>OZ246012.1:0-3472500 GCA_965230615.1 Gammaproteobacteria bacterium
GCCCTGCCAGCGGGGCAGATCATTACCTACACTGTGCCCGCTGATCGCATGAATGCGCTGAGTATCGCCACGATTAATGCGATTCGTGTGAATGCCGGTATTCATATTACGGCCGATAACAATATTACCGTCTATGCACTCAATACCAAAACATCCACAACCGATGGCTTTCTGGCCTTACCGGTACGTGCTTTAGGGCAAGAGTACATTGTGAGTAGCTATACCGCCGTGGGAAATCAAGATGAAGGTTCTGTCTTTGCCGTCTTGGCCACACAAGACAATACCCAAGTGACCATCACCCCGACGATGGAAGTGGTCAATGATAACCAGTTTCCCGTCGCACCTGCCTTGGCGCATCCTGCACAGCAAGCCTATACCATTACCCTCAATACCGGTGATGTCTATCAGGTAGAATCGGATCATACACTGGTGCAAGACTTTACCGGCACACGCATTAACAGTAATCAGCCGGTTGTTGTGTATGGCAGCCATGCCTGTGGTCAATTGCCAGTGGCTTACAAAGACCGTGGCCCACGGCCTTATGGCGTTGATGTCGGTCCGCAAGATAGCCCACTGCCGTTTGGTTTTTGTGATCATCTGGTCGAACAACTGATGCCGCAAGCCAGCCTGGCGGCAGACTATATGACCTTACCACTCGCCGGTCGCCGCGGTGGCGACAGCTTCCGCGTTGTTGCGCCGTTTGATAATACTGATATTTACCTAAACGATGTGTTTGTTGCGACCATCGATGCCGGTGAGTTCTATGATTATATTACCGATCAAGCCAGTGTATTGCGTAGCTCCGAGCCAGTACAGTTAACCCAGTTTTCCAACGGTGATCAATACGATAACGGCTTTGGCAATACGATCTACGGCGACATTCCAGAGCGGCCGAATGTGACGGCCCGTTTTGCAGACCCGTTTATGGTATTGATTCCGCCAAGAGAGCAATACTTAAAGCAATACCAAATCAACACACCCGCGACCGGCTTTAGCGTCAACAGTGTGAATGTGATCGTACCGAACAGTGCCTTAGCCAGCGTTGCATTAAATGGGGTGAATATCCCTGCCGATCAATTCCAGGCCATTGCGGGTACCGCCTTTAGCGGTGCGCAGCTGCCGATTGCCGCAGGCTCACACAGCCTGCAAGCCGATGCGCCGTTTGGTTTAATGGTCTATGGCTATGATAATAACGACAGCTATGGTTACCTTGGGGGTGTGGCATTAAGCGAATACGACACCGTTGATCATATCGACTTAAGCCTACAAAGTGCCCCAGCCACGGTTGGCGAACAAGTCTGTGTAACCGCTGCGATACGCGATGCTAACAATAACGGCCTGGCGGGTGCCCGGGTGCGCTTTACTGTCAGCGGTAGCCGCGAGCTACAGCGCTATGTCTTAGCCGACTTGCGCGGTGATGCCCAATATTGTTATCAAGGTATTTTGCAAACCCAAGATACCGTGACAGCACAAGTACTGAGTATCAGCCGTGCCTTAACCATTGACTGGCAGCCTGATGCTAGTGGCGTCAACCATGCGCCAGTGATTACCTCTAAACCCACATTGCATTGGCACGACGGCGATACCTTCAGCTATCGTGTCATCGCCGTTGACCCAGAAGGTGATAGTTTAAGCTATAGCCTGCTGCAAGCCCCGGTGGGTATGACAATGGATGCAGCCGGACAAATCACCTGGCCTAATAGTGCTGTCTTGCTAGAACGCCCGGTGGTCGAGGTCTTGGTCACCGATGGCAATGGGGGTGAAGTTCGTCAGGCATTTCAGCTCTCCACCGACTTACCGTTTAATGACACACCACAATTTGCGGTCTCGCCTAATCTTACCGCGACCGTCTCGGTACCTTATATTTATAATGCTGCGCTGAGCGATAATGAATTAGCCTTAGATGATGTCAGCGTTATCTTCAATGATGATGGCGACCGCCACTATGTCAGCATCGCACAAGGCCCAGCTGCGGCCAGTATCGAACAAATCGACAATGCCAGCGTACAAAACCTCTTGCGCTGGACACCGGCCGCAGCCGGTGCGGTGGACTTTCAATTAAACGTGGTCGATAGCCGCGATGGCCGCAACCAGCAACGCTTTACCGTGAATGTGCTGGATAACTTGCCGCCGAGTATTGATTCCACACCGCCGCTGTTGGCGGCGGCCAATAATGAATATATTTATATTGTTGCTGTTAGCAATGATGTGCCGATTGACTTAAGCAATGCCGATGCGGTTAACCTGCAACTGATCGAAGGCCCCGCCGGTATGGTGGCAGAGCGGCTGCGCAATGCCGATAACAATGGCTGGCAATTTAACGTGCGCTGGACACCGACCACAGCCGATATTGGTCAAAGCGTGAATGTGCGCTTTGCTGCCACCGACCGGGTGAACAGCACTGAGCAGGCCTATCGCCTGACCGTCAGTGATACCCAGCCACCAGTGATCAACTCCACACCGGCCAATAGCGTTGAAGCCCGTTTTGAATACCAATATCAAATCGATGCCACCGACCCCGAAGGCAATGCCTTGCGTTATCGCTTCGACTTTGCCCCAAGCGGCATGACGGTTGACAGCAATGGTCTGGTTCGTTGGCAAACCAGCGATGCTGACGAAGGGTTTTATAACATCATCCTTGCGGTCGATGATGGCCAAGGCGGTGTCACACGTCAGACTTTCCAAGTTTCCGTCACACCGTATATCAACCGCGCACCGCAATTGCGGCCACAAATTATTCCGCCGCAAGCCAAAGTAGGGCGTGAGTGGCGCTATACCTTATTAATAGACGATATGGAAAACGATCCATTAACGCACTCACTGGTCGCCGCACCGGCCAACGCCATTATCGACAGTAGCACGGGTGAGATCCGCTGGACGCCAACGGCAGACCAAATCGGTACCGCCAACTTTACCCAGCGCGTCGTCGATGGCTTTAATATCAGCGAGTTTGATTGGCAGGTTGACGTCTTGCCCGCCAGTGCGCCATTGGAGACCAGCCTCCACGTTGCCCCGAGTTTATTAGTGAACGAAGGCGAGCAGTGGACAGTGACCGTGATAACAGATAACACGGCAGGCCCTATCACCGTCGATTTACAATTTGACGCACAACCGGTAGCCGTCAATATATTCAACCAAGCACAGGTGACCGCACCGGCGATCGGTGTGCATGAATTCACCGTGAGTGTCAGCGATGGCTTCGAGACTGCCAGCAACAGCCTAAATGTTTTCGTGCGCGACCCGAACGATACCGACTTCCCGGTGGTCAACCTGCTAAGCCCGGCCAATGGCAGTGAGGTCACCGCGCCAAGCCTTGTAACGGGCACCGTGACCGATGCGAACCTGTTTAGCTGGGCCATTAAACTGCGCTCAGCCCGCGATGCGCAAGGCGAGAATGATATCACCCTGGCCAGTGGCTTTGCCGCCGATGTCGGTGCTGACGACCAGGTCAGCGGCACGCTCGATCCGAGCTTGCTGATGAATGGTAAATACCTCGTCATCTTAGAAGGCACTGACCTCAACGGCCAAACCGCCACCGTGGCGCATGGAGTGAATATTGAAGGTAACCTCAAAGTGGGTAACTTTAGCTTTACCCTTGAAGACATGAACATTCCGCTGTCGGGTATTCCAGTGAGCATTAAGCGCACTTACGATACCCGCCGCAAACAAGAGTCACTTGACTTCGGACATGGTTGGAGTGTGGATTATCAATCAGTGTTGATTGAAGAAAACGTTGAGCCAACCCAGGGCTGGCAACAAGTGCGTGCCAATGTACGCTTTGATGCTGGCGGTGGTGGTGGTGTGTTTGTCTCCAATGCCTTCTGTACCGTGCCGATTGGTGCCAAAGAGGTGAGCGTGACCTTGCCTGATGGCAGCGTGGAAGCCTTTAATGTGAGTGCGCGGGCTATCGACGGTGGCGCGCAAAGTATTGATGAGCCATCGTGCTACCTAACGCTGGGCCGTAACCAAACACTGGCGTTTGTTGCCAAAGAGGGCACGCACTCAACACTAACGTTGACTGATCAAACCGTATTCTATTTAACCGATCTTGACGATGGTCACCTGGCGGCTGATTTTCTAGAAACCGAGCCAGCGCCCGTGAGTTTATATACGCTCACCACAAGAGAAGGTTTCGTCTACCACCTCGATCAAAATTTCGGCATCTTAAGCTTCGAAGACCCGAACGGCAATACCATCACCTACAGTGATGCGGGTATCCTGCACTCCGATGGCAAAAGCATTACCTTCGAGCGCGATAGCGACAACCGTATTACCGCTTTGGTTGACCCCATGGGGCATCGCGTCGAATATGCCTACGACGGCCGTGGTGACTTAATCAGCAGTACCGATCAGGTTGGTGCCGTTATGACCTATGTTTATAATAACGAACACGCCATGCTCGAACTGATTGACCCGAGCGGTCGCCGCCTGGTGCGCAATATTTATAACGATGCCGGTCGCCTCATTGCCCAGGAAGATAACGACGGCAACCGCACCGAGTTTAACCACGACTTACAAGGCCGTATCTCAATCGTGACTGACCGCTTAGGCCGTGCCACCCAGCATGCCTATGACGCACGCGGTAATATCCTCACCATTGTCGATGCCTTGGGCAATGCCACCGAGTTTACCTACGATAGTGAAGATAATCAGCTTAGCCAAACCAATGCGCGTGGCCACAGCAGCACAGCCACCTATAACAGCGAGGATGACCAACTCACCCAAACCGATGAGCTGGGCAATACCATCACCTTCGCGTATAACGACAAAGGCCAGGAAACCCGTATTGTTGATGCCAGGCTCAATGAATTTATCAACAGCTACAATGAGGCAGGCGAACTCTTAAGCGTACAAGACCCACGCGGTAACACCGCGCAGCAAGTGGTCAACAACAAAGGCCAGGTCACCCGCCGTACCGATGCAGTCAATGGCACCACCACCTTTGTGTATGATAGCGAGGGCAACATCACGCAAGAAACCGCACCCGATGGTGCCGTGACCACGCGTGAGTACGACGCCAACAATAACCTGATCACCGAAACCGTTACCCGCACCGATGGTGCCAGCACCTTTAACGAGATCACCCGCTTTCGCTACGATAATCGTAACCGCGTGGTGCAAGTGATCAATGCCAATGGGCAAAGCAGCTTCACCGAATACGACTTAAACGGTCACGAGCGCGCCCGCGTGGATGAATTAGGCCGTCGCACCGAGATGGACTACGACCCTTATGGCCGCCTGATCGAGACGCGCTACCCCGATGGCACGCAAGAGCACAACAGTTACGACGCCGAAGGTAATCTGTTAAGCCAAACCGACCGCAACGGCCGGGTCACCCAGTTTGCCTACGATGCGCTGAATCGTTTAACGAGCACCACCTTTGCCGATGGCAGCACCACACACACCGCGTACGATGCCGTGGGTAATGTGATCGCCGAGATCGACGAGAACGGCAACCGCACCGAACATGAATACGATGCGGCTAATCGTAGAATACTCACACGCAATGCCTTAAACCAGGTATTCCGTTTTGAGTACGACCCGGACGGTAACCTGATCCGCGAGATCGATGCCTTAAACCGCACAACCACGCATGTCTATGACAGCTTAGATAACCGCATAGAGACAGTATTCGCTAATGGCCAGCGCATCCAGACCGAGTACGATGCGCTCGGCCGCGTGATCGCCGAGATTGATGAGGCAGGGCTGCGCACCGAGTTTGTCTACGACAGCAAAGGTAACTTAACGCAAGTCAAACAAGGTACAGATGTGGATGGCGATACCCTCGCCACCGAAGACGGTGCAACGACAACGTTTACCTACGATGAACAAAACAACAAAACCAGCCAGACCGATGCGCTGGGCCGTACCACGCGCTGGCGTTACGACCGCCTGGGTCGAGTGATCGTTCGAACCTTGCCCAACAACCTAAGCGAGAGCTACAGCTATGACCGCGTGGGCAACCGCACGGGCCGCACGCCGTTTGACTTTGCCCTGCGTGAAAACAACACCTTCGATGTGAACAACCGCTTAATCGAAGCCGACTACACCGGGGCCAATGCCGTGACCGAGACCTTCCAATACGACAACGTCGGCAACCGCATAAGCGCGGCTAATGCCGAAGGCACGCATACCTGGGAATACGATAACCGAGACCGCTTAATCCGCGAGATCAAGCCCAACGGTGACGAGATAGAATACGCGTATGATAGTGCGGGTAATCGCACCACGGTGACGACAACGGTCAACACCAACGGTGGCGGCACCACAAGCCGCACCGAGACTTACGAGTACGATGTGTTAAACCGCCTGGCCCGTGTGATAGACGAGCACAACAACATCACCACCTATACCTACGATGCGGTAGGTAACCGCGAGACCATGACATTCCCGAACGGCAACGTGACCACCTACACCTATGACCAACGCAACCGCTTAACGGCGATGAGCACGGCCAACCCGAGCGCCACGCTGCTCGAGCGCTACAACTACACCCTGCATCCCACCGGCAGACGCACCCACATCGATGAGCTAGACGGTCGCCGCAGTCAATACCAATACGACGACCTCTACCGCATGACAAGCGAGACCATCACCGACAGCCAAAACGGTAACCATCAGGCCGACTACCAATACGACGCCGTGGGCAACCGCACGCAGAGCATTATCAACGGCGTGACCACCGCCTACACCTATGATGTGAACGACCAGCTGGTAAGCCAAGGCGGAGAAACCTACACCTACGACTTTAACGGCAGCTTAAGAACACACAGAATCGGCTTCAGTACCACTACGTATACCTACAATGCCAAACAGCAGCTCATCCAGGTAAGCAAACCGGGTGAGCAAATTAACTACGCCTACGACGTGGACGGCAACCGCATCAGCAGTACCGAGAACAGCAACACCACCGACTACCTGGTCGATACCAACCGCGACTTTGCGCAAGTGTTAAACGAGAAGGTCAACAATGCCATCGAAGTACACTATGTACACGGCGATGACCTGATCAGCCAAGACAGCGCCAGCAATATACGCTATTATCATACAGACGGCTTAGGCAGTACCCGGCACCTGAGTGATGCCGGAGGCTCTTTAACAGACTCTTATGACTATGCAGCGTTTGGTGAATTACTGAACAGCACTGGGGCGAGTGAGAATCGGTATTTGTTTACCGGCGAGCAGTTTGATGCATTCACTTCTAACTATTATCTGCGTAATCGTTATTACTCTCCAAGTAGTGGACGCTTTAATAGCATGGACTCATTTGCTGGCATTAATCGTATGCCAGTATCATTAAACAAATACGTTTATGCATTTTCTGATCCGGTGAATCTGACTGACCCAAGTGGAAACTTTCCTGGGCTTGCTGAGCTTATGGTTGTTAATAACCTTATGTCATTGATGTTTAACCTTCAAATAGAAGGCGCAGTTGGTTCTTTGGATTCAGTAGGTGTTGAGCATGAGGCATTACAAACAGCAGAGAGTGTAACAAGGTTTCTTGGTTATGCTGCTATGGGAGCCACTGGTGTAGTTGTTCTCAAGATTCTTTCAAAGAAAGCTGCGCGGAAATTAAATAGGAATGCTGATAGACCTATAGAGCAAAATAGACAGAAGATCGAAAGAGGTGATGTTATAGCGTTAGGGATCGAAGACCATCTAGATGAGTTTACACATGTTGTTAATGGCAAAAACTGGAAGCAGTGGGCTAAAGATGATCCATTAAACTGGCAGTTAGCATTCCAAGATGTTGTTGGCAGTCCTCAGAATAAAGTTGCTTTTAATTTAACTGGTGTAGATGTGTTAGGTGGAATATCAAGAGCTGCTTCGGGTCGAGGTGGTGCGACTGATTGGGAGCTTCTTATGATAAGGTCGAATCCAGAATGGTGGCCTAGAATTACTTGGTTCAAAAATGGAAAGGAAATTTTAAATCCGTTTGAGTAATACATTAGGAATATATGCTATGGACGATGAGTTATTGAGAAAAGAATTTAGTAGTTTTTTAAAGCGACTTATTGATGGTGACTGCAATGAAAGTGATTGGAGCAAATATATTGTTAATCACTATCATAATGAGTCTGTTGAAGAAGCTAGAAGGCAGTGCGCACAATTAATAATTAAGGAAAATCCATCAGGAGATTTTTCTGATTTAAATGAAAGCCTTGTCAAAAAGCTTGAGTTAATAAGAGTCAGACTTGATTAACCGAAGCATGTTAATGCAGTGGAGGACATTAGTCCTCCACCACCGTTAAAATAAGCTGCTTATCTTTGATCGTAATCTGATACTTATCGCCGATGTTAAAGCCTGCGTCGAGCAACCAATGGCCGCGCAGATTAATCCACGGGATCTTACGCCAGCCCTGATGCGCCTGGCCTTTTAACGGTGGATAGCCATTCACATGCACCGTCGCCATTTTAGGGTGACAGGTTTTGTAGGAAGAAGGCGGTTCAGCCACCTGATGATTTGTACAAAGCGCGGCTAAGCCGGTAGACTCTACGGAATCCATGATCAACTCCTTGTTAGTTGCTTGTGGTTAGCTCGCTTGCGGTGTGTCCGCACCGTAAGTGAGCGCTATGTTATATTAGGGCAAGTCAACTACTCCTCGACCTGTGCGGCTTTTAAGAAAGTATCTAATAGTTGCACAATCTGCCGACGCTGCTTGGCGGGTAACTTCTCAATCTGCTGAAAACGCCGCTGTAAGCGCGAGTCTGGTTTTTTAGACTTTTTAATGGGCGTAATCCTGTCCCTGGCGAATTGCTAATTCAAGCCAAAATAGGCGTATGAAACAGCCCACGACAATGTGATTGCCAACGATATTGAGTCAGAGAAGCAGGTGGTTTGGCTAAGTTATCTGCTTTATGGGCTGGAATAAGCCCATTAATTCCTTGGTGCGGCCGAGCATGATTATAGTAATCCTTGTAGCCATCGAGCTTTTGCTGTAAATCGGCGGCTGTCCAAAACAAGGTTTGATCGAGACACTCCCGCCTTACCGAGCCAATCAGGCGCTCCACAAACGGATGCGACAGCGGAATATAGGGTAGGGATTTAAGCTCTTCAATTTCTAGAATGCGTAAATTGGCTTGCCATTGTTGATACTGAAATAAAGGATCATTATCCGAGCTGAGTTTATCGGGTGGTTTACGCTTTTTGATGATGCTGTTAAACATACGGCATATCGTGGGTCCGTCCAAATGCCCTGCGTTTACCGCAAAACCGATAATGCGGCGTGAATACTGATCCATAACCACCATCACCCAATGTGATTTGAGTGTAATGGACTCACAACGAAAGAAATCAAGTGACCACAGACTATCTTTACTATGGCCTAAAAAGCTTAACCAGGAAGGGCCTTTGTTGCCTGGTTTAGGTTTGAAGTGTTGTTGGAGAACACGGCGAACGATATCTTTATTGATATGAAGCCCAAACGTATTATTGATCGTATCAGCGATTTTAGGGCAGCCATAGTGTGGATTGCGGCGCTTGATCTCTAAAATAAGATCAACGAGTTCTTGGGAAGGTCCTTTTGGGCCTGGCTTGCAGGCTGTGTTGCTAAATAAGCGGCAGTACTTGCGTTTAATTAAGCAGCGATGAAACGCAAGTAGCGTAGCCGGTTTAAGCACAATGGCAATACGCGCTAAGCGTTGTGGTGCGATCCATAGTGATGATAGTGCAAAGACCCAACGATCAGTAGCGGTTAACTGCGGTGACCGGGATCGGCCACGATTAAGCACCAATAATTGTTGCTTTAGTGCAATGTTTTCAGCAGCAATTTTTTTCAGTGCAGCATGAGAACGCGGCTTAACAAATACCAACACGACTTTGAGTAAAGTGATGAGTATATGTGCTAGCGAGAGCACACCGTAAAGTACGTGTTTAAGCATAGCCGCGAGTTACGAATAGAGGCACATATAGAAATTTTTGGGTATGTTAGCAGAAAAAGTGCGTCTGGCGATTTTTTTTGCTAGAGTACGATGTATTGATTTTTAGCTCTTTAACAGCCTGATCTCTAACGAAAAACCCGCCTCGGTTACGATGCGCGCGTCGGGGTAACTATTTACTGGCGAGCAGTTTGACTCATTCACATCGAACTATTACCTCAGAGCAAGATACTACAGTCCGCACTCGGCGCGGTTTACGCAGATGGATCCTTTTCAGGGGGTGAATCGGATTCCGCAATCATTGAATAAGTATAGTTATGCGCATAATGATCCAGCGAATCTTATAGACCCGAGTGGGAACTTTGCTAGCTTAGCGGAGTTGTCTGCAGTTAATAGCATTTCTTCATTAATGTTCAACCTTCAAATTGAAGGTGCTCTTAATTCGTTGAATCCATTAGGTGTTGAGCATGAAGTGCTTGATGTTGCAAAAACAGCTAATAGGTTATTAGGTTTTGCAGCCCTTGGTAGTGCTGGAGCAAAGTTGCTAACTGTTTTTGGGCAAAAATTACTGAAAAAGCGTGGTGTTCCGCCAAGTGTATTAGCAAACTGTAATTTGAGAAATAGCTTTGTTGAAGGAACATTGGTAAAGACAAGTTCTGGTTATGTGCCAATAGAGAATATTAATATAGGTGACCTAGTTTGGTCATATAATGAATTAGTAGATAGTTTTGAAATCAATGAAGTAATAAACCTAATAACAGGAGAAGGGCAATATAATATTTTAAATGTCTATGTTAAAAATCAAAAAGTGGCTTTAACAGATGGTCATCCACTCTTTACCGCAGGTCATGAATGGGTGAATGCTGAGTCGCTTACTGAAGGGCAATATTTGCTAGGTTTGTTTGATCAAGTATTACTTATAGATAAAATTATCTCTCTAGAAGGTAATTATAAAGTTTATAATTTAAATGTTGATAAGGCTCATTCGTATTTAGTTAGCAGAAATGATATTGTAGCCCATAATTGTCCAATGTTCGGTGCTTTGGGTGTCCAAACTTCAAGTAAAACGATGTGGAATAGATCTAATAAAAGTTTTAGGGAAAGGGTTGATATTGAAAACCCTAATCCTGGTAAAAGGCCTGCAAATATACACTATCAACGGGAAGGCAAAGGAGGGGATCATAAATATTTTTATGACCCTAGCACAGAACAATTCTATGAAAGCGTTACGGATGGTGTTTTCTCACAACCAATATCTAATACGTTAAATAATGATTTGTTAGGTAGGCCAGAAATTCAGGCTGCTATTGTTAAAGCATTAAAATTCCTAGGAGAAGGTCCTTGATAAAATTTAACAAATTATTTGATCAATGCCTTAATAATTTTGAATACTCGTCAGTTGAGTGCTTAAATAAAGAAACTGTTTTGCACCCAGATCTTTGTGAAATAATAGAAGGTGGTATTAAAAGTTATGATGAAGGTTATTTTTTTGAATATGTTTATACAAAAAAATCAAAAATAATTAAAAATAGCTTTAATAGTGACTGCTCTGAATCCGAATGGGATAACAATAAAATATATGTTGAATGGGTCATAGATTCTCATGATGGTAAAGAATTATTTAAGCAAGGTTGTAAGTTTTCATTTGCTATTGCTAATTATATAGAAAAAAATTTTGAATTAGATTTTATGGTCAGCTTCTCTTTTTCTAGTGCTGAACTTACAGGTGATGATATTGAGGTGTCAGGGGTTGTTAGGGCTAACTTTTTAAGAAGTGCTCCTTCGTGGGTTCATGATATTCAGCCTGATAGTTTTGAATCAGAGGCTTTTTTTGTAATCCAAAGATAATTGTTGCATAGAGTTATATCAGTGGCTCAAGGAACTGCTGGAGCGGGTGGTCGAAGCTATGTAGGGCCAGAGTCGATTAGACAATGAGTGTGAGTGCAGTGGAGGGCGTTAGTCCACCAGCACCGTTAAGATGGAGACTGTTCAATATTCTGTGTCAGCAAAATATTGAACAGTTTCGATCGAATATAAGAAATGTCCGATAACCGTACATCTAAGTGTACGATATTTTTTTTGCAAATTTTTTTGATTTAAGGGTTGACAGGTTTTTGAAAAATCCTGGTTTTTGCATATCTATAGCAACGTAAGCAACGTAGCTCTGAGCGATAATATTTAAGCGTGCTGCGACTGTAATATAAGATAATCTTATATTTTTGACACGACTTTACCGACCGAAAAATCGCCTAAATTTTTTTGCTAAAAGGGGTTGACAGGTTTTTGGGAAACCTCAGTTATTCAAATAAATGGGGGCAGATCAACATTATTAGAGCAATGGACGGTGTCAGTCCTCCACCACCGTCAAGATAAGCTGCTTATCCTTAATCGTAATCTGATACTTAGCACCAATATCAAACCCTGCATGCTGCAACCAATGCCCACGCAGATTAATCCACGGAATCTTCCGCCAGCCTTGATGTGCCTGATCTTTCAACGGCGGATAGCCGTTCACATGCACGGTCGCGGTTTTAGGCTGGTTTGCCTTGTAGGGAGCAGGCGGTTCAGCCACCCAGTAGTTTTTACAAAGCCCAGCATAGCCGCTAAACTCTCGTGTAGCCATATAATCAACTCCTTGTCAGTTGTTTGTGGTTAGCCGGCCAGGTGTGTGTCAGCACACTTGATCGGCGCATTGTGTTTTAAGACCCTTGTTGCTGTTTAATCACAGTCTCCAGCATTTCACTAATAAATTTCTGTTTGCTCCTCGGCATTAAGGCTACTTGCTCAATCTGGCGCTGCAATATAGATGTTGGCCCACGCTTACGTTTACTTGCTGAGGTTTCACCAACGAGTTCACTCACGGGTATTGCTAGTGCCTTAGAAAGCGGAATTAGCATTACCACAGCAACTCGCAAACGGCCAACTTCATAATGTGCCAGCGTCTGCTGTGATATGGCTAATATTTCAGCCAGTTGTTGCTGTGTTAAGCCTTGCGCCTTACGGGCCTGGGCAATACGTTGCCCGAGTGCCTGATAATAAAGCTGGTCTTCTGGTGTCATTCGATCAGTCCAATAGCTTGTTGACACCATAAGGATACTCCCGCTTTTCATATCAGAGTTAAGATTACTCTAAAATAGAGTTAACTATTTGCCAAGTCAAATCCCATCTGAAAACTTTATGATCAGCTGTCAAATTTTAATCTAGAGTTGACTTTACTCTGAAATAGAGTATTCTGCAACCGAATTATTTTTTTGTAAAAGGGCTTGACAGGTTTTTGGAAAATCGCCGTTTTTGGGCAAAGGGAGTAGAAATGGCCAAAATAACCGATGCAGAGATAGAACGCTTAACCACAGAAATCAGCCTTATCCGCCTGATTGAATCCCAGGGCTATCCCTTACAAAAAGCGGGCAAAGACCGCCTTTGTCCATGCCCCTTTCACCAAGATGAAGCTGCCTCTTTAGTGATCAGTACACAAAACAACCAGTTCAACTGTTTAGAGTGTGGTGCCAGCGGCAATGTGATTGACTGGGTCATGCAGACTCAAGGCGTGAGCCTGCGGCATGCGGTGGAATTACTGGCTGATAACCCTGCTAAGCTCGCCGCGCAGGGCGTCAAGGCCGTGAAACGCTCGCGCAAACAACACTTAGAGTGCCCGTTTATCGTTGAGCAAGATGACCAAAGCCTGCTCAATGCCGTGATGGCCTATTATCATGGACAACTTAAACACAGCCCGGAAGCACTGGCGTATTTGAAAAAGCGCGGTATTACTGCTGAGGCGATTGATTATTTCAAACTCGGTTATGCTAACCGTACTTTAGGTTATCGCTTACCGCCTAAAAACATTAAGGCCGGGCAGGCGATACGCACTCGCTTGCAGAGCATAGGGCTATTGCGTGACAGTGGCCATGAGCATTTTAATGGCTCGATTGTGGTGCCCATTGGGGATGAGCAGCACGATGTTATTCAAGCTTATGGCCGCAAAGTGAATGAGCGCTTACGCAAAGGCACCCCATTGCATTTATATTTGCCTGGTAGTCACCGAGGCGTATTTAATCATGGGGTGTTTTCTGAGACAGCGCATGAAATGAAAGATACACCACAGGCTGTGCCTGAATTAATCTTATGTCAATCGATTATCGATGCATTAACTTTCTGGTGTTATGGTTTTCGCTATGTTACGTGCAGCTATGGTTTAGAGGGTTTTACAAATGAATTAGAAATATTGATCAAAAAACGCAGCATTGATCGTGTTCTGATTGCCTATCGTCGTGATACAGTAGGCAATAAAGCGGCTACTGCGTTAGCAGAAAGATTATTTGCAATAAACATAGAATGCTACCGTGTCGTTTTGCCGCAAGGTATGGATGTGAACCGCTATTGTACCGTTGCGGAAGATACCACATCGGTGCGCCAAGCGTTGGAATCTGTATTGCGACATGCCCAGTGGATGGGTAGCGAGCAAAGCCAAAAGGAAAAAGCGCATCAACTAACACATACACCCAAACGCCCAAGTAACGATGGCAGTCTGGCCCTTGATGTTGATCCGCACATGTCCGGTGAGTCAAAGCCCATTCACCCGTTAACAGAAAAGGTCAGTCTGCCATCCCCCTCACAAACGCAATACTTGCCTGAATCTGCATTACCCGCCTCACCGCATACCGAGCCTGCGCCTGTTGCTATTGAGGCCACTATCAGTGCGCATGAAGTGACAATCAATTTAGATCAGCATTGTTATCGCATTCGCGGTCTGCATAAAAACAGCAGTTATGAACAACTTAAAATCAATTTACGTGTTGATAATGGCCACGCTATTCATTTAGATAATATTGACCTCTACAGCGCCAAACAACGCGACAGCTTTATTAAACAAGCCGCCATTGAATTAGGTGTGCATCATCAACTGATTAAAGCCGATTTAGCCAAGCTGTTATTAACGCTGGAGCAATTACAAGATGCACATATTCAAGCGGCTTTAGCCTCTAATACCAAAGCTGTTGAACTCAATAATGAAGAACAACACGCGGCCCTAGAATTGCTTAAATCACCGGATTTATTAAACCGCATTCTGCATGATTTTGACCGTTGTGGTGCTGTAGGTGAGCGCAGTAATAAGTTAGCCGGTTATCTAGCCTGCATATCGCGCAAATTAGCCAACCCCTTAGCCATTATCGTGCAAAGCACCAGTGCGGCAGGGAAAAGCCATTTGATGGAGGCGGTCTTACGGTTTATGCCCGACGAAGATACTGCCCATTATGCGGCAATGACCGGGCAATCGTTGTACTACATGGGGGAAACCGACTTAAAGCATAAAATCTTGGCCATTGCCGAAGAAGAGGGTATCAGTCAGGCTGCTTATGCCTTAAAACTATTACAAAGCGATGGTGAGTTAACTATTGCCTCTACAGGAAAAGATGACACTAGCGGCAATTTGATCACCAAAGATTACCGAGTAGAAGGCCCGGTGATGTTGTTTTTAACCACCACCGCAATTGATATCGATGAAGAGTTGTTAAATCGCTGTTTGGTCTTGAGCGTGAATGAAGGCCGTCAGCAGACGCAAGCCATCCACGCACAGCAACGTAAAAAGCGCACCTTGGCGGGTTTGCAACAACAGCAGCAGGTGCAACAGATAAAGCGCTTACACCAAAATGCACAACGGCTACTCAAACCCTTGGCCGTGATTAATCCTTATGCGGAGCAATTAACCTTTTCGGATAATAAAACCCGCACCCGGCGAGATCATGAGAAATATTTAACGCTGATTGAAAGCATCGCACTGTTACATCAATACCAAAGAGAGATTAAAACGATAGACGTTGATGGCAAGGCGAAACCGTATATTGAAGTGAGCTTGAGTGACATTACCCTCGCTAATCAACTGGCACATGATTTACTCGGTAGAACCCTTGATGAATTACCACCACAAACCCGTAAACTATTAGTGTTGGTTAACACCTATGTTAAAGAAAATAGCCAGTCACAGCAATTAACGCCAGCGGATATTCGCTTTACCCGTCGTGAGTTACGCCAAGCCACACAATGGAGTGATACCGCTCTAAAAGTCCATTTAAGCCGTTTGGTTGATTTAGAGTATTTATTGGTACACAAGGATAGGGATACTCAACGTTATTATTATGAGTTGCTCTACAATGGCCCTATTGATGACAAGCCTTTTTTGAATGGGCTAACTGATTCAGCGCAGTTAACGAAAGTAACAGCTAATGAGCAGAGGGTAAAAGAACCGCATGCCATTTATAAGGTTGACCGGTCAGACGCCAGTCAGGTTGTGGTCAGGGCATTGTCAGGTAACGGTTATGGCACGATAAACCGTAAAATTATAAAGATTAACAGCCACTTAGCCTCACCAGGTTGCCGAGATAATACAGTCGCTTATCTGGCCAAGTCTGACGGCATCGTGTCATAGGTTAACGAGCACATATATAAAGGTATGGCCCTTAGAAAAAAACAACACGACCATCGCTGGAATAAAAAGCTGCCGATAGAGCACACCGGCTTTTACCCCTATTTACAGCGTTACTTAGAAGGCATTGCGATCAAAGGCTACTCGGAAGCCACAGCCTATCGGCATGACAGCCATATCCGCCGTTTTGCACACTGGTGTGATGAGCGTGGTATGAATGAACCGAAGGAAATCACTAAGCCGATTTTGGAACGTTATCAAAAGCATTTGTATTATTACCGCAAGCCTGATGGCGAGCCTTTGTCGTTTAACTCACAGCACGTGCTACTGTCGTCATTAAAAAGCTTTTTTCGTTGGTTGACACAAAAGAACTATTTGCTCTACAACCCTGCCAGTGAACTAGAATTACCCAAACCATCGAAGAAAATCCCGCGCACGATTCTCAGTACCACGGATATTAATCATTTATTGGAACAGCCGGATATCGACACCCCGGATGGCTTTCGGGATAGGGTCATTATGGAGTTATTCTACAGCACCGGTTTGCGGCGCACCGAGTTGAGCAATCTCAAGCTTTACGATATTGATTTAAAACGCAGCATTGTGCTGATAAGGCAAGGTAAGGGCAATAAAGACCGCGTTTTGCCGCTGGGCGAGCGTGCCCATTTGTGGCTGGAAAAGTACCTTTATGATATCCGTGAGCAATTGACCGGCCCCAAGGATGATGAGCGCTTATTTATCACTGATTATGGCGAGCCGTTTAATGGTGGCCACCTGGGTCGCCTAGTCAAACGCTATATGAAACAAGCGGATATCCACGTAACCGGCTCCTGCCACCTGTTCAGGCATGCGATGGCCACGCATATGTTGGATAATGGGGCAGATATACGCTTTATCCAGGCCATGCTGGGGCATGATGATCTCAATAGTACTGAGATCTATACCCAGGTATCGGTGGAGAAGCTCAGGGAGGTGCATCGGGCGACGCATCCGGCAAAATGTCCAACAAATCGAGCAATTTTGCCTGAATCGGATTAAACTTAAGGCATCAACGTTGATGTTTAGAGAGATAAACCATGCAAACCACAGCGGATATCAAAAAAGCCCTTCATGCACTGGCTGATCAATTACCCGATGGGGCTACCTGGAAAGATGTTGCCTATGAGGCTTATGCGCGCCAGGAAATTGAGGCTGGCCTGGCTGAAGCTGAACGAGGGGAGTTTGCGAGTAATGACGAAGTGAAGGAGGCTTTCAAGCAATGGGGAGTGCAGATTGAAGGTTAAATGGACGCGCCGGGCACTGAAACAATTAAAAATAGCACAAGAATACATCGCAGAAGATAACCCAATTGCCGCCCAGGAAGTGGCGCAACGCATTTGGGATGCCACCAAATTACTCTCAGCCCAACCTGATATGGGACGTCTTGGCCGAGTCACTGGCACGCGGGAGTGGGTCGTTAAAAAGACACCTTACTTATTAGCCTACCAAGTTGTTGGTGATGATTTGCGGGTAATCGCTGTTATACACAGTAAGCAGCTTTGGCCTAAGTCTTTTCATTAATCTTTTTATTGATTTTCATTTTTGAAAACGGCAAAAGGTGAGATTTGAGTTCTGCCTGATAATCTATCGGGTAGTGTAACTATGTGTTAAGTATTATGTTTTGTTTTAAAAGGAGTTTGTTCAATGACACAATTCATGCATGCTGTTAGCCCATATCCCATACTTCATCTTATTATTGCGATAAGTGTTTCTATATTTGTCATTTCTAAAGTTTATTGTTCACCTACCGTGCAGCGAATGAGTGCTGATTTATTTAAGCTATTTAAGAGAATAAAAAATGCTATGGGTGAAGCAGCAAAATCTCCTTTTCAAAATAAATATAAAGACCACCCTGTTATTGTTAAATTTGTTATAGGTTTTTTGTATTTTATCTCGCTATGGTTGCTTATATATGGTGTTGGAATAATATTTTTAGCATCGATGGATGACATACTGTGGTACAAGCGGTTAGTTGGTCTGTTATTTGGTTTTGCGACTATTTATTTTAGTTTTGTGCTTAAGGCCGATGGCGATAAAGAATTGTACAAACTGCGTAGTAACTAATATTGTGCTTTATGTTATTGATAAATTGTTAGAAGCCAAAGTCGGAGCTTTACCGTGGCGGTCCGACACTGACGCCCGTTCGTGATGGTCCGGAGACAATAAAGCGGCCATGACCAGGGTGGTTCTTGATCACCCCCTGTTCGCCCCCTCAAGGGGGCCTCCAAGCGAGCCATCCAACATAACGCGAGATTAGGCGAGATAACAGCGCGCTACGCGCTGTAAAGCTGTTGCCTCGCCTAATCGCGCGTTATGTTAAATGGTCGGCTGTGTCCCCCCGTGGCCCCCGCCGGGGGCAAAAATACAAGGTGGCTTCGCACCCCATTTTAATCTGTTCCCGCCCACCATGCTGTCTCGTCCAGGCAGCTCGCACTGCGTTGCTCGTCCTGCCTGGCCAAGCCAGCTTCCCTTTAGCTGCTTCGCAGCTGAAGCGGCTAAGAGGAAAATAATCATTGTGTGGGAGCTTTCTCTGGTGTCGATGTGTCTTGAACTGCTTCGGCAATATGATTTAAGGCTATTGATTTTAAAGATGTAATACCTTCGTAATCAATCTCTTGATTATCATACTCAGGGTTCGTGTCAACTTCGACTCGCCCCCAGAAACTATCAATTTTATGGACATAGTGTTGTGTCTTCTCAATCATTTTTAAGTCAAACTCTTTAGAGTCATCGAAGATAAGCATTGGTATATCATGTGCAATCTGATTGCGATACTCGCGAATCGACTGAATGTCTTTTACTTCGTCTTCTGTAATAGCATCGCAGCTATGTAGCCATAAGAGTGATGCTTGAAATACATGTTTTGCTTTATCTAACACATCAGTTTGATAGTCGCTATCAGGCTTCCACTCATCATCTTCGTAAGTGTGAGAGTAAAAGCCTTTGACTCCATCAACTATGGATGACTTCAAAAGCTCATAACCTAGCAAGAATAAAGAAGCATTGATAAGGCGTGGTTTTACAATGTCTGAGTTAAGCCAGGAGGGTGTCTCCATAACGGTGTCCTGATAGTGGGTTTATATATATGTTAATAATACAAGCTTTAAAGCACCAATGAAGCTTTGATGTTATCCGTATAAACCGAGAAAAAGTCTATCTATAAGGAAAAAAGTGCGTCTGGAGATTTTTTTTGCTAAAGTACGATTTATTGGTTTTTTAGCTCTTTAACAGTCTGATCTCTAACGAAAAACCCGCCTCGGTTACGATGCGCGCGTCGGGGTAACTATTTACTGGCGAGCAGTTTGACTCATTCACATCGAACTATTACCTCAGAGCAAGATACTACAGTCCGCACTCGGCGCGGTTTACGCAGATGGATCCGTTTCAAGGGTTTGACAACCACCCAGTTACACTTAACAAATATCTGTATGCAAATGCTGACCCTATAAATTTCACCGATCCTAGTGGGAATTTTGCTGGAATATCTGCTGCAAATGCAATAATAAACTCTCTAGCGTTAGCAATCGTTTTTGCAAATACGCCAATAGGCGGAAATCTGATTCAAGATTTGGGTTTGAGTACGGAAAGGGAGCGAACGCTAAAAGATGTAGCTTTAGGCAAGTTCGAAGCAAGAACATGTGCGACAAGTAATGCTTCAAGATGTAAGGCAAGTATACCTTTGATAATTTTTGGGGCTGATGTAAAAGAAGCGACTTTGCATATTTTTGATGCTCAGCAATTTGGTATAGGTTCGCCAATACTGAGTAAGCGTAAAGGTAATCATAGTAGGAGTTTTATTAGAACTGCACCTGAATGTAGAGGTCGTGCTACGAAGCAAACAGGTCTTGATTGTGATGAGTATCCTTTTTCAAGCACTGTGGAAGGGGGAGCTGCAAACTATCGAGCGGGTAAAGTCTCTCTAAGGCCTATCAATTTATCTCATAATAGAGCTGCTGGAGGCTTTTTGAATGGCTTTTTTAAAGCATGTGGTATTGTACCTGATGATCCAGTTAAAAAATGGTTTGGCGTCGTAGCTTCTCCTAGTGCTCCAACCACAATACCTGTTTGTGCGGGAAGATAAAATTTAATAATGCGAAAAAAACTAATTTTTTTAATGATGCTGTTTTTCCTTGTTGGTTGTGGGAATAATGAAAATATGAAGATCAATGTGTCAGGTTATAAGGGGCAGACCAGCGATTGGGATAAATTTTTATCTTGTTGGGAAAATGAAATTGTAAATAATCTTAGTAGTCAGGCAGAGTTATATACTCCTGAGGAGCAGCTTGTTTATGAAAGAAAATCTTCAAGGTATCCACCAGCCTCACTTGAAGAAATTAAACACATTGAAAAAAAACTTAATGTCAGTTTGCCAAAGTCATATGTTGATTTTTTAAAAGCAAGTAATGGCTGGATTCAAGTTCACTTTGATGCTAGTGATGGTCTGGTTTTTCCTATTGAGAAAATTGGTTGGCTGAGAGAAAAAAATAATGACTTGATAGCTGATTGGTTTAGAATACCACGACAATCTACTCAGGTTGAAGATGTTGTTTATTTTAATTATACCACCAGTCAAGACGCTAGCTTAATTAGAGATGAATATCTAGAGCATTCTTTGGTAATTAGTGAAGTTGTTGACTCTGGTGTATATCTGCTAAACCCCAAAATAATCACTGAGGATGGAGAATGGGAAGCATGGTTTTTTGGTTGGGAGTTGCCTGGAGCAATAAGATTTAAGTCTTTTGCGCAACTAATGAGGTATGCTTATTTTAAAGCTGCCAAGGAACCAGATTATGATGGAATATACTCTGAAGAAGAATTAAGTCAAACCTGTGCTAAGTTGATTCCAGTAAGCTAAAAGTGATATTTCCTGTCCCTGGCGAATTGTTAATTTATGCGGGAGTGGGCGTATGAAACAGCCCACGACAATGTGATTGCCAACGATATTGAGTCAGAGAAGCAGGTGTTTTGGCTAAGTTATCTGCTTTATAGGCTGGAATAAGCCCATTAATTCCTTGGTGTGGCCGAGCATGATTATAGTAATCCTTGTAGCCGTCGAGCTTTTGCTGTAAATCGGTGGCTGTCCAAAACAAGGTTTGATCGAGACACTCCCGCCTTACCGAGCCAATCAGGCGCTCCACAAACGGATGCGACAGCGGAATATAGGGTAGGGGTTTAAGCTCTTCAATTTCTAGAATGCGTAAATTGGCTTGCCATTGTTGATACTGAAATAAAGGGTCATTATCCGAGCTGAGTTTGCCCGGTGGTTTGTGTTGTTTGATGATGCTGTTAAACATACGGCATATCATGGGTCCGTCCAAATGCCCTGCGTTTACCGCAAAACCGATAATGCGGCGTGAATACTGATGTCCTGTCCACAGTGTCCACGAGTCATAGCACGTAGATTTAAAGCTGATTTTTAAAGATTTGCTGTAAAACTCAACAAAATTTTTTAGAAATTCAGAAAAAACTTCAATTAACAGCCTGAAAAATATTCTTTTCAGGCTGTTTTTCTCTCAGTGATATGCTTTCTATTCAATATTCTCGTGGACACGCACCATAGAGCGTTCATGGTTGATGTATGAACAATTCATTACGATACATAATACGTTGAATTAATCTGGTGGCACATAAAATCCTGTCAGCTTCTCAGCCCAAGCCGAAAAGTAATATGCCTGTCCACGGCAGTTTGGCTCAGTTTTATGCCATACATTTGCCGGTGTACGATAACGTAAGTTCTCATGTAGCCTCACATGGTTATACCATAGTCGAAAGTTTGCTAAATCATCACTCAACTGCCCAGCACTCTGGATAACAAGCGCTTTGGCTTTGCTTTTAAACGTGCCAAAGAATCGCTCAACTCGTCCATTTTGCCAAGGGCAACACGCTTGAGTGCGTTGCTGTCTGATATTCAGCAATATTAAGACGAATGATAATAGCTTCGATGTAAAGCATGACTCATTATCCGTACGAATAGCTCTAGGCTTGCCATATTTTTCGATGCTGTCCAGCAGGCAGCGTAATAGGGTGATGGTTGACTTGTCCTTAATACATCGCAAAGCAATACAGGCCCGTGTGCCATGATCAACAATACCCAGCAAGATATATTGATGTTGGTTGTTGTCAGTAACGAATGTTAAATCCATGCCCCAAGTAGCATTCTTCGGCAAAGGTCTAGGCTTTAGTCTTTTAATGTCTTTGCGCTTTAATAAAATAGTATAAGCATATTCACGGCGCTTGTAATACACATAGGATTTACTTACCGTCATTTTTCTAGAGGTTTTGTGGAGAGTATTAAATGTCGCCGCTATCTGGCGGCAAGAAGCCTTCGGCATAAAGGCACTGAGCCGAATCACTTCATCCACCACCCACTGCGGCTTGGGTTGGCATAACACACACTTCTGAGCAGCTGGCTGAATAGGCTTAGATGAAAAATAATATGTTTTCGTAGCCTGAATAAAACGATAGCTTAATAATGAGAGTTGATAAAGCAACCAAAGAAAAATAATAATACTATACATATACACTTGCTCTGAGTTGAAAAAATTAAAGAAAGCTAATAATTTGTATAAAATAGCTTGACAAGCCTTCTGGCTGCAATGAGAAGAACATTATTACGAATGTAATAGTACTCTGTTGTCTTGACACGAGAGCTACTGCTCGTAAGATATTAATCTCTTCTTTGCTTCATCGCTTTTGTTTTTTTGCTAAGGAAAAAAGTGATGAAGAAACACCTGAAAATAATCGCCACCCTATGGGCACTGGTAGCAATATCAGCGTTACTGACGACTTGTGCCCGTTTAGAGCGTTTGGAAATAGAGTTGGCACCGATATCGGTTGTCTCACTTAAATATAAAAACAACACCGCTACGACGCCGAAGGTAATCTGTTAAGCCAAACCGACCGCAACGGCCGGGTCACCCAGTTTACCTACGATGCGCTGAATCGTTTAACGAGCACCACCTTTGCCGATGGCAGCACCACACACACCGCGTACGATGCCGTGGGTAATGTGATCGCCGAGATCGACGAGAACGGCAACCGCACCGAACATGAATACGATGCGGCTAATCGTAGAATACTCACACGCAATGCCTTAAACCAGGTATTCCGTTTTGAGTATGACCCGGACGGTAACCTCATTCGCGAGATCGATGCCTTAAACCGCACGACCACGCATGTCTATGACAGCTTAGATAACCGCATAGAGACAGTATTCGCTAATGGCCAGCGCATCCAGACCGAGTACGATGCGCTCGGCCGCGTTGTCGCTGAAATCGACGAGGCCGGTAATCGCACCGAGTTTGTCTACGACAGCAAAGGTAATCTCACCCAGGTTAAACAAGGCAGCGATGTCGATGGCGATACCACCGCCACCGAAGACGGTGCAACGACAACGTTTACCTACGATGAACAAAACAACAAAACCAGCCAGACCGATGCGCTGGGCCGTACCACGCGCTGGCGTTACGACCGCCTGGGTCGAGTGATCGTTCGAACCTTGCCCAACAACCTAAGCGAGAGTTACAGCTATGACCGCGTGGGCAATCGCACGGGCCGTACCTCGTTTGACTTTGCCCTGCGTGAGAACAACACCTTCGATGTGAACAACCGCTTAATCGAAGCCGACTACACCGGTGCCAATGCGGTGACCGAGACCTTCCAATACGACAACGTCGGCAACCGCATAAGCGCCACCAATGCTGAAGGTACCCACAGCTGGGCTTACGATAACCGAGACCGCTTAATCCGCGAGACCAAACCTAACGGTGACGAGATAGAATACGCGTATGATAGTGCGGGTAATCGCACCACGGTGACGACAACGGTCAACACCAACGGTGGCGGCACCACAAGCCGCACCGAGACTTACGAGTACGATGTGTTAAACCGCCTGGCCCGTGTGATAGACGAGCACAACAACATCACCACCTATACCTACGATGCGGTAGGTAACCGCGAGACCATGACATTCCCGAACGGCAACGTGACCACCTACACCTATGACCAACGCAACCGCTTAACGGCGATGAGCACGGCCAACCCGAGCGCCACGCTGCTCGAGCGCTACAACTACACCCTGCATCCCACCGGCAGACGCACCCACATCGATGAGCTAGACGGTCGCCGCAGTCAATACCAATACGACGACCTCTACCGCATGACAAGCGAGACCATCACCGACAGCCAAAACGGTAACCATCAGGCCGACTACCAATACGACGCCGTGGGCAACCGCACGCAGAGCATTATCAACGGCGTGACCACCGCCTACACCTATGATGTGAACGACCAGCTGGTAAGCCAAGGCGGAGAAACCTACACCTACGACTTTAACGGCAGCTTAAGAACACACAGAATCGGCTTCAGTACCACTACGTATACCTACAATGCCAAACAGCAGCTCATCCAGGTAAGCAAACCGGGTGAGCAAATTAACTACGCCTACGACGTGGACGGCAACCGCATCAGCAGTACCGAGAACAGCAACACCACCGACTACCTGGTCGATACCAACCGCGACTTTGCGCAAGTGTTAAACGAGAAGGTCAACAATGCCATCGAAGTACACTATGTACACGGCGATGACCTGATCAGCCAAGACAGCGCCAGCAATATACGCTATTATCATACAGACGGCTTAGGCAGTACCCGGCACCTGAGTGATGCCGGAGGCTCTTTAACAGACTCTTATGACTATGCAGCGTTTGGTGAATTACTGAACAGCACTGGGGCGAGTGAGAATCGGTATTTGTTTACCGGCGAGCAGTTTGATGCGTTTACATCACACTATTACTTGAGAGCACGGTACTACAGTCCGCACTCGGCGCGGTTTACGCAGATGGATCCGTTTCAAGGGGTGAATCGGATTCCGGTGTCGCTTCATAAATACCTCTATGCTAATGCTGATCCGGTTAATTTTACTGATCCTAGTGGGAACTTTGGAATAGCTGGTGCTATTCAAGCTTTATCAGTAATAGGTAGTCTATTTGGAGCGTTTACTGTTGGTTTTGAAGCTGGATCTATACTCGATAGGTTTGTTAGAACTGGCGATGTCTTGACAGCAAGAAATGCAAAGAGCATTGCAATTATTGCAACATCTTTCTTGCCAACACGTTATTTGCAAAAGACTGCTGATTTAGCGGCAGTTGCTTCAAAACTAGAAAGGTTAGGGTTTGCATCCATTATTTTTGATAGGAGTCCTACAGTAAAAGGTTTTAATAAAGTTTTTCATTGGGTTCAAAGAATGAATGAGAGAGGCTTTGATCTAAAAGACGTCGTAAGTGCTGTTACAAAAGGAGCTTTTTGGATAGATATTAAATCTGGGGCTATTGTACGGGTGATAGGGGATCCTAAAGTAAATGGGACAATTAAAGTGCTTTTCGTGGAAGGGAAAATTACAACTGTATTAAGTAATAAATTAACAGGAAAGTTTGTGCCATTCTCCCCAGTTAATCTATAAGAGTCATAGAGGTGTGGTGTGATTATTTTTTCAAAATGGAAAGATTATGATCCGGCTTGGCTAGTGCAGTTAGCCAAGGACCAATACCCCGATTATAAGTGGTTGCATGAATCACTTGAGGGGTGTACTAAAATTAAGTCTGGATGCTATTTTGTTGACCCTAAGAAGCCTAATGAACCTGGTTCTGAATGGCAGTTTAAAGAGAGTATAACTCTCGTTCATCCTGAAAAAGAAGAAGTGGTTCTTGATATATTAAAAGATGGGAGAGTTGGTAGTATCGAGTTTCTTGGTTTACGGCTCAAGAAGTAAGTTATATAGGGTGTCCCTGGCGAATTGCGTATAGGTGTTTTTGGTGATGTTAACAGAAAAAGTGCGTCTGGGGATTTTTTTTGCTAGAGTACGATGTATTGGTTTTTAGCTCTTTAACAGTCTGATCTCTAAGGAAAAACCCGCCTCGGTTACGATGCGCGCGTCGGGGTAACTATTTACTGGCGAGCAGTTTGATTCATTCACATCGAACTATTACCTCAGAGCACGTTACTACAGTCCGCACTCGGCGCGGTTTACGCAGATGGATCCTTTTCAAGGGGTGAATCGTATACCGGTGTCGCTTCATAAATACCTCTATGCTAATGCTGATCCGGTTAATTTTACTGATCCTAGTGGGAACTTTTCAATTGGTGAAGCACTTGCTATTGCTAATACTATAGGTACCTTATTCTCTACAGTACAAACTGCTATTAATGTTTTTCAAATAACAACTGGTGAGAAAGATTTTTCGGCAAGAGAACTGGGTACAACAGTGTTGTTAGGGCTCCTGCCCGCAAAATACGTTAAAAACTTATTCAGTAAGTTTTGCTCAAGAAAAAATAGTTTTGCAGAGGGTACTTTAGTAAATACAAGTGATGGGTTGACTCCAATTCAAGATATAAGAATAGGCGATTTGGTATTATCTTATAATGAGGAAGCTCATGTTTTTGAAAACAAGGAAGTTATTCATCTAATATCTGGAGTTTCAGATTCAATTATTTTGATAGAATTTTCAAATGGAGAAATAATTCAAGCTACAGGTGAGCATCCATTTTATGTGGAGGGTAACTGGCTTGAAGCAAATAAAATAAAACCTGGTTTTAAACTTTTTTCTAGTGAAAGAGAGTATATTAAGGTTAAAGCAGTAAGAACTATACGAAGTGTAAGAAAAGTATATAATTTAACCGTGTTAGAAAATCATAATTATTTTGTGAGTGAGCATAATGTATTGGTTCATAACACAAATAAGAAGATGTGCAATATATTTAATTCTAATGGGACAATAAATAGATTTATTGCTATTTCAAGTAAGAAACTGCAAAGAAAATGGAAACATGCAATTGATTTTGGAATTCCTGGTAATTTTAATAAAGCAAATTCGAAACTGTATAGGAAAGCGATAGAAAACCATGTTAAAGATTCAAAAACAACTCCTATTGCTGGTAAGTATAGAGGAGTTGATGTGATTCATTATCTTGACTCGAAGACTGGCGTCAATGTGATTAAGGATTTAGATGGTAATTTTATTTCTGGATGGAAGTTAGGTGCCGCTCAGTTGCAAAATGTCTTAAAGCATGGAGGGTTGAATTGATGAGTAAAAATTTGAATAAAATTATATCGATTGATATTAGTGAAAGTGAAGCAGTGGTTTTTTTTGATTGGTTAGTTAGATTGAATGAAAATGAACCTTCTGATTTGTTTGTAGATCAGGCTGAGAAAAGAGTTTTGTATGACTTGGAATCTTTTTTGGAAGCTAAGTTGTCTGTGGTATTGGAGTCTGATTATGCAACTTTGCTGAGTTGTGCTAGGGACTCTGTAAGAGATGAGGCTGAGCAATAGTAATTGTCCTGTCCCTGGTGTCCTGTCCACAGTGTCCACGAGTCATAGCACGTAGATTTAAAGCTGATTTTTAAAGATTTGCTGTAAAACTCAACAAAATTTTTTAGAAATTCAGAAAAAACTTCAATTAACAGCTTGAAAAATATTCTTTTCAGGCTGTTTTTCTCTCAGTGATATGCTTTCTATTCAATATTCTCGTGGACACGCACCATAGAGCGTTCATGGTTGATGTATGAACAATTCATCACGATACATAATACGTTGAATTAATCTGGTGGCACATAAAATCCTGTCAGCTTCTCAGCCCAAGCCGAAAAGTAATATGCCTGTCCCTGGCGAATTGTTAATTCAAGCCAAAATAGGCGTATGAAACAGCCCGCGACAATGCGCTTGCCAGCGATATTGAGTCAGAGAAGCAGGTGGTTTGGCGAAGTTATCTGCTTTATAGGCTGGAATAAGCCCATTAATCCCTTCATTAAAATCTAGGACACCCATGCTTTAAAGGTTCTAAAGCCAGTCTCTATTTGTATATCTATATAGGTAAGTTTATTAATTAAAGCAAAAGCAGCATTAATCCTGTTTTTGCTTGTGTTCTTAGAATTTGGGTGTCCCTAATCTCCCTGTATACCTACAATGCCAAACAGCAGCTCATCCAGGTAAGCAAACCGGGTGAGCAAATTAACTACGCCTACGACGTGGACGGCAACCGCATCAGCAGTACCGAGAACAGCAACACCACCGACTACCTGGTCGATACCAACCGCGACTTTGCGCAAGTGTTAAACGAGAAGGTCAACAATGCCATCGAAGTGCACTATGTACACGGCGACGACCTGATCAGCCAAGACAGCGCCAGCAATATACGCTATTATCATACAGACGGCTTAGGCAGTACCCGGCACCTGAGTGATGCCGGAGGCTCTTTAACAGACTCTTATGACTATGCAGCGTTTGGTGAATTACTGAACAGCACTGGGGCGAGTGAGAATCGGTATTTGTTTACCGGCGAGCAGTTTGATTCATTCACATCGAACTATTACCTCAGAGCGCGGTACTATAGTCCGCACTCGGCGCGGTTTACGCAGATGGATCCCTTTCAAGGGGTGGATCGAGTTCCGGCAACCTTGAACAAGTATTCATATACTCATAATGATCCAGCAAATTTAACTGATCCATCGGGTGAGTTTGTTGGAAATATTCAAGCATTGCAGATGCAAGCAAGCCTTTCTACATTTGCAGTAACTGGGGGAGCAGGTGCTATAACAAGAGTATCAGTTAGTCTTTTGGTTGCTGGCTTCATCACTTTCTCAACTGGTGATCAGCTAAAAGACATGATCGCAAGTCCTGCTGCTCAGAAAATTTTAGAGCTTGATCGTAAAAAGTTACAAGAGAGAGTTAAAGAAGAAGTAAGGGTTGGGCATCGAAGGAGAGGGCGTAGGGTCTTATATCACTATACTGGTAGAGCAGGAGCAATGGCTATTGGAACATTTGGTGTTGGGCTTTCTTCGGCTGGGTTTGGTAGAGGCAGGCCGCCAGGCTTTTATGCTGCTAACATTCCTCCATGGAGTACTCAAAAGAATCTAGGACACCCAAACACTACAAGCAGAAAAAGTGGCATTTAATCAAGTAAGAATCTAGGACACCCAAACACTACAAGCAGAAAAAGTGGCATTTAATCAAGTGTGGCCAATGAAAAAGAGCGTTAGACGTTAGGGGGAAGCTATTGTAGTGATGCTGTGTAAAGTGTCTATGTAGATATAGAAATGGATATAAAGCTACATGCAGGAAAGTACGCTTCTTGTGCAAGAAGCATAGATGACTTTGTATTGTTACTGACTTGCTATGTTAAAAACATATGTTCAAAGGCCCGCATTCGTTGAAACCAGTGTTGTTTTTGTTGTTGAGCATGCTGAATAAGGTGGTTAATACGGCCTACAGCCCGGCCTAAGCGGCTCTCAAAGTGTTGGCAGTTGATGAGCCATTCATCACCATCAATGCTAAGCCGGTTTAATATGGGGGGTAAGGTGTTGTTAATAAAGCCACGCTTATCATCACGTATAGCTTGGCCTGTCTGATCAACGAGTTCAATATAATCTGGCAAAGAGTAATAAAGGCCCATTGGCTTGTCGTTGTGTTCAGCGCCCATGAAAGGCGCAAGGGGAATAGTGGGCGTACTATGTTTCACGTGTTTTGCTGCGTGTATGCGCGCTTGAATAGAGGTGTAATCAGAAGCTTCTGGTGTATCAGCCATACACGCTCGAATAGGGTTTAAATCCACATAGGTCATGCAGGTTAAAAGTGCTGTGTCATCCAGTAATGCCTGTGATTTAAAACGAGACTCCCAAAAGCGCCCTGTACAGTTATCTTCATGATTGGCTGCACAGGCAATAAACTGGTTTAAGAAGCGCATAAACCAACTAAGGCTGCCAAGGCGGCTTCTATAGAGTGAAATGCAGTCAGTGATAAGGCTCGCTTCAGCCTGATTAATAGGTTCTCTTTTTAACCAGCGGGAAACGATCAGCGAGGGGTTGCAGAGTTGAGACCAGCGTGTTGCGATATCACGATCGCTGAGTGAATCAAGTGTTTGAGGTTCAAGCTTCACCACGAGATGGTAGTGGTTAGACATAATAGCATAGGCATAAATATCAATTGCAAACAGCTCAGCCAGAAAGGCAATGCGCTCGACAATCCATTGTCGTCGATGTTCATAATCAGTCCCAGAATAGGGATCAGTTCCACACAAGAATGCCCGACGCACGCAACGACAGGTGATGTGATAGTAGGGCGTATCTTCAAGAGCAATAAGCGTCTTTCTGGCTTGAGTCATATTCAACTATGCCTATTTCGATATATTGGAATTAGGTGATTAAGATAAAAGCTAAAAAAAGATTATTCAAGTACTATAAATATAGATGTAGGAAGGTTAGTGCGGTAAGCTATAAAATATATGGGTGTCCTGGATCGCCCTGGATCGCCCCTAAACCCACTGTATAAAGTAAGGGCCCCAGATAAGATACGGAAGCTGTTTGGTGTTGATTAAGTGTAATTTAACTATTTGCTGAGTGATTATATTTTAATGAAAATTATTGGTGATAAAAATATTGTAGCCTTTGGTATTGGAGATAATATCGATCAATCAGATGATATGTGCTACATCGATATTTGGATAGCAAATAAGCATGTAACCTCTTATGATAATATCGCTTATTTGCCGGCAATTATTTCTTCGGTTATAGATGAACAAGAAAGTCAAAAAAGGCTAAATCTGTTTGAGATTTACTTTGAAAATTTGAGTATTGCCGAAATTCACCAGTTTATTTTAAATACGAGGGTTTTTTCATGTGACAGTGCTCCTAAGGATCATGAGGTTTTTCCAGAGCATCAAGTCTTTGATTGGGGTCCGAATACTGATCATGTAATATCTTTTTTAGTTAACTATAAAGGCAGTATGTATATTACATTGCAATTTATTGGTGATGTCGAAGAGAGGGATGATAAGGATAATGTTTATTATGCAGCAATAACATGGGAATACTACTATGGGGTTTTAAATGATTTTTCCAAAGAGCTAAAAGAAAAGAGAGTTATGTAGGGTAATTGTTAATTTATGCGGGAGTGGGCGTATAAAACAGTCCACGACAATATTAGGAGTTCAAGTTGAGCGAGAAAGTATCTACCTTAGAAAGGGACATTATTTGCAAAGCTTTTGAAGGAAGCTTTGTGCATTTTCCACTTCTTAGAAGTCAGGTTGATAATTTACTTATTAAACATAGGTCTGAAGACGAAGGCGATCAGTATTTAGTTGAGTTTGAAGATATAAGTGATGACGAACTGAGAATAAAAGATGAAGCTGACTGCTTTCATATTGTAGACACTGTTTTACTTATAAATGAGTCAGATGAAGTGCTTGATTGCCGAATTACCATCATTGATGGTTCTATACGTTACTTTGATATTAGTGGAGATTATGACTTTGACGACAATTTCACAATTAAAAAAGTAAAGTGGGCAAATGAGTCGTATGATGATGGTAAGTATGCTAGGAAGATGATTAGTAAATCTGACGAAAGAGACTACGAAAACGCTATAGAATATATCCCTAAATATAAATAATGATTACTCGTGGAGGATACTAGTCCTCCACCACCGTTAAAAAGGAATCTAGGACACCCAAACACTACAAGCAGAAAAAGTGGCATTTAATCAAGTGTGGCCAATGAAAAAGAGCGTTAGACGTTAGGGGTAGCAGAATCTAGGACACCCATGCTTTAAAGGTTCTAAAGCCAGTCTCTATTTGTATGTCTATATAGGTAATTTTATCAATTAAAGCAAAAGCAGTATTGATCCTGCTTTTGCTTGTGTTCTTAGAATATGGGTGTCCCCATCTTTACCATCTTTATATCTTAATCTCTCTCATGTCGTAAAAGCCACTCATAAATACTTTCATCATATGGCTGCTGGCCAGGCACGATGGGAGCATTTAATAATGATAAGTTCAAAATAGGTATCACTTCATGCCTCAAACCAATAAATGTGGTAAATCTAGCAGGCTCAGGAGGTGGTGGGTCACACATATTTAAAGCTCGTGGCATGGCGCCGGTGACTCGTATGTTGTCGATGCTACCAGGGTTATCGAGGGTACCAATAAACGCCCAAACAGCCACTTCACTATAGCCGCACACTTGACTATCGACACCACCGCCAGCAACTGGTACTGCGGCAGCAACACGATCAGGAAACGCTCGCAAATACTCCCACGTGGCATAGGCTCCACTACTAAAACCCATCATATAGATTCGCCGTGGATCGATGCGATAAACCGTCAGGGCATAGTCGATAAAATGACGTAAAACGCAATCTTCATATGGGGGCCAGCTTTGCTGCGAAGCGATGCGGCGTTGTGGCATCAATACAATAAATGGCAACGATTCATCCCAACTGTTGCTTAAAATGACACGGTTAATGCTTAAGTTAGCAAACCCTTCTATCGGAAAATTCTTATCAGCCGAGTGCCCATAACCATGCTGATGAATTATCACAGGATAACGTGCAGTCACATCATCACCATAGTTTAAAGGTAAATGTTCTGAATAAGCTAATGCGGCACTGGTTTGGCTGGTAGGTCGAAATGATAAGCGGCTCAATTCATCTTGGTTCACGCGCACTATTCTTGATACAGGTACCGCCTGATTACCATCACTATCACTTACATGATATTCCAATAAATAATCGCCAGGGCTGTTTACATCCAGGTTATCCAACCCAACCACCATCACACTGGCTGAAATATCACCATCTTCAGGGTCAGAAGCTGTTGCCCCCTGGTCAACATAAACAGTACCTGGGGCATGATGTACAACATGCATACCATTGAGTTGCAGTTGCGGTGAATCTGCACTAGTTACAAACAACGGTTCATGCTCGGCTAAACAAGGATTTGTTGGCACATTTGCAGGGCTTAAAAAACCGCCATCCCATATTGGACTCTGTGGAACCCCAGCTTGTTCTTCTCCTCCAGAACTGGGATTGGAACCAGAGTCAGAACCAGAGCCAGAACCAGAGCAGGCAACCAACAGCATCAATACAGCGCCCATAAGTCCTAACGTTAACTCCAACCTATACTTAGTCATCATTGTAAATACAAACCTCAAAATAAAATATTTCAAGCACGCTTTTTAGCCAGAAGAATAAACTACCAACATCGACCGCCAAAAAGCCACATGAATTAGTTTCTTAGGTTTTCACTTATTACACAATGAGTAAAAAAATACGTTCGACTTTTTAATGAGTTTTAAAGTGCTACAAATGCCTTTTTTAAACGAAATAGCATAAATTTTCTGAAAATTATGTCTGATCTGAGGTTTTTCAATGTCGTTTAATTGACATTCATATTACGAGCATCAATCGTAATATTTTCGTAACCCATGAATTGAATCGGGTTGAATCGAGGACATCCCTGTTTTAAAGATTCTAAGGTAAGTCTCTATTTGCCTATCGATATAGGCAAGATTATCAATTAAAGCAAAAGCAGTACTGATACTGATTTTGCTTGTGTTCTTAGAATGTGGGTGTCCCCAATCATTTCCCCAATCATTTCACTTTATGTAAGTTCTTTCATATGTGAGGGTTTATGGCTCAGCTGATGTTATTAAAAATTTATGATTCTGCGTAATATTGTCGAGTATGCTTAGAAATAAGGGTTTCTAGATAAACCGACTAAAAAATGACGATAATTGACACTGCCTTCTAATACAAAAGTGAGAACTCACATGTTGACAAAGATGCTGCATTTTTTCACTGCTTTCACCTTATTAATAATGACGCTATCAAGTTTTGCCGACGAGAAGCTCAACGCTGAAGTCGAAGCTGAAAACCCTATTCCAATTGTTGCTAACGAAGAGGGGGTTGCGATAGAAGGTTATGATCCTGTTGCATATTTCACTGAAAAACGCGCTCTGAGAGGGATTCCTGAACACAGCTGCGAGTGGCAAGGCAAAACATGGTTTTTCTCATCGGAAAAAAACAGAGATCAGTTTTTGTCAGAGCCTGAACGTTATGCACCTCAGTATGGTGGTCACTGTGCTTCGGCAATAGTAGATGGCAAACTCGTTAACGCAAGCCCTGTCAAATGGGCAACGCACAATAACAAGCTTTACTTTTATCAAAATGATAGGCAGCGAAAAAAATGGTTTAAAGACATCGATAGAAACGTCTCGCGCAGCAATAAAGTGTGGGAAAAAAATATACTAAACCTTAAGTTTTAATAACAACAGAATATAAAGCTCTCTGGGTTAACCGTAATTTTTTTATAAATGCTAGGTGAATAAAAAGTTATAACTTTTTTTAGATAAAAGACATACATTTATCGTATATTGACGTATAAATTATTATGTATAGTCGTTAAAAGGAAGTGAGACATTACTATTGTTCTTTTTAAATAAAAAGTAAGCCAGACATTTACTGAATTATGCATACAATATAAGGGGTGTTTTATGAATGATTTATATCTGTGGTTGGCCCCATTTACGCTATTGTTGATTGTTGGTCTACTAATACTGTCTGTGACTGGTCGATATACTGCTGTCAGACACGATTTGCGGCATTATAGTGCATCGACGTTTAACCAAAAGCATATTGTGCTTGAGTCCAGGCGGGTTAAGCACATCAAAACCGCATTAGTCAGTTTGTATTTATCGATATTAGTTGCTGCTGCGACTATCTTTTTAGCCATGTTGGCCAATTTTTTTACCAGCCTTGATAATGCTTGTCATTGTATTTTGGAGTTAGGTACTTGCTTGGCTAGTTTGACTTTAATATATTCTGTTATTGCGATGATAAAAGAATCTGGCCTATCACTTGAGATTCTTTATCGATTAATTCACAAGAACGATTTCTATGATTGAACTTTAACCAGAGAGCCTCAAGAATCTTAGGGGGCTGGGCCCCATGCTTTAATCACCAATGTTTTATAGAATCTAAAGCAAGTCGTTATTTGTATAGGTAATTTTATTAATTAAAGCAAAAGCAGTGCTGAGACTGCTTTTGCCTAATTTTTTAATGCTTTTAAAATATGGATATTCTCAATCGATAACAACATTACTCACGGTAGTGGTATTATCAGCAGCACCTGTATCCTTATCATTAGCAATGACAAACCCCATATTATCACCGGTATAAAAACGACCTACCGGAATAGTAATACTTTGTGTGGCTCCATTACCTGTGTAATTAAAATCGGTGATCCCCCAGCCCTGACTGCCAGACAATTTAAAAATGCGGTTACTACTCGCGCCTGTGTCAGCATCAAATCCGACACCATGAATCTCACCGGTTCCGTTGGCTGTAAAGTCAAATGTAATAGATGTGCTGCTGCTGATGGTAAACACCTGAGTGCTGATGCGCCAAATATTACCACTGAGCGTAATAGAACAACCGTTAGCATCAAAGCTACCGGTATTATTGCCTGAGTATGCTGAGGTGTTATCTAAGTTAATACACGTCGGTGGCGGTGGCGGTGGCGGTGGCGGTGGCGGTGGTGGTGGCGGTGGCGGTGGCGGTGGTGGCGGTGGCGGTGGCGGTGGTGGTGGTGGCGATGCACCGTTACTCAAAACCACATTGCTGACAGTTGTTGTATTATCAGCTTGCCCGTTGTCTTTGTCATTGGCAACGACAAAACCCATATTATTGCCCGTATAAAAATCACCTACCGCAATGGTAATACTTTGCGTTGCGCCATTACCGCTATAGTTGAAATCGGTAATCCCCCAGCTCTGTGTACCTGTTAATTTAAAGATCCGGTTGCTACTGGCTCCGGTGTCTTCGTCAAAACCCACACCGTGAATTTCACCTGTGCCATTTGCGGCAAAATCAAACGTAATACTGGTGCTGCTAGTAATATCGAAACCTTGCGTAGTTTGACGCCAAATATTCCCTGTTAAGGTAATAGTACAGCCATTGTCATTAAAGCTACCTGTATTATTTCCAGAGTAAGCTTGTGTACTACTTAAGTTAATACAACTTCCATTCGGCGGTGGTGGCGGTGGCGGTGGCGGTGGCGGTGGTGGCGGTGGTGGCGGTGGTGGCGGTGGTGGCGGTGGTGGCGGTGGCGGCGGCGCATTACCACTAAAACGTACCCAGTCGATATTGGCTGCGACATCACCGCCACCAAGATTAACGATTCTCACATCGGCGCCAGCTGGAATATTAAAAGCTGCTGTTGCATCTGTATAAGCACCTGTCCAGACGCCATTAGTACTAAAGTTAATGTTGCCGACATCGGAACCATTAACAGTAACTGACAATGCACCACTATTTTGTGAAGCATAGTGCATTGTAATTGTGTCTGATGCAGGCACATTATTGAATTGCACACCTGCATTAATGGTATCCAGAAAGGCAACGCCCTGTCCACCTGAAGCAGCCCCATCATTATATACCGAAGCATTCCCTAAAATTTGCGCAAGCTCTGCCTCTAACAGTGTGCCTCCACTTGGCGGCGGCGGTGGTGGCGGCGGTGGCGGTGGCGGACTCCCAACAGATCTTACCTGCAAATAAGATATGTTATCGTTTAATGCCAGTGAATTTAGTTCTGACATATTTTCAGTTAATGTTGTACACAAACCTTGGGCATTGTTATCAACGCATATCACAGCTTCAAAGCCTGGACGCACTTGGATTGAGCTAACACGATCATTACGCACACTACCAAAGCGATCGTGGTTATATGTCCCTACTTCAAAAGAAGTTGAGCGACCAGAGAAATTTTCATCTTCATAAAGCACGACTGGACCCTGACGGTAAACACCATCGCTACACTCCGCAAGCCATTCACAACCAAAACGATATACCTGTGTATATTGATAACCATCTGGAAAGACGTTTGGCCAATTACCTCCCCCATTACACATGGGGCCGTCAGTACCATGTCCTGGTAATCCATTATCGATTAATATTTGTGCATTACCTGGTTCCTGTCCCTGGCAATTTTCATGAAATAAACCAAAGTTGTGGCCTATTTCATGTCCTATTACACCGGCTTCTCCAAGAATTATTTCATTGCTGATAACACCAGAAAAATAGATGGAAAAATTACCCGGTTGCTCAGCGCGAGCAGCAACACCCGGTTCTGTAACACATTCAGGAAAAATAGCATATTTTACCTTTGAGTCAGAGAAGCCCTGAGAAGTAACTGCATTTTTAACATTGTCAAACTGATTCCCACTTGATAAAGCCGCACAGGTTTGCTGAGACTCAACCGTGATAATGTTATCAGCTAACGCAAAGGTCCAACCCCAATCAGCCCATTGCTCTTGAATAGTACGCATGCCATTATAAATGGTCTGCGCGTTATTTCGGCTTGTCGTATCTACTGGCAGAAGGTAGATGGGCTGAATAAAATATTCAACGGCTTCAATAACAGGTGTCGCGGCTAACTGCCTTTCAGCGGCCAAATTGGCTTGATGTGATGCCAGCCAGTCTGGCTGTTGCAATGCAGTACAATTTGCATGATCGTGCTCTACAGCAACTACTGCGTAGGTGCAAGTCATCAGTAAACTTAATATAAATGTCGAAAAACCCTTCATTTTCTTCCTCTCACTCTTCATTACTTAGGCTATCGCTTCATCATACTCAGCTTGTGACCGTTGCTACAGGTATAAGCACTAGCTAGCATAAACATGGATTGTTCATTAAGGGATGTCATGCGTTTTAACAACGTATGTTTTTTTCATTCTTTACAAAAATGCAATAATAAGAATTATTGTCATACACGCAATAAAGATAAAGTTTTTCTTGTGATGACTATGCTGCGAACATTCAAAAAATGTCACTGTAAAGGTTGTTTTGATCAATTGATTTTTTTTATCAGGTGTTTTATCGCATTTGAATCATGAGGTATCCATGATTTAAAGATTCTAGAGCAGGTCTCTATTTATATAAGCAGGTTTATTGATTAAAGGAAAATGAGTATTGAGACTGCTTTTGCTTATGTTTTTAGAATATGGGCAATGGTTATTGCTGCTTCTTTATTTGTTTCTCCAGTGCAATCACCCGCGCATTCTGCTCAATAAACCGGTTAGAGAGTGCATTGACTATGCTGCCGACCCATGGGCTAAGCTTGTCAATTTCATCAGCGATATCTTGCTTGCTGATCATACGGATCGTTGAATTATCCAGCGCGAAGGCCGTTGCTGCCCGTGGGTTACCGGTGATTGCGGCATGTTCACCAAAAGGCTCATTCTTGCCTAGCTCAGCAATAATTTTCGAGCCATTCTCGGTCGCGATAGAAATTGCCACGCGACCACTGACAACCACACAGACATAATCGCTGGGTTCACCTTCTTTGAAAATCACCTCCCCGGAGGTGAAATGTTTAACAGGAAAACCAGCAGCAGAGCCATGATAATCATCGACGGCTGCAATAACCTGACTAAAGTTCTGATAACGCTGCTCGATATCTTTTTGCATCATTTTGCTACAAATATGGGCAATGTTAAGCGGTAAATCAGAGTCGAGCTCATTGACTGCAGGCGGATAAAACGTTCTGATGCGGTCGGTCAAGTCTTCAAAAGACTTGCCTTTAAACGGATGTATGCCGGCTAACATCTGATAAAAAAGAACACCTAATGAAAAAATATCTGAGGCTGGTGTTAAGGTGTCGCGTCGTTGAATAGTTTGTTCGGGCGACATATATTGCGGGGTGCCGATAAACAAGTCTTCGTTTTCCTGTTGTGGGTTATCCTGCTCAATCTGCTCAGAAAATGTTTGCAGGCTTTGTGTATATTTTTCAACATCATAAACACGGGCTGCTCCCCAGTCCATAATAAACACTTCGCCATAGGCACCAACCATAATATTTTCAGGCTTGAGGTCTAAATGCAGAATACCGCGATCATGTGCATAGGTCAGGGTTTCACTCAATTTAACTAAAATTTTTACTGCTGTCTCCAGTGGCAAGGCCTGACCATCAACCTGGCCTTTTTCAATTTGCAGCAATTCGGCCAATGTATCACCTTCGGCTAGCCGCATAGAGTAGGATGGCAACATCTCATCATCCACGGCAGCATCATAGATGGGCAGAATGCCTGGGTGACTGAGTCGCCCCATTAATTTGATTTCATTCACAAAGGTTTGTAAGGCCAGTGGGTTATGCAGGCGGTTTTTATTCAGCTCTTTATTGGCAACCACTCGTTGTAAAATGGTATCGAAGACACTCTTAACCTTGCCCATGGTGCCTTTGCCTAAATCATCTAAATAGGTATAGCGGTTTTTATTGTTAAGAAAGCTCAGCTTGTCTTTTGGGTCCTGGGGATCTTGCATGCCATATAACCTATGATTCTGTTGATTCTGCGGGGTGTTTTATTATGTTAATGATTGACGGCTGCCTGAGCATTGTCTTTAAGCAAGCTAATATAAAGCGCTTTGTCGTAAAGCGCCATAGTCCTTTATAACGAGAGACTTAGATATAGCCTGGCCATCTTTTTATTATAGGCGTCAGCACTTACTTTATGGAAATTAGAATCAGTTTACCGGTGTTGACCAATGGATTCCGGACTCAGTGCATGGTTAGGTGGGGCCCTGTAGTTTAGCTGCACTGCATTTGAGAATATCCGCCAGCTGTGTAGCAAGCTCGGCCGAAATAGGGCGTTTATTGTTTTCCATGGCTGAGACTTGTCGGGCTTTTAGTGAGAGTGCGCTGGCCAGCTTGGCCTGGGTTAGTTCGGCACGCTGTCGGTAAAGGCGCAAGTAATAGCCGGGGGTTTGATAATAATCGCCATGGCGTGCTTGTGCATTAGAGCGGATCATATCAATCGGCAAACGCTCATTGGCCTGATAATGTTCCAAGGCACGCATTAATACGCTTTCGAGCTGACCGGTATCAGTGTCTTGCTTGAGGGTAATTGTGAGGTCGCATAGCGGGTGTTCAATTGTTATTTTTTTTGTCATCGGCAGCACATCTTGGCCGTAAGCCGTTACAGCGGTTCGATAAGGGCCTAGCGTTTGGGCGCTTTATAGCGAATGCCATAACGCGGTGTTATCTCCAGGCAATACTCTTCATCGTTGATTTTACGGACATTCCAGCCGCTGGGATGCGTGCCTTCTGTTTCTAAGTCAGCTAAGGCCAGCTCTGCCAAGTCTTGCACGTTCTTTGGCAGCTGTTGGAATTTGTCATAGCCCTTACGGGTCAAATACACGGTTTTATCTGTCATTGGGCAAGAATAGACCATGATCGCCAGGCCACCAAATTGTGATACGTTTTAAAGAAGTTTAGGTAAAACTCAGACCTTGCATGGCCAAAGTTTAGACCAAACCATTGATATTATTAGTAATAAAGCAGTCACGACCTTAATTGATATTTTCTTATATGAATGTCTAGCCATAATATGCGTATATTTTGGCAAGTAGTAGTCCTTATTACCCACCATCGTACTGAGGTTGAGCGCCGCATAAGTTGTCCCCACATAGGTTTTTGGCCTGAAATCGCTTACATGCTCCTGATGTTTTGAGTTCATGTATACTGCTTGGCTCTCACTATCTTGTTTTCATAATAAGGAACCCATCAATGAGTGATACTGTATTTAACTGGGGTGTGATAGGTCCTGGTCGAATCGCACAACGCTTTGCCAATGCCCTAAAAGTGATTGATGATGCGCAGCTCTATGCGGTGGCCAGCAGCAACCTTGAGCGCGCTAATGCCTTTGCACAAGAGTTTGGTGCAGAGCAAGCCTATGACTCCTATGCGGCGATGCTGGCAGACCCCAAAGTGGATGCGGTGTATATTGCCACACCACACCGTTTTCATTACCAGCAAACCCTGCAATGCCTGGAAGCGGGCAAGCCTGTGTTGTGTGAGAAGCCACTCACGGTGAATGCAGCACAGTCGCAACAGCTGGTTGATCTGGCACGTAGCAAAAACCTGTTTTTAATGGAAGCGCTCTGGACACGTTATTTGCCAATCTATGATCAAGTGCGCGAATGGTTAGATAATGATGAAATCGGCGAGGTGAAACTCTTAACCTCCAGCTTTGGCTTTGGTGTGCCACGCGATATGCAAGACCGCCTGCTAAACCACGAACTGGCCGGTGGCGCATTATTGGATATGGGGATTTACAACATCGCTATTTCTCAATGGGTCTTTGGCTCTAACCCCAAAAGTTTTACCGCCCAAGGCCATATCGGCGAGAGCAATGTTGATGAGTTAACTGCGGTCAACCTGGATTTTGGTGAAGGTCGCACCTCGCAGTTTGTGACCAACCTGATGGCCATGACCAGCAATGACTTTGTTATCTATGGCAGCAAAGGCCATATTCGTATCGGCCCTTTTTTCTGGGATACCGCAGAGGCGACCTTAACAGTCGGTGATAAAGTGCTGGCAGCGAAAAAACCGTTTCGTGGCACGGGCTTTGAGTATGAAGCCGGAGAGGCCATGCGCTGCATCCGTGAGGGACTGTTAGAAAGCCCACGTATGACACATGCCGATACCTTGGCCAATATGCAGCTGATGGATGCGATACGCGCCGAGATTGGTTTGAGCTACACTTTTGAGCATAGTGATATGCAGTAGGCGATTGAATAGCTTATATTAAAGTATATTGTTAAGGTGGATATAGGTGAGGTATGTCGGAAGCCTTTGAGCCCAAGCAGGTAAGCGTAAAAGATATCCCGGTTTGGTTACAGGAATCCTGGGGGTTGTTTTGGCGACGCCCCATGTTATTTCTGATGACCTCCATCGCTTTCCACCTGTTGGTTTACTATAGCAAATCGATTGGTATTCTGGCGCTATTGTTGGCCGTGTTAATTACCCAAGTGTTTTTAATGATGTTAATTCGCTTTGCCGAGGCCACAGATAACGCCAAGAAAATCAGCTTTTGGCCAACCTATAATCTTATTCGCAGTGTGTTCTATAGCATTGTGTTGCTAAGTGTACTGGCGGTCTGTTTATATATTGCTTTGATTATTGTAAGTAGCTATATCCCATTAGATGTGCCTTCGGTGGACTATACTGAAACCGAAGTATTTAACATGCTCAAATGGGCTTGGCCAGGACAGATATCATTTTTGATTTTGTATATCGCCATATTGTTTTCAACCCTGTGGTTTTTATTTGCCTTACTTACACTCAATGATGAGCTGGGTGTGCTGCAAGCAGCCAAGCTCTCCCGGCGAGCGCAGTCGATTAACGAATGGGTTATCTTTGTAGCATCCTATTGCCCTTATGCAGTGATTGTTATTTTGTTGCTCGTCACTGAAATGAGTTTGTTATTAAACATAGTCTTTGTGCCTTTATTTGCCATTTATCAATATGTGTCTTATCGGCATGTGTTTTTGGGCAAAAGAGAAAATAGCCCAGCGGTGGCCCGCGCAAGCACAACAGCGGCCGCGCGCGTGGTGTCATAAGGTGTCATCATGAGTGTATTAAATAGAGGTTCTATGAGAACAGCTCAAATATCGCTGTTGGCAGCTGGTATCTGCATGATTGTCGTCGTGCTACTGCATGCCGCGTGTATTATCTTTGGTGCCGAGTGGTATCTTTTTTTAGGTGCAGGTGAACAAATGGCCTCGCTGGCCGCTGCTGGCGATCCATATCCTGCGAAAGTCACGGCAGTGATCATTGCAGTATTTATTGTTTGGACACTGTATGCATTTGCCGGTGCAGGTATGATTAAAAAGTTGCCACTGCTTAAATGGGTGCTGTTATTAATTGGCATGGCACTCATGGCCAGAGGTACATTATTTTTTCTGATTATGCCAGCATTCCCAACTAACAGCATGCTGTTTTGGTTTGTCAGTTCAGTGATTTGTATTGGGCTAGGGTCTTTATACCTATTTGGTGTTTATAAGCAGTGGCGGCAACTCTAAGCAATACTTAACATAGAGCATGAGTATGTCAAAAACCACCGTTTATATTTTTGCCGGGTGCTTTAAAGATCGCGCGACAGCCTGCCTGTACTCAGAGCCGCAATGGCAGCCTGAACCCGATGCGTCGGCCTCCGATGAAGTCTACCAGCAATGGGAAGACAATAACCCGACACACCAACTAAGACAGCACTTTAATACCTACCTCGATACTGACTTTATTGAAACTGTTGAAAAAGACATGACTTACCTGGCCAGTTTAAACATTACCCAATCATGTATTGAGGATATTGAGCGCAAAACAGCGGCGATGAATATTTTGATATTGGTCTTTGCCGATGCCTTGGGTCGTCGAGCTTTGCATAAAGCGCCAATATCCACACCGCATGCAGTATTGCGGGCAGTATGCTTGTATTTTATAGGGTAAGTAAAACGTCGCTTTGATAGCAGTGAGTCTGTCTGGAAGACTAGATTGAGTTTACTTATTGAAATAGTAGACGGTTAAAATAAGGCATGTTTATAGATATGCATATCAAAATAACACAATAACAGTAATGTGAGAAAAAATATTGCCGTGATATTGGAGAGGCCTCCGCAAGCCTATGATTTTAAAAATAAATAAGCTGTCCAGTTTTGATAAGCATTTATTATTATCAGACATCGATAGATATACTAAGATAAACAAGGGTATCTGATATTGAAAAGGGCAAAGTGGACAGCTATGATATTGAGAAACGATACAGGGCTAATAAGGTAAAACTATGATTCCGTTGGGAAAAACCAATTTTTCCACAGTGACCGCTATAACATATTATCAGACAAGCTGTTTGCTATCCCCCTGTTAGGTAACCATGAAATATCTAAACAGAAGTGCCATAGTAGTTTATGGAACCGAAAATTTTCTTAGATGGGTTAAAGAAAGTCATCCTAGCTTACATCGCTGGGGACTTGAAGATTTAAATCGTCACCCTAACATCTATTTAGTTGATAGTGAGGACCAGAACTGTTGGGGCAATTGCTTTCATGATAACTTTAATACCATATTTTCTAATGAAGTTAGCCAGTATACCTATGACGGAGTGCAGCAACCATCAAACGTCACTTATGAGTCTCACGGTTCGTGGTTTATTTCCGAATATACAGAGTCAGTTCAAGATTTATCAAAAAGGCAGATAGAATTATTTAATGAATAAGAGATTACCTAACAAATTAAATCAGTTCGCAGCTAAAGCTGCCGGACTCACATTTTTTCGCCGCTGTTTAAGGCGTTATATTCAGTGTAGTGGCTAAGTATTGTAGTCCAAAATAACCCAAAAACCGTCACTCTACTCTGATTTTTTGGCCCCTGCTGGCAGTGTTAATTTCCCCTCGCGTTTAAAGGTAGTCATTGAAAATGGGACGAGCAAAAAAATTTACAATTCCAGAATCTGAAAATGAATTTCTTTCCGATATTTTAGGCGGTTTAAAAAAGCGCTCAAAATCGTTGAAATATCATTGTTGGAATATATCAGTAGAAAAGATATTTGAATATTTTAAAGAGGGTAAACTTGAAAAGATAGAAATTACTATTCAACCTTCAGATATACATGCGGAATTAAAGATTAATGTTTGGGAAGGTCGCCTAATTCATCTAGTCTGCTGGGAGCGTACTAAAGCCCAGAAATGGGATTGGGAGTATGATGGTAAGTTTCTACCTATTTATGAGAGTAAAGACTTTATGGTTGCGCTGGAAGAAACTCGAGCTAAATTTTTTCAAATGTCAGCGCCTAAGGTAAAAGAATTTGAAAATTCATGGGTTCATTTGTTGGCAAATGGTTTAAAATCCGTGTAATAAAAGTTAACAAGGCATTAAAGTAAAAGATAGACATTCCGTTGATTGGTAACTACATGTTTTCCGCTTAGCTTGTCGTTATAGCCAAATGAGATTTATGAAAAAACTTATTTATATAAAGGTCTACAAAGGATATATAGAGGCAAGGACTGTTGGAGAAAATAATGAGCGACAGTTTAGCTCTGATGGTTTAAGCCATCCAAGATCATTAGCTGGAAAATTTGTTGAGGTAGAGAAAACGTTTCGTGAGGCTATCGCTGCTCAACCAAAGGTTCTTTTCGGCTTGATACAGCCAAAAGTATTAGTGCATTTGATGCCAGAAATGCAAGGCGGCTATACGGAGTTGGAGCTAAGGTTTTTCCGCGAAGTAGCTTTAGGTAGCGGTGCTTCAGAAGTTTATTTGCTAGATAGTCAGCTGGGACCACAGCCTGATAGCAAACTTACGGATATCAAGCAATGGCAATAACAAAACCATCTAAAAAACACGTCTTCAACACTGGACGGGTAACAAGTTGCTCGGCTATTTATTTAGAACGTTATACTAACTCTGAGTAATAATGAGTATGGATATTTTTTCAATATTGTTGTCCGTTCATATTGCTTGCGGCGTTGCGGCAATGATTTTGGGGCTGCTGAGCTTTGCGTCGAGAAAAACGAAGGGGAAGCATACAAACCTAGGTGACTATTATCATTGGGCATATTTACTTATGAGTCTATCTGCTGTTTTTATGGCTTTGTTAGACTGGAATAGAATCTGGTGGTTTTTGCCAATAGCTGTATTTTCATATCTATTTGCGCTTAAAGGTTATATGGCAGCTAAGCGTAAAAGAAAAGACTGGATTTTTGGTCATGTTGTAGGGCAGTGCGGTTCATATATTGCGATGGTTACGGCAGTTTTCGTTGTTGCATTGGGCACAACTATTTGGTGGGTTTGGGTTTTGCCTAGCGTGATTGGAACCCTTTTGATTATTTGGCTTAATAGAGAAATTGCGTCTGGGCGGAGGCCTAAATATGAGTAAGCCCATTAAATGCGCTCTGGCTATTCTGGTCCGTGCCGGATATGCTATGACAGTCCGTTTATGTAAACGTTATAAATATGGTAGTTTTTAAGGAGAATATAATGCCATTTATTGACTCATTAGCCCTATACACCGTCTCGCAAAAGGCAGTTGCCTATGGGTTTATGGCTAGCGGTATTTTTCTTTTAGCGACAGCTGCATTTGTTTACTTTCTTGTGCCTATCCATAATTCACTCTGGCAGGGGTTTAAATATGGTTCACTGCTCTTTGGTGTGGCAACTCTATTAGGGGGTATTGCTTACTTAAATTTTTCAAACAAAATTTATATGCAAATTGAATCTGAGTATCAATCAAATGCCGAGCAAACATTGTTAGCAGAGGCAAAACGCATGAGTAAGGTGGTTAGTGATTATACTGTTTATAAGATAGTATTCGCTAGCATAGTGCTCATATCATTACTCGTTATCTTATTTTTAAAGCCATTCTGGTCTGGCTTTGCTTTTCCCGCTGCGCTGCTGTTTCTCGTCGTCATGCTAATAGAAGCGCATTCGAAGTATTCCATTGATGCTCACTGGCAAAATATTAAGGAATTAAGCCAAAGCCAGTCAAAAGAAAGTGACCTATAATGCAGCCTCCACTGAGTCCGCTATCACCGATTAACATCGCATACCTTGTATTGGTGTATTATGTGTTCAGAGATAGCAAATGATTATAGAAGTGGTTCCTTATAGTCTTCAATGGTCAAAGCGCTTTGAGAAAGAAAAAGAGATTCTTATTCTGCACTTGGGTGAGCTAGTATCTGAAATTCATCATATCGGGAGTACCTCTGTCAGAGGGCTTTCTGCTAAGCCAATAATCGACATAATTCTTGAGGTAACCAGTCTTATTAAACTGGATGCTGCCTCAAGTATATTTCAGGGTTTGGGGTATGAGGTCATGGGAGAGTTTGGTATCGAGGGCAGGAGATACTATCGAAAGGGAGGTAACAATAGTATCCACATTCATGCATTTGAAATTGATGATGCCAATATTGAAAGGCATATTGCTTTTAGAGACTACTTGGCAGCGCATCCTGCCATAAGGCTGGAGTATCAAAATCTCAAGATCCAGCTAGCCAAAGAATGCAATAATGATATTGACCAATATTGCGATGGTAAAGATAGCTTTATTAAGCACCACGAGGCAAAGGCACTTCAATGGCTAGCAAACACCTAACAAAGTGCAGCAATCTCGCCCCTATGCGTGGTGTTAAGCAAGCAGGCTAAATAGCATAAAATATGGAACTAACAAAATATTGGAATTCACTTTCCATATCTCATAGATTAATTCGGTTATTTAAATCTTAATGAGTCGATTAAAAAGGGTTAGAAAGGTTTTAATAACACCAAGCTAATGATTGTTAACAACATTAGTAGCTCCAAGCAAAAAACTATTTTCATTGGTAGCTCAATATTGAAGGGTTCTATGGAGTTTTCAATTTTTCTGAGTTGCCCTAAAAACAACCCATGTCCTGCTGAAAACATCAGCACAAAAATGATTTTTATTGCCATCCAAACTGATAAAAACCAACTGCCATAAACCATTAAAAGTGTTCCAAAAATCCATGTAAAAATCATTGCGGGTGTTGTTAATAAAGACAACACTACACGATATTCGGCGACCAGTTTTTTTCTAAGCAATGAAGGCATTCGGTTTGCCATCAAAATGACCGCTGGTGCAAGCAGCATTGTCCCCATCCAAGTAATAAGGCTGGTGAGGTGTAAGACTTTGATAATTTGATACTCCATTCGCTGCCTCTATTTCAGGCTTGTTTTTTAACTAAAAAAGGATCATTTAAAAAAGTCCCAAACGGAATGACCGCTGCCACCCAAACCCTGATGCAAACTTTTAGCCGCCAGCCTTCCGCAAGTGCGGTACTTAAGCTCAGCATGAGGTAGGTCAAAAATAGCATGCCGTGTAATGGCCCCATTACTTTTACCCCTAAAGGCATATCAAAAAAATACTTCAATGGAACAGCAATAAATAGAAGAACAATTAAACTAATGCCCTCCAAAAAACCAGCACATCTCAACTGTAAAATAGAGTCTTTCACCTTAGCTTTTCTCGAATATTGAGTTGAACACATAGTAGTAAATATGCCAGACTTGAAAAAGTGGCAAATATGACTATTATCGAAACAATTATGACACCAGCTAATAAAACCCACCGCGTCGCTTTCCTGCTCTTAGACGGCGTCATTGCCGCAGACTTTGCCGGGCCTAGTGAACTTCTGAATAGAGTGGTATTACCCTCTGGCCAGAAAGCCTATGAGACAAGGCTATGCAACGAGAACCGCTTCACCTCGATGGAGCATTACAAGCTGGAAACGCCATTCGATTTGGGGGCAATTCAATGGGCTGATACTGTCATCGTGCCAGGTACACAGCACTTATTCGAGCCTCTTTCTGAAAATATAAAAACATCCTTACTCGCTGCCTATAAGAGTGGAAAGAGGGTGATCTCGATTTGCTCTGGTGCTTTTATTCTTGCAGCCACAGGTATTTTGGATGGAAAAAAAGCAACCACGCACTGGCTATTAAGCGACCTTCTCCAGTCCCATTATCCCAATATTACAGTCAATCCTAATGTGCTTTTTATAGAACAAGGCAATGTATTTACATCTGCTGGCGCTACGGCGGGTTTGGACCTAATGTTATACATGGTCAGGTTAGACTTTGGCGCTGAAATATCTGCATCCGCTGCAAGGATGGCGGTGGTCCCTCTAGAGAGGCCGGGTGGGCAAGCGCAATTTATTGATCACGATCTACCGCAATCTGCGCACGGTCTTCAACCACTAATGTCGTGGATTGAAAGCAATTATAAGGATGATTTGACCTTAGAAGACCTCGCTAAAAAATCATCCACAAGCCCGCGAACACTTCACAGGCATTTTATGAAATTGCTCGGGATGTCACCGGCGGCTTACGTTACGCAAACCAGAATCAAAAAATCAAGAATATTGTTAGAAAGCAGTGTGCTCTCTATTGAGCAGATCTCTGCGAAAACGGGCTTTGGAACCTCCGCGAACTTTAGACAACGTTTCAAAAAACAGATGGGTGTTAGCCCCACAGAATACAGGAAATCATTTCAAGCTAAAGATTAGATTGAGTCTGTTAGATAATATTATCCATAATGATAGATATAAAGCGTTACAAAAATAGTCCGAAGAAGAATATCGCCTTGCTTTTAGTGAAAAGTGTATAAATATTTCAAAAAAGCTAAAAGTGTTATCTCTTGTTAATAAAATTTTTATACTATCAGGTACTAATAGATATCTGAAAATCAAGAAAATCTATTATTGATAATAAAAAAATAGGTTGCGCTAATAAAAAACCTATGGCAGCTCTCAAAATATAGAGTCAGATCAAATTTGATAAAAAGTTGGTTGGGGAGAAATTGGTTTGATTCAATATAATAACATTTGGTATTCCCATCATCGGACGATCATCAAAAAGCAGTAAAATTATAAATAATCTAACAAGCAGGTTATAAAAGTTGCAATCTAACTTTCCGCTGCAATTTTGATTGCATCAATGATGCCAGTCTTATTCCATAAAAATATTAATCTCACTCCAGTCAAATAGAATAATGATATTACAAGAGCTTATTGGTTTGCTAGGGCCTAAACGTTAGAGTTTAGGGAAACTACTATTGAGTGGCTCAGCGAATATCGTAGATAAGTGTTTGTGTTACAAAAAGATATATTAAATACTGCAGTTAAATTTAAATATTTTTATACATCTTTCATTAATTGACTGTTCATCAGTCAGTAAATTCTTTGTAACGATGCATCTTTAGCGTAGCAAACTTTGGCCTATGGTGAACATCATGCTGAAACCTTTAGTAATGATGCTTACGGCTTTTCATTTATATCAATTCAACCCACGTAAAGTAAATGGGAGAGTAAACAATGCGCGCTTCTATCCGCACTGCAAGCATGATTGCCGGTTTAATGTCAATTGTCGGCGCTTCGAATGCACAAATGATTAATGAAATTCAACCTAACCCTGTTGGTGCTGATCCTGCAACTGTTTCGGTTGAGCTAATCGGAACGCCAGGCGCCAATTTTGATGGTGTGCTGATATCTATAGAGAGTGATCCTGGTGGCGCTAACCCTGGCTTGGTTGACAGAGTGAGTACTGTCAATGGTCAATTTGATGCAAATGGGTTGCTAACAGCCAGTATTGACGACCTCGAGAACCCAGCTTTTACGTTGGTATTGATGGACTCATTTACGGGTACCGTTGGTTCAACCGACATCGATGCCAATGATGATGGTAGTGTATTAGATACTACATCTTTTGGAACTGTGTTTGACGCTATTGGTGTTCCTGATGATGCAGCTAATGATAACTTGTTGTACGGTGACGATGTTGGTGGTGCTAATTTTGCATTTATTGGTTCTGAGCCACAGTTGATTTTCCGTGAGCTTAACAGTGGTGATTGGTATGGTATTAACCAGACTGCTGGAACAGATGCATTCGATATTAATGCCAACCCGGTACCCTTTGCATCTTTTGATGCTGATCCTTCTGTAACAACATTTAGTGCTTCAAACCCAGCATTATTACCACCTGCGGCTGTTGCTGTGCCTATGCCGCTATGGGCCAGCATTTTGATGTTATTAGGTTTTGCTGGAATTGCTCGTCGCTTTTTGAAGAAGTAAGCAGCAAGGCTGTTATTTTAAAACAGAACTCAATAACATTATTCAGTCCGTTTTTCTGAAAAAACAGGGTCAGGCTCGATATAAAGGGATTCTTTCTATAATATAATAAGGAAGGATCGAGTCTGATCCAATGATAATATTCAGAGTAAGGACGTTATTTTGAAGTTATTGCCAAAACTAGCGATTATTTTGCCTTTGCTGTTGGCTAACCCAGCTGAGTCTCAGGTTGATGATATTGTAGATCGAATTTGTGTTCAGAAAGTCTGTACACAAATCGAAATATTTAAAAGTAAAACACTCTCAAAGGCGCCTGTCCTGGTTTTAGCACTGCATGGCGATGCCCCTTCCTCTAGGCCATCTTATCACTATGATTTTGCAAGAAGCATCGCGCTGACAAGCGAAAATGTGGTGGCTGTTGGTATTTTGAGGCCGGGTTACACCGACGATACCAACCGTAAGTCAGATGGAGTGCGGGGCGATACTGTGGGTGATAATTATGATAATGCAAGAGTATTGCAAATTGCGAGTGTCATTGAGGTATTAAAAAAAGCGTATAAGCCGAGTAAGGTTGTGCTTGCGGGGCATTCTGGCGGTGCTGTGATTACCGCAAAATTAATAGCGCTCAAGCCTGGCCTTGTTAATACTGCATTTGTTATTTCATGTCCCTGTAATATCAATGCATGGCGTTCAGACATGTATAAATATAATCAATATGCTGGTTTTAAAGGTGATCTAAACATTGTTTCTCCTATTAACTTGGTTAATAAGGTAAGGGGTGATACTAGAGTTTCTATTTTTGTTGGGCGAAGCGATACAATCACCAGACCTTATTTATCTGAACAATATTACAAAGCGTTAAGCAAGGCTGGCAAGCAAGCAAAATTATTCTATGTTGATGGCGATCATGAAATATTTCAAAGTAAACCCGTTTTGCAAGCAGTTCTAAAAGAAGTAGACAGGTATAACAAGCACTGAGTTTAGCTCAATAGAATAAGCTTGTGCTAAAATCGGTGCTATGAAAGATATTTCTCTCATTGTTATCGATCCACAAATTGGCTTTTGTTCATCGGCTGGCTCATTAGGCGCTTTTTATGGTGAAGCTGAGTTAAATGAAATTAAGCAAGCCATTCCTAATATTCAGGCAGCACTGCAGCAAAGCCGTCGGCGTCATCTAGTATTATCAGAGTATTCATCAGCACAATTTACTGGGGGAGACAGGCAACACCCGCTAGCTAACCTTTGTGTGCCGCACAACAATAATGATTGCCAGCTTGTTGGTGCGCTGTCCACTACTGATTTTCATTCGGTTACGGTCAAGCATCAGCAAAGCGCATTGTCTTGTCGTGATTTTTTACCAACAATGGTGTCAGACCTGGATCAGGGCATCCAGCATTTTGCATTGGCTGGCTTTTTGATTGAGTACTGTGTTCAAGCAACCGCTAAAGACCTATATGCTGAATTATCTGCTATGGGGGCTGAGATTATTGTTTGTCGTGATTTAGTGGCTTCCAGAGCTGAAAAGTATCGCAATGCTACTGTTGATGCCGCCTTCGCTGATCTTGCACGTATAGGGATCCGTGTGCAGTCATGGCAGTCTACCAAGTAGCAATAACTCTGTTAATTTAAGCTTAGTGGCAACCATAGGGTTACGCAGGATAGCGGGTTTGTCTGTTCAGTTTTCTTATATCGGTGGAATAATTTTTCTATAATAGGATTCGGCAAAAAGAGGATGCCAGAAGGTTTTGAATAAGCCACTTCTCACCCTTTGCAATATTAAGTCAGGCGGGTATACCTATTAAAAATTGAAAAGTACAGGGTAGGTCGCTATGATAGGCAAAAATAATAAAGGGCTAATACGTTAATTATCTGCGTTCAACACAGAGTGAATGGCAAGCTCTCGGCTGTCTCGGTATAGTATATCTGATTGCATCGATAAGTCGCTTATTGCCTGTGTTGTTTGTCTGCATATTCAATCGTGTCAGTCCTTTTACTATAAAAAATGATATTTTTATTAATTTCTATTCGCGGGCTGCTAACAAACGCAAGGTGATATTCTATGCAAGGTTTTAAGGGTTTTTCTGTTTTAGGTTTATCTATTCTTGGTTTGCTTCTCGCCTCATGTCATGATGAAATAAAAACTGAGTTAAAACATATTCAAAATCGAGATACCATTTTTTTTAATATGTATACCAAGGTCTACAGCGAAGACACGAGCCCACAGGCCGTTAAAATTGGGCCTTGTGTGGCAGGAGCGTGTAAGGGCGACGACTTGATATTAGAAATTCCTCGTGTTTATTTTCATAGTACCTTGAGGGCGCGAGATGATCGTTCTTATTTTGATATTCACTTCAAAAAAGTACCGCGTAAACAATGGCCAGCAATCTCTACATTAGAAAATTTAAGCTTTTTATTGGCTTGCGAAGGTGATAGCTGTGTGTCTTACCCTTCGGTCTGCCAGGAAGATAAGCTAAAATGTGCTAAGCGCCTGCGTGAACGTCAAATCAATGTGCCTAGAGGTTTGGCTAAAATTGAGTTTGAGTTTTATAGCCAGCATAAAGAATACGGTAACTTGCTGCATAACTTTGTCTGGACAGCGGGTGAGCTTATTGAAACGCTACCGGGTGGATATAAAAGATATACCGCCAGATCAATGTCCAAGTTGTCAAAACGTGATGGCGGCTTTTATTACCCCGCTTCTGATAATGATATTTTTTACCGAATACAGTGCCGGTTTATTACATCTGATTGTGAGTACCTTTTTTACATGGATATTGATGAGGCTTTTGCCAATAGTCTATATGGCGATAAAAATAAACAATTGCTCGTCAAGGCAAGCTTTGAAAACTTTAAGTGGCTAAAATTCGACTTTGCCGAGGTGAATAAACGCCTCGATAAAATACGCGAAGGCGTTTGTCATATCGTGCCTTGCAAAAGTGACAGTGAAAAAGCTATTTCGCAAAAAGGTTTTCAGCAGCCTAGGTCAAGTTAATCATTGCAAGGTGCTCAATGATTAATCTCAGTGGCAGTACGGTCAGTGGTACCTTTGCTGATGCTGATATTGGTCAATATACTGTGGCTTATTTGGCTTGTGATGTTGAGATGTTTTGCGTGGCAGGGCAGTGGTGAGCTGATTGTAGAGGCTGCACCTGCGGCTGATAACAATACAGATAATACGACGACGCCTAGCAGTAGTGGCGGTGGCGGAGGTGGTAGCCTGGGGCTGTTAGGCTTGCTATCACGGCTATTTTGGCGTCGCCAGCGCTAATACCCGCGTTAAAGAGTGACTTTATACTCAGCAAAAGCTCTCTATTTTTAGAGGGCTTTTTGGTATTGCTGCTTATGATTGAAAAAGGCAAATCGGCTCGTTATGATATTTAAAAACGATAAAGGGCAAGCAAATACATTTTATTATTCATACTTCATTAAATATTTAAGTAATTGTTATATGTTCTATATCTAATAACGGTGCTTGGCAGTATAAAATGCTAAGTGTTTAGTATTGTTAATATTTGTCTTTAAATAAATCTGTATGTGGTGAAGATAATATGAAAATAGATCATGTTGCTATCTGGTCTAAGGATATAGAAACATTAAAAGCTTTCTATGTGAAATATTTTAATGCTCAAGCAAATGCCAAGTATATCAATGTTACCAAGGGCTTTGAGTCGTATTTCTTGAGTTTTGGCACTGGGGCCAGACTCGAAGTGATGCAAATGGCTGGCATACCTGAGAATGCCAATGACTCAGCGTTACAGCATATGGGGTTGATCCATATTGCTATTGCTGTTGGATCTAAAGAAAAAGTAGATAGCTTAACATTGTTGCTTGAAAAAGATGGTTATACCGTTATTGGGCAAGCAAGGACAACTGGGGATGGCTATTACGAAAGCGTTGTTTTAGATCCAGAAGGCAATAGAATTGAAATTACAGCATAACATTATATCAACAATACATCTTTTCGCATCGAGCTTGGCAGTATGAAAGTATTGCAGTTAACAAAATACGGTTCCCCGCGTGATTTCGAGATTATAGAAATACCAAAGCCTGTTCCCAGGGAAGGTGAGGTGCTGCTTAAGGTTCATGCCACCGCCATCAATGATTATGATTGGTGCTTAATGCGAGGCAAACCCTATGTCTATCGTTTGATGTTTGGTTTGCGCAAACCTAAAAACCCTGTGTTTGGTATGGAGTTGGCCGGTGTTGTCGCCGATATTGGCCATAATGCGACTCGATTTACTATCGGTGATGCTGTGTATGGCGATATATCGGAATATGGCTTTGGCACGTTTGCAGAATATATCTGTGTTAATGAAAAAGCACTCACATTAAAACCAGAAGCAATGCCGTTTATAGAGGCGGCCGCTATACCGCATGCCGCTATGCTGGCCTGGCAAGGTCTAGTGGATGCTGGCCATATTCAGCAACAACAAAAAATACTGATCAATGGTGCTGGCGGCGGTGTTGGCACTTTAGCCTTGTGTATAGCAAAGTTGTATAAGGCCGAGGTAAGCGGTGTTGATACCGGCGATAAATTGGCAAGCATGCAAGCCATTGGCTTTGATAACGTCATTGATTATAAAGTAGATGACTTTACCAAGATGGGCCAACAATATGATTTGATACTAGATACCAAAACATGCCTATCACCTACTCGCTATTTGTCTGCCTTGTCTGCGAATGGCCGCTATGTCACCGTTGGCGGGCATTTGAATAGGTTGCTGCAAGTGTTGTTATTCAAACCATTGCTGTCTTTTTTTAGCAAAAAAAGCCTGTATATTGTCTCGCTTAAGGTAAATAAGAATTTAGAGCATATGAATAAGCTCTATCTGGAGGGACATCTTAAACCGCTGATCGATGGCCCTTACGCCTTACATGAGGTGCCAGGTTTAATTGAATATTTCGGAGCAGGTAGTCACGCTGGTAAAATTGTGATAAATCTAATAACGAAACAGGGCTCTAAAAATAGCAACTAAAGGACATATATATGAAAGCCGTATTAGTGGGTGATTCAATATTCGATAATGCGCCCTATGTTGAGCAGGGCGATGCTGTCTCGGATATTTTCCAGCGTGAAATCGTCGATACCGCGCTTGCACTGATCGCCGTCGATGGTGATATGACAACCGATGTGGCAGCGCAGCTTAAAAAATTTCCAAAAGAAGCTACCCATGTATTTGTTAGCTGTGGCGGTAATGATGCCTTACAGGCGGCACATATATTGGGGCAAAGTGTAAGCAATGTTGGCGAAGCGTTAGATTACTTGTGCGAAATAAAACAGCGTTTTCGAAGTAATTACCAAACTATGCTACAGCAAATATTAGCCAAGCATAGCAATGTCTGTGTTTGTACCGTATACAATCAGGTTCCCGGTATGCCAGAGAGTGCACTCACGGCCTTAGCGCTATTTAATGAGGTGATTTTGCAGGAGGCTTTCTCGCTAAAATTGCCTGTGATTGATTTAAGATTAGTGTTTAATGACATCAGGGATTATTCGCCAGTGTCACCGATCGAGCCATCGGTGTATGGTGGAGAAAAGCTGGTCAGTGTTATACATCAAGTGTTAAAAGCGCATGACTTTGCATGTGATCACAGTGTGGTTTATAGCTAAATACCGCTGTCAGCTTACCGTATTAATACTGCAATTTAAAATTAAACGCCATCGACAAGCGCGCCTGCTCGCTGTAATGAGGTGCCACCATATGTAATAAATAAGCAGGGAACAACAGCACTTTACCCGCTTCAGCCGGATAGTTGATGGTCGGCGCACGATTTTTTGACCAGTTCGCAGGAACAGGATCAAAGAAAACAATATCCCCGTCTTGAATGGCCTGGGTTTTCTCTGTTTGCGGTGTATCATCATTTAAGTAGACAACACCTGACCAATCTTGTGGGTAATGGTGATGCGGCGCGTTCCAATGCCCCTGCCAATTGATATTGGCCCAGCAATTTACCAAATGAATATCCTGAATACTGCTGTCTTGCTCGTGATGCTTAATACACTGGCTGCTAATCGTGTAGAGTTGCTGCATAAGCCACTGTATGGCCGGGTTGGAGTCCGTATGTAGCTGGTCATTCGAATGCCAGCCACCCTGATTGCTACGCACGACACCCGCATCCTGTTGGTGCAGGCTATGAATATGCTTGATTAGTGCCTGCTGGTATTGGCCGAAATCCGCCAGCCAAAATTCAAAAATAGGAATGCCAAAGTGAATGCGGTTTTCTATATTAGCGCTCATGCGGTGTATCTTTACCTGTTTGTTGCTAGTCTTTATAGGGCGTGGAAATAAGCATAATAACGGCTGTTTGGCGCTAATGTCCAATTTATGCTATTGGCAATAAGTCGTACTAGAGCTGATTTTTGCCAATGTGATTTTGACCTTAAAATCACGCTGGGTCAGCTAATATTTAGCGTATAGAATATCCCTTGGAGGGCAATATGCTAACACTCAAAGGCGCGGTATGTATCGATGCACCACTGGAGCAAACCTGGGCGGTGCTCTCTGATTTGGAGCGAATTTCAGATTGGTCTGAAGAAATACAGACGGCTGTCTGTGTCAGTCAGCAAAAACGCGGTGTGGGCGCACAGCGTGAATGCTTGCTAAGCAACAATATCACCATCGAAGAACAGATTATCGCTTGGCAGGAAGGCCAAAGCTTTACCTATGAGGCGCATAATATCCCCTTGGTGGCCAAAGCCAAAAATACCTGGCGTGTGGCAGAGCAGCAAGGCAAAACACTATTGAGCACTGAATCTGAGATTGTAATGCAAGGTGGCCTGTTAGGTGTAATCTGTTTGCAGCCGCTGATGTATCTGATGGCACGTTTAATGGGCGGTAAAACCTTAGCGGCATTAAAATACTTAGTGGAGCAGGGGCAACCTTATCAAGGCAAGTATTCATCGTTGCCGCCAGTGTCTGTTATTTGCTGATGCGCTTGTGGCTTGAACACCATTTATTCTGTAACAAGCAGGAAGTAGCGAATGCAAGAAGATAACAATAAAAGCCAAAAATCATCGAAGCCAGTTAGCTTAAGCGTGGGTGCTGCGCTGGCTGTAGGGATTGGCATTGGTGCAGCGATTGGTAGCAGCAGCGGCCAGATGACCTTCGGGCTTGCCATTGGACTGGCGATCGGCGCAGTGTTTGCGCTGGTGCTTTATGCGGCGAAAAATAATTAGGCATAGCCTCGCGCTGAGTTTGGTTTGGGTAAGCCGAATAGTGTATTTATATATCTGCTAATATCAGCAGACGACAACCATTTAATCTCTCAGCTCAAAGATTTTTCCTATTCCTGGCTGCCCCCTTGCTGCTAAGGCTAAGTGCAGTAAATATTGCTGAGCCTTATCATCAATATTTGGCATAGTTCTTAATTCCTGATTAGCCAGTAACGCTATTATGCCGATTTTCTAGGGAGATATGCCAATAAAGCATTGAAAAGCTAAAAACAGCGGTCTATGATAAACACAATAATAAAAGGGCTAATAGGGTAATGTGATGAACTTACTCATAAAACCGTGCTTTCAAGGCAGGTTCTATAAAGTCCCTCTCTGGGCAAAAAACCAACGAATATGCGACAGTGTCGGATATTCTCGAAAACGACTTATCAGTCTCTCAACAGTACTGTTGCCCGCCTGTGGCTGTGCGCCTAAGGTGGTCGCTAGGTGCTGTGCATTTATTGATATTCTGCCCTTAAAGTATTATTTCAGCACAAGCGAAAAATAGTGCAAAACACAAAGAGAATAAGGTGTGCAAAAACATCTTAGTGCTTGTTGGTTATTAAAAATAAAAGAGGCTTCCCATGTCAGATGCATTTGATTATCCGAACAGTCCGAGCGATGTACCACCAGAATTAACTCAGGCGAAAGCCAGTTATCGTCGACAAGCCTGGTTGGCAATGGCGGGTTTGCTGGCCTTTATCGTATTTTATCTGGCCTTAGCGGCTTGTTTTGGTTTTATTGCTTATAGCAACCTTATTGCCTTGCAGTCCGGTGGAGTCGATCTGTTTCAAATTGTGGTTGCCTTTATCGCGCTGTTGCTAACGGTGTTTATGGTGAAGTCTTTATTTACGGTGCGCAAAACAGGTAATCCAGGGGGGATTGAAGTCACCGCTGAAGAAGAGCCTAAACTGTTCGCTTTTCTGCATCGCCTGGCCGATGAAATCGGTGCGCCAAAGCCGTATCGTGTTTTTATTACGCCAGAGGTGAACGCAGCAGTATTCTATGATTTGTCACTGATTAATTTGATTTTCCCCTCGAAGAAAAACCTGATTATTGGTTTGGGTCTGGTTAATGTAACGAACCTGGGAGAGTTAAAAGCGGTATTGGCCCATGAATTTGGGCACTTTGCACAAGGCTCAATGGCTGTTGGACGCTGGGTGTATATTGCGCAACAAATTATCTCGCATATGGTTGCCACGCGCGACTGGTTGGATTCAATCGTGCGTTTTATTTCACGTATTGATCTTAGAGTGGCTTGGGTAGGCTGGTTACTGGCACTGATTATCTGGTCTATTCGTTCTTTAATGGATACCTTATTTCGTATTGTGATTATTGCCGAGCGTGCTTTAAGTCGCGAGATGGAATTCAATGCTGATTTGGTAGCCGTGTCTGTGACAGGCAGTGATGCCTTGGTTAATGCCTTGCATAAACTGCAGGCCGCCGATGAAGCCTGGCAGACCGCATTGGATGTTGCGCAACGTGAAGCAGGCAATGGCAAGCGTGTTACCGATTTATTCAGTGCCCAACAAAAAGCGGTGAGCACCATTGGCCGGGTATTGAATGATCAAAACTATGGTGTGGTGCCTGAGCCGCAATGTAATGATATCAGTCAACATAGAGTATTTTCAGAACAAACCGCTAAACCGCCACAAATGTGGTCTACCCATCCGGCCAACCGTGATCGCGAAGACAATGCTAAAAACCACTATATTGCCGCTGAGATTGATGAGCGATCGGCCTGGCGAGTGTTTGCTGACCCTGAAGCCTTGCGGCAAAAGATCAGTCTTAATTTTTATAATGCAGATAAAGTGACTGAGATGGAAGAGGTGGCAGCCGATGCTGCGGTGGCGCAATACTTCAATAAAACATCATATTCATCAGCTTATCGGGGCACCTATTTATCGCGCAGTCCGGTGCGTAATTTTGCCAGTGTCGATGAGTTGTTAAAAGCAGCCACCGTTGATGGAGAGGCCAAGTCTATTTTGCAAAATCTCTACCCCGCATCTATTGCTGATCAGCTGGAAAATGCACGCAGTCTGGATGCTGAACGAGATACATTGCAAGCACTGGCATCAGGTGAGCTTAAACCATCAGGTGGTGTGATTCGCCACCGCGGTAAAGAGTTAAAGAAAAGCGAAATACCGGAAGCCATAGAGCAGATTGCTAAAGAAAGAAAAGCCGTTGCTGATCAGTTAAAAAAACATGATGCCAATTGCCGTCAGGCTCACCTGCTGGCAGCCAGACAATTAGGTAATGGCTGGGAAGACTATTTGCTGTGCTTGATTAAATTATTACACTGCACAGAACATTTGCGCGCTGTTGTTAATAATGAGCAGGCATTGCTGGTCAATACCTGGCAGGTGATCACGGCCGATGGCCAAATAGGGCATTTCGAAAAGCGCCGTATATTAAATGTTTGTCAGCAGACGCAAGAGACCTTACGCAATGTCTCTGCCTATATGAATCAAATTAACTTGCCTGAATCCATCGCTGAAACAACAGGCATTAATAACTGGGTCGAGCAATGTCCGAAATTTGATTTGGCCGATGTTAATAAAAAGAACTGGGGTGAGTGGTGTCAAGCGGCGTCACAAGTGATGGATGATATGGCTTATGCTTTATCGATTGTACAGTCGACAGCCTTGGAAACGCTTATTAAGAGCGAACAAACCGTTGCACTGCATATTGCTAATGGCACTAGCCCCGATGCAGCACCGTCGGCAGGTAGCTGTCCGGCAGGCTATCCTGTGCTAATGCCAGGCACAGAACATGTATTGCAAAGTAAGCTCGATTTATGGAATCGCTTTCAATTAGCGCATGGCTTTACACCAACCCTGTTGCGCTTACTGGTTGCTTTGGGTATTGTGGGCGGCACTATTTATAGTGGCTTCGTGGGGTTTAATTTGTAGCCGCTAATAATGCTTTGCTGTTTGTAGCAAGGTTTAAGAAGAGCAGCGGCAGTGTGTCGCTGCTTTTTTTATTACTTTTTTTATTGATGCGCTGACTAAGACGACTCTTCTTCAAGCTTAAACGGTGAGACCTTAACAATAATGCCCAGCAGTGGGTGGTCGAGAAAGTGGATCTCATTACTGCGCATACGGCGATGATCTTTGATATTAAACCCATGCAGTGTGGTGAAGTCTGATTGTTTATTTGCCAGGGCAATTTTATAGCTATTGTCAGTATCGGGTATGGCTTGTAGTTTCACCGGCTCCATTAATAATAAGTCAGTATAAATATGTAAAAAGCGGCTCAGCACAATTTTGACATTGCCGTCGATTTGATAAATATCATCATCGCTGAGTGTGATGCCATCATCTAAGCGTTGGTATTCACGAATCACGGCGTTTGAAACGATGCCATCATCATTGGTGGTTTGGTAAAACAAAGAGCCGTATTTTTCAATAAGCGCTTCTGGGTTGTCGGCTAATGCTGGGTCTTCATAACCCCAGTTCAGTCTGGCTGGCTTTGTGGTTTCTGAATTTGTGCTTTTAGCATTTTCTTCTCGTGCCACTGCGTTATTCAATGCTGTACCATCAGCTGACAGTAATAGATTACTGCTCTCATCGAGTAATGTATTGCTTGCGGCATAACGCTTGCCTACACGGATGCGCACATCAAACGCTTCGTCTTTGTTTAAGCCTTGTTGCTGCCAGCCACGGTAAGCCAGCAAATGATAACGGCTGGATTTCTCGAGGTTGTCGGCTATCCCGTTTAGGGTTAGCTCGTCTGCTGTCAGGCGGCGCATCAGATCTTCGGCTGCTTTGCTGTTGGGTTGAATGCTTTCTAGGGTTTGCGGTATGCGCCAAGTGTCTGGCCAGGTCTCGGTATTGAAGTTCTCGGTATTGCTTTGGGTAAAGATTAGCAACTCAATATTGTAAATGCGCTCTTCCGCATGGCTAATGCCGATAGTATTGCATGCAACAACAGTGATTAACAACAGCAGGTGATTTCGTATTTTCATCGGTGAAAGTATCATTAGGCTGCTTCCTGGTTGGCCAGTTCTTTGGTGAGTAGACGTTCTAAAACATTGATCAGTTGTTCGGTGCTGTTATAGCTGCGGGTAAACCAGAGTTTGCGTTTGCCATCAAACTTATAGGCTTGCGGCTGCATTTGAATTAACTTAATCAAACGTTCAGGGGCAATATTCGGCTGGTCGGTAAATTCAATTTGACCGCCTTCTAAATGCGCTTTGATTTTATTAATGCCAATATGCGCGGTTTTGAGTTTTAATTCGGTGACGGCAAACAGGTTTTTGGCAGGTTCAGGTAATAGACCAAAGCGGTCAATGAGTTCTACTTGCAATTCACGCAGGCTTTCTTGATCTTTGGCATTGGCAATGCGCTTGTACAGCACTAAGCGGGTATGCACATCAAAGATATAATCGTCTGGTAATAGGGCAGGAATGCCTAAGTCGATTTCCATACCGCTGCGCAACGGCGCATCCAGCATAGGCTCATCGCCTTGTTTCATGGCTTTTACCGCTTGCTCCAGCATTTCGGTGTACATGGTATAACCGACTTCATGAATTTGACCACTTTGATCTTCACCTAACAACTCACCCGCACCGCGAATTTCCAAGTCATGCGAGGCCAGGGTAAAACCGGCGCCTAAGTCTTCGAGGGATTCAATCGCCTCCAAGCGTTTCTTGGCATCGGCTGTCATGGCCTTGACCGGCGGTGTAAACAGATAAGCATAAGCCCGGTGATGCGAGCGGCCAACGCGACCGCGTAATTGATGCAGCTGGGCCAGACCAAAGCGATCCGCGCGGTTAATTAAAATGGTGTTAGCGGTGGGCACATCAATACCGCTTTCAATAATAGTGGTACACAGCAGGATATTAAAACGCTGATGATAAAAATCCAGCATAACTTGTTCTAGTTCGCGCTCTGGCAATTGCCCATGGGCAATACCAATGCGAGCCTCTGGAATAATTTTTTGCAGCTCTTCGGCTATTTTATGAATAGATTGTACTTCGTTATGCACAAAGTATATTTGGCCACCCCGCTTTAATTCGCGCTGGCAAGCTTCTGAGATTAAGCCGTCTTTCCATTCACTCACAAAGGTTTTAATGGCGTTACGCCGTGCCGGTGGTGTGGCAATAATGGATAACTCGCGCAAACCTGACATGGCCATATTCAGGGTACGTGGTATCGGTGTGGCGGTTAAGGTAAGAATATCGACTTCAGCGCGCAGGGATTTTAGCTTTTCTTTATGGCGCACACCAAAGCGATGTTCTTCATCAATAATGAGTAAACCTAAGTCTTTAAAGTCAATGCCTTTTTGGATTAGCTTGTGTGTGCCAATCACTACATCTACTTTACCTGTGCTTAAGCCTGTAATGACTTGGTTTTGTTCTTTGGCAGTATTAAAGCGAGATAAGCATTCTATTTGCACTGGCCAGTCAGCAAAGCGGTCTAAAAAGTTTTGGTAGTGTTGCTGTGCCAATAGTGTCGTTGGCACTAATAGTGCGACTTGTTTGTTATCTTGCAGGGCGGTAAAGGTTGCACGCATTGCCACTTCGGTTTTACCAAAGCCGACATCTCCACAGACTACCCGGTCCATCGGTTGGCCCTGGGTCATATCATCTACCACCGCTTCAATCGCGGCTAACTGATCGGGCGTTTCTTCAAACGGGAAGCTGGCCGCGAAGGTCAGCATGTCTTTCGGGTCGGGCGTGAACTTATGACCCACGCGTGCCGCACGGCGAGCATAGACGTCCAATAACTCTGCAGCTACATCGCGAATCTTTTGTGCGGCTTTGCGTTTGGCTTTTTGCCATTGATCAGTGCCGAGCCGATGCAAGGGTGCATGTTCAGGCGCGGCACCACTGTAACGGCTAATTAAATCTAACGACGAGACCGGGACAAATAACTTATCATTGTCGGCATATTCGAGCGTCAGAAACTCAGTGGTCACTCCACCGACTTCTAAGGTTTGCAGGCCTAAATAACGGCCGACACCATGTTCTTCGTGTACAACCGGTGCGCCAATATGCAAGTCGGTCAGTGAGTTAATAATTGTTTCAGCATCACGGCCCGGACGGCTTTTACGGCGGCGCTGTTGTTGCGCGCGTTCACCAAAGATTTGTGCTTCGGTGATTAACAATAAAGCATTATCGCTGTCTTGGTTTAATAGCAGCCCTTTGTCTAAGGGGCCTTGGGTGATACCTAGCGGGTTATCGCTGCTGATAAAGGCCTGCCAACTATCAAATTGCTGTGGGTATAACTGCACATCGCGCAATAGCGATAACATCACTTCACGGCGGCCAGCGGATTCGCAAACGAATAATACACGGCCGGTGAAATTGGTAATATGGTTTCTGAGTTTTTCGCTGGGTTGTTCAGCACGACTGTCGAGTCTTAACTCCGGTGCTTGTTGGCTGCCAAAGTTATGTACGTTGGCCTGGCTGTTTTGTAAGGCATCTTGCTCAAAGCTTTGTAAGACCAGCTGTGGTAGTTGCTCACTGTGCTGCTTGATATCGTCTGCCGATAAGTACAGCTCATGTGGTTTTAATATTGGGCGTTCAATATCATAAGCACGCTGTTCATAGCGTTGTTCAATCTCTTGCCAAAACTGGCTCTGGGCATTGGCAAAGCCCGGTGTGTGCAGCAAGAGGGTGTTTTTGGGCAGGTAATCAAACAGGCTTTGGGTTTTGTCGAAAAACAGCGGCAGATAATATTCGCACCCGGGTGAGGCTATACCATCGCTGATATCTTTATAGACGATATTGCTTTGTGGATTACCTTCAAAGCGATCACGGTATTGGCTGCGAAATTTAGCAATACCGTCTTTCACTAAAGGAAACTCGCGCGCCGGTAAAATGCGCAGGGTCTCAAGCTGTTGCACGGTGCGTTGTGAGCCTACTTCAAAGCGGCGGATGCTTTCTATTTCATCATCAAACAGATCAATACGGTACGGTGCTTGGCTGCCCATTGGGTAAATGTCAATCAGTGAACCACGGATGGCAAATTCGCCATGCTCCATCACTTGCGAGACATGCTGGTAACCTCCGGCAACCAGATTCTGGCGAAAAGACTCCAGGTTCAGGCGTTGTCCTACTTTATGGTGCAATACCTGCTGGTGTACATAGGCTTTGGGGCAAAGTCGTTGCATCAGGGTCATGCTGGGAATAATCAGTGCGCCATATTGTAATCTCGGCAACTCATATAAGGTGAGCAAGCGTTGCGAGACAATATCCTGATGGGGTGAGAAATTATCGTAGGGCAGGGTTTCCCAGTCGGGGAAGCTTAGCAGCTTGTAGTCAGTGTCTTGTAAAAAGAAGCCCAGTGCCTGTTCCAGGCGAATGGCATCCTGCACCGTATCAGCGACAATCAGGCTTAAGCCCTGATGCTGCAGGCAGGTCTCAGCAATCGCCAGACTATAGGCGCTGCCATAGAGTTGTCCCCAATGTTGTTGACTGCCATTGCCAGTCGGTAATGCCGGCAAAGGCAAGATAAGGTGTTGCGCCGTGCTCATGTACTGCTGAACCTACATCGAAATCGATCAAAGCGCAGCATTATAACAGCTCAATCCAAATAGCGTTGCACTAAGCCAGAATAAGCATCGACTCGGCGATCGCGTAAGTATGGCCATATACGTCGGACACGCTCACTGGCCTGCAAATCAATGTTATGGCTGATAATGGCGGCATTTTGTTGGCTTTGTTGTAAAAATTCGCCTTGTGGGCCGCAGATAAAGCTATGTCCCCAAAAATCACTGCCCTCGGTACGGCCACTGGGGTCAGGCTCATGGCCAATACGATTACAGCTGACCAAGGGCAGGCCATTGGCAATCGCATGTGCACGTTGAATCGTCAGCCAGGCGTCCAGTTGTCGGGCTTGTTCGGCCGGGGTATCTTGTGGGTCCCAGCCAATCGCGGTGGGGTAGATCAGTATATCCGCGCCCGCTAAGCTCATTAAGCGAGCTGCTTCCGGAAACCACTGATCCCAACATACCAGAATGCCCAGCTTGCCAACGGAGGTTGTGATCGGCTCAAAGGCCGCTGTCTTGCCGTCAGCGTCACCCGGGGTAAAGTAAAACTTCTCGTTATAGCCTGGGTCATCAGGAATATGCATTTTGCGATAATGTCCAGCAATGCTGCCATCGCGCTCAAAGACCACGGCGGTATTGTGATACAAGCCTTTACCGCGCTGCTCAAACAAGGAGGCGACCAGCACAATGCCCAGTTCTTTGGCGCAGTCAGCCAGGACTGTGCTGCTGGGACCGGGGATCGGTTCGGCCAGATCAAAATTGTCCGTGTTTTGTGTCACGCAGAAATAATGGCTGCAGTGTAATTCAGGTAGTACTACCAGCTCGGCACCCGCAGCGGCGGCGCGACGAATTTGTTGCAGGCTATGGGCCAGGTTATCGGCTTTATCCTGGTTGCAGGCTTGCTGTATGGCAGCGGTCTTTACAGAGGTGGGTGGTTTAGACATGTTTATCTGGGGGTATTATAGGTTTATTAAGGGTTATTCCGTTAGGGCAGCAATCGCCTTATCTGGGTTAAATATCCCAGCGGCTAATTGCATGCTGAGACAATGAATACCGCCATTTTGTTCGATAAATGGGCGGCTATCAATTGGAATAATGGCTCTACCCGGAAAACAGGCTTGCAGGGTTTGCTCGGCAATACGGTCAGCAGGGTCGGCAAATGCTGGGATAAGCACAGCACCATTGATAATCAAAAAATTTACATAGCTGGCGGGTAAGCGACGTTGGTCATACTGGCTGCGTTGTGCCGTGGGGATGGGTAATGGCTGTAACTGATAAGGCTCACCGGCGAGTGTGGTGAATCTGGCCAGTTCTTCGGCCATCGCTTGCAGGGGGATATAATGCGGGTCTTGTGGGTCGTTGCAGCTGGCATAGACAATGGTGTTGCTGTCGGTAAAGCGTGCCAGATTATCGATATGGCTGTCAGTATCATCGCCTTGTAAGCTGCCGTTATTCAGCCAAAGAATCCGCTCAACACCCAGTTGTTCACGCAGCATCGCCTCGACCTGAGTCTGTTCACTGTGATGTCGGCTTTTATTCAGCAGGCAGGCACGAGTGGTGAGCAAGCTGCCGCAGCCATCGGTATCAATGCTGCCACCTTCGAGCACAAAGTCCACGCTATGTAGAGGGGGTTGCAGTAGCCCCTGTTGTTTAAGTTGTTGGTTGATCGCGTTATCAAGATCCGATGCATAGCGATCGCCCCAGGCATTGAACTGAAAATCAAGTGCGAGTGCTTGTTGTGCCTGACAAACACTTAAGGGACCAAAGTCGCGGGTCCAGGTATCATTGCTCGGTAAATGGCAGTAATACACATTGGCCATTGTGCTGGACTGCTGCTGTAACTGCTGTTGAATATGGCTTTGCTGCTGCGCATCCTGGCAGATAATTAATACCGCTTGATAGTGGCTGATCGTGCTGGCCATGGCGGCAAACGCCGGTTCTACCTGTGGCAGGCTATCGCGCCAATCGGTATTGCTGTGTGGCCAGGTTAATAATACGGCGCTTTGTGCTGCCCATTCTGGCGCCAGCTGGCAGGGCAGGTTTGCTGGAACCGAGGTATACATCGTTAGCTCATTGAGTGCTGAATATGAGTATTTATTGTGCCGTATACGCCGTCTTAATGCGAGTCAGTACCGTCTGTGACTTACCTTGTTATGCCCGACCCGGATCAGGTATCCGGAAACAAAGCGTTTAAGCGTCAGGTATCTCCAACACAGTACCACTGCCCGGGCGTGCAGGGACGGTGGTGCTGGGGCGGTTTTCCAGTTTGGTTTCACGACGGAAGGCATGTATTACATGGTCATATTCAAAAACCACGGTGAAACCCTCATAATACCACTTGGTAATGGGGGGGGTGCCCACGGGGCCATCAATGGCGTCCGGTGTGCCATATTGAGACTCAACGTTGCTTTTTAAGCTGCCGCGTTCTGGGTAGCTATCAGCCAAAACAGGGTTGCTGCTGGCAAGAATCAGGGAAAATGTGGCTAAAATTGCCCGGCGTGCGATAGTCATAAGCACCACTCCAACGATATTTAAGTCTCTGTCTAATGTCTATAATAGGCTGTTAGCGTACAGGCTACCAGCGATCTTAACTATACCAGTCTATTTAAGGTCAAGAAAGTGTTATAGGTTATTGAGAATAATAGATTTTTAAGTATAAATCGCATAAATCAACAGACTTTTTTGCGGATCTGTGGTCTAATTCCGCGCCATGTTCCATCCATTAGAGCTTTTCATCGGACTGCGCTATACCCGCGCCAAACGCCGTAATCACTTTATCTCGGTGATTTCGGTCATCTCCATTATGGGTATTGCCCTGGGCGTGGCAACCTTAATCATTGTTTTATCCGTTATGAATGGCTTTGAAAAAGAGCTGCGCGAGCGCATTCTCGGCATGGCTTCGCATGCCACGATTAGCCCTTTGAGTGGCGCCTTGCAAGACTGGCCTGATGCCGTTGATTTGGCCAAGCAGCACGAGGAAGTGGAAGGTGTGTCACCTTATATAGAAGGTGAGGTGATGATGAATAATAGCCGCCGTATTAGCGGCGCCATTATCCGCGGTGTGCTACCCAAGTATGAAGCCAGTGTCTCTGAAGTGCCGAATAAAATGCTGGCCGGGGAATTCGAGGATCTGGTCGCGGGTGAATTTAATATTGTTCTGGGGCGCGAGCTGGCATTGCTGATGGGGGTGCGGGTAGGTGATAAAGTCACGGTGATTACACCACACACCAGTTCCAGCCCAATTGGTATTATTCCACGCCTACGGCGTTTTAATGTCGTGGGGGTATTTGAAGTGGGCATGCTGGAATATGATCGAGGGCGGGCATTTATCCATATGCAAGATGCGGCCAAGTTATTGCGCTTACCAAAAGGCGGTGTGCATGGCGTGCGTTTAAAACTGCAGGATATGTTTCGTGCGCGTATCGTGGCCAGTGAGCTGGCCGAGAAAATGCCAGAGGCTTACTGGATCGAAGACTGGACCCGGCGACATAGTAACTTTTTCAAAGCGGTGCAAATGGAACGCCGTGTGATGTTTGTGATTCTGACACTGATTCTTACCGTTGCGGCATTTAATATTGTCTCGACGCTGATTATGGTGGTGACCGATAAACAAAGTGATATTGCCATTTTAAGAACACTGGGTGCCTCGCCAGGCAGTGTGATGAAAATTTTTATGGTCAACGGCACGATTATTGGTGTGTTTGGTACTTTGATCGGCGCTATGTTTGGCGTGTTGGTGGCGGCCAATATCGAAAACATTGTGGGTTCATTGGAAGCCTTGTTTAGCGTTAAGTTTATTGATCCGAATGTGTATTACATTAGTGAGCTGCCTTCTGATCTACGTTGGCCGGATGTGATTTGGATATCATCTGTCTCGTTTGGTTTATCGGTGGTTGCGACTTTATATCCCGCCTGGCGTGCATCGAAAGTACAACCTGCAGAGGCCTTGCGTTATGAGTGATGCATTGCTGCAATGCCAGGGTCTGGTAAAAACCTATGAAGAAACCAACCAAGCTGTGCAGGTGATCAAAGGCCTGGACTTTAGCGTGCATGCCGGTCAGCAGCTGGCTATTGTGGGTTCTTCCGGTTCGGGTAAAAGCACTTTGTTGCATTTGTTAGGTGGCTTAGATAAACCCAGCTCGGGTGAGGTGCTGATTGCTGGACAATCTGTTGCCAAGCTCTCCGATGCAGCCTGTGGTCGCTTGCGCAATAAAGTTTTAGGGTTTGTTTATCAGTTTCATCATTTGCTGCCAGAGTTTACCGCTTTAGAAAATGTCGCCATGCCATTATTGATTCGCAATGAGTCAGTCGCCAATGCCAAAGCACAAGCAACGACGATGTTAGAAAAAGTTGGTTTAGCCGAGCGCTTAGAACATAAACCAGCCGAGCTGTCCGGTGGTGAGCGTCAGCGTGCTGCGATTGCCAGAGCAATGGTGACTAAACCGGCTTGTATTTTGGCGGATGAACCCACGGGTAATTTAGACTCGCGTAATGCTGAGCAGGTGTATGAACTCTTATTAGAACTCAATCAGTCTATGCAAACTGCTTTGGTGGTTGTCACGCATGACTACCAGTTGGCTAATCGTATGCAGCAGCTTTATGAATTAATCGATGGTAAGTTGCTGAGGCAAACCGCTTCATAGTCGTCGCCAGCTAGCTGAATGACGTTGTCACCAATTGTCTGCCCAAATGCAATGAGTACAGTAATATAATCGGTGCTTGAAAGAGTAGCAGGGTAAGCTGGTAAATAATCTGACTATAGCCCTGCCGGTTATGCCAATCATCCAGCTGACTACCAATATATTCTGCGCTACGCACTGCCAGCCAATGGCTGGGAATAATCAAGGCAAATAACAAAACCGCTTGTAGGCCACCCGGCCAGTAGCTGGTCATATTGACATTATAAAAAGGCATTAGCCAATTAAAAAACACAATTACGATAGTGCAGCCTTGTATAGGTAATACCAGGGCATGTAAATTACCAATGATGGGAATCAGTGGTAAAACCAGCGTGATAAAAAAAGTCACATTGATCAGCGTATTAAGGTGGCCTTTTTGCCACAAAATATCAGCCAACGGTGGCGCGGCTTTTAAACCAAAGATAATCGGGTAGGCCAGACTGATAAAGATAATCAGCGTGATGATACGAATCACCGGAATCCAGACATGCTCAACATACCAGTGTGAGAATATCTTAAACCACCAATGTTCGGCGGGGGAGTGGTCGATATAGTGTACGATGCGGCTGGTGAGTATAAATAAGAAAGTGGCAGCCACAAAATAGGCGATAGTCGCAACGATGGTTTTTTCATGCAGTAGGGCTTGCCATAAATTCATAAGCTAGGACTTGTTCTTTTTTTGTAACACTTTTCGTTCTTTTATACGCTGTATTAAGTGTAAGCGCCATAATAGCCGTACCGTAATAAAGCCGGTAATACTGAGTGTAGTTGACATAATCAAACAGCCAAGCAGAAATGGTCGCCAGCGATGGCCTAATTCTAAAAATAACCAGTCAAGGTTGAACTGAAACTCAAAAGGTTGCAGCTCTGTACCCAACACAAATGTGCCTACTTTGTAAGCCAGATAAAACATGGGTGGGATAGTGATAGGGTTAGTAATCCAGACCAATGAGACTGACAGCGGCAGATTTACCCGAAAAACCACGGCCAGGATAGCCGCTTGCAACATCTGCAAAGGAATGGGGACATAGCAGGAGAACAAGCCTGCCGCAAAAGCACCGGAAACCGAGCGTCGATTAAAGTGCCAGAGGTTGGGGTCATGGAGTAATTCTCCCATAAACCCAAACGACTTATTTTCCTTAATTTGTTCTGCCGTTGGCAGATAGCGCTTCAATAACTTTTTAGCCACCAATGTTACCAAATGTGCAAATGGATCTTTGTAGAAAACATTATACAATGTTTTCTGATGTTGCTTGAATAGCAGTCTCAATAAGGCGCGCATTGTAACGGTATGTCCATCGCCTGCCTATCAAAAAATAAGCAAATATAAAAAGGCATTTACAAAAACAAGACAAACGGGTTGGCGCACCTAAAGCATGGGCTTTATACGTGCTTAGTATTTAAAGTAGATGAAAAAGCTGCAAAAAAGCATAAACAAAATAAGAGGGCGAAATACTGAGCGAAGCCCCCAACAACAGAAAAAGGGCGATAAAACAGGATGAAGGTAGCTTATGGCTTGGCCTTTGCGGCTGGAGTATGGCTGTTACAACAGATGTCTATGTTGCCAACGGCACATTTTGCCTGGCTGTTGCTCAGCCTGCCCTTATTATGGCTTTATCTGCCGCGCAGCCGCTGGCTGTGTGTCTTGCTGGCCGGGCTATTATGGGCCTTACTGCAGGCGCATAGCCGCCAAGCGGCGGTGTTGCCTGCTGAATTAGAAGGGCAAGATATGTTAGTGGAGGGCGTGGTGGCCAGCATTCCGGAGCAGCAGGCCAACGGCCAACGTTTTTTATTTCGTATTGAACATTGGCAAGCGGATGCTGCAATGGCTCAATCATCACGGCCGTTACCACGGCCGTTCCAGGTGCGGCTGGCCTGGTATCAGACCTGGCAGCACAACTCGGCAGAGGATACCCCCCAATCCCGTTTGCAGGCCGGTGAGCGTTGGCGCTTGCGGGTCCGTTTAAAACGCCCTTATGGGTTTATGAATCCTGGCGGCTTTGATTATGAGACTTGGCTGTTTAGTCGTAATATTCGTGCGACCGGTTATGTACGTAGCAGTGCTCGTGCTGAACATCAGTTACTGGCGGCCAATACTGATGCTTGGTATGGCAGCCCGATAAGTCAGGTACATCAGGTACGACAAGCTATCCTGCTAAAGCTGCAGACAGTATTAGCAGACTTTGCCTATCGCGATGTTATTCTGGCGCTGGCGTTGGGTTATCGGGCGGAGCTGGCGGCAGAGGACTGGCGAATTTTAAGGCATACCGGCACCAATCATCTGATGGCGATTTCAGGTTTGCATATTGGTTTGATTAGCGGCTGTGTTTACTCGCTGTGTCTGCTATTAGCCCGTTACTGTCTATTGCCTTATTGGCCTGCCAGCAGGCCAGCACAGCAGTTGGCGATATTCGGGGCCTTACTGGCGGCGTTTGCTTATGCTTTTTTGGCAGGCTTTGCCTTGCCGACCCAAAGGGCCTTGCTGATGTTAACGGTGGTTGGCTTGGCTGCCTGTTGGCGGCGTCAGATCCGGCCAGGGCAGAGCCTCAGTGTCGCCTTATTACTGGTACTGCTGTTCGACCCTTTTGCGGTTTTGCAGGCAAGCTTTTGGCTATCGTTTGTGGCGGTCGCCTGTTTGAGCTATTTATTACTGTACCGCCTCGCGGTGCCAAGCGATAGTCTGAGCCGCTGGCGGCGGCTCAGGCTGCGTCTGCAGCAATGGGGGCGTATCCAGCTTTTATTAGTGCTGGGCCTATTACCCGTCAGCTTGTACTGGTTTGGAGAGGCCGCCTTGCTGGGGGCTATCGCAAATTTTATCGCCATTCCACTGATTGGGTTTGTGGTTGTCCCCTTAATCTTTTTAGGCTTGCTGAGTTTGCCGTTGAGTACAGCCTTCAGCACAGCGGTGTTCTGGTTGGCCAATGAGTTTATTGCTTATTTATGGTGGCTATTGACGCAACTGGCACAACTGCCCTGGACGCAATGGCAACAGCATAGCTCACCATTCTGGGCTTTGCTGTTGGCCACCTTCGGCGTGTTGTTACTGTTAGCGCCACGCGGGCTGCCGGCACGGTATCTGGGTGGGGTTTGCTTATTACCTTTATTATTGTCAGTACCTGCAGGGCCAGCCGAGGGTGAGCTATGGTTAACCTTTGCCGATGTTGGACAGGGCACAGCGGTGATAGTGCGCACAGCACAACATACCCTGGTCTACGATACCGGGCCACGGTTTAGCGCTGAGTTTGATACCGGCAGCGCGGTGGTTGTGCCTTATTTAAAGCACTATAGGGTGCGTCAGTTGGACTTATTGCTTATTTCGCATGGTGATAATGATCATATCGGCGGCGCTCAAAGTGTGCTGCAGGCAATGCCGGTCGAGCAGGTGCTCAGTAGTGTGCCAGAGGCATTTGCAGCGCAGCCAGCCAGACGCTGTGAGGCCGGTCAGCGCTGGTCGTGGGATGGCATCCAGTTTGCGATTATTCATCCCTCGCTAACAGGTACATTTACCGGCAATGATGCATCCTGTGTGCTATTGATTACCGCAGCTGGTCGCCATATTCTCCTGCCCGGTGATATCGAACGGCCAGCCGAACTGGCGTTGCTGGCCGGGCAAGCGTTGCCTGCGGTAGACCTGATGTTGATGCCACACCATGGTAGCCGAACATCCTCCAGCCAAGCCTTGCTGGATGTGCTGATGCCACAGCATGCTGTTGCCAGCAGCGGCTACCGTAATCGTTTTGGTTTTCCTAAAGCCGATATTGTGGCGCGTTATCAAGCACGTGGCGCGCAGACCTGGGTCACTGCGCAGACAGGGGCTTTGCTGTTTAAAGTCAGCGCTGAGGGCATTGCGGTGGCTGAACCTTATCGTGCCGCAACGGCCCGTTATTGGCATGCCCGCTGAATGAGGCGAGTAGGGTTGCCGTATTGCAATGCAGCAATTATCAGCAAAATCCAGTATCATGCCATCCTGCAACCCATAAACGAGCATAAAGGATCGAATCTGTGGATGATATTCTCATAGCCGGGGGGTGGTTAATGATCCCCATCTTGCTTTGTTCTGTTATTTCGCTGGCCATTATTGCAGAGCGCTTTTGGTCTTTGTCCAGTCGGCGGGTGACACCACCGAATTTAGTGAATCAGATTTGGGAATGGGTCAAAAATAATGAGCTCGATGATACGCGTATTCAAGCGGTCAATGAGAGTTCACCACTAGGGCGCATTCTGGCGGCTGGCTTGGTGAACCGTACACACTCACGTGAAATTATTAAAGAGAGCATTGAAGATACTGGTCGTCATGTTGCCCACGAACTGGAGCGTTTTATTGGTGCCTTGGGTACCATTGCGTCGATCGCACCCTTGCTGGGTTTATTAGGTACTGTCGTCGGCATGATTTTAGTGTTTTCAGTGATCACCGATGCCGGTGTTGGTAATCCACGCGAGCTGGCAGATGGTATTTCACAAGCATTGATCACCACGGCTGCAGGTTTAACCGTTGCGATTCCAAGTTTTATTTTTCATCGTTACTTTCTTGCCAAGGTGCAAGGCCTGGTTGTGAGTATGGAAGAAGAAGCACGCAAGTTGGTGGAAGTGCTGGCTGGCAAACGTGAGGCGGGTTAAGTAGCTTATGGACTTTGGTCAACGTAAAACGCAAGAGCAGGCCATCAACATTACCCCATTGATTGATGTGGTGTTTATTTTATTAATTTTCTTTATGGTCACAACCACCTTTCAGCGTGAAGCCGACTTATCGATTAACTTACCAGAAGCCTCGAAAGAACCCGAGACACAGCCACAGCAGCCTTTAGAAATCGTGATCAATGAAAATGGTCGTTATTATGTTGGTGGCCAGGAGCTGATTAATAACCGTGTTGAAACATTAAAGAGTGCTTTGAAGCAGGCTGCCAGTGGTAATAAAGATAAACCCTTGGTTATTCGGGCTGATTCACGCACGCCTCACCAGTTTGTGGTGACAGCCATGGATGTGGCAGCTCAACTGGGACTTGTACGACTCTCCATTGCGACCACGCAGCCAGCTAACTAACGATTTGATCGAATGACACAGCCAACAACTCCACTCTCTGGCGCTGCTACCTATCGGCGCTTGCTGACTTACCTCAAAGGTTATATGCATATTATCCCTTTAGCGATTGTGGGTATGATTATTTACAATATTGCTGAAGTTAAAATGGCCAGCTACATCGGGGTGATTATTGATGAGGGGTTTATTGCTGAGAAAGCCGGTTTAGTGAATGAAATTGTTATTACTCTGGGGTTGATTGTTGTTGGCCGTAGTGTTGGCGGCTTAATGGCAACGTATTTTATGGCGTGGGTTAGTCGCGGCATTATTAAACAGTTGCGCCAGGAAATGTTTGAAAAGCTGTTGCACTTACCCAGTAGTTACTATGATGATGTTGCCTCCGGTGAGCTGGTTGCCAGCTTTTCATTTAATGTTGAACAAATCGCCAACTCGACAACAGGTGTAATCACCAGCTTGGTAAAAGACTCGATGTTAATTATCATGTTAATTGTGATGATGTTTAACAAAAATGCGCAACTCTCTTTAGTGTTATTTATTATTCTGCCGTTAGCAGGTTTAATTGTTTATTCGGTCAGTTTTAAGTTTCGCAAGATCAGCCGACGTATTCAGCAATCGATTGGTAATGTTACCCATGTTGTCAGTGAAGCCGTCGATGGCCATCAGGCCATTAAAGTGTTTGCTGGTGCAGAAAAAGAGATTAAAAACTTTGCCGATGCCAATAATCGAAACTTTAAGCAAAATGTTAAGCAAACATTGGTCAGCGGTTTAAGCCAGTTAATCATTCAGGCTTTAGCGGGTGTAGCGCTCATTAGTGTTATTTATTTTTCCTTGTCAGGCTTTATTGACGGGGTAACCGCGGGTGTCTTTTCTGCCTTAGTGATTGCCATGGTGCGTATGTCGCCGCCACTTAAAAGTCTGACTAACATTAATGTGCAAATTCAACGTGGCATTGCGGCGGCGCAATCTATCTTTGCCTTGCTCGATCATGAGCCGGAAAAAGATGCTGGTACCATGCCGCTTAAATCAGCCAAGGGTGAGATTGAGTTTAGCAATGTCTCCTTTGCCTATAACGAGGAGAAAGGTGAGGTCTTGCATGGCATCAGCTTTACTGCAACAGCAGGTCAGACAATTGCGCTAGTCGGCGAGTCTGGCAGCGGTAAGTCAACGATCGCTAAGTTGCTACCACGGTTTTATGATCATTACCGTGGCTTGATTGCCGTCGATGGGCATGATATTCGTAATTATAAACTGGCCGACTTGCGTGAACAGGTTTCCATTGTCAGCCAGAATGTCACTATGTTTAATGATACCATTGCCAATAATATCGCCTATGGTTGTTTAGGGCAGGTGACTCGGCAGCAAGTGGTGGCGGCAGCTGAGGCAGCCCATGCAATGGAGTTTATCAATAAATTACCTGATGGATTGGATACAATCGTGGGTGAAAATGCAGTGCGCCTGTCGGGTGGTCAGCGACAACGTTTGGCGATTGCACGCGCCTTATTAAAAGATGCGCCTATTTTGATTATGGATGAGGCAACCTCTGCGCTGGATTCGCGTTTGGAAACCGACATTCAAGTCGCTATTGATAAGCTGATGCAGAATCGCACAACACTGGTGATTGCGCATCGTCTTTCGACCATTGAAAATGCTGATCAAATTTTAGTGTTGGATAATGGTCGTGTGCAGGAATCTGGGACACATGCTGAGTTGTTGCAGCAAGATGAGCGTTATGCTTCTATGCACAAACTGCAATTTAAGCATAATGTTGCCTCGCAAGTTGAGCCAACGCAAAACAGGCAAGATATTAGCGTTGTGCCACAAGCAGAGCATAACTTTTTAGCTGATGTGCCCAGTGCGCCCATTTGGGATCAGATGTGGTATGGCTACCATCCTTTAGCGCAATTGTTTGCCCCGATAGGTTATTTCTTTAATTTGTTGGTTAAATGCAGACGCTGGCTCTATAAAAAGCGCGTATTGAAAAGTCAACGTTTTGCTGTACCGGTGATTGTTGTGGGCAATATTACCGTGGGTGGCACCGGTAAAACGCCGTTGGTAATTTGGTTAGCTAATCATTTGCGAGAACTGGGTTATCGACCAGGCATTATTAGCCGTGGTTATAAAGCTAAGAGCAAAGAATTTCCGCTGGTCGTAAAAGCTGATTCTGATTCTCTGTTGGTTGGTGATGAGGCCGCTATGGTCGTGCAGCGTACCCAATGCCCTATGGTTATCGGCCCAAACAGACGGCAAGATGTTGAGCAGCTGTTGGCCGCATACGATTGCAATATCGTAATAGCCGATGATGGCTTACAGCATTATGCATTACAACGTGATATAGAGATTGTAGTGGCTGATGGTGCACGTGGTTTTGGTAATGGTATGTTATTGCCTGCCGGACCTATGCGCGAGCCAAAGTCACGTTTGAAAAGTGTCGACTATATTATTACCAATGGTGCAAAGCTGCCGGATGCTTTCAGTATGTTTTTGCGTGGGCAAACCGTCAAGAATTTGCATGATGATAAGCAGCAACACGATTTATCTGTTTTTGCCGGTAAGCGAGTGCATGCAGTTGCCGCTATAGGTAATCCGGAGCGCTTTTTTAATACCTTAAGGCAAGCAGGTATCTATGTAATAGAACATCGCTTTATCGATCATCATAATTTTACGGCGGCTGATTTGGTTTATGAAGATCAGTTGCCTGTTATTATGACAGAGAAAGATGCGGTCAAATGTCGTCGTTTTGCGCCGCAGTTTGATGCTGAGCGCTTATGGTATTTGCCGATAGCTGCAGATCTTGAACAGGAATTTATTGAAACATTTGATCGTCATATAGAGAAAATTGTGCATGAACAAAAAGTTACTTGAAATGTTACTTTGTCCTAAAAGCCAACAGCCCTTAGCGTATAAGGCCAAACAGCAAGAGCTTGTCAGTTTGGCGGCTGCCTGTGCTTACCCTGTTCGTGAAGGTATCCCCGTTTTATTGATAGAAGAAGCCAGAGCACTGTCGGCCGAAGAGTTAGCTGAGCTACAAGCTGAGGCCAATTAATGCAAACAGGGTTTAAAGTTGTTATACCCGCGCGTTATGCATCAACGCGCTTTCCTGTCAAAGTATTGGCTGATATTAAAGGTAAGCCAATGTTGCAGCATGTGTATGAGCGGGCGCAGCAAAGTGGTGCAGCTGAGGTGGTTATTGCTACTGATCATACGAAAGTTGCCGAAGCTGCAGCTGGTTTTGCCGCGAATGTTTGCATGACCTCTAGCGCGCACCTTACCGGCAGTGATCGTTTAGCTGAAGTGATTGAGCAGAAACAATGGCCTGATAATGAAGTCATTGTGAATGTGCAGGGTGATGAGCCATTTATTCCACCGGAAAATATCCAGCAAGTGGCGGAGAACGTAGGTCGTCATCAAGCGGATATGGCAACATTAATGACGCCCTGTATTAACGAGACGCAGTTGCGAAGCCCGGATAATGTGCGGGTCATTACCGACAAGCAAGGCTTTGCTTTATACTTTAGTCGTGCTGTTATTCCCTATCAGCGAGATGATGAGGGTACAACCGAATACTTTAGACATATTGGTTTGTATGCTTATCGCGCAGGCTTTTTAAAGCTTTTTACAACGCTAGAGCCTGCACCATTAGAGTTATCTGAAAAGTTAGAGCAGTTAAGAGCGCTATGGCATGGCTATCGTATTCATGTTGCTATTGCGCAGCAGGACCCCCCACCAGGTGTTGATACACCTGAAGATCTACAGCACTTACTCGGGATAATTACTTAAACTCGAGTGCTCTGTTTAGTCTTCTTTTATTGGTTATCGCAGCCTTTGTTTCGATAACGCGTGTCTATGCGTATACGCAACTGCGCTATACAGTAGTTGTAAGCTTTTTGCAGCGCTCGAATAGTATTGATTGCTGCATATTCATATTTCTTTGTTATCAAAAATATCATTGCATTCAGCTTTAAGCTGCAAAATATAAAGTTTTTTTAATGTTTGATATGGTTTCTTTAATGCGTGGTCATGAGTTACTGCTATCAAAAAAACGATGCTCTTTTTTCATATGTCCATAATTTAATGGGGCAGTGCAACTTTAATTAAGACTTTTTGTGTGATGCCTGATGAAAACGTTTGCTTAAGTTTTGATCGTAAATGCGTTTTTAAAAGCGGTTATTTACCGCTAGTAATAATTTGGCAAAATGGCCGATACGTTACAATCATTGGCGCTAGTGAGTACGGAAAAACGCTAAGGTATGTAGAGTAATATTATTGTTTATAGGCAAGCAGGGCAGCGATGGTCTCCAAAGGAATGTTGTCAAGATCTTTTCTTGTTTGCTTGCGTTACTCCTCTGTTTATTTCTATCTCTTAGTCATTGTTGCCGCTCGAGTAAATAAAGCCGGATGGCGCTGTGTTATGTGCTCTAGTGAATGCACAATAAATCATATGTTTTTTTCAATGAATCGATCATGAAATCTAATGAAGGGGGTTTTATGTATAAGATGTTCAAGGATTATCTTGGCTTGTTACTCAAACAATCGCTGATCGTTGTTTCGCTATTCATTGCGGCTAATGTCTCAGCGCAATTGAATCCTGCAACAGATACACCTGTACAAATTGCTGAGCTGGTTGAAGGCGGTGTTGATATTAGTTACCGTCAAGCTAACCGCAACCATGTGATTTCACATCCGGGTGCAGATAATTTAAAACTGAATATTGCTGTAATGGATATTGTGCCTGGCGATAGCGTCACTGTATCTAGCGGCGATGGTGCTACTATTTATACATATCCAGGTGATGGTGCAACCAGTGATGAGCACCCAGGTTTTTGGACATTAACACTTTGGGGTGATACTGCTATCGTTCGTTTGAACTCAACTGCACGTCGCTGGCAACGCCGTGGTCGCGCCGGAGTGAGCATTCCTCGCTATTGGCGTGGTTTTGATGCAGCTGAAATTGAAGCGGCCAACACACCGGACAACGTGATCGAAAGTATTTGTGGTGGTGATGACCGCCAGGATGCTGTCTGTTGGCAAGGCCAGTATTCTACTGAATTTAATGTATCGGCTGCGGTCGGGAGTTTACGCTTAGGTGGTTCAGTTTGTACAGCCTGGCGGGTAGGACCTAACAACAATACGATGATCACCAACAATCATTGCATCGACTCACAAAGTCAAGCCAACGGTTCAGAAGTCTGGTTTGGTTATCAAAATACACAATGTAATGGTGGTAGTACTACGGCTAATCGGGTAATTGTCTCGGTGAATCAAATGTTGGTTACCGACTTTAATACCGATATGACCTTGTTCACGATTAATAACCCAGGCAGTGTGTCGCAGTTTGGCGCTTTGACAGTTGATAACCGTCGCGCTGCGAATAATGAGCCGATTTATATTCCACAACATCCTGGTGGTCGTCCTAAAGAGATTGCCATATTAGATGACCAAAGAAATGGCAACCGTTGTGCGGTGGGCAATAATGGTGTTGCCGGTCGTGCCTCAGATACGGACATGAACTATAGCTGTGATACCGAAGGGGGCTCATCAGGTTCACCTGTGTTATCAGCTAATAATCATCAGGTTGTTGCCTTGCATCACTTTGGTAATTGTAACAATCGCGGTGCACGCTCGGATCGCTTTTGGCCAATCATTGCGCCATTTTTGAACGCAAATCCGCCACCGCCTCCACCACCACCGCCGCCAGCACCAGCCTGTGTGTCGGGTGCGATAGCTCTAAACAATACATCGGCTTATACCACAACCAACCCCGGTAGCTTTTCAGTGTCGTCCAATAATTGTACGATCACATTGAATGACAATATCTGGCGTAGAACGAATCAAACATTTACTATCAATAGCAATAGCGTTGTGAACTTTACCTTTACTGCGAATAACAGTGGTGAAATCCATGGTATTGGGTTTGATGAAGACACTACTGCCAGTGATGATCGAGTCTTTAAGCTTGCTGGCTCGCAAAACTGGGGTATTACAAACTTTAACTACACTGGCAATGGCAATGCACAGTCATTATCAATTCCAGTGGGTGAGTTCTATACAGGCAGTGGCATGGGGCTGGTGATCGCCAATGATAATGATAATGGCTCAGGCAATACCACGACAGTCAGTAATGTGGTGTTGACTACCAGTGGTAACCCGCCACCACCGCCTCCTCCTCCGCCGCCACCGCCACCGCCACCGCCACCGCCACCGGGCGGTTGTGCATCAGGTGCCATTAACCTGAGTAATACTGCGGCCTATACAAGCAATAATCCAGGCAGTCACAGTGTTGGTAATAACGGTTGCTCCATTACCTTAAATGATAATGTCTGGCGCCGAACGACCCAGACATTTACCATCAATTCAGATACTGTGGTGAACTTTGACTTCTCAGCGAATAACGCTGGCGAAATTCATGGGGTTGGTTTTGATGAAGATTCGAGTGCAAGCAGTAATCGCATTTTCCAATTAGCGGGCTCACAAAGTTGGGGTATTTCGGACTTTAGCTATACCGGTAATGGTGGGACTCAGTCATTTGCTATCCCGGTAGGGCAGTCTTATACGGGCAGTGGTATGGGCTTTGTTATTGCCAATGATAATGATAATGGCTCAGGCAATACCACAACGGTCAGTAACGTCGTATTAACTACCAGTAATAACCCACCGCCACCGCCACCGCCACCGCCGCCACCTCCTCCTCCTCCCCCAGGTGGCGCGGCGTTTGGTATTGACGGCAATGGCGTGCTTTACCACGAAAACAATAACTGGAGTGCCAACTTTGTGTTCTTATGCTTTAATACAGACTGTCGCACGCCAACCTTAAATGGTGGCCGCTATGAGCGCCAAGTGACGGTCTCTGCCGGCACAAGCTATACCATTGAGTTTAAGGTCCAGGATGATAATGCGCCAACAGGTCAATGCCTAAGCGGTGAGCAGACAGTAACCTATCAGTCAGGTGGTGTTACAGCGCCATCCAATTGTGATTAGGGGTAGTAAGCTAACAGTCCTATAATACTGTTTATAGCCCCCGGTTTTGCCGGGGGCTTTTTTATAGGGCTTTAGGGCAATAAAATCTTGATGGAATTTACAATTAGAATATGCGTCAAGAATCGTTATTTTGTTTTTTATCGGGTTTTGCTTACTATTATCGCCGATCCTGTTAGTCGTAAAGACTAATGACATATCTTTACTCAACCGGTTCACTAATGAGTTCAGATTTTGTTTCCCAAAACGCTAATGAGTGAGATGGATAAGGAAAGCAAGCATTAACGTTGTTTCTTGGCGCATAACTCTCAGCCAGTGACCGGCTTTGCAGGTCCACGATGAATTAGCAAGCTTCAGGCCCCATTCGCCATAATGGGGCTTTTTTTATACCTGTTTTATCCCATTTTATCCTGGCCTGCCCTTATCAGGCCAAAATAAGTACTAAGCCAGAGAGTTTCGCGAATAAAATAGGGCAATAAGTGGCTATTTTTTCACATTGTCAGGTGCTTCGATTATAATGCCGGGCCTGGGTGTCAGCCCTGCCTGTGCCATCAGGCTGCTGCCCACCGAGCCAAGCCGCCATAAGAAAGTAGCTTATAGTGTAATTAATGATAACCTGATACTCCCTATATGTTTGCGATTCTATTTCCGAGCAAGAAGCTTCAATCTAATTTTGCATTTAAAGAGAACTTTAAAAGCATCTTTATCCGCGATAGCCGTGGTTATGATGCAGCAGATGGTTTTCGGGCCTTAACGATCTGTGTGCTGGTCTTTTTTCATTGTATTTTTGGCTTGCTGCGGGTTTTGCAGGGAGATGAGGTCAATAAGTTTATTGCGAATGTGCCGCCTTACTGGAATTGGGCCTGGCAGGCACGTGGCTCAGATTTGATGTTTGTGCTATGCGGCTTTTTACTGGGACTTATATTGATTCGCGAACTCAAGCGCAAGGAAACTATTAATATAGGTCGTTTTTACTATCGGCGCTTTATGCGGATTATGCCATTATTTTTTGTGGCGCTGGTTATCTATACTTTGCTCGATTATGCCGATGGTGGGCATGCGGTGAAGTATTTCTTGTCAAACCTGCTATTTATTACCAACTTGGTTCCAGGCGAGAAGAATATCATTCCCGTAGGTTGGTCCCTGGTTGTGCAAGTACAGTTTTACTTTTTTGTGCCGTTTCTGATCTTGTTGTTGTATAAAACACCTTATCGCTTTGTGTTGCTTTTTGGCCTAATGCTGGCGCTCACTTTGTTGCGTTATATTATTCTGGTGAACGAACCACAGCTCTATGAAACACGGCTGATTGACTATGTCATGTTAAATGTGGATACAGATTTGTATACCAGCCAATTGTATTACAACTTATACACGCGTGCTGGGCCATTAATCCTAGGCGTTATATTGGCCTATATTAATGCCGATTATGGTGAGCAGTTAAAGCGCTTTTTTGAGCGGCATATCAGTTTGGATATTTTGACCGTTGTTGTCGGTGCCGCTTTAGTGATCTATGCGGTCTCGCCAGGTATTCATAACCCGGCTGCGCCGATTAATGCCGAGTTTACGCCAGCCTATAATTTGTTTTATTTTACGACTAACCGTAATATTTTTGGCTTAGGCATAATGTTGCTGTTAATGGCGGCGTTTCATGGCGGCGCCTTGGGTGCCTGGCTGAATAAGTTTCTGTCCTTAAAGATATGGTATCCGATTTCGCAGCTGATCTACCCGATTTATTTGTTTCACTTTCCGTTTATTGTGATTGCTGCAGTGATTGTTTTCCAGACAACTGATCGGGCAGCTATTATCGATGTTACCGTGCTGCATGTGATTGCCTTGTTCTTGGTCTCGATGTTGCTGACCATCATATTTTCGATTTTTGCCTATTTATTTATCGAAAAGCCATTGTTGAATATGCGTGCTAAGTGATGACACGGCTATCGCTGCGGTCATACGGACTAAATTATCCTGGCTGGGCTTAAACCAGATCCGAATTGGGTTTAATGTAATACCGATTCAAGTTGCATGCATATTTCGTCGCTAAAGAAGTCTTTGAGGACTGGGTGTAGTGTTTCTTCCACAGTGCTCATCAAGGGAATTGAGTAAGTTTTATCAGCCAGACGATGTGCCTCACCGTGCATATCGGCCTGGATGACCTGCTCGTGCTCACAGCTGCGTAATACCAGCAAGGGGCCTTGTTCGAGCACTTCGATCAATTCATACTCATGGCCTTGGTAGTGTCCGTGAGTGCCGATTAGCAGGCGTAGCACAGCTAGCAGTTCAGCGCTTTGTTGCATAAAACACCCATTGTTGAGTTGGTATTGAGTTGTTATTCGATAGTTCTTGTGAATAATTTATCCATTATAAGGTAATAGCTTAGCATGAGTATGGACTGGGAAATACTAGATCACGAAGTTTCGTTTAAACGCTTTTTTCAACTAGACCGTTATACACTGCGCTATGACAAGTTCGCCGGTGGCCATCATGAGGTGGTGCGTGATATTTTTGAGCGAGGCAATGCCGTCTCGGTTATCCCTTATGACCCGGTGCGTGACGAAATTGTGATGGTTGAGCAGTTTCGCCCAGGTGCTGTACGCTATGACAAAGGTCCCTGGTTGCTTGAGCTTATCGCGGGGATGGTGGATAAAGATGAAACGGCAGAGCAGGTTGTTGTGCGTGAAGCCAAAGAAGAGGCAAACTGCACCGTAAGGGATTTATTTCCGGTCTATAATTATCTGGTCAGTCCTGGTGGGACGACAGAGCAGATGACGCTATTTGCGGGCCGTACCGAGACTGCCGGCTTAGGTGGTCTACATGGTCTAGACAGTGAGCATGAAGATATCAAAGTCCATGTGGTCAAGCGTGGCAAAGCGGTTGCTATGCTCAATGCCGGACAAATCAGTAATGGGCTCACCTTAATCGGTATACAATGGTTGTTGATGAACTATTCCTTGTTGCAGGCGCGCTGGAAATAGCGCAAAAACCGCCGCTAGAGTACAATAGCGGGCTCGTTTGGCAGCCATAGGCTGTGGCATGGTGTTTGCGTTCCTAGTGTTATGGCTGTGGACCTCTAGTCGCTAAGCGCTGACTGTACTTAACTTGAATGATATTACATCGGAGAATTTGCATGAAATCCCCTGTGCGAGTGGCAATTACCGGCGCGGCCGGTCAAATCAGTTATTCACTGATATTTCGGATTGCGTCTGGCGATATGCTTGGCAAGGATCAGCCCGTCATTTTACAGCTGTTGGAAATTCCACCAGCAATGGACGCCTTAAATGGCGTGGTTATGGAGCTTAATGATTGTGCGTTTCCTTTGGTTGCTGGCGTGGTAGCGTCCGATGACCCTAATGTCGCGTTTAAAGATGTTGATTATGCGCTATTAGTGGGAGCAAAGCCGCGTGGACCAGGTATGGAGCGCTCTGATTTGCTCAAAGGTAATGCGGCTATCTTTTCAGTTCAGGGCAAGGCCTTGAATGATAATGCCAGTCGTGATGTTAAAGTGCTGGTTGTGGGTAATCCGGCAAATACAAATGCGCTGATTGCCTTAAAAAATGCCCCTGATTTAAACCCACGACATTTTACAGCGATGATGCGCTTGGATCATAATCGTTCATTATCACAGCTGGCCGAAAAGAGTGGTTCGCATGTAAATGATATTAAGCATATGGTGGTCTGGGGCAATCACTCGGCAACGCAATATCCGGATATCAGTTATGCCAGCATTGATGGTAAAGCTGCCAGTGACGTCATTGATAATGGCTGGTATGTGGATACATTTATCCCAACTGTGCAACAACGTGGCGCAGCTATTATTAAAGCCCGCGGCGCATCCAGTGCAGCGTCGGCAGCCTCTGCGGCTGTAGACCATATGCGCAACTGGGCCTTGGGTAGCAATGGCGATGACTGGGTGAGCATGGGGGTGATCAGTGATGGCAGTTATGGTATCGCAGAAGATATTATTTACTCATTTCCAATGACTTGCCAAAACGGTGAGTACAGCATTGTGCAAGGCTTGGACATTAGCGACTTCAGTCGTGAAAGAATGTCGGCCACCGAGCAGGAACTGCTGGAAGAGAAAGCGGCTATCAGCGATTTGCTATAGTGTCACTGTCAGTGGCTCTATAAAGGGCTTATCGCCGATCGCCACTGATCGCTATCTTAAAAAACCGGCAGAATACGCTGTCTTAATATTGCCGCCGTATTCTGCCGTTTCTCATTGTGCTAAGCGTCTGTCGCTTCTTCAAAAGCATAGGGCAGTTTGCCTAATTTAATCGCGGTTGCTGGGTCCTGTGCCAGGCTCAATGGCTTATCAATGCTATTGGCCTGCAATACGGCCAGTGCAAGGCAGCCACCAGCGGGGTGTGCGCGTGCATCGACAATTTCGCCTGCCTCATGTTGCTTTTCGCCATCCCGGTTGACGAGTAGCTCACCGGCCTGTGGTGGTTGCGCAGTGTCCAGTTCTAGCAGATACATGCGCCGCTTTAGTTTGCCCAAGTATTGCATGCGAGCAACAACTTCCTGACCTGGATAGCAGCCTTTCTTAAAGCTAATACCATCGATGAGCTGCATATTGGCCATTTGTGGCACAAAATGCTCGCTGGTTGCCGGATAGACTTCAGGGATACCATTGATAATATCCAGCAATGGCCAGCTATCGTCACCACTGGGTGTGAGTTGTTGGCTAAGCGATTTCCATAGTTCTTGTATGGTTTTTATCGGGCCATAAATCTCATAGCGCTGTTGACCAGGCACCCGCAGCACCGACATATCTGCATGGTGTATACAGGCATTGGTGTCGTTGGGCAGGCTAGGGAAGTGCGCTGCCAGCGCCTGTTTGAGTGTTGTGCCATTAGTATCGCTGGCATCGGCAACTGCAATACGAGCCAGTTGTTCGCTGCTGTCACTCAGGCTGACTTTTGCCATCAGTACAAACATTTGCAGGCGTTGCATAACCTTCGGCAGCAGGCTTTTAGGCAGTCTGATATAGTAGCTGTCAGCGTGTTTGAATAGCCTAAAGCTGGTAAACATACGTCCTTTGGGGGAGGAGTAACAGTTCAGTTGGCTATGGCTTGCAGAAACCTGGGTGACGTCATTGCCCAGCTGGTTTTGTAAAAAGCTTGTCGCATCCTCGCCCTGAATTTCAATCAGGCCATATTGATTACTCAGGTCCGTTATGATGGTGCCTGATACCGTCGCTTGCTGTTCTGCCGCTGCATTGTTGAAGTGCAGCAGTTTGCCATTCTCGTAATAAGCGCCTTGTGCGCTTAAAAAACCTTGCCAATCGGAAGTCATATAACAAACCTATTTATATTGCATGTTTCTGCCTGGCATTTCGCAGGTTTTTCTGCGGGGCAAGCCCTCAAGCGGTGCAAGGCAGTGTGGGTAAAAGCTTGATATGGAGATTATTTAAGATTTTACAAGCTAGTTTGCTTCAGGAATTAACTCTCCAGAGCCTATGGAGTGCATTGTAAAATTGATGAAATACGCTGGCTAGCGTAGAATGACGCTTTCTATTTGCGAGGATCGCTTGACGATGGCGAACGACCCACATTCCCAGATACCTGCCAGTGACTCTGCTGCTGCACAGCCTGCCGGGCAAGATGCTGAAGCTGACTCAGAGGTCAGCCCTAAGGTTGGGAGTCAGGAGTTTGGTGGCCGTAAAGGGCCTGAGCCAACACGTTATGGGGACTGGGAAAAGCAAGGACGTTGCATCGATTTTTAATGTTTCCTGAAAGCAAATTTCACATTAACAGAACATGTTAAGGGGTTTATTGTGGCCACAACAAACAGGCCTTTGTCGCCTCACTTACAGGTTTACCGCTTGCCAATGTTGGCGCTATTGTCAATTACACATCGTGCGACAGGTGTGTTTTTATCTGTGGCGGCGCTTATTTTTCCAGTGATCTTAATAACACTGGCTTATGGCCCGGAGACTTACAGCTGTACCCAAAGTGCGCTATCTGCCTGGTATGGCCGCTTATTTCTGTTTTTGGTCAGTTTTAGCCTGCTCTATCATATGTTTAATGGTATTCGTCATCTGTTTTGGGATATTGGTAAAAACCTGGAAGTAAAAGATGCAGAGTTTTCCGGCTATCTGGTGATTATTGCTTCTTTATTATTGACCATCGTTGTTTGGTCGATGGCTTATTACTACGGAGGTGCGGCATGAGTTATCGTTCTCCATTAGCCAAAGCCCGTGGTTTGGGCGCTGCCAAAGAAGGTGTCGCGCATTGGTGGATGCAGCGTCTGACGGCCATTGCCTTAGTACCCTTAATACTTTGGTTGGTTTTCTCTTTGGCGCTACTGGGACAATTTGATTTTGCTTTATTGCAAGCCTGGGTTGCCAAGCCAATGGTAGCCATTGCGCTAATCACATTGATGATTGCCTTGTTCTATCACAGCTCGCTGGGTGTGCAGGTTGTTGTAGAAGACTATATCAGTACCGAGTGGCTGCGCTTAACCGTCATTACCTTGGTTAACTTTATTAATATTCTGCTCGCAATTATTTCAATTTTTGCCATTTTAAAAATCGCCTTTGGGGTTAATTCATGAGTGCCTATCAGCCTATTGAGCATAAGTATGATGTTGTCGTTGTCGGCGCAGGTGGTGCCGGTTTGCGTGCCACAATGGGCATGGCAGAGAAAGGCTTATCTGTTGCCTGTATTTCCAAAGTTTTTCCAACGCGCAGTCATACGGTTGCGGCGCAAGGTGGCATCAGTGCTGCACTGGCTAATATGGGTGAGGATGACTGGCGCTGGCATATGTATGACACAGTCAAAGGCTCAGACTGGTTAGGTGATCAGGATGCGATTGAGTATATGTGTCGGGAAGCGATTCCGGCCATTATTGAGCTAGAGCACTATGGTGTGCCATTTTCCCGTACTGAGAATGGCCAGATTTATCAGCGTCCTTTTGGCGGTATGACCACCCATTATGGGCAAGGCGATGGCCCAGCACAGCGAACCTGTGCAGCGGCTGACCGTACCGGCCATGCTATTTTACATACACTCTATACACAGGCATTACGTTTTAAAGCAGAGTTTTTTATTGAATACTTCGCCATTGACTTAGTCATGGATGAAGAAGGTGCCTGCCGTGGTGTGCTCTGCTGGGATTTAAGTACAGGTGAGATGCATCTGTTTCGCGCGCATAATGTCATACTGGCAACAGGCGGCTATGGTCGTGCTTATTTTTCAGCGACCTCTGCCCATACTTGTACGGGGGATGGCGGTGGTATGGTGCTGCGGGCAGGTTTGCCTTTGCAGGATATGGAATTTGTGCAATTCCACCCAACCGGTATTTATGGTTCAGGTTGTTTAATCACCGAAGGTTCACGCGGTGAAGGTGGCTATCTGACCAATAGCGAAGGCGAGCGCTTTATGGAGCGCTATGCACCCAATGCCAAGGACTTAGCCTCGCGTGATGTTGTTAGCCGCTCGATGACCGTTGAGATTCGCGAAGGCCGCGGTGTAGGTGGCGAGAAAGACCATATTTATCTTCATCTGGAACATCTTGGTCCAGAGGTGATTAATGAGCGCTTGCCGGGTATTGCTGAGACAGCGCGTATTTTTTCAGGCGTTGATGTGACCAAAGAGCCGATCCCAGTATTGCCGACAGTGCATTACAATATGGGCGGTATACCAACGAACTACCATGGTGAAGTGGTTACGCTTAAAGATGGTAACCCCGATGCAGTGGTGCCAGGCTTAATGGCGATTGGCGAAGCGGCTTGTGTATCCGTGCACGGCGCAAACCGTTTGGGTTCTAATTCACTACTTGATCTGGTTGTGTTTGGTCGGGCTGTTGCTAACCGCTGTGCTGAAACAGTCACTCCAGGCGCATCGCATAAGCAGTTATCGGCGAATGCGCTCGATAGCATCTTTTCGCGTTTTGATAACATCCGTCATGCCAAAGGAAATACTTTGGCTGCCGATTTACGTTTAGAGATGCAGCGTGTTATGCAAAATAATGCGGCTGTTTTCAGAACAGGTGAAGTTTTAGAAGAGGGTAGCAAGCTGATAAGCGATGTATTCGGCCGCTATGCTGATTTGAAAGTTAATGATAGCTCATTGATCTGGAACAGTGATCTGGTTGAAGCGTTGGAGTTGGATAACCTGCTTAGGCAGGCTGTGGTGACAATGAAGTCAGCCAATAATCGCAAGGAAAGTCGTGGTGCCCATGCGCGTGAAGATTATCCTGATCGCGATGATGATAACTGGATGAAGCATACCCTAGCTCACCTGAATGATAGTGGTGAAGTTGCTTTTGATTATCGGCCAGTGCATATGTATACACTGACTGATGAAGTTGATGTTGTGCCGCCAAAACCGCGTGTCTATTAAACGTTACGTTTTCTAGCATAAAGTTCAACAGGTATTGGTGAAAATTAAATAGCAGGAGATAGTCGCTATGGCTGAATTTCGTTTGCCAGCAAACTCGATTGTTAAGCGTGGAAAGGTTATTAAAGCACCTGAAGGTGCCAAAAATATTAAAGAGTTTATTGTTTATCGCTATGACCCAGATAGCAGCCAAAATCCACGCACCGATACCTATGAGGTTGATCTGGATAGCTGTGGCCCAATGGTACTTGATGCTATTATCAAAATTAAAAATGAGCAGGATACGACATTAACATTCCGTCGCTCTTGCCGGGAAGGTATCTGTGGCTCATGTGCCATGAACATCGATGGTGGTAATACCCTGGCTTGCACTAAAGCCATTGCTGATATCAAAGGCCCCGTAAAAATATACCCTTTACCTCACTTGCCGGTTATCAAAGATTTAGTTCCAGATCTCACTAATTTTTATGCGCAGTATTCTTCCATTGAGCCATGGCTCAAAACTGATTCTGCGCCACCATCTGCTGATCGCGAACGTTTACAGTCTAAAGAAGATCGAGAAAAGCTCGATGGGATGTATGAATGTATTTTATGTGCTTGTTGCTCAACATCGTGCCCAAGCTATTGGTGGAATGGCGATCGTTATCTAGGGCCTGCCATTCTAATGCAAGCCTATCGTTGGATTGCTGATAGTCGTGATGAGGCGGCGGGTGAGCGTTTAGATGCGCTGGAAGATCCGTTTAAGCTATACCGATGTCATACAATTATGAACTGTGCGAAAACATGTCCGAAAGGCTTAAACCCGGCAAAGGCAATTGCTGAAACGAAAAAATTATTATTAGCACGTCGTTAATTGCTGATTAGATATATTGCAATTTAAGTAAGGGTTGGGGGGTTGTGATGATGGTTGAAGAACTAGGTCCTGATGACCAGCTGAATAAGCTGCGCTGGAAGTGTCGGCGTGGCATGAAAGAGCTAGATGTTTTGCTCCTGCATTATCTTGATCATTATTATGTTGAAGCAGAAGATGCTGACAAGCTGGCTTTTGAAGAAGTGTTAGATATGCAGGACCCTGAGTTATACTTTTTGGTGTTAGGTAAAACAGTATCAGATAATGAGGCTGTAGCTGGTGTTATCGAAACGCTACGACAAGCGCCTCGAGTTTAAGCTGCAGTCGTCTGGCCTGTTATTTTTCTACGTTCTATTTGTTCATATCTCTTCTTTTGTTGCTATAGCATCACTTGGCATGCCGCTCGGGCTGTTATTGTTGAGTGCAATAGTTATTATTATGAGTGCAGCCTATTACATTTCGCGTTATGCATTACTCAATACCGCGAGTGCGATTAATGTCTTAGTGAAACATGATCGCGGTTGGCAATTGCAAACGCATGCAGGGCAGATATTGGATATGCAACTACTGCCCGGTGGTTTTTGTCATCGATACCTATCAATACTGCATTTTACTGATGAGGCGGGTGCCGTTTTATCGTTACCTTTATGTAAAGATGCTATGCAACCGGATGATTATCGGCAGCTATGTGTGTACTTGCGGCAGGTTGCAGCGACAGACTATGCCCTCAGATAGAAAGAGTATTGGCTAGTAGCGCTGGACGTGATTATTCGATAAGTCGCCTGTGTTTTTATTTAGATGTATGTACATAAACGCCATTCCAGCTATCGCCAGGTGGGTTCTCACGAAATTGCTGAATGCGTTGTAGGAAGATTTGGTAAATCAATCTATCAGGGTCTTGCTGAGCAATGCTGAAAATTTCTTGTTCGGCAAAGTCCCAGTTTTGTTTTAAGTACTGCTCAAAAGCACGAGCAAAGCGCTTATTGGTTTTGACAATATCTCTATCGAGTTCTATTGAATAACCCAGTGGTTCATAAATTCGTAGCGGTTCTTCACGGCCTTTTACGGCCACCAGGTCGAGGATTCTAAATTCAAACTCAGGCAGTGCTTCTACCATAGTTTCACCAACAATAATTTGTACGCCATATTGTTTGGTTAAGCCTTCTAGGCGTGAGCCTAGATTGACCGCATCACCGAGTACAGTATAGGCCATTCTAAATTCGGAACCCATATTGCCGACATTCATCAGGCCACAGTTCAAGCCGACACCAATTTTTATCTCAGGCCAGTTTTTAGATTTGAAATAGGCTTGCTGTTCTTCTAATACTTCAATCATTTCTAAACTGGCTAACAAAGCATTTTTCTGGTGGTAAGGGTCATCTAATGGTGCGCCCCAAAATGCCATCACCGCATCACCCATGTACTTATCGATAGTGCCACGATGCTTATGAATCGTGGCAGTAATCGGTGTAAGAAAGTCATTCATTAACTGCGTGAGTTCTTTTGGCTCTAGGTTTTCTGAAATCGATGTAAAGCCACGCACATCAGAGAACAATACCGTCATTTCACGGTTTTCACCTTCGAGTGTAATATCAGATGTTGGGTCAGCATCCATTTCGTCCACCAGTTCTGGCGGTATATACTGGCCAAACACTTTAGATATTGCGCGTTTGTTGCGTGTTTCAATAAAGAAACCATAGGTAATATGCAGCATATAAAGTACTGCGATCATTAACAGCTGCGTTGCGATTGGCAATACCAGGCCTTGCTGCCAGGCACTAAAAGGGAAGAATATATTGATGCTGCCGAGTAACAATATAATGGTTAGCGTAACAAGCGATGAAAGTAGTGGTGACAGAAAAGGAAATAAAAAAGTAAACAGTAGGCCAATCAATAATAAAATAATTGCATCATAGCCTTTCACATAAGCCGGTTTATGTTTGATGGTATTATCCAAAATACCTGCCACTAAGTTAGCATGTACTTCAACGCCAGGGTCTGTTTCGCCCACGGGTGTGGCCCGTAAGTCTTGCAGACCAGCAGCAGAGGAGCCGAAGAGTACAATTTTATCTTTTAAGGCTGCCTTATCAAGCCGTCTTTTCAATACATCGACAGCAGGAAAGTAGTTAAATGCGGCTGCATAAGTGGTGCCATTGATCACTTCTGTTTTTTTCCGGTGAGGTCCACGAAAGGGCGCTAGTGCAATAGCACGTTCATCAACTGGAATTATGCGATCACCTATTTGTAGGTATTCGATTGCGTTATAGTCGGTATTCTCTCTACCCGATGAGATTACGACCAGTTTGATCTCAGGGCTGCCCAACGCCATATGCGCTGTTGCCAGTGCTAAAGAAGGGTAAATCTTGCGGTCGAATTGCTGAATCAGCGGAGCGCTCCTAAATACGCCGTCCCTATCAACAGCGTCAGCGGTATCAAAAAAGCCCGCTGTCCTGGCATTGCGTTGCAGAATAGGCAGGTTTGCCGTATAACTGCCTTGCTTAATGATGGCGAGTTCTTTGTCTGACTTTGCGTCTATTTCATTTAACGGTCGGGGCAGTAAGCCTTTGCTTTGTGTATTAGCCTGATTTCGAAAGACATAACCTAATACGATGTTACGCGCACGTAAACTCTCAGCGAATAAGCGATCGTATTGTAGAGAGGGTCTGAGTTGCTCAAGTGCAACTTGATAGTCTGCATTCTCTTTGAGCTGATTGTTTGCCAGCGATTGCAGTACGCCAAGGCCAGAGCTTTGGTCAGCTTCAGCGAAGACCACGTCAAAGCCGAGCACATCGATTTTATAGTAGTCAAACAGTGTGTTGACCATTGCTGCCAGTTTATTGCGGCTCCAGGGCCAATGGCCAAGCTCGCTTAGGCTTTTTTCATCAATATCCACCACCACGATTTTTTCATGGGTGGTATTGAGTAAGGTCTTGTTAAGGCGCAGGTCGTAGGCGGCATTTTCTAAGCTATCGGTGAAAATATGAGAGTAATACAGCACATTGACGATAAAAAAAGCACAAATAGCCAAGCTGAGTACGTATCGGAAATAGCGGCGAAGATCCATGCGATTGACACCTCAATTAGCCAGTTTTACGACTGCATTATCGGGGACGTCTGGCACATTGCTCAGGCTGTTGAGCTAGAGATTTGCCAGGTACCCCTGATATCACTTGATATCAGTAAGCCAGATAAACTCTACAGTTTTCCGCAACATAGCAGAATTTCCTCAGGCTGGCTATAGTATTTGCAGTGCCTCAGGCATTGACGGCAAAAACTGTAAAGCTTTCGCCGTCAATAACGGGTAATAAGCGTTAATTGTTATGGTATTGAGCAGGAGATTAGGGCTTGCCGGTAGCCAGAAAGTCGTCTATGACGGTTAGCAGACTCTTTAATGCGCTTTTGGACTTTTCACTATCGCCCTGTTTGGCGGCTGATTGTAGCTTGGCCGCATGTCGCTCTAATTTCGGTAGTTTACAGTAGGCACAGCCACCCGCAATTTTATGCGCAATTTCAAATACCCCTTGCAAATCTGCTTGTTCGATTGCATCAGTCATGGCGGTTTTGTAGGCAGGCAGCTCATTTCTGAGCATATCACGTAGCTCCAGGATTTGACGGCTTTCATTGTGTAAAGAGGCTTCTTTGTAAGCATCTTCGACATGCAGCCATTTGCTGAGGATCTGGCGAATATCATCTTGTTTAATGGGTTTGACAATGTATTGGTTCATACCTGAATCAAGTGCCTTATGCAGTGATTCCGGTAAGCCGTCGGCGGATACGCCTATCACAGGGATCTTGTTAAAGGGGGGATCCAGTTGGCGAATGGCAACCGAAGTTTCATAGCCATCCATAATCGGCATATGCAGATCTAAGAAGACTAAGTCGATAGTATGTTCTTTTAAAAGGCTAATGGCATCATGACCATTTTTGGCTGTTAAAACATGGTTGCCTGTGGCATTCAAATAAACACTGAGTAGTTTTAAGTTGATTTCATTGTCGTCAACAGCCAGTATTGTCTTACGACTTTGCTTGAGTTCAGTGAAATCAGTATTGTCAATAGGACTCTGCTGATTTTCATGCCGTTGAGATTTGTTTAATATATCCATTATTAAAAGTCTATTGATAGTTTTGGGTATAACCCGATCAAAGCCAAGTTGTTTTAGCTCACTATGTATCTCGGGATCGTTGCTGCTAACGAAAGCAATTTTCTCCATAGCTAATTTGAACATTGCTTTCGGAATACTTTGTATGACATTGCTAGTATTACAGCTTGCATCAATAGAGTAAATAAGTGGGCCGTCGTATTTCTCCGCAGATTTTAAATTAATGATAGCCTCATGAGACTCCAATTTGGTAAGTTGGCCAAATTCACTGAAAATTTCACTGTACATTGAGCTGGACTCGGCCAGCATATCGAAATAATAAAAACGATGGTGGTTATTTTCAGGTTTGCTGTGTGATTTTGCATTAGGGTGTTTATGGCAATAAATATTAAATGTAAATTTAGAGCCAGCATCTTTTTCACTGTAGACTGAAATATTGCCATCCAATAATTCCACAATGTTTTTGGTAATGCTCAAACCCAAGCCAGTGCCGCCATCGCTGCTGGCAGTAATATTTTGTTTTTGTTCAAACTCTTTGTGTATTTTTTCAAGTAACTCAGCCGTAAGGCCAATGCCGGTATCTTCAATAATACCTTGTAAGAGAAATATATCTTTATGCTCTTCTGCGATACGCAAAGATACGAGCACACTGCCTTTATCGGTAAACTTGATTGCATTGGATATCAGGTTAATCAGTATTTGCTCAATGCGTATTGGGTCAGAAACCAGCCTGTCTGGTATTTCGCTATCATAATCAACCAATAGTTCGACGCCTTTGCTGAAGGCGCTATTCGAATAGAAGGCATAAATATTTTCAATGATAGCTCGTAGATTAAATTCAACCTTTTCTATCGAGAGCTTGCCTGATTCAACGCGGGAAAAGTCCAGCAGGTCTTCGATAAGCTTTAGTAAGTTTTTTGAGGCTGTATCGACTGTTTGTACATAACCTTTTTGTTGCTGGTCAAGCTCGGTTTTTAATATTACATCGGTGAAACCGATGATACCGTTGATGGGTGTGCGAATTTCGTGGCTGATATTGGCGAGAAATTCTGATTTGGCCCGGTTGGCAGAGTCAGCAATAGAACGTGCATGCTCTAAGCGTTTATTTTGTTTTTCAATTTCTTTATAAGAATGCCGTAAATTACGTGTTGCCAACTCGATCTGTTGCCGCAGATTTTTGTCTGTCTCAGATAAGGCATTGCCCATTTGATTAATGCCTTTTGCTAAAGCACCAATTTCTGCACCGTCCTCAATATTTGCTTTAGTATTTAAGTTGCCATGCTCAATTTTTTCGACAGCATCAGATATTTTTTCAATCGAGGTAGATAACTGTTGGCCAATACGCAATGACAAATAAACAGCCATAATGTATATCAAAGCTGAGATAAGCCCACCTTTTAGCATGCTTAAGACATATTTGTAGTTGGACAAAGCAGGGGAAATATGAATTTTTACCTCGCCAATCAGTTGGCTATTGCTAGCAATGTCACTATCAGCATCGTACTCATAATCGCTAATAGATATAGCGGTTGTAGATATAGCATGTTTAAACGCCAAGGTTTGGTCGGGCTTGCCAAATAATGTTTGTGTTATCAGAAAGGGCAGGGGGGAAAATAGTGACCTGTCAATGTTTCTGGTTAAATCAATGAGTTTGGTGCCGCTGTCATTGCTAATAGAGACACCTAATACGTCATACTCCTGTAAAGAGCTGCTGGCAATTGAATTAAGAAAGTCAGCATTACCTGAGAGAACGCCATATTCACTGGCGATTGCCAAGTGGTATGAAATAGATTTGCCACGGGCAATAATATTTTCATTGATTTCTTTTAAGCTCGATGAAGTAAAGTAAACGCCAACAATAAGACATAATAATGTCAGAGGACATAAGATGATAAATAAAATACGATTATATATTTTCCAGTTCTTCAAGTGTTTAATCCTGTCTTACAGTGGCATAATCAATATCATCAGGTAAAGTGATTGCTAATGATTTGGCAACTTGCTCGTTAATGATGATTTGAAAATACTTCGGCTTATAGATCTGTTTGAGTTGCTTGTTGTCTTGCTTGAGTGTTTGTAACAACTCAGCGACCTGTTTGCCAACTAACTCTGGCGGTGTATAAACAGATAATAAAGCTCCTGCTTTATTAAGTGCTTTAGAAAACCCGATTAAAGGCGTTTTTAAACGATAGGTTTTTAGCAAAATGTGCCGTATGGTGTGTCTGTTATAAATATCCGGGTCTGGTAGTGCTAATATTGCATCGCTGTTATTAGATAGTTGACCAATGGTTTTGATCAGGTTCTTTTCGTCATTGATGGTTTCGGCATTAAGTGTTAAACCCAGATTTTTGATCAGTTGCTGGGCATCAGCCGAAACCGGCTTGCTTGATGCAATGCCTATCTTGTTAACATTCGGTAAGAAGCTTTTTATCGCTTTGATACGTCTTGCTAGGGGCTGATCGATAGTGATACCGATGATATTTTTATTGGTATGTTCGGCAATGGTTTCTTGTAAATACGGTTTAGTAACAAGTATGGCAACTAGTCTGGCTGAGGGGTAATGTGCGATGGCAAACTCTGTGGCCGATTGGCCAATGCATATAATATAGTGAGTGTCTTGTAAGGGGTTTTGTGCGTCAGGTGTTTGCGCTAATTTTTGGATGTCAGTGTAGTATAAGCTGACATTGTCTCCAATATTGTTTTGTATCCCTTGAAATGTTTGCCGATAAATTGCGCTTTCTGCGCTGGCTATAACAGCAACCTGTCGGGTTTGTGTTGCAGACCATGCTTTATAAGGGGCGGCGATAAGCAATAAGCCAATAGCAATGACGATGGGGGCCCAGTAATGTTTGCAGTAGTCAATCATTGCTACGTTGGTTTATAAGCTAAATGCTCATGCAGTCCTTAAGTAGGATATCGCTAAAATTCGATACCAAATTCTATAAAACCACCAGGTTCGGTAATATTTTCTTCACGATAATCCCGATAGTCGCCAATTAGATTTTCTATAACCAGTTCAAAGTAAGCATTTAAGTTCTGGATATTAAATTTATGCTGCAATTGTAGATCCAGTTTATTCGTTCTGAATTGATCGCGACTATCCAGCCAGCGAATTTTACTTTGATGGTAAAGATCAAAGCTTATTCTGGTTTGAGGTTTAACCTGTTTGCTAAACAATAAAGAAAAAGTATCTCTGGGCGCAGACCTGTCATATTGGGCAGCCAGATTGTTACTGGAAATATTAATATGTGCATAGCTCATGGTTAATCGGGTGTCATTGTTGAATTTTTTATCCCAGCCCACTTCAATACCACGGCTTAGTGCATTGTCAGTATTTCGTAAGTCAATCACGGTTGGGATAAGTGTCGGCATGCCTTCTGGAAAGTCTATTTCAACCCGACTGATAAGATCTTTAACGCTTTCTCTGAAGAGTTTGATACTAAAGTTTGAATTAGTGCCACTATCATAAGCCTGATAGCTTATTTCGTAGGCAGTAATCTGTTCAGGTTCCAGATTACCACTGCTGACAATAAAAGGTGTCTGGTTAAAAATATCGAATGGCGGATCCAAGGATAACTCAAAATTGACATTGCTTTGTTCTTCAATCAATAAAGGCGTTCTAAATGCTCTAGCGCCAGTTACACGCAACGAGCGGGTATCCGATAGTTTATAAATTAAGCTGAGTTTCGGTGAGACATCGGTATCGGTGAAAGTATTATCTTCCAACATGGCACCGGCATTAAGGATCAGCTGCTCATTGAATTTCGTCTCGACATTGGCAAATAGGCGATGTTGGCGTAGCGTTTGGCTACTGCTTTCGGAAAAAATTCCGGGTGATACTAATTCATCTAGGCGTGTACTGGCACCAAATACATAGCGGGTATTACCGGTTGTATGGGGTGTGTATTCAATTTCTATATCTTGGCGTTCGGCTTTAATGCTGGAGTCAATGGCTAATGTTTCCTGCAAAGGTAAGCCAAAGCGAGCTAAGTCTATATCGACATTATAGCGATCGACTGTTTCGTTCAGATTGTAGTAATACTGCAATGACAGGCTATCGCCTTTATTGGATGTAAGCTCCCATTCAAATCGGGTATAGGCATTGGTATCTTCTACATCACGTGCCGGTGATAGGAGATTACCGATAATGCCATCGCCACTGGTGCTTTCAGCATGACCTGCTTCTATTGTTAATAGATTCTGTGGTGTCAGTTCAATACCGAAATAGGTCGAAAATATCTCGGTGTCTTTATCGTCGTTTTGCAATTCAAAGCCGCTATTTTGTCGTGTTTCTAGTTTAAAGTTGTACTGCAGTTTCTCTGTCTGACCATTGTAGTTTAGATAGAGGTCTTCAGTATCTCTATCCCCAATTCGGGTGATAAAAGCAGAGCTGTTTGACTGAGCTTTGTTACGGGTGGTGATACTAATGATGGCATTGAAGGAGTTTGAGCCATACAAAGCGGCATTAGGTCCACGAATAACCTCAATGCGGTCAATATCATCAACGGATAAGTCCAAGTTGGACCAAGGAGCACCGCCCAGAGAGGGGGTATAAACGGCCCGACCATTAATAAGCACCTGTAAGCGCCTGGAAAAGCTGTCACTTAAGCCGTGGTAAGCCACTACAGCCTCACTACCTCTCTCAAAACCAACTTGAAAGCCCGGTACCAGCCGGAAGAGCTCTGCGACTTGGCGTGCGCCAGAGGTTTCAATCATTTCTCTATCAATAATGGTTACCGATGAGGCAGACTCAATCAGTGGCTGTTCTAAACGGGAAACCGATAGTACAACCGGAAGCTCATCAAAATAATAATCTTCGCTGAGTTCGACGGTTAAACTGCTTGGGCTGTATCCCAGTAATAGCCCAAATAAGGTTATGCTATAAATGCTTGCGACAAGCTGTTGTTTATTGTATTTCATGACCGTTTTGTATTGGGTGCTAACCATGAGGCCAGCCCAAAGTTTTATTGTTTTGTTAAGCAATATCAGAGTAAAGGCTATTGGGTATATATTGTGTACCCATTATTATCTTTATTATGTTCAAATATTAACAGGAAAGCGGCTTAATTGTTACACAGGCTCGCTGAGTGTCATAGAATAGCGCACATTTTTATAATGTTCTGATGTTCCTCGGAGCTGTCTCCCATATCAGCTAAGAGGTTTTGGTATTTCATGGTGTAGGGGTTTGCATGCAATTTCGTACTATAGAGGATTTTATTGGCAATACGCCATTGGTTAAAATGCAGCGCTTAGCTGATATAGGTAGTAATACTTTGTTGTTGAAGTTAGAAGGCAATAATCCTGCTGGCTCAGTCAAAGACCGGCCAGCCTTATCGATGATTAAACAGGCTGAGGCGCGTGGTGATATCCGCCCAGGTGATACCTTAGTTGAGGCAACCAGTGGTAACACGGGCATTGCGCTGGCAATGGCAGCGGCGATTAAAGGTTATCCAATTATCTTAATTATGCCAGAGAACGCCAGTGTCGAGCGGCGCGCTGTGATGAAGTCTTATGGCGCCGATATTGTATTGGTCAGCAAAGAGGAAGGCATGGAAGGGGCGCGGGATTTGGCCCATGCGATGCAACAAGAAGGCAAAGGGCGAGTGCTCGATCAGTTTGCCAACCCTGATAACCCATTGGCACACTATACCGGTACAGGTCCAGAAATATGGCGTGATACAGAAGGCAAGGTTAGCCACTTTGTTAGCTCGATGGGAACGACTGGCACGATTATGGGAACTTCAACGTTTCTTAAAGAAAAAAATCCAGCAATAGAGATTGTCGGTGTACAGCCAACCGAGGGTTCAGCTATTCCAGGTATTCGTCGCTGGCCACCAGCCTATGTTCCCAGCATCTTTGATGCTGCCCGGGTTGATCAGGTCATTGATATCAGCCAGGCTGAGGCGGAAGCTATGGCAATTGCCATTGCCAAGCAAGAGGGCATTTTTTGTGGTATTTCATCCGGTGGAGCGGTTGCTGCTGCCATCAAATTGTGTGAGTCTCTGGAAAATGCTGTGGTTGTCACTATTGTGTGTGATCGGGGTGATCGTTATCTCTCGACCAATGTGTTTCCTAGTTAGACACTGACTCCTGTCCTAATAGGCCTGATACTGTGCTTAATGCACAGTATCAGGCTTAGCAAAATGTGGCTGCGATGTACTCGCTTAGAATTGCATCACAGCCAATCAACTAACGAAAGATTACAGCAAGTAGGTGCTATGGGTAGACGGCGTAAAATTCCAACCGAACCTGTTGATATTGATATTGAATCATTATCACACGATGGGCGTGGCGTTGGACGTATTGAAGGTAAAGCAGTGTTTGTCGATGGTGCACTACCCGGTGAGCGGGTGCGTTTGCAATATACTTCACGGCGCAGAAAGTTTGATGAGGGTAAGACCCTCGAAGTGCTGACGGCCTCGGCTGATCGTGTGGCCGCCAAGTGCCCACATTTTGCAGCCTGCGGTGGTTGCAGCTTGCAGCACTTGTCTACAGAGGCACAAATTAAGGCAAAAGAGTCGATTCTATTGGAAAACTTAACGCGTATTGGCAGTGTTGAGCCAACAACGCTATTGCCCGCCTTGCAAAAAACCACGTGGGCTTATCGAACCAAAGCACGTTTAGGACTACGCTATGTGCCGAAGAAAGGTAAGGTTTTAATTGGTTTTAGAGAAAAGCGTTCGAGTTTTATTACCGATGCAGAGCGCTGTGATATTCTGCATAGCAGTGTTGGTGAACGCTTTACTGAGCTTGCTGGGCTAGTCGAAAGTCTATCCATCAAGCAATTCGTACCGCAGATTGAAGTCGCGGTGGGGGATGCGCAAACCTGCCTGATTTTTCGAGTATTAGAGCCACTGAGCGATAGCGATACTGCAAGCCTACGTGCTTTTGGAGAGCAGCATCAGTTATGTATACAGGTGCAGCCTGGTGGGCCTGATTCGATTTATAGCTTGGGTGAAGCGCCGGATTTATATTATCGCTTGGAGCCACAAGGTATTCGTGTGACGTTCCAGTCGCAGGACTTTACCCAGGTGAACCCCGATTTAAATCAGGCCATGATCCAGCAAGCGCTGGCCTTGATGGCGCTCGACAAACAGGACAAGGTCTTGGATCTGTTTTGTGGATTAGGCAACTTCAGTATGCCATTAGCGCAACATGCCGGAGAGGTGATCGGTGTTGAAGGTGAGCAGGCTATGGTGCAGCGGGCAACACAGAACGCACAAGATAATGGTATCGATAATATCCGCTTTTATGCAGCCGATTTGTTTGAGCCGCAGCAGGATGCGGCCTGGATGCAGCAGCACTATACAAAAGTCTTATTAGACCCGCCACGCTCTGGTGCGGAAGAGATTATCCATGGCTTAAAGCACTTGAAGCCACAGCTGATTCTATATGTGTCTTGTAACCCGGCAACACTCGCTCGGGATGCGGGTATTTTAGTGAATCAATATGGTTATGAATTACAAAAGGCAGGGGCTATGGATATGTTTCCGCACACCGCGCATGTTGAAGCAATGGCGTTATTTGTATTGCGTTAGTATAGTGTGTGGAGAAGTGCATCAGGGCTGCCCTAGGTTTCCCAGATCTTTAAGGGCAGCCCTGACTAAGATAGCCTTAAGGCATGAAAAATTCCATTTTGACACTGGCGACTTCGATAATATCGTGATCTTGTAAGGCAATTGCCTGAGTCCCAATGCTTTTACCATTAATAATGGGTGTTTGGTTACCACTGCCGCCTTCCACGTGGATAATAAAGTAACCTTGTGGGCGACGTGTGATAGCAGCAACCTGTGTACCAGGCTTACCAATGGTGGTCAGCGCTTTGGTTAGCTCCAGCTCTTTACCGGCGTTTGCACCATTGAGAACCTGCAGCTTAGCGGCTGAGCCAGCATTCGCATCTGAGGCACCTTTCTTGGCTTCTTGTGCAGCTAGCTTTTCAACCGATTCGCCAATCTCATGCGTGCCGGTTGCTTCAGGCATACCCGCCGCATCAGGGCGAATAATCATGGTTTTCTCAAAGGCGTCTTCATCATCACCGGTTGCTGTTTCATTAACATACTTCAGCTGATGCTTACCAATGCCGACAATGTCGCCATGTTTGAGCGCGTGCTTTTTGATCAACGAGCCGTTAACGTAAGTGCCGTTAGTACTGTTTAAATCCTCAAGAAAAGAGTCATTGAGGATAGTGATAATTTGGGCGTGTTTACCGCTAACCGCTAAATTATCGACATGCACGTCGTTTTCGGGCCGTCGACCGATGGTCACGGTTTCTTGGTCCAATGTAAACTCGGATATGGTCGAGCCATTTAGAGTTAGGATTAATTTAGCAGGCATACTCGATCCTTATCTCTCTTTTCTAATGTCTAAAAAAACCAGTCAACAACTTTATCAACCCAGCCTTTAGTGCCGGGGGTTGTACTGCTTGGCCGAACTAAAATGGCAGAAACATTGTCTTTACCACCATTCTCTTTGGCCTGTTTAATCAATTCGGTCACAGCCTGGTCAAGATTATCATTATACCGTTTTAAGGTTAAATATATATCATGATCCTCAACCATGTCATTTAATCCATCCGAACATAGTAAATAAATATCGTCTGGTAAGGCAATATCTTCTTGTATATCGACCTCAACATCAGGATCTATACCCAGTGCGCGGGTTACAAGGTTCTTATTTTGTGACTGCTTGGCTTCTTCCTCAGTATAAAAACCCCGTGCAATCAGCTCTTGTAGCAGGGTGTGATCAACCGTGATTTGCTCGAGTGCATCATTGCGGAAGCGATACAGCCGGGAGTCCCCAACATGTGCAATGGTCAAACGGTTATCATAGAAGAGCACCAGCACAATAGTGGTACCCATGCCGTGATATTGAGGTTGGCTTTGGGCCGCATTATGAATAATTTTATTGGATTTGATAATGGCATCGCGAATGGCCAGACTGTGGGGGCTATATTCGCTATCCGGTTCAGCACCATATTGGGCTTCCAGATTATTAAGGCTTTCTTCAAATTCGCTTACTATAGTGTTGGCAGCAAGGGCACTGGCTACTTCACCGCCTTTATAACCACCCATGCCGTCAGCCACTAATGCCAGGCCAAGCCGAGGCTCAGCGGCGATACTATCCTCGTTATGAGAACGTTTAACGCCTGCATCTGTTAACGCGTATACTTCAATTTTGTTGTTAAATTGCATATTTTGCGTTGTTACTGGCCGGGGTTCCGGGCTATTCATAGTTGTTGAAGACATTTTTTAAGGTCACTGGCTATTTCCGTGCCTCTTTGATAACGGTCAGCGGCATCTTTCTCTAGAGTTTTAGCGATAATCACCTCTAGATAGGGTGGTAAGTCCGGTTTAACTTCCAGCACGCTGGGGTGTGGATCATTGGTGATTTTGAACATCAATGATGCCATGGAATCTGCTTTAAAGGGCAGTTGGCCAGAGGCCATCTGGAATAACATCACGCCCAAAGAAAACAGGTCAGAGCGGCCATCGACTTTTTTACCCGCCAGCTGCTCAGGCGACATGTAAGAGGGTGTGCCTAATACCATACCGGTTTTAGTTTTGCTGGAGTCAGTAATGCGGGCAATACCAAAGTCGGTGATTTTTACCTGACCAGATTCAGGGTCATACATGATATTGGCGGGTTTGATATCCCGATGCACCACATTTTGCTGATGGGCATAATCGAGTGCCTCAGCCGAACTAATCATTAATTCGAGTACGGTTTTCAGTGGTAATAAGTTATCAGGCTTGGTGTAAGGGGCAAGGTCTTTACCTTTGAGGAACTCCATGGCAATAAACGCCAGATCATGTTCTTCACCGGCATCATAAATAGTGACAATATTCGGGTGGTTAAGGCGGCCTGCCGTTTCTGCTTCGCGGAAGAAGCGTTCTTTCACGTCTTCCAGCTCGTCCTCATCAAACTCTTGTGAAAGCGCCATGGTTTTAATCGCAACAACCCGGCTGATTTTGGGGTCTTTGCCCAGGTAAACAACCCCCATAGCACCTTTACCCAGCTCTTTTTCAACTTGATAACGGCCCAGCATCGGCTTCTCGACCGCGCCATCGCCTTCCATGATTAAGGTACCAGCGGTCGTTGAACCTCCTGAGCCGCCCAGCACAATGGTGTCTTCCATTTTTTTGCTACGGGCAATACGCTGCTCAACATCACGGAATTTAGGGTTAAATTCAGCGATATACTGGTAAACATTACCGGCTTTGGCAAATTGCCGTTTGCGTTCAAAGTCCAAGGCTAGGTTATAGAGTACTTCAGAAATACCATCATCTTTCGGGCATTTACGGAATTTTTCAAAAGCCATGTCCAGCTGACCTTGGCCCTGGAAGGCCAAGCCAAGCATTTTATTGCTCTCAGCAGACTCCATATCGGAGTGTAACTTACTGCGTTCGGTCACCAGGAAGCGCTTGGTGGTTAGCACCAGATAGCCAAATGCCAGTATGGTGGCAGGTAGCATCAGTTGTACCCAGGTAGCCTGGGTTGTCATCAATATATAGTGTGTAATAAACAGCGCCAACAATAAAGCGCTGCTAATAATAGCGCCCATCTTCGCATTCAGGCGGGGCAGTAAAAAAATCACAAACAGCAAAATCAGCAAAATCGCAGCCAATTCAGCATATTGTGCCCAACTAGGCACGGTGAAAAAGTCTTCGTTCAGAATGCTCGACACGGCGTGAGCCAGAGATTCCGCCTCTGACATAATCGGATCGATGGGGGTCAGTTGCGGCTGGCCAATACCAGAAGCGGTAGGGCCGACAATCACGATCTTATCCCGGTATTTACTGGCAGGGACTTTGTTGGAGGTGACATCAAAGAAAGAGTCTATTGGAAAAGCGCGCTCACCAGATTCCCCTTGGTAGAAAAAAGTCAGCATTTTAAGCTGGGCATCGGTATCAATACTTAGTCTGCCAAGCTTTACGCCTTCACCCAGTTGAGCGGTGATATCATCTACGGTCAGATTCAAGCTGCGGGCAGCGATCATCAAGGCATAAGAAGGGAAGTATTCGCCAAAATAGTTGCTGACCAATGCTGATGTGCGGATGCCGCCATCGGTATCATCTAACCAGTTATTAATATTGCCTAAACCACTGGCAGCAAGGCCTATGTCATTGAGCGGTGTAATCGCCTGCACCGTCTCAGGGGGCAGTGAAGAATAGCCTTCAAGTTCTGCTCCGACATTGTCTTCGATATTTGTAATCGCTGTTTTTTGTACAAACTCAGGTAAGGCTTGGTCAGGGTTGCCGAAAGGCTCACCCCAGAGCAGCCACATAGGTGTTACGACATTGGCGGCATTTGCAAAACTACTGATCAATTTTCGATCAGCATCTAAGTTGTTGTAAGCCTGATGCAGGGCAACTTCAATCTCTGCCACTGGCCGTTGAATATTGTTCAAGGAGTTTTGCAGGCGTTCTTGAAGAACCTCATCACCCACACCCGTCAGTAGTCCTGCAAGGTGCTCAAAGCGATTACGTGGTTTGGCGGGTGCTGCTATCTCACTGTTTTCGTTAGTATTATCTTCGCTGGCTTCTGATGTGGCCGTAGGCGCTGTATCCAGTGTCAGGCTGGAGATATGTGTTTCTTTGTAGTAGGTCAGTATATCGCCGATATAGTCGAGGCCAGGGTCGATTTGGGCTTCGGAGAAAACCGGGGTGTAGGCAATCACTTTAGCGCCTGCACCGCTGAGCCGATCGATCATTTCAGCATGAATATCACGAGACCAGGGCCAGCGGCCCAGATTTTCCAGACTGGTTTCATCAATGGCGATAATGGCAATATTGTCACTTGCTTCGCGGGAAGAGCTGCGGACGCCGAAGTCATAAGCGTCATTTTCCAGCTTATCAGTGACCGGTGATGCCAATAATACCGCAAGCACTGCGAGTAAACCGTAAAACCAGTCTTGCTTCCAGAAGCTCGTTTTCATGGAAAGTCCGTCATTTGTTTTGACTAATCACCAAAGATGATACTAAAAATTCAAGCTAAAACAATAGCTTTCATGCACTTTTTATAAGATTTTTGATATAAATAGCACTGTGTTTATGTATAGCTCATTGACGCTATTATCGCAAAAGCAATTTATTGATATTATTGACCCTGCAGCAACCCCCTAAGGGACAACCAGAAGGACACAATATGTCTGAGCCTAAACCACAAGATGAGGCCATGATGCTTAATTTGCTTGAGCGTGTTGAGCGGCTAAACAGCATTGGCATTGCTTTATCCGCCGAAAAAGACCCGGCTAAGCTACTGGAGATTATTTTGCACGGCGCAAAGGCATTGACCAATGCCGATGGTGGAACGCTGTATACGGTTATTCAGGATAAAGACAGCCAGAGCCAGGTTTTGCAGTTTGACATCATTGCCACTGACTCGCTGGGGATCGCCAAAGGCGGCACTATTGATGAGCCTATCAGTTTTGCACCGATACCGCTGTATGACGAGCAGGGCAAGGCCATCAAAGATATGGTCGTCACCTGTGCGGTACATGAGCGCAAAACGATTAATATTGAAGATGCCTATTATGCCGAAGGCTATGATTTCAGTGGCACGCGTCGCTTCGATAAAAATACCGGCTATCGAACCCATTCTTTGTTGACGATTCCCATGCTCAATCATGAGGATGAAATTATTGGTGTGCTGCAGCTTATTAATGCGCAAGAGCCAGAAACGGGCATTGTCGTGCCATTTTCGGCGACCGATCAGCGGATGGCCGAATCGCTTGCTTCGCAAGCTGCGGTGGCATTGACTAACCAACGCTTGATTTTGGACTTAGAAGAGCTGTTTAAATCTTTTATTCAGCTGATCGCATCGGCGATTGATGAAAAGTCGCCTTATACCGGTTCGCATTGCCGACGTATTCCTGTTTTGACCATGAGCCTGGCTGAAGCGGTGCATGCCACCGAGGAAGGGCCATTGGCTCATTTTGCCATGAGTGATAAAGATCGCTATGAATTAGAGACCGCCGCCTGGTTGCATGATTGTGGCAAGATAACCTCTCCTGAGTATGTGATTGATAAGTCGACCAAACTGGAAACTATCTTTGATCGTATTCAATTACTCGATACCCGCTTTGAGGTGCTCAAACGGGATGCCGAAATCGCCTATTGGCAGGCATTGGCGACTGCCGCTGATGACAATGCACGACAAGCCTTAAAGCAAGATTTAACCGCGCGTTTGGCCCAAATTGATGCAGACAGAGACTTTTTACGCAAAGCTAATGTCGGTGGGGAGTTTATGTCAGCCGATGATCAGCAGCGGGTGCGTGATATTGGGCGGCAGCGGTGGACTGACCCGGACGGCCAGCAAGTGCCCCTGTTAAACCCCGAGGAGATCTATAATCTGACGATTGCCAAAGGCACACTGACCCCGGAAGAGCGCACCATTGTCAATAATCATATGGTGGCAACGATTAAGATGCTGGAGTCTTTGCCGTTTCCGAAACATCTGGCCAATGTGCCGGAATATGCCGGTGGGCATCATGAACGTATGGATGGTAAAGGTTATCCCAAAGGTTTAACCAAAGACGAAATGTCGGTACCAGCACGTGTTATGGCCATTGCCGATGTGTTTGAAGCTTTGAGCGCGCGCGACAGGCCTTATAAAAAAGGCAAAACACTGACCGAGTGTTTGCGGATTATGAGCAGCATGACGCTCAATAATCATTTGGATCCAGATCTATTTGATATTTTTGTGCGTCAAAAAGTGTACTTGGATTATGCGCATGAGTTTATGCATCCAGAACAGATTGATGAGGTTGATGTTAGCCTGCTGCCGGTTTATGCCTGATTTTTACGCAGAGCCGCTGCTATTCATTGTGGCTCTTTGTGGATATCTAGCAATACTCGATTAAGGTTGTCGGTATTTATTCAGATGAGACTTTTTCAGCCTCAGCCACCGCATTTAAGCCATCTTTGAGCACAAAACAGTTAAAGCCGCTTTCGGCTAGAATGTAAGCTGCTGCTGAACTGCGCCGACCAGAGTCGCAGCATAAAATATACTGTTTATCTGTCGAGAGTGTTTTTATTTTCAGGCGCATGGAAATCATAGGTAAATTAGTGGCACCGTTGATATGACTGCGCTTGAACTCAGCGGGTAGGCGCACATCCAGCCAGTCGAGTTCACCAGCTTCAACTTGGCTTTTGGCTTTATCAAAGTCTAGCCAGTTTTGCACAGGCTCGTTTAATAAAGACATGAAGTCCTGCTTGGCCAGGCGAACCAGTGTGCCTTTGCTAAGCATGGTAATGGTGGCGTTACGTTTACTCTCAGAGATGAGTGCTTCTTCGCCGAAGCTGTCGCCAGGCCCTAATTGGGCAAGCTTAATACCCTTAGGGTTAGATTGCGTTGCGCGTGTGACCAATGCCCGGCCGTTTTTAATAACGTAAAAGTAGTCGCCGTCTTCACCCTGATTAATGATTTTGTCGCCCGGTTTATAATTAACCGATTCCATACGCATAAAGATGGCTTGAATATTGGCCGGTGGAACACGGTGAAAGGCTTTGGTTTGAAGGAGCTGCGTCATCCAGTCGCCTTCATCATCCTCTTCATTGTCGTCACCAATTTCTTCGACATGGTAGGTGCCGCTTTGATCCCAGGTCAGCATAATATCCAGCAGGTTGCTGTCTATTTTGATATAAGTGCATTCTTCACGTGCTCGGGCCGAGACCTGACGGGGTTGTGAATGGGCAATAGGGTGATTCGCTTCAGGTGTATTAGACTCAACCGTCTTGAGCTTTTCTTTATCGTTGAGCAGGTCAATACTGCCACTGAGTAGGTAGATATGTTGCTTATCGAAATCGGCTTTTTTAAACAAGTAGCGACCCGCTGCGATGGTTTCAACAGGGGTTTTCTTGGCTAATTCCTGGATGTTTTCGGGATTTAGACTATTGATCGGTACTAATTGGTTTAGGTCGTTTTTATCAACAAGCGTACTCATTATGTCGTCTTTATGTTGTACAGCGTTAGCAATATCGCTTAAATTTTGTCGCTATAACTGACAAATAAGCCAGTTATCTACAGAATTGGGCATTATCGGTACTGATGTATTACCCAGTTGTGTGTATTACTAAAGAGCAGTCAACCGTGTCAGATAGGCTTGATACAGTTTATAGGGGCAATTAGCTGTTTCACGGGGGCCTTGCTCCTTACTTAGCCACTGCTCCATAGCCTCTATTATACAACTTCCAGTATCTTAGCAGATATTCCGACGATTTACGGAAATTACTTGTTGCATTTTAGTCTGCCTTTAATCAACATGGAATATGTACTACCGATAACAGACAGATTTTAACGGATTTTTGCCCTCCCAGTGAGTGATATTGAAAATACCAGCCAGTTTTTAGAGGCTCTAAACCAGTGGTATACAACGCCATTTGGGCTACGCCTGAAAGCCGACGTTGCCAGCACTTTGTTGCAAGTTTTGCGCATGTTCACTGTGCATGAGCTGCTGCATTTGGGGGTCAGTGGCTTTGAGGAGTCATTGGCTGGTCAACGGCGTGAGCGTATGTTGTTTTATGCCGACTTGACCTGTGAGCAGTTATTATCAAGCAATGAAAACACCTTGCCTCTCAAAGCCGATAGTCAGCCTTGTGTGGTCTTGTTGCATGGCTTGGATGTTGCGCAAAGCCCGCACAGTGTACTGCGTGAGCTAGAGCGTATTATTGCGATGGACGGCTATTTGGTTATCGTTGGTTTTAACACGCACAGCTTATGGGGAGGCTATCGCCCCCTGAGTAATTTAATGAACTTAATTCACTGGCGCCAAGATATACCCTGGCATTTGAATTTCCATAGCCCGGGCCGCCTGCGCGACTGGCTGGAGTTATTGGGCTTTGAAGTGTTGTCTACCCGCACGGTTAATTACCAGCCTTTGTGGCAGCATGATAAAATAATTCGGCGCAGCCGTTTTTTAAACGCCATTGGCAATATCGCGCTACCGGCGCTAGGCAATGTCTATGTCTCGGTTGCCAGAAAACGAACGGTGCCCATCACGCCCATTAAGTTTAAGTGGAAGCTGCGCTCAAAATTATTGCGCCCGAATGTGATTGAACCTACTGCCAATACGGCGATTAAATAGTCAATAAACAATGTCATCAAGCAATAAAAAACAGATCGAAATTTATACCGATGGAGCCTGTCGCGGTAACCCGGGGCCGGGTGGATGGGGTGTACTGTTACGGTATAATAACCATGAGAAAGAGCTCTATGGGGCAGATGCTGATACCACCAATAACCGTATGGAGCTGATGGCGGCCATTCAGGGACTCGAAGCACTCACGCAGGATGGCTGTGATGTCGTATTAACAACGGACTCGGTCTATGTTATGAAAGGTATTACCGAGTGGATGCCAAATTGGAAACGACGCAACTGGCGTACGGCATCGAATAAGCCAGTACAAAATGTTGAGCTTTGGCAGCGCCTGGAAGCTGCCAGTCAGGCACATAATATTGAGTGGCGATGGGTCAAAGGCCATAGTGGTCATGCTGAAAATGAGCTTGCCGATCAATTAGCGAATCGTGCTATTGATGAAATGCTTTGAGTGTCAGTTTAATGTAGGTAAGGCTGTGCTGATAATGTTACTAAGGTAGAGTATATGCGTCAGATTGTATTAGATACAGAAACAACCGGTTTAGAACCTTCTGATGGTCACCGTATCATTGAGATTGGCTGCGTGGAAGTGATTAACCGCAAGGTGACAGAAAACCATTATCATCAGTATATACAGCCAGATCGTGAGATCGATCAGGGGGCTATTGAGGTCCATGGTATCACCAATGAGTTTTTAACAGACAAGCCGCGCTTCAATGATATTGTTGAGAGTTTTTTAGAATATATTGAAGGGGCCGAGCTGATTATTCATAACGCGGCATTTGATGTTGGTTTTTTAAATCACGAAATCAATTTAATGGGGCAGTCTTTGCCGTTGATTGAACAGTCGTGCAAGGTTACCGATACCTTAAAAATGGCGCGCAAGTTACATCCAGGGCAGAAAAATAATTTAGATGCTTTGTGTAAGCGCTACTTTATTGATAACTCGCAACGGACATTGCATGGCGCTTTGCTGGATGCGGAGATCTTAGCCGAAGTGTATTTGGCTATGACCGGTGGGCAGGTCACATTAGGCCTGGACAGCAACAGTGCATCCGCTGCCAGTCAGCAGCAAGAGGATGTTGAGGTGAATATCAGTCAGGGCAGCCTGTTACTGGTGCAGGCCAATGAGCAGGAGTTGGCAGCGCATGAAGCTATTCTGGCCGATATTCGCAAAGCCAATGATGGGGAATGTGTTTGGGATAAGTTGGATTAAGCTAACGCGGCTTGCCATACCGTTTTAGCCGTGCTTCATAATTCTTTGCTTGTCGCGTTGCCAGTCACGGTCTTTTTCTGTCGAGCGTTTATCATGCGCTTTCTTACCTTTTGCCAGACCAATATCCAGTTTGGCGCGGCCCTGTTTCCAATGCATATTCAGCGGTACGATAGTGTAGCCTTTGCGCTCAACAGCGCCAATCAGCCGGTTTAACTCGTGGCGGTGCAATAATAGCTTGCGCGAACGCACAGGGTTTGGGCTGATATGGGTTGAAGCCGTCGGTAAGGGCGATATATGCGCACCAAATAGCCAGGCTTCCGCTCGTTGTAGAAGTACATAGCTTTCTTTGAGCTGAACACGGCCATCACGTAAGCTCTTAACCTCCCAGCCCTCCAGGCAAAGGCCCGCTTCGAATTGATCTTCGATAAAATAATCATGTCGGGCTTGCTTATTCTGAGCGATTGAGGCGGTTTTTGTGTTCTTATTGCTTTGTTTTTTTCCCATAAGACAGATAATATGCCGGGTTACTAAGCCGACTTTGTTGTATTAGTCATAATAATTGTCAATCAAGAGATTAACAGATGTCTACTATACCACCTGAGTCAACCGAGCGTACATCCATTCATGGGCTTTGGTCATCAAAGGTTGCTTTTATCCTGGCCGCAACAGGCTCTGCTGTTGGGTTGGGGAATATTTGGAAATTCCCTTATACGGCAGGGGAGAATGGCGGTGGCCTATTCGTGTTGATCTATCTCGGCTGCATCTTGGTAATTGGTATTCCTATTTTAATGGCTGAAGTCATGCTGGGACGGCGAGGGCGTCGTAACCCGGTAGAGACTATGCGCTTACTGGCGCAGGAGGCTGGTCAGTCACAGGCTTGGGTCTGGGTTGGTCGTATGGGTATCATTGCTGGGTTTTTGATTTTATCGTATTACAGCGTGGTTGCTGGTTGGATATTAGCGTATGTCTTTCGCATGGCCAGTGGCGTTTTTCAGGGCCTCAATGCTGAGCAGGTGCAAGCGGTATTTGATAATTTTGTCTCCGATCCTGAGCGGCTTATTGCCTGGCATACTATCTTCATTGTTTTATCGGTTGCTATTGTCGCGCGGGGGGTTGAGCATGGCCTTGAGAAGGCCGTAAAGTATTTAATGCCCGCGCTATTTGGTATTTTGTTGATTTTGTTATTGTACGCAACAACAACACCGACCTTTATCGAAGGTGTGCGTTTTATGTTTGTGCCGGACTTTAGCAAGATAGACGGTTATTCCGGTTTTTTTAGTATTGTACTCAATGCAATGGGTATGGCGTTCTTTTCGTTAAGTTTAGGTATGGGCGCTATTATGATCTATGGTTCCTATTTACCCAAAGATGCTTCTATTGGTAATACCAGTATTACTGTTGCTATGGCAGATACCTCGGTGGCCTTGATTGCTGGTCTGGCTATTTTCCCCATTGTATTGGCTAATGGCATGGCGCCTTCGCAAGGGGCTGGGCTGGTATTTAATAGCTTGCCAATAGCATTTGACCAAATGCCTTTTGGTGGTTTTTTTGGTACATTGTTTTTTGTGTTGTTGGCATTTGCCGCTATTACATCGGCCATTTCTTTATTAGAGCCACCGGTTGCCTGGTTGGTTGAAAGCAAAGGCTTTGATAGAGCAAAAGCGGCGGTATTTAGCGGTGCGATTACCTGGTTTATTGGTTTGGGAACTGTGTTTTCATTTAACCTATGGTCGGATTACAAGTGGACGTTGCTGATTGACCTGGATAAAGTTCAGTATGTGCTTTTTAAAGATAAAACATTTTTTGATATTGTTGATTTTCTAACGACGAATATTATGTTGCCGCTGGGTGGTTTAATGATCGCCTTGTTTGTTGGTCATGCAATGAGGCGTGATGACTGTTTTAAAGAGCTGGCGTTAAAAGAGAATATGTTTAACAGCTGGTATTTTATTTTGCGGAATATCTCGCCGATTGCGGTTGGCTTTGTGTTTTTAAATGTCATTGGCGTGTTTAAATTAATAGGCTTGCTTTAATTAGGTGTTGGTGTTGAATGGTTGATTTAATTCGTATTGAAGTTGCCTATGCGCGGCCTGATGAGCAGCTTATTATTCCGCTGGATATGGAGCACCAGCCTACCGTGCAAGAAGCGATTGAGCGTTCGGGTATCTTAGAACGTTTTCCTGAGATTGATCTGCAACAAAACAAGGTCGGTATTTTTGGGAAGCTGAGCAAGCTTGATCAGGTGTTGAATGCCGGTGATCGGGTTGAGATTTACCGTAAGTTGATTGCCGATCCGAAGCAGGCTCGTCGTAAACGGGCGGCCTCAGATGATAAAGGCACTGCTAAAAATAAAGCGGATAAAAGCGAATAAGCCTGTTTGTCAGGCTTATCTATTTGTTCGGCATCTTAGTATTTAAAGATAAGTGCTAGCTTAGCTTGCAGAAGGATCTTGTTCACTCTCTTGCGTGGCCTCTTGCTGCTCGTCTTCTTTCGACTCGCTAGCAAAGGGGTTTTCCAGTTGGCCAGACATTTTAACTAAAGTGTCACCTTCGAAGCTGAGTGTTATCTCACGGCGTAATTCTTCGCCACGCCCTTTGGGCGGCTGCATGATATAAATGTAGTGCCATTCATTTTGGTCAAACGGGATATCAACAATAGGGTTGCCGACCAGGTAGCGTACTTGCTCTTTGTTCATGCCGATTTTTAACTGATCAATACGGGTCTGATCGAACAGATTACCCTGGTACTTAATGGGGGTAAACGGGCGAAATCCGCAGGCCGTAATGGATAACAGCACTATAAGGGTGAGCACCCATGGCAATATTTGGGCCAAGGCTTGCGGTAAAGCTTGACCAAAACGGTAGAAATTCAACACAAATGAGCTCCGGTACACTATAATACGACGTTCTAACATAATAACATAGCTTATCGCTTGGCCAACAGGTATTCCTCTGACCAGGCAGATATTGCACAAGTTCCGCCCTAATATCCTTGGAGTAAGTATTTTGGAATCGCAAGATTTAAAAAAAGCTGGACTGAAAGTCACGCTGCCGCGCATGAAAATTCTGGAAATTCTGGAAAATAATGCTAAGCGGCATATGAGTGCAGAAGATATCTACAAAGTGCTGTTAGAAGCCGATGAAGAGATTGGCTTAGCAACAGTGTATCGTGTACTCACCCAGTTTGAAGCAGCTGGTTTGGTTGCACGTCATCACTTTGAAGGCGGTCAGGCTGTGTTTGAAATTAATGGCGGGGAGCACCATGATCACTTGGTGTGCGTGAAGTGTGGTAGGGTGGTTGAGTTTATGGATAAGACCATCGAGCAGCGCCAGGAGTCTGTGGCTGAAAGTCACGGCTTTGAGTTAACTGATCACAATATGATTCTGTACGGTATTTGTAAAGACGATCCATGTAAGTACAACAAGTAAGGTTTAACCATAGCGCGTTAAGCCTCGCTCTTTACTGTTAATAACTGCCTAAGCAGGCTGCTGTAAATCTGCGTCGCTGGATTCAGTGGCTTTCTTAATCATTTCTCTCGCATGCTGTTTGGTTTTGTCAGTGATATCAACACCACCTAGCATGCGTGCCACTTCTAATACACGCTCTTTGGCCGATAAACGTTGTGTACGGGTTTGGGTGGTTTTGTCTTCACTATCGCTGAGCTTATTTACGCGTAAATGGTCGTGCGCTTGTGCGGCTACCTGCGGTAAATGGGTGACACACATGACCTGACGTTGTTGCCCAAGTGCGCGTAAGTGCATGCCAACCACTTCAGCCGTGCCACCACCAATGCCTGCATCGACTTCATCAAAAATCAATGTTGGAATAGGTTCGTTACCGGCAGTAATCATTTGAATCGCTAAGCTAATGCGTGATAGTTCACCGCCAGAGGCCACTTTGCTCAGTGCTTGTGCCGTCTGTCCTGGGTTGGTGCTGACAAGCAGTTCCACTTTATCTAAACCATAGGCTGTAAAACTTTGTGGGTCTGTTGTTTGAGTATTGCTTTGAACATTAACAACAAAACTGCCACCACTCATATTCAGTGTTTGCATGGCACTGCTGACATCGGCTGAGAGTTTTTTGGCGGCCTTGTTACGACTGCTGCTGAGTTTTTTGGCAAGGGCAAGGTAGTCTTGACTGCGTTGTTGGCAATCTTGCTCTAATGATTTTAAGCGATCATCGGCATGTTCAAGATCATCTAGTGCCTGATATACATTCGCACTAACAGTCAACAAGTCTTCAGGTTCTACGCGATGTTTACGTGCCAGGTCATGCATAATGCCCATGCGTTGTTCAAGCCATTCCAAGCGGGCAGGGTCGAGGTTTAGTTCTGCCAGATAATTGCGTAAATGATTGGCGGCTTCATCAACCTGTATCATAGCGGCGTTTAAACACTCAACACTGCCTTGCAGGCTGCTATCGAGTGTTGCGGCAGCTTGCATATCTCGCTGGCACTGACTGAGTGAGGAGTATAAGGCTTCATCACTGTCGTATAAGCTGTAGAGTGTTTTATTACTACTGTCTAGCAACTTACTGGAATGTGCCAGGCGTTGATGCTCTTGTTGTAATTGCTGCCATTCATTCTCTTGCATTTGCAGCTGTTCAAACTCTTGTGCTTGATGGCGTAATAAATCCAGTCGCTCAGTACGGTCTTGTTCGGCAAGTTGTAAGTCTTGCCAGGCGCTGTACTTATCATGCCAAGCCTGATAAGCAGCACTAACGTCCTGTACTAGCGTTGAGTGTGCTGCAAAATCATCTAAGCGTTGTCGTTGTATATCGCGTTTGAGTAAAGACTGGTGCGCATGTTGGCCATGAATATCGACCAGCATTTCACCAAGTGTTTTTAAAATGTTGACTGTGACAGGGCAGCCATTGATATAGGCTTTCGAGCGGCCTTCATGACTGATAGTGCGGCGTAGGATGCAATCTTCACCGCTATCGAGTTCTTGTTCGACCAACCACTTTTCAACATGCGATAGTTGACTGATATCAAACGTTGCTGTGATATCGGCTCGCTTAGCCTGTTGCCGTACACTCACCGCTTCTGCACGGTCGCCGAGTACCAGGCCTAAAGCATCGAGTAAAATCGACTTGCCAGCACCGGTTTCGCCGGTGAGGACTGTCATACCGGCATGTAAGTCGATGGTTACCGCATCGATAATGGCAAAGTCAGTGATATGGAGTTGCTTTAACATTATTGCGGATTACTCCGGTCATTATTCGGTGAGCGCCCCCAATTTAACTTGGCGCGGAGAATATCAAAAAAGTCATAGCCATGTGGGTGCAGTATTTTTACATTAGTCGAGCTGCGACTGATATGAATGCGGTCATTGAGTTGCAGTTCGATATTGGCTTGCCCATCAAAACTGACTTGGGCAACGGTGCGACATTGCGGATCGATCTCGATACTGATTTTGCTGTTGGCATTCACTACAAGTGGCCGGTGACTTAAGGTGTGTGGGCTGATCGGGACGAGCGCGATAGCATCCATCGATGGGTGTAATATTGGCCCGCCACTGGATAAAGCATAAGCTGTTGAGCCGGTAGGTGAGGCGATAACAATACCATCAGCACGCTCATGATTAACAAAGCTATCATCGACATAGGTAAAAAACTCAATCATGCGCGTCTGATAATAGTTTTTGACGACCACATCATTGCAGGCGAGCTGTTCGGTGATAATCTCACCTTCGCGCTCAATCTTTACATTGAGTAAAAAGCGCTCTTCTTCAATGTACTTACCATGCAGCATTTCATCCAAAGAGTGCAGCATGCGTTGCGGTGTAATATCAACGAGAAAGCCCAGTCTGCCCAAGTTGATCCCCACGATGGGTACCTGGTGTTTGGCCAGTTCACGGGCAGCATTTAATAAAGTGCCGTCACCACCAACAACAATGGCCAGATCGCAGTCCTGTAATTGTTCATAAGTGCTAAAGCGCACATCGGTATCTTGTAATGTATTGTGGCAGCTTAATTCTGGCAATACAGTATAAGCATTGTTAATCAGGTAGTTATAAAGCCGCTCGACTGTATCGCCAACATCAGCATAGATATTACGAATCAGTGCGATTTTAGAAAATTCGGTCATGATTACTCGTTGGCTCGTGATAGTGTGTAGGTTGTTAACAACTGATTCTCAATCAGTGGCTTCATTGTGCAGCGATTTAAGCTCATAGATCAACTCTAAAGCGTTTTTAGGCGTCAGCTCATCGGGCTCGATATCCGTTAAACGCGCCAGTGCTGGATTGACTGCCGGTGCAGCATTGCTCTGTTGTGTACTGTCAGGCGAGATAGGGGGCTCAAATAAGCCCAACTGTGGCTGTGCCGCATGTTGCTGCTGTGCCTGACTCTCCAGTAATGATAATTGTTGCCGCGCGACGTTGATAACGTTCTTTGGCACGCCAGCGAGCTTGGCGACTTGTAAACCATAACTTTGATTAGCAGGGCCAGGCTTCACAGCATGTAAAAATACAATATTATCAGCGTGTTCAACAGCATCTAAATGCACATTACTGACCGTGGCGCACTGTTCATCCAGAGACGTTAACTCAAAATAGTGCGTGGCAAATAAGGTAAATGCTTTGACTTGTTTTGCCAGATGGTCAGCACAGGCCCAAGCCAGTGACAAGCCATCAAAGGTGCTGGTGCCGCGACCAATTTCATCCATTAACACCAGACTATGCTCGGTCGCATTATGCAAAATATTGGCCGCTTCGGTCATTTCAACCATAAAGGTGGAGCGGCCACCGGCTAAGTCATCCGAGGCACCAATGCGCGTGAAAATCTGATCGATCGGGCCGATTGTGGCTTTCTCTGCCGGCACAAAACTACCGATATGCGCCATAATGACAATCAGTGCTGTCTGCCGCATAAAGGTCGACTTACCCCCCATATTGGGGCCGGTGATCAATAACATGCGTTGCTTGTTATTAAAGCGAACATCATTGGCAATAAAAGGTTCTACCAAGACCGTTTCGACAACTGGGTGACGGCCTGCGGTAATATCAATACCATTGTTAGCACTCAGTGTTGGTTGGCAGTAATTTAAGCGTTCGGCGCGCTCTGCAAAGCAGGCCAGGGTATCTAAGCTGGCCAGGGCGCTGGCGGTTGCTTGCAAGGCAGTTAGGTGGGTTAATAACTGGCGCAACAAATCATCGTAGAGGCTTTTTTCTTTGGCCAGTGCCCTCTCTCTTGCGCTAAGCACTTTATCTTCAAACTCTTTCAGCTCAGGGGTGATATAACGCTCAACACCTTTGAGTGTCTGGCGTCGGATATAGCTGGCCGGTACCTTATCTGCATTGGTTTTGCTGACCTCAATATAGAAGCCATGTACTTTATTGTAATTTACTTTGAGCTTTTCAATACCGGTGCTGTCACGTTCACGCACTTCAAGCTGGATTAAAAAGTCGTCGGCATTTTGGCTTAAACTGCGTAGTTCATCGAGTTCCGCATCATAGCCGGGTGCAATCACACCGCCATCACGAATCAGCACGGGTGGGTTGTCGATAATGGCTTTTTGCAACAATGTCAGCGGCTCTGGATGCTCGCTTAAATCAGCTTGTAACTGCCCGAGTAAGGTGCTTTGTGCATCCGCTAAGGCGGTATTAATATCGGGTAGCGCCGCTAAGCTGTCACGTAAGCCGATTAGGTCGCGTGGCCGCGCTGTTTGTAAAGAGATGCGAGTACCAATACGCTCGATATCGGCTATGCGTTTGAGTGTTTGTAAGACCGCATCATAAGTATGGCCTGAGAGCAATGCGGCGACCGTATCATGTCGCTGTTTTAACAGTTGTTGATCGCGTAATGGGCGATTTAACCAGCGCTGTAAATTACGGCTGCCCATGGCGGTGCTACAGTTATCCAGTAAGCCAATTAAGCTGTTGCTGCGATCACCGTTGAGATCCGCTTCGAGTTCAAGATTGCGGCGACACACCGCATCGAGCATAACCGCATCCTGCATGGATTCCACGGCCAAGCGATTGATATGTGGCAGGGCAGCACGTTGTGTTTCCTGGACATAATTGAGCAGGCAACCGGCAGCGATAATGGCAATACTTAAATCTTCACAGCCAAAGCCTTTTAGGTCACGGGTGGATAATTGTCGGGTTAATAACTGATAGGCGGTATCAAACTCAAAGTGCCAGGCTGGCCGTTGGCGTAAGCAGGGGGGCTGCTGTGCACTTTGTTCGTCGAGTATCTCGGATAAGTTGATATTTTCGTCGAGCAGCAGCTCGACAGGCTTTAGGCGTTCCAGCTCGCTGATAAAGTGTTCATTACTGTCTGCTTCCAGCAGTTTGAAGTCACCGGTACTGACATCCAAGTACGCCAAGCCCCAGCGGCCTTCAAGCTGATGGGCGGCGGCGATCAGCGATGCCTGGCGCTCATCTAATAAGGCTTCATCAGTGACGGTCCCTGGGGTGATAACACGGGTGACCTGACGCTCAACCGGGCCTTTGCTTGTGGCAGGGTCGCCGATTTGCTCGCAAATCGCCACAGCTTCACCAAATTTGATCAGTTTGGCCAGATAACCTTCGGCAGCATGGTGGGGAATACCGGCCATCGGAATAGGCTCACCGCCAGACTGGCCACGGCTGGTCAGGGTGATGCTCAGCAGTCGCGCGGCTTTTTTGGCATCCTCAAAAAATAACTCGTAAAAGTCCCCCATACGGTAAAATACGAGTGAGTCCGGGTGTTCGGCTTTGATTTTCAAGTATTGCTGCATCATCGGCGTATGTTTGGCCGCTGCCGCTGATGGGCCGGGTTTTTTTAGTGCTTGTACCATTATGCCTATTATCTTCCTCTTTCAGGTCAGCCGGACGCGCTAGTGTAGCAAATCCTGCCTGCTTTGCGCTGCTGCTTGTGTCTTGAGGCAAGCCGAGCGACAATCTAATCTATGGCGAAGGCGCAACAGACAGAAATTTATCAGCAAGCTCAAGCACTTGGCACTGTTTTGGCAGCGCAAGGCTACCGCGTAGCAACAGCAGAATCCTGTACTGGGGGCTGGCTGGCCAAGGCGATTACCGATATTGCCGGCAGCTCACAGTGGTTTGATCGTGGCTTTGTCACCTATACTGATGCTGCCAAGCAGCAACAATTGGCTGTTGCTGATAAAATATTGACCAGTTATGGTGCGGTGAGTGAGGAAACCGTGATGGCCATGGCCAAAGGGGTGCTGCGACATAGCGATGCAGTACTGTCGGTTGCAATCAGCGGTATTGCGGGGCCTGGCGGCGGCAGTGAGGAAAAGCCGGTGGGGCTGGTGTGGTTTGCCTGGGCCAAACAAACGGCGGTTGGTGAAATCAATGTGGTCAGTACAGCCAAGTACTTCACGGGTGACCGTGAGGCGATCCGGGCCTGTGCTGTTCTTTTTGCGTTAGAGGGCTTGATACAACAGGCTCAATCGAATGATATGGGGGACTTATGATCTATAGCTATCGACATAATATCTATCGAGCGGCAGTATCTCTCAGTGTTTTTTTATTAAGCGCGATGTTGCTGGCGTGCGGTGATGATAGCCCGCCAGTGCAAAGTGCCCCGCCAGTGACGGCACCGGCGACAGTCAGCGCTGAACAGCGCAGCGCAGATAATTTGACCGATGTGACAGGCGAGGACGATTTTACCTATGAAGGCGACTTTACTGATCCGCCCGGATTGGATGGGGCGCAAGACGACGAAGACAGTGAAGCGGCTCGCTTGCGCGAGGAAATTGCACTGGCTGAGGCTGAGATTGCGCAAATTCAGCAAAATTATCTTGATGCGCAGGAAGAAGCCAAGATTGTCAATGAGCTACTAGAGGAAACCACAGCAGAAATGCAGTATCAGGAAGAGAAAGTGAAAGAGCTTGAAGCAGAGGTAGTCGAATAAACAAAAAGACAGGTGATGTCTACATCTAACAAGCCAGCGCTAAATTGTTACTGCGCAAGCTGGCTGTTGTATGTGATAATAGCGTGACAACAGCAAGTTTCTTATAAGTGTTTGAATAACGAGAGGTTACTGGATGGATAACGATCGCAAAAAAGCATTGGCTGCGGCCTTGACGCAAATTGAGCGCCAGTTTGGCAAGGGTTCGGTAATGCGTTTGGGCGATAATGCCACAATGCCTGGAATTGAGGCTATTTCCACAGGTTCATTGGCACTGGATGTCGCACTCGGCATCGGTGGTTTACCTAAGGGCCGGGTGGTTGAGATTTATGGTCCGGAATCTTCAGGTAAAACCACATTAACGCTGCAAGCCATTGCGCAATGCCAGAAAAATGGCGGTACAGCCGCATTTATTGATGCTGAGCACGCCTTGGATCCGGTATATGCTGAAAAACTTGGGGTGAATATTCAGGATTTATTAATTTCTCAACCTGATACGGGTGAGCAGGCATTAGAAATTGCTGATATGTTGGTCCGTTCTAATGCTATCGACTTAATTGTCGTTGACTCGGTTGCCGCGCTAACGCCTAAGGCGGAAATCGAAGGTGAAATGGGTGACTCGCATATGGGCTTGCAAGCCCGATTGATGTCACAGGCGCTGCGCAAGTTGACCGCGAATATTAAACGCTCTAATACTTTAATGATTTTCATTAACCAAATTCGTATGAAGATTGGTGTTATGTTCGGTAGTCCCGAAACAACCACCGGTGGTAATGCCCTGAAGTTTTACTCTTCTGTCCGTTTGGACATTCGCCGTATTGGCTCGATTAAGAAAGGCGATGAAATTATTGGTAATGATACGCGGGTGAAGGTCGTTAAGAACAAAATGGCGCCACCATTCAAACAGGCTGAATTTGAAATCCTCTATGGCGAAGGTTGCTCACGCGAAGGTGAGATTATTGATCTTGGTGTTAAGCACGGCCTGGTGGATAAAGCGGGTGCGTGGTATAGCTGTGAAGGTGAACGCATTGGCCAGGGTAAGGATAATGCTCGTAACTATTTAAAAGAGCACTCGGAGCTGGCAAAGCGTTTGGATAATGAATTAAGAGCTAAGCTGTTAGTAAAGCCGTCAACTGCTGAAGATCAAGATGATGTACAAGAAGAGGTCGCAGAAGAATCCGCTTGAAACTGAGCAAGAGGCTCGTGAAGTTGCGCTGGGCCTGTTGGCCCGGCGTGAACACTCAAAACGAGAGCTAGTGCAAAAGCTGCGCGCACGGGACTGCCCAGAAGATATTATTACGCATGTCATTGATCGTCTGGCGATGGATGGAATGCAGTCCGATGATCGCTTTGCCGAGTCCTTTGTTCGTTCCCGTATTGAAAAAGGTAGCGGCCCGATAAAAATGCGGGCCGAAATGATGGCGCGTGGCCTGGATGAAAAAGTCATCAATAAAGCCTTGGAGAGCTACACGGACTGGTGGCATGATATGGCTATGGAAGTCTATCGGAAGAAGTTTGGTGAGGGGCCGGCGCCGGAAGACTTTGCAGAAAGAGCGCGGCAGGCAGGTTTTTTACAGCAGCGGGGGTTTACCTCAGAGCAGATTCAAAATGTTCTGAATAATGCTGGTAAGTAGCCAGAGCCGACAGCAGTAATGCGAGAGAAACGGCCCTGGTAATAATTTTCACATTTCACAATGGTAGGCTGCTTTATCAATTTATTAAAAGCGAGCCTGGTAAGATATTGTTATGACTGGATTGGCAGAACTAAGAGAAACATTTCTGGCATTTTTTGCTAAGAGAAAGCACAGTGTTGTTGCATCGTCTTCATTAGTGCCGGCCAATGACCGCACTTTATTGTTTACCAATGCTGGTATGGTGCAGTTCAAGGACGCCTTTTTAGGTTTAGAAAAACGTGATTACAGTCGTGCTACCAGTAGTCAACGTTGTGTGCGCGCAGGTGGTAAGCACAATGATCTGGAAAACGTTGGTTATACTGCCAGGCATCATACTTTTTTTGAAATGTTAGGCAATTTTAGTTTTGGTGATTACTTCAAAGAAGATGCTATTGAGTTTGCCTGGAGCTTTCTCACGCAGGAGTTGCAGTTGCCAGCGGAGAAACTTTGGATAACAGTGTATGACAAGGATACCGAAGCGGCTGATATCTGGTTGAACAAAATTGGTGTTGATCCACAACGCTTTAGTCGCATTGGGACTAAAGATAATTTTTGGCAAATGGGCGATACCGGTCCCTGCGGTCCTTGTTCAGAAATTTTTTATGACCACGGCCCTGACGTGCCTGGTGGACCACCGGGAACACCCGAAGAAGATGGTGATCGTTATATTGAGATTTGGAACCTGGTGTTTATGCAATATAACCGCTCGGCCGATGGTGAACTTTCGCCATTACCGAAGCCATCGGTGGATACTGGTATGGGCTTGGAGCGTCTGGCGGCTATTTTGCAAGGCGTACACAGTAATTATGAAATTGACTTGTTTCAGGCGCTGATTAAAGCTACGGCAAAAGTGGTTGCTTGTGATGATTTAAAAAATAACTCCTTGCGTGTGATTGCTGACCATATTCGTTCTTGCGCGTTTCTGATTGTTGATGGTGTTATCCCTTCGAATGAAGGGGCAGGTTATGTGTTAAGGCGCATTATCCGTCGAGCCATTCGACATGGTTATAAACTCAATTGCAAAGAGTCCTTCTTCTTTAAACTGGTCGCCACACTTGTGGCGCAAATGGGGAATGCCTACCCTGAGTTGCGCGCTGCACAAACACAAGTTGAAACCGTTTTAAAAGCCGAAGAAGAACGCTTTGCGCAAACCATTGAGCAGGGGATGGCGATTTTGGAAGAAGCCATTGCTAATTTAGACGGTAAGGTTATTCCAGGCGATGTGGTCTTTAAGTTATATGATACTTACGGCTTTCCGGTAGACTTGACGGCCGATATTGCCCGTGAGCGTCAGTTAAAGCTGGATATGCCAGGCTATGAAGCAGCAATGGAGCAGCAGCGTGATAGAGGCCGTAGTAATAAAGTCTCTGTGGATTTAAGCAATATCGTCAAGCTTGATGAAAGTACGGCGTTTATTGGCTATGAGCAGTTGCAAGGTCATAGCCAGGCTTTGCACTTATTAAAAGATAATGAACCCGTTGAGCAGTTAAATGCTGGCGAGGAAGGTGTGGTTGTTTTAGCGGAAACACCTTTTTATGCGGAATCAGGTGGTCAGATTGGTGACCGTGGTGTGTTGTTTGTTAATGAGCAATTACTGTTTAGAGTCAATGATACACAAAAACTCGCTGATGCCGTGTTGCATATTGGCGTATTAGAAAAAGGTACCTTGTCTCGGGGTGATCAATTGCATGCGCAAGTCGATCAAGCTTTACGTCAGGCTACGATACTTAATCATTCTGCGACGCACTTAATGCATGCTGCCCTGCGTGAAGTACTCGGTACGCATGTGCAGCAAAAAGGCTCTTTGGTTGATGAGAGCCGTTTGCGTTTCGACTTTTCACACTCAGTGGCGGTGACAGCTGAAGAAATTCGGCAGATTGAACTATTAGTCAATCAGCAGATTCGGGCTAACCATGCCGCAGAAGCTAAGTTGATGAGTATGGATGATGCTCAAAAAACCGGTGCGATGGCATTGTTTGGCGAGAAGTATGGTGATGAAGTGAGGGTTTTATCCATGGGCACATTTTCCATTGAGCTCTGTGGGGGTACGCATGTAGAACGTGCCGGTGATATCGGCTTGTTTAAAATTATTTCAGAGTCTGGTGTTGCTGCAGGTGTTCGCCGGGTTGAAGCGATTACGGGCGACAATGCCATGGCGTGGTTGTATGACAATGAAGCACAACTTGACCGTCTGGCAGCATCAGTTAAGTCTGGGCGCGATCAGCTGGAGCCACGTGTAGTGCAACTGGTTGAACGTAACCGTGAACTGGAAAAAGAGTTGCAACAACTCAAAGCCAAACTTGCCAGTCAGGCCGGTACTGATATTGCCTCGCAGGCTGTTGAAATCGAGGGGGTCAAAGTGCTTGCCGCAAAACTCGATGGTGCTGATAGTAAAACCCTCAGAGATACCATGGACCAATTGAAAAATAAACTGGGTTCAGCAGCAATTGTATTGGCCACTAGCAGTGGCGATAAAGTACAATTAGTTGCTGGTGTGAGCAAAGATCAAACCAAGCGGCTCAAAGCGGGTGAGCTTGTGAATCATGTTGCGACACAAGTGGGTGGTCGCGGTGGTGGCCGCCCTGATATGGCCCAAGCGGGTGGCAGCCAGCCCGAGCATGTTGATAAAGCATTAGCGAGTGTCGCTGATTGGGTGAAAGCACAGCTTGCTGCCGGGCTTAATTAAAAATATTACATTAACGGTTATTTATTCTTACAAATAAAAAGTCTATTTTGTCATGTCACTTTTGGTACAAAAATTTGGTGGTACCTCGGTGGGCTCTGTTGAGCGCATAGAGAATGTTGCCAATAAGGTGATTTCATTTCGTGATGCAGGCCATGATGTTGTTATTGTTGTCTCTGCAATGAGCGGTGAAACCAACCGCCTGGTTGGTTTAGCGAATGAAATTAGCGATAACAATCCAACCCCGCGGGAGTTAGATGTATTGCTCTCGACGGGCGAGCAGGTCACTATTGCATTACTCTGTATGGCGTTAAGTAAACGTGGCTATGCAGCACGTTCTTATACGGGTGGGCAGGTAAAAATTCTCACAGATGAAGCGCACAATAAAGCGCGGATTTTGGATATTGATGATGCTAATATCAATGCCGATTTAAAAGCAGGCCGTATTGTGGTTGTGGCTGGCTTTCAGGGTGTTGATGAGCATGGCAATATTACCACTTTAGGACGGGGCGGCTCTGATACAACCGCAGTAGCCTTAGCGGCAGCATTAAAGGCAGATGAATGTCAGATCTATACGGATGTCGATGGTGTTTACACAACTGACCCCAGAGTCGAGCCCAAAGCCCGTCGCTTAGATAAGATTACCTTTGAAGAAATGCTCGAAATGGCCAGCCTTGGGTCCAAGGTTTTGCAGATTCGGGCAGTGGAATTTGCAGGTAAATATAATGTTCCCTTACGTGTGTTATCCAGCTTTGAAGAAAAAGCGGGTGACGGCACCCTGATAACTTTAGAGGAAGACGAGATGGAAGCAGCCAAAATTTCCGGTATTGCCTTCAACCGTGATGAAGCCCAGTTAACCATTGCCGGTGTACCGGATCATCCCGGTGTGGCCGCTGATATATTAGGCCCGATTGCCGATGCCAATATCGAAGTCGATATGATTGTGCAAAATGTGGGGGATGATGATACGACAGATTTCACTTTCACAGTTCATCGAAATGATTACTCTAAAGCCTTGAAAATATTGGAAAAAATATGCGAGAAGGTTGGTGCTGGTAAAGTCTCAGGCAATGAGGGCATCGTGAAAGTATCACTGGTTGGGGTGGGCATGCGCTCACATGCGGGCATTGCCAGTCAGATGTTCCGTGCTTTAGCCGCCGAAAACATCAATATTCGTATGATCTCGACGTCTGAAATTAAGATTTCTGTTGTGATTGATGAAAAATACTTGGAACTGGGTGTTAGAACCTTGCATTCCGCTTTTGGCTTGGAGCAAGCCGCCTGACAAATATGTTAAAGCCGCTAATGTATTCGGCCGTTTACGTATATGCAGGAAGAAAATGATATATAATATGGACGTTTGGTAGCCGTTTTGGAGTACGCGGATGTACTCAGGCTACTGGACAAGGTGATTGTTGAGTATATAAGTAGGAGATTTAATAATGTTAATCCTCACTAGACGTGTAGGTGAGACTCTTATGGTCGGTGATGACGTCACTGTGACTGTTTTAGGAGTCAAAGGGAACCAGGTTCGTATAGGTGTGAATGCGCCGAAGGAAATCGCGGTTCACCGTGAAGAAATTTACGAAAGAATTAAGCGTGAAAAAGAAGGCGATGCTGCCTCGGCAGCGAAAGACCCTGATGCCATTGGCAACAGTTAAACAATAAATCTTAATAATAATTGGGCATAATGTTAATTAGAGCAACTTGCCCCAAATTCTTTTATAAGAAGCATTAACACAACCGTGTTTTCCGTATAGAATAGCTGCCCCTCGTATGAGGGACAGTTATTTTGTTATTTGTCGGCTTAACGCTGTTGTGGCATAGCTAAAAAAGACAGAAAGAACACTATATGCCAGATAAGTCAGGCTAATGTATAATAACTAGCTGGCAACGTTTTCAGGTTCAGGCCCGTATTAGATTGGCACGGAATGATCCACAGATACGTTGCTATATATTAAGGTAGTACAAACAGTTTTTAGGATTGGAGAAGTGCGAGCCTTACAGGTTGTGGCGAGTCAAAAAGCTAGAGCCCTGTGTAAAACTAGGCGGCGCTCCATCAAGAAAAGTCGCCTTTAAAGAATGTAGAAGAACGCAGAGTTTAGTAGTAAGTTGTAAATAATTAGTTTTGGAGAAGTGGCCGAGCGGCTGAAGGCGCTCCCCTGCTAAGGGAGTATGGGGTTTATAGCTCCATCGAGGGTTCGAATCCCTCTTTCTCCGCCAGACCTAAATTTAAGGGGTATATAATACCCCTTAAATTATTGAAAAATAACGGCTTTATAGTCTTATTCGTCCGTTATCTGACTTCTGCCAGCTTCAAATTTCTCCATTCTTCCATCAATATTTCATTCATCAATATAGCCCAAATCTTTTTTTGCCCCTTTTTTGCCCCTTTCACTTCGGCTTTTAAACTAAGCTTTACATGCTTTCTGAGGCTCTCTGAGTTCGTTTTTAGTACCACTGATTTTAATAGAATGATTCCTCAGGAGTCACTCTTTGTTCGTTTAAGTCAGGTAACTTGAGATGGCATATATTAGAAAGCGGGGCCCGTACCAATGGCAAGCTCGGGTCAATCGAAAAGGCTATCCTCCCCAGTATCAGACATTTGAGACCAAGCAGGAAGCTGAAGATTGGGCTGCTGTTGTTGAATCTCAGATGATTAAAAAAATCTATGTCGACTCTAGTAAAATTGAAAGCACATTATTTTCCAAGCTTATTGAAAAATATATTGAGGATATACTACCTCAGAAAAAATCACAGATCCCTATCAAAGGAGCTCTTAAATCGGTTACGGCAGAACTCGGTCGTTACAGCCTTGCCAATTTGACCCCGGAATTAATCTGTAAATATCGAGATAAAAGATTAAAAATAGGCAGATCTAATGAGACTGTAAGAAAAGAGCTATCCGTTATCCAACGTATTATCAATATTGCTATCAGTGAGTGGGGATATAAATTTCCTGAAGGCAACCCAATTGATGATGTTAAATTTCCAAGCCCAGGTGAGGCAAGAGACAGAAGGTTAGAAGCGAATGAAGAAAAACTATTATTAGAAAATGCCGATTCTTATGGCGGCGTTATTAATCATATTATCGGTTTTGCTTTACAAACTGCAATGAGGCGTTCTGAAATAGCTAATATGAAATGGAAGGATGTAAACATGGAATCAAGACTTATAAAAGTTCTAGGTAAAAATGGTAAAACAAGAAAGGTTCCTTTATCAGAAAAAGCTATCCGGATTCTTAAACAGTTAGAAGGTGAAAATGATATTTACGTATTTGGTATCAAGCCAATTACTATTTCAAAAGCGTTCAATATAGTTTGCTCAAGAGCTAAAATTGAAGATCTTCACTTTCACGATCTTAGGCATGAGGCAACTTCTAGGTTATTTGAGTGTGGCAAATTAAATATGATAGAAATCGCACACATAACTGGTCATTTAACCTTGCAAATGTTAAAGCGTTATACCCACCCCAGGCCGGAAAATATTGCCAGAAAAATAAAAAATTTTTAGCTTGAACAGTAGTAGTTAATTATTTGCTATCTTACTTCTACGCCTGATTTCCTCTGATTTAGTCAACCGACCACGCTTACCTTTTGGTTGGTTTTCTGAAGAATCTTCAAGCCATTGTGCTACGTCTATAATCTTAAAGTACACATTACTGCCACGTTTAGTGATTACAGGTATATCTGCTTTGATGCCACGATTAGCTTTCGATACTCGAGTATAAATTGTTGTAGTGGCCAAGCTTGATATTTTGGATAAATCTTCGACAGTGTATAAAAACTTTCCATCAAAAGTCTTCAATAGCAGGTCGATTGTTTCAGATGTATGTGAATTCATTTGTTAGTTAAAAATTAAAATGTTGAAATAAATCTTATTTGAAAAATAAGGCAATAATTTTAGAGAGGACTGCCTCTAAAAATCTGTGGTTTTTTTCAAGGCAATGAATTAGAAATACGAAGATATTTCTAATTCATGTATTTTTGATTGGCCTTAAGCACGGAGCATGTTCTTAAGGCGATACTGTGGAATTGCGGATTTAGAAATGTGCTCTATATCTGCAAAATATGAAGTGACTAGAGTTACATTATGTAACTTTATCAGGTGGGGGTTCTATATACCCAACTCAGGCCATGTTTTTGGCAAAGGTTGTGAGCTTTTTCTAGGTAAATATATATCATTCAGAATATGAGAATTCTAGCCTAACATGAATAAAAGCCCGCTAATGTAGCCTCAAAAGGCAACTTGGCTGGTATTTAGTTTTTTTATTATTGACGTGAGTGTTTTGTTCGCCTATAAATATCAACACTCAGTAACCAAAGTGCGCAGTATATTCTAATGCTGTGGTTCTGCGAGTTATTTGATAACTCGGCGCGACTGGATCGATCTACGGTTTTGGCCGTCCTTCCCAATGTATGAATCCAATATATCGCTTCATTACGATATTTTCTTGCTGGCTTATTGCCAGAAATAAAAAACGAATTCCTGGCAGATGCATTTTGCATCTGAAAACTGGTAGCTCGCTAGTTTAAATAACGAAGCCTGCTTTGGTAATAGGTTTTGGCTTATTACCCTCACGCACCGCCACGCGTGAGTAGAGCTTAGTGCTCATGTTCGGGCCTGGCAACCCACGGTTAATCGATCATGTATGCATGGTCGATAATTCCAGATGTGGTAGCGATTAATAAATTGCTGTCACGATTGGTAAGGCGATACCGTGTGTCTCGTCGGGCGCTCTCCTTTCGAGGAGGCGCTTAGAGCATCTTTCCCATAAGGGTGCTCTAAGCGCCTTGTTTCTTTTGTATTATCTTGCTTTAGGAACGGCGTGTTTTTGTTTGTAATTTGGACATAATTTACTCCTTGTTCATGTATCCATCTGTTATGACATCGCAGATGGATACATGTCTTTTCTTTTGAGTTTTCTGTTTATCCAAAAATTTTCTTTGAGAGTCATTAGATAAGCATTTATTGCCTACTGATGAAAAGTAGTGCTGTGGTTTCCGGCCATAACTAATAAACGGACTGGGTGATTTTTTAATTTTTGAGAAATCGAGTATTTGGCTTTTATTGTAAGGAGGAAGTTTAATGGTAGTTTCTCAGCTGCAAAGCATAATTTCTGAAAAAAACGATCAAGATTTACCTGATGTACAAGGCATAGAGGTCGTTGACTTAATTAATAGAATTGATGTGAAACATCTATCTGGAGATAAACTGACTTTTAATGGTTTGGTCTCTCTTGAAGAATGTTTGTATGAGCTTGAGCCAAGTTTAAGTAGTGTCAATCCATCTTTTAGAGAAAGGTTGATAGATGCAGCAAGGCAAGAACTTGGTTTGTCTGAAAGTTTTTAGTATAGAAATTATTGATTCGGTGTATCCATTTGTATTTTAAATGCAGATGGATACACAACTTTATATTTTTGTTTATTTAAAAGTTTTTAAAAAGAATTTTTAAATAAGCAATTTTTTACCTTTTGCTTTGTGCAATAGGTTATGTGGTCTTCCGACCACAAGAAACAAGCGGACTGGATTGGCATGATTTTATGCCAATGCCACTCCCGGAGTCTTATGCCGGGAGCGGCGTTAAGACTCTCCATTAATAAGAATTTATTTTTGTGGAGGTCATTCTATGAATCAAGATTTTCAAGAAGTCTCGATTGAAGTTTTACAGGAAAAATACTGCAAGGGTGATGAATCAACAATTGACGATGTGCAAAGTCGTGTTGCAAAAGCCATTGCTGCTGTTGAGGACAATCCTGAGGAATGGGAACACGTGTTTCTAGAAGCACAAAAATCCGGTGTTGTTATGGCTGGCCGCATTAATTCTGCAGCCGGTACGCAATTGCAAGCTACCTGGATTAATTGCTTTGTGCAGCCCGTTGCTGATTCTATTTCTGACTATGACGATGATGGTTATCCGGGGATTTATATCGCATTACGCGAGGCTACCGAAACCATGCGTCGAGGTGGTGGAGTAGGGTATGATTTTTCTCGCTTACGACCTCGCGGTGCCTACGTTAAGAGTACGCATTCAGAGTCCAGTGGGCCGGTGAGCTACATGCATGTGTTTGATCGATCTTGTCAAACGGTTGAATCAGCCGGTGCTCGACGGGGTGCTCAAATGGGTATGTTGCGAATTGATCACCCCGATATTGAAGAGTTTATTCATGCGAAAGATACAGGTGAATTAACCAACTTTAATATCAGTATTTCCGTTACTGATGCTTTTATGCGTGCCGTAAAAGCAGATGAAAATTTCGAATTAACACATATAGCCGAACCATCTGACGCCTTAAAAGAGAAAGATGTATTTCAGCGAGAAGATGGTTTATGGGTATATAAAGTTATCAAAGCTCGTGATCTGTGGAGCCAAGTTATGGTTTCTACTTATGATCATGGTGAGCCAGGTGTGTTCTTTATTGATCGTGTTAATGCAGATAATAACCTTTATTACTGTGAGACGATTGAGGCCAGTAACCCTTGTGCAGAACAATGTTTGCCGCCTTACGGATGCTGCTGTCTTGGCAGTATCAATTTAGCTGAGTTGGTGAAATTCCCTTTTGATGAACATCGCTGTGAATTTGATTGGAGCAAATTTGCCAAGCTTATAGGAGTTGCTGTAAGAATGCTCGATAATGTACTTGATGGTACTTTCTGGCCATTAGATAAACAGCGTGAAGAGGCAATGGCTAAACGTCGTATTGGCCTGGGTTTTTTAGGTCTTGGCGATGCACTTGTGGTGTTAGGTATTCGCTATGATACACAGGCAGGCCGCGATTTTGCTGCAAGGATAACTCGTACGCTTAGAGATGAAGCTTATCTTGCATCAATAGAGTTGGCTAAGGAACGTGGGGCATTCCCCTTGTTTGCTGTAAATCAATATCTCAGTTCGGGTTTCGCCAAACGATTACCTGAAGAGATACAACAAGCCATTCGTGAGCATGGTATTCGTAATAGCCACTTATTATCGATAGCGCCAACTGGCACTATTAGCTTGGCATTTGCCGATAATGCCAGTAACGGTATTGAGCCTGCATTTTCATGGACATATGAAAGACGTAAACGCATTCAAAACAGAAAGTTCAAGACGTATGAAGTCGAGGATCATTCTTACCGTGTATATCGTGAGTTAGGCAATGATACGGATAATTTGCCAGAGGCATTTGTCTCCGCGCTTGAGATATCAGCATTGAATCATGCAAAGATGGTCGCAGTTGTTCAAGAGTATATTGATTCGAGTATTTCTAAAACGGTGAATATACCTGTTGACTATCCTTTCGATAATTTTCAAGACCTTTATATGTCTGCCTGGGAGTCTGGAACTAAGTCATTAGCTACGTTCAGACCTAATGAAGTAATTGGTTCTATCTTATCAGTAGCAGAAGATAAAGGTGTCGCTGATGTAAATGATTTCGAGGATTCTGATCCTGACCGACGTATTGTGCTGGATAAGTTACCCGATCCGACGTTGAATAGTCTGCGTTGGCCGAGGCGACCTGACTTTCCTAATGGTAATCCAGCGCATTGTTATATGGTTAAGCATCCGCATGGTAAAAAGTTTGCTCTGTTTATTGGCAGTCATGTTGATGATCAAAACAAACCTTATCCTTTTGAGGTTTGGGTTAATGGAATAGAGCAACCGCGAGGCCTTAACGCACTAGCGATTAATCTTAGCTACGATATGTATGCTCAAGACTCAGCCTGGTTACAAAAGAAACTGGATTCTCTAGGTCGTTGTGTTGCAGATGGGGAAGGCTTTGAAGTTGCAATGCCTCCGTCTGAAGATCTGCGATATGCGCCGAGTATTGTTGCGGCGATGGCCTGGTTAATAAAGTATCGTTGTGAAGAATTGGACGTTTTTAATAATATTAAAAATACACCCATACTTGATGCGTTGATGAGTAATCGAGAACCCAAGACCGGTGCTAACGGCACAATGTCTTGGACGGTTGATGTGCGTAATTTATCAGCAGCCGGTGATGACTTTGTGTTGGGTCTTAAAGAGCTTGTGATTTATCAAGACGGCAAGCCACAGCGACGGCCTTATTCAATATGGCTATCTGGTGTGTATCCGAATGCATTCGATGGGCTTTGTAAAGCCTTGTCTTTGGATATGCGAGTCATCGATCCTGCCTGGATTGGCAAGAAATTGCGCGAGCTTTTAAATTACTCAGAGCCTAGAGGCGATTTTTTCGCACAAATTCCTGGTAGTGATAAACAAAAAGTTTATCCAAGTACTGTCGCATACATTGCACAGCTGGTTATCCATCGGTTTTATATGCTTGGTATCCTCGATCAAGAGGGCTATCCAATAGAGCCAATGGGAATTGTTGAGCAGCCTAAACAGCCTGATTTAAAACTTGTTAGGTCTGTTGGTGCTGCCGAAGTTATGCCGGGCAAACACTGCAGAAGCTGCGGTGCCTACGCGGTGATAAAAGTTGATGGCTGTGACAGGTGTACTGCCTGTGGCGACATTGGCGCTTGTGGTTAAGTGACAGAAGCCGCTGAAAAGCGGCTTCTCCCATCTTCTTAAACGATCTGCAAAGTGATCGTTGTATTCCCATTATTTTTTTATCAGGAGGCCATTCTATGGATGAGTCTAATGTTATTCCTATTTTATTAATGTTGTCGCTATCGCCAATATTGTTGGAGGTGCCCGATATGATCCGGGAAATTTATTCATGTTTTAAGGGCGATCAAAAGCCATGTGAGCATAAATATTTATCTGATCATGTCAGCTCTGCAGAGCCATCTAGCGAGAAACCGTTTTCTATTGTTGTTGATCAAGATGATTCGGTATCAATAAAAGAGAGAGCGGCCTGAAAAAGTCAAAGCATTCCCGTTTTACGGGAGTGCTTTTTAAACTAGCTGTCATTACGGACAGTTTAAAAAGCATTTGTAAAGCGCAATAAGAACTGTGAAACAGGCGCAGCGGTTATATAGCCGTCAGTTCCTTCTAAAACCCTTGCGGGTAACATGGCCCGCAGGCGGCTTGGTGTATCCGCATTATTCAGCAGGAGGTTGGATATGCCAAACCATATTGAGAATGAATTAGAGATAACCGGTGATACGGAATCTTTGAAGGAAATACTGGATAAATATATTTATCCTGATATCTCTGATCAAAACGACTTGTTTTTGGATTTTCAAAAAATTATTCCTATGCCGGATAAACTTGATCTTCCGGATTCCAGTATTGGTCATATTGGTTATTGTGCATTATATGCCAACTATAAATCGTTATTAAAACATTCCTGGATTCCTGACGGCATTAGCAAGCGAGTTGAGTTGCTGGAGTTTTTGGAAGCTAAAGATCTTCGATATGTAGAGTTGGCTGTAAAGTATAGGACTAATGAAAAAGGCCACGGGTATAAAACCTGGTACCAATGGCGTAACCGTTATTGGGGTACCAAGTGGAATTCTTTTTCAGGGAAATTGAAGATTAATGCCTTAGATGATAAAAGACTTGTGCTTATATTGAATACGGCCTGGTCTCCGCCTTTACCTGTAATAAAGATGCTTTCAAAAATATACGAAGGTCTCAACTTATCATTAAAGTATTTTGATGAGGATCATGTGTTGCTGGGGGAAGCCAGCTTTAAAGCCGGTAATTTAGTGGAGCATGATACAAAGTTTAAACTTTCGAATCCTTACTATGAAGAGTATATGCATTTGCTGCTTTATACAGGAGAGCGTGAGTTGCTAATGCCGTCTTCGCCTTATCAGGTGAGTGATTTATTGCAAAAAATTAAGCACTAGACTGGAAAAATCATAGTCTTCGATAGCATATAGCGGTAGCCATGCACTGATATATGTTTTTTTGATCTGCATGGTTCTTATGAGAGTACAGTTCATGATTAATCAATCAGTAATTGCTACTCAAATACGAGTAGTGCGATATCGTAGTACCCGAATAGATCATTACTACATGCCAGATGGCACCATTCGTCGTTTTGTAATTTTAGAAGCTCATTCATTGCGTGATGTTTTGGAAAAATCACGCCGTACTGAGATTGAAAAGATTACTGAAAGAGTCGAATGGGATCAAGTAAAACGAACGGCAATGGGTTTGTTGCGTGAGTTATATGACCTGATGCATAAAGCCAGGGAAGAAAAACAAACGCGAAAAAACCAATTACCGAGCCCGGTTTTGGGCGATCAACTTGCTCCGACAGTTACTAATCATGAATGTCGTGGGCAGCTAATTTTTGCTGGTATTCGGCCTGAGATTCCTTTTTGCATCGAACTGCTTGATGACACTGGAACCGTTAGGCGAATTGAAGGTATTGATTTTGCGCGATCGTTGGAAGTATCCGGCGCTGTGGTTGGGGATTACATCAGTGTTGTTCGAACTGGAAGCAATGAAGTTTCTATTAAAGAACAATGCTCTGGTTCTCATGGAAGTGGTAAACGTAATATCAAACACTCCCGTGAGGTTTTTCAAATAATTAAGGAGAACTCAATTGAACAAACATCAAGTGATTGGGAATCTTGGGAAAGATCCGGAACTCAGGCGTCTGCCTGAAAGTAACCGGCCGGTTTGTACCATCAGTATTGCCAGTAACGAATATTATAAAAGTGAAAAACATACAGAGTGGCATAAAGCGGTATTTTTTGATGCCGCTGCTGAGTTGATAGCCGAGCGTGTATTGACTGGTAATAAGATATATGTTGCCGGTCCAGTTCGGAAAAAAACATATCAGGACAAAGACGGTAATGAACGTCTGTCAGTTGAAATCATTGTACAGGAGTTTGAATTTCTTGATCGAATTCCAGTGATGCCCGGTGGTATACCTGATCCGGATTGGCAAGATCCAAATTTACAGGCCGCGTCTGCTTAGGAGGTGCTTATGAACCCGTCAGTGGTAGACATAACCAATGAGTTTGGTGAGATTAAACAATATAAACGTGTTTCAGCACGTTTGCCAGAGTTCCTTGGTAAATATTCACCGGAAGAAGGTTACCGGGTTGAGTCGGCAATGACTGATTTACTGTCTTTGAAAAAAGGCTTGCTGGCTTTGTACAGGGAAGCTATTTCCTGTGGAAAATCACCACAGGATGTTGGTTTACCAAATGTGAATTCATCCACTATGGTATCCACTCATAGCCTGTTTTCACCCGATGGCAATCTTATTGCTTCAGCGAATGCATCCAAAGCAATAGTTGATTATAAAGATTTGGAGATGCTGGAAACAGCATCATTAAACCGGCTGTTGGGTAAGTTGGGTTTTGGTGGAGAAATCTTCGATGATGATGAAAATAACGATATTGATGAGCAAGGCTTAAATGCTTATGCACAAGATTCGCTTATCTCTGTTTCACCATCATCACCTTCAGAAGATGTGTCTGGCTTAAGTTTAACCAAAGCTGAATCTCAGAGTGATAATACATCTGATATAAACGGACAGTCACAAAGCAACAATAAAGAACCTGTTCCTGCGGCAATGAAGGTGCAAATTAAGAACCTTGCCGAGCAAGTAGGAGAGCCGGTTCAGAATATATCAACTTTAGAAGAAGCAAAAGCAGCTTTAAAAGCACTGTCTAAAAAGCAGCGTCAAGCTTGCACTTAACAAAGTTGAATATTTAAGTAAGCGCCGCCTGATGGCGGCGCGATCTTTTGTTTAAGGTTGCGAGACGACTTTAAACAAAAGGTTCCCTTCAGCGTTGAGCAATCAACACTGATCAGGTAGCTGACCATAAGCAGCCTGAATCCTGGAGTTGGCCGTTGGGGAAATGGCTTTCTCTATATTCCAGAGGAGAACCTTCATGAAGCAATCTACGCATTTCATGCGAAATCCTCGTGATGATCCGAAAGCAAAATACTTTCGACATAGCGCAAAAATTATGCGCGAGGTTGCCGAACATCACGCGGGACGGAAGATTTTGGGTACTACAATGTTGGAATTGCCGCTGCTTAATCGGAAAGTACATTTATGGACCGTTGAAGATGGCGAGCATATTCTGATTCTAGAACAAAATCGTTCTTTTCTTTATTGGGAAGCCAGCCGGGATTCGTTGACTGCGATTCGTTCCAGAGCGTGTGATTGGCTGGCTGAACCACCTGAGCAGCAAATTAATCATTTGAACTGAATTTTAGTTTAAAGGATTTAATTAAGCTTGTTAGCCCTGGCTAAGGCAAAAGTATCGTCCCGCTGGGGCGCCTTTTTCTTGGTTGGAATATTAATGCAACAAACATGTTGCTTTGTTAAAGACAGGAGGAAGGGTGTGAAAATACGACTGTCAGCCAGTCAAGTAGCCAGCGCAGATGATTGCCGGCGCTTGCATTGGTATAAAAGTGTAGCCAAGGTTAGGTTGTCCTGCGAGGCTGCTAATCTGGCTTTTGGTAAATGTATTGATCTTAGTGTTCGAGAATACCTGGAAAACTTGGCATTGGGTTGCAGCTTGCCTGATCCTGTTGCTCGTTTCACTGAGCTTTGGGCAGATATTAGAGCGCGAAAAGAGCTTTATTATGCTGCAACACAAACACCTCGACAGTTTGAGAACATGGGTAAAGACTTGATGAGTCAATTTCCCAATGCCTGGGAAAGCACCGGGTTTCAAGTTGCCAGGGATATTAATGGCCAGCCTATGCTGGATCGAAGGCTGGAGGTTTATCTGGGTAGCGAACTCGGTATTGAGCTTGCATATGATGGCATTATTGATGTCATTGTTTATACGCGCGATGCCAGGTTAGCTATTGTTGATATCAAGACTTCTAGCGCAATGCATTCGATGATCTATTCCAGAAGGTCTGATCAATTAACATCTTATCAGATGCTTTTTGAAGCTCATCGGCAGAAACTGGGTTTGCCATCTGTAGAACGACTAGGTTTTCATGACTTTTTGAAACGTAAGGTTTCTTCGAAAATAGAGCCGCCGGTTATGGTGCCGGTACGTTCTCGACAAGAAATCGCTGAGTATCGTCAAAAGTGCTTTTGGCTGGCTGATGATATTCGCAAAAAGCGTTTTCCAAAAGTGTCCAGACTGCAATACAACACGCCGTGTGAACTATGTGATTACTCGCAGCATTGCATTTATGGCGATACTGAGAATTTGGTTTTTTCAAAAAAATCTAATCACAGTCACTAATACACCATTCTTTAGCAGAGGTTTCCCTCTGTACTGAATAAAACACTAATCAGGTTTCTTGAGGACAGTATTATGAACTCATCAACCTTATTATCCAATGAATTACAACTTGAATTGGATATGAATTTCGGTCCACTCAATAATTTTGAATGGACTGATCGTGATGTACTGGCACTACATGATAGTTATTTAACCGACCAATTGCAGCTATTGAATGATGAACGCACTTCGCGTGAGACACGAATACGAATTCTAAGCTGGGTCGCTACATCTATAGTGCCAATAAAAGAGGCATTCCAGTATCCGTTAAGCTTTCAACTTTGTTGTTATGCGGCTGGTGTTGATCCTGAAGAGATGCAATTGCAGGTGTTCAGGATTTTTAAACCGCTGTTAGCGGACTGCTTGGAGTCTTTATAAGCAAACCGGTAGGGGAGACGCTGTCTATCTCTACCGGTTGATTCACTTATTGCTTTTATCAATATCTTAGGAGCAAAAAAATATGCAAATGAAATTAGTTGCCAAAGAGTATACTTTCAAAGAGGCCTTTGGATCTGAGTTTCCTGATAGTCAGACGATTTCTGGTTATGAAAAAAATGGACATGCTTATGTCCCTGAAAAAGATCCTTACTGGCAATGGGATAAATCGTTGCTGTTGGATTTAATCATATGGTGGAAAGAAGGTGGTAATGACGCCATTTATCTTTTTGGCCCTACTGGTGCCGGAAAATCATCTGCCTTGCTTAACTTCTGCGCATCATTAGGTATACCTTTATATGAGAAACCAATGTATGCCAGTTTGGAGTTTCCCGAGCTTATCTCGCGCACAGATTTGGTTGATGGCACGACATTGACTAACTATGCATCGCTACCGTTGGCTATGGGCGCTACCGGCTCTCCCGGTATTTTCTGCGCCAATGAAATCGATAAAGCCGATGATGGAATGTTAGCCGGTCTTTATGAAGTACTGGCAGGCAGGCCGTTGGAGACAGGTATAGGTGGCTCTGATGTTGTTAAGCCTGTTGACGGTTTTCGTTTCGCCGCAACCGGCAATACCACTTTGATGGGGGATACTACCGGCCTTTGGGTTGGTTCAAAGCAGCAAGACCTGGCTTTCCAGGACCGATTTTGGAAGGTTAAAGTCAACTATCCTTCTGTCGAAGTGGAAGAATCATTATTGGAACAGGTTGCCGGGAATTTACCCGAAGTCGTGCGTAAAAAAATGGTCGAAGTAGCCAATGAAATACGCGAAGCTTTCATGGGGCAATCGGATTCCAGCGCAGCATTGCCGTTAACAATGTCCACGCGTTCCTTAGTTCGTTGGGCTGCCATGACCTGGTGCTATAGGGGAGCTGAGTCGGAAAACTTAAGCCCTATTTACTATGCACTGGATCGGGCGATGTTAAATTCGGCGGATTCCAACCCTGAATGGCGCAAAGCAATATTAACTATTGTTCAAGGTAAGATGGGTGATGACATTGGAGTTCCCAATGTCTAATGATGCACTGACTTATCACCATTTTCGCTGTGAAAATGGTGATGGCTCAACTAAGGATTGGGCCATTGCTGCGGCATGTGACGGTGAGAAGATCTGGGTGCGCTATGGTGCAACCGGGCAAACAGCTCGCTTAAAGGAAATCCCTGTATCAAGTAAGGGAGGTGCGGCGAGCCAGATTGCTATGCGAATCGATGAAAAAATCAGTAAAGGTTATCGTGCAATCGGTCACGCGAAAGTAATCAATAATCGTTTGCAGTCGATTCAGACTATACCCGCGAACACTTTATATTGGGAATCAGTTGTTCCGTTTAATAGAGAACGACTGATAGATGCTCTTAAAGAGATTGCCAGTAAACTCGGAGATGATATTCCTGGTATAAATATATCAGTATCAGCTTCAGGGCTTGTTGGAAGTTTTAACGGTGTTCCCTGGGAATTAGGTTATGAAAAGGATGGAGGTCTACTACCTGATAGCCGAGGCGGTGGAGTGATACTTAACTCTCAAGGGCCTTTACCCATTTTGATTCTGATTGCCTTGCAACAGGTATTCCCGGATACAATTTGCTTCGCGAATTGTGACGGCAATACGGTTAAGCCGCAGGTTGCCAGAAACGACCCATATCTTGGGGCATCTGTGGAAGACTATGGTTTTGTTCAGACTATTGGAGCGCGTTTGAATCTATGTTTGGGAAAAATTAACCTGAATATAGGCGGCTCTTCTGATCAAAATCAGCCAATTTGGTTTTGATTATCATTGATAAATAAGTATGAGTGTTCAAGATTTTACTCTTGAGCACTCTACTTTATCCAAAATATTAAGGTGACTTTTGAAAGTATCTTTTTAAGATTTTTCCAAAAGTATTCCTTATTCAAAGTGCCAGCATTGCTGGTGTCTGAATAGTGGAAGCTGACCACTCAAAAACCCAGCCTGTTACCACACAATGTCGACGGGCATCTGTGTATTCCTAATCGCAATTAAAGCACAAGCTCTCTAAAAAGAGCTTGTGGTTGATTTGCATTACATCGGAGGTATTCCAATGTCTGAAATACATGTATTGGACAAAACCGTTTGTATTCATTTGTCGGCAACACTATGGAGTGGGCGACGACAACTGCGTGCAGACGATTTAGGTTCTGAAGCAGGTAAACTTCCACCCGAAGATCTTGCCTCGCTTGGGTCACTAAAGTTATGTGATCCTGAAAAAATCACCCGACTTAACAGTATTAAACGTGCTGCTGAGCGGGATTGTGAAAAAGTCTGTATGCGTTTTCTTGGTGGTTATGCAACGGAGCAGGGAAATGTTGCTGAACTTGATCAACAGCTTGCAAAGAGAAAAGCAGCGTTTCAAGCTCAAGCCAAATGTTTTGTTGATAGCCTGCATACGGATATTGAAGACTGGATCGTTAAGCATCCGCAATGGGAGCATCTTATACGCAAAGCGTTACCTGATCCTGCTTATGTTTCCGGCCGTTTTAATTTTGAATACCGGATATTCAAAGTAGGCACAGCGGTTGATGACGATGATGCTGGTTTGAATGATGGTTTGATCGCAGCAACCAATGGCTTGTCAGATCAGTTATTCCTGGAAATTGAAGCGGAAGCTAAAACTATCTGGAAAAGAACGTTTGAGGGGCGCGATATCGTAACACAAAAAGCTTTGCGACCTATTCGAGCCATTGTTACCAAACTTGAAGCCTTGCAGTTTATTGATAAACGTACGTTGCCCATTATTGAGCGTATTACCAGCGTGCTGGAGTCAATGCCTAAAGCAGGTAAGATTGAGGGTAATAATCTGTCTGCTCTGATTGGTTTGTTGCATCTGCTCTCTGATGCTCAACATATGAAAGACCATGGTGAGTCTGTACTAAAGCTAAAGCAAAATAGTCTGGACGATACTGAAAGTTCACTGGACTCTTGCATTGACTGTACGAATGAAACTTTCATCGATACACAAGTAAATAATGAGGATCTGGTTGATTTAAATTCTGAAGATAAATCATCAGGCAGCATCTCAAATGCAGAACCACAGAAGATTTTACCAGCTAAGCCTGAAAAAACTTCTGATGCCGTATGGCTTTGAGTGGGAGCATGACTATGAATAGACACGCTCTTGTGATTCAACATGCATTGCCAATTGTTGCAAAAGTTATCGGTAGAAAACTGGATGTACAAGTACAAATCGGTGGTGATCAGGCATGGACGGACGGCGAGGTTATCCATATTCCTGCGTTGCCACTGGATGATCCGGATATCGAAACTCTGGCGTTTGGTTACCTGGAGCATGAGGCTGGGCATGTTCGCTATAGTGAAGATGTGTCTGAACTGATTCAGTCACCTTTACATCAGGAAATTATGGAGGTTTTTGAAGATATTCGCATTGAACGTCTTATCGGTGCTGAATATCCTGGGTTTGCCTCTACTTTGAAGCGTCTGGTTAAAAAACTGGTTGATACGGAGGGCGTTTTTGAAGTTCCGGATGCTGATACTACGCCTGCGCTATGTTTGCAGCGTTATTTGCTTTACAGACTCAGAAGTCAGGTATTGCAACAATCAGCGCTCGATCCGGTAGCGGCCGCTACCGAAGTACATTTTCGGAAAATAATGCCCGAAGGTGTGGCAACCAGAATTGGTGCGGCAATTGGTCGTGTTCCTGCGGTTAAAAGCAGTTCGGATGCAGCTGAACTTGCTCTGGAAGTCATCAGGATTATTAAAGATGAAAAACAGAGTATCGAGGATCAACATTTGTCTGCTGAAAGTCAGCAGGCTGAAAAGCCTGCCGAGGCGTCTTCACAAGCTGCCGCTGAAACGTTGCAGCAATTGCTGGAAGCCGAAGCAGATGAGTTTGATAAAGGGCTCGGTGAGCAGGTGGGTGAAGCCTTGTCGGATGCCGCCAGTGACTGCAAGCGCCAGGGCCGAAACCGTACAGCAGGAATGGGGCAGGCCTCAGAACCACTCGCAGTTAGAGGCGACTCCGGTATTGTTTTAAGTGAAGTGCGTCAAAGTACTACTGCGCTTAGCACCCGGCTTAAGGCTTTCCTTGAGGCTAGTCGTCATGTTAAGTGTGCTCACTCCAGCCATGGTTTGCAACTCAATGACCGTCGCCTTGTAAAAGCGGTATGCGGAGATCCACGGATCTATCGTAAAAAAACCAAGCAGCGACAAGTAAATACTGTTGTGCAGTTGTTACTTGACCGTTCAGGCTCAATGAGAGGTGCAAGCATGGACATTGCCCGAAGAGCCGCATTATCAGTAGCATCCTGTTTGGATGATATTTCTGGTATTCGTATTGCCGCGGCCGCTTTTCCCGGCCATAAGCATGAAGTTGAGCCGCTGACGTTGATGCATGAAAGCGTTAAAGCTACTGCCACTCGCTATGATAGAGTCAATGCGGATGGTGGCACGCCGCTGTTGCCGGCCATGCTATGGGCTGTTGATCAATTACTGATGCAACAGGAACCGCGAAAAATACTGTTGGTCATAACAGACGGTGCACCGTCTCAAAAAGACGCGTGCTGCGAGACCATAAAGCGTTGCACGGCTGGTGGCATTGAAATATTGGGTATAGGGATAGATGTGCCAAGTGTTAAAAATCTTTTCCCTATGTCTGAGTGTATTACGGATATCGGCGATTTGGCGCAGGCTATGTTTAGTTTGCTGCAACAGACGTTGCTTAAACAGCCTGTCGTTTGATATTTAGTATGGATAAAACCCTCTGATGAATTTCATCAGAGGGTTACTTATACAAACAACGTCTTAGTTAAAGATAAAAAATTTCAGAAATTTTAGTGACGAGTATAAGTGGTAAATCAGGAGATGAGATATCTTCGGGGGTTGGATTTTCCAGTATACACGAAAGTATGCGTATTGATGTATTATCGTTTATTTCACCAAGTCGCTGAGCATCTTGTATAACCAGTATAACCTTATCATCAGTTGGGAGGGTATCGCTGAGTTCTACTTTAGCATCCCAGGTTTTAGGCCCTCGTCTATTTTTTATATTGACTTGAATATCTAAATAATGGATGGGGTTAGTTTCAATTCCATTTTGATCGTTTAAATTTTTCCAATAATCGTTGCATAGATGCCGAACATTGCAGTGATTACAGCTTTCTAAAGAAAGTTGAACTGTTGGTGGATTTTTTAAGATATTCTCTTTGGCTTCTTTTGATCTTGTTACAATATCATGACTAAAATTTTGCATCATGCTTTCAGTTAAAGGCTTTACTTCAACTGGGCCTTGTGGGTATATCAAGGTAAGTTGATCAGCAATTCGTTTCTTGGGATTTCTGGCTTGGTCTTCATACCATAACCAAGCATATGTCTGAATTTGGAATTGATCGCTTTCTTTAGGTTGCCCTGTTTTATAATCTTTTATTGCACAGTGTTGGTCGGAGATATCAATCAGATCAATAAAGCCCTTCCAGTTTTTTGCGTTACTGGAAACATTTACTTCGGTATAAATGCCATTAGTTAGAGCTGTAATTTTTTTATCTGATTTTTTCGAATAATTTGTATATTGATTTTCTTTGCTTAGTGAAATGTCGCTTTGAATCAGTAAAGCCTGTACGAATGATCTGATTTCAGATAAAAATGTATCAAGCCTCTGAGAGAGATAGTTAATACTATCCTGTGCTCTAGGGTTATTCTCATAGCTTGAAAATATTTTGGCTGAGGTATCTTTTATGATCTTGTTATAACCACCTACACGGCGCATAACATGTATTGCTGAGGCATCATTTAAAGCTGGACTGCCGGCTTGCCTTAATTCTCGCACAATAAACTCTAGCGTTTGGTGTACTATTCTGCCTTTCAGTGCTGCAATTGAAGGTTTTACAGGGTACCCTTTTCCATCCCAGACTTCAGTGTATTGTGCGTTTTTTAATGCCCAGCGTCTGGGGCAAGATTCAATATTTAGTAAGGTAGATACACTAAAGTCTTCAGGCGCATCAGGCCAATTTGCAGGTGGTTTGGCGGAATTCCATTGGTTTGGTGCCGGCATTTCATTCGCCAACCAAAGATAAAATTTGCCTTGTTACATTAGGCAGATTTCTGCGTATTACTAATTCGTCGGCCGATTCGCAAATATAGCTGGTGCTTAAATCCATTAAATCATTTAGATTACTATCAGCAAATACTTGCGGTGTTAAAGGATTGTTTACGCCAATGATATATTGCAGTCCATTATCCCGTGTAATTAAAATGGGGGCATAGGTATCCTCAAAGCCAGGAATTGATAATAATATATTTTTTTGTATCTTCAGCTTAGTGTTACTCTGCCTTTGTAGATCTTCGTATAACAATGAGGTTGCATTTTCAAGTCGTGCTTGATTAAGCGAGGGTATTTCCCCAAATAATAAGTATCGAAGCAAACTTGCGCCGATGTGTCGGTCAAGTAAGTCATGTTCAAATTTGTTTTTATAACTTCTCAGGCAGCGGTAACATGAACGGTCGCATTGATCAGGGCATCCTTCAAGCAGTTCAAGGGCCTTTTCCATTACTTGTATTCCTAATTCACCGATACGTCTAGCAAAACCTGCTCCGCCGGGAAGGGTGTCATATAAAAATATTTCAGAGATAAGCCCTTGTTGGCCGGGGTCGTTAACAGCAGGTCGGTATTCTGCTTGTAATTCCGTTGCCTCAAGCCCTAACAATTTGCAGCCTGCGTCTGCGATGGCCTCGCTTAATGTACGCATGGCTACATTAGTTGCTAAGTGGCCTGGACGAAGACGTACAGGGTCATCAACCTTAATTGAAATCAATAAAATATCACTCTTGAAATCGGTACCTAATACAATTCCCTGCGATGTGCGTCCACCAGGGCAGGTGTGATTGCGGTCAGGATAAGGTACGCGGTGAGCCCCAAGAACCTCTGAGTTTTGAGATGCGTATGGATCTATTAGTCCACATAATGTGCAATAGTTATAGCCTTCGTCTCTTGGCCCCCGATTGGTTACCAGTAAATTATCACGTAGACTGAAGGTTTTTAAATGTTTGTTTAACGCCGTCCAGTTTTTGTTGTCCTCTGGTGTTGGCGCCATCAGTTTTGCGCGTGTTGCATAGCTGCGTGCCGGCTGGTCATCCGGTGTGGTTTGTGCATTAAGATCAACGCGGTGGGCAAAGCCGGGTGGTCTAATCCATGTACGGGCTGGGCCTAATGTATTTTCACCACCACAGGCCTCACAGTCACGAACTTCTCCACGTTGCGCTTCTTCTAGAGTTGTTGTGATTGAGTGATGACAGACTTGGCATTCAAAGTAGAGACGTCTTTTTTGCCAAGCATCGTAACGATCCTGTTTCATCGTTGAGTATATCGCACCGGAACGCCATAACTTATTATCAATCCATACTTCTTTACCCGGTGCGTATTGGGTTAAAGCAACCGATAAACTTTGTGATGGCGTGTATGAAAATTCTGGATAGTATTCATTTGAATCCGGGGCGAATACATGAAATGTTGCAATATCGGTAGGGAATGCATATTTAGGAAGTACGCCTTTATACAGCATTCTATCTAGCAGGTTCTCATTATCAGGCCGAACGGTTGGACGTTCCTCACCAGCCTCTTCGTTAACTTCCAGGCTTGCTTCTGCATTATGGGTTGTTTGATCTGATGTATCTTCACCTAGTGCAGTATTTAGTACTTCAATCATCTTGAGAGGCAAGTTATCAAGTAATTCGGACGACTGAATTTCGGCTGGTAACCAACTTTCTATATCGTTTTGTAATTGATCTATATTCGTGGTTATCCAGTTAATAAAATCCCGTCGATTAAGATTGTTTTTGTCATTTAGAAAATCAGATACAGTGCCAAGCACTTCAAATAATTGAGGTTGGTTTTCTGATGATGCCATATCAGGCAACTTTTCCCGATGGTAACATTGCAACAGATATGCGGTAACGTGACGCATTGTTATGTCGGTATTGTCCATCGTTAAACGAGGATCATCAACCTGACCACTGATCATTTGTTCCGGGAATGAAAAATAATGTTCATCATGGCTATCGGCACTGCCAAATGATGTAACCGTGGCAACCGAGGTGCCGCGCCGACCAGCCCGACCAGCTCGTTGTTGATAGTTTGCTCTTGAAGGAGGCATGTTCCTTAATGCCACACCCGATAATGCGCCAATATCAATGCCTACTTCCATTGTTGTTGTACAGGAAAGGATATCAATGGCTGTACGTTCTCTACCGGATTCGTCTGGCCCTAGATCCACATCCTGAAATAGCAGCTCATGTTCCTCGGCTTTTGAAAATACATCGCTTGATTGTGATGAGTTTAGCTGTGCTGTATGTTCAGCAGCAACTAATGACATTGGCCGTCGACCGTTATTTAGAGCTTCAGTGGTGCTGGCACGATAAAATCCTTTTCGGGTTTTAAAAACCGGATGGGTCTCAGGGTCAATAATGTCAACAGTCGGTTGGCCGCAGTTAATGCAGCGTGTGTTACCAGGGAAAGGCCGTTGTGTAGTCCGGCAGGTACTACAGTAGCCCCATTCTCCCTCTATGTTGAGAGTTAATGTCTCGCCTTGCAGTCGATATTTTCTAGCTACTTGTTCGCAAAAAGTCCTCAATAAAACAGGTAACCAATTATCTTTAAATGATTTTTTGGCTTCCTTTGTTCCTAGAAAATTTTCAACAAGTCGAAAATTCCCCGAATGAGATTTAATTTCTGTTTGATACCAGGCATCAGGCATTGAACTTAGCCAAAAACCTTGTTTCGCGCTCCATGTTCGTAACCATAGTCGCGCAAGCGATAACTTTTGTTCATTTGATTCTGCAATACCTGGAATGTTTATCAGATTCTGTAATATTTGCGTTTGGGCAGGTGTTTCAATGACAGATGCTAACCCAAGAGACTCTAAACCATAGTACTTGTCCCGAATGCAAGTAATGATTGCATTCAACATAGACTCAGGAGGTCTTTTATATATTACGCGTCTGTAGAGTGCGAATAATTGATTATCATCTTCAAGCACGCCAGTTCGAATAGCTTCACGAACATCTGCTGCTTCGTCAAAAGATTCGCTACCAGTCAGAGTGGGTCGCAATCTGATATTAAGCTCTGCTGCGGCTAATAGAACAGCTAAATAGGAATCGGTTAAATTCAAATTTGGATTCACAGCATTTGATTGTTGCAATTGCCGATAACCTCGCATTAGCAGCGGTCGCATAACATCTTGCATAGAATATTTTTGTACATTCGGTGCGAGTCGAGCAGCAGTTTGACGTGAATCTGAAAATGCTAATACTTTTCGACCTTGTTGTGGTGCAAAAGGAGTAAGCTTCGATGAGTTAGGAGCTTGAACTTGTATCTGTTTGGTGATTAGTGCTTGAAATGGCTGATCGCCTTTGGTTTGATGGTCTTGGACTGAGGATCGAGTGGGAGAGTGCTCCTGACCACAGACAGCGCACGGTTTGAACTGACCAAGCCCCGCAGAAGTTTCTTCGTCATCTTCATCACTATTTTCGACTTTGTATCTATTTTTTGGGATGAATACCTCTCTGGATCGACTGGGTTCACCGACGGGGTCCATTTGTCCAGTAATGAGATCGTAGGTGTGTAGCTCGCCGTTACCTATTATAGGTTCTCCCTCGATCAATAAGTCTAATGGTTGTAATTCATCCAGCACTCCACTAAGTGTCCGAAAGGCACCACCTGGTTCTGCCCAAAGATATTCTGGTTCTTCAAGGTTTTCAGTGTAAGCACGCCCATAAGCAGTGCCGCAATGGCGGCAGGTGAATAGTTCTAAAACTCTTGCGCCGCAGTTACAAGTATCACGAGGTTGTGAATAAAGTTTACCTGTAGGGCCGCCACGCATGTCTTCGGGTAGTTCTGAACATTGAGGGTCCATGCATGCCCATAAACCAGCTAAACCTCGATAAAAAGCATGGATACGCGCCGGCAGCAAACTAGCTTCTGAGGAAGACTGTCTTGCATAACTGCCCAGTGCTATAAGGCTGGTTATTGCTAGATCGGCGGTTCTATTATCAGCGTCAGGAAATATTAATTTCCCAAGCCCTTCTTCTCCATCTATTGGATAGGCTGAACCCATTGTATGATTTATCAGACGGCGAATTGGTCCATAATCATGTAAAGCTTGATATAAAATTTGTTCTACAGGCTCAGTGTTGCTTTTGATTTTTCTAGATGCCAAAAAGGCGCTTATTGTTATCAGTTTTTCTGCATCATTTTTAGCGCCATAAAATGTATCAATATCGATGTCAGCAAGTAACTTAGCGTCGTCTAGTGTTCCAGTTGACTCAGCGGTCTTGGCTAATGTGCCGCTAATTGGTGCTGCAAAGTCAGCCGGATTTTTACCGCTGAGTTGAGCGGCGAATTCAATTCCGTAGTCAAGGTCGTCAAAGCTGGCACTAGTGCAAATGACTTGTAATCGCTCTGGTGGTATGCCCAGCCTATTTCGTAGTCTTCGAATTAATAGGGCAACTTCGGCACCGGCTGCACCTCTGTATAAATGAGCCTCGTCAATAACTAATAAGAAGGACTCATCAGGGTTATTACGTAGCCAACTGGCTGTTTGTTCAAATATTGGCCTCTCTAAGGGGCGCATCAACATATATTCAAGCATGGAGTAGTTGGTTACCAGTACATCAGGTGGGGCGACCTGAACTTCATGTCTTGTAAATAACTCCGCATCTCTAGGTTGTGTAATACAGCGCTTAAATTCACCTTGAGCGTTTTTCCACCGAGACCCAGAACGTCCATACCACTCTTGTAAGTCATCTTTTGCTGGCCACTTACCCTTATCCTGCAAAATCTTGATCAACTCGGCTGCCTGCGTTTGCTCAATTGAGGGATTACCTGCCGCTCTTTCTAAGTAGTCAATATAAAATTTATTGATAACAGAAAGCCTTGCGGTATCTTTTTTACTGGTTCTGACCCCTGGATAGAGTGTTCTGCTGGTGTAGCGAGCGAAGCGCGCTGCACGCCCAGACCATTCGATAAATTGATCAACGACTCTGGGGTCAGCAAATAACAAGCGTAAACGGCCCAATTGATCGTTTACCAATGCGTTCATAGGGTAGAGCACCAATGCCCGGACTGCTGCCTGTTCTCCAAAGCGTTGTCCGGAGGTGCTGGCTTCGCCGGCCAGTTTGCCCAGGATAGGTAATAGAAAGCATTCCGTTTTACCAGAGCCGGTGCCCGTAGTTACCAAAAGGCTGCGATGATTTACCAAAGCCTCTTGTAGGGCGGTTGCCTGATGTTCCCAGGGAGGGTTATGCAGAATCTGCTTATTTGAGCCATCTTTATGGCTCAGGCGTTCGAATAGGGACAGCGTTTCTTCAGGAAGGTTTAAGTCCTTGAAATTACGACCAATTTGGTAGCGTGATGTGCTTTCAAGATAGGGGCGCTGATGGATAACTCCTGGCTGTTGCAGTAATTGCAGTCGTTGCTGAATCAGTATTTCATTACTAATATGGTAGGTTGCCTCGATGTAATTACATAATGTTGCATGCAATTCGTCGATAGTTTGCCCAATAGTTAGCGCCATATCCTGTAGCCTCAGTGGAGTCGTCTAGTCTCGGTTATTCTTGATAAGATTCAAGCCACATATGTCCCTTGGCAAACGCTATTTCTTTTTCTATATCCAGGCTTGGCAGTAGGTAAGATGCCAGACAGCCGGCGCTTTTGCTACGTGTGCCCATACTGGACCAGCGTCTTTCCAGCCATTTCGGGATTGGCGAGAACATATCTAATGCTACTTTATCACTTTGGACTGGTCGAATCCTTATTTTCTGCGGAGTGCCGTTGAGGTTGTCGATAGCCGCTTGCAGACGCCAGGCCTGGTCACAACCCCTCTCTAGAGTATGGCCGTCGGGTAAATCCAACAAACGTCTCGCCGAGCCTTTGTCAAGATCTACATAACACCATATTTGTTCTCCATAAGCTCCACTGCGTTTAGCGATAAAATGCCCCGTATCTTCCTTTGGGCTGCGCCAACGGCCATTATAGTAGGTAGGTGGCGATGATGAATCCAGGATGCTGAGTTCGGAAATCTCGCCTGCATCGCTTTTTTTCATTAGTGCTTGGTCAAATTGATCGAGGTAGTTGGATGCAGTTATCTCCATAGGGGTTTTTAGCCATACTTCGGCGCCTACTTCATAAAGCCCGATATCCAATAATTCCTGTTTTAAGTTTTCATCTCCCAGTGGTGTTAAAAATCGCAAGCAATCGTTGTGAACGATGCGGTTTTCTAGTTCTACCGGCAGCAGTATTGTGTTATCAGGGCTAATACCTAGCAGAATAATGTAATTGGAAGATAGTGAAACAAATTGTGGTGGTGCTGCATATAATAATGTTTGTTTGCTGCTGGTTTCGTCATTAATATCCTCAAGTTCCAGTAGTTCTCCTTGACTGATGAGTGTGTCCAGCACTTCTCCTATGGGTATTATCAGATTGGAGTACCCGAGTGATTGAAGTGGTTCCAGAATCATTCTTGTTAAGGATCGTTTGCTAACAGGGCAGAGAATACTTGCTGTGTAGCGACAAATCTGGGCCAGGGCAGTGCGTGAGTATTCGCTATCAACAAGTATGGCACCCATGCGGTTTTCCAACTTGCTTATAATTTCTGCAGAAGAAGTTTGAATTAATTCCATTGCCAACTCGGATAAAGTGATTCGCCTGGTGTACCATCAGAATCAAGATGATCACGGATAATAAGACATAAAAATCGTGCGACCCTGCTAATGGTCGTTTTTATTGTTAATTCATTCAGTAAATTTTCAAAATCTTTACCAGCAAATTCACGAACTGATGCAGTGTTGCTGGCCAAGCGTAATGCAAACTCACATAATTTAAATGATTCGCCTGTCAATTCGGATAAAAATAATACCCGTTTAGGTGTCGATTTTTTGGATAAGTCGTTTCGGTTTTCTAGTATAACTTTGGCCCAATGTCCACCATATCTATAGCTTGGAATTGCTTCTGACATACCAGTAATCCAATTATCACCTTCTTGTTTTATTCTGCTTCGCTCAGCGACAAACCATTTTCGCCCGCCCAATTTATAGAAAATTTCACGGGTTAAAACTTCAAGTACTCTGTTACGAAATCTACCTGATGATAGCGGTTGAATAAGCCGTGCCATTGACCAGTATTCAGCAATGCTTAACAAATTTTGAACGGTGAGAGTTTTTCGAGAAATTTTTGGCGATAAAATAAAATCGTCGAACTGAGTAATTTCAGGTGGTATTATTATCGCGCTATGCTCGGTGTCTGATATTGCCACATATAAGCCTGATTGAGTAACTTCATAGTTTTTAGCAACGATCTGTGACGATAGCATCTGTGAGACATCTGGGCGATCAAAGGAGAAGTATTTAATTAAGCAATCTGCCCCTGAATCTTTTTCATTAATTAAACGTATTTGATAGCCATCAGAGGTTTCACCAAATGCCCATCTTAATGATTGAGTTTCTCGTTCGAAGGTGAGAGAGCGATTACCCAGTTCATTACCATAAAACGATAATTCACACTCTCCTGCTGCCCCATAAGCAAATAAGCAATTTTTATTATTTTGCCAATTATTTTTCAATAAATTTTGCCAACCGGACGAGGATAGGGGAAGACGAATTTTTTTAGTGCTCTCGTACAAAATGTCATGTTTACCTTGTTCGATAAGCTTAAAGTGACATTTTATATCTCTGGATTTGGGACCAATAATTTCCAGTGTTGCAGAGCCTTCCCATAGTTCTTCCAGACTTGCAGCCGGAGGATAACTATTAATTTGCATAGCGCCTCTGGTGAGTGATGATTCGTCTGAGACAATAGGGTTTCGAATTCTAATATTCAGGATTCCTTGCTCAATTTTTTCTCCTTTCACAGGAGTGGCTGATATATGAAGGGAATATATGCCTTCTGATAAGGTCGGTAGTTGTATGTAGTGTTGTTCTTGATTTGGTTCATTGAAAACCAGTGTTGTTAAAGTCTGATTGCTGTTTTTTAGAATAAATTGATACTGTTTTATTGGGTAGTTTGAATGAATCGCTATTGCAGGTTCATCCGTTGATAGCCATTCTATGGAACCTTCGCCATCCCAATTGACTGGTGGAAGTCCAACGGGTTTTATCTCAATTTCTCTTCCAGCTTGAATTCCTATTTTTTCCAATGAATTTATCAATGTATCGTTGAAAGATTCTTCTGTGCTGAGTTCAAAAAGCCTGACGCCGCTACAGTCAACTTGTTTTAGTGACATTTCGGGAATTTCAATTTCATTTGCTTCACTAATAAGTATCAAATATTTTGAATTTGGGCGTACAGTTCTGGAAAGAATCTGTTTGGCAGTATTATCAGAGGTGATTTTGAAAACCTGTGGGCCGTCATCAATAGTACATTCAGCTTCTAATAAAGTATCAAGAGCAGAATTCGATTTCTCAAATTTTAATAGAGGCACTAATGGTTCGGGCCAATTTTTTATAAAAATACTCCGACCGCCATGCAGCAGTGACTTTGGTGCTATTGGCTTACCAGATGATCCTTCCACGAATATTCTTGATTTTGTTAATGGTTCGTGGCACTCCGGGAACCAGGAAAGTAATGAAGAATAATCCGGTATAATCATCTCAAGACGCCAGTTATCCAAACTGCTGGGAATTAACCGAAAGCTGGGTCGAATCAAAAGACGGTTTATATCACCTGATTCATTTGAAGTTCTATTATTTTTGGCATGGCGAGTTGAGGGTGAATCACCGCTTTGTATCCCTTTTAATTTGGTGCGTCGATGGTAAATTTGCTGTTGGGCGCGTTTTAGCCAGAATTTGGCTTGACTGACTTTATTAAGATCCTGGCGAATTCTTTTAACAGTTGATGCCAGTATGAGTGTTTCATCAATTTCGGAATCTGTCTGTAACAATGATAAGGCAATTTGCCCAACTAGTGCAGGTTGTTCAACAAACTGCCTAAATCGAGATGTTGTATCCCAGCTATGTCGGGCGATCAGTTGACCAAAGTCTTCGGGTGAACAGTTTTTTGTATCACTAACGCTATAGCTGATTTGAGATAAAACTTTTGCAAGTTGTTTTTGTAGATCCAGAGGTAGTACTGCATGTGTAATAGGCCAACTAATTATGGATCGATGTTCAGCCCAGGGGCCGGAAGGAACAGCACCTTGATAGGTATCACGAAAATGAAGAAAACAAGATTTCAAAGTCGCTCTTGCATTGAGTATTTCCCAACCGGGAGTATGGGTTTCAAATGTGTACCAAAACTCACCGCCTGAAAAAAGATAACCAATCTCTGAAGCATAAACTGCCCAGGCAATGGGATGTTTTTGTATACCTTGTTCGGCTTTAAGGCTGTCTTGAATGGATTGCTTTAGTAGTTCAATGTCATCTATTTCAAGACCATGCTCAAGACATAATAATCTGCGCTCTCCTGTAGTTTTTAACAAGTCATTGAAGTGCCCTGTTAAATATTCTTCCCAGTCAGATAGCAGCATAGCTTATAAATAATTTTCAATAGTTAATTTATTTGCCGTATTATTTTTTTTATTTATTGCGACTTTATTTATAGATACCCTGGCTCCATGATTTACAGGCTCTATCAATGTGTGTTTTGAAACAGAATTGATAACCTGCCTATTTTGTATTCGCATCTTTAGCCATCGTACCATCCACCATTCACATATTTTATTTGTCGCATTAGATGTTTTTAGAGAAATTAAGTATTTTGGGTGTTTGTGGATCTGCAAAAGATATTCCTTTAAGTTGTTAACTAAAGGAATGCCGTAAATAATTCTCTGACGACCATGTTTAAGAAATATTTCTGATGTAATGCCTAATGTTTCAAGACCTTCGCGAACTTTTCTAAGCTTGGGGCTGGCTCCTTCCCCAAATATACTGTTGACTCTTTGACCATTTTTGCGGTGATTGACCAGCCTTACTAAAGCATCAATAGTGTCATTACTGTAATGCGATGTTCCAAATGCTTCAGATTTTCCAAGTCGAATATATCTAATTTGATTATTAGAATTTTCACTGATGTGTTCCAATGGAATTCGAATTCGATTGTACTGGCTGGAATTACTTCCATATAATGATGTTGTTCCAAGATACACAAGATTTGCGGGGCGTTTTATCGGCTTGCCGGCCATTGATGATGCGATTTCACTACTGGTATTTTTATATCTGCGCTTATACTCGTTAACAACTTCAGGGCTAGTCATTAACATACTAACCAATTTGCCGCCTAGTATTTCATTATAGGGTGCTATAGCGCCGCAAACAGAAATGTCGGCCATGGCTATTCCAACTTTGTCAGCTTTTGCTTTACGAATAATTTTTCCGATAGTTTTTTTTCCGATAGAGCTTTGAGTCAGTTTATATAGCTTTTCGGCAGTTGGTTTCTTGCCTATATATTCATTTAAAACCATTCGTGCCTGTAGTAGGTCAGCTAATGCTAATGCCCGCTTACTACGAAATAGATGTGTTTCTGCTTTAATTTTCCAGATATTTTTTACGCTGGATTTTGCTTTTTTTAGTTGCTCGTACTGACCTTTGTCAGTATAGCGATGATGTGCTTCCCTTTGGCTCGCGCCTTCCTCCTTGAGTGCTTCTATCAAGCTATTGTTAGGTTTTTTTAGTTCTCTTCTGCTAAAGTACTGTTCCTTCAAAAAATCATTAATATAAATTTCGCTAATTGCTTCATCCACTATGCTAATAAGCCAAGATGCCAGTTTTTTGGTTGGATGTTGTTTTATATATTCAATAAAACTTTCAGGATGCCAGCCAATCCATTTGTCACGCTCACTCAGTTGAATAATGGGACTGCTTAGACCAGCAATACCTATAACAGGGTGGAACGGGGCTGCGGCATCTCGAACTAATACCATCATAGTTCTGCCAGGAACGCTGGTGTATTGATTTGTCCATGTATGACGAAAATAGCGCCAGATATCCATTAATCTAAGTCCTGTGAACTTGCATCTTTTTTTGTAGTCAACAAATTCCAAATAAGGTTTAACAGCATCAAATAATGAATGACCGTTACCATTATTTGCATGTTTAGCTGCATACTTGAGATCTTTGGCCAGTTCGCGCCCATCACGCATTAACGAAAAAATTGAAACAAACTGGTCTTCAAAGAGGCGCTTGCGTTCCATAGAGGAAATAAATTTTTGTACTGATGGTGAAAGAAGCTGAACGTTACGCTTTATTAACTCCTGTTTACGAATTAATTCTCTCTCGTATACAGGGTCTGTCGATTCAAATTTTGGCGGTAAAACCTGCACAGACCCTGACCGAATACGCACATCCCAGCATTGTTCAACAAGGTCGGTGAGTACTAAACCGGCAGCCTTTAATGTTGGCCATATTTCGCGTCTTATGTTTTCTTCATGCTCTAGAAAATCAGCTCTTATTAAAAGCAGCGCTTGAGTGCTTTGGTTTTTATGTAACCAACGTTGTAACTCACGAGCGTAGTCTAGAAAAATATTTTGAGCCAGCCGAAAACGCCCAAAATCGGGATTCATAGGAATCCAGTTTTTTTTATTAATTTTCTCCATTAGCTGTTGATGTAAGTCGCAAGCGTATCACTCCAGCGATTACGAAATGCCTCAATAGCTCTGGAGTCAGTAAGTTTTTTTTCGCTGGCTTCACTGCGTGCTGCAGATAAAAGAAGTAATTCGATCAGTATTTCAAAGTGTTTAAAGTTGTTATTTGATAAGGTTGATTTAAGCGCAGACACTTCTCTGAAAAAAGGGTGGTTCTGGTTGGTGGTTAGCGCAAAAATTTTTTTTGAGAATCCATAAGAAAAAAAAGGTTTGTTATTTAGTTTGTCTGGTATGATTTTGTATTCGAATACAGCAGAATGATTATTGATAAGCTTCTTGCGGCGCAACTGACGCATTGTTTCTTTTGCTTTAGGGTTTGCTATTGCTTGTAGAGGAGGAAGCAGTTGTTCCCGATTATTGGCAATGCTTTCGCTTTTCCCTGGAGCGCTTCTATCTGAGGCCGCTTCCTTGTGGGCTTTTTGCGCACGCACATTTAATTTTCTTGCAATTGATTCCAGATCTGGTGTTAATATTTTTGAGATATATTCACTAGGACGAATCTGCTGTTTAGTGTGTGTAATACCGAAAACTTCATCCAAAATAGGGTCAAATTCAATTTCACAGCGCCACCAATCATCGTAGTTTTCTTTACGTTTGCTACCCATAAAAAACCAGCCACTATCCACCTCACGACCGGCACGTAAAATGGAAACTCCAGCGCCTTTGCTGATTCTCCATTCACGCTTTTTTGGATTGCTAAGTTTTCGCCAACGTTTTACTGGGAGTTCACTGAATCTTATTTTAATCAAACCTATTTTCGCGTCTGGGTTTGATGTGTCGGTCGAGATTTCATAAATAAGTTCTTTGCCATATTGCTTTGCACCATGTTGCGCGGCGAGAGTGTTTAAGAATAAAGGGTCAATAGGTATAACGATTTCATTGTTAACGGTTATTTGAACGCCATTTGTTATATAGTGGCGGAATCTTCTCCCTAGCTCTTCTTGTATTTTATTGGCAATGGTTTTGGGGCGACGATTATCAAGCTTGTCGCATTGAGACCATATGACTAAAGTTCCGGATTTTCCTGCGCAGTACTGCGGTGGTTCATGTTCCGGTCTGGGTGTTGGTATCTCTTCAATATCACCGTTGATAATTTCATCAAAATTTAAACTGGTGGAATATACGCATTGAATGTTATTTTTCTTTTTTCCCATATGCTGCCATGAATATACGGAGAGGTTGCGAGCTTGACTAAAAGAACTATTTGGTAGCCCCATACCATATCTTCCAATGCCATTGCGATCATTAAATCTGGAACTACCGCCAAACTGCAGTGCTTGTCTTAATGTGAAGGGGTCCATTCCGCAGCCGTTATCGAGAACGGAGATTTTGATATCTTCATTACTTAAATCATCTTCAATTGTTATCTTTATGTTATTAGCGCCTGCTTGAATGGAATTATCAACTAATTCCGATATAGCACTGCCAGTATTTTTGTAGCCTGAATCTCTTGTAGCTTCCATAAAATGGCTTAGTGCCATTATTGAACACAAATGACCACTTTTACTTAATGAATTCATAACTTTGTCCTTTAAAACTTGATAAATTCTATTTTTTCTTAAACCAAGTTGATTGTACTACTGGATAATTTATTTATACTTTTTGTCCCGATCACTGTTCTGCTTTTGTGCTATCAATTAAATGGTATTTAAGAGCGGTTAGTGTGAAATCCGTTCTTTCTATTCTAAGTTTGTGGCGGATAGTTGTTGCTCGATTAGCGATGCTTCTTTCGCCGACCCCCATTGTTTGAGCGACTTCTAAATTATTTTTACCTTCAGCCAGCATAATGAAGATTTTCAATTCTGTATCGGATAACAGTAGTCGTGGGTTGTCGGGGTTAATATGGTATAGAGCGATTTTCTCGGCAATGCCTGGCATAAAGTAAACATTATTATTCGCAACGGTCTGTATCGATTTAATCAGTTCTTCAGGTTTGCTGTTTTTGGTTACATAGCCCTTGGCCCCAGCCTGGTAGGTGGATATGACCAGCGGTATGGCATCTTCCGCACAATAAGCAACTATTTTGATATCCGCATTGGTGTCGCGCAGCCTGCCAATAATTGCAAGGTCATCCAGGCCGTTTGCATTAAGGCCTACGATAAAAACGTCTGCGGTTTTTTTTCGGGCGCATTTAATTAGGTGCTCGATTGTGCCCGCGTGGCCTGTTACTTCAATATTCTCTCTTTCCAGCATGACTTTGATGCCTTCGCGGATGGCAACCTGGTTATCGCTGACGAATACTTTTACCGGGGAGTCCTCACGCGTCATCTTTGGCCCTGTCTTTGTTGCTGAACGTTAGATAGTAAGTATGTTTATTACGTATTTCGCATTGTGCAAAGATTATACCTAAGATAGCTTGTGATTAAAGCATAATTCAATGTCATAAATAATTAATGAAATTGTGTCAATTATACTACTATTAATTACCATGTGAATAAAGCATTTTGATTAATTTAGATGATATTACTCTAATAAAATATTGATTTTTAAGTAAAAAATTAAATATTTGTTATATTTTCTCTAAATTATAATCACAAAATAAATGTGAAAATATACATATCAAGTATATTATAAGGCTTTTTTCAGTTGTAGAAGTGCTTGATTATTACGCTGGGATTTTAACCTCCCGAGATTTGTTTAACGTTATCCGGAATGGTGTTGAGGGTAGAGAGTATGGCTGCGATTAAAAGAAATAGTCTGCTTTTCGTTTTGCTGAAATCATTGCTGCTGGTGCTCATGCTAAACGGCTCAACTCGTGCTTCTGTCTGGGTTTCAGCTTCCGCTGAGTACAATGTTGATCCGCTACATCTTTATGCCATTGCCTTGCAGGAGAGTCGTCGTTTGCGGCCGGATGGCCTGGTCAGACCTTGGCCCTGGACGCTGAGAACAGATAAATATGGCGCGATGTATTTTCATAGTTTTGAAGAGGCAGCCAGTAAATTAGATCATTTGATAAATCAGGAAAAAATTAAGAATATTGACATTGGGGCAATGCAAATTAACTTGCTCTACAACGGACACTTGCTGCCTGATGCCAAAGAGATTCTTTTGCCGGAAAACAATATACGTTTGGGCGCATTGATACTACGTAGAGAATTGAATGCGCAAAATCAAAATTTAAGATTGGGCATTGCTTATTATCATAATCCCGACCAAAGCAAGGGCTTGCCTTATGCCGATGCTGTGCTTGGAATATTAAGCAAATTGCAAAGCATTCCTGGCATTGAAGTGGCTTTAACGTTGTAGAAGGTATGACGTTATGGACTCACTAAGAAAAGATATAGAAGATCTTAATCAAAAAATCTTATTGTTTGCTGTTGAAGATGCTGAATCCCATCGTTCTAAGCGGTTTCTGAGATTTAACGATGCAGTTGCCAAACGAATTATCGATTCAACTGCTGATGGTTGTAAAAGCGCCATAATATGTGGCGTGCCTCTTATTGCATTTCAGCCTGAAATTATTAGCTGCCTTATGCAGGCTGAGAAAACCAGAGTTATGCGGAAGTTCAAAGCAGAGCCCAATCCTCCCGAGTTATTGATTGAGATTAATATTCTTGCTCTGCAAATTGCGCAAAAAGCATTATTACTGAAGCCGGCTCTGGGAAAGATGTGGTTTGGTTTATCATCAAATGAAGGCGAGATTATTTCCAATATCACTATTTCGGATTTAATTGCTTTTGGATCTCGTAGCAGTAGTGTTGTGCTGTTGCGTGCAGCTTCTGACCCTGTATTTTGGTCTATGGTGATGATTGGTGAAGTCATTAAAGGGCCGCGCGGTATTCGCATCAGTCAGGATGCGGCATTGTTAAACGTAAGTTAATCTTTTATGAGGTGTTGTGATGACCAAAGTAAGTGAACTTAGTGACGCTCAAGATGTATTAATCGCTGTTGAACTGGCAAAGTTGGGCGCCAGTGTGCATGTTATAGAAGGTGTAACCGGATTTGGTTCGCGCTGGGCGAGGCGAATGGTGAAGGAAAATAAAGGTGCTGGATATGGTTATCGCCGCAAAGAATATCCAGCAGCATGGTTTGATCGTGATCCAGAACGTATTCTGCATGGCTGGTATGTTGTTTCGGCATTTATTGCCAATAGTTATATTCCGCATTATGCTACTCGATTGATGGAAGCCTATATGACGTATCGATTAGTCACGGATCATCCGGTTTTAGGTATTAATGAAAGTTTTGATATTATTGATTTATATCAACAGGGTAATGCCTGGATAAGAACATGTACTTCTTGTCACGCCACTCACTTGGTTGTTTCGGAGCATTCCCAATGCCCTGTTTGCCGTCGTTTGGAAATGATGTTGTGTAAAGGTTGTGGTGCTCCTTTACCGGAAAAAAGCAAGCTGGAGCGTAGAGGCCGCAAGCGCATCTATTGTGATAATTGTGAAACAACGCGCTCTAGTCGTGTGCTAGGCAGTAGCGGACCTCTCAAGCATTGTTTGTCTAGTCATTCACACTGATTACTTTAACGGAATGCATTCATCATGCCATTTTTCTTGCAATGATTTTGGCATGGTGGTTGTGTCTATGATTCTCCATTCTTCTGCGGTCATATCATTTCCATAACAATACTTTTTCCAGGCTGCATATTTTTTTGAAATCTTTTTTTCTGTTGCAGCATGAATATTGGTATTAGTGGATTTCGAGTCGGCGTGTTTCTTGGTTTGCGTATTTGAAAAGCCTTTGATGTTTTGAATAGAGTTATCCGGGTTCAAAACATGCCTGATATCTTGTGTTAAGTCCGCAACTTCTGATTGAGGATGAATAATTGATAAGCCAAGGCCTGCCTGTTTCTGTAAAACGTTATCAGTTTCAATCTGCCGAATATCAGACTCGATATTTTTTACATTACCACTGCTGCAAGCGGCTAACAGTACTATGGAGAGGTAAGGAGCAATATGCTGCTTCATATTATTCATGGCCTGATATTTGATAATGCGTGATATGCAGCATGCCTGATTGTTGCTCCTAAAAAAACGCCTTTGCTGTGATTTAGAAGCTATGTAACGCCATAATTTTTATCTGCTATTTGTAGTAGATTGAATGCTCGATAATTTTTAATTTCACCGGCTTTGGGGTTGTTTATGTTGCTGGACTTTCTTAGAAAAACACAAGTTCCGGTTCAAATCGAATCTTCTTATTTGACGGAATCTGGTACTAATTTAAGTAATGAAGATCCTCGGCTGGTTGAACCCTATGAGATTATTTCAGCTTATCAGGCAAAAATAACCGCGCTTCGAATGGAAAGCGGTTACAACGAAGAACTATTTCAGCAATTGATTGAGAAAGTTTTGCTGGATTATGCTGCCTATGTACAAATGCTGCCCGCGACACGCGCTGAAAATCATCGTGAGCCTGGCGGTTTATTCAGGTTTGGTTTGGAAACAGCTTTCTTAGCCTTCCGGCGCGCTGATGGCCGCTTCTTTACTTCATCATTAGTGGCGATTATTAGAAACAGGGAACGTGAGCGGTCATGGCGGTATGCTGCTTTTCTGGCTGGCCTAGGTTTATCTGTAGGTCGTGTTGCAACTCAGTTAATTGTGATGGCAGGAAAGAAACATCAATGGAATCCTTATAAAGAATCATTATATGACTGGATCAAACAGAATAATCGAAGTCAATATACTTATAAGTGGCGTGAGCACACTGATGAGCGTTCTGTCGAATTTTCCAGCTTATGGATAAGCGCCCGATTACTAAGCCATGAAACACTGACTTATATTTACCGCATTGACTCCAATATTCTCGAAGCGCTGATCAGTATTATTGGTGGTAATGGCCAAAGCCCATTAGGTCAGTTAATTGATGAAAGCGTGCAGGCGATTATTGATCAGGATTTGGCGGCATCTTGCAGTGGTGATGATAGAGCGATAACAGATATTCCTATTGAGCATAGAATGCTCGATGCCATTCGCAGGTTGGTTCGTGAGAAGTGGACAGTTAATACAGCCGGAGGCCGAATATGGGTTACCGATCAGGGTGTTTATTTATCCTGGTTATCGGTTGTGAATGATATAAAAATAAGAATCAGAGCCGAAGGTATTACCGGCATGCCCGAAGATCCTGATACTCTGGCTACGCTTTTAATCGAGAAAAATATTTTGCTCGATAGTCATGGTTCTAGTAATGGTGCCTTATGTCATTATCATAAAATCATTATTCATGCTCCCCAGGTGCCCAAGCAACCTATTAGCGCCGTCAAAATCGCAGAACCTTCATTAATAGGCCTCACAGTAAAAAATATAGAGCCTGTGATCGTTGAATATCCTGATATATCGAAACCAGATTTAAAGCCCGTTGTATCTGTACAAAAGTCCAGCCAGCAAAATCTGGACTTACTTAACGACAGTAAAGAACCGGCAAAAGCCAATACAACTAATTTGGCAGAGCCTATTGAAAAAGATGGTCAATTGAGTCTGCATACTCAGCAACAAGATAAAGCTAAAAAATCTCATGTGATTGATGATGAATTACTACGCTCTTTAAATCGTTACGGGGAAGCTGGTAGAGTCATAGGTGCTTTGCTGAAAGCAACGTCTGCGGTAACGCTGAATAAGATAGCAATTCAACATCCCGAGGGTTTGGCGATTGCATTCCCTGAAGCAATAAAGCCTCATAGTCAAAATCTTCAGGAGTTTCTGGCCTCGTGTCAATCTCAAAATCTAATCATTGCCGGGAATAACAATCAGCTTATTAGAAAGCGTGGCCATAAAGATAATAAATCACCAGAACAATTTGTTGTGCTTAGCCCCAAGCTTGCTAAATACTTTGCTTTAGATGATATCCCTGATGACAGCAGATAAAAACTTCTGGCGACCAGCCTATGAGTTTTATGCATTAACCACATGGCTTGTTGTTATTGCTATCTGTGGCTGGGTGGTCTATGCGCAACAAATGCCGAAAGGGCCGTTTTATTGGGTTGCTGTATTTGCACTATGGCGTTGTGGTCTGAGATTAATGGAAGGTATCAAAGTCTGGCGGCATCGAAATGGTTTGCTCGGTTGCAATATAGAATGGATGAGCACCAGTCAATTGCAAAAGAAGGTCGATGCGAAGCCGGGTCATGTTTGGCTCGGCAAAGGGTTCGAATGGAGCAGGGTTCATATGCAGCGTTTATATGACCTTGAGAAACAGGATTTGGATAAACTTAAAATACCACGCTTATTTCGAAAAAAAGTTAAAACCGGCAAGGGTAATAAATTATTACATGGCGTCGAACCTAATGAAGCAGATATTTATGTGCCAATAAATGACCTTGCCGGGCATATTTTCGTGCCGGCTACTACCGGCGCAATAAAAACCCGACTGCTGGCGTTAATGGCCTCACAGGCTATCCGAAGAAAACCTAACGAGTCAGTGGTAATCATCACGATGAAACCTGACAGGGGGCTTAGAGATTTTATCCAGTCTGAGTGTGCCCTGGTTGGTAAATCCCAGAGTTTTGCTTATTTTGATCCCGGTGATCCGGAGAACAGTATTCGACTGGATTTATTATATAACTGGAAGCGAACCACGGAGGTGGCCAGTCGTATCGGTGCAATCACGCCGAGTGAATCGGGTAATGATCCCTTTGCTGCGTTTGGCTGGCGTGTGCTTAACCTTGTAGCTGAAGGCTGTGTTGTTACTGAAAATGAAAGACCGACATTAAAAACCATACGCCGCTATGTTGAAGGTGGTGTCGACCGATTATTGCACAATACTATTATCAAATTTCTTGAGCATGAGGGGATTGATTGGCAGGAAGCAATAAAACCTTATCGTAAACAAGTCAATAAATTCAAAAGACCTAGTGCAACCACACCCGATGAAACTGTTGCATTAGTAGCCTATTACAAAAGTGAGCGTATACCGCAGGAAAGTAATTCGTTAATCGACGGTTTGATTTCCATGTTTGAACATGATCGTGAGCATGCGCAGAAAATGCTGGCCAGTTTGATTCCAGTCCTGACAATGCTGACTGCTGGTGATTTATCGGACTTATTATCGCCTGATCGTGATGACCCAGCCGATTCAAGACCGATTTTGGATAATTCCAAGATCGTTGATTCAGCGTCAATAGTGATGCTGAATCTAAACAGTGTTTCTGACACTGTGGTTGCAGAAGCGATTGCTTCAATCTTTCTGGCTGATCTTTCAGCGGCAGCGGGTGCGAGACTGGATGAGCAAATATTTAGTCCTAAGGTTAATCTGTATGTCGATGAAGCCAATCAGGCGGTTAATATTCCTTTCATACAGCTATTAAATAAAGGCCGTGAACCGGGCTTTAATGTCAGCTTTTTTTCACAAACCGTTCCGGATTTTATCGCCAAGCTGGGTAATGAAGCGCTTGCCAGGCAGGTGCTCGGTAATGCCAACACCGTGATTGCCGGCCGCATAAAAGACAAAGTAACCTCGGATTATGCAATGGAAACATTTGGCAGAACCATATTACGTCAGTCTCAGACTCAGCAAATAACCAGCGCGATGCTAAATACCGATCTAACCAGTTTTACCGGTTCCTATGGCGACCGGCAAAATGAACTGCTGAGCGAGATTGTTCCGCCTGAAGCCCTGAGTCGCTTACCGGATCTTGAGTTCTTTGCCTCACTTGCCGGCAGTAAAATCGTGAAAGGCAGAATTCCATTGCTAAAATCGGCCTGATGGTTTTTGTATGTTATGAGAGTAGCTAATAGCAAAGTTAAACAATCGGCAAACATCATTAATGTATCTTCTGCCAGGCACAGGAGAGCAAGAAAGCCAGATCATATAATCAAAGATATATTAAGTGAAGATGATGCCTATAAGCATTGGGAGTTAGTCACAAAGCGTTTTGCATCTATCAGATACATTACACAAAATTTAGCGCAGTATCTCACTGAATGTGTACCATCTGCTGTCGAACAAAAACCTTTACTTGCCGTATGTATCGAATGTGCTTTAAATAACTGGTTGAACGGCCAAAGCAGACTTAGTAATCAAAAATATTATGCTTATGTCAAAGGTTTGCTTTATCCATTACCTGAAGTACTGGAATGGTCTTTGCAAATTGATCTTGGTGAAACAAAGCTGATATGGAATCCACTTGAAGAAACGATGACGTCCTGGTGGAATGGTACGAGTTCCATTCCTAAAGCCGTGCTAAGAAACAGACCTATCGATACAGCGTATGTAGAACTCAACCCTGCTGATTATCGATTTTTGGTATTAATTAAATATCTGTTAAAAGGCAAGGTTGCGCTAACGCCTATGGCGCCGTATTTTGATGATCTTGTCAGCCGGTATGAATAATTATGATCCGGCTGGTTTTTATTTTATTTGTCTGGCTGCTACAGGCATGTGTTATTGCTATTGCCGTTAATGCCGGTTGGGTTGAGAAGCAATTAAGCCAGGAAAAAGCGCATGTGGAAGCTTATCTGGGTAACGAGACAGCTATTTATTTATCCTCAGAAACGTCCGGTCTATATAAAAAACTGTTTCTCGATACGCATATTGTAAGCGGGACTTACAAGCGTTTAATACCGGATAAAAATAAGCCACAACATGGCATGGAAGGGCTGGCACCCTGGTTATTTATCTGGATAGAGGAACGTCTGGATGCTTTTTGGTGGCTTGTTTATCAGGGCATTTATCGGTTACTGGTTATTGTTCAATGGCTGCCATATTTACTGGCGCTGATAATGGCTGCGTTTGTTGATGGCCTGGTTGATAGACAGGTTAAAATCAGTGAATACGGTTATGCCAATCCGGTTCGCTATCAAATTGCCAGACGTTCATTGATTATATTGATGAGTGTTCCATTGTTATACCTGTCTTTCCCATTAAATATTCATCCGATGGTTATACCGGCTTGGGTTTGTTGTATCGCACTTACTATTATGGTGTTCGTCGCAAACGCGCAACAGAGACTTTAATTTTTTTCTTACCTGAAATATCAACCAAGATTGCCCTAAGGCATACCTTAAATCCATTTTTTTCCTCAGCGATAAGCGATTAAATAACCTGAACGAACACACTCGGGAGAACCGTTTATGAAAGCGCTTGTTATGCCGCGCAATCTGGATGATCAGCTGATGATTTTATTCTGGAGTGCTGATGAGCTTTTACCCGGTTTTTCAATTTTTATTGTCGGTGTGCTGGTGGATCAAAAATTAATCTGTCTGGTTATTGCCATTTTCGTAACCAAGCTATTCAGAAAAATGAAGGAAGGTAATCAGGATGGGTTTTTACTGCACCTTGCTTACTGGAGCGGAATATTCAGCATGAATAAATCGAGAACATTTCCAAACTCATTTATTCGTGAATATTTACCTTAATAGGTTTTAAAGAATGAATTTTGATCGGTTTAAAAAATCCTGGTCTGAAGCGCTAAGAGACATAGCGACAAAAAACATTGTGATTGCTGTGTTGATACTCAGCAATATGCTCGCAATCTTCGGCTGGTTTCGTTCGCATGAAACTATCGTACTAGTACCGCCGTATCTGGATGAGCGTGTGCAGGTGTCTGCTGATTCGGCCTCGGAAAGTTATAAAAAATCATGGGCGCTGTATGTCTCTGAACTGGTTGGTAATGTCAGTCCAGGTAATGCCGATTTTGTACTGGAGGCCGTTGAAGGCATCCTTGCGCCATCGGCTTTTCGTAGTATCAAAGCTGCATTGACCGATCAGATACAGGCTATTAAAGAGGACTCATTAACTGTTTCCTTTGAACCTCGCCAAATTACCTACGAGCAAGAAACCGATAAAATATTTATCTTTGGTCAATTCCAGAGTGAAGGGCCAACCGGCGAGCCGCGCCGCTTTATGCGCACTTACGAGTTGGAAGTCGATATTCGTTTTGGCAGACCCTGGGTTACTTTCTTTTCGCCCTATACCGGCACACCAAAAACACTGGCGCAGCTCAAGCTTAGCAGTGCAGGTAAAGATTTATGAAAATCTTGTACTTTATAAAGATACTGCTGATCATCGTGTCGTTTGTAAACAATATATCTGTTTACGCGGCTCCACCTGTTGAAGTCATTGGTGATGTTGCTTTACCCGGAGTCGTGGTGTCGGTAACTGACAGTCAAAAGAGTATTAAAAATAAAGCGACTCAGAACCAAAATAATAAAAATGAAGATTCACTATACGAAGAAACCCGAATTAGCCTGACAGTAGAGTCGGGTGTTACTGACCTTGTTCCAATTGCCAGAAATTATCTCAACCGGATTATTACACCGTTTGATGATCCCAAAGTCATTACTGTTAATCCTATTGAATTTCAGAAAGAAGGTTCATCCATATTTGTTACTTCTGCTTCAAAAAAACCGGTCGGTATACATATCCTGCCAAATGATCCCCAGGATTCCAGAAGCATCTCTTTAGCATTAGTACCCAAGGCGATACCACCCAGAACAATTCGTTTGAAGTGGTCTGGTGATGTTACAGATGCATCATTTAGGAAAGCTAAAGTATGGGAAGAGTCTTCTGACTATGTGGGTACATTAATTAATCTGCTAACAGAAACAGCAACCGGTATACCTACAGGTTATGCTCTGATCGAAACCAGTGACGGTATTACATGTGAATTGCCAGACGTTGATTTTGTTATAGGTCAGCGGCTTAAAGGCAGCCACTTTAGTGTTTATATTTTACTGGCTACCAACACCAGTAATCGTGTTATTGAGATACAAGGAAATGCCGGTTGTTACCATCCGCAGCTAAAAGCGGTTGCGCCATGGCCACAGGCGCATATAGCGCCCAACGAATCCACTGAAATCTACGTGGTTGTGTCGAACGATGCAGCCGGATCTGATCGTAATAAGCGATTAAGACCGTCATTGCTTCGGGTCGTTAGGTAGCTGGCTTATGTCTCGTATTAAAGAGTGGTGGACATCGTTATCCCCTAAGCATCGTAAAACGACGGTATCCATTGGCGTATTAGCAGCAATGCTGCTTATTTTGTATTTGTTTATATCGGCTGGCCCGGATCAACAAATAAGAAATACTGCCAATACAGAATTAGACAAAAATCTTTTAACCGGCAGTGATCCAAAAGACTTGGGGCTTGATGCGCTGGGTACCAACATTAAAAACAATAAATCATCAATCAAAGATTTGCAGGCCGGTCTTAATAAATTTCAGGATGACTATGCCAAGGATAATCAGCAGTTGCTTGAGCAGATCAAACAATTGCGTCAGGCGCTTGAAAGCGTTCGCGTCGATACCCATGAAAAGATTGGTTCATTTGAGCAGCGGCAGCGCTCTGTACTAAGTGACTTTAAAAATAACCCTGGTAGTAAAGAAGAAGTGAAACCGGGCACGGTTGATCCTGCAGAAGCACAGCAACGTGGTTTGTTTGAAGATGCAGAAGTTTTACCTGCTGTTCAACCGGATGCCGCCGGCAGAGTTGACCGCAGCCAGGCGAATGAATTGATCAAAGTCAGAGTGTTCGGTGAAAACAAGCTGAGTGCCGAACCGGATGATATTGATAGCCATAGCCAAGTTTATTTACCGGCTGGCAGTATTTTAAGTGGTGTACTCATTACCGGTGTTGATGCGCCTACCGGGCTCCAGTCTAAAACAGATCCCATGCCGGCTTTAATACGATTAAAGCATGATGCGATTTTACCTAACCATTTCAAAATGGATATCCGGGAATGCTTTCTGGTTGTTGGTACGACCGGGGATTTAAGCACCGAAAGAGCCTTTATGCGTGGGGAGTCATTGTCGTGCATTCGCAATGATGGCGGCGTCATTGAAGTCAATATTGATACTTATGTTGTCGGCGAAGATGGTAAAGCAGGCATGCGCGGTCGTCTCGTTTCCCGTAATGGCAGTCTGGTTGCCAAAGGTGCGGCAGCGGGTTTCCTGGAGGGTTTATCGAATATCTATAGGCCTGTCGCCATACAAGGACTGCAAACTGATCCTGGTAGCGACACATTATTTCAGCAGCCCGATACCAGTGAGGCTTTGGAGGCAGCCGGTTATTCGGGTTTTGGTGGTGCTATGCGACGTCTTGCAGATTATTACATTGATATGGCTGATCAGATTGTACCGTTTATTGAAATCGATGCCGGCAGAAAGATTGAGAACGTTCTGCTATCAGGTGTGACCTTGGATATAAGAACGTAATTGAGAATATGATGATAAAGCGACTACAAACATTAATATTGATTATCTACGGATTGGTTTCACAGGCTTTATTAGCGGACACTGAATCGTTCCCAGCCAATGTGCTGGGCGGTATTGATGCAATGAAGAAACTTCCTGTTTCGGGGTTGCACGTTGTTGAATCACAGGGCCGTTTACTGCTGGTTTCAACCAATGGTCATTATGTTGTGCTTGGTGGCCGTATCCTTGATATGTGGAATCAGGTCGAGATTCAGTCGGTGGACGATGTGCAAGCGAGTTTACGTATTCCACTTAACCGTATGGGTATCCGCTTTACTGACCTCGGCGGGGTTGCGCTTGGCAACAAAAATCATAAAGGCAAAGAAGTTACCGTGTTTCTTGATCCGGTTTCTCCAGAGTCACAAAAAATCATACCGCACATTAAAAAGCTGCTTAAAGACTATCGTTTTAATATTGTTTTTGCACCCGCATCAGCAACTCGTGGTGCCGCCAGTCGGTTTTTAATTTGTAACGAAGATGTTGCTAAAGCCTTTATTCAAAAAGGCCAGCCATTACCGGCAATTGATAATACCGATCCATGCGGTAAAGAAAAACTACAGCGTAATATTGTTACTGTGAGTTTGCTTGGTATCAAGTTATTGCCGTTTACGATAACACCAAATGGTATATCGGTTGCCGGTATTCCTGATGATTACCGTGCATTTATCGCTGCAAATATGGAGCGCGTCGAATGATTTATCCAATTAAGTTCGTCATTAATATCAGTACGATTCTTTTGTTGTTGCTGCAAAGTGGTTGTGCATCGTTCGGCATCGGCGAGAGCGAGTTTGCTTGTCCTGGTCGTCCGGCCGGGGTTCGTTGTATGAGTGCATCGGAAGTGTATGCCGCTACAGCCGATAGTGATCAGGTCGCCGCTACCGCTGATAAAGCATTAGGAGATGATCCTGATATTGAAGATTTAAAGAGCGGTGCTTCTACAGAAAATAGTAACCCGCAAACAGCAAAACATAATCATCCGCATAACATATTAAACCCGTTAATCCCTGCATTTGATAAACCTGTGCCAGTCAGAACGCCTGCCAAGATTATGCGTATCTGGATTGCTTCCTGGGAAGATATTAATGATGTTCTGCATATTGGTGGTTATCACTTTAAAGAAATTGAAGCTCGTCGATGGGTTATCGGTGAGCCGGAACAGACTGAACCTGTCCGTTTATTCTCGATCCAGCATAAACAGGAATCGAAGGGTGACGGCGGTAAGGATCAAGGCGACCGGGGCGTACGTCTTGATAAAACCATGAAAAAGGTAAGCCCACAACATCGCAATTAAAGTTATAGGAGAAAGGCATATGAAGAAAATGTTATTCGTTCTTATAGCGGTGTTCGCGCTTCCTGGAATGGCTCTTGCCGGTACAGGTGGTACGGAATTTAACTCCGCTTATACAACATTAACCGACTGGCTTTCAGGTGATCTTGGTCGCTTGATTACGGCTGGCTTACTTATTGTTGGTTTGGCAATGGGTATTGTTCGCCAATCAGTCATGGCCGCCGTGCCTGCAATTGCCGCAGGACTGGTTGTCAGTGTGGCGCCAACGGTCATCGGCGCTATTGTAACGGCAACGATCTAGGTGCTAATGCAACGTAAACTGATCCGGGCCTGGTCGTTATCTGTTCTCAGGCTCGGGCAGTTTACCTGTATAAAACAGGCGGACTAACAATGGAACTTACACAGCTTCAAAATCGAATCGTTAATCGCAGGCCTCCCAGTGAATTACTGAGCCTGCTGGCCTATTCACCTGATGATGCCTTGTACTACCAGGATGACGGCAGTTTAAGTTTTGCATTCAGTTGCTACCCGTTATTGGGTATTGATGAAGGCCGTATTCAGCAGTTGCAGGTTCTGCTGGCGCAGGACTATCCGGCTGGAACCATTATGCAAATTTCGCTATGGGCCAGCCCTGATATCGAGAAAGCATTATTTGCAATGGAAGCAATTCGTACTACATATCCAGACTATGACGGTGATCAAGGTTGTCGTGTTGCAAGAAGCCTGGTTGAAAGAAGGGTGAAGTATTTACGCAACCATACTGCGCAAAGTATTTCTGAAAGAAGCGGTATCCAGATTCGTGATATTCAAATTGTCATATCAGTAAAAGTACCTTGCCGGTCAAAATTACCGAATGATCGCGATACTGAAAATTCAAAGCGGCTAAGACGTACCACCGAACAAATTCTATCGACACTGGGTATGTTCCCACAATCATTAGATCCGGAGAAACTGATTCGAACACTCGGCTCAATTGTGAACTGGGGAGATAACGCAGCCTGGCGAAACAGCGCTCTAATTTACGATCAGGAGCGTTTGATACGCGATCAGATATTTGATATCGATACGACGGTTCGTGTGGATGATCGCGGTCTCTGGTTAGGGGCAAAGCGGGTAAAAACGCTATGTGTTAAACGCATGCCTGAGTATGTGCATATTAGCCAGGCAGCACAATTTTTGGGTGACTATCGCACCGGACAGCGCGGAGTCAGAGAAAATATTTTAATTACTCTGAATATTATCTTTCCGGATGCTGAAGATGAGCGGACATCCATGACCACCAAGAAAAATACGGCAACCTGGCAAAGCCTGGGGCCGCTTTCCAGATATGTGCCACGTTTAAAAATGCAAAAAGATGCCTTCGATGCATTATTTGAAGCGCTGGAAGATGGCGATCGGGTAGTTAAGTCTTATTTAAGTTTTTGTTTATTCGCTGATAGTGAAGAAGATGCCACTGCAGCGGCCAGTAATCTAATAACGTATTACCGTGAATTAGGATACCGTCTGCAGGAAGACCGTTTTATATCATTGCCGATATTTCTCAATGCATTGCCGTTAGGTGCAGAGCGCGGCACGGCAGCCAAGAATCTAATGCGTTATAGAACGATGGCTGGCCGCCATGCTACCCAACTGATGCCGGTACTTGCCGATTGGAAGGGAACCGGTACTCCGGTGACCACATTAATTTCAAGAAACGGTCAACTGATGGGCATTGATCTGTTTGATAGCCCAACAAATTATTCAGCATTAGTAGCGGCGGAAAGTGGTTCGGGTAAAAGCTTTTTTGTTAATGAACTGGTTACCAGTTATATGTCGCTCGGTGCTGATATTTATTTGATTGAAGTTGGCCGCAGTTTTAAAAACACCTGCCGGGTGCTTGGCGGTGAACATATCGAGTTTTCACCTGAAACTCAAATTTCCATGAATCCTTTCACATCAATTATCAACTATGAAGATCAGGCTGACTTATTAATTGCAGTACTGTTGGCAATGATATCTCCCAAAGGTGAGATTACCGAGTATCAAGTAGCCCAGCTTAGGCAGATCGTTGGAGATTTATGGAAGCAATATGGAAACGATGTATCAATCGATTTGTTAGCCAACACGTTAAGAGAGTATCGCAATGATGATGGTGATTTTGACCGGCGTGTTAACGATATGGGTGTACAACTCTATCCGTTTACCACGAAAGGTGAATATGGTAAGTGGTTTAATGGGCCGGCAACCATTACGTTCCAAAGTTCTCTGACGGTTCTCGAGTTGGAAGACTTAAAAGAAAAACGTCATTTGATGAAAACCGTACTTGTGCAGTTAATGGCGATAGTCCAGCGTTCTATGTATTTAAGTGACCCAGACCGGCCAAAATTGCTCATTGTCGACGAAGGTTGGGATTTAATTACGGAGGGTGCCGAGGGCGAGTTTATTGAGCGCGGTTGTCGGCAACTACGGAAAAAGCGCGGCGGCGCCGTGCTTATTCTGCAATCCGTGAATGATCTTTATAAAACCGCTGTGGGTGAAGCGATTGCTGAGAATACCGCAAACAAGTTCCTGCTCGGTCAGACACCGGAAGCGGTTGATGGTTTGATCAAATCCAATCGTTTGTCTCTGGGTGAATCGGCTGCTGAATTGATTAAAACGGTACACACGGTAAAAGGTGAATACAGTGAAATATTTGTTTATACCCGCGCCGGAGCCGGTATTGGTCGTTTAATGGTAGATCGCTTTACTCAATTGCTTTATTCGACTGATCCGCATGAGAAGCAGGCGTTAAAAACTCGCCTGGATGCAGGTATGCAACTGGAAGAAGCGATTGATGACATTATTACTGCTGAGAAAAAGCTGGCTAAGGCAAGCTGATCATGACTAAGAGAAGTAACTGGCTGGGGATTCTGTCAATGGCTATATCGATTGCCATCTCAATAACATCCGGTGTCTTGGGAGCTTTCTGGTATCAACAGAATCAGTCAACCGCCACTACCGTTATGGTGGTTGATACTGCCAGGTTATTATTACCGATTACTCAAGACGATAATCTGAACGAATACCAAAAACATAAACTGGCCCGTGATCTGGGGGTTTCACTTAATAGTTTGATTGATGAGTATGCGGAAAACGGGATTATTGTGCTTGATGCGTCTGCTGTTGTAAAAGCGCCGGAGGCAAGTTATGTCCAGCCTTGAAAGATCAGCACGAACAGCCAGTGTTAACAAATCATTAAAGTGGTGGATGTATGGTTTCTGCAAATCATTGTTCGCGTTTTTTATTGTCTATTTGCCACTGCTATGGTTTCAGAATAACTACCGAATATTTTATGACAAAATAGAGGGCATTAATTGTCTTCCATACTCGGTATTTCTTGTCGATCTCAATAATAAAGAGGTTAGCCGTGATGATTTCGTGGCATTTTCCTCTATGCAGATGGAGCCTTTCTATAAGAATGGCACGATTGTTGTAAAAATTCTTTCAGGTGTGCCCGGCGATCATGTATTCATTGATGGCAATAATATTTATGTTAATCGCATCCTGTGGGGCGGTCTGCTGCACGCTCAAGAAGGTGGCAGACTTTGGACAATGGGTAAGCGGCCTAAAGATTATATTCGTAACGAATATATACCGGATGAAAAATTTCTGATGCTGGCTACGCATGAGCGCAGCTATGACTCAAGGTACTGGGGGTATATTAACAAAACACAGGTGATCGGTCGTGCTATTCCGCTTTGGTAAATGCCTGTTACTTTTTCTATTCTTTGTCGGTGTGTCATCAGCACAGAATGAGCAAGATCAACACTGGCTACAGCAGTCAAGAGAAATACTGAACGAAGCGGCAAGTAAAAACCCACCGGAGTGGTTACTGCCTAAAAAATCAACTGATGCCCTTTTTAATGCTAATCAAATTGCGACACAGTCAGGTGTACGGCGTGAGCCATTAAATACAGCAACGATTCAAAAAGGTAAAGTTATTATCTTTGCTTCGGCATCAATTCCCGATAGTACCTTAAAAAACCTTTTACTGCAGGCAACTGAAGATGATGTGGTATTTGTATTACGCGGTCTGATTAAAGACACCAATATACGCGGAACACTGAATAAACTCAGAAACCTGCTGCCTGCTGAAGATGGCAAAGTGCCTAATGTCATTATCGATCCGACATTGTTTCGTCGCTTTAATATTCAGGTGGTACCAACGATGGTTTTGACACGCGGTGAAGGCAACGAGCCGGTGATTGCTACCGGTGCAATCACAGTAGATTGGTTAAAACGTAAAGCAAAACTTATAAAAGCAGATGATGAACCTCATCTGGGTAAACGCGGTGAGGTCTATAACATTGCGGAAGTTGATCTGGTGCTTGAAATGCAGCGCCGGATTGCCAATATTGACTGGAATAAACGTCGCGATCAGGCTCTCCAGAATTATTGGGCCGATAAGCAAGATTTTGTTGATCTGCCAACAGCAACAGAAAACCGCCAATTTATCATTGATCCTACCGTTCAGGTTACAAAAGATATTGTTGGGAAAGATGGTGAAGTGCTTGTTAAAGCCGGGCAAACGTTTAATCCACTTGATTTGGTACCAATGACAAAAACTGTGCTGGTATTTCGCGGCACTGATATTGAGCAGGTAAATAAAGTTTCCGAAATAGCCGATTCCATTCGCCGGCAGGGTCGCGGTGTTATTTTATTAACGACTGTTGTTGATACGGATCAAGGCTGGAAGAGTATCGGCAATATGGAGCGTGATCTTAACAGCCCGGTGTATTTGTTATTACCTAATCTGGCCAGACGTTTTAATTTGCAGCATGTACCGTCAATGATCGAAGGTCGTGATAATCGTCTGGTTATTAAAGAAATCGCTATGGTGAATGCCGATGCAGATTAAGCGTTACTGCTTGACTTTATTGATTCTGATTTTTGTCATCAGCAAACCAACTGTGGCGCAAATTAATACACCGGGAGAGTTGATGTGTCCTGATGCTGAAATTTGGGGCTCCAAACTGATCACGGATATCTGTTGGTCATGTCTGTTTCCCATCCGTTTGATGGGCGCTGTGCAGTTCGGCAGTGGTAATATTCCCGACAATGCTTCTGATGAATCTATCTGTGTCTGCACGGATAGTCTGGGTGTACCTGAAATCGGTTTTGCAGTTGGCATGTGGGCGCCAGCCCGGTTAATCGAAATTGTGCGTAAACCGTATTGTTCTCCATCTTTGGGTGGTATCACTTTGCATGATTCGTTTCGATTATGGGGTATGCCTGATGGTGCTGACGGGCAGTCATCTTCCAATCAATATTACAACTTTCATTATTTTGCATTCCCTTTATATGAAATTCTGGAACTGGTGTTATCGCCGGAATGCAATGCAGGTGGTTTTTCGGATTTTGATCTGATGTATATGTCTGAAATTGATCCGACATGGACTGAAGATGAACTGGCTATGTTTACTAATCCTGAAGTTTCCGTTGCGGCCAATCCGATTTTGCAGGCGGCTTGTCCGGCAGATTGCGCTGCTGCGACTATGTCGGCTCCAACCGACTCCCTGTGGTGGTGTGCCGGCTGTTGGGGAAACCTGTATCCTTTTACCGGCAATATCGCTTCCGGTGGCAGTCCACCGCGTGTTACCAGTCTGTTGGCGACCAAGGCAGTAGCCTCTTTGCATAGGCGCGGTTTAGCATGGAAAACCATTGGTGATGATGCGCTTTGTGGCGCATCAATCTATCCAATGTTGCCCAAGCAACAGTATCGCATGTCTATGCTTTATCCTATATCAGAAGCGGACAACTCAGTAAGCACACCAACGCCATCGACCAGTGCGCCGACCGGTAACAGTGATATTGATAATTATCAATGGACACAGCGTTGTTGTCACAACATCGGTGTACCCACATTTCTCTGGGGAGAGTGGCGCAATATACCCGCTACTGGGGAAGATTATGTGTATGTGCTGTGGCGCTGGACAGATTGCTGTATGAGATAGAAGATGAGTGCTACCCGCAGGCAAATACAGCATTCTTGCGCAGCACGCATTCTTATTGGTGTTTTATCCTCTATATTGTCCATGCAGCCGGTTTTTACCTATACCTTATATATAGGTATATCTTTACCTGTTTGGGCTGACCCTATTTCTGATGCCGCTCAGCAGGGGCAGGGGTTTGGTCAGGGTCTGCTAACCGGTCCGCAAACCGATGGCAATCAAGTTTACTTTGATGGCAACAGTGGTGTTGAGTCGATCAACATTAATGAGGTGTTTCAAGGCACAGGCAGCGTTGATGATACCGCCGATATGCAATCAGCATTTGGTAATGCGGCAACTGCCGATGCACTGAATGCCACCATTAACAATCGTCTTGAAACGGAAGCCTCACCACAGGCTGAAGCATTCCGCGCTATAAGGGATTCGGCTATATCACGGTCACATCCCGATATGATCAATGATCCTGCCTTTGTTGCCAGCCGTGAGATTCTGGATGGAGACGATCCTGTATTCAGCACTTTCTTTTCCGGCTGTAACGAGGTTACCGTACCTGCCGGGGGCAGCAGTGTACATGTTCCCGACCTAAAGTATTGTGATCGCGTGGCAAAACCTGTTTCGAGTTGCGAGCTTTATCATCATTACGATGCCGGTGTGTTGCGCGTGCTAAGCGGCCAGGGGGGTGTCAGTTCCTGTGGTCCCGGTTGTCTGGATTTGTTTGTCGGCAAAGTGGGTAATAACTATTGGAGCGGTCATTGCTCTATCTATGAACAAGCAACAAAAATTGCTATTGATAACCCTGCAGCTATTACCAGTGCGCGTTTGGTGCAGGCTACCTGGGATGATTATATGCAGGTTTATATGAATAACTCACTGGTATGGCGTGGCCCTAATTCGAATTTTCCTCCACAAACTGCGGGGCCTTGTGAGTTAAGTAATAGTTGGAACTGGTCTTTGAATACCAATCTAACCAGTCATTTCCAGAATAACTCGCAGCTTGATTTTTTAATACGGGTTTCCGTGACCGGTGGTGGCGAGGGCTATGCCCGTATCAGATTATATTATGATCAAAGCAAATTAATCATTAACGATGACTGGCAGTACAGTGCTGAGTGCGAAGCCTTATTCGATGGAATCAGCGACGGTGCCTGCCAGATTAATTCCATGACATGTATTGATGGCCCGCCGATGCATGTTAATTGTATTAACGTTAACGGTTTTAACATCTGTAAATCCGATCTTAGTCCTGCGCCTGTGGCAGGCTATTCGCCTTTATGTCGTCATGGCCGTATTGAAGCCAACTGTAATTTTTTTCATGGAAGTCTTGATTGCTGGACTGACCCCAATGGTGACGTGCATTGTCCGACTAACACGGGTGGTAATGAGAATGAATGTGCGCCTTATGAATCTGATCCGGCCTGTGCTTTTGTTGAGTCAGAATGTATAGATGGCGCAACCGGCAGTACCGGGCGTTGTTATGCTTTTTCGGAAACCTGGGATTGTGGTTTTGATGTCGGTATTCCGGGTAGCGAAACAACCACAATCTCCTGTGGTGGCCCCATTCGTTGCATGGGTGAAGAATGCGTTTCACCACCGCGAGAAACCAATCCGGATTTCGGTCAGGCATCTGCGACACTGGCATCATTGAACTTTATGGCAATGGATATGAATTGTCCGGTAGCTGATCCGTCATTGTGTGAAATTTTTTCCGGGGATGCCTACGAATGCAAAAAAGCATTGGGCGGTTTTGTTGACTGTTGTGATACACCATCCGGTGTCAGTCTTGCCGATTATATGCAACTGACCATGGCAAGCTGGGATTTTGCCAAAAAAATTAACCTGGGGGAAAAGCTGGCATCAGCAGGCCTTGATGTACCCGGCGCATGGAACGCGATGAAAAACTGGACATCCTCAACCTTCTCGCAAGTGACAAAACCGTTTACCTCATCATGGGGCAGTCTGTCGCAAAGTTTAACAGGAACTGTTGCTGATGGTGTTGAATCACTAAGCATTGATACTTTGAAGTCCAGTATTACCGATTCCGTTGGTGAATGGGTTTATAACAGTTTTGGTGACCAGGTGGGTTCGATGTTTTTTGATCCCGTAGTGGGTTCAACGGGTGATGTGGTCGGTTACCAGTTAGGCGGACCGGCAATCACGGCCGTACAAACGATTATGACTGCCTATATGATATACAGTATTGTTAATATCCTTGCACATATCATTTGGGAATGTGAAGAAAAAGAATTTGAACTTGGTGCTAAGCGCGAACTGAAAAGCTGTCACCGGGTAGGCTCCTATTGTGCCAACGACACCATTGCAGGTTGTGTTGAGAAACGTGACAGCTATTGTTGCTATAGTTCGCCTTTAGCCCGTATTGTACAAGAGGGCGCACGTCCACAACTGGGTCTGGGTTATGGTGATGCGCGCAATCCGCAATGCGGCGGGTTAACCGTTGCAGATCTTGCTGTTGTCGACTGGAACCAGATAAATTTTGATGAATGGTATGGTTTACTTGCTAGTACAGGAGTAATACCTGATGGCGCTGCTCAGTTTGATGTTCAGTACTCACTCGAAGAAGCGACAACCAATCAATTTATCAATACCCCCGTACCCAATGCAACCGAACGTATTGAAGATCGTGTTAACCAGGCAGAGCTGAATGATGCTCGAGATAAAGTACGTCAGGATTTATGGGATGGGATTTAATTAATTATATTCTACCGAAAAGTGGCCTCTTTAATTTTTGTTATAACCAAAATCACCTCTTGATATTAAAACTTTTTTCCAATAATTTTCTCTTTCAATTATATCTTGATCATCAGTTTTCATTGACCTATATTCAAGTAGTGAAAATACGAAATTCTGACGAGCATAGTCTTTACCTTTTTTCCTTATGATTTTTGTCAGCTCATCATTATATCCATGCCCACTTTCCATATAACATGCCCATCGTGACCAAATACCGGAGTCTCCATATGCGGAGCCTACATATCTTTTATTATTGCTCTTGTCTGTTATAAGATAAATACCTTTAATGTTTTTAAGTGCTCCTTTCCAATCGGGTTTTTCAGTTGCAAAAATATTTTCTAGCATATGGAAATCGTGATTAATATTTTCATAACCACAAAAAACTTCACCTGTGTATTCTTCTTTTAAAACTTCGGCCACTATAAAATTGTTAATGCAGTTTTCTAAGCGTCGGGCCTTTGTTCTCCCGGTTCTTTGCCAAATTATTTTTAATCGGCCTATAAAAGGCTCAAATTGATCGGTAAGCTCAACCTCATAGCCATGTGTTCTGGTTTTATTTAAACGTTTGACTACTTCGTATATTCCACCAAACAGCCAAATATTTGGTTCATGATAAAAATCAATTAACGAAAAAATAAACTGTCTGTTAAAGTCATCTTTATCGCTTCTCCAGGAATTCCAGCCTTTCCATTCTTCTTTATCAGATACAAAAATATCTAATGGTTGGTTATGACCATTCCAGCTTGCAAGATGCACTTTATAGTCTTTTTGATTTTTAATGGTTAAAATTTCTGTTAGATGAATGTTCATAGGTTGACTAGATCCGGGTGTTTCTTCTTTATAGTGTAAATTACTTGTTTAAATAACTTTTCATCTTTCGGTTTTGGTTTCGGGTGTCGGCCAATAACTCTCAAGCCTTCTTCTTTTAAGTAGTCTGCAAGAGCAGACTCTAACGGTGCTATAATATCTCGATATTTTCGATGAGTTTTTAATGTTTTTTGTTCTGGGAAGAATGGGCCTAACGATACGAGTTCAAATTTACATTTTAGAGGTTCATATCCTTCTTTTAATATATTTCTCAATAATGTATTCGCAGTTGCTGTTGGACGTATATCAAGATGTTGACCAAGTCTATTAAAGGGCGAGGCTGCATATTTAGATGAACTGTCACCGGTTCTGCCAACATAAAATAAACAGCGTTTTCTATAAGTGATTTTCCATATATATAGCCAGAACCCCCTTTCAAGAAGAGATCCGTCAAATTCTAATTTATAAGCATTCATAGACACAGTTCCAACTGTCAAAATTTTTTACATAAGCTTTTTAGTTTTTTTAAAGCCACGAATTATCCATCCTATGGACCATCCAAAACTGTATATTGCTAACATAATGAGAATCCATATTCCAAGATAGAATCCAATGAATTTAATTTGACTGAAAAGTAATTTCTCTAACTTTTTTTCATGCAACGTGTTTATTTCAGAAAAATCAAGGTTATAGCCTAATGCTTCGTCAGAAAACTTGCTCTGGACTTTTTCTAAGATTTGCTTGTCGGTGAAATCACTGTATGAATTACGAATACTACCTAAAGACAAATTTTTAAATTCGTCTATTTGTAATGTGTGGTTGATTGTCTGGTCAGCCCAGGATCGATAAATATCCTTTTTCGTCGGTATGTCTTCCAGAACTATACCAATAAACAGTAGTAGAACTACTCCTGAAACTACCCATATTCTTTGCCAGCCATTCAATTTGGCATCTCCCCTGATTGTAGCTTACTGCTTTAGATAACCCGGTTTTGTATCAAGACGATTATACGACTAAAGGTTGATTATGAGTTAATTATTGACGCTCGTTATTGGTTCTGGAGACCAGTTTTTTCCTGAATACCCTAATAAATTAGCTTATAAACGCCATTATCCTGGTTTTTTTCGACAGCGCCGTAACGTTTAATAACTCTTGGCTTGTTTTCGGTTTCACGCTGGTAGCGAGAGTGTATGGTGGATGTGTTTATATTGGAATAAAGCAGCGTTTATCAGTATTTGTATCCTTGCTCTGATATTCAGTGTTCAATTATATGCGGATAATGGTTTTTATGCGCGTAAGGCTGAAGGTTGGTTTTGGAAGGAACCTGTTCCTGTAGTGCTTGAAGAACGGGTACCGGAGCCTGAAAAGCAATTGCCTGAACCCGTTGCTGTGCCTGAGGATACTACTGCCCCTGTAGCGTCCACACCTTTTTCAGCGGCATGGATGCGTGAAAAATTACCCGAATATCGCGATATTGCGCTGGAAAATCCAAGCCCCGAGAATGTTCGCGCCTATTTTTATTTACAGCGCTACGCAATGGATATGGCTGAACGTTTTGCCATGACCGCTCAGAAGGTTGTTCTTAGTGATGCTGTGCTTGATGAAAACAACCGACGTTCTTTATCAACCTATGGTGCCAGAGTAATTGATGATCATGCCAAACAAGCCACATTTGATTTGGCACAAAAAATATCGGCACAGGCCGGTATCTGGTATTTCTATTCCTCAGATTGTCCTTACTGTGAAGCACAGAATCCGGTGCTTAAACGCCTGCAGCGCCGTCTTGATCTCGCGGTTTTACCAATTGCACTTGATGGTAAAGCAATGCCTGATAGCAGCTATCCCGATTTTGTGCCTGACCGTGGTCATGCGAAAAATCTCAATGTGTCAGCAACCCCGACTCTGTATCTGGTTAAAGCGCCGGATCAATTTATTTTACTGAGTGAAGGTTTAACAACAGACAACAGTCTGATGCAAAGAATGATACTGGCTGCGCATGGTGCCGGCTGGATAAGCGATGAGGAAATTAATAAAACACGCGGCACGGTTCAGCCTACACAACTCTACGTAGATACAAAAGAAATGTCCGATGATGTTCTTGCAGACCCGGTTCGTTTGGTTGAGATGCTTCAGTCCACTTTAATACAACCTGAGCTATGACTGCCTATTCAATATTCAAACGAACCGGGTAAGGAGGTTTTATGCAAGCTAAATATTTTTACTTCGTTATTATTGTTTCATGGTTACTGCCAGGTATTACGATGGCAAGTAGTCAGGATTTACTTGATGATATGTTTGACACCTATGTGAATACCACACCGGCAGATAAATATGAAACCCAACGCAGAGGTGGTTATACCTTTGGTTCTGTTGTAGCTCGTAATCGAATTGTTCAGCCTAATTTGATAGCTTTTGATCCACCGAGTTTTCGTGGTGGCTGTCAGGGCATTGATCTCTATGGTGGTTCTTTTAGTTTTATTAATAAAGATCAACTTAATCAGGCATTAAGAGCCATAGCCAGCAATGCGCTCTCATATGCCTTCACCTTGGCACTGGAAGGCGTATGTCCAACCTGTATGCAAAAAATGGAAAAGCTGCGTGACTGGGTCAATCAGGTGAATAAGGAAATGAAAGACTCCTGCCGCTTTGGTCAAATGATGGTGAATGCCACTGGGCTTGATCAATGGCATAGTAGCCGTGTTCAATCTGCCCGTGCGCGTGAGGAGTCAGCCGGTACGGTTGATGACTCATTCGATTTTTCGTTTAACTTTACCTCTGAATTAACTTCTGATAATGCAGTTGGCACCATGACTTCGGTTAATGCTGTCTGGGCGGCGATGGCCGCAAGTGATACAGCCAGTTGGTTTGGTAGTTTTGGTGATAATGAATTGCGGGAAGTCTTAATGTCAGTCACCGGCACACTAATTAAAAGCCCATTGGATGAAACCAATACGCAATGCCTTAACACTGCCGGTGACCAGGAATATTGTTTAAGAGAGTTACCACCGATCTTGACAGTAGAGCATTTTATTAATGGTGATGACAGTGGTGCCGTGCAAATTTATGAATGCCAGGATGGTTATGTTGATTGTTTAAACCCCGTACCGGTTGCAAAAAACTGGCAGGGATTAAAGTTTCGGGTCAGAGAGGTATTGTTCGGGCCGGCGCCGACCTTTACAGGTGGTCTGGTTTTCAAAATTCGCAACAAGACTGCTGTGCTGGATACAACTGAGGAACGCTTTATCGAGTCCGCGCCGATCCCGGTGTACACCATATTGAAGAGTGTTGCCAAATATCCAGGCACTGTGCTGACTATTGGCGAACAACTTCAGGAAATCATCGCCGGGCAGATGGCGCGTAATGTTGTCTTTGAAATGATTTCCTCTGTGCGCCAGTCTTTTGGTTTAAATAATATTCAAATGAGTCAGCAGATGCGTGACAGGTTAAAAGACAGAGTTGCAGAGTTTGAAAGTCGTCAATCGGTAGAACATAAAGAACTCGATAATACCTATAAGCTTATGCAACTGGTTGCGCAGATATCACAACAAATATCTCAGCAGGATGAGATGACCGACAGTCAGGTTTTGCCGAATCGCTCAAGAAAATAAGCGGCTTTATGTTTGATATTATATCCATTGGCCGCTCGGATTTACTCATTGCTGTTCTGAATGGTGTTGCAATATTAACTTCCAGTACCGGCCCGGCAGGTTATGGTGGTTTAATCGCGCTTGGCTTAATGATCGGCATACTATTAACTCTGGGCAGGGCTATCGTCACCCAGAAATTGGAGTTGCAATGGATTCTGGTGGGCTGGCTGCTTTATGCAGTTATTTTCTTGCCGAAAGTCACAGTGACGGTTGAAGATGTTTATACGGGTACTACTACAACAGTGGCTAATGTACCGATAGGCATTGGCGCGATTGGTGGCGTCACGTCCACCATTGGTGTTACCTTAACCGATTCGTTTGGCACTGTCTTCGCTTTTCCAAGCCTGACTTCATCCGGTTATATGGATTCACTCGATGTGATTCATTCAATGCGTGAGATTGATTATGGTGATGCAAACGATGGCAGTTCCACTACCGCTATTCGTACTATCGATGTGCAACGCAGTTTAAGATCATATTTAATAGATTGTGTTTTTTATGACATGCTGATGGACTTGCCGGCGCATGATATTACCTGGGAAGAGTTGCGCACGGCAAACAATTTGCTGGATGCTTTGGAGGTTAATTCCAGTGCCTGGTTTACCACAATCTATCTGGTTGCCGCCGATGAAGATGGGCAAACGGTAACCTGCACCAATGCATATCAAAACCTCAGAGCTTTTATGTTGAATAATTTTTATCCGGCCTGGCTGGATTATATTGCTTCGATACTGGGTGTGGCGGATGCTGAAGTAACGGTACAGGATTCCATTGATGCATTATTTGGTGTGGGTAAATCCGCACAGACTTTTATGTTGAATGCACTGATCAGCCGTGAAATCCGGTTTGCCGAGTTAGGTTACCACGCTTCGGTGAATAATACGGCTGGTGTTGTGATGCGCACTCAGGCCATGGAACAGCGTCGCACTCAATGGGCTACCGAGCAATCTATGTTTATCGAAGTAGCCAGGCCATTAATTTCTTATATTGAATCTTTTTTTTATGCGGTTTCGCCTTTTATGGCTTTTCTGTTTACGTTAGGTGCTGTTGGTATCACTTTGTTTGGCCGTTACCTAATGCTTGCTATATGGATTCAGTTATGGATGCCGGTAATGGCGATTAACAACTTATATATTAATCTGGCGTCGTCTGAAAAACTACAGGACATTGATGCCAGCGGCCTGGATGTTTTATCAATGGTGGGGATGGAAAATGTCTGGACCGAAACCTCATCCTGGCTTGCTGTTGGTGGCATGCTGGCGGCAGCAACGCCTTTGTTAACGCTAATGATCATTACCGGTTCGTATTATGCATTTACCCGGCTGACCGACCGCATGGCCGGTGATGATTACATTAATGAGAAAATCAGTACACCGGATATATCGGCGCCCGCACCTATTGCTTCAATGGGAGCATTAGGCGCTCAGCAGGCATTGTTTAGTAATGCGCCGGTTACCGGCACGATTACTACCGGTGCCGGTGATGTAATACCTGATATTCAAATCGGTAGTGCGTTAAGCCGGGGTATGCAATCAGCGCTGAATTCTCAGCAGCAGGCTATTTCTGATTGGGCGGCAGCTAAAGGTGCGGGATTAAATTTACAGCGCCAGGATGATTTCTCCAAGTTTACAGAAAACTTCAATAGCAGCGGCACAAGATCCAGTCATACTATGGTCGATTCTGTTATGGAACGTGCAACGCAAGAAGCGGTTAAAGGAACCTCACTGGAAAACACCATGACGTCGGATGAGCGCGCAGTGTTACACGGCGCGCTTGGCGCGGCTATGCAGGGTCGCGGTATGCCTGTCAATGGTCAGGTCTCTCAAATGTTGCAAAACATTCGTTCTCTCTCGGAAACCGAGCGTGAACAAATCAGCGACCGTCTTGTGCAAGCGGCGAATAGTGAGACAGGTATTCGCAACGAACTGGCCGAAGCGATTGAGACGAATGAACGAGAAGGCTTGATGAGTCGCTATTCACGCGCTCTGGGTGTATCGGATTCCCAGGAGTGGCGTGAAGCTCAGCGTGATGTAGTCAGCGCAAGCAAAAGTTTTAATGAAATTTCAGCATTACGTCAGCAGGTTGGTCTGGATTTTAGAGTTGATGGTGCTGAATTCGGTCATCGTGCGGTGGGCGATGGTTCGGTACATGAACTGGAAAAAATGGCAATTGTACATGGAATGGATATTGGCAAGATTGAAGATGTGAAAGGCATGTTCGTGCAGACAGGTTTAATACCGGATGCCGATCAGGCTAAAGCGGCGTCTATCGGTATTGCCATGTCCAGCAGTGATAATCCTGAAGCACTGAATGCCTTGGCTGCCTATATGGCACCGCGCTATGGTACACCTGCCACTGATCTTGATGATGCAGCGTCCAATAAAAGCTTGTCAGATGAGGCGCGTACATTTGGTGAAGCACAGTCAGAAACACAGGATCAGATTATCGGAGTTTCTGACGATAGCTGGCCAACGCGTTTTAATATCGATCAGGAGTTTGCCAATACAACAGCGCTTAATAGAGAAGGTCGTGGTGCAGTGCAGGATTTCTTTCAAGCTCATAAGCAAAGTAATGACCAGGAAATGAATGCAGCGATTGGTAAGATTGAAACTCTGGCGGCGCAGGCTGAAGCTGAAAAAATACAGGATAATTTTTCAGAAGTGCGTAATCCTTCCAATGTCATTATGGATACGGATGCTTCCGGCTGGGTTGCCGATAATTTTCAGGAGACCGGCAAGGCACTGGGCTATGGCGCAGCATCTTATGATATGGCTTATGAAAAAGCCCGGGAAGAGGGCAAGAACCCAATCGCTGCCAGGCTGACAGCAACAGCCGCCGCACTACGCGGTTACCAGGAAGGTATTGGTGAGAATATTACTGAAACTCATGAACAGGCTTATTCTACTGCGAATGAACATGGTCTACCGTCACAGTCTGCTGAATACTTTGCGCAAAAGTCAGTCGGTAATACATCCACTTATTTATATGTTATGCAGAACTGGGGTATGGATGACTCGTTTGATCGTTTGCGTGATAACGTTGAGCAAGAAATTGGGTATGAGGGTCGTGTGCTACTGGATAGAGCAGCATCGGCCGAGCCGGTGGTGCAGGATCGTTTGCTTGATCAAGTGTCGTCGCTTTACAAAGCCAGATGATAGTAAAAGGTAATTAAAAATATGCTGTTTAGGATTGATGCAAATCTTCATCAAATTTGGGGTTTACTGGATGGGCAGGGTTAGCCACTTCATCCGGAGATGAGGAAATGGTATTTACCTCCTTAGCCTCAGTGTGATTCGATTTATGGCTTTTTGCGCCTTTGATGATCAGGCCCAGGATCACTAACAGAGCGATAACGGCGAGTAGTCCTTCGATCATAATGCTGTTCCAATATTAAGGTTATGGCAATAAGTATAGCGTATAAATAACTAAGAACCCTCGATATTGAGATAAGTTCAAGTCGAAATTTCTGCTCATAATGAGCATGATAGCTGGGCATACCAGCCTGACAGCGGATACAGGATGCGTTCTGTATCTATACGAAACCGGCAATGGGGGTTGACTCTATTGCTACTGATAACCCGTGAGGGATAGACACCTCTCGGGGATTAATATGTCTTTCCTGCTTGCGGTTTTTACCTATAGGAGGAAGTGCATATGTATGGTGTTTTTCATCTTTTAGAGTTGATATTGTTCTTGGCGTTCTTTTGGCATGTTGCTATACCCTGGTTTAAGCGGGAAATCGGTCGTTTTTTTGCTGATGATTTATCTGCTGATGAACTGGAAATAGCAGCTGCTGCACAAGATAAATCGCAGATTGCAGATAGCGCTAAACGGCAGCCTGCTTCTCAAAAAGATCAATCCAAAGACAGTGATGAAAATACAGAGCAACCATCAGCGGAAGGTATTTCAGCATCCAGGCCAACCGGCAGAACCATCAATGTAGCCGGAACTGATGCTATCTTTCGATGTGTGGAGTACGCGAAAAATGACAAACTTTTTACCGAAGTTTGCCAGGTCGACCATAGCGGTCAGCCGGTTGCTATGGCTCAAATGGAAACGGGATCGATTGGTGATGTTACCAAAGATCTTGCTGCTAATTGAAAGGGTGCTTCGGCATCCTTTCGCCTAAAATTAAAATACAGCGTCGATGTTCGACAGGCAACATCAGCGGCTTGCATATAAAAAAAGTTGTGTTAGAAAAGCAATAAAGACTTTTTTATTAAAACCCCAACCGGAACTGTTGCCATGAATAATGTTGTAGAGTTTGCAACTGTTAGAAGCCCTTTGTATTTATCCTGCCTGCATATTATTGGCTTGAATAATCCGCTTGAATGGCAGGTGATGAAGACATTTAAAAGTACTTATGTTTATGAAGATATTATTGCTGATCCGCATTTAGTTGCAATGAACCGGATTTCAAAAGAACTGATCATTGTTAACTTTATTGCCGGAGCGTATCTAGGTCAGCCATCAGTAGCAGATACTCAAAAATTGATATTAGACGCTAATATAGTTTTGCTGCATTATCATAAAAGGACAAACAAAATTCTGTCAGTTGCGCCTTGTCTTATATATGACGATGGAAAAAAATACGGGCTGGGTATTATTCAAGATGTCGATGATAATTTATTCAGAGATTCTTCATTGCCTAAAAAATTAAATTAGATTTTAATATTGTTATCATCTTTTATTGCTCAGATATTCAGCGCTACTTTTAAATCGTCAGACATCGATTGATCAGCATTCCCTGAGTCGGGCAAACCTTTAATAGGTATTGCTGCCTGATTATCAAATGTTGTTAATATCCCATTACGAAACTGCCACGCCATCATCGTTAAATGCCGTAGATACTCGGCTCGGTACTTTGGTTTCATATCAGCAATATAGTCAAATAACTCCGGCGACATCTGACGCCTAAGTGTTAGCGTTATTCTAAGTCTTTCGCATCGATTATTATCCGTCATGCTGTTTTACCTGTCATATGCTCATAGACTTCTTTGCCAACCCACTGAAACCCTCTGACATTGGCAAATACAGGATCGCCAACCGTAATCACATGATGGTTGGGAAATATGCTTTTGATAGCTGGCGCGAAATATTCTGAACCACCGCCGACCAAAAATATATTGTCAATACCTCTACCATCGCCAACACTGTTGGTTAATGCATGTATTGCAGGGTCAATTTCTGTTATGGCTTCCTGTAATTTGGTGGTTACATCATATTGTTTGCCATAAAGGCGAAAGTTGTGTTGTCTTAAGCCTTTATCAATACTGGATAGGTCATTAAAATTAATATTTTTCTCTTCGCTAATCAGTTGCGCAATTTTTTTCAGTATTCTGGAGACTCCGCAAGGAAAGCTATCGCTTTGATGGGGTACTTCTTTTAATCCTTTGGTCATCAACCAGTCGAAAGTGAACATGCCGGGATCTAGCAACAGGTTTTGCTGGTCTTTTAATGTTTTATAAGTCTCATGCTGCTTGGCATAATCAACAAACCCACCTAACGGCTGCGAAATTACCAGTACTTCTTGTATAGTGATGGTTTTGCCGGCGATACTGTGCTTGCCTTTGAGTTTTTGTTTTAATATTTCATCTTTACTGCGCAATAGTTTTACCGGCAGGCCCACAACCAACAAATCAATGTGTGGTGCATTCATATAAGCCAACGCACCATAAAACAAAGCCATATATTCGGGCGTATCGGTAAAGTTTTCGTGCAATGGCCGGATGCTATAGATGTTTTCGACCAGTTCGCAGTCAGCGCCCACTTCATAATACTGGTCTTCAACACATACTGAGATTGTATCTCTTTTCTTCAATATCCCTTTGCCAACGCCATTTGCTGACGCATGGGGTGCTATCGATGGAAACAGGTTGCACTGCATTTCATTATCGGTGTTGTCTGAATAAATATATTTTGTGTTGCCATAACCCAGGTCTATGGCTCGAATAATCGGTTGTTGCATGAATAGTCTCCTAAGTTTTTGATAAAAAAGTAGAACCTATCTCAAAATTAATCTTTTGCGTTAATGCGTCGTTCTTGCTTTTCTCAAATGCTCATTTATTAGCTATAAACTCCGCTTTTCGAAAAGCTCGGGCCTAGCCTAAACACAAAATCTTTAATTTTGAGATGGGTTCTAATAATAAGTACACGGTTTTTGTGCGCAATATTGAAAAATGTGGTTTGGTGAATTGGTTTTACAACCAAGGTGCCGATCAGAGAAAGACAAATCGCTGTTGGTGATTTTATTCAGCGAGATTGTCTTGATGCCGGTCGGTCATATGACCGAATGCAGGAATGCTGTAGATATAGCATTGGGCAAAAACGCTGTAAAGTCAAAATCCAGTAAAGTGGTTTATATGTTGCACTTGCGGACAACTTAAGCGTGAATAAACCGCAAGCTTAATGACAAAACCCGTTCATAAGTCGTTCATATGGGTGAGTAAATTATGCTGGTTATGTATTGCCAGGCTGGGTAGTTTCGGGTGCGCCTGGTTTAGCTCCGTTTGTTATTGGCTGAGCTTCCCCAGGGTGAGCGAGAAAGTTGATTTAAAAACCTTAAACGCTATGTCTGATAAGGATTCTGACTAAAGGGTGTACGTAGATGACACGCATAATCATTGTCAGTTATCGATTTTTATCATAGAAAAAATTGCTGCATCTGCTATTGACACACTGATATTCAGAGTCTACATTTCACACGTAATTAGTGCGTCGATAGACGCCTAACAGGGATAGCTGTTCTCTTAAGACTCCAGCCTGATGTTGATTGTCATAGTACGACCTGCTGTGATGATGTATCTAATTTCTTATTGTTCAATACCAGCAATATGATCCTCAATAAATAATCTGTTCGTCGATAACTAATATTATCGATACACATGACTATAGAATCGCAGTTCGATATGTAACAAATTCCTATTGTTGCAGTCCTGCCTGTACTTGCCAGATGAAAAACCGAGGCTTGTAAATTAGCTTCGACCCATATCAAACGACATCCGCTAACGACGCAGTATTTTTTAGCTGATGATCAACGTTACCTTTGCTGTGCCATAACATGACTCACGTCGCCCTGGCTATACGTGTTAAGCGATACCGGGGAGGGTACAAACCTGCGCACCGCCTTAGATAAGCGGAAGCTCTGCTTAGGATTGGTGACGAAAAAAATGCTTATATGAACATCCTGTTGGGATGCCAGCTATTGTAGCTGGACGTGGAGTAGTTCTGAGAATGACTCTCCATCGTGCTTCTGAGCACTTAAAACAATCTATTTTGAGCGAACAATTTTATTTTCATTAAATTATTAATATGGAGGCTACATATGCATGTTGAAACCTACAAACAAATTTTAACGACATTAAGTGTTAACAATAAATACCGGATGCATGGTAACGGCGTTGCCAGCTATGAAACCCAGGCCAAGCGCCGTGAGATTATCTTTCGTTTTATGAAAGACCTGCACCGTCAGGGTTATAAGTTGAGGTATGTTAGAAACCTGAAACCCAGGCATATCCGTATCGTCATTCGACACTGGGAAGATCAGGGCATTAAAGACCTGCAAACCCGGATATCGGTTATTCGTGCGTTTTGTATCTGGATTGGCAAAGAAGGTTTGATGCCTGACCCCAAAACGCTGGTCGATAATCCACAGTCTCTGCGTCGACCATTGGTTGCTGATTATGATCATACATGGTCAGGGGCTGGGATTGATATCGATGCCAAACTGGCAGAGATCGAAACACTAGACCCGCGTGTAGCAACAGTGCTCCAATTAATGCTGGCTTTTGGTTTGCGTTTAAAAGAAGCATTACTGTTAAGACCAATGATTGCCGACAGGGGCAATCATATCCATATCAGTTGTGGTGCGAAAGGTGGCAGGGAGCGTATGGTGAGTATCAGAAAAACATCACAGCGAGATATTCTGCAACTGGCCAAGACGGTTATCGATACGCGTAGCAGTTCATTGATACCGGATGATCGTGAATTTAATCCGTACCGCAAACGCGTTTATAAAATCTGTAACCGGGCTGCTATTGGTATGCGTAATGGTGTGAATGTGCATGGACTGCGGCATGAATATGCCAACCGGCTGTATCAGGAAATTACCGGCCATCCCTCGCCGATAAAAAACAACGGCATTATTGCAGCGCCGGAGGATATGGATCAGCAAGCCAGAATGACGATAGCATTCGATCTTGGCCATAACCGGCCATCTATCGCATCTGCTTACATTGGTGGGATGCGGTTATCGAAACAGGATCAGGCCGAAAGCCTGCAATAAAAAAAGCCGGTCATACAGCGACCGGCTTTCTGTTACTTGATATATAACGTATTGGTGTTAAGCACTAAAACATTCGGGTAACCATGTTTGTTTTATCTTTAACTGTGGCTCTGATAGCTTATTATTATCCATCGTGAATAATCCGGCCAGTTGCTCCGCTATTGCGCTGTTTTTGCTGTTGCGATGAGCCGAGATCCATTCCTGTCCAAAAAACTCCTCACCGTATTTCAGCAAGAGTTGTTTTCTTATCCGCGAGAAATAGTTGTCCTTGGTTGGTCGCCAGTATTCGGCAAAGTTAACTTCCAGATCATTAATCAATTGCGCCGCACTGGAACTGTTGTCGGTCAGGCAATCGCTGGATATGCTCAAGGCTCTGGATACACAATAAGCCAGTAATGCCTGTTTGTCTTTTTTCGACAACTGGCGTAGAGCAGAAAATTGCTCAGCACCTGATTCCAGTGACAGCCATTGAGTTTGCAGCCTACTATGTGTCTGCGACAATCGGCCAGCAGCTACGGTATCTGCCGTATCATTAAGTGTGGTTTGGTTTTCTATAATACGGGTATTGCTATCCAGCAGATTATTATTACCCCAATGATGTTGCCCAAGAATATCCGCGCAGAGTGTGTACAGCAGTATATCAAATGCGATATCACCGTTTTCGGCGACAGCGGATTGAATAATTTGCTGACGGTATTTAGCAATATCTTCAACCAGTGCTTTTGACAGAGAGTCGGTATTGGATACGGTTTTTTCAGTTACATCATCAACATCGTTGATTGCGGTTTTAGTTTGCGATGGTTCTATTAAACCCTCTAACAGTAATGGTTTACCGTTATGGTCAAACGATACAATGCAGCCACCTCTGGCCATGTCTTCACTGCTGTAGGTTCGATATTGTTCTTTTTCAAGTTCCGCCTGATCCAGAGCGTTCTCGACCTTGTCGTATTCGTCCAGCAGTTCCTCTGATTCTTCTTCGCTGTTCTCCAGTTCACAGAGCTGGTTTTCCAGCGTAGTGATTCGCTGTTTTAATTCATCAGGCATAGTCTCATAGGACGGCTCCAGATTTGCAAATCGCTGTATATCATCATTAGGTGTTAAAGATGTCAGCACCCACGACCAACCGGCTTGTTTGAGTTGTTCGGCATGTTTGTCGAGTTTCTTTTCGGTTAGCTCTTTAATTAAATCAGCATCGAGTATGTACGTGGTATCTTCAAACAAATCGGTTGATACCGTTCCACCGGCTTTTTTATAAGTCGCTAAAGAAACGAATTTAACAAGTTTTGAGTCACTGGTTAAGTCGGTATTTAGTAAGCAATTTCTGATATGGTAATCGTTTATGTAACCGCCTTTAACTTCATTCCAACAGGTTATTTGTGCTTCATGGTCATCGCTGACAGTAAATGCCATTACACAGTCAAGGTCAAGATTACCTTTGCGGTATTCGTTAATGATCAGTGGCGCGACATTAGCTAATCGCAAGCGTTGCTTAACATGTTTTTTGGTTACACCAAAATGCGCTGCAATATCATTTTCGTTAAGTCCCTCGTCAATCATCGACTGGAATGCCATAAATTCATCAGCGGGGTGCATAGCTGCTCGCTGAATGTTTTCGATCAATGATATTTCTGATGGTGATATATCGGTTTTGATTTTGCACTCAAGCTCAATACCATTTGGAATTTTGCCTTCGGCAATCAGTTCTTTCACAAGTCTGAGCCTTCGTCCACCACCGATAACCTCATATTGGCCATCATTACTGGATGGCATAACCAACAGATTTTGTAATACACCGACTGCCTGAATGCTGCTTTTAAGTTGTGTATCAGACTGCTTGGAGGCGGGTGTTGTTCGAACGTTATGTTTTGAGGGGTATAAATTGTTAACAGAAATTGATTTTATCATTCGTTACTCCATATTTTTTATTAATACAACCTTTCTGAGGTTCATAGCCAGAATAAAACGACAGTCCGAATATGCAATTTAGATACGAATAACGAAAAAACCGTTTAAGCGGTCTGCTAGGGCAGGTCTGGATTGTTTTTTCATGCAACATACCGCGTTACTGTAAACAATCAGAACAAACGTGGAAGTGGAGGGCAATGGCCTATATGACCACTGCTAATTACATTGTTGCAGCAAATGGCAAACCGTTCACGGATTACGATGCAGCGGATTACAAGCGCAGCATCCTGAGTGCTGAATTAGGCGAACCTTGCTCGATTATTAATCATCCTGATGGCGGTTATGCGGTGTTGCCATTTGCAACAGATTTATTAACGGATACTGAATCTGCAACTGACAAGCAGCAATTTACTCAGTCACCATTGGACGGTCTGCTTGCTGAAACTACCGCTGGTTTATCTAAAGACTATCAAAGCCAGAGTAAATTCAATAATAACGAATCGAATTATCCGTCGGTATTTATATTGCATCCGGCACCGAGAGCTTTTCTTGGTAATCATCTATCAGCAGCTATTGGCGTATTGTTAATGCTGCAACCGCATCTGGCTTTTTCGATTATCGGCTTAAACACCCCGGATAACCCATCTGTCGGTGCTTTTACGTTGGCGTTATTTTCTTTTATCGGTTTGGTGCTGGCGTTGATTTCACTTGGTCGGTTTCTTTGGATATACGCAGCTAATCGCTATGAATTTACGGCTAATGCTATTGCATCAGTGTATGGCATTGTTTCGCGCAAATCGGCGCGTATTGCCATTCAGCATATCAGATCGGTCGATGTACATCAGTCCATATTGGAACGTATGTTGGGGGTTGGCACCGTAAAGCTGGCATCCGGTGGTACAGATACACATGAAGTTACATTACGGCATATTGCTGCACCGATGGATATTCAGCGGGAAATACAGATTCGATTAGCAAATCTTGGTAAGACAAGGTTTATCAGGTAATCACAGGATAGCTGAATGTCTAACAATGACTCGCATCAACAGCATGCTACAGAATCACAGTCTGATTTAACCCAGATTGTGACGAATCTAATCGCATTCATGGAAACTCATATGGCAACGCAGGATATGATTTTGCGGCGGGATTTACGCTGGCGGAATATTCGTGCTGCGCTGATAGCGATCGCTCTTGTCGCCGGGCCATTAATCTATTCCATTGGAATTCAACGCATTATCGCGCCTGAAAAACTCGATCAGGATTATGCAGCACTGGTCAGAATTGATGGTGTTATAAAAAGCGATACAAGATCCAATGCGCATAAAATCAACCGTGCACTAGAGCTTGCCTATGAAGATGAAAAAGCCCGTGCAGTGATTGTCTTAATCAATTCTCCCGGTGGTACGCCGGTACAAGCAGCTTTGATTCATGAACGAATCAAATCACTGCGGGCAGAATACCCGGATAAAAAAATCGTTGTGATCGGTGAAGATATGCTGACATCCGGTGCTTATTTTATCGCAGTGGCCAGTGATCAGATCTGTGTTAATCGGAGTACGATGACCGGATCAATCGGTGTGGTTATGGATAGCTGGGGGCTGGATAAGCTGATTCATCGTTATGAAATTGATCGTCGTGTGTTTACCGCAGGGGATCGAAAAGCACGACTGGATATGTTCCAACCGTTAAAAGCAGACGATACAAAAAAAGTTGATAGTCTGCTATCGGGTATTCACAAGCACTTTATTGATGCTGTTATGGATGGCCGTCAAGGAAAGTTAACTGCTGAGTCCAAAACCGTATTTTCCGGCGATTACTGGACGGGTGATGAAGCAGTCAGCATGGGGCTTGTTGATGGAATATGCAGTTTATCTTCAGTACTGAAAGAATTTCATGTAAAGCGGGTTAAGGACTTTACCTTGCCGCCTTCAATTTTTCAGAACCTCTCTAATTCTTTTGGTGTTATGGCATACCAGTCCATCTTTGGTGGATTGCATGAGCATTTCCCCATGTTGACCCCGTAGCAAATCATCTGATCCAGGAGTAATGATTATGGCAAAAAATACTGAATCGAACGCAGAAGCCCAAGTTAATGTTGATAAACCCGTTACAACGACGAATATCGATGCTCAGCAAACACAGAAAAAATCTCAAAAGCGTACTGGTGTTGCCAAACCGGCATGGAGTCGAAAGCTGACACTGAATACATCCTACACGCAAAGAGTATATAACCGGGTATGGGATAGATTAAAAGCGGATATTTTTGTGCTGACCGTACGCACGGTTGCAATGGGTTATGTAGAAGCAGCCACTGCTGCAGAGAAATTACTGTCTGAGCAAATCGAAAAAATACGTGCTGATTTAAGCAAAGAAATTGAACGTAGTGATTACTTGATGGAGCAGTGCGGCATTACCGATTTACCCAGCTATGATGGTGCCAAGACTATTGCTGCCGAATATACCTCACCGTTTGCCAATCAGTATCTAACGCTAATAGAAATGATGGATCAATCTTTGTTACGACTGGATGCGCTTTGGTTAACCGGGCAGGTGGAAACTGCACAACGCACCAACCGCAGCTATGAATGGCAACGCCGCTTGATCAAACTGGCCAATCGCATCAGGGCTTTGGGCGATCAAACCCGCTCCGGTTTACGCAAGCAGGCCGAGGAAGCGCAGGCAAAGAATTCTGATTCAGTAACCGAGCAAGACCCGGAAATACAAACAGACACAGAAACAAAAGATACCGAGTCGGATACAGACAAAGCAGCAGATGAAAAAGTTGCGCTTAGCGCAGTGTCTTAAATCGATGCAGTTAATCAGAATCAGTCGGCCGGGTACCCAACCGGAAGTGATACGAACACTGGATCATGCTGAGCATACCTTGTTAAGCAATAGCCATGTAAATACTGATGACAATGCAATTGCTCAGGATTTTCTGCGCTATCTCTGGCAGCATCGTTATTGGCTGACCTGTGACTGTCGTGGCCATGCTTCAAGCCGACCTTTGCTTTATGTGAAACGCAGTTATCAAGGTTTATATTATCTGGCGTGTATGCCAGATCGCCCACCGCACTCAAGTGATTGTATTTTCAATGCCAAGTCAGTTATCGACACTGAGAACAAGATTAGACGTTCATTGTCAGATTTAAGTAAATTATTTTTTCGCTGGTTCGCGGCAGCCAGGCTGAATATTGTTTATCCCTATTCGTCGGATGATATTCTGGCTTCACAATATGCTGGATTACGCGAAGTTTCGCGCAGTATCGATATTGTTAATGGTCGGCATCTGGCTGATTTCTCCGATACGCATATTGATGCCCTACCACGAATCGGCCGGCGCTTACGTAATGCGGAGCAAGACTGGCCTGGTGATGGCGCACCGTTTGGTTTTATCTTGTCGGTTATTGATTCTGTAGATGATGGTGTGGTTTGTCTTGATGCAAGAGGGATTCGACTCGATTATGAAAACGTCTATCACTTGCCCGGTGCGCTTGACTCAGGTGGCCCGTTTGCCGTGTTATTACAAATTAGTAAAGATGCCGAGTTCAATTTATTTTTGCCAGAAAAGGTATTTATTCACCCTGTGCTTTCCAGAGACTACCTAATGCCTATTGATTATCATCAGGAACGGCAAACGTTACATACTTTACTCAAGGTACAGCAACAGCTTTTACAGCAACAACAGATATTGATCTCGATTAAGAAAACACTGCCTTATACCCAATCCCAGGATAGAGGCATCGCCTTTCATGTTCAGCGCCTGGGGCCTAATGGCAGAGTTTTGCGAACGATCGATGTCGTATCAGTCAGTAGTTATGATTTGCGTGACAGTGATTTATTGACCGAGTCTGAATCAGATGCTGTGATTTATCATGTGGCCGATCAATGCAGTAATGTTTTAAGTCTGGCTGATAAAAGTTTTTATCAAGTGATTATTGACAACCTTTTGCAGGATATTGATACCCAATCGTATGTTGATTCGGTAACTACTAAAGCAGAGGCCGTTGCTTTATAAATCTCAATGCATTACTCCATCGTTGGGTAAGTAAACAACGTGAAATGAATCAAATTGACTAGGAAATGCGTCAATATCGCTGCCTCAATACGGCCCGTACGAATATACGCCATCCCATATCCCAAGCCTGCGATTGTGGCGATGATCACGTATTGCCAGCCGAAGGCAAAATGCACGACTCCAAAAAAGACAGACGTAATGACCAACGCAATCCAGGTGCCGTATGTCGTTATCCGGTTTAATACCGTAGTCAATCGCTGTTGAATAAAAAGACGAAAAAATGCCTCCTCAGTGACACAAACCAAAAACAGATTCGAGACTGCCCATAGAAGCAGTTGGGATGATATATGCGGATCGAAACCGACCAAGCCAATCAGCATCGCACTCGAAAATACCAGCAGTACGGTAATACCTATGACGGGCGCAACCCTAACCAGCATATCCCGTAGCTGAGCCAGGGTACTGATCCTCGTACACATCAGACCCACAAAAAACAACCCGATAAAATACTTGCTGATATTGAAGCGGTAATCCTGTTGCACAATATCGCCGCTTTCGTTTGGTAGCATGATAGAGACACTATCAGCAAAGCCAGGGAATAATGTAAAGCCCATTGCCAGTCCGAAAATCACTAGTCCAATGGTAACAACCACATTCAGCCAGGCAGGCTTCAGCGACCTAGTCGACAGCCAGCAGACGAAATAGAACCCTGCAATCACAGGCAATGCTACAAACTCCAGCAACCCCTCCACAACAGCAACGACCAGCATAACGCCCAGTGGGATATGCCACCATTGCAGCACTGAACTGCCGTTATCACGCTTAATCAAGCCCAGCGGTATCCACAGACTGATCACAGTCAGAATGTATAGCCAGTAGACGATCAGGTTAGATTGAAAATACTCCATATTTAAGTGATCCAATGAATTTGGGTGTCAGTTTCCGATTTTAAGAGTTAACACAAGATTATTATTAGCATTGTATTAGCCCGGATGTTTTTATGTTATCCGCGTGCGCCGGGTATTCCAAGTCCATTTTCGACCCCTATTGCTCATTCTTTGCCGATTAGCCCATCGAACCCGGCTCATAGTGAAGGTTCCAGGTATTTAAGGCTTATCGAGCGGCTTTCTGGGTCATTTTGAGTTTATTTGGCCCCCGGGTTGTCTTCCCTAAAAAGCTCTCAGGCCCTGAATAAGCCTCGCTGAGAGTGAATAATCACACAAAAACCATCGTTCCAGGATATCAGGTGTCAGCAGGCTGTTTTTGATGTAAACTTTACAGTTATATAATTAACATAAATATATTCTCAGCAGTCTGACCGTGGAGTGTACAATGTCAAAGGACGAACCCTGCTGCCTCAAGATATGGGGTGCTTTCAAACCGGAACTGGACAGTAAGAACTGGTGGGAGGTTGCTCATTTTCCAGACTTTTCCAAAGCCTTCGACGCAGCTCGGCAATTCAGCTCAGCCGGGGTCTGGGCCCAGGTGGAGTCCATGACAGGCGAGGTTAAATGTTCGTTGGTCGGAGATAATACGGATTTATCCTCAGTCAGATCGCTTATTGATAGATATTCAGGAACCGCGTAAATGGAGATTTTGTTTAATTATTGGCTGGAGATTATTGCTGTCACACTGCTTGCAACCGTGTTGATTGGTTTGAGTTTATGGGATGCCGAGCGCTCCTTATCCAGTTATATCTCAGAACTGCAAAGTGAACTTCGAACTCAAAATAAGCAACCTGCTGCCAAAGACCAAAGTGAAACTGTTATCCAGGATGACATCGTGATCAGACTGGAAAAAGTTCATCATGAACTTATGCTTGAACAGGCCAACACTGATAAAGACGATCATATTAATGTAGTAGAAATTCAGCCTTATTTACAACAAAAGCGAAATCGCTGAAATCATTCCGTAAAAACTGCTTATCGCATACCTGAAAGGTTATTCACGCAGCGTATTTCCCGATCTTTAATTGCGCCTGATCATATTAAGGCGTAAAACCAATGTAATTCTCGCGTCGTTTACCGACGATAGGCGTGATTAGTCAGTCACGATAATTATCTGACCTGGTTTGGCTATAGGCTTTGGTCTACTGCCATTTGTAGAAACCCTGCGGGGGCGTATTTGCCCTCCGGGTTGCTGTGCGTCCTCGTTCTTTTTGAATCGAGGTGCACATGGAAACTAATATCACTCCACAGGAAGCGTTGGATTTGGCGGGAATTTTTGGTGACTTTAATGAAATCAAAAACGCGCATCATCGGCTTCTTGTCCGGACTGTTAGGGAACCTGAGCGAGTTTTAAATTATCTGAACTCTCTTAAACGTAATGCTGAAGCCGAGCAACATCTGCTCGATAAGCTTCGTGAGGTTGCTGAGCTTGCCATCAAAGAAAAGGCCAGCAACACTTGATCGGAATAAGTGGAGGTCTTCGGACTTCCACTTGATTTTATTAAGCATAAGATTTTGAAATAAGATCCTATCGCTTGATTCACCCACTGGGGATGTTCTATCCCTGTGGGGTGGGGTGTCTCCGGTCTATCTATGGAGACTCTGAGAATGACACATACCTATTACCACGCTGAATCCTCAGCCAGAAAATTTGGCGGCAAGCCTGAAGATTATTTGGAGATACATAACTGGTTCGATGCGACCAAGGAATCGTTTTGCGATTTCAGACATCGGGCATTGCGGCATCATGCTGAAGGTATCTTCGAAGCCGAGCGAGTGTTTGGCGCTACTATTCAAAACAGTGCCGGTAAAAAAGTCCCGGTACGCTATATAGGTGAACAGCATGTGATGGAGGATTGTGGCGGGCGAGTGCCTAACCTAGCTGATTGGCTTTCCAGTATACAACCAAAGATTTGGATGTCTCGTGGCACTGTCATCTATGACAAGCCTGTAACGGAGGCTGCGTAATGGCTGCAGCAATTCACAATTTGGAACAGCAATTAACATCCTTACCACTAAAAGTACGAAAACCACTACAAGGTTTACTCGCAGTTCAACATATAAATCCGGAAGTTGCTAGCAGAATTATAGAGGCGGGGAGATTGGCCGGTGACAATTCAAAGCTACTAGGCTTTGCTGTTAGCTACTACGCTTTGCGAGCACAGAATGTACCAGTCGATGATGTTATTAGTATGGCCAAAACTCAGCAACGTCGCATTAATCTTGGCTGGACACCAAAGCGTTGGCATCAGGAGCACAACCGATTATCACGCGCAGCCACGTTACAGCGGCTGGCCGCTGATAACGTCAATTATGATATTACTAAGTATCAAAAATATCTGCCTACTGACTGGCCTGGTTATCTTATTAAAAACAGTCGCCGTCTTGGTATGGAAGGCTTAAGGCAGTCTCATTGTGTTGCCAGTTATCACAATCAGATTATCAGTGGTTCCTGTGCAATTGCTACCGCCTTTATTCAGCAGCAACGCTGGACAGTGCAGTTGATATTAACGGGTGATGATGAAAGTCCATTGCAGATTACGCAAATTAAAAGCCGCTACAATCAAATGCCAAAGGCTGCTGAACGTGATGCTATTTATGCGGCGATGAACATCAAACAGTTATCCAAGCAATCAGTAGACTCAGTTGCCGTCAGTCAGCGCAGTTATCTTGAAAATCTGCGTCGCGTATTACCAGTTTTACAGGCACTGGGAGTAGAAACAGTCACAGTCAGGTTCGATGGCTGTGGTGATAGCGGAGCTATTGATGTGGTTGATTTCGAACCGGATATTGATAACCCGAATATTGAAGTCAGTATATTCGATACAGTCAGGAGTTGCGATAATGGTATCTGGCTAAGTACGCAACAGCTTGTTAATGAACCATTAATGCACGCGATAGAGACTATAACCAACGATTACCTAGAGTACACCGATGTTGATTGGTATAACAATGATGGTGGCTTTGGTGAAATGACTATTGATGTCCCCGAAGGGACAGTAGCAATGGATGTCAATGTTCGATATACAGAGTCGAATACAGAGTTTTGTTCAACAATTGATATCATCACAGGCGATGTAGTCGACTAGATTAGATAGCCCGGTTATGCCGGGCTATTGTTATCGTGTTAACGGCGAACTGCCGGTTTCCATAAATTCCAGCATATCTTCCTGTAATGCCGGACTTAATGCTGCAATTGATGCGCTGAACAACGCTTCTAAAGTGTTAATCTGATTAACAGCATGGCCATTACGTGCGGCATATTGTCTTAGCATATTCAATTCGCTTTTAGTCAGTTTAATTTTGCCGTTGAAGTTGCTGAGCATCGTATTATTGTGTCATGAATAAAAATACTATCGAGGAGTCATGGAAGTAACTAGCGCAAGCGAGTTACGAGAGGACGAGCCGCTGATAGCGGCGCGCCCGCAGCAGAACGAAGTGAGTGTGAGGCCGCATAGCCGCGTAGAGTCATTTGAGTTAGCTATGGAGCAACGTGTACCGTAGTGTCATGTTGTTTCGTAGCGAACGCAGGACGAGTCAGCGCAAAGTAAGGCCGTCGCGACCGACGATAGGTGAGAGAGTCGACTAGGATGTCCTGTCTCACATACTGAGACGCGCGACGCTATCAAAGGGTTTATTGTGCTGGTTTTAAGGGCTGTCGGTTTTATTATTAACTGACTCAATAGCTTCAGCTATTTCACAGATGCCATTATCAGCCTTTAGTTCGGCAATATAGGTTTTATAATGCTTGCCATCTTCAATCGTTTCTATATCCACCGTGCCGTTTTCAATATTGCCACACAGTATTTTTACTTCCGAGCCAAAGCGGGTTGTGATCATAAGAATATCTCCCTGATCTTTTTTGGGAGGTCATGTACTGAATAGCGCTCAGATTCGAGATTGATATTATCATCGACCAGATAACCAGTGAAATAAAATTCGTCTTTGGTGATTTTTAGTATCTGGCAATGTACATCATGGCCTTTCTGATTGTCCATGCTGTCTGTGTTAATAGCGAAGTTGTTACTTGTATGCCAAAGCTTGGCATTCCATTGTTTCTCGACAGATAATATATCTAGGTGCTTTACTAGCCTGGCAAGCATAATGATTTCTTTTTGCTGTTTTTGAGTAAAACTGCATAGAACGAAAGTAGGGTGGTTGCCATTAAATTTATCAGTGCAGTTAACGGCTAAATTGACGGTTAGTTTTTCCATTCGATGCTCCTGTTGTTATTGCTTATCTAGCATCTCATGGAATAGTAAAACCGCAACTTGTCTCAGATTAATCTGGCTAACCTGTTCTTAAGTCCTGTCACTCGTTCAAAGCTGGCCTGATTGCGGATGGCGTTATGCAATGCTCTTTGTTGCCCAATTAAGAAGACCTTTGACTTACTTCGAGTGGTAGCAGTGATTAATAAAGAGCGATTTAGTAGTATGTAGTGTGCCATGCAAATTGGCATCACAATGGCCGGATACTCACTGCCTTGGGATTTATGTATTGTGATGGCAAAAGCGAGGGATATTTCTTTAAGTTCATTGAACTTATACCATACGGTCTGATGGTTATATTCAATTAATAATTTTTTCCGATTTGATTCAATGCGTTTGATAGTGCCGATATCACCGTTATAAACATCCTTTTCATGGTTATTTGATTTTTGTATCACCCGGTCACCAACGGCGAAACACTGGTTATCAAAGACGATCTTGTTTGTAGCATGTGGATTAATTCTGCTTTGCAATAATCGGTTTAGTGCATAGGTGCCGAGTTCACCTTTATGCATGGGGGTGAGCACTTGAATGTCCTGGCTTGGGTCGAGCCCAAATTTTGCCGGTAATGTTTTGCAAATGGTTTCTTCAATTTTGCCTGGAATTTTTTCCACCTCATTTTCTGTGATGAAGTAAAAGTCATTATCTGTGATGAGCGGTAATTGTCCCTGTTTTATCCGCTGGGCATTTAATATGATACTGCTGTGCGAAGCCTGACGGTGAATTTCGGTTAACCTTGCAACTGGTATAACTCCGGATTGAATCAGGTCGGCCAGTACATTGCCTGGACCCACACTGGGTAACTGATCGGCATCACCGATAAAAATAACAACACACTGATCAAGTATTGCTTCTAATAGCGATTGCATAAGGTCAATATCTACCATAGAGCACTCGTCCACGATTAATACATCGATTTTCAAAGGGTTGTCTTGATGATGGCAAAACCTTTTTGTGCCCGGGCCTCCCAGTAGCAGGCGATGAATGGTAGTTGCCTCAATGCCGGTAGCCTCACTGAGCCGTCGAGCTGCGCGGCCTGTCGGCGCGCACAAGGCAATTGCTTGAGTCCTGGTTTGTAAAATGGTTAGTAACAGTTTGGTTAGGGTTGTTTTGCCGCTGCCGGGGCTGCCGGTGACAATGCTGACTTTATTCAGCAACAGGGTAGTAAGCGCTTTGCGCTGTGAATCAGATAATCTGATTCCGGTGGATTGCTCGGCATGAAGAATGCTATTGGTGGTATTGATTGTTTTCCAAGGCAGGCAGCCATTGTTTAATCGTTTGATTTGCCTGGCAACGGAAGTTTCAGCTTTATACAGTTTTGGTGAATAGATATAACATTCACTATCGAGTGTTTCCGCTACCAGATGTTTTTTACGAATGGATCGTTCAAGTTGCAGTTCGATAGCTGTTTCAGGAATGTTCAGTAGTTGCTGTGTCAGTTTCACCAGTTGTGCTTGTTTGACAGCGCAATGCCCTTTAATTCTGGCCTCATATAAAACATTTCGCAGTCCGGCTAGTATTCTTTTCGAGTCATCTTTTTTAAAACCGATCTGTTTGGCAATTTTGTCCGCTGTGTTAAAGCCGATGCCGGTGAGGTCTGCGTTTAATCTGTATGGATTACCGCGTAGTACATTGATGGACTGATCACCGTACTTTGTGTAAATTCGTTGCGCTAGATATTGACTGATATTACTTTGACTAAGAAACAACATGATATCGCGTACGGATTTCTGTTTCTCCCAGCTTGCTGCAATGCGTTTCCTGCGTTGTGGTCCAATACCATTTACACGTTCAATTGCCGTTGGGTTATTGTCGAGAACATCAAAAAGCTTTTTGCCAAAAGTTCTGGCCAGCTTTTGTGCATAGTGTTTGCCAATACCATCAATAGCGCCGGAGGCCAGATATTTCTCCATGGTCTCACTGTTTGCGGAAACGGAAACAATAATAGACGTCGCTTCAAATTGGCGCCCGAAACGCGGGTGATTAATCCAGTCGCCATAACAATGTATTTGTTCTCCTTGTTTAGCACCTGGACATATACCTGTAACTCTAACAGTGGAGTTATTGGCATCTATAATATCAAGGCAACACCAGCCATTGTCTGCACTATGTCTAACAAGGTTGATCCTGCCTTTTAATTCGTCAGCATTCAATAAACCGTGTTTATTGTTGGTTTGTCTTAGGATTGCTTGATTAAACTTTGCTTGCGTCGATAATGTCATTAACCGATGGCTCTTGTTATGAGGTATTACCTCCCATCATAAGGGTTTCGGTTAATATGCAAGTTTTGCAGATAGGCAATTACTTTGGAAAAAACCACTCTAGTGAACCTGTCGGGGCAGTTTGACTAGGTATTTTCCATTGAAATTTTGCTCTGTAATCGCTAAGTTTATATTAGCCAGCGTATGCAGATGCGTTGGTTTTGTAATGAACCAATCTGCCTGACTGCTCAAATAAAGATATTCTGTAAAATATCTTCTTTCGATTTTTTACCTGCGTGTATCTAGATTCTTAAACAGAATCCTACTAATTCTGTTTTCAAAATAGCTGACTTTACCCAGCCTGATCACAGCCGCTTGTCTCTCAACAGGTTGGCATATTTTTTTTACTGCATCGAATATCGATGCCTTGTCTGTATATGAGGATATTTCAATGAGTATTCAGGAATTAAAGCAACGGTGCAGTGGACGATGGCCGGATATCGTTACTCATCTGGCATCACAATCTGAGATGGTTGATGCAATTAATCGTGGCCACTTGCGGCACGGATTATGTCCGGTGCATGGAGGTAACAATGCAGATGCATTTAGAGTGTTCCCGGATTTTGATATTACGGGGGGTGCGATTTGCAATACCTGCGGTTCTTTTCCGAACGGTATTGAGCTTTTAATGTGGTTGAATGATTGGCAGATTGCTGAAACCGCGAAAGCGATTGATGAATACTTGCTTGGGACGAGAGTTATAACACCGCCCCGGCGTCAGTCGAAGGTGATAATGCCTGTAAAGGCAATTGATCATCCAGGCCGGCCTTCACTGAGTTCGCTGGAAAAAATATGGTCTCAGTCCTGCGCTTTGTCATCGAAGAATGCCGTGATTGCACAGCAGTATTTCTATAACCGGGGTATCGCATCGATTTTGGATGCTGATCTCGGCTCAGTCAGATTTCACCCTGAACTGCCTTGTTATCATGGGAAGAAATTGCTTGGGAACTATCCGGCCATCGTAAGTATGGTGACTGATGCTGACGGTCAATTTGCAGGTTTGCATCGGACGTACCTGGATGCCAAAGGTTTTAAAGCAGCCGTGCCGTTGCCCAAAAAGACATTGGTTGCCAGTCATTGCACCATTAGCGGTGGTGCAGTACGTCTTTTTGATAGTGCGCCGGTAATAGGGATTGCGGAAGGTATTGAAAATGCGCTTGCCGTTTATTGCGCATTGAAGATGCCAGTGTGGGCCGCAACCAACACTTCGCTAATGGGCAGCCTGGTGATTCCAAAATCGGTTCGTAAAGTGATTATCTGGGCGGATTACGACAAGTTGCAAAACATCAAAAAATCCAGGAAACGCATCAGGGCCGGTCATGTGGCAGCAAATAAACTGGCCACACGTCTACATATAGAAGGTCGTGAGGTTATTATTGAATACCCAGCCATGCTGGGTAGAGAAGGTGTTGACTGGAATGATGTTCTGGTTGAGCGTGGTCCAGCAGCATTTCCAGTTCATGCTTTAGAATCTCGTCCCTTACCTAGTCTGCATGTGTTGTCCAGGTTGATGGCTTTATAGATTTTCTATCTTTGATTGGTAAAAGGTAACGGCCATTTAAGGCGGTTATCTTTTACCAGCTTCTATTGTCTGCGTTGTTTTACAAAGCAGGTCTTATTCGAATTGGCTGTGTTATGGCTTCGGTTGCACGGCTCACATCACTTCAATCTTAAAACAAAATTTTAGTCGGAGAACAACTGTGAGCATAAGAATCTATCAAAATATAGATGAAATAAAAATCAATCCACCTGCAGCCAATGAGGTCTATATTTATCAAAACCAAACCAAAGGCGTCAGCCAGAACTTTACCTGGTATGTCGCTGTTGCCAGCCGAAATGCAACAACATACAACAATGCAATCGCAGGGTTTTATTCAAAGATCGATGCGGTTTATTTCGCATTGACTTATAAGCAGATTGGCTGGAGCACCGGCACACTGGTTCGTCGCACCTGCGCGAATTTACTTAAACACTGCAGTCAGGAAAACTTTGCCGACTATGTCGAAGATCTGAAACTCGCCTTAGACGTTGAAGATGCTGTTGAGCCGCGTGTTCTGGTTGTGGTTGATCGTGCAGCTACCCATGCTTTTGCATCACCTGGCATAGACGTTGTTATTGTTGATAAGGATAGTCAGCGCGATTTTGCAGAAGATGAGTTAACTCCTATCCACACTGATTTTATTAAACTGCTGCAGGCCGCCAATATTCAATGGCCGGTGTCTGATGATGGTCGTCATGATGAGGCTACTACTGTGGCTTGATGCGTGACTAACAATGATTTCGAAATTTCATTATACCGTTTGGTATATGAAGCGATAGCTGATCGTTAAACCAGCCTGATATCAATCTTTAATAGCCCATATGGGGAGCACGTTTCCCCTCAGATGGGTATTTGTGATTCCTTCGTATGACAAACCTATAAGGAGGCTCACCTATGCATCAACTCGCGTTATTGTCGTCGGGGTCTATAACAGACTCTAAATTTAATTCTGATAATTTGCTGACTGCTTTTTCAGAGTTGATAGAAGATAACTCAATTGTTAATAGCGTCGTTAGCACATTAGAGCTAATGGATATTGCCGAGCAAGAGATAGCTGATTTTCAAAAATGCTACCCGGAATATAAAGATGAAATTTGGAATGCCTTTTCTCATCTTTGTTGGCATTTTGGCTCCGATGTTAATGAAAAAATTTACCGGCATCATGCTCGAGAGCTATTGCAACGTATCGTGGATGGTAAGGATTTAAATCCTGGTACTAAAGCTGAGATCTTGAATTTAATTCTTGACTGTAGCATTTCACAACCTCTGCAAATACGTGTTACTGCACTTGCAGAACAAATTTTTAAAGAAATATTTGGCAATGTGTTTGATTCAGTCGAACAAGCCCCTTTTATTTCTGAACCTTGGGAAAACTCATCTTTGGAAATTCTTTCTGAGTTGAGACAAAAATTATCTAGAAAGCGTGACTAATCGAAATATTGGTTTCGCGATTTTTACAGGAGTAATAAATGTTAAGAAAGCTAAAAAGTTTATCGTTTATTTTATTGATACTGCTTACCGCTCTATTGTGTGTTGGTTTTTTTGTGGATGATTATCGGATTGAAGTACTGCTATCCGGGTTGCATCTATATATGGCTAAATTGAATTCATTAGTAGCATTAGAGTGGGGCGGTGCAATTTCCGGAATATTGGGGGCTGTGTTGTTATCATTGAATATCCGGATTTCCAGATGGGCGTTCGTAGCCTATGCGATTTCAAATGTTTGCTGGATATCCTATGCGATACAGTCAGAAGCTTACGGGTTGCTAACAGCTCAGTTATTCTATACAACTACTACTTGCATTGGTTTTATCAGATGGTTCGGTAGCATGGATAAATCTTACCTGACTGCATCATAGTCTATTGTCCCATTAACACAAAACCACCGTTGATTTTTTCGCGGTGGTTTTTGTTTTTTAATTGCACAGTTTGGAATTTACTCTAGGTTTATTGTGTTCAGCACAGCGGTAAAAAATTTATAGCCTGATTCATTTTATAGTTTTCAATCCTAACTACATGTTAATTTTGGGAAAATTAAGTTAACTGAAAAGTCAAACATAAAATATCAGCAAAGAACTTTCTGATTGTAATAATAGCTTCATAAAACTCTGAAACAATCCATCGCCAATGTAAATTGGAAAACGTAAAAGTTTACAAACAAGGACCTATAATGGACTGTAAAAAATATCTGCTGGTTTTCTTAACAGGGCTCTTTATATCACACTCAGCTAATGCTGTTTACGAAACCAACATCGACACGGCTTCCACCTGGCTGGCCAGCCAGCAAAACCTCGATGGCAGTTGGGGCAGTGGTGATTCGTTAAAGTTTATCTACACCGTAGAAGCGGTAGAAGCCTTTCGGTCTATTGGCCTGCGTAATGATGCCTACTATCAAGGCATCACCTGGCTGGAAAACCACGCCACCAACAATGCTGACTACCAGGCACGCCGAGCATTAACCTTGAACGCCCATGGCGACAATGTCATTGATGTAATTGCCCAACTCGAAAGCGCCCAGAATATCGCCGTGATGGGCCGCGATGCCTGGGGCGTGAGTGTTGAGTACTTACAATCGCCGGTCGATACGGCGGTGGTAACGCGCGCTTTATCTATTATCGGCACCAGTGCTGACTTACAGGCCGCCATTGATTATCTAAAAGCCATACAATTAACAGGTGCCGGTGATCAAGGCTGGCCGGTGGCACTGGAAACCAATACCGATCCGTTTTCTACTGCAATGGTCGTTAAAGCGTTGGTTGCATTACAGAGTATCGATCCCACGGTCTCCACCAACATTAGTAATGGTGTGAGCACGCTCGGTACCTTAGTAAACACCGGTTCCCCGATTGATCTGCAAGCCCATACTGCTCATGCCGCTTTTCTGGCTGGGAACAATGCGATCGCCGATCCATTACTGACCAACCTGGCCAGCACCCAGGGCGGTGACGGCAGTTGGGGTAGCAATATCTACAATACCGCCTTGGTTATGCGTGCCTTTGCTGCCGCTGATGGTTTGGATACTGCCGCGAATCAAAGCGATGTCGTCATACCCGATGCCAACCTGCGTGCCGTCATTAACGAAGCCTTAGGCCGCAACATCATGGATACCATTGATCGTGCTGAACTATTAAGACTGACTGATTTAGTCGCTGTGAATCGTGGCATCGATGATCTAACCGGACTGGAGTTTGCGTTGAACCTGGTGACCGCCGACCTGCAAAACAACAACATCACCGATGATACACCATTAAACGGCCTGCCGAATCTGGTTACCGTCAACCTTGATGGCAATCCTGTTGCCAATATGGGCGATGACGGCTTTGATGATGATATTCCGACCTTACCGGAATGGGGCATGATCATTATGGCCTGCTTATTACTTTGGCAAGTCATTAAACGTCAGCGGGAAAACGACAACAACGATTCCGGCCTGGCGGCATAACCAAACACTATTTAATAGTCTATTTGAAAGGAAAAGGACGATGAGGACCTTCACACGATCACTGATCATTCTAACACTATGTATAACAGGCCAATTGTTATCAAGCACTGCGTTTGCCGATGAGCAGGATAGACAAGCGCCATTAAATGCCCAGCAACGCACCCAGATTCAAGGTGTTGGTAATGCCTTACTCAAAGCCAATCGCACCTACCAGCCGGACGAAGATGCCAGTGCGATCCGCGCACAGGTGGATCAGGTTCGCCAAGCAATTGAAACCCTGACTAAACCATTGGACTCAACGCCGTTAACTGTCTCAGTCAATAATGCGACTGCGACAGCCAGTGCATTAACGGCGCAAACAGCCTCTGTATCGTCCGCCGAACAATGGCAGCAAGCCCGTGCTTCACAAATTAATCAACTCAACAATGAACTAGCCAAACTGCGTCAGCATTGCGATGACTATCGCAATAAACAACAAGCTAAAAAGCCAGGACTTTTTAAGCGTTTTACTGCTTTATTATCGGGTAACAATAAGCCCGCGAAGAAACACCCAGTCATAACTGAAGCTTCCGAACGGGTACTCACTCGGCTTGAAAACCTGGGCGTTGAAGTAGATGAAACATTGGCGTTACCAGCAGATCAGCGACAGCAAAAGCTATTGGCGCTATCCGACAGCCTGCGTTTTCAAAAACAATTAGTCATAACGCCGGATGCTGAGCCAAACGATACACCGACCTACTTGACACGGACCAAACACCGTTAAGTAAAGGAACAATCAGGGAATCGTTACAGGCAACGGATCAGTCATTTAAATTTATTACATTTACTAATAACCAACTACTTAAGAAGGGAAGAGGTATACAGTCATGCGTGCATTCAGCTTAAGAAGCACTTTTCAAACCACACTATTTGGCATCTTAAGCCTGTTTTGTATCGGTGTTGTTGCCGACCCTCTGGCCGAAACCCGCGAGATTATTTTTACCGGCAGCGAAGGCAGCGTAATTGCTGATAAAGCGGCCGAGTTGCAATCACCGGCTAAAATCTACGAATACGTGCGCAACACCCATGAATACGCGCTGTATCATGGTTCACGCCAAAACACTATTAACACCTTCTTGGGTCAGCGCGGCAGCGATGTCGATATCGCCTCAGTATTGATTGCGATGTACCGCTCGCAAAACATCCCTGCACGGTATGTCAAAGGCACCGTCCGCTTAACCGAAGCGGAACTGATTAACTGGATCGGTGTGGAAGATGTCACCCTGGCCAAAGCTATTATGCGGGATCAGGGCATACAGGGTGTAAGCCCATACCCAACGAACAACGGTCAGTTTGTGGAGTTCGAACACGTCTGGGTGCAGGTGCAAATCCCCTATGATGATTATCGTGGTGCGAATCAATCCAGTATCGACTGCACGGCTACACCGAATCGCTGTAGCTGGATCGATGTAGACCCCAGCTTTAAACTGCGCGAATACCACAACCAGAACATCGACATCTACAATCTGGTGCCATTCGATTACGACCGTTATTACAATGCTATTTTGAATGACGATGCCGACTATCGTGACAAAAACCCATTAGAAATTTATGAGGAACAAATCCTTGATTACCTGGCAATCAACTTTCCAGGCCGTACTTTGGAAGATGTTGCTGATCCAGGTGTGATCATTCCCGTTGATGATGGTATTTTACCGGCCTCATTGCCATTTGAAGTTATTGGAGCAGTAACAACCTACAACTCCGTCGAAGATCACGATACGGCCAACGATCCAGACTGGGCTAAGTTCTTGGTTATCCGTTATAACTTGGGTGCATTCACCTTTACCGGTGGTGTCGTAGGTCCGTTTATTTTGTCATCGTCATCTGACCCGATTGCATTAGCCGACTTATCTACCAAGCGTATTACGCTAAGCTACTTTGAAGGTAACCAGATTCCCAGCGATCCGTTTGAACATCATCAAATGACGGTCAGACTGGACGGGCAGATTATCGATACACCTATTTTAATTGCCTGGCAAAATGATCAGGCCGATTACTTAGGTAGAATATTCGATGTCACTTTTGAACTTGATGGTGCGCCGGGTATTGATGGCGGCGCGGACAATGTTATCGAAGCCACTTATCCCAATCTGGTATTTGGTGGCTACTACGTGATCGGTACTGGTGGTGATACCTCCAACTGGTCGCAAGTGCATCGTGCTGCCGATCAACTTCTCCAAGCCAATGAACAGTTTCCAATTATTAATGATGGCGGCGGCGTACCGTATGTCGATGCCAACGATAATGGCAGCATTGATGCCGGCGAAATCCGGCTGCTGGATGACCCTATTGCCCAGGACAACCTGACCGGTGGCCTGTTACAGGTGTCGATGACCCAGTACTACACGCAGTTTGTCGAACAATCACGCCGACTGGATGCCCTTAACCAGGTGATCTCACCGATTGAAGGTTTTGTTGGTATCGTCAGCTCCACTTACGATGTTGAATACCTGGACAGCACCGCGTTCTCGGTTATGCCTGGCGGCCTGTTGATCGATATGAAAGGCGTACAGTTCAATGGTAACTGGCGTATTAATGTCCCTGATACCTATGCCAATGACCATTTTGAATTGATGGGGCATCTAGGCTCATCTTTGGAGCATGAAATCTGGCAGCAGATCACCGGCTTTGACGCAGTGTCTACTGTGCGAGGTATCCAAATGGCTTTAGCCAATGGTGCTGCATTGCAACGGCCAGAAAATACTGGCAGTAGCAACAATATGGCCAGCCAGTTTCCCGCTTTTCGCTTTGACGATAACCCGAGTGGTTTTACTTACACACCATTTACCGTATTTGGCACCAATCCGGCTACCTGGACGCATGCCAGCAACGGTGCGGAAATGGAAGTGCTTAAACGCAATGTCACAACGGCTGATACTTCACTGGATCGGGCATTAGTGACTTATCAATACAGTACTAGTGGTGGTTTGTATGGCTGGGTAAATTGTGTCGATGGTTTTGAGAATCAACTGTTAGGCTTTCCACCGACAGCGACGATCAATCCGTTTACCTTTTGCGATGGTACCGTCTATTCAGGGCAGGTATCAACGATACTCAGTCAAATTCAAAATAATTATCTGACCAACATTATTCCGAATATTATCGGTCAAAGCTTCTTTGATTTCTTTGATCAGGCCCAGGGCTTTAACCGCCTTGAGCATGTCTATCGTCCATTAGCGTTGGCCATTGATGAACACAGCGGCTCACGTATCCAGGATATTCGTGACGATGTGGCTTTAGGTGATGATGCCACAGTTGGTGGCCAGCCAGGTCGCTGGGAATACGTTATCCCCTCGCGTAAAACCGATACCGGCTTTAACCAGTTCACCGTATTCCTGGAAAAAATCTTCAGCCAGGTTGATGGCAGTCTGGCCAGTCAAAGCTATAGCATTAGCAACGACAGTTTTACCGCTGGTGGTGGTTGGGTTGATGGTTCTGAAACGCTGGATGTCGCCAGCGCAATTCCAGGTACTTCGATTATTCAGCCCACCTTTAATAATGAAATCTTTACTGATGCACTGGTCGTTAGCCAGGCCAATAATGATTTGGTAAAAACGCCATCCACTGCTGACCCAATCAGCACTGTCACCGGCAATATGTACCATGACGAAACCGATCTGATCATAAAAAGCCGCGGGCTCAGCTACGTGTTCACCCGCAGCTATAACTCAGCGCCGGCACGTTCCGGCCAAAATGGTCCGCTCGGTTTTGGCTGGACGCATAGCTACAATATGAGTTTACGATCCAATGACTACGGTGATTGCCCAAACTGTGCAGCAGGCACAGGTGCCGGCCAGGCACCAGAAAACGGCAACAACGTCACAGCGTCGATTACCTATATTGACGAACGCGCCGGTGAACATACTTATTTAGTAAACGAAACAACACAGGCGATTACCCCGCCACCGGGAGAATTTGATTCGTTGCAGATTAATACGCCTTCTTCGGGCTTGCACACAATAGAATTTCGTAACGGCACCCGCTATGTATTTGAAGGCCCCAGTAATCTAAACACCGTCTCCGGCCAAACCGCACGTTTAAGTTACATTGAAGATCCCTATAACAACCGCTTAACGCTAAGCTATGATGGCAGCGGCCGTTTGAGTAATGTGGTCGATAATCTAGGTGTGGCTGGTCGTACAGGGATTACCTTTAATTATTCAGGTGCATCAACACTGATTCAAAGTATCAGCGACTGGTCTGGCCGCACCTGGCAGTTTGGTTATAACAACGACCGCCTAACTTCAATTACAAATCCGTTAAGTGATATTACCACTTATGTTTATCATGGCGATACCAATTTGCTAACTGAAATGGTATTGCCACAGGATCGCAGTGGACAGCAAGCCAAAAATGTTTTCACCTATTACCGTAACAACAAAGCCTTTACTCAAAAGAACGCGTTGGAACAGGGTGAAACTGTTGATTATGATTTATATCGTCAACGCACTCAGATCGCCGATGCCAGAGGGTTTTTACGCAATCATAGCTACGACACCGACAACGGCGCGCTGATCAAGCTCGAAGAACCCGATGGCGCGATTCTGCGCTTTGAAAACAACGCCGATGGCCTGCGTTACAGCAAACGCGATGGTTTGGGTTTCTTAACCCAATACTCCTACCAGAGTGACCGCAGCATCAGCGCCAACGCATCAAACAATAACGGTTTGGTTTCCAGAGAAATTGATCCGCTGGGTAACAACACCGACATTAACTACGGCATTCATGATCAGCCAACCACCACCACCGACAAACGCGGCAATCCGCTAACGCGCACGTATTACGCAAGCACTAACAGCGCCACCGGCGCCGTCGCCGGTAAGCTGCAGGAAGTGCGCACCACACTAAACGGCACACCGAATATTCTGCTGGAATCCTACACCTACTATGCCGATAGCGCACAAAACAACTTTGGTCAACTACAACAACGCATTGAATATATCGATCCGGCGCAGCCAACTAGACAACGTATTACCAACTACAGTTACGATGCCAGCGGCATTAACCTCACCAATCAGACCGTGATCGGCAATACTTCCGGTGGGGCCATTATCACTACTTTTACTTACGACACCCTAGGTCGTTTGGAAACGCAAACATTGCAACGCCGTACTTCAGCGACCGATGCAACCATTATCAATTTAACCACCACGTTTGAATACGATGCCTTAAATCGCGTGATCCGCACGACCGATCCACGCGGCGATATTGCAGAAACCGTTTATGATGATAACGGCAAAGTCTCGGAAGAACGGGTACGTTACTTTACCAGTACACCGCGTGCAAACTGCGCCGCGCCAAGTGGTGGCTATGTCGTCTGTACCTATGTAACGAATACTTATGATGCAGCAGACCGATTAGTATCCACAACGGATATTCTGGGTAACACTGCTTCATTTGAATATGATGCAAGTGGCAACCTGATCAAACAGACCGATGCCAATGGGCATAGCACACGCTTTGAATACGATGGGTTAAATCGACGCTCCGCAGAGATCGATGCCAATGGTTTCCGAACAGAGTTCGAATACGATCTGGCTGGCAGGATGATTTCAACAACTGACCCTGATGGTACAAAAACTCAATTTGAGTATGATGCCCTAGGCAGACAAACTAAAGTCATTTCACCCTTAGGTATCGAAACGGAATTTCAATATGATGCCAATGGCAATCGTACTCATTTAATCGATGCCAATGCACTGGCAAGTGGTACACACCCACGTAACTCTCAAGGTGCCAGTGAGTTTAGAGAATATGACGAACTCAATCGCTTGACTCGCGTACTGGATGCATTGAATGGTGAGACCCTTTATACCTATGATTTATTAGGCAACATAACATCCTATACAGACGCGGAAGGACAGGTTACTCAACTGATCCATGATGACCTTGGACGTTTAATTGAAACGATTGATCCCATTATTGAAACACCAACAGATCTGACTGATCGAGTAACACTCTATGATCAGGCAGGCAATGCGCTATTAGTAGAAAGCCGTTCAGGCCGTACGCAACAACATACATTCGATAATCTGAATCGTTTAGTACAGAGTGAATATCTATTTGACTCTACTCAGGATACTTTTTTCTATGATGACTTTGGTGATTTAACTCAGATTGCTAACAATGGCGTTACCTACACATACACCTACACGCCACGACATGAGTTGCAAAGCAAAACCGATAGTCGGCAAAACCGCAGTTTAAACTGGACGTTTGATCCCGTTGGTAATGTACTCACGAAAACCGATTATCAAACTGAACTAACCACTTTTCAGTATGACTCTACCAACCGGCTGGTAGCGATGAGCAACCCAGGTTATCTGCAGGTCAGCTACCATTATGACCCTGCTGGTAGATTATTAAATCGAATCTTAAGCAACAAGGCTCAGACTAATTATCAGTACGATGCTGATGGTCGTTTGATTCAACTTGAAAATGTATCGGCTAATAATACAGTCGTTCAGTCACTAAACTACCAGTATGATCCAATGGGGAATATCACTCAGGTCGCTGAGTCGGGTGGACGTACTGTTGATTATACTTATGATGCGTTGCACCGGCTGACCAATGCTGATTCAACCAATAATGTAGAAGACCGTACATATACTTATGACGCTGTCGGTAATCGGCAGACCGAGGATAGAAACGGCACGGTTTATTACTATACTTATAACCCGTCCGGCTTTGGCAATGCGCCTGTGGGTAACCGCTTATTAAATATCCGCACCGGCAGTGGCGCAGGGCCGCTCTACCGGCAGTTTATCTACGACGATAGCGGCCGGATCACTCAAAAACAGGATGGCAGTGGATCGCCCATCTATACGGTCACTTACGATGGTAAAGGCCGTGCGAGCCTGATTGACGCCACTCAGTTTGAGTACGATCCAAATGATTTTCGTATCCAGAAAGCCAGCGATTTATATTACCTGGAAGGCGAGCATTTTGAAGCTACTTATACCAGCACTGGTGATTTACAGGATAAATATTTCAGGGGCGTATTGATTGACGAGATCGTCAATAGCTTCCATTACAACTCCAGCGATCCAAATGATTGGATCAATTACACATTTCATCACGATCACATCAACAGCGTAACAGCCTTGACTGGTCATGCCGGTTCAACCGAGCAAACCTGGACTTATGATCCGTTTGGCCAGGTGATTAACACCCAGATACCCGGTACAGGTAACGAATTACTCTTTACGGGACGTAACTATGACCCTGAAACGGGCTTATATTACTACCGCTCCCGCTATATGGACCCGGAAATTGGCCGGTTTATTACGGAAGATAATTTGGGTATCAGCGGTGGTATCAACTTATATGCCTACGTCAATAACAATCCCATCAATGCAGCCGACCCAAGCGGTAATATCCCTCTGGATACCATAGCGGATATTGCATTTATCGCAGCTGATATTGGGATTATTATCAAAGATGGACCGACTCTAACCAATGTTGCAGCGTTAGGCTTAGATGTTGTTGGTGCGTTGGTGCCTTATGCCACAGGCTTTGGGTCGCTTGCTAGAGGGGCTGATGTAGCCACAGATATTGCAACTCAAGGCAGGGTAGGTGAAGAACTTGTCTCGGCAGCAATAGATGTTCCTAGGAATATTGGCCCAGGCCGTGTTACAACGCCTGGTACCGGCCCTGGAGGCTTCCGCATTCCAGACTTTGATCCAAATATAACTGTCCAGACGCGTGGCACTGTAGTTGAGGTAAAAAATGTCACAAATCCTTTATCTGATACTCCACAATTACGGGATTTACAAAATACGGCCAACAATGATTTTGGTGTACCTTTAGAAATATTTACTAATTCTCCTCCAGGTCCAAATAGTAGATTGACTGGACAAGCAGATTTAGGAAATATCATTTTCTCACCGATTCCTCAGCAAACTGCTCAGACTACCACAAGAACCAACGGTCTTGGGTTTGCGATTAATGTGGCAGACCAAGCTAATCAAGCTTTTGGAGGGGGAGGTGATATTCTGAACCCTGGTGCAGGCGGTGGTTTTGTGCTCTATCCAAACAGACCTAATCTAAATACATCGGGTTCAGTATATTCAAAGTGATGCTTAGAGTATTATAGAGTTATGTTTCGGAATATTTTTGGGCCAAAAATGACAGCTTATCCAGGAAATGAGCACGATATGGATGTGCGATTTTTTCTCTCTGAGACTTTGCTAAATGAAAAGCATTTTGAGGTCTTGGGTATTGTTTTAGCTGAGAAAGCCTCAAGTTGGTCTTCAAAATTGCATATATGGCGAGGTCGAGGGGAAGATAATACTCCCCTCAATATTTCTGATCCTAAATCTATTTATGAGCCCATTCGCACTGCTTTACTTGAACGTGGTCCCACTTACCATAAATTGTTGAAGGAAAAAGAGGTTGCACCTAAACAGCGTAATAGTGGCTCAATAGGAATTAAAGGGAAAAATACCTCACTAGGTTTGGTTGTTGGGGTTGATGATTACCCGCTTTGGCCGCTTGCAGGTAGGTATAACTGGGGTAATTATATTTCTTTCCATATAGGTAGTTCTGTTATAGAAGGGGCTTACAAGGCTCACGAATGGGTATCTGAGGTCTTTTGCTTTTTATGTGAAAAGTTGCCTGTTGTGTATGCACATGCTCAGTGCTCGGCAGATTATTTCAACAAGAATATAGATGCCAGTAATGGTGGGCGGAGAGCTGTTGGAATAGATTTCGCCAAGTGTTTGCCCGGAGTATATTGGTTAAACTATTTTGGCGAACCTTATGCTGAATTAATGGGGAAAAATAAACTGCTTAGCGCTAATGTTTTTGAGGCTAAAGAAATTAATAAAGGGGTAAGTATCCAGATTTCAGAATCCCCTCAACATTGGCATGAAAAAAATTATCAAAATTCTGAAAAGAATTTTTTAAAGCATATCGGTGATCAATATTTTTTCTCTAAGCAATCTCCTAATCGGAAAACGATTGCACCGGAGTTTGATTTGCCTAAACCTAATTTTCCAAATAAAAATAAACCGATTCAAGTGCTTCATGATGATTCTACTGGAGAACTGAAGCTCATTGATGATGGAAAGTTATCTGAACTCTAATTCCTTATCCGAGCAAACCTAATACAAACATGCTCAGTACGATTTATTCAAAATGATGATGAAATCTCAAGGCGAATTGGTTTTTGATAATCTTTATAGGCTTAAAAGAAAGCTATTTGGCAGGCCGCATATGCAAAATCGGCCTGCTATTAAGCACCCTCAAATTCCTGCCGATATAATAAGGAAAAAGTTAAATTTCATATTCAATGAACATCTTACTGCTAGAGGGTTTATAAATAGCAGGGAACATAATGTTTGGCTCAGAAAAAAGTCAGATGTTATTTTTGGCAGACTGGCAATATCAAGTGTCGAGAGATTATTGCCGACTTATTTTATCGTTGATCCAAATGTGGGCATTTGTACGCCTGATCCTCTAAATCGTTTATCATCTTTCACTGAGCAAAATATTGACAACAGTAAACCAGTTTTCACTATAAAACTTAGTGATATCTTTCCACGAGAAGAATATCAATTAGAGCGTACATTTGACTTAGAATCTTTTGATTCTGAGAAAAATTTGGAGAATGCTTTAAAAGATATAGCGGCTTTGATAGCAAATAGAGCGGAATGTGTATTTGCTGAGTTTCAGACATATGAAGATCTATTAAATATCCATATTACTAAGCAATATCCCTGGGGCAAAAAAATATCCCCTTATTTGCCATTTAAGCAAGAAATGATTGGTTTACTTCATTTTGTTCTTAATGAAAAAAATAAATGTGAAGATTACTTTAAGGCTCTAGCTGTTGAAAGTGAAAATTTTCTAAAAGATACTTCTCTTGTTGACCATAAAAGAGATCACTATATGAAGCTGGCTTTACTATCGCAAAATGTTTTGGCGGAATTATCATCTTAAGAAATAAATGATTGTATTTTTATTATATTGACTTTGATTTAAGAGCGATGATTATCTTCTAGGCAACGTCCTGTAAAAAATAGTGGGTTAATGCTCGGTTGTAATTCTTTCTTCAAATTGCAGATTTAGTTTTCATATTTATGGAATCACAATGGGCTACCATCTCACCGTATTAAAAACTGAGCAAGGTAAACCTGTTCCTGTATCCAGGAATCAGGTTGAAGGCTTGATTGAATCAAGAAATGACTTGGCATTCAAACCCGATGATGCCGGTTGCTTGCTCATTACCAAGCCTGCCTTTGGCGATGCCAGCCCTCTACTGGTTTGGCAGAATGGGGAGATATGGACAGACAATGCCGACAGAAATACTCTAGATCTGCTGTTAGGTATTGCCGAAAAGCTCAATGCCAGAGTCCGTGGAGATGAACTGGAAACCTATGCCACCTGTGATGAAACTTATATTCATCAAGATGATAAAGCACAATATGACCGAATAACCCGTTCAAGAAAGCACCTTAAAATAAAACATATCTGCCAAAAAATCGTATTACGAATCGCGGTTGTGGCATTTTTTATATTCTTGATACTGACTGGCAAACTACTCTTTGACCTTTAGAAAAATTAAGCAGATCAATAAAACTATGGCAAGCAAACGCAACAAAAAGCCCAAAAAACGGCACTACAACACCGCCGTCAGCCAGCCCAAAGCCAAAAAACCGGTGATCACTGTCAGCTTGTTTGAACTCGGCTCCTCCGGTCTGTTCAAAGTCGCTTTAGTATTTATTATCTCCTTCGTACTGATGGAAATGGCCTACAACTCCGCCCGCGATACCGCCTTCTCCGAATTCCTGATTGACCATCTCACTGTTGCCACCAGTGCTTCCATTATCGATGCCATCAGCGAAGAAAATGTGGTGTCACGCGGTAATCGCATCCTATCGCCGACCACCAAACTCACCGTCAATGTCGGCTGCGAAGGCACCGAAACCCTATTACTACTCATTGCCGCCATACTGGCCGTCTCCATACCCTGGCAACACAAAATCCTCGGTATCCTGTTCGGCTCCTTACTGGTCTATGGCCTCAACCAAATTCGAGTAATAGGACTATATTATGCGCTGCGCACTGACAAAACCCTGTTTGATGCCCTGCATGGCTACATCGCCCCCATGCTCATCATCCTCATCGTCGCCATCTGCTTCAGCCTATGGATGTCACGGATAACCCCGCGCCATGGACTATCCCAAACTCACTAAAACCCTGATGACCCTACTGCTGAGCATCACCGGGCTGATACTACTGGCCTGGTGGCAGGGTCATCACTACATCAACCTCATGCTGCCACTGTACGAAACCATCATTAGCTGGAACCTGCCCGACGGCTTTCGCGTCGTCGGCATGACCCAGACCGGCGGCAGCCGTGGCCAGTTTATCAACCTCGTCACCGCCACCACCCAACCCCTAACCGCACCGGGCCAAATCATCCCCGAAGGCATCAAAATTGACAGCAGCACCCTCAGAGGCCATGCCTACCAGTTGCCGATTACCGCCCTGGGCATCCTACTGGCCTGGCCCAAGATTCAGCTCAAGCACCGTATCCTACTCATCACCGCCGCCTGTCCAGTCATCATACTTGCCTCCTTAATCGACATACCCATGGTACTGCTGGGTGCGTTTACCGACTTCATCCTGTACTCACAAAACCCAGGCACTGATCCCAAACATCTGTTGATCACCTGGATGACCTTAATGGATGATGGGGGCAGGGTGGCCGTGGGTGCTGCTGTTGCGTTATCCAGTATCGCAGCCTACAAGTATTATTCATCATGGTTTGCTCAAAAATGTAAAACCAGCACGGTGCCAGCCACAAAAACTAGCAAACAGAGCAGCAGTAAAACTGCTTGCCAATAACTTAAGCTGGCAAATGTTTGTAACAGTTCGGTTAGCGATTTAATAAGTGCAATGAGGTTGTGCATGCTAATTCTCCATAGTGTATAGGGGAATTCAGCATCTGAAAAAGTGACAAAAAGCGGGTTATATTGATATTTTCTTTGTTTTCAGCCGATAATTTTAATTAATATACAAGTACAAAAGAACTTAGCATGATACAAATCATGATCTCGTTAAAACGATAAGTGCTGGTGTAAACTGCTATAGCAAAGAAAAATAAAGATACTTCGCAGCAATCTGATAGCAAGATTTCTGTCTTAAAGGATGGAAAAGATGAAACTCAACAAAATGCTGCGGATGCTGTGCGTGAAGGTTGGCGTGATATAGAAGCAGGCCGCATCCACCCTATTGATACATTATGGGATGATATTGATTCTGATTAACTCTCAAGTACTTGGTCTTTATAGTTTTGTGCTTAAGGTCGGTAGGACTATATCCTGAGTAGCGTCCCACTGCCAATATGGCATTGAGTTTTCTTTATATTCAGCAATGCGATTGCTGCGTATTGCATCAGCGGTTTTTTCATTTGAAAATATTTCCAGCGGCACAGCTTTATCACCACTATCAATTAGCAGAAAGTTGGGATAGAGGATATTGTTTGAGTCATATCGTAACGGTTTATAGAAGTAACGGTCGTTTTTAATTAAGTGTTTTATAAGTATGGCTTCTTCCATGGACTCTATAGGTAGGTAATCCTTAGTCGTGACCATGCCGTTGATTTCGTTTGCCTGCCAATAGCCTCTATTGGATCTTTGCATTGTCAATATGGTTATGATGTTGAAACCTGAAGCAATGGCTGGCCAGTCTTGAATGGCAATGTTGATATTCTTTTTGAATTGCTTTGCTGTTTCATGACTAAACCAGATAATAAACTCGGGCGGTGTATGGGAGAGTCGTATACCAATGCCGTATTCAGATATCTGAAAGGATTTTAATTGCCCGATAATCAATATTCGTTTCGGCGCACCTCGAGGCGTTCTGGATAATTTATTGAGTGTCTTTTGTCGACGTGCTTCAATTTCCAATGCGTTTTCTGATTTAAACGGCTCTGGCATATAAAGATGTTGTGTTAGCGCTGTGCGTCGAATCATCAGTGTATCCCCGGCAGCCAGCATGTATTTATAGACTTGCTGGTAATGTCTTTTGCCTTTCATTTTGGGTGACCAACGATTAAAGCCGGCTTTTTCCCATAGTAAATGCAGCAAGCCGATGAGTTTGATTTCTTCTTTTTGTGCATTTGTCTGTGCATGGTCAGTTGTAAAAGAGGGTGGGGGTTGTCCAGTGTTGTTTCGGATTAATAAGGGTACTGATAGTTTTACTGAAACTCTGCCGTCCGGTTTTTCGATAATGGCCGAGTTTGTGTAGATACCTCTGCCGCAAAGTGATTTATCAGGTTCGTAAGACGGGCAGAATGGTGCATGCGCAGGTCCGGTATTCGGTATTCTTGCCAGGTAGTAGGATTGTTTATACGCAATATACAGTTTTTGATTGGGTTGCCGGCACAGGCATAACGGATATTCACCTTTGCACTTTGCCAGAATGTTTTGTGCACTTTCTGGGTTTTGTTCCAACCACTCCCGGCTGAAGTCTCCGATATTGGGAAAGCGTATGAATATTGATTGCATTCGCAGACGACCTGAATTGATTAATCGCCACGATATTTTAGAGCTTGTCTTTGCCGGAAATTATTTGTTTAACTGGCTTCAGTAGCCAGTGTTGTTGTTAATTAATCTTGTTGTTTTCCGGGTCTGCTATTTCAATCAACCAATGATCGATTTTGGAATAGACGGCATTCATAAATCCGGATAAGGCTTCGCCATTGGTTTTACTATGATTCAGTTCTGCCAGTCTGTCTTGTACTTCCAGGTAACACGTTTCCAGCATGTCATCCAGCGGTATGTATTGCTTGAGTGTTTCGGTATTACGTATTTTGTCAGCAATGCCTTTTGTTGTTAGCTGATTTTTAATAGCCTCTTGAATTATGCTTGCTTGTGCATCGATTAGCTCGATTAGCTGTTGAACAGCGGTTGTATGTGGCGTTTGTATGATGATTTGATAGATTTGTTCCTGCTCACTCATGTCACATTCATAGGCGGCAATAAAGTGTTTGCCATTATGAGAGCGGGTTTGCTCTACACCATGATGACCGTGGCTTTCGTATAGGGTGATGCCTGTGCTTTCGTACCGCAATATTGAAACTGCCCCGGTGTTTTTTTTACAGTAGTCGACCGCACCCAGTATGCAGATCTGCTCTGTTGTTTTGCTGGCCGGTTTAATGGAATCGGCCATAGTAGGCTTGACATGGTTTTCCCTGGTAATGAAAAGCCATGTTTCCAGATAGGTTCCGGCTGCACGGAGTTGCCGGACTTTTGATGTAGAGGCCGTATCGCGTCATGGACTGATTAACCCCCCGCATTTCGCGGTCAATTGAATCCTTTAATAAATGTTAATTTTTTATTTTTAAAATTAACATTGGACTGGCAAGAATACTATGGTTACCCGGCATTGTCAGCCCTATATTTTCCGTATTTTCTTTGTGTTGGGTCGTGTTTTTGTCAATAAATAAGTAATTAAATGTCTATTATTTTAAATAATAGTATATTAATTGCCGGTTAATCTTTTTTCGTTGTTGCTGAATTTTTGTTAAAAAATTTCTCAATAGTATTCATGGCAGTTTACACGCTTTATTTATTCATTTTGTTCTACCTTAGAGGTACGCTTGGTGTATTTTTTCCGTATTACAGAGTGGTTATGCTGTTTACCGGTTTTGAGCAAACGTTGGGATTGAGGTCTTCTATGTCTTTTCGTTTATCCAGATATTACTCGGTGGGAATGGGTGCCGGAAATTTGCTTGCAACGTTATTGTTGTTTGCACTTTCCCGTATCAACGCCATTTATGGTTGGCCAAATTGGTTTGTGTCCTTTTTAGGGCCTGCGGCAACGGTGGTTTTTTGTGTAATTAGCGTCATGTGGTTTCTTGATGCTTTACGGCCGGGTTATTTGAGGCGCTGTCTGCGCATAACTGTGGTGGAATCGAGCTACAGACCAGCTTGTAGGCCAGGACAAGCCTATCGCTTGCCTGTTCTAACGCGCTATTGATCAGGTTTTTTTCTTTTTGCTGGAACTGCCGCGTTTGGCCTTTTTGGGTACATGTTTTTCTATGTCTTCTATTTCCATGATCTCAAGGAATCCGGCCTTATTTTCACCGGCGACAATTTCATAGTGACGCAGTCCGTGAGCTTTTAGCTGTTCTTTATAGTTTTCCAGCACTTCTGCAATTGTTCGGCTCAGCCATTGCTCGTTGACGCCTGTATCCTTAATCACCTTTTGCCTGGTTTCCTGGCGCACGAGGACTCTGAATAGCACATCTTTTGTTTTTTGCCGCAGGCTTTTGCCCTTAACGGCTATATTAAACTGTCGCTCGTTCATTCCACCAATGCTTTCTATTAGCGTCAAAAGATCCGCTAGGCTGAGTTCATCTAAGTTTGTTTGGTCTAAACGAGACATTATATAAACATCGTCCTGTGACGTTCTAGTACTCATTGATGGTACCAGGGGTTCTAAGTCGTTGATTATAGTATAAATATTAGTAATTAATAAATTAATATGTCAATTAATAGTATATATCTTTACTTAAATGATACAATTTGTGTATCTCAAAATATAATTTGAACGCAGCGATGGAGAAGCCGCCTACATCCACGCATCAGTTGATTGTCAGTCAGGAGTTGCAACATCGCTTATGGCCGTTTATTCAGGACTTACATCGTGATTGTAATGACTGGGAGTTTGCGGCATCCAGCGATGAATGCGGCAGGCTGTCACTGGGCTGCGGTTACAGAGCGATAGCTTCTGTTTACTTAAACCGCGCCTCCAGGGATTTTGGTCAGCACCGCCAGATGCTTGAATCTGCCCGTGAAATTGTTACCAAGGTGATTTCCGGTCGTCTGAATTCGATTAGCGAAAGCCCTGAATGTTCCACATAAATCAACCCGCTCGATCATGTTACTAATCAATAACTGTCAATCTGTATCTACTTATTTATGCCAGTACGGTCAGCATAGCGCTGACGTTCTGTTCTACCTCCTTTGATAGCTGTATGAGTTCAGTTGAATCCATTTGAATGCTATCGATGATTTTTATGGTATATGGATTATGCAGTTCGTGTTCGATGGTTTTGTCGTGTAATGCCAGGCGCAAAAAGTACGCAAGATTTAGGATCGCAGTTTCCTCCTGATGTTGGCTCGGTGCTTGCTCAGGGGTCAGGTACAGGCTGATCGGTACATAAAAGGATGCCGGAAAACCCCATAGCAGTAACATGCTGGATCCGGTTTCCGCATGCGTGTGCTTGCCTATTTTTTTCTCGACGATATCCCTGGGAAGTTTCTCTGCCCTGCAGGTTTCTATAATTTTTTGTGTGGTATTGGGTGTAATGATTGCACTGATTAACGTGCCGATATTGCAGAGTAATCCGAGCGTATATAACCTTGCGATGTTCAGTTTGTTGTTAATGTTAAGTAGTTTCTTGATCTTGTAAAAAATGCTCTGGTCCTGGTCTTTGATCGTGTTAACTTTTAAAGACAATTTTTCCGCCATAATGGCCATGTATAACGATTCCTGCCAAAAGGTATTCATATCGAATACTCCGCTGTCGATTTCATCAAAATAATTGACGAATTCTGATGACATAATAATTTCAATGAGTTTATTGGTGCCTATCCGGCCTATGGCTTGTTCCAGATCCGTGATTTGACGTCCGGATGTGTAGTATGCACTGTTGGCGATTTTCAATATTCGAGCGCCGAGACTGACATCGGTTTGCAGCAAAATGGAAAAGGATTCAAAGTCTGCTTCTTGCTCAATGAGGTCTTGAAGCTTGAAAATAAGATCCGGAAGGGAAGGGAGTTGTGCCTTCCTCAGCATGGCTATCGGGCTATTCATCGTGTAAGGGTTATTTTGAATCGGTCGATATTATAGAAAACATATTGCCTATAAATCAGTATAAATAACTGATGATTGCTAACTTATTGATTATTTTATTTTGCCCTGATACTCCTGGGGTACCGCCAAACTCGATAGAGTTTTTGGTACCCCCAGGAATACAGCTTCCTTCCAACATCACCTGCTTACACCAGGAAATCTGATTGCTGCTTGGTAGACGTCCTGTCTATCGCCATATAGATCCTGTTGTCTGCCGGATTGAGTTCCACCAATGGTGAGGCAGAGACAATGGGATCACCGTCTTTTAACAAGATGTAGCCATGACTTTTGAGATACAAAATGGCTTCTATTAATTCTTCGGTTATTTGTTCTTCTCTGAGCGCTTTTAAATGTGGCCGTATATTCGGTACGTAGATGGAGTAACCCGCAGCAAGGATAATATCGAAGAACCGGTCTCTGAGTTTTTCACTTTTCTCCAGTTTTCTGTACTCGATTTTAAAGGTGATATAGTCATACAGGCTATAGAGGCCTCTTTTAATCGCTGTCGTTATTGTCATTGCTAACATGATCCGATGCTCTTGTGCTTATGCTGCCTTTATTTGGTACTGGCATAATGAGTGAGGTATTTTTATAGAAATCAGCGTGCCTCTTTTGTTTAAATCTACATTGAGTTCACACTGATGGTTTGATAGTTGCCGTTGTATTAAAGCAAAGTGGACTGACTTTAGGTCGATTATTTTGTTCTTGCTGTTATCCAATATATTGATCAGCAGGTTTTTAAATTGATCGACTGTGGTTGAGATCAGTAATTTTTTGCTGCCGCCATTCGTCAGCATGTTGAGTACATCCTGAAATATCAGTGTTACAGTGGCTTGCAGACCATCATCAAGTTTTGCGCCGTTTATTTCTGAGTAAAACTGACAGGCGCAGTCTGTTTTGTTTGTAAGCGATTCAAACTGGCATTGAAGGTTTTCTATAAAGTCACAGTAATCAACGACCGGCCATAGTTCACGAACCTCCTCATCCATACGACCGTAAGTTGAACTGATTGTTTGCTGTAATAATGCGATTCGTTTGTTAAAGTGCTTTTTTTGTTTTTTGGAGAGTGTGTCGTTGCTGCTGAATTCGTTGTCTAGTTTTTCAATGCCCAGCTTTATTGCAAACAGTATTTGCTGATAATCATTACGCAGGGTTAACGCCATATTCATGCGCAGTTTTTCGTTGGTATCCTGAAGATAGTTGATAAAGCTAATGAGATTAGCGTCAGTAACGTCGGCCTGGGTTGATGTCATCCCTGGGGCCTTCCTGACAGTATCTTGCGTTTGAATAATTGACATAAGCAAATCCGGCTGCTCGCATTCCAATAATTACTCTTATGTAAATTATTTCAATTTATAATTTACATTATTTGCTAATGATCAACTATAAGTGGAAGCATGTCAACAGTTGGCCGCAAACTGCGGCAATCCGGGAAATTCTTGTAAATGGCTGTTTTTATTGAATTAAAACTAAAAAAGCGGCTTGGGTGGCCGCTTTTTCTATAGATTTTTTTGTAAATTGAAGCTCAGTCTAAGTTAACAGATTGCAGCAAATCAATGATGATAGTTTTATCGATTTCCGACTTTCTTGAACGGCCGGCGCGGCGTATCACGGCGTTACAAATCAGATCCAGCTTTTGATCTGATAACTGTTCAATGTCAATGCCTTGTTCACTGGCAACATCACGCACATAAACAATGGCTTTTGCCAGCAGAGTATAGTCCATGCCTTTATGGCTGTGCAGCACAGTAGGATCGTAGTTTTTATCGCCTTCTTTGAGCCATTTTACCGTTGATGAAATACTGGCAAAACTGCCCATATCCTCAAGCAGTATTTCTACCAGTTCCTCAAGGTTATTGGGAACGAGATCGTCTCTAATCCATTTGCCGGTTTGCACTCGTGAGTAGCCGGTACGGTTGGCCAGCCTGTTAGCGCGGCCTTTTTCGACGGGCGGGTAACCGCCTGCATCCAGAATCTCGTTTAGCCGATTGGAAAATCCGGATATGCGTCTGGAGGTGGCTTTGTTTTTTGCGACTGCGTTCATTTTCTGCACCTTAATAAAGCATCATTTTGTAGTCGACTTAACACACTTTGTAAACTATCATAGCAGAAAGTTACCATGTAGAATAGATACGTCAAGGAAGAAAATGCCGACAACCAGGAAAAAAGACGTTTGTGGATCGATTAAAGCCAGTCTAAGGGCTTTATTCGTAAACTTTGCTGCGGCACGATGGTGACGGTACTGTCATGAAAACTGATCTGAACCGCCAGTTAACAGCAGCATTGTATAACAGACAGCGTTGCGACCGAAACTAACGGAATCTGGCCAGTGGCAGATATGGATAGTGCTATGAAAAAACTAATACTAGTCGTTGCGGGGGTCATTGGATCATATGGGTATTGTGCAGCCGAAGATGCTCTCGATGACGATATTCATATGCTGGATGTGCCAACCGTGATCACACCCACTCGTATGAACCAATCTATTGCAGATACTCCGACATCAGTGACGGTAATCACGTCCGATATGATTCGGGATCTTGGTCTGCGAACTTATCCAGAGGTTTTACGATTAGTACCCGGCATGACAGTGCAGGACAAAGCCGGTAACTTTCCGGTGGTGCAGTATCACGGTACTAATTTTCAGGCGCCTCGTAGAATCCAGGTACTGGTTGATGGCATATCGGTGTATAGAACCGGCAAGGCTGAAATGGATTGGACGCAAATTCCAGCTGCATTAGAGGATGTGGATCGTATTGAAGTTGTTCGTGGCCCTAATGCCGCCAGTTATGGCGCTAACTCTATGGTGGCGGTAATTAACATTATTACCCGGCATCCATCTGAATCATTGGGCTGGCAGGTCAAAGCCCGTACCGGCAGTCTTGATACCAGTGACCAATATGTTGGTTATGCCGGTAAGCTTGCCGGTAAACACGATTTTCGTCTGAGTTATAGTCGTACTGCAGACAGTGGTTATGATCTGAATACGGATGGTGATGAGAGACGTGACTCTACCGATATCAAGCGTTTAAACTTTAAAAGTATTTTTACCTTAAGTGATGCAGATGAACTGGAGCTATCCATAGGATTGTTGCAAGGCGAAAACCAGGAAGAGTTTGTAGACGATAGCCAGATTAGCTTCCCTGATATTGATTTGGAAAATAATTTTTTGCAACTTGATTGGCACCATGCGTTTTCTGAGAACCATCATTTAATGGTACGTGCACATACGATGAATGAAATCCGTGAGCAGCGCTGGACAAGTTGTGTTCCGCAGATCACGCTTACTTCGGAATTACGTGCCATGCATTCAGCCAATCCTGAATACGCTGCAACCATTCTTGCCGGTGGCATTCCCAGCGGGGGTTCTGCACAGGATGATGCTTTGGCGGCCGATGTGTTTGCCAGAGTTGCATCGTTGGGTGGTGTTGCAGCTGCGTCTGCATTGTCTTGCGGCCAGGCCAACCAGGATTTTGATTTGTTGAAGCATGATATCGAGATTCAGGATACCTATGTCTTTAATGAAAATAGCCGTGTGGTTTTTGGTGCCGGCTTTACCGATTCTGAAGTCACCAGCGAAACGTTTTTTAATGGCGGTCCTTTTGATGTAAAGAGTGTTCGCTTATTTGGTAGTTTAGAACATCGTTTCAATCAGAAATTTTTGATCAATGCCGGTTTTCTTTGGGAAAACGAAGACCTGGTGGATACGAATGAAGTTTCCCCCAGAGTTTCTTTGCATTACTCACCCTCGAAATACCACACTATTAAGTTTGTAGCTTCCAAGGCCGTACGCACTCCGGATCTTTTTGAGGTGACGCCCGACTGGAATTATTTTTTTAGAGGCCTAACGCCGCCGGTTGCAGGTCAAACGGATGCTTTCTTCTATTTTAGTGCGGCAGGACCCTTTCCCGATCTGGAGTCGGAGGAAATCGTGTCCAATGAGATTATATGGTATGCACGTTTACCGAAACCTGGTCTGCAATTTGAGCTAAAAGTTTTTAGAGAAGAATTGGACGATTTGATTTCTGAGAAGCTTCAGTTTTTTGATTTCAATCCAACCAATAATGGGGAAGTCATTATTGAAGGTTTTGAAGCTGAAGTCACCTTTAAACCCACGCAACGTTTAACGACAAGATTGGCCTATTCATACCAGGATCTGGAGACCGATGATTTCTTTGAAACTGGCTTCCACACGACGCACAGTGGTTCGATTGTTGTTGGCTACAAATTTGATAGGGGCTACAAACTGAATGGTGCCTATTTTGCCAATACAGAAATATCCGGTTTTGACTTTCACCGGTATGATATAACGGCTTCCAAGGTATTTAAACTGGGTGATAGTGAGTTACGTGGTTCGCTACAGTATCGTTATGTGCCGAAAGATCAGGGTGGGGCTGCGGATGATATTAACCGGACATTCGAAAATGATTATGACGATAGTGATCAGTTTTATTTAACTCTGGACTATACATTTTAAATTTCTTGCGGTGAGTTTTAAAAAAATTATTATTATAAATATTTAGGAGATGTTGTATGAATCAACGTGGTTTATCGTTAGTTGCATTTTCAAGGAAGTATTTTTCCTGCTTGTTATTGCTTTTTATTGTCTCGTCCAGTACCCATGCGTTACAAGTTCCTAATGCCTTACAAGAGTATATTGAGTTGGATGATGAGGCTTATAGTTATGAAGTTGTGTCCAATCTGGCATTGCCGGGCGCAACGGCTTATATTGTGCGTATGACTTCTCAGCACTGGCGTAGTGATACTGAAGTTGATCGCACGTTATGGGAACATGCCATGACAGTTGTGGTGCCTGATACCGTTGCTTCATCAACCGCAGTGCTGTTCATTGACAGCGGCGATAATCTTGATGACTTTCTGGCGCCGGACGATACCCAACTGCAAGTACTGGTAACACTGGCGACTGCTACTAATACGATTGCAGCAGCCGTGGGTCAGGTACCTAATCAACCGTTAACGTTTTTGGATGAGCCGGATGAAGCCAGGTTTGAAGATGACTTGGTTGCATACTCATGGGACATGTCGATGGGCACAGGTGATTTAATCTGGTCTGCGTATGTGCCAATGGCAAAGTCCGCAATCAAAGCATTGGACACCGTGGAAAATGTTGCGGCTGATCTTGAGGTCGCTGTGCAACCGGAACAATTTGCGGTATTTGGTTTCTCCAAACGAGGCGCTGCAACCTGGTTTACGGCTGTATTTGATGAGCGCGTGGTGGCTATTTCGCCTGGTGTTTTCGATACTCTGAATTTTGCACCTTCATTAGAGTTACAGCGGTTAACCTATGGTGAGTTTGCCGCTGAACTGGTTGAATACGATACACGCAAAGTACTTGATCGTTTTCGCACCAAAGAAGGCAAGCGGCTTGCTAAAGCGGTTGACCCTTACGTTTATCGGGATTTGGTTGATATACCTAAATACATCATTAATACCAGTGGTGATCAGTTTTACCCGGCGTCAACTCAGTTCTATCTTTCTGAATTGCAGGGAGAGTCGTTAATCCGCTATGTACCAAACACCGGGCATAGTGGTGAAAATGGTGGTTTTGAAAATGCCATTTTTGGTTTAGTCGCCTGGTACCAGCGCATTGTTAGCGGTACGCCACGGCCAGGCTTGTCCTGGGACTTTGATACTCACTCCAAACAGTTTAGTGTTGAGACAACAGGTGAGATTCTTTCCGTAACTTTATATACAGCGGAAAATCCTGAAGCGCGTGATTTTCGCTTTCCTACCTTTGGACCAAACTGGCAGGCACAAACATTAACACCGGGTGCCAATGGTGCTTTTAATATACCGATCAATGATCCGGTGCAGGGTTGGAAGGGTTATTTTGTCGAAATTGCCTTTCAAGGTGTATCGGTATTGCCCGAAGTTTATAGCACACCCATTTTTATTACACCGGATGAGTTTGCTTTTACGCTTGAACAGCCTGTGTTAGATCCTCGTAATAAACAATACTGGCAGCAAAAGCTGGCAGACATGATTGACCAAGGTATGATCGATCAGGAATTAAGTGATTCTTTTCCGATTCGGATTTTAGGCAGAAATTTTGTTAACGATATTGAGTCGGCGCTGGATATTTTGAGTGATACATCGAATAGTTCCAGAAAAAAAGCGCTGCAGGAATGCCTTGTTACGCGTTTGAATATTAAAGATGGTCAACTTGGCTGGTACTCACGTTTCAAACTTTGGGTTACCGGTAAGTTGGATACCTGGAAAATTTGGAATATCGCCAATCGTTTGTTTAAGCATGATTTCTATTATGGAGCTAGAAGCCTATGCAAAAGTATTAATGCGAGCTGAGCTTTGATTTGAGTAAGTAGTCATAAAAGCCCAGCTATCTTTTTTTGCAGTCAATGAGTAAAGCAATTGAAACTAGCTGTAATGTTAACGAGAAAATGCTTGCTATGTTGGATAGCTTGCTTGTTGCTGGGTTTTTTACCGCATGCCACAGCACAAAAAGATGAAGTCGTTCTTCAGTACGTAGTCTCGAAAACTGATCCGACGACTTCGCTGCTTTTTGATGCGCTTAAAGCAGGTTTTCCCGATAAACCTGTAGGCCTGATTAATTTAGGAGAAGATTCATTTGTTGAACAGGGTAATGCTGTTTATCTAGCCGCAGGTTCCCGTGTATTAGATCATCTGCTCAGCAAGGAAGTAAAAGCACCTATCATAGCAGTATTCATGTCGAGCCTGGCTTATGCTCAGGTACTGGAAGCACATACTAAGACGGATTATCGCCCGAATATCTCCGCTGTTTATTCCGATTCATCTATCCCTCAACAATTAGCATTGATTCAGTCGATATTTGGTGAGCAAGCTAATGTAGCAGTATTGCTGAGTCAAAAAACAGAATTTCTAAAAAAGGAGCTGTTAGCTGCCGCGAATAAAATTGATGTCAACATTAAAATACACAAGCACTTACCGGGCCGTGATATCAATAAAAGCCATAACCAAACCCGAGGCGCCAATGTTTTATTGGCATTGCCGGATTCTACAATTTACAACAGAACTAATCTAAAAAAGATCATTCTATCGTCTTATCGAAAAAGACAGGCCATTATTGGTTATTCCGTTCAATTGGTAGAAGCAGGTGGAATAGCCACTGTTTATTCTGATCCTGAGGATTTGGCCGAACAAACGATTCTGTTATTACAACAATATTTTGCCAACGGGGCTTTGCCGCCACCCCAGCACGCCGATTCATTTGATATAAAGACCAACGAATATCTTGCCCGCTCTATTAACCTGGTTTTGCCGGATAAAGTAAAGCTAAAAGAGCAGGTTGCATCGATACTGGGGGCGTGCTGTGTACGGTAAGTTTAGATTTGGTATTAACGCCAGAGCATTAGCTGCGACAGTAGTGCCTGCTTTTTTTCTGTTTGCCATTTTGACGCTTATGTACATGTCAGAACGCAATGAAGAAACCAAGACCGTGTTTCAGCAAAAGGGGAAGCGTGTTGCTGATGCTGTTGCGGCAGTCAGTGAATTTCCGTTGTTGTTCGGCGACCGTAATTACCTTATTCGCCCGCTAACAGCCTATATCAATGATCCAGAGATCTATACGATAGAAATTCTGGATGCGGATAAAAAAATCTTTTTGAAGAAGGAAGATGAAAAATTTAATAAAGGTGAGTCAGAGATTGTTATTTTTGAAAGGGCGGTTAATAGCACTATTGATGATATCAACACTTTCGATGTCCGCGATGATATTAGTGTTAATGTGATTGAAGGCGATAATACAGGCGCAGAATTTCTGATAGTGGGTTATGTCAAAATTGGTATGTCCACCCATATCAAGCAGGAAAAGCAGCTATCCATATTAATATCCGGTGTTTTGCTTGGTGGTGTTACTTTAATCATCAGTATCTTTATAGGATCGCTATTTGGTAAAAGCATTGTTAATCCGGTCAGGCATATTATGTCTACTGTCGCCAAAATCAGGAAAGGCGATTATGAGATTAGAACCAACTCTAAATCCAAGGATGAAATTGCTGCGTTGGGTAGTGATATAGACTTGCTGGCCAAGGAATTAGGTGAAGCCAAGAAACAGCAAAAACACATGCTGTCTGACTTAACCCAGGCAAAGAATGAGGCCGACAGGGCAAATGCGAAAAAAACCAACTTTCTGGCTTTGGTTAGTCATGATTTGCGTAACCCGTTGAACGCATTGCTGTTGTCGACCGAAGCAATGAAAGAAACCGACATTAACGAATATCAGCGTAAATTACTGAGAACAACACACTTGTCTGCTGACTTATTGCACCGCTTGATCGAGAGCATTTTGGATATTAGTGTGATGGAAGCCGGCCAGTTCCATATTGAGCAAAAATATTTCTCACTAACGGATTCCATAAATGATGCGCTGGCTAAAAATAAAGAATTCGCTGACCGGCGAGGCCTTAAACTGGATGTTTCCTTTGATATAGATACTGGATTAAGTAATGTGTATGTATATACCGATCCAGTGCGTTTGCATCAGATTTTGGATAATCTAATTAGCAATGCTATCAAATTTACTAACGAGGGTGGCGTTTATCTGGATATAGCGTTATATGATCTATCAACCGGTAGAGCTAAATTAGTTATCGAAGTAAAAGATACCGGCATTGGTATACCTGATAGCCACTTATCATCTATTTTTGATATGTTTGAGCAAGTTGATCCGCCTAGCTCAAAACGGCATGAAGGTATGGGGTTGGGGCTAGCTATTACCAAGCAATTAGCAGAAGCGATGGGTGGTGCGATTGAAGTAGAAAGTGAGTTGCTAAAGGGTTCTTTATTTAGAGTAGGTTTTACCGTTGATTATAAATCCAGAGATATTGTTGAAGAGTTTTCATCAAGGACAAAGCTTGGTTCTATCGGTGTCGATAAATCCAAAAGAATCTTGCTGGTAGAAGATAATTTCGAGAATCAGCAGTCAGTAGCTACGATTCTAAATAATGTCGGTTTACAGGTTGATCTGGCGAGTAATGGTCACGAGGGTTATCAAAAGTTTGTTGCGAACGAATACCATATTGTATTCATTGATTGCTTTATGCCGGGTATGGACGGCTATGAATTAGCCAGCAAAATACGTTCGTATGAAAAAACACATGCTTCAGGCAAACGAGCCTCCCTGATTGCCTTAACGGCTGCTGTTCAACACAAGGATATTGATCGTTGTTATCAAGTTGGCATGGATGATGTAATCACCAAACCCTATAGCATTATAGACTTGTATAAATGGGTGGCAGGCTCGTTATCGGCTGAAAATAAAGTATTGCAGTTGATGAAGAATAAAGATAATTCCGATACTTAGCCTGTTATTTTATGCGACGATAAACAATATCAAGCTGGCAGTAATTAAAATTATCATTAATACGTTAACAATTCTTAGGTTTTGAATTTTTCTGTTTTTTGATTCTATTACGCCCTGTAATTTATGATTATTGTCTTGCAGTCTGTCGTTTTCGGTAGAGAGAACTTGTTCCGCTTGCGACTTTAATATGCTATCAGCTAATCGATGGCCAAAATCAGTTGGGGTAGAAAAAGACTCATCTGCATATTGGTCAGCTAGTAGCAGTTTGTCGGCATGTCCTATCGCTGTATAGAAAGGTAATTTTAGATCCAGTATTTGCTTAATCAATGTTGAGTCGTCCCAGATATCCAGCGTTTTTCCTGAATCTGAACCGCCGCGAATAAAGACTATGCCGGTGGGCTTAAATCGGGTAACAGCCAACTTCAGTTCTTTAATTAATATTTCCTGGTTGGCAAAGTTACAAATTCTGCTTGACCAGCTTATGTTGATGCCTTTATTTAAGAGAGGAGTCTGATAGTCAGACAGTCCTCTTTGCGTACCAACAACCAGCATTCCCTGCAACTGATCCTGGCTGATGAAAACCTCCAGGGCCAGTTTAGGTTTTTCTCTTTTGACTCTTGCCGGTTTTTCGGCAGTATATTCCAGTTCCCACTGACCAACAGGCACGCCATCCAGTTCAATCTGCAAACCATCGTGAATATTACTTGGTCTGATTCTTAAAAAACCGCTTAGTACTATGAATTCTCCTTCATTATCGGGAGCATGATCAGCAGGGCATCGGAAACTAATGCTTACATCATTGCCTATAATGTTACCGTATACCCACTTCGGTGAATTAACAGGGTAAGGCTGGCTAAGCCTTGTTACTCGCCCTCTGACATTGATCTGCTCGCTAGGCTGCATTAGCCGAATGCCACTTATAAGTTGGTCCGGCGCTAACGTGGGTTGATTATTTATTGTTGAAATAGTTTTTTTCAAAGTTTGCTCTCGGTAACTATTTTTTCTATACAGAGCTATTATTCTCTACTAATCAAAACTACCATCAGTCTTTTAAAGTGCAACTATAGAATGCACTCTGAATACAGTATTTTTGTATGGCGCTATTGTCCACAAGTCCAACTTACAGGCCCCTTAAATCAGAAGATGCTAGCCATTGAATCTGCTAAGTTGTCTGCAAGTCATACATGTGGTTGTGTGATCTATCGGTAGTTATACGGTATTGTATGGGGAGTAATAAATCTCGCATCGGTCAATATTCAAGGCTGTTTTTATCTCATTAATATACTGAGTTGTCTCATCCAAAGTAGTACATTGCAGCTTTTGATTTTTCTTTTTTTAATGAATTAGTATTGTTTCAATGCACTTTTTGAGTATAATATAACAATTGAAATTCGCTATTTTGATGAATTAATTGATTTGAAATAACCCTGTGAGCCGACCAAAAGCACAGCTTGGGCAAATAATACGTGAAGCAGGGAAGTTATTCACTGTAGATACTGCGGCAGGTATTACCGGTAAATCCAGCACTGAAACAGCTAAAATCTTGGCTCGTTGGGCGAAGCAGGGGTGGCTAGTCCGAGTTAAGCGTGGATTATATGCAGTTATCCCTATTGAAGCCTCAACAACTGATCAATTTCTTGAAGATGCCTGGCTGATGATTCCAGATTTATTCACGTCCTGTTATCTTGGTGGGTGGACAGCTGCTGAGCATTGGCATTTAACTGATCAGGTTTTTAGAAGTATCTGCGTAATGACTGAACGTCCTCCGGCAAAAAAAAATCTAACTATTCATCATATTGATTTTGTTATTACAAAAATTCCAGCTAGGCTTATGTTTGGTACAAAGACTGTTTGGAAAGAAGATAAGAAAATCCTCATATCTGACCCTGAAAAAACTTTGATCGATATGCTTTATAAACCAGAGTTGGGTGGCGGTATTCAACATGTGGTGGATTGTTTCAGAGAATACAATCTTAATGAGCAAAAAGATTACAACTTACTTAAAGAATATGCCGTCAGACTTAATAACGGCGCAACTTTCAAGCGACTTGGTTTTATTGCGGAATCTATTCTGGGCGAGTCCCATGAATTGACGTTAGCCTGTAGACAGCGTTTGACTAAAGGTAATACCTATTTTGATCCTAAACTCAAAGAAAGAAAACTCATCACTCGTTGGCGGCTGTTTGTGCCTGAGTCATTTGGTAGACTTTATATATAAGGTATGACTTTCTAGAACGGAGAATTTGAAATTGAGTGGTTTTTTTGCTTATCATTGTCGCTAACTAGGCATGCTTGTGGAGGGCATTAGTTTTTCACATGAATAAATTTGAAGGAGTAATGTATAATTCTAACTCTAACTCAGCTATGCCAGTGAGTTCTGAGCAGACTAGATACAACTAAACATAGCTAAATGGCATTTTTCCTTGCCCCTTTTTTGCCTCTTTTGGGGTGCAAAAAGGAACTAAATAGAGCTAAAGACCACTAAATCGAGCCATATGATAGTGATTCCTAAGTATTTGAAATTAAACATAATTAAATCGATAATCGTATGATGACTAATTGGAGAGGTGGCCGAGTGGCTGAAGGCGCTCCCCTGCTAAGGGAGTATACGTTAATAGCGTATCGAGGGTTCGAATCCCTCCTTCTCCGCCATATCATAATCGGGCCGCTGCAGGTCGTGTAACACCTTGAAGGGTAAGGCAAAAGCAGCGGTTCGAAAACCTTCCTGGCGGTCATAGGCCAACGGCTCGGCAAACACCAGTTTTAACACCGTGCGCTTGTCTGCCAAACGCTTGGATGCCCAGAGTTTATGCGGGTTTTTAAGAAAACCCAATGCGGTTCGAAATGTCTCATCATAATCCGGCAAAGCCGTGCCGCATTGAGCGCGTTGTTCCGTTAAAACGATCTTCTGTTCTTCCAGCGTTTGTATTTTCTGCTCATAGTTTTTAATCAAAGCCGGGCTATCGGTCTCGACAACCCGGTCCAATAGCATCTGGACTTTCTTATCGGTTTGCTGCAACTCACGCTCAATCGAGGTAGCCTGTTGATCACGGTTTTTAGCCTGGTCATTCCACAAAGCCCTAAACATGGCCTGCGCCATATCAAACAAAGGGGCAGTGGGCGTGGCTTGCTGCAATAGCTGTTCAAACTCGGACTCCATCTGCTCTTTACGCACAGACTTGCGATAATTGATACAACCCTTTTTAAAACACAGATAATACGCATAATGCGACTTTCGGCCCTTGGACCAACAGGCGGTCATCGGGTGATTGCAGGCATTGCACAACACAAAACCCCGCAAAGGGAAATCCTCGTTAATATCATTGCGTAGCGTCACTTTGGCCTTGCCGTGCAAACGCTGTTGAATCGCTTGCCAGGTCGAAAAATCAATCAACGCCTCATGCTGCCCCTGTTTAAGCGGAATATCCCACCGGGGGACTTCCATATAGCCAGTATAAATGACTTTGTTTAATAAATTCGTGACCCGCTGAAACCGCACCTCGCCGCTGTTATCTTTCGGGTAACAAACAGCATGATCCAAAAAGCGTTTAACTTCCGCTTGCGTTGCAAAGCGGCCACTGGCAAAACCTTCCAAGGCTTCCGTCACCACCGATGCCACCGGCTCATCGCGCACCAACACCTGCCCGCTGTGCCCATTGACTTTGGCATACTTATAGCCCATCGGTGGATTAAACACCCAATAACCATTCATTGCACGCGCTTTCATGCGGTTTAAGGTTTGCTCCGCATTTTTTTGTCGCTGATGTTGCGAAACTGACGCCAATAGATGTTCCACTAACACCGAATCCGAATCGTCGCCAAACTCAATCGACGGGCTTTCCAGCTTACCGCCTGCCGCACTGATCGCGGTGCGCAATTGAATATGCGCCTCCAAGCCCCGTGCCAGGCGTGAAATATCATCAATCAACACAAAGTACTGATCCTTATCCGATTGCCGCAAAAAGCCAAGCATGGCCTGCATCGCCGGTCGCTCAATCAAACTGCCGCTGGCCCCTTCATCCTTAAACACCTTGCACACTTGATAACCTTTCATCCGCGCATAATCTCGGCAACGCGTCTCTTGTGAGGCCAAGCCATCACCTTTTTGCAGTTGTGCCACGCTGGACACCCGGCAATAAATAATCGCATGATGTGTTTTATTCATAAGCAGACCTCTTTATATATTGAGTGGCCGAAGTGCTATTAGTTAAGGTAAGTAATTTGCTATAGGATGTCATGCTGGAAGTTGCGGAGTAATTATCCGGTATCCAGCTCCGTAGCTTGTTTGGTTGCTCGTTCAACCTGTTGCACCGGATGCTGATCAAACGCCTGCAACACCTGACTTTCCATCAAGCCCCACACGGTTTGAATAATCACTTCTTTCTGATGCAATGACAACGTCATTGATGCCAAATAAGGCAGGTAAGTATCGATATCCAAACGCATTATCGACCCGCCATACCGACGCGAAGCAGACACCGTGATAACGCACTATCGATTGAACTAATATAATGAAGAGTATTGCCCTTAACCATAAGGCAATACAGTCTAAACACAAAAAGCAGAATAGCAGCTGAAAAGTTTTCATGGCTTTAATAAAATAGACCGCCATCTAAGGCGTAAAACAACCACACTCAGCCATACTTACCACCCCCTCACCCCCAACAATAAAATGATCCAACAAACGAACCCCGGATAACGCCAAGGCTTGCTGCAGCGTATCCGTCAATGCACAGTCCTGCTGACTCGGCTTACTAAATCCAGAAGGGTGATTATGCACCGCAATCACCGCAGCCGCATTCAACGCCAAAGCCCGCTTAATCACCTCACGTACACTGACCTGGCTACGATCAATCGACCCATAAAACAAATGCTCAAAGGTCATCAAACGGTGAGTGTTATCCAAAAACAAACAGGCAAACACCTCCCGCTCAAAACCAACCATCTGCAACAACAAAAAATCCTTAATCTTGGCCGGGCAATCCAGCACCGAAGACTGGCGCTTAAACTGCCGGGCGACCACCTGCTTGGCCGCCTCAATAATCGACTGCTGGTCTAGCTGCACAGTCAAGGCAAACTCGCCATTGCGCCGGTTCATGCGCAGAGTGGCAGGGATAGCATTCTTTGGTTGACGATTTTTAGCCGACGCTGATTCAATAGCAATTACACCTGAGCTACTCGTATCTGTACTAGTCTTTTCCTTGTGATCCGCCATATTATTTCCAAAAATCAGCCCATTATGATTGTTAATGTGTTCAAAAAATAACCAGTTGGTACCCTAAATAAAGGAATTATTTACATACTCAACTATAGTTGATTGCCTAAACTATAGTTTAGCTTCATCTTATCCATTTTCCAAGTGGATATTCCTGGTGATCAAGCACGTCTTCGGTGAAACACTCAAAGAGCAACGACAAAAAGCAGGGCTTTCGCAAGAGAAGTTGGCATTGGAGTGTGAGCTATCCAGCTATTACATTGTGCTTTTGGAGCAGGGTAAGCGGCAGCCATCACTCACAACGTTGTTGAAGTTGGCGTATACCTTGAAGATAAGCCCCAATAAATTAATTAGTGCGACTTGGAAAGCTTATCAAGATCATCATGAGTAAAGCCAGGGAGTAAATTCGCTATTCTAAAAGGGATATGTCGTGATAGATGAAGTCGATTGGCGAATAAAAATAGCAGCGAAATTAGCGGAAGATACCTTAATTAAAGAAACAGGCCAAGTTGCAGAAAAAGGAGCTATTGTAAAAGTAATTTCGCTGATTAAATTAAACAAAAAAAAGACGCTTTCAATTCCAGTTCCTGAGCTAACAGCCTTATATATCAGTGCATCTAAGAGCGCTTGGGACGAATACCGGAAGATTAGAAATCAAAATAACATCGACTCTTCATTAAAAAGTGAAGTGACTTTTTCGCTTGATGAAAATGCATTTGACTCTATAGAAAATCTGTCAATTTCCATCATCATGGCTTATTGTGCGTTAGAAGCTTTTTGCAATGATGCAATACCTGAAGATCATGAGTATTGGCATACTCAGAAAAGCGATATTATCCTTGAAAGGTCAAACAAAAGTGATCTAGAAAGATATTTTTCCACTGGTTACAAAATAGATGTCATTTTGCCTTCAGTATTCGAAGTTGAAAGCCCAAAGGGTAAAAAAGCCTGGCAAAGTTATAAAAAACTCAAAGAGTGTCGGGATGCATTAGTTCATGCCAAATCATCTGAAACACGATCTGTAGGCTTAGATGATAAAAATTTATGGAATAAGCTATTTGTAATTGAAAAGCCATATTTACTCGCTAAAGATATTTTTTCCTGGTTCTTAAGGTCAAAGGAAAGCCTGCCAGTGTGGTTTCAAAAATACCCTTCATAGTGATGTATTCTACATAACGCATTCCGAAAAGAAATTATGAGCAATGTAAATTTATTCATCGCTTATATTTCATGAGCCTGCATACTATCAATGTGAGTTTTTTAAGTGACCAGCGCATGACGATAGTTTTATTAATGAATAAATTGTAATAAAAACAAACACTTCCCCGCGTCACTACCGAAAACAGCGGTAGTGACGCGGGGAAAATCCATGAATGGATTATTCCTGCGATCATAATGGCATCATCGCCAGCATACCGATGTCTAATTTTAAAGAGCATGTTGGCGATGATTCATTTCCCGGCAATTTATGAGTGCAGGGGGAATGCTTAGTCGATTGAGAATTAATCAGAATAGGCGTGTGGCTACGGCACGTAACCTCGTAGCAAGCCAAGCCTGGAGGCCAACCAGCATAAAAAGTGGGATTGATGAAAACTTAAAACGTGACAACAGGAGACATGAGCATGAGTGAACCATGAGAAAACCCTGAAAAAACAGGAGTAGCAATTCGAGTAACGTGTAATGCGCGTGAGATAACATGAGTATCATGAGAAGTAACGTGTTAATTACGAAACATGCTATTGCATTTTCAATAAGATAGGAGGTGTTATTCATCTGAATAAAGTTGATGTAACTGAATGAAATAATAAAGATTGACATTATTAACACAAATCTTACAGGCGTTCTCACAAGAGCAATGCCTTGGTTAAGATGAAAATCTTTTACTTTCAGGTTTTAGGGGTAGTACTCCCAAGCCTTTACATTAGTGGCCTGGTCACTGGTGATGCTGTGGTCTGAGATCATAGTATGGCTATTAACGCTTACCAACTGAACCGTGCTCGTAAAGACACACCATTATGGTGTGTGCTTTTAAAAGTAGCCTGAACTGTTAATAGTCAAAAATGCTTTCGCTGGTCTAGTGAAGGGCAGATCCTTTGTGTCGCTATATACTAAGTTGCCTTTATTAAAAAGTTTATATCCGCAATGAAAATTATAATGTTTCGAAAGCACGCCGAATCATTATATTGGCGGTATGAAAACCTTAAATTTTCAACTGAAAAAATTATGTGATAAAAACCGGGATGGCAATTATTTAACCCAAAGGAATAGGGATACAGGGTTACAAAAAATCGCGAATGACTGTTATATATTAGGGTATAAAGATCTCGTTATCACGAATATTAAAGAGAAGCACGTATTCGCTTTGGTGGGTAAATGGATCAATGAAGGTTTATCCGCCAGAACAATCAAAAACAGGATGTCACATATACGCTGGTGGCTAGAAAAAGTTGGCAAGCATAAAATAGCGAGCCGAACCAATGAGTATTTCGGTGTTCCTTTACGGGAATATGTTTTAAAAGAATCCAAAGCACAACATCTTAATCAAGAGCGTTTAGCTGAGGTCAAAGATGCTCATGTCCGAATGAGCTTGGAATTACAGCAGGTGTTTGGCCTGCGCCGCGAGGAAGCTATCAAGTTTATACCGTCTTACGCTGACCGTGGCGATAAGTTGGTATTAAAGCCGAGTTGGACCAAGGGCGGCAAGGCCCGTGAAATCCCCATTCTAACGGATAAGCAACGTGAGGTGCTTAATCGCGCCACCATGTTGGCCGGTAAAGGTTCGTTGATTCCACCCAGCAAGAAATATATCGAACAATTACGTGTTTATGAAAAACAAACTGTGCATGCCAAGTTATGCAAAATGCACGGCCTGCGTCATGCCTACGCGCAGCAACGTTATGAGGCTTTAACGGGTTGGAAATGCCCGATAGCCGGTGGGCTAAGTAATGCGCAATTTACGTATGAGCAAAAAATACTCGATAAACAAGTAAGATTGAAAATATCTAAAGAGTTGGGGCACGAGCGTTTACAGATTTTGTCCCTTTATATTGGCAGCTAATTGACTGGTAAAAGAAAAACCACATTAAGTTCTAACTAGCATAATCATATGACGTGTTTGTGTATATGAAAATTTAATGCATTTGTCAGCATCCTTCCGTATAGATCTAATTTTTTAATCACAGTATAAAAATATAAAAAAATTAAATTGTTATTTCGTATAAGTTAGTGCCTTTTAAAAAACGTTTAGGGATTTGTTAACAGGGAGAAATAGAATGTGTCACTTTTGTTTCAATAATAAATTGGTTGTTATCGGGTTGCTTGTTTTTTCTTCCATTATCAACGCCCAAGGTGAAGGTGAGTTTGTGTGGCAAGTCATCTCTCCATTTACTGGGCAGGTCTGGGATGTTCAATCTAAAGCCGAAGGTGAATTAAAAGGCTACTCTGGCGATCCTCCGGTTTGGGGGTTGCTTAATAAGCGAGAGATATTGGATCAGTCTTTGGCGTCTGCGAGTTATCGTTACACAGCAAACCCATTACCTTACGAAATGGGCGAATGGAATCATTTTCTGTCAAATGCGATTGGTGGAACTGTAACGGCTACTAGTGAGTCTGAGATGCTCGATATCATGGCGGAGCGTTTTGGTAATCAGAGGTGTGGTCCGGGTGAGGTATCTATCAGCAGTGGTTGGACACCTAATCCAGGAATACCCCCTGATTTCTCTGCGGTTGAGTGGGCGGAGGTTACGGCAAATTATAATACTAATGAAGAGTGTAATAATAATCTTGTGAGCATCCAACGTGCCACCCGCAGTAGAGAGCGCAATTGCGCTGAGCATTACATTGGCGTAAGAGATCCTTGGGAATGTGTATTGCCATATAGCGGTAGTGTTAAAGGCTTTGCACCTTATTGCTCAGCTAGTCGAGGTAACCCTTGTAATATATCAACAGGTGAAAAAAATGAAACTCAAAACGATTATCAAGGCATGGAATTACAATTTACTCGAACTTATCACTCATCAGCAAATACTAATGAGTCGCGAATAGGTAATAGTTGGTATCATAATTATGGTCGGCGGATAATCTTTAGACCAATTAGTGCGTTTACGATTGTTCCCAAAGGTATTTTGGATAGTGCAGGGCACCAGGAAACATTAGAGCAAATAACCGGAGGATGGCGCACATCAGATGGTCGTAAATTAGTTTATAAATCAGGTGATGAATGGGTGCTTGAAAAGCAAGGAGCAATAAAAGAATACTATACGCTTATACGAAATGGTTCAGCAGGCCTCAATTTTGGTTTACTTAATCGCATTGTCGATGCTTCTGGTCGAGCAGTGACATTTACTTACGATAGCCGAGAACGCTTGGAAACCGTGACCGATTCCTACGACCGTTCCCTTACATTTACCTATGGGGGTAATGGTCAGGTTGCCACCATGGAAGACCCAGCCGGTAATCGCTATACCTACTTGTATGATGTTGTGGGAAATCTTGAGTTTGTTGTTTATCCTGATGAAACACTACAAACAGCAGCGGATAACCCACGTATTCAGTATCACTATGAAGATCCGAATTTTCCCTCTCACCTAACTGGCATCACTAATGAAAACGGCCAGCGTTATGCAACTTATGCCTATGATGACAGCGGACGCACAGTGTTATCCGAACACATAGGCTCTGGGCAGCGAATGACCTTTGAATACAATCCCGACAATACTACAACCGTGCGCGAAACCATTAACGATACCACCGAATCAGTTCAAACCTATTCATTTCAGGTGATTAATGGGCAACGCAAAATTACCGGCATTACCGGTGACCGATGTGCCAATTGTGGTCAGCAAGATAAAAATACAACCTATGATGAAAATGGTAATTTAGACCAGGTGACAGATTGGAATAATAATATTACCGATTACGATTTTAATGATCAGGGCCTAGAAATACAGCGCATCGAAGCAGTTGGTACGCCGCAACAGCGCACTATTACTACAGAGTGGCATAGTAATTTACGTTTGCCTATTCGTCGTACTGAGCCTGGGCTAATAATGGAATGGGTTTACGATGAAAGCAGTGGTACAGGTAATGTCTTGACAGAAATCTTAATCGATACCATAGGTGATTGCGCTATTGATAACACGCAACAACACTGTCGTCGAATCACTCAATATGCCTATACTGAAGCTGGTTTATTGGATAATACAGATGGACCACGTACCGATGTAACTGATAATGAGACCTTCGATTATAATGCACTTGGTGAGCGTATTCGCACAACCAATGCCTTGGGCCATGTTACTGAAGTATTGAATTTTGATGCGCATGGCCAGCCTAAAGCGATTCGTAATCCGAATGGTGATATTACAATCTTAGTCTATGATGCGCGTCAGCGCCTCAAGCAGCGCACGGAGGCTGCTGGAACAACCGACGTGGCAACCACAACATTTGAGTATGATGGAGTGGGTAATTTAATCCGCATCACTCAACCGAATGGCAGTTATTTACATTATACGTTTGATGCCTCAAACCGTCTTATTTCAATTGCTGATAATATGGATAACCAAATCCGCTATACCTTGGATAATGCCGGTAATCGCGTTAAAGAAGAAACTTACGACCCCAATGATATCTTGGTGCAAACTCAAAGCCGAGTATTTAATGCCTTGAATCAGCTTATCAAATCCATAGGGGCCGATAACCAAGAAATCGACCATGAGTACGATGATAACGGCAATCAAATACGCATCACAAACCCCAAGAATCACGCGACCAATCAGGGGTTTGATCCGCTGAATCGGTTAATCCAAATAATTGACCCCGAAAACGGTTTGGATAAACCCACGATCTACGATTACGATTCACAAAATAATTTAACCTCGGTTACTGATCCAGAAGGGTTAACTACCACTTATCGCTATAACGGCTTTGGTGATGTCATCGAGCAAGATAGCCCGGATACAGGCATCACAACATATCAATATGATCAAGCAGGTAACCGTATCCAGCAAACCGATGCACGAGGCGTCACCGTCAACTTCGTATACGATGCTCTAAATCGGCTCGTGTCAGTTGATTATGTCGATGATAACGAAGATATTGTTTACATCTATGACCAAACTGATAATGGCAACCTAGGTATTGGACTGCAAACCCAAATAGAAGACCAAAGCGGCATTATGCGTTATCGCTATGATAGGCGAGGTAATATAGTTCGGGTGGATTATAGTATTCATGCCGATTCCAATAGCAATGAATTAGCGTCGATTAATGCAGATATCAGCTTGCTTTATGAATACGATGCCGCTGATCAATTAATGCGTATCACCTATCCCAGCGGCAAACAGATTCATTATGCGCGTGATAGTTTGGGGCGTGTAAACAGTGTGACGGCATTGGGTGAAACCGGCGATACACAAGTATTGGCCAGTAATATCCAATACCAACCGTTTGGCCCGCGCCGTCACCTGCAATATGGCAATAACTTAATTGAAACTCGGCAATACGATTTAGATGGCCGAATCAGTAACATAACCGTACCGGGGATCTTTGAGCGACAATACGGTTACGACCTTAATAGCAATATTGCCACAGCAAATAATGCGCTAGATAACAGTCTCAATCAATCATTTATCTATGACCCGCTTGATCGCTTAGATCAGGCAGATAATGCAGGCCATTATGGCATGCTCGATTATCACTACGATGGTATAGGTAATCGCTTATCAAAATCGACCAATGGTGCAATAGACCATTATGCCTACAAAGCGCAGAGTCATCATCTAGATTCAATCAGTGGCACTCAATCTGAATCATTTTCTTATGATGAAGTCGGCAATACTGTATTAATAGGCGATAAAACGTTTGATTACAATCAGGCTAATCGTTTGGCGAGCGCGACAGTAGAAAGCAACACGACAGAGTACATCTACAATGCGCTTGGGCAACGCATCATCAAGGCCGGGCCTGCGGTTGATGATCGTGTCTTTTTGTATGATGTCGATGGCCAGTTATTAGCTGAGATAGACAGCTTAGGCAATATTGTAACCGAATATGTGTACCTCAATAATCAACGTTTGGCATTGGCGCACTTCACGCCAGGCAATAGTGACTTTGAGCAAGCGCATAATCTAGCAGGTGATAATGGCCAGCTCAGCACAAATACCCGCACAGCTGGTCAACAAGTCAATGAACCCAACCATGCCAATGCCGACGGCACACACTCAGTTTGGTTTAGCTACACTGTAACGGCTGATGGTGAGTTAAGGCTTGATACCCTAGGCAGCGATTTTGATACAGTCTTGGCTGTTTATATGGGCGATACCCTGGTGAACCTGTCTGAATTAGCGGCAGATAACAACGGTGGTGAGAATAATACGAGTATCGTGACGCTCCCTGTTGAAGCGGGGCAGACGCTTATGATCGCCGTTGATGGGGTAGACGGAGCCAGTGGTGCTTTGCAGCTGAATTGGCAATTAAACACAGCCGTCGTGATTCCATTACCGGCCTGGGCCTTAGTATTGTTGGCAGGGGGTATTGTACTTGTTGCCATTAGATACAATAATACGACACGTAACATAGTGCAATATGGCTTGTTAATTGCTTTACCATTAACAATTATTCATCAGTCTGGCGCGCAAAACAGTGAAACGCCAATTGCACAGGTAACGAATTGGTACTTTATGCACACAGATCATTTGGATACACCGCAGAAAATGACGGATATGAGTGGCACTGTTGTATGGCAGGCCCAATATACGCCGTTTGGACAGGCAACGGTTGATGAAGATCCTGATGGCGATGGGAGTGCGGTTGAAAATCCGTTGCGGTTTCCAGGGCAGTATTTTGATGAGGAGATAGAGCTTCACTACAATTACTTTCGTTATTACAATCCTGGAACAGGTCGGTATGTAACAAGTGATTATATTGGTTTAGCTGGAGGTTTAAATACGTATATTTATACTTTGGATAATCCAGTAAATTTATATGATTCTAATGGTGCTTCTGCTATTAGCTCGGCTGTATCTCGTATTATTTTGAAATGTGTTACTGGTATAGCGGTTGGCAGTGGAATTGAATCAACTACGCAATTAGGAATATGTTGTTTCAAACAATGTGGTTTTCAACTTTGGAGATGTGAGCCATCTAAGTGTGGGCTTAATATGTGTAATATTGCTGTATCTGCTGTTGCAAGTTGTGTTGCAAGTACTGCAGTTCCAAATGTTCCACCTATTCCCGTGACATGGAGTCTTCTGAAACCTGCTTTACTTAAGGTTGGGTTAAATGGTTTGTTAAAATCATTAGGTAAGTGGGGATGTAAATAGTATATGAAACAATTTTCTTATATTATAAAGTATATTATTACTTGTGTTTTGGGAGTCACTTTTATAGCTGGAGCTTTAGCGGTAATATTTGAAGGGCAACTTTTAGTACGTATTAGTGGTGCTGTTTGCGCTTTAGTGACTTATAGTAGTGGCGAATTTATTTTGGCCTGTAAAAAATAAAAGATATTACGAATACAATATGAGAGCGTGTTCTCATCAATACTAACCCATTGGGTGCTAATATTCGTAAATCATATTGAATGACGGGATTTACACATTGAGCTGAATTGTTAATCATTATTATTGCTATGCGCTGATAGAGTTTTTATTTTCAGGCAAGGAAAAATTGCATGCGCACCAAGAAGTAGCTTATAGGTAATAAAAGACCGATTAAGTACGTTTTGAACGTAGCACCAGGAGACGAAAACTATTCGTGTAAAGCTCTCATCATGAAATGATAAACTCAGTGCTTAGGGCATATCAGGTATGAATGAACTGTGCTATCAAAAAATTCTTTCTTCTTGGATTATGGTGTTCTCTATTCTATTGCTTAAATAGTCAATGTATCTTTCAAGCCAGAGTCGGACTTTTAATGAGGAAGTTTCTGACAGCCACCGTCGTGCTGAGTCGCGTTTTCTGGATAAATAGTCACTTTCATTGCCGCTCCAGCCGCCCATATGGAAATGTATGAATAGGCTATTACTGACGCCGTCAATATCGCCAAATTCTTCGAGATACATGCGGGTTAATTCGCCCCTGGGACTTTGCTCCAAGGTTTTTGGTAATACCTCCTGTATCTTCCAAAGTCGTTCTTTAGGGTTTTCTTTTATCCAGCTAATTATTTCGTCGGCAGGCATATAACCGATTGCGCCTTTAGATCCTGTGTTTTCAAAACCATTATCTCCGAGCCAATAGAAAATTTCGTGAGTAAATTGGCTATCCGTTTCAATAACGTCTGATATGAGCTTCCAAGACTCTAAAGGGTGGGTCTTTATGACATCGTCCGCAATGTCGAATATATAATGGGAGTCACCATAGTAAGGCATACGGCCCATATTGTTTAATATATAAGATAGGATAGAAAGGTTATGTTGAGGGTGTTTTTTGACAAATTTTTTGGTTATTGTATTCCAGTTATAAGTATACATTTGATCTTGGTTTTTTTTTGGCGAAGGGCTGGTTATTACGTTTAAAACCAGCGCTTCGGGAAAGTTATCTTGGTTTTTTTGGTCGAAGTAATAATCTCTGACCAGTTGTGTAGAAATACTCGCTGACGTTTCATCGATATTTTCTAATATCGTTGTTATGACTTCTTGAAACAATGTGTCTGTGATATTTTCTCTATCATGCCTAAATGAGAACCTTTCGAAGGCAGTAGAAGTGATCTCGCCATTTTCTAGCATAGTTAGCATTTTCTTTACTAAAGATTCAGTTAGCCCCGAACGCCATACACACTCAACAGCCAGGTGGCATAAATTTTTATTGTTAAGTAAACGGTGAAGATGTGCCTCCCATCGGGAGATGTTTTGAGAGCGAACTCCAGCTAGATAGCCTCCTAGGAAAGTGCAATTAATGTCTTTATCACTGCTTTCTACTTGTGCCAGAATCACTTCATCAAACTCAGGTGAGGCGAGTTCGCCACACTCTACACCAAACTGAGGTAGTCGATGGCCAGATTCTTTAAGCAGCTTGGGTAAATGCTCTGTGAATACAGTAATCTCTTTTGTATATTCTGCAGCAGTTTTTTTTACACGCTCGGTTGGTTGTGTTAATTCCTTATATTCTTCGCCTTTGAATGTATAATCTTCATCCCAATTAGTATGTAATACATAACGATTGATTCTGTCCCAGAGTGACTCTCCCGTTAAAACCATATCAAGTTGATGGATTTTGTTAAGCGTTTCATCATCGAGTTGTTCATGTCTTATTTTTAGGTGCCATATAACAAGCCGAGTTAATGATTTTCGGTTGATGTGTTTATTGTTTGCAAGCTCAAATAAAATATCCATTATTTCATTTGCTATGTTTTTAACTTGGAGTAAATTTTTGGAGGCTCCTATTAATACTTCGGCAATTTTATTCTGCTTTTCGTGATTAAAGCCTTTCATTTCCTTACGCAAGAAACGTAATACCTGGCGCCAGTAATCAAATAGTTCGCCACGTGTTTGTGGTCTCCAAAACTCAAGTGCGAGCTTTAGTCCTTGATATTCAGCGCCTACCAGGCGGCTGCCGCCATAATTGCTTAGCCATTTTTGGCATAGCTCTAAACCTAGTTCGAAATGGTCTACCTCATTACTCATAACCAATTCTTGTAGTATAGGGTACCGTTCGGAAGGTGGAGCTTCGGTCGGAGCCCATCCGAAACCGGTTTTAAATAAACTTAATAATAAGCCTCTAGAGTTGTTTGAATTTTCAGCATTTTCAGCCAAGGCCATTGGAATTAAGATATCAACAGCACGTGTAAAATAAGCATTATGAATAGCAATCTTTTCCAATGCCCATACAATATCTTGGCGCCCGGAGTGCCAATGTTGTAATGTTTTATGCGGCCATTTTTTAATTGTGTTTTCTAATAGTGCTAATGTTGATGCAGGGTCAGCCTCAGAAAGGTAGTTGATAAAGCGTAACCCTTGTTCTGATGTTAAAAACGCTGAGTTAGCAAAAGGGCCGTCGGTTGATAATATATTCTTCACGACTTTTTGGGCGGGTTTGGCTTTTGGTCCTTGTGCATAAATGAATAGTTGCATAAACCAGCCTTTCATAGTGCCGGGGATTTTGTCAAGAAACGCTTTAATATCAAACCCCTGTCCATGTTTGTCCCAAAAATCTACCCAAAGGTAGATATGCAGTGCTTTAGGAACGATAAATAGTGTATGGCGGCCTTGAAGAATTCGCTTGCTGCGGTAGTGTTGAACAATTTTTTGAAATTGACTGTATGTAATAGTTGGGTCAGCTTCTTGAACAAGGTTTGAGATAAACTTGCCTTCCTCATGCACAGGGTGCTCAAAGCCGAATCGGTTAAACAAAGCTATATAACGTAATACAATCCGGTATTGCTCAGCCAGATGGCTATTCATTTCCTTATGACCAATTATGAACCTGTCCCATATATCAACATCGGCGGGAGATTTAAGAATATCAGCAGGGTTGCTTTTTAAGTTTTCCCCAACCGCATGCGCAACCCTTGGCGAGCCGCTGCACCACTCTGCCCAATGATGTAAGTCAGAGCTATCTTCTAAGTAGTTTTGTAAAATGCCTTTTATTTGTTCGTCTTGCAGTTTAGGGCAAAAAATGATTTTCATATCACTGTCGTGTGTATCATCTGGGCCATGATCAATTGTGATTAACTTAACCCTGTTTTTACCTTTCAGTGCAGACCAAATTGACGCTCTATCGCGGTTATCACAATCATCGATGACTAGAGTGACAGCGTAATCTTTATCAGGTTTGAGCAGTTCAATGAATAGTTTACTTTTTTGAAAGTCTTCGCCAGTTGGTATATAGATAACCGAGGGGGAAATTTCATTAATCGATACAGACTCTAGTATCAACCTTGTTTTTCCGATGCCAGGCTCGCCAATAATGCGGATATGTTGGGTGCTATTGTCTAGTAGAATAGATTGTATGTCTGTTATGAATGCTGTTTGTTCTGCCCCTAGTTTAAGTGATGTTTGCATTTGAGCATTTTTTTGCCATGCTTGAGTTGTCAAAAAGTAGCTGTCTGAGAGACCAATTAAATCGAGGCAGATAGAAGGGTATTTCTCAATTTCACCTGCTAGTTGACCTTGCCCATAGACTTCCACTTTGGGACTTTTGTAACCACATGCTTTGAATAGTTCAGTTAGGTGGTTAATGGCATTTGTATGCTGAGAAGGCAACAGGTCATGCCCAAATGTAACCAGGGCATAAGTGCCATTTTGGTCCAGGCAATTCTTGATGGCATCACCGAGATTTTTTTTGGCGGGCGTTATTTTTGATTTGCCGAATAGCTCTTTCTTTAGGGCGCTAGGCTGCCATGGTTTAAAGCTTTCCCCTGTTTTGATCTGGTAATGGATGCTTCCTGCTGACAACAGGGCGCCTTTAGCTGTTGATTTATCAACTTTAGCGTCAATGCCACCATCTGAGCTTGTGATATTCAGCGATAAGACAATATCTTTTGGGTTGAGGCCGTTTGCCATCGTTTCACAACGCAGTAGGCTTAAAAATAGCTCAGTGCCACTTGAAGAATCTAATGAGCCTAGTTGGCTGGGGTGAGGGGCAAATACAAATGCCGTATGTGCCAGTTTTTGCTTAACATTGGATGTGGGGGGAGAGTCTATTTTAAATAATTGTGTATCAATACGTACTGATAAATTTATTTTTTTGGCCAATACCGTTAAAGCATCAAGGCTGAATTTTTCAATACGCCCTTTAAGCAAATCATTTAAACGGGGTTGTGTAATTCCAAGCTGCTCCGCTTTTGTGGCTTGAGTTCCAGGTATTTGCTCAATGTGTTCCAGTAAGGTAGCTACTAACTGTGCTCGTTGCTGAATATCAGTAGAGGCGGCTATTTTGGAGGAGGGTTTGTCGGGGTTATCGCGAGTCATTATCTGGATTTTACCTTGGGTATAATTGAAATTATATCGATACTGATATAACCCATAAATTTATATCGGTGTCGATATAAAGTCAAGCTTGTTTGAGATGTTTTTAGGCGAAACCTGTAAGCTTCATGTGATTGGTAGGGAGATGCCCTGTAAAAGCTGGCTCCACTGCCGCAAAACCACAAATAACTGATTTGAAAACGATCCTTTTATCTCCGCCAAATAAAAAAGGGCTCCTCAAAGGAGCCCTTTTTTATTTGGTTGAGCCGGAGGACTTGATGAGAACCCTTGAGTTCGACAAATTTGTCAGGAACAAATTTGAACAGCGTTGTGAATAGCAACGTTGGTCCGGAGCGAAGCGAAGGGTGAGGCGCAGGAAGCGCCGAATAATCCCTCCTTCTCCGCCATATAAAAAAAGGGTCCCTTGTGGGCCCTTTTTTTATATGGTTGAGTCGGAGGATATGATGAGAACTCTTTGTTCGACAAAACGGCAGGAAAGCCGTTTTAGACAGCTGCGACACTAAGATACATTGAGATATCAAAGTATAAGAAAAACCAAAAGCGGCGTGTAACACACACGCCGCTCGTTTATTCGTCAAGTTTGATTATCGGCCTGATACTAAAGTTATACTCGGCAACTCGCTATTAAAATCGAAACCCACTACACATGCCCTGGACAGTATTGCCATCACTATCACGCACTTCCAAAATAGCCATTGCATTACTGCTGGCGCCATAATTAATACTGTGCGGCCCCCTCCCGGTTCCTGTTGCCGGCGAACCATTAATGAAAGTCCAGTTCCAGCTAACAATCGGAAAAGAACCCGGTGTCGAAGTATCTGTAAACATAAACCAGCCATTTGCCCCCGGCGCTACAGAGCATCTTGCAACAGGCGGAGCGGGTCTATACACCACAATTTCATTAATACGCCCATGAATTGTTTGGTGGCTGGGGCCGCTTAACACAACAATACGCATTCTTCGTGTCGATATTTCTGAGAAAGTATGCACTCGGCGTAAAACAGTGTTATTACGCTGATGTACTAATGTTCGCCACTGACTGCCATTGTGATACTGTAATTGATATTCCCTGATCGGATAACCCTGGCTGGTATAAATTTCGACCTTATTGGTTTGAATGTCGCTGTTCCAATCCAATCTTACCCATTTACTACCTGACTGAGGATGCCTGTTCGCCCAGCTATAATACCCGCCCAGTGCAGTATTGATATTGCCATCATTGACACGATTAACATGATAGCAGTTATTGCCACTACCGCTGCAATGTGTTGACGAGGCCGATGCTGTTGCAGATAAGGCAAGATTATTCGGCGCATCGATATTGCCCACTTTTGTAGATCTATGACTGGCAAAAGTGTTTTTCAGATTATTAATCGCCCGAACCGCATGCGCTTCATTAGCTTGACCAATAGGCACGCCGCAACGCAAGCCGCGGCAATTGAAACGGTTGCCATTAGAAAACTGGCCAATCCGCGAGGTATTAAAGGCACTGGGGTACGCCATAATAGTTGCAAACTGGTTTTGTACGCCATAACCCAGACCATAGCGATATTTCACACCTGTAGTGTCACCTTGTGTACGCGAATGACTCAACCCCATAGTGTGACCTAATTCGTGTGCTGCAGTCATAGGACCGCAACGCGGATCAACAATACTATAAGCTAAGCTTGCTTTGATGGTCAGCCATGCTCTTCCACAAACAGTATACCCGGTATCATGCAGTGCGATCACAAAATCTGCACCTAACTCATTTCGCCAGTTTTTTACTTTATTATCATCTGTTAACCTATTTAATACCTCGCTACTATCAGTCGTTGACCATTGACGATGTCTGATACCGACAATGCGCATTTGAATATCAATATTACTGCTGCTATAAAACGTATTGATCTGCTCTTCCCAGCTGATTAACAGTGTTTGTACATCCTGACTAAAACGATTAAACGCGAATGTATCATATACCACCAGCACATCAATTCGTTTGGCATTCACACTAGTGGAAAACACTGTAACCACCAGTAATAATAGTACTTTCAACCTGCTCATTCTTCTCTCGCTCCCTTAAAAATAAAATAATGCTGTTAAGGCTTAATATCTGCTAATAAACAGCTATTAATGGGCATGCCCTTCACCAGGCGGCACTAATGGTTCTGATTCATGCTTGAAGAGCTTTCCACTCTCTTCAATCCACCCAACGTTACCGTACACCTCAAAGGAATAATGGGTATATGGTGTTTCAATTCCACCAACAATTAATGACGGGCCTTTGCTCATGGTAAAAAGACTGACCGTATCATCAATTTTAAGACTGCCATTCCAGGTAACAGTATTACGCTTTTGTTTGACCTGCTCGACATGCAGCTCAAGCGTCTCATTGGTTTGTGGAATATATAAACTAAAAGTATCGCCGGGCATTAGCGACTCAACCTTTAGAGGATTGACTTCTACAAACGGCCGACCATCATTCAATTCAGCTTCGGTTAATGGTGTGCCTGTTGGCGGCAATTTACGTTCCACCCACAAATCCGCCTGTTGAGTAACCTGTTGCACTGCTTCTGCATCAAAATCCACGCCCGCACGGCGGGAGGACATTTCATCCAGGCGTTGCTGCAGACTTTCAAAATCAGGGTTGGGGTCGGGAATATTACGTGGATCAGAAATATACTGTTCACTGTTGGTCGCTACGGTATCTTGTACTTTTAGATCATCATCCTGTATCGCAGCAACGGCACTTTCTGTTTTTACTGAATCGGAAATAGTTGTTAACGATTGTGAGCCTTGCACATTGTCAGTGGCTGGCTTACTTTTAACCAAGTCATTATCAACAGCAGTATGTTGATATCCCCAAAACATATAAATCGCCAATGGCACCAATACAAGACTGCTTCCTAATAGTATTTTCTTCAACATCCCTTAGTCATTCCTTAGATTTATCGATTGCCTATACAAAAAGCGGACAAATTATAATCAACCTAAAACAGCGCTGCCATACTAAGAAATGGGGATATTAGAGGGTTGGAGAACGTTGGCTGTTAACTTTTCTGACACTTATCAGGAGTAGAGGAGCCACTATGACGATTGGTGTTGGGTGGGCAGGCTTCGATGAAAATCCTATATGTGAATAGAGGGGGCAGCATTACTCCAGGCAATGCCTTTTTGTTTTCAACATTCATGCAGTGCTGATGGTACAAGTGTTGAAAATGCACGACTCCAAAGAAGCAGGTGGTGGGGTGAGTCAGGAAGCTAAAACTGAGGGGCGCTTTTCAACCAATATAGTCAGGCAAACAATGCTTTTGCATTTCTAATATCCCTGTCGATAGAACAAGCTTAAATAACGCAACGACTCGATGTGTTGGCCTGTAGCCTAGTGCAAGGTAAAGTGCGGTGCTGTATTACTTTGAAAACAGCTTGTTAATGACTCATGTTTTTTACATGAGTAAATAATTCTAATTTATAAAAAAGAATTACTAGATTTTAAAACATTAAATGTACAGTTATATTTGTATCTGCAAAGAAAACTCTCTTAGTTATTCATAAAAAACAATTAGGCATGGAGAAGAGCATGAAAGTATTTCAAAGGGCACTCATCACACTGCTTGTTATCACAGCATTACCTAATGTTGCACAGGCATATAGCACGTACAGCTGTGTATACAGACTTCCTTTTTATAACATTCCAATATTTACTCAAATAAAGTGGCCGAGTAATAATGTAACTATGCACCTTGATTCAACGTTTGAGGCTGGTGGTTCATTTACTCGTGGCGTAGAAACGTCTATCGCCAGGTGGAATAACAATCCGAGTAAGTTCAGGCTCAACCTTGCAATGGGCGCAACTAATGTCAGGCTAAGCAATAATAAAAATGAAATTTGGTTTACTGCTGATGACATTGGTGGCCCAGCAGCAGAATATCGCAGAGTAGACCCTTTGTGTAGAAAAATAGAAAGTGATATTATTTTTAATAATGCGACTAACTGGACGCCATCATTAAATAAGTCAGATATTTTTGTTTATGGCCCAGGTAATGGTCGCTCGTTCCAGGCAACCATGTTACATGAAATGGGGCATACTGTTTCACTGGGCCATACTGCCAATCTATACAGTATTATGGGGGCGGATTTTAATTTCTTTACGGTTAATGGCTCGACTTTACGCCCTTATATTGGTGAAGATGCTGCCGATGGTGCGGTCGCTTTATATGGCCGTAGTTCAGATGTGATTGAAGATATATCCGTGACCCATTGGCGTCGTATTGGTGATGATGGTGAGTATAGTACACATGGTAGAACGCGTTTGCTGACAACAGCTAATGTAGAGCTGCCTAAAGCGGGGGGCGCTGACCCGGTTTATCAAGTTAATAATGGCCAGACATTAAAAGCAGAGTTTACTTTTGAAAACAGTGGTGAAACAACGCAAAGCTTTAAGTTAGACTTTAGAGTGTCGACGAATAATTATATTTCTGTTGCTGATACACTGATTGAAACACGTACATGGAGTTTAACCCGAGATACGCCAAGCACTGTTGCTACAACAGTCACCTTGCCGAATAACCTCGAATCTGGCAGAACTTACTGGTTGGGTGTGAGGCTCGATACTGACAATGAAATCAATGAGGTTGATGAGTTAAATAACCGTTCCTGGATTGCATTTAGCGTAAACTAGTCTGGTTGACCACAACATTTTTGGATGTTGTGGTCACTTTTGGCAGAGGTTTTTTGATGAAAAGTTTTAATATATATCTACTTATTTTTTGCACTCTGCTCAGTAATACGGTAATGGCAGATAGTGAATTCAATAATACGCTCAGAGAAGCGGATATTGTTTTTGAAGGTACCGTTGAGAGCGTTGAAAATAGAATAGCTGATATTGGTTCGACGCCAGGTGAGCTGGTATTACCCTATACTTTTGTAACGTATAAAGTAGACCGGTTTTTAAAGGGGAATCTTTCATTGCCTAGAGTAACCTTGCGCTTTTTAGGGGGAGTAGATAGCGAGGGTGCTTTTATGTTTGAAGCGCATCAGCCCCTATTCGATACCGGTGATCATGATGTGTTACTGGTTCGCAATAATAATACGGCACCTTGCCCACTGGTCGGTTGCGCACGTGGACGATATCGGATGGTGGATGGCTTGCTGGTTAATGAATTAGGCCAGACCCTGGAGCTAGCCGATGACACTCTACATGCAGGGCAGGCGGTTGACTTGGAAGAGATCAATACGCATAAAGTCAGTGATAGGCTGACAATACAGCGTGAGAGTGCCTCAGAACTTAATGGGCAGGATGTTGTTGATGCCGAATCACTGCCGCCACCTAAGCTTGGTATCAGGCCTGATCCTGCCGGCTTTGTATCATTTATGGAAAGAAAAATTCAAGAGTCTCATAGTTATATTGAGTTAGAGCAAGTCAGCAGTTTTGAAAATGCTGACCCAGATGAGAAAATAAATGATCCAATTATGCGTAGCGTATCAAGCACTTCAGTTGCACCACCGGTATCTGCACAGAGCCAGATTCCGGAGGATGTGCTGGAAGAAATGCGTTTAGAGCAAGAAATCCTCGCGCAAAGAGCAGCAGCGGCAAAAAGCCAAGGCCCATTGCTGGCGCAGCAGCAAGTTGTCTCTTTGCCGCCTAAGCCTTTGCAAGCGCAAATGGCGCCTTTGGCAAAAGACAGAGCAAACAACGGGCAGCTGATATGGCTGTTGCCTTTAGTCGCTATGTTGTTGCTGATTGCATGGTTTTTTGCCCGAAGAACCAACACCTCAAACTGATCGATCGATAAGTATTTTCCGAAGCGCATTGGAATTAGATGTAGTAAAAACTAAACTCCCTATCCACCCAAACCTTGATTTAAGGTAAAGGGTTTGGGTGAATAGGGCGGTAAATAGGGAAATAAGTTTTTTATCTAAGTGATATTAATAATCTTATATAGATTTTTGAAAAATATCTTGTTCTAATAAGCATATATGAAGCTCGGGCGTGGGAGTGCTCGGATATTATTAATGCTAAAGCGCCGATGTGTTTAGGAGTTTTTTATATTGGTTGACTGTAATAATAATTTCAAAAAACAACATAAAACATCAAAAAATATAGATATAGCAACATTTTAGTGTTCTTTATACAGTCACTAGTCTAAACCGCTGAAGAAAAATTGCCCTACTTTTATGTAAACTAGCCTGCTATAGGGGAGAGTTTGCTTTGCGCCTGTGCCTTTGTACTTTTGCAGAGCTACCCATAGCGAGTGGCTGTGTGCCCATATCTTTTTAAAAACACTTACAAAATAGTAGACAATTAGTTTCAGCTTGTCGGTCGCAGGATGTTTATAGCTACGGGATGTCTATTATGGATGAGCTGAGCCTTGAGGAGTTGCGGTCTGCATTAGCAGATAAGAAACGTAAATTATCTGTTGAAGAAAAAAAGGCTTTGATAAGCCGGATACTACAGCGGAAAAAACAAGAATCCTTAGTTTCTAAACAGCAACAGTCAATAGCATTATCATTTTCTCAGGAACGGCTATGGTTTTTAGAACAGTTAAGCCCTGAGAGTTATCATTACAATATCTCTATTGCTTTAAGACTGCAAGGTGATCTCAATACAGTTGCTTTGCAAGAGTCTTTTGCGGAGCTGGTATCACGTCATACTATTTTACGCAGTACTTACCACTACAATGAGCAATTAGATCAAGTTCAGCAAAAAGTAGAAGACGCAACTATCTTTGTGTTTGAGCAAGACGATATAAGCTCACTCAATACTAGTACTCAGTACGAGCAGTTAAATCAATTGATAATGGCAGAAACTCGTAAGTCTTTTGACTTATCACATGATTGTATGCTGCGGGTACGGTTGCTGAAGTGTGCTACTGAGCAGCATGTTCTGTTAATAACCATGCATCACATTGCCAGTGATGGTTGGTCTATGGGGGTTGTTGTGCGTGAGCTTAATGCGCTCTACGTGGCTTTTAATCAACGACAAACAAGCCCATTGTCAAAGCTTTCGATTCAATATAGTGATTATGCAAGGTGGCAACGAGAAAATTTGCAAGGTGATTTGCTTGATCGGCAATTAAGTTACTGGCTGTCAGCTTTAAAAGGACTTCCACAAGTCCATAGTCTACCATTAGATAAACCACGGCCAGCTGTACAACGTTATGCAGGTGCTGTTTATCGGCAATCATTAGATAAAAATATTGCCAGTGGTGTTAATGCTTTAGCTTTAGCTGAAGGTGCTACAGTATTCATGGTGTTGCAGACGGCGTTTGCCATTTTATTAAACCGTTATAGCGGCGCAGAAGATATTGTTATGGGCAGTCCTATTGCTAACCGAGAGCAAAAGGAAGTTGAATCGCTGATTGGGTTTTTTGTCAATAACTTAGTGTTGCGTAGTGACTTCAGTGAGGAGAAAAGTTTTGCAACACAGCTGCAGCAACATAAGTCAGAAATTATATCTGCTTATCAACATCAGCAAGTTCCTTTTGAACATATTGTTGAAAAAATGCAGCCAGAGCGGCATATGAGCTATAGCCCATTATTTCAAATTATGTTTGTGGTGCACAATAACGCTACTGGCATGCTCAATTTTCCAGGATTGAGTGTTGAGGCGATTACGCATCAAGCAATGATAGCGAAATATGACCTGACACTTAATGTTTTTGAAAAAGAAGCTGGTTTGGATCTGGTGTGGGAATATGCGACAGACTTGTTCCTGCCAGAGACGATCAAAGCCATGTCAGCAAGTTTTGAGGTGTTGCTTTCTGCAATTATAAAAAATGCTGATACTTTGGTGAGTCATTTACCATTAATGACAGCGGTGTTTCAGCAGCAATTGCTCTTAGATTCTACGCCTAAGGAGACAATACACCCCGTTGAAGACTCGCATAATATTCAGACCCTTTTTGAAAACCAAGTAATTTCACAAGGCGATAGTATTGCGCTGGTTTATGAAGGGCAAACTTTAAGCTATTCCGAATTAAATCAAAAAAGCAACCAGCTAGCGGCTTACCTGCTTGCTCAAGGAGTACAACCGGATGATTTGATCGGCTTATGTGTTGAGCGATCACTGGATTTGATTGTTGCTATTTTAAGCATATTGAAGTCCGGTGGTGCTTATGTACCGTTGGATCCAGCTTATCCCAAGGAGCGTTTGCACTATATTATTAATGATGCGGATATTAATATCCTTATTACGCAATCTACTTTGCGTGAAAAAGTAGAGGCGTCAATTAATCATATCTGTTGTTTGGATGATCGTGTATTTATCGAAAACCTCAATCAATATTCTGGCAATAATCTCGATAAAGGTATTAATGGCTTGCGTGAGGATCATTTGGCCTATGTTATTTATACTTCGGGATCTACAGGTAAGCCTAAAGGTGTTTTGGTTGAGCATCGACAAGTATTGCGTTTGTTGCAGGCCACTGAGGCTGAGTTTTCCTTTGGCGATCAGGATGTATGGACATTGTTTCACTCATATGCTTTTGACTTTTCCGTATGGGAAATATGGGGTGCGCTTTGCTATGGTGGACGCCTGGTTATCGTGCCAAAACCGGTTGCTCAATCACCCGCTGATTTTTATCAATTATTGCAAGCAGAGCAAGTTACTATACTTAATCAAACGCCAGCAGCTTTTTATCAGTTGGCGGCTGTCGATCAACAATACCGGCAGCAGCGCCGAGAAGAACAGTCTGTACTGGATGCTGCTGCCAGTGAGCAAGCAACAAGTGAACTATCCACTTTGCGATGTGTGATTTTTGGTGGTGAAGCGCTAAACCTGAGTGCTCTAAAGCCTTGGGTAGCGCATTACGGTGACCAGCGCATCGTTTTAGTTAATATGTATGGCATTACAGAAACAACAGTGCATGTTACCTATCGCCGTTTATATACGGATGATATTAATCAGGCGGCTGAGCAGCAATATGCCAGTATTATTGGGTGGCCGCTTGAAGATCTACAGGTTTATTTGTTGGATCAGCACCTTGTTCCTGTACCACCAGGTGTTGTTGGTGAGATGTATATTGCAGGCGCAGGCCTAAGCCGCGGTTATTTAAACCGTGCAGAACTTACCGCAGAGCGTTTTATTGAAAACCCTTATAATGCCAAACAACGACTATATCGTAGTGGTGATTTAGCACGGCGCTTAAAAAATGGCGAGTTAGAGTATTACGGGCGAGCCGATCAGCAGGTCAAAATACGTGGCTTTCGTATAGAGCTGGGCGAAATTGAAGCAGCGTTATTATCATTAGATAGTGTTGAATCTGTGGCTGTCGTCGATCAACTGTTAGTCGCTGAGAAGCAGCTTGTTGCCTATATTGTTCCAAGTAAACAAGCAAAAAGCACGATAGAGGTTACAGATTGGCCTGATTATTGTCGTGAGCAATTAAGTCATTGTCTGCCGGCTTATATGATCCCTGCGGCATTTATGCTGTTGGAAGTATTGCCATTAACACACAATGGTAAACTAGATCGTAAGGCATTACCTGCGATCGACTATGAGCAATCAGCGCGTCTTTATATTGCCCCGGTAACAACAGTTGAAAAGGCACTTGCAGACTTGTGTGCGAATTTGCTCAATCAAAATAGAGTGAGTATTACGGCGAATTTTTTTCATATCGGCGGTCACTCATTATTAGCGACAAGCCTGCTGGCTAAAATACGCAGACAATTTAATATTGATATTGAGCTACGGCTGGTATTTGAGGTCGATAGCCTGCGTACTTTAGCCAGGCATATTGAGCGTATTCAAAATGACACTGCAGGGCATATTGCTAATGCAATCGAGCCTGTTGATTTTAGTGGTGTTTTATCTTATGCCCAGGAGCGCTTATGGTTTCTTGATCAATTACAACCCGGTGCTTATCACTACAATATACCAATGGTATTGCGCTTGCGCGGTGAGTTAAATGTGGCTGCATTGCAAGCCGCCTTTGTCGAGTTAGTTGATCGGCATAGTGTCTTGCGCAGTACTTACCAGCAAAGTATTCAAGAGCAACAATTAGCAGATAAGTCGATATTTAAGTTTGCACAACACGATATTAGCGGGCAGTCACAGTCAGCGCAATATCTATTAATTGAGGAAATGGCAGATAAAGAAGCTCGTAAGCCATTCGATTTAAGTCATGATTGCATGTTACGGGTTGGCCTTGTGAAGTGTGCAAGTCAAGACCATATTGCATTAATTACTATACATCATATTGCCAGTGATGGCTGGTCTATGGGAGTGTTAATAAAAGAAATCAGTGCTCTTTATAAGGCCTTTATACAGTTAGCACCTAGCCCATTAACACCGTTGCCTATTCAGTACAGTGATTATGCGAATTGGCAACGTCAAGCCATGCAGCGTCAGCTGTTGGATAAGCAGTTATCTTACTGGGTATCAGCATTACAAGGAATACCTCAGTTGCATGGTTTGCCATTGGATAAGCCAAGGCCTGCTGTACAGCAATACAATGGTGCTATTTATGATCAGCTTGTGCCATTGTCTTTGGTAAATGCACTGCATGCTTTGGCTAACTCGCAAGATGCAACCTTGTTTATGGTGTTGCAGACGGCTTTTGCTCTTTTGTTATATCGCTATAGTAATGAAGATGATGTGGTTATAGGTAGTCCGATTGCTAATCGTGAGCAAGAAGAGGTTGCCGATTTAATTGGTTTTTTTGTTAATACATTAGTATTGCGTAGCGATTTTAGTATTGAGCAAAGTTTCATCAAGCAATTGCAGCAACATAAAACGATGATATTGTCAGCCTATCAGCATCAGCAAGTGCCCTTTGAGCATATCGTTAATCGTCTGCAACCAGACAGGAGCATGAGTTATAGCCCCTTGTTTCAGATAATGCTGGTATTGCAAAACAATAGGGTTGAGCCAGTCGAATTGCCTGGGCTTAGCTTGGAGCCCATTGCGAGGGAAAGCACTGTTGCTAAATACGACCTGACGTTAGATATTCGAGAAAATGCAGACGGCATGAACTTGAAGTGGGAATATTCAAGCGATTTGTTTTCTTCTGAGACCATTCAGAGAATGGCCGAGCAATTTGTAGTACTTTTACAAAATGTCATTGCCAACCCTGAGACGTCAGTTAGTTCCCTGGCGTTGTTAAGTCCACAAACAGAACAACACCTTTTGCAGCAATGGCAGCAGACTGCATTCCCGTTTGAGCAAAGTATTTGTATTCATACCTTATTTGAGCGTCAGGCTGCTTTGCAACCACAGGCTGCTGCGTTGAGATATGAAAATGAATGTTTAAGCTATCTAGAGCTCAATCAGCGTAGTCACTTAATTGCTCATTACTTAGTGTCTTTAGGTGTGTTGCCCGGAACGTTAGTAGCGATTTGTCTGCCGCGATCAATTGATCTTGTGGTTTGTATTCTGGCAATTTGGAAAGCAGGTGCTGCTTATCTGCCGCTAGATCCATCGCATCCGATAGAGCGTTTAAATTTTATGCTCGAAGATGCTAATGTGAATTTACTCATTTGTCATGATGCGCTTAATGTTCTCAATGAACTCAAACCGATAGAGCACCTTTGTCTAACAAAGCATCATGATACTGCTGCTATCGCAGCACGCTTATTGATGGAGAAACACCAGAGTGTTGATGATATTGAGCCTGTTTCACCATTTTTATCTTCAGAAAATTTAGCCTATGTGATCTATACCTCAGGCTCCACAGGAAAGCCTAAAGGCACTTTGTTAGAGCACAAAGGCTTATGTAATTTGGCCAATGCACAAATCAAATCATTTAATGTCGAGTCGGATTCAACTGTATTACAATTTGCCTCTATTAGCTTTGATGCATCTGTCTCAGAAATTGTAATGAGTTTATGTGCTGGTGCTTGTTTGCAATTGGTTTCCGAAGAAAGCATAGCTGACCCTAAAGATTTAGATCACCTGGTTGAGGCTATGCATATTACTCATGCAACCTTGCCACCGGCACTATTGCCTTATTTAGATAAAAACCGTTGGCAGTCGGTAAAGCACTTAGTTGTAGCAGGTGAAGCTTGTCCAGTTGATTTGGCAAATAGTTGGGCAGCTGATCGCCACTTTTATAATGCTTATGGCCCTACTGAGTCAACGGTGTGTGCCAGTATTGGTCAATACCACATTGGCCAGCCCCATCTACATATAGGTCGGGCAATTGATAATATTGCGCTCTATGTCCTAAATGACCAACGGCAAGTATGTCCAGTGGGTGTGCCTGGTGAGTTATATATTAGTGGTGTAGGTTTGGCGCGTGGTTATCTAAATCAACCTGAGCTAACGGCGGAGCGCTTTATAGAGCATGCGTTTTCGTCGACAGATAAGGTCCGATTGTATAAAACCGGTGATCTGGTTCGTTATTTGCCAGACGGTAATTTTCAATTTTTACGGCGACTTGATCAGCAAGTTAAATTACGAGGATATAGAATAGAGCTAGGTGAAATAGAGCAATGTTTATTAGCTTATCCTGATATTTGCTCAGTTTTCGTGCTGGTACGGAATAATAGTTATCTATCGGCATATTATTGTACCGAAACTCAGCAAGCTTTATCGGCAGAAGAGTTAAGAGATTATCTGGCCGCTCGTTTACCTGATTATATGCTGCCTTCGCATTGTATATTCTTGAAAAATATCCCCTTAACCGTTAATGGCAAAGTAGACAAGGCTGCCTTACCTTTGCCCGTAGACAATTCAGATACTGCAAATGTCCCGCTTAAAACAGATACAGAAAAATATCTGGCAGAGGTTTGGAGTCACTTATTAGAGATAAAAGCAGTCACCGCTACCGCCAATTTTTTTCTAGATGGTGGGCACTCCTTGTTGGCCATGCGCTTAATCACTCAAATTAATGCCCATTGGCAGATTGATTTGCCGGTAAAAGCTGTCTTTGAAGCGCCAATATTAAGCTCACTTGCATCGAAAATCGATGCCGCAGAACGAGTGCTTCGGCACAGTATTTTACCTATGCCATCAAGTGAGTCACCGATATTATCTTATGCGCAGCAACGGTTATGGGTAGTAGAGCAGATTGAACCTGAAAATGCCCAGTACAATATTCCTATTGCTTTATCTATAAAAGGTGATTTGGATATTAATGGCCTACAGCAAGCCTTTGTTGAATTACTGACAAGGCACGAGGTGTTGCGAACCAATTATCATATTGTTAACGGCCAGCCTCAAATTGATATTCGTGCCGCGACTGAGTTTGTTGTTGAGTACATCGATATCAGTCAGCAAGCTAGACAACAGCAATCAGCAAGTATACAACAGAGCATATCACAACAAGCAACTAGCTTATTTAGCTTAAGCCAGGATTACATGCTTCGCGTACAACTCGTTAAACAGAGTGACGATTTGCACATACTGTTAATGACACTACATCATATAGCAGCAGATGGTTGGTCGATGTCTATATTGGTCAGGGAGTTTATTGCGCTTTATAAAGCCTATATTGATAAGCAAGCGAATACTTTGCCTGAGCTGTTAATACAGTATAAAGACTACGCATATTGGCAGCGGCATTATTTGACAGGCGAAAAGCTAGATTCGCACCTGCAATATTGGCAAACGATGTTATCTGATTTGCCAGAAGTGCATAATTTGCCTCTAGATTTTCCAAGGCCAGCGACACAAAGTTACCAAGGGGCATCATATATTGCGCATTATAGTGCCGATTTATGTGCAAAAATAAATAAGTTTGTGCAGGAAAATAATATAACGCTATTTATTTTTCTGCAGTCAGCTTTTGCTGTGCTGTTACATAAACTTAGCGGTGAAGATGATATTGTAATTGGCTCTCCAGTTGCCAATAGAGATCAGGCAGAAGTTGAAGATCTGATTGGTTTCTTTGTTAATACGTTGGTTTTTAGAACTGACTTATCAGAGGATGAATGCTTTATCGATTTTATCCATAGTAATAAAGAAATAGTGTTGCAGTCTTATGCGCATCAACAAACACCATTCGAAAAAATTGTTGACAGCTTACAGCCCGAGCGTAGCCTGGCCTATAGCCCTTTATTTCAGATTATGTTGGTATTACAAAATAATGCCATAGAAAAACTTGATATTGCTGGTTTATATATCGAACCACTCGTACAAAGTGCCAGTGTGACCAATTATGACTTGACACTCAGTATTACAGAAAGTGATAAAGGTTTGGCTTTATATTGGGAATACGCAACTGATTTGTTTATGGCGAAAACAATTGCACGTTTTTCAACAGCCTTTGAAATATTGTTACAAGCCATTATTGAAAACCCGCAACAGCGAATAAGTCAATTATCGATATTATCTGCTACTGATTTTAATCAGCTTGTCTATGAATGGAATGATAGAACGCTTGCTTTCGACGATAGGCAATGTATACACGAGGTTATTGAACAGCAAGCAGCTAAAAACCCGAATAATATTGCCTTGCTGTTTGAGTCAGAGCAGTGGACTTATCAGCAGCTAAATGCAATGAGTAATCAGTTAGCCCATTATTTAGTCGAAATAGGGGTGCGGACAGAGGACTTGGTGGCTTTATGTGTGCATAGGTCAGCTGAAATGATTGTTGCTCTATTGGGGGTTATGAAAGCAGGTGGCGCTTATGTGCCGCTAGACCCGAATAATCCTGTGTCGCGATTAAATTATATATTAAATGACACGCAGGCTCGCTTTCTTATCACCGAAAAAGATTTGGCAGATACTCTATCGCTTAATAAGCAAAAACTGATAATACTGGATGAGGATGCTTTTAAAGTAAACCTATCTGGCTATGCGACAACGAATCTTGGTCGGGTAGCAGGTTTGCAAGCCGATAGCCTGGCTTATGTGATTTACACCTCTGGCTCTACAGGGCAGCCAAAAGGTACGCTGCTGGCACATCGAGGTATATGTAATCTAGTACAAGCGCAACAAAAGCAATTTCATGCAGATAGCCGTAGTTGTATTCTACAATTTGCGTCGATTGCATTTGATGCGGCCACCTATGAATGGGTTTGGGCCTTATGTTCTGGCGGTAAATTACTCTTGGTGAGTCATGATACAGCGCATAATGCTGCTGCTTTAGATAATGCAGTGAACCGACATGCTGTTACACATGCGGCTTTGCCGCCTGCCATTATGCCATATTTAGATAAGCAGTACTGGGCAACGGTATCGTATTTGATTGTGGCCGGTGAAGCATGCCCACGTGCACTGGCCAATGAATGGGCATACGGGCGTAACTTTTTCAATGGTTATGGACCCACTGAGACAACTGTCTGTACTAGTATTGGTCAGTATCAGGCAGAGCAGGATCACTTTCATATTGGCCAGCCAATACAAAATACCTATACTTATGTCTTAGACGCTTATATGAACCCTGTGCCAGTTGGTGTAGCCGGAGAGCTTTATACAGCTGGTGTGAGTCTGGCACGGGGTTATCTAAATCGCCCGGCATTAACAGCCGAAAAATTTATACCTAATCCTTTTAGTGCGGATCAATCATCGCGGCTCTATAAAACAGGTGATTTGGTACGTTATCTACCATCTGGAGACTTGTTGTTTTTGGGGCGTGTCGATCACCAGGTTAAGATTCGTGGTTTTCGTATTGAGTTGGGGGAGATTGAACAAAAACTATTACAACATGCAATGGTGCGTGAGAGTTTGGTTTTGGCGGTTGCTGCTGGCAATGGGGCTACGCAACTACTGGCATACGTCGTTGCTGAGAGTGATATAAAATTTGATGCAGATTTGCTGCGTTACTATTTGCAAGACGAATTACCCGATTATATGGTGCCTGCCGCCGTTATTGGTTTGGATAAGTTTCCATTAAGCAGTAACGGTAAAATTGACCGTAAAGCTTTACCTGATCCTGATATCAGTACGAATTTGGATGATCATTATGTATCGGCGACGAATACCCAAGAGCAAGCCTTATGTGATATATGGCAGTCCGTATTGGTTTTGCCTCGCATTGGTATTGATGATAATTTCTTTGCAATCGGCGGAGACTCCATTTTAGCGATTCAAGTTGTTTCGCGTGCAGCTAAGCTTGGTATAGTGCTAAGCACCCGGCAGCTCTTTGAGCACCAGACAATTCGGCATTTAGCGCGTGTTGCTAAGACTGACCCAGTTCAAGCCATACCCCAAGATGCTATAGAGGGCCAACAAATATTATGGCCAATACAGCAGCACTTCTTTAATGATGACCCTGTTGACCGAAATCACTTCAATCAATCTATATTGTTGCAGGCACCTCAGCAGCTAAATAAAGAAATTTTAAAGGGCATTATGCAAGCTCTGTATATCAGGCATGATGTATTACGTTTACGCTTTTGGGTAGCTGACAAGCAAGACAATAACTGGCATGCAGAATATCAACCGCTGTCTGCTGATATGGTTGATTATGCTGTTGTACAGAAAAATGTTGAAGCGTTTTCAAAGCTGTCTGTCGATGCAAACACGATACAAGCTAGCCTTGATATTGAGCAAGGTCAGTTATTGCGTGCAGTATTGTTTATTAATAAGCAGCAGGAGAAGCGTTTATTGCTGGTTTTGCATCACCTCATTGTTGATGGCGTCTCTTGGCGTATTTTATTGCAGGATTTAGAGCTTGCCTATACTCAGGCTATAACAGCTGAGTCTATTAGCTTAGAAAATAAAACAGTCTCTTATCAGCAGTGGGCGGGTTATTGGTATCAGCAGGTTTCAGAGAGTCTAAAATCAGCCACATCGAGTGATGTGACTAACTCGCCGACATATGTAGAACCCATAAAGCAGGGAGGTTATCAAATAGCCGATGAGCAAGCTTATTGGCTGGATGCTTTAGCAATAGAAGTGCCTGTTATACCGGTTGATTATGCTGATATATCAAATAACAGCCTGGCTTATAGCCGTAATATTCAGTTGCTGTTAAGTTCTGAAGAAACATCAGCGTTGCTAAGCCAATGTCACCAGGCCTATCGTACGGATATTGTCGATATTTTATTGTCAGGTGTTTATTTGGCGATATACCGTTGGACCTCTCAAACAAGCCTAAGAATAGACCTTGAGGGTCATGGCCGTGAAGCTGGTGAATCTAATCTCGATATCAGTCAGACGGTAGGTTGGTTTACCAGTTTCTACCCGGTTACATTGCACAGTGCTATCGATAAAGATCAAACTAATTTATTGTCGACTCTGATAAAAACAATTAAAGAACAGCTAAGAGCTATACCCAATAAAGGTTTTAATTATGGTTTGCTGCGCTATATGGGAGGTGACAGGCAGTTATTAGATGTTATTGAGCAGGCGCAGAGTGCTGAGATTGTTTTCAATTATCTCGGTCAGTTTGACCAATCATTTAATACTAAAAACCACTTTCAAGCTGCAGAAGAATCAACTGGGCATGCGGTTAGTTTAAGGCGGCAACGCTCACATAAAATCGGCCTCAGTGGTTTAATAAGTGATGGGCAATTAAGGTTTTCATTGGACTATCATGCAGAACAGTATGCGCAGGCAAGCATGCAGCAGCTGGCTGATGCATTGGTTTCTGCGTGGCGAGAGTTATTACAACACTGTCAAGCGGATCAACTGGGCTCATTCACGCCAAGCGACTTTCCATTGGTTAACATCAAACAATTACAACTTGATGCTTGGCAACAGCGCTTTATTCATTTAGAGAATATATATCCGGCTACACCCATGCAAGCTGGGATGCTGTTTCATGATCAGCTAGGCGATGCTGCTTATACCACGCAAATGCAAATAGATTTGCAAGGGCATATAAATATTCAACATTTTCAAGCAGCCTGGTCTAATGTTGTTGCCAGACATGCTGTAATGCGTACTGCCTTTATGCATGATGCGAATGGCGTATTGCAACAACTTGTTATGCAACTGGTTAATATTCCTTGGCAGATAATAGATCTACGAAATAAGGCACTTGCTGAACAGTTTATTAGCGAGCAAGATGTTGATAATAATGATTTATTGCTTGCATTAAACCGTTTTTGTACAACGCAGCTGGCGAAGTCCTTTTTAGTTGAGCAAGCACCTCTTTTTCGAGTGGCTATTGTTTTGATGGCCGAATCAAGTAAGATTATATGGACTTTTCATCATGCCTTATTAGATGGCTGGTCAACGCCAATAATATTCTCTGAAGTTGTACAAGCTTATAATGCGATAGACAGTGGTGACTCTGTAGTATTGCCTGTTATTCCAGATTATGTGAATTATATAAACTGGTTGCACACACAAGATGAAGAGCAAGCCAGGCGTTATTGGAAAAACGAGTTGGCAATGATCGATGAGCCGAGTCGTTTGCTTTTAAGGACCAAAAGTGCTTCTTTAGGAGCAAGTGCTGCTATTGATCAACAGCATTTACAACTCAATGAACAGCAAACTCAACAAATAAACAGTTTTATAAAACAGCATAAAATAACATTAAATACTTTTGTACAAGCAGCTTGGGCTTATTTATTACATTGTTACAACCATCAAGAAAACCTGGTTTTTGGCGTTACTATATCAGGGCGTCCTGCCAATTTGGTTGATGTGGAATCGATGGTCGGCTTGTTTATTAATACAGTACCATTGTCAGTGTTGGTGTCGGATAAGCAGCCACTAAACGCCTGGCTGCAAGACTTAAATAATCGAAATGCGCAGCTCAATGACTATGGTTATTTACCGCTCTATGAAATACAGCAGTTAAGCGCTTTTGGTAATGAAGATGCTCTATTTGATACCTTGTTAGTATTTGAGAATTATCCAATAGATGATTCTATTGCGCAGGGTGCGGCGATAAGTGGTTTAGAGGTTGGTGATGTAAAAGTGCATGAAGCTACCAACTACCCAATTACCATTTCTATTTCGCCAGCTAAAGCATTAACTTTTAAGATTATGTATGGGGCAGAGCGTTATTCGCATCAAGATATTGCCCGAATGTTGTTTTATTTTAAGAAGATATTATTGGCACTACTTGATGAGAATCTGAAAAAAGTAACTGATATAAAAATACTGGCTGATGGAGAACAGTATAATCTATTGCCTGATGAGACTAAAGCATTAACACTACCTTGTAATAAAATCCATGCTTTGTTTGAGCGCCAGGCGGCGCTAATGCCAGAAACTGTAGCATTGATTTCAGCAGAGGCAAGCCTAAGCTATGCTGAATTAAATCAGAGCAGTAATCGTTTGGCAAACTATTTAAGAGCACAAGGTTTACAAAAAGGTGATATTGTTGGTCTCTATTGTGAGCGTTCCATCGATATGTTGATAGCTGTATTGGCGATATTAAAAGCTGATGCGGCTTATCTGCCTTTGGATGTGGCTTACCCTAGATCCAGATTAAATTATATGTTGCAAGACTCCGGGGCTGAAATATTGTTGACTCAGTCAGCGTTAGTAGAAAATCTTGAACTTCACCGGAAGAAAATATGTCTGGATGATCACACATTTAAGTCTGAGTTGCAAAAGTACTCAGATGATAATGCTTTGGATTCGTGTTCGGATAACGAGCAACTGGCTTATGTTATTTATACTTCAGGCTCAACGGGTAAACCTAAAGGTGTTTTGCAAACGCATCGAACGCTGTTGAATCTTTGTGAAACACAAATAGGTGATGGCCTGGATCAGCCTTTGCGAACCTTGCAGTTCACATCGATTGGTTTTGATGTATCTATACAGGAATTGGTAACAAGCTGGCGCACTGCTTCATCATTAATATTGATTTCAGAGTCAGAGAAGAACGATTTAACTCAATTGCCTGATCTAATTTTAGAGCATAGGGTAGAACGGCTGTTTATTCCGCCAGCCGTATTGCATTGGTTGGCTGAAGAGAGCGTGCGACGTACTATTGTTTTTCGTGATGTAAAGCAGATTATCGTTGCCGGTGAGGCGCTATTTATCAGCGAGGCCTTGAGCGAGTTCTTTAAATGCCATCCGTCGCTACAGTTATGGAACCATTATGGACCAACAGAAACACATGTTGTGACTCGGTATTTAATTGATATTGATAAATTGCAAACTATGCAGATAGGTGAGGCTGTGCCAATAGGTCAGGCAGTAGCCAATACACAGCTGTATATCGTCTCTCCAAACAGTGCTGGCAAGCTGGTACCAGAGGGCGTAGCGGGTGAACTATGGGTTGGTGGCTATGGTTTAGCGCAAGGCTATCTGGAAGAAAGTCATGACAGTGTTGATAGTTTAACAACTAGTCGCTTTATTGATAACCCGTTTGATCCTGGCGCCAGTTCGATAATCTATAAAACCGGGGATTTGGTTCGTTATAACCAGCGTAGAGAGCTGGAATTTCTAGGGCGAATAGATCAGCAACTTAAAATTAGAGGTTACCGGATTGAGCCTGGTGAAATTGAGCAGCAATTGTTACAGCATGTAGCGGTTCAAGACGTGGTTGTGATCGTTGTAGATACGAACTCAGCGCCACGTTTGCTTGCTTATTATACCCAGCACAGTGATGTCGATGAAAATCAGCTTAGGCAGTACTTAAACGATCATTTGCCTGACTATATGATTCCCAGTCATTTTTGTATGTTAGAAAGCATGCCGTTAACGGTGAATGGTAAGGTCGATAAAGGTGCTTTGCCAGCGGTAAATTTGGATAACAATAGCGATTTTCAGGTTGCTCAAACGGCTACAGAGAAAGCACTGTCAGCCATTTGGTGTGAGTTGCTGGTATTGAGCCAAGTCAGTACCAATGAAAGTTTCTTTCGCTTGGGAGGTCATTCTTTATCAGCAACTCGCATGGTGAGTATGGTAAGAGAGACCTGGCAAATAGATTTGCCAATAAAAGCTGTTTTTCAAAATAGTACGGTGGCATCTTTATCTGGCATTATTGATGGGCTACTTAGTCAGAATAAAAAAAGCGCGATTCCAGCAATCCTGCCTATGCCTGAAGATGAGCCAGCTGTACTATCTTTTGCGCAGCATCGTTTATGGTTAATAGATCAAATTGAGCCGGGCGGTCATCATTATAATTTGCCTCTTGCGTTGCGTTTGCAGGGTAAGCTAGACATTGTTGCCGTCGAGAAGTCAATCCAGACTATTATCCAGCGTCATCACGTTTTACGTACATGCTATCGTGCAAAGCACGATGCTGTTGCTATATCATTACTCGAGCCTGAAATATTTACGTTGCCAATATTGGATATAAGAGAGTACTCAGAAGAGAGTAAACAGTATTCAATACGCGAAACACTTGCGCACGAAGCGAGTCAGCCATTTGATTTAGAGCATGATCTAATGCTACGTGCCCAGCTAATTCGGGTTGATGAGCAGGACTCTATTTTATTGGTCACCATGCATCATATTGCTGCCGATGGTTGGTCGATGAGTTTGTTGACCAAAGAATTTGAAAGTTTGTATTTGGCTCAGATTCAAAATAGAGAGGCGGGCTTGCAGCATTTGCCTATTCAATATACAGATTTTTCTTATTGGCAACGAACATGGTTGCAAGGTGATGTGTTAGAAGAAAAATTGACGTATTGGCGTAAGCGCTTAGCTGACTTGCCTGAAGTGCATGGGCTGTCGTTAGATAAGCTGCGCCCTGCGGAACAAAACTATCGGGGGGGTGGCTATCAACAAACCTTCAGTGTTGAAGTTAATAAAGCACTAAACGCTTTGGCGCTCGACAATGATGCAACACTTTATATGGTCTTGCATGCCATATTCAGCGTGTTTTTACATCGTTATAGTAATACCAATGATATTGTGATTGGTACACCGGTCGCTAATCGTGAACATGAAGAAATTGCCGAATTGATTGGCTTTTTTGTTAATACTCTGGTTTTACGGGTCGAATGTGATCCTAATAGGTCGTTTCTTGCCGTATTAGAGCAAGTTAAACAGCGAGCTTTAGAGGGCTATGAGAATCAGCAAGTGCCTTTTGAGCAGCTAGTAGAAAGCTTGCAGCCTGAGCGCAATCTGGCTTATAGCCCGCTCTTTCAAATTATGTTGGTGTTGCAAAATAATACATCTGTATCATTGGATTTGCCAGGGCTAAGCATCTCTTCTATGGCGCAGGATTTTGCTATTGCAAAGTTCGATTTAACGTTAAGTGTGAGTGAAAGCGCTGAAGGTCTGTTTGTTTACTGGGAATATGCAACGAGTCTATTTACTGAGGCAAAGATTGCTCGCATGGCAGAGCACTTTTCTGTATTGCTGCAAGCTATTGTCTGTCAACCTGCGGCAGATATTGCCACTCTGCCATTACTAAGCAAGGCAGAGCAGCAATCCTTACTGGCCTTAAACGCTACCGAAGTTGCCTATGATACTGACCTATGTGTGCACCAGCGTATCGAGCAGCATGCAGCTCAACAAGGTGATGCAATAGCGGTGCGTCTATTAGAAGGCGCTGATGCTGTTACCTTAAGTTATGCCGAACTCAATCAGCGTGCCAATCAGTTAGCGCATTATCTGCGGGCGCAAGGGGTGGTCACCGACCAGTTAATAGGACTGTGTGCCAAACGCTCGGTGGATATGCTGGTTGCAATGCTTGGTATTATGAAAGCCGGTGCGGCCTATGTGCCACTAGACCCGGATTATCCAACCGCTCGCTTGCACTATATGTTGTCTGATGCCGGTGTTAAGCACGTACTGAGTCAACAAGCCTATGTATCACAATTACCACTGGCGGGTCAGGCCTGCGATATTCTGGATGATAAAGCTTTTCAGACACAACTTGCAGGGCACTCTCGTGAGAACCTTGATATATCGAATGTTGGTCTGTGTGCGACCAATTTGATTTATATGATTTATACCTCAGGGTCTACCGGCAAACCCAAAGGTGTGCAGCTCACCCACAGTGGTGTAGTGAACTATCTGGAACATGCGAGCGAAGAATATTACCCTACGGCAATAGCGGGTGTGGCCAGTTCGAGTCTATCATTTGATGCGACAGTGACCAGCTTATTAGGGCCACTGTTTGCAGGCAAAACAGTTTATGTATTACCGCAGGATGGTGAGGAGTTAGCGGGATTAGCGAGGTTGTTAAGCGAAAGTGATAAGCCGCTGGTGTTTAAAATTACCCCGGCGCATTTAGAGGCTCTAAGTGCCTTGTTAGACAGTGAATCAGGCCGTGATCAGTCGACGACAGGTGTTAGCCATGTTAGCCAGGTGGCCCATCAAATCGTGGTGGGGGGTGAACAGTTTAACCAGTCGTTGGCATTACGCTGGAAACGAGATTTATTACCGGCAGCGATATTTATCAATGAATACGGGCCAACCGAGACGGTGGTGGGTTGTTCGACCTATACCATAGCAGCATTATCCGATATAGATCCAACACAGAATGCGATTGCGATAGGGCGGCCGTTACGCAATACCCAGTTGTATGTATTAAATGCAGCGCAACAATTATGTCCACCGGGTGTGGCCGGTGAGTTATATATTGGAGGTGCAGGTGTTGCACGGGGGTATTTAAACCGGGCCGGTTTAAGTGCCGATAAGTTTGTGCCGGATAGATTTGCCGATAGCGATCAGGATAAGTTAAGGGCAGCGCCGCAGGCCAGGTTATACCGGACAGGCGATTTAGTGCGCTATCTGCCGTCGGGCGAGCTATTATTCATGGGACGCTTGGATCATCAGGTCAAGATACGCGGTTTTCGGATAGAGCTGGGTGAGATTGAGCAGGAATTATTATCACATAGCGGCGTGCGCGAGGCCTTGGTCATCGCGGAACAGGGGGCAGCCAATGATCATGCTCGCTTGCTAGCCTATGTCGTTAGTAAGACCGATGAGGCATTATCAGGCGAAGCGCTACGTGAATATATACAGGCGAGCTTACCGGATTATATGGTGCCTGCAGCGATTATACCGATAGCGGCTTTTCCTTTAACCAGCAATGGTAAAGTGGACCGGGCGGCATTGCCTAAGCCTGATGCAGCTGAGTCTTTGCAGAGTCACTATATTGCTGCAGCAAGTGCTTATGAGCAATCATTATGTGATATTTGGCAGGTGGTATTAGGCCTGCCTCGCATTGGCGTAGATGATAACTTCTTTGCATTGGGCGGTGACTCCATTCTTGCTATTCAGGTTGTAGCCAGAGCAAGCAAGCAGGGCTTACTCATCAGTACACGTGATGTATTTGAATATCAAACCATTCGTCGTTTAGCTCGATATGGCCAGACGGCCAATAAAAGCGCTGCGCCACAGACTGCAATGCGTGGTGAGCAAGTATTGCTGCCTATTCAACAACAGTTTTTCCAAGAAGATGCGGTAGATCAACATTACTTTAATCAATCTATCCTTTTGCAGGCGCCGCCGGATTTAGATGAGCCTATGCTGCGCGATATTATGTCAGCCATCTATAAGCGGCATGATGTATTACGGCTACGCTTTACACAAGATAAACAATGGACTGCAGCATATCAATCATTTTCCGCCGAACACATGATTGCAGCAGTTAGCGCATACTCTATGGTCGACTTTGACGAGTTACCTGATATAGCGACCAATATAAAAAATAGTCTGAATCTAGCGTCGGGGCAGCTATGTCGCGCTGTATTGTTAGTCAATGAACAAAACGAGCGACGCTTATTATTAGTGTTACATCACTTGGTCGTCGATGGTATTTCGTGGCGAATTCTCTTGCAAGATTTAGAGGCAGCTTATAAGCAGTGCCTAGCAGGTGAGCCTGTTATATTAGATGCCAAGAGTGCTTCATATCAGCAGTGGGTAGCTTATTTGAAGGATTGTGCTTTAAACAATAAACCTCTCGGTGATAGCGCACTATCAACTGAGCGTCAATATTGGATGGCAAATGCATTAATCGAAATACCTCGTTTGAGCACCGACAATATTTGTCAGTCTGACCAAAATACCCAAGCAGAAACAGCGGTATCACATATCAGTCTGACCCAAGATGAAACGAGTCTTTTATTAACTGAATGTCATGCAGCCTATAAAACAGACATTAATGAACTATTACTGTCTGCGGTTTTGATAACGCTCAGTGAATACATGAGCAAATCCTCTGTTCGTATTGACTTGGAAGGGCATGGGCGTGAAACAGGTTATTCAGAGCTTGATATTACGCAAACTGTGGGATGGTTTACCACGGTGTTCCCCGTTGTTTTGCAAGTAGACAGTACAGCCGATATTGCGAATGTAATAAAAAATGTGAAAGAGCAGCTAAGAGCAGTACCGAATAAGGGTATAGGCTATGGCGTGTTAAAATACCTGTCTGCTGACGATGAATTCAAAGCCATTACCAGCACAGATAAGGCCGAAGTGGTATTTAACTACCTTGGACAGTTTGATCAAGGTTTTACTGGTGATGCGGCTTTTCGCGTTGCCGAGGAAAATACCGGGCCTGATACAAGTCAACAACGACAGCGCCAACACAAGCTGGGCTTGAATGGTTTAATTTTGGGAGGCTGCCTACGATTCTCTATTGACTATAACCGTTATCAATATACTACGACTACCATCGAAGACTTAGGCGCACAGATTGTTAATGCTTTGCGTAATATTATTAAGCATTGTCTACAAGATGATGTTGCTGAGTTTACCCCTAGCGACTTTCCTTTACTCGATATTAGTCAATCGGAGCTGGATCAATGGCGTACGCATTATCCAGCATTAGCGGATGCCTATCCAGTAACACCTATGCAGCAGGGTTTGTTGTATCACTCTTTACTGGGTGATGCCAGCTATATTACTCAAATTGATTTGGGTATTCGTGGAGATTTAAATAAAACCTTATTTTATAAAGCCTGGCAACTGGCTGCGGATCGGTTTGCAATACTCAGAACAGCTTTTACTGATAGAGTAGACCAAACCTGTCAACTGGTGTTTGCAGAAATTGACTTGCCTTGGTTTGAGAAAGATTGCAGTACAATGTCAGAGCCAGAAGCGCAGGCGGCTTATATTCAATATAGAAGTGATGATAAGCAGCAATTATTTGATATCCAACAGGCACCATTATTCCGCCTGTCACTGCTTAAAATGAAGGCTGACTATCATCGCTTTATTTTTACGTTTCATCATGTTTTATTAGATGGTTGGTCTAGCCCTATTGTTTTTGGACAAGTCATGCAGGCGTATCAATCCTATATTCGTCAGCAAGAGCCTTTATTGCAGCCAGTGGCTGAATATAAAAAATATATCGCCTGGATCGAAGCACAAGATAAATCGCAGTCAAAACGTTATTGGCGAGAGAGCCTTGCAGCACTAGAACAGGTGAGTGTTTTACCATTAGCGCAAGCAGAGTCATCAGTAACAAATGTTAACGCAATAGCAACAGCTAAAATAAATACAGAAAGCCTGCATTTAAGTAGCGAATTAACCCAACGCTTAAACCAGACTGCCAAGCAGTATAGTGTAACACTTAATAATTTAGTACAAGCTGCCTGGGCTTATTTATTGTATCAATACTGTGGCCATAAAACGGTTGTGTTTGGTGCAACAACATCAGGTCGGCCAGCCACACTTGCTGATGTGGAAGATATGGTAGGCTTGTTTATTAATACGGTACCCGTTGTTGCGAGCATTAATCCTCAGCAGACAATAGCATCTTGGTTACAGGCTCTCCATCAAGACGGGGTTGCGCGTGAGGAATATAGCTATTTATCATTAGCTGAAATTCAAGGTTTAAGTCACTTTTCTCAAGGTGATCAAAACCACAATAAGCCGCTATTTGATTCACTACTGGTTTTTGAAAACTATCCGATTGATAGTACTTTATCAGAGGAGTTGCAAGAGGCTACTTTACAAATTGGTGAGCTATACGCGGATGAAACAACGAATTACCCTATAACGCTTTCCATTATGCCGGGTGAGATGCTGGTGTTTAAAATGGACTATGCGGCTAATCGCTATAATCAAGCTGATATTATTCGTTTGTTAGGGCACTTGCAGCAATTACTGCTCAGTTTTACACAAGCTGAAGTAAACTGTGTAGCGGACTTGTCGCTGTTAAGCAAGGCAGAGCAGCAATCCTTACTGGCCTTAAACGCTACCGAAGTTGCCTATGATACTGACCTATGTGTGCACCAGCGTATCGAGCAGCATGCAGCTCAACAAGGTGATGCAATAGCGGTGCGTCTATTAGAAGGCGCTGATGCTGTTACCTTAAGTTATGCCGAACTCAATCAGCGTGCCAATCAGTTAGCGCATTATCTGCGGGCGCAAGGGGTGGTCACCGACCAGTTAATAGGACTGTGTGCCAAACGCTCGGTGGATATGCTGGTTGCAATGCTTGGTATTATGAAAGCCGGTGCGGCCTATGTGCCACTAGACCCGGATTATCCAACCGCTCGCTTGCACTATATGTTGTCTGATGCCGGTGTTAAGCGCGTACTGAGTCAACAAGCCTATGTATCACAATTACCACTGGCGGGTCAGGCCTGCGATATTCTGGATGATAAAGCTTTTCAGACACAACTTGCAGGGCACTCTCGTGAGAACCTTGATATATCGAATGTTGGTCTGTGTGCGACCAATTTGATTTATATGATTTATACCTCAGGGTCTACCGGCAAACCCAAAGGTGTGCAGCTCACCCACAGTGGTGTAGTGAACTATCTGGAACATGCGAGCGAAGAATATTACCCTACGGCAATAGCGGGTGTGGCCAGTTCGAGTCTATCATTTGATGCGACAGTGACTAGCTTATTAGGGCCACTGTTTGCAGGCAAAACAGTTTATGTATTACCGCAGGATGGTGAGGAGTTAGCGGGATTAGCGAGGTTGTTAAGCGAAAGTGATAAGCCGCTGGTGTTTAAAATTACCCCGGCGCATTTAGAGGCTCTAAGTGCCTTGTTAGACAGTGAATCAGGCCGTGATCAGTCGACGACAGGTGTTAGCCATGTTAGCCAGGTGGCCCATCAAATCGTGGTGGGGGGTGAACAGTTTAACCAGTCGTTGGCATTACGCTGGAAACGAGATTTATTACCGGCAGCGATATTTATCAATGAATACGGGCCAACCGAGACGGTGGTGGGTTGTTCGACCTATACCATAGCAGCATTATCCGATATAGATCCAACACAGAATGCGATTGCGATAGGGCGGCCGTTACGCAATACCCAGTTGTATGTATTAAATGCAGCGCAACAATTATGTCCACCGGGTGTGGCCGGTGAGTTATATATTGGAGGTGCAGGTGTTGCACGGGGGTATTTAAACCGGGCCGGTTTAAGTGCCGATAAGTTTGTGCCGGATAGATTTGCCGATAGCGATCAGGATAAGTTAAGGGCAGCGCCGCAGGCCAGGTTATACCGGACAGGCGATTTAGTGCGCTATCTGCCGTCGGGTGAGCTATTATTCATGGGACGCTTGGATCATCAGGTCAAGATACGCGGTTTTCGGATAGAGCTGGGTGAGATTGAGCAGGAATTATTATCACATAGCGGCGTGCGCGAGGCCTTGGTCATCGCGGAACAGGGGGCAGCCAATGATCATGCTCGCTTGCTAGCCTATGTCGTTAGTAAGACCGATGAGGCATTATCAGGCGAAGCGCTACGTGAATATATACAGGCGAGCTTACCGGATTATATGGTGCCTGCAGCGATTATACCGATAGCGGCTTTTCCTTTAACCAGCAATGGTAAAGTGGACCGGGCGGCATTGCCTAAAGCCGAAGCTCATAAGGCGCTAGCCGTTGTATACACAATGCCTGCTACGGCAACTGAGATTGCTATGCAGAGTATCTGGCAAGCATTATTTTATCAGTATGATAGCGGTTTGCCAGATGAGCAGAGTGATCAAGATGGGCAAGATAAAAGTATTGGCGTTTTAGATAACTTTTTTAGTTTAGGTGGGCATTCTATATTGAGTACTCGCTTAATTGCCAGAATACGTGAGCAATGGGCTATTGATATACCGATTAAAACGATATTTGAATCGCCAACTATTCGCTCATTGGCAGCTGTCGTTGATGGCTTGCTGGATAAGCCAAATGCTAGTCATATCCCTCCTATAAAAGTGTATACCGATGCTAATAATGTCCAGCAGATGGCACCATTATCCTTTGCACAGCAGCGCCTATGGTTTATTGATCAATTAGAACCTGATAGCAGCCAGTATAATATTCCAATGACCTTGTCTTTACAGGGAACTGTACACGAACAGGCTCTACAGCACGCGTTTTTGAGGCTGGTGCAGCGGCACAGCATTTTGAGAACGGTATATCAGCAAATTGATGACGAACCAAAACAATTCGTTTTGCCCTGGGAAAGCTTTGCGATGAAGCATGATGATATTAGTTTGTACGCTGAGGCCGAGCAAAAAGCCTATATTGACAATAGATTACAGCAGGAAATGTTACAGCCATTCAATTTAAGTGCTGACTTTATGCTGCGGGTATCTTTGTTAACGCTGAGTGAAAAATCGCATTTATTACATATTACAGTACACCATATAGCCTCAGATGCCTGGTCAATGAATATTATGATCAGAGAGATAGGCGCTTTATATCAAGCCTATGCTTGTGGTGCATCAGATCCATTGCCAGCTTTGCCAGTGCAATATACCGACTATGCAATATGGCAGCGTGACTGGCTGCAAGGTAAAGTATTGCAGCGTCAACTTTCCTATTGGCAGCAGCAATTAGCCGGTCTGCCAGAAGTACATAATTTGCCTTGTGATAACACCCGTCCAACGGTACAAAGCTATAGCGGTGCTGTCTTTAATCAATATATCGATAATCAGCTATTACATGCAATACAAGGCTTAGCCAAGCAATCTCAGGCAACCTTATTCATGGTGTTACATGCGGCATTGGCAACATTAATGTATCGCTATTCCAGTGAACAGGATATCGCAATTGGTACGCCAATTACTAACAGGGGACAAAGTGAGATTGCAGACTTAATCGGATTTTTTGTAAATACTGTTGTCTTGCGCTCTGACTTTTCAATATCCCCTAGCTTTAGACAACTGCTTGAGCAAAGTAAAGACGTTATTTTGGCTGCTTATGAGCACCAGTATATTCCTTTTGAACAATTGGTGAATGAGCTGCAACCGGAACGCAGCCTGAGTTATAGTCCGCTTTTTCAGGTTATGTTAGTCGTGCAAAATCTGGGGGCAACTGAATTAGCGCTACCAGAGCTAACACTCTCACCTTTTCGTCAGGAAAGCCTTACTGCCAAGTTTGACATTACCCTCAATATTGCTGAAATAGATACGGGTCTTGCCTTGAATTGGGAATATGCAACTGACTTATTTAGTGCTCAGAGCATTGAAAACCTAGCAGCGCACTTTGCGCATTTGCTTAAGTCTATTGTGATGACGCCGGATATGCCCGTTGCAGAGTTACCGCTATTATTAGCCAAGGAACATAAGCAATTACAGCAATGGCATGCAGGTAAAAAACAAAGCTTAGTTTATGGCAATATACCGGCCATATTTGAATATCAGGTACAACAAAACCCTGAGTCTACCGCTTTAACCTTTGGTAAACAGCGATTGTCTTATGCCGAGCTGAATACGCAGTCTAATCAGCTTATGCAGTATTTGCAGACAGAAGGTGTAGCACAGGGTGACCGCATCGCGATCTATATGCAACGATCTGTCGAGATGATTGTTGCAATACTGGCAACGCTTAAAGCGGGTGCGGCTTATGTACCGATAGATATTAATTATCCTCGGCAGCGTGTCCTGCATATTATCTCAGATGCTGTATGCCGGTTGGTGTTATCGGATAATACAACGGCAGAAAATATAGACGGTTTGGATAACGTTTTAGTATTGGACAGCGTAGCGTTGCAGCAAACGCTGGCCGGTTTTAGTAGCAGCTCTGATGATGCGGCTTATAGCGTGTCGCATACTTTGTCTGATATTGCCTATATTATTTACACGTCTGGTTCGACAGGTCAGCCCAAAGGTGTCTGCCAAACACATGCAACCATTGTGAACTTAATGCAGACTCAACTTGCCGATGGCATTGAGCAATCATTAAATAGTTTGCAATTAGCCTCGGTTGGCTTTGATGTCTCGATTCAAGAACTGGTAAGTAGTTGGATAACGGCTTCGAACTTAGTGCTTATCAGCGAGGATGATAAGAATGATCTTAACAGTCTTCCTGAAATATTACGTAAGCAGAAAATAGGGCGGGCATTTATGCCGCCAGCTGTTTTAAGCTGGTTGGCAGAGACAGCACTTGAGCAAGCTATCGAATTTCCTGATTTGCAACAGGTAATAGTTGCTGGAGAAGCGTTATTGATTAATCAGGCAATGGAAGCATTTTTTAAACAGCAGAAAAACACACAACTTTGGAATCACTATGGACCTACTGAAACGCATGTCGTTACGCGTTATCAGCTTAAAGATATCGTTGCCGGGTATTTACCACCTATTGGTGCTGCTGTGCATAATACGGAGCTCTATGTTTTATCGGCATCCGGCCAAGTGGTGCCTGTGGGTGTTGCTGGTGAGTTGTGTGTGGCTGGAGCGGGTGTAGCCCAAGAATATCTAGGTCAAACAGCATTGACTGCAGAGCGCTTTGTTAATAAATCAAGTTTAACACTGTCGGAGGTGGCTAGTGATTATGACAAGGTCTATAAAACAGGTGATTTAGTCCGTTATCGCGCAGATGGTAATCTTGAGTTTTTAGGGCGTATCGATCAACAAATTAAGATTCGTGGCTTTCGTATTGAGCTGGGTGAAATTGAGCAACAGTTGCTTGCTTATAAAGGAGTGCGTGAAGCTGTCGTGCTTGCTCAGCCAGCATTTGATCAGAAGAGTCAATACCTATTGGCTTATTTTGTTGCTGATGCAATATTGGATGTTAGTTTAATTCAGCGTTACTTAAAAGAGCGATTACCTGACTATATGCTACCAACACAATATATTGCCATGGAGGCACTGCCACTGTCGGCGAATGGTAAAGTCGACAAGCGTTTATTGCCATTACCAGAGGTAAAAGCGGACATCGAATATGCGAGCGCCAGCAATGATACTGAGCAAGCATTATTGTCTATTTGGCAGACATTATTATCGCAGCAAGATATCAGCGTGCTTGCCGATTTTTTCCATCTTGGTGGCCACTCTCTGTTAGCTACCCGTTTAATATCAAAAATACGCTCGCACTGGCGCTTGAATGTGCCTATTAAAACTATATTCGAATATTCCACTATTCGCAGTTTTGCTGGCTATCTTGATAATGCCATTGCTTCAGGTGAGTTGCAGGCACACGCTGAGTTTGAGGCATATGCAGGTCCTGCTTATATGACCAATGGGCAATACTGGTTTTTTAATATGGACTATGCACATCCAGACTATTGGAACCTGATATCATTATTCGAGTGTTTGCAACCGATAGATGGTGATAGCGCTAAACAGGCAGTTAGTGAAGTGGCTAATCATCATGATGCTTTACGGACCAAATTCACTAAAACCGATGGACAGTGGCAGGCGATGATATTGCCGCAAGGTGCTATAGAGGGTGTATTTCAGCATACTCTATTAACTGCGAGCAGTCAGCAAGCATTAGATCAACAAATCGATGAGCTAGTGGCTACGTGTCAGGATAGTTTTGTGATTGACGGTAGCCCACTGTGGCGGGTTATGCTGATTGAACATGCAGCAATCGATGCCCCGTTGAATGGAGACTCAGCAACCGCCTCACAACCTTCAACAATGTATTTATTATTTGTATTTCATCATATTATTTGTGATATGAATTCACTGACAATCGTTATTGATGATTTTATTACAGCCTATAAGCAGTTAGTGAGTCGCCAAGCGTTAAGTTTGCCGTTAAAAACCACCCCCATACATAAAGTCGGTGAAGCATTACGCACGGCTCAACATTCGGATGAGCTTTGGCAAGATTATGTCGAGTATTGGCAGCCTCTACTCGATAGTGGCCGTATAGCACAGTTTCCTTGTGATTTCGATGTGCCTATTGAACAAACCATTGCCAGTGGACGCACGGAGTTAGTCACTTTATCTGAGCAGCATACCCGTATTCTGCAATCTAAATTACCACAGCGGGCAGCTGTACAACTTAGTGATGCTTTATTATTGGCACTGACCAATACCGTATGTGCTTGGTCTGATGCTGAGCTTTGTCATATTAAGGTGCTCAATGCGGGGAGAACCGGTATACCGATGCTATCTGAGTTGGATGTGACACGAACTGTCGGTTGGTTGGCGATGACACAACAGTTGATACTCTCTCCTGTGCTAATGAGTAACAAGCTGACAGCTGTGCAATACATTAAGCAGCAATTGACAGAGCAGCCACATGATGGCTATAGCGGTAGTTTATTGTGCCTAGGTGCCGTTGATCGAAATACAGGAGAGCTGATTCCCGGGTTTCTCAAGGATCAACTCATGCTGAATCATCTGGGAGAGTTAAACACCGGTGTTGTTTCTCTGCAAGATTTACTGATGCCTGTGCAACGCCAATTAAAACCGGGCATGCACCCAGGTAATCAGCGTGGCGATGTGCTAACACTGACAAGTATGATTATCAATGGCAGCTTACACATGGTTTGGGATTATAGTGAGCACTTACATAAACTCGATACCATAAAGCACTTGGCTGAGTGTATGAATGCCGAGTTGATTGCGCTTGCTGAGCAGCTGCAAAGGGAGGGTTAAATCAGTGTGCTTTTAAATATTGAGTAGAAAATTGCCATAAATCAATATGCTAAATTAGATTAGGTTTTTTATTTAAGTTATTGTTTTTTATATAAAATTTGATTATTTAAGAAAGCTTTTTAAGGTTTCGTAAAGCCTGTATCTGGTGCATAAATAGACAGTTGGTAACATATTAGAAACGTTGCCCCGGTAAAATTACAATAATGCAAGCTTGTCTGAAACGTCTGGCTTTCCTATATTTAGCCCTCTTAAATTCTTGTTATGCTGCTGATTCAGCAGGCTTGATGCTGCGTGCTATTGAGCCGATCAGCAAGCATAAGATATTACCTTTTGCGGCGCCTGTCGATAAAGTCACGCTGCCTGTTGTGCAGTTTGCGGCCTGTCGAGGGGAGTTTGAGCCATTCAGTGTTGTATTGCAGGCTGAAGCTGCCATTGGAAAGCTGGCGGTTAAACTGGATGACTTTCGCCATCAGACCACCGATGCGTTAATTCAGGCATCGGCTGTGGATATTAAGCTTGTCAAAGCCTGGTATCAGGCACCAGGTGCCTGGCGTAGCCATATCTTGGATAAACAAAAAAACCAGCCAGTACTCGTTCCCGAATTACTGCTCAATGACGATGCTTTGCTTAAAGTGGATTATGCAGAGCAGCAGAATTATTTGCGTTTAGGGCAGGGTAGTCGTGCGCGCTATGTTGCCTTGAATAAGCGCTCGGCGAAACGTGGTCCTGATATAAAAACAGTTACCGAATTTCCAGTGCAAGATGCGGCAACACTACAACCTTTCCATTTAGCTGCTGGAGAACAAAAGCAGCTTTGGCTAACCTTACAAGTGCCACAAGCGGCTGTCAGTGGGCATTACCAAAGCGAGCTAGTCATCGAGTCGGATGGTATTGCTATTGCGAAGATAACTGTCTTACTACAGGTTTATCCATTTGAGCTGGACGAGCCTTTATTGGAATACAGTTTGTATTATCGTGGTAAGCTCGTCGAGGGGGCTGGCAGTATTTCATCTGAGAAAAAGAGCCGTCAACAATTACAAGCTGAGCTTAAGAATATGTTGGAGCATGGTATTCGCACGCCAACACTTTATCAAAAGCCAGTACCATTGCACCTGTTTAAAGAACATTTAGCGATTCGACAAGCTGTTGGAATCGACAATCAATCTTTGTATTATCTGGGGCGTACAACAGGCAATGCCCGGAAGCCGCAGCAGCTTAGCAAGTTGCAGTCTGAGATAGGGGCTTTAGCGCGTATAGCTAAGCAATACGGTGTGCATGACTTTTATCTGTATGGCTTTGATGAAGCTAAAAAAGCTCACTTGCTTTCTCAGCGCCCCGCATGGCAGGCATTACAGGCGGTCGGTATAAAGGTTCTTGCTGCAGGCTATAAGGGACATTATGAATTAATGGGCGACCTAACGGACTTGCTGATCTACCATAGCAGGCCCGAGGCAAAAGAAGCGGCTAAATTTCATAGCCGAGGTAAACGCATCTTTAGTTATAATAACCCGCAGGTCGCCGTGGAGAACCCACTTGTTTATCGGCGTAATTATGGTTTCAAATTATGGCAGGCTGATTTTGATGGGGCAATGAACTATGCCTATCAGGCTTCGATGGCATTTATCTGGAATGACTTTGATCATGCTGTTTATCGAGACCATGTTTTTACTTATCCTACCCGTGATGGGGTGATTGACACCATTGCCTGGGAAGGGTTTAGAGAAGGGGTAGATGATGTGCGCTATTTAAGCACTTTGCTTGAATATTATAGCGCGCTTAAGCAAGATAAAGAGCATCATCAATTGGCACAGGAAATAGCGGCTTTTATTGCTGCATTAAAGCAAGACCGTCTGGCAGACCCTGGTGCTGCCAGAAAATCTATTGCCGATAAAATTATTCGTATACAGCAGATTGCAAATTATAAAAATGGTTAGAGTCAGACGTATTAGAGAGTTACCTACGCCATGGTTATTGTTATGGGGTTTGACCCTATGCCTATTTACTAATCAGCCCTGGTCCTATTCATTGGGCAGTTTGCCACTGCAAGTGCTATTTGTTTGGATGTTATTACCCTGGTTAGTGCTGGCCGCTCCTGGCTTTACCCATAGCCTTAAACTGGTATTAACGCCAACCCAGTTTGTGTTGATTGGCATTATTTTGCTGTTTATTGTGTTACGGGCTTTCTCCGGTGATTTGCCTTGGTTACGCGTATACCAGTTATTAACCGGTATAGTGATGTTATTTGTTGCAGCCTATGCCATGACAGATAATAAAGGCGTTAAGTACACAGTCTGGGCATTAATTTTGGCAGCAGGGCTAAGTGGTGCGGTGGCTGTGCTGCAGTATTTAGGCTTGGCTGGCTGGACTTGGCGGCGTACAGTTTATTATGGTACGGGTGTTTATATGCCAACTGGCTTGGAGGCTTTTCCTGTATCGTTTTCCTACAGTGTAGTGGGTGTTGCGATTGTTGCTGTCGCAGGTGCGTTAATCATTTGGCAGAATAAACACCTAAAGCTCGATTTGCCAAAAGCATTTATCCTGTTAGGTTTTGGGGCACTTATTGGAATTGGTGTATTACTCTCACAAAGCCGCTCAGGTGTGTTAGGTGTGATTGCCGGTATTGTGGTTGTTGCGATAGGCGCGCGTTACCTTAGACTGCGTTTTATTCCATTACCTATCATATTTGTTGGGCTGTTTTGCTTGATGTTATTGTTTATTTTTAAAGACAGTGCTTTGGTCGGGCAAGTTTTCAATAAAACCGCTAATTCCAATATTCAAGAAGATATGCGTCTCACAGAAACGTGGAAGCTATTTATGCCGATTATTTTTCAATACCCTTTAGGTATACCTGAAGGGATTTACAGTGGAACAGACTCTAGCTTTAGTTATAGTGGTAGTGCCAGTGTCGAGTTTGCTGAGGTGTTGAAGAAAACCGATGGTTATGATCCGCATAATATATTTTTAACCGCCAGTTTATTCTTAGGGCTGCCGGTATCTATCAGTTTAATGCTGTTATATTTCTCATTGTTCAGTGGTGCGGCTAAAGCAATACAGATATTTAAATACCGTAAGCAGTATGGCTATGCAGTGATGGCATTACTGTTATTGGCTGCAAATGTGGGGTTGTTGGTGCACGCCTGGTTTCATAATGCCAATATTGCCTTTGGCGAAATGCGAGGCTGGTTTTGGCTGGGCGCTTTAATGGCATTTTCAGGCATCTTGCTAAAAAAACGGCCTGTATATAATAAGAACTTATCTAAGAATCCATCTGAGAATTTATCTGGGAACCTATCATAGGCTATCAATAATCATGTTGCTCAAACGCGCTGCATTTAATTCAATAAGTGCTTTTTTAGATCAAGGTGCCCGGATTTTGGTGGTGATAGTGCTCACGCCAATTCTTTTGACAGCTTTGGGACCCGTATTGTTTGGCTTTTGGCAGGTATTGCAAAGGGCCGCCAGTGTTGTGATTGCTTTCGATGGCCGCTCGTCGGAGCTGCTTAAATGGCAGTTGGCCGGTATTCAGACTGCCGAAGATAGACAAAAACAGCAGGTTTTAAGTAATGCTGTTTGGGTTTGGCTATGTTTTATACCCGTTTTGTTGCTGCTTGCTTTGCTGACGTTTACGTATTTGCCAGCAATAATGGCACTCGAAACAGCCGATATCAATATGGCACGCAACGCTGGCTACATCATTGTTGTGAATATTTTATTATTAGGCTTTATCGCCTTATTAGAAGCTGCGCTGCGCGGTATGAATTTAGGTTATAAGCGTATGGGCCTGCGAACCTTCTTTATTTTACTCGGCGGTGTTTTGGCTATCTGGGCGGCTACCGAAGGTTATGGGTTGATAGGCATTGCTGCCGCGCAGTCTGTTAACAGCGCAATATATGCAATAGCCTTGTTTTTACTCATCGGTAAACATATTCCCTGGTTTGGCTTGATTAAAACGCATCAAGCGGATGTTGTGCAATCTGCTAAATCAAGTATCTGGTTTATGCAGTGGGAGTTTATTGCAGCGGGTCTGTTTTTGGGGGATGTTATTCTATTAGGGATTTTTGGTGGCACGGCTTTAGTGGCACAATATGTGGTGAGCAGCTATATCATTCAAACTATTATGGTGGTTGTAACGACCGTTGTGGCTGCTACCTTGCCAGGTATAGGTAAAATATTGAGTGAGAAAAATTATCAACGAGTATGTGATATTCGTGATGAAGGTAATGTCTATATATGGCTATTAGTGATTAGCGTTGGTTCAGCCGTTATTGTGGCGAATCAAAGCTTTGTGAATCTTTGGGTAGGTAAAGATCAATTTGTTGGAGCTGTAGAAAACGTATTAATCCTATTAACAGCGATTCAATTAACATTTATCCGGCAGGATGCAACCTTTATTAATTTAGCCGTAGACATTAAAAGTAAAGTGCTCATTGGTGCGATAGCGCTAACGCTATCTGCAGGCTTATCCGCTATTTTTGTGCCCTTGTACGGTATTGCAGGTTTATGTGCATCGCTGATAGCGGGGCGTTTAGTATTAACCTTAGCTTACCCGCGAATCATTTATGGTTTTTTGAAAACCAAGAGCCAAAATAATAAGGTGTTGCTGCGTATTATGCTTATTGCATCTGGTCTGCTTGCAGGGTTTTATTATCTCAGCCAATATTTTATTGATATGGGTTTGTTAAAGTTAATTGCGGTATCAATATTAACGTTTATCTGTAGTTTGCTTGTGTTGTTTGTTTTGGCTCTCAATAAGAAGTATAAGGCCGTATTGTGGGCTAGGGTGCTTGCTGTTGTGAGAGTGCTAGGTGTCAATATATAGCGGTACGATGAATAGGAACGGTTATGTTGAGCTTGTTAAAAAGAATATTGAGCAGTGTAAAAACGTTAATCGCCATTAAGCGTAACCCTGTTGGCTATGCTCGTGATATGGGTGTCAAGGTTGGCAAAGACGTCCGTTTAGTTGCCATTAATGGTGGTACATTTGGTTCAGAGCCTTACCTTATCGAAATTGGTGATCGAGTGACTATCACAGGTGGTGTGCAGTTTGTAACGCATGATGGTGGCGTATGGGTTTTTCGGGAAAAGCACCCTGATATCGATGTGTTTGGCCAAATTGTGATTGGCAATAATGTGTTTATTGGCTTTGGTGCGATCATTATGCCGGGTGTGAATATTGGTGATAATGTCGTTATTGGTGCAGGTTCTGTTGTTGCTAAAGATATTCCCGCTAACCATGTTGCTGTGGGCAGTCCAGCCAAACCGATCAAGACAATTGATGAATATTATACTGCTGTAATGCTGAAAAAAGATAATACTAAGCACCTATCAGCAGCTGAAAAAAAACAGTATCTGCTAAAAAAATTCTCAGCCGATACCGATAAAACTTAATAAAGTAAGTACTACAAACAATGACTATAGATGATACGAAAACCAAGCGTAAAATTTTAGGCTTTCCGCATAAACCGGCTTCTGGTGGTCCGGGTACATTTCAAGTACGTTTGACCGATATCGTGACCAATAATGGCTATGAGGTTGTATTTTCTGAAGATAAAATACAACCCGATGTGGTATTTGTTATTGGTGGTAGTAAAAAACTGTGGTGGATCTGGCGAGCTAAGCGTAAAGGCGCTAAAGTTCTACATCGTTTAGATGGCTTAAACTGGCGGCATCGTTATGATGGTAGTCGCTTTCAAGTTCGTATCGCTGCCGAAATACGTAATATGCTGTTGATGATAGTACGCAATTATTTGGCTGATGTTGTGATTTATCAAAGTGATTTTATTAAAAGCTGGTGGTATAGGGTTTATGGTCCAGCCAAGTGCCAGGAACATATCATTCATAATGGCACTAACCTGGAAAAATTCTCACCAAATTCAGAGAGCCAGGCAAGCACACCGCAGGTCTTATGCGTTGAAGGCAGCATACAAGATAATACTGCGACATTGAAAGTATTGGATACTGTGGCCAAAGGCATTGAGTCTAATACACTGTCAGCTGAATTAGTCTTGTGTGGTAGTGTTTCTGAAGGTATTCGTGAGGCCTTAGCACAATGTAAGCAGGTCTCTATAAAAGGTAAAGTTCCACGCCAGGAAATGCCCGATATCTTTAGAAGAGCGGCAGTTTTTTTAGTGCTTGAAATTAATCCGCCTTGTCCCAATGCTGTGATTGAAGCACTTGCATCGGGTTTACCGGTAGTTGGCTACGATACAGGCGCCTTAGCTGAATTAGTACCGCCTGATGCAGGCGTGCTGGTCGATTATAAAACTGACCCATGGAATTTAGATGAACCTGACACAAGCCAGTTAGTGTCAGCTATTCAGCGTGTACTCGATAATTTACAGCATTATCAGGCTGGTGCGCGGCGGGCGGCTGAACAGCGTTATAATATGCAGGATGTTACGGCAAAATATTTGGCAGCATTACAGTAAGTGAAAAGATAGTCTTTTAAGCATACTGTTATACGTGTTTTAACTAGGGCTTTGCTAATGGGGTTGCTTTGCTGTATTAGTAGTGTCTTATTACAAGGCTCATCATAATTTTGTCATAATTACTTGTTAGAAATACAGACTGCGGCAGAATATTTGGGCTTTGCTGCTTGGCAAAGTCTTATAGGGTTATTAGGTTAATAGAGAAAGTGCTCAATACATTTATAAAAAAATTACCCCGTCGTGAACTGATTTTTTTAATTGGTTTTGCTGCCATATACAGTATATTGCATGCTGCCTATTTTATGGTGCCCGATCGGATTTTGCGTGAAGCTGTCTATTACTATGGTATTGTTTCGGTTAGCGCGAGTGTGATTAATGTAATGACCCCGGCTGAAAATGTAAAAGCCGAAGATAATAAGTTACAGTCACCCAAAGCTATTTTAGAAGTTGTGAGAGGCTGTGATGGCTCAGGCAGTATCTTCTTGATGATAGCGGCAATCGTCGCTTTTTCAGCTACACTAAAAAACAAATTGCTGGGTGTGTTGGTTGGTTTTTCCTTACTTTATATCATTAATCAAATTCGCATCATCGGCTTATATTTTGTAGTGGCTTACCATCGAGAATGGTTTCTACCTATTCATACCTATTTTGCGCCAACATTAATTATTTTGATCAGCTGTCTGTTTTTTGCTTGGTGGGCTATGATGGCTAATGAGCCGTCTGCTTCCCAACAGGCTTAATGAATCTAGAATCGCTAACCCTAGAATCTAACTGAGCGTATTCTCATGAATGCTAAATTGATACTGCAGTCGTCCTTACGGCTATTGCTTGTGTGGCTAATGCTCTCAATTTCTATTTTATTTCTCAGTGAAGCATTGATTGCATTGTTATTACCTTATTTAACTTGGTGTGTAAACCTGTTGAGTAATCACTATACTAGCCTATTAACAATTGTAAATGATGGTGTGGCTGCAAAAGTTCAGATTGTGGCAACCATAACACAAGCAGTTTATATTAGTGGTATTCCCGTCTCACCGCCTGGGGTCAAGTTAACCGGTAGTATCAACCTGATTCATGCTTTGGTGCCAGTGGTTATTTTGTATGTGATTCTGCTATGTTGGCCGGTGCGCCATTTCAAAGAGCGTCTGCTGATGTGCATATTAGGTATACCTGCAGTATTGTTAATTATGGCATTAACAGTACCAACGTTATTAGCTGGGCATATTGAGGCTACATTGCTCAGTGCCGCAGAGCGAGCTTCAGGCCGTGATCTTGATCGGCCTTTTATAATGGACTGGGTGATTTTTGTTGAAACCGGCGGTCGCTGGTTATTACCGTTGCTTGCCGCGATATTATGTATTCTTATTATACGTGCTCTTTTTCATCGCTCATCGGCAGGTGGTATTCGCTGAGATTTAGCGAAGTCGTGTTGTTAAAGTATCTTTCAAATGAAAAAAACCAGCGGGTGATTGTCACCGCTGGCTTTTGCATAGGTTAAAGCGATCAGGCTTAGGCAGCTTTACGTCGACCAAAACCTACTAAGGTCGCAAAGCCAGCTGCTAAGAACCAGACGGCTGCTGGTAATGGTACTGGTGTAACCGCATCGAAATTGATGTTATCAATAAATAGTGCCTCACTTGCTGAGTTTGAATCCAGCTCAAAAAACAATGTTGCGGTTGAGAAGGTACTTAAGTCAACAAATAAGCTCATCCAGGCACCTTCAACGCCTAGCTCGTCAATATCACTGCCAGCTGAGTTAAATAAATCCAGGGCTAAACCATTATCGACTTCAACCCAAATGCGGGCATTGTCATCCGCTTCCCAGTTAGTATCTGCTAGAAAAGCATCGACAGTTAAGCCGTTAGTCGCGCTCGGGTCCAGCGTAACAGCATCAAGCTCGACACGCATCAGCCCATCAGCGTCAGCGATTTGAAAGCCCTGTGTGCCGTCTGTGTAGTTTGGTGCTGCCGTGAAAGGAGCAGAGGCGTCAATGAAATCAGTCACACCAACAAAGTCGCCATCACTCAAACCATTGCTATCACGGGTGTTAATATAACTTGAGCGGAAGCCGAGTTCACCGCCTACCGATGTGTAATTAACAATGGGTTGGCCAGTGTTGTTGACCAAAGCGTGATCAGTCGCAGGGTCAATGGCGTCAGTATATTGGCCACCGGTAGCCTCAGGTTCTTCAAAGCTTGTAAATGCAACCGTTGCGGCATGGGCTGGCAGGATAGTGCTCAACGTTAGCATTGTTAAAGGCAAAACTTTTTTAGACAGCATTTTGCGTCTGCTCCTTGTGGTTATAAGGTGGTTAATTTATATGGGCGATAAATGCGCTATTATTATTTTTTTATTTATAACCAATGAATGTTGCTGTGCGATGAAAGAATTATGTCTAATTGTGCGTGGGTAGTTGTACTCAAAGCGTAGTTGTACTTAAAGAAATGTGACGTTTTTGTTATGCCATAGGGTGGCTTATAAACAAGATATGCCCTGATACCTGTTTACCAGGGCATTCATTCGATCTGCGATCAATTAATCTTCACAGAACTCTTCCTGATAGTCTTGCATAGCGGCTTGAATCACGTTTTGTGCATGATGTCGGTCATAAGTCAGATCTATAGAGACTGTGGACTCTTGTCCTGTTTTCAGTTTGTAAGTCGAGAAATAATGACGGAGTCTTTCGGTAAACATTTCAGGCAGCTCGTGAATATCATTGACGTCTTTCCATACATTGTCATTCTCTAGCACGGCAATAATTTTATCGTCTGCTTCGCCATTATCTACCATTTGCAGGCCGCCAATAACGCGAGCATTAAGAATGACGTCTGAGCGACTGATTAAGCGCTCACTGATAACACAGATATCCAATGGGTCGCCATCACCTTGCTTACTATTAGGTGAAAGATGGCATACACGTTCGTTACAATAGGTTTTTGGGATAAAACCATAAAGTGCGGGTGGGTGAGAAGAGGTTTGTTGCGGACGGTCAACCATCATGTAGCCGGTTTCCTTGTCAATTTCATATTTCACCATATCAAATGGCGTAATTTCGATATAGGCATGCACGATTTCAGGTGGTCGCTTGCCTACAGATAGTCCATGCCATGGGTGTGGGCGCCACTGGTAAAAAGGGTGTTTCTGGGACATAAGTCAAGAGTCCATATTTGAGTAAAATCTGATATATCTTAAAGGTATGGTAGAAATTGGCAAGCGCTCTTATTTATACGTTGGTCCGGGCTGCACTGTTGGAAGTTATTGTTTTATTTATAATTTAAGCGGTGATTAGCCCTTTAAAGGGGCCTGCTTTACTTATATAATTGCCTCAGGCTTGGCCATAAGCCATTTTAACTCTTTATAAAATTATTAGATACAAGGTGCTATTCATGGATCAGACTGATGATAATACGGTTTACAAAGTAGTATTAAATCATGAAGAACAATACTCTATCTGGCCTATCGATAAAGAAAATGCTTTGGGTTGGCGGGATGAAGGTAAGACGGGCTCTAAAGAAGAGTGTCTTGCGCATATTGATACTGTTTGGACCGATATGCGACCTTTAAGCCTTAGAAAGCAAATGGGCGCATAAGCTTTATTGCATACCAGTCATACCTATAAGGGGATGACTGGTATGCTGCCAAGTATTCGTATCTAAGCCTCAAGCGCAAGCGAGGTTTTAACGCACTGAGCGATATCTCTAATAGTTTTGCATTTGGCGATATCCGCTGCTGCTAGATCTACCTCAAACTCATTATTTACCATACCAATAAAGCCAACAAACAGGATTGAGTTAATACCCTGTGTTGTTAGGTCATCTTCAACACCGATAATATCTTTACTAAACATAGTGCAGGCAATATCTGTGATTTTTTGTTCTTCTGGCGAGTCAGGCGAGGTATATTCTGTTGTTGTATAGTCGGCATGTTGTGGTGCAGGCAGGCTTTTCTTATCTATTTTATTATTCGTATTCAGCGGTAAGCTGTCAATAAAAACAAGTGCTGCAGGTTGCATTGGTTTAGGTAGAATGGCCTTAATTGCTTCTCGGATATGTGCTTTGCTTTTTTGAGGTTTTTCCAAATAAACAATAATTTCTTTTTCTAAGCCTTCTTTCTGTGTGGTAGCAACTGAGTTAATTGCACCTGAAATGTCTTTAATAACAGACTCAATTTCGCCTAGTTCCACTCTCACGCCTTGAATCTTAACCTGGTCGTCACTGCGGCCTAAAAATAAAATATCGCCATTTGGTAAGTACTTGGCAATATCACCGGTTTTATACATATAGCTACTGGTGCCTGCATTGAACGGATCAGGAATAAACTTCTCAGTCGTCAATGCAGCGTTGTTCAAATAGCCGCTCGATAAAACATCACCGCCCACAACAAGCTCGCCTGCTATACCAAAAGGTTGCAGTTTATTCGATTCGTCAAGTATATATATTCTATAGCCTTTTAATGGCTTGCCAATCGGTGTATAGCTCAATGCAGGGTCCTGATCAGAGACACGGTGTACACTTGCGGCAATAGTTGATTCAGTGGGTCCATAGCCTACAAGTGCTGTTAAGCCAGGGCAAAGTGCTTGCACTCTTTCACAAGCCGGTCGGCTGACTGACTCGCCTCCGGAACCTAATAGGCGTAATACGGGCTGTTGACCAATGCTTTCTAAAGCGAGTCCTAAACCTTCTAATAATACTGGTGGCACACTGGTATATTCGATTTTTTCAGCCAAAATATACTCAGCCAGTGCTTGAGGATTTTTCTTAATAGCATCATCAATGACATGCATTGTCGCGCCGCTATACATTTGGAAAAACAACTGCATTAATGAGACATCAAAGCCTAAAGCGGCAAGAAAAGTGCCTCGCCAGCCAGGTTTAGTCAATACACCCTGAAAATCTGCAAAGCTCAATACATGGTTGGTGAGCGACTTATGTGGTATAGGAACTCCTTTGGGATTACCAGTAGAGCCCGATGTAAAGATAATATAAGCGGTATCATCTAAATCAACTTTGGGTAAAGTTATCTCAGGTGCTTCGTTGTTAATAGCTTGTTCGATATTGATTACATTAATATCAGATGCGATTGCATTATCTAATAGCGGTAGCACTTTAGGTTCTGTAATAATGCAACTAGGCTGTACTTCCTGAAGCATATATTTTATCCGCTCGCTTGGGGTATCAATATCAATTGGCACATAGACTGCGCCAGATTTTAAAATGCCCAATAAAGTAATAGGGACAAACTGCGAGCGGCTCAGAAACATAACCACTTTATTTTGGGTTGTTGAACTTGCCGTATTATAGGTCAGAATGTTTTTAGCCAGTTTGTCGCTATAGTCACGCAACTGCTTATACGTGATATGACTATCATGATAGACAACAGCAGTAACATCAGACAGCTTTGTGGCGTGCAGGTCGATCTCTTCGTGTAACAATGTATCAAAATATCCAGCACCTACACTGGCAAATTTTGATAATAATATCTCTTCCTGTTCTTCACTTTGTACATCCAGCACTTGAATAGCCGTTGTTGCATTGTCTTCTAGTGCACGGTTAAGGTGCTGGTAGCAATCCATAAACCAGTCGATATACGTGCTTTGATAAATGCTAGCGTTGTAATACAGTGTTATTTTGTTTTCAGCATTGCTGATTATGATAAGAGGAATATCCTGCTGGATTTCGTTTGCCCGCTGCTGTCCAAAAAACACTTTGAACAGCAAATGTGTATTTTTTGTACTACCAGCCATGGATGTTGTGGCTATCTCAAATAGTTCGCCATCAGCTGTTGTAAGCCAATCACTCAGAGGTTGAGTGAGTTCTTTTGCCGACAGTTTGTCTTGTATAGAGATAGTGCTTGACTTCTCATATTCACTTGAAGTGATAATAAAGTCACTAGCAACGCCGTATTTTTTTAATAAAACTGTCAGCGTAATAAGCTGCTGTGATTTGCCTTGAATGCTATTGCTGTGCTGGTTTTGAAGCGGTATGCTTTTCGATTGGCACTGCTCGAGTGTAATAAAATCTTGCGCTGCTATTGCAGTGTTTAAGCTAGAATGTGTTTTTAAAAAATTTAAATGAGAAAGCATAATTTAAGCCCGGTTTTATAATTGTTACTGCTTGTTAGGTGGGATGGATAAAAAGCCTATTTGTTCTTTTTTAAGGTCTGTATCCAGTACTACCCAAAAATCTTGGATTTTTTCATCAATAATAGAAAAAAACATATATTCTTCAATGCTGAACTTTTTTCCTGTTGGCTCTGCGCCTTCCCATCGAGCGAGATGTGTGCCACTGTGTATTAAGCGTACAGCAGACTTATGACCTTCGGTAATAATATCAATGATTGTGAATGTTAAATCGGGAAAGCATTTGCCGTGTTGTTCAAGCCAGCTTTTTAGTTCAGAAAAATTGTTAATAAATGGTTCGCCACGCCAATGTAGTTTGCAGTCTGGGTGACAGATAGCCTGCAAGGCATCAGGCGAGCGGATAATATTTTCGAAAAAAAAAGTTAAAATTTCTTTATTAGATTTTTTGCTCATCACATACACATCGGATTTTTGAAAAATAAGCGCTCATTAGACCTTGAAATCATAGCTGTAATATTCATTATCGCGTAACCACCCCAGTGACTCATATAGCGACTGCGCTTGACAGTTATCTACCGCAGTTTTTAAGCTTAGGCTGACAGCTGAGACAGATTTGGCATGTTCTATAGCGCTTTGCATTAATGCTTTCGCAATACCCTGTCGTCGGCTATCTGGCGTTACAAATAAGTCATTCAGGATGATCGATGGTGCCATCGATATTGATGAGAAACTCGGATAGAGTTGCATAAAACCACTATAGATATCGTTATTTTGCGCCAGATAGATAATAGACTGTTGCTTATTTATACGGTCTTTTAAGTAATTCCTGGCTGCAGCCAGATCTGCGGTTTGACAATAAAACTGCCTATATTGATCAAATAAAGTGGCAGCAATATCAAGTTCGGCTAATGTTGCTTGTTTGATAATTATATCGCTCATTGCTGCACTGGCTCCAAAGTAGACTGACTACTAAAATATAATGTGTTGTTGACTCAATTTTACCCGATTGACTTGACTGGGTCGATATTATGGCAGCGATTGCCTGAGTCATTGTCAAGCAGTTCTGCTGTCTTGTCAGCAATCGCCGGGGCAGTTTTAAACCCAACGCCACTCCAGGCTGTTGCTATGATTAAGCCTTCAACTTCTGTAGATTGTTCTAATAAGCCTTTATTGTCAGAAGTAAAAGCATCAAAACCACGGCGGCCACCTTGTGCAAATGAATTGTCATTGATCCAGCTTAAACGTCGTGCTGCTGCTTGCCTCGCTGGTTCAGGGCAGCCAACAGTGTCATGGAAAGCGTCAGGGTCTATATCCCAATCATCGATTGTTATGCCAACTAAGAAGGTGTTGTTACCAAATGGTCGCGAGTAAAAATCAGGCTGAGTGTCATCAATAACAAAAGGTTGTGTTGTTTGATCTGGGTTATTGAAAATATGAACTTCTATGGCTTTATTACGAATTGCCAGGTTGACATCAGCAGATAAAGCCAGCGTTTGGCTCCAGGCACCAGCAGCAAGAATGACAGTGTTGCACTGTATCAGGCCCTGTGACGTTTCTACAGCATAAATGCGCTGGTCTTTTTGTATGATGCGCTCAACACTAACACCTTCAATAGCAATCGCATTATTATGTTCTGATATAGCGCTCTTGATCCAACTGTTGGTTGCAAGAATCGGGTCAGCAAAGCCTGCTAATGGTTCATAAATGGCAAATATATCTTGTTCGCTATGCCAGTTAATAGCGGGGAAACGCTCTCGACAATCATCGCGGTTGAGTACTTCAATAGGGTAGCCATAGGGAGTAATCACTCTGGCGATGCGGTTTTCCACGGCTTTGCGCTCAGCAACAGGCTTTATTTGTAATCCGCCACAGACTGTGAAGCCACAACTCCCTTGAGTTTCCTGGGCAAAATTAACAAAGCTCGGATAACTGATAGCCGCAAGTTTGCTGGTGTAATCGCAATCATGATAGGCCCGAATGAAGCCGCCTGATTTACCAGTTGAGCCGCCAGTACCAAAACGGCCCTTTTCCAAAAGGGTAACATTAGCGCCGGTTTTTGCTATTCGATGCAGAATTGCTGCACCAATAACACCTCCACCGATAATAACTATATCAGATTGCATAAATAGCTTACTCTACCGCAAACAAATCTTCTTTGAGCTCAAGAATTGTCGTACTCGCTGGAATTAAAGCGGCATTATCTGGCCAGCTATTACCATCTTGTGTGCCAAGTTGTTGCAACAGGTAGCTGGCAAAATCAGGCATAATAGACCAGCTTAGCTTGGCAAGCAGCTGAGCTGCGCTTAGTTCAAGTGCAACAGCCGTTTTGTATTCTTCTGTGAGCGTACCGTTTTGAAATAAAAAGCCTTCTGAAGCAGAAAAGCGTTTGCTGATTCTAACCAGTTCGCACAGTTGACGGGTTAGTCGCTGAGTGGAAATATCAGTAGAGTCAAACGCTGCAGTACAATTAGCAATAATGCTGTCGAGCTGTTGTAAAAAGCTTTTATGGTTCTTGAGCCAGTCAGCTTGTGTCTTTTGTGCCGCTGGCGCCTGACCAGCAAACTGGCTTTGTACCTTTTTACTCAAGCCTGTTAGCCAGGGTTGCCAGTGTGCCTGTATTTCATTAGCAATAAAGTCATTAAATTCTTTTAATGTGAAATTGGTTTGTTCTGTCTCTGGGCGAGTATGCGACAGATACAATCTAACTAGGTCTGCAGGCGCTTCTTTGAGTAAATCTTTGCCCCAAATTGCATGGTTGCGACTCGTCGAAAACTTGGCATGGTCAAGCTGATAAAACTCATTAACCATGAAAGTGTCAGGCATTTTAATATCATATCGTGATGCCATAAAAACCGCAGGGAAGAAAACAACATAATGATGAGTATTATCGAAACCAAAGCAATATATCATTTCCATATCATCATTAATTTGACATTCGTTATATGGCTTTTTATCAGCCGATAACCGTCGGCTAAGGTGATCTATACCTTCATAATGGAAGCAGGCGAGTTCAAACCAGGAGAATATTTTCTGGTTTTCAAACCCGTCTAAAGGTACTGGAATGCCATAGTCTGTAATATGGCTGACCGGCATATCAGGTAACTCTGATGACAGTACGTTCTCTACAAAGCTTTTTAAACGCCCATTCATATTGACTTTGCTATAAAAGTCGATAAGCTTTTGACGAAACGGCTCAAGAGGGAAATAAAAGCGCTTTACTTTTTTCTTTGTGACCTCAGTCGATGGGCAGCTATTACAAACAGGGTCGATTAGATCGACACTGTCATTAATTTTTCCGCAGTTTTCACAGGTCGTACCATTTGAAGGTGTTCCACAGTGTGGGCAAATGCCTCCCGCATAAGCTTCAAAGGGATAGCGTCCAGAAGCTTCACAATGTAGAGTGTCGACTTCACGTGCTACAATATGACCATCTTCGTAGAGTTGTCGAAAAGTTTCCTGAGTAATTTCGGCAGCGAGGCTGTCTTGAGTTGGCACAGTCCATATATCAAAGTTGATATTCGCTGCAGCTAATGTTGCTTGGATTTTCTCATTAAAGCCTACGGCAACTTCTTCTACCGTTTTGCCCGTTTGCTCGGCTTTCATTTCAACATAAGATTGATTGCGGTCAGTACCCGCTGCTGAGAGCCCTTTTTTGCCTTGTTGTCTGCGTTGGCGGCTGACAATATCAGCAGCCGAGTAGGGGCCCGATAAATGGCCAATATGTAAATCACCATTAGGCGTGGGCGGTGGTGCAATCACTAGGAATAATTGGTCGCTGTCGTTGTTTGATGTTGTCATCGAAGTTTGCTGTTTATTGAATGTTACAAGCTAAAATTTAAGCGGCATCCCACCAAACTGATACTAATGTTAAAGGCTCTTGGCTTTTATTAGTTAATTTGTGGCTCTTATGTGAATCGAAGTAAAAAGCATCGTGTAGTTTTACTTCGACTAATTCTGCGCCATCGTACTCCAACTCACCAAAGCCAGAAACAATGACCCAATATTCACGTACAGCATGGATATCTAAAGGCGATGTGGCACCAGGTTCGATAGTAATGATGGCTGACTTAAAAGGCATTTCATTAAAATCTACTTGATTGATGGCCATGCCATCATAATCATCATCTGTTGGTAAAAAACCTAGCTTGGGAATCAAAGTGTTGCCTCCTCAGTTTGATAATCAGGTGTTACCCAGTCAATAAAAGGAGCCGCATCATCAACATTAAATACTTTATGGCCTGCAATGGCATTGATAATCACAGCGCTACGCCATGAAGCCAAGCTTAGGTTGGAATCATTAATCCCATGATAGTGACGAGAAAAATTTTGTACATACATGTTATTTTTGCTCGGCCCATCCCAGTTTATGGAGTAATCGTTATTAATAACAATATTGTTATTCTCCATACGAATTAGAGGTTCAATTGGGCTTAAATATTCAGGTACACTACTGCATAAGCCTGTACATAAAATAACGTAGTCGGCATTGAGTTGCTCTGCAATATTAAATCGCTTATCGAGACTATTTAAACTCCAGTGACCACCGCTGTGTTGCATATCTACAACTTCTCGATCTGGTAGGAAAGTAAATAGTTTAGGGTTTTTCTCCATAAACTGTATGTGGTAGCAAGTGCGGTATAAATCTTCTAAGGTATTCATGGAGACACCATCACTACTGAGCTTCTGCTCTTCGAGTAGAGAGGCGCGTGTCTCGATAGGTAAGTCATGAAAATACCTGACATAACTCGGTGTAAAGTAATCATTTACGAAAGGTGAGTCATCAAGCGGGAAGAAATTAGAGCGACGCGATAACCAAGTCACATTGGCAGGGCGCTCGGCCTTTCTTTTAGTCAATAAATGCAGGGCTATTTCAGCACCAGTTTGACCACCACCAATGATAACAACACGTTTATTAGTAAAGTTTAGACTTTGGTAACCAAAGTTAATGCCGTGAAAAACAGTATCGCAAATATGGCTTTTTGCGAAATCAGGAATAAATTCTTTGCGGCCAGAACCAAGGATCAAGTTACGGGCATAACTGGCACGGTTATTATCGGAGCGTATTTCAAACCAGCCGTCATCGAAAGACACTTCTCTAATAGGCGTTGAAAAGTGCAGCGTATCAATTGAAGCTGCCGCCCATTGAAGATAGTCGATAAACTCTTCGCGAAAAATATATTCAAAATTGGCAGTGATAAACTGAAACAATCTGCCGTTTTTGGATAGATAGGACAAAAACGAATAAGGGTTAGTCGGATCAGCTAAGGTGACTAAATCCTTCAGGTGAGATGTTTGCATTTTAGCAAAATCGAATAATAGCCCGGGATACCATTTGAAGCTGTTCTTTTGATCATAAAATGCAGCGTTAATATTATTGACGCCTGTCAGCAAAGCCGCAACACTAAGGTTAAACGGGCCTATGCCAATACCTGCCACATCTAATCGGCTATTAATTTGTTCAACTGTTTTTGTCATGTGTTTATTATCCCTGAGACTTTGGTAGTCCCTTTTAGCTTTTATCGTTTTTAGAGTGCACTCACAGTATGCGGGTAACGTTAACGTTATTGTGTGAGTTGCCCATTATTTTTTTATTGTCATTCGGTGGCGATTTATATACAACTTGTTTGGCTAAATCAACCATTTTTATTCATATTGCTACTTAACTGATACTCTATCTATAAGAGCTTTTATTATGTTATTTTTACAAAATATCTATTAAGTATGCATACTGACTGGACCCTGGTAAAGACAATAACCTTAGCTTGTTTTTGCCATGGGTATTGTAAAGTTATTTTTCAGTTAGTTTTTACCCGAGGTCCTAATGAATGCATTATACCATCACTATTGCTGCATTGTTGTTATGTGTAAGGCCTTTTGAAGCGGTATAATAACAAACTTTGATTATTCTTTAACTAACCCTAGATTGGCAGGGGCAGATCCCTGATTGAGTTAATATCATGAGTGTTTATTTAAGCAGTATCAATTATGAATTAGGTGAGTTAGCACAAAATTACGTAGAAGCAGAAGGCTATAAAGCTGTTATCGACAGTGCAAAAATGCCTGAAATACCAACTTTATGGGGATGGGGGGAGTTTTATTCGACTGAGAATATTTTTAGTTTAGCAACAGCGTCCATTAAAAAAACATTAAGCTCTGCAGAGGTATCACCTGATACTGTTGAGGCTGTTATTTTATGTTCAAGCAACTTCGAAGGCTCATTTCCTGAACAAAATAAGCAGCTCGGTGAGCTTCTTAACAGTTTAGAACTCCATCAGGCGCAAGTATTAGGGACATCTTTAACAGGTTGCGTGTGTGCCTTAACTGGGATGAATTTGGCTTTTCAGTTAGTGAAGTCTAAAGCTTATACCAATGTGTTGCTTGTCGTGTTAGAAAATGTACACAGTGGTATGCCAAGGTTTTCAGACTATGGTGTGTTTAGTGACGCCGCTGCCAGTTGTCTGATTAGTGCCGATACGCAAAGCGGCTTTCATATATTGGACTATACGCAGCGTCATAACCCGCTTGAGATGATTAATCGATCCAAGCTCGACTATCAATCTGACAGTCAACAAAGTCTATTTAAAGCGTTATTTTCAGCTCAACAATTAGCAGTGACAGATATTGATAAGCTCATTGCGAATAACACGTTTATTCCTCTGAAGACGACCAAAGAAAAAGCGTATGGCTTTAAGCAAAAACAGCTGTTTCTAGATAATATAAGTCGTACCGGACATTGTTTTGCCAGTGATACTTTAATTGGTTTGGCAGACTTGCAGGCGCAGGGCAATATTCAGGCAGGTAGTTACTACTGCTTGTATGCCGATGCTGATGGACATGAGGCGGCAGTATTACTGCAATCTTGCTGAAAAAATAATATTGCGTACATGCGTTCGAATGTAAAGAGAGTCTGTTAGTGCTGCTGAGCTGCCCTGTAAGCAGCTCAGCAGTGTCTTGTTTTTTATGAAGCCGCTTTATTTAAAATCGACTGCTCTTCAGTAGACGGGGATTCGTTAATTTGTGTATCCGCAACTCGTCCATCTTCCATGAAAATAAGTTGGTCGGCGTGTTTAAAATAGCGATCATCATGCGTAATGATAATAACCATTTTATTTTTGCTCTTTAAGTCAGGCAGGATTTTGGTGTAGAAGATATCTTTAAAGCGTGGATCCTGGTCTGCCGCCCATTCATCAAACAGGTATACATCACGGTCTTCTAATAGTGTTACTAATAGTGCCAGGCGTCGCCTCTGACCGTCTGATAGTTCTACGCGACTGAAAACGCCTTTGTCATCGATTTTTATCTTTTGATCAAGCTCAAGGTATTTGAGATATCGTTGCATTTCTGCAACATCAAGATTTTCTAACATTCCATAGAGCTTGGGGAAAGTGTAAAAGTCAGAATAAATTGCACAAATAGATTCTCGCGCGGTAATTTTATTAGACATGGTAACTGCTGTGTTACCAAAATATATGGTACCAATACTCGGTGGATAATGTTGAGTGATAAGCTTAGCGAGTGTTGATTTACCTGAGCCATTACCACCGACAATATAGCTTATTTGACCCTTTTCGAAGGTAAGATTAATTGGCTTGAGTTTGAACTGAGCGCCACTTTTATCAGCAGGGTAGCTATAGCTGATATCTCTTAAAACAAGCTGATTCCAGTCTGGGATTGCTTCGGTGCTGCCGGGTTCTTCGATACTTTCAGCTTCAAGTTTGGTTATATGTTCTAGTGCAATATGCCCAGCTTTGAGCTGTGGTAATGAATTTAGGAAAACTGCTATAGGGCCAGTAATGTATAACAATGCCATAATGATGCCTAATAGCTCAGTATTATTTAATGAGTAGATATAAGGTAGATGAAAAGCAACAACACCCATCACTCCAAATGCTATTAAGTCACCATAGGAAATCGACATTAGCATAATTGCGGTGCCTAACTTTTCTTTTTGTAAAGCGCTCCTTTCGGGCTCCAAAATAGTTTCTTTTAAATATTCTTCGCATTTTTGTGTGTTAAGTTTAAGTTCCTTGGAGCCATATATAAACCCTCGAACGCCTTCTTGGATAACATCATGTATCTTACGTACACGTTGCATAAGGTATACGCCAAACTGCAAGGGGATTTGGTATGAAATACCACCAATAATTATACAGATAAGAACAAAGATAAAAACTTTGTAATCCAGAGATAATAAATAGCTAAGCAGCCCTATAGTGGTAACAGCAGATACCCATAAATTTGGCAATATCGATACTGCGCCAGCAAGTGTTGGAATATCACGTGTAAAAACATTAATGATAACTGAAGGACCAACACGTTCTATGCTGCTAGTAGGCATGTGTCGTACTTTTTCATAAAGCTCCATTTTTAAATCGAAGGCTGCTTTTTTCGAGAGCAGGTTTACCATAATCATTGATAACGATTTGAAAATAAGAATACAAAAGCAATTAAGTACAAATATAGTCGCCAGTGTCGATGTTGGTGAGTTAAAGAAGCTGTAATTTGTTGATTCTAGTGTTGCGGCTTTTGGTAAATAGCTGCCCGATAAAGAATAGATAATAAAAGGAATCACAAATGCAAAACATAAGCCTGACACCATTCCACAGATAACTGCTACTATTAACCAGCTAGGTGATGCTTGGCTTAATGTCCTTGTAAGAGTACGTTTACGTTGATTTTTTTTGGTTGTTTTCATGCTTTAGCCTGAATAAGGTTGTTATGCTGTTACTGTGCTTTAGGTACTAATTTAAGCTCATTACTGCTTGCATTCATTGTCAAGAACTTTACATCCCTGTGCATCTCAAGCATATCATCATAATGCTTACTCAAGATATTGCCAGACTGACCTGTCGGTAAACTGAATAAGCTATTATCAAGGTTTTCTAAATCACTGATTTGCCTATATGAAGCTCCCCATAACTGAGCAAAAGGTGAGTTCTTGTTGCTGAAAGCAGTAGGTGCAACATTGACAGAGTTCTGTGAGCCTGGGCTAGCAATGCTTCGATGAAATATATAGCGTAATAAATAGTCCTGGCTGGCAGGTCTAGATAGCATATATTTGCTTTCACTAAAGGGGTAGTGCCCATAGTGTGCTTGATGAATTTTTCCCCATTGCCAGTCTTCGATATCGTTGCCACCAATTGTCGATAGATAAGTAACAGCATGTTCAAATGCTATATTGGCAATGGCCTCACAAGTTTCAGTGATATCTTGCGTTATTTTATGGTCGCACCAGCTACTGTCTGGTTTAGCAATCATATTATTTAAAAATAATGGGTTATAGCGATAAGCCAAGTCTTGCATCTCACTATTTTTAACATCATCTTCTAGAATCAAACGTGTGAAGTTTTCTAGCCAGCTTTGATAAATCGTTGGCGCTATGCCGTCTACATTATAACTGCCATCCCAGTCTTTCAGGTACTCGGTTGCTTTAACTAACTTCTCGTTTTGGGGTTTTAATATATCTAAAAAAGGTAAAACTTTTTGACTATGCAAGTCAAAAACATCACTCTGAATGGCGATCATGTCTTCTTTAGTAAGTTTTTTCTTTTCACTGGCTTGTTGCAATAGCTCGCTAATACGCTTGGCGCGATAAGAGGGCGACCAATCACTGGTTATATAGTGGGGATAGTTGTCACCAACAATTTTGTTATTTGCCGTAACAATAAAGCCAGATTCAGGATTATATTGCTGAGGTAGTTCTTCGAAAGGTATCCAGCTTTCCCATTGATTACTGTTCGTCCAACCAAGTGCTGGTTTGCTGCCATCACCATTACTTCTAATCGGAATCTTACCAGCACCGAAATAACCGATATTGCCAGCATTATCAGCATAGACATAGTTTTGTGCAGGAGATATAAAGCTTCTTAATGCGTCTTTAAATGATTCCCAGTTTTGTGCATAGTTGATTTTATACAATGATGAAAAAGTCCCACCTAGTCCATCTGTGCCTGTCCATTTTAAACTGTATGCGACTTCTGGAGGGGCGTTGAATATATCACTAACGACTGGACCATGTATTGTCTTGCGAACAGTCATCTGTATGGGGTCAACAGGGTCTTTGAACTTGTCTGGACGAACACTAATTTTTTCAATTAATGTTTCCATAGTATGTGTTTTATCATTGACTATGTAGTTGTTGGGGTTGAGTGGGTCAACTCTCTCTATGAAAATATCCTGTACGTCGGCCTGCATGTTAGTGACACCCCAAGCAATATTTTTATTATTGCCAAGAATAACAAAAGGCAGGCCAGGAAAAGTTGCACCTTGTGCATCAATTTTGTCACCTTTTATTCTAGCTAGATACCATAGCGCTGGTATGGAGTTTTGCAAATGTGGATCATTGGCTAGCAATGGTTTGCCCGACTGGGTGTGCTTACCAGAGACAACCCAGTTGTTGCTGCCTACATACGGGCCCTGCAGGTTTAGTATGCTGGTAAAGTCTTCATGGGCTTTAACAAGTGATTCGCTCATATGCTCTACGTTTGCATCATTAGCGACAATTGATTGTTCGTCACTTTGTTGTAATGGCAGTAATTCCGCAGCTTTTGTTGCACCAAACATTCGAATAGTACGAGCTCGTGCTTGCTCAGCTTGCCAGTTGCCGGACATGCTCCATGCAATAGAGTGCAGCCATGCAAGTGAATCTTTAACAGTCCATTTCTCTGGTGTATAGCTGAAATAAATAAATTCAAAAGGCAGTACATGTTCTTCATCTAGCCATTGATTAATGCCATCTACATAAGCTTGTAGTATTGTCTTTTCTTCAGCTGATAATTGTTGCCAGGTTTTTTCTGTATCTCTGTAAAATCCCATTATGCGCGCAAAGCGATCTGCGCCAATTGCTGCGGCACCAATAATTTCGCTTAAACGCCCTGCAGTTGTTCGCCTATTGACTTCCATCTGCCATAAGCGATCTTGAGCATGGGCATAACCCATTGCAAAAAAAGCATCAAGGTCGTTTCCTGCCTCAATTGTAGGTATGGAGTATTGATCCCGGCTTATGGTTACAGATGCCTTAATTGTGCTTACTTCAATTTCGCCACTGTTATTAGGTAAACTTTGTAGCAAATAAGCATAAGCAGCGATGGCAGCAATTATGCCAGGCGTAATAATGGCAACAATGACTCTTGATGATAATGGATAGTGTGTCCAAATGTAATTCAAAGACACTTTGCAGCTCCTTTTAGACTAACTTGCCTTTAGTTAATTACAGGGTTTTACAGCGTTAATTAAGAAAGCCCTGGGGTAAATTTTTTATTCTTTGAGCTTTGAGAAGCTCACGATAAATATTGTTTTTTAAATTGTAAATTGTGTCGCGATATTAGTGGTTTTTTACGCGATTGTCGAATGCCATAATGTGATTGTTATGTTATCTTACCTTCCGCTTTGGTTGTCGATAATCTATTGATAATTCTTCGTGTTGCTAAAATATGTTCGCATTAACACTATGTAGAAAATTATGATCACGGTATCCTTAGGTGATCGGTAATTCTAGCGTAAAACCCGAATACGTATATACCGAAGTTCGGGTTTTCGCTACGCTTTAAATATAAACATACCAGGTAGTCACTAACATAGGTGAGAAGTAAAGTTACAATAAAGTGTTAGACAACAAAATAATAATAGAAAGATAAAAGGCAATATAAATTCTAGGAAGGGAGAGTTCTCTCGAGGAAGAATGGGCAGGTAACTATGTTGAAAAGATTTCGTGTTGATATGGCCACGACAGCTGGGCGTTGGCAATTATTGAGCATAGTGTTAGCTATTATGCTAATTGCTGTTTCTCTCTATAGCTTTTGGCCTGAGACAAAAACGGTAGCAGGCAATGCAGGCAAGGGAGCACCGCCGGGAGGTTATCGCTTTGCTGTTGGTGTTGAAGCAGGCGTGGTAGAGCAAGGTGAAATTCAAATGTTATTTGAAGGTTTGGGTTCAGTTCAGGCTCTACAGTCCATAGATATCATCACTAAACAGTCTAGGCGAGTTAATAAGCTTTACTTTAAGCCTGGGCAACTACTAAATGCTGGAGAAAATTTATTAAGCTTTGACAATCGCGAGGTCTGGGCTGAGTTTGAAGAAGATGCTGCGCTTTATCAGCAGGCAAAGTTGAATGCTAAACGTGCTGAGCGCCTAGTGAAAGCTAAAAATATCTCTCAAGAAGAGCACGATACTTTGCAGGCAGAAATGCGTGCGACCAATGCCCGTTTAGTTGCGAGTCAAGCTAGGCTAGATGATACGACCATTAAGGCACCTTTTGATGGTGTTGTTGGTCTTAATCATGTAAGCGAAGGTGCTTTGATAGAGTCTGGCACACTCATCACAACCTTCGACGATATAAGTAGGGTCAAAGTGCTATTTACAGTGCCTGAAATACACCTTGCAAAGCTTAAGCCTGGCTTACCTATTGAGGCAATATCGACAGCTTACCCTGAGCATCGCTTTGCGGGTGAAGTCGCAGCAGTTGATAGTCGTGTAAACCCTCAAACACGCAGCATTGATGTTGTCGGTATATTACCTAATGATGGGAACCTACTAAGACCTGGTTTATTTATGACTGTGCGCTTATCGCTAGATATTAAACAGGGGGCGTTGTTGGTCCCGGAAAAAGCGATATTTCCTAAAGGACAGCAGCAATATGTCTATAGTGTGGTTGATGGTAAGGCTATTCTTAGCCGCGTATCCATAGGTCTGCGTAGCTTTGGTAAAGTTGAGATACTCGAGGGGCTTAAAGCGGGCGATCAAATCGTTACAATGGGGCAACAAAAGCTTCGAGAAGGCTTGGATGTCAATATAATCAATGCCACAGCATTAAATAAGTCATCTGACTCAACATCGGCTAGTATTCAATAGGGTATTTAGGATATGAAGCTTTCCGATATATCAATAAAGCGTCCAGTGTTTGCTATCGTGATGAGCGCTATGCTGGTTATATTTGGTCTTGTTTCTTTTCAAGAGCTCTCGATACGTCAAATGCCTCAGTCGGAGTTGCCGTTTATTTCGATTAATACTGTTTTTCCAGGTGCTTCAGCAAAAGTTGTTGAGCGGAGTGTTACACAAATAATTGAGTCAGGTATTAGTGGGGTTTCTGGGCTTAAGGTTATATCTTCAACAAGCCGAGATGAAGTTTCAACTGTCAATATGGAGTTTGAACTAGATAAAGATATTGATGTAGCAGCGAACGAAGTCAGAGAAAAGCTAACAGCCATTATTGATCGTCTGCCGCTTGATATTAAATTTCCGACGGTAGCGAAAGCGGATCCAAGTCAAACGCCTGTTATGTGGATAGGCATGAGAAGCGACAGATACGACGCTTTAGAGTTAACCGACTATATTAAGCGGAATCTACAAGACCGTTTCTCGGCTTTGCCAGGTGTTGCGGCAATCACAATCGGTGGTGCTCGTGAGTATGCCATGCGAGTTTGGATTGATAGAGAATTGTTAACTGCACGTCAACTGGTAATAGATGATGTCATTGCCGCTATTCAGAAAGAAAATGTGGAATTGCCAGCTGGTAGAATCGAGTCTTTAAACAGAGAGTTTCCAGTTAAATTTAATTCTTTGTTAAGAACACAGGAAGATTTCGAGCGTTTGATTATTAGTCAAAGTGGTGATTCAGTTGTTCGACTGGCAGACGTCGCTAGAGTCGAGATGGGGCAAAATAGTCTCCGCAAAAAGATGTATGCTAATGGTATTCCAACGGTTGCTATAGGGGTTGTACAGCAAGCTGATGCCAGCATACTCGAAATGGCAGAAGCCGTGCATGCTGAGGTTGAAAAAATAAAGTTGTCCTTGCCTACGGGTATGGAGATGCTGGTGCTATCGGATGGCTCTGAGTATATTCAAGCTTCAATCAATGAAGTTTTAACGGCGTTATTTGGCACATTAACCGTCGTTGTTATTCTAATCTATTTTTTCTTTGGCAGTATTAGAGCTGCTTTTATACCGGCAGTTGCTATCCCTGTTTCAATAATCGCGACATTGAGTGTGCTCTATCTCTTTGGCTTTAGTATCAATATTTTAACGTTACTTGCCCTGGTATTAGCTATAGGCTTAGTTGTAGATGATGCAATTGTCGTTGTAGAAAACATTCATAGACGCATTGAAAAGGGTGAGCAAGCAATGCGGGCAGCAATATTAGGCGCAAGGCAAATTGCTTTTGCTGTCATTGCGACTACCATTGTGCTGACCGTAGTGTTTGTGCCACTGTCATTTGCTAATGGCGGGACAGGGCGACTGTTTGCTGAGTTTGGTATCGCTTTAGCAGCTGCAGTGATTTTTTCCAGCTTTATCGCTTTAAGCCTGACACCAATGATGTGTTCACGGTTACTGAGTACTAAAACGCTCGATAGTGATAGGCTTTTTAATAGAGTGTTTGCGAGAATTAATGATTTTTATAGTAAGTTGGTTGAAAAAACTCAAAGTGTTTATGTATTGGTTCTATTTGCGGGCTTATTGATTTCGCTGGCGGCTATTTATGTATTTAATCAACTGCCACAAGAAGTAGCGCCACAAGAAGACCAAGGACTTGTATCAATAATTTTTTCAGGGCCAAACGGTGCTTCTTTAGAATATATGGAAGCTCGAAGTAATGAAGTATTTAAGATAGTAAGCCCCTATCTCGATAGTGGTGAGGCGGTACGCTTTATTTCGATCTTGGCTCCAGGCTTTGGTGGTCCAGGTGTGGTGACCTCAGGCTATGGTGGTTTGCGTTTAGTGGATAAGAATGAGCGAGATAAAAATCATAATCAAATTGCTGGAGAGTTGATGCATAAACTCTCTGGTTTGCCTGGCATTAGAGGGTTTGCATTTGGCCCGAGCATATGGGGCGGCGGTGGTGGTGGTGCAGCTGTACAGCTTTTAGTTAAAGCGTCTACTTTTGAAGAAGCGGATAATTGGGCCGAAAAACTGGTTGAATTAGCACGCAACAATCCATCGCTTGTTAATATTAGAAAAAGCTTCGAAGAAAATAATCCTGAGCTGCAGGTCGATGTGATTCGTGATCGTGTTGGTGATATGGGAGTGAGTACATCGAGTATTGCCAGTACCTTAGAAGCTTTGTTTGGCGCAAAGGTAGTGTCGCACTTTAGTGACCGAAATGAACTATATGAAGTTATTGTTCAAGTTGAAAGTCGACAGCGAATTACGCCAGACGACTTAACGCGGGTTCATGTTCGCTCACAAAATAATACACTGATACCACTGAGCAACCTGATTGAAGTTCGTGAGACATCAGCAGTGAAAAGTTATACTCGAGTAGATCGTATGCCAACCGTGACTGTTAGTGCTGGAGTGATACCTGGTTATCCTCTTGGCGATGCAGTTGATTATATGGTGGAGCTGGCTAAAAACAATTTGCCAGGCGATGTGCAGATTGGCTATGGCGGCAAAACGTTGACCTTAAAAGAAAATAGTCAAGCAATGACCTGGGTTTTTCTGCTGGCTATTTTATTAGTTTTTTTGACGTTGGCAGCTCAGTTTGAAAACTGGGTTCACCCTATCATTATAATGTTAACTATACCGATAGCGTTAACAGGTGGCTTGCTAGCATTGTTGCTGTCAGGTGTAAGCTTGAATATTTTTAGTCAAATTGGCTTATTGCTGTTAGTTGGTTTGATTGCTAAAAACGGCATTTTGGTAGTGGAGTTTGCCAACCAGCTGCAAGAAGAAGGGCTAAGTGTTGATGAGGCAATTTTATCAGCGGCAAAGCAACGGTTTAGACCGGTAGTTATGACAACTCTTTCAACTATGTTTGGTGCTATTCCTTTATTGATGTCGTCAGGTGCAGGTTCTGAAAACCGTCAAGCTTTAGCTGTAGCTGTGCTTGGAGGTATAGGCTTTGCAACACTAATTACATTATTTTTAATTCCAGCACTTTATAAATTATTTGTGAAGGTAACAGGCAGGCAGCGTACCTTAAGTGAGGACGCTAAACGTGCACTAGAGGGTATATAAAATACTTTTAATGGTTGAGTCTGTAGTTAATCAATGCTGTATATTTGTTACGACTTACAAGTTGCTTTTAAATTAAATAAAAAATAGTTTGTACTCGCGTTGTAAGTCTTCAGATAAGGGCAAGATTAACAACTTAAAAACATACCAGCGGTTTTATATAAAACCGAGTACTGGTATGAATACTTATTTTGTATTTTGGCGTTATTAGGTTTTGCTTTGTAAGCGTTTACTCTTGAGCATAAACTTGGGTTTAGGCTTTAAAGAGGGAGAGAGTTTATATAAACGTGTTATTGACGCTGCCCAAGTTTGACTGACGGCTTTCTAAGAATTTAAAGAGAAAATGTCGAGCTTAAGTGCAAGCTGTCAAAATTAATTAATAGATAAATGTGATGCTTTGCACGGCTCACAAAATATAGAGTGTTTAGCATTGCCAACCACTCTATTGTTTAGTCTGATTAGTTTTTTAGTATATGCCAAATTAAAACTATATGAATTTTCTTGGCATGAGTTAGTAGCAAAGGATCGCTCTACAAAACTTTTCGGGTGGCGAATAACAAGATAAAAACACATCTCTATGCGGGAATGGATGTTCGATTAGAGGTATTAGCTACTGGGATATGCATGGAGGTTTTATACTGTGGAAGCCCACGGTCAGAATAGTTCTGATTCTTTACAGCAATCATTGCATGATGATTGTCCTACGTTAGTGCACTTGGCCCATGCACGGGTTCAAACGGAGCTTGCTGCACATGTTGCATTCACATTCATCAACTCAGAGGGAGTAGAGGCTGAATCATTATCCTTTGCTGAGGTTGATTCAGAAGCACGGCGCTTAGCTGTGCATATGCAGAAAACCCTGAAAAAGGGTGACCGCGTATTATTATTGTTTCAGGCGGATTTAAACTTTATACGGGCTTTTCTTGCCTGCTTGTATGCAGGTGTTATTGCAGTACCATCTTACCCGCCAACAACACGTAAACCCAGTTATTGGCAAAATGTATATCGTCTTATTGAAGATGCTGATATATCAATGGTATTGACGCTTGCCGCGGAGCAACAACGGGTGCAAGAGTGGTTGCAAGAAGTAAACTACACAACAGTTGAGTGTGTGGCAATCGAAGAAGTGAATTGTTCGCCTGAAGACTGGGTATTACCTGAAATCAGTGGCTCAGATATTGCATTTATACAATACACCTCAGGTTCAACAGGCTTGCCCAAAGGTGTTATGGTGAGTCATGCTAATTTGTTGGCGAATGAAAGGCTGATCCAGCGCTGCTTTGGCCATAACGAAAACACTGTTTTTGTCGGCTGGTTGCCTCTGTTTCATGATATGGGACTTATCGGTAATGTACTACAGCCTTTCTATTTAGGTATTCGCTCAGTATTGATGGAGCCACTTACTTTTCTACGTAAGCCGATTCGCTGGTTACAAGCAATTGATAAATACAAGGCAACAACCAGTGGTGCGCCGAATTTTGCCTATCAGCTTTGTGTCGACAAGATTTCTGCTGATGAAGTACAAGATTTAGACTTAAGCTCATGGTCAGTTGCTTATAATGGTTCCGAGCCTGTCCAGGCTGCAACCCTGGAGGCTTTTACTGAGAAGTTTATAGCGGCAGGCTTTAAGCCTGAGGCAATGTATCCTTGTTATGGTATGGCTGAAACGACACTTTTTGTCAGTGGTTCGCGTCAGGGAGCAATGCCGGTTATAGAATATTTTTCTGATGCGGCTTTACTTGAAGATAAAGCTGTTGTTTGTGATGTAGATGAGAAACATCGCCGCCTGGTTTCTGCTGGTTTTTTAACAGACGAATACGATATCGCCGTTGTTAATCCAAATAATTTACAGCAATGCCAGTCAGGGCAGGTTGGGGAGATCTGGCTGCGCGGTGACAGTATTACTCAGGGTTACTGGGCTAAGCCAGATACTAATCAGGAAATTTATCAAGCATCTATTGCCAACCATGAGTCACAGCCAGATCAGCGCTATTTCCGAACAGGAGACTTAGGGTTTGTCCATGATGAGCAGCTTTATATAACCGGGCGCCTAAAAGACGTTGTTATTATACGTGGTCGCAATCATTATCCACAGGATATAGAACTCAGCACACAATCGAGCCATGAGGCACTACAAGTGCATGGTTGTGCTGCATTCTCAGTAGAGGTGGAAAACGAAGAAAGGCTAGTTGTTATTCAAGAAGTGAAGCGCGAGCACTTAAAACGCTTAGACGCTGATGCGGTAATCGAAGCAATACAGCAAAATATCTCAGTGCAGCACGAAATAGCTGTACATGATGTTGTGCTGATCAAGCCGATGAATTTGCCTAAGACAACGAGTGGTAAGGTGAAAAGGCGGCAGTGTAAGCAAATGTATTTATCTGGTGTGTTGAATGCTATTGCGGCTAAGCTGATGGTAGACACCGATAAGTCTGAGTCTGTTGCTGAAGATACTAACAAAGTGCAAAGCAGTACATTAAACATTGATGATAAGTTGCTAAATGCAACAGATGCACTGTGCTCGGTTTTTGAGCGGGTATTAAAACTTGCTCGCGGCGCAATTACGGCTGATACCATTATTAATACACTGCCTATTGATTCTATGTTGGCAGTAGAAATTCAGCAACAAGCAGAGCATACACTTAATAAGCAAGTGTTACTTGATGATCTATTTTTAACGTTATCAATAGCTCAGCTGGCTCAAAAGACAATGGCAAATGATAGCCTGCCGAGTACTATTTTGCCTGCCCAAGCAGGGGAACAAAACCCTGGTGCTCTGTCATTGAATCAGAAAAGCTTACTGTTTCTCTCTGAGTCAGTACCAGAGCTACCTATTTATAATATTCCCGTTGCATTCCGAGTTTTTTCCGAGCTGAATATTCCACAATTACGTCAAGCTTTGATTTGCCTGTTAGAAAAGCATCCTGAGTTACAGGCCAAATACATTATAGATTCAGGCCAGGCTAGCAAACAATATGACCTGTCAGCTGAAAATAGACATGTGAATGAGTTTATCACTGTGCGTGATATGGCAGAGGCTAATCATTCTCAGCTACAAGCAGCGATTGCGGCTGATCGCGATCGAGCAATTCGTTTACAAGATGATTGGCGCCTACACGTTTATATATATCAATGTGCGGCTGAAGAGTCGGTTATACTTTTTAGTTTTCATCATATTGCTGTTGACCTTTGGTCATTGATGATTGTTTTTGATGAGCTGTCGCAGTTGATGTGTGATAGCGCGGTCACTTTACCGGTAAGCAAATATAGCTATGCCGATTTCGTAGATTGGCAGGTGCGCTGGTTACAGTCACCCGCTGCGCAAGAAGCAAAAAACTACTGGCTCAATACATTATCTGGTGAATTGCCGGTATTGAACATGCCTAGTACGCGTTCCAGACCTTCTCTACCTAGTTATCGTGGGGATAGTATTTCAATATGTATTGATCCTGGGCTGATTGCACCGCTAAAAGCACTCGCCAAACAACTAAATACTAGCCTCTATGCTGTTTTAATTTCTGCATATCAGTTTTTACTGCATCGTTATACAGGGCAAAAAGATATTGTTGTTGGTTCGCCTGCAAATGGTCGAACTGAAGCTATGTTTGCCGATGTTGTCGGCTATTTTGTCAACCCTGTTATTTTACGTAGTCGCTTGGTGGGTAATCCAAGCTTTGTTCAGTTTCTTGAGCAGAATCGTGAAAACATATTTGCAGCATTGAAATATCAACAATTTCCTTTGCAGTCAGTATTAGAAGACCTTAAGTTGCAGCGTTCAGCGAATGTGAATGCGATTTTTCAAACTTATTTTACTTTTCAGAAACCTCAGCGCTTAGATAGCCTTACGCAGTTTATTGCTGGAGAAAGCGATAAAGAGTCTGATTGGGGAGGTTTGCGCGTTAAGCCTTATCCATTGGGTACTTCTGTGTCCGAAATGGACTTGGCTATGCTGTTGGTTGAAACAGAGAATGGGATTAGCGGCGATATAGTATATAGCGTTGATCTATTCGATAAGGCAGTTATTGAAACGTTTGCTGTGCATTACAGTAAACTGCTTGAGTCTTTATTGGCTGCGCCAGAGAAATTATATGGTGAGCATAAATATCTGACTGATGCTGAGTATTCAACAATTATTCAGCAATGGAATGATACTCAAGTTAATTATCAAGCTCCAGCAACATGCGTTCATTTGCAGTTTGAAGAGCATGTTAAGCAACAGCCGGAACATCCAGCGTTAAGCTATCAAGATAAAACCTTAAGTTATGCAGAATTAAATAAAGCCAGTAACCGCTTGGCACATTATTTAATGGAGCAAGGGGTAGGCGTTGATGTACCTGTAGGTCTCAATACTGAGCGTTCATTGGAAATGGTCATCGGTATTCTGGCAATATTAAAAGCAGGTGGCTGTTATGTACCAGTTGATCCTGAGTATCCACAGCAACGAATTGACTACATCGTTAATAACAGTGGCATTCGTTATGTGCTCAAGCAGGCATCGCTACCTCCTTTGCAGGTGGATGAAGGGATTCAGCTTATAGAGTTATCTGATCAACGTATAAATGATACTCAATATAGTGATGAAAACCCTGAAGGCAGAATTATTAGCCCGCAGCAGCTGGTATATGTGATTTTTACCTCGGGCTCAACAGGTCAGCCTAAAGGGGTGATGAATAATCATGCTGGTTTGTTTAATCGACTTGCTTGGATGCAGGCAGAATATCAACTAAAGGGTGATGACCGTGTTTTACAAAAAACACCTTTTAGCTTTGATGTGTCAGTTTGGGAGTTTTTGTGGCCGCTGAGTGTGGGTGCGCAACTAGTGATGGCTGAGCCGGGTGGGCACAAAATTCCGGCATACCTAACACAATGTATAGCTGATAATGATATTACCACATTGCATTTTGTGCCTTCTATGTTGGAAGTGTTTTTAGACCAAGAAGACTTCCCAGCTTTAGACAGCATTCGGCGGGTTATTTGTAGTGGTGAAGCATTGCCGCCTGAAGTGGTCGAAGATTTTAATAAGAAGTTTCCGGTGGCTGGTTTGCATAATTTATATGGCCCAACGGAAGCATCAATCGACGTTAGCTACTGGGCCTGCCCTAAAGATGTTTCTATACCTAAAGTACCAATTGGTAAGCCTATTGCGAATACTCAGCTTTACATCTTAGATGAGTTTTTTAACCCGCTTGCGATCGGTGCTGTGGGTGAATTGTATATTGCAGGCACTGGCCTTGCCAGAGGCTATTTGGCAAGGCCAGATTTAACGGCAGATCGTTTCATACCTGACCCATTTGCCAATGAGGCAGGTGCGCGCATGTATAAGACTGGCGATTTAGCCAAGTTTACCAATGATGGCACTATTGAATACTTAGGTCGAATCGACCATCAAGTTAAAATACGTGGTTTTAGAATAGAGCTTGGTGAGATAGAAGCGGTCCTTATTTCGCAAAATAGTGTTAAGGATGCTGTTGTTGTTGTGCAGAAAAAAGCATCAGGTGATGAGCTGTTGGTTGCCTATGTTGTGCCGGCTCAGCAGGCTATTAATAAGCCTGAGCTAGTGGCGCAATTAAAAGAGTACCTGCCAGAATATATGGTGCCTAATAACATTGTTGAAATTGCTGAGATACCACTATCTGATAACGGTAAGGTTGATCGTAAAGCATTAATTAGCATGAATGTTATTGATATTGAAACGCATGCTTATATTGCACCAAAAAATCAGGTGCAAAATAAATTAATTGCTATCTGGGCTGACCTGTTGGAAGTTGATCCGGGTAAAATCAGTATTACGCATAACTTTTTCGATATCGGTGGCCACTCTTTATTAGCTGTTGCACTTGAAAAAGCGATGAGCAAGCAGTTTGGTCGAAAAATCAATGTTGTTGAAATTTTCAAATATCCGACAATTGAAGCGCAGGCCGCTTTCTTGGTGGATAGTGATGAAGATAAGTCAGCATTAACGCAACTCGATACTGCTGCTGAAGTGGCTTATGGTGGCGATATTGCTGTCATTGGTATGAGCGGCCGTTTTCCTGACGCAGATAATGTGCATGACTTTTGGCAAAATCTACTCGATGGTAATGAATCTGTTAAGTTCTATGATGATGAACACTTATTGTCACAGGGAATTAATGAAAAAACACTGAGCGACCCTAACTATGTTAAGGCCGGTATACCATTAAATAATATCGAAGATTTTGATGCGGCCTTTTTTGACTATACCCCGCGTGAAGCGGCGCTAACGGATCCTCAACGCCGGTTGATGCTGGAATGTGTGCAAGAAGCGTTGGAAGATGCGGGATACTCAAAGGATAAGTATGAGCAACGCATCTCAGTGTATGTGGGTACGGGGACAAATCAATACTTTTTAACGCATGTTCTGCCGCGCTTTGATATTACTAATGAGCCTGATGTTGTGCCGCTTTTAATTAATGCGGATACTGGTTTCACAGCAACACAGATATCTTACAAATTAAATCTTACGGGTGGCTCAAGTATTAGTCTTAATACAGCCTGCTCAACATCTTTGGTCTGTATCGATCAGGCTTGTCAGAGCTTGCGTGCTAATAAATCTGATATTGCTGTGGCTGGCGGCTCAACAATTTTTCCAGATAAGTTAGGCTACTGGTATCGTGAAGGTGGTATTTTGTCACCTGATGCACATTGTCGTGCCTTTGATGCTGATGCCAATGGAACGGTGACTGGTAGTGGGGCAGGGGTTGTTATTCTAAAGCGCCTGGATAAAGCATTAGCTGATGGTGATAATATTCATGCGATTATTAAGGGAACTGCTACCAATAATGATGGCTCTGCTAAAGTAAGCTATACCGCGCCGAGTATTGATGGGCAGTCAGAAGTAATTAAGTCAGCCTTACGCGATGCCAATATTAGCCCTGAGACAGTTGCTTATATTGAAACACATGGTACTGGGACGTCGTTAGGTGATCCGATAGAAATAGCCGCATTAACTGAGGCTTATGGAAATCATGCTGAGAACGCATCACGTTGTGCTTTGGGTTCGGTCAAAACTAATATTGGGCATTTGGATACTGCTGCTGGTATAGCGGGTTTTATTAAAACAGTATTGTCATTAAAACATAAAAAAATACCACCAAGTATCAATTTTGAAGTGGGTAACCCTAATATCGATTTTGATAATGGTCCATTCTATGTTAACAAGCAGTTACAGCTGTGGGATATGGCTGAACAACCACGTCGTGCAGCGATCAGCTCTTTTGGTATTGGTGGAACCAATGCGCATGTGATTTTAGAAGAGGCGCCGCAGTCTCGTGTTTGCGAAAGTCAACGGCGTTGGCAGGTGTTAACATTATCGGCGAAGACCGAAGCAGCACTGTTAGCAAATCAGACGGCATTATCTTCTTATATAAAGCGTCAATCTGTTGAAGAGTCTGAGTTAAATTTAGCGAATATAGCCTATAGCCTGCAATTAGGGCGGCGTGCATATCAATACAGAAGTGCAATTGTCGTAGATAGATTGCAAGCTGCGAGTGAACAACTGGAAGTGAACCGCACTTTTAGCCTGGTTGATGCAAACAAGCCTGCTTATGTTAGCTTTGTTTTTCCAGGTCAGGGCGTGCAATACCCTAAAATGATGCATGGCTTATATCAGCAAGAGGCTGTTTATCGTGAGACGATAGACCATTGTGCAAAACTCTTACTGCCGCTGCTTGGCAGTGATATAAGAGATGTGCTGTCGTCTTCATCTGAAGATGTTAAAAAAGAACTCGAGCAGACTCAATTGACGCAACCTCTTGTTTTTGCTGTGAGCTATGCATTAGCCAAATTATGGCAGTCATGGGGAGTCCAGCCGCAAACAATGATGGGACACAGTATCGGTGAATATGTTGCTGCCTGTGTTGCTGGTGTATTCTCATTGGAAGATGCGCTGCAATTAGTGGCTGCTCGTGGTCGCCTTATTCAAGCTCTGCCAAGTGGCAGTATGCTGGCAGTCAGTTTAGGTGAGGAAGATATCTTACCTTACCTTAATAAAAACTGCAGCTTAGCAGCGGTTAATAACCCAGGGCAGTGTGTTATTGCAGGACCTCATGATGTGATTGCTTCATTGCAAGAGAGACTGCTGGCAGATAAAAAGCACTGTACATTGCTGAAAACATCACATGCTTTTCATTCATTAATGTTGGACCCAGTACTGGATGAATTTAAAGATATTGTTGAAGGTATTAAGCGGCATGCACCAAAAATTCCTTTTGTCTCTAATGTGACAGGAACCTGGATTAGTGATGAGCAAGCTATGTCGGCTGACTATTGGGTTAAGCATTTGCGTAATACAGTGCGTTTTGCTGATGGTGTGAAAATACTATTGGCTGATGATGCTTGTATTGCATTAGAAGTTGGGCCCGGTAATGTCTTGACGAAACTAATTAAAGCTAATTTGGCTCAGGCGAGAGTTGTAAGCTCATCAAAGTTGGCTTCTGATCAACGCGAAGATGAAGAGCTAATCACCCAGGCTTTGGCTGTTTTGTGGTCACAGGGTGTTAAAATTGATTGGCAAGCTGTACATAAAGAAGAAACCCTGAATCGAATTTCACTACCAACCTATAGTTTTCAGCGGCAACGCTATTGGTTGGATTTGGTAAGCTCTAATAATGCAGTATCTGAGTTACCAGGAACAGCTCATAGGTCAGCTTCGGGTGATAGTCCTCAGGCAACGACTTCGATTGCATTGCAAACACAGAATACTTTGCATCCACGACCAAGCATTGCCACAGCTTACGTAGAGCCGCTTGGTGATACTGAAAAACAATTGAGTGTGATTCTAGGGCAGCTGTTAGGTATTGATAAAATAGGTCGGCACGACAACTATTTTGAGTTAGGTGGTGACTCATTATTAGCAGTGCAAATTATCGCAGAAGTTAAAAAAGTATTTTCCTTGCCGTTTAGTATTGAATACCTTTTTCAGTATCCAACCATTGAGGGAATTTCTCAAGAGTTAGAGCGACTTGCTGAATCCAGTCGCAATCAGGATGAGCAAAGTATTGTTTTGGTAGAAGGCCCTGAACGATTTGAGCTTTCTCCAGCTCAGCAGCGCTTATGGTTTTTGGATAGCTTTGATACAGGTAATAAAGCAGTCTATAACATTCCTCTAGCGCTTGATATATCCGGTGCTTTAAATGTTGACGCCTTACGTTATGCATTCGATAAAATGCTTGTTAAGCATGAATCACTGCGCACTATTTTTGATAAAAGTGCAGAGTCACCGAAATGGCAGTTGCATGGTTTGGGTTATGATTTCGATATAGTTGATGTCGAGCAGACAGAAGTCAATGCCTATTTATCTCAATGTATGCAGCATGCTTTTCAATTAGATAAAGGTCCATTGTTAAAGGTTACGCTGTTAAAAATAACAGAGCAGCGTTATGTGTTGCTAGTTAATATGCATCATATAATTTCTGATGGTTGGTCTTTGGGTGTTATGTCTAAAGATATGGTGTCGGCATATAAGCAATATCTAACTACTGAGGGTGGCAAACAGAATGTGGAAACACAAACGCTCTCAATACAGTATGCTGACTACGCTTATGCTCAGCGGAAATGGTTGCAAAGTGAAGATTTTGCACAGCAATTGGCTGCCTGGCAGGAAAATTTAACGGGGGCGCCAGCTTTATTAAGTCTGCCAACTGATAAGAGCAGGCCTGATAAGGTTGTATATGAAGGCAGTACCGTTGAGTTTATGATACCAGCTCAAATATTGGGTCAGCTAAAGCAAATCAGCCAACAAGAAAATGTAACTTTATTTATGAGCTTGCTGGCTGCGTTTAAAGTTCTGCTATCTATCTATGCAGATGAGACGGATATTAATATAGGTACACCAGTAGCCAATCGAGGCCAGCGTGAACTTGAAGATATAGTGGGTTTTTTTATTAATACGCTGGTATTACGTACCACGATAAATAATAGCAGCTCTTATAAAGAGATTTTGCAGCAAGTAAAAAATACCTGCTCTTTTGCGTTTAGTAAACAAAGTGTGCCTTTTGAGGCGGTTGTTGAAGCATTGCAGCCTGAGCGTAACATGGCATATAGCCCGCTTTTTCAAGTGATGTTTGTTTTGCAAAATACACCAATAGATAGCATGCAATTACCTGGAATATCCATTAAAGAGCGACCAATTCATAATGGTACGGCTAAGTTTGATCTAACGTTAAGCCTGCGGGAAGAGGAAGAGGGTGTCTTTGGACAGTTTATCTACTCTACAAGTTTGTTTGATAAAAATACAATCGAGCAAATGTCAAAATTCTATCTGCGCCTGATTGAGAAATTGCTCGCTGCTGTTGAACAGCCGATAGCATCTTTGGAGTTGGCTGATGAGCATTTTGCAAATGCCTGCTTGAATGATGATAGCTTTGGTAAAGAGATCTTAAATCTGGATGGCAGTAAATTCGACATACAAAACATCTTGCCAGAGGGCTGTGTTCTTAATGATGTGCAAGATAAGAAATATGTTTTAAATAAGCAGCTTGAGCTAACTTCACTTGGTGCTGCTGGCAGCCTTTATTTGTCAATAGAACCTAAAAAAGACATCAGTGTTGATGGTAGAGTACTTGTTACTGAACACCCTTATACGGATAAGCTAGGCGATCTCATTTCTACAGGGCTGTCTGCAAAATATACCAGTAGCGGTGATATTGTTGTTACAACATCGTTTGCCGATCAAGCAGCGGCTTCTATAGAGGAGCCGCATCCGCCTGTAAGCGGTGGGGAACAACCGCTTACTAAAAATGAAAAATTGATTGCTGGTATATGGCAGGAAATGCTATCTGTTGAAAGTGTTACAACAGCAGATAATTTTTTCTCACTGGGTGGTCATTCACTCCTGGCAACAGCAGTATTAATGCAGCTCAATATGCAGCTAGATGAAGAGCTGGAAATTCGAGCGTTATTTGAATATCCAGTATTAAAGGATTTGGCAGGTCACCTGGACTCTCTTGTAGAGGTGGATCAGTCATCTGATGAAGAAGAGTTAATAATTTAGTTTTAGTGTGATGTTTAGACATGGAAAATAACTTTGGAGACTATAAGTAATGAGTAAGAAAATAAAAGTATTGTTTTTTTTAATGTTGTTGCCATTTATGTCACACATGGCAATAGCAAAAGGGGATCTGCCGGAGCAACGTAAAATTACTAAAGCGCAAAAAAAACAATATCATGCAGAGCTGATGAAGGTTGTTGATGACTTTCAAGATGCAATTAAAAAGAAAGATGGTCTAGCATTCGCTGATTTAATGTACACCCCATACATTCCTTGGATAGGTATTTATAAAGATCAGCCTTGGGCAGCTATGGTAAATAATCTGCGGAGTGAGACTTGGTGGAGCTTTATCAATTGGGCGGTTAACTACGAAGGCACTATGGAAGAGAGAATTTACAATGTTGAGATTCGAACTGACGGTGTAATTGCTTCACTGTATTTTGATTATAGCTTTTTTACAGATGAGAAATTGTCTCATTGGGGTAAAGAGTCTTGGGAGTTAATTCGTACAATGCATGGTTGGAAAATTAACTCTGTGACTTATTCAATTGAGTTGCCCGAAGAGAAAATTCGTAAAGAAATCCCTCAGGCTGAAGAAAAGTCTGAAGGTGAGAAAGGCTAATTAAGTAGATTACTTATATAAGTGTATATTTTTAATGCGGCATTTTTGCTAAACAGTGGATCAATATAGAGTTATGTCAGGAATATCTCAAAAAAAACTAGAAGAAACTTCCGTTGCTGCAATGAGTATTGAGCAGGTTTTGTCTCTATTGCAGGAGAAGAATATAAAACTGTCCGTTAAAAATGACAACTTAAGTCTCAAAGGCGAAATAAGTGAGCTAACAGACGAGCTAAAATCTTGGCTAAAAGCCAATAAGCAGCTTGTTATAGATTTTTTATCAATGAGAAAAGCTGGCAAGATTGTTATAAAAAAATCAAGCTTGTCAGCTGCTCCATTATCTTTTTCGCAACAAAGGCTGTGGCTGGTAGATCAGGTTGAAGGTGGAAGTGCGCATTACAATATGCCTGGCGCACTTATCTTTAATGGACAGTTGAATATTGATTTGATTATCGCATCATTAAACTCTGTGTTAGAGCGGCATGAAGCATTACGTACAGTTTATAGCGCTGAAAAAATGGGCGATGATCCCATTCAAAGAGTTTTGCAGGGCGTTGAAATAGCAGTGCCTTTAACAGACCTATCAGGTTTGGCAGCTGATGTTCAGGCAAGTGCTGTTAAGGAACACAAAAAGAATACAGCACTACAGTCATTTGATTTGTCACAAGATGTTTTGCTGAGAGGAGAGCTGCTTAAATTAGCAGCAGATAAACATCTGTTATTGGTTACTATGCATCATATTGCCTCTGATGGTTGGTCAATGGGGCTTATTGTTAGAGAGGTTGTTGAATACTACAAGGCGCATAGTGAAGGTCGCCAGCCTTTACTACCAGAATTGCCAATCCAATATAGCGACTATGCGCAGTGGCAACGAGATTATTTGCAGGGCGATATTCTGGCAAAGCAGTTAGGCTATTGGGAAGAAAAACTGCAAGACTTGCCAACGGTACATAATTTACCTTTGGACTATGCACGTCCTGCACAGCAAACATTTAATGGTCGCTACCAGCAGAGTATTGTTGCGCCAGCATTAACTACAGACTTAAAGCAATATTGCCAAGCGCAAGGTGCAACACTGTTTATGGGCTTGCACGCTGTATTTGTCGCATTATTGGCAAAATACAGCAATGAAAGTGATATTGTTATCGGTAGCCCCGTGGCAAACCGCGCTCAAAATGAGATAAAAAATCTGGTTGGTTTTTTTGTTAATACATTGGTATTACGCAGTGATCTTTCCTCTGATCCGGCATTTAAAGATTTGCTTGCGCAAAGCCAAAAAACTTGCTTTGATGCTTACGCCCATCAGCAAGTGCCGTTTGAGTTACTGGTAGAAAAACTGCAACCACCACGCAGCCTTAGTCACAGCCCATTATTCCAAGTCATGCTTGCTTTGCAGAATAATGAAAAACCAGAGTTGCAATTACCTAATTTGAGCATTGAGCGTCAAGACCTGGCAAATGGGGAAGCGATCCAGGCTAAATTCGATTTGAACTTGAATATCGAAGAAATAGCTGATGGTAGCCTATTACTTGGCTGGGAGTACAACGCGGACTTATTTAGCGATAACACCGTTGCTCGTATGGCAGAGCATTTTGAGCGTCTAATGGCGCAATTGTTACAGTTTCCAGAGCAAGCCATATCAACGGTTTCCATAATCAATCAAGCAGAGCGTGCTCAGCTGCATGCTTGGAATCAGACTGTCTCCGATTATCCCAATACCGTTTGTGTGCATGAGTTGTTTGAAAAACAAGTTGCACTACAAGCTGATGCTATAGCTATTGAAGATGAAGGTAAAGCTTATAGTTATGCCGATGTGAATCAAAGAGCGAATCAAGTTGCACATTATTTACTTGAGCAAGGTGTTGAGCCTGATAGCTTGGTTGGTCTATGTGTAGAGCGTTCATTGGATATGGTGGTTGCTTTTCTAGGTATATTAAAAGCTGGAGGAGCTTGTGTTGCTTTAGACCCTGCCTATCCGCATGCCCGCCTAAAGAGTATTGCTGAAAATATTGCATTGCAGCATTTAATTGTGCATGCAGAAATGATTCCTGATTTGCAATCAGATATTCCTAATGTTCTACAATTGGATGTAAAAGATCTAAGTGCGTATAGTCAGGAAAATATTCAAGTTGCAGCAATTAATTTAAAGCCAGAACATTTAAGCTATATTATCCATACCTCTGGTACAACGGGTAAAGCTAAAGCAGTTGCTCAAACCCACAGAACGCTGGTCAATTTGGTTTATCAACAGATTGATGGTGACTTACTATCACAAGCGCTTAATAGTATCCAGCTGACCAACATTGGTTTTGATGTCTCCATGCAAGAGTTTGCAACGGCTTGGCATACTGGTAGCAAGTTATATTTTTATAAAGAAGATCTCCGGCTCGATATTCATAAACTGATTTCAGTTATCGAAGCTGGCGAAGTAGGGCGATTATTCTTGGTGCCATCAGTGTTGAACATGCTGGCGGAATATGCTGTTGAAAAAAATGTTGTTTTTTCTAGCTTGCGAGAAATCATCGCGGCTGGCGAAAAACTGCAGATAACTGATTATGTGAAGCGCTTTTTCTCCAGTCATCCACATTGCAATTTGTTAAATCATTACGGCCCTGCTGAGACACATGTGGCAACTGCACAGCGAGTTGATTTGACAGAGCATAGCTCACGTATACCTATCGGTAAGCCTTTAGGAAATTATCGGTGCTATGTGGTCAATAATGCTCTGCAATTGCAGCCTATTGGTGTTACTGGTGAGTTACTTATTGGTGGTGCAGGTGTCGCCCGTGAATATTTGAACCAGCCAGAGTTGAGTGATGAAAAATTTATTATTAATCCACTCAAAGCCGAAGAGAAAGTTTATAAAACAGGTGATTTAGTACGCTGGTTAGCCGATGGTTCACTGGATTTTATTGGGCGAATTGATCATCAAATCAAAATTCGCGGCTTGCGGGTTGAGCTAGCTGAAATTGAAACGGTGCTGCGCGCTGCTGATAACGTAAAAGATACTGTTGTGCAAGCGATAGGCAGCGCGGCTGATAGTCAGGCATTAGTCGCTTATCTTGTGCCTCGGGCAGTAGAATCTGATGAAGAAAGTTTTATTGCTGATGTGAAAGTAGAATTGCAAAGTCGGCTGCCAGACTACATGGTGCCATCATTTTATGTGTTGTTAGATGCATTGCCTATTACCACTAATGGTAAGCTGGATTTACGTGCACTGCCTAAGCCCGACTTTGTTCAAGCTAAAGATGAAGTATATGTTGCAGCAGAAACTGATATTGAGAAAGGCATTATTGAGATTTGTGAAATGCTTTTCTCCAAAGAAAATATAAGTATTACAGCTAATTTCTTTTTCTTGGGTGGGCATTCGCTGTTGGCTACTCGTTTAGTCGCTCATATTAAAGACCGTTGGCACGTTGATTTGCCTCTGAAAAGAATATTTGAAACACCATGCCTGCGAAATATAGCGTCCTGGGTAGAGCAGGAGATATCAAGTAATAACATTAGTGCTGAAGATCAGGCAATTTTAGAAGCTTTAGCTGAAAATGATATTGATATTGATAGTTTAAGTGAAGAAGAACTAGATCGATATCTGACACTGTTAGCGGATTAGAGTTAAACGTCAATGAGTAATAAATTACAAGATTTACTAGATAAAAAGACCTTGCTACGTAAACTGTTGGTTGAGAAGCAAGCTGCGGGCGCTTCTGCAAATAGAGTTTTGCCGATTCAGAAGTCAGGTTTATCTATAGCGCCACTATCTTTTTCGCAACAAAGACTTTGGTTGGTTGATCAATTGGAAGAAGGCAGTGCCCATTATAATATGCCTGGTGTTTTGGTATTTGATGGTGTTCTGAATATCGGTCTTATTAATAAAGTCTTAGATACGATTATAAATCGGCATGAAGTGTTAAGAACAGTTTACATTCCTGGGGAAATTGATAATGAGCCTATACAAAAAACTTTAAAAGGAATTACTTTTGATATTCCGATAATTGACCTGTCAGGGTTTTCAGCTGAGAAGCAAACTGATCTGGTTCATCGACATAGGAAATCTGAAGCACATCAAGTTTTTGATTTGTCGAAAGATACTTTGCTAAGAGTTAAGCTGTTAAAGTTGTCTGCCCATAAGCATATACTACTTGTAACGATGCATCATATTGCCTCTGATGGCTGGTCAATGGGAGTCATTGTTAGAGAGGTTGTTGAATGCTATAAGGCGTATAGTGAGGGGCGTGAAGCGGAGTTACCAGAATTACCCATTCAGTATAGTGACTATGCTCAATGGCAAAGAGATTACTTGAGTGGTAATGTGCTAGCTGAACAGTTGCAATATTGGGAGACGCAGCTACAAGATTTGCCTGTTGTGCATAGTTTGCCTCTAGACTATTCGCGGCCAGCTCAGCAAACATTTCATGGTCGTTATCAAAAAACTATTATTACGTCAGCATTGACGTCTCAATTGAAACAATATTGTCAATCGCAAGGTGCAACGTTATTCATGGGGTTGCACGCTGTATTTTCTGCATTATTGTCAAAGTATAGCAATGAAAATGATATTGTTATTGGTAGTCCTGTAGCTAATCGAACTCAAAGTGAGGTAGAGAATTTAGTCGGCTTCTTTGTTAATACGCTAATATTGCGTAGCGATTTGTCCTCTAACCCCAGCTTTAAAACATTATTGGCTCAAAGTCAAAAAGTATGTTTTTCTGCTTATGAATTTCAACAAGTCCCATTTGAATTGCTAGTCGAAAAGTTACAACCAGAACGTAGCTTAAGTCACAGCCCTTTATTCCAAGTTATGCTGGCTCTACAGAATACTGAAAAAGTAGAACTAAAGCTTCCTGAACTGAGTATTTCTCGTCAGGATTTAATACCTGGGCAAGAAATTCAAGCCAAGTTTGATTTGAATCTAAATATCGAAGAAAGTGTGGATGGTAGTTTATTGCTTAGGTGGGAATATAATGCAGATTTATTTTCTGAACCTACCATAGTTCGTATGGCAGAGCACTTTGTTCGTCTTATGCAGCAGTTTTTACAGCATCCCGAGCAGGCTATTTCCACTGTCTCCATGTTAAGTGAGACTGAGCGAGCGCAGTTACAAAGCTGGAATCAGACAGCAGCGCATTACCCAGACACTATTTGTGCTCATCAGTTATTCGAAAAGCAAGTGGAGTTACAGGCTAATAGCATTGCTGTTGAAGATGAGGGCAAAGTTTATACCTATCTTGAAGTGAATAAACGAGCTAACCAAGTAGCTTATTATTTAATTGAGCATGGCGTTAAACCTGATAGTTTGGTTGGCTTATGCATGGAACGATCATTAGATATGGTGGTAGCTTTTCTGGGTATCTTGAAAGCGGGAGGTGCTTGTGTTGCGTTAGATCCTGCTTATCCGCATGCTCGTCTTAAAGGTATTGCTAATAATATTGCTTTACAGTATTTGGTTGTTCATTCTAGCTTAATTAATGAACTGCAAGCTCATATTGATAATGTATTGCAGTTAGATGCAGCAGATTTAAGTGCCTACAACTCGGAAAATGTGCAGGCGCCAAGCATTGGTCTTAACCCAGAGCATTTAAGCTATATCATTCATACTTCGGGTACCACGGGTAAAGCTAAAGCTGTGGCGCAAACACATAAAACTTTGGTTAATCTGGTTTATCAGCAAGTTGATGGTGAGTTATTGTCACAACCACTCAATAGTATTCAACTGACCAATTTAGGTTTTGATGTATCAATGCAAGAGTTTGTAACTGCATGGTACACCGGAAGTAAGCTTTCGCTTTATAAAGAAGATTTGCGGCTTGATATTCATAAGCTGGTTTCAGTGATTGAATCAAGTCAAATAGGGCGCTTGTTTTTAGTGCCATCTGTATTCAATATGTTTGCAGAATATGCGAATGAAAAAGAAATTATCTTTACTAGCCTAGAAGAAATTATTGCGGCCGGTGAAAAACTGCAATTGACTGACAGTATAAAACGATTTCTTGCAAATCATTCGCATTGTAAGTTGTTGAATCACTATGGGCCAGCGGAGACACATGTAGCTACTGCACAGCGAGTCGAGGTAAATAAACATGCTTCACGCATACCGATAGGTAAGCCCTTAGGTAATTATCAATGTTATGTCGTTAATAGTAAATTGCAACTGCAAGCAGTCGGTGTGATCGGTGAGTTGCTTATTGGGGGTGCCGGTGTCGCTCGTGAGTATTTAAATCAACCGGAATTAAGTGATGAGAAATTTATTGCTAACCCTTTGAAACCTGAAGAAAAGGTCTATAAAACTGGCGACCTAGTACGCTGGCTTGCAGATGGGACATTAGATTTTATTGGGCGTGTCGATCATCAAGTCAAAATTCGTGGTCTGAGGGTTGAGTTAGGTGAAATCGAGGCAGCATTGCGTGTCTCGGAATCAGTGAAAGATGTTGTTGTGCAGGCTATACAGAGCGCAACAGACAGTCAGGTATTAGTGGCTTATATAGTGCCTCAGTCTGATTCATTTGAAGAGGAAACAATAACAGCAGAACTAAAAGTTAATTTGCAACAACTGTTGCCAGAGTACATGGTGCCGTCGTTTTTTATGTTGCTCGATGTGTTGCCTGTTACGACAAATGGTAAGTTAAATCTACGTGCTTTACCAAAGCCAGATTTTGCAAGTGTAGTCGATAATGTTTATGTTGCAGCTCAGACAGAAATTGAAGCAGAACTTGTGAGAATTTGTGAAAAGCTATTCTCGCAAGAGAAAATAAGCATTACTGCTAATTTCTTCTATTTAGGTGGTCACTCATTGTTAGCGACTCGACTGGTTGCGCACATTAAAGATCGTTGGCAGTTAACTATGCCGCTAAAGAAGGTTTTTGAAACACCTTGTTTGCGCGACATTGCTAACTGGATTGATCAGTCGCTTGACAAACCTATGAAAACTTCTGATCAAGGTCAAAGTGTTTATGGTGAGATAGACTTAATACCGTTTGACCGTAAAAAACTTGCGCCATTATCCTTTTCTCAACGGCGGTTATGGTTATATGAAGAAAAAAATGATCGTCATTTGCCAACTTATAATATGCCGACTGCGCTTGAATTTGATGGCAATCTAAATATATCAGCTTTAGAGCAAGCATTTACCTATGTATTTGAGCGGCATGAAATTTTACGCACATGTTTTCCAGCGAGTTCTGATAAACAAGTTGCTTGGCAAGAAATTTTGCCAGCAAAACCTTATAGTTTGAAATGTGAAATAGTTTCTGAACAAGATTTAAATAAGGCTATTCAAGAACATGCCCAAGCTCCTTTCGATTTGCAGCAAGGCCCACTTCTAAAAACTCAATTGCTCAAGATAGGCAATGATAAACATGTATTGCTTTTTAACCAGCATCATATTATTACTGATGGTTGGTCACAGGGTATTCTCCTACGTGAGCTTATGCAGGCCTATCATGTGTACAGCGAAGGCGGTAAGCCTGAATTAGCCACACTGCCTATTCAGTATGCAGATTATGCTTATTGGCAGCAGCAACATGATAGTAGCCTGGCGAAAGACTATTGGAAGGAAATGCTGGGTGATTATAATTCTAACTTATCACTGCCGGTAGATAGAGTAGGTGAAGCGATTCATTCACGTGCTAGTATACTAAAAGTGACATACCCTGCTAAATTAGGTGAGGCGGCAGCAAGTTTTAGTAGAAAGCATAATATGTCATTCTTTATGACTCTGCTTGCCACTATGGCAATTGTATTGCAGCGATATAGCCAAAGTGATGATATCTGTATTGGGACAACAACAGCTGGTCGTAATCATCCAAACTTAGAAGGTTTAATTGGCTTCTTTATTAATATCATTGCTATGCGTATTAAGCTCGATGATAAGAAAAATGGTATTGATCTACTAAAGCAAGTTAAAGAAATAACATTGCAAGGATATGAGCATAGCTTTTTACCATTTGAAGATGTATTAGCTATTACGCAACAACGTGGTGATGATTTGGTACCCGTAATGATGCGTCATCAGAATTTTCCTGATGTTATGCTGGATGAAGTGAGTGGTGAGTTAAATATTCAGGCACTTAACAGAAAAGTAGAGCAACAGGCAAAATGTGCAATTGATATAGGTTTTTATGGGCAGGGCAGCGACTTGACGGCTACAGTCGAATATGCAGCTGACCTATTTGATAAAGCCACTATTGAGCGTTTATTGCTTCATCATCAGAATATATTAAATGCCTTGATTGAATGTCCTGAGCAATCAATTAGCACTTACGGCTTATTAAGCGATGTAGAAGTAGAGCATTTCTTGTATCCAGCGAAAGCTAAAGCTATCGATTGGTCAAGGCAGCCAACAGTTCTTTCATTGTTTGACGAGCAAGTTATCGCACAGCCAAACGCTATTGCTATTTTTGAAGAAAGTGGTATTTCAATTAGCTATGCTGGATTAGATCAACGTTCTAAATGTATAGCGGCTTATCTACGATCGCAAGGTGTTAGAGTGGGGAGCCGGGTTGCCCTGTGTATACCTCGCTCGATAGATTATTTAAGCACTTTGTTAGCAATCTGGCGATTAGGCGCAATTTATATACCGCTAGACCCTGATTATCCATCGCATTACTTGCAGTTGATTATCAATGATGCGCAGCCAACATTAATTTTAAGTAATTCTGATGTCGCTGGTAATATAAGTGGCGATAATATTATTTTTCTGGATGAACTTGAATTGGCCACAGCAGCCTATGATGCGAGTGCTGTTATTAATGCATCCAATGTGGCCTATATTATGTACACATCTGGCTCTACTGGCCGCCCTAAAGGTGTGTTGGTGCCACACAAACAGTTACAAAATTGGTTGCAGTCACTTTATCAGTTATTGCCTTTTGCTAAAGGTGAGGTGGTTGCGCAGAAAACGACAGCAGCTTTTGCCGTATCGATGAAAGAAATGTTGGCTGGCCTGTTAGCAGGTAGTCCGCAAATAATTATCAGTAATAGTACTGCTAAGGATAGTCAGGCATTTTTAAAGGTTTTGCAAGATTATCAAGTTACTCGTTTGAATATTGTTCCGTCTCACTTGCAAGCATTATTATGGGAAGTAAAGAGTAATCCTGGCCTTAAGCCTTATGCACTACGATACTGTATCACAGCAGGTGAGCCATTAACTCAAGCTTTATTAGCTGAGGTGAAAAACCAGTTGCCAGCAGTGCATGTATATAACAACTATGGATGCACTGAAATAAATGATATCAGTTATTTCAGCGCTGATAAGACGCTTGATGATCAAATATTTGTGCCGATCGGTGAAGCGATTGCTAACAGCCAGGTCTTTATTTTAGATAAACAGTACCGTCCAGTACCAATAGGTGTAATGGGTCAGCTATATGTTGATAGCGCCAGTGAGTCTTATGGTTACTGGCAACGAGCTAGCTTGACAGCTGAAAGCTATATTCCGCATATGTATAGTAGAAGGCCAGGTGCGCGTTTATATGCTACAGGCGATATGGCACGTTATTTGGCCGATGGTTCATTAGAGTATATGAGCCGAGAAGACTTTCAAGTCAAGATCCGTGGTAACCGGATTGATATACGGCAAGTAGAGAAAGTACTCAATGAGATAGACGGTGTTAAGCAGGGTGTTGTGGCAGCATGGTCGGCTGGTAATGAGCCGCAACAGTTAGTTGCTTATTATGTCTCTGAAGAATCTGTTGAACTAAAAGATCAAGTTGTTAATCAGCTTTTGCAAGCTCAGCTACCAGAATTTATGGTGCCGAGTTTATATGTTGCCTTAACAAGCTTGCCGCGTTTGCCAAATGGTAAATTAAACCGCTTAGCGTTGCCAGTTCCAGAAGTTGATAGCCTTGGTTGGCAAGGAGAGTCTTATATAGAACCAAGCACTGCCTGGGAAAAAGTGTTGGTCAGTATATGGAGTAAACTCCTCAATCGTACTGAAGATAATATCAGTGTGCGCGATAACTTTTTTACGTTAGGCGGGCATTCACTGATTGCTAATCAAGTTGTTAGTCAGCTACGCTTACAACATAAAATAGAAGTGTCTTTGCAGCAGTTATTCGAATATCCGATATTACAAGATTTTGCTGCTTATTTAGAAGAAGTTGCTAATACTACCTCGCTAAGCTATGCTGAAATCCCATTAGTACCTATAGAGCGTACACGGCCAATACCACTCTCATATTCACAACGCCGCTTATGGATCTATGAACAGCATAACACTGAAAGTCAGGCAACATATAATTTACCAATGGCTGCGCGCATATATGGTAATTTGGATGTCAAAGCATTAGAAAAATCTTTAAATGATTTACGTTGCCGTCATGAAGTACTCCGTACTCATTTTGCGGTTGACATAAATACACAAGAGGTTGTTCAAGTCGTCGATGCTTGGGAAGCTACTCCTTTAATTATTGAAAGCGTTGATGCTAAGAGTGCTATGCTACATGCTCAAGAGCATGCTAGCGCAGCTTTCGATTTAACTAAAGGTCCTCTCTTTACGGCTAAACTGCTCAAGCTAGCAGAGCATGAATATGCCTTGCTTCTGAATATCCATCATATTATTTCTGATGGTTGGTCTATGGGGATTCTATTGCATGAGTTAATGAGTGGCTATGATGGTTATGTACTGAATAGTGCAGAATCATTGCCTGCATTGCCTGTACAATATGCCGATTATGCTCATTGGCAGCATGCTCATAATGTTGATAAGGAGCGCGCATATTGGACTAAACAGTTAGCTAATTATAATGCGGGTATAGATTTGCCTGCTGACTTTATAAATGAAGGTAAAACCGTTAATCGGATTAAATTAGATTACCCACCCATACTAAGCCTGGAGTTATCTCGTTTTTGTCGAGAACATAACTGTTCACTTTTTATGGGACTACTAGCCGGTATGGCGCTAGTTTTAGGGCGTTATAGTGACTGTGATGATATTTGTATTGGTACAACAACGGCAGGACGACAGCACCCTGATGTTGAAGGGTTAATTGGCTTTTTTGTAAATATATTAGCGATACGTATTAATCTACGAAATTTAGATGGTTTAGCATTGCTGAAACAAGTTAAGCAAACCACCTTGGCCGCTTATGGGCATAGTTTTCTCCCTTTTGAAGAAGTTCTCGGTGAAACTAAAAAAGCTGGAGAGCAGTTAGTGCCTTTTATGATGCGGCATCAGAACTTTCCAGAAACCAATATTAACGAATATAGCCAGCAACTTGATATTGAAGGTTTTATGACTGGCACGGAAGCACAGCAAGCAAAATGTGAGATGGACTTTGCTTTTTACGGTGAAGGTGAGAGTTTATATGCTGTTATAGAATATGCCAGTGATCGATATACCCAAAAAACGATTGAGCGTCTGCTTCAACACCACCAGAAGGTATTGCAAACGCTTATTGCAGATCCTGTATGTCGTATTGCTGAATATGATTTTCTCACTGCTGCTGAGCTGAAATATTGTTTGCCTGTAGCACCTAGCAAGCAAACTAGCCTGCCTGTTAATACAACAATTCTTATGCAGTTTGAAGAACAAGCGACTCAGAGTGCATCAACAATAGCTATCTATGAAGCTGATAGTCAGCAGCAAATAAATTATCGTGAGCTCAATATGCGGGTTCATCAAATTGCACATTATTTGCAAACAAAAGATATTCAAATTGGTGACCGCGTAGCACTATGTTCACAGCGATCTATCGATTATATCGCTGCTTTGTTGGCTATATGGAAAGTTGGTGCAGTTTATGTTCCTCTTGATCCAGATTATCCGGCAAATTACTTGCAGCTGATTATTGAGGATGCTAAGCCAGCGATTATCTTAAGTGTAGAGAGTATGATATCTACACTCGAATGTAATGTGGATATTCATGCTTTAGACGCAATTTTAGCTGATGAATACTCAAATATAACTGTAGCTAATGTCGAGCTTACGGCTGAACATATTGCTTATATTATGTATACCTCCGGCTCCACAGGAAAGCCTAAAGGTGTAATGACTCCTTATCGTCAATTATTGAATTGGTTGGCGTCTTTATATAATAAATTACCATTCGCACCCGATGAAGTGGTCGCGCAAAAAACCACCGCTGCCTTTGCGGTGTCAATGAAAGAAATGCTGGCGGGCTTATTGGTTGGTTGTCCGCAGGTAATCATCAGCAATGCCACAGCGAAAGATAGTCAGGTCTTTATAAAGGCGTTGCAAGACTATCAGGTCACACGCTTAAATATTGTGCCATCACACTTACAAGCGTTGCTATGGGAGCTAAAAGACAATACGGCACTGAGCTTAGCTGCCTTGAAGTACTGCATCACCGCTGGTGAGCCATTGACGCAAGCGTTATTTGCTGAAACCCAACAACAATTGCCACAAGTGCAGCTATGGAATAACTACGGTTGTACCGAGATCAATGATATCAGTTACTACCGTGCTGAGCAGGCCGCCGATAAAATCTTTGTGCCGATCGGCGAGGCGATTACTAATAGCCGAATATATGTTCTAGACAAGCACTATCGACCGGTACCCACAGGTGTGTTGGGGACGATTTATGTCGATAGTGATAGTCTCTCGCATGGATATTGGCAGCAGCGAGGGCTGACGGCAGAGTATTATATCCCGCACCTCTACAGTGATAAGCCTGGCGCGCGATTATATAATACTGGTGATATGGCACGCTATCGGGCTGATGGTTCATTAGAGTATATGAGCCGTGAAGATTTTCAGATCAAAATTCGCGGCAACCGGATCGATGTGCGACAGGTAGAGAAAGTCTTAACAGAGGTAGCCGGTGTGCAAGAAGGTGTTGTGGCGGCTTGGTCGGCAGATAATGAGCCTGCGCAGTTGGTGGCCTATTATGTTCCAGCTGAGTCCGAGGCTAAAGACGCGATGATTAGCGTTACCTCACTACGCCAAGCCTTGCAGGATGCGTTACCGGATTTTATGGTACCGAGTTTATATACTGAGCTGCCAAGCTTACCGCGCTTAGCCAATGGTAAGCTAGATCGCTTGAGTCTGCCGGTACCCGAAGGACAATCATTATTCGATCATTATGAAGCGCCGGTTACAGCGACAGAAAAAGCCTTAGTGGCGTTTTGTGAAGATTTGTTATCTCAAGAAAAAGTGAGTATCAGCGCCAACTTTTTTCATATCGGTGGTCATTCACTGTTAGCAACGCGCTTGGTGTCCAAAATTCGTAGCCACTTTCAAGTGGATATTGCGCTACGAGATATATTTGATTTACCCGACTTGCGCTGTTTAGCGCAACACATTGAGTTGGCAGAGCAACATGATATTCCACCGTTATTACCGGCGACAAGTGATACCGGTGTATTGTCATATGCCCAGCAGCGACTCTGGGTGCTAGATCAGATTGAGCAGGGCAGTCCGCAATACAATATGCCAGCGGCATTACTGCTCACCGGTGAGTTGTGCATTAGTGCATTAGAGCAAGCGTTTCATACCATTGTTGATCGGCACAGTGTCTTACGCAGTATATTTGTTCGCCAAGGTGATGAAGCCAGGCAGCAGGTACAGCCGACCGATATATTTCAATTCGAACATGGAGAGATTAGCGCCAGCGACCCGGACAGTGAGCACAGAGAGATAAGAGCAGCAGCTTATGCAGAAGCACAACGCCCGTTTGACTTAAGTCGAGACTGCATGTTACGCGTGAAACTACTGCACTGTGTCTTATCGAGTGAAGCGCAGATACCTTGTTATTTATTATTGATCACCATGCATCATATCGCCAGTGACGGCTGGTCGCTGGGTATGATGGTCAAAGAGTTAGAAACGCTGTATCAAACCTATGCGCAAGGCGGAGGCAACCCACTAGCGGATTTGCCTGTGCAATACAGCGATTATGCGCAATGGCAACGCGGCTGGTTGCAAGGCGATATGCTGGCGAACAAATTAGCGTATTGGCGAGAGCAGCTGTCAGGCTTGCCGGATGTACACAACTTGCCTTTAGATAAGCCGAGACCTGTCCGACAAAGCTACGTTGGCGGCTTGTATGCTGAATTAATGCCAGCATCAACTTTAGATAAGTTGAATGCATTAGCTAAACAGGAAAATGTCACACTGTTTATGCTGCTGCAAACGGCTTTTTCAGTATTGTTACACCGTTATAGCGGTGAGACAGATATTGTCGTGGGCACACCCATTGCCAATCGTGAACAAATCGAATTAGAGTCACTAATTGGTTTCTTTATGAATAACTTAGTATTGCGTAGCGATATTAAGAGGCAGCAGCCATTTAACGGGCTGCTGCAAAATAATAAAGCGATGATATTGTCGGCGTATGCCAATCAGCAAGTCTCCTTTGAGAGTGTTGTGAATGAATTACAACCTGAGCGCAGTCTGAGTTATAGCCCATTATTTCAGATACTCTTTACATTACAAAATACTGGGCAGTTAATGTTGGATATGCCGGGTGTGGCCGTATCAGGTTTTGAAAGTGAGGGGCAATCGGTTAAATATGATTTGGCGCTAGATATACTCGAGGTGAGCGAAGGGCTGCGCTTAGAATGGAGTTATGCCAACAGTCTTTTTCATGCGGAGACGATTACACGTTTAGCCAAAAATTACATGACCTTATTGCATGATATAGTCGCGAATCCGACAATGACAGTAGGCGGCTTATCGTTGTTGAGCGACGCAGATAAAACACATTTGCTGACTGCGTTTAATCAAACTCAACAAAGCTATTCACAAACGCAGTGTTTGCATCAGTTAATTGAGCGTAGTGCTCTAGAGTGTGTAGAAGATTGTGCCTTGGTCGCAGAAGGTAACAGTTTAAGCTATCGTGAACTCAACACGCGCGCCAATCAATTGGCGCATTACTTAATTCATAAACGACACCTTGTGCCTGATACCTTAGTTGGTATTTGTTTGCCGCGCACAGCCGATATGGTGGTCGCGGTATTGGCTGTGATGAAAGCCGGTGGTGCCTATGTGCCATTGGATCCGAGCTATCCTGCATCACGTTTGGCGTACATGCTCGACGATGCAGGCTTGCAAACTGTGATAAGTCATCATGACTTATTAGCGACAATGCCATTTAGCGCTGAGCAAGCCTTATGTTTAGATGATCTGACGCTGCAAAAAAGCATCGCTGCTCATTCAACAGAAAACCCGCTAGTGCCAGGACTGTCAGCAGATAACCTGGCATATGTCATCTATACCTCGGGTTCAACGGGCAAACCAAAAGGTGTGATGATCGAGCACCGCCAAGCGGTTAATTTTTTATTATCAATGCAAATCAAGCCTGGCTTGCAAGCTGATGACCGCTTATTAGCCGTGACCACGCTCTCATTTGATATTCATGTGCTGGAGTTGTATTTGCCACTGATCAGTGGTGCGCAACTCATCATTGCCAGCCAGGCACAGAGCCATGATCCGGCAGCGTTAATCGATTTATTAGACAGGCATGCAATCACCATCATGCAGGCCACGCCTGCGACTTGGCAAATGCTATGCAACAGTGATTGGCAAGTGGAGCAACCATTGAAGGTCCTATGTGGTGGTGAGGCCTTGAGTGATCAGTTAAAGACGCAATTATTAGATCAACAATATATCACCCTATGGAATATGTATGGTCCAACAGAAACCACGGTATGGTCATCGGTTGCACAATTACAAGCTAATGAAGCCACAATCGTGGGCGGCCCAATAGCCAATACCACATTTTATGTGCTCGATCAGCAGCAGCAAGTGGTGCCGATGGGTGTGGCAGGTGAGTTATATATCGGCGGCGATGGTTTAGCGCGTGGTTATTTAAACCGGCCGTCGTTAACCGCTGAGAAATTTGTCAGTGATCCGTTCTCGTTGGATATGGATGCACGGCTTTATCGCACGGGTGACTTGGTGAGCTGGTTGCCTGATGGCAGGATAAAATTCTTAGGGCGAATCGACCATCAAGTGAAAATCCGTGGTTTTCGGATCGAGCTGGGAGAGATCGAGACGGCGTTATTAGCATTAACATCTATCAGTGAAACAGTTGTGATTGATTGGGAGGATGGTTCAGGCAGTAAGCAATTGGTAGCCTACTGTGTTGCGCAGGAAGGGCGAGATCTCAATATTGATACGACACGTCAAGCTTTACGCGAACGTTTGCCAGATTATATGGTACCGACCTTATTTATGGTGCTCGAAGCCTTGCCCAAACACCCAAATGGCAAACTCAACCGCAAAGCATTACCGGAGCCAGATAGGCAGGCAAGTGTAGCAGAGTATGTTGCGCCGGAGACAGAGACAGAGACAAAACTGATCGGGATATGCGAATCTTTGCTGGAGGTCGACAATATCAGTATAGCGACTGACTTTTTTACCTTGGGTGGTCATTCTTTATTAGCAACACGTTTAGTCTCGCAATTGCGTACCCAATTTGGTGTGGATATAGTATTGCGTGATGTCTTTGAAGCGAGCAGTTTTCGTGAATTAGCGCAGCGCATTGAGACAGCAGCGGATAAAGTTGAGCAAGTACCATTGCTGCCTGTGGATCGTCAGCAGAAAATACCGTTGTCTTATGCGCAGCGGCGTTTATGGTTGTTTGAGCAAAATAACGAAGAGCGACTGACCAGCTATAATATGCCAATAGCGATAAGGATTGAGGGTGATTTATCGCTACAGGCTTTGCAACAAGCGCTGAATTATTTGGTAAATAGGCATGAGATCTTGCGCACTACATTCCATGTAGATGGTGGTTTAGACGAAGGAGTTATACAAGCGATACATCCTACAGCTAGCTTAGCCTTGGATGTTGAAGATTTTTCATCCTTGCTCGTTGAAGATGAGCTGATGTCGGCGTTACGTGAGCGTGCTCGTCAGCATGCAGCTCAGTACTTTGATATTGAAGCTGGGCCGTTGCTAAGTTTATGTTTAGTACAGACAGCAAAACCCTATTCAGTCTTATTATTTAATCAGCATCATATTATTTCCGATGGCTGGTCGGTGCGCATCTTATTAAGGGAGCTGATGCAAGCTTATGATGCCTTCTATGAAGCAAGGCAGCCTGAGCTATCAGCAATATCAATACAATATGCCGATTATGCGCATTGGCAACATGCGCATGATTTAACAATGCAAAAAGCCTATTGGACAAAGCAGTTAAGCGAATATGAAGCTGGCATGAACTTGCCTTATGATCGTCTCGCTCAAGCTGGTGGGTTCGGTGTAGCAAAATGGTTAAGCGTTGATTATCCAGTCGCTTTAGGCGAAGGCATGGCGGAGCTTAATAAGCGCTATGGTACCTCTTTATTTATGGTGTTATTAGCAGCGATGTTAGTTGTTTTGCAGCGTTATACACAAAAAGTGGATATTTGTGTAGGTACCACGATTGCGGGGCGAGAACAGGCAGAGTTAGAAAAAATATTAGGGTTTTTTATTAATATCTTACCGCTACGAATGCAATTAGGTGAGACGATGAATGGACGTGCTGTGTTGCAGCAGGTCAGGCAAGTAGCCTTAGAGGCCTTTGAAAATGCATTATTGCCTTTTGAAGATGTGTTAGCGGCTACCGGGCAACGCGGTGATAAATTGGTGCCAGTCATGCTGCGCCATCAGAACTATCCAGATAATGCCGCGCAGGGATTGAGCGAGTATTTAACGTTAGATACAGTGAATCATGCTTTAGCGGATCAGCAGGCGAAGTGCGAGATAGATTTTGCTTTCTATGGTGAAGGTGAGAATATTAATGTCGTGGTCGAGTATGCAGGTGATTTATTTGATGAAGCGACGATTCGGCGCATGGTGGATCATCATCAGAAAGTATTAACGGCGATGATCAATAATATCGAGGCGCCATTAACAAATATCAATATCTTAACTGCTGCAGAGAAAAAACAGCTGTTACCAATTAAGCCACAAATAGATACGATGTCATTTGAAACGACATCAGTAATAGAGCGCTTTGCTGCACAAGTGTCTCAGAAAAAGCAAATGATTGCTTGCTTTGAAGCGAGTGGTCGAGACATAAGTTATGTGTCGCTTGATAGTTACTCTAATCAATTAGCGCATCATCTGAGCGCCGAGGGTGTGCAAGCTGGTGATCATATCGCTTTATGTATGCCGCGCTCGATTGATTATATTGCCAGTCTGCTTGCGATTTGGAAACTGGGTGCTGTCTATATTCCATTAGACCCGGATTATCCAGCGTACTATTTGCAATCGATCGTTGAAGATGCACAGCCAATATTAATACTGGCAACGGCGCAGAGCGCTGGCGCACTGCAAAAAGACACAAATATCAGTAATACCGTTTGTGTGTTAGAGGACGTTGATCTGGATATTTATCCCTCTAGACTAAAAACGCAATCTATACACGCTGAACAACTCGCTTATATTATGTATACATCAGGGTCAACAGGTAAGCCGAAGGGTGTTATGGTGCCCCATCGCCAACTGCTTAACTGGCTGCATACCTTGAATCTACGTTTGCCTTTTTCAGCTGATGAAGTGGTGGCGCAAAAAACAACTGCTGCATTTGCGGTTTCTATGAAAGAGTTTTTGGCTGGTTTGTTAGCTGGCTGTGCGCAAGTGATTTTAAATAATCAAATCGTTAAAGATAGTCAAGCACTACTAAAAGCACTGACGCAGTATAAAGTGACGCGTATAAATCTTGTGCCGTCACATTTGCAAGCACTGTTATGGGAGTTAAGAGAAGGTGAAGTGTCCGCTAAAGACTTGCAGTCGTTACGTTATTGTATTACGGCAGGTGAGCCGTTGCCGCAAGCTTTAGTTGAGCAAATGTATTCTAACTTGCCTTGGGTAAAGCTTCTAAATAATTATGGTTGTACTGAGTTAAATGATATTAGTTACTATAGCGTTGATGATATCAATAACGCTAAAGCATTTGTGCCTATTGGTGAAGCTATTGAAAATAGCCGAGTATATGTACTTGATAAGGCTCTACGCGCAGTACCAGTGGGTGTGGTGGGTAATATTTATGTGGATACAGCAAGTATGTCACATGGTTATTGGCAACGCTCAAGTTTAACAGCGGAGCATTATATTCCACACCCTTATAGTAATGAGCCAGGTGCGCGTTTATATAACACAGGCGATATGGCGCGTTATCTAAGTGATGGCGTATTAGAATATATGAACCGGGAAGATTTTCAGATCAAAATCCGTGGTAATCGTATTGATGTACGACAAGTGGAGAAGGTATTAACGGACATTGAAGGTGTTAGGCAAGGTTTAGTTTCGGCCTGGTCCTCTGGAGAAGAACCTGCACAATTAGTGGCTTATTATGTTTTGGCAGAAGGTGTATCAATTACCGTCGAAGTGTTACGTGAGATGTTACAACAAGTATTACCTCATTTTATGGTGCCGAGTTTATATACTGAGCTATCATCTTTGCCTACATTAGCTAATGGTAAGTTAAATCGCTTGTCCTTGCCTGCGCCTACCATGAGTTTAAATGAGCAAATAAAATATGTACCGCCTGAAAACGAAATGGAGGAATCTTTAGTCGCGCTCTGGTCTGAGGCACTTAGTAGACCCGCTGATCAGATTAGTGTTGAAGCGACCTTTTTAGGCTTGGGTGGTGATTCTCTACTGTCAATGCAGATATCATCCAAAGCAAGAAAGCTAGGACTTGATATCACACCTAAAGTATTGTTTGAAAATCAAACAATACGTGCTATTGCCGCATTGGATAACTTAAAGTTAGAAGATAATAATGAAAAGATAACGGGCAATAACTCTTTGTTGCCACTTCAGGCATGGTTTGTCAGTGAGCATTTTGAAGATCCTGAGCTATGGAATATGATTACGGTTTTTCATAGTGATGAAATGCTTTCAAAAGATATTATGTTCAAAGCGACCATGGCTTTGCAGGAATATCATGATGTGTTGCGTTCGCGATTTATTATCGATGATCAAGGCTTTTATGATGCTTATTTTCCTGAAGAAGTTAATGAAGATGCTTTTTTCTATGTTGATAGCGATGTTATCGATTTGGATAAACAGGATGAGGTAACTTCAGGCTATATTCAAAAAGCACGTAGATCAATAAGCCTTACTGAAGGTCCTTTGTTCAAGGTGGTGCTGGTTAACTTTCCGCAGAATAACTCATCGCGTATTGCAGTTATTATTCATCATGTAATTGCTGATTTGCAATCATCAAATATTTTGCAAGAAGATTTAATTACTCTATGGAGGAAGTTTTCTTTCGAGAAGGAAGATATTAATTTGCCGCCTAAGGCTAATTCAATTGTAGAATTTGCTGAACGCATTAAGAATTTTGGTGAATCCGCTGAGTTAAAAGCAGAGATGGATGATTACTGGTACAAGTTGCCTTGGGAAAAAGTAAAACATATTCCTTTAGACTTTGACGTTGATGATGTTCGTCGAGAAAATAACTTTGGTTCGCAAGCTTCTTTTTATGTTGATTGCTCTTCAGTGAATATTGGTAGGCTACAAGAATTATTGCTTAAGAAGTACGATGTTATCTTGGCAGATGCATTATATTGGGCGCTGAATGAAATGATATCTGATTGGCAGGATAATCCTTATACCTGTATTAAATCGCTATTGGCTGCACGTGATGGTATTCCATTTCTTGAAGGTTTGAACTTTAGCAGAACCATTGCACCATTTGTGCTGACGCGCATGAATGTTTTAACGCGACCCAATAACCAAAAACTTATTGAAAGAGTTAAATCAATTCAAAAGCAAACTGATAGTAAATCGTTTAATAGCGGTCAATGCGCTTATCAGATATATACATTTTATACGAGAAATGAGTCTGAAAAACAACGATTGTTCAATATCGGTGTTACTAATGAAATTATGTTCAATTATCTGGGGCAGACTAACTTTGGTGCAGAAGAAGCCTCGGCAGTCAGTCAAGTTGTTAGGCCTGTTATGGAAAATGAGGCAGGGCAGTTTTTTGGAGATAGTCAGCCGAGAGATTCTATTCTGCGTTTTACGAGCCAGATGATGAATAGTGATCTACTTATTGATATTGAGTACAGCGTAGCATTACATAAAGAAGAAACAATTGCGTATTTGTCAGAAAAGTATTTAGGAAAGCTTAAAGCACTCTTGCAAGAGCTTGAGAATGAGAGTTATAGTTAACAGGGCCCATAGGATCTACTATGAATATTAAAGCTAAACAAGAAAACGTTGTTATTTTACAAGACCAGCAATCGGGTTCGCCTCGATGGTTGATGTTTGAAAATCCAGAATATGTGGTAACTACCAATAATGTTGAGGATGTCGTCAGTTGTCTTGACGAAATCGATAAACACATTAATGACGGCATGTATGCAGCTGGTTTTTTATCCTATGAGGCTGCGCTGGGTATTGATCCTTCGCTTGATGCGCATGAGTTAGATGATTTTCCCTATTTATGGTTTGGTATTTATAAAGACCATAAGGAAATTGAATTGCCAGATCCGGCTGCTGAAAAAAATTATAAACTGGATGAATGGGAGCCTGCTATTAGCTGGCAAAACTATAATGATGCGATGGATAAGATTCGTCACCATATCCGCGAAGGTGATACTTACCAGGTGAATTATACGTTTCGCTTGCGTTCACAGTTCTCTGGAGATCCATGGCAGCTCTTCTTGAATATTAATCGCGCGCAACAATCGGAGTTTTCAGCTTTTATTAATGCTGGCGATCATGTTATTTGTTCGGTGTCACCAGAGATTTTCTTTACCTTAAATGGCGATACGCTACTATCACGACCAATGAAGGGGACACTGCGTCGTGGCTATACAACAGGTAATGATTTGTGGGCTACTCAGTGGCTGCATATGAGTGAAAAGAATCGTGCTGAAAACTTAATGATTGTTGATATGATTCGCAATGATGCCAGTCGTATTGCAGAAGTCGGTTCAGTGAAAGTGACTAAGCTGTTTGCGATTGAAAAGTACCCAACCGTACATCAAATGACATCTACGGTTGTTGCTAAAACACAAGCATCAGCGACAGATATTATTAAGAATATGTTTCCTTGCGCATCGATCACTGGTGCGCCAAAAGTTAAGACCATGCAAATCATTAAAGATGTTGAGCCAGACGCGCGTGGTATTTATACAGGTAGTATTGGTTATATCTCGCCTGAGAGACAATCGCAGTTTAACGTCTCTATTCGTACTGTTGCGATTAATACCAAAGATAATAGTGCTGAATATGGTGTAGGTGGCGGTATTACTTGGTATTCTGATACATCTTCAGAGTATGATGAGTGTTTAGCAAAAGCAGCTGTCTTGAATGCTAAGTTTCCAGTTTTTGAGCTATTAGAGTCATTACGCTGGGATGATAAACAAGGCTATCACTATCTTGAGCAGCATCTCGAACGCTTGGCTGACTCAGCGAATTACTTTGATTATCCACTGACCATTAGTGATGTGACTGCTAAGCTCAATGAGTATGCGGCTGAGCTGAGCGGTGGGCCTTATAAAGTCCGCTTAAAGGTTTGTAAGAAAGGACAAATCAGTATCGACTCTGTTTTGCTTGAGAGTATTGTTGGGCGTCGGGTTGAGCTTGCTAAAAATAGTGTTAATACTAATTCACCTTATTTTTATCATAAAACAACACAGCGTGATTTTTATGATCAGGCATTGAGTGAGTCGCCAGATGCGCATGATGTTATCCTTTATAACGAAAATGACCTGATTACTGAGTCTACCATTGCCAATATTATCATTGCTAAAGACGGTAAATTGTATACCCCTGAAGTTGAAAGTGGCTTATTACTTGGTGCGTACTTGCGAGTATTGATACACGATGGCCTGGTTGAAACACGTGAGATCGCTATTGAAGAGTTGCGTCAGGCTGATCATGTTTTCTTGGTGAACTCGGTACGTGGCTGTATGAGCCTTGAAGCGGAAGGTAATGATGCTTGGCGTATTGCTGAAGAAACAACACGTAGCATTGAGTTTGTATTAAGTGTCAATGACAATGAGAATCTTGCAGCTAACCCGGAAGGGGCAAGACTTCTATCATAGTTTGTTGCTATTGCAGCAGTATTCTACGAAAAGCCCCTTATTAAAGGGGCTTTTTTGTGCGTTCAGCATCGGCGTATATTGGATAAATAAGGCTTGCTTCAATAGCGTTAGCTTCACTGAGGTTTTAAGTCATTAACACTAATGTTCACCAAACCCCGCAAATGGGGTTAAAATGGGCAAGTGCATAGATGGCTAAGGCGAAGGAGTAATCAATGCTCGAATTTCAGCAACATGCAGATAGTGAAGCGCAATTGTATATTGAAGACACTGATGTGCCTTTACCCGAAACGCTCAACCCGAAAACTCGCTATGCTTTGTTTACCACGATAGCAACTGGTGGCAAGTCGCTGATTAAATCATGCCGCGACCTGCATTTGCGGCGCACTGTGTGCTATAAGACCCTGCGCCCTGAGTTTGTCAATAATGCAATAGAGTCCAAAAGACTGCTGCGTGAGGCGCGCATATCTGCCTCATTACAACACCCCAATACTATCCCTACTTACGAGCTTGGCCGAGATAATCGAGGTCATTATTACTTCACTATGAAGCTCGTGCATGGTTATACACTGCGGGAAGTCTTAAATTATCGAGAACGCTATGATCTTAGCCAATTGGTGGATGTGATTATCCAAGTGAGCTATGCACTTGCCTATGCCCACTCTAGAGGCGTTGTGCATCGTGACATCAAACCTGACAATATTCTTATTGGCCCCTATGGTGAAACCCTGTTACTCGATTGGGGGCTGGCGAAAGTCTGGCATAAAGACCAGAAAAAGATAGACGACGAATCCAATATACAGGAAGTAGAGGCAGACCCAGGAATGACCGGGGAGGGGAAGCTGCAGGGGACGGTGATGTATATGTCGCCAGAACAAGTCGATCGTGACCCTGGCATCAACTCACAGTCGGATATCTACAGCCTGGGTGCGGTACTGTACGAAATGCTGACCGGAACCACTCCCTTCCAGGGTGATATCGTACAAACACTATTACAGCAAGTGCGAAATGATACACCTGAAGACCCACGCGCAGTCTCGAAGGTAGCTGTACCTGATGTGCTGGCTGATTTGTGTATGCAATGCCTACAAAAAGACCCAGAGGCTCGGCCAAGCTCGGCAGATGAGTTGGTGCGTGTGCTTCGAGAAGATTGGCACCTGTAAATAAGAGCCCGACGCCTAACTTTATAAATGAGCAGCCAATATGCCAGATATCAGCCTTGAACACCTATCAGAACTCGACAGTCGTCTTAGTGTGTGCTCATCAGAGTCAAGCACGAGCTTAAGCTGGCACAGTGCCGCAGCCAGTCATGTGGGGCGAGTGCGTAAAGTAAACGAGGACGCGTTTCTGAGCGCCCCAGAGCAGTCTTTATGGGCAGTTGCCGATGGCATGGGTGGGCACAGTCGTGGTGACTATGCAAGCAAGGTAGTGGTCGATGCTCTTCTACACTTTACACCCAAAGACTCTCTGGTCAAAAGCATCCTTGACTTAGATATGCGTCTTAAAAACTCGCATGAAATCTGTCGTAATACCTTCCCAGGTGAGAAGGTAGGCTCAACGGTAGCAGCCTTGCATATTTACGCAGGCTACTGTTTCTTTGTGTGGGCAGGCGATAGCCGCGTCTATCGACTACGAGGCGATGACTTTGAGCAAATGACCTGTGACCATACAGTCGCTCAAGAGAAGGTGGCTCGGGGAGAACTAAGCCAATTGTTGGCCAGTATGGATGAATCTGCCCATATTCTGACACGCGCTATTGGGGTTAACCAAAGCTTATGGCTTGCACTAGACTATGTGTCAATTCAGCCGGGAGATCGCTATTTGATATGCAGCGACGGGCTATACAACGAATTAGAAAGTAAGGAAATACAATCCTTATTAGGCAGTGGTTCACCAGAAGAGGTTGTTAAGCAATTCATAGACTGTTCGCTCGATCGAGGGGGCCGAGATAACATCACAGCGGTCGTGCTAGAGGTTAGTCTTTAACCCATTCTGCAAGCAATCAGCAGTGCTCTGAATAAGACCATCTGCACCATAATGGTGCTATTTGTGTTAAAAATGGGTTATTTTGGTGCGCAAGTTATTGGTTTTATACCCCTCATTATATGCTTCGCAAGCTAATGCCAAACCGCCGTGCACCTTTATATACAGGTATATATAGGGCCAGTGCCCCATCTTTGGACTCTTATCGCTTGTAAAAAACCTGTGTAGATAAGGGTTGAAAAATTGGAATAAAACCTGCTTAATACCTTCCACTATGAGCGGAGGTCCGCCCAGAAAACTCAATGAAAATGAAACGTAATTTGGAGTGAAATTCAACATGAAAAGTAAGTTGGAATATATCTGGCTTGACGGCTACAAGCCCACTCAAAGCCTTCGAAGCAAAACAATGGTTCGTAGTAACTTTGAAGGAACTTTAGAAGAATGCCCAATGTGGTCTTTCGACGGTAGCTCGACTGAGCAAGCGGACGGCAGCGACTCGGATTGCTTACTGAAGCCAGTCGCGATCATCCCTGATCCTGATCGTAATAACGCTTACTTAGTCATGACAGAAGTACTTAATGCTGACGGCACACCACATGAGTCAAATGGCCGCGCAACCATCGACGAAGCTGACGACGATGACGACTTTTGGTTTGGTTTTGAGCAAGAATACTTCCTTTGGGATACAACAACTGATCGCCCACCTGGCTTTCCGCCGGGCGGTTTTCCTGACCCTCAGGGCCCTTACTACTGTTCTGTCGGTGGTAAAAATGCGTTTGGCCGTGAAATCATCGAAGAGCATTTGGACCTGTGTTTAGCAGCAGGCTTGAATGTTGAAGGTATTAATGGCGAAGTTGCAGCAGGCCAATGGGAATTCCAAATCTTCGCCAAAGGCGCTAAGCGTGCAGGCGACGAAATCTGGTTGGGTCGTTACCTGCTAGAGCGTACAGCTGAGAAATATGGCTTCGCGATTGAGTGGCATCCTAAGCCGCTAGGCGATACTGACTGGAACGGTTCTGGTATGCATGCAAATTTCTCTAACGGTGTGATGCGTGAGTCTGGTAAAGAAGAAGTATTCACTAAAGTTTGTGAAGAGTTTGGTAAGAACATTCAACGCCATATTAGCGTTTACGGTGCTGACAACCATCAGCGTTTGACGGGTAAGCATGAAACTCAATCGATTGAAGAATTCAGCTATGGTGTTTCTGACCGTGGCGCTTCTATCCGTATCCCTGTAGGTACTGTTGAAGATGGTTGGAAAGGTCGTTTAGAAGACCGTCGTCCAGCCTCTAACGCAGATCCTTACAAGGTTGCTGCAGCGATTGTTAAAACAACTAAAGAGTCTGGCGTATAACGTAAAGCACTTTGATTGTTTTATAAAAAAGCCGGGCATTGCCCGGCTTTTTTTTTTTGCTTAAATATGAGCCTGTATTTTTCATAGGTCGCGCAATAAGTAATAGCGTAATGATTTTGTTATGGAGTGGTTTTATTTTGATAGTTGTTTTGGAGGAGGGGCAACTACAGCCAGGGTGTGCGGCTTTATGCTTGATCGTGTTTGAACTCCGCAGCGACTAAGCTTAATGCGGTATTTGCGCTGCAGCGTGGTTGCTGTGACTGTGAAGATGTTAAATAGAAATAAGCTGATATGAGGATCAAAGAGTCAGAGCCTCATATCAGCTATTGATAGAGTATTTAACTAGAACAAGGTTGCCTCGCCAGCAACAGTTTCATCGATGATAGGGTCACCATCAGGGTTCATATCCACATCGCTGGTGATGATCTCTGGGTTTTGTACCCCAAAGTAACTATAGATCGATGAAGCCACTGACATTGGCTCAAACTCATAGCTTGTTGATGTCGGTTCGAGTACTTGGTTATTGGTCCCAGCTTGACCGACACGCATGGTTGTACCAACCACTTTACCGAGTGCAGCAGCACCGCCTGGTCTTACCGCTTCGCCACCGAAGGTGTAAAGGTTCTGGCAGTTACCATGATCCCAGCCGAAAGAGCCATTGAGGTTGACGCGACGCCCAAAGTCACCATAGATGTTTATCACGATATTATCAGTCGCTCTGGTCATTGCCGGGATATTGACATTGGAGCCATTAATATTCACGGTACGATTTGAACCTGGCGTGTTGGCCACGCCAGCAGTTTGGGTGCCAGAGTACTTGATGTGCTTCATGGCAACCCGCATGACATTCATCAGGTCTTCCATGCGATCAGGATAACGGTCACGACCATTATTATGATCATCCCAGCCTCCCAGGCCGCCTCCAACAGTGATATATAAGCTATCCGGGTTTTCAATCGCTAAAGTGACTGCCGCCCGAATACGATCAGTAAAACCATTGTTATTTGGATATTGTAAGAAGCCACCACCATCAACATCTTCAGCGGTGTCAGCTGCATCAGCACCGAGTGCTGTTAAGTTAGGTAATGGTGGGTTACCACCGGTATCATTCAAGGAGCCGCCTTGAATATTATCGATAAAGCCCTGCATACGCTCACGCAAGACTAGTGCACTATCGACTTTGTCATAGCGCGCGCTATGGGTTGCATCAACAACTTTTGCAACCAGTGCTTCGATGTCAGCGTTAATGCTTTCATTGCGTCGGCGTGTATAAGGGTTATCGAAGTTTTGGTCTAGTGTTACCGGGTTTAGGCCTAAGAACGACAGAGCATTATCTGGGTCCGGGGCATAGAAAGTCGTTTCACCTTCAAAAGACACAAAAGGCAAAATCAGGTCATTAAGGTTTTTGCCGCCAAGCGCCGCACTGCCATCTAAAACACCTCTATTGCGGTCCAGCACAGTTGCCAGACGCGTACCCATCCCGGGTGAGCTATCGGTATCTAAATTGCCTTTTTGATTCATAAAAATACTTTGGCGATGTGAGCGGGTGTCCAGAATGCGTTTCATCATTGTACGATAAACCGTCATATAGCCCTGGTTAATCATAAACTCCATGGCATCACCGCCAGCGCCTGACCAAAAGCCATTTGGTGTAATCAAGCCAGGATTGGCATCATTCTGAAAACGCGTAATGCCATTGATATTGTCCTCGTAAGAGTTTTGCGAGGTAGTCTCAAGCTCTTGAATATTAGTCAAGTTACCTGCTAACTCAGAAGGGCCACCATATAAAAAGATATTAATGACCTGCGGCAGTCTACCTGTTGGTGCAGTATAGTTAACCGCATCATAGTTAGGGCTGGCAGCAAATACATTTGAGCTATTTAGTAGAGAGCCTATAGTCAGAGAAGAGGGGACATAGACTGATGCACCACCCAGGCCCATTGATTTCATAAACGTTCTGCGTTTCATTATCTTTATCCTCTTTAACCGACTGTTTTCAAGTAATAGAACTCAGGCAGTCTCGAAATATAGTCGAGAATGATACCAGCACTATTATCCAGGTTATTTGTTCGTATCACTGTGATTGGATCAGTAGAACTGTTGTCATCATGATCAAACAGCTGGGTATTGAACGTATTATCTAAGATTGTCATTAGATCTGTGACTTCAGTCTGTGTTGCTGGACGCTGTAGTGCGGTCAAGAACATAAAGTGAATAAATTCGCTCGGGAATTGTCTTAGTCTTTCAAAGCCCTCACGAGGTTGCAGGTTCATTTCATCGTCAACGTCGTAAAATAAACCTTCAACATAGACATCTTCGCCATTGATATTTCTCACACGGCCTTCATAGCTGTCATCGCGCGTCAGTAGCTCTTCACGGATGGCTTTATGATAGTTGGCAAAGCTCAAGGCATCGGTTGGCACATTCGGTGTGCGACCAATCTTTAATTCCATTGTTGCCCAACCCATTGCAGGCATATAGATACGGCGAAAGTCACGTGTGGACATGTTACGCCAGATCTGTTCATCAACTTCCCCAGTGTTAGCCAATGGGTTCCACTTAAGCGCATCGAGCATGGACATAAAGTTTTCTTCAAAACCTTTCGGTCGCTCAGTGTCAATCAAGTATTCTCTTGAATAAATAATACCTGTAAAAATATCTTCAAAAGTAGATGCACCGCTGCTGGCAATTGATTCACACATCGCCAAACGGTCATCAGTGCTGCTCTCAGCCATCAGGTAGTTAACGATCACTGCACAAGCACGTGGAATGACAAGTGGATGACCTGAGATCACATTATAGAAGTCTTCACAGCTGGTAATAAAGAAGCCACCACTGTCACCAACTTCATCACCATCGGTATCTTCTTGTAAAATAACCTGCGGTTCTGTATTCGGGAAGTTGTTACTGGCCAGTTCATAACCATCATCTTCATCGGTTAAGAAAAAGTCTTTACAGGCAGTACCGACACGCACGGAATCTTCTGCGGTTTCAAAGAGACCCAGGTAAAGCTCGAACGCTTCAATACCGGTGTTTTCAGGTGTCCGCGATACACGCCAGCGCTGCACACTCGGCAGGTGAGAGCGAATAATCTGCCTGACGCCCAGATCCTGAGTAAGGCCATTGGACAAACGACGGTAGGTATTTTGGACATCACGAATATTGGTACTCTCCATTTCTTCAGCTGGAGAGAACATGATGGTATTGCTTAGAAACTGTGCCATCCAAGCGATAAAGAAGTTACGGCTTAGCGGAAACTCTTTGATTAAGGCCAGAGGCTCTTCTTTGGGGCGATCTTCGCCGCTGAAAATATACTTGGCCAAGTCTTCATCAGGGTTGTTGTTTTCATCCAGGCCGTCAATTGACACCTGAACTGTACGAACTTGTTCATTACTCAGCTCTGTGTTGAGAGCAGATTTAATAGCATCGAGTGTATAAGGGCTATTATCGAGCAGTAGTGGATCACTCATCGGTGAGCTAATGGCAAAAAAATCTTCTACTGGAATGCCTCGAAACATCGTTGCCATGAGCTTGGTAGAGACTTGATATTGCTCCATTGGACTCATGTTGTCATATTCAGCGCTGGATAGCGGTTCGGCGAAACCAGCAGGTGTAAATGTTTCTGAGTTGCCATCACTGGGTAAGCCAGAGTCACAGGCAGCCAGATATACACTTATTAATAGCACTAGGGATAATTTAAAAGCTTGCATACGCCCTTTCCTTAATTGCTTCAGTTTAGTCATCGGCCAAATGCACAGGCTTATTGACCTATAAATTGCGTGAGTAGAATGCCCTATATGTATATTGCTGACTGCGACAGTGTTCACAAAACAACGGCGCACTGTCGATATCTCGGAACTTTGCTGTTGAATTCTCAGCATATAGGCTAAGTTTTCTGATAACTATTTGATTTTTAAAGATTTACATTGCGTCAGTTATCTTGCCGCCTATCCTGATCACACTACCGCTTATCGGATGGTTTTCTATTGCAGCTTAGTTAGCGCGATCGACCAAGTTTAACCAGCGTAACATGAGTGACTTGATGTCTTCTTTGAAGGTTTTATTACTTCTGGTGTTATCCACGGACAGTAAAATAAGGCGCTTTTTAACCAATAACAAGCAAGTCGTATTATCGAGATGTTTAGTTGATTGACTCTTCTGTGAGCTGGTAAAAAAGCAGAGTCTGGTATCGCTTTTGTGGAATACATCCAACGTGCTGTCGGTTGACTCACTGACTTTTTTTACCAGCTCAGCAAAGGCATCACTGTCAATATCACGCTTTGCCGCAGGATTAGTAGCAACTTTAAGCAGCGGCAGCGGGATTTTAAGCGCTTCATCTTTAGCTTCTAGAATTTCCTGCCACTTATTATTAGGGACAAAGCAGGTCAATAAGTGCTCTCGGATCGTTTGGTTGACCAATTGCCATAAGCCCAGCTTGTCTTCACAGGCTGCTGTAAATTGTGGTGGCGCGACAATATTAATAGGTGTCCCAAAGAGCTCTTTTGTTATCCGAGGGTTAGATGCGGCGAAGTTGAATGATGAATAGCTGATAAGTGATGTCAAAATGATAAGAGATAGGGCTTTTTTCATTGTATTTTATACATTCTTGGTCAAAGTTATCGAGGTTGGGTGCAAGCAAATTCACCCCCATAGCCGCATTAACGGGCTGCATAAGATAGGCGTCCGGCCAACCGTTGTAAATGTTTATTTTATTACAAGCTGTCGTCACTGCAAAATAATTTGAATGGCCATTCAATTACACCGGAGTCGGTAGTTAGCTGCAATGTTGCCTCGGTAATCTGAACTGCAAAAGATAAAACCTATTTCACAGCCAAGTGAACTTAGAGTTTTCTTACAAGAAAAATGCGTATATTAGTTGAATCGGTTAACTAGATTTGATCTAATTCTTGTGCCTTAGAATAAGGCTAGTTAGTATCAAAAAAATCTATACAAAATTAATACAACTTTACTGAGAGGTTAATGATGTTAAGGGACAGCATGAAGTTTTTTGAGAAGAAAATACTACTATTGTTGTTGAGTGTCTGTTCAATAAGTGTCGCTATGGCTAACAGTTCTGTAACACTATTGGATAATGATGATTTCAAGTATGGTACTTATATTATCGACAAACCGGGAGTCTATCGTTTAGCTGAAGATATTAGTTTTAACCCTAACTCTCCAGCAACTTTAACCGAAGCAGTTAACACGGGTTTGATACCACCGCCTCTGGCCGCACAATTAGAGCTGCCAAATCCAGTTGATGCCTATCATGCAGGCTTCCCTTTGTTTACGCAGTTACTGCCAGGTGGAACTGACGACTTTACACCAGGTGGTCCAACTGATCCTCGTTACGATCCTGCAGGTTTTGGTTTAGGCTTCTTTGCTGCTATCGTCATTCAAGCTGAAGGTGTTGTGTTGGACTTAGCCGGTCACACAATTGAGCAGAGTGCTGAGCATGCATTACTGCAACGTTTTTTTGCTGTTATTGAGTTGGCGGAGCAACCTTTTATCCCTAACCAAGGTCCAGCTGATTTTGGCGACGAAATCGTTTCAGCTAAAAACCTGGTTATCAAAAATGGTGTGATTGGTCGTAGCTCTCACCATGGTATTCATGGTAACGGTAATGAAAACATCATTATCAAAAATGTAGACTTTGTTGACTTTGAAGTAGCTGCGATTGCACTCAATGGTGTTGACGGCTTGGTTGTGAAGAACTCAAATGCAACAAACCGTAAAGATGTACCTATTATCGGTACTTTTTCTTCAACACAATTCATTAAGCCTTTCATTGAAGAGTTAGACCGCACAGGTTCAACAACCGAGCTATCTGTGAATGGTGTATCTCTAGATGTTGACGATATCAAATCAGCTTTGATTACCTCAATCAACAATGTACACGAAGATGTTATCGTTGATGGCTTAGGTCAAATTGATGCAGAAGAGCATCCTGCAGAGTATGCTTTGTTTCACAATAAGTTTGGTGTTATTGATGGTAATGCCTATGGCTATGTTGTCAATAAAATTGGTGTTGCTGTTAATGGTTTTCCTAAACGCCCAGATGGCGAGACTGCATTTCCTGCTAAAAACGTTTGGTTTAAGAATGTTCATATTAACAGCCAAAAAGCATTCATTAATGAGACTGTTGCTATCAACCAAGGCGGTAAAGCTGTCATTGATCCAGTGGGTGCTGTATTTCAGGTTTTTAATGTTCACCCTGATACTGAAGCTCCTGTAACCATGAGTAGCCTGGAGGCAGACGAAGCGGCTTACTTAGGTAATGTAGCGGCTAATGCGCAAGCATTCGTAGCGAAAGCTTTCTTAAATGGCGACTTCGATGGCTCTGTCTTAGATCTGAAGCGTTTAAACATTACGGCTGATGTATTGAAATGGGTTGAAGCTGAAGCAGGCTTCGAAACATTAGATAGCATTGTGACAGATGAGAATGGCGTATTCTGTAACGGTGACTCGATGTTCCATGTAAACAAAGGTGTAATCGGCTTCAAAATTGACGCTGTTAAAAATGTGATTTTGAACAAAACTAGCGTCAGTGATATCGAAAACAAAGGTGAAGTAGGTTCAAGTGTTTGTGGTGATTACTCCAATGCTAAATCTCATCCTCAAGCGACTTTGCTAGGTTATGGTGGCTCGAAAACACGTGGTTATACATTTGCCGGTTCAGAAAATGTGTTTTTACTGAAAAGCGTTGCTTTAGATGTGAAGGCAAAAGCAGGTTCAGCAATTGGTGTTGATGTGTTAACTGACACTAGAAATGCGTTTGTTGCAAAGTCATTTGTCGAAGGTGTCAGCGCAGGCCTTGAAGGTCCATTCGTATTCGATGGCCCAAATGAAGCACCCGTTGCTGTTGGTTTCCATGTGGGTGAAGAAACTGAAAGTGTTGGTATCGTTAAAGCATGTGCCGACTTGTTAGCAGGTTTTGGCGGAGAGCTTGTTGTTGATGATGAAAGCGGTGCTGCGTTCTTAAGCAGAATCTGCAGATAGTCATTTTATAATAGTTGGCGGGTAGTTAGTTTTTTCTGTCAACGTATACAGTTCAGTGTGGTGGTTGAGTGAGTCCACCACACTGACTTTTTATCAGTGCTTTATTGTAAGCCTGTTTCAGTGATAACACTGGACTCTTGATAGTTTTCGTAGTCAGTATTAATCTCCCATAAGTCATGGGCGCTGCCATGGATAAGGTTCTCAGCGGCCAGCATACCCATTAAAATGCTGTGATCCTGGTTATTATATTTAAAAGAACCATAACGCCCAATTAATGTAAGCCACTCCAAAGTTTGCAGGTGCGCAATAATAGTATCCATATGTGCTTTATAACCCGTTTTATAGACCGGATAGCAGCGTGGTAGTTTTTCTACATGGCCGGCTGTTATAGCGGCTTCGCCGATAAGTCCGGTTTGTCTGATTTCTTGTTTGGCTTGGTTAATTAACTGTTCGTTATCAAGTTGCCATTCAGGGTCCTCTTTATAACACCAATATTCTAATGAAAGTATGGTGGCCTGTTCATCTTGATACAGCGAGGGAGCCCAGTTGCGGAAATTAGTGATACGGCCCATTTTTAAATTATCAGAGTGAATATAAAGCCAGTTGTCAGGAAACAAGTCACTGGCTTCTACTTTCAAAAAGACTAAAATAGTATTTCTAAATGTAAGTTGTTTGGCTGCTAGCAAAACAGGTTGTGGTACTGAAGGCAAAGCCTTAAGTAATAATGTAATGGGCATCGTTGATATAATGTGATCAAAGCTTTGTGTTTCACCATTGCTAAGTGTGAGTTGTGGTTTAGCCTGTTCGGTATAATTGATACTGGTAACGGCTGTTTGTAGATGAACACTACCGCCATTTTGTTGGACTTTTTCTGCCATTCTTTCATATACCATCCCAGTGCCCTGTGTTGGGTAAGCAAACCTGTCAACCAGCGTTTTATGTTTGTTTTTCGATGTAATGCTAAGGGCATCTTTGATGGCTTCGAGTAGGGTGAGCTTTTTTATGCGCTGTGCTGCGAAATCGGCATCTAGCTCATGGCAGCCAATACCCCATAGTTTTTCACTGTAAGTTTTGAAAAAAATCTCAAATAAGCGCTTGCCAAAACGTGCCGTAACCCACTGCTCAAAAGAGTCAATTTTGTTATGGCGGCTCTTAAGTATAGTGCGTAGACGACTGGCAATATAACTTAGCATGCAACGACAAGCTTCAAGCAAGCCGAGCTTTTTGAGTGCATCAACGGGTTTTAGTGGGTAGTGAAAGTAACGGTTTTTATAATATATTCTGGTTAGTCTATCAACAAGTACGTAATCCTTGCCTGCAACCTCAAGCCAAAGTGAGTTAATACGTTTATCATTTGAAAAAAAACGATGTGGCCCAAGGTCGACTGTTTGGTTCCAAAGCGGTATTGATCGGGCCAGTCCGCCAATTTGTGGGCTGGCCTCAAAAACGCTGACTGAATAGCCTGCTTTACTCAATTGGTAGGCTGCAGTTAGGCCTGCAGCACCTGCGCCAATAATAGCGATCGTTTTATGATGGGTCTGTTGTGAGCTCATGGTGTTTTCATTTAAAGTGCAACCCATATCTCTGATACAGGCACAGCTTGCGAAAATGATAAATGAATATGATCTGCCGCTTGCATATTTAAAGGGATTGCCAAAGCACGGTCGATTAAGCTTAACTGTTTGCTATCAAGAGTTTGCCACTGTCCAGCAACGCGAATCTTGACCTGAGGGCGCTGGGCACTTGTGCTATCAGCAAAAATAACTTCTAAATGATGATAAGGTACGCCAGTCATTAAGTCGATGTTTAAGCTGGTGACTTCAAGATGCTGGGCTGCGTCGGTAACACTATCGGTCAGTAACGTTGTTACTGATGACTCATTAGCAGTGACCGATTTAATCATAGCACTTTGAAAAGGTGCGAAGCTCAACATTGTATGGTGGCTGCCACGTTGCCATAAATGCAGCGTAACAGCATTGGCAGCAATATCATGGGGTAAGCGCTTTTTATAACCCAGCTCTTCAGCGGTTAATGTCATTTTTTCATAGCCCGGGTCTGTGTCAGCTGAAGGATAACGAGGCTCTAGCCACAGCATGCGTCCAGCGCTAAAAGCTTGTTTATCTATTTGGCTATGTTGCTTAACGGTCTCTTGAAACATCGGTGATATGATCCAAGGTTGAAAGTCATGAAAGACAGTATGCGGTGTTGCTGCATGCTGTTCAATAAACTCAACCACGGTATTCCAGTGTGCGCGTGGATAGTATTCAAATACTCGTATTTTATTGATTGTGTTAAATAAGAATAAACCACTGATGACAACAAGCAGCAGATACTGCATACTTTTATATTGGCTATGCCTGAGTTGTTGGCCAATCAATAAAATACTGACTAAGATCGTTGCTGTTCCCACAAATAATACAGCTCGGGTATAAGGGGTACCCATCCATAAAAATATAGCAAAGCTGAGAATAATGCTTTGCATAATAATCTTTATACCAGCAGTGATTTTTGATAGACGGCTCAGGCTGTGCGCTAAACAGTCAGGCAAATAAAACCTGCGAATAGCAGGCTATGGTGTACTTCAGGCAGGTACTGCTGCAGTACGTCGAATACGCGTTGTATATCAGTAAAATGGCGTCCAAACTTCTCAGGAAACGTACGCGTTGCAATGATCACTTGCGATAACACTGGCCAATACAAACCGAGTGTTGCCAGCGCTGTGCCACAAGCCATGTAAAATACGCGAGCATCTTTGCTATGCAACCATAACGACAGTAACAATGCTGCTGTGAAGGGAATAAAGCTTAACACTGTATAGTTGCCGATTAACAGCGCTGTCGCTAATATGAGTAACTTGCTATTTTGGGGCTTTTCAATGTAAGTCAGTGTGGTAAATACGCTGATAATAAGCGCCAAACCCTGTAAGCCGTAGCCTCTGGCTTGCAAGGTAATATCAAGGTGCGCAAATGTGGTAAAAATCACTGCCAAGCATAAGCTGGCCTCTAGCCAGAGTTGTCGACGTGCACAATAAACAACCATCCAAACACCGCTGATTATAACAGCAACAATTGACCAGAATCTGGCCCGTAATGGGTGATAAAGGTCATCACCCGGTGTCAGTGCATTGAGTACGTTAAACAGGATATGGTTATTCGGTACAGGGTAATGACTCATGCTATGCCAGGCGCCCTGGGCACTGAACCAGCTTATTGTGGAGATCTCATCGTAGAATAGTGGACTGATCAACATGACGGATAAAAACTGCACCGCATAGACAGCCGTCACAGCAATAATGAGCAGTGCCAGCAAAGCTTGGCAGCGTAAGGACCAGAGAGCTGAAAGTTGTTGCTGATTTAATTTATACAGTGCACAAGACAGTACTTGCCCAGCGGTTTTTATAATCATCGTTATTTAATACGCAATGCGCTCGCGTCAGCAGGTTAAGAAATATCTATTTTTATACAGTGCCGCTGATATTGCTTTATCGTTAGAGACTTGTAAATGGTCAGAAAAAAATCATACAAAATTTCAATGGCCCTGGCATGATTGCCAGTCACTTTGCCCTGGCGTGACTTGGTGCAATGCTGCTATCGTCAGTTGCAAATTTTTGTATGTCAACTCTGTTAAAATGAGTCTATGGTGTAAGGATGAGTACTAGTTGCTTATATTAAACCACCACTACCGTAAGGTAGGTTTATGCTTGATAACCGTTTGACCCGGTAGGGCTGTGAGTAAAGCCAGCCAGCTACTGGCCGATATTGAACCTGATAAAGACAGAGTGCTATGTGATGTCGACCCTAGGGATAAGTAAAGATTTTGATGGAGATGATTATATGCCGGTTGAGGCAACGCTGGTAAAAAACCCAATTAGCCGGCCCGGCGAGCCGCGTCATTTTATGGTTATCAAGCAGCTTCAATATCCAGTGGAAGCACATTTCCGTAATAGTCAGGTCGCCAGTTCCAAGCAGGCCCTAAAATTACTCGAAGCAGGCAACGATCTGTATGATCCGGTGATTTACTTCCCACCAGAGCATGTTGAGATGCAGTTATTAAGGAAGTCAGCGAAAACAACAGAGTGCCCGTTGAAAGGTACAACGGAGTATTTTGATATTCACATTGAGGGACAGATCATCGAAAACGTAGCCTGGTCATACAATCACGTTTATGATTTTGATGAGCGCTTGCAACAAATCAGAACCTATATCGCCTTTGATAGCCGGTATGTGCAGCTTATTGAGTTAACAGCAGGATGAATGCTGCTAAGGTATTGCAAAGCGTTTATGTTAGTAGTGCTCAAATTTCTCCAGTAACCTATCTAGTATAAGCTTGGTTTTTACAGGCATATCTTTTTTATTGGGGTAGACTGCATATACACCGACTTTTTGCAGCGTGTAATTTTCTAAAATTGGCATGAGCTGTCCTGTCTGCATATCCTCTTTGATAATATATTCAGCCAACGCTGATATACCGCTATCATTTTTAACCAAGGAGATTAAGGCATCTACGCTGTTAGTCGTGATCTTGCTATTGAGCTGTACAGTCTGTGTTTGCTGGTTATTAGTGAATTTCCAGGTTAGGGGGGAAGGCAGTAAGTTTAAATTTACCCATTTATGGTCATGCAGGGCTTGTGGCGTTAGCGGCTGGCCATGTTGCTCAATATAGCCTGGCGAGGCAAAGACGACAAAACGCGCATCAAATAATTTACGTGCAATTAAGCTGGAGTCTTGCAGCCAACCCACACGTACTGATAAGTCGATATTTTCTTCTATGATATTAATGATACGGTCTTCGAGCAGTAATTCAATTTTTAAGTCGGCATATTGACGATTGAGTGCGCTGACTAAAGGAGCGAGAAAGATACGACCAAACGTTAAGTCACTGGCGACCCTAACACTGCCACGGGGCTTTGATTGGTAATCCTTTAACTCGCTTTCAGCACTTTGTTGTAACTCGACAATTTCTTTGCAAAAACGGTAATAGGTCTGACCAGCTTCAGTTAAGGCAATTTTACGGGTAGAGCGAGTAATCAGCTGAGTCCCTAGCTTCTCTTCTAAACTATTGATCTGCTTGCTGACGGCGGATTTTGCAATTCCCAGCTGCCTACCTGTAGCTGAAAAGTTCTCCAGTTCGGCGACTCTTACAAACGTCGTTATATAGCGCAGCGCATCCATAAAACACCTTTTGTTCTAAAAATGGGAACTTTGAAATCTATTTTAACCCTGTAGTTCTATTAATTGAAACAAGATAAGCTTTAATCCACTTAATAAATAGTCGCTCCAATAATTGGGTGTCACTCATGTAAGAGAAGGTATCAATAATGAGCAAAAGCTATCAGGATAAATATGGTAAATGGGCTTTGGTAACTGGTGGTTCAGCCGGTATAGGGCTGGCATTTAGTCAGCAGTTGGCTGCTAAGGGAATGAACCTTGTGTTGGTTGCTAGGCAGCAAAGTCGACTGGAACAAGCCAAGCAGGACATCAGGCAGGCGTATAATGTCGATGTATTAACCTGCTGTATTGATCTACAAGCCGATAATGCTATCGACGATCTTAAGGAGGCGACGCAAGATATCGATATTGGCATGGTGGTACTGAATGCCGGTATGGAAGTTACCGGGCATTTCGCCAAGCAACCATTAGCCACACATAATCAGCTCATGCAGTTAAATATGCAGGTGCCAACTCAGATGGCACATATCTTTTCTGAGCGTTTTATCCGCCGCGGTCGGGGTGCCATGGTGTTTGTCGCCAGCTTATTTGCCTATCAGGCAGTTCCCCTGTTTAATTCATATTGTGCGTCCAAGGCCTATATCTTAACCTTGGGAGAAGGGTTGAGTGTTGAGCTAAAGCCTTATGGTGTTGATGTGCTGGTAGTATCCCCTGGGCCTACTGATACAGCAATGTTAGCAGGTATGGATATCGACTTTAGTAAAATGCCTATTATTACACACCAGCCGCGAAAGGTAGCCCAGGTTGCTTTGAAAGCGTTAGGCAAAAAAATCAGTGTAGTGCCAGGCTTGCTGAATTGGGTTTACGCTTTTGAAAATCGCTTTATCCCACGTGATTGGCCAATCAGGTTGTTTGGTCTATTGACTCGACGAGCACTGGACCCTAAGCAATCAGATAAGTATTTGCTTAAGAAAACAACACCTTAGGGGTTTGCACAGATAACAGCCGTTTCACCGGGCCGATCGGGCCAATCATTTGCAGCAGGCTGGAAGCAGCGTGTTCTGGCCCTGACTCTAATTCTGATGCCCAATTCTGGGGAGCAGTATTGCGAGCTATTTAATATACCGGTTATCTAAAGGCGCTATTCTATGCTGGTTTATGGCAGAGCTATTCAGACTTGCAAGGAAATTGTTGTTGCAGGGCACGCAATAGTAAAGCCTGTACAGGCTCTTGGGCAGTGGCTTGTTCTTGTCTGGCCTGATGTCTGATCATTGAAACCAGTTGGTTAAAATGCATCTGAGTGTCATTGGCGCTACAAAACAAGGCGCTATTGGGCTTATGTGCCTTGAGCGCTTTGGTATAAATTGCGACAGTCTCAAAGACCTCGAATAAGCGCAAGTGGATAAGCTGTGTGGCAGGCTTACCTGCTGCAAGGCGTTCAATTTCCTGCTGTAAATCGCCCCAACTTAATGCTTGGCTGGCAACCGGAAACCAATATAACAAAACCATGCATGTAAAGAGTCTTTCCATTAGGTTATCACCTTTTTTGATAAAAAATTATTGTTTTATGATAATTAATTGCGATAAAATAACAAGCATTATTTATACATTGCAATATGGGCAGGTTAGATAGAATGCAGAATATCAAGCAGATTCAATGGCTTAGTCGCTTTATGCAGTATATTTGTCTGGCAGCCATTATTGGCTTACCGGTTTTTATGGCGGTGTTTTGGTATAACTTTCATGTCTTCTTTGACGATATAGCGCAACAACAAGGTATCGTTATTCAGCCTGACTATGTTGGCCCTTGGAATATTGTATTAGGGTTTGTCTGCAGCATGTTGCCTATGGGTATCGTGATGTATGGCTTATGGCGACTAAAGGCATTATTCGCCTTATACCAACAGGCTGCATTTTTCACTCAAGCCAATGTACGTCACTTACGTGCATTTTCTCTCGCCTTATTTGCCAACGTGCTGATAAGTCCCTTAGCTGGCGCCTTAGTGAGTGTCGTGGTGACGATGAATCACCCACCAGGTGAGCGTGCGCTCAGCATTAGTTTAGGCAGTGGGCAGTTAAGTACCGCCTTCGTTGCAGGCGTTTTTCTGCTGGTCAGCGCCATTATGGTTGAAGGTCGTAAGCTTGCTGATGATAATGCTGAGATTGTCTAGTCATGCCTATTATCGTCAATTTGGATGTCATGTTAGCTAAACGTAAAAAGCGCTCGAAAGCACTTGCGCAGTATGTGGGGATCACTGAACAAAATATTTCCCTGCTTAAATCAGGTCATGTGCGCGGCATACGGTTTAATACACTGGAAAAGATATGCGAGTTTTTGGAGTGCCAACCGGGTGACTTGCTGGCATTTCAAGCTGATGATGATACATCAACATAATATTTTGAAAGGTTACTTTAACGTTGAGTGGAGAGTAGAGACAATGTTAATGCGTTTTATATTAACTGGCCTGCTGTTAATCAGTAGTATGGCCTGTACAACACAACATTGTTATGAAATGACTCAGGATTATCATTGTGATGAATACCGTAAACATGAAGATCCTCACTATACCAATGAATGCCCAAGAAAAGGCTATGACGAGTATAAGCAGCAGCGTGAAGTTGCATTGGAAAAAGATAATAGTTAGTTTAAACCTTTATCCCAGTAAGGCTTTTCAGAAAACCGTTGTGTGAGAAAGTCGATAAACTTTCTGGCACGCTGAGACAGGTAACGGGTTTGTGGGTATACCGCATAAGCATGGTAAGTGGGTACTGCGTAATCCGATAATAAGCATACCAGATCACCCCGTTTAATAGATTGCCAAACGATAAAGGTCGGGCTCAGTATAATACCATGTCCATTAATTGCCATAGTATGTAAAAAGTCACCGTTGTTTGCCAATAAAGAAGCATTAATTGATAAGTAATAATCCTCGCCACTGGGTGTGATGAATTTCCAGGCGTTTGCATTACTGCCAGCATACTGTAGCAGCTTATGTTGTTTAAGATCATCCGGTGTAGTTGGCGTGCCGTGTTCTGCCAGATAGGTTGGCGATGCACAGACTGCTAAGCGTATCGTGGTGATCTTACGTGCTTTTAAATTGGAATTATGTAAATCACCGATACGAATAGCCAAGTCGAAGCCTTCCTCAACCAGGTCGATATGACGATCAGAAAAACTAATATTAATATTCAGCTGTGGGTGATGCTTGGTAAAGTCACTGATCGCACTGGATAAATGAGCAATACCGAAAGACACGGGTGCAGATAAACGCAGGGTGCCTGCTAAGCTGGTATTGATATCGGTGGTGATAGTGTTGAGCTCTGCCACATCATCAAGCACTTTAATAACACGCTCATAATATAGCTTGCCAACATCTGTTAAGTGGATAGCACGGGTTGTGCGATTGAGCAGCTTAACCCCCAGGCGTCGTTCTAAATCAGCCAGTCGTCGGCTAACAGCCGACTTGGCTAAACCCAGCTGTTCTGCCGCGCGGCTGATGCCACCCGACTCAACGACCCGGCTAAACACGGTCATATCTTCTAATTCACCCATAAAGACAGCCTCCAGTATTGTTCTTTTTTGGAGAACATTGTTTTGAAATTATCGATATTTATTGATTTTATAGCAACTGATAATTTACATATCACGTTGTGTAAGCAGTCTTTTACCTGTTTATGGCTTTATATCATGTGATAGAGGAGTAGAAACTGTATGGGCTTATTGATCGACGGTAAGTGGCATGATCATTGGTATGATACCAAGGCGAGCAAAGGGCATTTTGAGCGCTCAAAATCACAGTTTCGCCACTGGGTTACCGCAGATGGTTCAGCGGGACCAACGGGTGAGGCAGGTTTTAAAGCCCAAGCAGGGCGTTATCATCTTTATGTGTCTTATGCTTGCCCATGGGCCAACCGTACATTGATTTTTCGTAAGCTCAAGGGCTTAGAAGACATGATCTCTGTGTCTGTAGTGCATTGGCATATGGCTGAACATGGCTGGAGCTTTGAACCGGGGGATGGGGTAATTGCTGATCCTATTATCAATGCCCGTTACTATTATGAAATTTATCTGGCAGCTGATCCGCATTATAATGGCAGGGTAACTGTACCTGTGCTATGGGATAAACAGCAAAATACGATCGTATCGAATGAGTCTGCTGAAATCATTCGTATGTTCAACAGTGCTTTCGATCAGCTTGGTGCAAGGCCTGGAGACTATTACCCTCAAGCGCAGCGCCAAGCAATTGATACCTTAAATGACCTTATTTACAACACAGTGAATAATGGTGTTTACCGATCGGGCTTTGCAACAACGCAAGATGCCTATGAAGAAGCGCTATTACCACTATTTGCAACACTCGATAAACTCGAGGAGCGTCTTAGTAAACAGCGCTACTTACTTGGCGCACAATTAACAGAAGCTGATTGGCGCTTGTTTACAACATTGATACGTTTTGATGCGGTTTACTATGGCCACTTTAAATGCAATATTCGGCGTCTTGTCGATTATAAGAACTTATGGGCTTATACACGTGAGTTGTATCAATACCCTGGTGTAGCAGAGACGATTAATATGGCGCATATTAAACAACACTATTACGGTAGCCATACAAGCGTTAACCCAAGTGGCGTGGTGCCAGTTGGTCCAGAGTTAGACTTGGCCGCACCGCACAACAGACAAATGATTGCTGAATAAATTTAACTGATCAAATAAGGAAATGCAAAATGAGTGAACCGGTTCGTGTTGCCGAAGCGCCTTTCGCTGTTGACGTTGAAGCAGGTAAATCTTATTACTGGTGTTCTTGCGGAAAAAGTCAGCAACAACCTTTTTGCGATGGCTCGCATAGTGGCACTGACTTTTCACCTGTTGCTTATCAGGCAGAAGAAAGTAAAACGGTATATTTCTGCGGTTGTAAGGTCACAGGTAAGCAGCCGCTGTGTGATGGCAGTCATAGTAAATAGCATTGCTTAAGTTTAACGTTGTATTGGTAGTCTTTAGGAAAGTGCCTTGTTAAGAGAGGAGGTATTGAGCTTGATGGTGCGCTCTTAATGCTATTCTTAGTGTGTGAATAGTGCCGCAATATCATTGAGTAATATCTGTAATAGCTTTACTTGGCTGTTGGCACCTGTTTTGTTGAAAATATTTTTTAAGTGTGTGCGCGCAGTTTCGTAACGAATGTTACGTCTTTCAGACGCTTCTCTTAAATTATGTCCGTTGATAAGCTCTTGTACGAGTGCGATTTCTGCTGGCGTAAGGTTATAACGTAGTTGCCATAGTTGGTTAGGCGCGGTCTGTCTACGGCTTGGGTCAATAATTAATATACATACGCTGGCGCTGTTACCTGAGAAAAGCGGTTCATCTTGTTTGAGCGAAAACATGGTAAGTTGCAAAGAATGTTTGCCATGAATGTTTCGCTGGAGATTTATTGTTTCAAGTGGCTTTGGGTAAGTTTGCTTTGCGAGTGCAGTCACTTTCTCTGTTAGTTGTGCTCGACTATTCTCTTTGCTACCTGTTACAACGTTGTTGCTAACTAATTTAATACCATCTTCATTTTGTAATAGGCTTTCAACGATAAGGTTATGGTAGATTATCTGAGACTTATGGTTGACCAGCAAAATACCTGCATTTAACTGATCAATAAAAGTTTCTGCTGCTTTTAATTTTAAATTGTTATGCTCTAAATGCTGTGAAATGATAACAGCTTGGCGTAATGTTGGAAGATGGCGTTTTATATACTTAATTTCATCTTGTGTGTAAGGCCCTGCAAAAGATTCTCTAGCAGTTGAAAAGATAATACGCTCTTCATTATTCAGTGAGACATAGCCAACCACGCCAAACCTTAAACCTTCGGGCCTGGCAACAAGGTTATAAAAATCACTTTTAATAAATGGGGTACCCATCATGACAGAAAGTGTTGCTTCTGTTGTGATCTGGCCTTCTTTGAAGTGTTTATAAAACTGCATCATTAAATTGGCGTTATCGGCAATGGAGAAGTAATTGTTGAAATAGTTTGTCGATAAGCCACTGCTTTGAATGAGCTTAACGCCTTCTCTATTGCGCATACCAAGTACGCCACCTTGAGAGCTTGATTTACCCAGGATTTTTTGTAGTACTGTTTGCCACTTTTGAGGGTCTATCGCAGCATTGAGTATATCGTCATGAACTGTGTTATTGGAGTAAGCCACGATAGTAAAAAAGAATAATGAAATTAGCCAGTGAGTATAGGTAAATGTCTTTGAAAAGCAATAGCATTATGCTAAGTGACATAGACTAATAAAATAATTTAACATTTACATGTGTAACTTTGCTGTTTTGTTAAAGTGTGCACTACGATACTCATGTAGAAATAAGTGTGTTTGCGTATTAATATAGCTGTATTAATTTGATGCTAATATTATTGCCATTAGCTTAAGAAGATATAAGCAAATATAGAAAGTAAGTATAAATATTATAAGAATGGCTGCATTGTTTACCCCAAATGAGGGATGTTTCTCTTCCGTATATTCACTAGACTTAAACCTGCTTCTGCTCCTTCCACAGTCCTCCGCAGAAGCTTGTCAAAATACTTATGCCCGCAACCCTTGTGGGCTTTTTTTGTTATTTCAGTATAAAGTGTACTCATTCTAAATGGCATTTTTATGTACGATACAAGTGCTTGGTTTTGTATGGTCTGGCCACTACCACGCTTTGAATATAGGCTTTGCTCGCAGCTAATCAGCTTAGCCTGGTAAATAGAAATGGGGGAAGTTTCTACTGCTGCTATTTAAGGGTTTGTAATGGCACTATGTACTTTGTATCAAACTATATGGTTGAGCAGGCCAGGGCTTAAGCCGTAAATTACTTTGATTGACTTGTTAAACGCAAGCAGCTTGCCTGAGTGTGGCGTGGCTAGAAATTATAAACCGCAAATGCCTGTTGCTATCTTTATGATGATCAGTTGTATGCTAGGCCAAGTGTATAATCCACAACTCTGTTATCACAAGGCCGTGCTTGAACTATGGTCCGGACAAGTAATAAAGCGCTATATGATGCGCTAAGAAAGATAGATTAATAACGTGACAGGAATAAAAAATAACACTAAAAAAGGTTTTCCTGGGTTATTAAATTTGCTATTTTATTCGCGTTTTTAAGGCCGTACCACATAGTCTTGCTAAATTATAAAATTGATGCGGCCAGTAGTAGTTTTGCAAAAATAAGGGCTTATTATTGAAACCTAGGCACTGCATTTAGCTTATTGCTAAAGCAAGTCTCGTGTCGTGTTTATAATTGCCCCTGTGACTTAATGCTTAAGCAATGAATAGCCGCATGTCTGTATCTGTGGCTCAAGTTCAGGGTTTTATCGTTAAGTGCTGATATTTTTGTAGAGCTAAGTGACAAGGGCAGATAACAAGTGTGTTCACACAATAATAAACTGCTTATGCAATGCGGAGAGTAAGGGTTCGTTAGGCTATTTGTATGTGCTGCTAATAAATCATCATGTGATATTAAGTCAGCCGCTTATCGCCGATAAGTTTTTAGCATAGATGTAGTAAATATTATAAACAATAAGTTAGCTTGAGAGTTAAGGAGCAATAAATGCTATTAGAAGCTGTTACCGTAAGTATCAATACTTCTTCGGAATTAGAATATGGGATAATGAACAGAGATCTTTTCGATCGCTGGGTTGTGGTTACTGTTGAAGAGGATGCTGAGACAATAGCCTTATGTGAAAAGCATGATATCGAAATGGTATTTAGTAAAAGAGTTCATGAGGATGGAGCTCGCTTTGCTAAAGGGAAAATCATCAATGAAGGTTTTGATGCGCTGTCTAAAGAAGACTGGCTGCTGATGATTGATGCAGATATCGTATTGCCAAAAAACTTCCGTGAAATTGCACAGCGATTACCACGTGATGAAGAATCGTTAAGCAGCATTTATTGTCCTAGATTTAGACGTATGCTGGGCAGCCCCTCGGGTAACTACGATGAATATTGTGCATTGAAGGTTGAGAATATTCAGGAGATTTATAATCTATATTATAAATACTTTAAAGATAATATAGACAATAACCTTGCGCTTACCTTTGAGCAGCATCACTCGTTTTATCATGAAATCCGAGATAAAGGTTTAAGTGAATCAAAAACACCATCGGGTGAAGAGCAATGGGAAGCTTTTCATAGTGGTAATTGGGATATTATTCCTATTAATTTTGAAGGGCACCACAAACTGCATCTTGGTTACTTTCAGCTTTTTCACGCAAGCAGTTTTGCCGGGTATGCAGAGGTTTCGCATGATGCAAATTGGGATGATATTTTATTTAAGTATCAATATGACGATAGTAAACGTAAAGTAATTAACTTTGACTGTGTGCATATTGGTGGTAATAGTTATAATAAACAGCGTGAAAAAGACACTAATGAAGAAGAGATTTTTGCTTTGCCACCAGGTATTAAGCCAGAACAGGTAAAAGCAGATTCTTTATTTAATTTTCTGGATGAAGCTGCTTACGTTCGCCTGGATTAAGGTTTAGTAAGCTATTTATTTTGTTGCTGGCAAGGCGTACATTATATTGTAAGCCTTGCCAGACACGCACTTGCTTAGCTTTGGTTTATGTTATATAAAGTCTGTGTCGGAAACGCAAACTCCAGACCAGCCTGATTAAACTGTTTTAAAATTTCCATATTTATTTCAGTTTGTGTGCCAGCTATAGCTGCGCTTTTCTTAATGTAATAGATAAACATTATATTCATAGCAAAATCACCAAACGCATTAAATGCAATAACGGCATCTGCTTCTGTATTATCATTACTATCATTAATTGATGTTAGGATATCCATTGCTTTTTGCATTTGGTCAGGGCTTGTATCGTAAGTCAGACCTAAGTCCAGTTTTACTTTTCGTGAAGGTTCCAGGCTAACATTTTCTACGGGGGCATCCGCAAATTTAGCATTGGGTATTGTCACAATTCGGCCTTCTAGTGTTTTTAAGCGTGTACTGCGAACACCAATTTCTATGACTGTGCCATCGAACCCAGCGACCTTAATGCGGTCATTCATTCTGAAGGGTTTATCTGTAAAAATGGTAAAACCACCGAAAATATTAGAGACCGTATCTTTAGCTGCCATTGCCAAGGCCAAGCCACCAATACCCAGGCCAGCAATCAGGGCGGCCACATCATAACCGGCATTGTTCAAACCGATGATAATCGCCATTGCCCAGATAATAAGCTTGACGCCTTTGCTCAGAATTGGCATGAGTTGGTCATCTAGGTCATTTTCGCTGCGCTCTGTGATTGGCACGAGGTACTGCCTATATAAGGCATCAAATAAACGGCTCAATAACCAGCCAGCCAGTAATGCCAAAATAACCTGATAGGCACTGGAAATGATGGTTGTAATTGTCTCTGGTAATACCAGTGTGCGCAGTGCGAACCAAATACCGAGTACAATGACTAGAAAAACAGCGGGCTCCTCGATCATATCAACAATGATATCGTCGAGTTGTGTTTTGGTTCTGGCGGTAAAAAGCCGTATGACACGTGAAAATACCCAATAGACGACTTTACCAAGCATGACAGAGAGCACAATAATAACGAGGGCAAGCAACCAGCTTTGCAGTGTGTTGCCATAATAAGTCTGAGTCAGCAGTTCAAGCATGCTAATTCCTTCGTTTGGTTTGTTGGTTTTAAGAAGAGGCAGAGATTATAAATAAATATACTAACTTCTGGGTACCTTTTGTCATATATTCATTTTTTTGCATTTAAGGTGGTTTTTTGCACTATAATGATGCGGTTTGATAAAGTGGAAAAGCACGGACACTCTAGCAGCAGAGGGTGCTTATAGAGCCATTATGCTGAGTAGTATGATGGGCAAATAATATATGTGGATTAAGCGCTTTTTTTAAGCTCATATACCGGGATATAGTCGCGCCAATAAGAGAAAGTCGGAATAGGGGATTTGCTGATAGGCAGATAGAGCTCACCACCTTGTAAATTATCGCCATGCATTTTGAAAATGGAGGGTGCATCACCAAGGTAGAAGCCTTGCTGGTCTAACCAGCGAAAAGCGTAGCTGACCGTAACATCCACTAAATTATTATAGTCATTGTGTTGGAACACAGCATAGTGGGCAGGCATCAGCTCATACATTGTCAGGTCGGCAGGAAACCGGCCTGGCTTGGATACTTCAAAGCCATGTATATTATTGACTGTATGCAATAAAGCTGACTCTCTATTTCTTGTTGTAATAATAAGCTCTTTATCATCAAGCAAGTGTTCTATATTAGAGAGACTGTTTTTTAGCTTTCTGTGAAGCATCTGTTGTTGATCTGAGGTTTGTGTTAAATCCAAACCGTAATGTGGTTGAGAAACCCTAATCCCAACGATATAACGTTTCCTCATAGGTGGCATAATATAGGGCTCACGCTTTGATTTGTCTGCCATAAGGCTAAAAGCAGTGCCATCGATGGGGTGTTGGTGCTTGACACTAAATGGACTGTCGATTTCCCGAAATTTCCTTGGGCTAATCCATAGCACCCGTTTGAAAGCGCGGCTAAATACTTCATGAGAGTGGAACTGATACTTAATCGCAGTGTGTAAAATATTAGCATTGTTAGAGACCAGCTCTTTCGATGCCTCAGTAAGTCGCCTGCTGCAGAGGTAATGTTTTATGGTATCGCCAGTAAGCCGCTGGAAGGCGCGGTAAAAGTGCCTGGTTGATATGCCTGATGCCGCAATAATATCGTTGGTTGTAATGGCTTCGCACAGGTGTGCCTCAGTAAACTCTATCGCCAGCATTACCCGGTTCTCAGGATCCCACATAAACTTCCTTGCCTCTTATGAAAAATCGATCCCTAAGCTTCAATACGCTTATTCAAGTGTTGCATTTGTCATTATTCATGAGCATTTCTTTGATAAGATTAACAAAACTCAGCTGAAAATATCAATTCGGTACAGCTCATAGCTTTATATTGGCCGTTATTTCCGCTGCATAAACTAATAAAGTAAGTGTGATTACGAGGTCTTTGTGGCCGAGATTGGCTGAAAGGGTTTTATTTAGCCAACAAAAAACCGCCAATACTGACTATGAGTATTGACGGTAATCTTTGCATAAGACTTTATCTCTTAGCTAGGGTGTATAGAAAAGTAAAGCCTCTGCAGTCGAGCAGTCTTGTGTCTTTTGGTTCCCCACTATGTGCTGAGAGAGTCGTAGTGATTAAGTAATCAATAAAACATCTAAGCTCTGCAACATAGCCTACTATATTACATCCCCTCCATAACCAGCAGACGGCGTCCATCAATTAGTTTATGCAGTACCACGGCAGTAAACCTTATACTTTGTGACGCATTTAACTTTAGCTCAACAACATTTCTGAGTGCCTTTTCTTACATTCTTGATGTAACTGCTTGTATCCAAACAGTAAACAGATCATCCTGTGAACGCTCAGAACGGAGCCAAATATAATGCTTAGTGATCACCAACTCTTGATGTTTTTGGCCATTTATAAAAATAATAGACTGGGCGTTTGGCCTAAATAAGATTAACTAGTATGAGCTCTTATGTATGTTTTATGCTTGCGGTGATACACAGTTGAGACGATTTACTCAAAGTGCTTTCTCTGTTTCCAGAACAATTTTTTCACTAAAAACAAATTGTCTAGATGTAGAGAAATAGTTTCAATGCTAGGTACTAATAGAAATTGTATTATTTCTGGAAAGCCCGGGGCTTGGTGCTGACAGGCATCAATCGACATTGCGAGTAGCTTTTTAGACAACATTACACTCATCATAATCAGATAAGATATCAGAGTCTCAATCTGCATCTGAACATCGTTGTGTTATATCATTCGAGCCAATAGAGAAATCAGTGCAGTATTTATTGTAAGAACTCATCAACGAATAAGGCTTTGAGACTTCTTACGTTACGTCTCAGGCTATTTGTTTCTAACAGTGTGATAACCCAAATGCTTCCTTGGGCAGTATATACAAAAGAGATTGTTAGAATAGCATTCTCTAAGCTAATTAATAATACATACTCATTACCTGCAATATTCTAAAGTCATTTTGAGGGCGCTGGTGCTTGGGTCGTTAAAATTCACCTTGTCAGAGTTATATTCTGGTAGAAGCAGGTTTATGCCTATAAGACGAGTATTTATAGTCCGCTATAAGAGCCCGTATCTACTCCAAGGTTGTCAAAAGCCTACATGCCTAAATGAAAGCGTGCTGCGAGATTTTAAAAAGATATCAAACAATATCGGTTGATAGATTAAGCAGTGTATATAACAAGTTTTTAAGTTGCTCCTTGGTGAAGGTTATTGTCACTGTGTATTCTGATGACGTTTGAATGGCCTATGAAGCATAGACTTATCTACGCAGGCGCTGAGACGCATTTATAAATGCTAGCTCAGTGTTGAAGTGAGCGCTTTTTTATTGGAAAATTCCCCACTCAAATTTTTGTTAAAAAATAAAGAATGATAAAGGGCTAGTTTGCTGTTGTTTCGCTATTGCAGCGATAGCTCGTCGTGCCTAGCCTTTAATTAAAAAATATATACCTCTAAAAATAACTTGAAACCGGAGCTAGTATTATATGTTTATCCAGATAGAAGGTGTTCTATTGTTTTTGAAAAAAGCAATAGGGTATGCGGTGCTTTTAGTATGTTTAAGTACAGTTTTTCTTACAGCGTGTAGTAAAAAAACTTTAACTAGCGAAGCAGCGGCTAATACTAAAGTCACTAGTGCGGCAAAAAGCGAAAGTACATCGCAGCATGTACGGCCTGAGTTAACAGGCAATGCTACTCTGGCTTTAAATGATACTTGGCAAATAGCGACTGAAGCCGGTGTGACTGCGCATAGCTTCAACTTAATATTACCCACTGGTATGACACAAAAACGCCGTTTTTTACTGTACCAGCCTAAGGGTCTGGTCAAGGGTAAAAGCTATCCGCTTGTGTTTGCTTTGCATGGTTTTGGCGTAAACGCAGAGATTTACAGGCGCTTTGATACCTATGGCGATTTTGAGCGCTTAGCCGATGAGCATAAGTTTATCCTTGTCTATGGTAATGCTGTATCAAGAAAGCCACAATCAGGCTCAGACCCTTTTTATGCACATACTGGCGTGTGGGGTATGGGCGAGACAGGAGGGCCTGCTACGGACGTAGCTTACTTGAATCAAGTAGAAGTAGAACTGGAAACAATGCAAATACCTTTTGATCGAGATAAAGTCTTTATTACAGGAATGTCTAATGGGGGGCAAATGACGCTATATGCTGTACTTGCTCAGCCAGAGCGTTACCTAGCGGCTGCGTCTTCAACACCACCGTTGCCACGATTTGCTAAGATGCCAGAAAAAATGCCGCCACTCATTTATCACTACAGTATCGGCGATCCTTTTTTTGACGCAACATATGCTCCAAATACACGTAGAATGATAAAGCAATGGGCGCTGGCTACAGGTGTCTCTGAGTCTGACTTTGATAATGCAAAGTTAACTCTGCTACCAGATCTGGCAGTCGAAGGTAGTGATTATAAAGGTGAGCACCCAGCGGCTTTAGCAACAATTGATAGCCGTATAAGCCATGTTGATTATAAAGATACTGATGGTAATGTAAAACTGCGTTTTTACGAAATGGATAAAGGCGGGCATGGCATGCCACACCCAGAACAATTTGAGTACTATGCGATTGAAGGCGGTAAGCAGGGCTTTCGTAATCAAGATTTAAATTCTGTTGATGATATTTGGGAATTTTTTAGTCTGTATCTATAATGACTTAATTAGATAGAATATCTTAAGCTAAGCCCAGTCAATTCAGTACTGGGCTTACTTTCAAGTAACAAGTGGTTGTTAACTTTTAAACGAGCCTTGTGTGGTTTTTTAAGTTTTAATTAATCTCAGTGTCACAGATGCAAAGAAAAACCTGAGTTTCTTTAATCTAATCCAAAAATATTCTGATATGAAGTTTTTTAAACTCACTGTTGTATTATTTTCTCTATTGGCTATTTTAATGAGTCATTATCTTTGATAAACCATAGCCACTAATTGACTGAACGCATTGCCTCCATGTTTCTATCATTGGAGGCAATGCGTATTACTATAGAGATTATTAAATAAGACTATGGTGCTGCAATCATGCATTGACCAGGCCCTGTTAGCCAGGCCGGTGGGTTACATTCATCAACGCAGCTTTTCTGAATGTTCGGCTCTTCACCTGGTATTGGCGGCGCACCACCAAGAATAGTGAATTCAATTTGAGGGAAGACACAGCCAAACGGTGTAGCGCATTGTCCATCAATATTTTCATAGCCTTCGGGGCAAGGCAGCCGTGGTCCTTGGATTGGTAGATAAAATTGTTTAGCGACAAAAGTAATACCCATACCAGCAGCTTCTGAGACCTGTCGGTTTACACCCGCGGCAAGCAGCACGCCACCATCTTCGATGATCTTGTTTGCCTGCGCCAGCTGTTCACTACTAGCACCCACTTTGTTTAAGTTAATACCTGATATCTGACGAATACGTCGGCTATTGAGTTTAAATTGGTCAAAGGAAAAGCACGGTGTTGTTATACATACTAAGCCATTATCCTGTAAGCCAGCAAATAAACGACGACCTGGAGTAGGTGTTGCTGATTCATAAGCACCTGTGACCTTGAAAGCGCCAAGATTACCAAAGCCTGGAAAATCTTTCGGAATAATACTCCCAGATAATAGCGGTTGATGTCCGTTGCTTAAAAACTGGAAAGGGTCAAAGCTCAACATGCTGCTATCAACCTCGGCCACATAACACTCAGCTCGTCGAATGCCATCTGCGCAACGTGTCAATTTACGATTTACCCGCTTAACAAATATCCCGCCACATAGTGGCGATACACAACGACGAAAGTCGGGGCGTGCTGTAAAAAAGCCTTTAGGGTTAAAATCATCAACATCGACAGAGTCTTGTGCATAAGAAGCTGTTGCTCCAAAACCCATCAATAATATAGCGATAAGTGCATATATTTTTACTTTTATTTTATTCATAAAAACGTCCTTACGGTTCAGTATTCCTAAAGTTGTATGGAAATAAAGACCATTTATACTATAAAGACATTAACAGTGCTATATGATGGTATGGCTTTTCTATTGATAAAAAATATTAAAGAGTATGCTGTATCTGAATATATACAAATGTTTATATAAAGATAAAAAAGATATTATTTTTATAATGAAACTGTCATGATGGCGCGATTAGTACTAATGAGTTGTAATAAAAAATATTAAAAAGATAATGTAAAGATAAAACCATGACACTTTGTGCAAAATGTTTAATTGTTTTTTATCAGCTATATATCACTGGTTTTATACTATATAAGTAGACGATAATTTTTATGATGTAAATGATTGTTTTGTCTCAATGATATTGCGCTTGTTAAGATTACCGCCGATCAAAATGACACTGGTGACGGTGTATATGATGTATTATGATCATTAATCATTTTAGGCTGTAAGTGTGGCTCATAAAATTTTAATCGATACACAGTGCATTCAAAGCGTCTTTTCCGCATCATACTGTGGTGTCAAATGGCTTTGGTGATTCCCTAATTTGCTAGAGACTATCGTGGTTATCTTATTACCACTAGCAACTAAGTTTGCCGTTATCGGTTAAACTTTAAACAAGTGTTATAGATAGCATCAGCGATAGTGTTTACCTGTTTGGCAATAGGTATTTTTACATAAGTATCGAAGTATAGTGTCTAAAAGCTCTCTGGATATTTCTAGTGAATGAGGCGTTGCCAGCAGTAGTACTATTTTTAAGAATGCTGATGTTGATCAGTATTTGCTCAATGTTTTTATATTACTGATAAATATTACACTCCGCATAATATATGTTGAGCTTTGCTAGAAAGCGCTTATGCTGCTGATGCTCGTAGTGAATAATAAATGCGGTATAGTCTTTGTAATTGTAATGAATAAAATCAATATTACTGATCGTTAAATAAATAGAATAGTATTCATTCGTATTGATGCTCAGTTTCATGCCGCGATTAACAATACCATCCAGCATTTCACCATAAACGATAAATTTCTTTGTCTGTTCTAGGTGATAACTTCCCGCTGCAAAAAACTTACCCGCTGTCTTGTCCATAAGATAGTCCAAATTTATGTTGCGCCTTAGATTAACAGCATTTTTAATGGAAGGCTTCAAACTTTAGTATGAATATGTATTCGTTGGCAGCCTTCGTGATGACTAATGAAGTATAAAAAATTAAATATTCATATATATAAATAATTTTAAGATTATAAACATTAGTAGTATTTTCCTTTTCGATAAAGCTTATATTTAGATACAGGTTTTTGTTGGTGTTTTTTCGTATCTGATGGTTTATTGCGATTCACTTTTTCTGATTTATCTTGTTCAAGATTTTTTATTTTATTGTGTATTTATATTTGACAGCAAAAATTGTTTACAGAATTAATTTTATTTATTTCTTTTAAAGAAATAAATAAAAAAACTAGTGTGCCTTACTCAGCTTTAGATATTGCATTATTGGCTTCGCTGTTAGAAGATACTATTGCTCTCGGGTATTCTCTGACAGCAAATATAAGTTATGAGCTATAAATAATAAAAATAGATTGTGATTTAGGCTTGCTGTAATTGAAAGCATAATTTATTAAGTGGCTAAATAGAACGCATATTAAATTACCGGTCTTTTTTAAAAAGATAGGCGAGGGTATTTTGATGCTTGTGCATAGACTGAGGGTTAGCTGACTTTCTATTAGAAGCCTGGTTGGCCTTTAGCTTATGAATAAGATTCATGATAAACATAATATATGGAGAGAAAAATGAAAAAAGTTCATGCAATTCTTGTAGCAGCGGCGATGTTGGTTTTTTCAATGGGTAGTGCATCAGCTGCTGAATTTGCAATGATAAATGGTACGCCGCAATCTGGTTGGACACTGCAAGCACACCCGCAAGTTTGTATTCATGTTGGTGGTTTTGTAGGTACGCAATGTTATACACCAAAAACATTAAAAAGAAATAGCAATGGTGAAGTCGCGGCTAACTTTAACTTTTATGCATGGGGTTGCGGTGCTTCTGGCGCTAATGGTTTTAGCGTAAGTGCACCTTACTCAGTAGGATGTCAAGTTACAGTTTCGCGCTAATCGGCGATGCTGGTAAAGTGACAATAGATAGCTAAGTTGACAAAATTGGCTTAATTGTCTTGAGCGCTCTTGTGCTATCTGGCAAGAGCGCTCTCTATAATTCATTGGTTAAAAGGTTTGATGAATTCAGCAGGGTGTACTATGAATAAACAACTTATAACAATGGCATTGACACACGCTTTAGCTTTATTTATTGGTGGCTTGTTGATGTTTCTTATATTTTTTAAACAAGACACATCGCAGGTGGGTAACAGTGAGTTGCTTGCGCAGCTGCAGCAAGATAATGACCAGCAGCAACTCACAATTAATGCCTTAAACATGCAGATAGTTAATTTGCAGCAATCGCTGGACGCTGTTGCTTTAAGTACGCCACAGAGCCAAATACAACAACTGGTGCAGCAACCAATGCAACAAAGTGCGCAGCAACTAGCACAAGATAACCCGAGGATTGTCGAGCAGGAGCGAACTGATGCATTGGTAACTAATAGTGTTAGTACTCCGCCAAATGAATATGAACAATATAAAATAAAAACACAATATGCACTTACTCAACTTAATCAGCAAACTGTTGCGTCAGCGTTACCTGCAAAAGTACAGCATGATTTTTCTACGCAAACAGTGGATACGGATTGGGCAAATGCCAGCGAAAGCAATATCCGTTATCGTTTAGAGTCAATTAATACAGAAACAGCCTATAGTTTGGATAATGTTGAGTGTCGCAGTAGTCAATGCCGGGTAACCATTAGTGCAACAGACGCTAATCAAAGCCATGAAATATCACAATTGTTAGCGGGTAAGTTACAAGACAAGGGTTTGTTTGATGCCAAAACCGCCGTTATATCACAACAGCAGCCCGGTAGTCAGGTAGTGGAACTTTATATTATGGATGGTGAGAACCTTTCTGATATGCTAATTGGAAATAGCATGAAATAAACACCTGACAAACCAGGATAAACCAGGCGGCACTTTAGAAAAAACGATAGTTGGTCTGCATAAACCATATTGTTTTAATAGTGCTATAGCATAGGGTAAATTTTTTTGTCCTAGAGACTAATGGTATACTGGTTGGCATCTGTTGAAATGTAAATATTGGATAGCCCAATGATCAGACATTTGCTAACTGTTAATATCCGTAAAATTCTTGGTTTTTTGCAGCAATTATTAGTTTTTCTAGTGCTGTTTGCCATACTTACCAGTGTTATAGACTGGTGGCGAGGCAGGGATCTCCCTAAGAAAGCGATACCGCTTTTTCAGGCAAATACCATTGATGGTAAAACGATTGACCTTCAAGCGCTCTCACAAGATCAAGTGGTGGTTGTTTATTTTTGGGCGAGCTGGTGCGGGCCTTGTCGTCTTACAAGTCCTTCAGTGAGCCATTTAAGTCGTTTTTATCCTGTTGTGAGTGTTGCGATGAGCTCTGGTAGTAACCTTGAGCTGGCAAACTATGCCACCAAACATCGGTATGCGTTTGATGTAATTAATGATAATAACCATACGATTGCACGCTTATGGTCAGTGCCTGCCACACCGGTTATCTTATTTATAAAAGATGGTGAGGTGGTCAACCATACTATTGGTGCTAGCTTTTTACCTGGTTTGTTGTGGCGTGCGTTTTGGGCATAGCGATAAAAAACTATAGAAAATGTTGTTGTCGTATTGAGCAGCATGTTTTATTACCTTCATTTATCTTATCTTATTCTTATAAGTAAGCTTCACAATATATTTTTACTGCATAGCAATATTTGTGCGAGTGCATGCACGATTTTTTATTGATGTAATGTTTTGTTATGATCTGTAATTGACTGTAATTTTCTATTCATCATAATCAAAACAACTTAAAGTGTAATTGTGTTTTACATTTTATGTTTGCAGTATGGGTTTTGGGTTAGCTTTATGTTTTTAAAAGATTTTTTGTTTTTTTTTGTATTGTTTTTAAAGGTTTTGATGTCGTTATTTATTACATTGAAAAAATATCTTTTTCTTAAGTTGTTGTTTTTATAAAAGTTTAAAATGTGGCATCGAAAGTGCTATTAAAACTATGTTTAAAAATATGATTTATGGGATTTTTTAAAATAACATTAAATAAGGACAAGAGCATGAAAGGCTTTAAATATATTTTGACATTGCTATTAATGACTGTCAGTTTTCAGGCCGCTGCAGTACCCATTGCGAACTGGTCTGTTTCTGGCCCAGGAACAACTGATGTGGAGCAGATTGCGAATGTGGCTGATATTAGTTATTCACTAAACCCTGCAGGCTTTAGTGATGTGAGTTGGGCTGTCACGGCTGTTGCTGGTGAAGCTGGCGACTATACATTTGACTGGAATTATAGCGGTTTCCATGCGTTTTTTCAGGTCACTGCTTTTCTAAGTTCTTCATTAGGTGACACATTAGTTAATGCAGGTCCACAAAATTGTTGTTCAAGTCCATCTGCGGGTTTTAATTTCGACGGCACCTATACCTTTACAGGTTTAAATGCAGGTGATACGTTTGGCTTTACTTTTGGTGGCAGCAATGTTGATCGCAATAATGTGTTAAGAGGTAACTTAAACTTGGTGCAACATGTGGCGACACCCGAACCGGCATCAATCGCGATTTTAGCGATGGCTTTATTAGGCTTAAGTTTTGCTAAGCGTCGTCAAGTTTAAGTTCGCGTAAAGTATTAAGCTTTTAAGAGCGCCTCTATATATAGGGGCGCTTTTTTTATAAGCAATGCCTAGGGCATATGGCTGATTTCGTAGTCTAAAGCAGAGTAAAGTGTTGAGCCCACTTTAAAGTCTTCCGGCATTTCATCCCATAAGGCAAGTAATGTAGAGTCGGCTGAAGTCAGTATTTGTTGATGCAGCTTGGAAGTCAGCTCCGGATCGCTGAAAGGAATGTGGATCTGATGCTTAATTTTTAAGATTTGCACCATCTTAGTTATTTTGCGTAATGAGGTATTGGATAAAACAGACATCGTTTTCCATGGTTATGAAGTAATGAGTGGTAGATATAACATATTCATACTGCTCGTTACGACCGGTCAGAGGGGCTGTTATTACGATTTTACAGTTTTTTAAAATTATGCTCTTTTTACAATAGCGTGGTCTTGGTCAACTTGTGATTATTTATCGCATAAATGCATATTGTCTGTAATGGTTCGTAATTGATCAGTCTGCAGGATAAGGTATATGCTCTTCGTTATCGTGAACCTAATATAATAATGATTTTAGAAAGAGGGTAAGCCCTTGGCTGTTTTTCGTTTTCATAATATGCGGCATATTGTTTTTAAAGTAATTGCGGTATTTTTAGTAATGTGTGTGCCGGGGGCATTATTAGTCGTTTACCTATTTGAACCATCTGATAAAACCCACTTGTCTTCTGAGGCTAGCCCGGCAAATCCATCAGCTGTTACTGTTTCTGCAGTGGCTAACAATATTAGCCAGACAGCGACGAATACATATACAAAGGGTATTGATGTTTCTCATTATCAGGGAACAGTTGATTGGCAGGCTGTTGCGGTATCTGGTGTTCGCTTTGCTTATATCAAAGCGACCGATGGTATAAGGCATGTCGATCATCAGTTCCATACCAATTGGCAAGGAGTGGCTGCTACTGATATACATCGTGGGGCTTATCATTTTTTCTTGCCTCAGGATGACCCCGTAGCGCAGGCTAAACATTTTGTCGCGACTATCGGTGACTTAGGTGATACTGATTTACCACCAGTGCTAGATATTGAGATTGCTAATAATATAAAAGATGCCACAATTGAACATAATGTTTTAGTGTGGCTAGAGACTGTTGAAAAAGCAACCGGACGCCGGCCTATCGTATATACGGACAATGCTTTTGCTGACGATGCACTCAATGATAAACGCTTTACCCGTTACCCTTTATGGATTGCAGACTATGCGAGCAAAATACATAAAGTGCCTGGGCCATGGCAGCACAGTCAATGGAAAATCTGGCAGTATTCCTCACAAGGCAAAGTGGCGGGTATTGAGAGTAGTGTGGACTTAGATAAATTCAATGGTAGCCTGAGTGCTTTGCAAGCTTTTATTGCTGATTCACATATTCAGTCGTCCAGTATTCAATTAGGACGAAATGAATAAAATGTTAGTTGAAAATGCCGTGTATCGTCACTGGCTTAAATATCAGCATATTGTATTACCTTTACTTATTATTTCTTGTGCCTATCTGGCTTATATTGGCTTTTTCTCTTGGTTAGTGCATTGGTTGTTGATCTCGCATGTAAATAATGTAAGCCAGAACTATTTGCATTCAGCCAGCCTTGCGCGCAGCGAATTGTTGGGCTTATTAAGTGCCAGCAAAACAGTATTAGCCATATTGCACAGCAGCCAAGCCGGTGTGAATTTAATTGTTGATGCGCAAATTCAATTAGGACAATCCTTAAATGTCATCTTTGAGCTGATTAATCATTCCTGGTTAGTTTCGGTTATATCATTGGCCGCTATTGAAGCCTGGAAGTTGCTGTTGGATTTAAGCTATTTTTCTATGGCAAAGATATTGGTCGTGTTTTTCCTTTGTTATGGCTTGCACTTTGCTTTGCGCCGATATAAGCATACCTTGCCGGTGTCTAATGCTTTGTTAAAACTCTCAGATAGCTTGTTGTTTATCGTGTTGTTAGTGCATTTTATTTTCCCTGTGTCGGTATTTGTGACAGCCACTGTTGGGGAACACTATTTTTCCAGTCATAAAGCGGCGCTGCATAGCCGCTATCGTGAAATACAGTCAGAGCTGCCAGCCTATAATATGGATAGTGGTTTAAAAGATCAGGTAAAGCAAGGTGTCGAGCATTTTAAGGTCAGCCAGAAAAAACTGCATTTGCATATTACCACGCTTACGCATTTAACAGCTCAATATACTATTTACTCGCTAGCAGAATTTATTTTATTGCCGCTGATGTTTGTAATTGTTTTTTCTATTTTAACGCGAATATTATTTCGACGACTTCTGTTATAAGGCTATTCTCTATACGATAGCATATTGTTTGCTACCTCTATAGATTGTCTTTTTCTCGCTGGCAGGTGGTTCAACTTCAAAATCTACATAAGCACGTGAACTGGCCTCAATTTCAAAATCTACCTGCGAAGAGATTGTTGAGCTAGTGCGAAAGTCTACAGGCATATTGCTCCAAAGACTCATCAGGTCGGGATCTGCACAGGTGAGTATTTGTTCATGAATTAAAGAAGCCAGCTTGCTGTCACTAAAAGGTATTTTCACCTGATATTTGGCGTGCAATGTTTGTACGATTTTAGTTAGTAAGCATAGATATTTATGCGTTAGGGTTGGCATTGTGTTTCCTATATGTATTGTAATTTTCACTATGTGTAGCCTAATGCTCTCAGCCGCAAAAAACGAGAGTACTATGTTGTGATTAGCCGATGTTTTACACTGTATTACAACTGCTGTAGAGTACAATAATGTTAAGTGTTATCAATGCTTTACATATAATTACAGGGTGGCGATTTCTCCACAGTGTTGCCTCAGGTCTATATAGCTTTCAATAGCTTGAAGATATGTCGATAGGCTTTACAAGAGCGACTGGTTAATTATGTGCTTATGTATCAACCGATGTGAGTGAGCGATGTCTTCAATATCAGAAACCTTAAGTGATCTATATCGTGTAGAGTTTTCCAAGATTCTCGCAGCACTAACACGTATATTTGGAGTGGAGAATATTGAGCTAGCCGAAGATGCGTTGCAGGAAACATTTTGTAAAGCATTATTACATTGGCAAAAATCCGGTGCTCCTGAGAACCCCGGAGGGTGGTTAATGATCACAGCCAAAAACCATGCGATTGATGTGATTCGAGCCAATAAAAATAAATTGAAGTTTGCAGATGACTTAAGCTTTTTTCTGAAAAGTGAATGGTCTCTGGCGTACACCATTGAGCAAGCCTTTGATGAACAAGCGATTAAAGATGATCAGCTACGGATGATGTTTTGGTGTTGTCAGCCATCGATTAAAATTGATAATCAAATCCCAGTTATTTTGAGTCTGCTTTGTGGTTTTAGCCTGACAGCGATAGCACGTGCGCTATTATTACCTGAACAAACTATTAAGAAACGTTTGTATAGAGCCAAGCAGCAGCTTAAGCAATACGACTTTCAATTACCCAATGAAACTCAAATGGCCGAGTCGGTTGATACCGTGCTGGCTGTACTTTATTTGTTTTTTAATGAAGGGCTACATTGTTCTGATGGCCAGAAAACCATTGAGATCGATTATTGCACTGAGGCAATCGCATTGCTTAACCAGTTAGTCGATGTACCGCATATTGCTAACCGAGAAACTTTGGCCTTATATGCACTAATGCATTTTCATATGGCGCGTATTGATTCAAGAGTTGATTCAGTAGGTAATGCCGTTCCACTAGACTTACAAGATCGTACACTCTGGAATAAAGCCCTTATCAAAATGGGTGAGCGTATTTTAAACTTAGCTGGCACAGCAATTGGCAATGATTGGGGGCGCTTTTACTGTGAGGCAAAAATATCTCAAGCACACTGTACTGCGGCAACGTTTATGGCAACGGATTGGCCATTGATTGTGAGTTACTACCAGCAATTAATAGAGCTAACCCAATCACCTTTGGCCTTATTAAATCAGGCAATTGCTAAAACGTATGCTGGTGAGACACAGCAAGCTATCGTACAGGTAAAATCATTATTAGCCGATGGACAATTAGCTGCATCCTATTTGCCTTATGCAACCTTGGCACATATTTATGCTAAACAAGGTGAGCAGTCACAAGCGCTAGCCTTTGCTGAGCAAGCTAAAGCTAAGGGAGGGACGCCCAAAGAGCAGCAATTGATGATGCAACAGATTGAGCGACTGCTCCAAGCTTAGCTTAGTCTGAGATGCAACTAACCTGGTATAGTTAACCCATCTCTTGGATTTCGCGTACTTCGACAATGATATTAGGGTAGGCCATAATAGGACAGTCTTTGGCGATCGCAATTGCAGCATCAATATCATCAGCACGTACGATAGAATAACCACTGACAAGCTCTTTAAGCTCGGCAGCCGCAATATCAGTCACTAGATTATCGGCATTAACCCGTTTGCCAGTATAATGCAGTGGTGAGCCCCCAGTCACTAACTGCTCAGTGGCTTGCAGTTTTGCCATCCAGGCCCCCCAACGCTCCATCGATTGCGCCATATCTTCAGGTGTGGTGTTTTTCGCCCAATCCGGATCGCCACCTTTGTAAATTAGCATAAATTCTCGCATAACATGTCTCCAAAATAAGTGTTTGTCGTATGAGAAGCATTGTCTCATCTAGACAACGAATAGGATTTAACAATGGGGACAAATTATGGCGAAAAAAATAACAAAAAGCAGCCTGGTTGGGTTGTTTGAGGGCATTTAGTGCTCGGCTGAGGTTTCAAAATAGCCTGGAAATAATCAGCCGTAGCCCTCAATCGCATGGAATGGAATGGCGTTTACCGCTAAGCTGCCAACGAGACAGTCTTGTCTGTTTTTCGGGCATGGTTCAACTCAATCCGTTAATGGTGTTAATGCTTCACGTATTCTATGTGTAAAAAATATCAGATTAACAAAGTTATAGACTAAATTACCTTGTTGACTTGGTAACCCGACTTCCAGTAAAACACTATAAATTGGAAGTCGTGTTACTAAGCATAGGTTTATGACAATAAATAATTAGTATTGGTTAAAGAGATAAATTGCTTTTTAGCAATCCATCGTCGTATTTTAAATAAAGTATATACGCTAGCGCCGTAGCTTTAACATTAACCTTTGCTGTTGTGGCACAGGGTCTGCACAACCTTCAGGGAAGGTATTGTTGTTCAGCGGATGTGAGATAGCAAAACAAATTTGTCGTCCTGTTGCTGGGGGGTGGCGGCTAATAATAAGATCGCTAGGGTGTGGCGGATTACTTGGGCTGTATGAGGGTCCAAAGCCCGTTGTTACTGTAGTAGCCACTCTGAATGTTGTAAAACCGCTAGTGCTGGGTTGATGCCAGCGTTTACGGAAGTCGTCACTGTTGCCAATAGGTTTGAATTTACATTTGCCGCCTACCCAATCACCAATCAAATGCCCTCGATCAGCTAATGTCCAGTTGTTATTTCCTTCTAAACGGTAGATAGAGGTTTCTTGTTTGTAGCTCTCACATTTATCATAAGTATCGATTAACTCATTACTGATCGCATCGAAGTAAACATTATGATAGGGGTTGTTGAACGTCTTTTCTTCAACAACAAATTGCACAACGGCGCTATAGCAAGGGTAAGTATAATAGTTGGTATTGTATACAATCGCGACGTTCGCCGTTTCATTGGTGTAAAAGAATTCCGTGTAAGAAGGTGTGACATTTAAAATATTACATGGCGGTGCAGTGATGGGAATATCAGTCCCGCCAGGTGCAGCAATCGATGTATTTGCGAATAAGCTTATAAAACATACAGCTGTCAATAATCTGATCATATTGAAACCTCAATAAAGGTGGATAGTAAAAATTTCATGCTAGTAATTGGCATGATCAGTAATATTGCGAGCAGCGACAGTAGAGCATATTGATATTTGAGTGTCATCAGCTAAAAGAATGAAGTAAGCCGTTAGTTGTAAGCGGGTTGTTTATTCGTGCTCTAGCATGGCCAAGCTAATCCAATCCCTGGTGTTACCAGGTTCCAAGGAGTGGCTCGCTTTAAACACGTAATGCCTTTAACGGTTTATGGTGTTTTTGAGAAATCTTGCAATTAATGATTGACCGAACGTTCATTCGGTGGTTTAATTAAACCATGAAGACTGAATTGAGTGACAAACGCCAAGCGATCTTAGATGCCACTTTGCAGCTGGTTGCCAAGCAAGGCCTGCATAACACGCCTATGTCGCAGGTAAGCAAAACCGCAGGGGTTTCCGCTGGTGCTATTTATCATTACTTTGCCAGTAAAGATATATTAATCAATGAGTTATATGTAGAAGTTAAACAAGAAATTAATAAGGCAATCTTTACGAGTATCGATGGTGACTTATCAGTAAAAGAGCAGTTCTTACAGATGTGGCTGATCTCGTTTAGGTATTTTGAGCAGCATGCTGAAGCGTTTAACTTTATTGAGCAGTGTGCTAATTCACCGCTGATTACAGCTGAAACCAAAGATAAAGTGCTGCAGTTGAGCCACAATGCTTTCGAGTTTGTTGAGCAGGCTATTGCCCAAGGCCTATTAAAGCCAATGGGCAGCCATTTAATATTGGCGTTGACCTATGGCGCAATTGTCAGTTTGTTGAAGCTCAAGCATGAGGACCCAGAGGCTGTTGATGAACAGGCTCAGCAGGCCGTTGCCTTGTTTTGTTGGGACGGTATCGCCGTTTGAATGAATGACTTAGCCCTGCGGGGCTAAAAAATTTACTTATATTTCGAATGAATATTCGGTCGGTATCGAGTAAAACAAGTAATCTGGTGTTAAGCCGTAACAGCATACGGCGCTCGTGTAGCAAATAAAGCGTGAGCCGAGCTGGCCACAAACCTAAAACACGGCAGTCATTGTAAATAAGGCTTGGTGCAATGAAGCCGCTTTGATTTTACCTTAATGAGGAGGTTGTGATGCGTAATAAAACAGTACTCGTAACAGGCGCTTCATCTGGCATGGGTTGGGACTTTGCCAAAGCGTTGGCTGAGCAAGGCTTTAAAGTATATGCCGCCGCCAGACGTTTAGAAAAAATGGAAGGCCTGAAAGCTTATGGTGTCATTCCTATCAAAATGGATATTAGCAAGGAAGAAGATATACAAGCCTGTGTTGCCCAAATTACAGCAGCCAATGGTGGCATTGATATTCTTATAAACAATGCAGGCTTTGGTATGTATGGTGCGGTTGAAGATACCCCGGTTGATAAAGCCCGTTATCAATTTGAGGTAAACCTTTTTGGCCTGGCCACCTTAACGCAAAGTGTCTTGCCTTACATGCGTGAAAAAGGGGCCGGTAAGATTATCAATGTAACTTCTATCGGTGGCAAGATCTATGCGCCACTCGGTGCCTGGTACCACGCAACTAAACATGCGTTGGAAGGTTGGAGCGACTGTTTAAGAGTAGAAGTGCAAAGCTTCGGTATTGATGTGGTTATTATCGAGCCGGGTGCAATTGCAACGGAGTTTAATGCTGTGATGGCAGATAATCTTTATGCTCATTCACTCAATGGCCCTTATCAATCCATTGCAGAAAAACTTGATAATGCGCAAAAGCAAGCCGCAGGTATTGCTTCGCCACCCAGTGTAATTACTAAACTGGTTTGCAAGGCGATTAATGCTAAAAAACCCAAAACCCGTTATGCCGCGGGTAAATATGCCGGGATGCTATTGTTTTTTCGTCATTACTTAAGTGATAGGGCGTTTGATCGGCTGATTATGAGTATGGTGAGGTAATCTATGATGCAACTATTACAAGAAAATGTAACTCAGCAGCACCTCTTGCAAGAATGGGTAATACCTTCCTTTTTAAAGTGGAGTGTTGTTAGCGTAAAAGTCTTTTTTGTGTTTTGCCTGCTAATCGCTATTGTCGGTTTTATAGGGTATATGAGCTATAAAAATTTAGATGCTGTTGGGCATGAACCGAGCGATGTCGCGATTTCGGCCTATGGGTATTCTGATAATTTTGAAAAGAGCAAACTGCGCTTTGTAAATAGTAATCAAGCGAGTGTTGATGCCTTATGGGCACGATCATTCTCTTTTGAAAATATTAGTCAGTCAATTAAGGGGTTGTTGAGTACCTTGTTTAGCCCTCAGCAAAAGTCACCACTGGATGATTTGCCCTATAAACAAGCTGATATCACTGCCATAACGCAGTCAACCTCAGGTGTGCAGTTGATGTGGATTGGTCATAGCTCCTTTGTTGGTAACTTTGATGGCGCTGTGGTTTTACTAGACCCTGTATTTGAACATGCAGGTCCTTTGCGTTTTATCGGGAAACGCTTTCAGCAGGCGGTTATTAAGCGGCAAGATCTTAGCCGGGTTGATTATATTGTATTGAGTCACGATCACTTCGACCATACCGAGGCATCAACGGTGCGCTATTATGCAGAAAAAGATACGACCTTTATTGTGCCGTTGGGTATGAGGCATCACCTTAAGTTTTGGGGCGTGCCAGAAGATAATATCGTCGAGCTGGACTGGTGGCAATCTTGGTCTGCCAATGGCGTTACCTTTAATGCAACGCCAGCGCAACATTTCTCCGGACGTGGTAGCTTAAGCTCAAATAAAACGCTGTGGGCATCCTGGGTGATTGAGTCTGCTAGTGGCCGTGTTTTCTTTAGCGGTGATACTGGCTATAGCGAGCACTTTAAACAAATTGGCCAAGCTTTTGGCGATATTGATTTGGCGTTATTGGAGAACGGTCAATATGATGAGAGTTGGCATGAGATTCATATGCTACCAGCACAAAGCTATCAGGCCTTTATTGATTTAGGGGCTAAGTTTTATATGCCAATACACTGGGGCATGTTTGATTTGAGTAACCACACTTGGAAAACACCGGCGGAAGACACGAGTCGTATTGTGCAAGCCAATACCGATACGCAACGTTATGTGACGGCGTTGATGGGGGAAGTATTTGATATCCAAGCGCCGCCATTGGAGAACTATTGGTGGGAGGCGTTGAGATAGTGGGCTTTGTGTTTAACCTGGTCAACGACTTAGCCGCATTGATTTGGCTGTGTTGCTAAAGTATGTGGGTATTTGGCTTAGATGGGGTGGTGGTGCGGGGGGGAGGTTTTTGGTTCCGGGGTTTCTGTAGCCCTGTGGCTTGTGTGTTAGTCTTTGATGGGTGATGGTGCAGGTGTCGGGTTTTGGGCTCCGGGGTTCCCGTACCCCTGTAACTTGTGTGTTAGTCTTCGATGGGTGGTGGTGCAGGTGTCGGGTTTTTGGTTCCGGGGTTCCCGTACCCCTGTGGCTTGTGTGTTAGTCTTTGATGAGTGGTGGTGCAGGTGTCGGGTTTTGGGCTCCGGGGTTCCCGTACCCCTGTGGCTTGTGTGTTAGTCTTTGATGGGGGGTGGTGCAGGTGTCGAGCTTTGGGTTCCGGGGTTCCCGTACCCCTGTGGCTTGTGTGTTAGTCTTTGATGGGTGGTGGTGCAGGTGTCGGGTTTTGGGTTCCGAGGTTCCCGTACCCCTGTGGCTTGTGTGTTAGTCTTTGATGGGTGGTGGTGCAGGTGTCGGGTTTTGGGCTCCGGGGTTCCCGTACCCCTGTAACTCGTGTGCTTATAGTTACAAGGGGGGAGGGTTTGGCCTAACTCGCAACCGAACAAGTCCATTAAATACCTATGATTATCTATCGATATTTATGCCCCTAACCAGCCCTAATTAGCTTGATTTGATCCGTAGTTTTGAGCGTTCATGGTGGTTACCAAATAGTCCAACACAGGAGTTTTTATGACGGTAATACACATGAATCAGAGGCAGCTGGCGAATCGCTGGGGCGTGAGTGAAGCGACTTTAGAGCGGTGGCGTTCCGAGGGGATTGGCCCCAGGTATTTGAAACTACAGGGGCGAGTTATGTATCGGGAGAAAGATATTGAGGCCTATGAAGCCAACTGCTTGAGGCAGTCTACATCAGAGAGCTATCACGGGCCTTAATTGAGGTGACATGCTTTAATTCTGCCTAATAGCATGTTCGGCTAAACCTTCAATGATTCCGCATTGGTCAATTGTATTAGGCCTTTCGCAGCGATGCCGCAAAGCACTTAATTCAAGGTGGAGCTTTTTGAGCTCTTCGATACGCGATTCCACAAGGTTAAGTTGGGTATCAATCATGTTGTTCACTTCATCACAGTTGGATTCAGGTGAGCTTTGAAGCTGAATAAGCTGCTTAATTTCTTTCAGGGCTAAATCCAGAGAGCGGCAATGCTTGATAAACAGAAGTTTTTCAAGCGTGTGACTATCATAAAGACGAAAATTACCCTCTGAGCGTGAAGGGGCCGAAATGAGCCCTTCCCTTTCGTAATATCGAATTGTTTGGACAGAGCAACCACTTGATTTAGCTAATTCGCCAATTTTCACTATTACGCCCTTGACTCTATAGTTACTATAGAGTCTATACTGCACTCACTGAATGAGACAAGTGTTTTAAGCCCCTGTGAAATTACGTGCCATTACATATCTACTACTCTTGCTGATGACGTTTCAGTCAGCGGCAGGTATAGCTGATATTCACACGGCGCATCAATCAGGGTTGGAACACCTTACTTTTGAAGATCATCAGCACTCAGCAGATGAGCATCATACGGACTCCATGGAGCAATCCGACAACGGGGAGCATGATTGCCACCATTGTTGTCATTGTCACGGCCATTCCACGCCAGCCATCATTATCACGATTGACCGCATATTCATGGCGAAAAGCTCCTCCCTAATTCCAGATTATTCTGACAAAACCATTCCCGACACTTTCGAAACTTTTCTGCGCCCTCCGATCGCTAAGTCCTAAGCACTGTTTTTTGCCCGCATAAGCGGAAAGCACGACTTAATTTAGGACCTATCCATGCGAATTACCCTAATTCTCAGGTGTAAATATACCTGTCTGTGGCTTGCGTTTTTACTTTGCAGCACGGCGACATCAGCAATAGCTGAAAGCGTTGAGTCCACACTCACATTAAAAAAAGCGCTTGCATCAACGCTTGCGCGGAACCCGCAGCTGTACCAATACCGTTTTACAATAGAAGCATTGAATGCCCAAGAGCAAACCAGCGCCTTGCGCCCCGCATTAGCCCTTGAGCTGGAGGTCGAAAACTTTGTTGGTTCAGGTGCTCATAAAGGTTTTGATGCGGCTGAAACCACCCTGGCACTGTCTTCTGTGATCGAGCTTGGCGGAAAACGTCAGGCTCGTATGAGCTATTCGAATGCTCGAATCAACCAGGCCGAGTGGGGACAAAAAGCTGCGACTCTCGATACGCTGGGCAAGCTCACCGAAGTGTTTATCGAAGGATTGGCAACGCAGGCCAACCTTCAGTTGGCAGAAGAATCCTTAGCCTTGTCACAATCGATTCTTCAAACCGTTAAAACACGATCGGAACGAGGTGCGGCACCGGAAGCAGAGGTAATGAGCGCGCAAGCAGCACTGATTCGTGCGGAAATTCGCGTTGCGTCTTTGCAGGCGAAGCTTGAACGGCAAAAAGTACTACTCGCTCGATTTTGGGGTGAAACAACACCGCGCTTTCATTCCTTAACGGGCAGCCTGTTTGATTTCGGCTCCAGCTCAAGCTTTGATCAACTTTACGCTCGCGCTCTAACTTCACCAGCTCTTCAAGTACTGGCAAGTGAAGCGCGTATTCGGGACGCCGAAATTACGATGGCCCGCGCCAGCGGTCGCAGCGATTTAAGCTGGCGGGCAGGCATCAAACGTTTTGAAGAAACAGGCGATTCCGCATTCACTGCAGGTATTTCAGTCCCGTTATTTTCTGGCAAACGTAATAAAGGAGACGTCAAAGCGGCCTTAGCCAACCGTAACGCCGTGGATTACGCCCAACAGGATTTGCGCCTCGCATTACACGCGCGACTTTTTGAAGCGTGGTCGCTCAGAAAGCAAAGTATCGCAGCGGCCACCCTTACTCAAAATACCGCAATACCTGCTTTGGAAAAAGCGCTCAAACTCACTCGTGAAGGCTTTGAGAGTGGGCGTTATCGCTACCTCGATTTGATAGCTGCCCAGGAAGAATTACTCGCGAGCAAACAGGCGCTCATTGACGCCGCCACAACAGCGTTAATCAGTCAGGCCTTGATTGAAAAACTGACCGCCGAGCCACTGGAATCAAAAAGCGCGCTTTCGATTGATACAACACTCGAATCGTCTCAGCGCTAAGCCCAATTCAGGATTATTTCTATGAACAATTTAAAAAATCAATATTTAAAAAAATGGATGCCTATGCTGATGATTTCCTTAGTGGGGCTTCCGTTAACCAGCTTCAGCGCTGGAGGCCACGACCACCACGATCATGGAGGGCATCAAGAGGCGTCTCACGAAGAAGAGAAAGGCCCAAATGGTGGGAAACTTCTTCACGATGGCGATATCGAGGTTGAACTCGTTATTTTTGAAAGCGGTATTCCGCCCGAATATCGCGCCTGGATTTCGCAAGATGGCCACCCCGCTAAAAACCCAGAACTCACTATAACGCTCACTCGCCTAGGTGGACAAAAGGATACCTTTGCTTTTCGCCAACAGAATAATTACTGGCTCGGCGACGGCGTCGTCACTGAACCCCACTCATTTGATGTGGCGGTGAATCTGCGCTTGGAAGGGAAAAATTATCAATGGCAATGGGAGTCGCACGAGGGGCGCGTTGAAATCTCTGATGAGATGGCAACTAACGTTGGCATTACAACCGAAGCTGCCGGTGCCAGACGCATAGAGCGCCATGTACGGGTCTATGGTCGCTTGGTAACACCGCCAGACCAATCAACACAGCTTAGGGCCCGCTTTCCCGGTCTCGTTACTCGTGTAGACGCTAACGTTGGCGACAAAGTCGCTAAGGGCGATGTATTGGCCGTCATCGAATCCAATGAAAGTTTGCGCACTTATGAGCTGCGAGCACCGATGGCCGGTGTGGTCCAAGAGCGCTCAGTAAACACCGGAGAAATAACAACAAGTGCGCCTTTGTTTACCCTAACCAACGATAAAACTTTGTGGGCAGAGTTTAAAGTTTTCCCCGGGCAACGTACTCAAGTTAAGCCCGGTCAGAATGTGCATATTGAGCACAACAGCCACATGCATGAAAGTCAGCTCACGCATATCACAACCTCTCCAGGGAGCGTGCCCTTTGTGCTCGCTTGGGCGGCATTAAGCAACAAAGAAGGTGGTATGGCACCCGGTGATTTAGTGACTGGCAAGGTTGCCGTGGAAACAGTCGAGGCTCCATTAGTGATCGACAATCGAGCCTTACAAGACTTTCGCGACTGGAAGGTAGTATTTATCAAGGTTGGCGACACCTATGAAATTCGCCCTCTGGAACTGGGCCGCAGCGACGGTCGCTATACGGAAGTTTTGGAAGGGCTGAATATTGGTGATCACTACGTTGTGGAGAACAGCTATTTAATCAAAGCCGATATTGAAAAGTCCGGCGCATCTCACGACCACTAAGGGGAGAACACCATGATTAACGCAATCGTGCGTCTCTCCATTGAGAAGCGCTACCTCGTAATGAGCCTGATGCTGACCCTGATTGGCGCCGGTATCTGGAGTTACCAACACTTACCCATCGACGCCGTGCCTGACATCACCAATGTGCAGGTGCAGATCAATACCGAAGCGCCTGGCTATTCGCCCTTGGAGGCAGAGCAACGGATCACATTCCCGGTTGAGACTGCGCTCTATGGCTTGCCTTCACTTGACTATACCCGCTCTTTATCGCGCTACGGGCTCTCACAGGTAACCGTGGTGTTCAAAGAAGGCACCGACATTTACCACGCTCGTAATCTGATTGACGAACGATTGTCCACCATAAAAGGCGCATTGCAACCAGGGCTGGAACCGAAAATGGGGCCCATCGCCACAGGCTTAGGGGAAATCTTCGTCTATACCGTCGAAGCGGTGCCCGGAGCGACGCAGGAAAATGGGGAACCGCTTGATGCCATGGCACTTCGGGAAGTTCAAGACTGGATTATTAAACCCCAGTTAGCCCAAGTACCTGGTGTAGTGGAAATCAACACCATCGGCGGATACGACAAGCAGTATCATGTTCGCCCATATCCTCAGCGCTTGCTGCAAATGGGTGTGACACTGGAAGAAGTGGCCACGGCATTGCGCCAGAATAATAACAATCGCGGTGCGGGGTATATCGAGCGCAATGGACAACAGCTATTGGTGCGTTCACCCGGCCAATTAGCTTCCATCACGGAAATTGAGAATGTTGTGGTCGGCCTGCTAGGTTCCGCACCTATCACGATTAAAGATGTCGCAGACGTCGCCATCGGCAAAGAACTGCGTACTGGCGCGGCCACACGCGATGGACGCGAAACCGTTATGGGTACAGCCATGATGCTGGTTGGAGAAAACCCACGCATAGTGGCACAGGAGCTTGCGCTAAAACTGGAAGAGATCAAAGCCTCTTTACCCGATGGCATCAAGGTTGAGACTGTCTACGACAGAACCACCTTGGTGGATAAGACCATCGCCACCGTGCAAAAAAATCTCGTTGAAGGCGCCTTGCTGGTGATCGTGGTGCTGTTTTTGTTACTCGGTAATATCCGCGCGGCACTGATTACTGCCGCCGTGATTCCACTGTCTATGTTGGCAACACTAACAGGAATGGTGCGTACCGGTGTCTCGGCTAATTTGATGAGCTTGGGAGCCCTGGATTTTGGCTTGATTGTTGATGGCGCTGTCATCATTGTCGAAAACTGCATTCGACGTATATCAGAATCCCAACAACAAAACGGCAAACCGTTGGCGCTGCGCGAACGGCTTCATTTGGTCTATCAAGCGACAGGTGAAGTCATTCGGCCCAGTTTGTTCGGCGTGGCAATAATCACAGTGGTGTATATCCCTATATTTACGCTGACAGGCGTGGAAGGAAAAATGTTCCATCCCATGGCGGCAACCGTGGTGATGGCCTTGATTTCCGCCATGGTGTTATCGCTAACCTTTGTGCCCGCCGCTGTCGCCTTGTTCATGAGCGGCAAAATTAGCGAAAAAGAAAGCCGTGTCATTGTCGCCAGTAAATCCCTTTATCGCCCGGTACTGGAGGCGGCTTTTCGATTCCGCTTGCTGGTAGTGTCCGGCGCGTCAGCATTGGTTGTTCTATGTATTTGGTTGCTAACAACACTCGGGTCAGAATTTATCCCACAGCTGGATGAAGGCGATATCGCGCTCCACGCACTTCGTATTCCCGGTACCGGCTTAGAGCAGTCTGTAGAGATGCAGGAGATTCTTGAGCAACGCTTAAAAGAATTTCCTGAGGTCGACAAAGTGTACGCAAAAATCGGTACGCCTGAAGTAGCAACCGACCCCATGCCACCAAGCGTCGCAGACAATTTTGTTATCCTGAAACCCCGTAGTGAATGGCCCGATGCTAATCGCTCAAAAGCCGATTTGGTTGCCTCTATGGAAGCGGCGGTTAGGCAATTACCGGGCAATAACTACGAATTTACGCAGCCCATTCAAATGCGCTTCAACGAGTTGATTTCGGGTGTACGCACAGATCTCGGCATCAAGGTCTTTGGCGACGACTTGGATCAACTTGTCGCCACGGCTAACGAGATACTGGAGGTTGTAGAAGGCATTGAAGGTGCAGCGGATGCCCGTGTTGAACAAGTCACGGGCTTACCCATGCTTTCCATCGTACCTAAGCGTATGACTCTGGCCCGTTACGGCTTGAACTTGGATGACCTTCAAAATTTTGTGGCGGCTGGCATTGGTGGTGAAGATGCAGGATTGATTTATGAAGGCGACCGGCGCTTTAAGCTCGTTGTGCGGCTTCCCGAGACCTTACGCACCGACATCGACAGCCTGGCATTCCTTCCCATACCACTACCCAGTGGCGAATTTGTACCCTTGAGTGAGGTTGCAGACATGGAATTGAAACCGGCACCGGCTCAAATCAGTCGCGAAAATGGTAAGCGCCGAGTAGTGGTTACAGCCAACGTCCGCGATCGCGACCTTGGAAGTTTTGTTGACGAGGTCAAACAGAAAATGGGCAAACAGATAAATATGCCCAGCGGATACTGGCTAGATTATGGCGGGACGTTTGAACAAATGGAATCAGCCAGCGAGCGTTTAGCGATTGTTGTGCCAGTGACGCTTCTAATCATCATTGGATTACTTGTCATGGCCTTTGGCTCATTGAAGGATTCGTTGATCATTTTCACTGGTGTACCGCTAGCTTTGACGGGCGGCGTGTTGGCGCTTTGGTTAAGGGACATGCCACTGTCGATTTCGGCTGGCGTGGGTTTTATCGCCCTGTCGGGTGTGGCAGTTCTTAACGGCTTGGTTATGGTGGCATTTATTAGAGACTTGTGGCACGAAACCGGTGATTTGGCCAACTCGGTTATTGATGGAGCGCTCATTAGACTGCGCCCTGTGTTGATGACAGCACTTGTCGCTAGCCTCGGTTTTGTGCCCATGGCGTTGAACACAGGCACCGGAGCCGAAGTGCAGCGGCCACTCGCGACAGTTGTTATTGGGGGGGTCATTTCCTCAACAATTTTGACACTGCTAGTGCTACCCGTACTGTATCAATGGGTACATAAAAGAAACAAAGAACCTTAAGGAGAAGCCCCTCTTCATTTGGGAGGGGTAAAAATTATGAATCAGTTGATTATTTATTTTTTGCTTGTTTATTTTGTTTTGTTTTTTGGCGTTGCTGTTATCTGGAGGAATTATGCCGTCGCGAAAAGTACCGGGATTAATGCTTTTAAACTGAACAAAAAAACAGGGCCGGAATCAATCACGGGGTTGTATTTTAAGTTCCTACCACTGCTCTCGGTTTTAGTCTTTATTATTTATGCTTGGCTACCAAATTCATATGCGTTACTGGGCCCAATCAAATTACTCACCAACAACTTCGTTCAATATGCAGGGATGGGGGTAATGACGATTGCACTTGTTTGGGTGGTGGCGGCACAAGCTCAGATGGGGGTATCCTGGCGAATAGGTATCGACCACGATCAAAAAACGGAGTTTGTTCAAAGAGGGTTGTTTAAATATTCAAGGAATCCGATATTTGTTGGTGTAATTGTAATATCCCTCGGTTATTTTTTGCTCCTACCAAATCCGATTACATTTACAATTCTGGCTCTTGATGTCGCCTTGATTCAAATACAGGTGGCGCTGGAGGAAAACTTTTTAACAGAACAACATGGCAAGCAGTACATCGATTACTGTCAGCAAGTAAGGCGCTGGTTGTAATGATGTATTATTAATTCGGAATAGCATTAAACAGATTTACCAACTTGAGCTGATCAACCCGGCTCACCGGTGTTTTGCCGATATTAGGATTGCCGACGACTACTGCCAGTGATTGTGCTCTCGATATAGCTACATTAATGCGGTGCTTATCGAAGAGGAAATCCAGTCCTCGGGGTGATTTACTGGCGTCGCTGGCACACATGCTCAAGAACACAATTGGGGCCTCTTGGCCTTGGAACTTGTCGACACTGCCCACTTTGGCTTGCTCGCCTAGCGCAGCGCGAAGTTTACTGACTTGATGGTTGTACGGGGCGACAAACAAGATGTCGTTCCAGTTGATGGGTCTAGTGACGTGTATGGGTGCACTTATGTTGTGAGCGGATGGATCAGAGAGGGTGATGTCCAGAGTTGATTGTCCAGCACGCTCTCTACCTGTGAAATACGTGCTTCTAATCAGACTAGCTTTTCCCCTGAGCTCATAGGCACCGCACCAATCAAGCCTACAAAAAAGTAGGCACTCGATAGGTTATTCAGGCTTAAGGAACCGCAGTCGATTAGCATTAGAAACCACCGTCACCGAAGAAAAAGCCATTGCAAGTCCCGCAACAACAGGATTTAAAAGCAACCCAAATATCGGATAAAATACTCCGGCCGCTACTGGGATACCCAGCGTATTGTAAATAAATGCGCCCAGCATATTTTGCTTTATATTTTTCAAAATAGCCTTGCTAACCGAAATTGCATCTACTAAGCCATGAAGAGAACCTCGCATCAATGTGATATCTGCACTCTCAATGGCAACATCCGTCCCCGTACCAATTGCAAATCCAACATCAGCTGAGGCTAACGCTGGCGCATCATTGATTCCGTCGCCCACCATGCCGACAATTTCACCTGATGCTTGCAAGTTTTTAACAGTATTGGCTTTTTCTTCTGGAAGTACTTCCGCAATAAAATCTTTAATACCCACCTTGCATGCAACCGCTTTGGCGGTCAACTGATTATCTCCCGTTAGCATCACCGGTTTGATACCCAGTTTTTTAAGCCTCTGTATCGCTGAAATGGAATCTTCTTTAATCGGATCAGATACCGCGATTATTCCTGCAAGCTTGTTGTCTACGGCAAGAAACATTGGCGTTTTGGCCTCTGAAGCAAGATTAGAGGCAAGCTCATGAAAATCTGGAGCACCTTCAATTTGAAGGGATATATTATTTTCCTTCATGAGTGCTAGGTTTCCTAGAAATACTTTTTTTCTGTCTACTGTTGCCTCTACGCCTTTACCAGATACAGCGTTAAAGTCATGAGCATCAATCGTTAAAATGCCACGATCTTTAGCGCATTCAATAATTGCTTGAGCTAGTGGATGCTCGGATCGAAGCTCGATACTCGCCGCAAAAACTAATAGTTCATCCTCCTGAAACTGATTGGAGGTAATAATTTCTGTTACTTTAGGTGCACCTACCGTAATAGTCCCGGTTTTGTCGAGCACCATCGTCGTAATTTTTGATGTGGTTTGAAGTGCTTCACCGTTACGGATTAGCACGCCATACTCTGCCGCTTTACCGACACCTACCATAATTGACATAGGCGTCGCTAACCCAAGCGCACATGGGCAAGCAATAATGAGTACAGTTGTTGCTGCCACAAGTGCATAGGCATACGAAGGCGACGGCCCCCAGGTTAGCCAGGCAACTGCGCTCAAAAAAGCAATGACAACGACTGAGGGAACAAAATAAGCAGATATCGTATCCGCTATTCGCCCAATAGGTGGCTTGGCGTTTTGTGCTTGCTTGACCAAGCTGATAATGTTGGAAAGTGCTGTATGCTCGCCAACGGCCGTCGCCTTTATAACGATCGACCCCGTTTTATTTATACTACCTGCCGAAACAGAATCACCCAACTTTTTTTCAACAGGGATGGGTTCACCCGTCAACATGGACTCATCAATTGAGGTCGAGCCTTCAATTACATCAGCGTCAACGGGAATTTTTTCACCGGGGCGAACACGAATGAAGTGGCCAAGTTCGACTGCAGAAATTGCAACATCAACTTCTTCACCTTCTAATATTCGCCTTGCGGTTTTGGGTTGTAGTCCAATGAGTCTTTTAAGTGCTTCACTGGTTCGCCCACGAGCTTTTACTTCGAGAGCTAGCCCCAAATTGATTAACCCAATAATCATGGAGCTTGCTTCAAAGTATATGTGGCGAGCGAGTTCGGGAATGAGTGAGGGTACAAGAACAACAACCATTGAATATATCCACGCTGCGCCTGTACCCAGCGCAATAAGCGTGTCCATAGTAGCAGCTTTATTGAGCAAAGAGCGCCAAGCACCAATGTAAAAACGACCGCCCGCTACGTACATGGTCGCAAAGGTTAACAAGCCGACGATTAACCATGATACTTGCTCTTGTGAGGAGCTGACGGTCATCGAACCGCCAGCCAAACCATAAAGCATAAGGGGGATTCCTAGCCCTAGGGCTAACCACATATCGCGCATCAACCGCTTATAGTAGGTTTGATCTGACTTTTCCCTGTCTTGTTGCGCTTGGTCGAGGTTATTCGCTCTGGTCACTTGAGCCGTATAGCCAATCTCTTCGATTGCACGAATGAGTTGCTCTGAAGTAGCACCACCTTCCACGGCAACTGTTCGCTCAGCAAAGTTCATTTGCGCTTTAGTAACACCTGAAACACTGCTTAGTGCAGATTCGATTTTACTAATACAACTCGCACAGCCTGCACCGCCAATCTGCAATTCAGTAGAATGCTTAGAAGACAGATGACTACTCATGAGAAACCCCTTTCAGCTGCCAAGCGAGCATGAAAATTTGATTAATCTTCGTTAATAAACGTTGGTATATCACCTCTCTATCAGGTGTACAGCAAGTCACATGCATGCTGCCGATAATACCGCCGGAGTTCTCGACAAATTCAATCAGACGATCAGCATACGAGTCGTCCTCAGAGGGCTGGCTTACCATTTGGTATGAGCTTAACAAAGCCTGCATGCTCTCGCTTTTGTTTGGCTGACAGCAAGTCGCACTTAGTCTTCCAATATCGCTCCCTGTTGACTCGAGCAGTAATAGCAACTTGTCCTGTACTGAACCTTCTTTATTAATTTCATGCGACATACGACCTCCGAGCCAAGTGAGTAATTAGGCATAGTTAAACATTGGAGTTGACTCTAGAGATCAAGATCTTATCGACTTAGTTCTCAGGCCCTAGTTTCTAGTGTTTTTTGGATTTCTCCTGCGCATTAAAGCTATCAATAATCGGACACTCGGACTCGCCGCTACGAACACACTGTTCAATCAGCTCTTTCATCTCGTCTCGCAAGGCTATTAAGCCTTCTATACGTTCTGAGAGCTCTGACACCTTAACTTCAGCAAGGCTTCGAACTTTAGGCTTTGCGTCTATGGGCGCCGCTCTAAACTTGAGTAATTGAGCGATCTCGTCAAGGCTAAAACCCGAGTGTTGGGCATTGCGTATGAAGCGCACCTGTTCAACATTATTCTGGTCGTAACTACGGTACCCGCTGCTACTTCGTTTTACACCGTTTAGTAAACCTATTTTTTCGTAGTATCGCAGTGTGTCGACTGTGACATCAGCTTTCTTGGCGAGATCTCCGATTTTCATGTAACGCCCTGACCGATCACAAATTTCGGTCGCTCATCTTAAAAACATGATTCATTCCAGCTTCAAAATGTCCTGGAATGTTACAGGCAGCCATTACAGTGTCGAGTTTCCCAAATACCCAAGTTAGAGTTTTTGTCTCTCCCGGCAGAACAGTAATTGTATTTCCATCAACGTGCTTCATATCGGGGTGTTTTCGCATCTTCTTTCGATGTTGTTTATGCTCATTTTCAGTACCAATAGAAAACTCATGGGGTATTTTTCCCAAATTACGCACAACGAAATGTACAGTTTCTCCCATTTTAATATTGGGTTCATTTTCGAACTTGAATTGCATAGAATCCAAGAGATCTACCTTTATCGTTTTATCAATTGCATTGATATCACCGGGTTTTCCTGCAGGGCTTTCATGGTGGTTAGCATGATGATTGTGATTATGTGTTCCTTCAGCGAAAACTGAGGCAGGGAAAACCATTAGCAAAAAATAAAATATCTTGTTCATATTAAATACCTTTAGAGTCAGTTGTTTGCCATTTTGTGCTTAAAAATCAGGAAATAAACTGCCGGTAAAACAAGGAGAGTTAAAACCAAAGCGCTGATCATTCCTCCGACCATTGGTGCTGCTAAGCGTTGCATGACCTCTGAACCTGTTCCATCACCATACATAATCGGGAGCAGTCCGACGATAGTTGCACCCGTTGTCATTAGCACTGGACGAACACGTAAAACGGCCCCATCTAAAACGGCTTGCTTAAAGACAGGCAATGAAAGAGGCGCCGAATTTTTTTGGCTAGATTTAGCTTGTTCTACGGCTTGATTGAGATATACCAGCATGATCACGCCAATTTCTACGGCGACACCCGCTAGTGCAATGAGACCAACGCCCACAGCGATCGAGAAATTAAATTTCAATAAATACATAAGCCAGACACTCCCAACTATAGCCAGGGGTAAGGTGCCCATGATGATGGCGACTTCTGTAAAACTTCTGAAATTCAGATAAAGAAGTACCACAATAATGGCAAGTGTTAGTGGAATAACATAAGTCAATTTTGCTTTTGCACGCTCCATATATTCGTATTGCCCAGACCAATTTATGGAGTATCCTGCAGGGAGCTCCAATTTGGCGTCGACAACGCTCCTTGCTCGCTCAACGTAGCTGCCGACATCCACGCCATCAATGTCAATAAACGTCCAGCCATTAATTCGAGCATTTTCACTCTTAATTCCCGGAGGACCATCGACGATATCAATCGTTGCCACATCGCCAAGTGCAATGCGTTCGCCGCGAGGAGTAACGATGGGTAAAAGAGCGAGTTGCTTTGGAGAGTTTCGGTACGCTTGAGGGTAGCGAATATTAACAGGATAGCGTTCAAGGCCCTCCACAGTTTGTGTCACGTTCATTCCACCAATGGCAGAAGCAATGACTTGCTGAACATCGGCGATATTGAGACCAAATCGCGCAGCCTTTTCACGCTGAATATCAATATCGAGATATCGGCCACCGGCAACGCGTTCCGAGTACACTGATGCAGTACCGTCAACGTCACTCAAAATAGTTTCTAGTTGCTGACCGATAGACTGGATAACGCTTAAGTCTGGGCCTGCGACTTTAATTCCTACCGGTGTTTTAATCCCTGTTGCAAGCATGTCGATTCGGGTTTTAATCGGCATCACCCAAGCATTGGTAACTCCGGGTAATTTTACTAGGTTATCGAACTCTTTCTTTAATGACTCCGTCGTGACACCTTCACGCCACTTATCCCGAGGTTTCAGCTGAATAAAGGTTTCAATCATTGTTAAGGGGGCCGGGTCAGTCGCCGTCTCCGCGCGACCGATTTTTCCGAATACGTTTTCTACTTCTGGAACCGTGGCAATAAGTTTGTCGGTTTGTTGTAATAGCTCTCTTGCTTTACCAATCGAAATACCAGGATAAGTAGTCGGCATATACATCAAGTCGCCTTCATCAAGCGGCGGGATAAATTCGCTACCAATTTTTTGCATGGGCCAAAGTGTGCTCAGTAAGATTAACACCGAACCCAATACGGTGGTCTTGGGGAATTTTAAGACTGCTCTTAAAATTGGCGTGTAGGCTTTGATTAAGCCACGATTAATGGGATTGCGATTTTCAGGTAAAACTTTCCCTCGAATAAAATACCCCATTAGCACAGGCACCAAGGTCACTGCTAACGCAGCAGATGCGGCCATCGCATAGGTCTTGGTAAACGCCAGTGGGCTGAACATTCTCCCTTCTTGCGCTTCAAGCGTGAATACAGGTACAAAGCTCACGGTGATAATCAGCAAGCTAAAGAATAGTGCTGGGCCAACTTCTGTTGCCGACTTACTAACTATTCGCCATCGATTCTCTGGAGTTAGCGGTGTGCGCTCCATGTGTTTGTGCATGTTTTCTATCATTACAATGGCACCATCGATCATTGCACCGATCGCAATGGCAATCCCACCTAAGGACATAATGTTCGCGTTAATGCCTTGAAAGTACATAACAACGAATGCCGTTAATATCCCAATAGGCAGACTAACAATCGCTACAAGCGACGAACGCACATGAAACAAGAAAATAATGCAGACCAGTGCGACGACGACAAACTCTTCAAAGAGCTTTTCCCAAAGGTTACTGATCGCATTTTGTATGAGACCTGAGCGATCATAGACGGTGACAATTTCAACACCTTCGGGCAGCCCTTTTTTCAGGGCTTCTAATTTTTCTTTTACGCCATCTATGGTCGTTTGAGCATTTTCACCGAAGCGCATCACGACGATGCCGCCAACGGTTTCGCCCTGGCCATTCAGTTCAGCAATGCCCCGTCGCATTTGCGGCCCCAATTGAATATCGGCGATATCTTTGAGGAGCAACGGAGTTCCGGTCGGGTTCACCTTGAGTGGAATATTGGCCAAGTCATTTTTATTTTGTAGGTAACCCGAGGCGCGCACCATATACTCGGCCTCAGCCATTTCTATGACTGACGCACCCACTTCCTGGTTCGCGCGTTTAATCGCCATCTGTACATGAGCAAGGGGAATATTAAATGCTCGTAGCTTTTCTGGATTCACCGTTACCTGATATTGCTTGACCATGCCGCCCACAGCGGCAACTTCAGATACGCCGGGAACAGTTTGCAATTCGTATTTTAAAAACCAATCTTGCAAGCTACGCAATTGGCTGATGTCGTGCTTGCCTGATTTGTCCGTAAGTGCATAAATATAAACCCACCCGACACCTGTAGCATCAGGCCCAAGTTGAGGTTTGGCCGATTCAGGCAATGTCGGTGCAACTTGGCTTAGGTATTCCAATACACGGCTACGTGCCCAGTACAAATCCGTTTTTTCATCAAAAATCACATAAACATACGAGTCGCCAAAAAACGAAAAACCTCGAACAGTAACTGCGCCGGGAACGGACAACATAGCCGTAGTGAGTGGATACGTAACTTGATCTTCAACAACTTGCGGTGCTTGCCCTGGGTAGGATGTTTTGATAATGACTTGAACATCACTAAGATCTGGGATGGCATCCACAGGTGTTCGTTGAACAGAGAATAAACCCAGTCCAACTAAAATAGCCGTAGAAAGTAAAACGAAAAAGCGATTACCTATGGACCAACGAATAATGGAGGCGATCATCAGTGGTGATCCTCCATATTGTGATGCTGATGGCCTTCCATGCTATGACCTTGGTGCCCCCCAGGACTATTTTGTGTATCGATGATTGGAAGATCATCAGGTTTAATAATTCGAGTGATAACAAAGTCATCGTCACGTATTTCGAACTCGAACGTAAACTCATGCCCCTTAGAAAATTCAATCGGAGTAAGCGAATCATCAAGCAAGAAATCCATCGTAGCGGCTGGGCGATTCCATTTTTCGATGGGCCCACGCGTGATATTGATAACACCTTGTTCACCATCAAAGTTATTGACGACACCGTCCACAATCGCCGATTGAGTTTCATCTTGAGACTCAGCCATCCCCATAATATGGATGCCAATAATTTCATAGAGACCATCATCGCCCATCTTGATTTGCATATGTAATTCGGTGTTAGCCTTTAAGCTATCAAAATCAACATCGTCATCAACACTGAAGTTCATTGTCATGGCCATCATGCCCCATTCGTCGATAGCTTCGTGGCTGACCCTAACTTGTCGTTTGTCGGTGATCTGTTCATCAATGACTGCAGACACCCATACAGATTCCGCCATATCGTCTTCTGCAGTCATGCGTTTAAAGTCTGATGTTTTACTCGATTCTGAATCGAGCAAAAATTGTGCGGAAGAAACAATACGTTCGCCTTCACTTAGCCCTTCAAGCACTTCGATTGAGTTTTGATTTTCTCGTCCTATTTTTACCTCTACAGACTTAAAACTACCTTCGCCTAGTGCGAGCACCACACGATCCTGATTGCCAGTTCGGATAAGGCTTTCGCGAGGGATGAGTAACAACGCTTCTTCGGATTCAGAGTGAATAACAACTTGGGCAAACATATTGGGCAGTAGCAGCTTTTCGGGGTTATCAAACTGCAGCCGCAACCGAATAGTTCGAGTAAGGCTATCCAAAGTTGGGTAAACGTAATCCACTTCACCTTCCCATGTTTTTCCCGGAAGGTAATCTAAGGTCATTAATACAGAAGCACCTTTTTTGACGAGTGCCGCTTGACGTTCGAATACTTCGGCTTCCACCCACACATTGTCGAGCGCACCAATGCTAAACAAGGTTGTACCTGGTTGAACGTAGAACCCCTCCCTGATATTTAGATTGTCCACCACACCATCTTGTGGAGAGAAAAACGTTATCGATTGTTCCACCGTCTTACTTTTCTTAATTTTTTGAACAAATGAAGAAGGAATTTTTAGCGCCTCTAAACGATCTTGCGCGGCCTTTATAAGACGTAAGTTATTTCTGTTTAGCGCTAGAATAAGCTCCTCTTGAGCATTAACCAGCTCAGGGGAGTAAAGGGAGTAGAGAGGTTGGTTTTTTTTGACTGGATCACCAGAGGCTTTGACATACAGCTTATCAACCCATCCAGACACTCGGGGATGAATGTGTATGAGATTATTTTCGTTATACTTAACGTAACCTACGGTGAGAATTTCCTCTTTTAACTTTTTACTTTCAACACTGACTGTTCGTACACCAAGATTATTGATTACAGTGGGGTCGATAGTGATTGTTCCGGGCCCTGCATCATTTGCAGATTTGTTTTCTGCATATACTGGGATCAATTCCATGCCCATTGGCGATAAGCCAGGTTCATCCCTACGGTAATTAGGGTCCATAGGGGCTACCCAATAGAGGGGCTCTTTTTTTGCACTGGCCACTGGGGCTGAACCTGATGTTTCACTGCCAATGAAATACATTAATACACCAGCTATGAGTGCGCTTGAAATAGCCGCAACAAGTGTTGCGGGCCTGAAAAGCTCTGATTTGTTCATGTTTTCTCCTGTCGTTACATTTTTAAAATGCAACGCTTTTGGATTCTTTGTTCGGTTGAGTGCCCGCGTGAAAATAATTGAGCTGAGCGATGTTTTTTTGCATGTCGATCTCAACATGCAAGGCCTCTATACGTGCGTTGAGCTCCGCAATGCGAGCGCGGACGACTTCAGCAAAATCACCGTCATCATTCGTGTAGGCTGATAGGGACGCTTCTGCCTGCTCTGCCATTTCGCGCAATAATCGTGTATCAAATAGGGACTTTCGCTCAACGAGGCGAAGATACGTGGCTTCTGCCGTGTCGTAGCCCGATTTCAACTGGCGCAACACTAAGACACGCTCTGTTTTCACTGCTTCTAACTCAGCATTCGCAGATTGAACCTTTTTATCCTGGCGCTTACCGGTAAATAGCGGAACATCAAAGCTGACGCCCACCGAAAAGAAATCCGAGCGATCATCGCCCATCGGGGTTTGATCTCGGTAACCGTAACTCGCATTCACACCCCATTGAGGCTTATAGCTTTGCTTGGCCAGCCGGACGCCCGAATCAAAGGCCTTAATCTTACTGTCGATTCGCTTCACTTTAGGGTGGCGATTGAGGCTTTCAGTAAGCAGACGAAGCTTTACGGCGAGATCAGGCGTTTCAATTAAATCTGGTGCACTGAGTGATATACGACCTTCCAGCGAGGAAATATTGGAAAGAGAAATACTGGGGTTCCCCAACCATTCACCTAGGCGTGCGAGCGACATATCCCTTTGCTGACGCAGACGAGCTAAACGATCGTCAAGGCGTGTCAACTCTAACTGTGCGCGCACCAGATCCTGCTGACGCGTTTTACCCGCTGCGGTGGTATAACTCGACTGTGCAACATCCACGAGGTGCTCAAAAAGCCCCCGATCACGTTCGATCAATTGGATCGTTTGCTCGCTTCTATACGCATCCAACCATAACTGCGCCACCGTGACGGCCACATTGGCATTGCGATCAGCCCTAGCATAGGGTTGCATTTCGCTGAGTTTTTGCAACTTTTCGCGCTTTAGCGATAGCGTCTTACCTCGCGGAAACATCTGGCTAACCCCCACTTTAAATTGGGTCATGCCCTCCTGAGAAAAATCAAAGGTATCCACAGGAAGGTTGGCTACGCCAAGGCTAACTGACGGGTCGGGAAGGGAACCACTCTCGATGCTTAAGGCCTCAAGGCTTTCTTGGCGCTTAACGCTTCCCAATAGCCAAGGATCTTGTTGCTGTGCCACTTTAACGGCCCGCTCCAAGGTATAACTTTCTGCATGGGCGAAGCTCGCTGAAAAAGCGATAACCGAGACGCATAAAAGTGGCCTCCAAAGTCTACGATCAAAACGCATTAATATTGCTCCTCTGAACTGGAGACGGCAGCAAAAGGCTCGGTGCTACCGTCTGCTCTGACCAATAGAATGTCGTAGGGAGAAAAACGATCTCCCATTTCCATACCTGGGCTACCTGCCGGCATACCTGGGACTGCAAGACCAATGGCACCTTTAGGTGGGTTAGCCAGGAATTGGGCGATGTATTTTGATGGAATATGGCCTTCAAAAAAGAAACCGTCAGGACTCACGCCCGTGTGGCAAGATTGCAGCTCAGGATGAATATTGAGCTTCTTTTTGATGGCGTTTAGTGAACGGTGATCGATGACTTTGGTGTCAAACCCATTTTCATCGAGGTGTTTGACCCAATCACCGCAGCACCCGCACGTTGGCGTTTTGTGGACCTCAAGAACAAGATTATCAGCCGTCTGTGAGGATGACGTCGATAATGAATCTGTTGGCGTCGATTTTGAGCAAGCTACAAGCGTCAAAACAGCGAAAGCCACGGCACTCAAATTGAGTATTTTAGGTAAAATAGTTTTCAAGAGGATATCCTCAAATTCTGTGCAAGCCCACTAGGCTGCAAAACAATTTATTGAGGATCAATGATCCTCGGCTAGTCTTTCGAAGCTGGGAATAACGCCAAAATTTAGGCGCAACTATCCCGTATTAGCCGAGAATTGGGGGACGATAGAGGGAGCTATTTCTGTTGAGAGGGGCTTGATTTACAGCAACTTGTGCTAAATGTGATGATCGCATCAGATTTGGTAAAGTTACAGTGTTGAGTAATGCGCTGGTTGCATGACAACCCATCATCGAGCAATCGCCATCACAGCAAGAGTCTGATACTTGTACAGATTGAGGAGAGGCAGCGTTTGAGTCCATATGATTGCTATCACCGTGGCAATCAGACACAACAACTCTCACATCGGGGTTAGATGCACCAAGCATCATCGAGGCATGAGCACTAACGACCATCGCCTGGCCAAGCATGGCTATGACTAGCAGGCAAACCCAGGCTCGAGATTGCTTTGATGTGCGATAGTTTCTCATCTATTTGGACAAATAATCATTTCAACGTACTTTAAGATACCACTTACTCGTGAAAGTTCAATTGGCTTTCATATTATATTCGCAGGCCCATCGTACTCAAGCGCGCTTGAAGGAGCATTCGCGCCCAACAAACCACTCGAAATACCACATTGAAAAACGCTGGTTAATTCCCCGCCACAGCCTCTAAATTTTCCCGTTGCTCACTCCACAGCTTTGGCGGATTGACAGCTAGATCAAATAAAGTCAAATTTGAGGGGAGGTTGTCGTCCAGAATGGCTTCTACGATATCCGGTGCAAGGGTCGTCAGGTTGACCATTCGGCTGACGTAGCTGTTGTCGATGCCTTCTTTCTCGGCAATTTCCCTAAGTGATTTAACTTGGCCAGTTTCCAGCATAGCAAGCCAGCAATGACCTCTGGCCAATGCGAGTTGCAGGGGCGTAGGATCTGTGTCCCATGGTCTGGGGTCATGGGTTTTGCCATCAGGTAAGGTAATCAGTTGTCGTCCACTTCTGCGTTTTAGGCTGATGGGGACTGATATGCTGAGTTTTCCATTACTGGCTTCGAATACACTTGGATCGCCAGATTGGCTCATTTCAATTTTAAATCCGCTCCCCTTGCTCATGCGACAACCTCCTGCTTAGCTGAGTCTGTAATCTCTAGCGCGAGGCGTTCAACACCATTTTCCCAAAGCCTGATATCAATATTGTCGGGCTTAACAATGATCTTCTCGACCAACAGTTTGATAATCCGAGATTGTTCGTCGGGGAATAGTTGCTCCCAGACATTATCGATCTTATTGAGTGCGACAGTGACCTGAGCTTCATCAATTTCGTGGTCCTGCTGATTGGCAATCGATGCTACCTGTTGAGTAATGGGCGGTGCTTTGAGGATCCCTCTGATTTGCTCGACTACGGCCGACTCCAATTCAGCGGCGGGTATTCTCGGCAAGCCTGAGGCGCCAGAATATTCTTTGGTATCGCGGGTGCTAATGTAATAGCGGTATCGCCTGCCACTTTTCTTTTTGGTTGAGCTCCATGTTGTAAGCGCTCGACCATCTTCTGCGAAGACCATCCCCTTGAGAAGAAATGGGATCTTTGCGCGGGTGTAGTTGCCGCGTTTGTGTCCATTGATTGATAGTATTGAGTGGACGTCATCCCAAAGTTTTTGATCAATGATTGCGTCGTGCTTGCCTTCGTACCACTGGTCCTTGTGCCTAAGCTCTCCGAGGTAGGTGCGGTTATGAAGTAGCTTATAGATAAGGCCTCTATCAATTGGTTTTCCGGGCCGAAATCGACCGTCTTGTGTGGTCCAGGACTTACTAGTGGCGCCTTCCAGTCGCAGCTCTTTATACAGCAGCGTTGTTGAGCCGATTTCCGTAAAGCGTTGGAAGACTTGTTGCACCAACTTGGCTTCTTTAGGATTGATCACAAGGCATCGATCCTTTACATCGTAACCAAGAGGAGGAATTCCTCCCATCCATAAACCTTTTTTCTTACTGGCGGTGATCTTATCGCGGATCCTTTCGCCGGTGACCTCTCTTTCAAACTGGGCGAATGACAGTAGAATATTCAGCATCAGCCTGCCCATTGAGTTGGTGGTGTTAAATTGCTGAGTGACTGAAACGAATGATGTGTTATGGCGTTCGAATACCTCAATCATTTTGGAAAAGTCGGTAAGGCTTCGCGTCAGTCGGTCAATTTTGTAAACGACAACTACATCGATTTTGTCATCCTGAATGTCCTTAAGTAGACGTTTCATTGCCGGGCGATCCATATTGCCACCGGAGTATGCGGGATCGTCGTAGTCATCCTCGACCGGTATCCAGCCTTCAGCACGCTGGCTGGCAATGTAGGCATGACCCGCATCGCGTTGTGCATCGATGGAGTTGTAATCTTGGTCCAGTCCTTCATCTGTTGATTTGCGTGTATAGACTGCGCAGCGAAGTCGTTTCTTGATTTGCTCTGACATTACTTGTTACCTCGCTTCGTTTTCTTGTCGTACATTGCTTTCCTCAAACCAAAGAACAGTGGTCCTGACCACCTAGTGCCGGTAATTTCCCTAGCGATAACTGAAAGGCTTTTATAAATCCGGCCTTCAAACTCGAACTGACCATCATGGGTGACAGTGACCTTGTGCTCTTTATCTTGGTAAATCCGGCTTAATACTGTGCCGGGAATGGGCTGAGGGTAACGATCACGAAGTGGCTTTTTGCCAGTGTTGATGATGGCATTGATGCGGCGATCGTTTTTCTCTGCAAGGTTTTGATGCGTTCGCCTAAACTCGACTTCTTGTAGTCGGTATGCCAAACGCTTTTCTAAAAATGACCGAATATGAGTTGGTGGCTCTTTACGGTACAGCTGACGCCATAAGGATTTAATCTCGTCCATACTCATCTCGGATAGTTGCGTTATCTGCGCAACGGCCGAAGTGGATGGTTCAAATATGATATCTGAGCTCATTTTGCCTCCGAAGTGCTGGTGTTCTCTGGTTCACCATGAACGCTTCGGTAGCCAGACATAGCAAGTGAAATGTTGCTATCTGAGTCCAATAATTGCGCTCTATTCGGGGCTGGCTCTCGCAGCCGAATTAGGCCGTTAGCTATGATATGAGCGACTTCCTGTATGCGCTTTTCAGGAGCCATGCGCTTGGGAGATAAAGGGTTTGTTTGCTGCATTTGCTTACCACTCTGAATGTTCAAAATACTGTTGAACATTTTGTTTTTAGAGCAGCGAAATGGCTATCAGGTAAATTAGGGCTGGAGCGGGTTCACTTGGGTTGCAGATAAAGTTCTACAAAATTATCGGTGTAATTTCTTCGAGGATGGAAGCTCTTAGCTTGCTTACGTCTTTTCCATCAAGGTTTTTATCTTGCTCGATTTTATCAAGATATTGATGGATTGAATCGACAAGGCTTGGCGATGTGATCAGCGCATTATAATCATTAATCAACGGTTCAAAGTGTTTGAAACTTTGCTTTTGAAAGAGATCTTTATACTCATCAATCATTGAGCCCTTAGCTTCATGGCCGGTAAATGGATCCAGCATCTTTGGCATGTAAACGATATTCCAAGGGGCTGTAAAAGCGAATACGTTTTTAGTTCTGCCAAAAATATGCGAGATCTGATAGTTCTGAATTGGCTCGTGTTTGCTGCTTTTAGTCTTTGAGTATCCTGTCAGATCACGGATCAATTTTGTCGGCTGGGCGTTGTTCGTTGGGTCAACGGTAACCTGATTATTATCGAGTACATCAGCATAGAATGCTTGAAACAAATGAGTGCCATTCGAATTGCGACCAAAGCCGCGAATGAATACTTGCTGATTGCTATGCACTCTATGTTTCAACTTCTCCCAGGCGGCTTCTGCTTTATTTAAAGGTGCGTAGATAGTTTCACTAAGGCCAAATTCGAAAAACTGATCTTTCGATATGTAGCCTTGTGAGAAAAAGCGTTCGTAGGAGTCTCGCATAATCGTTAGTAAGGTTTTTGCCCGTTGTTAATAAAGTTGGTGTACGAATCAGTGAGTAACTCATCATCTTCATTGAAATCATCTGGGTCACTGTATCCACCCGCGTCATCAAGCACCAATATGGTTAATGTCTTGCCGTATTCTTCTGAGTAGATGCTGTGCTCAATAACTTCCTCATTCGGAAACCAAATTCCAGGACCATGCTTAACACCATTTCTTGCTTCTGTTGAATACTGCTCTTGGGCTGCTAATGAAAACTCAGGCACCTCAACACAGTCTTGCTTGGTCGCGAAGTAACGGCCAGAGCGAAAAGCACTGTTACTGGATTTTGACCAATGCATAAAGCCTTCTTCTGATAGCAGGCCGATGGCGCGCCTCTTCGTGAAGTCGAGCCATTTCAAAACAGCCGCTGTGAGTGATACGCCATAGCGGTCGGCGCAATGCTGCATTAAATCAATACTGAACTTTTGTCCGTCAGCTTGTGCTCGGAAATCATTGTTGGGCATTAGTAAATCGGCAGCAAAGGCATTAGCTTCTGCTTCGATGTCGATACCTTGCTGGTTTTCGTCCAGCATGTCTTTTTCGCCACACTGAAACTTGGTTTTGCTTAGAGACTCTCGGTGGACCATGTAGTGGCCCAACTCATGGGCCTTAGTGAAATTAGTGCGGCCAGGGTGAACCACATCCGTATTGTAAAAGATGGCCCACTCATCTTTGCTGTCATGCTTCACCAGCATGCCATCAACCGAATTGCCCATGCTGCCGCCATTAACGGCAGTGATTGGGTCTTGGCTGAATGATGGCGTGAGCTCTTTTGCCACCATTTCAACGTCTACTGGGAAGCGAATATGCGTTGGAAGTGCAGTGTCGAGAATATGAGTAATGCGGTTAGCTTCCTTTTGCGGGAACTTCTTTTCTGACACTACTTCTTGCTCCATGCATCGATCATATCCATGATTTTGTCTCGATCATCTTTTTCCAGTTGACCGAGCTTTCGATAAAACACTTCTTTCTCTAGGTCGTCAGTCACTTCTGTCTGGGTATCATCAATGAGGAAATCGGTGGTTACATCCAGTTCTTTTGCAATGGCGGCTAATTTTTCAGCAGATGGACGTTTCACACCTTTATTCTCGATCTCCCAGATGTAGCTTTTACCTGATCCGATTTTCTCCGCAAGTTGTTCTAATGTAAGGCCTTTTTGTTTGCGGAGCTCTTTAATCTTGGCCCCTAATACATTGGCCACGGCAGTGCCTCCTCAGTGAATGGTGTAAAAAGTTCATTATAGACTTACTTTTTTTACTTGAAAAGAAATATAAGCGACCATATTATATAAGTTCGCTATCTTGAACTTTCTGTAGTTGAGTACCGAGAGTTTGCCGTTTATCACTTATATTGAGGAATTGTGCCTATGCCAATCGTTCGTAACTTTATCCGCCACTCATCTGCTCAGGGGCTGCAGGAGTATTTCACCAACAAGAACATTGCTGTTTCTGGGGTTGACTGGTCGCAAGATCAAGCCACTGTCGCCAGTAATGTCATCCAATTGTTGGATCATCTGCCTGCTGAGGATCAGGCTCGATTGAGGATTGATGCCGAGCGTATAAACCAAATGGCGGACGAGATTGGTCAAGCAGCCTTGCTAAGCGCGGTCACCAATACTTCACAATTGAGTCAGATGGAGTCTGCGCTGGAACGAAGTCGCTGGGTTTACCTCCACGAGCCGGATAGGTTTCGTCATGCCGAGGATATTCGTTATGCCGATCAATACCGGCATGGCCGCAATTGGAGCGGTTATCAGCTCCCACCATCTCTACCATTGCATACAGATCCGGTGTCGCTGAATACCTTCAAAGAAAAAATGAAGTCACTATTTGGTCTGGGAGACAAGGTCAAGGTTGAGCTTTTTGACCGCTCGTTGCCAGATGACGATGGGAATGATGTAGATGTGGTGCAAGTGATGATCTACCAGGAGGGCCTGCCAGATGCTTACCTAGAGTTTGAAGGTGATGAGGACATTGTCTCCCGAATTCGTCGACCGGTATCGGAGCATGCGATTACCTATTCACCGGATTCTGGGACCATGGAGATTGTCGCTGCCAAACGGGAGCGTCGCGAGGAAATTGCCAAGGCTTTCACTGAGGATTTGCTCAAACAGACGGACGAGGTGGATAAGGTTCCACTTCGGCAATATTGCCTCGATCCGTTATTAAATGGTCATGGGCTGGATTGGGATCTCAACGACAATATTGATTCGGTTCAGCTGGTGATGATGAAGTTGAAAGACCTATCGGGCGATGGCCGCATCCAGATTGAAGTACCGGCTAAAAACGAGGTGAATTTTCACGACTACTGTAGGGAACATTTCAGTGATTTTAATCCGCTAACCTCTAAATCTTTCACGCCGATCCAGGCGGTCATAAGTATCCGTTTTCAACCCGAACAAGGATCAACTCGCAAGAAAGTCCTGCCCGTAAAGATCTCTTTGCCCAATGGTTGTGATCTGCGCAGTCGCACTGAGCGGGAGCGATTAATCGGTGAGAAATACCTTAAGCAATGGGGGCTAGTACAGGAATTAAACCCATGATTCCTTCCTCACCCAATATCAGCAGAAGCGCACTGGAGCTTCTATTTGATTTGCTGAGTACACCAAAAATGGAGCTGTCTGCAGAGCAATTTAAGTCTCGGCATGAATACAGAGATCTGTTGGCCGAAAGATTGTTAACGCCAGTCAGCTCAACACCAGTGTCTGTATGCATTGATGGGCGCGACTACGACATTATCCCAAATGCTACCGGACCTGGGTTTGGTTATTTTTCCGCTGGTGCAGGCTGGGTGAACGTGCCGATGGAGGATTTGCAACGCTATCAGGCCGACGCTATGCGAGTGCTTGCTGTTTTGCGCAATTGGTTGGATATATCTGATCGGTCGCCAATAGCGAGCTTACAGCACAATTCCATTTGGGACTTGGGTGATACCTGGGTAGGTAAAAGAAAGCTTGCTGTTTTGTTCCTACGCAGAGCTCACCTTCCCGTATCAATGCATCTGCTAAGGCAGGCTTTGCAGATATTTCCCAGGCGTAAATCGGCCATGGTGATGACCGATGTACCATTTCACCATTTTGGCCCAGACCTTCCGGGGGAGCCTTTATGCACTGATCTCATCGGCTTGATCTCTCCTGGCGAGGAGGAGGTTAATACAATCGACAAAGAGTTAATTGCTGACTTGCTTGGACTGGGTATTCCTAAGCGAAACCAGACTGGCCCAGTGTATTGCTCTGAAGATGGTGGTGAACTGGTCGTGAATGGAGAAACCTACAGGTTCAACGGATTGATTCACCGTTCAATCATTCGCCAGCTATACGAGGCTTGGGAAAGTGGCGAGTCTCGGGTTAGAAAAGAGGTGTTGCTGGAAACTGCAGAGTCAAGGTCAAACACAATAAGCCAAGCATTCAGTGGTTGTAAAAACGATTGGCGAAAGGTGATTGACTACGGAGATGGTTGTGGCTGGTTGAAAGTTGAGTAGAGCCATAACTTATAGCAAAAGGCTGGTGTCATTCGTGGCATCAGCCTTTTTTGGTTTTCAGGGTGCAGAATTTATCCAGCAGCCAAAAATCACTAAGAAATTATCCCTTCCTAACCTCCTACCTAACTTCCCCCTAAACGGCTCCTAACCTACCGAAGCACATCATTACCTCACGTTTTCGCAATAACCATCAGGAGTGCAACGTGAGTGTAAATCATATGAACCAACGGCAATTAGCCAACCGCTGGGGTGTCAGCGAAGCCACATTGGAGCGCTGGCGCTCTGAAGGCATCGGCCCCGTTTTTCTCAAACTACAAGGTCGCGTGATGTACCGCCTCGAAGACGTTGAGGCCTATGAACACGACTGTCTTCGCAAGAGTACCTCTGAGCGTGTAGCTGGAGGTGATGCATGAGCCTTTCTCTAGAGCAAGCACAGGTCATGAGCATCGGCGAGTTAGCAGGCGTGAGCGCTGCTGAATTGATGCGTGTTCAGGCAGAGGCCGCCAACTACCTGCGCAATGCCAAAGAGCTTAAAGACTGGATCGATGGCGCTATTGCCATGAAGTACGAGCCAAAAGTCTGCGAGCTAAGAACTCAACTTGGCAAAGACACCGGGATTATCAATTTCGATGACGAAGGCGTGCGTGTCACTTCAGACCTGCCCAAGAAACCGGTCTGGGATCAATCACAGCTATCCGAAATCGCTCAGCGAATCGCTGCCAGCGGTGACAACCCAGCTGAGTTCTTGGACATCACCTACAAGGTTGCCGAGCGCAAATACACCGCCTGGCCGGAAAACCTTCGCACCGTTTTTGAACCTGCTCGGACATTAAAAACCGGCAAACCCACTTTTCGCCTCAGTCTTTCACAGGAGTAATAAGCATGACGATTTTAAACGAAGAAACCAACTACTTAGAGACCCTGCGCAAAAGCAGCTTTTCACTAGAGAGTCTGCCGGATGCTATTGCGATCCCCGCAGTATCAGATGACGACGAGGCCGAAAGCAAACCGCTAATTCTTGCCACTGTCGACGATATCGCATTTGCACAGCAAGGCTTGAACAAAGAGCTCAGTCGAATCGTTCAGGAAATGGAGTCGCTGCGTCGAGTTCACGATATGGCTCGTGGACTTGGCGCTAAAGGCGCTGATTATGCGCTTGAGTTTCTGCGCGAACATGGGGAGGTGAAGTAATGGCCTTTCCAATTATCACTGCCGATCAAAGGTTGGCGGAAAAGCGAGGTATTAAAGGCTGCATTCTTGGACCTTCAGGTATCGGTAAAACTAGCCTGTTGTGGACAGTCGAAGCTGACAAGACTCTGTTCTTCGATTTAGAAGCGGGTGACTTGGCTGTTGAGGGCTGGACGGGCGATGCGATTCGGCCCCGTACCTGGCAGGAGTGTCGAGATTTCGCGGTATTTATTGGCGGCCCTAATCCCGCGCTTCGTGATGAGCAACCTTATAGCCAAGCCCACTATGACGCCGTATGTGAAAAGTTTGGTGATCCCATCAGCTTAGATAAATACGACACCGTCTTTATCGACTCCATTACGGTTGCAGGTCGTTTGTGTCTGCAGTGGTGCAAAGGCCAGCCCCAAGCATTCAGTGAGCGAAGTGGAAAGCCAGATACGCGAGGCGCATATGGTCTGCATGGCCAAGAGATGATTGCGTGGCTGACTCATCTTCAGCATACCCGCAATAAGAACATTTGGTTTGTCGGCATTCTCGACGAGAAGATCGACGACTTCAATCGCAAGGTATTTGCTCCACAAATTGATGGCTCAAAAACAGCGCTTGAGTTGCCCGGCATTGTCGATCAAGTCATCACGCTTGCAGAGGTCCAAAGCGATGATGGTCAGCGTTATCGCGCCTTCATTAACCACACTCTTAATCCCTATGGCTATCCCGCCAAAGACCGCAGTGGGCGTCTTGATGTTATTGAAGAACCCCACCTCGGTCGACTGATGACCAAAATTCATGGGCCAGTGACACCTGCCTCTGATCGCCTGAGCTTTGCTCGCCCAGCACCTATCGAAACCCAAACCAATACTGAAGCTCGCTCTTCTGCATCCATGCAGCCGCGAGATACCGCTCATCCTGAACATAAAGGAGCTAAATAATGACGACTTGGAATGATTTTAACTCGGCAGAAGACCAAAACAATTTTGACGTCATCCCAAAAGGCACGCTGGTAAAAGTGCGCATGACTATTCGCCCCGGCGGCTATGACGATGCGTCACAGGGTTGGACGGGCGGATATGCAACGCAAAGCATGACGACAGGCTCTGTCTATCTGAACTGCGAGTTCGTTGTGCTTGATGGTCCGTACGCCAAACGCAAGATGTGGAGTCTTATCGGTTTACACAGCCCTAAAGGACCTGAGTGGGCAAACATGGGTAGAGCGTTTGTTAAAGGGATTTTGAATTCCTCACGTGGTCTTCATCCGCAAGATAACACGCCACAAGCCCAACAGGCTCGACGCATTCAGGGCTTTGCCGATCTGGACGGGATCGAGTTTGTTGCAAAGGTTGAGCTGGACAAAGACCAAAACGGTGATGATAAGAATGTAATCAAAACTGCTATTACGCCAGACCACAAAGACTATGCAGCAGTGTCAGGCAACACGGTTCAAGCTGCCGCTTCAACGCAGCCAGCTTCTTCACCACAAGCATCTGCTAGTGCTCCGACTGGTCGTCCCAGTTGGGCACAATAAGGAGGTCGACACATGTTATTACGACCTCGTCAAAAACTGTTTGTTGAGCGCAGTCTAACTGCGCTCGATAAACACCAAAACACACTGGGGGTGGCGCCTACGGGCGCCGGTAAAACGATCATGTTGTCCGGTGTCACCGGCCAGTGGCTAGAAAATGAAGAGGCCAAAGCTTGTGTGCTTGCTCATCGTGATGAGCTCACAACGCAAAATGCTGCCAAGTTCAGTCGTGTTAATCCGGGGATATCGACTTCGATTTACGATGCAAAAGAAAAGTCGTGGAACGGTCAAACGACCTTCGCCATGGTGCAAACCTTAGGGCGCGAATCGAACTTAAAGACGATGCCTAAACTTGATCTGCTTGTTATCGATGAAGCGCATCATGCGGCGGCACCGACCTATCGTCGCATCATTGATAGCGTTCGCGATCGCAATCCTGATGTGGCGATTTTTGGTGTCACGGCTACTCCCAACCGGGGTGATAACAAAGCATTGCGTCCTGTGTTCAGTAATGTGAGTGATCAAATCACCTTGGCTGAACTCATTCAATCAGGACACTTGGTTCCACCCAGAACTTACGTAGTTGATGTGGGGACCCAAGGAGAGCTGTCACAAGTCAAACGTACTGCTGATGATTTCGACATGGCAGCTGTCGACGCCATTATGAACAAAGCACCTATCACCGAAGCGGTGATACGTCACTGGAAAGACAAGGCTCATGACCGTCCTACTGTGGTGTTTTGTTCGACCGTCCAGCACGCCAAGAATGTAGCGGAAGCCTTTTCAGCATCAGGAATCAGTGCGGAAGTCATTCATGGCGAGCTATCAAGTGAAGCGAGAAAGGCTGCGCTGTCTCGCTTTGAGTCCGGTGAGTCGCAGGTCGTTGTTAATGTTGCGGTACTCACCGAAGGCTGGGATTTCCCTCCAACCAGTTGTGTTGTTCTGCTACGGCCAAGTTCTTATAAGTCGACGCTGATTCAAATGATTGGGCGAGGTCTTCGAACCGTCGACCCCAACGAGCATCCGGGCGTTGTGAAAAGTGATTGTGTGGTGCTCGACTTCGGCACAAGCACCATGCTTCACGGTTCATTAGAGCAGGATGTGAACTTGGATGGCCACGAGGGGCAAGGCGAAGCGCCACAAAAAGAGTGCCCGGAATGCGGTGCGATGGTACCTGCCGCCGCAAAGGAGTGTTCTCTTTGCGGTCATGTTTGGGAGCGAACAGAGGGCGATGGGAAAGTTGATCTCACGGACTTTGTGATGTCTGAAATTGACCTGCTTAAACGCTCTTCTTTCCGTTGGTGTGATTTGTTTGGTGACGATGCCGCATTGATGGCGACTGGTTTCGAGGCGTGGGCAGGTGTGTTCTTTCTCGCAGGTCACTGGTTTGGAATGGGCGGTGGTAAAAAACTGCCTGCGAGATTACTCGCCATGGGTGAGCGAACGGTTTGCCTAGCCGCTGCAGATGACTGGTTGAATGAGCATGAAACCGAAGATGCTGCCAGCAAATCCCGCAAGTGGTTAAACCAAGCTGCGACCGCTCAACAACTTCGGTATCTACCTCCTGCGTATCGCCAGGACTTTGGCTTAACACGCTATCAAGCTTCCTGCCTCTTGGCCTTCCAGTTTAACAAGCGTGATATCCAGTCCCGTATTTTCAACAAAGTCGAAGGCAAGGAGGCTGCTTGATGTGCATTACCGTTGCTTTATTTGCCACAAACCGCCTCGAGGCTTTTGCTGGCTTGATCCAAACCGCAACCAATCCAGCGAAAGTCGGCGCGCTAGCTTTAAACGATTCTGTTCCAAGCAGTGCCAAGACATCCATTACCAGTTGCATCGGAAGGGAGTGGCCATGAACAGAACTGATTTAGAACAAAAAGCTGCTGAGTCTGTCTTGGCCCCACTTGCTGATTATGTAATGGCTGTTGGTATGGACAAAGGACTAGGCGATTACAGCAAGACAGAAATTGTTGGCTTGGTGGATACAGTGCTTGAGTCCTATCACCAGACTTTGCAGGAGTTGTACAAAGACGAGGTGCCTTTCTGATGTTGGATTTTAATCATCGACCAACCTTGTCGGAACAGATCAGTGAACGCATCGACTTAGCATTACAGCAAGAGCAGCGATCACAGGTTTCGAGAAACTATCTTGGTGCTTCAAGACTTGGAGTGTCTTGCGATCGTGCTTTGCAGTTTGAGTTCACACATACACCTGTCGACGAAGGTAGATCATTTACTGGACGTACTCTCAGAATTTTTGCGGCGGGTCATGTCTTTGAAGAGCTCGCTATCGATTGGTTGCGTAAAGCAGACTTTGATTTGTATACGGAAACATCCACCGGTGGCCAGTTCGGTTTTTCTGCAGTGAATGGCCGTTTGCGTGGACACGTGGATGGCGTGCTTGCCGGAGGACCTGAATCAATTGGCGAAGGCTTTCCTGCTTTGTGGGAGTGTAAATCACTGAATGCAAAGTCTTGGAAGGACACTGTCAAACGTGGTGTGACTCTTTCTAAACCGGTCTATGCGGCACAGATAGCGTTGTACCAGGCCTACATGGAAGAACAGATTCATGGCATTGCCTCCAATCCCGCCTTGTTCACTGCCATCAATAAAGATACCGCCGAATTGTATTTCGAGTGGGTTCCTTTTAATGGTGAGTTGGCTCAGCGGGCATCCGATCGAGGTGTGCGTGTCATTCAGGCGACTGATGCAGGAGAACTCTTACCCAGAATCAGTAAAGACCCAGCTCATTACGAGTGTAAGTTTTGCTCTTGGCAGGACCGCTGCTGGCGAGGAGGTGCGCAATGAACAGCAGCACCGATAAAGTGATCTGGCTCGATTTTAACGACGCACCTGAGCAGGGTGAATCAACAAAACCAAAGCATGATGCGCGAGAGCTTAAGCAACGATTAATCGATTCGTTAGATGCTGTGTTGACCTACCTGTTTCCTGTAGGAAAGTATCGAGGCAAGCAGTTCATTGTAGGCGATCTGGAAGGCAATCCCGGTAAAAGTTTAGTCGTTGAACTTGCAGGCTCTCGTGCAGGGATGTGGATGGATTTTGCTACCGGAGAAGGTGGTGACATCTTTGATGCCTGGGCACGTGTTAATGGCTTTGATACCGCCAGCCAATTTCCTGAGCTGGTGGATTCTGTCGCTCAATGGTTAGGTGTGTCTGTTGATCAATCACGGCCATTGTCCGCGACTTATGAGAAAGCTAATAAACCCGCAATGCCTGCTCGACAACAACCTACCGATGACCTAGGACCAGCAACCGGAAAATGGGATTATCGTGATAGCCAAGGTCAGCTAATTGCCTGCGTATATCGATACGATAACGAGTCGGGCAAAGAGTTCAGACCGTGGGATGTGCGATCACGCTCAATGAAAGCACCGGATCCAAGACCGCTCTACAACCAGCCTCAAATCTTAAGCGCCAATCAAGTGGTACTGGTCGAAGGCGAAAAGGCTGCGGACGCACTCATTCGCTTAGGATTGGTGGCAACCACTGCCATGAATGGCGCTAACGCTCCAATAGCGAAAACGGATTGGTCGCCACTGAAAGATAAACACGTTTTAGTCTGGCCTGACAATGATGATGCGGGTGCTGAGTATGCCAGAAAAGCATCGGAAGCGATCGCATGCGGCGGTGCCGCTTCTGTGGCGGTTTTGCATATTCCGGGTGATAAATCCGTTAAGTGGGACGCCTATGATGCAGTCGATGAAGGGATGGATGTGTGGGCTTTCGTTCAGTCGGCACCAAGAACCATTGTTAAAGATGCTGAGCCGATACCGCTGCATTCATTAGGGGAGTTGTTAGCCGATACCTCGCCGATGCCAGACGATTTGATTGCACCGAGGGTTTTAACGCCCGGCGGCATGATTGTATTTGGTGGTGCGCCTAAGGTGGGGAAAAGTGATTTTCTGTTGTCTTGGTTAACGCATATGGCGGCAGGCGAGCCCTTTCTTGAGCTCACGCCCTCAAGGCCATTGCGGGTGTTTTACTTGCAAGCCGAGGTTCAGTATCACTACTTGCGTGAGCGGATCCAGTCCATGGGTTTGCCAGAAGCAGTAAGTCGCCAAGCTGCCAATAACCTTTTGGTCACACCTCAGCTTCGTTTAGTGCTCAATGATCAGGGTGTTGAGCAAGTGATCGAGGCACTGCAGCGGGCTGCGTCTCAAGGTGGTGTCGACATTCTGGTAATTGACCCTATTCGCAATGTGTTCGACGGTGGCCCTGAAGGCAATAGCGAAAACGACAACAACGCGATGTTGTTTTTCTTGCGTGAGCGAGTTGAGCAATTGCGTGATGCAGTCAATCCCGATGCGGGAATCATCCTTGCTCACCACACCAAGAAAATCAGTAAAAAACAGGTCGAGGAAGATCCATTTCTAGCCTTGTCAGGTGCAGGCAGTTTGCGTGGTTACTACACCACCGGCATGTTGCTGTATCGCCCTGATGAAATGCTGACGGATCGCACCTTGGTGTTCGAGCTACGCAATGGACCTGGCTTACCTGCCAAGCGGGTAGATAAAAGTCAGGGGCGCTGGATTGAATTGGATCCTCACAGTGATCGTTTGGTCAATCAAGACTATGGCGCCAAGCTCGATGCGGAGCGACAACGCAAGCGCGATGTCATTGTGCAAATGATCTTTGATGAAGCGTCGCAAGGTCGAGTTTACACCTCGAATCAGTTTGCAGAATCGTTCGAAGGCCAAGCTGGACTCGGTGCGAACCGGACCATCAATGAGCGCATTGCTGTCCATGCCACAAAAGGCGATATCAAGTTCTTCCGTAATCCGGAGGACTACAACTTACCAGCACTGACCCGAAGCAAGTACGGCTACCTCTGTGTTGAGGGTATGACGGTTCCCGCAGGGGAAACCATTGATACCGATACCGGTGAGGTCAAACAGTCTCACTTGTTGGTTAAACCCACCCATTACAAATGTGCTCAAACCGGTGCGGTGCTCCCTGTCGAGAATCCGGATGTTTGGGTGTACCAGGAGGAAACAAGCCATGAATCATGATCAAAATAAGGCCTCGAACATGGCCGTTTGCAGTCTGCAATCTGAACCAGTTTGCTGCAATCTGCAAACTACCCGCAAACTGGACGTCAGCAATAACAAGGCATCCAGCCAGATTGCAGATTGCGGAGTCCAGATTGCGGATACCCCCTGCAAACTGAACGCAATCCCAGATAATTCAAGGGTTTCAGAGATAAATCCAGATTGCACGCAAACCCCCTCTCTCTTCGAGAGAGGAGAGCCCCCTAAAGGGGAGGCTCTCCATTTCGGTGAGAAAGAGAGTATCAACCGAACATTGCCTGTAGTGCTGTGCTTGGATTTGGGTACAACAACTGGATGGGCAATTCATTCCAAACAAGGCGTGATCACCAGCGGCACCATCAGTTTTAAAAACGATCGCTGGCAAGGTGGCGGTATGCGCTTTTTGAAGTTCAACCGTTTCTTGAATGAGCTAAACGAAAATGCTGGGCCTATCAGCATGGTGTTTTTTGAGGAAGTTCGTCGTCACATGGGTGTGGATGCGGCTCACGCTTACGGTGGTTTTATGGCACATCTGACTGCTTGGTGTGAGCAACAAAATATTGCCTACGAGGGTGTTCCGGTTGGAACCATCAAGCGGCACGCAACTGGCAAAGGTAATGCAAATAAAACCATGATGATTGAGTCCGCGAAAGCGCGAGGCCATCTCCCAGCGGATGATAACGAAGCCGATGCATTGGCTTTGGTTTATTGGGCTATTGATCAACGAATAGGAGAGCAATTATGAATAACTTCACGCCAGAACACGTTGCTCTCCGATTTGAGGAGTGTGTATCAACGCTGCGTAAATTGCCTGGTGAGCGAAGCTTGGGTTACGTGAGCTATTGGCCAGAGATCAAATACGATCGGAGAGAGCTCGCCAGACAAGAAGTTCAGCCGGTTCGTTTACGTCCAACGCCAGACCAAATCACCCGCATGGAGGAAACGCTGTCATGGATAACGTATGTCAATCATGGTGAAAGAAATCTGATTTGGTTACGAGCCTATCGAACGCCATGGCGAGTGATTTCTCGTGAGACTGGGTTTCCAAGAACGTCGGCACAGCGTTATTGGCAAGGGGCGTTAATAAAAATTGCGGAGCGGCTCGCGCAAGAGCAAAGACCTGCGTGCTAATGCCAAAACCCCCAATGGGACAAAACCCGGTTTTTAGGCGAGAATACTTGCTAATCTCACGAGTGAACTGCACACAAGCCACGGCCACCACACCGTGGCTTCGCTATTTCTGGCCCCTGAAAAAAATGGGTCCTTCCTGGTCATCTAATCGATGCGGGTCGCAAGGCCGCCGCATTTCGCTAGCGACAGCCCGTTAAACCGGGTTCGCAGGTTCGCGGTTTGCAGGTCACTTCCCTGTGACCTGCCGCTATGCGGCCAGCTCAAGCTGTCCAAATTCGTTCCAGACGAATTTGTGCACTGCAATTTCCAAGGTAATCTAATGCAACTTAACACTGTCGAATCGGTGGAGCACTGGTCGCTTCAACGACTCATTCCCTATGCCAAAAATGCGAGGACGCATGACGATACACAGGTATCGCAAATAGCGGGTTCGATAGCAGAATTTGGCTTTGTGAATCCGATTTTGGTCGGTGATGACAACGTCATTATCGCAGGCCATGGTCGCTTGATGGCGGCTCAGCAACTTGGTTTAGACACGGTCCCGGTGATCGTTTTACATCACTTGACCGAAGCACAACGTCGCGCATTGGTGATCGCAGATAACAAGATTGCTGAAAACGCTGGATGGAATGATGAGCTTCTCAAGTTAGAGCTTGAAGAACTCGGCGATCTGGGTTTTGACCTTGATCTCATCGGCTTCTCTGATGAGGAGCTGGATGAGCTTCTGGGTAACGACGAACAGTCTGGTGAAACAGATGAGGATGAAATTCCCGAGGTGGAAGATGAGCCTGTAAGCCGACATGGTGACGTGTGGGTTTTGGGTGACCATCGATTGTTATGTGGGGATTCGACTAGCAAACAGGATTTAGAAAAATTAATGAACGGTGAGCTTGCCGATATGGCGTTCACCGATCCACCTTATAACGTTGATTACGGCAACAACGCTAAAGACAAAATGCGCGGTAAAGATCGGCGCATTATGAATGACAATCTGGGTGATGATTTTTATCAGTTTCTTAAAGATGCGCTCACGAATCTTTTGAGTGTGACTAAAGGAGCGTGCTACATCGCCATGTCATCCAGTGAATTAGACACGCTTCAAAAAGCGTTTCGAGATGCTGGCGGAAAGTGGTCAACATTTATCGTATGGGCAAAAAATACTTTCACTCTAGGTCGATCCGATTATCAGCGTCAGTATGAACCGATTTTGTATGGTTGGCGCGAAGGCAACGACCACTTTTGGTGTGGGGCTCGTGATCAGGGAGACGTTTGGTTTTTTAACAAACCCGTTAAAAATGATTTGCACCCAACAATGAAGCCGGTGGAGTTGGTTGAGCGTGCGCTTCGCAATTCCAGTAAGAGCCGAGACATTGTGCTCGATCTTTTTGGTGGATCTGGAAGCACATTGATTGCTTGTGAAAAAACAGGTCGTGCAGCACGCTTGATCGAATTGGATCCCAAGTATGTGGATGTCATTGTCAGGCGCTGGCAGGACTACTCGGGCGAGCAGGCTATCCGTGAAAGTGATGCGCTTTCCTTTGATGAGGTTGCCCTATCAATGCAAACAGAAGCAGTTGCGAATTAAAGCTTAAAGGTGTGCCATTCGCTTTGTTTAAACAGATACAGGTATTGGGCATCACAGGCTTTGGCCAGCGCAAATAGTTCCGATTCGCTTCGGGTGGTTCTTGGCTGGGTTTGCTCCCAGGCATCGCCACGATCACGATGGTAAGCACAGACTGTTGCTCCCTGCACGTAGGAAATGTCGCCCAGCGCAATCAGGCTTTCGGCGTGGGATTCACTATTGTGATATTGCCGCAGAGTTGGTCCAACACCATTACCTGAATCATAGCCATCGTGATGGCAATAAATTGATTGGTAATTGATATCGTCTTTAGACATCGCAATAAAGCAGCGGGTGCTCATTGGTTACCTCCTTGCACGCGATATCGGCGTTGTTGGCCATCATCTTTGTATGAGTTGATCGTCATGCCCAATCGTTTTTTAACTGTGTTTGAAAAGACACCTCGAACGGTGTGCTTTTGCCAGCCAGTTTCAGTACAAATTTCTTCAATGCTAGCGCCTTCTGGGCGCTGCATTAGTGCGATCATACGTGATTGTTTAGTGCCTTCTCGCAGGGTGATGGTCTTGTTGGTTTCTGATTTTGAAGGTGCTTCTAAGCCTATGGCGTCAAAGCCATTTCCATTGATGGTGTAGCTATCGCCATTTTGGGTAATGAGCTCCCGAGTTAGAAGCCCTTGGATGACTCTGGGTTTAATGCCTGCATTGATATTGCTTGGTAGCGGCTCGATGTTTCCATCTGGCCGCTTACTCGCGGCTTGCAAAATGGCGGCTTGGGTATCAGTTAATGTGCTCATAGTGCGCTCCTTATTCGGCATGTTCGCCTTCTTTAAAGGCTGAATCGGTAATTTGTTTGAGGAGTTCGGCGTAGTGCCCCAGATCGCCCACGTGCCCCCAGTTGATTTCGTCGGGGTGAGCGTTGAAGTGGTCGTCGCTGAGTGCCTGAAGGCGCTCAAGCGCGTTATCAATTTCGGCTTTTCGGGCTAAAAAAGTGTCTAATGCGTTTTGTTTGTGGGCCATTTTGTTGTCTCCAAATGCTGTTCTGTTAAGCACATGAACGCTTCATTCAGCGGCCTTATCAACTCATTTCTGCTTATTAATTCGATTAAAAACAACAGGTTAAAACATGGGCGTATCACTGCGGGCTTATGCCAAACATCGAGGGGTATCTGATACTGCAGTGCGGAAAGCGATTAAGTCTGGCCGTATCCAAGCGGAATCTGATGGCACGATTGATATAGATAAAGTCGACAAGCAATGGGATCGCAACACGGATCGCGCCCAGCAACGCAAATCATCGGGTGCAACCAAAGCAGTCCCAAAAGCGGCACTGGATGCGGTCGCAGATACCCTAAGTGAAAGTGGCAATACCGGTGGTGGCACTACCTATATGCAAGCCAGAACTGCCAATGAAGTGCTGAAGGCACAAACTAATCGAATCAAATTACAGCAGCTTAAAAAAGAGTTGGTCGATCGTGCCAAGGCGATAGCTCATGTCTTTCGGATGGCTCGATCTGAGCGAGATGCTTGGCTAAGTTGGCCAGCAAGGGTTTCGGCTCAAATGGCTGCAGAGTTGGAGGTTGACCCGCACAAGATGCATGTCATGTTGGAGTCCTATGTCAGACAGCACCTATCCGAGCTTAGCGACATCCAGCCCAAGGTCGATTGACGAACACGGACGTTCTAATGCCGTGGCGTCAGGGATGACGAGGAACGGCGATTCTGAATTTTATGAAGGCGCTCTAGAGTTAGAAAAAGCTTGGAAAGAAGGCATCAAGCCTGATCCGATGCTGCTTGTTTCTCAATGGGCTGATGAGTATCGGGTACTTTCGCCAAAGTCTGCTGCGGAGCCTGGCCGATGGCGAACACAGCGAACGCCATATCTACAAGAAATAATGGACTGCTTGTCCGTTTCGTCTCCGGTCCAGCGCGTTGTATTTATGAAAGGTGCTCAGGTTGGAGGTACCGAAGCCGGTAACAATTGGATTGGCTATGTTATTCATATGGCACCCGGTCCGATGATGGCTGTTTCTCCAACCGTTGAGATGGCCAAACGTAATTCACGCCAGCGTATTGATCCGCAACTTGAAGATGTGCCGGAGCTCCGGGCGCGTGTTGCCCCAGCGCGAAGCAGAGATTCAGGTAACACGGTGCTCTCAAAAGAGTTTCCGGGCGGCGTACTGGTTATGACCGGTGCGAATAGCGCGGTTGGTCTGCGCTCTATGCCTGCGCGTTATCTGTTTATGGATGAGGTAGATGGTTATCCGGGAGACGTTGAAGGTGAAGGCGATCCTATTTTGCTGGCAGAACGCCGAAGTGCGACGTTTGCGCGCCGACGAAAAATACTGCTTGTGAGCACGCCGACCATTAAAAGCACATCGCGTATCCAACGAGAATTTGAAAACTCAGATCAACGCTATTTCTATGTGCCTTGCCCTTCTTGCGGACATGCTCAGCCTTTGAGGTTTTCGCAATTACGATGGGAAGAAGGTAAACCAGAAACAGCGCAGTATTGCTGTGAGTCCTGTGAAGCTCTGATTGCTGAGCATCAAAAGACAGAGATGTTGAACCAAGGATTTTGGCAAGCCACTGCCGAGGGCGATGGTTATACACAAGGCTATCACTTGTCGTCGCTATACAGCCCTGTAGGTTGGTTTTCTTGGGAAGATGCCGCACGTGTGTTTGAAAGTGCACAGCAAAATCCGGATTTGATGAAAGGCTTTGTGAATACGGTTCTTGGCGAATCTTACGAAGAAGAGTTTGAGGCGCCTGAGTGGGAGCGCTTATACGAGCGCCGTGAATCCTACAGTGTAGGAACGGTGCCAGAGGGTGGCTTGTTCCTGACTGCGGGTGTCGATGTTCAGCGGGATAGATTGGAATGCGAGGTTGTTGCTTGGGGTCGAAATAAGGAATCCTGGTCAGTTGACTACTTGGTGTTGGACGGTGATACCGCACAACCTGAAGTCTGGAAAAAACTGGATAAAGTTCTTTCAAAAGACTGGCCGCACGCACTGGGTTCAACCTTACCAATACGAGTTATGTGTGTCGATTCAGGTTATGCCACACAAGATGTGTATGGCTGGGTGCGTCAGTATCCTCAGGCAGTATGGGGTGGCGCTGGTGCGAGAGCATCACAGCCGAGAACTGTCGTCGCCATTAAGGGGCGCGATACTGAAACCGCACTAATCCTCAATGTGTCAAAAGCCGATACCGGTGGCAGACGTCGGGGATTGAGAGTTTGGAATGTCAGTGGTCCGGTTGCCAAAGTAGAGCTTTATCGCTGGTTGAAGCTGCCGAGGCTTACTGATGAAGAGCTTGCTACAGGTGAAAGCTTCGCACCGGGTACCTGCCACTTTCCCCAGTATGGTGAGGAGTACTTTAAACAACTGACCGCTGAGCGCCGCATTATTCGAATGCACAAAGGGTTTCCAAAAGCGACTTGGGAAAAAGATCCGGCTCGAAACAACGAAGCATTGGACTGCCGAGTTTATGCGCGTGCTGCAGCGAGCATATATGGGTTGGACAGGTTTAAAGAGGTGCAGTGGAAGCGTTTTGAGAATGCACTGGGCGAAACAAAGCAAAGCCCAGCAGTTGAGCGTGAGACTGCCCAGCCAACGAAGCCAAAAGCCATTAACTCGTTTCGTCAACGAGCCTCTGTTGTGGCAGATGACCCTTATCTTTAACGAGGGTAGGAAAATAAAACCATGAGTGATTTATCCACATTGCGTCAGCGTTTAGTTGAGGCAGAAAGTGCGCTTCACCGATTGATGATCGGTGAGCTAGAAGTGACCGTCTCGGTGGGTGGATACGGCGCAACGACTTATGCGCAATCTGATATCAACAAACTCAATGCGTATATCGCAAAACTCAAAACAGAGATCGCTGCAAAGGAGCGACGCCCGAGGCGCGGACCTTTATTCATGCGATTTTAAAACTAGAAAAACCTGAGTTACCCAAATAACTCGAGCTAATTGAGGCGCTATGAGCAATCAAATGATCTTAGGGCCTGATGGCTTGCCGCTTGCCGCAGATACCGCCCATAGAGGCGCGTCACTTTCGGCACGAGAATTATCCAGCTGGCGTCCCATGGCTGGTTCGCCAGATGCAGACTTGCTTGATGAACTGTCCACACTGGTTTCACGCTCTCGCGATTTAGCGAGAAACCATGGTGTCGCCGCTGGGGCAATCCAAACGCTAGTGGACAATGTCGTAGGTACTGGCCTGCGCCTATCGGCATTACCTGACTACAAAGCGCTGGGCAAAGATAAAGACTGGGCCGACAGCTGGTCGAGAAAGACGGAGGCTTTGTGGCGCAGCTGGGCTGAAACGACAGATTGTGATGCGGCGAGAAATCTTACCTTTAACGGGTTGACCACGCAGATGTTTCGCTCTGGTCTTATCAATGGCGAGGCACTCGCTTTGCCTCTTTGGCTTCCACAACGAAACCAGACTTTCGCTACGACGATTCAATTAGTCGAGCCAGATCGTTTAGGGAATCCGAATGACCGGCTCAATGACAGAAAAATACGTGGAGGCATCGAGGTCGATGTTTATGGTGCTCCCTTAGCCTACTGGATAGCGAAAACTCATCCGGGCGATCAATTGCTTGGTGTTGCAGGTCATACCCAGGAGTTTGAACGAATTCCAGCAAGAACGCGATTTGGTCGACAACGCGTTATCCATGTACACGACAAAGAGCGTACTGGGCAGAATCGAGGAAAACCGATTTTTACCAGCATCATGCCGCTTTTTAAAATGCTCGACCATTACGAGCGCTCCGAAATGCAGGCGGCAGTTGTGAATGCCATGATCGCTGCATTTATTGAAACCCCCTTAGATGGTGAATCAATCAGCGAAATGTTTGGCGGTTCCGCAGAGGACTACATGGCTGCTCGTAATGAGTGGCAAGTTAAGCTTCAAGGTGGTGCTGTCATTCCAATATTTCCGGGAGATAAAGTCGCACCATTCACACCGAGTCGTCCGAACTCGGCTTACAGCAGTTTTGTTGAAAATATCCTGAGGCATATTGGAACGGGTTTAAATTTGCCCTTCGAATTGCTGATGAAGGATTTTTCAAAAACGAATTATTCGTCAGCTCGTGCAGCACTCATGGAAGCTTGGCGGTATTTCATCGGCCGACGTCATTGGCTGGCGACTTATTGGGCGAAGCCCGTTTACGAGCTATGGCTTGAGGAAGCAATCAACAAAGGCTTGATCGAAGCACCAGGCTTTTACAAAAACAAAGCTTTGTGGTGTCGATGTAAATGGATTGGTCCTGGTCGGGGTTGGATCGACCCTGTTAAGGAAGCCAAAGCATCAAAAATTCGCTTGGAAACCGGCCTTTCGACGCTGGAAGATGAATGCGCTACCCAAGGTTTAGATTGGGAAGAAGTGCTCGAGCAACGAGCAAGGGAACAAGCCAAGATGCGAGAACTGGGTTTAAACACTGAGACGTCTCAATACGTTTCTCCAACTGCAGAGGATAGTCAATGACAAAATTGCAGGATAGAAATTTTGCACAGCCGAAGGCTGCCCGTCAGGGTGCAGCACAGGGAGGTGCTGCATGAAATTTTGGAATCATGCAGCCGGTGAACCCTGGGCCATTACCGAGACTGCTCTTAATAACATATTGACGATTGCTTCACGCCAAAACGAATCTATCGAGGCGGTGTCTGCGAAGCTTGGGCGGGAGTTAGATAATACTTACGTTACCGGGGTTCGAGACGGAGTCGCTGTTATTCCAGTTGTTGGCCCGCTGTTTCGATATGCAAACTTATTCACCGCCATCAGTGGTGCTTCGAGCTATGAGGTTTTGGCTAAGGATTTTAATTCAGCCCTAGAAAATCCCGATGTGCATAGCATTGTTTTAGATATCGACTCGCCGGGAGGCGAAGTTAATGGCTGTGCTGAATTTGCCAACATGATCTATGAGTCGAGAGGTACGAAACCCATCATCGCTTATGCATCGGGTGATGCTGCATCAGGTGCGTATTGGATAGCCTCAGCCTGCGATCAAATTATTGCTTCTGAAACTTCATTGCTGGGTTCCATTGGCGTTGTCGCCGTGTATCGAGACAGTAACGACCAGAATGTACTTGAAATTGTGTCATCACAAAGCCCATACAAGCGCTTAGATCCGAACAGCAAAGACGGTAAATCCCGGCTCCAATCTCGTATTGATGACTTGGCATCAGTCTTTATTGATTCGATAGCGAAACATCGCGGTGTTGATCCACCCACCGTTTTAAAAGAGTTTGGTGGTGGCGATGTCTTTGTCGGCAAAAACGCCATCCGTTCAGGGCTCGCTGATGATATAGGAAGCCTTGAAAACATTATTCAACAGCAAATCAACAACCAGAACCCCGCCAATTTGCGGGGTTCTTCTTTTCTAGCACTTGAGGACAGCATGATGACTGACAAAACCCGCAAGACTGAGGATGCTGAGAGCCATACCCTCAGTCTGGAAACATTAAAAGCAAACTACCCGCAATTGGTAGAAGCCATTCAAAGCGAAACCGTTGCTTCAACCCAACAACAGGCTGCACAGCAAGGCATTCAGCAGGAACGTGAGCGCGTTGGCGCGATTGTCTCATCGGAGGCGGCTAAAGGCAGAGAGCAATTGGCTCAGCACTTAGCATTCTCTACGGACATGACGGTCGATATGGCCTTGGCCACGCTGAACGCGTCACCGGTCAAAACTGAGGTGCCTTCTACGGCGACGAATACGGGTTTTGAGCAAGTCATGGCAGCGGTTAACAACCCTGCGATCGAACCTGATGCTCCTGAACAAGAAACAGATGATGCAGAAACAGTCGCCAAGCGCATCGCCCAATTTTCAAATGGAGGTGCCGTATGAGTTTGCCCGGAATAGCTGAAGGATTTACGGACCAAGGGAGTCTGGCTCACGACAACCTCATAGCAGGTGAGTTTCCTCGTATCACCCGTGTCGTGACTATCACCGGCGGAGCAGCATTGCCTGCAGGATCAGTGCTTGGCCGAGTAGCGGCATCAGGTGCTTATGTCCTGAGTGACGCAGGTGAAAATGATGGATCAGAAGAGCCGGATGCAATTTTGGCTCACGATACTGATGCGTCATTGGGTGATGTTCAGGCTCACGTTTACCTTGCCGGTGAGTTTAATGCAGATGCATTGACGATCGGTCCCGGACATTCACCCGCATCGGTCTCGATTGCTTTTCGAGAGCGGTCAATTTTTCTTCGCAACAATCAAGCTTAACTAGCAATAGGATTCTTTCATGGATATTTTTTCTACTCACGTGCTCAATCGTGTGGTTGAGCATTTGGATCGTCCAGCATCCTTTTTGCTGGATACCTTCTTCGCATCAATTCAAACAGAAGACAGTGAAGAAATTCACTTTGATATTGATAAATCAAAACCCCGTCTGGTGCCTTTTGTTTCGCCTCTGGTTGAAGGCAAAGTGGTTGCCACTGAAGGGTTTGAAACGCGTAGCTTTAAACCGGCGTATGTAAAAGATAAACGTCGCTTTGATCCTAATGCTCCGTTGAAGCGCCAAATTGGCGAAACCATTGGCGGTAATTTGAAGGCGATGGATCGTCGCGAAGCGGCATTGAATCGCTCGCTGACTAATCAGGTTGAAAACCTTACTCGCCGAGAGGAGGTTATGGCAGCTGAGGCGTTAAGAACGGGCAAGATTACTGTAACAGGCGAAGACTACCCAACGCAGGTGATCGATTTTCAGCGTGACCCTGCTTTGACACAAGCACTAACAGGCGCGACTCGCTGGGGAGAAACCGGCGTTAAAGTACTCGATGATATTGAGGACTGGGCGGGTCTGGTACAGATTAAATCTGGTGCTGCAGCCCGAACGGTTGTCATGGACCCTCTAGCTTGGCGTGTATTCAAGGCCGATCCGAAGGTGGAGCGACTATTAGAACTGCGCCGAGGCACATCAAACACCTTGGTCATCGATCCTATCTTACGAGGCCAGGCTAACGATAAAGCGCGATACGTTGGCTCGGTGGGTGACTTTGATTTCTGGGTCTACAACGACTCCTATGTTGACGATGCTGGTGTAGCTCGCAATATGCTGCCTGAGTACACGGTACTGTTGGCCAGTCAGGGATTGCTCGAAGGCACACGTTGTTACGGGGTGATTCAGGATGAAAAAGCTAACTATCGCGCCAGCCGATACTTTACTAAGTCGTGGTTGGAGGAAGACCCTGCGGTACGTTGGCTCTTGATGCAATCAGCACCGTTGATTGTGCCATACCGTCCTAATGCTACCTTCTGTGCAACTGTTCGATAGGTGCCCCCATGAAGATAACAACAACTGTTACGTTGCGCACCGGTGAACCCGGTGCCTATGAATTTGTTTATCCAGGGGAGTCTATCAATCTAAGTCGTGAAGAAGCTGAGACACTCATTCAGCGAGGCTTCGCGGCCGATGATAAAGCCTGCTCCACTAAGGATGAAACGGGCAAGGCGCATCATCTAGTTGATGCAATCTTAGATGCAATTGATGACCTCAAGCCTAATGATTTTGGTAAAGATGGTAAGCCAGCAGTAAAAGCGATCGAGGACATCATTGGTCAAAGCATCAGTGCTTCTGATCGCGATAAAGCGTGGGATGAATATCAAGCGCTGACCAACGATGAATAGTCAATCTCGCTTTCGACGAGCCATTGATAGTCAATTTAATCACCTAGGCAGAGATGCCACTTATACCCAATCAAACAGCCAGTCTCTGTCGGTAAGAGTTATTGCTCGCCGCCCCGAGCAGTTGTTTGAGTTGGGAGAGGGTCATATGCATGCCGAACAACCACAACTGGAATTTCGTGTGTCGGAAGTAAGCTCCCCCAGTCGAGGTGATGAAATTGAAATTGATGGACGGGTTTACCGAATAGAAGCCGAACCGCGATTGGATCTTCATCAATTGGTTTGGGTGGCTCCTGCATTACCCATTTATGACTAATCCGGGAGGCGTTTATGTTGGCAGTAAATATTGTAACAACGCCAGATTTGGCGTCGTGGCAGCAAGCACTAACGGCGACCGAGCAACAGGTGAATACCGCAGCTGTGCGCGCTTTGAATAAAACCGCTCGCTGGGCAAGGTCACACCTTGCAAGTATCACGGCGAAAAAATCCAATGTAAAAGTTGGGTTGGTCAGAAACAGTTTATCTGTAGTTCGCGCCAGACCATCCAAACCATCGATTGTTGTCGGGCTGAACCAAAAGGCTGGCGTGATCAAAGCGCACAAGTTAGGAGCTGCGCGTCAGAATGCTTCTGGCATCAGAGTTGCTAAACGCCAATTTGATCATGCGTTTCTGGCTCAAATGCCAAATGGGCACCAAGGTGTATTTCGGCGGCGTTCGAAGTCTCGGCTACCCATTCAAGAGGTCCAAATTGTTATTACCGGACGATTGCGTGATGAGATGGAATCGCTATCCGAGCGGGGCTTGATGGATAACTTTGAACGTATCTTTGAACGAGAGCTCAATTATTTATTACGGGTAGCATGATGGATAAGGTTAAAACGCTATTCGATGCACTACAGGAAGGCTTTGCTGACATAGCAGGCGTTACTCACTGCAGTGCGTTTCCAAAAAGACGTGATGACATTCGACTTCCGGCCGTGTTGATTGACCTTGTAGAAATTGAGCCCGGCCGAGACCCTGGTACCGGTGAACTTGCGTTAACCACTCACTGGGAAGCGCGAATACTATTTTCAGATCAGGAGCCACAATGGCATGGTTGGGCATTAGTACAGCAAGCGATGTCTTGGCTTTATAACCATCATTGGTCGGAATTAAACATTGGCCGCGCCAATATAAAACAAGCAACGCCTGATCATTTTTCGCCTGAACTACAAGGACATTCGATCTGGCTTTTGGAGTGGACACATACTGTTCGTGTTGGTGACAACCTCTGGGATGGCGAGGATGCGATTCCCTCAATAATCAATGTCGGTTGGGGTGATGGCTCCTACAGTGATTTAGGAGCAGCAGATGAACCTAGCATTTGAGGTTGCTGAGCTACATCGCCGAATTGCAAACATGGTGTTACTAGCAAGGGTTATCGAGGTGGACTATAGCGGCTCAATCCCTAAGGCGAAGGTAGTTGTGGGTGAGATCACTAGCGCATGGTTGCCCATGATGGTGAACCGAGCAGGGAATGATCGAAGCTGGTGGCCGCTGGAAATGAGTGAGCAAGTTGTTGTGTTATCGCCCAGCGGTGAACTAACGCAAGGCGTGGTTCTTGGATCGATCAATCAGCAAAGCATACCGGCTAACGGTAATTCTGCAGATCATCATCGAATAACTTACAGCGATGGTGCGATGATCGAATACGATCGTAAAGCACACCATTTGAAAGCGGTGTTACCCAGTGGCGCAAGCACCCAATTAATTTCAGAGGGCGGTGTGGAAATTGTTGGTGATGTTTTGGTGAAGGGGAATATTACTGCTACTCAAGATATCAAAGACCATACTCGCTCAATGCAGGCAGACCGGGATATCTATAACGCACATACTCATAGCGGTATTAAATCTGGTCCCGGCTCAACAGCACCACCCAACCAATCACAGTAAATCTTATGAATGGCATGAATCGAACCACTGGGCACACACTGTCTGGTGTAGATCACTTACGCCAGTCGATTGTGGATATCTTAACGACGCCGATTGGTTCAAGAGTTATGCGTCGTGACTATGGCTCACGTTTGTATGACTTAGTTGACGCACCTGTTAATAGAGCACTCCTTGTAGAGATTTACTCTGCAGTCGCTGAATCTTTGCTGCGATGGGAGCCACGCTTTGAACTTACTCGGGTGCAGGTCGAATCGATATCGCCGGGCAAAATACAGCTGGCCGTTGAAGGAAACTACCTTCCTGAGAATCAGAAAATGCGCTTGGAGGGGCTGATGTTATGACGTATAGGACATACAAATTTCGCGGGAGCCATGGAGGGCAAGAGCGATGAGTGGATTCAGTGCGATTGATTTAGCAGAGCTTGCATCGCCAGACATTATTGAGCCATTAAGCTTTGAGCAAATTCTGCAAGAGATGCTAGATGACTTAATCAGCCGAGACGCTTCTTTTAACGCATTTTTAGAAAGTGATCCCGTTTACAAAATATTAGAAGTGGCTGCATACAGAGAGATGCTGATCAGAGCGAGAATTAACGACTCTGCTCATGGTGTCATGCTGGCCTATGCAATCGGCTCGGACCTCGACAACTTAGCGGCTTTTTTCGGAGTGACACGCCAATTGATCAGTCCAGGCGATCCAGATGCGATACCGCCGGTTAAGCCGACTTATGAGAGCGATGACCGACTTCGAAAACGTGTCCAACTCAGTTTAGAAGGACATAGTACGGCTGGTCCAATAGGCAGTTATGTTTACCATGCTCTTGCGGCAAGCCCCCAGGTTAAAGATGTGGATGTCGACAGTCCATCTCCCGGAAAGGTCGATGTCACAGTGCTGTCCACGCAAGGCAAAGGCGTGCCCTCAAGTGCGCTCCTGGATGAGGTTTTTCAGACTTTAAACGCTGACGAAGTTCGGCCTTTGACAGACGAGCTAACAGTCAAAGCCTGCCGAATCATAAACTATGACGTGCATGCAAAACTGTATTTATACGAAGGCCCCGATGCAGAAGTCGTGAAAGAAACCTCGGTGAATGCAGTGAATGATTATGTTCGCAACCATCACCTGCTCGGTAACGATATCACTTTATCTGGGCTATACGCTGCATTGCATCAGCCAGGTGTACAGCGTGTTGAACTCATCACGCCGACACACAGTATTCAGGTGGCCAATCAAGAGGCGGCTTGGTGTCAATCGGTTGAAGTGACACTAGGGGGCGTGGATGAATGAGTCTTTATTGCCCTTCAATGCAACGCAAACTGAGCGAAATCTTTCGCTGGTAATACAGCGAAGCAGCAATTTGCCAGTCAATATAAACCATTTATGGGATCCGTTTCGCTGCCCTGAAAACTTATTGCCTTGGCTGGCATGGTCGTTGTCCGTCGACAATTGGAATAGCGCATGGCCAACGTCTGTTAAGCGGCAGCAAATCGCCAACAGTATCGAAATTCATCGCCGCAAAGGCACTGTATCAGCGGTGAAAAAAGCGATGGCCGTGTTCGGTGTTCAAGTTGAGTTAAGCGAATGGTTCGAGACAAAAAGCACACCGCATACTTTTTCGGTGATGGCTTGGGCTGGTGACAACTTTCGGGATGATCACGAACCAGTGTTGACCGAAGCCTATTACGATGCATTAAAGCGAGCCATTGATTACTCCAAGCCGGTCCGAAGTCACTACGATTTTAAAGTCGGTGTTTTGTTCGGTGGCGATTTTGGTATTGGCGTAGTTCAACAATCCCTCGCAATAAAACGGGTAGATGGCGAGTTCATTTACCTTGGAGCCGGACTAGATGGTGACCTCAATATTGGAGGCATTAATCAAGGCCATTCGGTTACTAGAATGAGTATGGAGCTGTAATGAGTTCAGCATTTAAACCCGTTATTACACAAGCAGGCATCACAGCCGTGTTTAACGCGACAAACTCGGGGCTCGAAGCCAACATCGTATCGGTTGCTTTGGGTGATCTGGGTTGGGAACCGTCTGCGAGTGCGACAAAGTTAAAGCGGGAAAAACGCCGTGTTCCTGTTGGCAACGGTGATCAGATATCACCTAACCAAATCCACATAACGGCGATTGAGGATGGTACTCAAGCTGGATATTGGGTGCGAGAAGTTGGCTTCTACCTGGAAGATGGAACGCTATTGGCGATTTGGAGTCATCCGACTCAACCGCTTGCGTATAAGGCGCCGGGTGTCGATTTACTATTGGCCTTTGATATTGTGCTAAGCGCGTTACCAGCCAACAGTATTAATGTGATCGGTAATGGAACGGTAAACCTTGCACCGGCTACCACGACAAAGCTGGGCGTGGTTCGATTTTCAACGGACAGTGAAGCAACCGCTGGTAGCATCAATAACGAAGTGATCACACCACGCGGTGTGCGGCTACATGGAGACGCTCGGTATGCTCGAAAATCTCACCGGCATCCTTGGAGTGAGATCGATGGTAAACCGACAGCTTTTCCACCTTCATCACACCGGCATACCTGGTCTCAGATTGATAGCAAGCCGAAGACCTATCCACCCTCGTCGCATAATCATGACGACCGCTATTTGCGTTTAGTTAATGCACCCAGAGCAGTCTATGTCGATGTGAGGTCTACGGGGAATACCTCAACCGCCAGTACGGCGCTCAATTGGGCATTGGCAATTCATCCCAGCAGTGGTTTTAGAGATAACGACCATATTCAGGTTCGCTATAAAAATCGCTATGTGCGAGGTACAGGAAATGGCAGTGCCTGGTGGACCGATGAATACACAACCACATTTGTTAGAGCAGGCGCATGGCGAGCGATTGCCACAAGCACTAATGGTTTTTGGGGGTAATACATGAACGTCATAGTCGTATTTAATAAATTCACTGACGAATACATCGGTATTACTTATGCCACTGATGACATGAAGTTGGATGAGGCTGCCTGCTGCGATGTTCACTTCAAATATAAAACGGTCGACATGGATCCAGACACTGAGGTGTGGCAAGGCAATTTTTCCGATGGTGCCGTAGTCCCTTTAGGGCAGCAAAAAACAGTCATTACTGAAACGGAATTAGACGCCGATTGCCAGGATAAAATCTTTCGAGAGTACCGTTACTATCATCAGCTAAATGTGGTTTATGGCGTGCTCGACAAACTTATCGAAGCTTCAACGATTGATGAATCATTGCTGAGTGAGTATCGCTCGATGCGCCAATATATTGATTCAATTGTGTCGAATAACGAGCGATACAAACTGGCATACGCCGCTCAAGACGGATATGAGTATCGAGATAAAGCCAAGGAGCGTGAGGTATTAAACGCCCAGCTTGAAGGTGGCTTACATGAGGTTCTGGGCCGTGAAGCGCACCCAGGAACACCGCAATGATTTCTCGATGTCAGCACCTCGAGTCAAATGTGGCAGCTAACATCAGGGCTCAATTAAGCGCGCTTGATACCGCCTATTGGCGTGATCGCCGAAGCCATAAACCGAATGTTGGCCTTAGTGGAGAGGTTGGTCACTACTTCTCTTGTGGCCGTGAATCTGTCCCTCAGGAAATACGTCAGTTAATTGATGACATTGCGCCCAACTTCTTTGGCTATTACTTGGAAGACTGGGTTGTAAACAAAACACCTATGCAAGGCGGTATGCCTCCGCACATCGATAATGAAGGGTATTTGGCGGTTGCATTGTTGTGCTTACAGTCGGGCAGTGGTTGCTTTGAGTGGTATCACGAGAATGACTTTAGTAAGCCAGAACAGATCCCTGATGAAGCTGGGCAAGTTATTCGCTTTGATCAGGTCGACTTAATCCACGCAGTGCCTCCAGCGCATTCCGAACGATACGTCATCGTCTTTCTTTACAGGTAAACCCATGCATCAAACATTCACATCACTGCTCAGTCATGAGCAGTGCGGACAGCTATTGTCTGCAGCTCAGGAAAACGTCGGTTTATTTAAAGCAAGCCAAGGCGTATTACGGCGAATGGGAGCCAGCGGCAATGAAGTGCTTTCCGAATACCAGTTTCTCAAATACTGGCACATGCCGGATTCACTTAAATCTATGGTGGATGCTTCGCTTCCAGCCGAGCTTCGAAAAAATGCCAATGAAGCCTGGCTACTCCACTTTCCCAAAGGGGGGCAATTGGATCGCTATCAAGCAGCCAAACCGCTATTTAACTGCCTATCCATACCGCTTAACGATGGCGGTGTATTTGAATTGTGGGATTCAGGCAAAGCCGAAGCGCTAACCAACAAGGCCGGAGATGCTTACTTCTTTTCTTTGGCCAACGAACATCAAGTACCTATCACTCAGCAAGATGACTGGTACCTATGTTTCCTGTTTTTACATCATATTGAGGTGAAGCCAAATGCCTGAACAATTTCTCCATGGCGTGGAGGTCGTTGAAATCGACTCTGGTCCACGCCCAATAAAAACGGTTCGCTCATCCGTCATTGGTTTGATCGGCACAGCGCCCGATGCAGATGAAGACCGATTCCCTTATCACACGCCTATTTTAATTGCGGGTAAACGCAGTGAAGCGGCTGGTTTGGGAAGAACCGGAACCTTGCCAGCAGCCATTGACGATATCTTCGATCAAACGGGAGCGATGATCGTTCTGATCCGTGTGCCGGACTGGTTTGGTGAAGAAGAGGAATGGCCCTCACTCATCGAAGAAGAGGGTCCTCGTTTGGCAATGGCAGGCCCTTGGTTTCCAAACATCGGCCAAGTCATCGGTGGTATTGATGATGAAACCGGTCAGTATCTTGGTATTCAGGCATTCCTCGCTGCCGAAAGCGAAGTGCATGTCACGCCCCGTATTTTGATTGCGCCTGAGTTTAGTCATCACCCGGCGGTAGCCAACGAACTTCTGTCTGTCGCTGAACGCCTACGGGCCGTTGTGATTGCCGATGGCCCGAATTTCAACGATGAAGAAGCCATCGATTACCGACAAATGTTTGGTAGCCCAAGACTATATCTAATTGACCCTTGGGTTCGCGTTTGGGATGCCGAAGATAACGTCGAAGTCGTGCGCCCAGCCAGTGCCCGAGTCGCAGGGTTGATTGCTAAATCAGATGCAGAGCGCGGCTTCTGGTGGTCACCGTCTAATCGCGAAATTCGCGGTTTGATGGGTACTGCTCGAAGTGTTGATTTTGCATTAGGTGATGTCAATGCACGTGCCAATTTCTTAAATGAAAATGAGGTGGCCACCATCATCCAAAAAGATGGATTTCGACTCTGGGGTAATCGCAGTTGTAGCGCTGATCCCAAGTGGGCCTTTTTAAGTGTTCGACGAACCGCCGACATGATCAATGAATCGTTACTGCGAGCCCATATGTGGGCGGTGGATCGAAATATCACTAAGACCTATATCGAGGACGTGCTTGAAGGCGTGAACGCTTATTTGCGTCACCTGCAAACAGTGGGCGCGATTATTAACGGTCTAGCATGGGCTGATCCGGAGTTAAATACGCCTGATCAAATTTCCCAAGGCAAGGTTTATATCGACTTTGATTTTACGCCGCCTTATCCAGCCGAGCACATTACCTTTCGAAGCCATTTGGTCAATGACTATCTGGTTGAAGTACTGCCTGATGCTGCCTAAAGGAGCAACTTATGCTTGATGATATTTTAAAAAACATGGCGCTCTTTGTTGATGGGCGTGGTTATGCAGGCAATGTTGAAGAACTGACTTTGCCAAAGCTTGCACTTAAAACCGAAGAGTTTAGAAACGGTGGTATGGACGCACCTATTGAAGTTGAGATGGGGATGGAGAAGCTTGAAAGTGAATTTACGCTCACTCGCTTCGATAAAAACGTACTCAAGTTATTCGGTCTAGCACCCGGCCAACTGACACCACTAACCATTCGTGGTGCTGTGGTTTCCGATGATGGCACACAAACACCAGTGGTCGTAAACCTTCAAGGCATCGTCCGAGAAATGGACCCTGGTAATTGGAAGCCAGGAGACAAAGCCACGCTCAAAGTCAGTTTGTCTTTGCGTTACTACAAGCTGACACACGGTGGCGATGTTCTCCATGAAATCGATATTCCCAATATGGTTCGCACCATCGGTGGGGTTGATCAACTGGCTGCTACGCGCAGCGCACTAGGTTTATAAGAGGCCGCTATGACTGCAACGTACTATGTAATTAAACCCACTACGCATGCCCGAAAGAAAGTCACGCTAGGTGATCAGCTTTCTCTGACCGAGTCGCAAGCAAGGCCGCTTCGCAATGGTGGATTTATCACTCCAGATAAAGCCGCTGCCGACCGGATTGCTGAACTGGTAAAAGAAAATACCGAGTTAAAGGCCAGTCAGCCGACAGAGACTACAGAAGCAACAAAAGACAGCGAGGCTGAAAAAGCATGAGCAAAGTAAAAATTGAATTAACGCACTCGATAGAAATCGATGGTGCGAAGGTTAGCGTTATTCAACTGCGCAGGCCAAAGGTTCGTGACATGCTCAGTGTCGAAAAAAGTGTGGATAACGATGCTGAAAAAGAAATCCAGCTCTTTGCCAATTTAAGCGAGTTATCGCCCGATAATTTGTTGGAGTTAGACATGGCCGATTACGCAAAACTGCAAAAGGCCTATCAGGATTTTTTGTCTTAAACCCTCGCGATGCTCGTAGAGCTGTGATCGCCTTGGCTAGCCATACCGGCTGGCAATTATCTGAACTGTTAGAGCTTGATGGCCATGAATTAATGGACTGGCTCGACGTATTGCCAAAACGGCCCTAATCCAAAGGTTCTAATGGTGTTAGTGCCAGTTTGTCTTTAAGGAGTGTCTTAATGGCTAACTCGTCATTTAAGTTGGCACTTCAAATTGGTGCCTCCATTGGCCAGAGTTTTCGGACATCTGTTCGTGGTTCGCAAGCGCAGCTAAACCAGTTAGGCACATCTATTAATCGACTGAAGAATCAGCAGAGTGCGATTCGTAAAGTTGAGTTGGGTGAGGCCAATGTGGGTAAAGCGCGAGTTGCTTACGAAGCGGCAAGCCGAGAACTGTCTCGTTTGCGTCGCGAGATGGCCTCAACAGAGCAACCGTCAAAACAACTGACGCAATCTTTTGAAGCAGCTAAGCAAAAAACACAACGCTTATCTGCAGAACTGGCCAAACAGCGTGACCGACTTCAGCGTAGTCGACGAGAGCTTCAACAAGCTGGTGTAAATACGCGAGAGCTATCGCGTGAAAACACTCGTCTTGGTGCATCACTTGATCGCTTAAGTCAGAAGTATCGCAGGTTGAATCAGGCCATGCAGGCTCAAGAAGCCAACAAATCTCGTCGAGCAGATTTGCGTGGACAACTATTCGATGTGGTTGCCTTAGCTGCCAGTGTTGCAGCACCGGTTAACATTGCGGTGAACTTTGAGCAATCAATCGCAAGACTGGGAGCCATTACTCGATCTAGCGATGAGTCTCTAAAAAGCCTAGAGCAGACTGCACGAAGCTTGGGTGAGACAACTCAGTTCTCAGCTTCTGAGGCAGCGTCGGCCATGACCTTCTTGGGGATGGCAGGTTTCAATACCAATCAGATTGTTGCAGCTACGCCTGGCATGTTGAACCTTGCTCAAGCCGCAGGCAGCGAATTGGCTGATACGGCGGATATTGCCTCCAATATTTTGAGCGGTTTTTCGCTACAAGCCCAGGATATGAATCGTGTGGGTGATGTGCTGGCGGCGACTTTTACTACGTCGAACACTACCTTGCAGATGTTGGGTGACACCCTGAAGTATGCAGCACCGGTTGCCAGTAGCGCAGGTGCCAGCATCGAAGAAGTTGCCGCGATGGCAGGTTTGCTTGGCAATGTGGGCATCCAAGGCAGTATGGCGGGTACCGCATTAAGGGCTGCGTTCCTCAGGTTATCGGCACCACCTAAAAAGGCTGCCGATGCCTTGGCGACACTGGGTGTTGAGGTCAAAGACCTTGATGGTAATTTGCGCTCGGTTCCTGAGTTGTTGCAGGAATTAGCGCAAGCGACCGAGGGGTTGGGATCGGCAGAGCGAGCCGAAGCAATCAAACAAATATTCGGTGAAGAAGCTTCGGCCGGTATGACCGAGTTACTGAAGCAAGCCGGAACCGGCGCGTTGGATAGCTACATTCAACAACTGCAAAAAGCCCAGGGTACGGCTGATGCCATGGCTCAGAAAATGAGTGCGACTACCTCTGGTAGCCTGAAGCGACTGGGTAGTGCGCTAGAAAGCGTGGCCATTAGTGTCGGTAGTTTATTGCTGCCAACCATTGCTGCAGGCGCTGAACTGTTTGCGGGCATGGCCAGTTGGGTGTCTGGTGCCGCACAAGAATACCCCATGCTCACGAAAGTGATTGTGGGTGCAACCGTGGGCTTGGTCGCCATAAAGGTTTCTGCCATTGCAGGTGCTTACGCCTTTACCTTTCTCAAAGGCGGTGTGCTTTCGTTGATGACAGCCTACCGAACCTTAAGTGCTGGTTTAGCGCTGGCGCAGCTGGGTATGGCTCGAATGAATGTGTTGTCAGCATTAAGTGCTGTGCGCATGGGGGTCGTCACGGCGGCTCAGTGGGCGCTTAATATTGCTATGACTGCCAACCCCATTGGTCTAATTGTCGCGGGTATTGCTGCACTGGCTGGTGCCGCTTATCTACTGTTTCAGCATTGGGAGCCTATTGGCGAGTTTTTCTCTGGCCTTTGGGATGGCGTAAAAGAAATTACGAGCGGCGCTGTGGATTGGCTTCTTGGTAAGTTGGACTTGCTTGCTAAACCCTTTCAGTTGCTCGGTGCTGCCTGGGATGCAGTGGCTGGCTGGTTTGATGATGGCGAGTCCCTGTCTCCAAGTTCTGGCAGTGGTCAACGAAAACGTAATGTCGCTACTGCAGCGGTTGGTAGTGTTTTGGCCGCTCAGCCAGTGATGGCATTACCTGATGGCAGCAATGAAGTCACTCCCAGAATCGAAGCGGTATCCCCTGCAAATTATCAGCAAAACAGTGTCGCTATTGATGCGCCCATCACAATTCATGCCTCACCTGGCATGGACGAACGGGCGATTGCCGGAGAAGTACAACGTGCCTTAGAACAGCGTGAAGCGAGAGCTGCCAGTGAGCGTCGAGGTGCGCTTTTTGACGGAGGGTGAATGATGAGTGAAACCATGATGGCATTGGGAGCTTTTCGCTTTTCTTTAGATACCGCCGCCTACCAAGACTTTAAGCGAAGTCAAACATATCGCTGGCAATCACAAGAGCGATTGCTACGTAGACCTGCTTTGCAATTTATTGGACTAGGGGAAGAAACCATCGAATTGAACGGGCTCATTTACCCGCATTTTCGCGGTGGCTTAACTCAAGTGGAAACCATGCGTGTTGAAGCCAACAAAGGCTCGCCACTTGTGTTGGTTGATGGGCTTGGTTTTGTCTGGGGGCAATGGGTTATCAAACAGATCAGCGAAGGCCAAACGGTTTTCCAGCCAAACGGGCAACCACTCAAGCAGACGTTTCAATTAAGTCTTTCTCGCTATGGGGATGATATCCGATGAATACGGCTGCGAAGTATCGGACTCGACAAGGCGACATGCTCGATCGCATTTGTCTTGAATTCTATGGGTATTCGAGCGAGGCCGTTGAAGCAGTGTTGAAGCACAACCTCGGCTTAGCTGCGCTTGGTCCTGTGTATGAGTCTGGTGTGATCATTGCCTTACCTGAATTAACGAGGCCTGAACTAAAACTACAGGGGAAAACCGATCGTGTGCGGCTTTGGGATTGAGTGGAAAATTTAATGTGGAGTGAAATGTGCAGCCTGACTTTCGAATTATTGCTGATGCGCAAGATATTACAGAGGTGATTCGCGATCGTTTGTTATCCCTTCGACTTACCGATGAATCTGGTACCCAATCCGACGCATTGGAGATCCAGCTGGATGATCGAGATTCAATCATTGAATGGCCTGCCCATGGTGCAGAATTGGTCGTGTCGCTGGGCGACTCCAAAGAAAATCTCGTCGCCATGGGTGTGTATACCGTTGATGAAATCGAACATGTCGGGCCACCTCAAACAATGACGATTCGCGCGAAAGCTGCCGATATGAGAGCGTCATTGAAAGCGCCTAAATCACGCAGTTGGGAGAACCTGAGCTTGGGTGACTTAGTACGAACGATTGCGGCAGAGCATGAGTTAGAACCGAAAGTTGCCGAAGCTTTTGATGGTTTTATATTAGAGCACTTAGATCAAACCGATGAATCTGATTTGCACCTATTAACACGGCTTGCACGTGAACACGGTGCCGTTGCTAAACCCGTAGCTGGTAACTTGGTTTTTGTTCCAAAAGGCGAAGCCCGATCAGCTACAGGGCATGCAATTGAGACTTTAGAAGTGTTGCCTACCCACGTACAACGCCATCGATTTACTCAGGCAGAGCGTGGCAAATATTCAGCGGTAAAAGCCTTCTGGCACGATGCTAATAATGCTGAAAAACAGAGCATTATCGTTGGTGATGGTGAGCCTATATTCTCGATACGTCATACCTACAGTAACGCTGAGCAGGCAACGGCAACAGCTAGTGCTAAGTTGAAGAGCTTGATGCGAGGTACAGCTACCTTGTCACTAACGATACTTGGGAATCCATTGGTTCAAGCAGAAGGTAAGCTACGAGTCAGCGGCATTCGTGACCCGATTAACGGCGAGTGGCTTGTTACTCGGGTTGAACATCAGCTCGATGCGAGCGGACTGCAAACACGGTGTGACGCTGAAGTCCCCAATAACTGATTGAATATTCTTGATTGTTGAAACCGCCCCTGAGGCGGTTTTGTTGTTTTAGGAGAGCATAAATGGCGCCTGCCAAAGAAAAAGAAAACGGCATGGTCGTCATGCCAAAAGACGAATTTGAAAGCCTTTTGAATAACGCTGCCGAGCGAGGGGCTGAACGAGTATTGGCGCACCTGGGTTTAGAAAACGGTCATGCCGCACGTGATATTCGAGAGCTTAGGGACCTATTGGAAGCTTGGCGAGATGCCAGGCGAACCGCATGGCAAACGGTAATCAAAGTCGCAACCACAGGCATTCTAGCCACATTACTGCTAGGTGCCGCCATCAAATTGAAACTGTTCGGAGGACAATAATATGCTCACATTGTTAGGTAGCCTACTTGGCTTTATTTCCAGTGCCTTTCCAGACTTGCTGAAAATCTGGCAGGACAAACAAGACAGAAAACACGAGCTACAGATTCTCGATCGGCAGATGGAGCAGATGCGCCTCGGCCATAATCAGAGGCTTGAAGAAATTACCGTCAATGCGGATATCAACGAAAGCCTCGCATTGCTAAAGCACGACAGCCAGCCTTCCGGAGTAAAGTGGGTGGATGGGCTACGAGCCTCTGTGCGCCCGGTAATCACTTACGCTTTCTTCCTGCTGTTTACCACTGTAAAAGTCAGTGCGCTTTATGTGCTGGTGGTTGATCAGGGTATGGAGTTTGTTGTGGCTTTGCCACAAATATGGGACCCAGAAACACAAGCACTGTTTGCGGCTGTGATGAGCTTTTGGTTTGGTCAGCGTGCCTTGGCAAAGGCACGAGGAAAATAGCATGAATCAGTTGATAAATAAGCGAAATGAAGCGTTCATAGCGAAAAAGAGGAGCTATTTATGAGCGCAAAATACAGCAAGGTGATTATAGAAGATATTACTAGCAATGGGCTGTCTGAAGATGAGATCTCATTGCTTGTTGATGTTTTCTGCAGAGGTGTTTTAAAAGTTAAATCAATATCAGCAGTTAAGGCTGAGTTCGATTTGGCACAGTTGTTTACTACTAAAAATACTGGGCTAGCGCGTGGGAAACTAGTGATCAGCCTTTCCAGTCTGGTGGGTAATCAAATATGGATAGGAGAGCTCAAATCCTCAAGCAAAATGCTGCATATAAGTAGTTCCGTTGAGTAGTAAAACTTATTTATTAACTACTCTCGAGTGAAGTCCCAATCGCTGACTCGAGGATCGCCTGTTTGATAGAACTGTCTGACGAGTTTTATAAAATCTAAGAAATCTCTATTTTCTTCTGTTAATCTGTTGGCTGTATCCCAATCAATTTCTGCTCGCTCTTTTGCTGGAACCAAAATTTGGCTTTCTGCTGGATTCTCAGGGTCTAGTTGTATTAGGCCAATCCCATGTGCAGAAAAAAGCATGCGAAGTTCTTTTAACGTGTCACTCCCTTCAATTTCTGCCGCAACTAAATAGCCGAAATTAGCCCAGGATGAGTTTGATACAGCTTGAAAAAATACTTCTCTAATATTTGAACGGTTTATAAGAAGTTTAACTTCAAACGACCATAATTTTGTTCTCTTATCTGCATACTGGCCAACGCAATCTTTGACTTCTTGATGCCAATCAGCGCTAAGGTCTTCCATAGCAACTAAATCAGGATACAGCCACTTGTTGCCATTAGGCCCGCGTCGATTTGAGGAGCGCTTCTCATCAATTCGTTTTGAGTAAAGAGAAAACTCAGTCCAAAGATATTCAGATAGCAAAGGATATAGGTCATGCTCCTTGAAACGGTTTTCAGCTATTTGTGTGTCAGTTGATACAGACTCGGCAACTTCGACTTCTTCAGTTTCTGATTGTTCTGTGTAGTAGTATTTTCTGGGTCGCCCCTCAGTGGTTCTTAGTTCCCTATGTTTTGCCTGTAATCGAGGGCGCTGCGAGGCTATTTCTCGAACGATCTGCTGAACGAGGTCTTCTTCTGAATGGATGCTATCACTCCGCTCGCGTTTCTCCTGACATTCATCCGGGTAATTGGAGTAAATCCAATTAGCAATTTCACGAGCAGTGAACTTTTTATTTTGGTTATCGCGTAAATATTCGATAACAGTTTTAGCCAAATTCAGAGCCATATTTAATCCCAATAGTATTCTTATAATCTTCTACTTAAACCTAACATGCTCAACATGTAAGGAGCTTTCATGCGCAAAATAACTCATCAAGGTCTGAGCCTCATAAAACAGTTCGAGGGCTTCAGTCATACACCCTATGTCTGTCCTGCTGGTTATCTAACCATCGGTTATGGTCATCTTGTCAGACAAGACGAAACCTTCGATCATGTAACAGAGCACGAAGCAGATGTTCTGCTACGTTTAGATGTAGCCAGTGCAGAGAAAGCAGTGCTTCGGCTAATCAATGTGCCCTTGTCGAATAGCCAATACGATGCTTTAGTTTCATTTACATATAACCTCGGCGCAGGGGCATTACAATCTTCTACCTTGCGAAGAAAAGTAAACCGTGAGGAGCACTTTTCTGTACCATCAGAGTTCAACCGATGGGTGTGGGCCGGAGGCCGAAAGCTCAAAGGTCTCATAAGACGCCGCCGAGCAGAAGCGATTTTATATAAAGCAGCAGAGACTAGTCGTCTTCTTCCTCATCACTCTTGATGGCTTTATAGACTTTATGTAACAGATGCTCTGATGCTAGCTTCCTAAACTCACCGTCCGTCATCAGTTTGCCAAATATCTCCTCATTGCCTTCCATTCGATCAATAACCAAGCCTTCAAAGGCTTTATCGAACACGTATCGGAAATCATCAACGGAGTTTGCTGAAGCCGCTTGTCGTAAGTTATCGTTGCTGACAGCCTCTTCTTGAATTTGGTCAAAGAACAGTTGATCGGCTTGTGTGAAGTCGGTGCCAAAGCGTTCATTCAGAATATCAATCAGTTCAGAGAGCTTTATTTCATCATCCCCACCACGGCCAGTGCCAACATCGGATGGCCCTTTAAGGGCATCAACGTCGCCGCCTTTCAAATCTATCTGACCTTCGCTAATCTTCTGCAAGCGATAATATTCAAGCTCAACGTCATCTTCTAAGTGATAGGCCGCACCTGCGGCTTTTCTTGGTAATTTAGTCAGTAAGAAGCGTAAATACGTATATAGTTGTTCTAAGTCAGAATCTTGATAAGGGATAACCTGAGACAAGAAGCCATACATGTTCCTGAAGTTGACACACAAGCTCTTGAAATCGTCTTGCTCTTCCTCTGGCAACCCGTTGTAGCGCATCACAGCTTTATCTAACACACCATTCATCTTTGCGTGATCGTGAACTGTCTCTTTCCGGCGCGGCTTAAAATAAACGTTACAGAATTCCTGAATTTCTTCCTCAAAGATAATGCCTGCCTCATCAAGTTGATGTTGCAAGCGATACAAGTGTTGCGCATCAGTTAATTCTTCAGCTGGTGTTTGCTCATAAAAAGGCTTAAAGGCAGCGAAAATTTCTTCGGGCTTGTTTCGAAAATCCAAGACAAAAGTATCCTCTTTGCCTGCACAGGTTCTATTCAAGCGTGACAGGGTTTGAACGGCTTGAATTCCTGATAGTTTCTTATCTACATACATAGTATGAAGCAAAGGCTGATCAAAACCCGTTTGATATTTTTCCGCAACAAGTAGTACCTGATATTCGTCTGTATCAAATTTCTCTGGTAATTCGCTCTCCTTGATACCACCGTTAAGGGCAACCTCAGTCCAGCTTTTATTGGGGGTGTCTGGGTCTTCAACAACGCCTGAAAAGGCAACCAATGACTTTACGTCTTTGTAGCCATTGGCTTTGATGTATTGATCAAATGCCTGCTTATAGCGAACAGCGTGTAGCCTAGAGTCTGTCACTACCATGGCTTTTGCTCTGCCACCAATTTTATGTCTCACATGTGTGCGGAAGTGCTCTACCATGACTTCAGTTTTTTGAGCTAGATTGTGTGGGTGTAGCGTTAAAAATCTTGCTAAAGCTCGAGCAGCCTTTTTCCGCTCTACATGAGGGTCTTCCTCTGCCGACTGTGTAACACGGAAATAGGCTTCATAGTGGGTGTAATTCTTTAGCACATCTAAAATGAACTTCTCTTCAATGGCCTGGCGCATCGTGTATTCATGAAAAGGTGCCTGTCCAGAAGGCCCAGGTTCATTGAATACTTTTAGCGTTTTGTATTTTGGTGTCGCGGTAAACGCAAAGAAGCTGATATTAGGTTGCTTGCCGCGTTTCATCATTTCACGGACGACTTCTTCCATTCGGTCCTGGTCTTCGTCACTTAAGTCTTCATCATGCCCTTCATCAAGTAAGCCATTCTCAACAGCATAGGTTGCAGCTGCCTCACGAATTCCATCCTTGTTGAGCACACCTTTCAGCTCCATTGCACTCTCGCCAGACTGCGAGCTATGGGCTTCATCAACAATTACTGCAAATCGTTTACCGAGTGTAGAGAGAGCGAGTGAGTCGTCTTCTGTACGATCTTTATTGAGCTTTTCCAATGTTTCAGTCACAAAAGGAAACTTCTGCAATGTGGTAATAATGATCGGCGTGCCAGTTGATAGCGCTTTAACTAATTGCTTTGTGTCTTCATCAATTTTTTGAACCACACCTTGTTTGTGTTCAAATTGATAGATCGTATTCTGCAACTGCTGGTCCAGTACGCGTCGATCAGTAATAACGACCACGGAATCAAAAATCTTATTATCCTGTTCATCGTGTAGGCTACTAAGTCGATGAGCGAGCCAGGCGATAGAGTTTGATTTTCCGGAGCCTGCCGAGTGTTTTACCAAATAGTTGTGACCAGGCCCCTTGTTTTTAGAATGGTCAACCAGCTTTCTCACCGCGTTAAGCTGGTGATAACGTGGGAAGATCATAGTCTCCTTGGTGATCTTTTTAATGCCCTTGTCGGTTAAGATGCGTTTGTCTTCAACCTGCAAATGCATAAAGCGCCCTAAAATATCCATTAGGCTGTCGCGTGCAAGCACTTCGCGCCATAAATATGCGGTTTTATAGCCACCATCTTCGGCCACCGGGTTGCCAGCGCCGCAGTGAGCGCCGCCGGGGTTTGAGCCTAAATTAAAGGGCAGGAAAAAAGTTTTATCGCCGCTCAGGCGCGTTGTCATAAATACTAAGTCTTGGTCCACTGCGAAATGAACTAGGGCGCGCTTCTTAAATTCGAATAGCAACTCTCGGTGGTCACGGTCTTTTTTATATTGTTTTTTAGCATCTTCAACCGTTTGGCCTGACAGCGGGTTTTTTAATTCTAACGTTGCGATGGGCAAGCCGTTTAAAAATAACACCATGTCCAGCGAATTTTTATGTTTGTCGCTGTAATAGAGTTGCCTTGTTACACTCAGTACATTCTTATTATAAAGAGCCCAATTATCAGGGTTTTTGTTATTGCTGGGAGCAAAGGTGGCAACCTTAAACTTTTTACCGTACACCTTGAAACCATGACGCAATACTTTAAGCATACCTTTGGTGTTAAGCTCTTTTACCAATCCATCCAATAACAAACCTTGTGCAGCGTCGCCGTGTACCGCCACCAAGCCCGCCCAAACTTTGTCTTGTGTTGCTTTAATAAAATCAATAACGCGTGCGGGTTCTATCGCTCTTTCAACATCAAAGTCTTTTGACTGCCCAATTTCATAGTTGTGCTGCTGGGCGAGGCAATGCTCAATAGCATCTTCCAGGCGGTCTTCGGTATGTTTTTTCATGGTTTATCCTCACCCGTAATAACAGGGTTTTACTTTCTAATTTTTAAAACTTTGGCTTGAACCTATTAATATTCCTCAGGCACTTCAATGTTACGAACATCAATCTTGCCGGTGACTGCCGCTGTAATTAAAGCAGTACGGTATTCATTCAACCTTTCTATGGTCTTATCATTTACTGCAAGCATGTCAGCCATTTTTTTCAGTTCGGCATCTAAATAATCAGCGATAGTTTCTTGCTCTTCGAAACTAGGGATCCCTAACCTGAAATTTTTAATAAAACTCTCAGGAACACGCTTTTGCCCACCTGCGCCGTACATTTCTGATGCACCAATCTCTCTAAAAGCATGGCTAATTGAAAGGTAAAACAACCATCTTTCACTACATTCGTTCAGTGGTCGCATAACATGCAATTCGGTAGTGCCAAAAGCAATTCCATTTGTTAGATTGTTGGCTAAAGATCCTTTTCCATTTTCAAAACAGGGAGTAATTTTAGCTATCACTACATCGTTATTTCGAAAATAAGTATATCCGTCGTAAACATCATCAAGTATCTTATTAGTGTCCAAACGGATCCCACCGTATTCACCGACAGCGTCCATCGGTACAAATGACACCATGTCGTCACGTTCAATATCATCAATTTCTGATTTGACAGGGTTTGACTTTATCGAAAACCGAAGTCGAGCGACTTCCCAATGCTCCGGAACTTCACCCAACCAATCCACTTCGGAGTCTTTCATTGGTGCATCTGGGTTTAGTCCTTTGGTCACGGCTTGCGTGATCATGGCGATACGCTGTTCGTTGAGCTTTTCAATTAACGCTTTTTTCTTTTCGATTAAGCGGTCTATTTGAGCGGTTTTGTAATTTAGATAGCTACCTATTTTATATTGCTCGTCAACAGGAGGTCTTGCCATCTTAAGGTTGGCAATAATACCCATGCCAATATTCTGCTGGGTGCCATAGCTCCAACTTAATTCAACAGAATAGAAAAACGGCCTAGACTTCATAAAATAGAAAATAAAGTCTGTAGTTAGATGATTTATATCAGGTCTAATAGCTGCTAACGGTGACCAGATATTAAATTCTTCATCTGTTTCAACGCGAGCCACGTTTCCAGTAGTCGCGCCTGATTTCACCATATATACATCGCCTCTTGCTGGCTTATACTTTTTAGAGAACCTAGCGTGCTCTTCTTCTGATATATACCCTCGCATTCGGCTAAAATCTAACTTATCTTCTTTGACCGCTTCAGCGGACAGAAAAGGTATTCCTTCGTGATATAGTTTTGGCGTTTCGTGCGGCCCATCTGTTATTGGTGTTGCAAGTGAAAACTTAATCGGAACTACATCCCAGTGAGCGGGAATATCTTCAAGCCAATTTACGTTGCTATCTCTATATTCTGGGTATGATGTAGAATCCATCAAACCACCTCCTTCAGCATTTCCAACACTTCGGCTTCCAAACCTTTAATATCTGCCTCAATCTCACTTAATTCACGCGGTGGCTGGTACTGGTAGAAATGACGATTAAAGGGGATCTCATAACCCACTTTGATTTTGCTGTGGTCGATCCAAGCATCGTCTCTATAGGGTAATACTTCTTTCTCTAGATAGGCTTCACAGTGTGCTTGCACCAGCTCCAAAAGTTCCGACTTGTCGACTTTGCCTTTGTTCTTTTTACTTTCGTAATCGAGTGGTAAAGGTAAATCGATCAGCGCGTTGTCTTCGTCACGCTTGCCGTTGGCGAGTATGCCACCTGGGAAAGGCACGTTTTCGGTATCGCGCAAATCGGCATCGGGCTCCGGATTGCCTTTGGCATCTAAACAAGGCATGGCTGTTGGATCTTTTTCACCCAATGATTGATCCGCGAGAAGGGCTTTCTTTAGTGGACTATCAAATTTAATGCCTGCTTTTTTAAAGGCGGCTTTCAGTGTTTTTTCAAACTCAGCGCGATCTTTCACTAGCTCGCCGCCTGCAAATTGCGGCTTAAGGCTTTTTAGCACATGTAAGATACTGCTTTGTAGCTGCTTACCTTCTTGCTCTTCTGCCGCAACTTTTGCCTTGTCTTTGCGCTTTTTAGAGATGGCTAAATCCTGAAAGTAACCTGTTTCGGCAAAGCGATTTATGCGTTCTTCGTTGATGGTGAAATTCAGACGTAGAGGTCGTTCAACGGTTATTTTGAAATAGCCAAAATCCTGATTGTTAAAAATTTTGCTGACATAAATCGTTTGATCTTGATCGCGCTTTTTATCTTTTGGGCTGTCTACATTGGTAATAATTGTTTTGAGTGTGCGTTGCTCATTATCATTAAAGCCCGCATATATCTGGGTAATGGCATCAATATGGTTGGGTTCACCTGGATGTTCTGGCGTATCACCTTCGCCCAATTTTTTTCGCTTGTCACCGAGGCTTTTCTTCATTTTCCACGCGAAGTCTGTTGCGTTAATAAGCTGCACCTTACCTTGGCGTTTTGCAGACTTTCGATTAGTGACAATCCAAATATAGGTATAGATGCCTGTGTTGTAGAATAGCTGATCAGGTAGGCCGACCACGGCTTCTAACATGTCGTTTTCGATGATCCAACGGCGAATATTGCTTTCTCCGCCACCGGCATCCCCCGTAAATAATGGGGAGCCATTAAAGATAATGGCAATACGCGAACCTTCACCATCTTTTACACCACCTGGTGCCGGTAATGTGTAGTGTTCTGGTGGGCGTTGCATCTTTGAAATCATATGCAGTAAGAAGAGTAAGGCGCCATCGTTAATGCGAGGCAAGCCAGGGCCGAAACGACCGTTAAAACCAAATTCGTTATGTTCTTTGGTGACATAGTCTTTTTCCGGCTTCCATTCCACACCAAAGGGCGGATTAGCGGCCATGTAGTGGAACTGCTCAGTTGGGTGGCCATCACCGTCGGTGAAGCCTTCTTTTGCCTTGCCGGTTCCTAAGGTGTCACCAAATACTATATTGTTGACATCTTCGCTTTTGATCATTAAGTCGGAGCCGCAAATCGCGTAGGATTCCGGGTTGTATTCTTGCCCGAACAATTCAACGTTTGCCTGTTCATTCTCTTCTTTAATGGCGTTTTCTGACTCTGAAAGGATCCCGCCTGTTCCACAGGTTGGGTCATAAATTTTGATAACCTTGCCCTTGGTGTAGATGTGCTCTTCACCGGTGAACAACAGTTTGACCATGAGCTTTACGACTTCACGCGGGGTGAAGTGATCTCCAGCTTCCTCATTGGCTTGCTCATTGAATCGTCTAACGAGATCTTCAAAGATGTAGCCCATGGCGACATTGCTGATTCGTTTTGGATGTAGGTCGACATCTTTAAACTCTTTTACGATTTCATAAAGGCGGTTTGCCTCGTCTAGGCGCTCTATCTCTTCTTCAAACTTAAATTTTTCTAGAATGGTTCTCGCTCGAGTGGAAAAGCCGCTGATGTAGGCCTTTAAGTTTGTTGCAAGTTTGTCGTGATCATCCAGTAGAGTGGCGAACGTTAGATTACTCGTGTTATGGAATGCCAGCTTAAACTTGTGGTTGATTGTTTTTTCTATGGTTTCAGTGTCTAGGTTTCTTGCGCTGAGCTTTGCGTGCTCTTGAATAACGTCATTTTTGGTTTCTTCTAACACACAGTCCAATCGGCGCAATACTGTGAGTGGTATCATCACTTTGCGATACTGGGGAGGACGATATGGGCCACGTAGCAAATTGGCAATATTCCAAACCAGGTCACTGTGCTTCTTATATTTGTCTTGATCTTTCATTCGTCAATATTCCTAAAAATAAAATTCTTTCTGTTGTGCCGTATTGGTGATTTAGGCCGAGTAACCTGGCGCGATACTTAAGTTTTCTACGCCATAAAGTGTTGGCGTGTTTTCCAACCAAAGATGGTACTCCGGCCCTGCAAGCGTATGATCTTTTGAGCAGTCTACGTTCCACTTCCTTAATACATACCCGGCAAGTGCAGCACGAACACTAAGGTTCAATAAACCGCTATTCATGACATATTCGGCCTCAATCGTTTCGGGGTGTTTAAGCTTTGGATGAGGAACAATATGGAGTTCGACAATACGATTCCATTGATTATCTGCTGCCTTGGTTTGCTCTTCTGGAATATCTTCATTTATCAGCTGAGGTGCTTCTATACGATTAACGACAAAGTCAGCAAAACGGTTTCGTGCTCGATCGTAACCTCTCACATGCCAGCGCAGCCCATTGTCGATTAATGCAAAAGGCACGACCTCTCTTTCACTTAAGCCGCTGGAAAGAGAGCGGTACTGGATCTTTAAAACTTGGCTGTTGTGAATGGCACGAGTGATAAAAGCGAGTGTTTGAATATTTGGATAGTTCAGTTGTGTTGGTGCTTCGCAGGTAACGATTGGCTTTTGTGTTCCGACGAAGTCATCACCAAAACCATGTAGCAGAGCCGCTAATGTTTGGCTGCCTGAATACTCAAAGAGTGGCGAAAAACCATCACGCTGAATATAAGTTTTGGCTTTGGTGTCGTATTCGATGTTTTTAGGGGCGAGATCTTTATAGAGGGAAAGGTCTCTTGAGGCGGCTGCTTCCTTGATGCCAAAACGTGATACCAGATCAGTGCGATTGACCGAGCCCAGAAAGTAGAGCTTGAAGTCTATGTGAAATAGACGCTCTCTTTGAGCTTGGCTTATGTTCGCCAGCTGATCCTGTGTGTTTTGTTCGTTGGGCATTCGGTTCCCTGTATTTTCTAATAGCGCGTTGTTGTTGCTCGCTTTTATCAAGTTAAACGGCGCTTAAGTTTTGTCGTCTCGCTCTTGTTTACTGCTAGGGCTCGAGTCGTTATTTGCCTGCATAAGGTTGCTAACAACTTCTGCGGGCTAGGTACAACTAGTTAGTATGGTGTAGTTTTAAATGATAATTTGGTGTGTGTCAATATGATGACCACAATCATTTTTATAATTATGACGTTTATGTCCCTTTCGCCCAACCAATTCACCCAACAAACCTTTTGATTAGTCCGATAATAAGCTATTGATTTTAAAGGGTTCTCTATTCTCTGGTCATGGACTTGGGCTGTTCGAGATAGGGAGAGGTGCAGAGAGTATTCGGCAATTCAGAGAATATCGGCCTTGAAAAGTCCGTGATTAGAAATGGCGCGAAGTCCGTAAACCCTTGCCACATAAGGGCTGTAACGTGGGTTGTAGGCAATAAAAAACCCCAACTGATAACAGTTGGGGTTTCGTATTTGGTGGAGGCGGCGGGAATCGAACCCGCGTCCGCAAGTCCTCCGCCTTTGGTACTACATGCTTAGCCTATTCTTAATTTAGTCAGCGACTACCCAATAGGCGAGGAAAACCGCTGACGATCCCAGTGATTATTTAGTCGATCCACCCTGGGAGAGCTTCACTGACGATCTTGTGTAATCGACGCCCGGAATCTGAGCGCACAAGCACGCGTCAGGCGGACGGCACTAAGACTGGTTATTAAGCAGCTAGTGCGTAGTTGTCTTCGTTGGCAACTATAAGTTTACAGAGATTTTACGAGGTTCTGTGCCTCGGCATGCACCTCAGGTTTCGTTACCCACGTCGAAGCCAGGTCGCCCCCATCAGTTGTACGCTATAATAGCAAATTTACTGCCACGCTGCGGCTTTTTTTAAGCGAATCAAGCATTTGCGCGAGGTGGCTTTCTTGTGCTGGTGTTATGCTTTATTATATAGGGGTTGTATAAGCATAAATAAACCCTTTAACCATCAGATAATCACAAGAGATTCTTCATGCTGCATATTCGTGGTGCTGCCGCTCTTTCTGCTTTTCGTTGCCAAAAACTTTTAAAAACCGCGCAATTGTCGATTCCAAGCCTGCAATCGGTGTCGGCAAGCTATAGTTATTTTGTGCGTACCGAGTCCGAGTTGGATCAGGTTGAACACGACCGGCTACGGGTCTTATTGCTCGATAGTGAGCCAGCTGCCGAGTGTGAAGGCTTCAACCTCTATGTTGCCCCACGACCTGGGACGATTTCGCCTTGGTCGTCTAAGGCCACCAATATTGCACATAACTGTGGTTTGGCTAAGGTCAAACGTATTGAAAGGGGGGTTACTTATACTTTCGATACCCAAGGTGAGGTACTGGAGTCCGATCAGCAAAATATCTTGGTGGATCTTATCCATGATCGTATGACCGAATCGGTATTTCATAATATCGAAGCCGCTGAAGCCTTGTTTTTTACGGCAGCCCCCAAGCCTTTATTAACCGTGCCTTTATTGGAAGACGGCGTAGCTGCACTTGAGCAGGCCAACAATAGTTTAGGGCTAGCCTTGGCAGATGATGAAATTGCCTACCTTGCGAAAAACTTTAAAGCCTTGGGGCGAAACCCCACCGATGTTGAGTTAATGATGTTTGCCCAGGCTAATTCTGAACATTGCCGTCATAAAATTTTTAATGCCGACTGGACAGTAGACGGCGATAGAATGGGTAAGTCGCTGTTTGCCATGATTAAGCACAGCTTTAAACAATCCCCTGAAGGGGTTATTACAGCTTACAGTGACAACTCCTCGGTGATTTCAGGGTTTACCGCGCAGCGTTGGTGGCCAAATACCGATAATCAGGTATATGAATATACCGAAGAGCCGACCCATATTTTAATGAAAGTCGAAACCCATAATCACCCCACAGCCATTTCACCGTTTCCGGGAGCGGCAACAGGCTCAGGTGGTGAGATTCGGGATGAGGCTGCAACGGGTCGGGGTTCACGTGCTAAGGCGGGTCTTTGTGGTTTTTCGGTATCGAATTTGCGCATCCCCGGCTTTGAGCAACGTTGGGAAACAGATTATGGCAAACCTGCACATACGGCATCGGCACTACAGATTATGCTCGAAGGGCCAATCGGTGCTGCGGCGTTTAACAATGAATTTGGCCGTCCAAATATTGCAGGCTATTTTCGCACCTATGAGCAAAAACTGCCTGGGCCAGAGGGAGATTGCTTACGCGGTTACCATAAGCCCATCATGATCGCAGGTGGTATGGGGAATATCCGGCCTGAGCTAGTCGAGAAACTCCCTATGGCAACAGGCAGTAATGTCATTGTATTGGGTGGCCCGGCGATGCTCATTGGTTTAGGTGGCGGCGCTGCCTCATCCATGGCGGCGGGTGCGGGTTCTGAAGATTTAGATTTTGCCTCGGTACAACGTGGTAACCCTGAAATGCAACGTCGTTGTCAGGAAGTTATCGATCGCTGCTCGGCGATGGGGGCTGATAGCCCCATTACATCCATTCATGATGTGGGAGCTGGTGGTTTATCGAACGCCATTCCTGAATTACTACATGACGGTGGCAAAGGTGGCACATTAGAACTGCGTGAGATACCCAATGATGAGCCTAGCATGTCACCTATGGCTGTCTGGTGTAATGAGTCACAAGAACGTTATGTGTTAGCTGTTAATGATGACAAGCTTGATCTATTTAAAGCCTTGTGTGAACGTGAACGTTGCCCTTATGCGGTATTAGGTAAAGCGACAGAAGATTTACAGCTTAAACTCAGTGATAGTTTATTGGGTAATAGCCCGGTCAATATGCCCTTAGATGTTTTGCTGGGTAAGCCGCCGAAGATGCATCGCGATGTGCAGCATAAGCTAGCCAGCTTCAGCGAGTTTGATACTAGCTATATTGATATTTATGAAGCAGTGAGGCGTGTATTGCGCTTACCGGCTGTGGCCAGCAAAAGCTTTTTAATTACCATTGGCGATCGCTCTGTTGGTGGTTTAGTCTCGCGTGATCAGATGGTAGGCCCCTGGCAGATACCTGTTGCTGATGTTGCCGTCACAGCAACGTCGTTTACCGCTTATACGGGTGAAGCAATGGCAATGGGGGAGCGCACGCCTTTGGCGGTGATCGAGCCAGCCGCTTCAGGTCGTATGGCGGTTGGAGAGGCAATCACGAATATTTTAGCCAGTGATATAAAATCCTTAAGTGATATTAAGCTGTCGGCTAACTGGATGGCTGCTACCGGTGCATTGGGTGAAGATGCTGCTTTATATGATACCGTGCAAGCAGTGGGCGAGCGTTTGTGTCCTGAGTTAGGTATAGCCATCCCTGTTGGCAAGGACTCTTTATCCATGCAAACCCGTTGGCGTCAGGCTGGATGTCGTCGTGAACAGGTCGCACCACTATCTTTGATCATTTCAGCGTTTGCGCCAGTGCAGGATATTCGTAAAACCTATACACCACAGTTACAAACAGATCAGGGTGATACTGATTTGTTTTTAATCGATCTAGGCGGCGGCAAAAATCGTATGGGATGTTCAGCGCTGTCGCAAGTCTACCGTCAACCGGGTCATCAAGTGCCAGACTTAGATGATATCTATGAGTTTAAACAATTTATCAAAGTGATTTCGCAGCTAAAAGAACAAGACCTTATTTTGGCTTACCATGATCGTTCTGATGGTGGGCTGTTTGTGACATTAGCAGAAATGGCATTTGCTGGTCACTGTGGCGTTACAATTAACTTTGACGGGTATCGTCAGCAGGCTGTTGCCTTATTATTTAATGAAGAGTTGGGCGTAGTGCTACAAACGCGTCGTAGTGACCGCGACAAAATCAAGCAGCTGGTAAAAACAGCAGGCATTGCCTCGATAACGCATCATCTGGGCTGGGTCAATACCAGTGATCAGTTCTTAATAACGGCAGATGGACAAAACCTGTTTGTCGAAGAGCGCGCTAAGCTGCAGGCAGAGTGGAGTAAAACGTCTTACCATATGCAAGCATTGCGAGATAACCCGCAGTGTGCAGCTGAAGAGTTTGCCAGTATTACCGATGAAACGAATACCGCTTTGTTTAGCGAACTCAGTTTTGAGCCGGAAGATGATATTGCCGCGCCTTTTGTTCAGCGTGGTAGTCGGCCTAAAGTAGCCATTTTAAGAGAGCAGGGTGTTAACAGTCAGCTTGAAATGGCAGCGGCGTTTGATCGTGCTGGTTTTACGGCTGTCGATGTGCATATGACAGACTTGTTTACTCAGCGCATTGATTTGGCAGATTTCAAAGGTCTGGCAGCTTGCGGCGGGTTCTCTTATGGCGATGTTCTGGGCGCTGGTGGTGGCTGGGCCAAGTCGATATTATTTAATCAGCAATTGCGCGATAGCTTTGCTGCATTTTTTGCGCGTGCAGATACCTTTGGTTTAGGCGTTTGTAATGGCTGTCAGATGATGTCGCAGCTGGCTGAGTTAATACCGGGGGCTGAACAGTGGCCGCGTTTTTTACGCAATGAGTCTGAGCAGTTCGAAGCACGTTTGAGCCAGGTGGAAATTCTGCAATCCCCATCGATTCTATTGCAAGGCATGGCTGGCTCACGCATGCCGATTGTCGTCTCGCATGGCGAGGGCCGGGCGGTCTTTGCTGATAAGGTAGCTGATGCACAAGTAGCCATGCGCTTTATTGATGGCGATGGCCAAGCAACCCAACGTTATCCAGCGAATCCGAATGGCTCACAGGCAGCAGTCACGGCGGTGACCAATAATGATGGGCGTTTTACGATCATGATGCCGCACCCTGAACGGGTGTTCCGGAGCTGCCAGCTATCGTGGGCGCCTGCGCAGTGGCAAGAAGCCAGTGGCTGGCTACGTTTATTCCAGAATGCTAGAGTTTGGCTTGATTAATTTTATTTAAATCAAATAGTTGCATGCTTTTCTTAAAACTGTTTCTTATGCCAAAGCGTGTGTATTCTGGTAGCAGATTAGTGTCATAGCGAGGCAGCTTATGCGGTTGGTGGCGACTAAAATCAGCCTGGGCTGCTTCAATTGTCAGGCCAGCAACACAGCCGTTGTCTTTGAGGGTATTAATCAAGCTGTGATCAACAGCGCCATGCGGATAGCACATAATCCAGGCGGGATGTAAAATACCGATTTTCTCAAACCAGCCAAGCATCTCGCTAACATCTTTTTGTTGTGATTTGCGTGTCATATTATCCATCCAGGCATGCTCGTAGCCGTGTCCACCAATGTACATGCCATTACTGTACATCTCCTGAACTTGTTCGGTGTTTAAATACCACTGGTCACCCAGCATGGTGAGGTCTTCATCCACATATTCACAACATAACTCATCAATGATTAATGTGCGTAGCGGTTCGGCCAAGCCTTTTTGCAGCATGTTTTTAATAAAAATCGTCTCAGGTGGATCACCATATAGCCCTGGTTTATACCATTGGTTTTTGTAATCGGCTAAGGTCTTTAAGCCATACAAAGTTCGGTTGTGATTAATAAACTCGCAAAAGTGTTCGTATAGATTTTGAGTATTCGGTAAGCTTGCCAGTAGAATATGTAGCTTGTGCACATTGAGTAAGCGACGTGTCATGATGGCTTTGGCAGGTGGGAAAAAAGCACCACTGAGATTACGGCTAGCCAAGATTGGATAAACAATATCATAATGATCACGTAAACCGTCATCAAAAGTAAGCATGGCAGCATTGTCTGGCAGGTTTTTGCTACGCCGGGTGAGGAAGCGAATTAAATCGTAGCCTGAGATGATATGGTAGTTTGATTCAATATAATCGAGTTGATCAATAAAGGCATCGATATCTAGGCCTTTGATAGCTGGAAAGTCAGCGTGCTCGACATCGCGTACATAGTGATAAGTGATACAGGTAAGTTTGTTATTCATTGTCATTCGCTGCTGTGTAAATTAATGTTTAATATAAATGGCGTTAATATCGCGACTGATGCTTGAGATATAGCGGCTAAGCTCTAGCAAAGAATTACGAATAAAGCTCAGTGTTTCAGGCTTGTCATTGACATAAGCCAGCCCATAAATATATGTCATGGGTAATACGGTTGCGGCACGTGCTAATATTTTTGCCGCTGCAACGCCTTGCGCATTATTGAGGTCGGTTAGAAAAACCTGGTCAAACAGTTTGATAATATCGGCTTTTTCTTTAACCGGGCTTTTTAGTACCTCATTGACATGGTTATTAAATTGGTCAAATGCTTCTTTGATAAATGTCAATGTTTGCCTTGCTTGCATTTCTTGGTAGCAATCCCGAGAAAACGCTGCTTTTATCTTTTCCTTTGCTGTGTTTTTACTATCGATATTGTCAACCAGGGAGATATTATTTGCTGGGCAGGGAGTGGCAAAAGGAATTGCGGCACCATCACTACAATTAAAAATATTACGATCAGTGAAATGCTGGAATAAGTAACTTAAATTCTCAATTGCCCAATAATGCACCGAGCTGGTATAAACTGTTTTATTAAAGTTTCCAGGCAGGGTGTTTTTCATTAAGTTGTTTTTCCACCATTGGTCATTGTTGGATTTGCGTTCTGCATCAACATTCTCCCCTGTGAATATCGTGTGCTCTGCATGATGCTGATCAATATTCGTAGAACCCATATCAACACCGAAGAGATATAAACTTTTTAAACCAAGCTGCAATGCCAATGAGCAGCCCAAATTAGCAACAGAAGGGTTGCTAAAAGGTAGTGTTGGTAAATTTTCAGGAAAAAACTGACCGCCTAAGTCATTTGCTTTGATAGCCATAAACGTCTCATTAAAAAACTGATAAACACCATCGGCGATCACATTCATGCCGATAAAATCAATTTCTTGTAGAAGCTCATCACATTCCAAGCCTTTTAGATTGTTAGGTGTTAATACACTACGTTCCATTTCGATATGAAAATCAGGCACAATGCCGTTTTTCAATAATGGTCCTAGCGCTGTGCCACAAGAGAATATTATGGCGTTTGCCTGGTGTTGTTTGATCGTTTCTATCGATTGATTTAGTGATGGACCAGAGCCAATAATAAAAGCGGTATAAGGTATTGGTTTATTTTTCAGGTTTTGTAATACTGGGACTTGTTGGCTAATATTGTCCAGCGTATTGAGTAAACCCGTTTTTTCGTCATCATAATAACCAAAACCCTGTAATACCGTGTGTAAGCGAGGCTGTAGTTGGGATTGAAAGTTATTAATATATTCGTTAGAAAAATGCGTAAAGGTAAAGCTAGTTAAAGCGTACATTGGGCTATGCTGGCGTAGTACTGTCAATGTACTGTTGCAAAGCTTGTCAATATCCGTACCGATCATAATATCAATACGTTTATGTGGCGTATTAAAATATTCAAATATTGGTGTCCAGTCGATACAATGCATAGACGCTTGCAGTAACTCTATATCAGGCTCATAAATAATGAAGTGGCGGATTTGTAGGCGTTTGATTAATTCTTCCAAGTGGAAGCCCATCCCTATGCCATACACGATAAGCACCGGCATGTTTTTGCCGTCAAAGCGGTAATTATTGAACACACCATCGGTATGTTTGGCGTACTGTTCTATGCGCCGCAAACATTGGTTTTGTTTGCTATCTGTATGGCTGACAGGCTTAAAGCCAAAGCTCATTGCATCTGGACGTTGCACAAAGGCTTCAACTTGAGTGCTGGCAATTTCAGCAGGGTCATCAAGATAGAGATCTTGCTGATTGTAGGTGATATTGACACTGCCAGGCGTCAAATTAATGGCGCTGCGTTGTGATACGCAGTGCAGCAAGCCGTTATAGAGGGAAAAATTATATTGTTTGAATAAACTTAAGTTGTGAATATAGCGTGCATCCATTTCTTGCCGAATAGTATCCAGCAAAGTTTGCCAGTGTTGCTTATTGCCAATATCCGATGTTTCCAGGCTCATACAGTATATCCTTATTGCATTTTTTGCCGCATTGCAGGGGTTTAGCGGCTTTTTTGAGCTTTTATTAAGATTTTTGCAAGATTCAAGCCAGTTTGTTAACCAGGCCTGAATAGACACTTGTGAAGCTTGGCATGGGTCTTGTATATCCCTATACGTATGTTCAGTGGCGGTTGCTCTAATCGTGCTGGTCAGCAAAAGGAAGAGTGCTAATAAAGGAATATAATGAAAATACTCGTATTGATTCCTGCCCGTGCAGGTTCGAAAGGTGTTAAAAGGAAAAACATCAGGATATTGGCTGGTCAGCCACTATTTATGCATAGCGTGCAGCAAGCTTTGCAGCTTGATTGTGTATCAGCAGTTGCAGTTTCATCTGATGACGCTGAGATTCTAGCATTAGTACAACAGCAGCAGGCGTTACAACAACAGAATAGGTCGTCAACCGATATTGTGCCGCTTAATCGCCCCGTCGATTTGGCAGCAGACGATACCCCAATGGATCCAGTGATTAGTCATGCCTTAGGTGAGTTAACTGCGGATCAATATTATTTTACACATGTGCTGTTACTGCAGCCAACTTCACCTTTGAGAAGTATTGAAGATATTCAGCAGGCAATCAGTGTTGCGCAAGAACAAAATGCGGATTGTGTGATTAGTGTTACTGAAATGTGTGAGCACCCATACTATGCGCATATTGTTGATAATGACAAGCGCTTGTTGGCTGTGTTGCCAGAGCAGCAGCCTGTTTATTGCCGACAGCAACTACCCAAGGTGTTTCAGCACAATGGCGCTATTTATTTATTTTCGGTTGCCGCATTTTGGCGCGAGCAAGCTATTCCACGACAATTTGCGCATGCTTATATTATGGATGCAACGCGTAGCGTTGATATTAATAATGAACAAGACTTTATACAAGCGGAAGAAAGATTATGGCAACAATCTCAATTGCAGGTCGGTTAGTCGGTGATAGTCAACAGCCTTTAGTCATACCTGAAATAGGTATCAATCATGGTGGTGATTTAGCAGTGGCAATAGCAATGGTTGACGCTGCGATTGCCTGCGGTGCTGAAATTATTAAGCATCAAACGCATATCGTTGATGATGAAATGACGCATCATGCCAGACAGGTAATACCGGGTAATGCTGAGCAATCAATCTACGATATTATGCAACAATGTGCTTTAACAGAAGATGAAGAATTCGAGTTAAAGCACTATGTTGAAGAAAAGGGGTTGATCTATCTCAGTACGCCTTTTTCCAGGGCAGCTGTTGATCGTTTGCAACGGATGTCAGTTAAAGCATTTAAGGTTGGCTCTGGAGAATGTAATAACTATCCACTTATCCGTTATATCGCCGCACAAGGAAAACCTGTCATTCTAAGTACAGGTATGAATGATATTGCATCGATAGCTAAATCTGTTGCTATTTTAGAACAATATAACGTTGAGTATGCCTTGCTACATTGTACCAATGTATATCCGACGCCTTACGATCAAGTCAGATTAGGCGCTTTGCAGAAGTTACAAGAGGCTTTTCCAAAAGCTGTTGTTGGGTTATCTGATCATACCGTCAGCAACTACACTTGTTTAGGTGCTATTGCTTTAGGCGCTAGTATTGTCGAGCGTCATTTTACTGATCATTATAATCGTAGTGGACCGGATATCCCATGCTCGATGGATGCCTCTGGCTTATTCGACTTGTTACAAGGCAGTGAAGCCTTATGGCAAGCTCAAGGTGACCGAAAGGGGTCTGTGCAAGCTGAACAGCCTACCATGGAATTTGCCTTTGCTTCTGTTGTAACAACCAAGGCTATTCAAAAAGGGGACGTGTTCAGTGAAGATAATATCTGGGTAAAACGACCAGGTAATGGAGAGTTATCAGCCGAGTATTATGAAGCCATACTAGGAAAAACGGCTTGTGAAGATATTCAGGCAGATAGTCAGCTTAAGTTAGGTCATATAAAACATTTTGTTATGTAATATGAAAAAGATAGTTTTTCTTACAGGCACACGTGCTGATTTTGGCAAGCTTAAGTCTTTGCTACGAAGGCTGCATATCAGCGGGGGATTCCAGGTTTATATATTTGTTACCGGTATGCATATGCTGAGTAAATATGGTAGTACCTACTTGGAAGTAGAGAAATTTGGCTGTGGTAAACAGTATCATTATATTAATCAAAATGATAATGATTCAATGGATACTATTCTAGCGAAGACGATCAGTGGCTTTTCTGACTATGTCAAAGAGTTGCAGCCCGATATGATTGTCGTCCATGGTGATAGAGTTGAAGCACTTGCTGGTGCCATTGTCGGTAGCTTAAATAATATTTTATTAGCGCATATTGAGGGTGGTGAGTTATCAGGCGCAATTGATGGTTCTATTCGTCATGCTGTCTCCAAATTGGCGCATTTACACTTTGTTGCCAATGCTCGTGCCAAAGCGCGTCTTATTCAGCTCGGTGAAGTTAAAGAGCATATTTATGTTATAGGGTCGCCAGATATCGATATCATGGTGTCGAACAATCTCCCGTCACTAAAAAAAGCCAAACAGCGCTATGAAATTGACTTTGCCAGTTATGGCATATTGCTATTTCACTCTGTCACTACTGAGTTGGATCGCCTGGCAAATGATATAAAAGCACTAGTTGATCAAGTGTTACAGAGTAATAAGTGCTTTATCGTGATTTACCCCAATAATGATTATGGTAAAGATATTATTTTGCATGAATACCAACGCTTAGAGAATCATAGTCGCTTTCGTATATTTCCATCGATACGTTTTGAATATTTTTTGACATTAATGAAAAATGCTCAATTTGTATTAGGTAACTCCAGCTGTGGTGTAAGAGAAGCGCCATTCTATGGCGTACCTGCAATTAATGTCGGCTCGCGTCAGCAACAACGGGAAAAATTGCCAAGCATACTCGATGTAGATTGCTCGGCGACAGCAATTAAACGGGCTTTAGCATTAGTTGAAAATATTCCGCAAACGCCTAAAAGCACTTTTGGTGAAGGCTGCAGTGATGAACTGTTTGTATCTGCACTACAAGTAAATACGCTTTGGCAGACACCCAGACAAAAATATTTTGTTGATATGGAAACAGCTCAGCAGCCTATTGTAGGCTCAGCTGATTATTTAAATATTAAGCCGTCTCTGCCTTTAATTAAGTCCGTGTCATCTTAGTACATATCCAGGCTACTCAGGAGAAACAGTCATGCGTAAGCTGCAAGTATTACATTTGGCGAGTTTTGAAGGCAATGTGGGCGATAATGCTAACCATTCAGGTGTGAGAAAGTTATTAGGTCAACACTTAGACTTTACCTTAGTGTATACACAACTCGAAATCAGAGAGTTTTATTGGCGGCAGCGGACTTTTGATGAAGACTTTATTCGTTATGCTAATGGCTTTGATTTGTTGATGATTGGCGGTGGTAATTATTTTGAGTTTTGGGTTGAGCATTCGGCGACCGGTACTTCTATTGATATTGCGCCACATTTATTAAAAAAGCTTAAGGTACCTGTTTTTTTTAATGCCTTAGGTGCAGACCCGGCACAGGGGTTTAGTGATAATACTGTTACACGCTTTCGTCATTTTCTTGACGAGCTTTTAGCATCTGATCAATTCCTGGTGTCAGTGCGTAATGATGGTTCACGTTCAGCATTAGCAGAGTATGTTGGTCATGTTTATGCAAAGCATATCGTTGAGGTTCCCGATGGCGGTTTTTTCGCTGAGAGTGGGGCTTATTGGCATCCTGAGTTACCCAATACAGAGAATGATACAGTGATTGCTATTAATCTTGCAGGTGATATGCCGGATGTGCGCTACGGTGAGCAAGCCCGTGATCGTAAAACATTATCTTATCATGAATTTATTGAGCGCTTTGCAGCACTATTGACAAATATTTTGCAAGCTGAAAATCATCGACATATTGTTTTTGTACCGCATATATATAAAGATATAGGGAAAATTGCTGATGTGCTAGCGCATATGCCAGATCATTTGCGGCGTAAGCATATTACAATAGCACCTTATTTACACGGCCCTGGGGCAGAACTTTATCTACTCAGTCTTTATAAACAATCAGATATAGTATTAGGCAATCGTTTGCATGCCAATGTCTGTAATATTGGTCAGCATACACCAACCATTGGACTACATAATTATCGGCAAATTGCCTGCTTATATGATAATTTAGACTTGTCAGAGCGGGTTGTTCGAGTGAATGAACAGGGATTTGAAAGTCTATTGCTTCCTTTGATTGAAAACACGTTAAGTAATACTGGTTTAATAAAGAAAAACTACAGTGATATCACCGGGACATTATATGAAAAAATAAGATACTTCCACAAAGATGTTAATCAATGGTTGCTGGCTAACGCAAACTAATGGTTATTATCGTGTTGTATTATATGGTTTGTATCTTTACTGACCTATAAAAAATTATGCTTTAGCATTCATTGTATATATTTTTTATATGATCTGCTTTTGAAAGCCTGTCATCAGTTTTAAAGTGTTCTGCAAGTACATATCAAGCACTATTTCTTGATAAATCCTATACAGTAATAATCAATAATTATTAAATATAATGATCATTTTTTGAAAAATTGTCATTGCCCTCGTTATGTTATCCGTTTTTTGTTGTAATGACTTGGAGTTCTTGTTGTTTATTATCTATTTAAGGAATATTGTTTTGAAAAGCCAACAGTTTTTTAAAAAATGTCTAATGATAAAGTTTTTGGTAGCGTCGCTATACCTGCCAGCTTATGCCCAACTCAATAACGTCGATTCATGGTCTGTCTTTGGTCAACATATCTATGGTGCATATTTGCGTAACGAAATGATCTGCTCTGAAGCATGGACAGGTACTGACGTTAATCGCTGGGCTCAACGCCTGCACACAGCACCCAATATTATTCAACTGGAGCCTGGCGAAGAATATGTGGCAACATTCGATGTGTTTGGTGACTCGCCAGCTGGCCTCGATAGCTTTCCTGTTGTGTTTAAAGTAAGTGATGATAACTGGCAAACACCCTGGGCTCAGTTTAATGTAAGTAATGGTGTGAAAAAGTCATATGAATTCGAGTTTACCGCAGACAGCAGTGCTCATAGTGCTGGTGTGTATCTTTGGTTTGCCAATAATCATTTAAATCAAAGAAAACCGCATACCTTATGTGTTAGTAATATTTCTATCAAGAAAAAAGAGCCACTTTGCCCTGATGGTAGTCCTCTACCAAAACCACGTGTGAATTTAAATGGTGAGGCAGGGAATACCTGCATTTGGGGTGTTGGCTACTCTTTAAATAGCGCGCAAGTGAGCTGTATTGCTGATTTGGAATGGACTTTAGATGGTATTGTGAAAGCTTCTGTACCTACCATTGGTCAAAAGAAGATTCTTTATCACAGTCAAAGCCAAATGTATTCTGTAAAATCATGTTTGAAGATTCGCTATAAAAATGGCGAAACTTATGAAGAATGCGGCAGTAATGGTGAAGGGAAGAATGTTTTTATTCCAAGTTGTTAAACTGGATTCAAGCGAATCTTATTGTAAGATAAATTTTAATGATATGAATGTGAGTATTTTATGAATAGGTTTCTAAAAAAAAATGTTTTTTTGATATTTGTAACGTTATTTAATTTTATCTCCATCGCCCACGCCGGCTTAGAGGATCAGATTGAGTGGCAGGCTGACGGACCTAGTAGTAGAGTAGGTGAAGTATACAAAGAAGAAGGCATGGTTTGCGTAGAGGCATGGACAGGTAAATCAGACTATAATCTTGATATTAATTTAGTCAATAAAGATGTAATAAACCTTTTTGGCCACCCAAATGTTCCAATAGACGATTGTGATATTAGTTATGATGTCTATGCCGATTCTGCGCCGAACACAGTTGATATGCCTGTTAGGGTTGTTATGTTTACACCTTACCAGTCTACTTATATTGTAGACACTTTGACTGTGACTGATGGTAGCAAGCTACATCGGAGTCATTATTTAGAGCGCTTTCGCCTGAAGCCTTTTTATTTTCGACTGTCATTTGGTCGAAAAAATATTTCTACAAGCGACCTTCCTTATACTGTATGCGTTGATAATATTATAATTGACTGTAGTCCATCTTCGTAAGTATTTATTGAATGAAGCCCCTGATATTGTTTATCTTTTTTATCAGGGGCGCAAGGTTAAGTGTTTAAGCTATTTTTTTATATTTAATACGTTTAGGTTGGTTGGCATCTTCACCATGGCGGCGTTTATAATCTGCTTCATAGTCGGCATAATTGCCTTCAAACCAAACTACTTCGCTATCACCTTCAAACGCCAGAATATGTGTTGCAATACGATCTAAAAACCAGCGATCATGCGAAGTAACGACGGCACAACCAGGGAAATCTAACAGTGCCTCTTCCAAGGCACGTAAGGTTTCAACATCCAGATCATTGGTTGGCTCATCGAGTAATAAGACATTACCACCACTGCGTAGCAGTTTTGCCAGATGTACGCGGTTGCGTTCACCGCCTGAGAGATCACCCACTCGTTTTTGTTGGTCGCCACCTTTAAAATTGAAGCGACCAACATAAGCACGCGACGGAGTTTCATAACGGCCAACCTGGATAATGTCCTGGCCGTCAGCAATTTCTTCCCAGACAGTCTTACTGCCATCTAATGCATCGCGGCTTTGATCGACATAGGCAATTTCAGCGGTTTCGCCAATGTTGATCTCACCACTATCAGCTTGTTCATCACCCACAATTAAGCGAAACAGTGTGGTTTTACCGGCACCATTCGGTCCGATAACGCCGACAATACCGCCCGGTGGCAGGTTAAATGTTAAATCAGAGTAGAGTAGCTTATCGCCATAAGCTTTTTGTACATTATTAAACTGTATAACCTGATCACCCAAACGTGGGCCTGGCGGGATGTATAAGTCTTTGGTTTCACTGCGCTTTTGATAGTCTTGTGAGGATAACTCATCAAAGCGTTTTAAACGTGCTTTGCTTTTAGCATGGCGCCCTTTGGGATTGCTGCGCACCCATTCCAATTCGGTTGCCATGGCTTTGCGACGTGCACTTTCTTGTTTTTCTTCCTGTTCAAGACGCTTTTCCTTCTGCTCTAACCAAGAAGAATAATTGCCTTCCCATGGGATACCATGACCGCGGTCCAATTCCAATATCCAGCCAGCGACATTATCTAAAAAGTAACGATCATGCGTGACGGCAATAACAGTACCAGGGAATTCTTGTAAAAAGCGCTCTAACCAGGCGACAGACTCGGCATCGAGATGGTTAGTTGGCTCATCTAATATTAGCATATCGGGTTCTGACAGCAGTAGTTTACAGAGTGCGACCCGGCGGCGTTCGCCCCCGGAGAGCTTGCTTACATCCGCATCCCAAGCGGGTAAGCGCAGTGCATCGGCGGCAATGTCGAGTTTTCTGTCAAGTTCCCAGGCATTTGCACTGTCGATAGCATCTTGTAACTTAGCTTGTTTTTCCAAGAGCGTGTTCATTTCATCGTCACTCATGGGCTCGGCAAACTTCATGCTTAGCTCATTAAACTCATCCACTAGCTTTTTGATAGCGGCAATACCTTCCTCTACATTACCACGCACATCTTTGCTTTCGTCGAGATTGGGCTCCTGAGGCAAATAGCCGATATTAATACCTGCTTGTGGTCTGGCTTCACCAACAATCTCGGTGTCTACGCCAGCCATAATGCGTAATAATGTTGACTTCCCGGCACCGTTGTAGCCTAGTACACCGATTTTGGCACCGGGGAAAAAGTTGAGAGAGATATCTCGTAAGATTTCTTTTTTGGGTGGGACTATCTTACCAACACCCGACATGGTATACACGTATTGCGCCATTATAACTCCTGATTCAAGGACTGATTGCAATCGCCAGCTGCCAACAGCTGCTTCATCCCAATAAAATTTATTGAGATAGGTTAAAGGCGCTATTATCAATAAAATAGTGTCGCTTTGCTATATCGATTATCATTAGATCGCCAGATTCATAAGCTATCGCAATGATTCAGGGACTAAATACGGCTAATGCACAATAACAGGATGATATTCAGTGGATAAAATGCAGTCAATAAAATCACATAGCCTGTATCTAGGGCCCTTGCTGGCACTGCTGCTTTATGGCGGCTTATTATTAGATGATTGGCCGCAAGCGGCTGCAATTACTGCTGCGGTAACAGCGTTGTGTGCATTATGGTGGATTCTTGAGCCAATCCCCATACCAGCAACCTCCATTATTCCGCTGGCTCTTTTTCCTTTACTGGGTATCTTGGATAAACATCAGGTTGCCGCATCTTATGGAAACTCACTTATTTTGCTATTGCTGGGCGGCTTTATCCTGTCAAGTGCTTTGGAACGTTGTGGGGCCCATCGGCGTATTGCACTGGGGCTGCTGCATCTTATCGGTGGCAACAGTAGTCGGCGTATTGTGGTAGCGTTTATGTGTACTGCAGCCCTATTGAGCATGTGGGTATCGAACACAGCTACGACCTTAATGCTACTGCCTATCGCAATGGCCATTACCCAAAGTGCCGATGATCAGAGCTTAATGATACCGCTATTACTGGGGATTTGTTATGCCGCCAGCCTGGGAGGCATTGGGACGCCTATAGGCACGCCACCTAATATTATTTTTATGCAGGTTTATCAAGAGTATACCGGCAATGCATTAGGCTTTGTGCAGTGGATGCTCTGGGCCGTACCCGTTATTATTGTTTTCCTGCCTTTAATGGCCTGGTGGTTGACACGGGGTTTACAAACTCGGCAACAAATTGTATTGCCAGCGGTGGGTGAGTGGTCTATTGCTGAGCGTCGTGTATTATTGGTATTTGCTGTTACCGCTATTGCATGGGTAACACGGACAGAACCGTTTGGCGGTTGGGCAGGCTTGTTTGATTTGAAGAAAACCAATGATGCCGCAGTGGCCTTATTAGCTGTGGTTATGATGTTTATTATCCCAGATGGTAAACAAGGGCGTCTACTGGATTGGGAAACAGCCAACCGTATTCCCTGGGGGATGTTATTGTTGTTTGCAGGTGGTATTGCGATTGCTAAAGCGTTCAGCGCTTCAGGTTTGGCTACTATGCTAGCCGATCAGCTTAGTAGCTTGGCAAGCTTTCCGGTTTTTTTAATGATACTTATTATATGTTTGGCTGTAACCTTTATTACAGAGGTAACCAGTAATACGGCAACCACAACATTACTAATGCCAATTTTAGCTGTGGCTGCCCTGGCTGCCAATGTGGAGCCAGCACTGATGATGGTGCCTGCAGCAATGAGTGCCAGTTGTGCTTTTATGCTACCGGTTGCGACAGCACCAAATGCGATAATGTTTTCGACAGGTAAAATACCCATTCAACAGATGGTGAAAACAGGTGTGATGTTAAATCTTATTGGGTCATTCGTTATCGCAACGACTGTCTTATTGTTGATAGCTTAAGCATTTCTGCGGATCACTAACCAAAGTGTGAGTAATAATACCAAACTGACGGCGCTGGCTTTCAGTCGAAGGCGTGATAGCCATGGCTTATTTTTGTCGCTTATAAAAAAATCTTTTAAGCAACTGACTATATAAACAATAAATAAATAGAGATAAGCAAATTTTTGTGGTAGGAAAAGAGCATAGCTGACGAGTAAAGTTAATATAGCGGCTGTGCTCAAGCATATCAACTTTGCATATTTTCGGCTATCAATTACACTACTATCAGGCCATAAGCACTGAATAAATGTTGGTAGATGTAATAAGGTAAGCAGTAAAGCAGCATAGTATAAAATTAACGTTTGCCATATAGTATTTAGCATAGCAACGCCACTCAACGCCATTATCAGCACTATGAACAACGGCAATAGAATAATATTGAAAATGCTTTGTGTTTTCTCTTCAGTGAGTCTGCTTAACATATATAAACGTTTTGAAAGTTTTTTGTACGAACAGTACAGTGTTTTGTAATTTAATTACATTTTGATGATACAAAGTATACGAAATTTCATAAGCTGCAGTAAATCTCATTTTTGATATATGCTGAAAACGCTTGCGGAAAAAAATCTATAAATTATTTAGCAAGAGTACTTGTGAAAAGGAATTTCCCGATTACACTCAATGTAATACTATTATAATCGCAAGGAAGGTGGAAAGTGATTGAGGTTGTACCCAAGGGCCAGTTATTAGCATCTCCTGTTCAAACAGCTTCTCCCATTGATGTGGCGGACCTATTAGTTGCGTATTTGCGTCAACTAGGTATCGAGTATGTTTTTGGTGTACCGGGTGGTGCGATCGAGCCGCTTTATAATGCGCTTGCGCGAAGTGCGCGTGAAGGTGGGCCTGAAGTCATTACTGCTAGGCATGAGACAGGTGCTGCGTTTATGGCGTATGGCTATTACATGGGGAAAAAGCGTTTAGGCGTATGCTGTTCCACAACAGGGCCGGGTGCAACAAACATGATTACCGGTGTTGCAACAGCTTATGAAAATAGCACACCTATGCTAGTTATCACGGCTCAAACTGCTTTGTCGAGTTTTGGTAAAGGCGCATTTCAAGAGTCTTCGGACACCAGTATGGATATTTTAGGCATGTTTCAGTACTGTACTAAGTATAATAGCTTGGTATCGCATGCTGAACAGTTTGAGCAAAAGCTATACTCAGCAATTATGTCTGCCTATCATCATAGTGCTCCTGTTCACTTAAGTATTCCCATGGATATTTTTCGTTGTGCGGCAAGCAGTCAACAACCTTCTTATGATTTGACGCCATTACTATCATCCAATGACTTTATCGATAATGATATGTTGCTGGCATTTATTCAAGAACTGGAAAGTGCCAAAAATATCGTACTGGTTATCGGGGAAGGTTGTATTGATGCAATAGGTACTATATTAGCGATTGCTTTTATGTTGCAGGCTAAAATTGTGACAACCCCGCACGGTAAAGGTTTGGTAAGCCCTTATCATCCACTCTTTAGAGGTGTTGTGGGCTTTGCCGGGCATCAATCGGCAATTAAACAGTTAGCTGATCCAGATGTTGATTTAGTAGTTGCTATAGGCAGTAATTTGAGTGAGTGGGCCAGTAATAACTGGAGTAAAGAGTTGTTGATGAATAATAAACTCGTCCATGTTGAATCGGTGCAAAGCAACTTTACACGCTCACCAATGGCTAAGTTACATGTGCATGGCAATATCAATAGCATTTTTGAAAAAGTCATTGCAGCCTTATTCTCACAGAGTAATACGGCAGTAATACAGCAGCAGGTGCAGCAGCAGATACATATTGAATACGATGCCGCTAATCGATTCTCACGCCATTTTATCCTTGATGATGAACATAAATGTAGAGATGACTCTACACCTATTAAGCCGCAGCGCTTAATGTATGAATTAACAGAGATATTTCCCCCGCAAACTTGTTATTTAGCTGATGTGGGTAATAGCTTTTCATGGACAGTACATTATCTGCATCCGCATGATCGGCGAATGGCTGGTAAGCGTCAGCGTGGTTATGGCGTCTTTCATTCTTGTTTTGAGTTTGCGCCAATGGGATGGGCAATTGGCGCAGCGGTAGGCATGGCAATGTCACGACCCAATATTCCCATTGTCTGTATTACAGGCGATGGTAGCTGGCTAATGAATGGGCAGGAAATCACTGTGGCCTTGCAAAGAAATTTAAATATTATATTTATAATTCTAAATGACTCAGCATTAGGCATGGTTAAGCATGGGCAACAACTCAATAATGCAGAGCAGGTGGGTCATCAGTTGCCTGATGTAAACTTTGCAGCAATGGCTGCTGCCATGGGTATTGACGCTTTTATTATTGAATCACCTGATGATTTGCTCAAACTAGACATGGCAGCCATCAATAAGAAGTCTGGGCCTGTATTATTGGATGTAAGGATAGATGCCAGAGAAATACCGCCAATAAAAAGTCGTATCAATGTGTTAGCTGCTTAACGCGTCATTGGGAATATCAGATCAAAACGTTGTTGTTCCGACTGAGAAATAGTAACACCTATATGCTCGGCTGTTTTGAGGTGTATTGCTGTTTTCCAAAAGTCCAAAAAAATAACTTTGTCATGTGGCGGTGATTCTAATATTTCATTGAGTTTTATACCCAACTGTTCAAAGTCTGGGTATTTGGCAAATAATGCTCCGCTTTTAACATGACCAATATTCGTGCTAATGACCACAAACTTATTTGACCAGGCTTTAGATAAAATCTCATTAAATAATGGTTTTAGCATAATGCTATTATCATGTATTAGAATAGCGGTTTCCGAGCCAATACCGGAGTTAATAATATTGTTAAACATATTGGCACTGGTTTTTTGGTCGGCTACTGTACGAAAGTCTAATGTTAATTTTGATTGACTAAATGCTTTATTAAGGTAATCCTGATACCAGGTATATTTAGGTGAAGAGACCATAATAACCCGGGTTACCTCTGGTTTAAGTGTCTGTAATTCTTCTAAGATAGTGCTGGGTTTGGGGGTCAGTACCAAGCTGGTATTTGCTGCTTTATCTGACGAGGGTAGCTGGATTGCTGCGTGAATATTTTTGATGTTTTCTATCTCAGGTAATTGCGCAATGGCTTGATTGCCCAATGACACAATGGTTGATATTTTATGTTTATTGACCCACTTTTCAATAGCGCCATCTTTCATCTTTTCGTCGACTTCTAATGTCTTCACAGAAAAGCTACGATTTTTTTTGACAGTATCCAGAATTTGAGTAGTGATTTGTTTTTGAGTTCTATTTTTTGTCAAGGGATAAAGAATACCAACAGCACTATCTTGCGCATAACTATGGCATACTAGGATACAGAGTATTAACCCTAGAAATCTGCTTCGTATGCGCATGATAGCTTCAGTCCACCTATATTAGAGTGATCGCCGTTTACGACCAGTATACTCAATGTCATCACATTGCAGCGGCAAATAAGATAAAGGCGGTGAGTCGGCGGCTTCAGCATAACAAGCATGCATGCCGCCATTGGTAATGAGTGTGCATAAACGTGTAACCTCAACTTTTGTGAAGCCTTGATCAAGTAAAAAGGCACACAAAAAACCACCAATATTGATTGACTCATTCAGTTGCTGGCTCAGTTGAGTATCAAGCGTCATCGAGGCCTGCATATGTTCACCGATCTCAAAGTTCAGTTCCTCGTAACTAATATGGTACATAGTGGGTACGCGTTCATCACCACGGCTCAATGGTCTAGCCCAACCAGGCATATAGTATTTGCCACTGCTTTTAATCACATGTTGCTGAATAAATTCTTCAACCGAATGTGTTACAAGCTCTGATCTGGCCAACTGAATAAATTCACAAACCATCTGTAAAGGTGCCGTACCATAAAAGCGTGAATTGGACGCAATCATACCGGCTGCAACGGATACCACAGCAGGGGCCTTAACTGTGCCACCAAAAGATGCCATCTGATTACACCAGATACGAGAGTCTGGCCAGCTAATACAGCTAAATAACGCTTCTAGCCATTTTGCTAAAGCAAGACTGATTTCTTTACCGGTTGCATTCAACGCCATCACTTTAAACCATGGCCAATCGCCCGCTAAACTATTGAGCATATTATGGCCATGGCTGAATACCTGACCTTGCTGTGGTTGCCAGCCACCATGCGCTTCAATACGATTATGCATCTTGGACCAAGGGGCATGATTACTCATTGGCATTAGTTGCTCCTTTAATGTGGTAGTGCTTATTATCTATCCAAGGTAATGAGTCCCAGCTTTTACCAACAGACTCCATAGAGTGTGCCAGGACACTGGGTGCGATTATCAATTGATAAATTGCGCCACAGGCTTTGGGAACAAAGCCCAAGTCCAACAGTCCAGCGGCAGCGACGGCGGGTACCAACCAACCGGCTTGCGGCGTAATATAGGATACAAATTCGCCAGACCATTGCATATGATGACCCCCATGTTCATCATTGAGTGCAATAGCGAGTTTTTGTGTATGCAGATCAACACTACCATACATTGTGCCAAATCCAGGTGCAACACGGTCATCGCTGTCTGTCGCTTTTTGCAGATACTCTTCGGCGACTTGTGCAGCAGGCCGCGCAAGCTGGTCGCGGATAAATCTAGCGGCTTGTTCGATCTCAGTGGCGCCCAAAAACTCGCCTGATGCCATCAATAAACCGATAGGTAATAAGTCACCCGGCATGGTGCCACTGGCTGCGGCCACCGTCGCTGCCCGACAAGCAGGGTGACGTAGCCCGGGGTTAGCAAGGGCAACAAATAGGCGGTCAAAGGCGGCCAGGGTAGGCTGATCAGGCAAATCACCCTTGAATAACAAAAAAATAAGCTCAGAAAAGCTACAATGGCCGATCAAATCGATATTATTATAACCGTGTGTAAACCTGTCTTCATTGATAAAGGGGTTATCCTTACTGGCTACTTCATCCGTAATTTGTGTTGTGAGTTTTTCTGCAAACTGAGTATTTCGCCACTGTACGTCTAACATTGCTGCTCCTTGATTTAATAGTGATAGCTTACCTCCAATTGTAGGCTACGTTCACTTAAAGGGTAATCATTAGGTACGAGTGATCCTGTCGGAATATCTAGGTTTGCAGGGCTGGGCTCCAATCGGTCATCATCAGTAGCATTGTGTACTGTCAGCGCAAAGTCCCAGTGCTGGGTAGAAGAATAACGTAACGAGATATCAAATGTTAGGTAGTCATCCAATTCTGACCGAGGGTCTTGTGAAACGCGTTTACGGTCCATAACCTGTTCTGCGGCAAGGTGCAGATGCCAGTTAGCATCGATTTCCCAGTTGCTGTATAGATAAATCTTTGTTTGTGGTGTATTGGCAACATCATCACCATTATCAACCTCAGCTTTTTGAAAGGATAGGTTGCCACCAAAACTGCCTGCAGAATGATCACGATTGAACTCCAACTCAATTCCTGAGCCTTCTTGCTTACCAATATTTTGAGCGGTTGAAGAAGTGCCAGATTGATCAGGTATATAGTTAATTTGGTCTTCAATATCATAAAAGTACAAGCTGATATTATAATGCATGGCGCCTGACTCAATATCCGCGGCTATTTCAAATGTATCAATGACTTCTGGGTCAAGTTCTGGGTTACCTAGGAAGGCAGGGTTATTTGCACCGCTGAGTTCAAAAAAGCTTGGGGCACGAAAGGCGCGACCATACAAAGCTTTAATATGTGTGTTATAGCTGGGTGACCATACTAATGCGACACGTGGGTTAGTGGTATTACCAAAGTCAGAATAGTCATCGAAACGAATACCAGCAGTTAATGCCCAGTCGGTTTTAAATTTCCATTCATCCTGCAGAGAAAGGTACGATACTGTTCTGTCTGTTTCTGGTAAATAAACAAACTGCGTATTAGAGACATTAGTTAACGTGCCATTAACAACACCTTCAGTACCATTGATAACGCCAGGCCCAAAGTTTTTTGTCTCCCGGCCTTCGGCTTCAAGGCTTTGCCAGCCTATTGCAAAACGCGCTGTATGACGTTCACCTGCGCGCACAAAAGCCAATTGTGTTCGTATTTGAGTTTCCAGAGAATCGGGGTTACCAATAAAACCTTCTGAAAATAATACAGGTGTGCCTAAGGGGTTCACATTACCATCTGTACCTATTGGTAAAACAGTGCCTGCCGGAAATAAAGTAATATCTGTTTTTATTTCCAGGTCCATATAAGATACAGTGGGTTGTAGCTGCCAATCATCATTGAGTTGATAGTTGGCTGTCCAGTCGATCAGATAATTGCGCTCTTCATTAGTACCGCTGGGGTCGAGTGCTTGTGCAATACCAGGACCTGTGCCAGCATCGACTTGCCAGTACCAGGCATTCAAGGACCAGTTATCCCGCATTAATGTTGTACGTAAATCGAGCCTTTCAATCATTGTGTTAGCGGCGCCTGGTGCATTACTGGCGTTAGTGCCGAATAAATCAAAAAGTGATTGTGCATCGAAGTCAATCACACGACTATCATCACCATCAGCGTCGGAGTATTCGATGGTCGTTAATAATTTAGTCTCACCAACTTCATAAGGTAGCACTGCCCATGCCTGAGTTGTTTCAAATGAGCCAATGCGAGCGCCAACCTCACTCCTGGCATTGTCAGGTGATTTGGTCACAACATTGATGACACCAGCATAAGCATCGGCACCATATACCGCTGAGCCAGGGCCACGTATTATCTCAATACGTTCAACAGAATGAATAGGAATTTGCGGGTAAAAACCACGGTTACCCAGCACTTGATATTTTAGTGGTATTTCATTTACCAACAGTAATACCTGTGGGTTTGAATCAGTGATAATCCCCCTGATATTAATGGTTGGGGTCCAGCGATTAGAGCTTAAGCCAATATGTAGACCTGGTACTGAGCGTAAGGCATCATCTATGCTGCGTGCGCCCATTTTTACTATTTCTGCTTTAGTAATTACAGTCGCAACAGCGGGAGCTGCTGAGATAGGTTGATCTATACCTGTGGCGAGACGAAGAAGCTCTTCATCACCACCGCCAAAACTGTCAAACATACCATCTTGCGCAAATGCGCCTTGACTGAGTGCCAAAGTGCACAATAAGGTTTTGTATTTCATATTTATTCACCGATTTTTTGAAAACACCATATCTGATGGTGTTCATCGGCAAGGCAGTTAATTTCTATAACGCTCAGAAAATTAAGGCGATTTTAGCTAGTGTATTCCCCAGGTCTGTTTGTCGAAATATCGGCTACGCTCACGGGTTATGTGCTTGAGCTACCATATTTTCCAGGTCACGATAATTGTGTTGCCATAGGTCGAACATTTGTTGGCTCATTGGATCTGGGAAAATATCAGCTTCATCGGCAAGTAAGCCTTCTATTATATTATTAGCAGCAGTGCTCGGACTGGTTTTTTCTATCTCAATCGTACTAATCATATCAGTATCAATGGGGCCTGGGTTGACAGTATGCACACTGATACCGGTTTGTGCTAAGGCTATTCGTAAGCCCTGGGATAATGAAAACAAAGCGGCCTTTGAAGCGCAATAGCCGCTGGCGAGTGGGTTGTTTACAAAAGCGCTGATACTGACAATATTAACCAGCGCACTATCTTGTTGCTTTTCTAGCACGGGTTTGAACGCTCTGATCATTGCTAGTGTGCCAAAGTAATTGGTTTCCATATCATTCTTGATAGCTGTGAGTGGACCGGTCAGCGCGCTAACCAGCTCGGCGGTTCCCGCATTATTAATTAATAGGTTTATATCGCCAGCAAGCTTGACTGTATTGCTGATATGTTGCTCGTTGGTGATATCGAGTTGTAATTTTATTACTCTTTCGTCATTAAAATCGGGTAAGCTCTGCGAATCTCGGGCTGTTGCATAGATTTTGGTGACAGCGTTTTGTAATAAACTTTCGACCAAGGCTTTACCAATACCTCTGTTTGCTCCCGTAACCATTGCGACTCTATTTTTTATATCCATTACTTATTTCCCTCTTGTTTTTGCAAGCTGGTGGCAATTAACTTCGTGCTGATCAGTTTATCACTATATGACACTAAATTAAATTTAGCACCTATCAACTCACTGTTAATCGTCATACTGGCAGTCCCGGCATAGATGTATAAATCTTTAGTTTTTTAATCTGCTTTTTAATGCTTTCTTTAAAAAGATTAAGAAATTTAGCTGCGGGCCGCTAAGTGACCTGCAAACTGCAATTAAATTTTAGAGTAGATTTATAGTTAACTCAGGGAGAGTCATAAAAGCGATTATGGCCAAACCTTCATAATCTCATAAGGATATATTTTGCCAAATTTAAATGTCAAAATAAAAAGCATATTGCAAAATATATTTTCCTTGCGAAAAACCAGCTTTAAGCATCAGCTGGTTTTGACTTTCACTCTGGGTATCATCATTTTAGCCTTTCTAACTTCGCTTGCAACCTATACTCTAACCAGTCAGTCTTTTCGCGATAGGCTTGTTGAAGAAGGGTTACAACTAACCAAAATTTTTGCCAGTGAAAGTGTATTGGCTTTGCTTTACCAAAGTGCCGACAATGCTAGAGATTTTGCAGAAACTACATTAGCATCCGCAGATGTTTTAGGCGTTGCAGTATACTACAATGATGGCAGTGCACTACTTGAACTCGGTAAAGTAAAAAGTGATATTGCAGCGATTAGCAGCCTACCTGATGAGGCCTATCTTGCCTATGAGTCTGAGCATGATTGGCATTACATGGCGCCCGTATATAGCATGGCAACCGATGAGAGTGGCGAAGAGTCATTATTTGGTATGGAGTCACCAGAGCCTGAAGTGTTGGGCTATGTAAAAATTGTTATGGGTAAACAGTCATTGCAGGCAATGACCTCTGATGTGCTACAAAGTAACGTAACAGTAACAGCCTTATTAGCCTTTTTTCTATTATTAACATTATTAGCCATTACACGACGGCTGATTAAACCGTTATCTGACCTTGAACTCATCATGCTGCAAATTGAGCATGGTAATGGCTATGCGCGAGCGAATGTACGTGGTCCTAAAGATATTATGGATATGCAGCATGCTTACAATATGATGATTGATATATTGGAAGTCAGAGAGGCAGATCTGGTCACGGCAAGAGATATGGCTTTAGAGTCTGCCAGAGCGAAAGGACAGTTTGCGGCAAATGTAACACACGAGCTGCGCACGCCGCTGAATGGTATTTTGGGTATGCTGCAGCTATTAGACAGTCCTGATTTGAATCAGCTGCAAAAGCAATATGTTGACACAGCCCAAAACTCGGCTGAGTCATTGTTAATGTTGATTAATGATATCTTGGATTTCTCTAAAATCGATGCGGAAAAAGCTGCTTTGCAGCCTATTGATTTTGAATTGCATAAATTAGTTAAAGAAGTAACAGATTTGCTTGCGCATCAGGCAAGAAAAAAATCAATTTATCTGCGCTATGAGATCGAAGCCAGTGTGCCAAATTTCCTGAAAGGTGAATGTAATAGGATTCGTCAAGTTCTGTTTAATCTTATTGGTAATGCTATTAAGTTTACTGAGGAAGGTGGAGTCACTCTAAAAGTGAAAGTCGTTGCCGATGGTGAAGTGTATTTGCAGGAAGGTGATACGCCATCAATCGAGTTCTCTGTAGAAGATACTGGTATTGGTATTGCTAAAGATGCAAAGGAACGTATTTTCGAAGCATTCTCTCAAGCAGATGGCTCTACATCTCGTAACTATGGCGGTACTGGCTTAGGACTGACAATCAGTCGTCAATTAACCCAGTTTATGGGAGGGCAGTTGCAGCTTGAGAGTGAGCTGAATAAAGGCAGTCGTTTTTGGTTTGACTTGCCATTGGAAGTATTAGAGGCGGCAGGGGAGGACGCTTCCTTATCAGATATTCAATCGGATGCTACCTTACATCCATTGCCACCTAATTTGCATGTGATGGTTGTTGATGATAATCGAACCAATCAGCAGGTCGCTAAGGGTATGCTGGAACGTTTGGGTTGCTATGTAGATGTGGCAGGGTCAGGTGAAGAAGCGCTACGTATGGTTTTCCAGAAACCCTATGCAGTGATTTTTATGGATGTACAAATGCCAGGGATGGATGGTTATGATGTAACGGACCAAATCCGGCGTTTAGAAGAAGAATCTGCTCATGTACCGGTTATTGCGATGACAGCAAATAATATGCAGGATGATATTGAGCACTGCTTAAATGTAGGCATGGATGACTTTTTGCCTAAACCATTTAAGATGCATCATCTACATGCTTTAATGCAGCATTGGGTGAATAATGAAAACACAACAACAACGCGTGATGAGCCCTTGCTCGGAGAGGAAAAGATTGAAACAGGGCATGCAGTAGCGAATGATAGCTTTGGGCAGTCTCAACAATTTGAGCATGTTCCAGTGATGCCTGCTGAAGCAAAGTCTGTTCTGGATAGAGGCGTGCTTGATGTATTGCATGAAAATGCAGGCAATGCATTTATCGAAATGATCGAAGTTTATTTGGAAGACCAATTGCTCTACGTTGATGCCATTAATAAGGCCATAAAGACGGAAGATCGTGAGTTGTTACAACGTACAGCACACACTTTAAAAGGCAGTAGCCGTAACTTTGGTGCAAACTATCTGGGTGATATTTGTATGTACTTTGAAGAAGCGGCGATCGAAGCTGATCTTTCAGAACTAGAAGCCAATACTGCTATGTTAGATTCTGCAGTATTAGCTGTACGGGATGTGTTGTCAGCAGAGTTTGAAAATCTAAAAAGTGCTCAGGTGCAAGAAGATGTAGAGCTTGATCAAAGCTCTCATCTACTCGTTGTTGATGATGACCGGAGTATGCGTTTGACAATGCGCAAAGTTCTAGAAGGCGATGGTTATCATGTCGATGAGTGTTGTACAGGTGCGCAGGCGTTAAGCTTCTGTGAAGAGACCATGCCGGATCTGGTGCTAATGGATGCCATGATGCCAGGCATGGATGGCTTCAGTGCCTGTAAAGAATTACGCAAAATGCCCAGTGGGGCTCATGTGCCTATGTTGATTGTCACAGCGCTAGATGATGAAAGCTCTATAGATCGTGCATTTGCTGCTGGTGCTAACGACTTTATTCCTAAGCCGGTTAACTTTGCGGTACTCAGACAGCGCATCTCACGCTTATTAGAAGCCAGTAAAGCTGAGAAGCATGTACGGCATTTAGCTTACCATGATACCTTGACAGGCTTGCCCAATCGGCGGACTTTTTTAGAAAAGCTTGAACAGCTGATGCGACAACCGCATGATGAAAATAATCTGATTGCAGTTATGTTTTTGGATCTGGATCGGTTTAAGTTGGTCAATGATACCTTGGGGCATGATGTGGGTGATTTGTTATTGAAGTCTGTGACCACACGTATTAAAGAGAGTCTGCGTAGCAGCGATATCGTGTCGCGTTTGGGCGGTGATGAATTTACTATCATACTCGATAATATGAAGTCTGCTGATATAGTTGCGCGTATTGCACGTAAAATCTGTGAGCGCCTGTCAGCACCATTCACATTAATGGAACAGCAGATTTATGTAACAACCAGCATTGGTATTGCTTTATATCCCAATGATAGCGAAGATCTCAATAGTCTGGTGAAATTTGCTGATACTGCCATGTTTAAGGCAAAAGAGTCCCGTAATGCGTTCCAGTTTTATGAAAGTGGCATGGAGACCATGGTCGCTAAACGCATGGTCTTAGAAAATGAAATGCGACATGCGCTGGAGGAAGATGAGTTTACCTTGCATTATCAACCTCAAGTGAGTGTTGAAACTGGCAAAATTGTTGGTATGGAAGCGTTAGTACGATGGCAGCATCCAGAGAAAGGTATGGTTTCTCCGGGGGAATTTATTCCGCTAGCTGAGGAGACCGGTCTTATTTCAGCTTTAGGTGAGTGGGTCCTTGCTAAGGCATGCAGACAACTGCGCGACTGGCTAGATAGCGATTGTGAACCACTGGTGTTGGCTGTCAATATCTCCAGCCGACAATTAGAAGAAGATGACTTTATTCAGAAAACCATGCAAGTATTACAGGAAACACGCGTACCGGCAGATTTGTTGGAGTTGGAGATTACAGAAAGTGCAATCATGAAAAGTCCTGATGAGGTCATTCCAGCGCTAGAGCAGCTCAAATCGATGGGGATTAGTCTGGCAATCGATGATTTTGGTACAGGCCACTCTTCATTAAATTATTTACGTCGTTTTCCAGTTGATACTTTGAAAATAGACCGTTCTTTTGTTAATGATATCAGCGAAGACTCCGTCATTATTGATGGCATTATTGCGCTGGCGAAAAGCCTGAATCTGAAAGTAATTGCTGAAGGTGTAGAGAATGAAGAGCAGCAAGAATATCTTAAATCACAGAAATGTGATTGGCTGCAAGGCTTCTTTTTATACAAGCCCATGCCTGCTGAGGCATTTGAGCAAGTCGCTTTTTATGATCCCAAAGTGACAAATATGAAAGCAAGTTAATATTTTATACCTTTGTCGCTTTTGGTAAGTGCATATGATTTTTGCCCTCGTTGTTGTTTATATTTAATATAAAAATTATTATAACTTTTATAGATCTTTCACGCTGTTGTCACCATTGTCTATTCCTCTCTATAAGTTGATAAAATATTTGATTTCTTTATCAATGATTGTGAAGGTTTTTTTATGCATGATATCTTTTCTTGAAGATCTATCAATGGTCTATTTTTTGAAGTGGTTTAAAGTGTTCTGTAATTTAATTTTAATTCGTTATATTTAGAGCCTCTCTGGCAGGGTGACTTGACTCATCTATAAGTCATCACGATTGTCATGATTGTTGAAAACTCAGTCGGCTATATTGATTGTGTAATAGTAGGGCTGTGTTGATCATGTATTAAAAAATACTAACGAGGTTTTATAAATGAAGAACTCCATTTTGATGTTTATGCCGCTTCTGGCCGCAGCCAGTGTGGCACAGGCCGATGATTATCTTGGTCAATGCGGTGACTTGCTTGCCAGGCCTTACCAGTTGCCCGGTTTAATCGCAGAGCTTGAATCAGATAATAATACGATTTATGCAGTTGCAGGTGATGCTGTTGTTTTTCCAAATGTTATGGATGCTGCAGACTATGCAGATGATATCTATGACTGTTTGCAAGAGGTTGATGGTGTTGCTGCCGATGAACGTGTCGCAAAAATGTATCGGGTACAAAACGCCATTGAAATAGCTGAGCAGGACTACACTTTAAAATTTGATGGCGCAGATTATATGCAAATCAGTGATCTTGTTGCCAAACAAAGTCTACAACGCAGTGGAGTGGTCACAATTGCTGATAATGTCACACCAGGCCAATGTTTGACAGTGGATAGTGAGCAACTTTCTCAGACAATTAACATACGTGTAGATGGTGATGCTGTTGCTTGTACTGGTGATTTCGATGCTAATGGCCAGGTTAATATTGGCGACTTTCTCGATATCGTTAACAATAGAGGCGGTAACGATCAACAATATGATTTAAATTGCGATGGCATTGTTGATAATCTTGATATTGATATTTTCGAGAATAGATTTAACACTTCATGTCAGGCGCAACATGTTCGTCAAAAGCTGCAGTTATGTCGTGCCGATGTAGATGGTAATGGTAGTGTTGATACGGGTGACTTCTTGGAAATGCTATCGGTGATGGGTAGCAGCCATTCTCTCTATGATCTCGATGGCAGTGGTGTTGTTGATTCTCTTGATAGTGATATATTGCAAGCCGAATTTGGTGCTGACTGCATTGTTGAGAACAAAATAGATAAAGTGGCTGTTATAACAGTCGATCTGGCAGCTGACCTTTATACTGAAGAAGAAATTACCAGCCTGGTAACTAAGTTTGATAATTATATGTATAAGCTAACAACGTCTGGCAGTAATCGTATGCACAGCTGGAGTAAAGGGCAAGTTACCTATACGCGTGACAATGACTTGGATGGTGCAATGGATTACCTGGGCAATGTGACCCGTCTTGATGGTGGCCGTGCTTGTGATCGTCATTTTATATCGGAGATAGCAAAAGAGCAGTTTCCAAATTTTGAAGAATATGACACTGTCATGTACTTATTCTCTGATAGCTATGCTTGTTTTTTTAACGCGAGAATTTCAGATGAGTTTGTGTTAAACCCCGATGTTCAGCGCAGTGTTATATATAAGACGGGTTGGTTATTAAATGACGATATAAGAGATGGTGAAGCATTTGCTAACCATATTGTTTCTCATGAGTTAGCCCATTTTTTAACAGCAGGGCATTCTGATATAGCAAATAGGGCAGATAGGACCACACCTGGCTCGCTTTATTCGGCACTGGGTGACAACAGAACAAACTTTGACTACCTTGATTTTCCTAACTTATTGCAAGTGCAGCGTTTTCAGGGGGTAGGTATGGATTACTATGAGCGAGAACTAGAAGGTTTAAATGAAACGTTTACCATTGCTGATATATATGACATCGCTCAGGGTGGTAAAAAAGGTATTCATCTGCCGCAGGCGAAGCTGGATACTGTTTATAGTGCCTCAACCAACTTTAGGCCGCGTGACTATTTTGTTTCCTATAGTCGTAAAGTGAATGATAATACCCCTGTGGTTTTTATACACACCGGGTCGGACGCTATTAAGTTTGGTGGGTCGGTATTGCTGGATGAATTAAATCTAGGTGAAAGCTATGTGGATGTAAACAATAAGATCGCGGTTCATTTTGAAGCGGTTAACGAAGGCCGCGCTAGTATTAAGGTTTATAAAACCAGCGGTGCTCCATTAACAAACTGTTCGCTGCCGCTTAGAAGTGATGTTGTGTTTGACTTTAGTAATGTTGTCTATAATAGTGAACAGCAAACAGCGAGTATTGATTACACTGTCTTTACTGAAGACCTTGCTACTTATGATTGTCAAATGGGCAAAGAGTTTGTGCTTAGGGTGATAATGCAAAATGTTGCTAATGAAACCTCAACACTAGGTCCAGTGAAACATCAGCAGGACTTTCAACTAAATCATGATGTGACTAATGGACAAGTTGCTATGGGCACGATTACTGTACCGGTTCCGGTAGATGAATTAACCAATCCTTACCTTCTTTTAACTATCTATGCCTGGAGGCCGAAAACTAACTCGGATCAGGGGTATATTGAATATTCTTTTGTTAAGAGATCGGGTGACTCTCGGCCGCGTTTGGTCGTCCCAGAACAATAAAGTTGAGTAATAAAAAACAGCAATAAAGTAGAATAGCCAATAATTAACTTCGCCTAGGCTGGTAAGGATTGTAATGCCAGCCTAAGCGATTCTTAGCGTGTTTGTAGAGATGTAATCAAGACTTGCCGTTTTGCTCAAGAAAAGATTTGATCGCCAAACGTATCAATTGCCCGACGGTTTTGTCTTGTTCAGCTGCAAGGGCTTTTAATTTTTTAAACTGAGCCAGCTCGATTTCAAAGGCGATTTTCTGCATGAGTGGCTTATCAACATCTTCGACTTGCATGCGTTTGAGCTTATCGGCTAAGCCCATAAAGGTTTTCGAGAGCAGCTGTTCCCCTAGCTTTTTAATATCGGTCTTCTCTGGTTTATTGTCTTCCTCATCCGTATTGCTACTATGTTTGGGGACATTGGCAAATGCTGGCGGCATTTTGATTTCACGCGATGTAATCGGTGCTGGATCGATAATCTCTTCGGAATCAGTCTCGCTGGCGCTGGTATCTTTCTCTAGTGTGCGTGCCCAGCGGGCGCCAAAGTGAATCACCCAGCCATCTGTTGTACTGATCTGCTTTTTCAGCCGATAGGCTTTAAAGGTGTTACTGGCGTTCCGGCTACTCAGAAGGACATCAATAGTCTCCTTGGGGACGCGCAACTTCTCCATAAACTTACGTAGTTCGGCGCTTTGTTCTTTGCTGATTGCTGCTTTCATATCAATATATTAGCCGCTTTTATTGGAAATTGTATTAACTATATGCCTAATGATACCGCTTTTGGCAAGTCTTATGTTAGCAATCTATCGGATCTTGCTCACAAATTCTTTACCAGTGATTACGCAAAATAAGCACTTGCTGATATATGACCCCATATAGTGGGGTTTTGTTGCGACAAACCCCAATATTTGCATGCTTTAAAAGGGGGATTAGAGTATTATTGCGGGCTTAATTCAGGCGGCTCGCCTTAGCAATTCTAACCATACCGAGTGAATTTTTGAGAAGAGGTCATATGTACAGCGAACAACAGCGTATCGAAGGGTTTGACGATGAACTTTGGACGGCTTTACAGCAGGAGTCTCGCCGTCAGGAAGAGCATATTGAGCTCATCGCTTCAGAAAACTACGCTAGCCCACGTGTCATGCAGGCGCAGGGTACGGTTTTAACCAATAAGTATGCTGAGGGTTACCCGGGTAAACGTTATTATGGTGGCTGTGAATATGTCGATACCGCCGAACGCCTGGCCATTGAGCGTGTTAAAGCCTTATTTGCTGCGGATTATGCGAATGTACAGCCTCACTCTGGTTCCCAGGCAAATGCAGCGGTTTATTTGGCATTACTCCAGCCGGGCGACACGATTTTGGGTATGAGTCTGGCCGATGGTGGCCACTTAACACACGGTGCTAAAGTCAACTTTTCCGGCAAGCTGTTCAATGCTGTGCAATATGGCCTGAATGCTGAGACTGGCGAAATCGACTATGAACAGATTGACGCGCTGGCCGATGAGCATAAGCCAAAAATGATCATTGGTGGCTTTTCGGCATACTCCCGGGTTGTTGATTGGGCGCGCATGCGCGCGACCGCAGATCGAGTGGGGGCCTATTTTGTCGTTGATATGGCACATGTTTCTGGCCTGGTCGCTGCTGGTGTATATCCAAGCCCAGTGGGCATTGCTGATGTGGTAACCTCAACGACACATAAAACACTACGTGGGCCACGAGGCGGCATTATTCTGGCACGCAGTAACCCCGAGATTGAGAAAAAGCTCAACTCATTGGTTTTCCCAGGCACTCAGGGCGGGCCTCTTATGCATGTCATTGCTGCCAAGGCCGTTGCGTTCAAAGAAGCTTTGCAGCCAGAGTTTAAAACCTACCAACAGCAAGTTGTGCGTAATGCCCAAACCATGGCGGAGACGTTGAAAGCGCGCGGCTATAACATTGTTTCCAATGGCACTGATAACCACCTGTTTCTTGTCGACTTAATTGATAAAGGCCTGACGGGTAAAGCGGCTGATGCGGCCTTAGGGGCTGCTAACATTACCGTCAATATGAATGCTGTACCCAATGATCCGCAATCGCCTTTTGTCACCAGCGGTATTCGTATTGGTACCCCTGCGATTACGACACGTGGCTTTACCGAGGCTGATGCAGAGCAGTTAGCTGGCTGGATTGCTGATGTGCTTGACGACATTGAGAATACTGAAGTGATCGCAGCAGTGAAAGCGAAAGTACAGGAGATTTGCACACGTTTGCCTGTTTATCAGCAAACGTAAGCTACACTATCTTTAATACTGTAGGTGGTGATGTATGCGGTGTCCCTTTTGTGGCGCGCAAGATACAAAAGTCGTTGACTCACGTCTGGCGAGCGAGGGCGACCAGGTTCGCCGTCGTCGAGAGTGCACAGAATGTACTGAGCGCTTTACGACCTATGAGGATGCAGAGCTCGGATTGCCAAGAGTGATCAAAAGTAACGATAGTCGCGAACCATTTCGTGAAGAAAAACTGCGCTCAGGTATTTTGCGTGCCTTGGAAAAACGACCTGTTGAAACCGATAATGTGGAAACCTCCATTGCGCATATTAAGCGGGAGCTGTTAACCCGCGGTGAACGCGAAATTAAATCGTTTCATATTGGTGAACTGGTGATGAACGAGTTGCGCAAGCTGGATCATGTTGCCTATATCCGCTTTGCTTCTGTCTACTTGAGCTTTGAAGACATCAATGCCTTTCGTGAAATGATTGATCGACTGGAAAAAGAGCCTACACCGGAAATGCGGCGCAATCAGATTTCATTGCTGAGTGATGACTAAGCACTAACATTGTTGCTATTGACTGTGAGCACGACTTAATAACACTATGTTTACTGAGCACGATCATTATCATATGGCAAAGGCGCTGCAGTTAGCGGCGTTAGGAATGTATACCACAGCACCTAATCCGCGCGTGGGTTGTGTCATAACTCAGGGTGCTGAACAAATCAGTCAGGGATGGCACAGGCAGGCAGGGCAGGCGCATGCTGAAATTATTGCGCTTAAAGAAGCGCGTGATAAACAGCTTGCAGGCTCGACCATTTATGTCACATTAGAACCCTGTAATCATCACGGTAAAACCCCACCGTGTGTAGATGCGATTATTAATGCCGGTGCCGCGCGAGTTGTGATCGCCATGTCTGACCCAAACCCACTGGTCAATGGTCAAGGTATTGCACGTCTACGCGATGCCGGTATAACGGTTGACATTGGTTTAATGCAAGCAGAGGCTGAAGCGCTTAACCCAGGCTTTATCAGCCGTATTAGTCGGCAACGTCCCCATGTGCGCGTTAAGTTAGCGATGAGTTTAGATGGGCGCACGGCCTTAGCTGATGGTCAAAGCCAATGGATAACCGGGCCAGATGCGCGTTTGGATGTGCAGCGCTGGCGTGCCCGTAGTTCAGCGATTATGGCAGGCATTAATACGGTGTTACAGGATGACCCCTCATTAAACTTGCGCTTGGAAACATTAGCGGCAGCGGGTGACTTGGCACCAGGCATCTCTGATGCGATAAAGCAACCCTTACGGGTAATACTCGATAGCCAATTTCAAATACCGTTGAATGCCAAGCTGTTGGATTTGCCGGGTGATATTTTAATTATTACTACCAGTGATAATGCCAATAAGCGCATTGCGCTTAGTGATGAGCACTTAGGCGTTGTGCAACTGCCCGCTGATGATAATGGCCGACCACGCCTTAACGATATTATGTCGGTTTTGGCCGCTGGCGAAATTAATGAGCTATTAGTAGAAGGTGGCCCAGTATTGGCAGGTGCCTTATTACAAGCACAACTGGTTGATGAACTTGTGGTCTATATGGCGCCGAGCATCTTAGGTGATAGTGCTGCTGGCTTATTTAAGTTACCCGCATTAGCCAGCTTGCAAGATAAAGTTTTATTAAGCATAAGTGATGTAAGAAAAATTGGTAATGATATCCGTATTCTTGCTAGACCAGAATACAGTTAAAGCAGAGTGTATATTGTTTCAATCGGTATTTTATCGATGCTGTTTTATAAAATACTGAGATTGCTATTGGAGTGAATAAATGTCTACTATTGTTGTTTGTCGTAAGGGTAAACATGTGTGTATAGCGGCTGATACATTGACCAGCTTTGGTGATACCAAGCTGGGTGCTGGCTATGATAAGTATCATGATAAAATTCAGTTATGCGGTGATACTTATGTTGGTATTGTTGGGAGCGCAGCACATGCACTGGTTATTGATGACATTTTTGATGATCCAGAGGTTGAGTATGATTTCAGCAATCGGCAGGGTATATTTAAAACGTTCTTAAAACTACATACCGTTTTAAAGGATAAATATTTTCTTAATGCCAGTAGTAAAGATGACCAAGATGATCCTTATGAAACCAATCATATTGATGCGGTCATTGCAAACCCACACGGCATTTTCGCAGTTTATGGTATGCGTGATGCCAATGAGTTTGAGCGTTTCTGGGCAGTGGGTTCAGGGGCAGACTATGCCCTAGGGGCAATGTATGCACTCTATGATAAGCTCGACTCAGCTGAAGAAATAGCCAAGGCCGGGGTGACAGCAGGCGCTGAGTTTAATAATGCCTCAGCCTTGCCATTAACTTTTAAAACCATTGCCTTAGCTGAGTAAAATAATGTTTACCGGGATCGTATTAGATATAGGCCGTATCGCCAGTATGGAAACCAGAGGTGATGACTTGCGTTTAGCGATAGCTGTTGAACAGCTCTCTCTGGATAAGGTTTCTTTAGGAGATAGTATTGCCGTCAATGGGGTTTGTCTGACAGTGGTGGAGCTATCAACAAAAACATTCTATGCCGATGTATCTATAGAAACGCTGGACTGTACCACGCTGGGCAAACTGGAAGTCGGCAGCCCAGTAAATCTGGAACCGGCACTGACACCCAGCACAGCACTGGGTGGGCATTGGGTCAGCGGACATGTTGATGGTATTGCGCATATTAAACAAATGCGGGCAGATGGTCGTTCGACACGTGTTGATATTGAAGTGCCAGCAACATTAGTACGTTATATTGTGGCCAAAGGTTCTGTAACGCTCGATGGTGTGAGTTTAACAGTCAATAGTGTCAGTGGCACATGCTTTGGTATTAATATCGTACCACATACCTTGGAAAAAACGATTTTCAGTGAATACCATGAAGGCTCAGCAGTGAATATAGAAGTCGATATTATTGCCCGTTACCTGGAAAAGCTACTCGCGCCAGCCGGCGACAGAGACACTGGTGTTGAGCTAGACTGATATTAACTTATGTAAAGAATATTTAGTATGCCAATAAATACGACCGAAGAAATTATTGAAGACCTGCGTCAAGGTAAAATGGTCATCATTGTCGATGATGAAAGCCGTGAAAATGAAGGTGATTTAATTATCGCTGCATCATCTGTACGCCCTGAAGATATTAATTTTATGGCACAGCATGGTCGCGGTTTGATCTGTCTGGCACTATCACAGCAGCGTTGTGAAAAGCTGCAGCTGCCATTAATGGCCAAGCAAGGTGATACGCCACACTCAACCAACTTTACGGTATCGATCGAGGCAGCCCAAGGCGTTACCACGGGTATATCTGCGGCAGATCGTACAACAACCATACGGGCAGCAACCCGACCGGATGCTAGGCCACAAGACCTCGTGCAACCTGGACATATTTTTCCATTAATGTCTGAGGAAGGGGGGGTATTAGTGCGTGCCGGTCATACCGAAGCAGGCTGTGACCTCGCTCGTTTAGCCGGCTTTGAACCCGCGGCAGTGATTGTCGAAATTCTCAATGACGATGGTACGATGGCGCGTCGGCCCGATCTGGAACAGTTCGCGGCCAAACACAATTTGAAGCTGGGTACGATTGAAGACTTAATCAAATATCGTATTTTGACTGAAAAAACGGTTGAGATGATCAAGCGCACACCTTTCGCAAGTGAGTATGGCGATTTTGAATTAGTCGCTTTTCATGACAACATTCACAAAGCTTCACACTTGGCATTGGTTAAAGGCCCCATTTCACCTGATAAGACTAGCTTGGTCAGAGTGCATGTGGAAAACCCTTTGTATGATGTGTTTGCAGCAAAAGAGGCTAGGGGTTGGCCTCTCGATGATGCGCTGCAACGTATTGCGGCAGCTGAGCAGGGGGTGCTGGTTTATCTGACCCGGCCACATGCCGGGCTCGGTTTGTTAGACCGCGTCACAGATTATGCGCAGAAGGCGCAGCAAGCTGCCAGTAGCAGCAAGCCAACGGATTTACGAACCTATGGTATTGGTGCACAGATCCTCTCCGAGCTTGGGGTGCGCAAGATGCAGATTCTGAGTGCGCCTAAAGTGTTCCATGGTTTGGGGGCCTTTGGGCTGGAAGTTCATGATTATGTTTCAGATTAACTATTTTCTTTAAATGGCTGTTTTTATTAGGATTTATTGAATGTCAGATTATAAATTATACGGTCAGGATGCGCCAACCATTACCGCAGGTGGTTACCGTTATGCGCTTATCGCCGCCCGCTTTAATGACTTTATTGTGGACGAGCTGCTAAAGGGCGCAATTGATGCTTTGTATGAATGCGGGGCGAGCGAAAGTCAGCTCACTGTCGCACGCGTACCCGGGGCGTTTGAGTTGCCTTTAGCTTGCCAGAAGTTTGCGCAGACAGGGCAGTATGATGCCATTATTGCGCTGGGCTGTGTTATTCGGGGCGGCACACCCCATTTTGAATATGTCTGTAGTGAAAGCGCTCGTGGTTTAAACGAGGTAGGTTTGAAATATGACTTGCCAGTGATTAACGGTATTTTAACGACCGATAATATTGAACAGGCGCGTGAGCGAATTGATACTGCCACAGATAATAATAAAGGTGTTGATGCGGCCAAGGCCGCTATGGAAGTGTTGGCACTGTATGCTGGCTTGGCACAGCCTAAATGAGTACTAAACCAACAGGCAAGCACAATAATACGCAACAACTGCGGCGTAAAGCCAGGCAGCGTGCTTTGCAGGCGCTTTATCAATGGGAGCTAAACCCAGATTCGGTCAGCGCTGTTGTCAGGCAGTTTGAAGATACACAAGATATGCAAAACACCGATAGTGTTTATTTTGCAGAGCTTTTTAAAGAGTGCGTCGCCAGGTCGGAGGCTCTGGATACAACATTGGCTGCTTATTTGGATATACCGGTAGATCAGCTGGATCCGATTGAAAGAAGTATCCTGCGCTTATCAAGCTATGAACTGCAACAACGAATGGAAATCCCTTATCGCGTTATTATTAATGAAGCGGTCGACTTGGCAAAAAAATTTGGTGCTGAGCAAGGGCATAAATTTATTAATGGCGTACTTGATAAAGCGGTTAAGGACTGGCGACCGCATGAGCGTTGAGGCCCTGATCGATATTATTTAATCCAAGCAAGGGGTGGCAGTCGATGGAATTCGATTTAATAGAACAACTCAAACAGCGTAACCCTGTATCGCGTGAAGATGTTTTGCAGGGAATTGGTGATGATTGTGCAAGGGTTACCATGCCGACTGGCTTTGAGCTGGCAGTGACGACCGACACACTGATTGAAGCTGTGCACTTTCCGCAAGGCACTTCGGCACATTCTATAGGCTATAAAGCGCTGGCGGTCAATTTAAGTGATTTGGCCGCGATGGGGGCAGAGCCTGCCTGGGTATCATTGGCACTGAGCATGCCAACTGCAGATGAAAAATGGCTGGCAAATTTTGCCGAAGGTTTTTTTAGCCTAGCAGAGCAATTCAATGTTCAACTCATCGGCGGAGATACTACCCAAGGCTCTTTGAGTATCACCATACACGCGCAAGGCTTAATTCCTGAAGGGCAGGCACTAACACGCTCAGGTGCACAGATTGGCGATTATATTCTGGTCACAGGGCAGCTAGGCCAGGCTAACCTTGAGTTATTGCGTCTTGCCGGGGCCGAGCCTATCAGCACACCAGTGAACCGGTTGAATTATCCCGAACCCCGGGTTATTGCGGGTATGGGGCTACGCGGTATCGCGACGGCAGCAATCGATTTATCTGATGGGTTAATTTCTGATTTAGGGCATATTCTCAACGACAGTGGCTTAGGGGCTCAAGTGCATTTAGCCAAATTACCGATGTCGCAAGCTATGCGTGAAGATCAGGATCCAGCAAAGATGATCGAACTGGCGCTTGCCGGTGGTGATGACTATGAACTCTGTTTTACCGTGCCTGATGAAAAAATTGATGCTGTCAATGAATTGCAATATGCTTTAAAACTCCCCATTACGCATATCGGTAATATTGAGAAGCAACCCGGCTTGAGACTACACCGAGAAGGGGCCGCTCCTTTAGAAATTGCTAGCGGTGGTTATCAACACTTCTCAGAAAAAAAACATGGCCGCGATTAATACACCGAGCTTTACGGACTTATTAAGAAATCCAATACACTTGCTGGCTTTTGGCTTTGGCAGTGGTCTGGCGCCGAGGGCGCCTGGTACATTTGGCACCTTGGTCGGTATTCCTTTTTACCTGCTAATGCTGCCCTTATCACTGATACATTACAGCGTTGTTTTATGTCTGATCACTGTGCTTGGTTTTTATCTTTGTGGCCAAACAGCAAAAGATTTAGGTGTGCATGATCACGGTGGTATCGTATGGGACGAAATAGCTGGCTATTTAATTACCATGATAGCGATACCGTTTAGTGTGAGTAATATACTATTAGGCTTTGTCCTGTTTCGATTTTTTGATATTGTCAAACCGTGGCCAATCCGATGGCTTGATAAACATATTGCCGGTGGTGTGGGTATTATGCTCGACGATATACTCGCGGGTGTATTCGCTTGGGGAATACTCTGGGCCACCAATTGGGCCTGGCCAGTATTGGCAAATATATAAGTTTTAATCCATCCAAATTAAAGTACAGCGCAGATAAGCCCAGCTTTCATACTTAAGTAGGTATTGTAGTCAGATATCCTGCGTTATAATTAACCCTCAAAAAAACTAATGGCTATGGTTTGTTTAGCAGCGTTACGCTATTTACATACTCTTTTAGGCCATTATACTAACAACTTATTATGTCCAACTTAATTATCAAATGTATGAACTGAGGAGCAATAAAAATGCTTGCGCAAAAAAAATATTTATCTGTGATGACTTGTTTGCTGTTTATTAGTTTCGGCAATGCTGTTGCTGCTACCTGGACCGGTGCGCACCAAATTGAATTTGTTGATAGCCTAAGTTCGAGCGGTTCAGGCACCTATGTAAAGCTGATAGCTTATAGTAATACTGATTGCGATGGCCATAGGCTGTTAATTAATGCCAGTAATGCGGATAATCAAAAAGAAATTCAAGCAATGGTATTAAGCACTTTTCATGCTAACGGTTATATAGATCTAGCATTTAATGTTAATAATGGTCAATGCGAAGTTGATAGAGCTATTATTTCTCGTCAATAAGGATAATTCAATAAAGGGCTAATAGAAAACTATATGGAAAAAAATAATAGTCTCAAGATTAAAAATTTTGTAATGACATTGTTTTTGCTATGGGTGCTACCATCGAGTTATGGCGTTGCCAGAGAGCAATGTAATTATCAATCAATAGATGATGATGAAGTCGTTGTCCGCGAGTTTACCGATAATAGCTGTGTTGGTATAAGCAGTTTTGGTATCGAAGTGCGTGATGCAAGGGATAGTATCAGAGCCTGTGGTGGTTATCCGATTCCAGACGGGTATACTATTCAGTCCACCGATACCTTTGTGTTTGCTTGTAGTCGTGGAGTCAATAATCAGCAACATCTTTTGCGCTTGAATCAACCTCCTCAGGTCGAACCTTATAGCGCGAGTATTCCAGTCGATTTTAATTTAATCGGTCAGTTAACGGCAACAGATCCGGAAGGTGATCCAATCACTTTTTTTGATATTAATGCCTCTTTTGAAGGTGGTGATATCACTATTTATGAGAATGGTGTTTTTAGTTATACGCCGCCACTGGGGTTTGAAGGCTTGGATGGTTTTACCGTTAATATTCGGGATAGTAAAGGTGGTACCCACTTAAGTGTGACGCATATTACGGTTGAGGGAGAGCCGGGTTTGTTAACGATTGATACACCTGTTAGAAACTTATCTGGCGCAAGTTGCTCGCTACCGATGATCTTTCATGTGACTAATGAAAGTGGTGAGTTTCTTAACAATGATGATTTGGTGTTTATTATAGACCCTAATACGCCACCTTTGTTTGGCAGCCTAGTACAGCAACGTGCTGATGGTACGCCGATTGGTAATGGCGGTTATCGCTATGTCGTCGATAATGCGAATTATGCTGGTACTGATAATTTCGGGTTGTTAGTGACCGATACTTTTGGCGATAGTGGTGGACAGCTTATAACGTTAAACATCAGTAGTTCAGGCACATGTGATCTCGATCAGGATACACTAAGCCATGATGAAGAGTTAGTGATTGGTACCTCGCCATTTACGCGCGATACCGATGGCGATCAAATTCCAGATGACTTCGAGCATGCGGCATTAGCGTTAAATCCATTGAATCCAAATGATGCACTGTCAGACTATGATGGTGATAATATTAATAATCTTGATGAATATCTCAATGGTACTGATCCTGATATTTCTGATTTACCACCGCCGCCACCAGCACCGCCAACAGTGCCATATGAGCAAGCTTGGTTAATTCCAATTATCTACCGCAATTTATTGGATTAATCTACACCACTCGCATAAAGTGGGGACTGTAAGTGCTACAGTACCCACTTTATAGCATCTATCTATGATCATCAGCTTGTAATGTGCAAGCATGCATAATGTAACTTTATGTTTCATTACATCAAATATGCAATAAGTTTTGTCAGTTGACATGCTGATGTGATATAGCAAAGCTGTCTTGCTGCTACGCCACTATTTTTTCTGGTTTATTTTGAGCAATTTTAGATTTGATAATGGTAAAATCCTGCATAAATTTTTATGTATGCTAATATAATATTGATCAAGCCCATTGTGGCTCGAGGATAATTATAAAAATAATTTGTATAAGTCGTTTTGGCAGGACTTGATATCAGTGGTGATTGTGCACTTGCTATAAGGCAGCTATGTCGATTGCTGATGGTATCAAAGAGCAGTTGGAGGGTGTGGTATATGGCAGAAGAATGGGGAAACGTCATTTTCAAAGTCGATGGTGAAACTTTACAGCGGTTTAAGAAATCGACACAATCGAGTACGTTTGATTTAGCTTTAGAGTTAGTCAAGGCTGCTGAAGTCGAAACATCAGAACTCAAGAGTGATAATTATCAAGTCGATGAATTTGAGTTTGATGAAGAGTATGGCTTTTTTGATTTTAATGGTTCTGATTGGCGCGAAGTCGCTGAAGCTATTGTCGCCAAAGGGCATGGTATTGAGTTGTACTCTCGAATCTATGATGAATATGGCACAGCGTATTTTTATTTGCTCAACGCTGATGGTGAAATTTCACAATACTCTTACGAAAAAAATGATCAGCTCTATGAGATAGATGAGTATGAAGTCGAGAGCTATGATAGCGAAGTGATGCAGAGTATTGATCAATGGATCTCAATGGTGCCAGATAATGTTAAGTCAAAATTTCCAAACATTATCGATGTTGAAAGTCTTGAGCTTGATGAAATCTAAGCAAAGCAAAGCGATTAGCTATTATTCTGGTATGTGTTTTCTGATATACAGTGCAGCCCGCTTCGATCGGTTATGATTAAATCGCAGGGTTTTTGTTATTAGCTTTAGTCATTCACGCCACTACGTATAACACTTGTTTAATGATATGTGATTGCCTTACTTAAAGTAGTGGGCTTCACATATTCTTTTGTACGGCAAAGCGTTATGCATCATTTATAAACTCACATTATTCTATTTAACGCAAGTTAGTTGCACTATATGTGTTTCTTTTGATTCGTGCTTATTCATAGTTATCATTTTATCTCGTTAAAAAACCAATAATGATCATTGGCTTATTTTGCAAGTAATCTCGAAATTTTGAACGCAATAAAATCGTGATTTTAACGTTGATAGCTTGCTTGAAAATACAAAAAATAGACCGTCAATAGACTCAAATGTACCACTTCATTGAATTTTTAACACGTTAGAATGGCACTCCTTATATATATAGGCTTTTGATCAATGTATAGGGGAATCATCTTGGCCTGTATATTCTTTAATGAGCATAAAGATATTTTGCATAAACAAAAATACATATACATAAATACAAATACACTAGTACTAGTACTTCAGGAGGTAGGAGTTAATGATAATGAAGCGAGATAGGAGCAATAGCATTATTGTGAAAGTAATGCTTGCGCTAATAACGCTGGCATGGGGGAATATAACAATTGCGCAGAATGATCCGCGTACTGATACACCCATACAGATTGCTGAGTTAATTGAAGATGGTGTTAATATCAGCTATCGCCAAGCTAACCGTGACCATGTTATTTCACACCCTGGTGCGGATAACTTAAAACTAAATATTGCTGTGATGGATATTGTGCCGGGTGATACATTAACTGTAGCAACACCCGATGGTACAGCCATGTACACCTATCCAGGTGATGGCATAACCAGTGATGAGCATCCAGGTTTTTGGACATTAACACTTTGGGGTGATACAGCGATTGTGCGTTTAAACTCAACCGCACGTCGTTGGCAACGCCGTGGTCGTGCAGGTATCAGTATTCCACGTTACTGGCGTGGGTTTGATGCCGCTGAAATTGTGGCAGCCAACACACCGGATAATGTACCTGAAACAGTTTGCGGTGGTGATGATCGTCAGGATGCCATTTGTTGGCAGGGTCAGTATCCAACCGAGTTTAATATATCAGGCGCGGTCGGTAGCTTACGCTTAGGTGGTTCAGTCTGTACTGCTTGGCGAGTAGGGCCTAACAACGACACGATGATTACTAATAACCACTGCATCGAATCACAAAGTCAAGCTAATGGATCAGAAGTCTGGTTTGGCTATCAGAACACACAGTGTAATGGTGGTAGCACTACAGCAAACCGGGTGATTGTCTCGGTGAATCAAATGCTGGTGACCGATTTCAATACGGATATGACTTTGTTCACGATTAATAATCCCGGTAGCGTTTCGCAGTTTGGTGCTTTGACGGTTGATAACCGTCGTGCTGCTAATAATGAGCCGATTTATATTCCACAACATCCGGGTGGCCGTCCTAAAGAAATTGCAATTCTAGATGATCAACGTGGTGGTAATCGTTGTGCCGTAGGTAATAATGCTGTATCAGGTCGTGCTTCAGATACCGATATGAACTATAGCTGTGATACAGAAGGTGGCTCATCGGGTTCACCTGTTATATCAGTGAATAACAACCAAGTAGTAGCCTTGCATCATTTTGGTGTGTGTAATAACCGCGGTGCACGTTCAGATCGCTTTTGGCCAATTATTGAGCCGTTCTTGAACGCAAGCCCACCACCGCCACCGCCACCACCACCGCCACCACCACCACCACCAGGAGGTGGAACACAGTTTGAAGCTGAGAGTGGGCAGGTGTTAGGTAATGCATCTGTTTATAACGATGGCCCAGCGTCGGGAGGGCAAGGTGTTGCATTTCTCGATACAGTTAATGCGGGTGTGCAATTTAACAATGTACCGGCTTCAGACACTATTACTATGCGCTATGCCTCACAAAATAGTGGTGCACTCTCGATAACAGTCAATGGTAATGACGTTGGTAGCATTAACTTTACCTCTAATGGTGTTTGGACTGGCAGTTATACTAATGCAACAGCCTCTATTAGCGTGCCTGCGGGTGCGAATGTACAAATCATTAATTTAGGCGGCGGTGATGTTGCCGCGAATATTGATTTTGTAACATTCAGTGGTGATGCTCCACCGCCACCACCACCACCACCACCACCACCACCACCGCCACCGCCACCACCACCACCACCACCACCACCACCACCACCGCCACCACCGCCACCGCCACCACCGCCACCGCCACCGCCACCACCGCCACCACCACCGCCAGGTGGTTCTCAGCAAATTGAAGCGGAAGCTAGCACTATCTTAGGTAATGCTTCGGTTTACAGTGATGGGCCAGCATCCGGTGGGCAGGGCGTTGCGTTCTTAGATACAGTGAACTCAGGTGTGCAGTTCAACAACGTACAAGCTTCTGATACCTTAACCATGCGCTATGCTTCGCAAAACAGTGGCGCACTCTCGGTCACAGTGAATGGTAGTGATGTAGGGAGTATTAACTTTACCTCTAATGGTGTTTGGACTGGCAGCTATACCGATGCAACAGCATCGATCAATATTCCTGCTGGCGCGAATGTGCAAATCATTAATTTAGGCGGTGGTGATGTTGCCGCGAATATTGACTTTGTAACATTCAGTGGCTCTGCGCCACCGCCACCACCGCCACCACCGCCACCACCACCACCGCCACCGCCACCGCCACCGCCACCGCCACCACCGCCACCACCACCACCACCACCACCACCGCCACCACCGCCACCACCGCCACCGCCACCACCGCCACCGCCACCACCGCCACCGCCGCCGGGTGCAAGCTGTATTGATTTAAGTAATACCCAAGCGTATACCTCGAATAATCCAGGTACCTTTACCGCGGATGAATGTTCAATCTCTTTGAGTGGTAATATCTGGCGTATTACTAATCAGACGTTTGAAATTACCGGTAGCAGCACAATTACCTTAGAGTTCACTGCTAATGGTACGGGTGAAATTCACGGTGTTGGCTTTGATGAAAACACAGGGGCAAGCTCTAATCGTGTCTTTAAGCTAACCGGTAGCCAAAGCTGGGGTATCACAGACTTTAGTTACACAGGCAATGGTGCCGCTCAGACCATTACAATCCCTGTGGGTGAGTATTACACTGGCGCTAGCATGGGCTTTGTGATTGCTAACGATAAAGACAATGGTACAGCAGACAATACAACAACAGTTAATAATGTGATTTTAAGTGATGGTGAATAATCGCCGTCTTTATTAATTAAGTTGTATTGTTATAAAAAGTTGTAAGCTAAAAAAAGAAGCGGTGGTAGCTTGTTTGCTACCACCGCTTTTTTCATGGTTGTGAATAACAGCTTTTTTAAAATACAAATTGTCTAAAGAAACGATTAATCAATATGCGGTCACCAGAGTCAAGATCAACGACGAAAATGCCGACTTCATCAACATCGGCAACAAACGCCAGATTTCTTTCTGTATCCAGGGCTAATGCATTCAGGTCGATGAAATTAAAACCATTACCTGTATTGTTATCTGCCATAATCGTACGATCACCACTTGCTAAATCCACTGCCAGTAAGGCAACTAGTCCTTCATCTAATACAAGTGCTCGGTTATCGTTTAAGTCAAGCCGCATCGCTATGGGTGTAGAGAAATTAGTGCCTATACCATTACTGCTGTCAGAGACAATAGTGCGGTCACCGTTAGCCAGGTTGACGGCAAACAAGCCACTAATGCCCGTATCTATTACATAAGCTTGATTATTCACTGTATCATAAGCTACCGATCTCGGGTCTGAAAAGGGCGTGCCACTGCCGGTACTATCATCAGAAATAACAGTATTACTCGCATCACTGGGATTAAAACGATAGAGGGCATCATTCGATAGGTCAGAAATCAAATAATGGTTATTCTGTGTATTAAGGGCGATCCCGAAAGGTGAAACTAAACTAGGTCCAGAAGCAATATTCAATGCAGTGGCACTACCTGCATTGGTATCAACAGACCAGAGCTTGGTTGTCGAGTTAGACGTTACAATAACTTGACTGTCTGAAACCCTGACTAAGGCGCGAGGCGATCGTATATTCGAACTGCCAGAAACGATTGTATTGTTTGATGTGTTGGCATCGGTTGCCAATACTTGCTCACTATTGGTATCCGTTGAAAGGAGTCGCTCGTTATCGGCATCCCATATTATATCTGTACTAAACCCAATAGGCTCGCCTATACCAATATTGCCAGAGGCAATTACGTTGCGATCACCATTTTGTAAATTAACACTGAATAAACTGGCAAAGTCGGCAACAATCGCTTGACCACTATTGGTATTGAACTGCATAGAGGAGGGCGTTAAGAAATCGACACCGCTTCCCATACTGTTACTTGATAATACTGATCGATTACCGCTACTCAAGTCAACGGCAAACAGAGATTGTAAGCTTGTATCAAAAACCAGTGCACGATTATTAGTCGTGTCTATTACAATAGGGTTTGGGTTAACAAATTCTGTGCCGGTACCCGTGCTGTCATCTGATAGGATTGTTCGATTGCCATTAGTGATATCTACTGCCATAACAGCATCGAGTGTAACATCAGTGACCAGTACGCGGCTATTGGATAGATCGAATGCAATAGCTCTCGGACCCGAAAAGTTAGTACCTGTGCCTGTACTATTGTTTGAAACAATACTCAGCACGTTACTATCCAATGCCAGCTCAAATACTGTGTTTGAGCTCAGGTCAAGAATAAAAGCTCTATCATTGGCGACATCTAAACTGATCGAAACAGGAACACTTAAACTTTCGCCGCTGAGTGCCAGCGTACTGCGATTGCCGTTACTGATATCAACGACTATCACGTCATTGCTGCTATTATCTAATAGATAAAGTTGACTGTTAGTCGCATCATAAGCAATATCGGTTATGTCATTTGTTAAGCTGCTACCTTGGCCCGTTGTTGCATCTGCAATAACAGTTTTCTGACCATTGTTCAAATCAATGGCAAAAATAGCATCCAGTTGGTCGTCAAAAGCAAAGACACGGTCATTGGTGATATCTAATGCTACCGAATCTAAGTCTCCGAGTAGGCGAGTGTTGAATACTGATTGTGTAATACTATCAGCGTTGCCACTGCTGGAGTTGACTTCAATATTAAGTATATTTTCTATTTCAGCATTAACCGGTACTAGCGCAGACCACTGACTGGCATCGGCGCTCAATGTGGCTGCAATACCGTTTACCGTAAGAGTATTGATGTCAGTACTGGTAACGGTATTATCTTCAGTATCTTGCAATGTGCCGCGCACCGTAATCTGATTTGCCTGACCACCTAAGTGACTATTATTAAATGGAAAGATAACAGAGAGTGATAAGCGGTTTTCATTGCTTACCGTCAAAGTGAGATTTAAGTCGGCACTACCGCCATTACCGTCATTGACGGTTAACGTTAGGTTGTACTCATTATTGCTATCGCTATCACCGGGTGCTTCAAAGTCAGGCACATTAACAAAGCTGATAGCACCACTGCTGCTGTCAATCGTAAACAATGCCTGATCATCTCCACCGCTAATAGCATAGCTGAGGGTATCATTTTCACTGTCGCTAGCTGCTGCTGTATACACAGTGCCTGTAATGTTTTCTAAAACATCTATGCTTGTTGCTGAGGTGAAGCTGGGTGCAGTGTTATTAGCAGAGCTGCTGTCATTACCGGTATTATCATTACCACCGCCACCGCCACCGCTGCCACCACATGCGCTTAATAAAAAAGTGAATGGAATAATAAGGAATAGTGTACTGAGCTTATTGCTTGCAATGCTGTGCGAATTCATAAAGCCTCTTTATGTAATATATTACTTTGTTGTTATTGTGTATCAGTTGGCAGCTTACCCTGCGGTGAACTGCTGGAGACGATGCCAATGGATTATTATTAACTGGGAATTATACCCAGTGAAAGTACGTAAAGCACTGCTTATAGGAAGGGTATTCGTTCTGAAATTTTAAAAGTGTTAACTAGTTTTTTTATAATTTGAAAGGCTACTTGCATATATTCGTTTGCAAAAAGAATTTTTGCATATTTGCGCTCATAAACATGAGGACTAGGTCATATTAGTGATTAGGAATAAAGCTCCCGGTCGTTAATATGAGGCCTAACCCTCTTGTTTATGATAGATTAGCACTGCTTAAGGCCGCTATTTAGGATCGATAGCTCTCATCTGCACAGGCTGTGCCTGTCCAGGTTTAGCACTGAGCGCTTCAACAGGCGGTGCAAAGTCAGTCAGGTTAATACCATCGACAGCGCTTTTATATTCTTCAATGCTCGGTGTGCGTCCAAGAATGCTAGAGAGCACCACAACAGGCGTCGATGCCAGTAATGATTCGCCTTTCTTATCTTCGGCATCTTCCACGACCCGGCCTTGGAATAAGCGTGTCGAGGTTGCTAATACAGTATCACCTTTGGCTGCTTTTTCCTGGTTACCCATGCATAGGTTACAACCTGGCCGTTCGAGATACATGATGTTTTCGTACTCTGTACGGGCGGCCTGTTTAGGGTTACTGTCGTCAAACTCGAAGCCGGAGTACTTTTTAAGTACCTCCCAGTCGCCTTCGGCTTTTAGCTCATCAACAATATTGTAAGTGGGTGGTGCGATAACCAGTGGTGCTTTGAACTCAACATGGCCGTTTTGCGCTTCTAAGTTTTTCAGCATTTGCGAGATAATTTTCATATCACCTTTATGCACCATGCATGACCCGACAAAGCCAAGGTCGACTTTTTTGTTGCCTTGGTAGTATGAGACAGGTCTGATAGTGTCATGTGTATAGCGTTTGGAGACATCTACATTATTAACATCCGGGTCAGCAATCATCGGTTCATCAATGACATCTAAGTCAACAACCAGTTCTGCAAAGTATTTGGCATTATCATCCGGTGCCAAGGCAGGCTGCTCGCCTGTTTTGATTTCATCAATACGCTTGTTCGCCAGCGTAATTAAGCCTTGCAGTGTTTGGGCACTGTTATCCATACCTTTGTCGATCATGATCTGAATGCGGCTTTTCGCAATCTCAAGTGATTCGATGAGCGTATCATCTTGAGAAATACAGATAGATGCCTTTGCTTTCATCTCAGCTGTCCAATCGGTAAAGGTAAAAGCCTGGTCTGCGAGTAGTGTGCCGATATGCACTTCAATGACACGTCCCTGAAAAACATTATCACCGAACTCTTTCAGCATCTGTGCCTGGGTTGCATGCACAACGTCACGAAAGTCCATATGGCTTTTCATTTCGCCTTTGAATGTGACTTTCACAGACTGTGGAATCGGCATGGTAGCTTCACCGGTGGCAAGGGCAAGTGCAACCGTGCCGGAATCAGCACCAAAGGCAACACCCTTTGACATCCGAGTATGGGAGTCACCACCGATAATGATGGCCCAGTCATCAACGGTTATATCGTTTAATACTTTGTGAATCACATCCGTCATGGGGTGATAAACCCCTTTGGGGTCGCGCGCGGTAATCAAGCCAAAGTTATTCATAAACTTCATCAGTTTAGGAATGTTGGCTTGGGCTTTTTTATCCCAAACCGATGCTGTGTGACAACCTGATTGATACGCGCCATCAACGCTGGGTGAAATCACAGTGGCGGCCATAGATTCAAGTTCCTGTGATGTCATCAAGCCGGTGGTATCTTGTGAACCTACGATATTGACTTTAACCCGAACATCCGAGCCTGCATGTAATGCCGCTGTTGAGGTAACACCGACAGCGTTTTTATTGAAGATCTTTTCAACAGCTGTCAGGCCCTGACCGGCATGAGAAATCTCTTTGGCTGAAGCAAATACGGCAGGCGCTTCTATACCCAGCGTTTGTGCAGCAAAGCTTTGCAACTTTTTACCAAACACAATGGCATACGATCCGCCCGCTTTCATAAACTCGACCTTTTGCGGCGTGAAAGCTGAAGAGACATCGACTAGCGCTTGATCGCCGTTATAGAGCATCTTCTCTTTGGTATTGATAGTCAGCACAGTACCTGTAGCAACAGAATAGGCTTGTTCAAGAATAGGGTCGCCATTCTGATCCAGCACGGGATTACCGTCAGCATCCAGTTTTTTCACCCAGTTCTTTAAGTCAATACCGATACCGCCAGTGACACCCACCGTCGTCAGGAAGATAGGTGATATGCCATTGGTGCCTGCTACCACTGGGGCAATGTTAACAAAGGGCACATAAGGGCTGGCTTGCTTACCGGCCCATAAGGCCACATTGTTGACCCCAGACATGCGCGAAGAGCCGACACCCATAGTCCCTTTTTCAGCAATCAGCATGACTTTCTTACCAGGGTGTTGCGCTTGCAGTGCTTGGATTTCTGCCTGGGCCTCAGGGGATATCATGCACTTGCCATGTAATTCTCGATCTGAACGTGAATGTGCCTGATTGCCTGGCGATAGCAAATCCGTTGAAATATCACCTTCTGCTGCAATGTAGCTGACGACATCGATTTTCTCGTCGATATCAGGCAGTTTGGTGAAGAAATCTGCTCGGGCATAGCTTTCAAGAATGTCTTTCGCGATGGCGTTGCCTGCTTCGAAAGCGGTTGCCAGTCTTGCTGTATCGGCTTCATACAGGAAAACCTGGGTTTTCAAGACGTCAGCTGCTGGGCTGGCGACTGTGGCATCGTCACTTAAAGCCAGATCGAGCAACACTTCAACAGAAGGGCCGCCTTTCATATGAGATAGCAACTCAAAGGCAAAGGTTGGCGTGATCTCGGCAACGACGGATTCACCCAGAATGATTTCCTTGAGAAATTTAGCCTTCACACCAGCTGCACTGGTGGTGCCGGGTAGCGTGTTATAGATAAAAAACGTTAGGGAGTCATCGCGGTGCTCATGCCCGCTGTCTTTGATTTGGGCAATGATTTCTGATAGTAATTCGGCACTATCAATAGGCTTCGGATGTAATCCCAGGTCGTTTTTACGGGTCTCGATTTCATCCATATATTCTGAATACAAACTCATATAAATCTCTCAGGGCAAGTAAATAGGCATCAATAAATTTCGTTTATTTTACCTTAATTTTGACGGCGAGTAATCACCAGACTAAAAGAGAATTTTAGCGACATTTAGTGGCTTTTGGCGGCCGTTATACGCGAATTCAGGTAGCTTATAGTGCCTGTTAGAGGCGCGGTTGCATGTTTTACTGGCGATGATCATGCGTTAGCGCCATCAAGGGAGCACATCAGCAGGGCTGTTAAGAAGCCTATAAGCTTGTATTGAGCGTTGCTAGACTTTATGTGGATTGTTGGCTGCGGAGGTAGTCTTCATAGTTGCCACGAAAGTCGTGTAGCTGATGATCTTTAATTTCAATAATACGGTTTGCTAAAGAAGAGACAAACTCACGGTCGTGACTCACAAAGATCAAAGTGCCTTCATAGAGCTCCAACGCCAGGTTAAGTGCCTCAATAGACTCCATATCCAGATGGTTAGTCGGTTCATCCATGACCAGAACATTCGCTTCCTGCATGATGAGTTTGCCAAACAATAAACGGTTTTTCTCACCACCTGAGCATATCTTCGCTTGTTTTTTAAAGTCTTCAGACGAAAAGAGTAAACGGCCCAGTGTAGCGCGCACAACTTGATCATCATGACTCGGTTTGCGCCATTGTGTCATCCAGTCAAACAGGTTTAAATCATCATCAAACTCATTGCTGGTATCTTGCGGGCAGTAAGCAATGGAGGCATTCTCTGCCCACTGTACCGTACCTTGATTGGCTGCTAATTCACCCATCAAGCAACGCAAGAATGTTGTTTTGCCTGCCCCGTTTTCGCCAATCACCGCAATGCGCGAACCCGCTTCAAAGATAAAATTACCGTTCTCAAACAGGGTTTCACCGTCAAAACCATGGCTGAGGTTTTCCAGAGTCAAAGCCTGACGGTACAGCTTTTTCTCTTGCTGAAAGCGAATAAAGGGGCTGACCCGACTGGAAGGCTTGATATCATCGAGCTTTATCTTTTCAATTTGCTTAGCGCGTGATGTTGCCTGCTTGGCTTTGGAGGCATTGGCCGAAAAACGGCTGACAAACTGTTGCAAGTCGGCAATTTGTGCGGCTTTTTTGGCATTGTCAGCCACCAAACGTTCACGCGCTTGGGTCGATGCCAGCATAAAATCGTCATAATTACCCGGGTAGATGCGCAGCTCGCCATAATCAATATCAGCCATATGGGTGCAGACAGCATTGAGAAAGTGGCGATCATGCGAAATGATGATCATAGTGCTCTTACGTTCATTCAAGACGCCTTCCAGCCAACGAATCGTATTAATATCCAGGTTGTTCGTGGGTTCATCCAGCAATAATATGTCTGGCTCAGCGAATAGGGCCTGTGCCAATAGCACCCGCAACTTCCAGCCTGGTGCTACCTCACTCATGGGGCCAAAGTGCAATTCTTCTGCAATACCTGCGCTGAGCAAAATCTCACCCGCGCGACTTTCGGCGCTATAACCATCCATTTCGGCAAATTTAACTTCAAGATCAGCGACTTTCATGCCTTCTTCTTCTGTCATTTCAGGCAGACTGTACAGCCGGTCGCGCTCTTGTTTCACTTCCCAGAGCGCTGCATGTCCCATGATGACAGTATCAATCACACTGTATTGTTCAAAAGCAAACTGGTCCTGGTGGAGTTTGCCCAGGCGCAAGTCAGACTCAATACTCACAGTGCCAGCACTGGGTTCTAAACTGCCTTCGAGGATCTTCATAAATGTTGATTTGCCGCAGCCATTGGCACCAATCAGTCCATAGCGGTGGCGATTGCCAAATTTTACGGAGATATTCTCAAATAATGGCTTGCTACCGAATTGCATAGTGATATTGGCGGTGGTAATCAAGGTGACTTCCTCGTAGTTTGGGGGATGATTACAAGGGAGCGTACTATAGGGGTTTGTTACAGCAATGTCGAGCCAGCTAAAGCAGCCTCGGTGGTCTATACAGTGAGATAAACATAATGGGAGTTATGAGTCATGAATAATGCTTGGTTAGTTTGGAGTAGTGTTATCGTTTTACCAGTGATATGGGGCATCTTTTGTGCCTACACACTCAAACACCGCTATGCCATATTTATCGCAGGCTTTGTACCTTGGCTAGCATTATTGCTGTGCTTATTATTAACGGTGTATATCTTGCCTAATGAAAATCATGATGCTTCAATGTGGTTAGTCGTACAATTGTTTGCCGGGACAATTATGGCAAGCTTGGGCATCGCTGCCTATCAATTGTGCATCCGATACTTGCAAAAAAGCATCAAGTAAAGTGATGCGATGACTATTGAGTACTGTCATTAAGCTAAGACTGATTGTTATTTTTTTAATAGTGGATTAGTGCGAGTGCATATCGCACATTATTGTTTGTTTTAAGTATAACAATAAATAAACTGTATACCCCCTTAAGCAATTATACTTGTGTTTAACATGTAATTTATATAAACCAAACTCTATTTAAAAAAACGTTATATTTACGTGATAAATACCGCAGAGCGTAATGCTAAAAATGCAACCTCTTTAAAAATAAATAACGGAGGATGTTACGCTTATGTTGCGCATACAATTTATTAAACGCACATTAATACTTATTGTTATGTCTTTAGGTTTTGTTTCTATTAGTAGTTATGCCAGTGCTTATCATCATGGCTATTATTCAAAGAGCAAGGCAAGCTTTGAGGGTGGTGTTTATGCAATGTCAAATGACTTTCGTAAAAACACAATTGTTGCTTATGGTCGTAATGCTGATGGTACATTGCAACTTATCGGCGAATATAAAACAGGTGGTGTTGGCGCAGCATTTGATGGCGGCGAAGGTTTAGACCCTTTAATTTCTGCTTATGCAGTATTGTTAACAGATAACCGTCGTTTTTTATTGGCGGTAAATGCAGGCAGTCGTTCGATCTCTGTCATGCGTGTTAATGATGACTTTAGTCTAAGCTTAACCAGTATTAGAAAAGTAGCCGGGGTTGGGCCAAACAGTATCGCTTATCATGATGGTATTATTTATGTATCAAGTATCGATGCAGATAATCAATTTGCTGGTGAGCCTGATCAGCAAGGTGCGCTAACTGGTTTTAAACTCACGCCAAATGGTCGTTTATTGCGTATACCACGATCAATTCGTTTGCTGGAAAATAGGCCATCTGCTATTCAGTTTTCACCTGATGGGCGCTTTCTTGTTGTATCATCGATTAATGCAGGCTCAGCTGCTTTAGCCAGCGGCAGTAATGATGAGCTGGTTGTTTATAGTGTTGAGCGTAATGGGCGTTTGAGTAAGGCGCCCGTAAGTCGGGCAACATCCACTGAACTATTTAATGCAGAAAACCGTAACCTACCAAGTGCTATTGGTTTTGAAATTGTTGAAGATGAAGGCGAGAACTATGTGGTTGTAACCGAAGCACGTGAATTTCAGGCGGATGGTTCGCCGCCTGCCTTTGCTGCCTTACAAACTGGCTCAGTTTCCACTTGGCGCTTAGAGCATAATGGTGATCTAAGTGCTATTCAATTAGATGTATTGGCAGGTAATGGCCTGTTTGATGGTGAGCGCACAGCATGCTGGCTTGAGTTTTCCAAAGACGGCAATACATTTTGGGTATCTAATGCGCTGGAGTCAACCTTATCAACCTTTAGCTTTAACGAAGGCAATATCAATTTAGAAACACAAGTGTCTGCAGCAGGAGAGCCACCGTCGAACGATGACCCTTTCGGTACTTCTGAAGGGTGGATTGATTTATGGATCAGTGATGATGGTAACTATCTTTATCAGCTCTTAGGGCTAGAGGGTGCAATTGCTGTTTTTAAAGTTGACCCAGACAGTAAAGATTTAACATTAATCCAAGAGGTCTCTGATTTGCCTGTGAGTAATACCCAGGGTATTGTTGCTTTCTAAACGTTATTCGTTGTATGTATCATACAAAGCCCTGTCTATTTGGCAGGGCTTTGTTCAAACACCTGTTTAGCCTGTTCGGATAAGTTGATTAAAGTGTTTTGTAATTCCAATCTTAATGGCTCCAGCTCTGTCATGCTTAGGTTTTTTTCAATATACAAGGGCTGCCCAACTTCAATTGCCAGTTTGCTATAGGGTTTGGGTAGCATAAAGTTATCCCAGGAGCGACGGGAGTACCAGGCCCGTTCAGCGGCGTAAGCCATTGGCACAATGGGGACTCCTGTCATTTGGGCTAACATGATAGGCCCTATTTTAAACTCAAAAATAGGGCCGCGTGGCCCATCGGGTGTATTGGCTGGTGAGATGCCATCTTTGGCAATAATCAAGTACAAATCTCGTAAGGCTTGCGCACCCGTCCGACTGGAAGAGCCGCGAATGACTTTTGCACCCCATTGGTCAAACAGCTGAGCAGGAATGTCACCATCGCGAGAGGGGCTGACCAAAAAGCCTGCGCGTAAGCCTTTGGGAACCAGTCTTAATAGGTATAAAGCACAGCCAAGGTTTTGCTGGTGCCAGTAACAGGGAATAAAGGCTTTTTCATTATCGAGCAAAGCTTGTAAATGCTGTTCGCCATTAATGCTCAACTGAGTTGTTTTCTTGAGCATCTGCATGTAGGTTTTAAAAACCGGGCCTGCTATCTGGTATTTGATTTTTTTGACGAGAGGGTGCTGTGCCATAGTGTTTATTTTGGGGTAGGGAGTTCTAAGAGAGTTGCAAAGTCCAGCTCATGCGTGTTGATTGTCTCTACAGTCGCTTCACTAGCGACATGGCTGGCATAATTATCCAGTAGCTCAAGCGGGTAGAGTTGCCAGCGGCATTCACAGTAGTCTGCTGTATTATTCTGATGTAGCTGGATTTCCGGCATTTGCCATACGCCGCTATGTCCCTCTGCTTTTAAGACCGCTTCTTTGGCTGTCCATAGTTGATAAAAATAATCCGGGTTATTATGCACTTGTGCGCTTTCAGCTTCACTGAGCATTTTTTTAAAGTGGGAAAGCTTCAGTGGGCGCCGGTATTCTATATCGATGCCAATACGGCCTGTGTGTCGTGGAGATTGTGTATCGATGCAACCCAGGGCGCAGCAGACCGCATCTTGTGAGTGTGAGATATTAAACTCCCAGGTGCCGGGAACCTGGGGTTTAATCTCATCAGAGTACCGCAGGCTGGTGAGTGAGAAGCGGGTCTCTCCCTGGTCATGTAGCGCGCTTTTCAACAGCAATAAGCCCAATAAAGAATTTAATTTGGCCTGCATTACCCGGATTCGGCTGATTTGTTGCTGTTTTATCGCCGGCAATTGCGGTAAAAAGCGCTCAATTGCCTGTTCTAGGTGCTCTTCGCTGACATTTTCTGTGACAGCCCGTGTATAATAGACACTGATCATTTTACTGTTGCCAATACTTATAACATACATGTTTTTTTGATGGCGAATCATACCAGTTTTGACGCCGGCTCGCTCCTTGCGCCAGGCCCGGCTGACCCGATAGACATTCATATCAGTGAAGACTCTTTTCCACGAGTAGCGTCTTTACTGGCTGATTATCCGGATATTTGTCGTATTCGTGCTGTCAGCCGTAAAGCCGACACGTATTTGATTAATCACCCCGATTATGTCAAGCGTGTCCTGATTGATAATAATAAAAACTACCGCAAAGGTGCTGGTATAGAACGGGTCAAATTGCTGTTGGGCAATGGCATTATCGTGAGTGATGGTGACTTTTGGAAGCAACAAAGGCGTATGGTCCAGCCCGCTTTTCATCGTGACATGTTGGCGAATCTGGCTAACATGATGCAACAAATGACCTTAAATCTGGCCGAGAAATGGCGGCAGGCAGCAGCGAGCGCCACACCGATTGACCTCAATACCCAAATGAGCGAATTTGCGCTGGAGCTGATTCTGCGAGCGCTATTTAGTGATGACTTGGACACCATCATTGATATGGCAGGCGGTGATAACCCGTTTGCTATTTTTACCGATGAAAGCAGTCGCGACTTGAATCTGGCAGTGAAATTTCGCGCCTTAACCCGCTTAATGCTCAATATTGTTGAGCAGCGCCGCGCGCATTCAATAGAAGCACCCGATATGCTATCAGCGCTAATGGCTGCGCGGGCATTAGATGGTCAGCCAATGTCTGATAAAGCCTTGCTCGATGAGCTGATGACCCTGATTGTTGCAGGGCATGAGACCAGTGCGACAACGTTAACCTGGATGTGGTATTTGCTCTCTCAGCATCCGGATATTGAAGCCAAATTACAGGCAGAGGCCGATGCCTTGTCTGTGCCGCTTGGGTCGGCAGTTGGCTTTGCGCAATTAGCCGAGCTAAACTACTGTAAACAGCTTATGTATGAAACATTGCGTCATTATCCGCCAGTATGGCTGTTTTCCCGGCGCAATATCGAAGCAGATACACTGGGTGAGTATGTTATTCCTGCAGGCTCCGATATTTTTATTGCGCCATACTTCTTACATCGCCGAGCTGACTTTTGGCCCGCGCCTGAGCAGTTTCAGCCAGAACGTTTCACCGATGAGGGAATAAAAGCGCAACATCGTGTGGCCTTTATTCCGTTTTCGGCAGGTCCGCGTAAATGCACTGGGGATATGTTTGCGACGATTGAAATACAAATTCATATGGCAACCCTCGCGCGTGAGTTTCAATTGCGTTATATTCCAGGTCGGCCAATTACACTAGAGCCGGCAATCAATTTGCGCAGTAAATACCCTATCACTATGCTTCCCGTATTAAGAAAGAACTAAGGCACGTATTCGATGAAAGAGCTTAAAACCTTAAATGAGGCTTTAAAAGCCTGTGCACAAGCAGGCCAACGCGGTATTACCTTTATAGAAGGTATCAATAATGAATCGACAGTGAGTTATGAGGCACTACATCAACGTGCCTTACAGCAGTTGCATTACTTTCAGCAGCAGGGACTGCAGGCGGGTGATGAGCTAATTTTATTCTTGAAGAATAATGAAAAATTTGTTGATACTTTCTGGGCGTGTATTCTTGGTGGCATTATTCCCGTGCCTGTGGCGGTAGGTATTAGTGATGAGCACCGCTCAAAGCTGTTACGCATCTATAAGCGATTAAATCGTCCATATCTACTGATTGACCAAAAATCAGCGGAGCTATTGCAGGCTTATACGAATAATCAAGCATCCACAGAATATGACAATATGACTGCCCGTATGATATTGCTGGAAGATATCACATTAAGCGATGCTGTTGGCCAGGAACATACGCCGCAAGCAGATGATTTGGCCTTTATTCAGTTTTCTTCTGGGTCTACGCGTGACCCCAAAGGGGTATGTTTAACCCATAAAAATATTATTGCAACTGTGAATGGTATGGGTAACCATAGCCGCTATACCAGTGATGATATCAGCTTAAGTTGGATGCCGCTTACCCATGATATGGGCATTATCGGCTTTCATTTGAATATGGTGGTCTTCGATATGCATCAGTGCATTATGGCAACTGATGTGTTTAGTCGTCGCCCATTATTATGGATGCAAAAAGCGCATGAGAAGCGAGCGTCCATTTTAAGTTCGCCTAACTTTGGTTTTAAGCATTACTTAAAAATGCATGATAGTAAAGACGCACACCAATTGGACTTGAGCTGTGTACGCATTATTATTTGTGGTGCTGAGCCAATTTCAGTCGATTTAAGCCGACAGTTTATTGAGACCTTGGGCGCTTATGGTTTAAACCCAGGGGCAGTCTGTATGGGCTATGGTTTAGCTGAAGGTACTTTAGGTGTTGCAATGGCTGCAATAGAGCAACCTTTTGAATACATTACCGTTGAACGTGATAGCTTGATTATTGATCAAGCTGTTAACTATGTTGATGATACGCACCCGCAGGCTGTGCGCTTTCCATTGGAAGGTTATGCAATAGAAGGTTGCCAGATGCGTATTGCCAATCTTGATGGTATTCCACTAGCCAATGGTATGGTCGGTGAAATTCAAATTAAAGGCGATACCGTTACGCAGGGGTATTATAATGACTCTGAGTCCAATGCAGGTTTGTTTACGCAAGATCAGTGGTTACGTACGGGCGACCTTGGTTTACTGCATGAGGGTAAGCTTGCTATTACCGGCCGCTTAAAAGATATTATTTTTGTACATGGGCAGAACTTTTATCCACATGATTTGGAAGGCATTATTTTAAATACCAGTGAGTTCGAGCTTGGTAAAGTTGTCGTGGCGGGTGTGCGCAAAGATGATGCTGATCATGATGATATCTTGGCCTGTGTGTTATACCGGGCTGAGCTTAATGATTTCATACCACATGTTAAAAATATTAAGCTATTAATTAACGAACAAACCGGTTTGGAAGTAACACATGTTTTACCGGTTACCCGAATCCCCAAAACCACCAGTGGTAAAGTCCAACGACGCTTTTTTGCTGAAGCCTATATTAAGGGTGAATATGATAGCCTGATACAGGATATTGAAGGACTTATTGCTGCGCCAGCAACAAGCAATAATGCTACTGATGGCCTGTCAGAATATGCACATAAAATAAAGTTTGTCTGTGATAGCTTATTGCCTGAAAAAGCGATTGGTGTAGAAGATAACTTCTTTGAGATAGGCTTGAGCTCTTTGGATCTAGCGCAAATTCATGAAAAGATAGATGAGTTTTATCCTGAGGTACTGGATATTACCGATATTTTTGATCACCCAACCATTAATGCGCTGGCGTTATTTATACAGGACAAAGTGGCGACATAAAACTAATACCAGATTGAGCCACTAGTATTGCAGGATAAGTGGTGTACGCATAAAATAGTGCGCCACACAAAAATAATAATATCGTTTTTCTCACTATGCATTGCCTTTATCTTATAAAAGGCGTCATGGGGCTTGTATAAACAAGCTATGGATTGAGTAACTATTAATAGGCTTGGCTGGTTAAACTGTAGCCACTTGCTGGGTTCAGTAGTGAGTGTTTAGGTAACATAGCAGGCTTAAGGAGAAGGAAGTGATCAGTACAAGGGACAAGGTTCTTATTGGCGCAATTGGCGGTCTAAGTGCTGTTTGCGTTAAGTTTTTAGGGCAAGACTACAATATTATTGTTGAAAATATTGCCAATCTAACAGCGAGCCAGATGCTCAGTTATAAGATAGGCTATATCATACTAACACCTATATTGATGTTTTTAGGGGGCGCTTTAGCGTCAGTTATTGAAGAAAAAAATAAACTTAAGCTTTTTGCTATTGGTGTCGCTGCACCAGCACTGATCACTACTTGGTCAGGTGGTAATAAGAATGAGCTTAATTTGGCAGGGTTGCCAGCAGGTGGTGGCGTTATCAGTGCTGCCTATGCTGATACAAAGCCTGATGATACGCCCTGGTATAACTTTACCGAAAAAGACCCTGACGAGATCGATGAAAAGTCAATGATTGGACATGCTTTAGAAGGCGTGAAAATGTTTTTTGGCTATGGCAACAAGCCCAAAAAATATTGGGTTGTTGTAGGATCTTATAAGAATAAACGTAAAGCAGAGAAAGTGGTTAAAAAGATTAATCGCAGTAAATGCGAATTAGGTGCCTTTGTCGGCAAGCGCTTAAAACAAAGCGGCTATTATCCGGTGGTTGTTGGTGATTATCAAACGCTGGATGAAGCGAGAGATACGCGTGATAAGGCCTTAAGCCTGAGTATTATTGATGAGGCATTCTTAACACCGGCTAAACTTGATTGATGTGGTATGGTCAGAGGTGACATGACTCAATACGTAACAGCAGCAACACTCACAGACAAGCTTGATTGGCTCAAGCAATCACCTAAGCGTGGCGGCCAAGTGACTGCGATTACTATTCGTCCTGCTGCTAATCAGCGTGAGAGCTTGCAGCGTGCAATGTTTAGCCCAGAACAGGGTGCGCATGGCGATAACTGGGTGAGCGATTGCAAATTCAAGCTCGATGATGGTCGTTCTGACCCCGGCTATCAAATTGCGATAATGAACAGTCGTATGGCAGAGCTTCTAAGCCCTGATGCTGACTATCGCCGTTTAGCGGGTGATCAACTGTTCGTTGATTTGGATCTGAGTCAGGATAATTTACAAACTGGTGATCAACTGCAGGTAGGTGATGCCATTTTAGAAGTAACCCCCATACCTCATAATGGCTGCCGTAAATTCAAAGAGCGTTTTGGCTTAGATGCGCTCAAGTTTTTAAGCTCTAAGGATGGCCAGCATTTGCGCCTTAGGGGTATTTATGTGCAAGTGCTAACTGCTGGTTACATTTCCGTTGGCGATAACATTATCAAATTATAAACATCTTATGAAACTTGCCCCTGTTTCCGGCTATAGGCATTTCATTATTCGCTTAACCATATTGGTGTAGCTGTTTTACTGCGCCAATATGGTTTATATATTGCTCTATAAATAAGATACTAAAAACTTAATGTTTGTTTTGTTGTAGTAAACTAAGTAGATAGCTAAAAGCATTGTTTTGTTCTGCATAATGACTTTGCAGTAGCTGAAAATTATCAGTTTCTTTTGCCATCTCGGCCACGCTGGGTAAAACAATATCTCCAGCGCTGATGCCATTGTGGTCAGATAACCGCTGCAGTGATATGTTCAGCGCTTGTTCTGTATTGCCGAGTCTATAAAGTAAATCGATTAATACTAGGTGACAGGCTGGGCCTTGCTCGTTCTCCATCGATTCTGTCGATTGTTGATCGAAATACTCAATTGCAGCAGTGACTGCAGGACTGGTAATATCGTCTGCACCCAAAGCACGAAAAAACAACCAATGTGCGCGATAGCTATCCTCGAATGGGGCTTCAACCTTATAGTAACTGGATGTGAGCTTTTCACCGAATTCACAGGCAAACTCAGCCATTTCAGCGAGGCGGGTAAGTGCTTGTTTGTTCCGCAAAATTCTGCCAATACGAAAAACCGGCACAATAAGCCTTTTGGGTATATGGAAACCTGTGGCTAATATTTGCTCTCTTGCCGTGTCCACAACCTCCATCAGGCTATCGGCACGCTGAACAATATCAGCATTTTCACCTAGTGCTGTTGCTAGGTAGGCACGCAATGTGTGGTAGGCATGCTCCAGTATTTGTGTGACGATTGCCTGACGTGTGGCGAGGTCGAATTTATAACAGATGGACTGATACATAGAAACTGAATAGAGAATGCCCAAGCGTTGTAAAAACAACTCAAAGCCTTTCACGGGAGACACTTTGTGCATTAACGTGATTTCTATTATTTCGTTAAAGTTATCATCTGTAATTTCGGTCGCCTCAATTAAAGATGTTATCAATTTCGGGTCATTTGCCGTTTCTAGGTATGTCCACGCTTCACGCAGCTTACCAGCCTGCGCTAACAGAGTACCCACTTCACGGTTAATAAGTAGTAAGTGTTCTTGTAACTTGGCTTGTTGTTCTGCTGTTAATTCTGTGTCTGTTTTGTGACTTAATGGCAGCCCTAGCTCCACACGAGCTTTAGCCTGTAATACTTCGAATAGCTCGTGATAGCGCTCTTGCTGACGAAAGTCGCTTGCCAATTGGTTCAAGGCTGAGACGCCGCCTTGATTTTCAAATATCTCTTTTAAATGCTTACAGTAGTTACCATCAGTATGCGTCATGATAAGTGTCATATTTTTCGTTGGTTTTGATCATTGTTAGCCAATCGCTTTAAACGTTGCAGCTTTGTCTTTAGGTATAGTGTTTTATTTTCAAATGTTATTTGTAGGCTTTTTTATTTTATAAGCGTAATATAGTTTCTATCGATGTTACAGATTATACGCTGTCCATTGATATAATTGCACTAGGACTTTATTTAAAAAATGGACTTACTGACACTTGACTAAAAAAAAACACATCTTTTATTATCTGCTCCGTGCAGTAAAGTATTTGTTCAATAAACAATCAAGTCATTTATATTAAATAATAAGTTTTATTGTAATCAACGTTCGAAAAATAAACGACTCAAAATGCTTTTAGGGAATATCAATAATGAGATATCAACCATACCGGCTCTATGATCAGCCACAGGTTATTGCAGTACAAGTTGATGGCGAGCCAGAATTTGCGCTAACGAAAATCCGTATGTTGGCACATGCTGTGCCAAGAGCTCATATATTGATTCACTTTGCCTGGTATAATATGTCTGTTTTCGTTGAGCAGCTGGCTGAGTGGCGTAAAACAATGCCATCGGGTGTTGAATTTCATCTTATGGCGAATACGCTCGAAGACCAGGAAAATTTTATTAAGCATGGCTTTAACGTTGTACATGTTCCTGCATCTGTTTATGTGAATGAGACACTGTTTCAACCCATTGAAAACATCGAAAAGCAATATGATGCTGTCTACATCGCCCAATTTTGTCCAGGTCAGCGAAAACATTTCAAGCGGCATTATCTGGCCAGTGATATTCAACGTTTAAAAGTTGTTACCTATCCAGGGTTGCTGATGGTTGAAGGCAATGGTAACCCGCGCCTGGCTTGTGCCTCTTTTATTGAGCCTTTTCTCAGTTTATACCCAGAGCTATCGCATGCGTCAATTAACCCAAGCCGTATACCGCCTTGGGAAGTGGCAGAGGCATTAAATCAATCGCATGTGAACCTGGCGCTGTCAAAGGAGGAGGGGTGTATGTATGCATTCACCGAAGGCCTGCTTTGTGGGATACCCGCAATATCAACGCCTTGTGTTGGTGGCAGGGAACTTTATTTTCATCCTGACTATGTCAGAATGGTAGAGCCAGATGAAAAAGCTATCGCAGCGACTGTTGATGATTTAAAGCAGCATACATTTGACCCTTATGCTATCAGGGCTTTTGCTTTGGGTGAACTTCATAAATACAGACAACGTTATATCGAGTATATTCAAAGTCTGACTAGTGCCCCCTATGAATTATTGTATACACATATCTTTCAGGCAGAAGGTGGGCCAGAACGTTTGTGTGCACCTTTTGAAAGAATTGCAGAACCCGCTGAGCTACCTGGTGGCTTTGAGCTGCTGCAAGATCGCAGGGTCTCATATTGAATATTTATTTTTTAGCAGGCTAATTAAACTTGGCTTATATACTTAATAAGTCATAAAAAATATGAAAGCCAAAAGTGTTAGATCAATTAATTAGCTTTTGGACTCTTGCAATAAGCTGAGTAGAAATCTATAAGAGTCTCCCTGTGTTGCATAGTGGTCTTGTAGTAATTGAAAATTATTACACTCTTTTGCCATTTCAGCCATACTTGGTAGAACAATGTCACCAGCAGTTGTACCACTATGATCTGGCAGTCTCTCCAGTGATATACTCAGAGCCTGTTCTATTTTACCTAAGCGATAAAGCAAATCAATTAACACGAGGTGGCATGTCTGGCCATGGTTATTTTCCATAGCCTCAACCGACTTTTGATCAAAGTACTCAATTGCGCTAGTGACTTCATAGCTCTCAGTATCTTCTGCGCATAGTGCGCGAAAAAATAAGAAATAAGAATAGTAAGCATCCTCGAATGGTGCCTCAATCATATAATAATCAGGGTTGAGCATTTGGCCAAAGAAACGTGCAAACTCTGCAATTTCGCTGAGGCGGCCAAGTGCCTTAGTATCCTGCAAAAACCGACTGATACGGAAAACAGGAATAATGAGTCTCGTTGGTATCATAAAACCTATTTCTAATAGCTGCTCTCCCGCTACTTCTTTAATCTCCATAAGAGTATTTGCATTATAGACCAGGTTTTCGTTGCCTTTTAATACCACTGCTAAGTGTTCACGCAGTTCATGGTAGGCATACTCTATTATGAGCGTTACCACAGCATGACGGGTTGTGAAATCATATTTGTGGCAAGTAGATTGATACATTGAAACAGAATATAGAATGCCAAAACGGTGTAAAAATAATTCAAAACCTTTTACTGGTGAGACTCTATGAATAATAGTGATTTCAATAATTTCATTGAAATTATCATCAGTTATTTCAGTTGCTTCAAGCAAGGACTCTACAAGCTCTGGGTCATTAACTTTTTCCAGATATGTCCAGGCTTCACGTAGCTTGCTCGCTTCAGCAAACAAAACGCCAACCTCACGACTAATTAATATTAATTTTTCGTGCAGTTGTGTTTTTTGCTCTGCTGTTAGTTTTTCACCTATATTGCTATTTAATGGTAGCCCTAGCGCTACACGCGCTTTGGTTTGCAGTACTTCAAACAAGTCGTGATAGTGCTTTTGTCTTCGAAAGTCATCTGCAAGTAAAGTTAATGCTGGTATAACACCTTCGCTTTCAAACGTGTTTTTTAAGTATCTGCAGTAATTATCATTGATATTTGTCATGATAAGTCCTATCTATTATTTGTTTTAAATGCTTACACATACAAGTATAGAAATTTATATTCTTGCATTTTTTAAATTGAGACTTTATATAAAGTACCTAACATTGTATTAGGTTTGGTTTTTTCTCAATGTTTTATATCAGTATGCCACTGTCTGTTATTACCTAAGCTCTGATGCCATTTTACCGTGGGCGCTGTTTTTTAATGAGTGATTTATTTTGATAAAACGTTAAAAAAAAGTCATAACTTTGACTGAATTTCAATTTATTGATAGATCTCTTAATTTGTTTGCATTGAATAATAAATTATTTTTAAATACTTATTCTTATCAATTAAATATTTAAAATGCATAATTGGGGCTAGCTAAAAATGAGATATCTACCATACCGGTTGTATGAACAGCCACAAGTGATTGCTGTACAAGTTGATGGAGAACCTGAGTTTTCGCTAACCAAAATTCGTGTGCTGGCTTATGCAGTGCCGAATGCCCATATTCTGATTCATTTTGCTTGGTATAATATGGTGCCATTTGTTGAGGAGTTGGCGGATAAACTCGATACAATGCCGTCAGGGGTTAAGTTTCATCTAATGGCGAATACTCTAGAGGACCAGGAAAAATTTATCGCTTTTGGTTTTAATGTTGCGCATGTACCAGCATCAGTTTATATCAATGAAACCTTGTTTCAGCCTATTGATGATATTGAAAAAAAATATGATGCAGTTTATATCGCTCAGTTTTGCCCAGATCAACGTGAACATTTTAAACGACATTATTTAGCCAGCGAAATTCAGCGTCTAAAAATTGTTACCTATCCCGGATTGCTGATGGTGGAAGGCAATGGCAATCCACGTTTGGCCTGTGCCTCATTTGTTGAGCCATTCCTAAGCTTATATCCTGAGCTATCTCATGCATCAATCAACCGATCCCGAATACAGCCCTGGGAAGTTGCAGAGGCTTTAAATCAGTCTTATGTACATTTGGCCCTGTCAGAAGTAGAAGGGTGTATGTATGCATTTACTGAAGGCTTACTTTGCGGTATACCGGCAATATCAACTCCTTGCTTCGGTGGTAGAGAGCTATATTTTCATCCGGACTATGTCAAAGTTGTTGAGCCAGATGCGCAAACAATCTCGGCAGCTGTTAATGAATTAAAACATGAGTCATTTGATCCTTATGCCATTAGGGAGTTTGCTTTGGGTGAGCTTTATAAATATAGGCAGCGCTATATTGAATATATTCAAAGCCTGACCGGTGCAACATATGAGTCGCTCTACACAAGTATTTTTAAGGCCCAAGCTGGCACAGGTAGCTTATGTACACCATTTGAAAGAGTGGCTGAACCAGCCGTGCTGCCCAATGGTTTTGAGCTGCTGCAGCATCATGGCAATGTTTAGACATTTGTCGTTTTAGATAAAGTTATTATCAGCTAAACAAAATATTTTGTTATAGCTTGGAGGCATAGCTCTAATGCCTCCACTTGCTATGCTTTATCTTCTCGAAAAATCAATTTATTGGCTTGACACAGTCCGCGTTTTTTATAATACTTAACCAAATGGTTAAGTATGAAGATGTCACATTAAACAATACATTTAGTGCATTATCTGACGCAACTCGGCGGCAGATCGTAAGTATGTTGCTGGAAAAAAAACAAAGGCCAATCAAAGAGTTAGCTGAGCCTTTTGATATGTCGTTGGTTGCAGTAAGTAAACATATCAAAGTGTTGGAGCGGGCCAAACTGGTAAAGCGCTTTAAGCGAGGGCGTGAATCTTATTTGGAGCTCAATCCTGTGCCGTTACGCCAAGCCAAAGACTGGCTGGCGTATTATGAGCAGTTTTGGTCGCAGCGCTTTGCGGCACTTGAGAGTTTACTGGCAACAGATAATACACAAGACTAGGCGATACTGGCGGCTAAATAAAGGTGAGAGAGCATGAGTAGACATGATAAATATTTTCCGAATGAGTCAGCGCAGTATCGTGAACAGCGCAATGCCTTGTTAGATAAAGAGTTAGCTTTACGGACTGAGCTTGCAGAGTTAGCGGCTTTGCGTCAACAGTTGCCACTTGGCGGTCAAATTAAAGAAGATTATGCATTTACTGATGTTAAAAGCGGTTCAACGGTGACATTGTCTGCATTGTTTGAGGCTAATAAGTCCTTAATCCTTTATAGCTTTATGTTTGCCCCTGATGCAGATTCGCCATGCCCCATGTGTCATTCAATCACCGACGCATTTAATGGCACTGCAGCACATGTTAATGATAGAGCGAGTTTTGCTGTTGTATGTAAGGCCCCTGCAGAGAAGATGCAAGCCTGGGCAAAACAACATCATTGGGATAAGTTGCGCATACTCTCATCATTTAATAACACCTATAATGCTGACTACCATGCTGAAACGGACAGTGGCGAGCAGTTACCCGCATTGAATGTTTTTACACAACATGATGGCAAGATATATCACTTTTACGCTTTAGAAGCATTGTACGCCAAAGTCGAAGGTCAGCCCAGGCATGCCGATTTGCTATGGCCATTGTGGAATTTATTAGACTTAACCCCAGAGGGGCGTGGTACAGACTGGTACCCTCGATTTTCTTATTAATCACCATTAAAGAGCAATAAAGAGGTGTGTTATGCCTGAAGTCAATATCAATGATGATCGCCTATCTATTAAACAGACCTTTGATGCACCAGCAGAAAAACTGTTTAATTGCTTTACACAGCCTGAATTGTTAATGCAGTGGCATGCGCCTGGTGAACTTAAAACGCCTGAGGTTACAGTAGATTTGCGAATCGGTGGTAAATATCGTATCTGTATGCAAAACAGTGAAGGTGAGATACATACCGCTATCGGTGAGTATAAAGAGATCATCATCGCAGAAAAGCTGGTTTATAGTTGGCGCTGGGAAGGGGGAGAGCACCCTGAAACATTGGTGACGATTTATTTTAGAGCGCAAGGCCAGCAAACCGAAGTCGAGCTAATCCATACAGGGTTTATAGACCGTGCGCCTGCTGAGCATCATTCACAAGGCTGGACTGGAATTTATATTAATCTTGAAGAGTTTATTTCCTAATATTTGAGCTGTTTTATTAACTTAGCAAAACATGTGTTTTTTTAAGTTTAAAGGGCAGGCTGGCAAAACGTAATATGCCTAGAAAAAATATTGAGTGATAGAGTGTTTTTTGCAATTTTAATAATAACAGCCCGGCTATAAAAGCCGGGCTGTGTTTTATTGGCTTAGTTGTTTATCCAGTCGGAGCGTCGTGTATTTAAGAAAAATTCATGCAGTTCTGGCGTTGACCAAGCTTGGTCCCATATGCCAGCATTATGCCCTTGATCGGGGTAGGCGGTAACAGTGATATTATCACCATTAGTGCTACATACTGTCGGCAAGAATGTGCTTTTTAAAACAAGCCAACCATATGGGTTGTGATTATCTGCGGTGCCGCCAAAAAACCAGATGGGTGGCCGAGCGTAATGGCAGTAGCTTTCTTCTGTGTTAGGTGCGCTATAAGCAATAGGGACGAAACCTGCATAAACGGTTTCACCATAAGACTCAATCAGGCCTATGACTGCAGCACCGCCTGCACTAAGCCCGGTGGGAATGATACGATTAGGGTCAATCTTATATTCACGCATTGATGTTAAAACCATTGAGTGAATAATATCTGGGTTTAACCAGCCGCTTTGACTGCTACCTGCAACAGCATAGTTTGGCGCAATAACGATAGCCGGGAAATTATCAACCATATCAGGCTTGTTCATTTGTTTGATAAAGCCCTCAGGGTTTCTTAAGACGGTGTTGTGATCTTCTGTCAAGGTATGCCCACCACGGCCATGGAGTGACATAATCAAAGGGTATGTCGTTGTGTCGTCATCAGTGTAACCTGGTGGCAAATAAAGTGCGTAATCATAACCTGCTAGCCTTATGGCTTGGCTTTCACCTTCTGGGCCACATTGCCGATTGTCTGGTCGTGTGCCGATAAAAGGTTTGCCTAATATTTTAATTTCACGTAAGCGACATACAGGATAATCATGACAAACCAGCCTGACTTTGTCTGTGACGACAGTACCCGGCGAAAAGGAGAAGCTGTCGGATAAGGTTGAGTCATCTTCACGCTGTATCGTACCGCCAGGAACATTGTTAAAGCAGGCGCCATTATGAGCTTGAACATTGGCATTAGTGATACCAAAGCGTCCGTATGAACCATGCTCTACATGTATCTCATGAATTTCGGCTAAGGTATCAAGGTGTAGTTCAATGTAGCCATTGCGAGTATAAGATATATCATAAACGTTAGTATTATCTATATTGCCATCGTTTACACGAGCCAGTGTTGTTGAATCATGTCCTTCATTATAGGCATAACGCGTTGCTGATAGCGCTAAATTGCTAATGTCGTTATTGTTATTTTTATTGACAGTTAATAAAAAATTTTGACTGGCAGTGCCACCTGCATTGTCACTCACAACGATAGTAACTTGATGTTGGCCGATATGAGCAGCGCTCGGGCTTAGTCGTAGTGTAGCTGATGTATTAGTAACATTATTTAATGTGTAAAAGTCAATGCCTGTGATATCGATGTTGTCAATTGTGCCATCACTATCAGAATAAGATAGCGTGATATTGCTGTTTTGGCCGGCAAAAAGACTAGTGTCGCTTATTGAGGCCAGTACAGGTGCTTGGTTTATAGCCGAGTGTATGGATAATTGAAAAGTTTGCGTAGTGGTAGCGCCCTGATCATCTGTGATTGCCACAGCAATATTATATTGGCCCACATGTTCTTCTGTTGTCATTGCTGTTAGTAATGCGCTGTCAGTTGTAATAGCTGTAATTTGTATAAAGTCTGCGCCGTTAATATCGATACTATCAATGCTGCCATCGATATCGCTAAAGTTAATCGGTAGATTCAACGTATGACCAGCAGTGAGCGTTTGATTGTTTATAGTATCAAGTTGCGGTGGTTCGTTACTTGACAGTGCGCTGTTTTCGATAAGACTTAGTCCGCCGATATAGTAAAATCCATAGTTGTTATTATTGTTTGGCCCTTTGCGGATATTAATAATAATTTCACCCGTAATACTAGGTTGTGTATTATTAATGCTGACAAATTCGGTTTGGTTATTATGTACATTAAGATACACAATCTCTGCTGCGGCGCCTAACACCTCGTATTCAGTTTGTCGATTGTCGCCAGCAAATAAACGCGAAGCAGTGATATCAATATTGTACCGTTTGTTAGGGTTAAGGTTTTGCAGCTTAATAAGAGATGGTTGACCTAGTCTACCCACAAAATCTTTGTCTTCATCATGCCCAAAAAAGCTGTCATGTAATAGACTACCAACAAAAACATTGTTTAGATCATTGGCATGTCCGGCAGAATTCTGATTGGTAAATCCCTCCGCCAGTACCGATATGCCTTGATTTACTTGATGAATATTAACTAGCTCAATAGCTGTGCCTATGCTATTTATATCAATGACATTAATAGCTGGATCATCACTGGTATAAACACCGCTAAAGTCGATAATATGTTGTTCCAATGTAAGCGTTGCAGAGACAACCCTTACTTGGCGTTCTACTGTAATAGAGTTGCCAGCAGCATCGGTAACACTGTAGCTTACAGTGTAAATGCCCTCGCTCAACGTATCAATATCGTGCTCAATAGCAATAGCGCTGGTGATATCACCATCTGTATGATCAAATGCGGTTGCGCCAAGTTCTACATAATCATCTCCTAGTGAAATTGTTATTACACTATCGCCAACTAAATTGATAGTGGGAGCTTGTGTGTCATTTATGTCGACTTGTGTCGTAATGATTAAGCCACCAATATAGTAAAAGCCATAGTTGTTATTGTTGTCAGGCCCTTTTTTAACTTCAATACTAATTTTTCCTTGGCTGTCAGGTGAAATGTTATTTAGCGTAACCCATTCAGATATATTATTATGTGTATTCAGCAGTAATGATTGTGTCTGAGCCGCTATGATTTTATATTCCGTTTGACGATTGTCATCAGCGTATAGACGTGATGCGCTGATATCTAAATTATAAGATTGCTCTGGTATGAGACCTTCAATTGTAATCTGACTCGCTTTGCCAAGCTGGCCAAAAAGTTTTTTATCTTCATCATGGCCAAAAAAGCTATCACCCATAATATTGCCGCTAAATAATCTATTTATGTCGCTTCTGCTGCCGGCTGCATTAATGCCGGTAAAGCCATTCAGTTCTAGGCGTATACCATTATCTGTTTGTAAAGTATCACGTAGCACAATGTTTTTGCCAATGTCTTCAGTGGTAACTATATTAGCTGTGCCGTCATCATCGATATAATGACCACCAAAGTCGATGATATAAGTGCTTGTCTCTGCATATGCGCATATAGAGGTAATCATAATAAATGGCATGAATAATACAGCCAGATACAATTTGAATGATTTACTTAGTTCGCCCTTTGTTTGAATTGTAAGGCTACTTGATACTGCCATGCTATATACCTCGTGATAGTTTCCCTGCGTTAGAAAAATGATATGCTTTCAACTCAGTACCATGAGTAAAACCGGCTAGAGATAAATGATCAAATACAATTTCTTGATAGAAGCTATCAGGCCTTGATAGATTCTGAAATTCTTTTTTTTAAAAGTGATTTTGTGTGAAGGGGTTGGCAAAAATGAAAATGAAAAACGAATGACGCTTTTTATTTCGATGATAGCTTTAGGTGCTATTTTTTGAAACCGCTTGAGCTATCAGTGTAGTTTTATTGGTAGATTGATACGGATATAAGCTCAAAAACCGTCGTTTATCATTATCTTGATATCAGCAAGGTGTCAAGATAAGGTTAAGGTTGGTGCAAGGTATTAGTCAATTAGCTTGGCTTGCCGTAGCCAGTAGCTGTAGAGTTGGTCGGCAACGCCTTGAGCGGCCTTAATGCGGTCTGTCAGATTGCTGCACATTTGCTGTTTACTTTGTATACTATTTGTGGGTGTTTGAATTTGCTCTTTGTAATAATCTGCCCACTCTGCAACCATCTCAGCTCGCATCTCCACATGACATTGCAGCGCTAATATATTGCCTTTTGCGTAAGCTTGATTTTGGCAAAATTCGCTTGCTAGCAATGGCGTTACCTGCTCAGGCAGCTCAAAGGTTTCACCATGCCAATGATAGAGTTCGGTTGCTGAATGAAAGGTTGGCAGCCAACGGTCAGTTGTGGTGCTCGGAATCTTGCGGACCGGATGCCAGCCAATTTCACTGACGGGGTTTGGAATAACGGCAGCGCCTAAGGCTTTGCTGATCAGTTGCCCACCCAGGCAATGGCCTAATAGTGGCAAGTTGGCACTTATGGCTGTTTGAATTAAAGCAACTTCCTGTTGTATCCATAAGTCATCGTCATTGACACTCATCGGTCCACCCATAAAGACAAGTGCCGAAGTGTCGTTAATATTGCTAGGGATGGGTTCTCCTTGATCAACAGCAATAATGCGATAATCCAAGGCATTTTTATGCAAAACATCTGCTAAATAGGCCGGACCTTCAAATTCGATATGGCGAAAAATCCAAATTGGTTCCATAATGTGTTTATATTCAAGAGAAAAAAGGGTTGAAGGTAAAATGATACGGCTTGTTGCTGCTATTGTCACTGTTCTTATTATTGGAGTTATGTTGCTGCCAAGACAGGCTTATGCTGTCGAGTCTGTGCAGGTGTCAGGTATTTTAGGCAGTAAAGCCGTTTTACAGGTCGAGGGTAAGCAGCGTATTGTCGCTATCGGCAAAAGTAGCCCGGAAGGTGTTAAAGTGCTGGCCATTGAAGGGGAGGAGGTTCTCCTGGAAATAGCGGGCGAAGAGCAGCGGCTTACATTGGGTGATGCACCCATTGGCACCGCTTTTGCTCAACCCGATAAAATTGTCGAGCGCGTTTATAAAAGTAACCGTATGTACCGTACCACAGGAACGATCAATGGACGCACTGTTGACTTTCTGGTTGATACTGGCGCAACTACTGTCGCAATGAATGCCAACGAGGCTAAACGCTTAGGCATTAATTTTTTACTCGATGGGCAAAAAACCTATGTGAATACTGCTTCAGGGAAAGCTAAAGCTTTTTACTTAAAGCTCAATACGGTATCAGTCGGGCGTATTAAACTTAGTAATATTGATGCCGTTGTCATCGATGGTGATAGTCCGTCTGTGGTGTTGCTGGGTATGTCTTTTCTAGGCCGTTTAGATATACAGCATAAAGGCGAAGTGATGATTTTGGAAACGAAATATTAGAGCAGTATGAAAAGCAGCTGATCTTGATGAGTTAAGGTAAATTCATGGAATTTCATAAGCTTGTATTACCAGAGCATTTAAACCATTTAGGCTCTCTGTTTGGCGGGCATATGCTGAAGTGGATTGATGAGGTGGCTTATATTGCAGTTAACCTTGATTACCCAGGGCGGCATTTTGTCACGATTGCACTTGATAATGTCGAGTTTAAGCATAGAATTCGTAATGGTCAGATTCTACGTTTTGATATACAGCAATCACGTCTTGGCAAAACATCTGTACAATATAATGTCAAAGTATATGGGGCACGTGAGGCAGATGATACAGACCTGGTGCTATTTGAAACACATATTACCTTCGTGAATATTGTTGATGGGCGCAAAGCTGCCATTGTAGAGTGAGCTAAATCAACTCAGTCTGAGCGCCTGAATGTAAGAAAAAAGCGCAGTGACCAAAAACATACATAAACGAGAAATAACGCCAGCAATAAGAGTGTGGTATCACTGGCTAGACGTATAGGTGATTGTAAGTTCGCCATAAAAACGAGCTGCATGGTGCCTATGATGAACGCCAGGATTACGGCATTCAATTGACTACCCATGCCGGCTATTTTAGCTATTGTCTGCTCACGCCGCTCAGCCGCGAACCAATATTCACGCTGAGGAATATTAATAAAGCCTATTGGCACCTTTGTCATCCAAAAAGAAAGTCGGCTAAATATCAGTAACAAAACAATAGTAATACTGCCATATAGAGTAAAGAAAGCGGGTTTGCTTTGCCAGCCATTTGGGGAGCCGCTGTGATCGAAATGTGATGCCATGATAGCAGGTAACTGTGGGTAATAATAAATGGCTTGCATGCAAGCTGTAGTAGCAAGCATGCATAAAATAGCTTTGCTATTCGCTTTTATCATTGCTCTGCCTGCTCAACTTTTATCTGAAGGGTACGGCGTTCGGTTGTATAGACTCGTTTATGCTCAGTACTCGTTTCGGTTTGTCTTATCGTATTGGCTGTGTTCAGCGTCAGCCACTCGCCCAATTGGCCGCGTAGTTGCTGGGTTGACTGGAATTGCCTGATCACGGGATCATGGTATTGGTTTTCTTCGGGAGGCTGAATATCAATAATGATTTCATTCTCACCTAACAAGCTGATTATGGCATAGACTTTATTATTGCCTGCTAGAGGTTGCTCAATAATCGTCTGGCCGATACGCTGTTTAATCGTAGTATTTTTTGTCTCATCGCCTGGCATGCTGCTGTAAATCAATACTGGCTTACCTGCCTGGGCAGGTAGCGCATTATTATATTGTTGCGTGCTAGTCGTTTTGTTGCTTGGTATATTGTTTTTTTTGTTGAGGGTCACGCGCTGTTTATTGCTATAGTGATACACAGTATCAGCATAAGCTCTACCCCGCGTATTGGGAATGCGGGTGTACACCAACAATCTTTGCGCTGGCTTATCGAGCTTGGCTATCAGTGCGCGAACACTCGTATAGGTTTTAGCGTCGGTACGGATAAAAAGTGAAAAGCCTTCACCCGAAATACCGTCTTCAGGTTTGAGCATGGGTTTGAGCAAAGGAATAAGTTCTTCAGCAGGGCGATGCTGCAGCGATATATCAATGGTTGCAGCCATGCTAAATGTTATGCCATTAGCAATTAGGCATACAGCCAAGCATGCAACTTTAAATAAATAAACGACGTACTTGTGGATCTGCTTCACTGCACTCCCATACCTCAGAAAAAAATTTACCGAGCTCCTGCGCCCGTGTAGGCGCTTGATAATAAATGCTGGCTTCAAAGCGGCTGGCCTGGCTACGAAAAACAACAGCTGTGTCATCGATCAGCATAAAAGCTGCATTATAATCCATATAGTCGCTGTGCATTTTACGAATATGACAATAAGAGCTTAGACGCTGGTGTAAATGAATCAAGCGATGGCCGCTTTTTACAGCCGGTGTACTGTCTTGCACCAAGATTTGCACAGAAGGTATTTTATTACGTTTGATAAGGCTGACCAAATGTTGCTGAAATAAGGCATTGTCATAGAGTGCCGCATCCATATGTTGGCTCACAATCTGGATACGGCGCCGAGCTTGTTCTGCTAAATGGCAAGTGATAATACGTAACTCTGTACTGTTTTCAGTTTCCAGCTTGTCTGCATTAGCACCGACAGTATAGTCCTTGAGTAAATCTTGAATGGCTTTTTGTTCCCTATCATCCATTGCCATTGTATATTAGATTTTTTCAGCCATCGCTTGTGCATTACCAATGTATTTGCCGGGTGTTAATGCTTTTAGTTCTGCTTTTACTGCATCAGGTAAGGCTAAGCCATCAATAAACACGGCTAATGTTTGGGCATTAATCGACTGACCACGTGTAAGATCTTTGAGTTTTTCATAAGGCTTTTCTATGCCATAGCGCCGCATCACAGTCTGGATAGGTTCAGCGAGTACTTCCCAGTTATTATCCAGGTCAGCTTGTAGTTGTTGTTGGTTAATTTCTAATTTGCTGATACCTTTTAAGAAAGCCTGGGTGGCAATAACAGTATGCGCAACACCGACGCCTAAGTTACGTAATACTGTTGAATCGGTTAAATCTCGTTGCCAGCGTGAGATTGGCAGCTTGGCTGCCAAGTGTTCGAAGAGGGCATTGGCGACACCGAAATTGCCTTCGGCGTTTTCAAAGTCAATTGGGTTGACTTTATGTGGCATTGTGGAAGAACCGACTTCTCCTGCAACGGTTTTCTGCTTAAAGTAAGCGAGTGAAATATAGCCCCAGATGTCTCGGCAGGCATCAATTAAAATAGTATTAAAACGGCGTATTGTGTCGAAGAGTTCAGCAATGCAATCGTGTGGTTCAATTTGAATGGTGTAAGGGTTCCAAACCAGGCCCAAGTCGGTAACAAAAGACTCTGCCAGTGCTGGCCAGTCTATGCTGGGGTAAGCTGACAAATGGGCATTGAAATTGCCAACGGCACCATTGATTTTACCTGTTAAAGCGACTGCCGCAATTTGTTCACGTTGTCGTTGTAGACGTGCAGCGATATTAGCAAATTCTTTCCCAACCGTTGTCGGTGATGCAGATTGGCCATGAGTGCGTGACAGCATAGCTTCGGCTGCATGCTCATGGGCCAGTTGCTCAATAGCAGAAATAACAGCATCGACTTGTGGCAGGATAACGGTTTGGCGTGCCTCGCTCAGCATCAAACCGTATGAGAGGTTATTGATATCTTCAGATGTACAGGCGAAGTGAATAAACTCACTGACTTTGTCTATTTCAGTATTACCTGCTAGCTTCTTTTTTAAAAAATATTCGACGGCCTTAACATCATGATTGGTCGTTTGTTCTTCCGCCTTGACCATTTGGGCATCACTGAGGCTAAAGTTATCAATGACAGCATCCATAAAATCATTGGTCGCCTGGCTGAAAGCAGGTATCTCTTGGATATCTGGGTGTTGGGCCAGCGCTTGTAGCCAGCGCACTTCAACTTGACAGCGGTACTTGATAAGGCCGTACTCACTAAAAATTGCGCGTAATTCTGTAGATTTTGTGCCGTAGCGACCATCGACGGGTGATATGGCAGTTAAAGCAGATAATTCGAGTGTATTTTGAGTCATAACGTTGTGTTTGTACTGTAAGGCTGGCGAAAAGGTAATTATACCACTGTTCTACTTAACTATGCATGGGCATACATCGGTATGAATGAGGCTCTTGGTATTCGCGTGGCATTCGGTTATGGTGGCAGCTCAGGCTTTCATAGTACCTATGCGCTCGCATCAGTGCTATCAAAGGTTAATCAGCAAGTACCCGTGGGGCAAAATGGCATGAGCAAAATACAATACCGCCTAGAAAAAGATAGTCTCGGAGAGTTACAGGTTCCAAAAACCGCGCTTTATGGCGCCCAAACCCAGCGTGCTATCGAAAATTTTCCGATTAGCGGCCTAACAATGCCACGTGCCTTTATCCGCGCTCTAGGGCTGGTGAAATGTGCTGCTGCCAATATTAATGCGGAGCTGGGTCTGCTCGATGGTACTATTGCCGCCGCGATTCAGTCTGCGGCTTTTGATGTTGCAGAAGGTAAGTATGATACCCATTTTCCGGTTGATGTTTTTCAGACAGGCTCAGGTACAAGCAGTAATATGAATGCCAATGAAGTCATTGCCCAGCTGGCCTCTCAATCCCTTGGGTCTGCAGTACATCCGAATGACCATGTCAATATGGGGCAAAGCTCTAATGATGTAATTCCGAGCTGTATTCACCTCAGTGCTGCTTTGGAGGTTGCTGAGGAATTATTACCTGCCTTGGAACACCTGGCCAGTGTCATCGAGAAAAAAGCGGATGAAGTTGGTGAGTCTGTGAAAACCGGGCGCACCCACCTGATGGATGCCATGCCCATCACGCTGGCGCAAGAGCTGGATGCCTGGGCAACACAGATTCGTTATAACAAAGCTCGACTTAGTTCGGCCATGGATCGTTTGAGTGAACTGGCTTTAGGGGGGACTGCTGTCGGTACAGGCATTAATACCCATCCTGATTTTGGCGTAAGAGCTGCTGCCTTGTTAGCGCGTATGAGCAGTGTTAACTTCAAAGCCAAAAGTAACTATTTTGAAGGTATCAGCAGCCAAGATACGGCGGTGGAAATGAGTGGACAACTCAAAACCTTAGCCGTGAGTTTGATGAAAATTTCTAATGACTTGCGCTGGATGAATAGTGGCCCTTTAGCTGGCCTCGGTGAAATAAGCTTACCTGTGCTGCAACCGGGTAGTAGTATTATGCCTGGCAAAGTCAATCCGGTCATTCCTGAAGCAGTAACCATGGTTTGCGCACAAGTCATCGGCAATGACAGCTGCATTACACTTGCCGGGCAGTCCGGTAATTTTCAGCTCAATGTTATGCTGCCGGTTGTGGCCTATAATTTATTGCAGAGTATTGAACTACTCAGCAACGCCAGCCGTTCGCTGGCGGATAATACGATTGCTGGTTTTACTGTAAATTTTACACAGTTAGATGCAGTTTTGGCACGTAACCCCATCTTGGTGACTGCGCTAAATCAGGTGATCGGCTATGATCAAGGTGCCGCGATTGCCAAACGAGCTTATGCAGAAAAGCGAGCTATCTTGGATGTGGCCAGTGAAATGACAGACTTAGATCCTCAGTTACTGGCTGAGCTGCTTGACCCCAAAGCGCTTACCAAGGGTGGGATTAAACAGTAATGCCGGTGTTTAAAGGCCTAAAGCAGCACTTGTCGAGTACATAAGGTGATCAGCATTTATTATTGTTTTAGGCTATAATACCCGCGTTATTTGCGGGGCCGCATTCGCTCAGCCAAGTTGCATATTTCTCTATCAGACTACTCAGCTAGCCAGGGGTTATTGGATGAAAAACAGCTTCAACACGCGCCAGCAACTTGACGTTAATGGCAAACACTATGAAATGTATCACTTAGGCAGCTTGGGCGATCGTGTTGCCCGCCTACCTTTCTCATTAAAGATTTTACTCGAAAACTTACTGCGCTTTGAAGACGGTGTTAATACAACGCTGGATGATATCGAAGCCTTGGTGAATTGGGACGCTAAAGCCGAGCCAAGTCAGGAAATTGCATTTACCCCGAGCCGCGTTGTTCTGCAGGACTTCACGGGAGTACCTGCCGTTGTCGATTTGGCTGCTATGCGTGATGCGATGAAAGCACTAGGGGGCAACCCGGATCACATAAACCCCTTATCATCAGCTGAGCTGGTTATCGATCACTCAGTACAGGTTGATCACTTTGGCAAAATGGATGCTTTAGACCTGAACTCCGCGATTGAATACCAGCGTAATAATGAACGTTATAGCTTTTTACGTTGGGGGCAAAAAGCCTTTGAAAATTTTAGTGTCGTGCCACCGAGTACCGGCATCGTTCATCAGGTCAACTTAGAGCATTTGGCGAGAGTGATTTTTGGGCAGGTAAACAATGGGGTCTTGCAGGCCTATCCTGATACTGTTGTAGGAACTGATTCACATACCACCATGATTAACGGTGTTGGCGTACTTGGTTGGGGTGTGGGTGGTATTGAAGCGGAAGCGGCTATGTTAGGTCAGCCGGTAACCATGTTAATACCACAGGTTGTTGGCTTTAGGTTAAGTGGCAAACTTGCCGAAGGTGCTACCGCGACAGATTTAGTCCTGACGGTTGTTGAAATGCTGCGCGAGAAAGGTGTGGTCGGAAAATTTGTTGAGTTTTTTGGTGATGGCTTAGAATATCTATCATTGGCTGATCGGGCGACTATCGCTAACATGGCACCAGAGTACGGTGCGACTTGCGGTATTTTTCCAGTAGATGAAGAGACTATCAATTATCTGAGCCTGACAGGTCGTTCAGATGAGCAAGTACAATTAGTTGAAGCCTATGCCAAAGCGCAAGGTCTATGGCGTGAGCGAGGTGCAGCAAGTGCAGACTACAGCGATGTGTTAGCGCTTGAGTTAAGCACGGTGGTACCAAGCTTGGCTGGGCCTAAACGCCCACAGGACCGTATCGAGCTGGATAAAGCCGGTGAAGTGATCAGCGGTGTTATACAAACAATGCAAGCTGATCGTGGCAATGCCGCAATGGCCAGTAGTCCTGTTAATTACAATGATGCACAATTTGATTTGAACGATGGTGCTGTGGTGATTGCTGCTATTACGAGTTGCACCAATACCTCAAACCCAAGTGTTATGATGGGTGCCGGTTTGCTGGCGAAAAAAGCGGCAGAGAAAGGCATCAAGGTGAAGCCATGGGTAAAAACCTCATTCGCGCCTGGTTCGTTGGTTGTTACCGAATATCTAAAGCAAGCTGGTTTGCTACCTTACTTAGAACAACTTGGTTTCAATATTGTTGGCTATGGTTGTACCACCTGTATCGGCAATTCAGGTCCATTACCTGATGAGATCGGTGCTGCTGTTCAGGAAAATAAGCTTGTGGTTGGCTCAGTATTATCGGGTAACCGTAATTTTGAAGGCCGTATTCATCAGGATGTTCGTATGAACTTCTTGGCTTCACCACCGTTGGTTGTTGCGTATGCTATTGCAGGTCGTGCTGATATTGACCCTTACAATGAACCACTGGCGCAAGATCAAGATGGTAATGATGTTTTCTTAAAAGATATCTGGCCGAGCACTCAAGAAATTAATGAGATCGTTAATAGTACGGTTAGTCGTGAAATGTTTAAAGAAAGCTATGCGAATGTTTTTGCTGGCGATAGTCGCTGGAATAAAATTGAAAGCCCAGAAGGTGCACTGTATGACTGGCAGGATAATTCAACCTACATTCGCAAAGCACCTTACTTTGATGATATGCAGTTACAACCCGATGCGATCAAACCAATTAAAGCGGCACGTTGTTTAGCGAAGTTAGGCGACTCTGTAACGACTGACCATATTTCACCGGCAGGTGCGATCAAAGAAGATTCGCCAGCAGGCCAATATCTGATTGCTAATGGTATCAGCAAAGGTGATTTTAATTCCTATGGCTCGCGCCGAGGTAATCATGAAGTCATGGTACGGGGCACATTTGCGAATGTGCGCTTACGCAATCAACTTGCCCCTGGTACAGAAGGTGGTTGGACACGCCTACAACCCAGTGATGAGCAGATGACTATTTATGATGCTTCTGTGAAGTATATCGAGCAGGGTACTCCGCTGATTGTATTGGGTGGTAAAGAATACGGTACCGGATCATCACGTGACTGGGCTGCCAAAGGTTCCTTGCTGTTGGGCATACGTGCGGTTATTGTTGAGAGCTTTGAGCGTATCCATCGTTCTAATTTAATTGGTATGGGGGTACTGCCGCTGCAATTTAAGTCAGGCCAAAGCCATGCAAGCTTAGGCTTAACTGGTAAAGAAACCTTTGATTTTGATGGCTTAGAATCTGGTGCAAAAGAGCTGCAAGTGACGGCGACGGCTGAAGATGGCAGCACTAAGCAGTTTGGCGTTGATGTGCGTATTGATACACCAAAAGAGTGGGACTACTACAGTAATGGCGGTATTTTGCAATATGTATTACGGCAAATCATTAGTAAGCATTAAGTAAGTCGCTTAGGCTAAAAGTGCTAACAGCCATTGTTCAAAAGCCTGTCTTCGAGACAGGCTTTTTTATTAATGCTGATAAGGAGATTAATAACCAATTGTTTAGTTAGTTATAAAAAGCCATTTTGGGATTGATCATGATTGACAATTTATTTCCGTCAATATCCATCAATACAATGATATTACGAACGTAAAAGAGGTTGATGATTTGTTTGATTAATTGTCACTAAACCCAGACGTATAAATCGATCGCAAGCTAAAGTGCATTCTGTGGATAACTACTTATCGAAAAATGGTGAAGCGGGCTGCTTATTATGTAAATGTTATCTTACAAAAAATTATGAGTCACTTGAGAAAAATTGAAGTTCACTCTAAATACAAGCGCCGAATTTCTTTCGCACAATTAATTGATTGTTTTTCTTGGTCAACTTTCCTAGGATTTAACTCAAGTTTTAGGCCCTGTTTTGAGTGCGTTGTTAGAAGAGTGGGGGGGGTAACAATGCAGCAAAATGCCTTACGATATATTAGTAATCTAATTGCTAGCGTAGGGCAAAAAAACCCGGGTGTTTCCCGGGTTTTTTCTCAAGGAAATTGTAAGCGGTTACAATTTAACGCGTTTAAATGGCTAGAACAAGTTTAAATTTCTCTGTATTAATTATCTTCTATTGCTAAACCACTGATATCAAGTTGCGGTTCTGGGGCAGGTGCCTTGGAAGACAGTGGTGCATCATCCATGCCCATGCTCAGACCCGATGTATCAGGTATTGGCGCTGCTGGTGGGCCCGCGAGTGTTTCGATTTCTTCCCCGGCAGCGGCCATACTAATGCCACCTAAATCAGAGGGGACGTCAATAAAGACAATGTCCTTACCTGCCATTCGTCCCGTTCTATCGCTACTCGCTGTTGTTGCTGGCTTGGCTGGGCTACTGCTTTGTGGTTTGCTTGCTGTATTCGCTACAGCGTCACTGTTCTGTGTGCTGTTTTGAACGAGGCAGAGCGCGCCGGCTTTTTTTAAAGCCGCTTGATATTTCTTGGCTGTTGACTCATCAATATTGCGTTTGATCACGATCGGCTTGCCAGCAAACATTGCGTCTGCTTGTTTGGCATTCATTTTAAAAAGACCGGCAAGGTTAGCTTTAACTTCCTCTATTGGCTTTTCACCTGTCAATTTGCCCTCAAATATCACCTGAAAACCACTCATAACATTACATGCCTCATGATTGTTTCGGAGCCTATAAAGGGAGTATAGCGTTTATATCGCCAATAAACTATTTGCTTCACAAAGATAAGCTTTGCGGTTTAACATAAACAGCCAGCGTGAGCCACCGCACTGCCGCCACAGAACCGCTGCCCGAATACCGGCCAGTAGCAGTGTGCGAATTTTTGCCGCATTACTATTATCTGATAAGTACAAGCGCTCACCATTGACCATAATTTGTGGTGTTAAAATACTAATATGCTGTTGGTAAATATCAGCTAATGCTGCCAGAGTATTATTATGTTCTGCACCATAGTGTTCATACTGGGTTTGAGCCGCGAGAATACCTTGGCTAATATTTGCCAGGCGCTCAGGCTTTTTGTGTAACTTATTTTCCAATGCCAGCAGCATCAGTGCATACTTGGTAATTTCTGGGTAATTATGTGATAACAAATCCTGTGCTTGAGGGTTAAGTGAGCCTACCAGCAACTTTAAGCCATCGTTTAAACTTGTTGTGGCATTATTAAAAATATCATCAATAGATGCCGGGTTTGTGATAAAGATACTGTTGATAGCTGTTTGCAGGTTTGCTGTATTACATTTGCCTTTCCAGGCAATATTGCTGACCATATCACATACCTGATAGGTAGCCGCTAATGCGATAACCTGATTGCTAACCGTTTTTAACGCTGCACTATGATTCATTGTAAGCGTGCTCTATTATTCCGCCACCTAAACATTGCTCATCTTGATAAAACACAATCGACTGCCCCTCAGTAATAGCGCGTTGTGTTTGTGCAAAGCTAATGATGGCTTTGCCATCTTTTATAGACTCGATACAACATGCCTGATCAGTCTGGCGATAGCGAATTTTAGCTTGGCAATGAAATGGTGTTGTTGGTGCGAGAGTTGATATCCAGTGCAGCTGCTCTGCACGTAAGTGTGTTTTGAATAAAGCCGCATGGTTTGATCCCTGTACAACCGTTAGCGTGTTTTGTTGCACATCTTTATCTACGACATACCAAGGGTTTTCAGGCGCATCTTTCACACCACCGATACCCAGTCCCTGGCGTTGTCCTATGGTGTAATACATAGCTCCATGATGTTCGCCAATGATGTCACCTTCGAGTGTGATAATTTTGCCGGGTTTAGCGGGTAGATACTTCGATAGAAAATCGCGAAAGCGTCTCTCGCCAATAAAACAAATGCCCGTACTGTCTTTTTTCTCGTGGTTATCAAAACCTGATTCAGTCGCGATATTACGCACAACCGTTTTATCGATATCGCCTAAAGGAAACAAACTATAACTAAGCTCGCGTTGTCCCAGCTGGTGCAAAAAATAGCTTTGATCTTTATTATTATCAAGGCCTTTCAATAACTGATAGTGATTATCCGCAAGGCGCACCTGCGCATAATGGCCCGTGCCAATTTTATCCGCGCCAAGCTTTAAGGCGTAATCCAAAAAGGCACTAAATTTAATCTCTTTATTGCACATAACGTCTGGGTTGGGCGTACGTCCGGCTTTATATTCCTGTAAAAAATAACTAAATACTCGGTCCCAGTATTGCTGTGAAAAATTGACCTGATGTAAGGGAATATCCAGTTCCTCACAGACTTGTAATGCATCATCTAAGTCTTCTTTGGCAGTGCAGTAAGCAACATCATCCGTTTCCTCCCAGTTTTTCATAAACAGGCCTTCTACTCGAAAGCCTTGTTCGAGTAATATTTTGGCCGTGACAGACGAGTCAACGCCGCCAGACATACCTACGATAATAAATTCTTTAGACATCGAAACGGTTATGGGCTTTAGGATAGGGATAGAACATCAATAAATAAATCGAGTGGATAACTAAGGCCAGCTATATGATCTTCGATGCAGCGGACGACCATAGGACTACGTAGTCGATCCGGCGCTTGCTGTAGCTCATCTAAGCTTAACCACAGTGCACGCTCAATACCTTGATCGAGTTGACAATTATTGTCATAACTGACGGGATTTGCGCAAAAGGTCGCGCGAAAAAAGGTTTCCTGACTAGTTGGGTGCTGCCAACGATACAGTGCGATAAGCGATTCAGGCTCAACATGCCAGCCTGTTTCTTCATAGGTTTCGCGGCGGGCTGCTTCAATAAAGCTTTCGCCATTTTCTACATGGCCAGCTGGTTGGTTAATCACCAGCTTGCCGCCTGAAGTTTCCTCAACACACAGGAATTTATTATCCTTCTGAACAACCGTTGCTACGGTAATATGCAAGTCAGGGTTCACTTAATTTCAAGCTCACTGGTTAATTCATTGGCAATAGATTCATCAATCAGACGACTGATATTGGGATCCATAATTTCTAAAAAGCGCCGAGCTTGTGGTGAAATAAACTTACCGCGACGAACCACGACACCATAGGAACGCTTGGGGAAATACTTATCCAGTGGTAAAACCGCCAGCTTTTCGTCGCCTGTCAAACAAATGTTGGTCACGATTGAAATACCCATACCCAGCTCAACGTATTTTTTGATCACTTCCCAGCCACCAGCTTCCAGTGTGACATTATACGGTACGTTATATTGCTGAAAAGCCAGTTTCACCATCGTCCAGGTGCTTAAGTGGCGAGGCGGTAAAATAAGCCCATAGGGACTGATATCCTCTAAGGTTAAATTATCTTTTTGCGCTAGTGGGTGGTCAAGTGGCGCGATAAGCACTGGGTCAAAGCTGAAAATAGGGTAGTAATTCATATCTTCCACACGTTCTAGCATTGAGCCGACGGCAAAATCAGCCTCATCGCGGCGCAATAATGCCATGCCGTTCCGTCCTGTGACATTACGTAAGCGCAGTTTGATATTGGGGTACTGTTGATTAAACAGCTCAACGAAGCGTGGTAGGATATACAAAATAGTGGCTTCACCTGCGGCTATATCAAGGCTGCCGGTTTCCACATCACCGAGCCTTGAGGCAAAGACATCGGGTAGGCGGTCAATACCTTCAATCAGGGGCAGTGATAACTCATAGAGCATTTTACCTGCAGGGGTAATTTTGATTTTGGGACCGCGCCTTTCAAATAAGACTACTTTAAGTTCTTCTTCTAACCCTTTGATATATAAAGATATAGAAGGCTGACTTAAGCTTAAGCGCTCAGCTGCACCCGAAATGCTCTCCGTTTGTGCGGTATGCACAAACGCTCTTAATTGCTTTAATCGACCGGGAGTTTGACTCAAAGTAGTAGCCGCTGAAGTTAAATATTAATAAAATTAAATATTAATTATTTAATGATTAATTTGTCAAATACTGTGCGCAAATAATGTGCTGTTCAAGACGTTTTCTTTTGAGCGTCAGCTTAGCACAGCAAGCTGGCATGAATTCTGTATAACTTATTGCATAGAGACAGGTTGCAAAGTGCTTTTTGCACTGGTTTGGGGTGTTGCAAGCCCTCCCTGATGCACCAAAGAGAGGCCTTGTCGGTAGCGGCCCATACCGCTAAAACAAGCCATCACAGGAATTCGCCAGCATGAGAGTTGGACAGTATAATACCGGCTATTGAATATGCGAAAAGTCTAAACTCAGGAGTTAAGAAATTAATGGCTTACAATAAAATTGAAGTGCCATCTGACGGTGAAAAAATCACTGTGAATGCAGATCTGTCTATGAATGTGCCAAACCGGCCAATCATACCTTTCATCGAAGGTGATGGTATTGGTGTTGATATCACGCCCCCTATGCAGAAAGTCGTAGATGCTGCAGTCGAAAAAGCCTATAACGGCGAACGCAGTATTGCCTGGATGGAAGTGTATGCGGGTGAGAAATCTACCCAAGTCTATGGAGAGAATGAGTGGTTGCCAGATGAAAGCCTGGAAGCGTTTAAAGAATTTGCTGTTGGTATCAAAGGCCCTCTAACAACACCTGTGGGCGGTGGTATTCGCTCATTAAATGTTGCATTACGCCAACGTTTAGATTTGTTTGTTTGTCAGCGTCCAGTACGCTGGTTCGAAGGTGTTCCTAGCCCAGTACGCGAGCCAGAAAAAACCGATATGGTAATTTTTCGTGAAAACTCAGAAGATATCTACGCTGGCATTGAGTGGCATGCCGGTAGCGAAGAGGCTAATAAGGTAATCGCATTTTTTCAAAATGAAATGGGTGTGCAAAAGATTCGTTTCCCAAATAATTGTGGCATCGGCGTAAAGCCTGTCTCCGCTGAGGGTACCAAGCGACTCGTTGATAAAGCTATTCAATACGCCATTGATAATGACAGACCTTCTGTGACATTAGTGCACAAAGGTAACATTATGAAGTTTACTGAAGGCTCTTTCAAAGAGTGGGGCTATGAATTATCTGTAGAGAAATATGGCGCACAACCGTTAGACGGTGGTCCTTGGCATGTATTCAAGAACCCTAAAACGGGTGCCGACATAATCATTAAAGATGTGATTGCTGATGCGTTTTTACAGCAAATCTTATTGCGACCTGCTGAGTATGATGTGATAGCCACATTGAACTTAAATGGTGATTACATATCTGATGCTTTAGCAGCACAGGTTGGTGGTATTGGTATTGCACCTGGCGCAAACCTTAGTGCTGATGTGGCTATTTTTGAAGCAACGCATGGGACAGCACCTAAATACGCAGGTCAAGATAAAGTGAATCCAGGTTCATTAATTTTATCAGCAGAGATGATGCTAAGACATTTAGGTTGGAAAGAAGCGGCTGACTTAATCATCAATGGTATGTCAGGGGCAATTTCAGCTAAGACCGTTACGTATGATTTTGCACGTCTGATGGATGATGCGAATGAGGTTTCATGCTCCGCTTTTGGTGATGCTATCATTCAACATATGAACTAGTACAGTTTAGCAAGCTATTCCTATGTTGAATTTATTAAATGCATTACTGGAAATGATGCTCTAGGTTATTGCGCGTATGAGTGAAAAAGAACCAGAGCACCATTTTTCAGATGGGTTAGCGGTAGAGGCGGATAAGCCAAAACTTAAGCGTCCGCCTCTCTATCAAGTCGTCTTATTAAACGATGACTATACCCCAATGGAATTTGTGGTAGAGGTGTTGCAGGTGTTTTTCGCAATGGATCGTGAGAAGGCAACACAGGTAATGTTACATGTGCATACACGAGGTAAAGGTGTTTGTGGCGTTTACAGCCATGATATTGCTGAAACCAAAGTGGCACAGGTGAATGATTATTCTCGTGAACATCAACATCCACTATTGTGTATGATGGAGGAAGCTGATTAAAACGAGAAGTAATACAGATTGTCTAACAAGTGTTCAAAGGTAGGTGTCTACTATGTTAAGCAAAGACTTGGAAGCTACATTAAATCGCGCATTTAAGAACGCAAGAGAAAAGCGACACGAGTTTATGACTGTCGAACACTTGTTGTTAGCGTTGTTGGAAAATGCGTCTGTCGTAGAAGTTTTGCAAGCATGTAATATTGATATTGATGAACTAAGGCGCGAGCTATCACTTTACCTGGAACAAAATACGCCAATTCTGCATGATGATGATCATCGTGAGACACAACCTACACTTGGTTTTCAGCGTGTGCTACAACGCGCTGTTTTTCATGTGCAGTCCTCAGGTAAAAAAGAGGTAACGGGTGCCAATGTATTGGTTGCTATCTTTGGTGAACAGGAGTCGCATGCAGTATACCTGCTCAACAAGCATGACTTGACCCGGCTAGATGTTGTCAACTACGTCTCGCATGGTATCTCCAATGTTCATAATGAAGACGAAAGTCTGAGTGACCCAGAGGAAAAATACCTTGATGAAGAAGCTCCCAGTAAGCAGCCGCTGGAGTCTTTTGCCACTAACCTAAATGAATTGGCGAAAGAAGGTAAAATTGACCCGCTGATTGGGCGTAGTGCTGAGATAGAGAGGACCATACAGGTCTTATGCCGTCGGCGTAAAAACAATCCGCTATTAGTCGGTGAGGCGGGTGTTGGTAAAACAGCCATTGCTGAGGGGCTGGCAAAAAACATTGTTGAAGGCAATGTGCCTGAAGTGCTCAGTGATGCAACAATTTACTCACTCGATCTGGGTGCCTTGGTTGCGGGTACCAAATATCGCGGTGATTTTGAAAAGCGCCTTAAGTCCATTTTAGCGCAGCTGCGCAAAGAAGAGGGCGCGGTTTTATTTATTGATGAAATCCATACTATCATTGGTGCAGGCTCTGCATCAGGTGGTGTTATGGATGCCTCTAATCTTATTAAACCTGTACTCGCATCGGGTGAGTTAAAGTGTGTAGGGTCTACAACATATCAGGAATACCGAGGTATTTTTGAAAAAGACCGGGCACTATCCCGCCGTTTCCAGAAAATTGATGTTACCGAACCGAGTGCCGATGAAACCTATGAAATTCTCAAAGGCTTAAAAAGCCGCTTTGAAGAACACCATGATGTGCGTTATACCTCTGCGGCACTAAGAGCGGCGGCTGATCTGTCGGCTAAGTATATCAATGATCGTTTTTTACCGGATAAAGCGATTGATGTTATTGATGAAGCGGGAGCTTCCAGGCGGATTAAGAAAAGTGCTAACCGTAAGAAGTCTATCAATATTCATGACATCGAAGATATTGTTGCTAAGATTGCGCGTATTCCCGCGAAGACCGTTTCAGCATCAGATGTGGATGCACTCAGTCGTCTTGAAGATAATCTTAAGATGGTTATCTTTGGCCAGGATGAGGCGATTACCTCACTGAGTACGGCCATTAAAATGGCGCGTTCAGGTTTGCGTGATGGCGATAAGCCTGTAGGCTCATTCCTGTTTGCCGGCCCTACAGGGGTAGGTAAAACTGAAGTCTGTAAACAACTAGCCAAGATTATGGGTGTTGAGCTGATTCGTTTTGATATGTCAGAGTATATGGAGCGCCATACTGTTTCACGCTTGATTGGTGCACCACCTGGTTATGTTGGCTTTGACCAAGGCGGTTTATTAACTGAAGCGGTTATCAAGCACCCGCATGCCGTTTTGCTATTGGATGAAGTTGAGAAAGCACACCCTGAAGTCTTTAATTTGTTATTACAGGTGATGGATCACGGCTCTTTGACAGATAATAATGGTCGTAAGTCAGACTTTCGTAATGTGGTGCTGATCATGACAACCAATGAAGGTGCGCAGCAAATGGGGCGTCGCAGCATGGGCTTTACTGAGCAGGATCATAGCAGCGATGGTATGGAAGCGCTGAAGAAACTGTTCTCGCCTGAGTTCCGTAACCGCTTGGATTCAATAATCCAGTTCAAACCATTAGAGAGACGCACAATTTCTAATGTGGTTGATAAATTTATTATCGAGCTTGAACATCAACTGGAAGAAAAGCGGGTTAGCCTGAGAGTGACTGATAAAGCACGTGCTTGGTTGGCTGAGCATGGCTTTGATCCGCTTATGGGTGCTCGACCGATGGCGCGGGTTATTCAAGAACGTATTAAGAAGCCGCTGGCCGATGAGCTACTGTTTGGCCGCCTAGCTAAAGGTGGTAATTTAAAAATTGATGCTGAAGGTGATGAGCTAAAGTTTGAAGTCAGTGAAGTCGCCGAGGCTGTGCCAGGTTAACCATGCCAGCCCGGTTTAGGGCAGGGTGAGCAATAAACACCCTGATTAGCATACAAAGTAACTTTCGTAAAATACTGAAAAAGCGCTGCATAGAGGCAGCGTTTTTTCATTAATTCGGAAGACTTATCTGGAGATTTAGGACTTATTTCGAAAAACAATGCGGCCCTTGCTTAAATCATAGGGCGTCATCTCAACAACCACGGTATCGCCACGTAATATGCGAATGTAGTTCTTACGCATTTTGCCGGAAATATGGGCGGTAACAATATGGCCATTTTCGAGCTCTACTCGAAACATGGTATTGGGCAGTGTTTCCATAACAACACCCTGTACTTCAATCTGATCTTCTTTTGGCATTGAGACTCCGTAGTAGTCGAAAAATAAATTAAATCAAGTCAAAGGCGCAATTATCAATAAATTCAATGCTATGGCAAGTATTATCATAATAAATACCAGAACTTATTCATATTTCTCACATGTCAAGACTGGTATCGTAGCTAACTTCTACCTATTATGTAGATAATCGACAATATATTGAGAACTGATGGAAATAGCGAAACAACAAGCTGGGGTAGAGTTTCCGGCCGCCAAGTCATTTAGCGGCTTGATGGAGTTGTATGAGGAAAACTATCGTCGATTGCGGCGCTTAATAACAGATATAGAGGCCTTGGAGCACAGGCAGCTTGTTTCCGTTGTGCCTGGCTGCCAGGATTTGTATTGTCAACTGGTTGAGCATAGTAAATACACCACGATTATCAGGTTGACTTATCGTTTGAAAGTTGATGATGTGCAGCATTTGGAGCCTAATTTACAGATTCGTGTCTACCATGATGCCAGGGTGGCTGAGGTCATGAGTGGCGTTTTAAAACAGCAGCGTTTGCCTGCTATGGCGCAGAATCATCAAAGAGTGTTGCAGCTAAAGTGGAAATTCAATCGTTTCCTGTATAAATGGTTGAATTTTTGCTTAAAGCAGGGCCATCAATTTGATAGCCATAATCTCACGGCTGAGTCAGATGTACAGGCTATCATCAAAAAAATTCAACAAGCCCAATGCTGAGCCCCCATTCCTAGCCGCATCAGTCAGAGACCAATCAGACAGTAGCGCGTTGTTTGTTATTGTCACCTTAGATACAGTGCTGATGCTTGGTGATTATCGAGTTTAATCCGGGCTGGGGCTTAACTGTATTGCTTTTATCTGCGTTTTAAAGTTATCAAATTCTGCTGCTGTATAAGCAGGGCCGTAGCGTAAGCGACTGTATTGCTGGAAAATCGACTTTAGTTGCTGGCCCAAGGCAGGTGCATCCTTTGTTAAACGTCGATGATAGCCCTCAGGGCCTTCATAAGGTTGACGAGGGAAGCCCTTTTTGGCCAGTCGTTTACACAACTTGGCATACAGTAGTTGTATAGGATCTAGTTTTTTGCGTTGTTGTCGAAAGCTAAATAAAGCGATCGCTAGCATCAATACAGCCAGGCAGGCTGTCAAAATAAACACGAGTTTATGGGCAGCTGCATTGCCTAAGCCAAATCGTTGCAGAAATGTTTTTTGCATTTCTGGCCCGTAGCCTAAGATCCATTCGTTCCAGCGGTTATTGATCGAGTCCCATATCAGGTTGAGCTGAGCAAGTACGGGATTATTACGACGCAGTAAAAACCGTGGGTTATCTCGGGCAGGAATAGCGGCATCTAAGCCCAATTCGATTCTAGCAGGGGATACCGCCATTGTTGGATCAACACGCACCCAACCCTGATTTTCCAGCCATACCTCTGCCCAGGCATGAGCATCGGCTTGCCTGATCAACATATAATCACCGATAGGGTTAATTTCACCACCTTGGTAACCTACAACAACCCGCGCTGGAATACCCGCTGCGCGCATCAAAAAGACAAAGCTGCCAGAGAAATGCTCACAAAAACCTTCTTTGGTTTCAAACAGAAAGCCGTCAACAAAATGTTGACCTACACGTGCAGGCCGTAGTGTATAAGAAAATGATTCATTAAAATAAGCCAGTGCTGCGGCTACCCGTTGAGCCGGGCTACTGATTGTCTCTCGCCATTGTTGTGCCAGTTCACGGCTGCGTGGATTACCATCAGCGGGGAGCTTTAGAGCGCGAATGCGATCCTGGTCGGGCAGAACTTTGGAGAGTTGATAGCTCGGATAGGATGCCAGCGAATATTGCACCAGGTTATTAATGGATTTAGATGAGCGTAATAGTTTGTGCCTGTCCATGGTGATTTGATAGAGTCCGACGGCTTTAGCCTCATAATCCACCTCAGGCATATCCAGCGCGAATAGCCAGCGGCGATTATGCGGCTCTAAGGTGACGGTATATTCAATGGCAGGTCCAAGGCCGACAAAATTCTCATTCGGGTCAACGACATCTTCTTCAACTGTCATGGGGTAGTTCAAAAGACTGGCTGATTCGCGCCAAGTACGGCCATCGTAATCCCAAAAAATTAATGTTCGCCAATAGAGATTTTCGGGTAAAGGGGGTGTGCCAGCAAACTTAACACGAAAAGCAACTTCGTCAGACAGCGCCAACTGGCTTAACTCTCCAGGTGACATAGTATCACTGAGGCCTGAGCGGCCACTGTGGGAGTCATCTGGCAAGCCCCATAAAGGCCCTGGTATTCGTGGAAACAGTATGAAAAATACCACCATGATAGGTAGTGCCAATACAGTCATTGCAACGCTGATGCGTAGCTTGTCTTTAATACGGATACTGTCAGTTGCTTGATTTAAGGTAATTAATGCCAGGGTGATAAGAACAACAATGCCAAGCATATAAAAAGCGGTTGGGATGCTTTGTGTATAAAGGAAGTGTGTAATCACCAAAAAGTAACTTAAGGTAATAATAACCATACCGTCACGATGATTACGTGTCTCCAGTAACTTCAAGAACAGCATGATAATTAGCAGGCTAACGCCCGCATCACGCCCAAAGAGCTTGGTGTAGTGCAACATCACAGCACCGACAGAAAGCAATGTTAATGCGGCGATTAATAAACGCCCTGGTGTTATCTTTGGATAACGGATGCAAAGCAGTTTAAAGCCAACAATAATAAAACAAAATAAAGTTAGCCAGAGTGGCAAGCGATGTAGATGGGGGATCAGCGATAATACCAGCGCAGTAATAATCCAAGGTAGGGCATGCGGGTTAATTAATCTATTAGCGGCAATTTTGCGCGGCTTACCCGGTTGAGCAGTGATAGTGTTTGCTAAAGCTTTTTTTGCTGTTTCGTTAGGCATTAACAGTGCAAACCTTATGCGAGTTTAAATAGCGCCAGCTTTTCTAAACAAATATGCTTATGCTGCTCGCCACTATTCGGTGGGATAATAAGCCCAGGCAGGCGTAAGCCATAACTTTGGCGCTGTTTATGCAGGTCTAAAACCCATTGGCAAAGTTGTGATAAGCGTTGTTCTGTGCTCAAACCGCTCAGTTGCTCCCAATCCAGCCACAGTTCAGTACCCGCTAAGCCGCTAAACTGCTTGGTCAGCAAGTCCTGCTCTTTCGCTAATGCTTTCCAGGCAATATGTCCCAGGGAGTCACTGGGTTGATAGTTGCGAATACCGGCAAAATCATCGTGCCCTGAGGGCGCGGTATACTGTTCTCCTTGGCTATGCAGGCTTGGTGGCGGTGTGCTCTGTACGCCACTGGGTTTTGGGTAAACCAGCACATGTGATTCAATCGCCAGCCATGACCAGACATGAAATAAGCCCAAGGGAAACTCAGTGGATATTCGGATTCGGCCAAGCGCTTGCAGGCCACGCTGTTGTGTGGCTACCTTAATGGTATAGTGTTGCATATCATGACCCGGTACATCGCCGAGTTGCCCTTGTCGCCGTTTTGTACCGAGCATAATGTTGAATGCACTATGCTCATAACTGGTTTGCACATGCAGCTTAAACTCAGCCATATCACCTGCGAACACAGCTTTATTACGACCGGCATGTACTTTTAGCGAAGCAAGGTTGCGATAGGTATACAGCATGCCGACCAAGGCAATACCCGCGAGCAAAAAGGTCAATAAAAAGCCCATGCTGTTACTGTAATTAATAGATCCCATTAGCATGCAGTACAGCATTAACGCAAAGAAGACCCCATAACCTGTGGGCAAAACATAGATTGAGCGGGTATCGAGGGTTTGACTACTGGCAGCCTCAGGCATGCGTCGTGCAATAAACTGATCAAAACGGGCATTGAGCAGGTCTCGGCCCCGCCGGATAAAAGGCAGCTGCATAGCCATTAAGGCACGGCAATACTATGCAGTAAAATCGTGCGTAAGCGCTCATCGCTCAATGTTTGATGCTCTTTGTCACGTAAACGGTGACTGGCCACCGGAATAAGCACAGTTTGAATATCTTCCGGTGTCACATAATTACGCCCATGTAGCAGTGCCCAGGCTTGCGCGGCTTTTTTGACCCCTAAACCCGCACGTGGCGACAGGCCAATCTGCAAATCCGGGTGCATACGACTTTGTGCCAGCACTTGCTGCAGGTAGTCCAGCAAAGCTTCTGAGACATGTACTGTTGTTACCGCAAGTTGCAGCTTCAGAAGCTCATCGCTGCTGATCTGTGCTTGCAGTTGACTGAGTAAGTCACGCCGGTCATCCCCTTGTAAGAGCCTTTTCTCAGCAGCATTATCCAGGTAGCCCAAGCTGATTCTCATTAAGAATCGGTCTAATTGTGACTCGGGTAAGGGAAATGTGCCAATTTGATGCGTGGGGTTTTGTGTGGCAATGACAAAAAAGGGCTGTGGTAATGGGCGTGTTTCACCTTCTACGGTTACTTGGCCTTCTTCCATTGCCTCAAGTAGGGCGCTTTGTGTTTTCGGTGTCGCACGATTGACCTCATCTGCCAGAATCAGCTGCGAGAAAATAGGGCCTGCGTGAAAGTTAAATGAGCCATTATCACGCTGGTAGACTGAGACGCCTAAAATATCAGCCGGTAATAGGTCGCTGGTAAATTGAATGCGCTGGTAATTGAGCCCGAGTACTTTGGCCAGTGTATGGGCTAGGGTTGTCTTGCCAACACCCGGCAGGTCTTCGATCAATAAGTGACCTTTAGCCAGTAAACAAGCCAAAGCCATCGTAATTTGCTGGGATTTACCCAATACGATTTCGCTGACTTGGCTGACTATTGCATCAAGGCTTTGTTGTGTCGGCTGAAGTGCTATTTCAGAGGTCTCTGGCTTTGTTATTTGGGCTTTTTGCTGCATTCAACACCTGCTGATCATAGAGAATGGGTTTATGTTTTAACTATAACTGCATATGGTCGTAAAAGTGTAAAAAGGTTCTAACACACTGGAAGCTTTTTTAGGTATATCACACATAAGTATTATTAAAAGCCTGTCTTAAGCTGCTATGATAGAAATATCAGTGCAGTATGAGGTGGTCAAGGAAAATAGGCGCCTAGTATACGCTTGGCCGCTACCGAGAACGGTGACCGAAGTATATGAAAATATTAGTTGATACTGACCAGCGGAAGCTATCATGACAAAAAGAGCTATGCCCATTGTAAGGAACCTCACCCCCAAACATTCTTTATTCAGACACACACTTGCTCAGCGAATAAGCCACTATATCAGCTGTTTACTCTGCTTGCTTGGGCTATTGTTGCCCATACAAGCAGCACATGCAGCGGACTTTGAGCTATTGCACAGTTATCCGGCAGATTTTACGGCTATCGCGGGCCTGGCATTCGATAGCCAAGGCAAATTATACGTCTTAGCAGGCGGTAAAGCAGCTCTCTTACAGCGCACCGAGGGTGAGCAGCTGGTGTCAGTGCTCGATAAAGTCGATATTAATACAGGCAAAGCAGCAAATTTATTTGGCTTTACCTTATTGGACGATAACAGCTTTGCTTTTATCGATGCCAGTAGTGCGGCAGTGAGGTTGATGAATATTGATGGCAAACTGATCGCGGACTTCGGCGAAAAAGGCACAAAAGCCGGTATGTTAAAGAAGCCCGTCAATTTGGCTTATTCGATCAATAAAAGGCTCTACATTGCAGACCCAACCGCTGGCCGGGTGGCGGCTTATAATCGAAATGGTGTGTTTTTATCGGCGCTAGGGCAGGCCAGTGCCGATGCCAAGCAAAACCTTAAAATGCCAGAATTTGTTGCGGTTGATGCACTTGAGCGGGTGTATGTATTAAAAGCAGGGACTACACCCACATTGAGCGTGTTCTCGGGCACAGGTGAGATGATCAAGCATCTTACAGAACTGCAGCTCAAACCCGCCTTAGGTGGCAAGCCGAAGCTGACCGCCATGACAGTCGATAAAGCAGGTCGGCTATTTCTGGCCGATAGTGCTGCTGGGAAAATTCTGCAGTTTGACTGGGAAAATTTAAAAGTCGTCCAGTCATTTGGTAGCAAAGGTAAGGGGCCAGGCCAATATTTAGATGCGGTCGCGATTGCACTGGGGCCTGATAACCAGATTGCTGTTGCCGATGCGCGCAATAAAAAAATCGACGTGTACAATTTAGGTGGTGAACAGCCGCCAGAACCCCAGCGTGCCTGGTTGCCGAATGTAGGGCGTGCTGAGTTTTTAGCTGCCGCATGCAGTCAAGCTTATCGCCTGGCTGATCTGGATATTCTTTGCCTGGATAAGAAAGCCAATCAGGTCAGCATTTTATCGCCCGAGGGTAAACCTCTTAAAACGCTATCAGCCTCATTTAAAGCACCCAGCCAGGCGGCATTTGATGCAGAACATATTGTGGTGCTTAACAAAAGCACTATTATGGTTTTCAGAACAGATGGGACTTTACTGAGCGAGTTTGGTAGCAGTGGTAGCGCTGAAGGTAAACTCAGTCGACCTGAAGATATTTTTCTGCGCGGTAATCGAATTTATGTTGCCGAGTCCGGCAGTAAGCGAGTACAGGTTTTTTCTTTGAAAGGTGTGTATCTGGATAAAATTCCAGCCAGTTATGATAAAGAAAACCCCGTGTTAGTGAAGCCTGTTGCCGTCGCGGTTGACTTTAACGGTAATATTTATGTGGCCGATGACACGAAAAAAAGTATTCAGGTATTTGGTGCTAATCGTGAGCCATTGTATCACCTAGGGGAACCACCCACTAACCCGGGTGGCTTCAAAACGATTAGTGACCTAGCCGTTGATACGGATAACAATATTTATGTGTTGTGCCAAACAGGTTTAAAAGAGCAGACCGTACAGGTTTACAGCGGCCCGGAGCGTATTTTTGAATTTGGCGCATTCTCTAAGAAGACACCAACAGGCATTGGTAAAGGCACCAGTGTGTCTGTTTCGCCAACAGCAAAAACCTTGGTTGATGTGTTTGATGTGGTGGATGTAAAGAATCCAGGGTTTATTACTTTTAATTACCTACAAGTACCGGCACCTGCAACCGAGTTAGCCATAGCAGGTGGTATTAAAGCGACTCAGCTAAACTGGCGCAGCCCGCCAGGCAGTTATATCGATAAATTTAAGGTCTACGGCGCGGCTGATAAAGCAGGCCCTTATGAGTTGATCGATACGATTAGAGAAACTCACTTAACCATTACAGATACTAAAGATGTTGCTTATCGTTTTTTTAAAGTAAGTGCTGTTAGCGGTTTTGGCACCGAAGGCCCTAAATCAAGTTCACGTGAGAATCAATTTCAAAAAGCTTATCAGCGTTTTCAAACGGAGGCTTTTGCTGAGGCTGTTGAAATATTGCAAGCTGATCTCAACAATAATCCACAACAGGCTGAAGCCAATAAACTGCTTGGGCAGAGCTTTATGCAATTGCAGCAATATCCGCAAGCGGCGGCAGCATTTGCGCGTTTCAGTGAGTTCGAAGGTAATTATGTTGAAGGTTTAAACTTGCAAATTGATGCCTTATACACCAATAAGGATTATGCCGAGGCAATGGCATTGGTGAGAACGGTTGTCGAAAAAGCGAATGACAATATAGCCTCTTATATCAACTGTGGTCGCCTTAGTCTAAAAATTGATGATGCTGTCGGCGCTTTTGTTTGTCTAGAGGATGGCGCAAAGCTAGATCCTAATAATGCTGAAATCAACTTTTTGTTGGCAGAAGCTTATATTCAGTTAGATACAATCGATCAGGGCATTGAACAGTTAGAGAAAGCTGTTGCCATCGCGCCTGCTAACATTGACTACCGGGTACGCAGCGGTGAAGTTTATCGCAAGCTAAACAAACTCGAACAAGCCAAGCAGCAATATGAGCAGGCTATAGCACTGGATGCTAGTCATACAGCGGCGCAACTGGGGCTTGCACAGATCTATGTAGCTTTAGATGATATGGCAAACGCCAAGAATATCGCATTGAAGTTAGCAGCCAAGCCAGACTCGGCAGGTACAGGTAATTATTTATTGGGCTTGATTGAGTTAAAGAACGAACAAAATGGCAAAGCGGTATTAGCGTTTAGCAAAGCAACCCGGGCTGAACCTGATAATACCGATGCCTGGTTAGCATTAGCAGATACCTATGAGAAAATGGGTAAAAAGGATCAGGTGAAAACCAGTTTGCGTGGTGCAGTACAGGCAGACCCAGCTTCCTTTCCGGCACTCAAGCGCTTGAGTCTGGTGCTGCGGGATAGCGGTGACTATGCTGAGGCTGCTGATGTGTTGATGCAGGCGATTGCATTGAGAGACAATGACTATGATGTCATTCTAAGTGCCGCAGAGGTATTGTTTAACAGCAAACAATATAATCAGGCCGCTGAGTATGCGCGGCGTGCAGTGCAGCTGTTACCTGAGGATGCGACAACCCAAGAGGCCGATAAAAAAGATACGCGTTCTTTTGTGCTGGCAGCGAATATTGCCAAACAGCGAGGTAAAACGGGTGAGGCGATAGAGTTTTTAAAGTCTGCAATGGCGATTGAAAAAGGTGATTATGCGCTGTATGTACAGCTGGGTGAGTTATACCTTGAAAATAACCTCTATGATCAAGCAGAAACTATTCTTAACCAAGCTATAGTGATTAACAAGACAGATGACCGTGCTTTTGTATTGCAAGGTAATTTGTATATGGCACGTCGTGTGTTTGATAAAGCCATCGCTGCCTATGAACAGGCGAGTAAGCTCAATGGCAGTGCCGATAATCGCTTATTACTGGATACAGCCTATGCTGAGAAAAAACGCTCTTTGGAATTTTCCAGTAATGCGCCTCAGTTAGTATTAGAAGACCTACGCCTGGATCCGGTTTTCTCAGCTGCCTATAAACAATATGCAGACAAGCCTGTTGGTTCCATTAAAGTTAAAAATGTCAGTGGCACTGAGTACGGTAATTTGCAAGTGTCTTTTGAAATTAAGGGCTATATGGATTTCCCAAATACACAAACCATTGCTGTATTGGCACCCAATAGTCAGCGAGAAATTCCGCTATTGGCTGCGCTGAATAACAAAGTACTGGAGATTGATGAAGATACCGGTGTGCAAGTTGAGGTGAAGCTTAATTATTTACGCGAAGGCCGGAGTGATAGCATTAGTGTCACGCAGCCGATGACACTGTATGGAAAAAATGCCATTGTTTGGGGTAATCCCAATATGGTCGGGTCTTTTGTTACGCCTAAAGATGACACCTTGCGTGATTATGTACGTCTGACTATCAATGCGCATAAACCAGAACCGGGCGCGCTGAATGAGAACCTTGTAACAGCCATGACGCTATTCAATGCGCTTTCTGCGCAAGGCTTACGTTATCAAGTTGACCCTAATAATCCATTTACCGCATTAAAGTCTGATCAGGTTGACTATGTACAGTTTGCTCGTGAAACACTGCGCCTGAAGAGTGGTGATTGTGATGACCTGTCGGTATTATTTAGTGCCTCTCTTGAGAACATTGGTGTGCCAACTGCAATTTTAGATGTGCCAGGGCATCTGCTAATGATGTTTGATACGGGCGTGCCTGTTGAAGACCGAAACCTTATCAGTGCTCAGGACGATTTGTTAGTATTGCATAATGACACTATTTGGGTGCCCCTAGAAGTCACGATGATTGCGACAAGCTTTGCTGAAGCCTGGGCTGAAGGTGCCAATAAGTATTATGTGAATAAACAAAAAGACAGTTTAAAGATTATTCCGCTACAGTCAGCCTGGCAAGAGTTTCAACCGGTTACGCTGAAGCCAGCGAGCTATGAAATCAAACTTGCTGCAGAAGAAAAAGTCAAACCGCTGATCCAGCGTGAACAAAAAATCCTTTTGGAAAAAAGCCTGGATCGCCTCGTTGGGCCTTATCGTGCGATTGCGCAAAATAATCCCAAGGATGAACTAGCACGTATGCAAATTGCTATTATTTATGGTAAGTATGGCTTATATGATAATGCGACTTATGAGCTTGATGAAATACTCAAGCTGAACCCTAATAATGGTGCTGTGTATAATAATCGAGGTAATATATTCCTGAGTAAAGGTGATCTGGACAGTGCATTGGATGCTTATAGTCAGGCTGAACGGCTTGATCCGAGTGATGGTGGCATCAAGCTTAATCTGGCTATTCTGTCATATAGTCAGGGAGATGTATCAATTGCTCGCACTAAATTCAAGCAAGCGACTAAACTTAATAAAACCATTGCCAAAGACTATGCAACATTTGGCAAGTTATTAAAGAATTAGTGATGTGGTTTACTACCGCAGCATTTAACCGTCAGTGATGAGGTTGGCCCATTATGAATGTCAAACAGCAGTTAATCATACTTTTTTTAGCCAGCAGTCTCAGCAGTATTGCGAGTTATGCCGCCGAAGAATCAGATCAACAAGCAGGCAATGATAATGACTTTATTGTTGAGGAAAGTGCGAATAGCGTCTTTAAAGGGTTGATGTACAAAACCTGGAGTAAGCTAAAGAGCTTTAGCCCTAAAACGCGCGTTAAAGGTAACCGGCAAACGGTCGCAACCGCTGGCATTCGGGGTTCTGAAAATACCGAAACCCTATTAAAGCCTTATTGGAAAGAAGACAAAACCGCAGATCCTACCTTTGTAGCGTCGGTTGAGGACTTTAATCAAATACAATCGCTAGTCGATGCAGGTAAACTGGAGCAGGCAGCCAGCTCACTTGATAGCTTTATTGGCAAGTATCGGGATAGTGATTTATTACCGAATGCCTTATTTGCTAAAGCCCTGGTATTAGGTGGTCAGGGGCAAGGCGCTGCAGGCGTGAAAATACTCAAAAAGTTTGTGAAAAATAACCCAAGTCATCCACTCAAGGAGGATGCTGAGGTATTAATGTCTGAGCTAGCTAAGTTACAAGGCTAACCTTTTATCGCTTTAAACGTGCCGTTAATCAACTAGAGATGCGTTTTGTGAACTGCGTCAGGTACTGTAGTTGCGCATATATGGGATATTACCAGCTGTACAATTCTGACTGGTAGCCGTTAACCTACTATCCATTGTAATCAGGTCTGGGAGGCTGTGTAGTGAAACGTTTGTTTTCCTTCGTCGTATTAGCATTTTTCTTATCTGTACCTTCGGTACAGGCTGCTGCAAAAAAAGCACCTGTGTTTAAACTGCCAGGGATAAAATCAGAGGTCAATTTAGCCAAATATAGAGGTAAGGTGGTCTATGTGGATTTCTGGGCGTCATGGTGTGGCCCGTGTCGTAAGTCGTTTCCCTGGATGAATGATCTACAAGCTCGTCATAAAGAGAATTTGAAAGTCATTGCGATCAATCTGGATACAGAGCGCAAAGAAGCTTTCAAGTTTTTAAAGAAATATCAACCTAAGATCACCATCGCTTTCGATCCAAATGCGAAAGTTGCTAGTGCCTATAATGTGAAAGGCATGCCGCATTCTTTCCTAATTGATCAGCAGGGGAATCTAGTCGCTAGTCATATCGGCTTCCGTGCTTCAGATACAGAAAAGCTGGAAGCTAAAATCACTAAACTAATCAGCCGTAAGTCAGCACAACGATGAAAAAAAATCTATGCAAAATAGTGGCAGGCCTTATGGTGGTTGCCACATTAATGGGCTGTGCCCCAGTCAAGCCCTGGGAGCGTAATATTCTAGCGCAGCCAGAAATGCAGTTAGCGCCAGATAAAGTAGGTGGTTATGTGGATGACCATGTCTACTTTAGTAAAGAAGCATCTACAGGTGGTAAAGGTGTAGGAGGAGGTGGCTGTGGCTGCAACTAAAAATAAGAAAAATATTCAACAACAACTCGCAGTAGCAACATGTTCATTATTATCTACACAGGCAAATGCTGCGGCAGTGGATAATGATTGGGTGTTCGACTCTTCTTTTACTTCTTATCAAGAGTCCGATGACCGAGTTTCTGTCGAAAAGTTTATTCTTAACGTCAATGGCAATATTTCAGAGAAAGACAATGTCGACCTGATGGTGATTTTTGATACCATGACAGGCGCCACACCAACAGGTGCTGTACAAGCCTCAACGATTGTCAGTGTCACTGGGACCTCAGGGTCTGGTGGTTTTACTGCAGCGGGTCAGGCATCGGCTTTGGCACCCTTTGATGATACGCGTTTGGCGGTTAAATTTGATTTATCACGCGAGTTAAGTAGCTTAATGAAAACCACCTATGGTGCTGCGGTCTCTGTAGAGAACGACTATACCTCGCTTGGTGCTAGTTTTAATTTTACTAAAGAGAGTGCCAGCAGGCTCGGTACCTGGGCCACAGGTGTTGGTTTTACACACGATGAAATCAGTGGGACGGGTGGGCAAACACCTAACCCGTTGAGTGATGTAAACGATCAGGAATTATTCGATGAAGGTGAGCGTGATACTATCGAGATATTTGGTGGTTACACACGCGTTGTTAATGCGCGCACACTATGGCAGAATAATATTTTTATGACATTGTCTGACGGTTATCACACTGATCCTTATAAAGTAATCAGTATTGCAAATGATGCAGATGTTGAGTTGACCAGGATTTATGAAGGACGACCTGACTCTAGAGAGCGTGTTGGTTTTTATAGTAAGTTCGTGCATAAGCTAAAGAACGAGCACACAATACATGCATCCTACCGTTATTACACCGATGACTGGGGTATTGATTCGCATACTATTGACTATACACACCGTATAAATATTGGTGAGAAGCAATATATCGAGCCACACGTGCGCTTTTATCAGCAGACTGCAGCAGACTTTTTTGTACGTAGTTTGCCGTTAAATACAGTCTTGCCAGAGTTTGCTAGCGCTGACTCTCGTCTAGATGATATGACAACAACAACACTCGGGATTAAGTTTGGTAAGCCAGTAGGTGATAATGGCGAAATTCGAGCCAGGCTTGAATTTATTTCGCAAGAAGCTGATCAAGCTGTTATTAATGAAAACGATGCAATATTGCTGCAAATCAGCTTTAAGCGCGGTTTTTATTAAGTCTATTGAGCAATAATAGCACTCCGAATCACAGGCCAGTTCTCAACTGGCCTGTATTGTTTTGTGCGTAGGCCTGTTTGGGCTGTTTTAAATCGCTTCAAACCAGCGTGTGAGAGTATATCCCTTATCGTCAACTAAAGTGATCTGGTGCCAGTCTGGATTCACAGCGATTGCCTGCTCATGAATATGCTTAGTATTGTCAATATAGCGGTTATTCAAATGCCAAAAAATAGTGGCGCTGTTTTTATGGTGCCTGGCTTTGATAATAACGCGACCAAGCTGGCCGTCTAGTTCTACAGGTATTTTGATGCGGGCACCTTGAGCCGGGTATTCCAGGTCGAGTGGTAATTGCGCATTAACTGCAGGCAGATTGTCCAGGCAATCTTCACGCCAGGCAATATTGCCCAAATCCTGTTGATAGTAGAATGCATGCACAGCAGGAATCGTAAAATGACTAATTGCCAGCATATTGCTTGGGCTTTCACAGTATCCATGCACGCGTAGCCGACTATGTTTATCAATGTGTATCAATTGGTGATAAGGGCTGATTTTATTAAAATCGGCTTCAATTGGTGCGGTTGCTAATTCTGTTGCACAGGCATTGGCACTTAAATAGTGATCGTTCTTGCAGACAGTGTATTGCTTCAAAGCATATAAAGGCGCTTCTGGCCATTGGCTATACGATAGGTAATTAAAAGTATCTAGCATCAGAGGTGCAGCTGTCTGTGTGCCGGTTAACTGTCGAGCTTCTTCACCATTAGCATTACCTGCCCATACCCCCACCGTGTAGCGACCATTGTTACCTATCGCCCAGTCCTCTTATTTATCAATGTTATTGGTGTATTGTGTTGATAATCATAGCAAAGCTTGTTGTGCAGAATCAGCAAAAGTCTACACAACAGCCAGCTTGTCTAAATATTATAGTATTGCCAATTAAAAACTAGTTCAGACCCATTAAAATTGAATCTACAGTCGGTTTTACTGAAAATACGACTAATTGCTGTCGTGTGGGGAACTTTATGTGCTATTTTCAGAGTGCCTGCGGATTGAGCGGTTAGAGTGAAGACTAATTGCTTAATGCTGCTTGTTTTATATCAAGGCTTTGCAGAGAAGGGCGAGAGTGATGTTGGCTTGGTGTTTTATGCCCTTGCTGCAGGGGCTGTTTATGGGCAAGGTTTATCCATAGCATCTGGTAATATAAGATAACTCAGCATATGCACGCATAATTGCGTACTGTATAACTAATCAGTTACTGTCATGATAAAAGCTGCTATGTTTGCTTGGTAAAAGGTGAGCTAAGCAGCTCAAAGGGTCTGCCAAAGTGCAAATGCTTATTATGGTACTTTTAGTAAAGCTTTATCATGTTTAATATACTATTAGTGCAAAGCAAATTGGATACAATCATCAAACACTATTACAAAAAATTAATATCGGAGAAATAGGGTTAAGAGAATGAAAATAGAGCAAATAGAAACGCGTGAGGCACTGGGCTGGGATAATCAAACATGTCTTGAGCAAGGCGGTATCAAAGGGCTTAACGTTGGTAGTGGTATAGACTTTTTTAATAGCTATAAAGACGGTGAGTTTTTATATATCGATATAGATAGTATTACTGACCCTCATGGCATTAGCTCTAGTGAAGGTGAAATCGTTAGAGTCAATGAAGAGTATTATTTCTTACAACAAGATGTGACTAAACCTATGCCATTGAAGCCTGAGAGCTTCCAATGGATTTTTTGTGAACACTTTGTTGAACATATTGAGCCTTATGACTTTTATTTACAAGCCAAAGAGTGTTATCGCTTACTGAAGCCCGGTGGCACTATGCGTATCAGCACGCCTAACTTAAGTTTGTATATGCAGGGTTATCTCGATAAGGACAAAGATGATGCTTTTTTTCGTCGTCATCATAAAGAATTACTTGGGCTGATTGGCGGCTTACTCACTAGGCCCGGTGATCGTCCACTCAATGAAGGTGAAATGGCTTATGCCGCTCAATTTTGGCGCAATGTTGACCCAGACTTCACACTTGAGTCTAATGACAGGGCGGACTGCAATAAGCGTATTTTAGATACCTTAGATCGTGTCTTACATCGGCCTGCCGTGATGGTCAATCAGATTTTTCAGTTCTATGGGCATAAATGGATCTATGATATAGAAGAACTTACTTATTGGTTGGGTAAAGCGGGCTGTTCAGAAAGCCAGATAAGCGTTTGTGACTATCGGCAAGGTAAAGATGAGCAACTTTATCAGCTAGATCGCGATTATCATAACGATGAAAGCATCTATATTGAGGTTTATAAATAAAGCCAAATACTAATATTTGTGCTGCTTATTTTAGTATTTATTTGTCAGCAGGGTCTTACATTTTGTGGGTAAAACCCTGCGAGATATCGCGCATAGTATTAAGCCTTTCCAGAAATAATAGATTTTTCCATAACTTAGCATGATTACTTGCTAAGCCAGCCGTCGATCAATACCGTCATTTTTATGATATTGACTCTAAAGTTATACACTCCAAGGCCGAAAAAGACTTAAAGCAGAAGACTGCTTAAGTTTTGAATATGTTAAATAAGGCGATGCTTTGCATATTTGAGAATGCATCAATCTTATTTAGAAAGTCACTAGCCTGCAAACGGACTTGGAATCAATAAAATGGATGGGAAACAAATCGTCAAGTTGGCACCGCTTAATGTTGCACCACAGCATCAGGCATTGATTGACCTTGAATTAACTCGCCTGAATACACAGACAAGTCGTCCTTATGAATATCAATTCGCCGAAAATACCAAAGGTGCAGAAATATTGATTGCTGAGGTTGAAGTGGAAGATTTGCACAAAACCAATCAATTAATGCAACGCGTTTATGGTATTAAATCGACAATCTTCTTACGGCATCAAGTTGATACAGAAGCCGAGAACTATCGTTATCAACTAGAAGTTGAACAGCTAGATAGTGAATTAATTGGCATACTTGATGAGGCGAGTAATGCACTCTATGGCTTACAAAAATCGCAACCCGTCAGTAAAAAGCCTTCAAAAGAAACCAATACACAACAGGCAACAGCGAGTAATAAATACTTTGGCAAAGTGCTTATTGTTGATGATAGCGAGCTGGTGAGAAATCAGCTTGAAATGTTTATGAGCAAGCGTCGATTTAAATGCCTATTGGCTGAAAATGCAGCGCAAGCTCTACAGATTGCCAGTAAAGAGCATTGTGATCTAGTATTTATGGATATTGTCATGCCAGGCTCAGATGGCTATCAGGCATGTAAAGCCTTAAAGTCACTGAAGACAGCGGCAGCTATTCCCGTTATTTTACTCACGAGCAAAAATTCACCCACGGATAAAATCCGAGGCATTATGTCTGGTTGCGATCGGTATCTGACTAAGCCTGTACGTGGTGCTGAAATTGATGAGTTATTAAAGGCCTACTTCCCTAATTTTGGTAAGGCGCTACTCAATAGAACACAAACAAATTCTATATCAAGGAGTGAACAGAAATGTTAACGAAAAAAGCTTTAGTTGTTGACGACTCAGCGACTGATAGAGAAAACTTGCAAGCTGTATTAGAGGACTTAAATATTTCAGTAATAACAGCTGCTTCCGGTCAAGATGCGATTAAACATGCAGCAAATGAGCGTCCAGACATAATATTTCTTGATATTCTTATGTCAGGTATGGATGGTTATACCGTTTGTCGAGAATTACAAAGTGATGATAAAACAAACTCAATCCCGGTTGTATTTGTTTCCAGCAAAGGCAATAAGGCAGATATGGTATGGGCAGATGAACAGGGTGGTGCCGGTTATGTTGTTAAACCCTATGCGGCACAAGAAATAAAACAGCAACTCGAAAGGCTTGCTTAAAGTGGTTTAAGTAATAATGACCTCGATAGAGCATAATTTTACGGCGGATAATAATGCTGAGAAAAGTACATTAGATGTATTTCAGCGGTATGAGCAGTTTAAATGGCGCGGCTTTCAGCTATCTTCGTACGGAATAGTACTAGAACCAGAGCAACACTATGAAATTATTGAGGCAAGCTTGATAAGTCAAATACCAGGTATAAACCGTTTATGTAAAGGTCTACTTAATCATCGTAACAAAGTAATACCAGTATATGACCTATGGGATCTGGATGATGGAGAGCCGATAAGCTGGGATAGAAATCGGGTATTACTATTACATTACCAGCAAGATGCTATTGGTATAATGCTCTATCATTTGCCAGAAGAAATTACTATAGATGATAAAATTGATAAAACATCATTGAGTAATGTTCCAAGTGTTCTTAAAAATCACGTGCAAGAAGCCTATTTCTATAATGATCAATTATGGTTGTTATTTGATTTTGAAAAGTTGTTTCTTGAACTCAGTGAATCAAGTTTGTAGTTGCTTTTTTATGTCAAGGAGTTGCCATGAGTAAGACAAGTTTTTTTGCGACAATAGTAGGTATTTTAGTTTGTGGTCTATCACCATCTGTATTTGCTGGCTCTGATGTTACCGCTGAGCTAACTAAAAAAATACGCATGGTGCGGCATATGGCACTTAACCCTTTATTAACGAAAGTGATAGATTTTTCACAGGATACACTTGATGCTAGTCAAAAAGATGGTCGTGAAAATTTTGTTGGCAGTCTGGCAGCTGATTATAATGAGGAAAGTTTGTTAAGTGAGAATGTGCCTCTGCCAGAAGGTTTAAGAGAGAGCTCTGAAGCTCCCGAATTAACAGTAATTAAAAGATTTATTGATAACAACAACTCTTTTAGTGAGCTAATACTCATTAGTAATGATGGCAAGGCAGTAATAGGGTATCCAGAAGAAAAATTTATCGAAAAAGTAAAAAATAATGCTTGGATAAAGAGATTTCAAAATAAAAATGACCAGTTGCATATAGGTGAGATAAAAATAGTGCCAAACTCTAATGTATACAAGACACATATTTCAACGCCTGTGCAAAATCGAAATCAAACGATTGGTGTTTTAGTGGTTGGTGTTTTACTAGATGAATAGTCTTGTAGTTGATCTAAATCAGCTAGAGAGCTAAATGAGGATACATTATGTTTAATAATCTCAAAATTGGCCAGCGGTTAATTGTTCTTATTGCGTTACAAGCATTTATTCTGCTGTTTGTAGGTATTATTTCTGTATATGGTCTAAGAAGTGGTACGACGGCAACAGTATTACTGAATGATACAGTTGCAACCAGCGTTGGTTTTAATAATGTTATAGAGCCTTTGCGCGGCAAGCTAAATGAAACAATGAATAATTATGAGGTTGGTCAAATTAACTGGAATGAAGCGCAAAATCGTGTCAATAAAATTGAATCCGAGTTTAACAGCAGTTGGCAAGTATTAAATAGCTCTGTGGTTGGCAGTGAACAGGAATTTATTGCTGCGGTAATAAAGCCGCACCTTGCTGATGTGAATGCTGGCTTTAAAAGACTTAATGATATTTTTATTGCAGGTGACAGCCAAGAGCTACTCTATTTTGCAAAAGAAAAATTACCTTTTTTAATTGCGCCTTTTGTTAGTACCGTGCAGGCTTCAATTGCAGAGCAAAATCAGGTTTCGAAGAATGTCTTATATGACTCGCAAATTCGAGAAAATTCTATTTTGGTAATTACTGTTGTATCGTTTATTGCTGGGATTTTAGTTTCAATCGTATTAAGTATTATTATATATCAGTCTATTGCTAATCCTATTTCAGCAATTTCATCGACTGTAAATCAGGTGGCTGAGGGTAATCTTTCTGTAAGAACCAACTTGGATGGCGGTGATGAGCTAAGTATCTTAGGAAAGACACTAGATAGTTTATTGCAGGATAAAATGTCATTATTAGCACTATCCGAAAAAGAAAATAAATTACTTAATGACTCAATTATTAATTTGCTCAAAGCTGTTAGCCGCCTAAGTCAACGTGACCTGACGATTAACGTGCCAGTCACTGAAGATGTTACTGGCCCTCTAGCTGACGCAATTAATAAATTAACTAAAGATACTTCGGATGTTTTATCAAAAGTCACAATTGTAGCAGAGCAAGTAGGCGAAGCTTCAGTAAATGTAGATAGTAAAGCTAATATTGTTAAAAGTGTAGCGCTGACTCAGCAGCAAGATTTAGAAAGTACTGCTGATGAACTATCGAAAGCCTCCGAGCAGTTAAATCATATTGTCGGTGAGGCGAATCAATGCAACCAAATTGCAGTAAAAGCAGGTAAAGCGACTGAAGTTGCTAGTAAAACAGTAATGAATACCCTCGATGGTATGAATAATATTCGTGAGACAATTAATGAAGCAGGTAAGCGTATTAAGCGCTTAGGAGAACGCTCACAAGAGATTGGTACGGTTGTTGACCTTATTAAAGATGTGGCAGAAAGGACACATGTACTGGCACTAAACTCGAGTGTGCAAGCTGCTGCAGCTGGTGAAGCTGGCCGTGGTTTTGCGATTATTGCAGAGGAGGTTAGACGTTTAGCTGAAAATGCCAAACAGGCTACGGCTGATATTTCTTCGTTAGTCAAAAATATTCAAATTGAGACTAACGATACGATGATTACAATGGAAAAAACAATTGGTTATGTGGTTGATGGTTCAAAGCTGGCCGAATCAGCAGGTAGCCAAATGTCAGAGACGCGGGATATTACCGATGAATTGGTGAAGTCTGTACAAGAAATTGCAATCAATACGAAGCAGCAGGCAAATATCAGTAATCAATTACGAGATCGTGCAGAAGCGCTTAACCAAAGCACTAAAAATACCAATCGCGAGCTAGATGAGCAGCTCAGCCAAACGCGTAGTCTAACGGATTTTTGTCAGCAGCTAATATCCTCTGTTAAAATATTTAAATTACCAGGTAAGGCTGTACAAGCATGACAGCAGTGAATGACAGCACTCTCAGTGCTGCTAATAATCTACATCACACCGTAAATGCTGAGTTGCTAACGGCGCTTGCAGATGAGCTGAATGAGGGGGAAGGTGTATTATCTCATTCTATGTCTATTCTCTGTAATGAATATCTACCCGTAGAATGTCATTTAGCTGCAAAGCAAGACTATAGCGAATTTACTACTCGGGTTGCTAATGTCGCGAGCACACTTGAACTTAGCAGTCTTCGCTCATTAATGGTATTTATAGAAGAGAACGTCTCCTCTTTTCTAGACATCCCTCCTGCGCAGCGCCCGTCGCATCCATCAGCTATGCCACTAAAAGGCTGGACAACACAGCTCTCTGACTTTTTGAGCGATCCATCAAACGTTAAAAAAGCACAATTACTGATTGAATTTTTTCAAGGAAGCCGATGGCCCTGGCAAGCAAATGATGGTCAACTACAACCTATTATTGAGGATATTTTGCTATTTGCCGGTTCAGGCGAAAGTGTCACAGAGCAAGATGAGCAAAAACTCGCTACATTTACGGTTGAAGATCTGTCATTGGATATTCCTGATGATATCAGCCCTAAACTATTAGCAACTTTTAAATCAGAGTTACCACAAAACACAGCCTCTCTGTCTGAGGTGTTTCAGCGTATCATCAATGGAACGGTGACAGTAGAAGGCCTGAATGAAGCACGTCGCACTGCACATACACTCAAAGGTGCTGCCAATATTGTTGGTATCAAAGGTATTGCTAACCTTACTCATTATCTTGAAGATATTCTTGAGTTTTTGGCGAATAACAAGAGTTTACCATCAGAGCCTTTATTGCAAACACTCAGTGAATCAAGTGATTGTTTAGAAGTTATGTCTGAGGCTATTCTTGATCAAGGAGCGTCGCCGCCCCAAGGTTTGACATTACTGAAGTCGCTTGTTGAGTGGAAGCTGAAGATAGAAAAGGGAGATGTTGGTGAGTTAAAGCCAATTCCAGAAGTTGAAATAAAAGAAAAATCTGAGAAAAAAGCTGCTGAAAAATCAAGTGCATTACCAAAAACAACAGCTGTCACACAAGACCTATTGAATAAACTACATGATTTGACAGGGGAGATATCTATAGAAAATCTATTGATATTAGGACAATTTAAAGAAATTTTTTCTAATATCGATTTGTTAATTAGATATCAATCTGTTTTGCGATCACAAATTTCAACGTTACAAAACTTAGTATTTAAAAATAACTTTTATAAAAACACATTGCCAAACAACAATGCGGATAATAATATGGGGGTGTTTGATCCACTCGAAATGGATCAATATAACGAGCTACATAGCATGGGTAATGCAATCACAGAGCTACTCGATGACTTGCATGATTTAAGTGTTGATATTAAAACCCGGCTTACTAGTACTCATGAGCATGTTAATCACCAAGGTCAAATGGGCAAGCAGTTAGATCAATTTATCACAGCCGAGCGTTTATTGCCTGTATCGAATATTACGGCTCGTTTACAACGCAATGTTAGGCAAACTAGCCGAGTAACCAATAAACAGGTCGAACTTAAAATAAGCGGCGAAACCTTAGAGGTTGATAGCTCTATCTTAGATAACATCACAGACCCTCTATTACATATGCTAAGAAATGCTGTTGATCATGGTATAGAAACCACAGAGGTAAGAGCTGCACAAAATAAGCCTGTCACAGCTGTTATTAATTTAGAGTTTTATCGCAGAGGGAATAATATTACTATAATTTGTCGTGATGATGGAATGGGTATTGATAAAGAAGCCATTACTCAAAAAGCGATTGACTTAGGCTTGTTAAAGGCAGGGCAGACTGTTAGTGAAAAAGATCTTTTTAGCTTAATTCTTCAACCTGGCTTTTCGACAAAAAATACTGTTGATCAAATTTCAGGGCGTGGAGTAGGTATGGATATTGTTGCTAAAAATATCCAAGAATTGCGTGGCAACTTAAATATTCGCTCTAGCAAAGGCCAAGGAACTGAAATTATTATCAATTTGCCACAAACTTTAATGAAAGTACATATCGTACTATTAGAAATGCAAGGTTGTATATTCGGTGTAGCATCCAGCTCCTTTGACCAGATTATTCGTCTAGAAAGAGAAAAAGTGGTTAACATGGAAGGCAAAGATCATATTGCTTACAACAATGTGCTCTATGAAGTATCGTATCTAGATGAGGTCTTTGCAGTGAATAAGACTTTACAGCAGTCTAAAAGTAGAGAAATTACGGCATTGCTATTACATGATAAAAGCGTCGATAAGGCGATTATTATTGAACAAGCCATAGGTGAAGGCGAGCTTTTTATTAAAAAAATCAATAAATATATTCCCAAACTCAATGGTATTGTTGGGACAGTTGTTACTGAAAATGGCAAGGCTGTTCCTGTCTTTGATGTAAAAGAAATTTTTAATAAACCGAATACCATTTTTAATCCAATATTTACTAATGATTCGGCACTACAAATACCTGATGCATTAAATATACTTGTTGTCGATGATTCAAGCAGTGCGAGGCGTAGTTTAAGCCAAACAATTCGTGATGCAGGCTTTGATGTAAGAACTGCCATTGATGGTGTTGATGCGATAACATTGATTGAAGAAAAAATGCCAGATCTGGTTTTAACAGATTTGGAAATGCCAAAAATGAATGGGCTGGAATTAGCCGCTCATCTTAGAGCTAATTCTGATACAGAAAAATTGCCGATTGTGATGGTAACATCAAGGTCAACCGACAAACATCGTGAACAAGCTTCCTCGACAGGTATTAATAGTTATATTACGAAACCTTTCACTAACGATAGCTTAATGGACGAATTGCGATTGTTATTACCTCATTAATATAAATTAATATTACGCCTGTGCTGATTTAGCAGCTGTTAGTCGTTGAATTAAGTTTTGACAAAAAGCTTTATAAAATAGCAGCTGTAATGACAAGTCGATCGTTTCTATACGGACGGCATTGATTTTCAGTATAACCGAGTTCGTTTCTGATATCAGCTGAGCATGTGCGCCTTTATCTGTTTCCGTAGGTGCTTGTAAAGACTCTCCATAACAATCATTTTGACTCAAAATAAGAGCGCATTTATCAGCTTTAGATACAATTACGCTACCTTGCACAACAATATAAAATGAATTGTCAATTGCCTCATGAGTATCAATAATCTCACCCTTATTAAAAGCGAGCATATTACCAATTGTGAGCAGTTCTTGTATTTGAGATTTATTAAACTCATTGAAAAATCTTAAATTTTGTAAGATATCGGAGAATTCGCCAAATTCGATTGTGCGCTCTTGGTAGGTAATCTTTTCATATATGGCACTTAATGCTGCAGCCATTTCATTGCCATTATGAAAACGGTTTGTAGGTGATTTACTTAATGCTTTGCTAATGATATTAGCTAACTCTGTAGGCAGATCAGGTCGGAGTTTATTTAATGGCGGTGCTTTAGTTTTTAGTACTTGTTGAAATATTGAACTGATATCCTCAGCGTAAAATATTTTTTCACCAGTAAACAAATTGTAAGCTACTGCTGCAACGGAATATAAGTCGCTTTGCGCACCAATATTCTTTCTCAATATTTGCTCAGGGGACATATAGCTTGGTGTGCCGATAATATTATCTGAGCTGACAGGGCTTTTATTACTAATTTCAGCTACGCCAAAATCCATAATTTTCGTCTCACCCTCATCGGTAAGCATGATATTAGCGGGCTTAATATCGCGATGAATGACACCCATGCTATGGGTAAAGTGTAAAGCCTGGCAACACTTGATAATGATTTCAAGAATTTTCTCATCACTAAGTTTGGCTTTGCGGTTACCACAATAATGAGAGAGTGTTTGGCCTTGAATATATTCCATAACGATATAGCTGAGCTCTTTTTCTTTATGTGCATCATATAAAGCGACTATATTGGGATGTTGTAAGCGGCCAGCGGCATGCGCTTCAGCAAAAAAATCAAGCCTTGCAGCAGGAGAGTCTTGTTTTTCTATTGCGGCGTCATTCCAGCCTACTTTGATTGCAACATCTCGCCTTACAAAAGGGTCATAACCTTTATATACGATACCAGAAACACCTTGGCCAAGTTCATTTTGTATTTCATATTTCCCTAGTTTATAGGGAATATCGCGCGCTAAAAGCGTGTCAACATTAGCATGATCGGTATGGTTGTGAATTGACTGGTCTTCCATGAGTGCATCCCAATATTCTTAATATACTAAAATATTTATTTTGAATGTAGAAAACATCCTACAGTATGTAGTCATTGATTTTCATACATAGGTTCATTTATACAAAATCTTAATCGACACTTTTTGATAACGTTTTAACAGTTTTACTAACTGTTATTGTACGAGTACAAGTTTCTTATCGGCAGTTATTTATCAATCTTTAACTTTTTTTTAAAAAAAAATCATAAATAATACAAGTCTTATATAAAGCCAATTTACTTATTGTTGTTATGTGCAAGTGATCACATTTATCATTGTGTTCTTAACCTATACTGGTTTGATTGCATGTGAAAGTACGTAGTCATAATTACCAGTTTTGTAATAAAAGTTACATAAGTAATATTGGAAAGGAATGAAAATATCCAATGCTTAATAGAATGTTTATTCTATTAATTTAAGGAGAGGGAAAGAATCACACAAGGAGGTTAGTGTGAAAATATTACTATTAGTTACTAGTTTTAATGGGCTGTCTCAACGTGTGCATCGAGAATTAACACTAATGGGGCATAGTGTCTCTGTTGAGTTTGCTATCAATGAGGAGACAATGGTTGAAGCTGTTGAGCTATTTCAACCGCAGTTAATTATATCTCCTTTTTTAAAACAGAAAATCCCTGATTCTATTTGGTCTAAAACGGTTTGCCTTGTTCTCCATCCCGGTATAGAAGGTGATAGAGGCCCATCGGCACTGGATTGGGCTATTAGCAATCGTACTGCTGAGTGGGGTGTCACTTTATTGCAAGCTAATGAGGAGTTTGATGCAGGTGATATTTGGGGAACACATAATTTTGATTTGCGTAGAGCGGCCAAGTCAAGCGTGTATCGCCGTGAAGTTACTGCTTACGCAACTCAGCTGATTAAACAGGCTGTTTTAGATTTTGAGTGTGGTAACTTCAAACCTCGGCAGTTAACTTATCAGGGCGCAAATGTCCAAGGCATAGAGCGCCCTCTTATGCGGCAAACACATCGCCAGATAAGTTGGGATGTTGACACAACAGAAACGATTATTAATAAGATAAATTCAGCGGATAGCTCACCTGGAGTGCTAGATGAGTTGCTGGGTGAGCCATGCTATATTTATGGTGCTAGGGCATCTCGGTTATTAAAAGGTAAGCCTGGTGAGCTACTTGGGCAAAAAAATGGCTGGCTTTGTAAGGCTTCCTCCGATGGCGCTGTTTGGTTTTGTATGGCTAAACAAGTCAATGCATCTGATGGCAGGCTTAATAATATCAAACTACCTGCCGCACAAGTATTAGCAGCTTTAATTAATACATCAGGCCGTAAGTTGAAAGTAAAAACACTGTCTGAAAAAATTAATGATATTTATTGGCAAGAGTCTAATCAAGTAGCCTACTTATTTTTTGATATATATAACGGTGCTTTTGATACAGACCAGTGTAAAGAACTACAGTCTGCATTAAAAAAACTTAAACGTCGTCGCAATAAAGTCATTGTCTTAATGGGCGGAGATGATTTTTGGTGTAATGGTATTCAATTAAATAAAATTGAAGCAAGCTCGGATCCGGCAAAAGAAGCTATGCAAAATATCATTGCTATTGATGATTTAATTGCTGAGATTATCTATTCCCCTAAGCATATCACTATTGCAGCAGTTCGGAGTGGTGCTGGTGCTGGAGGCGCTATTATGCCTTTGGCTTGTGATAAAGTTATTCTTAGAGATGGTGTGGTATTAAACCCACATTATGCAACAATGGGCTTATTTGGCTCAGAATATTGGACATATTTATTGCCACGTCGAGTAGGAGAGCACAAAGCAAGAGTACTAATGCAGAATTGCTTACCTGTGTTAGCGAGTGAGGCTCATTCACTTGGCATGGCTGATGGGCTATTGTCTGAGGATTGGGATGACTTTCATCAAAACATTATGCTCTATGCTGAACAATTTACTCAACGTGATATTTATCAAAATTTTATCAAACAAAAGTCTAAGCAACTCTCATTGGCCGAGAAAACTAAGCCATTAAAGCGTTATCGTCAACAAGAGTTAGATATTATGCGTGATTGCTTTATGAATCCTAATAGTGATTTTCATAACCTCAGGCATGCTTTTGTGCAAAAAATATCGCCATCTCATACGCCTCTTAACCTGGCAAGGCACCGTTGTAAGGTAAATATGCATGATAAGAGCATAATGCCTACAAATAATATACACGATGGATTACATCCGGTAACAGGAGAAGTGCCTATATAATATTTTAATAAGACCAAATTGGTTTTTGTGCTTAAGTTTTGTCTTAATGGGTCGATAGATGAGCAGGACAAGCCTGTTAATGATTTTCTCTAATGGATAGGAGCATAGTACAATGACCCCAGCATATATGAAGATTGTCGGTACATACGATATCTGGTTAGTCGCATTATCATATATGGTCTCAGTTATTGGGACATTTACCGCATTAGAGTTGGCTGGACATGTTTTAAATAATAAAAGTGATAATCATAAACCCTTACCTTGGATTATTGCAGCGGCGACAGCATTAGGTGGGGGCGGTATTTGGTCAATGCATTTTATCGCTATTTTGGCTTATAAATTACCGATAGCAGTCAACTACGATATTTTTATGACTTTAACATCGTTGGTAGCCGCGATTATTGTTACCAGTATTGGTCTCTATATTGTTACTGGAAAACATCTTAGTATGAGTCGCCTGTGTATTGCCGGTGTTTTTGTCGGGCTCGGGGTATGCTCCATGCATTACCTAGGGATGGAAGCGATGATTATGGAAGCTCAGCTGAATTATGATCCCCTAATCTTTGCTTTATCCGTTGTGGTAGCTATTGTGGTGGCGACAGTAGGCTTGCTACTTATGGTGACTATGCGCAAAGGTATACCTAGGGTCATCAGTGCCTTCGTGATTGCGTTTGCGGTTAGTAGCATGCATTACACCGGAATGTTTGGAACGACCTGTACACCGCTATTTACACCTGGCAGAGCCGAAATAACAGTCGCGATGTCGCCCAATATGCTAGCAGGTTCGATAGCCACTGTGACCATGTTGTTTTTAGTTGTCTCTCTAGCATTTAGCTTTAGTGAGCGCTATAAGAACAAGCAAAGTTTCTCTATTGAGAATAACCCTGCTTAAGATTACAGTCTACACACACCCATTGCAATAAAGCCATATCATATGGCTTTATTGCTTTAGGTTAATTATGAATATCAAAAAGCTTGAGAAAATAATGTTGTGGTTGATATGGCCACTGTTTTTCTGTGTGTTGATAATATTATCAGGACTAATTGTTAATATCGCACGCTCGGCAAGTTATAGTAATTTGTATTTATATCCCAATAATGGTCAAACGTTAGCTGAGTTTGATATGTGGGATACTCAGTATCAGCGTTTTAGTAATAGAAACCTGCAGCAACAATGGAGTGTTGTGTTCTTTGGTTATATTGCGTGTCCGCATGTTTGTGCACCAACCCTACTAGAGTTGAATAATGCACTGAATAAAATCAACGACCCCAATGTTACTATTCCAAAAGTTGTTTTTGTTTCGCTCGACAGTATTAAGACAGACTTGGTATTGAAACATCATCTAAATTCTAACAACAAGCAGCTGGATGATATTGAGCATTACTTAGCACAGTTTAATTCAGACTTTATTGGAATTGCGGGCGATAAATCACAGATAGACACAGTTGCATTAGCGTTTAATACACAATATGAAATTGTTAATCAAAATAATACTGCGCAAGTGTCTTATGAGCATATCAAGCACTCGGGAAATTTATATATCGTAAATCCACAAAGCCAATTAGTGGCTATTATACCGCCACCGTTAAATGCCGAGCATATTGCGAGTGACTTGATTAACTTAATTAAGCAGTACTAGATACCTATCTAATTGTTAGTCATATTAATTTTTCTATTTTGCTGCATTGGCTGTTATTGGTGTGCCCGGGCGACTGTTTCGGACTCTGTCCTCTCGCGGCATTCGCACATCCTTGTGCGTCATCGAACATGCTATTTGATGTCGGAGGTTCACTTGCTTTAGGGCACAAAAAAAGCCGATACACTGCTGCATCGGCTTATGATTGGCGCGCCCGGGCGGCACTTCCGTCGACTGTTTCGGGCTCCTGTTCTCTCGCGGCATTCGCACATCCTTGTGCGTCATCGAACATGCTATTCAATGTCGGAGGTTCACTTGCTTTAGGGCACAAAAAAAGCCGATACATTGCTGCATCGGCTTATGATTGGCGCGCCCGGAAGGAGTCGAACCTCCGACCTTCTGGTTCGTAGCCAGACACTCTATCCAACTGAGCTACGGGCGCTTAAACTGTTTTAGAGCCTAACTAATAGATAGACTAAAATAACCGTTTTAAGGTGCTGATTTCGATCAGAAAACGCTAATATTCTGCGTGGCGACTGAAAGAGGCGAGATTATCCAGAGTGTTCGCCTAATTGTCAAATCCGATTAGCAAAATATTCACATTAAACCTGAGTTAGAGACAGTACAAAGGGGGGGAGCTGCGGCTCTAGCCCAACAGCGCTAGCAGCTGTCCTGTACGCTGAGTTGGTCTCTAAAACACGGTTTTGCTTATCGCCAGGACCGGATTAGGATAAAATCGCAATCCGCCAAAATAGTGTTTATAAGCGCCAATTGGCTGAAAATCGATGAAATTTAGCAGATCACTTGGAGATAAGAAGAAAGTGAACCCACAGGCAGAACAGCTAAACCAGACATTAGCGAACGATAACCCGTTTTTACTGGCCGCACTCAGTGAGCGAGCGAAAACGATCTATTTCCCGTATCAAGGTATATTAGGCCAAAGTGCCGCTGCCAAAGGCAAGCAGTATAATGCCACGATAGGCATTGCCTGTGAGGATGACTTGAGCCCCATGCGTCTGGCGAGCTTGAGTGAGCAAATTCCGCTGCCGCCTGCTAAGGTTTTCCCGTATGCCCCAAGTTTTGGTAACCCAGAGCTACGTAAGACCTGGCAGGCAATGTTGACTGAAAAAAACCCAGGCTTGGCAGGTAAATCCTTCAGTCTGCCGGTTGTTACTCAGGCATTAACCCATGGGCTATCATTAGCTGGCTTTTTGTTTTTAAATCAGGGCGATGAAATCATCGTGCCAACACCCTATTGGGATAACTACAACCTCCTGTTTGAAGAGGGTATGGGCGCCCGTATCACGCCTTTTGAATGTTTTGAAGACAATACGCGTTTTAACTTTGCGGCACTAGAGCATGTGCTGGCCGAGCGCCAGGGTAAGAAAGTTGTTTTATTGCTGAATTTCCCAAATAACCCAACCGGCTATACACCGTTGGCAGATGAACTCGCTGGTATTGCACAGCGCTTACAAGCTGCCGCGGAGCAAGGTACACAGATTGTTGTTTTAATTGATGATGCGTATTTTGGCTTAGTCTACGAAGACGGTGTTGCAACTGAGTCTATTTTTGCGCAATTAGCCGATAGCCATGAAAATATTTTAGCCGTTAAAATAGATGGTGCAACCAAAGAGGACTATGTCTGGGGTTTTAGAGTTGGCTTTATGACATTTGCTAATAAAGCGGCGACAGACAACAGTTACAAAGCGTTGGCAGATAAAGCAGGTGGTGCCATTCGTGCGATGATATCTAACTGTAGTCAATTGAGTCAGTCGCTATTGCTGTCTACTTATACAGCTGATGATTATGCGGCACAAAAGCAAGCTAAGTATGACATCATGCAGCAACGCTATCAGGTGTTAAAACAAGAGTTTAGCAAGCGACCTGAATTTGCTGAGGTATTTGTACCTCTACCTTATAACTCGGGCTACTTTATGTGTATCCGTCCTATTGATGGGATTGATGTAGAACAGTTAAGACAGCTGTTATTAGATAAGTACGATACAGGCATTATTGCATTGCAAGGTCTTGTGCGAATCGCGTTCTCATCTATACCCGCCAGCAGTATTCCAGCATTGCTGGATAATATCTACCAAGCTTGTAAAGAGCTCGCTTAATTTCCTACTCGATAGCAGGCAGTGCCAGCAAAACCATGCTGCCTGTTATCTCACTGCTTTAATAATTATAAGTATGTATGTGCTGATGGCTGGTTATTTTCAGTATATATGTTTAACGATATTATTTAACTTTTCAGCTTGAATTAAAAATCATGTCGCGAAACACTTCCACTTTACTGTCTAATTCTTCTATTGCTGAATAATCTGTATTTAGTGCCTGGAACGCGCTGAGCAAATGTATTTTTACATAATCAAAATGATAAGGTTCTAGGCCATATTCTTCGATAAGATTTTTGTGGGCACTGCATAGACGGTTTTGCACAGCTTGCGAGTCACAATAGTTTTCGTCTAGCACCATCAGCAAAAACTTTTTTTGATGAGTGCTGAGTGACTCAATATCTACCCCTTTAAAGAAAGGGCTAAGCTGAGGGTCATTAAGCACTTTGTCATAAAAGAGCTGGACAGCGCGTCCAACGACTTCTGGTCCGCCTAATTTAGCTAACAATGTCGTCACGGGATATGTATTTTGCTTAAAAGCCAGCAATCCTTGTGGTTTTTTCTGTAAGCATTTTATCGGCTTGGCACGCGAGAGCTTTAAATTGAGTGCCCAACGGGCTCTTGGTGATTGTGCTGCCATTAATATTGCCATGCTAGCAGGCATAATAATTTATTTATCAATGAGTTATAGATATTACTTAAGCTATTAGTTAAGGTTGGGGAACAGTGAGTGCTAATTGTAAGACCTAGTACTGTACATACCGTTTACGCATTTGCTAAATATTGCACAAGCTGGGCTAGATCGAGTATCTGCAATGAGTAGCCTCATTAGAGCGAAGAAAATAAGGAAAGCAGTGGTTTACTTCTTTAAGCTTTGTTTTAAGTCAATCAAGTAAAATTGTCTGTGATAGATAATATATTTTTGTTTAAGTTTTGCGCTAATTATTATAGGAAGCCTCATAAAAAGCGAAAGTGTCAGGTTGTCTTTACACCTATACCGAAACGAATATCGCATTTTGACAAAGCGCTTGAATCTGAATATTTGTTCATGATATATATCAGTATAAATAACAGTAGGTAGAGCATTTTGATATTGGCTCTAAACTACACAGTAAGTAATTTGACAATATTTTATTTCCGTGACTTTGCTACAGAAAAATGACAGGTTTCACGGTATGAGGCTACACATGAATTATAAAAAGTTTTTCCTTGCTATGTTCTTGCTTGTCACAGCGCATCAAGCTTATGCGATGCCGCTGAATTTGAATGACTTTACTCATAACTCAAGTTTTACAACGGTAGCAGCTGATGGCAGTGCTGCGACTATTAATGAAGACGCAGACTTTGCTACTTCGTTTTTAGGTGTTGATCCATTCTTTGGTGAGCCAAATATTATTATTGCTGCAGCAGATGCAGTATTAAACTTTAGCTATATCTTTACCGAAGCTGAAAATAATGATGATGCTTTTCAAGTTAACTTGTTTGATTCGGATAATCTCGTATTTTTAGAAACCTTTTTTATTGAAGACTCTGGCAGTGGCACAGTCAGTTTTGACCTGTCTTCATATGTCGGTCTTACACTTGGTTTGAGTTTTGACTTGCGAGCATTTGACTTTCTTTTAGGGTCTAGTGCTGAGGTTTTCGATGTTAGCATTACCACGCTTGTGACTGCAGTATCTGAGTCTGGTGTGTTATCGTTATTTGTTGTGGCTTTTTTAGTGTTGGGGCTATCTGTATTAACATCACTAAAGCGGCAGCGTTAGACAATAGTTTATTGGATTGTTTATCGTTCATCGGCCTGTCACTATCGGCCGGTTTAAGCAGTAATACTGGCTATAATAGTATGCTGCTTTTGGGTTATTGTATTAAATAAATTTAGGGCATCGTTAAGTACTTTTTTTGATTTGGTTGGCCTTTAGGCCAACCATTCTATGTGTGCTTATGCGTCATCGTTTTTTACTTGTTTTGCGCCACTATCTATATTAATGAAGGGCTTTATGGAAAATATCTGCAGATTACCTGTTGTTCTATTCTTTCTGTTAAGTGGAAGTTTTTTCACTTCGGTCAATGCTCAAGTTGTCACTCATTCGGGTGCTATTTCACAAAATACTGTCTGGGAAAGTACCGATGTGCACTTGGTGACGGGCGATGTGACTGTTAATGCAGGGGTTACTTTAACGATTGAGCCAGGTGCGATAGTAAAATTCAATACTAATCGCCGTTTGGTCATTAGTGGTGTTTTATCGGCAGTAGGTACTCTAATAGAACCTATTATATTTACCTCCTATCGAGATGATACTGCTGGCGGTGATACGAACAATGATGGCCCATCTACTGCTGCCCAGGGTGATTGGTATTATCTGCAGTTTACCAATACCGTCACTGATAGCTTAACCCGTCTAGAATTTGTCGATATTCGTTATGGTGGTGGTCAGAACAATAACTTTGGTAGCATATTAATTAGTGACGCCAGCCCAACAATTACCAATAGCCGTATCAGCGATAGCGAACGTTATGGTATCTATATTGCCGGTGGTGGTTCATCACCATTAATTGATACGGTCTTTATCGATCGCACAGGCTGGTCCGGTATTGCCAACTTCACGGGCAGTACCGCTGTGTTGCGAAACAACAGCATTCGCGAAGCCGCCACGGGTATTTATGTGGATAACGCGAACCCACGCATTGATGGCAACACGATTACCCATAACCGCGACTGGGGTATTGATTACCGCTTTAACAATAACAGCACGCTGGTTATTACCAACAACACGATTACCCATAACCGTTTAGCAGTGCGCTTGCCAGTCTCTGCCGTACCGAACCCAGCCGATGGTAATACCCTGGTGCCAAACCAACGCAATGGCGTGTGGATCCGGGGTGGTAACTTAAGTAGAGACTTACAGTTTGAGCGAGCCGTCGATGCCGACAGTGGTGCCGAGCTGAACACCTACCATATTAATGGCACCTTGAGTTTATTAAGTGGTGCGACGCTGACAATCGATCCGGGTGTGATCGTGAAGTTTGCCACGAGCAGTGCGATGAGCATTAGCGGTAACTTACAAGCCGTGGGTACTGCTGAGAATAAGATCGCCTTTACCTCAGACCGTGACGACCGCATAGGCGGTGACTTTAATAGCAATGGTACAGCGACGGTACCGAATGGTGGTAACTGGCACGGCATTACCTTTAACAATGCCGCCGATGATAATAGCCGCATCGCGCATGCGACGGTACGTTATGGTGGTAGTAATGGCAGTGGTAATATTTATGCCAGCCAAGCGAATGTCAGTATTGAAAATACCGTGGTCAGCCACTCCAGCACACACGGTATCCGTGTTGTTGCGGCGAGCCCGACATTAACGGGCAATGAGATTTACGCCAACCGTTGGGATGGTATCAGTCCCCAGTCCTCGGGCACCCCGGTGATTACCAATAACCGCATCTATGCCAATATGAGCGATGGTATTCATGTCACCGCCAATGCCAATGCGGTCGTGACCGACAATGAAATTTTTGGTAATGCAGGCCAAGGATTGTTTAACCAAAGTAGTGCCACAGTACAAGCCCCGGATAACTGGTGGGGTGCAGCCGATGGTCCAGCGGGTGATGGCCCTGGCAGTGGTGATGCGATCAGTGGCAATATTGATATCAGTGGTTTACTGGGCGATAGCTTTCAAACCAGTGGTACACAGTTTAGTTATATTAACGCAGGTCCGAATATCACCCGAGGCACCTTGCCGGGTGCGGTGGTTGTCCAGGGCGAAGATACCGAGCAATGGGGCACAGCAGCATCGACCCGATTATTGTTTGATGTAAACCGTGTGATATTAGATTACCTAGGTCTGGATGCGAGCGAGCAATACGATGTTATATTAACGTATTACAACCCGGACGATACGACGGCTGCCGGTGGCACAATTCAACGTTTAGCCGATGCAGCTGAAGCCAGTATTCATGACAGCGTTTTAATTCCACGCAGCATTCCAACCGCATTCAAGTTTCAGTTACCACAGAGTGCCTACAGTGATGGTAATCTGCGATTAAACTTTATCCGTGAAAACGGCTTGCGTGCGTCAGTCGCACAAGCCTGGATTATAGAACGTAATAGCAGTGATACAGCGGCAGCCTCATCAAGCATTAGCAGCCCGGCCAACGGTGCCCAACTCACCGGAGGTCAAGTCGAGATACAAGGCAGTGCCAGTGATAGTGAGTCTGGCGTAGCCTTGGTTGAAGTAGGTATCGATGATGGTAATGGCATCGTCTGGCGTCCAGTCAGTCAGCTGCGCAGTGATGGTGGTTGGAGCTATTTATGGAACTTACCGGCCGATGGTAATTATCAACTCTATAGCCGTGCAGTTGACGCTATAGGCAATATTGAATCTGCTACTGTAGCGACAAATGTCGTGGTTAATCAAAATCTGCCGGAAGCTATATCACAGCTTGTTGCTTTTGATACCCCGCAAGACGGTGGTGGCAGTATTAATATACAGTGGACATTGTCTGCTGACGATGGTGCGAATGCGGCTGATGTTAGCAGTTATGAGATCGAACGACGTGAAGTTGGCGAAGACAGCTTTGCTAATGTAGGTTCCGTCGCAGCCGGTGCTGCCAGCTTTATTGATAGTAGTGTTGTCAGCGGCACCGAATACGAATACCAAATCATCACCATTGACTTAGCCGGTAACCGTACCGCCTCAGATGTGTTTGGTCCGGTGATTGCGATTGATAACAACCTGCCTGATACAACAGCACCTGAAGAGGTAACCGATCTGACTGCCACCGCCGGTAACGGGTTGGTGTTATTAAGCTGGACGGCCGGGGTTGATACTGCCCAAGATCAGGTGGATCAATTACTGGATATCTCCATCGACGGTGGTGCCAGCTGGGGCAGCAATGCGCCGGATTATAACGATGGTAATGTCATCAGTTTAGGCATGGCGGCTACGAATTATCTGGTGAATAACTTAGTCAATGATACCGCCTATCGCTTCCGCTTGCGGACAGTCGATGGTGCTTCGCCTGCCAATATCAGTGCGGGTGTGATCACCGATGCAATCACGCCAAGCACAACCGCATTCACCACAGTCTCGGGTACCCTCAGCAGTGATACGGTATGGCAAACCGGAGTGTATTTTGTCAGTGGTAACCTGACGATCAACAGCGGTGTTACCCTGGATATTCGTCCGGGTGTGATCGTGAAGTTTGGTAGTCGACGTCAGATGACCGTTAACGGTCGTCTATTAGCCAACGGTGTGACCTTTACTGCGTGGACCGATGACAGCGTGGGCGGTGATAACAATGGCGACGGTGCCTCTGTAGGGACAGCAGGCTATTGGCGTTATATTCAATTTAATAACAGTGCCGCGTCGCGCTTGCTCAATAGCACCGTGCGTTATGGCGGTGATGCGACAGCACAAATCTATACCACCAGCGGCACCAGTGATTTACAGTTGATTGGTAATACCATAGCCTTCTCAGGTACCCGTGGTATTCACTTCGATCATACGACAACCACATTATTGCAGAACAATACTATTGTCGATAACGCGACAGAAGGTGTGTATATCGATAACCAAGGTGGCCGACCGATTATTACCGGTAACACCTTCAGTCGAAACAACAACGGTATCCGTGCCGGTCGTAATGGTCCGTTGAGCATCGAAGATAATATTATCAGCGATAACAACAACTACGGTATCTTCTACGATAATACCTATTCATTGCCGCCGATTCGCGGTAATACCATTAGTGGCAATAACGTCGCTATGCGCATTCCGTTCTCCGGTTTGCCGAATCCAGACGATAACAATACCTTCGCGAACAATACGCACAATGTGATCGAAGTGCGTGGTAACACTCGCACAGAAGATTTAACACTCAGTGCTACTGGCATCAATGTGTATTACGTGGTTGATGGTGCGCCGATTGTGGCGACCGGTGTTAGCATGCGCATTGAGCCTGGCGTGATTATGAAGTTTGGTGTGAATGATCAGCTGCGTATCGATGGTGCCTTGTCTGCGATTGGTACGGCGGATGAGCCGATTATCTTTACCTCGTATCGAGATGATAGCGCGGGTGGTGATACCAACCGAGACGGTATCACAGCCGGTGTTGCGGGTGACTGGTACTACATCCAGTTTACCAATGCGGTCATTGACTTTGCGACGCGCTTAGAACACATTGATGTGCGCTATGGCGGTGGTCAGAACAATAACTTTGGTAACCTATTACTAAGTGATGCCAGTCCAACAATCATCAACAGTCGTATTAGCGATAGTGAACGCTATGGTATCTATATTGCCGGTGGTGGTTCATCCCCACTGATTGAAAATGTTGAGATTAATCGCACGGGTTGGTCGGGTATTGCTAACTTCTCCAGTAGTACCGCGTTGTTGCGAAACAACAGCATTCGCGAGGCCGCCACGGGTATTTATGTGGATAACGCGAACCCACGCATTGATGGCAACACGATTACCCATAACCGCGACTGGGGTATTGATTACCGCTTTAACAATAACAGTACGCCGGTAATCACCAATAACACGATCACCCATAACCGTTTAGCAGTACGCTTGCCAGTCTCTGCCGTACCGAACCCAGCCGATGGTAATACCCTGGTGCCAAACCAACGCAATGGCGTGTGGATCCGAGGTGGTAACTTAAGTAGAGACTTACAGTTTGAGCGAGCCGTCGATGCCGACAGTGGTGCCGAGCTGAACACCTACCATATTAATGGCACCTTGAGTTTATTAAGTGGTGCGACGCTGACAATCGATCCGGGTGTGATCGTGAAGTTTGCCACGAGCAGTGCGATGAGCATTAGCGGTAACTTACAAGCCGTGGGTACTGCTGAGAATAAGATCGCCTTTACCTCAGACCGTGACGACCGCATAGGCGGTGACTTTAATAGCAATGGTACAGCGACGGTACCGAATGGTGGTAACTGGCACGGCATTACCTTTAACAATGCCGCCGATGATAATAGCCGCATCGCGCATGCGACGGTACGTTATGGTGGTAGTAATGGCAGTGGTAATATTTATGCCAGCCAAGCGAATGTCAGTATTGAAAATACCGTGGTCAGCCACTCCAGCACACACGGTATCCGTGTTGTTGCGGCGAGCCCGACATTAACGGGCAATGAGATTTACGCCAACCGTTGGGATGGTATCAGTCCCCAGTCCTCGGGCACCCCGGTGATTACCAATAACCGCATCTATGCCAATATGAGCGATGGTATTCATGTCACCGCCAATGCCAATGCGGTCGTGACCGACAATGAAATTTTTGGTAATGCAGGCCAAGGATTGTTTAACCAAAGTAGTGCCACAGTACAAGCCCCGGATAACTGGTGGGGTGCAGCCGATGGTCCAGCGGGTGATGGCCCTGGCAGTGGTGATGCGATCAGTGGCAATATTGATATCAGTGGTTTACTGGGCGATAGCTTTCAAACCAGTGGTACACAGTTTAGTTATATTAACGCAGGTCCGAATATCACCCGAGGCACCTTGCCGGGTGCGGTGGTTGTCCAGGGCGAAGATACCGAGCAATGGGGCACAGCAGCATCGACCCGATTATTGTTTGATGTAAACCGTGTGATATTAGATTACCTAGGTCTGGATGCGAGCGAGCAATACGATGTTATATTAACGTATTACAACCCGGACGATACGACGGCTGCCGGTGGCACAATTCAACGTTTAGCCGATGCAGCTGAAGCCAGTATTCATGACAGCGTTTTAATTCCACGCAGCATTCCAACCGCATTCAAGTTTCAGTTACCACAGAGTGCCTACAGTGATGGTAATCTGCGATTAAACTTTATCCGTGAAAACGGCTTGCGTGCGTCAGTCGCACAAGCCTGGATTATAGAACGTAATAGCAGTGATACAGCGGCAGCCTCATCAAGCATTAGCAGCCCGGCCAACGGTGCCCAACTCACCGGAGGTCAAGTCGAGATACAAGGCAGTGCCAGTGATAGTGAGTCTGGCGTAGCCTTGGTTGAAGTAGGTATCGATGATGGTAATGGCATCGTCTGGCGTCCAGTCAGTCAGCTGCGCAGTGATGGTGGTTGGAGCTATTTATGGAACTTACCGGCCGATGGTAATTATCAACTCTATAGCCGTGCAGTTGACAGTGTGGGCAATATTGGCCTAGCGACCACGGCATTATCAGTGATTGTTAACCAAACAGCGCCTGCTGCGGTGACTGACCCTGTTGCTTTTGATACGCCTCAAGATGATGGTAATAGCATCACTTTGAGTTGGCGTTTATCTATTGATGATGGCGCTAATAGTAATGATGTCGCGAACTATGAAATATTACGTCGCCCTCTGGCGGGTAATGCGTTTATCTCAGCCGGTATTGTTGCAGCGAATACCAACAGTCTATTAGATAATGCTGTCAGCACAGGTATTGAATATGAGTATCAGGTCATCACCATTGACTTAGCCGGTAACCGTACCGCCTCAGATGTGTTTGGTCCGGTGATTGCGATTGATAACAACCTGCCTGATACAACAGCACCTGAAGAGGTAACCGATCTGACTGCCACCGCCGGTAACGGGTTGGTGTTATTAAGCTGGACGGCCGGGGTTGATACTGCCCAAGATCAGGTGGATCAATTACTGGATATCTCCATCGACGGTGGTGCCAGCTGGGGCAGCAATGCGCCGGATTATAACGATGGTAATGTCATCAGTTTAGGCATGGCGGCTACGAATTATCTGGTGAATAACTTAGTCAATGATACCGCCTATCGCTTCCGCTTGCGGACAGTCGATGGTGCTTCGCCTGCCAATATCAGTGCGGGTGTGATCACCGATGCAATCACGCCAAGCACAACCGCATTCACCACAGTCTCGGGTACCCTCAGCAGTGATACGGTATGGCAAACCGGAGTGTATTTTGTCAGTGGTAACCTGACGATCAACAGCGGTGTTACCCTGGATATTCGTCCGGGTGTGATCGTGAAGTTTGGTAGTCGACGTCAGATGACCGTTAACGGTCGTCTATTAGCCAACGGTGTGACCTTTACTGCGTGGACCGATGACAGCGTGGGCGGTGATAACAATGGCGACGGTGCCTCTGTAGGGACAGCAGGCTATTGGCGTTATATTCAATTTAATAACAGTGCCGCGTCGCGCTTGCTCAATAGCACCGTGCGTTATGGCGGTGATGCGACAGCACAAATCTATACCACCAGCGGCACCAGTGATTTACAGTTGATTGGTAATACCATAGCCTTCTCAGGTACCCGTGGTATTCACTTCGATCATACGACAACCACATTATTGCAGAACAATACTATTGTCGATAACGCGACAGAAGGTGTGTATATCGATAACCAAGGTGGCCGACCGATTATTACCGGTAACACCTTCAGTCGAAACAACAACGGTATCCGTGCCGGTCGTAATGGTCCGTTGAGCATCGAAGATAATATTATCAGCGATAACAACAACTACGGTATCTTCTACGATAATACCTATTCATTGCCGCCGATTCGCGGTAATACCATTAGTGGCAATAACGTCGCTATGCGCATTCCGTTCTCCGGTTTGCCGAATCCAGACGATAACAATACCTTCGCGAACAATACGCACAATGTGATCGAAGTGCGTGGTAACACTCGCACAGAAGATTTAACACTCAGTGCTACTGGCATCAATGTGTATTACGTGGTTGATGGTGCGCCGATTGTGGCGACCGGTGTTAGCATGCGCATTGAGCCTGGCGTGATTATGAAGTTTGGTGTGAATGATCAGCTGCGTATCGATGGTGCCTTGTCTGCGATTGGTACGGCGGATGAGCCGATTATCTTTACCTCGTATCGAGATGATAGCGCGGGTGGTGATACCAACCGAGACGGTATCACAGCCGGTGTTGCGGGTGACTGGTACTACATCCAGTTTACCAATGCGGTCATTGACTTTGCGACGCGCTTAGAACACATTGATGTGCGCTATGGCGGTGGTCAGAACAATAACTTTGGTAACCTATTACTAAGTGATGCCAGTCCAACAATCATCAACAGTCGTATTAGCGATAGTGAACGCTATGGTATCTATATTGCCGGTGGTGGTTCATCCCCACTGATTGAAAATGTTGAGATTAATCGCACGGGTTGGTCGGGTATTGCTAACTTCTCCAGTAGTACCGCGTTGTTGCGAAACAACAGCATTCGCGAGGCCGCCACGGGTATTTATGTGGATAACGCGAACCCACGCATTGATGGCAACACGATTACCCATAACCGCGACTGGGGTATTGATTACCGCTTTAACAATAACAGTACGCCGGTAATCACCAATAACACGATCACCCATAACCGTTTAGCAGTACGCTTGCCAGTCTCTGCCGTACCGAACCCAGCCGATGGTAATACCCTGGTGCCAAACCAACGCAATGGCGTGTGGATCCGAGGTGGTAACTTAAGTAGAGACTTACAGTTTGAGCGAGCCGTCGATGCCGACAGTGGTGCCGAGCTGAACACCTACCATATTAATGGCACCTTGAGTTTATTAAGTGGTGCGACGCTGACAATCGATCCGGGTGTGATCGTGAAGTTTGCCACGAGCAGTGCGATGAGCATTAGCGGTAACTTACAAGCCGTGGGTACTGCTGAGAATAAGATCGCCTTTACCTCAGACCGTGACGACCGCATAGGCGGTGACTTTAATAGCAATGGTACAGCGACGGTACCGAATGGTGGTAACTGGCACGGCATTACCTTTAACAATGCCGCCGATGATAATAGCCGCATCGCGCATGCGACGGTACGTTATGGTGGTAGTAATGGCAGTGGTAATATTTATACCAACCAGGCGAATATTACGGTTGAAAGCACAGTAGTGAGTCATTCCAGCACACACGGTATCCGCAGTGTGAATGCGAGCCCGAACTTAACGGGCAATGAGGTTTATGCTAACCGTTGGGATGGTATTAGCCCGCAATCTTCAGGCACGGCGAATATTAGCAATAGCCGTATTTATGGCAACTTAAGTGATGGTGTGCATATCACACCGAATGCCAATGCCAATATCAATGCGAATGAAATCTTTGGTAATGCAGGCTTCGGTATCAATAATACCAGCAGTAACACGGTACAAGCACAAGATAACTGGTGGGGCGCTGTTGATGGACCTGCAGGTGATGGGCCGGGCAGTGGTGATGGTATCGTCGGTAATGTCGATATCAGCGGTTTGTTAGGTGATGATATTCGAACGGATGGTTCAGAGTTTAGCTTCTTCAATGCGGGCGGTATTGAACACCGCAACTTCGGCTTGGTAGTGCCGCAAGTATCGGGTACAGCATCGACAGAGTTGGGTACAGCTGTTTTCCAATCGTTCCTGGAAGAGAGTGAGACACAGCAAATATCGGTTGAATACACTGGCTTGTCAGTGAATGCCAATTATCGTTTGCTAGTGACTTATCTTGAACCAAGTAATGAAGACTCTATTCAAGAAATTATTACCGAGAGTGGTATTCGACTACAGCCTGCAGTGAGCTTGCCGGGCACAACACCATTAATTTATGAGTTTGTTGTACCGAAAGATGCGATTGAATCAAGTAACTTACGCTTTAATATCAATGCGACACAAGGCTTTAGAGCGAAAGTATCTGGCTTGTTCTTAGTACAAGATACGCTAACAGATAATGTACCACCTGTTATTGATATTACTGCACCTGCGGATAACAGCAGTGTTGGCGCGGGTAATATTACTATTCAAGGTAATGTGAGTGATGACGCGTCTGACATTGTTGAGCTATCAATACTCATTACGCCAGCTAGCGCTGATACAATTGCCTTGCCTGTTACCTCAGTTAATAGCGCGGGTAACTGGTCGCTTAACTGGCAGCCTGCAGCTTCGGGTGATTACAGTATCAGTGCACGCGTCATTGATAGTAATGGTAACGTCACTGAGCTTAGCAACCCTGTAAACATCCGGGTTGATCAGGATACACCAGCGGCTGTGAATAACTTAGCGGCTATCAGTGCCAGTAGCAGGGTTCGCGTGCTTTGGGATTTGTCAGAAGATGATCAAGCAGGCGATCAAGATGTTATTCAATATCGAGTACTAAGAAGTACGTCGCCAGTTGCTGACTTTACTCAAGTAGGTCAGCTTAATGCAGGTAGTACACAATTTGATGATAACAGCAGCTTGCCTGACACAGATTACTTCTATCAGGTGGCCACGGTTGATCAGGCAGGCAACAGTACACTGTCAAATGCTGTTGGACCTGTTAGCTTATCAGCCGATGTAGATACGCTGGCTCCAGAAGATGTGACAAATTTAAGTGTTGCCTTAACACAAAGCGGTGGTGCTAATAGCTCTGCCTTATTACGCTGGACACCAAGTGCCAATACAGAGGGTGATCTGAGTGATCAACGTTTATATATCTCTACCGATGGCGGCACTACTTTTGGTAATAATGCACCGTCCTATAATAATGGTGGCTTTATTTCATTAGGTAGAACTGCCAGAAGCACGCAAATATCGCAGCTGAATATCGGCTCTGACTATCGCTTCAGATTAACGGTGGTTGATGAAGTACCTAATGAAAGTGCCGGTGTTGCTGTTGATGCGAGCCCAACAGGTGCGGCGACTGAGGTTGCTCAATTAAGCGGTACCATCAGTGAAGATATGCACTTGAATGCGGGTGTATTCCGTATTAATAATAATTTGACTGTTGCCAGTGGCGTTACATTATCTCTAGACCCTGGGGTAATTTTTAAATTCAATAGTGGTCGACAGTTGACAGTTAATGGGCGCTTATTAGCCGATGGGGTTGTCTTTACAGCCTGGACTGATGATGAGTTTGGCGGTGACAGTAATGGCGATGGTGCATCGGCAGGTACACCAGGTTACTGGCGTTATATTATTTTCAGCAACAGTGTTGATTCTCGTTTAGATGGCAACACCATTCGCTTTGCTGGTAATAATACGGCCAGTGTTTTTGTCGGTAGCGGTACAAGCAATCTGGCAATCGTTAATAATACGATCGTTCAATCGGGTACACGTGGTATTTATCATGATACCAATAATGCGAGCACGCTTATTGAAGACAACTCGATCACCGATAATGTGAATGAAGGTGTGTATGTGCAGTCAGGACGACCACTGATTATTGGTAATACCTTCAGCCGTAATAGTCATGGTATACGCGCACGCTTTAATGCACCAACGCGTATCGAAAATAATATTATTACGGATAATACTGGCTATGGCATTTTCTTTGATAACACTTACAGCATGCCGCCTATTCGCGGTAATACTATTACCGGTAATAATATTGCGGCACGTCTGCCATTTAATTCATTGCCAAATGCTGAAGATAACAATGTATTGGCACCTAATAACTTCAATACACTGGAGTACCGCTCTAATATACGTACAACATCACTGAGCCTGCCAGCTAGCCTGGTGTACTACCAGGTAACATCTGGCGCTGCCGTTATGGCGACTAACACAGTATTAACAGTGGAAGCAGGTACTGTTTGGAAGTTTGTGCCTGGTGCTGAGTTAAATATCAGTGGCGCGATGATTGCTGAAGGTGAATTGCAGAATAAGATCATATTCACTTCTTCGCGTGATGACAGTCAGGCTGGTGATACCAACCGTGATGGTGATGCAACCGTCGCCGTGAATGGTAATTGGAACGGTATCGATTTCTTTGATTCATTACTAGAAGAGCAATCTGTATTGAATCATGTGCAAATTCGCTATGCGGGTAATGCCGACAGCGCAGCGCTCTATATTCGCCAAGCTGATATCACAGTTGAAAATAGTGAGATTGCCAATAGTGCCAGCAACGGTATTCGCATAGATCGTGCTTCACCAACGATTACCGGTAGTCGTATCTGGGGTAACCGAGGCGATGGTATTCATATTGAATTTGGCAGCTCAAATCCAACGATCACATTCAATAGAATCTCCACGAACGCAAGCAGTGGTGTGCGCCTGCGCAACAGTGCAAGAGCGACACTGACCAATAATCAGATTTTCTTGAATCGTGGTTTTGGTGTGCGCAACGATACTAGCTCGGTTGTGATTGATGCGAGCCAGAGTTGGTGGGGCGATTTGGATAGCAGTGGTCCACTGAACGCCGATAGCAATCCAAGTGGTGCAGGTTCAGAAGTCAGTAATGGGGTTACTTTTGAGCCATTTATTATCGATGCGCCAATTGAATATGGATATGTAAACTTTAATGCAACGGCAGTAACTTCAACAGGTTCTATTGCTGAGCCGGTATTAGTACAAGGTACTCTGTCGAATGAATGGAGTGCGAGCAGTCAAAACCCAGACCGTACAATGGCATGGAATGCCGATCGCATTATTGTTGATTACACAGGACTCGATCCTGCAAAACGCTACAAAGTACGCAGTAGCTATTTTAATGGTGATGCAGCAGCGGTATTCCAAAGCCTGACAGATGGTAACGGCAATGAAATTCATCCGTCACAGCTGATGCCAACAGGTACGCCAGTACAGTACGAGTTCAGCATACCGCAAGCTTTCTATAGCACGGGTGATATACGTCTTGAGTTTGTACATGATAATCCAACAACCTCGGTGCGGGCTGCGATACCAGAAATTTGGTTGCTGGAAGATATCCCTGAGTTAACACCACCACTTTTTGAAAGTGTTGCCTTTAATGATATTGATGGCGATGGTGCCTACTCACTGGGTGATGAGCTTTATTTCCACTTCTCTGAAGCTATGAATACGGCGCAGATACAAACAGGCACTACTGATGCGAATACACGATTAGCAAGCGATACTGGCGCGATTTATGGCAATGTTAACCAGACTCGCTGGAGTGCTGACGAGTTTACAGTCATTGTGACACTCACCGAAGGCTTTAGTGTTACGGGTGTGGAGTTTGTAACACCTAGCGGCTTATCTGACCTGTTTGGTAATGCTGCCATTGGTACCCAAGCGCTTAGCACGCAAGATACTGTTGCGCCAGCCTTAATCGGTCTAGAGTGGCTGGATAACGATGCTGATGTCGTACTCTCGGTTGGTGATCAATATCGCTTTATATTTAATGAAGCTATGGATAGTAGCGTTATCACTAATAACAGCATTGATGCTAATGCGCAATTACGACCTGAGGGCGGTTTGCGTTATGGCAATATCAATGCCGTCGCCTGGGATACTGATACACGCGCAGTTACTATTACGATTACTGAAGGCTTTAGTATTGCCGGTGATGAGCGTGTTATTCCAAGTGGCTTTATCACTGATATTGCCGGTAATTCAGTTACAGGCAGTGTTAACTTGCTAGGTCGTGATTCAACGCCACCATTGTTTACGGGTGTGGCGTTTGATGATGCCGATGGCAGCGGTACAGTCACACTGGGTGATAGCTATCACTTCACGTTTAATGAGCCAATGCGACGTGCAGCCTTATCTGATCGCACAACCGAAGGTAATTTGAACTTAATTCCAGGTGATAACCGTCGTTGGGGCAATATTAATCGCTTGAGCTGGAATGCCGATGCCACGCGTGTCAGTGTTGAAATTACTTCAGGTTTTACGGTTAATGGTAGTGAGTTGGTGGCACCATCAGCGTTCTTAACAGATGAAGCTGATAATACTGTCGCGAATTCAATCCAGCTGACACTAATAGATACAGTTGCGCCAGGTATTGAACGCGTTCAGCCAAACTTTATCAGCCCGGTAAGTGCAACTGATGGTTATCGTATTACTGTGCAGTTTGATTCGAGTATGGATATTAGTGTCAGACCGCAAATCACCTTAAGCAGCACCGCAACAGAACAGCCTGTTGTACCTGCTGAAGGTGAGTGGCTAACCTCATTCTATCCAAATGATACTTATGTCACAGCGGCTATTACGCTTACCCAAGGTATGGATGGGCAGCTGACTGCTGGTGTGAGTGACGCACAAGATTGGACAGGCAATGTAATGCTTGCTGTAGCCAATGCGTTTACTGCAACATTGGATGCAACAGCGCCTGCGCATCCAGCCGTTAACTTGGCGGCACAAAGCTGTTCAAGTGCAACACTGGATTGGCAAGGCTTTTCAGCAAATAGTGATGTTGCAGGTTTTCAGGTATATCGCAGCAGCACAGGTGAATTTACCCAAATCAATGGCAGCAGCTTTATTCGCTTGTTAGACCCACAAGCACGCAGTGTTGAAGTCACTGATTTGGCATTAAATACACAATATCATCTCGCTATTGCTGCAATGGATGGTGTGGGTAACTTTATCCCTGATATCGTCTCCTTGCCGGTGCTTATTGCTGAGCAAATTCCAGCACCTGTTAACTTTACCGCTAGCGCAGGTCTGACATCAGATCAAGTTGTGCTGGACTGGTCAGGCTATGACAGCAGCCCATTTTGTGGGTTTGCTGGTTACCATGTTTATTTGGAAACCAGTGATTTCACGCAAGTTGATGCTTTAACGCCAGTGGCTACACTGGCTGCCGATGCGAGCAGTACAACACTCAGTGGTTTGGATCGCACTCAGACATATTACTTGGCGGTTGTTGGTTTTAACAGCAGTGATGGCTTGAACAACAACGTTGTCACCACCGAGTGGAGTGACCCTTTTACTGGTACGATTGCCGTGGATACTGTAATCGGTGCGGGTGACGAAAAACAAATCAATATTGATCAGGCAATTGTCGTCACCAATGGTGCTACCTTAACGGTGGCTGCCGGTACGACCTTACGCTTTGCGCCAGGCACCAGTATTGATGTATCACAAGGTACGTTGCTTATTGAAGGTACTGTATTCGACCCAGTGCACTTAACCTCTGCGCAGAATATTGATGGCAGTACACCAAATGCAGGCGATTGGAATGCGATTGTGCTAGGGCCTCTATCAACTGGCTCTATCCTACAGCATGCAGTTATCGAATATGGTCAAGGGCTGGTACTCGATGGCAGCACAGCAACCATTGAAGCTTTAACAGCACAACACAATAGCGGTGCAGCTATAACGTTGCGTAATGCAGCCAGTTTGACCGCTGCAGACTTCTTGCTGCAGTTTAATGATGTCGGTGTCGCGGTTGAGAGCAATGCACAGTTAACGCTGGCTAACTCGGTTGTGAAGAATAATGCGATTAATGCGCAGTCTGATAATAGTGTCACGCCGAACCTGCAAAGCAACTGGTGGGGCGTATTAACTGAAGCTGAAGTTCAGGCAACGACCAGTGGCTCTGTTGATATTCAAAATTTCTTAAGCAGTGAGCCAGTATTAAGTCCAGCTGTTGGCATTTTGGATGATGATTTGCAGGTTATCGAACAGACGATCACCTTGCGCCTGCCTGGACGTAATGCGGCAGAGATGCGCTTTAGTGAAGACTCAAGCTTTAGCAATGTGTTCTTTGATGCTTGGCAGCCTGAAGCTGCTTTTACACTATCAGCGAATGGTGGCGAGAAAACAATTTTTGCGCAATACCGCAGTATAACGGGTGAAGTATCGGAAACAGTCAGTGTTACGCTGAATCTGATCACCGAAGGCCCAAGTATTAGCGGTTTCAATATCACTGATGGTCAAGTATTAGGGCGTCCTATTACTATTGCAGCACAAGCCACATCAGTGCTGGGCATTGCTGAGCTTGCTTTCTTGATGGACGATGTTGTGATCCAAACGGTGAGTGGTAATGCATTAGAGTTCCGCTGGGATATACGCAATATTGCCGATGGGCTACGCCGCTTAAGTATTAGTGCGACAGATAATGCCGGTAATATCAGCAGTCTTGCACGTAATGTACAAATTCAAGTTGCACCACCGGCTGCGCCGGTCATTACCTCGCCAAGCAATGGCAGCGTGTTTGGCAGTGAAACAGACATTACTGTGCAGGGTACAGCAGAGCCAGGTATCGGTGTTAGTGTACGCCGTAATGGGTTTGTTGTCGGCACACCTGTCGCTGATGACAGTGGTCAGTTTAGTATTGCTGGCGTGACCATTGAAGAAGGTGATTCTGCTATTCAGGCTACTGCTGTCGATACCATTGGTGTGAGTGCGCAATCTAATACCGTCACCGTGACAGTTGATACAGGCGCACCTGAAACAGTAACGCTTAGTGCGCTACCAAGGCCACAAGGAGCGGGTATTGATTTTGTCTGGCGTAACCCGCTTGTTGGTGAAGTGCCAGAGGTTGTCAGGTTGTATCGTGCGTTAACGCCAATTACCACAACTGCAGGTGCCACTTTACTGGTTGAGCAAGCTGAAGACGATTACTTTGATCGCCCGACGGCTGATGGTACTTACTATTATGTTGCTGTTGGTGTTGATAGTGCAGGTAATGTTAGTGCACTCTCCAATATGATTGTTTACGAGCATGACCGGACAGCGCCACAGCTGGAGATTGCCTTTGATCAGTCCTCACCAGTTGGTCCTGGTCAGTTGCAAGTAACGATTACTGCTAACGAAGCCTTGCAAGATATTCCAAGTCTGAGCTTTAAAACAGGTGCGAGCAATATACCGAATGCCTTGATCCTTGTAGCCAGTGCTGAGAACGAGTATCAAGGTACGATTGATATTGACGCTGCCTTTGCATCAGGAGCTGTACAATTCACAGCGAGTGCAATTGATGTTGCTGGTAACCGATTCAATGGCTCACCACAAGGCGATGCCTTAATATTGGATACACAAGGGCCAGTGGCGGCAATACACGTTGTGCAAGCAGCACCGATTCAGAACCAAAATACGGTTGATGTTAATCTCAACTTAACTTTGGATGAGCCTGCCAGAGTCGGCAGTCTACCAGTGTTGCAGTTCACGCCGCCTGAAGGTGGTGCAATTACTGTGTCATTGTTAGGCGAAGGCACTGACTGGACAGGCTTATTAAGACTCGATAGTTCAGCAGGCAGTGGTTTCGGTCAGTTTACCATTAGTGTTGAAGATGCTTTTGGTAATGTCGGTGACACTATTAGCAGTGGTGCCTCATTAGAGTTGTTTAATACTGATACACCAACACCACCAGCTGTACCGGCCACGCCAACAGTACAAGCGCTGCCAGCTGGTCAGGTAGCATTGGATTGGGCTGCCGTTGAACTGGCAGAGACATACAATATATACCGTGATAGTGGTGATTGTAGCGCCGAGCCTGTGCAGTTAATCGCTGAAGGTATTACAGACATTAACTTTAATGATTTGCCAGCCACTGACGGACAGTATTGTTATGCAATCTCTTCTGAGCGGCGTGATGCGGAGAGTGCGCTATCAACAGCTGTTACAGTGATTGCTGACCGGGTAGCACCAGGTATACCGCAAAACTTCAGTGTTAACTTAGGTAACCAAGGCGTAATTCTGGAGTGGTTAGCGCCAGCGGGTGAAGAGCCTAGTCAATACAGCGTGCAACGTAATAATGCCGTTTTCCGTAACCTCAATGGCGGTGAGGCGAATTATCAGGTTACCGATCAACCAGGTATTGGTGGTAGCTTTTTATATAGCGTGATTGCACGGGATGCTGCGGGTAACGAATCAGTCACTGCTGATATCAACTTGGATCTATTGGTTGGTGCGGTTAGCGATTTACAAGTGATTGTCGGTCATAATGAGACACCAGTATTAACATGGACTAATAATGATCCTAATGTTGTTGCTTATGATGTCTATAAGGGTGACGTTAAGCTAACACCAGCACCTATTACGGTGCTTGAGTTCCAGGATGTTAATTATGCGGGTAACTCACGGGTAACTTATGGTGTCGTTGCACTAGATAGCAGCAGCCAAGAAAGCCCAATACGTCAGGTCGATGTATATCCTGTGACGCTCAATGCGCAAGCTAATTTAGATAGCCAGGGCGTAGAGCGTGCTTTATTAGCAAATTACTTCAGTGTTTTTGATATTGAGATTCAAAATCGGGAGAGTACGCAAACACTGAATATCGCTAGCTTAGATGTTCGCATGAGTGTGAATGCTGAAGATAGCTTCACCGATAGCGTTAACTTGAATCAAGTTATTGCGCCAGCGGCAAGTATCCAAGAGCAGGTAACTATCCCGATTGGCAATACAGTGAATAACCACTTATTGCATATGACGGCTATACAAACCGATATCAGTGGTAATGAAGTGCATTATCAACGCTCATTACCATTTGATGATGTTGTATTATCAGAAGATATGGCAACGGTTAGCTTGGGTGATGTACCGCTAGCAGGTGGGTTCACCACAGCGACAGTGTGCTTAACCAACCATGGTTATGCTGCTATAGATATTCTGGCTGCCAGAGAGTTTGGTCGGGCAGCAGGTGATATTTATGTGTCGATTATCGATGGTCAAGGCTTAGAGATTTCCCGCGGTGAGTTTATTGGCTTGCCAGCAGGTTCTATACCGCGCTCTAATGGCGATATCATTAAGACACTCGCACCGCAGGAAACAGTCTGTGTTGATATATCTGTACTCGTACCGGGCGGCTTAACAGAAGGGACTGAACTTACATTTACCGGTATCGTCGAGCAAGTCAGTAACGGTGACTTATCTGCGGGTACCGGTGGCTTAATCAGCGGTGGTACTCAATCAGGTATTACGCTATCACCTTACTTTGGTATCGCTCAGGTAGCTGCCGATACTTTTGCTAATGATGAAGGTGTGACGGTTACCGGGCAAATACTCAATCGCGATACAAACCAGCCAGAAGCCAATGCACCGTTTAAACTGGGCTTTGAGGTGAAGGGTTATAAGTTCTTTGTTGATCTGGTCGCTGATGCTGAAGGTAACTTTAGCTATGAATACTTACCAATACCGGGTTTAAGTGGTGAGTTCTTAGTGTGGGCTGCGCATCCAAGTGTATTTGATACGCTCAACCAGGATAGCTTTAGCTTCTTCCGCATGTATGCATCGCCAGATAATGGACAGATTCGTTCATCGCAGGCAGACAGTATTGATTTTAATATTGAGCTAATTAACCCGAATGAAATTGATATTAACTCACTGAGTCTCGACTTCAGAGCGTTCACAGTAGATGGTGAAGGTAATGAGATTGATGAGCCACGTTTACAAGGTGAGCTGATCATTCCAAATGATTGGCGTATTGATGCTGACGGGCAAGCCAGAATAACCTTGCGTTTATCGGCCGACTTGGATGCACCTAATAACTCGACGGTTGAGTACACGCTGCGTTCAGCAGAAGGTGCCGCTGCTGTGTTTACAGCCTCTGTTAACCTCTCTGATGCAGTGCCGGCACTGCGCATGACATCGCCAAGAGATGGTTTTGTTAATATCAGTTTGGATAGAGGCAGTACGAGAGTCGTACCCGTCACTGTTAAGAATACCGGTCTGCGTTCGTTGGAAGATGCTGTGTTAAGTCTGCCGCCGAACCTTAGCTGGATAACCGCTAACCTGCCGCTGAATGAGGAAGGTAATGCTAATTTAGGCGATATTGAAGTTGGCGAAGAGTTTACCTTTGATGTGTTGATCAGCCCGCCAGCCGATATTGAGTTTGGTTTCCAAAATGACTCCTTTACGGTAACGGGTTCAAACTCCAGTCAGACAACGAATCTGAATATCTTTGCATTGATTACCTCAGCAGAAGAAGGTGATGTGCAATTTAATGTGTTTAATATTCTTGGGCGCACAGTTGAAAATGCGAGTGTGCGCTTAAGCAATGACACCTTGCAGCGCCGACTCGATACTGTCAGAACTGATGCCAATGGCCAGGTTATTATTGAAGATCTCAACCTGGGACAATGGAACTATCAGGTGAGTGCCGCAGGGCATCATACAGCTAGCGGTGTTATCGAGATTCAAGCTGATCAACTGATTGAAGAAACAGTTGAGCTGAATAAGAGTCTGGTAACTGTTAACTTCAATGTAGTGCCTGTGCCTTTTGAAGACCGCTACGAGGTTGTGATTGAGCAAACCTTCGAGACACGTGTACCTGTACCGCTGTTGGTGGTAGATCCACCGTTTATTGAGTTTGATAATGTGCTACCAGGCTTTGAAGTGATTGTGCCTGTTAAAGTATCTAACTTTGGACTCAAAGCATTAGATGATGTAACGCTATCATCACAAGACACAGGTGTTGCGGCATTAATTCCAATGATCAGTTATATACCTAGGTTAAATGCACAAGAAACTGTCGAAGTGCCTTATAGAATTATCTACCGAGGTGAGTCTGCACAACTGCCAGGAGCATCTCTGGTTTGTGGTGTAGGGCCTAATCTTGCCGATTTCTTGGCAGGTTTAAACTCAATCATTAAAGGTAGTTCGTCTTCTGCATTTTCACAGCAGGAGTTGAATGCTTTGGCTAATATAGCAGTCGCTTTGACAGCCGTACCAACCATATTAAGTTGTTCAGGTGTTACACCAGGGCCTACCGCTGCAGGTTGCCTTGGCACTATTTTATTGCTTACCCAAGATTGCGGTGTAGATATCGGTGGGCCATCACAAAGTAACTCTCAATCGAGCGGGCCTTATACAAACTATCAACCAGGTAACGGTAATGGTAATACCGGTTGTTTTGTTGAAGGCACACCAATCCTGATGGCCGACGGTAGCCGTAAGCCAATTGAGAAAATTGCGTTACGTGATGAAGTGTTAACGTTTAATAATACGCAAGGTGCTGTGACTCGGGTTTATAAACGCGAAACTGATCATTTGCGTGAGTTGCGTTACCGCAATGTTAAAACAGGACAGCTCTACCGGGTTGAAACCACCGATGAGCATCATTTCTGGCTGCAAAACCGAGAAAACTGGGTGTTTGCTGGCGAGTTAAAAGTGGGCGATGTTCTCGCACTGCCGGATGGTCAGTTTGCACGTATTGAGCTGACCGAACGGCGAGCGATTGATACGGTGGTGTATAACTTTGATGTTGAAGACTATCAGTCTTACTATGCGAATGACGCCTTAGTGTATCAACAGTGTGGTATGGAAACTGATCAGACAGTAACTGAACAACTACAATCATGGCAAAAGACGCAATGGCAGGAAAATCCTTTCTTAAAGGCCGCTCCTCAACAAGGAGCAAGTAAATGATTAAACTCAATAGACAAGTAGTAAAACTGTTCTTATTGCTATCATGCTGTGTGGCACTAGCGCCAGTGAATGCCGCACAGCAATTTCAAGGTTTGTGCTCTTTTATTCGTATCGAAATTCAACAAGAGCTGGCCTTGGAGCGTATTGGCTTTTTAGCAACGCTTGAGGTGACCAATAATGAAGGTGATGCAGTACTGACTGACTTCTCTTCACAGTTAACATTTGCTACAGCAGATGAAGGCGGTAATGCCATTGATGCGTCAGATCGCTTTTTTGTGCAGCCGCCTGATCTTAGTGGTATCAATGCGATTGATGGAACAGGTTTAATTGAGCCAGGTGAGACCGCCAGAGTGGAATGGTTTATTATTCCTAAAATTGCTGCAGGGGGTGAAAGCCAAACAGGTATCAATTATGAGGTTGGGGCTGAATTGGCCGGTGCCTTATTTGGCAACGAAATTGATCCGGATGTGCTGGCGGTAATCCCAGACACTATTACGGTAAAACCTGAGCCACAGTTAGACATCACTTATTTTCAACCAAGAGATGTTGATGGCGATAATCCTTTCACGCCTGATATTGTTGAAACACCTATACCTTTCACTCTAGGGGTGTTGGTGAATAATGGCGGTTTCGGTACTGCTAGAAAAGTAAATATCAACTCTGAACAACCAGAGATTGTTGATAACCAACAAGGTTTATTGGTTGTGCCGAGATTATTGGGCGCACGCATCAATGATGAACCGGTTGATAATGCCACCTTGACGGTTAATTTAGGTGATATAGAACCTGGCAGCTGTCGTAAGGGTGCCTGGGATATGATTACGACGTTATCCGGTGAGTTTACCGAATTTAATGCGCGTTATACACATGCCTCTGAGTTGGGCGGTGAGGCGACATCAATTATTCGCTCTCTCAATGCACATTTTATTGTACATGAGGTGATTAATGATCAGCCAGGTCGTGATGATTTATTAGACTTTCTGGCAACCACAGATGACTCACAAGAAGACCTGATTCCTGATACCTTATTTGAAACCGACTGTAATACGCTACCGGTCAATACACTGCAAAACGTGAGTGTGGCTAACTTCAATGGTAATACTGCGACGGTGCAAGCATCGGCTGACTTCGAAAATTGGGTGTTTATGCGTCTGGATGATCCTGCGCAGGCTAAATTACCTATTGCTAGCGTCGTACGTTCAGATGGCAAAGTACTAAATACCAATAACTATTGGACCAATATTCGTTACGATCGTCAAACCAATGATGAGCTAACGTATTTAAATATTTTTGATAACGTATCACTCGGCGAATACGAATATACGATTAACTATGAAGCACCAGCGGTTGATACTACGGCACCAGTAACCCGCTTAAACTTCGCTGGCCGATTGGAACAAACCAGTGATACCACTTTTATTTTGCCTGATACGCAAATGTTCTTTATTGCTGAAGATGACAGCCCAGTAGGCACAGTTTATCGGACAGATGCCGCTGATGAATTCAGACCAGCATTACCATTCACATTGGCTGCTGGTACTTACGATTTAGAATTTTTCTCAGAAGATAGCGCAGGTAATATCGAAGAAACACAAACAAGGCGCATTGTTGTTGTAGACACATACCCAACTGTGACGGATTTTCAAAGCGATGTAGATTCAATTATTGTGTCAGGTGATTCTTTATCTATTCGACCTGTCGAGGTAGGTGTAGAGTTTACGGGTGGCACGGATGCTGTGAGTTTGTTAGCCGATGTTGAAGTCTATCAGGGTATTTTTGCCTGGCCTACACTGAGTGGTATTCCATCTTCACCCACGAGTAATACCGATGCTGTGCTAACGGTCGCGGGTGAGAATGTTGATTTTTATCGTTATCGGGTAGGCGCTAATAGCTGGAGCCCTGAGCAAGCTGTAAGTGAACCGATTAGCTTAAGCGGTTTATCATCAGGCACTGTCACTCTAACGGTGCAAGCCCGTAATGAGCGTGGTGTTTATCAATTAGATGATGCTGGAGACCTAGTCGTCAGCTGGCAGGTCAGTTCGGCAGCACCTGGTATTGCTGTGGCAACACCAACAACACCATCTCGTAGTATCAATGCCAACCTATCTGTTAGTGGTATTCCTGCTTACCGCTACAGCATTGACGGTAGCTTTTTCCGTCCAGAAACTGCGGCAAGTAATGCGATTGTTCTCGAGAACCTGAGTGAAGGCAGTCATCAGATCAGAGTGATTCAGCCATCTGATGATGAACGAGATCCAACTGATGCTGTAGAGGTAAACTGGCAGGTAGATCGGGATTATGGTTTGAACTTCCCAATTAACCGCCTGGTATACAGTCGCAACCTAAGCTTAAGCAATAACAGTGCATTCAACTTTGATTGGGATGGACGTCGTTCAAATGGTTCAACTGTTGAGCCAGGCTGGTACACGATTAAGCTGACCTTAAGAGATGGTTTGCAACGTGCAACCAGTGATATCAAGTTAGTTCGTGTTGGTAACCTACTGCCAGGCAGTGAGCTTTTATCCAATATTGAAAACGCAAGACAAAAAGAAGTACAAGGTAATGGCCGTTGGGCAGTATGGCAGGACCAACGCAATGGTAGTTGGAATATTTTTGCTAAGAATATACAAGATGCAGGCGAGCCGGAAACGGCGCTTACAAACGCAACGCTTAATCAGGAACGCCCACATACTGATGGTCGCTATGCTGTGTGGCAAGCACGACAAGCCGATGGCAGTTGGGACATTTGGGCCAAGGATCTCAGTGATACCTCAGCCGCTTTTGCCGTCACGCAGACAGCAGGCCGCGATGAAACTCGACCTGCCGTAGAGTGGCCTTGGATTATTTACCAGGCTAAGTCGGTGAGTGATCCTGCAGCGGCATGGCAGCTATACGCCTGGCATTTGATCGATAACCGTGAAGTCATCATTGATGCCAGCGGGCAAGATCAGTTAGATCCAAGTATCAATGCTGGCCGTGTTGTGTGGCAGGATTTTCGTGATGTCGGGGTTGGCGAGATCTATCTTAAAGACTTGGCCAGCGATGTTGTACAACGCATTACTGATAATACTGGTGGCCAATTCCATCCTGTGATTGAAAACCAATGGGTAGTATGGGCTGATAATCGTGACTTACAGTTTGACCTATATGCCTATAACTTGCGCCGTGGTGTTGAGATTCAATTAACCGATACACCGGAAGATGAAACACGACCACAAATCAGTGGCCAATGGTTGGTTTACGAAGAAGACTTGGCGGGTGAGCAGCAAATCAATTTAAGAGCATTGTATTTGCCAAACCTGGCCAGTGTTCAGCTGACTAACCTAGCCTCTAATAAAGAACAACCTGTATTGGTATCGGGTAATGTCTTATGGACAGATCAACTCAATGGTTTCCGTCAAGTGTTCTCGGCGAAATTGCCTGACCTGCAACCTGTCTTTAACAATCGTAATATGGTGGTTGTGACAGAAGGCTTATTAGACTACATCAATCAGGCAGGTGAGCTGCTGAGTCTATGGCAGGAGCAGGCAGGTGTAGTGGAGATTACGCGTTATAACCAGTTGTTACCTGATTTGATAAGCCAGACAGTGAGCTGGAATAATGGCAATATCGAGGGTGAAGACTTTCAATTGGCAGTGGGTGATTTTATCTGGGTGAAATTTGATGATGTACGTATCCTGGATTTTGCTGATAGCGTATGTGCACCACAAGACCTACTGGCAGGTGTAAATATATTAAGCAGCAGTTGCTTCCCAGATGATTACAGTGCTTATCAATTACTACGTCGCTTAGACTTGGCACGTGTCAGCTCTATTAGAGCACTCAATGCTCAAACGGGCCGTTGGCAGGTCGCGACCGTTGAAAATGGTGTGATAAGCGGTGAGGACTTTACTATTCCTAATATTACCGTCGTTTTGGTTGACTTGAATGAAGCTGTCAATGCCTGGACGCCATAATATGAGCAGCATTTTACCTATGCCAATAGCAAGACAAGCTAAAGAGCCTCCAAAGGCAGCTTTTATGGTGCAGGGTAGCTTGCGAGTGTTATTTGCTATTGTGACACTCACGGTCGCGATAATAATTTTTAATATCAAATCACTACCGTGGCTTATTCCTGAGATAAATGCTTGGTCAGGCTTTTCGCAACAAACGATTGTGGCGCCCATGACTGCAGAGCATAATCATAGCTGGAATGCAGCTTTCGATGTGCAGGCAAATCATGAGCAAGTGTTAGTTGACCTTAAAATAAAATTGATTGCAGCCAGCGGCGTCGAAAGTGTTAGCTTAAACGCACAAAAACAGCATTGGCTGAAAGGCATCGAGCAAAAGTGGAATAATCGCTTTGCTTTGCAAGTGTCTGAGAATCTTATTTTGCCAATACAATTTAATACGCGCTTCACACCAGTACAGCCGCATCATGAAGTGTTAGTGCGCGCTGGCGTGGCTAACCCCGATCAACATAATTGGTATATCGATACACCGCCTGAAGTTATTGCGCATGAAATAGGGCATATGTTGGGTGCTTATGACGAATATCCTAAAGGTGCTTTATCACCTGTATCAAGGCTGATAGACAACAACAGCCTAATGGGAACGAATATGCAGTATGGTCTTGCCAGTGCCAGACATTTGCATCTACTGCTTGACCACCTAAAAACTATTACCGGACTTGCTGAAATAGTCATTATTGAACGTGGCAAGCCAAATCGAGAAACAGAGGATTTACTGTGATCAGGAAAAAAATTATTGCTTTTTCTAGTTTGCTAGCAGCAGCCATATTAATGCCTATACAGTCTGCTCAAGCGCTGACGGTTAATGAACTAAGGTCCCGTCTCGATAATCAGCAGACGCTAACAATTATCGATATACGCTTGCCAGTATCATTCAGTCAGGCGCATATTCCCGGCGCAATTAATATGCCGTACTCATCGATAGCTAGAAAAAAATTACCACCATTAGGTATGGTTGTTGTCTATGGTGATGGCATTGATATGACTGTTACACGCAATGCCGTTGCTGAGTTAAATCGTAAGCCTGGCATCAATGCTGAAATGCTCCAGGGTGGGTTTCCAGCATGGTCAGCAGTACAACAAAGTAACTATACCAACACGGGTATGCAGGCAATGCAAGTGCCTGAAATCGGTTATAAAAAGCTTAAGCAGCTTATTACAGAAAATAACGATATAACGTTAGTTGATTTAAGAGAGGAAGACGGTGTCTCTTTACGTACCGAGTTTCCCCAGGTTGAATCGATTAATGCCAAGCAACAAGATATTAAAATAAAAGTAAACGCTGTATTAACGCATCATGGTAAGAATAATCATCGATTATTAGTGTTAATTGATGGTGGTGACGGCGTTGTTGCTGAAGCGGTTGCTATACGTTTGCATGCTGCAGGTATAAAACGATTGGCGATTTTAACCGGCGGTGAAGATGCCTTGCAGACTAAGGGTGAAACTAAAGAACAAACACGCATTGACGGAGTGAATCAGTGATCAGAGCAAATTCTCTAAGGGCTTTACTTATAATAGCGTGCTGTTTATTCAGTTCACGGCTGATGGCTGTGATTGCGCTATCGCATGTGCAGGTTGCTGATGTGACGCCAAGTGGCTTTTCAGTGTTGTGGCATGCCTCTGAGGCGTCTGAGCCTCGTATTGAAATATATAGCGATATCAATGCCATTAACAATATCACTGATAATTTTGAGGTGCAGGCTTTCCCTTTACAAGCACCTGATGCGCAAGTAAGTGATGCCTATGCACAACGCCTGGCAAAAGCCGCGTTTATTAATGCAGTCCAATCTCAAGGGCTGATGAAAATCAATGTGCAAGGTTTACAGCCTAATCAAAGCTATTATTTTCGTGTGTATTCAGAAAGTGAAACTGACAGTGGTGTATGGCCAGAGCAGGGCGCATCTTTGTTGATCACGCAAGATCAAAATGCATTTCTATCCAGTGCCCCGCAGTTGCTGATGAACTTCAACAGCAGCAATGCCCAAGGCTGGCAAGTCATGGTGTCTGCTGCCAACACGCCTTATCCGGTATCAGCTTTTGTTGGTGATGGAGCCGCGAATAACCAAGCAATTGTTAATTTGGCAAACTTGTTTGCAGATACAGGTTTTAACTGGTCGGAAACAGGCACACAAACCCTAACAATTAATATCCTCAATGCCGATGGTGAGCTTAGCACGCAGCTACTGGATCTTAACCAGGATACAAACTTTTCTGTTGCTTCTATTATCAGCACCGACTTTGCCGGTGGCTTCGATGGCGTGCTGACACTCACATCGCCTGCGAATAATGTTTATACGCGTGGTGCTGCTGTTGAACTTGCCTGGACTGATGAGGCGAGCGATAGTGCATTAATATCGTTATTTTATGATAATGATAACCAGGGAGCGGATGGCACACTGATTGTTGCAGACCTGCCAGAAGATCCAGATGGTAGTGATGATAGTTTTACCTGGGATATCACATCGATTAGTGATGGCCGCTATTTTATCTATGGCAACCTTTCAAACGGCAGTGAGCTTGTCTCAGCATATGCGCCAGGGCAGGTCACAATCGACGTAAACGGTTTAGATGGTGATGGCGATGGTATGTCAGATTTATGGGAGCTACACTTTTTTGCGACTTTAGATCGTGATGGCTCTGGTGATTTGGATCAAGATAATATTTCGGACCTGCATGAGTTTCTCAATGGTACAGATCCTGCAACATTTACCAATAGCAGCGGCCCAAGTGTACCTGTGATTGAAGCGCCGCTGTTTGCGACAGAAGTTGCTAGTTTGCAACCCAGTTTGGTAGTACGCAATAGCACGATTGATCCTGTTGTACCACTTAGCTATGACTTTGAAGTATATTCAGATAGTGCTTTAACAAATTTAATCAGTAGTGCTAATCAACTAAATGAGCAAAGCGGTGATACGACTGCCTATACATTACCACTCACACTGACGGAAAACACACGCTACTATTGGCGCGCCCGTGCTTTTGGTAGTGGCTTATTTAGCCAATGGGTTAATGGCGAATTTTTTGTTAACAGTATTGAAGAAGTACCAGCTGCTTTTAATATTAGTGCGCCAGCTAATGGCGCTGAAGTCGATAGTTTTACGCCGACGTTGAGCATTACGAACAGCACAGACCCTGATAATGATCCACTGACCTATCAGTTTGAAATTTTTGCAGACAGTGGTTTGAGCAGCAGCATTGCATCATCGGCTAATATTGCCGCTGATGCCAGTGGAACAACTAGCTGGCAAAGTGATGTACAGTTACAAGAAAATACTGTTTACTATTGGCGTGCCACTGCCAGTGATGATACAGGCTTGTCAACAACGACAGATACGGTGAGCTTTTTCGTTAATACATTTAATGATACGCCGTCTTTGCCAGGCATAAACTCACCTACAGATGCTAGTGAAGTGGCGACAAATAGTGTTGACCTTATTGTTAATAATGCCAGTGATTTAGATAACAATGCGCTGGTTTATGAGTTTGAACTTGATACCGTTATAAGCTTTGATAGCGCGAGTGTGCAGCGCTCAGGTACTATTAATGAAGGTGTGGCAACTACACTGTGGAACGTGAGTGGCCTGCAGGAAGATACGACGTATTTCTGGCGAGCCCGAGCATCAGATGGTAATTCCAGCAGTGACTGGGTGCAGGCCAGCTTTACGGTCAATAGTAACAATACTGCGCCGCCAGTACCGACTATTGATAATCCAGGTGATGGTGCCTGGGTTGCGACACTAACGCCGACATTATCTGTAATGCCGGTTGTTGATCCTGATGGAGATCCGGTAACTTACCGCTTTCAGTTATATGCTGATCCTGAGCTAAGTAATTTGCTAGAAGAGTTCACGACAGCTGATACTCAATGGCTGCTGACCAACCCATTAAGCAATAACACCTGGTACTATTGGCGGGCACGCAGCGAAGATGATAATGGTGCGAATAGTGACTGGGCGATGAGCTATAGCTTCTTTGTTGATGATAATGGCATCGATGATGTGCCTACACTGGAGTTCTTGGAACCCATCAACAATATCAGCATTGATAGTGGTAGTGTGACAGCGCGTTGGAATGACATTGATCCAGATAGTAGCGCAACTATCGCTTTATATTACGATGATAATGATAATGGCGCCGATGGCACCTTAATTGTGAGTGATATCGCAGAGGATGCTGATGGGGCTGAAGATACATTCATTTGGGATGTGTCGGCCATCGCTAATGGTAACTATTATCTCTATGCGATTATCAGCGATATTGTTAACAGCTCAACAGTATATGCACCGGCACAGATTACAGTGAATAACCCAACTGTTGATATAGCACCGGTTATTGCCATTACAGCGCCTGCTAACAATATTGTTGTAACCCAAGGTGATGCTGTGACACTGGCTTGGTCAGATGATGACCCTGATAGCAATGCGACTATCGCTTTATATTATGACACTGATAATAGTGGTGCTGATGGTGTACTGATTATTGATAGCTTAAGTGAAGACGATACGCTAGACAGCTTTAGCTGGAACACGGCCAGTACTGCGGCAGGTACTTATTACATATATGCCATTATTGCGGATAGCAGCAATAGCAGCACCGTTTACAGTAACGCTAATATCACGATTGATAATCCTAATGTTGATCAAGCACCGCTGATTGATATCACTGAGCCTGCGAGTAACATAACAGTTGCCAATGGTGCATCTGTGACGATTAGCTGGAATGATATAGACCCAGACAGTAATGCATCCATAGCGCTTTATTATGATATTGATAATACTGGTGCGGATGGCACACTGATTGTTTCAGGTCTGGAAGAGGATAGTGAAACGGATAGCTACTTATGGGATACCACGGGTATTGCAGACGGCACATATTTTGTTTACGCGATTATTGATGATACTAATAATAGCAGTACAGACTATGCGGCCGGTTCAATCACCGTTGAAACGGCTATTATCAATCAACCGCCAACCATAAACCTGACGTCTCCTGCAAGTAACATTAATAGCGATGGTAGTGCGCCAGTATTAATTAGTTGGACGGACGCCGACCCTGATGATAATGCGAATATTGCACTGTACTATGATGTGGATAGTAGTGGCGCTGATGGCACCCTCATTATCGAGGGTATTAATGAAGATGATGCTACTGATAGTTTTAATTGGAATTTAAGTGGTTTAGCTGACGGCCAGTACTTTGTCTATGCCATTATTTCCGATGGTTCAGAAAGTGCGATCAGCTATGCTGCAGGCAGCGTTAATTTAGATACGACTGTGGCAAATCAGGCACCGAGTATCGAGATACAAAGTCCTGCAACTGATGCAACCGTTACCGTTGGTGATATTGTTAATATCAGTTGGATCGATGCCGACCCTGATAGTAATGCGAATATCAGCTTGTACTATGACACTGATAATGCGGGTGAAGATGGTGTGCTGATTGTTGCTGATCTTGCAGAGGATGATGATGGTAGCGCTGATAGCTTTGCCTGGAATACAGGCTCTCTTGCTGAAGACACATACTATATTTATGCCGTGATTACCGACGGTGAGTTCAGCGCCAGTGATTATAGTCTGGGCGCTATTACCGTAGAGAGCTCAAATGCTGGCGGTCTGGTAGAGCTCTCAGAGAGTGAAGTCAGCTTAACGCGCAATGGCAGCTTTACCGATCGTCGCACTGGCAATATTACGGATCGATATATATTAACCAATGTTGGCGATAGCACGATCAACGGTCCGTTGACTATTGAGGTTATTATTACTCCGGCAGGCGTAACGTCTTTAGATAATGCCAGCGGCTCTTCTGATGCCGGTAATGGTACTATCGTCTTGGATAATGTCGAGCTATTGCCTGGCGCAACGATCAATTACGAGCTTGTTTTCAGAGGCTCTGGTCGTCGGTCTACTGGCAGATTTACTTACACGCAAAGCGTATTTCGTGAGCAGTAAGTTTTATTGAAAAGCCTGGTGTTACGCGCCACAATAGACAGCATTCGCGTCTGGCTTCTCTGCACTGATTTTTACCTTCTTCATCAGTGCAGAGAAGTCAGCGCAATGAGCGTATCTTCCTATACTTCTAATCAATAACTTTAGATCGGTCTATAAATGTCAGATAAACAATATAATTTTTTCGCCAAAACAGTATTGCCACTGTTGCTTATTATGCTGAGTTCATGTGGTCAGCAAGATGCAACAGATAAGAATTATCCGGAAGGAAAAAATATCGAACACAGTTTTAGACTACAAAATGTGACTGGTCGTGCGATTCCGAAAGCAATCGTTAGCTTTTATACGCCAATCGCTAATAGTTCATATCAGAAAGCGCTGAGCGTTGAGGCGTCTGGACTTGCTGGTAAGCCGAAAAAGCAGGCCGATGGCTTGGGTAATCAGCTGCTATCTTACGAACTAAACGATATCCCGCCGGGCTTTACGGCAACATTACGCATTAATAGCCGCGTTGGTGTTGCTCAAGATGCTGTTGCTTTAAGCACTGAGGAAATAACACCTTATTTACAAACACCTGCAACGTTTAGTTTTGCATTGGATTTACCTGAAGGTATTACCGCAGCCGATAAAATAAAGCCACTTAGCGAAGCTGTTAGCCAAGCGCTTGATAATAGTCAGCTAACTGAGACTAATGATACGACTACCGAAGCGCTTGATCATGATCTTGTTGCTGAAGCAGTCGAGACAGAGACTCATTTACCAGCTGATCCTTGCTTGATAAAAGCGCTTCACTTTATCTATGCCGCCAGAACACTTGATATACCGGCAAGGCTTGTGGTTGGTTTATACGCTGACGGTGACAGTAATCAATTACAATGCTGGCCCGAAGTCTTCCAGGAGCAGCGTTGGCTGATTGTTAATCAACAGAACCACAATATTGCTACAGATAGCACGCAGTATCTGGCACTTCGAGTCATTGAGGCCAGTGAAACCAGTGAAGCCAATACCGTTGGCACATTGGAGCAGCTGTTATATACAGGTTATGGCCTGCAAATAGATTTACTGGTTAATAACCATTAAATAACGACTTAATTCGCTTTAATTCACTGCGTTGTCTGCTATTCCGGCTTAATGCCATGCTTGTGTTGCAAATTGAGCAAAAGCATGGCAATTTGGCTTAAACATACTTTCTTTAAACGATGAGCCGTCTGTATACTCGGCTTATTCATGACAGATAAGAGCAGAGCAGCGAGCAATGACCAGTATTAAAAACCCTATATTACGTGGCTTTAACCCTGACCCATCAATCATCCGGGTAGGGGATGATTATTATATTGCGACATCTACTTTTGAATGGTTTCCGGGAGTGCAAATTCATCACTCCAAAGATTTACGCCATTGGCAACTACTCACACGTCCACTTAGACGTCAATCACAGTTAGACTTACGTGGTAACCCCGACTCCTGCGGTGTTTGGGCACCTTGTTTGAGTTATGATAAAGGGACTTTCTATCTCGTCTACAGCAATGTCAGAACCTTTGATGGCGTTTGGAAAGACACGCCAAATTACCTGGTTACCACGCAAGATATTACAGGGGACTGGTCAGAGCCGGTATTTTTAAATTCAAGTGGTTTCGATGCATCATTGTTTCATGATGACGATGGGAAAAAGTGGTATCTCAGCATGATCACTGATCATCGTATACGTAAAGAACTTGATGGCCATCCACTACCCGATTTTTTTGGTGGTATTATTTTGCAACAATACGATGAGCAGCAACAAAAGCTAGTCGGGCCGGTACATCATATTTTCCAGGGCACAGCCTTAGGCTTAACAGAAGGGCCTCATTTATATCGTAAAGATGGCTACTATTACTTGCTAACCGCAGAAGGTGGTACTGAATATAGTCATGCCGTTAGCATTGCGCGCTCGAAAAGTATTACAGGCCCCTATGAAGTTCACCCCGATAACCCAATGGTGACCTGTAAGCATAATAAAACCTCCGTATTACAGAAGTCTGGACACGGTGATCTGGTAGAAACTCAAAACGGCGATTGGTATAGCGTATTTCTTGTTGGACGGCCGCTGAGTAGCCGTGGGCGTTGTATGCTGGGACGCGAAACAGCGATAGAGCGCTTTGAATGGCGTGATGGCTGGCCTTATTTAAGTCATGGCAGTAATGAGCCACGGCAGGAAGTTGAGGCACCAGACTTGCCCAGTCATCCGTTTCCAGCAAGTGTGGTACGCGATGATTTCGATAGCACCGAGCTGGATATTCACTTTCAATCATTGCGTGTGCCAGTGAGCGATGATTGGCTATCCTTGCAAGCCAGGCCAGGGCATTTGCGTTTGATAGGTCGTGAGTCGCTTAGCTCATTTCATAATCAAAGCTTATTAGCACGCAGGGTTCAGGATTTCCATACACAAGCAAGCACTTGTGTTGAATTCGAACCAGAAAGCTTTCAACAATTAGCAGGCCTGGTTTGTTATTACAATACCTATCACTTTCATTATTTGAATATCTCAAAGCGTGAAGATGGTGCCAAGGTGTTGAGTATTATTAGCTATGATAAGCATGAGCCTATTGAGCCCTTAGGCAGCAATGTTATTGATATCAGCGGACATGATAGAGTCTTTTTAAAAGTCGACTTTAATCGTGAGCAGTTACAGTTTTTCTATGCGACACAAGCGGATCAATGGCAGGCTATTGGTCCTGTATTAGATGGCAGCATTTTATCGGATGACTATGTGACTGACCGGCACAATCGTTACCGTCCAGCGTTTACCGGTGCATTCGTCGGTATATGTTGCCAGGATTTGAGTGGTAATCGTCTACATGCTGATTTTGATTGGTTTGAATATCAGGAAATCAACGACTAATCGACTGCCTTGCGTAGCTGACCTGGCGGTTTACCAATAACATGGCGAAACGCCTTACGAAAAGAGACCTCTGATTGATAGCCACAGCGCTCAGCGATGCTGGCTATCGACAGGTCAGTGGTTTTTAAGAGCTCCACCGCTTCTTGCATACGCCAACCTGTGACGTATTGCATGGGCGACATACCCACCAGCGTTTTAAAGCGCTCTGCAAAAATCGAGCGACTCAAGCCGACCTCTTTGGCTAAGCCCACCACTGTCCAGTCAGCACCTGGCTGAGAGTGAATCAGGTTTAAGGCCAAGCCGATTTTAGGGTCAGCCAGGGCACATAGCAGACCCTGCTGTAAACCACGCTGCATTTCAGCGCGCAGCACATGGACTAACAACACATTCGCCAGTTCATTCACAGCAACATCGGCACCTGGTCCGGCGGCTTCTAATTCTTTGATAATCAGCTGAATAAGTGTGTGCGTCTGTGTGGCGACTTTGAGGTCCAATACGACGACAGCTGGCAAGGTATCGAGTAAAGGCCAGGCGGCTTTGCTGTGAAACTCAAAAAAACCACACAGCAGACTGGTAATAGGACCTTGGGCATCTTCTGCGGGAGGCTGATTAATCATAGCTGCCCGGGGCGTTTGCTCATCGCTGGAGAGCGCATGAGAGGCATCATGCGGGAACATAACAAAGTCGCCTGCGGTCAACAGCTTTGGCGGAATATCCTCGCCCAGGTGCAACCAGCAGCTGCCTTGCCCAATCAGGTGAAAGGCCGCTTTGCGATGTCCTGATGTATCAACTGCCCAGGTCCCACAATAATCAGCATGCATGAAAATATCGGCTTTTAGCTGTAGTCGGCGCAATATGGCGCTTAGTGCATCAGTCTTTTTATCCATACTCATAAGGACGAATTGTTATAAAAATTGGATTTTACGGCATATTTTATCCGATTTAAAGGATATATAGTTATCCCCACTGAAACACAAACAGTCTATGAGGAGAACGTATATGAACATTAAGCACACTTCAGTCATTGTCATACTCTTATTTGTCTACTTGGGCTTGAGTAATGCCTTTGCCGGTTTGCCACAAACCAAAGGCGGAGTCACTGTTATCCACTTGGATGAATATAACGGTTACTTTGCTGCTGAGGAAACGCTAGCAGGCTTAAAAGCGGGTGAATATGAGTTTGTTATTACTAACAAAGCCAATAAGCTGGTCGGGTTTCAAATCCAAAACTTAGCCACGCAAGAGACATTAGATAAGTTTCCACTCGAAGCCGGCGAGACGAAATCAACACGTGTAACCATCACAGAAGCCGGTGTGCGGTTTCGTTGCCCGATAAACCCGACTGCCTGGTATGAGCTCGATGGCATTAAAGCCGCTAAATAAAACGCCTGATGATGACTGTCATTGCGATGGCGAGCACATAAGACTAGCAATTATTAGCCAACAGTGGAGGAATAGAAATGGCAAAGGTTGAGATTTACAGCAAAGCTTATTGCCCATACTGCCAGGGTGCGAAAGCGTTATTAGCCCAAAAAGGGATTGTTTATCATGAATATGACCTTCTAAAAGAGCCACAGCAATTGGCAGTAATGTTAGCACGCAGTAAGCAACAAAGAACGGTACCGCAAATTTTTATTAATGATGAACACATCGGCGGCTTTAGTGAGCTGCAAGCCTTACAACGCAGTGGTGAGTTAGATCAGCTACTTAGTATGGCCGAAGCAGTAGCGTCAATATAGGAGACTAAGATGAGTGAGCAACATGCAGTACAATTGAATAGCCAGAATTTTCATCAGTACCTTACTGATAATAAAGACCAGCCTGTACTCGTAGATTTTTGGGCGCCATGGTGCGGTCCATGTCAGATTGTAGGGCCTGTCGTAGAAGAGCTGGCAGCACAATACAAAGAGCAAGCCAAAGTTGCTAAGGTAAATGTGGATGACTATCAGGATATTGCTTTGCAATATAATGTGCGTAGCATACCGACATTGATACTTTTCAAAAATGGCGAAGCTGTTGAAACCAGCGTTGGCGTGCAACCTAAAGTGAAACTGGCTTCAACAATTGAGCGCCACCTCTAATGCGATACAGCGATAGCAGCGTTTAAAGCAACAGGTTTAAGCGCTGCTATTATCAGCCCATAACAAGATGACGTGAGTCATTTGTTAAACCATTAATTTGAGGTAACCAGTTGTGCAACATAGTATCGGTATAGTTATCCTGATAGTGGCCTTGGATATCTTGGTGGATATGTTGATCCACTAGTGAAGGCTGAGCAATGTCAAAGTGCTCATTGGTTAAGTAGTTGGCGTAGTAAAGAATGGCTGCCTCAAAATAAAACTCATAGCAAGCAGTGGGATTAACATAATGCTGGATAGGCTGAGTGATTGTGGCAGGCATTTGCCAGTAGCTCAATAGCGCAGCACTCAATTCTGCATGGTGATAACCAATAATATTTTTTTCAATCTGGTGCCGTGACGCACAGGTTTTCTCGCTTATTAAAGCAATGATTTTGGCCTTTTCAGGAAAGTAACATTGAATTAATAACTCACCCACACCGCGTAATAAACCAATTGTAAATAAACGTCCTGCAGGCAAACAAAAATGTTCGGCCATCACGCTGGCCGCAGTAGCGCAATAGATATTTCGGTGCCAGAAATAATACGGGTTATCATGCAATGGGGCGTCTTCAAAGGCTTGAATTATATCGGCAGCCATCACCAGTGAGATGATATCGTCTGCGCCAACAAAGTTAATCGCTTGTTGGACAGAATCAATTCCACCACCCATAAAAATAGGGCTGTTAGCGATACGTAGTGTTCGCATGCACAAGCCTGCATCTTGTTCTAATGCATTTGTGATTTCACGTAGGGAATCTTCGGGGCATTCCAAAAAAGCGCTAAGTTGTTCAACCAACTTTAGCGAATCTGGTAAGCGTGCCTCTTCAATGAAGCTATTGATATCCATAAACGATCCTCAAGCAGGGGGCTTCCAGTGCTATTCAAACCTTTTCGGCTAATAGACAAATATCTTTAGACTGAATTGCCCACTGCGTGAGTTTAATGTGACTTAATCGTGGATTTCCTGGTAGTCAAAATATTCAAAGTCAGCAGCTTTCCCTGTGCGCAATAAATCACAGGCAAATAAGCCAACGAATGATCCGGTAAAACGAAAGACACTATCGCCAAATTCGTCAGATAATACAGTGCTGTTCAAATGCCAGCCGACGGTATCCCAGTTTTCGCCATCGAGTGAATAAACGAACTGATACCACTGCACATTCATATGCACTCTGATATATATTTTCCCTTTGGCAGGTAATTCGACCGGATCGCCATACTCAGCATAATTACCGTCAACAATCTGTGTCATACGCATTGTGCGTGTGCCTTCGTCATTGACGCTGACACAAAGAAAGTAGTGGTTTTCATTATCGTAATACAAAACCATGCCGGCCATTTGTTGAATGCAGTCAGGCTCAAACTCCATACAGGTTTCTGTAGACATTTTAAAGGCTTGTATGCGACGTGCGACTAAGCTTTGTCGGTAGCGGCTATGCAAATAATCACCACCGATCAGACGCAAATAACCCGGGCGTGCAGTTAATGAGCACCAGCTCTCTGTAGCCGGTTCGCGCAGTGTTTGAAAATGTTTGTTTAGCTCAGGCCCATCAAAGTCGTCGCGATTAGGCTCAGCTGGCCAGGGATGCTCAGGCAAGTCAGGAGCTGGTACTTCAAGTTGCGGGTCGCTGTTACCCGATATCAACTCAGGCCAGCCATCGTCGCGCCAGACAACTTTTTGAATGGCTGATTCACGGCCAAGAATAGAGTAGTAACATTTAATCATAGGTTCAAAGCTATGCACCTCAGGGTCTTTGATTGGTCGACTACACAAATGCGTGAGATACCATTCATTGCTGCTGGTCTCAACAAAAAAGCCATGACCTGCACGTTGCAAAGGCAGTTCTTCCCGAAACTTCGAGGTAAGAATTGGGTTTTGCGGATGTAACTCGTAAGGACCGAGTAAGTCTTTGGAGCGACATACTGTTACAGCATGGCGCCATTCGGTACCCCCTTCAGCAGTAACGAGGTAATAATAACCATCCTTTTTAAGTATCTGTGGACCTTCGGTAACATGTAGCTCACTACCTTTAAAAATCTTATGCACTGGTCCTGTAGGGCATTGTTTCTCAGTATCATATTCCTGTAAGACGATACCGGAAAACTTTTCTTTGTTATGACGACCATCCCACTCCATATTGAGGATATACTTTCTACCGTCATCATCATGAAAAATAGCGGGATCAAAGCCATGGCCACTGACAAAAACCGGTGCTGACCAAGGGCCTTCAATTGAATCTGCTGTTGTTAAAAAGCAAGGGGTGCTGAGCCAGTTATCGCTGCAATCATGCACAATAGAAAACACTAACCAGAATTTATTGTCAGCATAGGTTAAATTGGGCGCATACACACCACGGGAGTTTTCTATACCGCGCATATCGAGCAACTCTGTGGTTTTTAAACCATGTGTCAGCAAGCGCCAATTGACTAAGTCTTTGGAGTGATAAATGGGAATACCCGGAAACCACTCAAATGTTGAGGTGGCTATATAGTAATCATCTCCCACACGACAAACAGATGGGTCAGGATTAAAACCTGGGATAATCGGGTTTGTAATTTTACGCATGCTTGCTCCTATATCTGTATGATATAAAGATAATGCTGTTTTTAGGCTTTTTATGTAAAATATTTGGCAAAATATATAAAGTTATTGCTGATTTAATATGCCCCATTCACTTGCTTACGAAAATATCCGTCTACGGCCAGGCCAGAAAATTGGTCTGCGGCACTATAGCTTGCAAAATAAAGAGGTTTTATCGGTAGATCCTCATTTCCATATGATGCCTGAAATTATGCTATTTGAGCAGGTCAGCGGCACTGTCAGCATTAATCAGCAGGCCCACGAGTTAAAAGCGGACAGCCTGCTCTTTATCCCTTCAATGGCAGTACATGATATGCATATGACGGCAGCGGATAAAGCATTTTATTTACTGCAGTTTGAGGCCAGCGTTTTTCAGGATTTACAAATGAGTGATTTTGCCACGACAGGTAACCAAGCCGTGCTGGCCCAGCTCACGTCTCAGGAGAAACAGTGGTTAAGTTCGCTGTTCGACTGGGGCTGTAATGTGAGTCGACAGCTGCATGAACAAATGTTGCAGCAGAGCATTTTGAAGTTAATTCTATTATTTATACAAAATCGAAATGAAGTGCAGGCCGCGAGTAACCTGCATCAGGCTGTGGAACCCCATAAATCAATGACACGCATGTTGCCATTACTGCGCTATTTTGAAGATACAGGCAAACTCTCTATTAGTTTGGATGAGGCGGCTGCCGTTTGTGGCATATCCCGATATCACTTTTCACGTTTGTTTAAAGCGTTTTTTAATATGAACTTTAAGGACTATATTTTAAAGCGAAAAATTAGTGCCGCTGTCACCCTCCTGACCGGCAGTAGTATGAGTATTTCAGAAATTGCGTATGCTTGTGAATTCAGTGATACTGCATATTTTTGCAGTAAGTTTAAGGCTGTGCTACAACAGTCACCGGGAGATTTTCGAAAATACGCCAAAGCGTCTCATGAGTTCTAGCAATCAACCAATAGGCCAAACAGGCTTATGTTTAGGTGCCGTACACTGATAAGGGGAACACGATATGTCTGATATTTATCCAATCAAACCAACTATTGCTGACAGTGCGTTGGTTAATGAGGAACAATACGAGGCAGCCTATGCACAATCGCTAAGTGATAATGAAGCATATTGGGCAGAACAAGGTCAACGTATTGACTGGATGACCCCTTATACAAAAATTAAAGATGTTTCTTATGCAAAAGATGATTTACATATTCGCTGGTATTACGATGGTGTTTTAAATGTCTGCAGTAATTGTGTTGATCGCCATCTGCCACAGCGACGAGATCAAGTTGCCATTATCTGGGAAGGCGATGAGCCTGATATAGATCAGTCCATTACTTATGGCGAACTCTACAGCGAAGTCTGCCGCTTCGCGAATGTGTTAAAGTCACAAGGCGTCGGCAAAGGCGATCGAGTCACGATCTATATGCCAATGATTCCATCAGCCGCTTACGCGATGCTAGCTTGTGCACGTATCGGCGCGATACACTCGGTTGTTTTTGGTGGCTTTTCACCTGATGCATTAGCAGACCGCATCGTTGACTGTGACTCTAAGCTTGTGATTACAACAGACGAGGGCATTCGCGGCGGTAAGCGGATCCCATTAAAAGCCAATGTCGATGCTGCTGCCGCTAAAGCGGGTGTGGACTGCCTGGAGAAAGTGTTAGTGATCAAACACAGTGGTCAAGCGGTAGACTGGCACGCGCGGGATGTCTGGTATCATGAGCTTGCTGCCACAGTGAGTGATGAGTGTCCTGCCGAGCCAATGCAAGCAGAAGACCCTTTATTTATTCTCTACACATCGGGTTCGACGGGCAAGCCTAAAGGGGTACTGCATACCACTGGTGGCTATTTAGTCTATGCTTCTCTGACACATCAATATGTTTTTGACTATCAGCAAGGTGATATTTACTGGTGTACAGCAGATGTTGGCTGGGTCACCGGGCATAGCTATATTGTCTACGGGCCTTTGGCCAATGGGGCAACAACGCTGATGTTTGAGGGGGTACCGACATACCCGGATGCCAGTCGGTTTTGGCAAGTGTGCGATAAACATAGAGTCACTATCTTTTATACGGCCCCCACCGCAATACGCGCGTTGATGCGGCAAGGTGAGGCACCTGTACAAGCGACTTCACGTCAAAGCTTGCGTTTATTAGGGAGTGTAGGCGAGCCAATTAACCCGGAGGCCTGGGAGTGGTATTACCATGTTGTGGGTGACAGCCGCTGCCCAATCGTCGATACCTGGTGGCAGACAGAAACGGGTGGTATTTTAATAAGCCCACTGGCGGGGGCAACAGCCCTTAAACCCGGCTCAGCGACCCGGCCTCTGTTTGGTATCCAACCGGCTATTGTTAATGCTGAGGGAGATATCTTAAGCGGTGAAGCCGAAGGTAGCCTGGTGATCACCGATAGCTGGCCAGGACAAATGCGAACGGTCTATGGTGACCATCAACGCTTTATCGATACTTATTTCTCAACCTACGACAATATGTATTTCACAGGTGATGGTGCCAGGCGGGATGCTGATGGCTATTATTGGATTACTGGCCGAGTTGATGATGTATTGAATGTATCGGGCCACCGCATGGGGACAGCCGAGGTTGAAAGTGCGCTGGTGGCACATGAGGCAGTTGCTGAGGCAGCTGTCGTAGGCTTTCCGCATGATATTAAAGGGCAGGGGATTTATGCTTATGTCACCCTATTAGCCGGGCAGGAGCCAAACGAGAGCTTGCAGACAATGCTGAAGCAGTGGGTGCGACAGCAGATTGGGCCTATTGCAACACCAGACTTTATTCAGTGGGCACCAGGCTTACCTAAAACCCGCTCAGGCAAGATAATGCGCCGAATATTACGTAAAATTGCGGCGAATGAGTTTGATAATTTAGGGGATACTTCCACGCTAGCAGAACCCGCCGTGGTTGATGAACTTATTACCAACCGGCTTAATAAATAAGCAAGCTGATTGGTTCAGTCAACAAGATAGAGCAGGGCTGTTTTAGTCCTGCTCTTGATCGTCTTTATCCGCTTCTTTATTCGACTCGTCTTCAGCGTTTTTCTTAATAGCTTCGAGCTCTTCTTTGCTCATGATGACTGTTTTTTCATCAGACATACAATGACCCTCGCAATACAATAAACACCTGTTAATATCGACCACTCATACTAATTATATAGCCAATCTGAGTATGAAGGTGAGTTTTATCTAAAATCTATATAATGATTCACTTTAACTTAACGTGATAGCTAGTTGTTTTTATTATAGTTATGCAAAAATATTAAATCAATAAAGTCAGTAATATATCACATTGTTCAATGCGCATAGCGCCAGCAGCTTGGGCCTAAATACGAAGTGATGTTGCCTGCTGCTGAACAGGCTCTACGAGAGGCTTTTGGCTTAATATGACAGTGCCTGATTGGTTTGATGTCGGCTGCGGTATCAGCAAGAGTGTTGCGGTGGCAGGCTTATTAAACAACCACTGTTGCATCAGCAGTGTGAGACAGAATGTGAGTAATACTGCCAATCGAGTAAGCCTGAGCTGCATGGCATGCTCCTGGTTAGGGTTAGGTCATCTAGTAATAGTCCTATAGTAGGGTGAGCCCTCAGATAAAGCTTCACGAAAACATAAATTTTTCTAAAACTAAGGGTTTTACGCTAGGAGTAAACTGAGTCTAAGGTGCATCAGGTATGCTCTGTTTTACTTTGGCAAGATAGCTCAAAAGAAGCTGTAGTACCTTTATCGACTTCACTGTTGATCGTTAAGCTACTATTATGCAGCTGCAACAGGCGCTGACAGATGGCTAAGCCCAGGCCACCACCTTTTTTGTAGCTTTTTTGACTATGACTGGCTCGATAATAAGGTGCAAAAATATAAGGCATATCTTCTGCAGGAATGCCTTTGCCTGTGTCTTCAACCATAAAGTACACCATATTGCTATCATCAGACGCACCAACACTGACTTTTACCTGACCACCCTCTGGTGTATACCGAATGGCATTTTCAATCAGGTTGGTAATGACTCGTTCTATTTTGCCAATATCAGCCGTTACTAGTGGCGTGCTTGTTTCACAAATAAAATTTAGCGCAATATTTTTTTCTTGAGCAATCATTTTAATTTGTTGAGCGATATCGCCGGTGAGTTCACACAGACTAAAAGCCTCAAAAGATAGCTTAACGTCATTACCTTCAAGCCGGGCTAATTCAAACAAATTGTCGATTAATTTACTCAATTGCCAGGCTTGTCGCATAGCAACTTCAATAAAATTAGCACGCTCCCTTTCCGGGATCGTATTGTGCTTGAGTGATAAGGTCTCCAAATAGCCTTGTAAACCGGCCAATGGTGTTCTTAAATCGTGCGAGATAAAAGCAAATAACTCGCGGCGTTCACTATCAACTTTCTCTAATGTTGATATTTGAGTAACAATTTTTTCAGACATATTATAAAAAGCCTGTTCTAGCTTTTTAATTTCATCAGCATGTTTGTCAAAGTGCTTAGGGGCTGGTGGAATATCTTTAAAGCCTGAATCCTGAAAGTTTTGCACTTGTAATGAGAGCTGCCTGACTGGACGGGTAATACTGTAAAATAACAACATTGTAACTAATAATAAAAACAAGAAGCCCGTTAGAATAACGCCTGAACTGACGCGTAAGATATGATTGGCTTGCAACACAGAGACAATACTGTCGTATTGCTCTCCGCCTATAATGATATACAAATAACCTTGTTGGCGACTCCCGTCGGTAATTGCGGCAACTGAGAAGATCTTCTGCTTATCTAATGAACGTGGGTCGTCGCCCAATACAGGTAAGCTGGTGCCATCTTGCATAAACTTATAAATTGGTTCCAAATCAACCTTTTTAAGTTTGATTTTCTCTGCGGGTGCATCGTAGTACAAAATATTACCGGCATTATCCAAGACATAGAGTTCAATAGATGGCCCCAAAACCATCATAAAATGAAAAGCCTCTTTGATCGCTTTCTCATTGAGTGTATTGGCTTGCCATAGGTCCAAGTCATAGACAATATGCTCAGCCAGATCTAAGTGAAGCTTCTGAGAGGTTTCAGCTTGTAAGGCTCTAGTCGATGCTTCAATAGCAAACACCAACATAACCCCCAAAGCAAAAAAAGCAGTTAAACAAACAATGGATAGTTTTGCGTATAATGAGCGAGCTAGCATAGGATAGATGATAAGTTAAGTTTTATTAAAAGTGTGTTTGCCTTGCTTGGGGTTGGTGTAGGCTAATAAACAAACTTATAGCCAACGCCCCATACTGTTTGAATAAATTCCGGACTGTCTGTATTCGGTTTGAGCTTTGTTCGTAAGCGGTTGATATGAGTGTTCACAGTATGTTCATAACCGGCATGTGAGTAACCCCACACTTCATCAAGCAATTGGTTACGTGAAAACACTTTGCCACTATGCGTTGCCATATGTAGTAGCAAATCAAACTCTTTGGCAGTCAATTCAATCGTTGCCTCGTTCAGCATCACCTCACGAGAGTTGCTGTCGATAGATAAGGGGCCAAAGGCATACTGTTGTTGAACCTGAGCTTTGTCAGGTAACTGCCTGGTGCGGCGCAATAATGCTTTCACCCGGGCTTTTAGCTCATAGACACCAAATGGTTTAGCCAGATAATCATCAGCACCAATCTCAAGACCGATAACCCGATCCATTTCTGAATCCAAGGAGGTCAACATTAAAATAGCTTGTTGTGACTTCTTGACTCGCAACTCTTTACAAATATCCAGGCCGTTTTTGCCAGGTAGCATTAAATCTAAGATAATCAGTGCAAAGTCGTTATGCAGCGCTTTTTCCAAGCCTTCATTACCATCCGCGCTGGTATCAACTTGATAACCCATATCAGATAAGTTATAAGCGACAATATCAGCAATATTGGGGTCATCTTCAATAACAAGTATTTGTGTTTTAGCGTTCAATCTAAAGCCTTTATCAATCAATGAAAGCAAGAACATAGTAACTTAATTTAGCAAAGTCTTTCTGAGAATGTTTAAACAAACTATAAATAATCCCTAAGCACACCTTCAAATAAGTCCTTGAAAAGTCATAGATTATCGATAATATTGATCGATATCACAAGTTCACAGTCAGGCACAAATGCCAATTGCCTATATCAGTCACAGCCACTGTTTGAAGCATCAGGCCGGTCAAGGTCATCCTGAGCAACCCCAGCGCCTGCTGGCGATTGAGGCGGCATTACGAGAGGCTGGGCTTTGGTCAAATTTAGACCACTACCAGGCACAGCCAGTGACTGAAGAACAGATTCTGAGAGTACACAGCGCATCACACTGGGCCTTGCTTCTACAGCAGGCCGCAGCAGCTGAGCAATCATCCTTAGCCTATCTGGACCCTGACACAGCCATGAATCCATTCTCATTGGATGCGGCACTCTATGCTGCAGGCGCGGCAGTACAAGCAGTAGATTTACTGATGCAGGGCCAGCAGAAACGCGTATTCTGTGCGGTCAGGCCACCTGGACATCATGCTGAACGGCACAAGCCAATGGGGTTTTGTTTACTGAACAATATTGCAATTGCCGCTGCCCATGCATTGACATCTTATGCGGTTGAGCGCCTGGCCATTGTAGATTTCGATGTTCATCATGGTAATGGCACCCAGGATATTTTCCAGCATGAGTCACGAGTGCTTTTTTGCTCAAGTCATCAAGATCCATTCTACCCCTATACGGGGCAAGCTGTTGCTGCACCCCATATTCTCAATGTACCGCTGGCTGCGGGTGTCGACGGTAACGTATTTCGGCACAGCATTGAACAAGAATGCCTACCTCATTTACATCATTTTGCGCCACAACTTCTGTTGGTTTCAGCAGGCTTTGATGGCCACCTTGCAGACCCATTGGCACAGCTGAATTTAACTGCCGACGATTATTTCTGGATGGGTACGGAGCTTGTTAAGATTGCCCAGCAATATTGTGATGGCAGAATTATTGCCAGTTTAGAAGGCGGTTATGATCTGGCTGCGCTTGGACAATCTGTGGTTGCTTATATTCAGGCGTTAAATGATCTGTCTTGATATACTTGTATACGCACTAATGAAAAGGCAATAAGTTTTATTAACAGATTGCTGGCAGAGTTATGTAGCCTGTAGTTTAGTCTGTTGTTGATACAGTGAATCATCTAGGGTAGCAAACAATAACATAGCCGCAACATAGCATAAGTCATTATACTAGTGACTAGTGAAAGATGATTGTTATAAATTGCTTGCTATTAAATAATCATCAGTTGATATTTATACGAATAAACCTTTTAAGTAAAAAGGAAAAAGCTCGCTGATATCAATTAAGAAATATTATCAATATTCATTAAGCTTGTATTTATTAGTAAATACTCAAAATTAAGTATTGCTGATATCTTTATATTCAATCTATCAGTGGTTCGATTTCTTATTTTTATAATTAAACAAGAATTCACACATACAATTTTATTGCTTTTGAATATAAAATAAGTATGATCGTGCGCCGCTACTATCTATTTTTTAAAACAAATATTTAAAGTGATCCAATCACTATTCTTTGTGCGTATATATAGTCAGCTATGCATACCAGCAAAATAATTATGAGATATAAATATATTTAAGGGTTTTTTGCGATACTTTGTTAATGAGTGCGCTCAAATTACACTGCTAACATCTGCAGATCATCAGGCAAATACATATTTAACGGTAAACGGAAAGCTAGTTAGGTATTAATGTTTTTACCTAAGCTAGATAAACAAGGGAGTTAAGCAATATGACTGACAAAGCTCATGTCTTGGTGCAGAAGAAAGATCTATTGCGCCAGCTATTGGACAAGAGAAAGTCACCGGCCAATAGTACAGGTATGCCGCTACAAGCCATGGAAAGAGACGGTATAGCACCGCTTTCTTATTCACAACGACGGCTTTGGCTTTATGAGCAAAAAAGCGAAAATGGTACTACAACGTATAATATGCCCATTGCATTGCTGCTCGAAGGTGAGCTTTGTGTTGCATCACTTGAGGCGGCCTTCGTATATATATTGTCTCGTCATGAGGTTTTGCGCACTTATTTTCCAACAGATACTGAAAACTTATATGCTACTCAAAAAGTAGTTTCCAAACCGAACCAGTTTGACTTAGGCTTACAAGCGATTACAGCAGAAGAAGTCTCAGCAGCGGTACAAGCTCATGCACAAGCACCTTTTGATTTAACAAAAGGGCCTTTATTAAAAGCTAAATTATTGCAATTAGATGAGCAGCAGCATGTACTGCTGTTTAACCAACATCATATTATTACCGATGGTTGGTCGTTTGGTATTCTGCTGCGTGAACTCATGCATGTGTATACCGCAGTCAAAGCGGGGCGAAAGCCCTCCTTGCCAGAATTACCCATACAATACATTGATTACGCTTATTGGCAACAGCAACAAGACTGTCAACAAGAACAAAGCTATTGGCGACAGCAGTTAGTCGACTATGAACCCAATTTCTCTCTGCCTTATGACCGACCAGGAGACCCTACACGGTCAACCGCTAAATCACTGAAGCGGGCTTACCCAAGCAACTTATGTAACGCTATTACTGAATTCAGCCGTGCGCATAATGTTTCCTTGTTTATGAGCTTGCTTGCTTCAATGGCGATTGTATTCAGTCGTTATACACAGAGCCATGACTTTTGTATTGGCACAACCACAGCAGGTCGTAATCATCCGTATCTAGAAGGGTTGATCGGTTATTTTATCAATATATTGGCATTGCGTATTAGGCCAGATGAAGAGATTGATGGCCTATCTTTTTTAAACCAGATTAAAAATATTACTCTGCAGGCATATGAGCATAGCCTATTACCCTTTGAAGATGTTATCAGTGAATTAGGTTCGCAGGGTGATAATTTAATACCTGTTATTATACGCCATCAAAATTTTCCAGAAGTACCTCTGGATGGTTTATCTACCGAATTACGTATTGAGCAAATCAAACAAGCAACAAACTTTCGTGCTAAATGCGCATTGGATATTGGTTTTTTTGGCGAGGGCGACAACATCGATATTGTTGTTGAGTATGCCAGTGATATTTTTGATGAGAGTACTATTTTGAGGCTAATAGATCATCATCAAAATATTTTGCGCGAGCTTATCAATAAGCCCAAGCAAATGATAAAACACTATCAACTGCTGACGCTTGCTGAGCAAGCAAAGCTACTGCCAGCAGGTAATACTATCTATAAAGATCTTGCAGAAGTTGCAGATGTTGTAACGCAATTTACAGCTCAGGTAGCAAAGCAACCCTATGCAATTGCCTGTTATGAAGATGGCTTGGTCGATAATATTGCTATTGCAAAAACAATTAATTATAAAGATTTAAATGGCAAAGCCAATCAGTTTGCCTATTACTTATTAAAACAAGGTATTGCTAAAGGTGACCGCGTAGCAATTTGTTTACCACGCTCAATTGACTATTTAGCTTGTTTACTCGCTATCTGGAAAGTGGGTGCTGTTTATATTCCTCTGGATCCAGATTACCCTAATCATTATATTGAGCAAATTCTTACCGATGCTGCACCTCATCTGGTCTTAACAGATATAGCTCGGCAAGGGATATCATCGCTTGCTCATTGTATAGACAGTCTTGACTGCGCTACCTTAGATGATAGTGATTTAAACACCCTCATTAATTTAGAAGATATTGCCTATATTATGTACACATCGGGTTCAACCGGCAGGCCTAAGGGTGTTATGGTGCCACACAGGCAAATTATTAATTGGCAACAATCTTTACAAAGCCATTTACCATTTATGGAAAATGAAGTAGTTGCACAAAAAACCACGAACGCATTTGCTGTATCTATGAAAGAGTTTTTAAGCGGTTTGCTGGCTGGCTGTGCGCAGGTAATATTGCGCAATGAAATCGTTAAAGATAGTCATGCACTGCTAGATGCACTGGCTCGCCACAAAATCTCACGCTTAAATTTAGTACCGTCTCATTTGCAAACACTGTTGTGGGAATTGAAAAATGACGTTGCAAGTCAGCAAAGCCTGCGGTCATTGCGCTATTGCATAACTGCTGGCGAACCGTTAACGACAGCATTATTAGCGGATGTAAAAGCGCTACTGCCATGGGTTCAGGTGATCAATAATTATGGCTGCACTGAAATCAATGACATTAGCTACTTTACCAATGACAATATTGATCCACAGAGTGTTTTTGCCCCCATTGGAGAACCAATTGATAATAGTCGCGTTTACTTGTTGGATCAGCAGTTACGTGTAGTCCCTGTAGGGGTTGTAGGTCAACTGTATGTTGATAGCGCCAGTGTTTCTCATGGTTATTGGCAGCAGGCTAGCCTAACTGCTGAAAGCTATATACCACACCCATTCAGTGAAGTTGCCGGAGCTCGCCTGTATTGCACTGGTGATATGGCGCGTTATTTACCGAATGGCTCACTTGAGTATATGAGTCGAAAAGACTTTCAGATAAAAATTCGAGGTAATCGAATTGATGTTCGTCAGGTTGAAAAAGTACTAAGTGATATGCCTGGGGTTAAGCAGGGGCTGGTAGCCACCTGGTCAGCAACGAATGAGCCACTGCAACTCGTTGCCTATTACATGCCTAGTGCGGAAATTGAGCAAGCGCAAATTCGTCAATACCTTAGTGAACTGTTACCTGCGTATATGGTGCCAGCGTATTATGTTGCTCTAGAGGCATTTCCTAAACTACCCAATGGTAAACTAAACCGTAGAGCATTACCTGAGATAAATCCTCAAGAGTTACCCAGTCGACAATATATTGCACCTAGCAACAAGACAGAAGAAATACTTTGTACCATTATACAAGACCTATTAGGGTTGAAAAAAATTAGTATAGAAGCTAGTTTTTTTGATATTGGCGGCGATTCCTTGTCAGCCATGAAAGTAGTATCGATAGCAAAAAATCACAATATATTTTTAAAAGTAGATCAGGTTTTCGAATATCAAACGGTTAAAAAGTTAGCCGAAATATGCGTCAGTAGTGATAGCAACAAATCACAATCGCTATTGCTGGGCGAATGGCCGCTCACAGCCGGACAACACTGGTTCTTAAGTCTTGATATGACTGATCCACACTGGGGTCATACCTTTAACTTTAATGAATTTGGTTACCCCTATAATAAAGCACTAATGGAAGAAGCTTTCCACCAAGTGCTTTGTTACCATGACAACTTGCGAGCTAAGTTTTTACAGACAGAAAATGGTTGGCAACAAATTATCGTTAGTCCTGAAGCGTTAGCGCCTGGTATTGCTGAGCTGGACTATAGCCACTTAGCAGAAGAGGAGCAATGGCCCGTAATAGAGCAAGACATTATTTCTTTGCAGAATAAAGTCGACTTTGCCAAACCGCCATTGATAAAACTCTGGGTGCTCAAACGAGGTGATGATAAAAGCTGCTTGATTTTTATGCTTGTACACCATTTGTTAACCGATGCTTTTTCATCAGGTTTAATTATTAATGATTTAAACCGCTGTTATGCAGCTTTATTGAAAGGAGAGCAAGCGAACTTAGGTGAAAAACTTGTCTCAACTAAAGACTGGACAGAAGCCACTATTGCACTATGCAATTCACCTGAAAAAGCTGATACAGCAGACTATTGGATGAATTTGCCATGGGATCAAGCATTAACGATACCGGTTGATCATCCAGAGAACATCAAGCAGGATATCTTCAAGCATCAGGCGCAGGATCATAACTTTTTCTATGTGCCCAGAGTCGCCGCTTTAGCCAAACGCGTTTTACCCAAAACAGGCATTTCATTTATTGAAGTGTTGGTTATGGCAACCTTAAAAACATTTGATGATATCCCTAAAGATTATCTTTTTATGCATGTGCTAGATTCAGGCCGAAGTGTTTTGGGTAAGAATAACAACATGGATCCCTCGCAAACGGTTGGCTGGCTATCATTACCTAAAGTGCATTTAATGCGTAAGCCATCAGCATCAACAGGTTCTATCGACGCATTACATGATGTGCATAATCAACTTGAAGATGCCGCTGAAACAAGTTTGCTTTATCAGCCTTTATGTTATTTGCATAAAGATGAAACTGTTCGAGAAAAGATGCTTGCATTACCAAGCCCCGAAATATGGCTAAATTACATTGGCATATTTAATACTGACGATAATGAAAAACCCAATAGTACCGCATTGGAAAGTAAGCTGGCAGATATCAGAAGTAAGTTGCTTTGGGTGCATCCTGATAATAAATCACATGTGAAATTCATGTTGGTTGTAGCAGTGATTAATGATTATCTAATGGCACAGTGGTTTTATTGTGGCCAGCTATTTGAAAGTAAAACTGTCTCTGGTTTTGGGCAAAAATTTATTACTGACTTAAATGCCTTCACTGAGGATTTTGACAAAGAATATCCAGATGAGTAGGGCAGGTATACTGAGCATTACTATAGTAATGCAATGGCTTTTATTTGAGCATATACCGATAAACCGACTTTAAGTTGCAGACGTTGATAAGACATCTCGGAGACACGTGCTAAAATAACTGTTTCTGCAAATGCCAAACGTATCAAGCGTTGGCCGCTTTGACTATCACTCGACATGGCCTCAATACGTGCAGCCACAATATTCAAAATGCTACTATCCTGAGGCTTGTTTAAGCAAATACTGACATCGCGTGCCTGGATACGTAAGCGTACTTTATCGTTTTCATTAACCGTTATGCGTGGAATATATAATAACTGCTCATTAATGCGTAACTGCGTTAACTGATAGTCTGAATTGACCTTGCTAACCTCGCATTCCAACATGCTAAACATATCTTGCCGTTGAGCAAGAGGCGAGTTTATATCGGCAAGCACTTCAGTCAATGAACCTTGTAATGATATTTTACCTTGTTGCATTAATAGCACATGATCGGCTAAATAAGCGACTTCATCTGTTGCATGACTAACATAAAAAATAGGAATCGATAGCTCCTGATGCAAGCGTTGTAGAAAAGGCAGAATCTCCGCCTTACTTGCCTCATCTAATGCAGATAATGGTTCGTCCATGAGCAAAAGCTCAGGACAACTCAATAATGCCCTGGCAATCGCAACACGCTGTTGCTCGCCACCTGACAAACCATGAATTTGACGCGCTAGCAAAGGTTGGATATTGAGTAGCGCAATAACTTCAGCAATATTAATATTTTTTTGCGAGGTCTTTCTACGTTGATAGCCATATTCAATATTTTGCCTCACACTGAGGTGAGCAAATAAACTGGGCTCTTGAAAAACATAACTTATAGCACGCTTATATGGTGCGATAAAAGTAGTTGCATCTTGCCAGGTAATATCATTAACTTGTATTCGACCTGATACGGTTGGCTCTAAGCCTGCAATACAGCGTAATAGTGTGGTTTTACCACAGCCCGAGGCACCAAAAATAGCTGTAATGCCACTTGCTGGTACCTCGAATGCACTCTCTAGTGAGAAGCTATCTTGGTGATCGCCGTTATCCCGGTATAGTTGAAAGTTTGCACGAATCGTCATGGCTATTACTTCCACATATTCAAACGTCGATTCATGCCATACACGAATAACAGCATAATAAAAGAAAGTAGCAATAAGCCTATGGATAAGATATGAGCTTGCCCATACTCTAGCGCCTCTACATGTTCATAAATCGCAATCGATAATACTTGCGTTTCTTCAGGTATATTACCACCTATCATGAGTACAATACCAAACTCACCTAAAGTATGCGCAAAGCCCAATACGGCTGCTGTAATGTAGCCAGGGCGCGCTAGTGGTAGTATTACGCTGAAGAAGCTATCTAAAGGGGAGGCCCCTAGCATTGCGGCGACTTCCATGGGTCTGCGGCCTAATTGCATAAAGGTATTTTGTAAAGGCTGTACGACAAAGGGTAGAGAATAAATAACCGAACCGACCAATAAGCCATAAAATGTGAATGCTAAGCTCAAACCGCTAAGACTTGCGATCGGCCCTTGTGAGCCGAGTAAAAGCAATAAGTAAAAGCCTAATACGGTTGGTGGTAGTACCAGAGGTAGGGCAATGATGGATTCGATAATAATTTTAAAGCGCATGCGACTATGTGCAAGCCACCAGGCGAGCGGTGTTGCCAATAGTAGCAATATAACGGTCGTTAAAGTTGCTAGTTTTAATGTTAACCAAAGCGCCGCAATATCATTCATTGCCAGTGACATATCAATCAACACCATATCCATATTGCTGAATAAGCTGTTTAACCGCTGGGCTACTGAGATATTGCATAAATGCCTTTGCTGCGGGGCTCGGTGTCAATAACACAGCTTGTTGTTTAATCGGCGCATAATACGCTTGTGGGACCAACCAAAAAGAGCCTTGTTTGTTTTTGTTAAGCGATAACAATTGAGACTGCGCGATAAAACCAAGATCAGCTACCCCACCGTAAACAAAATGGAACGCTTGCGCAATATTTTCGCCATAAACTAACTTTTGCATAGCACTTGGTGCTAGTTTAGTGATCACTTCTTGTGCAGCTTGACCATAAGGCGCAAGCTTTGGATTAGCAATCGCTAATCTTTCATATTGCAGGCTTTCTAATATATCGCCTTGTGCATCAACCCGGTTGGCTTGTGTACTCCAAAGCACTAAGCGGCCTAGTGCATAGGTCATACGGCTATCAGCTACCGCATGTTGGCTTTTTTCAAGTAGAGCAGGGCGCTTAGCATCGGCGGCTAAAAAGATATCAAACGGCGCACCATTGATAATCTGTGCATAATGTTTACCCGTCGAACCGATGGATAAGCGCACTTTGTGCTGGCTTTGCTGCTGGAACTGTTGTGCAATTTCTTTGGCGGGTACTGAAAAGTTGCTGGCGACAGCAACCGAGATGGTTTCAGCCAGTACTAAGCCCGGCAGGCTCAGCAGCAAAAGGCAGAATAAAGCTCGATGGATAATATTCATATAATAGTGCGTACAGCGTTTGTTTTGCTAGCTTATCAGTATGGCCAGTTCAAGAAATAAGTAATGTCGCGTATTAATGCCTGATACTCAAGTCATCAAATATCATTTCACTTTATCATGGTAATAGTATAAGCCATTGAAAGTAAAACCTTTTTTAGAGCTTTATTTTGTTATGTCCATTAAGCCGTTTTTGCCAGAAGAATGACAGCTCTTAGCAATCACAAAGGTCTATATTGGATAAGTTGACTGGCTATATAAAACCAAGAATGATCATTTAAAACCTATTATGAAGGAAATCAACTTGGGTCACTTAGAAAAGAACCCTGAAAAATTCACTACGAAAGTACCTGAAGGGTGGACTGTCGTCAGCGATACTGGCGGTGAAGGCCATCCTAAATGACTAATTAAATATAGAGCATACGTTACGGTTACAATACGTTATTTAACATAATATAGATTATACGAAACTATAATGAGATAAAAACTAACATAGAGTCCAGGTTTACCACTTGAAGTTCCAGAGCAAGGAACTCGTAAAGTTTGGATTACCCTATAAAAGCTAAACGTGAATAAATTCCTGCTAAACTTATCTAAGGCCTGATCCCCCTGTTCTAAATTACAGTTTTGTTTCATCTGTATTTGTCTTAGCCTCATAAATTGCCCTCATAGAAAACCATCAATCTCCTCAAGGACATGCAGATGATTGCGCTGAAAAAGCTCGACCTTCATTACAGCATCTTGTTGTGCTGTGTTTTGCTATTCGTACTAATAAATAATATGGCAGTATCAGCCTCAACGTCTACCGGCAATATTCCTGGCAGTATGCCTGTGGAAGAAGTTAACTTAGCGACAGGCGATATCACCATGCCTTTGTCATTAGCTTCATTGCCCGGTATTAGTGATCAATTGATATTTGGCCTGAATATTCTATACAGCAGCAATATACAAGCTGATGTCAGCGCCTGGAATATTGAGCAATCTACCGGTCTGGTCGGTCTCGGTTGGTCTTTATCGAATGAAAAAGTACTGGTCGATAAAGCAGGCACGCTCAGCAAAGCAGACGATACTTATTATCTACAGACATCAGGGCAGCGTTATGAGTTAGCAAAACTCAGCACAAAAAACGGCATTGATAGCTATCAAACCAAAGGTAAATTTACCAATTGGTTAATACGCTATGAGCAAGCTAAAGAAAAGTGGGTGGTAACAAAAGAGACGGGTATTGAGCATCACTTTGGAGGCGGAGTCAATGATTTAGACACAACAACTATCCCCTCCTCGGCTGGAAATTCGGTTGAATGGGGTATTAGTTGGGGAAACTGGATTGGCAGCAGTGTAAAAAAGACTAATCAGACACATTTTGCCTTAGCCTGGAACTTGTCCAAAGTCGTCGATAATTGGAATAATAAAATCACCTTTAAGTACAACCAAGTTGATGCATTTAAAGGCTCCAAGGCCATTTTAACTGAAGCTGTAGGCAGCGGCGGTAAACTGTTTACCAAGGCGGCTTATTTAACCACTGTCACAGGCACCTATGGTGATCAGCTTAAACTCTACTATAAAGATATGCATTCCTATGAATACCAGGATCCGCATACTGAAAACAATGAACCGGATGCTTATCAAGAGCGTTATGAAAATCAATATCTGAACAATATCGATATTCTAAATGACCAAGGCACCGTGCTATTTACCACGAAGTTAAGGTACAACGAAAATACAGGTGATTTAGGTAGCAAGACAGGCGCTGAAGATACAATGCGGAAACGCCTATTAACGTCTGTTATACGTAAAAATAACCAAAATACAGCATTAATGCCTGCGCATAGGTTTACTTATTGGGGTGAAAAAAATAGCGATGGTGTTACGGGTATAACAAAAGATAAAAACGGTGTTTGGCAAGCTGACCTTTGGGATAAAAAAACCGGTGCTTTTTATGGTGCATTAAAAAGCATCACCATGCCCAGTGGCGCTATTACAAGCTATCAGTATAACAAACAAGGTATCAGCAATGCTCAGCGAAAACTCTCCATTTCGCGGCCGAGCAGCTCCTGGCAGGAACCACAAATACTACATGGCCCTGATTATATTGGGATTCTTTGGTTTCACAAAAATAACGATAAAATCTCTGTGTCAGTCTATGACTGGGAAGGTCGCTGGATTAGCAATGACCTGGGTGAGTTTCCAATAGACAGTAAAAATTCAGTGAAGGCTACTTTGCAGGGGACTTTTTTTGGTTTGTTAACCCCTAAGCAAGAAAAATCTATCAGCATTTTTTATAAAGATTTTGCAAAGCCTGGCAAGTGGCATGTTAAAGGCAAAACCAAAACGCTATCAAATGGAACGAAGCTAGCATCTGGTAATCATTTTATTGTGACGTTAGATACTAAAACGCATGAGGTATTTGCTATATCTTCTCAAGACGAGATGAATTGGTCATCATATAGCGACAAACTGCGTAAAGCCGATAATATGAAGTATGGCCTGACGGCAAGAAATAATTATTTCTTCACAGCCAGTGATGATAAGGACCATGATGAGAGTGCTCAGGTGAGGCTATACACATTTGATAGCAGCACGGGCGACTGGAATAAACTAACAAAAACGGTCAGCCACTATTTAACGCGAAAACATTGTAATGCACCTTGTATTGCCCATACAGATTTTTCCGGCATTCTCCACATTAATTTGCTTGCTGGTGATAGCTTTGTTGCTCTGGAAGCTTATGACAAAACTATAAGCCCTGGTGTTCATCATAACTTTGTGCATTATATTTATAGCTGGACTGATGATTTTTCCAGCATCAAGGAAGAGAAAATAAAAGAAACAACGACATCCAATGTCATACTGAGTAGCCGTAATACCGCAACATTTTTTACTGATAACTTGCAAATGGTTGTTGTTTCCACAGATGATGGAAAATGGGCTTATCGCTACAATGGGAAAAGCTGGAAGAAGAAAAAATTTGATAACGACAGTATTAATGATGACTTTGCTGACATTGATGTGACCGTTACCACCAAAAATGAAAAAGCCAAGCTAGAACAATATAATCCCAATGTAGATCAATGGAATAAAGCCTTATCTTTCGATAGTGGCAACCCTAGCCTATGGCGAAAACACTGGGATGAATTTATTCTAGTAGAAACAATGGTTGTTAGTATTGCCGCACCCTTTTTAGGGGCTGCAGAAGTTGTTGGGGGAGCACTTGCTTTAGCGGCTACAGCGATCAATACAACAGATTGGGTGCTATCAGGTATCGATATTTTTATGCCGGTTAATGATGGCATTGGCTCGATCCCTCAGGAAAGCGGCCGCTTTTTTACCAGTAAAAATGATGTGTTTTTTCGGAGTCACCAAGGCGATTGGAGCAGGTTCGCAAAGCTAGTAGACAACCTGCCTTTCAGTACAAAAGTCGATTCCCAGAGCACCCAAAGCGCCATCGACTTTATTACTTATACAACCAAGAAAAATTCTCCATCATGTAGACGCTATCCTAAACGGGCAGATTGTCATTCGAGTAATATTCAGCTGCTTAAAAATGGTGCTTTTTTTCAAGCGCCATTACAATTGCCCAATAGCGAATCTTTAAAACGTGATATAAAAACAGATACTTCATCTTTGATTGGGGGCAATACAGTTGTCACATATAGTGGCGGTGATAAGCTAAAAGATGCCAGCAAGTTAAACCTATATTATTATTCTCAAGATAATATAGATGGGAAAATGTATGATACTGTTGTATCCCGTATCGAAGTCGATGATGGTTATAATAAAACCTATACCCACCTAGAGTATGCAAAAGGATCTGCTGATTTTGATGTGGCAGGAATAACGGCCATCTATAACCATGTAACGGTTGTTCCCAGTGGTAACTCAGCAACTAAAAATACGGCTAATGGCTGGCATAAGGAATATTTCCTGACCAGCCAGGTTGACAGTCATTCTAGTGGTATTAAAAGCAATACTGTGCAGCTTTGCACAGCTAAAAGTGACTGTCGAGATGTTAGCTACGGTAGTAGCTATCATGCATTCAGTTCTGGCCTACCCTACCATCGAGAATTTAAAGATAGCGCAGGTAATAGCGTGGCTACATTCAGTACACGCTACCAAGTTTATCAAACGGATATTCTGGCAAAAAATAAAAAATCACTGGGTCGTAACTTTGCCATTCGTCCAGTAGTACAGATAGATAAGATCAATAATAGTGAGCATAAGGTCGAATTTAAGTATGACTTTGATACAGCTCGAATTACCCAAACAAAAATATTTGAACGTAATAACAAAGGCGAAACGGAAATAACCAAGCAAACGATTAGCTATGCCGCTGATATCTATCCTGAACTAAAATCATTAAATTTTTTGAATCGCCCGGCACAGGTTATCACTGAAGTTGAGCGTGACGATAAAAAAACTGTTATTGATAATGTTGTTACAACCTGGAAAAACTTCAATAACAGTAACAAGTGGGATGAAGATAAGGGCTTTATTGCGTTGAATAACAAGCCAGGGAACTTTGATTTTAATAAGCCACCGGGTAATAATGATAATAATTGGTTGATGGCCTTTGATACAACCTTATTGAAAAAAGATAATGGCCGCTTACTAGAATACCTCGATCATACCCTGCTATACAATAGCTCTATTTATGACAAATCCAGCCGTTTTGAAATAGCTCATTTTTCCAATGCCAGTGTTAGCAATAACCAGGCTGGCTATACCGGTTTTGAAAACTATGAGGATTTATCCTCATGGAATATTATCGGCAAGGTTAAAAACAATGCTGGTTTCACAGGAGCGCAAGCATTGTCAGGTAATAACGCGATTAGCATTACTAAAGATCCCGTTGGCTATAATGGAAATGAAGTCTATATTGTTTCTGCTCAGGTTAAGCCGAAGCAAGGGCAAAGGTGTACTGTTGGCTTTGGCAATGATGCCAACAGAAGCAGCACTAAAAATCAATGGCAATATATAGAATATGTCAGCACTCAACCTAATGGCTTCCCCATAGTAAAGTGTAACAATGGCGGCAGTATAGATGACTTTCGTTTTGCGCCGGTAAATGCTGATTTCTCGGCGACAGTATATGACACTGAATATTTTGATCCCATTGCGATGATCGATAGCAATGGCGGTGTAAGACGCATCAGCTATGATGAGCGTCGACGTTTGAGTATTGTTGAAGAACCTGGCGAGATACGTAATATTTATTATGATTATTACTATTCACGTGAAGGTAATAATGATAATTTTAACGCCAATGATCCAAACGCTTTTACTAATGGCTTTGGGAACACGCCCAATTCAAAGCGAAAAACCATTAATTACTCAGATGGTTTAGACAGGCCTATACAAATACAAACAGCTATAAATGCCAATGCAAGTATTGTCTCACAGGTATTTTATGATGGCTGGGGACATCCGGCGATTCGCACACTACCAGCAAAAATAAAAGCTGGCTTTGCTTATAACAAAAAATTTGCTAAGTATGACTGGGATAGCGGCATTATCAGTGGTGATGTTGCTGATTACTACAAAACAGGTGATGGCCAGCGTATTGCTGCAACAGGTGATCATCACTACGTCTATTATCGTACCGTCTATGAAGACTCGCCGATGGTCCGCCCTATTCTGCATGCCAAGCCTGGAAAAACCTTTGCCTACCGGCCAGATAAAGACAGTCATTATGTGTCTACACAGGCTTATGGTATTGAAGACAGCGAAATCCAAGATGAAAATATTGCCAAGACCGTTTTAAAACCATTTGGCTTAATCCTGGATAGTCGTAATGAAAAATTCTACGATGCGTCCAAAACAAGTCAGCCACTGGATAATACCAATAAATTAAATACTGTGATGGTAACCACGCAGAATCATCGTTTAATTGGCACAGTAACAGGATCAGAGACAGGCGCTGAGCGGATACAACGGTCATTCGACTACAATTATAACTTTTCCAATGGTGGCAGTTCATTAGTTTACTACATGCCTAACGCCCACCTAAATCTCTTTAGCGGCCTAAATAACGCTTTTGCTACCAGCACGACCTTAAATTATTTAGGCCAAGTGATTACCCATAAAACACCTGACACAGGTAAAACAAAGCATTTATATGATCGCATGGGACGGTTGCGCTTCGCTATAACAGAAGAAGGTAAAAAACAATCGCCTAATCAGGTTAAATACTGGCGTTATGATGTATTGAACCGAGTCATCGAAGAAGGTTATCTTGAAAGAGACTGGGACCAATTGAGCCAGAATCAACTTAACAACCCAAACTACCCTAATAACATTAACACCTGGCGGGTGCGCTACACGTTTGACCTGGACGATAATAATAATAGCAGTAATTTAAAAGGTCGCTTATATAAAATAGAGACTAATTCTGACAACGATGGTTCTGATATCGAAATAAGCACGCGCTATAGCTATGACGTAGCAGGTCGGCCGTTGACAGTTAGCCTGCAGATGATTGACTTTGATAATAAAACCCGTACAACTCAATATGCTTACAATGAATATAATGAAACTGTACAAATCACCTACCCTGATAATACAGGACTTGACACTGTTGTTACTTATCAACTGAACAATTTAGGCCAAATTAAGAATATTGGTACACCTGATGATAATAAGTTTTATGCAAGCTACCAATACAATGCTGATGGCAGCATTTTCACTGAATCCAGTAATGTCAGCAGTAATCAGCCCACTATCCGAACTTACGATTACAATATTATTGGTAATCTTTTATCAATAAAAGATGAATTAAACGGCAAGACCTTATTTAAAGAAGTATTAGACTATACCGTCAATGGTGTTTACCAAGATGGAAATATCCAATCGCTTAAATTCAAGTTTTCACCTGAAATTGGTGCATCGAATTACAGTTATCAAGCTCAATACGATGATTTTGGCCGGTTAACCCAAGCAAAGAACTCCGCAAAAAAACAATGGGACTATGGTGTTGCTGGCAATACTCTTTTTGATTTAAACGGTAATTTAGCAACACTCTCCCGAGGGAAATCCAGTCAGGATTACCAGTATTATAATAATACGAATAGAGTAAAAAATATTGACGGCGCTGGCAACGATTACCAATACGATAAAAACGGGCGTGTCACTAAAACACCAACGCTTAAAAAAATCAGCTACGACCCTTTTACAGGCATGAGCACATCAATCAAGATTGATAACAATAACAACGTTAAATATCAATATCAGGCGGGTACGCAGCGTGTTTATAAATCATTCAAAGCGAAAAGTGCGAACGATAGTGAAGAAGCATTATATGTTTTAGGTATGGCCGACCTGACATTGGCTGATATAACAAAGAAAAATTCGCAAGATCAGGTTCAGAAATACATTTATGGTCCAAGCGGTATTATTGCGATCACTGATGATAGTCACACTTATTTTTTATCAAACGACCATATGGCATCAACCCGCCTAGTGCGTGATGAAACGAATAATATAGCAGCTTATTATAGCTACTTCCCATATGGGGAAGCGCTAGAGTCTGGCGGCAATTTGGTGGACGTATTTCGTTACCGTTACACCATGCAAGAATATGATGATGAAACCGGCTTGTATAATTATCGAGCGCGCTTATATGATAGCGCGTTAGCCAAGTTTTATGAGCCAGATCCACTGAGCGCAATCGATAATCCTTATGATTATGTAGATAATAACCCGTTTAATTATACCGACCCATCAGGCATGGTAAAGCCACCTATTGCAAAAGCATCAATTAGTGATAGGTTTGCAGAAAAATTACTTCTTAACCAACTACCAGTCAAGAAAGCCATTGTAAAAGGCAAGCTTAGAGATATTAACAGCCGTGCAAGAGGTCCAACGGTTGTTGCGGTTATGCGAGAAAAAAATACGAGTTCATATGTGATTGGTGCTAACCAAGGTGGGAGCTTGTCAATGACTAAGCTTAAGGACGCTGCCAATGATGCCTTTAAAAAAAACTCAAAAAAATCATTTACTATTGCTAACCCAAATGAGTTTGCTCAATCTAAGCTTACCCCCATTGGGGTTGGCCAGAGTGAAACATTGGAATTACAAGTTGGTGGAGGGATTGAAGTGGAGGTGCACAGAACCGCTGCGAATAAAGTAGAAATCAAACGGAAAGATTACCCTACGAAAAAGATAAAACTAACATTAAACACTAAGAAAAAGAGTGGCATAGTCAATAAAGTCACCTTGATGGAAACACTACTCGGTAGGGATATGCAGGTCGCCGAACTAAATATAAGCAAAGATGCAAAGTCAGGACAATTTAAATTTCAATTAAAAGGGCATTTGCATGCTGAAATGAATGTGGCTATTACCACCGCCAAGAAGAAAGGCATCAACCTCAGAAAAAAGGTATTCAAAAATTTTTTCATGGGCTCATCAAAAGCTAACTGCAAACACTGTACTAAAATTATCAGGCTGACAGGAGCAGAATCGACGTTTACCAGTGACAGGAGTTTTTCTAAATGGACTTGCCCTCACCCAGGCCCACCGGGTATGCGCTTTATCAAACCAACAAAAACCTGGCTCATAAAGAGGTATTGATAGCTATTTTGAGAGAGATATAAACAAGCCGGTCAAATGTGTTGAATAAAAGCAGCAAGCTTAGTGTTTGCTGCTTCTTATCGTTTTTTATAAAAGTTTACCCTGCTATATATTCAAATACCCTACCAAAAAAGCTGCACCAGCATACGCAAACCCGTAATAAGCAATACAGCGGCAAAGACCTTCTTCAACTTGGCTGCATCTAATTTTGCAGCCAGTGATGCACCTAGAGGCGCAAATAGTACGGTTAGCGGTACTATGCATAAGAAACCAACGAGGTTGATTAAGCCTACTGTGCCAGCAGGTGCATCAGTGGGTGTGCTGCCCAACAATAACATGGTCAGTGCGCCTGGCAAGGAAATGATTAAACCGATTGCGGCAGCGGTGCCAACCGCTTTATGGGCTGGGTAGTTATATAGAGTGAGTAATGGCACAGAGAGTGTGCCGCCGCCGATACCGACCATTGCGCTGAAAAAACCAATGGATGTGCCCATTGCCGTTTGTCCAATATTGCCGGGCAATTGCGCAAACAGTGCAGACTTACCGGTTCTAAACAGCATGTTCAATGCGGATAAGGTTGCTATCAGGCCAAATAAAACTGTCAGCCAAGTACCGTCTACACGTGTGACCAGCCAGCTACCCAATAATACGCCAATAAGAATAAATACTAGCCAGTGTTTTAAAAGGTTAAAATCGACATTGCCTTTTTTATTGTGTGAACGAATAGAGCTGATCGATGTAGGCACTATCGTGGCCAGCGAGGTTGCTGCGGCGATCACCATGGCAGAGTCTGGTGATACACCAAAGCTTTGAAATAAGAAAAACAGCACTGGTACGATGACAATACCGCCCCCTACCCCTAACAAGCCCGCTAAAATACCAGCAAATACGCCTGTCGCAGCCAGCGCCAAAAAGGTAGAGATGTTATTTGCTATAAACTCAATAATACTCATTAATAAATACTTTTAATGTTAATGGCAAACAATGGCCTTGCCATGAATACATGGGGCCATTGCTGCGTTTTTTATCAAATAATATTCGCTAAGCCGAAAGCTCTTTTCTCACAATCTCTGCACCTGCGCGTAAGGCATTGAGTTTACCTCTTGCCACCTCACGTGACAGTGGTGCCATGCCGCAATTGGTGCAAGGATAAAGTTTATCAGCATCGACATACTTGAGTGCCTCTCGCAAAGTAGCGGCGACCTCTTCGGGCGTTTCAATGGTTTTGCTGGCGACATCAATAGCGCCAACCATCACTTTTTTCCCTCGAATAAGTTCGAGCAACTCAATCGGCACATGTGAATTATGGCACTCGAGTGAGATAATATCGATATTAGATTTTTGTAGTTGCGGAAATAATTCTTCATATTGCCGCCATTCAGAACCTAACGTCTTCTTCCACTCTGTATTCGCTTTGATACCATAGCCGTAACAAACGTGGACTACTGTCTCGCAGCTAAGCCCTTCAATGGCTTTTTCTAAGCACGCAATGCCCCATTGTTCTACTTCATCAAAAAACACATTAAATGCAGGCTCATCAAATTGAATAATATCAACACCGGCAGCTTCTAATTCTTTAGCTTCTTGATTAAGAATTTTGGCAAATTCCCAGGCGAGCGCTTTGCGGCTTTTATAATGTTCATCATAAAGTGTATCCACCATAGTCATAGGACCTGGTAGAGCCCATTTGATAGGCTGGTCGGTTTGTTCGCGCAAAAATTTGGCGTCTTTAACAAATACCGGATGCGGTCGACTTACAGGGCCAACGACTGTTGGTACGCTAGCGTCATAGCGATCACGAATTTTGACCGTCTCACGCTTTGCAAAGTCAACACCACTGAGATGTTCGATAAATGTTGTCACAAAATGCTGGCGGGTTTGCTCACCGTCGCTGACGATATCAATACCTGTTTGCTGCTGCTCTTGCAACGACACGCGCAAGGCATCCTGTTTGCCATTAATTAACTCATCACCTTGCAACTTCCAAGGTGACCAAAGCTTCTCAGGTTCTGCCAGCCAAAAAGGCTTAGGCAAACTACCTGCCGTTGAAGTTGGTAATAATTTTTTCATAATAACTCTTTATATTTAAGTTAACTATAATGCGTAATTTTCAGACCATTGCTCAAGAATAGATTGATAAGGTTTTATAAAATTTTCCTCAGCAAACTTACCCTGCTTAATGGCTAACTGGCTGCGTTCTTCCCGATCATAAACAATTTGCGTTAAGGAATGATCTGGATGCTTAAGGTTTGGTTGATACTGGTTGCCTGCAACAGCATTAGCATTGTAAATCTCGGGTCTATATATTTTTTGGAATGTCTCCATGGTACTAATCGTGCTGATAAGCTCGATATTACTGTAATCACTGAGCAGGTCGCCAAAAAAGTAAAATGCCAAAGGTGCGACGCTATTGGGTGGCATAAAATAGCGAACCTCAAAACCCATTTTTTTGAAATACTGTTCGGTCAAAGAAGATTCATTGGGTATATATTCAACACCTAGTACAGGGTGCTGATTCTGAGTTCTAATATAAGTTTTACTATCCGAAACACTTAAAGCGATAACAGGTGGTTTGTTAAAATTCTGTTTGTAAGCATTTGAACCCAGAAAATCTTTAAAGAGTTTTCCATGCAGATCGCCAAAGTTCTCTGGAATACTAAATTCAGTTTGGCTTGCATTATGCTCTCTCAACAGAACGCTAAAGTCATAATCACGCACGTAAGATGAGAAGTTGTTACCTACAGTGCCTTCAATACGTTTGTTAGTTTTGTGATCGGTAATATTATTTTTAAGAATCTCGATCGATGGAAAATTCTTGCCATTACCTTGAACATCTATGTCAACAGAGATAATTTCCAACTCGACAGCGTAACGGTCGCCCTTGGGGTTATCCCAGTGCGCTAAAGCATTGAAACGGCTGTCAATCATTCTCAAGGCATTGCGCAAATTCTCTTGACGGCGCTCTCCTCTGGCCAAATTAGCAAAGTTGGTCGTGATCCGCGTGCTATCTGCTGGCTGATAATTTTCATCGAAGCAAATGCGCTTAATCGTATATTTAAAACCTTTACTCATTGTGATTTGGTATCCCGTTGCAATCAATAAAATAAGACTTTTCTTCACCGCGCTTTCAAGACAGTTAAAATACCCTGGCTGGTATGAGCGTTATAAGCCGAGCCAACACCTGTCTTAATTGTCTCGAGCTAATAATAGGCCACTTAATCCATGAATAAAATTGATTTTATCTCATGAATATATGAGATTTATTCATGGTTTGGGCCTGCATAGGGAAAACGTATTGGACTGTTCAGTCCTGGTGTTCAGCTCTGATGTTGACGGCCGCTCAGGGCGGTGAGTCAGCTAAGCTGTTAGGAGAAAATCACTAAAAGGCGAGTGGGTATTGCGCTGCTGTACAGCCTTAGCCTGCGCCCGATGGATGCTTGTAACTGCGAGCCATATCAGTAAATGCTTTGAGATACTCAATATCCGCGTCACTTTCACGCGTGCCCAGATAAATCTGTTTGGCGATGCCATCCTCGCCTAAGCGCACGACAGATAGGGGTAATTTGGCACAGTATTCCTCGGCCAACCAACGCGGTAGTGCCGCTACGCCGCGACCAGAGGCGACCATTTGCAGCATAATATCTGTGGTCTCACTGGTTTTGTGTCGTCTAGGCACGACACCAGCTGGATTGAGGAACTGGGTGTAAATATCCAAGCGGTCCGTCGCCACAGGATAAGTTAGCAGAATTTGATCCCGCAGGTCTTCTGCCTGGAGGTACTTGTGAGTCGCCAAGGCATGATGCTCAGGCACAACCAAGACTTGCTCATAATCAAACACCGGGTTAAAACACAGGCCACTTTTATAAAAGGGGTCTGGTGTTACCAATAAGTCAATTTCGTAATCCAACAGTGCGCCTACTCCGCCGAATTGGAATTTTTGTTTCACGTCAACATCCACGTCTGGCCAGGCGTCTAAAAACGGCGACACCACCTTTAGCAACCATTGATAGCAGGGGTGGCACTCCATACCTATTCGCAAAGTACCACGTTCGCCTTGAGCGATCTGTATGAGCTTGTCTTCGGCATGATCCAGCAAGGGCAGCACTCGTTTGGCGATATTCAACAGGTATTGTCCGGCCTGTGTCAGCTGCAAGCTACGTCCCTCACGCAGCCAGACCTCTGTGCCGAGCTTATCTTCGAGTTTACGCATCGTATGACTCAGCGCTGACTGAGTGACACACAACTCTTTGGCCGCTGCAGTCAGCGACCCGTGTTGCTCAACAGCTTGTACTACTCTAAGGTGAATGCGCTCAATCATAAGATACATGAGAAAAATTAATCGATATGTGAAAATATACCATTTTTATTCATTTTGAAAGTGTTTTAGTATCCCTGGCAGTTGATTATTAAACCAGGGACTATAGAAGTGCATATAAATGAAGCAGCCTCTGCCAAATCGTTTCCGATCGTCAATGATGCTTGTCAGGTAATCGATGTGATACCTTTGAGCAGTAATACTTTCCAGGTTGACCTCCTATCGTCTGCGGGCACAACGCTGGGCTATCGGGCAGGTCAATATCTGCAGCTCGAATTAGATCTAAACAATGATGGGCAACCACAGCCTTTTTTTTATTCCATTACTAATCGCTTTAACCCAGAGCGACCTCGTCACCTAGCGCTTTTTATCCAGAATAATAGCGAGTTGGCAGATAAGATTTTAAAACACCTTGCTGAACTCAAGGAAAATAACGCAACTGCGAGAGTGTCACTGCCAATGGGGCGCGCTTTTTTACAGACTAATCTTGATTTAACGCATTTATTAATTGCATCAGGCTCGGGGATTTCTAAGATTAAATGTATAACCGAAGAGGCTCTTAAACAACAAACTGATGCCGATTTAAATATTTACTGGTCGAATAGGCATATCGATGATTTTTACCTGCTTGATGAGTTTCAAGACTGGGTAGATCAGAATAAAAACCTTAAGCTCACACCGCTATTAGAATCAGCCAATACAGGCTGGTCTGGTCGTTCTGGTTATATCTTTGAGGTGATTGCACAAGACTTTGATGACTTAAGCTGTGCTCAAGCTTACCTATGTGGCTCACCACAAATGGTATACGGCACAATTGATAAACTTAAACCAAGAGGGCTCAAAGAAGAAAACTGCTATTCAGATGTTTTTGAGTATGCGCCACGAGACCAAAAAATAGCTGTCTGAGTTCGATGATCTAGCGGCCGCTCAGCTTCAAGTGGTGAGTGGCTAGCATCGCGGCAGTCCATGTGCCAACCTATCTCAACGGTGGCTGGCAGGCGTCTGTGGACAAACGCGGCCTGCAGTTGCAGTCGTCCGGCTTGGCCAACATCCTGGGCTAACAACTAATATCCACAGCGGTGGTCAATACCTGACCTTTCTTCATCATCAGAGCGACATTTCCCAGGATACTTGCGCTCACGATGTGCGCTATTGCCGCAGCTGGGTTCACAATAGTTTTGTCACCAGCACACGATTTCACGGCCTTGCAGAGCGTTTTTCTCAATTAAGGTCGTTCATCCGACTATACTGGCAAAAATCATAACCTAAGCTTAAAATTACGGCCCCCATCGCTGCTACGGCAGACGGGAATAAATGAGTGTCAACTAGCCAAACAGAGTGAAGAAAAAGTAGGAATATATGCACGAAAACAAGCAAACGATAAATATCACCCTACCCGATGGTGCCAAGAAAGAATTCTCAGCGGGCATTTCAATTATGGATATTGCCTCAAGCATTGGTTCAGGGCTGGCAAAAAGCACGATTGCCGGTGAAGTGAATGGCCAACTCGTCGACGCTTGTGACCCTGTGTTAGAAGATGCCAATATCCGTATTATTACTTCACGCGACATTGAAGGGCTAGAAATTATCCGTCACTCCTGCGCGCATCTTGTGGGGCATGCTGTAAAACAGTTGTATCCAACGGCCAAGATGGTGATAGGCCCAGTGATTGATAATGGCTTTTATTATGATATTGCCTATGACCGGGCATTTACGCCTGAAGATCTTGCCGCCATCGAAGAACGAATGAAAGCACTGATTGCGACCAAATACGATGTCATTAAAAAAGTGACGCCGCGTGATCAAGTTATTGAAACCTTCAAGTCCCGAGATGAGGACTACAAGCTGCAACTGGTAGATGATATGCCGGATGAAACCGCGATGGGCTTATACCATCACGAAGAATATATTGATATGTGTCGCGGCCCGCATGTGCCTAACACACGGTTTTTAGAACACGTGAAACTCACTAAGGTGTCTGGGGCTTATTGGCGTGGCGACTCTAAAAACGAACAGCTGCAACGCATCTATGGCACGGCATGGGCCAATAAAAAAGATTTGCGTGCCTACCTTAATATGTTGGAAGAAGCTGAAAAACGCGATCATCGCCGTCTTGGTAAAGAGCTAGACCTTTTTCATTTTCATGAAGATGCCGTTGGTGCTGTTTTTTGGCATCCCAAAGGCTGGACGCTCTTTCAGCAGCTTATCGAATACATGCGTCGTCGCCAACAACAAGCAGGTTACACTGAGGTGAATACACCCGACATCATGGATCGACAGCTATGGGAACAATCCGGTCACTGGCAAAATTACCATGACCATATGTACACCACGGATACACCTGATGAAAAAACATTGGCATTGAAACCAATGAATTGCCCTGGCAGTGTATTAACATACAATCACGGCTTAAAAAGCTACCGCGACTTACCTATTCGTATGGCCGAGTTTGGCAAAGTACACCGCTACGAACTGTCAGGCGCATTACACGGCCTACTTCGCGTGCGCCACTTTACGCAGGATGATGCACACATTTACTGCACAGAAGAACAAATGCTGGATGAATGTACCCAGGTCATCCGTTTAGTCCTGGATATATATGAGCAATTGGGTTTTAGCGATGTCAGCATTAAATTATCCACTCGACCTGAAAGTCGTATGGGCAGCGATGAGACATGGGACAAACTTGAGGCAGCACTGTTTGATTCCTTAAAAGCGCTAGAGCTGGATTACCGCTTAAACCCAGGCGAAGGTGCATTTTATGGGCCGAAACTAGAGTTCGTGTTACGAGATGCTATCGGTCGCGATTGGCAATGCGGAACCTTACAGGTTGATATGAATCTACCTGCTCGGTTCTCGCTTGAATATGTTGATGATAAGGGTGAAAGGCAAACACCCGTGATGTTGCACCGTGCTTTGTTTGGCTCACTTGAACGTTTTATCGGCATATTAATTGAACATTACACGGGCAAATTCCCTGCTTGGTTAAGCCCAGTGCAGGTTGCCGTGTTAACCATTTCGGAAGCATTTAATGACTATGCGATACGTTTAGGTCATGTGTTCGAAGCAGCAGGCCTGCGAGTAGAAACAGATATTAGCAAAGAAAAAATTGGTTATAAGATTCGACAAAAAACATTAGGCAAAATACCCTATATGGTGATCGTCGGTGCCAATGAAGTTGAGACTAATCAGGTCACCGTGCGTTTACTCAATGGCGAGCAGACTAACTTCGATGATACCGAAAGCGCCGTTGATTACCTTATGCAAGCCTGTAGGCCACCTGATGTTGTCACGCAGCGTCATTTAATTGAGACGTCGATAGCCGCCTTGAAAAAGCAATAGTCTCAAATAGGCGTAAAGTAAAATGACAGGTGCTAAGGCTAAATGGCATGTGAACAATTTTGATGAGTTTGCACGGTTGGCAGATTATTCTTTGATGGATAACTTAAATGCTGATCCTGATGCTAACAGTGAAGGTGATGATCACCACGCCCGCCAAGTGTTTTCTGGTCATTTTGTCCCGGTGACGCCCTCGCCGCTTGCCGAATCCGAGTATGTCAGTCATAGCAGCAGCCTTTTTGATGAACTCGGTTTAAGCGATGAGCTCGCATTAAACGATGAGTTTCGCCGCTTATTTTCTGGCGATATCTCAGCTGCGCGTACGCCTATGCGTCAAGTGGGTTGGGCAACTGGCTATGCGTTATCAATTTATGGCACCGAATATATTCAACAATGTCCATTTGGTACGGGCAATGGTTATGGCGATGGCCGAGCCATATCGGTGTTCGAAGGCGTATTCAATGGCCAGCGCTGGGAAATGCAGTTAAAAGGGGGTGGCCCAACGCCCTATTGTCGTGGTGCCGATGGACGTGCCGTACTGCGCTCCAGTGTACGTGAGTTTCTTGCTCAAGAGTTTATGCACGCTTTAAGGGTACCGACATCGCGCGCTTTAACACTGTATGTGTCTAAATCTGAGACCGTTACCCGGCCTTGGTATTCCGAGGGCTCTAGTTACACTGACCCTGATATTCTGCTGAATAACCCAGTCGCTATCTCTACCCGTGTAGCGCCCTCTTTTTTGCGTGTTGGTCAGCTGGAATTATTTGCTCGTCGCACCCGCAACAACGCTCATCCAAAAGCATTGGAAGAGCTGCGCATGATCGTTGAGCACTTAATGGCAAGAGAGTATCAAAACGATATCGATCAAAGCCTGGCTTTTGCCGATCAATTAATTGCGTTGGCGACGTTATTTCGTCAGCGGCTTACGTCATTAGTCGCCAATTGGCTGCGTGTTGGCTACTGCCAGGGTAATTTCAATAGCGATAACTGTGCTGCGGGTGGCTTTACGCTTGACTATGGACCCTTTGGTTTTTGTGAAATCTTTGATACTGAGTTTCAACCCTGGACAGGCGGCGGCAAACACTTTTCATTTTTCAATCAGCCTGTTGCTGCAGAAGCGAATTTTCATATGTTTTGGACAGCGCTGCGAGAGTTGCTTGCAGAAGATGCGGCTGCTTTAGAACAGCTTGATCAGGTACGCCAAGGTTTTGCTGAAGTTATGCAAAACCAAATGGAAAACATGTGGGCAGCCAAACTGGGTTTGACCGAATACAACTCAACACTGTTTAATCAATTACTGCAGCTAATGACTCGCTCAGAGGTGGATTACACCATTTTCTTCCGTGAGTTATCTCATATACCCGACGATATCTCAGCGCTAAAAAAGAGCTTCTATGTTAAAACATCACAAAAGCTCGATGAGCAATGGCAGGCTTGGTTAGAAAACTGGCGCGAGCTAGTCAGCAGCGATGGTGATTTGTCTGAGGTCTCTGCCAAAATGCAACAAACCAATCCAAAATACACATGGCGTGAGTGGTTAGTGGTGCCAGCCTACCAACAAGCTATGCAGGGTGATTACACGCTGGTCAAAGAGCTGCAAGCAGTGTTGAGTTACCCTTATGATGAGCAATCAAAGGCAATAGAAGATAAATACTATCGCTTAAAGCCCAAGGAGTATTTTAATGCCGGTGGTGTGTCGCACTATAGTTGTTCATCTTAACACTGAGGAAACGCGTGCACTCTAGCTTAACTATTTATCTAACCCTCAAGAGCAATGTCAATCTTCTCCATAAAACTCAAACCAATATTTTGATCGTAATAGGCGGCTTCGTTAATAAAGGCACCATAAACTGTTGATTCACCTTTATAGACAATCGTCTCACCTGCCAGGGTGATAAATAAAGGGTCACCAGGTTTAATTGCATGATAGTCTTTTCCCTGTAAATCAGGGTGCACCATTGCGGTAAGTTCACCATTGCTATCTTCTGGCAAAGGGACTTTCTGAGTAAATTGATACCCCGGCATCTGGGTTGGCAAATTAAGTGGCTGTTTTTTATTGCTTTGCTGTAGATAATCTAATGCATGCATGACTGCCGTACGCGTCTGAGAGTATATTTCATAGTTAAGTAAGCCTTGGGCGATCGGCCCTACTTCAATGAGTAGCCCCGTTAAACGCCCTATCGACAGTAAAAAGTTATCTTCTAAGCGATCATTGGGGTTAAAGAATAATGTAGCGTGAGGCATGTTCTGCTTTATATAAAAAGCCATGCCAATCACGAACGGGTCATTTGAGTTAATGACTAATGACATACCCATATTTGAGGTGGTGGTATGCAAATCAATAATGAAGTCGATACGAGGCTGCTCTTTAGGCCCGAGTATCGCATCGAGTGACTTTGCACGTTGTTGTTCATAGCCATGTAAATCTGGGTTTTTAAGGTCTTGAAGATTGAACTGCCGATTTAAGTCCTGATCGATATAACGTCTTACTGCCTTATTCGCCCTCGGGTTAGCTAGATGCAGCTCGGTTGAAAAGCTGTCTCGTTTGACCTCATCAGGGTTTAACAGCCAATGCTTAATAAGGTGTACACCGGTTAACTCATTGCCGTGAGTACCACCGGTAATGGCAACAGATTTAATCAAATCATTCATATAAAGCCTATGTCTTCCCTAGTGTTTTTTAAGCATCCCAAACAATAAACTCAATAGGCGTCGGGTTATAACCATTACAAGGGTTATTTAATTGCGGACAGTTAGAGATCAGTACCGTAACATCCATGGCCGCTGTTAACTCTACATACTTACCAGCGCCAGAAATACCGTCTTCAAACGTTAAGCCGCCTTCAGAGGTAATAGGCACGTTCATAAAAAAGTTGACGTTGTGAGTGATGTCGCGCTTGCTCAGACCAAACTCCGGATATTTATTAACCGCTAGCATCCAGCTATCACGACAAGCGTGCATACTGCGTTTTTCAAGATCGTAACGGACTGTATTACTTTCTGTCGCGCAGGCACCACCAAGCGTGTCATGCCGACCACAGGTATCAGCGACTATTTCCAGCATGACATTGTTTTCGTTAGTGCGTAATTGACTACCCGTGGTTAGATAAACATTACCTTGCTCACGGATAGTATCCATTGCACTGTAGCGTTCCTCGGGAGAGTGTGTATTATAAAACAGGATATCTGCCGCTTGATTACCTTCGATATCTAAAATGCGGAAGGTCTGCCCTTTCTTAACAGTGCCAAGCCAGTAATCACCGGAATCAACAATATCGCGCGTAACCGCATCTTCTGGGTTTAAATTAGATTCTTTCAACATATCTTCTTCTCCTCTGTATTACAGGCCGATATGGTAAAGGGCGTTATTTTGAAAGCCACGCCCGTTTTCAGGGCGGAAGTTTTTGCAGTAATCATCATCATTAACAGGTTGAGCAACACCGAGTTCGATTCGAACTTTAGTGCGCGGATATTCGCTTGATCGGTCCAGAGGGTGTGGACAGGTGTGCAATAATACCAGCGTATCCATCTCGAAACGCAATAGTACAGCGTTACCGGGTTTGCTATGCTCTTTAGCCAATGTCATATTGCCTTCTGCAGAGACTTCTATCTTGCTAAACCAATTCAAGTTAGCCGCCAGATCGGCAGCACCAAGACCATATTTACCCAACTCTACTAAAAAAGAGTCGTGGCCGTTTTGCTTCCACTTATTGCGGTCATGCTGATAATCACGCCTTCCCCACTGTGCCTCAATATGTTCAAAGCGAGAGTTACCCGCAACAGTTTCATGCCAACCCAAGTCATCTTCTACAATGGACGCAAAGATACGCCCCATATCCGAATACAAACAGTTACCTTTGGTCAGCTTAAAGGTATGTTGACACTTTAATGTGTCTGGTGCGTTATAACGTTCCAACAGGTCTTCGGGGTTATAAAACAACATGCCAACATTGGCACCACCGGTCATGTCCGTTAATCGCATAACGGTGCCGCGCCTTGCGCGTAAAGACCAATGGGAACCCGATTTCAATACGGTTTTATATTCAATGGAACGTATGTACTCACTCATATCAAACTCCAATCATTAAATGTTTTGAATACGCTCAAACCAAAACACAAGGTGCTTTCTCGCCAATCTCTTGGGTCCGAAAAGAGTCTTAGGATATTGCATAAGGCCCTCCAGTGACATAAGTGCACTTTATATAGGTTCACTTTATAGGTTCACTGGGCATCCTCGGTTTTCACCAATGATCTCCCGGGCTTTTATCCCGCCGTGTAACCTATGTCTTTCACTGAAAGGTGGAGGTCGGAAGCTCTCGGACCAGGCATCAACTAAACTTGATCGGAACCCTAGCTTTCTATTTGAGTTTGCCAGTATCGCAAGGGGATCGAGCAACGTCAAGCCACCTCGTGCGCCATTTACAGGCTGTTTTAAAGGGGAAACTTGCCTCGACTTGTAGTGTATTTTGCATAAACAGCGGCGGAGAATGGTCAAAAAATAACGGCGTACTGCAGCAAATTGGCCAAAATCAGGCTGCGAGCCTTTATTCCGCGTTTTGCGTAAAAAATATCATTTATTTTTAAAAATCAATGCGTTATAGATTCTTGCTGTTTATCAGGCGCTTATTCGGGGGCGGATATGGGGGTTATGCCATCACTGACGGTGCCTGCCCTTGATTACCGGTTTGAGATAGGCGTATATGGCAAAATTTTTGAACTCTGAAAAGGTTTTACATACTAATAAACGCTATGTTATAACATAACATCTACCACAACAGGCTCTCGACTTCAAGCTAACTTTACAGTGGAGCGCCCTGCTTATGAGATAGCTTCCTATGGTCGTATTGTTAGTAATATAAGGTTATTAACGTGATGATAGTTTAAAATAAGACATCACTGAGCCAAAGGTTAAGAGAAATGCGTTGGCCGCATTATGGCCTTAATTGGCGGTCACACGTGGTGAAAAAACGCTGACAGTTTAAGGTGCTGATTTTGTGGCAATTGCATGCGCAAAAGTATAAAAAGCAGCCCCTACCCTAACGATAGACACAAGGTCTTATAATGCAACGCGACTATTTTATTGCCCTAGAACACAACAACAACGATAGCCCACCACTGGCGTTATCGGATGTCATTGAGCAGCTTGCTTTTAATCAGGAAGGGTTAATTCCTGTTATTACGCAAGATGCAAATACCAAATCCGTACTCATGTTTGCCTGGATGAGTAAAGACTCTCTCAAAAAGACCTTAGAGACCAAACGGATGACGTACTGGTCACGCAGTCGCCAGCAATTATGGATAAAAGGTGAAACCAGCGGTCATGTCCAAAAGTTGCTTACCATGTCATTTGATTGCGACGGCGATGTTATTCTCTGTGAGGTCGAACAGCAAGGCGGAGCCTGCCATACGGGTAGGCCATCCTGTTTTTACTTAAGCGTCGATATGGATAAAGAACAAGTTATTGTGAATGGAGACCATGCATGACTATGGCGACACTATATGCCAACTGTGTCAGCATACTGATAGAGAAATTCAATGGGCTCGTCTAATTCAACATCCGATCAACTGAGCGAAGAACAAATATTAGCGCAGCCCGAATCCAGTTATATGAATGCTGAGCAACTGGCATTCTTTAGACAAAAACTCTTAGAACTGCATGAGTCAACGTGTGCTCGAATTAAAGAAGCAAGTGATGAAATGGCCAGCCCAATGGCTTGCAGTGATGCGAATGATCGTGCTTCATATGAGGAGCAAGCCAACATCGCACTGCGCATTGTCGAACGAGAGCAAAAGTTATTACCTAAAATCAGGCAATCGCTGGAACGTATTAGCGCAGGCACTTATGGGTATTGCTTGGAGTCGGGTGAGCCAATTGGTATTGCTCGCCTTTTGGTAAGGCCTACCGCTGAATATTGCTCAGGAGAGAAGGCGATTAAAGAGCTTCAAGAAAACCAGTATAAAGGCTAGCGCAACAGTATGAGTACTTTAGATATTCCACAAACTTACGAACAATGGCACCACTGCATCACAGTGATTTGTCGGCAGGCACTATCGCGACCTTATATTGAACAGCGGATCACATCCCTAAGCTCAGCAAGCGACCCTTCAACGCAAAAATTTGTCGAGCTCTATGGTGAGCAACAACGGCTACAGACACTGCAATGGTTTGAGCAAGCCAAGAGTAACCTTAAATAACGACGTTATTGGCTTATTTGTAAATAATAAGAGTAAGAAAATACCCGATTTATCGGCTGTGTTTGCTTACACGCAAGCCGGTAACATGTCAGCAGAAATCATATTAAATAAGCAAAATAAAGATTGTGTCGAGATAAATCGAATCAATGTAGAGTAAAAACGAATAGGTTGTTTTATAATGGGCGGTCAGTCAGAAATTACTATTGTTAGTCACTTTATGAGTATTATGCATGAAGAGTGTTGATGTTGTCATTGTAGGCGCAGGCCCCGCCGGTATTGGAATGGCCTTGGAGTTAAACAAGATAGCCGATTTAGAGTATGGGGTTTTGGAGCGTGATCGTATCGCCGAATCGTTTCGGCGTTGGCCAGCACAGACACGTTTTATTACGCCCTCTTTCAACAGCAGTCCATTCGGTCTTGCTGACCTGAATGCCGTCGACGCTGTGAGTTCACCGGCCATTTTTGCAGGTACAGAGCATCTTAGCGGTGCTCAGTATGCAGACTACCTGACATTAGTGGCTAATGTGGCAGAACTGCCCATTGTTCGCGGTTGTAAAGTACTGCAAGTCGACCCTGACCCTGACGGTGGCTTTCATTTAGTCACTGAGGGTGGTGAGCTGTTTACCAAGTTTTTGATATGGGCTTGTGGTGAATATCAGTTTCCCGACTTAGAACCTTTTCCCGGTGGGCAATTATGTATGCATTATGCCCATATAGAAGATTGGCAGATGCTGGAGGTTGGTCATTATACCGTTATAGGTGGCTATGAAAGTGGCTTAGACTCAGCTATCAATCTGGTCAAACTCGGCTGTCAGGTTCGTTTACTGGTTCGCAGGGCGACTTGGGATCTGCCTGATGTATATGACCCAAGCCAAGCGCTTTCACCTTATACACGCGAACGGTTGCGTGAAATTGAATCCAGTGATCAGCTGGAGATTATCTACGACGCAGACGTGGTAGAAGTCACACGCGAGGCTGATCAACGCTTTCGCATTCATACCGCCGATGGTCGGCACTGGGACGAAACACAACAGCCTATCCTCGGCACAGGATTCCTCAAAGGCGGTGGCGCACAGCAGATAAAAGAGCTGTGGGAATGGAATGATGAGGGACGCATTGTCTTGAGCGACGTTGATGAGTCCACCCAGACGCCCGGGTTGTTCCTGGTTGGACCTCAGGTACGCCACGACCAGCGTATTTACTGTTTTATCTATAAATTTCGTCAGCGTTTTGCGCGTATTGCCCAACAAATCTCCCAGCGGCTGGAATTAAATATTGAACCGTTCGAGGGCTCAGAAGATGGTATCTGGGGACCTTACGGTAATAGCGAGTGTTGTGAGGGCTGTGAATGCTAAACCGCTTATCTGTCGTGACCACCACCTCTTTTGTGTTGATCGCTGGCATCATTATTGGTGCTTTGCTCGGTCATCTCATACCACCCACGGGGGAATGGTTAGGTAATCAAGTAGACTATACCTTGCTTGTATTGGTTGGACTGCTGTTTTTCGGAGTACGATTTGATGCCTTGCTAGGGGCAATGAGCAATCTGCGTTTCCTTTCAATAGCGCTATTAGCCAATTTTATAGCAGTACCATTGATCGGTTATGGCGTTGCCGCGGTATTTTTATCAGAGCACCCTCTTTTCATGGTTGGGCTGGTGATCTATTTTATGGCGCCCTGCACCGATTGGTTTTTAAGTTTTACACGCCTATCCGGTGGTAACGTAGCGTTGGGTACTGCGCTGATGCCAATCAATATGACAGTGCAATTATTACTCTACCCTTTCTACTTACAATGGTTTACTCAACAAAGTGTGCAGCTTGAAGCCGGTATTATTAGCAACACGTTGCTGCAATGGTTTCTATTGCCTTTATTGGTAGCTGTGATAGCGCACCAGGTATTAAATCAAATTCTCAAGCCTGCCAGGTTTGAGTACATACTGGATAAAGCAGACGATGCGACACCTTGGGTAACCGCATTACTGGTACTGCAAATATTTGCTGGCAATATTTCTGTTATTCTGGAGCATCTCACGGTGTTTGTTTGGGTGCTACTGGCAGTGTTCACTTTCTTTTTGGCCACTTTCTTGCTCGGTAAAGGACTAAGTCGCTTATTTCAAATTGACTATCCCGAACATGCTTTGCTAACCATGACCATTGCCGCACGTAATGCACCACTGATGCTGGCGATCACTATGGCTGTTCTGCCAGGTCAACCATTGATCTATGGCGCACTGGTGATCGGCATGTTAATCGAGATACCTCATCTGACTGTACTGCGACGTTTACTACTCAGAACCCGTCGTTCTTTTCCATCTCAGAACGCATCGGCGATTGGCATAACTGAAACGTAAGCGACCACCTAAAACATATATCGTACTTGTAATCTTAATGTGCGTGGCTCTATAGGATGAAAGTGATTATCCTCGATACCTTCGGCAACCTCACCTGGTAAGCGTGATGCATAGAAATAGTCGATATCATGATCATTGCTATCGAATATATTGAGTATCTTCAGATCAATTTGCCATTGCGACAGACTGTAACTGATTGCAACGTTCGCTACAGTAAAGTCATCAGACTCCTGATCAGCAAAGCTGTCTAGCGGCCGTTCACCAAAGTGCCGCACACGTAAGCTGGTTCGCCAGTTATTTGCAGGAATCCAGTTCAAGCCAATGCTGGCGACAAAAGGCAGTGAGCCATCAATACGATTACCCTCGCCTACAACTGAGTCACGAAAGCGCGCACGCGACCAGGCGAGTTCGATATCTGTACTAAAAGATTTATCTATCCAATAATAAGCTGCAAACTCAATTCCTTGCCGTCGTGAAGCCCGGCCAGGCTCAGTATTACCGGCGTCACCCACAAATAATAGTTCTGAGTCCAGCTCCAGATACCATAAGCTCAATGATAAATTATAATGATCTGGCTCCTGAAAATGCAGACCCAACTCGGCACCTTCGCCACGAACCAATAAGTCAACTGGATCAATAGCCTCTCCAGAAGAAGGATCAATTGCAATCGTTGCACCTCGCGCATCATTCGAATGGAAAGACTGTCCGGCATTAAAGAAACCATATAGATTGTTACTTAAATGATATTTTAAACCCGCTTTAACGCTCAACAAACTGTCATCAGCTGTTCCACTATTGAGTGGGTTATCACTGGCGACATCAACATCCAGATAATCGTACCGGATACCGAGATTGGTAGAGAGATACTCTGTTAAGTCTACATCACCCTCCCAGAATAAGCCTAACGAATATTGCTCCACTGCATCTTCACGAGTGCTACTAATGCGTTGTCGCCCAGCCGTTTTATATAAGCCGACTTGTTCAATATCATCAAGACGGTACTGTATACCGAGAGTGTGATGCACATGGTTCTGATCTATGTCTGTAGTGAATTTGCGGATTAACTCGCCGCCAAGCACATTACGTTCGTCGACTTGTTCAAACTCATCGCCATTAACCGGATCATCCAGAAAGTAGGTAAAATTAGAAAGGAGATCCAGTTCTGAGTTAATAAAATAAGCATTAGCAATCCAGTTCCCATCACTATAGTGTGCTGAGAGGCTATAGCGACTTGAGTCCCCGCCAACATCAGTGTCCAATGAACCTAAGCGATCAATGACTTGGTTGGCAACGGCGCGTGCTGGAATTTGATCAGCCGAATTCCAGCTATTGTCATAGCCTAGGAAGGTCAAAGAAAATTGGCTATCCTCATTAGTACTAACATATCGGATTAGCGCATTATTTTTTGTCACACCTTCTTGAATATCAAGCCATGGTCCATTGTAACGCTGGTTTTCCAAACCGACCAATAGGCGGTCATCGGCCAGTGCAATTTCATGCGCGAACACACTGCGCAGGAAATCGTCTTCTCCAACTTCGACTTGGATAATTGACTTGGCAAAGGTATTCGCTAAATGAAAATGCGCTGATCCTGCTGTTGAAAAATCACCATCTTCAGCATGATAAGGGCCTTTTTGATAATCGATATGTTGGACAAATTCAGGCACGATAAAGTTTAAATCTGTATAGCCCTGCCCATGCCCATGGGTGCGCATATTGACCGGCATACTATCGATATGGGTGCTAAAGTCAGTACCATGATCGAGATTAAAGCCGCGCAAAAAGTATTGATTGGCTTTGCCAGATCCACTGTGCTGTGTGGCAACCATACCCGGTACAAACTCGAGAATTTCCCCTGTGCGCAATACTGGGCGCTGCTCTATTTCCTCTTGGGAAATACTCCCTTGTGATGCAGAGATATTCTCGCCCAGCTGGTCTGCACGCCTGCCAACGACAATCATCCTTTCCATATGCGAGTCATCATGCCCTTGTTTGGCTTTGTCGTCAGCCATTGCTATGTTTGAAATAAATATAAAGAATAGACCGCAGCTGATTTGCCGCAATAATTTGCTTCGCATTATTGTATTGTTAAATTAATATGACATTAAATTATAATTAGTGAACCGGTTGTGGCTATCTGCACAAGGTTCCGCCCTATAAGCCAACCCCCAATCTCATACACAGCTGAGGCAGCAGCCTGAAATATATAGCTTGAGTATCATCAAAGCAATAGAAAAGTAAAACTTATCAATAAGTTAGAGTATTTTACAGGGAGTCACTGTTTTTCTACAGGTAAGTACCTACTCTTGTATAAAGAAAGCCTCGGCTTGCCCTTGATTAGCGAAAACCACCTTCACTGAGCTGGGTGTATTGGCAACAATACCGCTTGGATTATCGATAATAATAGGGCCAGCTTGCCAATGCTGGTTACGATGTGTCCAGCTTAGATAGACTGGCTGTTTTTGATAATTTCGTATGGGAAATGTGGTACTAAATTGTTGTCCGGGCAGAATAAGATTGCTGCTGATTAAGCCGCCAAATGTTTTAACTCGCAGCTGCACATTATGTATTGCCGCATCTGTTGGATTAATAAAATATATACTGCGCAGTTGTATTTGCGGTGTAGTGGCTATTGTACTGACTTTGGTACAAGCATTGCATAACAATGCCAGCGCTGTTATTGATAAATAAAATACAAAGATAGAAAGCCTAAATTTATTCAATACCTTTTCCTCTCTAAAAAATATTGCCAGGTTAAATTTAAACAAACTAATATTTTATAAAAAACTAAGTCCTAGGACCTATAGCCTATAATAAGACGGCTAGCATTTTCAGTGTGTTCTGATATTCTATTGTCTCAACCACTATAAAGTATCGTTGTATGAATAGCCCTATCTCTACTGCTAAGATTGTAGCACTTATATTATATTTAATGGCTTTTAATACTTTTGCCAATACAGATATTGCCACAGAGCCAGAAGCTTACAAACAACCTAACACCAAAGCGAGTACTGGTAAAACCCATGATAAGCAGAATGCTGCCACCGAGCAGGAGACCGCTAAAGAAAGCGCCATTAGTCAGCGTGTTGTTTTTGAGCAGTCAGGCAACAATAACCCTTTTTTAATTCTGCCACATCGGCCTAACTACTTTTTACCTTTCACTTATAATGATGAGCCGAATGAGTTGCGCGTATTAGGCGAAGATGTTGAGCTGGATAAGTTAGAAGCTAAGTTTCAAATAAGTTTCAAGTTGCCGCTATGGGATGATATTTTTAAGGATAACGGCGACTTATATTTTGCCTATACACAACTCGCCTTATGGCAGATCTATAATACAGATTTATCGTCGCCCTTTCGTGATACCAACTATGAACCTGAGTTTTTCCTTAGCTTCGATACTGATTTTAGGTTTGCCGGTCTCACTAATCGTTATATACAAATCGGTTTGGTACATCAGTCTAATGGTCGTAGTGACCCTATCTCTCGCAGCTGGAATCGCGTATATCTCAACTTTATTGCTGAGCACAAAAATCTTGTGGTGAGTTTTAAACCTTGGTACCGCTTACCTGAAGATGATATAGATGATGATAACCCTGATATTGATGATTTTTATGGCAATGCAGAGTTCGGTATTGCTTATAAGCGGCGGCGTCAGGTGTTTGCAGTCATGCTGCGTAATAACTTTGATACAGATGATAATAACGGTGCTATCGAGATTTCGTGGGATTTTCCATTAAGCGGTAAACTACGTGGTTATGTGCAGTATTTCAACGGCTATGGAGAAACCTTACTTGACTATAACCGCTCGGTTAATCGCATTGGTTTTGGCGTTGCAATGTCTAGCTGGCTCTAACAATGACTGCTTATGAGTTAATTGATGTGTCACTGAGTATTGCGAATCGTATTGATATGCAATGGGCCTTATTTGTAACCGTGCATTTGGCATTGTTTGGCGGAGTTATTTATGTTGATAGACCGCTACGCCTTACAGAAAAACTTGCGGCACTTTTTATCTATGTCGGCTTTGCAGGATTAAATTACTTGGTTATGATGCAGCAGTTAACGTTATTAGAGCATGTCTATGTCGAAGTTAGCAAATTACAGCAGGATGTATGCTGTATTGATAATGTTATTATTTTAAAAATGACTAATGAGCTAAAAGAAGGCCGTTTTAGTAGTTCTTCGCTTTTTCTGCAGGCAACTCACATCCTAATGTTTATATTAGTTCTGCTGGCAATCGTTTATGACAGTGCCCGGCGGTATAGTAAAAATTAAGGAGTTTATATGCCCCAACTTAATAAAATCAGTCTATTTATCTTTAGTTTACTACTTTGTGCCTGCACTTCAAATGAGGTTAAAACCAGCAGTATTGCTTCTACTGATGATTTCTCTGGTTATTTAGGCGACTACTCTGGCTTAACAACTAAAGAGTTATCAACTGGGACTAAAGTGCTACGTTGGCAACACCCACAGCTCAAGCAAGGTCTTTATAAAAAGCTGATGATTGAACCTGTGAGTTTTTATCCGGAGCCACAAGTTCAAGACCAGGTAGGTAAAGAAACGCTCGCTGAAGTCAGCCGTTATATGAGTATCTTACTGGTTCGCCTAGCCAAGCAAAACGGTATCGAACTGACTAAAAAGCCAGGCCCTGATGTACTACGCTTGCGTAGTGCATTTACAGCGGTTGACATTAAATCAGAAGGCCTAAGTATTCGTGATATCATCCCTATTCGTATGATTATTACCGGTGTTACGCTGGCTACCGGTAAGCAGGATTTGAACGTAACCATGCTCTTTGAAGCTGAACTACGTGACTCGCGTAGTCATCAAGTCATGCTAAAGGCTATACGCAAAGGCAATGCACTACAACTTGAAAACCGTGATGAACAATTATCACTTGAACATATCAAACCACTGATCGACAGTTGGGGCTTGGATATCAATGACAGCTTTGCAACGTTTTCTAAAGTGTTGCAATAAAGTATCTGGCGTTAAAGCGCTCGATTATTTTTTGCAGTAAGTTAAATGCAATATTGACAGATCACCTGCTGCACGCAACCAAGCAGGAAAAATGCGGAATACATTATAAAATACTTCAACCTTTGTCGGTCATTATGCCAATAGGCTATCGGTGTTTTTTATTAACACATAGACTGCTCGCATGCGCCCTGTATCAAGCTAAAGCTGTTGCAGGTATTTGGTAAGCTGCTCCAGTCCATTCGCCCAACCTTGACCATGCTGATCCCGCGAAGCTTCAAAAGCCTCTACTTCAGCTTGTGTTGGATTTATAGGTTGCCAAATAAGCTCTAGCTTAGTTTTACCATTCACTTCTTCCAACTTAATGGTTGTTTGTAGCTCTTTGGGCCAATTTAGCATTTGTGGATTAGGTAAGATATCCCCCGCCTCATTTGAAATATATTGTCGAAACACTAAGCTAGTAGGTGGATCAATGGCTTCGTATTTAGTCAGTAACCACATCTCGAAGCCATTTGGCGCAATCATTTTATGTAAAGATGAGCCGCCAGCACTGATATCAGCCTGCACATATTCACAGCGAAAACCTTGTTGAGGAAACATCCAGTTTTTCAGGTGATCAGGCTGAGTCCAGGCATCAAAAACCAGTTGCTGTGGCGCATCAAACTCTCTTGTTAGAATGGTTGGCGCTACATGAATGTCTTGATCATTACTCATCACTTACCTCTTTCGCTTGAATTTCGTTTAAATAAGTATCCAAATTGTCGAGGCTGTCTTCCCAGAACCGTTCAAATTGGATTAACCACTCTTTTATCGGTTTGAGTTGGACAGCATTAAGCTGGTAGACACGGTGCCGACCTTCTTTTCTTTCTGACACTAGGCCAACCTGCTTTAAGACACGCAAATGCTTGGATACCATTGGCTGGCTCCAATGCATCTGGTCTACCAACTGGTTAACGGTTTGCTCTTTAGTCAATAATGCCTCAATTAGCGCTCTACGCTTAGGCTCAGCAATGGCATTAAAAGGGTCAAAAGTTGTTTTTACGCGTGCCATAGATACAATATATTCCAATATAGGAATATGTCAAGTGTTAAATACCCAACCGCTATTGCCCAACTTAAAAAATGAACCACTAAAAAAAAAGTGGCAATAAATGATTTGGTATAAGACAGATAATAGAATCAAAGACACCACCACCTAGTGGGGGGGAGGTGGTGGTGACAGCTTGGTGGTGTGGCGTGGAGGTGTGAGTTCACCACCTTTGCTTGAAAGTATTGATGCTAAAGTGTTATTTAATTAAGAATATTTAATACCCCTTTTTCTTTTTACCCAGACGCTGGCATATTCTACTAGCGATAAACTGACTTTATTGTATAAGCGATTTATAAATATTGTGTAAGCTTTGCTTAACAATAATTGTAGACCACCACTGAAAGCATGATTGATCTAGTGACGGTAAATAACCGCTAATTCGAGGTCATTAATGATCGGATTTTTATTCTCGTTTATGATCAAAAAGTTATCATAGGTGAGGCAATTCAAAGACAGGCGCGTGCACTAAAAGAGTGAATAAAAACTGTAAAGCATGCCTATGACACATGCAGCATGCATCATGGAATACTAAAGCATTCCATGCACTTAAATACCGAGCAGTGGATGGTAAGTAAATCTTATTCTTCACCATCCACACAACAACAATCCTTGTATACTTACCTTGCTTATTAACGCCCGGCATCAGCCATCACTTAGCACCTGTGTTATGGATTTTTATTTACGATGCTAAGCTTATTTCCCTGATTTTATCTAGAAATCCGCGCTGTATTGTTGTCAGAGGTCGGTTCTTTTTATATGCGCATAATATAGGAATTTCTAAGCCTGATTTTTGCTGAGGTAAAACTGGAACAACTGTCCCCTGTTCCATTTCCTTACGTACCAAGGTATCTGGGATGACTGCAACCCCAACATGGTTCGTGACAAGCTCTTTTAACATCAAATCACTCTTTACAGTTACCACTGGCTGTATTGATTTTGCACGGTTACTGAGATCTCGTGCATTCAAATGTACCCAGGCATGAAAAGATGAATAAAGCGGTGAGTAATCAATAACATCTAGATTAAAGATATCTTCAACATTGTTAATTGCAGGCTTATTATTTAGATACTCTTTCGATGCAACCAGCACTAATGACCTGGATAAGGCAACTTCGGATGCAACCAGTTCGTTGTCATGTATGTGTACCATAAAAGCAATATCAACCATGTTGGTTAATAAGGCATCTTCCAGCTCTTTATCAGTACCAAAGCTAATATCGAAATTAACATTAGGGTTAGTGTTGCGATACTCAATCATCATTGTCGTTAAATAATCAGTCGCATGCGCTGCCCAAACACCTACTTTCAACGTACCAGAAGTTGCTCTGCTCTGATTAATAACATTTTCTACAATAGACTCAATCTGGCAAAGTGAGCGGCTTGCTTGATCATATAATTGCTGCCCTTGGTCGGTGAGTGCAATACGTTTACTGCGTGTTTCAAATAGGGAAAAACCAAGTTCTTCCTCTAATATTTTAATTTGTAATGAGATGGCCTGATTACTCCTGAACAAACGCTTAGCTGCTCGAGAGAAGCTCCCTGCATTTACCACCTCCACAAATGTTTTTGTTTTATTAAAGTCCATGACTCCTCCGCTATTGTATTATATACACTTTTATCTCCCCTAACCCTGGATGCGGTAATTTGGCTTGCCGCTTATTCGAAATCGCCAAATTCCCGCATCAGCCCGACTATCTCCTGTTTTTTTATACTTCCCGATCAGATTTATTGTACGAAAAGCATTCTACATGATACATAAGGGGAATAGATCCCCATATATAATTTTTATGTAGCTTTTTTATATATTTTTGGCACAAATTAACACACAAAATAACATTTTGGCCCTTGATTAGTGGGGTATATATAGGGTATTTTTCCCTTTATACAAAAATGATCTGAAAATAAACAGTTGGGCTAATAGTTTGAAAGAGCACTTATCAAGCGCATGTCGCGCATTACTAATGCCAGTCGTTCGGATCTTGCTCCGTAATGGTGTTACATATCGTGCTTTTGCGGAGCTGGTCAAAGATGTCTTTGTAGAAGTTGCTGCAAAAGACTATGGCATTGCTGGACGCCCGACCAATATCACACGTATCGCTATTCTCACGGGGCTGGACCGTAAAACCGTGAAACTTATTCGTGAAGACCATATAGCGCAAAAGCCCAGAACCCGAACAGCGATTGATAAAATCACCCGGGTATTGAGTGGCTGGTATACCGACCCAGAGTTTCTTGATGAAAATAAAGAACCCAAACCCTTATCCTTTTGTGATGACGCACCTAACCTAAATACACTGCTAAACCGATATGGCGGCGATGTACAAGCCACTGCTATGTTAAAAGAGCTCAAACGCGTTAAGGTCGTAGAGGAAGTTAGCAAGGGATATTGGCGCGCTAAACAACGCAGCTATATCGACTCCAGTGCCAGTCCAGAAATTCTCTTAAGAGCTTTTTTATCACTGGGTGATGTGGCCGACAATATACATCATAACCTTTATATTGCTGATGAAAAAGTCAGCAAGCGCTTTGAAAGACGTGTATCAACACCCAATATACCTCAACACTTAATACCTGAGTTCAGTGACTTTTTAGATAAAGAAGGACAAACATTCCTAGAGACACTCGATGCCTGGTTAACAGCACATGAGGTTGACCCTGAAGCTATTGGTAATGAAAACTTAACCCGCTTAGGTTTAGGCATGTACTGGATTGAGCGCCAAGAAGACTCATATAAAAAAGACTGAAATAGATATTAATACTCAGAAAATAAATATACTTTAATAAATACAATTATTACACGCTAAACATTGCGGGCTAGATACGGTAAAAATATGAATTATAAATTATGCAAAGAATCACTTACCCTCTTATATTCGATATTAATCCTGCTGCTGATTAGCGCTTGTGGTATCGAAGGAACGGGACTTGATGGACCTGCTCCTGAAGATGAACCATCATCACCCCCTATTTTTGCCAGCGGACCCATTGATGGCTTTGGTAGTGTTATTGTTAACGGCGTTCGTTACGACACAAGTGAGGCCCTGATAAACATTAATGAAGAGCTTAGTACTGAAGATGTATTGTCGTTGGGACAAGTTGTGCTTATCACAGGAACAATTGATGCTGATGAAACAACAGGTACCGCCCAAAGGGTTGACTTCATCGCTAATATTCGAGGGCCTGTCAGTAACGTTAATCCTGTTACGAACACAATTACAGTACTCGAACAAGTCATTGCGCTGAATAATGAAACTCAACTGGATGATACTATTGATTTCAACAATCTTGCTACTTTGAGCAATGGCGAGTATGTAGAAGTCAGTGGCTTACCCACTAGCAATGGTACGCTAATTGCCACTCGTGTAGATCGCATATTGCCAATAGATGCTGCCGCTATTATCGGCATGATCAGCAATATCGACACGCAAAACCTTCAATTTAACTTGAATGAGTTACGCGTGGATTATTCACAGGCGGTGATTATCACAGCAGATAACGCAGACCTAACAAACGACACCCGCGTTTTGGTGCAAGGTAATCTTAATGCCCAAGGCATTTTCATTGCCTCGCGCATTAGTACTGAAGCATTACTGCCGCCCCTGCCATTAGGCACAGCACTGGATATCGAAGCTATTATTAGCCGGTTCGAGTCTGCCAGTGACTTCGAGCTAGCTGGCATTAATGTTACGACAACTGAACAGACCCGTTACATTAATGGCTTAGTATCAGAGCTTGGTTTAAACAGGGCGGTTAATGTTAAAGGCGAGCTGAGTGAAGATAATATTCTCGTTGCGGAGACCATTGAATTCATTGTACTTGATATAGACATACAAATAACAGCGGCAGTAGAATCAATTAGCCATCAACGTGATGAGGGCCAGTTAGCGATAGTGCAGTTGCTAGGCTTGGATATTGTTGTGGGAATAGGCACACAATTTAAGAATACCAGCTCAGAACAGAGCCCTTTCAACAATATTAATGAGTTGCAGCTTGGTGACTATGTCGATATACGTGCCTTCTTTGATGGTGATCGCATTATCTCATCTCAGATTACCCGGATCACTCCCAGTAGCAAAATTCGTTTACGCAGTATCGTCACGACAGTATCAGATATCTTTCTCGTGATTCATGGCATAACAGTGCAACTCTCTACTAACACCGAATTTGTTGATATACGCAATAATACCTTAAGTCGATCAGCTTTCTTAGCACAAGCATCAGGTATGTCTGCTTTGGTTGAGGGGGAATATAATAATGAAGTCATACAGGCCGATAGAATACAGCTTATCCCCAATGGTTCTGTTTTAGTCGGTACACAAAGCCGAGATGCATTAATCGGAAGCGATAATGATGATCAGTTATTTGGCGGTGATGGTAACGATACAATCATTGGTGGCGGCGGAAATGATGAGTTGTATGGTGAAGCCGGTAATGATGTTATCTATGGCGATGCTGATGATGACAAGCTGTTTGGTGGTGCTGGTAGAGATCAGTTATTTCCGGGCTCTGGGCAAGATGTTGTCGATGGCGGCGAAAGCGATGACCGCGTCAGTTATGCCAGCTCTAATGCTGCTATTACCATTAGTCTCGCTGACGGCACGGCGAGTGGCGGAGATGCCGAAAGTGATATTTTAATCAATATAGAACACATCAGTGGCACAGACTTTAACGACCATATTGCAGGTAATGATGATCGTAATAGGTTAAAAGGCGAATTGGGTAATGATATTCTCATCGGGCTCGGTGGCTCTGATACCCTCGCGGGCGGTGATGGCAACGATGAATTGCATGGCGGTGATATGAATGATCGCTTAGTGGGTGGCAATGGTGATGACCAGCTTTTTGGAGGGTCTGGCGATGACCGGTTCGAGCCAGGTGATGGAGCCGATATTATCGATGGGGGTGATAATGAAGATTCTGTTAGTTATAGTGATTCTGAGGCAAGTGTCATTGTTTCACTAACACCTGCAGATATGCCTGCTAGTGGCGGACATGCAGAGGGTGATACTTATGTTAATGTAGAAAATATAGAAGGCTCCCCTTTCGATGATCAGTTAACGGGTAATCAGCAGGCGAATGATATTCAAGGAGGTAATGGTGATGATCAACTATATGGCTTAGCTGGCGACGATCAACTCGAAGGCAACTCTGGACACGACACGATCTATGGCGGCAATGGTGATGATATGTTAATAGCAGGTGACGGAGATGATCAACTATTTGGTGACGCAGGTGATGATAAGCTTTGGCCAGGCGAAGGCATAAACATAATTAATGGTGGTCCTCATGATTTTCAAGATGCCGTGATATACACAAACTCTCCTGCAGGCGTTCATATCATACTCGATGGTGCTGCTGGCTCAGGCGGCGACGCAGAAGGCGATATCATCATTGATATTGAAAATGCTCAAGGCTCGCAATTTAATGATACTCTCCATGGTAACGCTCAAGAGAACTTGTTGCTTGGACACAACGGCGATGACCAGTTAGCAGGCTTTGCTGGCAATGACCTTCTTGAAGGTGGCCTAGGCAGTGACCGCTATATGATGGATGTTGGCTTTAACCATGATACCCTCAAAGAAGAGATTGATGATAACACAAGCATAGACGTGATTTTTTTCGCGGCGGGCATCACACCACAAAACTTATGGTTTACCCGTCGAGGCAATCACCTTCAAGTGCATATTATTAGTACTGATGCATCAATACGTGTACTTAACTGGTATTCAGAAGGCCCTGGTATTGAGCGCTTTGAAGCTGGCGGACAGGTGCTACTGGCAAGTGATGTCCAGATTCTTGTTGATTCGATGATAATAGCTATACCAGTAACAGAACAGTTATTTACAGTCAGCAGTGATATCCTTAATCAGGTAATTGATGAGATAAATACCAGCTGGAATTAAGCTGCAACGCTTAATTGCGTTGTGCCAACCTTTTACTCACCTCTGCGGCAGACTCCTTACGTTCTGAGTAACGGTCTACAAGGTAGTCTTTTTTATCGCGTAATATTAATGTGAACTTCATGAGTTCTTCCATAACATCGACAACCCGGTCATACAGAGAAGAAGGTTTCATACGTCCATCTTCTTCGAACTCAAGCCAGGCTTTTGGCACTGATGATTGATTGGGAATTGTAAACATACGCATCCAACGACCTAATACACGCATTTGATTAACGGCATTAAAAGACTGTGAACCACCACTGACTTGCATTAAAGCCAGTGTTTTCCCCTGGGTAGGTCTCACACCGCCTAAAGCCAATGGTATCCAATCAATCTGTGTTTTCATAATACCTGTCATGGCACCATGCCTTTCAGGTGAGCACCAAACCATTGCTTCACACCAGGCAGCTAATTCCCTCAGCTCTTGTACCTTAGGATGAGTATCATCGGCGTCATCAGGTAAAGGTAATCCTGAAGGGTTAAACGTCTTGGTTTCTGCCCCAAAATGGCTTAATAGCCTAGCCGCCTCTTCTGTCAGTAAACGGCTATAAGAGCGTTCTCGTAACGAGCCATAGAGTAATAAAATACGTGGCGCATGTTCGCTATTGTGGGTGTTATCAAACAGTTTTGATAATTGAATTTTTTGTAAAACGTGTTGATCCGCGTTGGGTAAATCATTCATATTTATTGCTACCTGATAGCCGATAAGGCAGAGATATGTTATTAGTGATCCACCCTATAGTGATAACTTGACTACGGCGCAGCATTTTATATTAAAAAAGCGCTGTGGATGGTCACGCCGTCTAGAGCAATCGATTATACTTAGGAAATGGTGATTTTTATAATAGCCATTCGTTACAGCTAATAAGCATAAGCATTAATTATACACACATTAGTTCCCTACCCTAAATAAGCATGGCAAAATAAAGTACTATAAAGTATCAATGTAAAGTATTTCTCTATGCATTGGAAATTAAGGTGTTTTGCCAACTCCCTCAAGGCAAAGTTTTTTGCTATAGTAAGGCCTATATTAGATAATTAAAACAGTCACTTAACGTTTCTTGTGTCTCATAATTTATTATGAAAATACTACAGCGCAGCAGTCTTATCGTCGTACTTATTATTCTAGGTTTAGGCACTGCTGCGTATTTGTTATTCTCTTCTCCCCCTCTCGAAAAAACAGTCAAGACAATAGAACACCCTGTTAGTCACTTAAAATTCCGTCTAGTTGATTCGATTGCCGAATTGCAGCAGCAAATCCTGTTGGCTAAACGGCAACAGAACCCTTTGATGTTGGAGTTTCATACGCAAAACTGCATTTCATGTGAGCAACTGGAAAATGTTGTTTTAGCAACCCCTGATATTAAGCGGCTCCTTGATCAGTTTGTACTCGTTGAGGCAGATATTAGTTCTAATACAGAACAGCACCAGGCACTTATGCGACTCTTTGAGGTCAACCATGCGCCAGCCATTATTTTCTTCTACCCCACAGGCATTGAAGCTCGTCATCACCGTGTCATTGATCATGTTAGCCCCGAAGATTTTTTAAGCAATTTAAATGCGTTTATCGACGAGTTACCAAAAAAATAAATTATTTTAATTTCAATAACTTACAGATAAAATATAAAGTAAAATATTATATAGCACTACCCAAGCCAGCCTAATAAGCACTGATCCTAGCTCAAGAAAGCTGCCTCCGCACCGATACCAATAATATGACTATAGTTGAAACCTCGAGCGGAGAATTTTATGAATAAGCAATTAGGGTTCACATTAATGGAAATGATTGGTGTGATGGCAGTGATCGCCATTTTGGCATCTATTGCGACCCCGACTATTATAGATGCTGTCAGGAACGCCAAGATTTCAGCATTTGTTGAAGATATAAGCTCTATCCGTACTGCTGTTGCCTCTTTTTATGAAGATACGGGTAACTTTCCAGTGCATGTCCCCACCAATGCCAACCAAAATCAAAAGCAACTGATGCGTAATACTGCAAACCCAATGTCAGGCTGGGACGGCCCTTACCTGGAAAAAGATCTACAAAACCCTTTCTCAGCCGGTTCTTATCGCGGTGTATTATCAACAACGAATGCTAACTATCAATTTGATCTAGATGGTGATGGTAATGTTGATACTAGCGGTGTCTCTGTGATTCGCATTGATCAAGTATCAAATGAAGAAGCTCGTAGAATCAGCGATATCCTGGATAACGATGGTGATGTTACTACAGGCAGTAATGCCTGGAATGCAGGTGGCCGAGTCAAACGTTATGGCGTGAATAGCAATCACGCTCATATCTTACTGGTGTATTTGAGTAAAAACTAACACTCTGAGGTAAAGAATGTGTCCTCAAATGCCAATGCTGTCGCTTCCCCCATTCCTCCTCCTAGTTCTAGCCCAAAAAAGCGCTTGGGAGACCGGCTCCTGGAAGCCGGTCTTCTCAGCGATGCACAACTCGACCTTGCACTAAGGGAGCAAAAACGCCAGGGAAAATTACTTGGTGAGGTCTTAACAGAGCTCGGCTTTGTTGCGCCTGAAATTATCACAGACTTTATTGCCAGCGAAGCAAAAACTGAAGTTATCGATGTTTTACATGCCGTTGTTGATGATGATGTACTTAACATGGTCGACTTTGAGACCGCCAGGCAATTTCGGGTACTACCATTGCACATGGAAGACAGCATTATTACGGTAGCATTGGCTGACGCTTATAATGTTATTGCCATCGATCATATAGAAAAACTAACGGGCTGCACTGTTCAGGTAGTAACGGCACCTGAGTCAAACATTGTCGAAGCGATCACTAAACACTATGCCCAGGGACGATCGATAAATGACACTATTGACCTGATCATGAGTGATGGCTTATTACCTGAAGAAGGTGATGCCGCCAGTGAATCTCCCATGATACGTTTGGTTGATCAAATTATTGCTTTAGGTATCAAGCAAAAAGCCACAGATATTCATATCGAACCAGATGAGAAAATACTACGTATCAGACAGCGTGTTGATGGCGTACTACGCCAGGAAGTATTGATCCCCAAATCTTTACAAGCAGCACTTATTGCCCGTATTAAATTAATCTCCGGCTTAAATATTACAGAGAAGCGTATACCACAGGATGGACGGATTAATTTTCTCTATGGCCAAACAGAGGTTGACTTAAGGGTATCAACATTACCAACCAATCATGGAGAAAGCGTTGTACTGCGCGTACTGGACACAGGCGGCATAAATTTAGAGTTAAATGAACTGGGCTTTAGCACAAATGATAAACAGCGCTTTAGTAACATTATAGAGCAGCCCTATGGCATGGTACTGGTTACAGGCCCTACAGGCAGCGGTAAAACAACAACGCTATACGCTGCGCTTTCGCAAGTAGATGCGGAACAACGCAGTATATTTACGCTAGAAGACCCCATTGAATACTCCTTGGGTATGATAAGACAAACGCAAGTACGTTCTGATGTTGGTATGGATTTTTCAGCTGGCCTAAGAGCTTTATTACGTCAAGACCCAGATGTTATTCTTATTGGTGAGATACGCGATAAAGAAACCGCTCAATTAGCGACCCGTGCAGCACTCACTGGCCACCTTGTTTTATCTACATTACATACTAATACCGCCGTTGGTGTTATACCAAGACTGGTTGATATGGGCGTTGAGCCTTATTTGCTCCCGCCAGCACTATCTGCGGCTATAGGCCAACGTCTTGTAAGAAGAATTTGTGAGCACTGCAAGCGACCTATACAAAATTCTGCAGAGTTATTTGAGCGCTTGCAATTACAAGAATATGCAAGTGATTCAGCTGAGCTTTGGAAAGGCGATGGTTGTGAAAAATGCAATCATAGTGGTTACGCTGGCCGCCAGGCGATTTATGAAATAATGCTGGTCAATGATGCTTTCCATGATGCGATCATTGATGGTGCGCATGCTATTGAGTTACAACGTCTAGCTAAGCAAGGTGGCATGCAAACTATGCTAGAAGATGGTATTCATAAAGCTCAGCAAGGCATTACCACTTTAGAAGAAGTAATAAGAGTAGTCCGCTAATGCCTGAGTTTTCTTATCATGCTGTTGACCGCTCCGGGCAAGCTATGCACGGCGTCATGTCGGCTGATGACGAATGGAAGTTAGAAGAAAAGCTGCAAGATATTGGTTACTGGTTAATAGAGGCCAAAGTACAAAGCAAGCGAAAAAAAAACTCGCGAGCTCGTGTTTCCAGGCGAGAACTAATCGATTTCTTTAACGGCATGTCAGCATTATTAGCTGCAGGTGTAACAGCGGCAGATGCGTTAAAAGCGATGGTTGAGGAAACAACCAACGAATCTTTTAAGCATATCCTTGAAGATATTGAGCTTAATGTTCAGTCTGGCAGCAGTATTTATGACTCAATGTCGAAATATTCGCATGTCTTTAGCGAGCAAGTATGTAATCTGGTACATGCTGGCGAGTACAGTGGGAATTTATCCATTACTTTTACTGATCTAAGCCACCACCTTGAATGGCTGGATAGACTAATCGCTGATATTAAGCAGGCAACTATTTATCCTGCCATGGTTTTATTAGCGGTTGCGGGCTTGATTACTTTGCTACTCACATTTGTTGTACCTAAATTCACTGCTATTTTCGCCAGTGCAGGCCTGGCTTTACCCGCATTAACTCAAGCGGTCGTGACACTAGGTGATTACTGGTGGTTAGTGCTTATTACTACCATCTGTATAGCTGTCAGTGTACGCATTACAGCGATTTATTATAAGCCGATGCAGTTATTTATCGATAAATTAAAAATGGACATACCTATCTTTGGACCTGTAAATCGCATGCTGGTGATGTCACGCTTTGTACATAACTTGAGCCTAATGGTTAAATCAGGTGTACCTATCATAGAAGCACTCCATCTCTGCCGTGGACTTGTGGCTAATTTAGTGATGGAGAATGCGGTGCGAGATGCAGAAATTGCTGTAAACGAAGGGCGTAAAATTAGTGATGCCTTACGAGCTCACCCCATTGTATCGCCATTAGTACTGAGAATGATGGTGGTTGGTGAGGAAACTGGCAATCTTGATGAAGCACTCAAACATGTTTCCGAACGTTTCGACCAAGAAATCCCTCGACGCATTAAGCGTGCTTTCGGTGTTTTAGAACCGACAATTATTTTGTTTATTGTTGCTATCGTTGGTCTGGTAGCTGGAGCAGTATTTATGCCGATGTTTAGCCTAATGTCAGGTTTGGGGCAATAGTTATGTCAATAAAGAAAAAAGCCTTAGGCTTTACCCTGATGGAAATGATTGGTGTAATGGCTGTTGTATCCATTCTTGCCGCTACGCTTGCACCGACTATTTTCAAAACAATAGACAAAGCCTTTGGCGATGCTGAAACAAACAATATAAACTTATTGGGTGAGGCGTTACAGCAATCTATTTTAGATAACCAGCAAATCCCAAATCAAAATATTAATAATTGGGTAGCCGCAATTGCAGCTTATAGCGATTTGGCAAATAATGATATTGAGTTTAATGCCAGAGGCTACCGACGACGCTTGTATGTGGACCCGCGATTTTTTACTAACAGTGATAGCGTCTTTCCAGGTTATACACAAAATACAGGTTTAACACAGGCACCTTTTTCTCCACGCTTAATGCTTGTTTCCGATTTAACACGAAATTCACCTGCGCCGCCAACAACGAATGTAGACTTCGACGATATCTGGAATCAGAATCCTGGTGCTGGTGTAGTTGAGGGTGATGAGGTAAAGATTAAACGTCTACACTTAGCGGGCTTTTTTCATCGCTTAATTCTTGTTAACGCCAATACACAGCAAGCTGCTTACAGCCTAGAGGGTGCGGCGAACAACCCTGTGCCGCAGGCAGTAGGTGCGGTAGATGGTAGCTTAACGGTCTATGTTATAGAGAACACACAGATTAATTTATTTGCGAACCCCTTCCCTACCGGCGCATTGAATACTGTTTCTATGGTTAACGCTGATAGTTCGTATCGCTTTGATACTAACGGCAGTAATTGGCTCTGGAAGTCACAGTGAGATAATAAAAATGCAAAATACTGATTATGGCATAGAATGGGCTTATGGCGAATTTCGTATAGCGAAGTTTAATAGTAAAAACGAATGTGTAGAAGCCTGGTTTGCACCTTATGAGGTTAATGACCTGAGTGATTTAAGTCGGGCAATGTATGATGCCAGTAAAAATATTGACATCAGTCGCGGAGGCACTTTGGCTATAGCTTATGAAGATGATAAGCATACACATGAGTTTCTCGAAGTACCTGATCTACCCAAGCGAGATCTAGAAAAATATCTACTACGCCGCATTGAAAAAGACAAGCCTTTCGAAGGTGAAGCGGCTTCATGTTATCACCCCGTTTTACGTAACTCTGACAATAAAGGTGTTTTGCTACATTTAATGCCCAAAAGTATTGTCGATGCTGTAATAAGAATATGTGAAGAGTATTATTTAACACCTAAACGGCTCGTGCCACTAACAGAAATCATGTCGGAGCATGTGCCTAAATTAAATGCTAATGCTAGTGACATATTACTTGTTGTTGCACTATTCAATCGACGTGCACAATTATTGGTATCTCATGGCAATGGTGAAATACTATTTGTACGTGAATTAGTTTATTCATGGCAACATGATAAAACCGAACGTTTAGTCATCGAAATAAATCGTACCATTGGTTATATCAAACAGCGTATAGGCCCACGCTTGGAAAACGTCTGGATAATGGGTGAATATGCGCCTGAGATTATCGAAGAGTTTAAAACAAGATTAAATGCACCTGTTGAATTAGATAGTTCTGCAATCGATATGACTTTTTGGACACAAGAAGTTGCTAACCTACCGCAACGGTTGAGCAGCAACTTTATTCCAGTATTAGCCCGGCGGTCTATCACTCGAAAATCTGTTATGCGCACGGCTGTTTTAGGTGTCAGCAGCCTTGTCACGGTTGCAGTTCTTGCAACTGTGATTATTGAAATGATTATCGCCAAGCACGGCATCAATAATTATACCGTACAACAAGAAATTGCAAGAGTTAATCAGGAAATAAATCAGCTAAGCAATAACCTGGAAAAAATTGAGATTGAACGACAACGTTTAAATCACTTAAGCACAGATGCTTTTAATTTGCCGGCTGTTTTTTTAAGTCATTTAGGCAATATGGTACCTGACGGTATTACATTAACTCAGGTTAATATTGATCGTAGCCATGAATATTGGGAAATAATTATCGCTGGCACTTCAGAATTACGTTTAAATGAATTACCAGTCATACTCACTCAACTTGAAAATCAATTGGTAACATCTCCCTGGAATGCGAGTATTACCCAACCCTGGCAAAAAACCTGGATGAAGCAATTGCGCAGTGGCGGTGCAACCAGCCAAGCAGGACTGGGCTTCGAAATAAAAGGTCATTTAAAATGATTGAGTCTAAACCAGAGGCTAGCTCGCCTGAAGCTCGACCAGATGATATGCCAGACTTAGATCTTGAGCTGCCTCAAGATAGTGGGTTGAATACAGCCTATACCATGCAGATGGAAGCAATAGAAAAACCCGTTGAACGTCGTCGTAATAGAAGGCCTGATAAACGCGGCAGTAGCAGGTTTAGGTCTATTTTTCGTAGTCAGACTGATCATATAGTTAGCAAAGTTGGTTCAGGCTGGCTTGGCTTAACAGCCCTTGTACTCTCTGCATTACTTGCTGTTGCATTACTTGTCTGGAGTGTTGGCTATCGCGTTAAAGTGTTAGATACCAACATGACTCTCGCCATTGAGCATACACAACGAGAAGCGGAAAGAGACCGCCTTTTGGAAAAGTGGTCTCAGTATGACCTCAAAGAAATACAACAACATGTTAGCAATGCCGAAAATAAAGTTTTCACTGATTATGCAACCCTTGCATTTTGGTTGAATAGGCAGGCGGTTGCGGCTGAGCAACTAAGTCTTAATTTACGCTATACCATGGGTGATGCATCTCCTTCCAATATGCAAAGTGTGGCTGAAATCACGATAGATATTCATATTACCGCGAAAAAAGCCGTTGCCAGGCAGTCTTATTTACGAACGTTGGAGTTTATTCGCTCCATGATTGATGATCGTTGGCATCTTGAAATTGCCAGCGCCAAGATGAACAGTGCAGGTAAAGGTGTTAGCAGCATGAGCGCCGTATTGCATGTTTGGGTACATGATGAGCATATAAACAACAATAAACAGAGTGATTTGGCAGATGAAAGCACTATTTAATAATGCATGGTTTATTATTGGTTTAGGGGTATTTGGCTTAATATTCTCAGCCCGAAGTCTTTTAGCTCCCTTAATAGGGAGTGGCGAAAACTTTGATGATGTTGATGTTACTGACTGGCAAAGTGAACCCTCTGTTACAGAAGAGAGCATTATTGGCAATACCGCTCTGGTTGCCGTGGATACCAGTCAGCTATTCTGGAACCCCCACCCACGTCGCGATCCATTTAGCCCCAATATATACATCAAAAAACAAGAACTTAGTCAGCTTAAGGGTCAAGCAAATACAAAATTGGGCGATATAAGCTTTAGGCGCCCAGAGTTATCGGCCGTTGTGGCTGGCGAAACGTCCAGATTTGCTGTGCTTGATGGCCAAATAGTCAAGGAAGGCGACTATATTAGCGGATATCAAATAAAAGGAATTTTACGAGATGGTGTATGGATACAAAATGCTCAAGGAGCATATAAACTGGGTTTATCGGAGTTAAGTCACTGATGAAACACTATCGTTATCTTAGCACCCTACTCTCATGCTTGCTGTTGCTGCAAGCTTGTGCCAATACCGCCGCGCGAAAGGAGCTCGAAAGCAACAGCGTTGCAAAAGAGCAGCAAAGCAAGTTACCACCAGCCATCCCTTTACAAAGCCGGGTGGCCTGGCCCGATACCCAAAACACAATCCCTCAGGCAGCGGGTGAAAAGCTGTATAAATTTGCCGCTAAAGACCTTCCTTTGAAACAAGCCTTAAAGCTATTCGCTCAGGCGTATAATTTAAATCTCGTTGTTGATGATGAAGTAAAAGGTATCATTAGCATAAATTTTCGAGATTTGGCTTTTGGGCAGGCTATGTCTGCATTATTGGATTCCCATGGCTACTACTGGCAACGAGATGGTAACCTGGTTTATGTGCGCTCAATAGAAACACGTGTATTCACAGTAGACTATATCCGACTCATTCGTAGCGGTTCTGGCAATAGCCAAGCGAAAGTCAGTTCCGGCTCATCAGATGAAAGTGGTGGTGATGAAGATAATACGGCAGGTGAAATTAAGATAGAACAGGAAGACAAAGTAGACTTTTGGGATGAGCTGGAAAAGCAGCTTGCTGTTTTAAAATCTGAACAAGGACGGCTCGTACTCAACCGACTGGCGGGCACCATACAAATAACTGATCAGCATCGCCGCGTTAAGGAAATAGGCCAATTTATAGACCATCTCAATAGAGCTATTTACCGACAAGTTGATATTGAAGTAAAGATCCTCGAAGTGACATTAAACGACGACTTTAGTTTGGGTATCGACTGGTCTCGATTGGTAAGCCCGGGTCAAGAGGGGCGTAATAGAGATTTCAATATTAACAATATTATTGGTCAGCCGGTAGGTGGTATCACAGCTTTACCGTCAACGCTGCAACTTAACTCTTCAGAAATCGAAAATGGCGCTAACAAACTTAGCAGTGTAGTCTCTGCTCTGAGCGAACAAGGTGAAATAAAAATCGTATCTCAACCTCGTATACGCACATTGAATAACCAGTCAGCGCTGATAAAAGTCGGTACCGACAGAACTTTTTTTCGTAAAGAGCAATTAACTGACTCCACAACAGCAGGCTCACAAATTTTATCAACAGACGTGCCTCAAGTGGTTACAGAAGGTATAGTATTAGCGATAACACCGCAGATATCGATTGACGGCTGGATTACTATGGATATCTCCCCTGTTGTTACTCGGGTAGCGAGTGTCAGTGAGGTAATCGATGATAATGGCGTAGTACAGTCCTCTGCACCTAATTTAGATATCAGCCAAACTTCATCATTGGTACGCGCGCGTAGTGGCGAAACTATTATTATTGGTGGCTTAATTCAAAGTCAGACTATTGAAAGTGAACGCGGCGTACCATTATTAAAAGAAATCCCTGGCTTAGGGTATTTTTTCAGAGGAAAATATAAGTCTGATGTTCAAAGGGAGCTTGTTATGTTTGTCACACCTCGACTAATTGGCAATATCCAATTCCCGATACATAATAGAAATACGGTAGGTCAGTTATGAAGTCATTATATAAATTTCAACTTTCCGCACTGCTGCTAATTCTTGCGGCGTACTCAAGCACTGCTCATGCCAACAACAATGAAATTAAAGTCTTGATACAACATGGTCATTATATTGAAGCCATTGAAAAACTCAAAGCTGATGAAGATTTAAGCAAAAGCTGGCAAAGCAATTTTTGGCTAGGTACGGCTTATCTGCTCAATGGCCAGCTAGATCAAGCGGCTATTGCATTGGATTATGCTTTGAGTCTGCAAGGTGAAGTTGCAGATATTTGGATACAACGTGCTATTGTAGAACAAGAACGGGGCAACTATGCACCGTCACTACAGTTACTTAATGTTGCGCTGCAGTTAAATAATAAAAGTGCAGACACGTACCTTAATGCAGCATATGCTTATGAACATCAAGGTAATATACGCGCTGCCAGAGATGCTTATGGTACCTATTTAAGATTATCTGCCCAAAGCCCACATGCTGGCTTTTCGCGACAACAAGTACTGGCTAGGCTAATGAAACTCCCCTCAGGTATTCATGAAAAAAAAGTTCGGATAAGCGCCTCTGAATGATCTAGGCCAGCCCGTCGCAAGTTATATTTATGCGTCAATATATTTAATTGCTATAAACTAAGGCCGGCCAATGCAGTGGACAGGCTCCTCGCCACACCCTGTGCAATATCTTTTAACTCCGCTAGATATTCAAAACTATAACGAGACTGAGGGCCCGCTAGACTAATGCCAGAGTCAACGTAGCCATCTGCATCAAAAATGGGTACAGCAACACAGCGCATATCATCAGATAGCTCCATATCATTGTAGGCATAGCCTTGTTCATGGATAAGTTGTAGCTCTTTTTTAAGTTGTTCCGAGTCAGTAATTGTTTTACTGGCAAACTTAGGTAGACCTTCAGCGATTACACGGTCGATATAGTCATCTGTTTGGTAGGCTAACAAGAGTTTACCAATAGAAGTGCAATGCAATGGTTTACTATCACCAATATTAAAATTCACCGAAACCAGTTGTTGACCTTTCGTGCACTGAATAATCACCGTATGATTATTATTGAGCACTGAAAATTGTGCAGACTCGCCACTGAGTGTAGTGAGTTTATGTAAATGCGCGCGAATTAAATCAGTTTTGTTATTATCTTCTAATAAATGACGACAGAGAGAGACAACTTTATAACTCAATTTATAGGTCTTGTTTTCAGGGTTTTTAACAACATACCCTGCTTCCACCAAAGTCATAAGCATCCGATAAGCTGTACTTCTATCAGCCTGTATTCCAGCAGCAACCTCAGCAACTGTAACAGGCTTTTTTGCCTCACCAACAACCTCAAGTACAGATAAAGCTCTTAAAGCGGTAGCGCTTTTATTCATATGAGCAGACACTAGCGTTCCTTAATAATTATGCCCAACATAAACAAACACTCAACCCTAATATAAGCAACAGGGTTGGTTTGTCATATTGGGGGGTTAACTTCCACAATAGCCTGACCAACAGCCTAGCTATATCCCTTTTTCAGTGTTTATTATTTGAACAGGCTGATACTTTATTAACACAAATAGCCTGTAAACAACGTATTTATACTTAAGCGTAGATAATAGAGAGATTTGAAAAAATTTCGATATAAATCTGCTAAATATCGATAATTTTTAATAACAATAGCGAAAGCGTCTATGAATAATGGTGGATTTGCACCTCGCCATATACCATCATTGTGTCAATTACTATCGGTTATAAAAACGGCTACTGAAACGCAAAACACGACAGTTAAAAACAGGGCAACAACAGACATATAACTTATACAAAAAAGATACAACTTGTTTCACACGGATATGCCAAATGAATCCAGATAAATGGCGGCGATAAAAAAGCCCTGCTCAAAAGACAATAAGCAGGGCTTTAAATGATAATGAATAACATTTTATAGAATGATCGGCTAACTGCCCTCGGTGACACCTGGTATTGGTGAAACAGGTGGTAATACCTCGAAGGTGTCAACTTCTGGTTCTGCCCCAAGCTCATGCATCAGGGTATCGCGATCTGCTTGCATCAGCATTTCATAAATGGTTGTTGAGAGCTTATAAAACAATTCATGCTTACTGGCTTTAACAACCCCATAGGCTTCTTGGCCGTCATTACCCGTATAGATATCATAACTGATTTCCTCGTCAGCTGTTTTAACTTGATAACTTTTAACAGGTTTTTGAGCCGCAAAGGTTTTTTGTGCCGACTCAGGCAAAATAGACATAACAATCAAATTTTTAAATTTGCTCACCAGCTTGTTAACTTCATTTACATTCGTTTGCTTGTCGTCAGGTAAATCTGCTAACACTAAATTATTCGGCTCGCCCGACAAATCAATATTATCGGTTTTCAATGCTGTAATTTCGCCCTCTGGCTGCAAGATAGAACGATCAAACCAGCTATCCGCATCAAAGTACAAGTCATAAAGCGCAAAACGCACTGAATAAATATCATCAGAACCGTCCAGACGTGCATGCAACTTGCGTAAGCCAGGCGATGAACCCAAGTATAATGTATGTAATATCTTATCCCCTGCTTTCATCGTGACCTTTCGCTGGTAGTTTGCTTGATCAACTTCAAAACGTTCCTTCGCACTCGATGTTGTTGCAACAGGCCAACCTAGTTCCAGTTCTTCAAGACGTTTTAGAAGTTTCTCGATAAGCGAAGCATTTGCTTTAAGGTTATATAACTCAGGCACCTCCCAACGATCAGCAGCAACTTTTTTCAAAACAACTTTTTCATCGCCATTTTGTGCTTCAATGATCACTTCATCAATCGATGTGCGCTCTTCAGCAGTTAACAGTATTACAGCTTCAGGGCTGCCTGAAATACCCGGTAATTGCAAGATCGCAACGATAGTGAGCTGCACCAACAAGATAATGCCTAACAACTTAATTGTTTTTTGCATGACTTACCCCCTCTCTAAGTTCAGTGCTTTCGAGTAGCGCGCATTTGCCCGCTTACGCAACTGACGCTGCACCAAAAATACGACAACAATGCCTAGTAAAGCCAGGGCATAATTTAGGTATTCCCAAAATAGCTGCGTATCTCGTTCCAGATAAGGTAAGGTGCGGTTAAAGTGACTACGCGCACGAATCGAGAGCAACCCTCTATCCTCCAAGGCCCATTCAACAGAATTGCTAATTAGCTGCAGAGGGTTGATATAGCGTGTACCTGTTGAGGCACCAGCCATTCGTAATGCCTGATCAGATAGAAAGTCATTTGAAGCAAACAGGATAATACGGGAAGCGTCTGAAGATTTACCTATAACACTGGTAATTACATTTTCTGGCTCTTCTTCAGCAGCGTCTTTATCTTTTTCAGCATAAGGATCATCGCTGTCTTCATCACTACTGTCTTCTAATAAAGGTGAGTCTTTGCCTTCAAAATAAGAGTTAAAGCGCCCTTCAATAGCAACAGCTAACAGCTCTTTCTGCAAGTTGCTGCCTTGGGTATAGCTGGTATTGCCAAACTCATCCACATTCGGCGTTATATTTGTCGATGTCGTCGTCCAAGCGTTATCTGAGCTCGTCATAAGCTTAAATATCTGCCTGTCTTTATTTTTCTCTGCATCGAGTTCAATAGGCGAAGGCCATGCCATGGTCACCTGAGGCGAACCGGCGGTAATCGCATTATCTTTATTTAAGCCATCACCTCGCACATCAACAAAATAAGGATAATCCAACATTCTAAGCTCTTGCCGCATAAAACCCTGCACTCGACGGTTAATTGGCAGTGGAAAGCTAGTGCTTTGCTTATCCATAATAAGCTCTGGCCTAATGGTAATGCCGTAATGCTCTAACCAAGATTCTAAGCCTGAAAAATGTGGACGGGCTGACATATAGGCCGACTCAAACTCAACCGTAAAGGGTGAAGTAGCCGCAATGACCGTGCCGCCTTTCATCAAGAACTGATCTATCGCAAATAGCTGCTTGCTATTTAAATCACCAGGACTGGCTAACACGAGTGCATCAACGGCTGCCGGTACAATACCATCTTTCAGATCTACAGATGTCACTGTCAAGTCAGTACCTAACAATGATTGCAATTGTAAAAACTGACGATGATAGCGTGGCCCCATCATTTGTCGGGGTGGTTCTGGTGGTAACACAATCGCAACCGTTTTAGTAAACCCCGTAGCAAAGCGTTTAATCGCTGACTCAAGCGAACGTTTAAACTCCTCTTCATTTAACTCCTCAGGTATGGGTACCTGAAAAATTTGCTGGCCATCGCTTAAGGTCATATGATAGTAAAAAGAACTCGCGTCAAGATTCAAGCTGGCTATCATTGGCCTGAAACCATAGTCTTCAGCAAGTTTTTTAGCCAAAGCACCGTCCCCTGCTTCAGGGTCAGCAATACTGAGCTGAAACTTATCACCACCATCTTGCTTGAACTCATCGGCCACTTTGGTAATAACGTTTTTAAATTCGACCAAATTCTCTGGCAGCTTCTGATCCGCTGAGATATAGGCATCAAACGAAACTGGTTGATTTATTGTTTCGAATAAGTTGCCACTAGACTGATAAGCATATAATACTTTTTTAATCGAGCGTGTTATATCAAACTCTGGATTACGCAGTTTGACTTCGATATTGACACCACCAGCTGTCACTTGCTTTATTTCAATCAACTCCTGGAAGCTTAATACTTCAAATTCATCACCATATTTAATCAACACATGAAAATAGGCGTTAACTAAAGCAGACTGATGCCGATCAGCAATTTGCAAAGGTACTGGCTTGATACCGTACTTTGAGTTAGCCTGTTCCTCTTTTTCAGGGTCTGTGGATGGATCTAAAAACTCTGCTTTAATTTTGCCACCACCAGCAACCTCATACTCACTGAGTATATCGCGCAATTGCGGGACTAATGGCGCTAATAAAGGATGAGTTTTGTTACTAAAATATCCTCGAATAAGTAAAGGCTCGCGTAACTGCTGAACATATTGTTTGGTTGCAGGTGAAATAGAATAAATATTACCCGCTGTCATATCAGCACGTAATGCTGTCATTGGTGACAACCAGACATTTGCCAGCAGAACGTTCACCGCTAGCAAAACTGTCATAAACTTCCAAGCAGTGTGATGTTTGGTATCACCATCGTTGGCCCAGCGCAAGCGCTCTAATGAATACACATTAAGTGCCAAAAAAACAACAACGATACTTGCATAATAATAAAGGTCACGAAAATCAATAACACCACGCTGAATGGATTCAAAACGCGAGCCTGTGCCTAAGGACTGTAAAAAAGAACCAGTAACAGTACCAAAGAAGTCGGTCAGCGCATTGGCACCGAGCAGATAGAGCAGCGCACAAATAAGCGTGGTTAGCATTAAGCTGACAATCTGATTATCACTGCGCGCACTAATAAACAAGCCCACACTAATATAAGCGGCACCGAGTAGAATAGTGGCTAGATAAGCAGCAAAAACAGGCCCCCAATCCAACTCGGCAATAATCGAAACGGTAACCGGCAATGGGAATGTTAAAGCAATCGCTAATACCAGTAATATCATACAGGCTAAGAATTTACCCAATACAAACCGCCATGAGTCAACAGGCAGAGTAATGACAAACTCTAGCGTGCCACTGCGCCTTTCTTCGCTCCACATGCGCATGGTTAATGCCGCTGATAAAAATATTAATAAGATAGGCATCCATTCAAATATTGGCCTAACATCAGCAATATTACGGGCAAAATAAGCCTCGCCCCAAAAGAAAACGAATAAGGTAATTGCTGCAAAAATACCCAGAAAAATATAAGCAATAGGAGCCGCAAAAAATAACGTTAGCTCTTTGCGCGCAATACGCCAAACATCGTGACTAAGCTGCATTGGCTACGCCCTCCTCTATGCCTTGCTGGCTTTCATTTATCTCTCGAAACACACTTTCCAAATCATTGCGTTTGGCACCCAAAGCGTAAATCGCAATATCAGCCGATACTAAGGCTTGCGCTACCCGGTTAGTGACAGCATCTATATCTGCATTTTCTTTAATCTTTAGAGAATATTGATAGTTGGCCTGTTGCTGTGCAGCATTACTGATACTTTCTATTGTCTCAATACCAGAGATTGCCGCTTTAACCTGTTCTTCTGTAGCATTGCTGAGCAACTGTAAGTTATTGCTTTGATGCAAGCTCTCCATACGCTCATCCAGAGCCAGTTCGCCATTACGTAAAATCAAAGCACGATCACAAATCGCATCTACTTCTTGCATAATATGGGTAGACAAAATCACTGTCGCATTCTTGGCCAAACGTTGAATAAGTGAACGCATTTGTAATGTTTGAGAGGGGTCCAAACCATTGGTAGGCTCATCAAGAATTAATAGTTTCGGCCTGTGTAAAATGGCCTGTGCTACACCAACACGTTGTTTATATCCTCTGGATAACGTTGAAATTGGGTCCAGCGCTTTTTCCATAAGCTCGGTTTCAATGATGACCTGACGAACAGCTTCTAATCGTTGTGATTCTTCAATGCCACGTATGCCCGCGACATATTCTAGGTAATCAGCAACCGCCATTTCAGGATAAACAGGTAAGTTTTCCGGCAAATACCCTAACAATGACTGTACAGACTCGGCATCTTGGCAAACATCAATCCCATCCACTTCAATAAGGCCATCACTGGGTTCTAAAAAGCCGGTTAACATTTTCATAATCGTTGTTTTGCCAGCCCCATTATGGCCAAGCAAGCCAACAATTTCCCCATGTGAAATATCAAACGACACCTTATCGACTGCCAAAAAATCACCGTAACGGCGAGTCAAATTTTCAACATGTATCATTATTCATTCTCCACTCAACTACAGCCTATGCAGGCCATGTGTTATGTAAGAAGTTATTGTAAATAGGCAGATAACACGAATAACGGCTAAGTATTCTGCGACACCTCAATGTCGCAAAGCTGGTCGGTTTAGCTTGGAGTGAAGTTATTTATAAATGGAACTTCGGAATCGCCAGATAAGCAGAAATTTGACGGTTTTCAAACCTACCGATACCAAAGGGTTCTTTAGTCGCTTTGTGTTGTCTTTAATTAAGTTATCGTGTAACTCAATCCCCCCACCTCAAAATTAAAGCTAATTGCACTTTATTTTATTGCGAACCAATATTAATGCGGTGAGCGTTTATTTCAAGCGCTTTAAGCGCTATTTTCATCGACTCATCTGATGCTGCTCATAATCGCACTTTATGGCTCGTATAGACGCAGCAAGCATACTGAAGTTCCCAAGTAGGTATAGGAATTTTCTTGAAATAGCTAGGATAGGACGTATTGCCTAGTATTAATACGGGCAAACTGTCAATCAGGTATTAGTAAGAGTCAAGTGCTCTCAAAACTCATACTTGTTTTATCGCCTGTCATAACGTCTAACAATGAGGCGCGATTACCGCCATGCCCATGGGCAGCCCGTAAATGTAAGACGGCTTCCTCCGTTAGTGCTTGCCAACTTTTTTCTGAATCCTGTTGCGGACAAAATGCTGCCACACCGGCGCTAAAGGTCAGTAAACCATGTGGGCTTTTTGAATTAGGAATGCTGCGCGCGGCAAAGCCCAGTACAACCCGATTGGCAAGTACCATGCCGCCATCACTTTGTGTTTCAGGCAGAATGAGTAAAATATTAGGGCCTTGGTCAAAACGATATAAACGATCAGATGCACGACAAGAATGACGAATATGTTCAGCGGCTAATTTGAGCGAGAGTTTTGCTGCTTTTCTACCATAGTGGCTCGCATAAGTATCATAATCATCAATCGCAAAGATGGCCAGAGAGTAAGCCCGTGCATAACGAGTAGCGACATTGTGCGTATACTCCAGCTCCACTTGCATCGCATCTGCACTGCCAATCCCCAGCTCCGTATCAAACATCGCTGCTGAAGGCAGATGGTCGTTGGCATTGAGTAAGGAATACTCTGATGGGTCTGCTTGCTTACGACGTTCGGTACGATTGGCAACGGCGTTACTCACCGTCGTCACAAGCTCTTCGCCACTGCAGGATTGCTTGAGTACCTGCAGCTTATTGGTACTAGCACCAGCAAATGCTGCGACAGTGGATTCTAACTCCTCCTCTGCTGCTAGCACGATACTGACGGTCTCTGGGGATAGTTTGTGTACCTGTGAAAGAAACTCAGCGCCCTGGGTATTCGAGAAGCTCATATTAGAGACAAGCGCCTGAAAAGGGCCTGCTTCCTGCAATAGCGACAGCGCCTGCTGTGCATCTTGTACCAGGCAGCAATCAAAGTTTTGCTGCAGGTGCGCTTCGAGCTGTGTTAAACAGCTGGCTTTGTTATCTATATAAAGTATACGGGATTGCTGCGCGTTAGCCATGATATTTCCATATGTCAGTGAGCTTGATTAAGTCCACTTAGCCAGAGCCCCTAGCAAAGTAGATACCTTCAAAGCTTAAATCGGCAAATATTGAAATGGCTTGAGCTGCCTGTCGACACGCTTACATGGATATAAACCGGTAAAGCGTATTATAAATAGCTTTAACTTATAATTATAACTGTTTGATTTAAAATCAAAATTGATCTGCTTTTGAATGCAATTTATCAATCAGACTAACCAACAGCTGCTGTTCATAGGCGGTTAATACTGACAGTAACTCTGACTCATGCGAGCGAGCCAAAGGGACTATTTGCTCATAAATCGCCTGACCAGACTGGCTCAAGCTAAGAAAGTGGCGGCGCTTGTCATCGCTATCCGTTTCGCGTTGTAGCAACCCCATCTCCAGCATCTTGTTAATGGCTCGACTAATCTGAACTTTGTCCAAACTGGTATGCCGGGCAACCTCATTAGCGGACAATGGTTGCTCAATAGCCAATATTGCCATAACCCGCCATTCGTTGATGCCAATATTGAAACGAGCAGAATATTGTTTAGCCAGAGATTGACTGATCGCACGCGATAATACCGATAGACGATAAGGCATATAATCCTGAAGTTTGAGTAGTTTTTCTGACATGAAGCTGTTGTCCTATTATGGGGCGCTTACGGCTGTATTTTACGGATTTTGGCAAAAATTTTGCGACTGGGCTATTTTAGCGTAACATGCCGCCTTTATCTCAATATGCAGGGTTTCAGTACACACCAAGCCTGTCTGAGCATGATATTTTCGCTCGCATCGAGCCTATTTACACCAAAACGATGTTGATACGGAAAAATCATCGGCAAATGGCTTTCGTCTACACCTCATATTGGCCTTTGATTAACAAAATATGGGGGAAAACATGCCTAAAAATGCCTTCTATGCTCAATCAGGAGGGGTTACCTCAGTTATTAATGCATCTGCAGCCGGTGTTATCGAAACGGCACGTCAGCACAAAGATCAGATTGGTACCGTCTACGCTGGCCTCAATGGCATCATTGGTGCACTGACTGAAGAGCTGATTGATACCAGCCAGGAATCTGATGAGGCGATCGCAGCGCTCAAGCACACACCAGCAGGCGCATTTGGCTCTTGCCGCTATAAGCTAAAAGGTATTGAAGAAAACCGTGCTGAATATGAGCGAATCATTGACGTTTTCAAAGCACACGATATCGGCTATTTCTTTTATAATGGCGGTGGTGACTCGCAAGACACTTCGCATAAAATCTCACAAATTGGTGAAGCACTGGGTTACCCTATGACGTGTGTCGGCGTGCCTAAAACTATCGATAATGACTTACCAATCACTGATAACTGCCCTGGCTTTGGCTCTGTCGCAAAATACGTAGCCGTATCAACCCGTGAAGTAGCCTATGATTTAGCCTCTATGGCCAGAACATCAACCAAAGTTTTTGTTTTGGAAGTGATGGGGCGCCATGCGGGCTGGATTGCAGCAGCAGCTGGTCTGGCTGCGGAACAAGAAGGTGATGCGCCGCATATTATTTTATTCCCGGAAATTGCATTTGAGAAAGAGCAGTTCCTGGCGCGCGTTAAGAGCTCAGTAGAAAACTATGGTTACTGCGTGATTGTGGTTTCCGAAGGTGTGCATGATAAAGATGGTAAATTTCTGGCTGACTCAGGCACAACTGATGCCTTTGGCCATGCGCAGTTAGGTGGTGTTGCACCGGTTATTGCGCAAATGACACGTGATGAGCTGGGTTATAAATTCCACTATGCAGTATCTGATTATCTACAACGTGCAGCCCGCCACATCGCCTCAAAAAATGATGTTGAGCAAGCTTATGCGATGGGTAAAGCCGCAGTTGAATTAGCATTGTCAGGTAAAAATGCGGTGATGCCAACTGTTGTGCGTACATCGGATAACCCATATCAATGGGAAGTTGGCCACGCTAATCTTGCGGATATTGCGAATGTCGAAAAAATGATGCCTGCAGAATACATTACCGAAGATGGCTTTGGCATTACTGATGCCTGCCGCACTTACCTGCAACCATTGATTATGGGAGAAGACTACCCGCCTTTTAAAAACGGTTTGCCTGATTATGTACGTTTGAAAAACGTTTTAGTACCGAAAAAACTGGCAACATCGTTTGAGATATAGTACATATGGTGATGTTTTTATAAAATATTGGCCCGTAATGGGTATATTTGCACTTGTGTTAAGTATACCCAGTGCGGTACTAAAACCAGTTGGTTGGTTGGATAATAAATATAAACAAACTAAAGTAATATGCTCAGCCCTGTGGGAGGCGCATCATGGCGAAACAACGACTGTTTACCAAGCTCATTCTTATCACGCTATTTAGCACTAATGCTCTAGCTCAACCCGAAAGTACTACCTCAGACTCCATTATTGACAAAATCACTCTAGAAGAAGTCTATGTCACCGGCTCCTATATCAAAGGCCTGTCGCAAGAGGATCTTGCCTCGCCCTTGACCGTTGTCGACCGGAGCAATCTACTTGACACAGGGGCGTTTCGGGTTGCCGAAATTGTCAACAACCTGACAATTAACACAGGCTCTGAAAACAACCCGGATGCTTTTACTCAGAACTTCACCAGTGGCACCAGTAATATCAACCTACGTGGCCTAGGTGTTGCCTCTACGCTGGTTTTATTAAATGGGCGCAGGCAGACCTATAGCGCTTTTGTAACAGACCGGGGTGAAAATTTTGTCGATACTGCCTCCTTAGTTCCAATGATTGCTATCGAGCGCGTAGAAATACTAAAAGACGGTGCAGCCTCACTGTATGGCTCTGATGCTGTCGCAGGGGTAGCGAATTTCATTACTCGCGATGACTTTACCGGTATTGAGCTCGATATCGAAACACTCAGTGGTGATGGCTTTGGTGATACCACATTGAGTGGTATCTTTGGCTTTGACCTCAGCAGCAAAACCCACTTCATGGGTGCATTTAGTGTATTGGATCGAGATAGCCTGCAAACATCAGAAAAACGCTTTTCTGAAATCACTGACGATACCAGTAGTGCTGGTTTCCCCGGCTCTTTTCTTGTCCCAACGTTTCCCGTCAACTCATCACCCGCTCTGCAAGGCGCCTGGCAAACGTTCTACGATACCAATAGTAACTTTATTGCCGACTTTCTAGAGCCACAGCTAAGCTTACCCCCTGTACCCGGCGCTCTGCAGCCAGCCATTGCTGATGCCGCCTGCGACCCTGCGGTGACAGGCAGCTCAACCACCTTGCAGCCAGCAACCTTCCCGCTGGGTGCTTGCGGTTTTGACTTTGGTAACTTTTTCACATTGGTCCCTGAAGAAGAACGAAACCAAATTTTTGCTAGCCTGACCCATGACATTAACGAAAATATCAGCTTCTATGCCGAAGCTGCCTATGCCAATAATGAAGCTGTACGACTGAATTCACCCTCATTCCCTATTGCCACTACGCCATTGATCTGTGGCGATGGTTCACTGGATGCGGCTTTGGGTGGCAGTTGTGCCGCACTTGGCCCTCACCCAGATAACCCATTTGGGGTTGATGTATTATTTATTGGTCGTGTTTTTGGTGCAGGCTCACCACCTGCGACCAGCCTGCATGAATCTGAAACAGAGCGCCTCGTTGTTGGCTTAGAAGCCAAGGCTGGCGAATGGGATTTAGCCGTTGATTATGCGCAAAGTAAAAATAACTTTGTATTAACGGCCACAGATACACTCGCCACTGAATTTCAAAATGCGCTGGTTGGTTTGGGCGGTGCCGATTGCGTTGGCACTGTAGGCGTTGATATTGCGCCTGGTCTTGGGCCATGTGGTTATTTTAATCCTTTTGGCACATCTTTAACCGGTACGGGCACCCAGAACTCTCAAGCCATACTGGATTATATTACCGGGACGATTATCATCGATGCTGAAGCCGAGCTAAAAACAATTAGCGGACAAGCCTCAACAACCTTGTTTGAGATGCCAGGCGGCCTAGCTGGCTTTGCGGCAGGTGTTCAAATTCGTGATGAAAGTTTAGTATTTGATTATGATGACCAGTCAAATGCTGAAAATTTTATTTTCTTTTTTGGCAACCCTGATTTCAACATTGGCCGTGATATTCGCGCCGCGTTTGCTGAACTAAATTTACCGTTAAACGATACTTTAGATCTGCAGTTATCCGTACGCTTTGAAGACTATGATGACAGCGGTAGCTCAACCGATCCTAAAGTGGCCGCACTATGGCGCGCTAATGACAACTTAACATTACGCGGCAGCTTTACAACATCATTCCGTGCCCCGTCTATCTTCCAGCAAAACGGCATCCAAACCAGCCTGGCTGAAATCAGCACACCAGCTGGCACACGCTTTTTACCCGTACGGGCACAAACCAATCCGAGTGACTCCTTAGACCCTGAAGAAGCCGATATCATTAACCTAGGCGCGTCCTGGAGTTCAGATGACGATGCTTTCAAGCTCAGCATAGATTATTGGTCTTATGACTATGATAATGTTGTCATTCAACAAAACCCGCAAGCGGTATTAAACGCTGTCCTCGCAGGCGACACCAGCCTGGCCTCACAAATTGTCGGTAACCCATTGAGCCCATCACGAATCAATGTTTTTTATGATAATGCTTCAACCCTCGAGACCGATGGCGTGGATTTGCAAAGCAGTTACAGCTGGGCAGATACTGGCAGTGGCAGCTATCGTGTTGGGGCTGAACTAACCCAAGTACTGAGCTACGATATCATTGATCCGCAAGCTGGCAGTATCGATGGCTTAGGCAAGCGTAACTTTAATAACTTTGCGACATCAGTACCTGAGCTACGTGCTAATCTTAACTTTCAATGGACACATGGCAAACACCTCGTGAATGCCTTTATGCGATATATCGATTCCTACATTAATGACCAGTTAGGCTCAAACGGTGTGGCCTTAAATCAAACGATCAGCTCGCATAACACACTCGATTTACAGTATGCCTATCAGTTTGAACCACTGGGTAACGGTGACCAAGGCATGACTTTATCAGTAGGTGCAATTAACATTACTGACGAAGAGCCACCAAGCGTGCGCACCAACGGCGGCTTTGATACTAAAGTGCATGACCCCAGAGGCGCGGTGTATTACTTAAAGCTAAATATACCTTTGTAATACCTGATCAAGTATGCAAAAGTGGAGCGCTTGGTCGCCTTGGTGCTCCACTTTTGGTATAAGCCCAGGCTTTTTAAAAGCCACTAGACTAACGCAATAGAGATATGGACGCCTTATTTCCGCAAGCAGCATCACTTATTTATCTCAACCATGCCGCAGTCGGCCCTTGGCCACAGTGCACACATGATGCAATCACCGCCTTCAGCCAGGAAAACCTGCTACAAGGCGCCAGAGATTACCCGCAGTGGTTGCAGATAGAACAGCAACTACGACAACGACTCAAAGCACTGATTAATGCTGAATCGACCGATTGTATTGCCCTACTTAAAAACACATCAGAGGCACTCTCTGTTATTGCTTATGGCCTAGATTGGCAGGCAGGTGATAATGTTGTCTTAGCCAGCCAAGAATTTCCCTCTAACCGAATTGTATGGGAGTCTTTACGGGATAGTTATGGCGTAGAGGCCCGCATTGTTACCTTGCCTGATATCAATCAGGGGGGTGACCCAGAGGCCGCCTTATTAAATGCTTGTGATGAAAACACCCGTTTGATTACCAGCAGCTCTGTGCATTATGCCAGCGGACTGAAAATGGATTTAACGCGGATCGGTCAATTTTGTCAGCAACATAATATTTTATTCTGTGTTGATGCTATCCAAAGCCTAGGCGCTTTTGTATTCGATGCACAAGCAGTGCATGCTGACTTTGTCGTAGCAGATGGCCATAAGTGGATGTTAGGCCCGGAAGGGTTAGCACTTTTTTACTGTCGTGAGCCGCTGTTGCAAAAGCTGACGTTAAAACAATATGGCTGGCACATGTTGGAACATGCTGGTGACTACGACCGGCAAGAGTGGCAAGCTGCTAAAACCGCAATCCGCTTTGAGTGTGGCAGCCCAAATATGTTAGGTATCCATGGCTTACATGCCAGCCTGGGCTTGCTGCAATCAACTGGGCTGGATGTTATCAGCAGCAACATTCTTACGCATGTGGCTTATTTGCTGGATAAGCTTGCATCATTGCCAGGTATTACCATCAACTCGCCACAAGCCAGCGACAGGCAATCAGGTATTGTGAACTTTTCGTTTAACGATATTGATAGTGCTGCAATACAGCAAGCACTTATGCAGGAAAATGTTATCTGCGCCTACCGTGGTGGTGGTATTCGTTTTTCTCCACACTATTATACCCAAACGGAGCAACTGGACAGCGCCTTAGAAATATTGAGCCGCTTATTAGAACAGTAAGTAACCTAATGCTTATAGAGGGCACATCAAAGATTGCTTTGCCCAATGGTTTGCGTATAGTGTATTTAAATAAAATCATAATGAGGTCATGCTCGCGTGATTAAGCGTTTAAGTGACAAAATATGGCAGCTGATTACAGATTGGCTTAGCCATGAGACACCAGCCAGTCATGTTGCACTCTCCGACTTCGATCGCCTACGCTACGAGATTCGCTTTTGCGATGTGGTACTGGTCGAAGGTCGCAGTCGTGTCAGTGGCATAATACAGTCCATTACACTCAGCCCCTGGACCCACTCTGCTATTTATCTCGGGCGTTTACACGCTATTGATGACCCTGACTTGCGCGAGTTAATCCAAGCACACTATCCGGCTAAACCCGATGAACAACTGATCCTGGAAGCTATGCTGGGTGAAGGCATTATTGTCGCACCACTTGCTAAATATCAGCATGACCATTTACGGTTATGCCGACCCAATAATATCTCACGCAAAGATGCTCAGGCGGTTATATCACATGCCGCTAGCCGTTTAGGCAGTGAATATGACATTAGGCAATTACTGGATCTTGCACGGTTTTTCTTCCCTTATAAACTGCTGCCACGGCGTTGGCGTTCATCTCTGTTTGGTGTGAGCAATGCAGCCAAAACAGTATGCTCCACCATGTTGGCTGAAGCTTTTGCCAGTACCCGCTTTCCAGTTCGCCCTGTATTGCAACGTGAGGAAGATGGCAGCTTTACCGTTTATAACCGCAACCTCAAGCTCTATACACCAAGTGATTTTGACTATTCGCCCTATTTTGACATCATTAAGTACCCTGTCTATGGGGTAGAAAGCCCTGAAACCTATCGCAATCTGCCTTGGACAGAATATGGTGTGACGCTTGAACAACCTGAAACAAAGGCAGTGAAAGCCAAGTCTACTAGCAGCAGTAACTACAGTGATACAGCTGAGTTAACGGAAAGCGAAGAGCTTGCGCAGCAAGCAAAAGACTTATTGGATGATATTGATAAAAAGTAAGACTTAAAATTCGTGCTACATGGTATGTGTCGGCCGATCAGCACCTAAAGCGCCTGCCAGATAGCCTTCAATTTTATTACGTGTCTGGCCATTATCCTGCTCACTGAACTGTACACCGATGCCTGCTGTTTTATTGCCTTGTGCCCCTACCGGCGTCATCCAAACAATTCTGCCTGCCACAGGTAATTTCTCTTTTTCATCCATGAGTGTTAACAGCATAAAAACTTCATCGCCGACTTTATAAGCTTTATTGGTTGGAATAAAGAGGCCACCATTTTTAACAAATGGCATATAAGCAGCATACAAGGCACCTTTATCTTTAATGGTTAGGGAGAGTATCCCTTGGCGTCCACCAGCAGCCATAATTCCACCTCAAGTCTATGTCAGTTGCGTCGAAATACGATTAGCTGCGACATTAGCCCAGGCGATAAAGATCGACTCGACTAATAATTGCATATTAACCGAACTAACGGCCAAACCCAGCGCTCGCTGTAATTTAGCACGTAAATCAAACAAGTGATTCAAGTCTATGCGCTTGGTCAGCACATGCAAGCTTTTTTGCAAGTCTTTGTTCACAATCGCATCGGTATTGAGCTTCAGCCTGATCATATCGTCTGTCCAACTCAGTAACCACTGAAACCACTGCTCGTCAGCCTGTTTTTGCCACTGAGCCGCCACAGCCAAGGGGTCTTTGCGCTGTGCGCCAATATCCACGAAGTCATTAAATAAGGCATGCCGACTTTGCAACAGGCCTTCACCAGCAATATGCGCTGCTATCTTGGGTGAGCCATTTGCAGCCGCTAATAGTGCATCAGCATCAGCCTCTGGGTATTGTGCATGTAACCACTGTTTTACCTGCTGGGTGCTGGGTTGCTGTAGTTTAAGTTGCTGACAACGACTGCGAATCGTTGCAGGCAGGCGCGACAGCCGTGAACTGACCAAGATCAATATCGTCATCGGTACAGGCTCTTCAAGAGTCTTGAGCAGGCTATTCGCGGCATTCCGATTCATGCGTTCGGCCGGATTAATGATGGCCACTTTATAACCACCAAACTGGCTGGTCTGTACCAGGCCACTGCAAAGTGAACGAATCTGATCTATTTTGATTTCTTTGGCAAGCTTATCATCGTTGTTTTTCTCTAAACCAACATTAAGCAAATCAGGATGTGTTTGGGCAGCTATCATTTGGCAGGCCCGGCATTGCCCACAGGCACGCCCAGATTCGACAGGTGACTGACAGAGCAAGGCCTGTGCTAACATGGATGCAAACTCATATTTGCCAATACCTGCAGGCCCACTGATCAGTAACGCATGCGGCATACTCTCTCGCCGCCTGATAATCTCATCCAGTTTTGCCTTATGCCAATCTATAGTCATTTAAATTCAGTGAGTTATATAATTATATTAAAGTAAAGTATTATATCATATCAGCCAATGCCGACTGGATTTGCTGCTGGACCTCCGTCAGCGGTAAAGCCGCATTTATAACCCTGTAACGGCTTGAGTCGGCCTCTGCGCGACTTAAATAAGCCGCTCGAACACGCTCAAAAAAAGCTAGCTCTTCCTGCTCAAAGCGATCTGCTGCGCCTCGGCGTTTTGCACGCCGGATACCCACTTCAGTTGGTGCATCTAGCAGTAATACCTGATCTGGGCGTAAATCTGCCTGTACCCAGTTTTCCAGCACCGCAATCCGCTTATCTGATAAGCCTCGCCCACCACCCTGGTAGGCATAGCTAGCATCAGTGAAACGGTCACAGAGTACCCAACGACCCGCCTCCAAGGCGGGTAGAATGACCTGCTGTAAATGTTGGCTGCGGGCGGCAAACATCAACAGCAGCTCAACCTCTGGAAAAATAGCTTCGCCGTGGTCGATTGAAAGCAGGATTTCCCTCAGCTTTTCGCCCAACTGGGTTCCCCCCGGCTCGCGCGTTAACAAAACATCAATACCACGGTCTAACAGGTAGTCGTGGATAAATTGCAAATTTGTTGTTTTACCAACGCCTTCACTACCTTCAAGCGCGATAAACTTACCTTTGTGCATTAACAGCTTACCTTCGTTTCCGGCGCCGCTGAAATTCATCCACAGCAGCTTCATGTTCGGCCAGCGTCACTGAGAATTTATGACTGCCATCACCGCGTGCGACAAAGTACAAGGCATTACTGTCCACAGGGTTTAATGCAGCATGTACCGCCTCACCACTTGGCATGGCAATGGGTGTTGGTGGTAAACCAGCACGTGTATAGGTGTTATAAGGCGTATCACGCCGTAAATCACGAAAGCGAATATCGCCATCAAAAGCATCACCCATGCCATAAATCACTGTTGGATCTGTTTGCAAACGCATTTTTATATTTAATCGGTTGATGAATACCGCTGCAATTAAACGGCGTTCATCAGCAACCGCTGACTCTCTTTCAATGATTGAAGCCAATATAAGCGCTTCATAAGCTGAGTTGATCGGTAAGCTTGGCGCACGCGCCTCCCATTCTTGCTTAAGCCGAACACGCATATCATTATAAGCCCGCTTTAAAAAAGCAACATCCGTCATACCACGAGGAAATGCATAAGTTTCAGGATAAAACCAGCCTTCAGGTTTAAGATGGGGAGTCTGTTCACCGGCAACCAAACGCATAATATCGGTTTCTGCCGCCTTTGAATCGATAGTATGTTCTAGTGTATCAACATCGCGCAAGGCCGCCATTAACTGCTTGAACGTCCAGCCTTCTATGATGGTAAAGTGGTGTAAAATAACTTTACCCGTTTGCATAAGTTGCAAAATATCATACGCCGACATGCCTGGCTTAAACAAATATTCACCCGCTTTGATATTCGCCGCGATACCGCAAAACCGGGCATAGAGTTTTATGTAGAGAGGCTTGTTAATAAGCTTCTCTGCCTGCAACTCTTGTATAACTTTATTAAAGCTAGAGCCCGGTTTAAGGTGATAGCTTAGCTCGGCAGTTACTGGCAATGGTGTAAACAAAGCCTGATTAAGCTGCCAAGCCAGCGCAATGGCGGATACGATAGCCGCTGCTATTACAACCCAGATTATTTTTTTTAGCATATAGATTATGACGATCTAAACACAGATTATGGCATTAGGAAAAGTATAATGCATAAGACCATACAGAACAGCTGGTAGATACTGTAGTTGTTTATAAACTCACAGTTTTCCAGGTTGATCTATAGTCAAAACAGCTGTTGAATATCGCCAACTGCTCACTGACAAGCGCAGCTAAGCGTTATACTCGACGAAATACCAGTGTACCGTTAGTACCACCAAACCCAAACGAGTTTGATAAACTGGCATTGATTGTCATTTCACGTGCCGTATTTGGTACATAATCCAGATCACACTCTGGATCTTGGTTGAAGATATTGATTGTTGGCGGCGCAATCTGGTTTTGCACAGACAATGCGCAAATAACCGCTTCTACCCCACCGGCTGCGCCCAATAGGTGTCCTGTCATAGACTTGGTTGAGCTAACTGCCAGCTGCTTGGCATGACCACCAAATGTTCCTTTGATCGCCATCGTTTCAGCCAGATCACCTGCAGGCGTTGATGTACCATGCGCATTGATATAATCGATATCTTCGCCATTCAGACCTGCATTGCGCATGGCGTTTTGCATGCACACTTGAGCACCTGAACCATCTTGACGAGGTAATGTCATGTGATAAGCGTCACCACTCATGCCATAGCCTGCCAGCTCAGCATAAATCTTGGCGCCTCGGCGTTTGGCATATTCATACTCTTCAAGCACAAGCATGCCAGCCCCATCGCCTAAGACAAAGCCATCCCGATCAATATCCCAAGGGCGGCTTGCTGTCGTAGGGTCATCATTGCGTGCTGATAGTGCTCTTGCTGACGCAAAGCCACTCACACCCAGCGGACATGTTGCCATTTCTGCACCACCGGCAATCATAACATCAGCATCGCCATACTCAATCATACGTGCAGCATCGCCAATATTGTGAGTACCTGTGGTACAAGCAGTTACGATTGAAATATTAGGCCCACGAAAACCATAGCGTATAGACAAGTTGCCCGCGATCATATTGATGATGCTAGCAGGCACAAAAAATGGTGTTACTTTGCGTGGCCCACCCTCTAAAAATACTTTATGGGTTTTTTCAATATAAGGCAGACCGCCAATACCTGAACCAATAGCGGCCCCAATACGATCGACGTTTTCCTCAGTAAACTCTAAGCCAGCATCTTCAATGGCTTGAATACCTGCAGCCATGCCGTACTGAATGAAGGTATCCATTTTTTTCTGGTCCTTCTTAGAGATATATTGCTCTGCATCAAAGTCCTTAACGTTGCAACTAAAACGTACAGCCATATCTGATGCATCAAATACACTGATAGGCGTAGCGCCTGATTTACCTGCAAGAATACCCTGCCATGTATCCTGCACGGTATTGCCCAATGGTGAGATACATCCGAGTCCTGTTATAACAACACGTCGTTTTGACATAGTACCAGTATTTTTTGAGAGAAAAGAAATAGAGGTTCCATAATGAGGATAGCCGCAACGGCTATGCAGCTGCGGCTATACTATGGAATTTTCCGGATTAGATATGGTTGTTAACGTAATCTATCGCTTCCTGAACTGTTGTGATTTTCTCAGCTTCTTCGTCAGGAATCTCAGTTTCAAACTCTTCTTCAAGAGCCATAACTAGCTCCACAGTATCCAAAGAATCTGCGCCAAGGTCATCAACAAAAGATGCAGCAGTTGTGACTTCATCTTCTTTAACACCAAGCTGTTCAATGACAATCTTTTTTACGCGTTCTTCAACATTGCTCATAGTAGGTTAAGCCTCCAAGTTATGCTATCGCAGTGAAACTGCGGACGGTATTGTAGTGAAAAGCGCTGTTGCATGCCACATGAATTATCATATGCAGCACCTCAGTAAAATACCTATTTAAAAAATTATAAAAAAATCAATGAGTTATATAAACCAGTTAAAGTAACATATGATACAAAATTTCAGCGCCTTAAAGCCTAAAATCAGCTCATATACATGCCACCATTAACATGTAGCGTCTCTCCGGTGATATAAGCAGCATCAGCTGAAGCCAAAAATGCAACGGCATTGGCAATGTCCTGACTCGCTCCAAGGCGGCCCAGAGGAATTTGCTCAACTAAAGCAGCACGATGATCTTCATCTAATTCTCGCGTCATATCAGTATCAATAAAGCCTGGTGCTACAACATTAACGGTGATATTACGAGAACCAATTTCACGCCCCAATGATTTGCTAAAGCCAATAACACCTGCCTTAGCAGCAGCATAATTAGATTGTCCAGGGTTGCCTGACAAACCGACAACAGAAGAAATATTAATAATACGCCCCTTGCGAGCTTTGGTCATGCCTTTCAGGCATGCTTTACTTAAACGGTAGATAGCACTTAAATTAGTATTGATAATCTCATCCCACTCATTATCTTTCATACGCATCAGGAGATTGTCGCGCGTGATACCGGCATTATTGACAAGTACACTTACCGGGCCATGGTCAGCGTTAATGTTTTTAATCACTTGCGTAATAGAATCTGGATCTGTGACGTTCAATACTGTGCCTGCACCATTGAGTTTTTCCTCAGCAAAATAAGCTGATATAGCAGCTGCACCACTTTCAGTCGTTGCCGTACCAATAACTGTCGCCCCACGCTTTGCTAGCTCAATGGCAATCGCTTTGCCAATGCCACGGCTGGCGCCTGTTACTAATGCTATCTCATTGTGCAAGCTCATTACACTTCCCCATTAATCGTTGTTATCGCCTTATCTAATCCAGCTGGCGACTCTACTGCGATTGCTTGCATTTGTCTATTAATTCGCCGGGTTAGGCCTGCCAAAACCTTACCAGGCCCAAACTCTAGCAATAATTCAACACCTGCTTCAGCCATTTTATTGACACTGTCTACCCAAAGCACCGGACTATATAACTGGCTTTGCAAAGCTTCTACAATAGCGCCTGAAGAGTGTTTCTGTTCGGCATCGACATTATGCAGTACTGGTGTACCCGGTACAGCAATCTCGATTGATTTGAGATACTCTGCCAGCTCAATTGCAGCTTCACGCATCAAGCTACTATGCGATGGCACACTGACAGGCAATAATAGTGCGCGCTTGGCACCGGCTTGCTGTGCGATGTTCACCGCTCTTTGTACAGCTTCTGTATGCCCTGCAATAACGACCTGGCCTGGTGAGTTGAAATTGACGGCTTCAACAAGCTGTGACTGTGCGGCCTGCTGACACACCTCACGTACCCGCTCATCTTCCAAGCCTAATATTGCTGCCATAGCCCCTTGGCCTTCTGGTACAGCGGCTTGCATTAAACGGCCACGTTCTGCAACTAGGCGTATAGCGTCTTGAAATGATAAGGCATCAGCGGCTACCAGTGCTGAATATTCGCCGAGGCTATGCCCGGCCATTAAAGCTGGCCTGATATCGCTTTGCTCACACCAGACTCGCCAGACAGCAATACCCGCAGCCAACATGGCAGGCTGAGTATACTCTGTCACATTCAACTTGTTATCAGGGTTGTTACAAATAAGATCCCAAACAGAATAACCGAGCACATCAGATGCCTCGGCAAACGTTTGTGCCACAATAGAATGTTCACTCGCCAAATCGGCTAACATATTAACAGATTGCGAACCCTGCCCTGGGAATACAATAGCAAATTTCATTCGTTATAACCTTTCCACTTATTTTAAAGCCAGCACATCCTGCATATCGTACAAGCCACTCGATTTATTACTCAGCCATGCAGCAGCGCGCATAGCCCCTTTGGCAAATGTCATGCGGCTACTGGCTTTATGCGTTATTTCGATACGCTCACCGATATCAGCAAACATCACTGTGTGATCACCGACAATGTCACCCGCTCGAATTGTTTCAAAACCAATGGTTTTGCGGTCTCGCTCACCGGTATTACCTTCGCGCCCATAAACGGCATGTGTTTTTAAGTCTCTACCGAGGGCCTCTGCAACAACTTCACCCATTCTTAATGCAGTGCCCGACGGCGCATCGACTTTGTGGCGGTGATGCGCTTCGATAATTTCAATATCAACATCATTGCCCAGCACGCGCGCGGCTAAAGATAACAGCTGCAAACATAAATTAACACCAACACTCATATTAGGTGCAAACATAATTGCAATGTCTTGTGCCGCTGATTCTATCAGCTGCTTTTGTTCATCGCTGAAGCCTGTCGTACCGATAACCATTTTTTTGCTATGCTCACGACAATATGCCAAACACTCGATGCTTGGCTCTGGCCGGGTAAAGTCAATTAATACATCAAAGTCGTCGTTAACTTCCGCCAAGCTGGCTTTAATCGCAACGTTTAAATTTCCCTGACCTGCTACCTGGCCAGCATCTAAGCCCAGAAACTCTGAACTAGGATGTTCGAGCGCTGCACCCAGCTGCAAATCAGGGTGCTGCACACAAGCTTCGACTAATGTGCGCCCCATACGGCCAGCAGCACCATTGATAGCTATACGTGTCATTTGCAATACCTTTTAGAACTTCATATCGTCGAAAAATTTTTTCACACCATCTAGCCAACCACGCTCTTGCGGTGCATGCGACTTATTATCCTGCTTTAAAGACTCGTGGAACTGGCGCAGTAAATCTTTTTGCTTCGCATTTAAGTTCACCGGCACTTCTACCAAAACCTGGCACAGAATATCACCACGTGGTCCGCCTCGCACAGGCTTCACGCCTTTACCACGAATTCTAAACATTTTATTGGTTTGTGTTTCAGGCGGAATTTTTAATTTAACGCGGCCATCTAGCGTGGGCACTTCAAGCTCACCACCTAAAGCGGCTGTTGCCACGCTGATTGGAATACTACAATGCAAGTCACTTTCATTACGACTGAATATTGGGTGTTCTTTTACATTCATCTGCACATAAAGATCACCAGGCGGGCCATTGTTCTGCCCTATTTCCCCTTCGCCAGACAACCTTATACGGTCACCAGTGTCAACGCCTGCCGGCACTTTGACAGAAAGTGTTTTATGATTTTTGACTCGGCCTTTACCGCCGCAAGTAGGACAAGGGTCAGTTATTATCTTACCTGAGCCCTGACAGCGCGGACAGGTTTGCTGTACTGAGAAAAAACCCTGCTGCATGCGCACTTGCCCAATACCATTACACGTTGGGCAGGTTTGTGGTGAAGTGCCTTTTTTAGCGCCGGTCCCTCCGCAGGTATCACAAACCTCCATGGTCGGCACACGGATTTTAACATCAGTCCCGTTAACGGCATCCTCTAATGATATATCCAGATTGTACTGCAAATCTGCACCGCGATAGACGCGGTTACCACCACCGCCACGACCACCACCGAAAATATCACCAAAGACATCCCCAAAGATATCACTGAAGTTACCACCTTCGAAGCCATAGCTACCTTGACCACCCGCTCCGGTATTGACACCGGCATGCCCAAACTGGTCATAAGCAGCACGCTTTTGCGCATCACTCAAAACTTCATAGGCTTCTTTGGCTTCCTTGAACTTTTCTTCTGCCTCGGTATCGTTAGCGTTACGATCAGGGTGATACTTCATCGCCAAGCGACGATATGCTTTTTTTAGCCCTGCATCATCAACACTTTTTTCAACACCTAAGACTTCATAATAATCACGTTTTGACATAAGCGGTCACATTCAATTGATGAATAAAAAAATACCACAAAAACAAACGTACTCTTTGTTTTTATGCTGACAAGCGATAAATGCTTCCAACGCCTATTCAGCCTTCAGGTTTAGCAATAAATAACGGGATAACCTGTCAACCAAGCTATCCCGGCAAAAATACTACGATAAATAAAAGTAATAATTACTTATCGTCTTTTACTTCTTCAAAGTCTGCATCAACAACATTGTCATCAGCGGCACCTGCATTGTCTTCAGCTGCAGCTGGCTCAGCATCAGCAGCACCTTGTTCAGCCGCCGCTTGCTCATAAGCACGCTGCGCCAATTTACCAGAAAGCTCGGTTAACGCAGTTGTTTTCTGTTGAATGACCTCAAGGTCGTCTTCTTTAACAACCTCTTGCAACTCTTTAATCGCTGCATCAATTTGCTCTTTCTCTGCAGCATCAACCTTATCACCTAAATCGGTGATTGATTTTTGCGTTGCATGAATCAAACCATCAGCCTGATTACGGGCATCAACCAGCTCGCGCATTTTTTTATCTTCATCTGCGTGCGCTTCTGCATCTTTGACCATGCGTTCGATCTCATCATCAGACAAGCCACTTGATGCTTTAATAACAATCGATTGCTCTTTACCGGTCGCCTTATCTTTAGCTGACACATTAAGAATACCATTGGCATCAATATCGAAAGTCACCTCGACTTGTGGCACACCACGCGGCGCTGGTGGAATATCTGTGAGGTCGAAGCGCCCCAGTGATTTGTTACCACCGGCCATTTCGCGCTCACCCTGCAACACATGCACTGTAACCGCTGTTTGGTTGTCATCGGCGGTTGAGAACGTTTGGTTAGCGTTGGTTGGGATTGTCGTGTTTTTCTCAATCAATTTAGTCATCACACCACCTAATGTCTCAATACCCAATGACAATGGTGTCACATCTAATAACAAGACATCTTTCACATCACCACCCAGTACGCCCGCCTGAATAGCCGCACCCAAAGCAACAGCCTCATCAGGGTTAACATCTTTACGTGGTTCTTGGCCAAAGAAGTCTTTTACAACGTCTTGTACTTTCGGCATACGGGTTTGGCCACCGACTAAAATCACATCGCTGATATCACTCACCGACATACCGGCATCTTTCAGCGCAATTCTGCATGGCTCAATGGTGTTTTGGATTAACTCATCACACAGAGACTCTAATTTGGCACGTGTCATTTTAATATTAAGGTGCTTAGGGCCGCTTGCATCTGCGGTCACATAAGGCAGATTAATATCTGTTTGCTGACTTGAAGACAGTTCAATTTTGGCTTTCTCGGCAGCTTCTTTTAAGCGCTGCATCGCTAAAGGGTCACCTTTTAAGTCAATACCCTGATCTTTTTTGAATTCATCAACCAAGTAGTCGATTAAGCGTAAATCAAAATCTTCACCACCTAAAAAGGTGTCACCATTGGTGGACAGCACTTCAAATTGGTGCTCACCATCAATCTCAGCAATTTCGATAATCGAGACGTCGAATGTACCACCACCTAAATCGTATACAGCGATTTTGGCATCACCACGTTGCTTATCCATACCATAAGCTAACGCTGCTGCAGTTGGCTCATTGATAATGCGTTTGACATCCAGACCCGCAATACGACCCGCATCTTTGGTTGCTTGACGCTGCGAGTCATTGAAATAAGCAGGCACAGTAATAACGGCTTCGGTGACGTCTTCACCTAAGTATTCTTCAGCCGTTTTCTTCATTTTCATTAAGACACGAGCAGAAACTTCGGGGGCAGCCATTTTTTTGCCGCACGCTTCAACCCAAGCATCACCATTATCGGCTTTCACGATCTTGTATGGCACAAGATCAATATCTTTTTGCACCTCTTTCTCATCATAGCGACGACCGATTAGCCGTTTTACGGCAAATAGCGTATTAGTTGGGTTGGTCACCGCCTGGCGTTTTGCTGCCTGGCCAACCAAAACTTCGTCGCTATCGTCTGTAAATGCGACAATCGATGGCGTAGTGCGATCACCTTCGCTGTTTTCAATAACCTTAGATTGCCCGCCCTCCATAACAGCCACACAGGAGTTGGTTGTGCCTAAGTCTATGCCAATAATTTTACCCATTATTCTTGCTCTCCGACGCTAAAGTACTATTTTTGCTAACTTGTTAGTTTAGTAAGGGATAAATTTGAGATTTCAAGGTACTAAACAACACTATTTATACGGTTATTTTGCAACCGCCTTGGATACTGTCACCAGGGCTGGTCTTAGCAGCCGGTCATTCAAGGTATAACCTTTTTGCATAACTGAAATAACAGTATTTGGCTCTAATTTGTCTGACTCTTGAGCGGCCATCGCCTGATGCAACTCAGGGTTAAACTTCTGCTCGACCGGGTCGACCTCTTTGATCGCAAACTTCTCCATGACCTGAGTCATCATCTTTAAGGTCAGCTCAATGCCTTCACGTAAGTTCTCGATGTCGCTCTTATCATGATCAGCTGCTCTCAAACCTAATTCCATACTGTCACGTACAGCGAGTAGCTCTGTCGCCAGCTTTTCAATGCCGTATTTATGCGCATTTTGCAGATCTCTTTCTGCGCGCTTTTTAACATTATCCAGCTCAGCCTTGGCGCGTAGTAACTGATCCCAGCTATCCTGGGCTTTGTCTTCAGCTGCTGTCAGGCGAGCTTGCAGCTCGGCGCTATTTGCGGGGTCTTGCTGAATCTCTGTGACGTTATCCTGCTCAGGAGCGCTGGCTTCAGCTGGCTGATTAGCCGCCTCTGCAACACCATTATCCTGACTTTCGGTCACCTGATCTGACATGCCTTACTCTCCTAAATGATAGCCGGTTTCATAGTCTGCACCGATAATGGGGACTGCTGAGGCTGTTTCAAGGTGTTATTACAGAAAAAAGTGCCCAAATGACCACTTTTTTAGCAGAAAAGCGGATCTGAAAGTAAACAGTTCGACTAACTTTGGGGGTTGAGCGCGGCACTCAATAAACGAGCGGTAATATCGACAATAGGAATCACCCGTTCATAAGCCATTCTTGTCGGTCCTACAACCCCGAGCACGCCCAAGGTCTCATCACTGGCGGCATAAGACGAGGTGACAACACTACAGTCATCGAGCACATCATAACCCGACTCTTGACCAATAAAAATTTGCACGCCGTCGGCTTGTTGGCAGCGATCCAGAACATGCAAAATATCCCGCTTTTTATGAAAAGCCTCAAAAAGCTGCTTGAGCTTATCCATATCGGTCAAATCGCCTGAGCCCATTAAGTTCGTTTGACCTTCAACCAGTAGATCATCTTGTGCCTGGCTTTCCTCATCAAACACCTTGCCAGTCATTTCAATAGCCAGCTTCATAAGGCTATTTAGCTCTTCCCGAGTGGCTGAGAGCTCTTTGCGTAGATTATCGCGCATACTATTTAAATCTGAGCCAAGCAGGTGTTCGTTGATATAATTAGCAACCTGTTGTAATTCACTCTGCGTGTAATCCCGCTCGGTCTTTATGATGCTATTTTGTACATCTTTGTCACTGTAGACTAAAATAACCAGTACCTGACTGTTCGATAGTGGCAAAAACTCAATATGCCGAACCGAGAAGAGTTTTGGCCGCGGGATCATGACAATACCTGCCAGGTGTGTCACATCCGAGAGTAAGGATGAGGCTGATTTTGCCAGCATATTACTGTTCAGATCGGGACTCAGCTGCTTTTTTAAGGCCGCAACTTCATTACTATTGAGCGGCTTTACACTTAGCATCGTATCCACAAAAACGCGATAACCCTGTACAGTGGGTATGCGCCCTGCAGACGTATGTGGCGAAGAGACTAACCCCATTTCTTCCAAGTCCATCATGACATTACGGATCGTTGCCGGACTCAAATCCATGCCTGAGTCTCGGGATAGGGTTCTGGAACCCACAGGTTGACCGTCACGTATATAACGCTGCATTAGCGCTTTTAGCAAATGATGGGCCCGCTCATCGAGTTGTGGAAAAGATGCTTTACTCATAGTCGAATGTATAGTATCACGCTAAGCCTGATTAAAAATGCTGACTAGGCTGCGATTTTGCATTTATCAGCAGTAGCTGGCAATAGCTTTACAAATCATTGGCATCCGTTGGGCATGATTCACCTATATCAAAAAATAACCGCGCATTTAAGATGGCTTGTGCGGGGGCGGCTTCTGCGACTTGAGCCGCAATAACTGCTCAGCCTGTAAATCACCGACGGGGGGTGAGAAATAGAAACCCTGTGCATAATCACACGCCATTTCGAGCAGTTGTTGTGACTGTGATGCCGTCTCGACACCCTCTGCAACAACTTTCAGGTTCATATTGTGTGTGAGCTTTATAATAGTATCCACGATTTCAGCCTGTTCTAAGCGGCCCTCACCAATACGACTAATAAATGAGCGATCAATTTTGACTTCGTCAATAGGCAGGCGATGCAAATAGCTCAATGATGAGTAGCCTGTACCAAAATCATCCATCGCCAGGCTGATACCCATAGATTTGAACTGCGCTAAGATAGCATTAATACACTCAGCATTTTCCATAACGACAGACTCGGTAATTTCAAACGTGAGCCAGCTAGGGTCCACACCAGTACTGCTGATAATTCTATCCACATGCTCGATCAAATCAATTTCAGAGAACTGCCTGGCTGACAGGTTGATACTGATTGTACTCAGTGGCTGCAAGGCAAACATTTTTTTCCATAAATAAATTTGCTTACACGCTTCACGAATCACCCAATAGCCAATATCGACAATTAAGCCAGTCTCTTCTGCTATCGGTATAAAGTCAGCTGGAGAAATCAGCCCTTTTCCAGGGTGTTGCCAACGCAGTAACGCTTCAACAGATTGAATAGTATTATCTTGTAAGGCAATAATGGGCTGATAACATAAAGAAAGTTCGTTACGTTCGAGTGCTTTGCGCAAATCTGTTTCCAGTTGTAAAGAAGCTGCGGCTTCGGCACGCATATCATTATCAAATAGCTCATAACGTGCCCGTCCATCTTCTTTCGCCTTGTACAGAGCTGTATCAGCATCTCTTAACATATCTTCCGGACTATTGTACCGAGTTGTGCTTAGTGCAATACCGATACTTGCTGTAGTAAAGACTTCCGAGCCTTCTATCATGATTGGCTCAGCCAACAAATCCTGCAAGCGGTTCGCCACAAAAGTGGCGTCATGCGCATAAGCGATGTCTTCTAACAACACAGCAAATTCATCTCCACCCAAACGGGCAATGGTATCGGCAGGTCGAACATAGGCAATCAGGCGTTGTGATATTTCTTTAAGCAGCTGGTCCCCAGCAATATGCCCCATTACATCATTGATATTTTTAAAACGGTCTAAATCAATAAATAATGCTGCAAATTGATAATCAGGTTTTCGCTGCCCTCTTAGTAGAGCATGTTGCAAACGGTCTAAAAATAAAGCCCTATTGGGCAACCCTGTGAGTTCATCATGTAGAGCATCATGCCTCAGACGATCTTCAGCAAGCTTCTGATTCGTTATATCCCGCGCTATACCAATAAAACTGTTTAAAACACCGCTGCTGTCAAAGTAAGGAATAATTTTATGGTCTAACCAAATATGCTCATTGCCATCTCGAGGTAAAACTCTTATCTCATGATGAATAAAGTTAGCATCAACACAATAGTTATCTTCTTGTAGCTGCTGCATAAACCAGCTCATATCTTTTAGCCAGATTTGATCTTCAATATGTGTTATTTTTTGCCATAAATCATTACTGCGCATAAACTCAGCAGGTAAATATCCAGTAATATTTTGTACCCGCTTACTAATAAACTCCAAGTGACCATAGGGCTCATCAGGACTTGGTAAGCTGCGTATGTAAATAAACTCATCAATATTATCAATAATGGCTTGATAAGACTCTTCTACAAGTTGCTGCTGATTAGTATGTTGGTGCGCCTTTAAATGCTTACTTAAAATTTTCTCGAGCTGGCCGGCAAGTATATTTTTAACGGTAATAATATCCAGTACATTGACCTGCCTGCTCAATGTTGATGCCTCGACATCGATATCATCCAAAAGCAGGATAAAATAAGGTTGGCTACCACCTTCAATGGCGACCCGGATTAGCTCAACGCCCCGCTGCTGCTCGAAGCTGTAATCCACTAGATGCATATCGTAAGCCGTAATGGCCAACATATCTAATGCCTGCTCATAAGACTCCGCAACATCCAACTGATAGCGCCCTTTATCGACTGACAACTGAGCCTGAATACTCTCAGTGGTATTACCGTCATTACAAACTAGCAAAATATGCGCAGGTGGGTTTGCAGCAATAGCAGCCATGGCTGTGGCGTCACTTGTCTGTGCAGCTGGAGAGCTTGGCTTTTCAGTCATTACTCGCATCAGTCATACCTTATTATATAGCTCAACAATTAGACCTTCTCTAAAGCAAGGTGGCGTTTGACCTAGGAAATATCGGCCAATGTCTCACTATCCTTAAATAGGCTTTTTTCAGAAGAAGCTAATAATAGTTTGATTTTAAAAGAGTTTTTTCTAATGTTCGTGTTAAAGAAAATACGCTGTTCGCCGTTACTAGTATATCCCCTTACGCGCTTGCGTAAGGATAAGGGCCTACTAGCTGAGACATATGTATGCACCAGTCCTGGAATCATATTAACAATAGCAGTCGTACGCCGCTCTGTAGAGCAGCTTACCGAAGTATTTGGCTTCTTGTGACTCTCAGTATCAGTGCCTGCGGTGGCGGTGGTAGTAGTGACGACACCAGCGATGACGCAGCGAGTATAACGGCCGTCGAGGCTGCTAGCGAGAATACCAGTGAAAACCCTCTGGCATTTTTAGACAATAATCATATTATGACCGCACTTTATACTAATGTGCGCACACCTGATGACTTTTACACTGAAACCAGTCCACCACCTGATACCTTTCAGACTATACGCCATATAAAAAATAATGATGTACCAACATTACCTGTTGTAGCAACCCAGTATGAGTTGTGCAGCAATGACTTTAGCGAAGCACTAAGCTGGTCTGACAGCCTAGGCGATGGCGACCTAGTGGACAACCGCGATCATGCTATTTTCTTTGAGTTTACGCGCGTGCACTTAAGCTCTCCTGAAACAACTACACTACACAGGGTATACAAATGCGATCATGTGAATCGTAATACAGTGGATTTATTAAACCCAAGTAGTCACTTAGGACAATATACACAAACACCACAACAAGCATCGTCTATCAAAACGTTATTAGAATATTTCTGGAGATTTACCATCAGCAACAACTATGGTAATGCGATATTAGGTAGCGTAACAATAGAACAAACGGATCGTTATCAACACACCTTCTATCAGGCCACATTAAGTAGCACTAATAATTCGCAATGCGATGCTATTGATGTTTATAGAATAGAATATCTTATCAGCAAAGCTGATGGCACTATTAGTAAAAATCAAAAATCACACAGCAGCTTTTCAGCAATCAATAATGGTGGCAGTTATGAAATCTGTCAATGATATATTTAGCTTTCCAAGCTCATCAAACACAAGCAAACAACAAGCCGTAATTGCTGAGCCAACAGTGAAAATTAATTCACAACTTGAGTTGCCTGCAACAGTACTCATGGAAACACTAGCAGTAAAGAAAATCAGTCAAACTCAATATCAAAATCTTCATCGTTTACAATACGTGTCGATAGTGCTGGCGGCGCTTCCGGCTGCGCTGATAATGTTGTATCTGTATCTGGTGCAATATTAGTTTGTTCTGTTGTTAGATTTGTATTGATTTCATCAACAGCGTCTTTAGTTGAAGACAAAATTTCAATAAAATCTCTTGGATCAGAGCCAGACAATACTACAATAACAACCCGACGATTTTGATTTCGTCCAATTGCATTATCATTATCTGCAACAGGTCTGAACTCGCCGTAACCTATCGCCGCCATACGATCAGGTGCAATACCCTGGCTGACTAACATACGCAATACAGAAGATGCCCTGGCCGAAGACAGTTCCCAGTTGGATGGAAATACACTATTACTGATAGGCTGATTATCAGTAAAGCCCTCAACATGGATTGCATTGGAAAATTTTTCTAATATATCTGATAGCACCTCAAGTATGGGTTCTGCATCAGGTGCCAAACGTGCACTACCACTATCGAACAAGACACTTGCGTTAATTTGTATTTCCAAACGAATAGGAGACTGCTCTATTCCTATAATCCCCATATCAATCCAGGGTGATAGTGCTTTTTTAACAGTATCCGCCATGCTTTTTATAACAACATCTTGTGCTATAGCATAACGTTCTTCAGATGCCTTTTTCTCACCACTTTCCATAGACAGCGAATGCTCTTGCTGCTCATGCTGGCCGCTGACAATATTGCCGAGGTTAGCTGGATTTGCAGATTGTGGATCAGCCAATGCTTCCACAATTGATTTTGATAATAAACGATACTGCCCATCATTCACTGATGAAACGGCATACATCATGACAAAAAAACCAAACAATAATGTGATAAAGTCTGCATAAGAGACGATCCAGCGATCTCGGTTCGCAGTATTGCTTACTGCCTGCCTATTTCTTCGCATAATGATAAATAACCTTTAGTTTTTAAAATAACCCTGCAGCCTATTCTCAATGTTACGTGGGTTTTCACCTTCTGCTATTGCGATAATGCCATCTAATAACAATTCTTTTAGTTGCACTTCTCTTGTAATTACTGCATTTAATTTATTTGCTATCGGCAGGAATAATAAGTTAGCTAGCCCTACACCATAGATTGTGGCAACAAAAGCCGTTGCAATACCCGCTCCCAGCTTTGATGGATCTTCTAAATTACTCATCACATGAATCAAGCCTAACACTGCACCAAGAATACCTATTGTTGGACTATACCCACCCATTCCCTCAAATACTCTGGCTGCTTCATGGTCATATTTTTCTTTAGTAATTAAATCAACTTCCATAACGCTACGAATCGTCTGTGGTTCATTACCATCAACTAACAGTTGTAGTGCCTTTTTAGCAAAAGGATCTTTTTCTTTATTAACAAATACTTCCAAACCTAATAAACCTTCTCGACGAGCCATATTGCTCCATCGTACAATAGTGGCAATAAATGTTTTTTCTTCGACAACAGGTGGTAAAAATGTCCACTTGGCTAACATCATGGCACGAATAAAAATATCTAAAGGTGTTTGTAACATCGTGGCACCCAGAGTACCACCCAAAACGATAACCAAGGCTGTTAATTCCCATAGTGATCCAGCTGTACCACCTTCCAGCTGATGCCCAACAACGATAGCAGCAAAAGCAACTAAGACACCCAATAAGCTCAGCAAATCAATTTTTGTCATAGTATGTTAAGCCACTTATTCGCTATTTTTTTGGCTTAACCACTGACTCATACGGCTGCGTAACCGTACCAGTGCCTCACCATGTATTTGGCATACACGCGACTCGCTTACACCAATAACTTCCCCTATTTCACGCAGGTTTAATTCTTCATCATAGTAAAGTGACATCACCAACGCTTCCCTGTCTGGCAAGCGCTTTATCTCATCTGTTAGGGCCTGTTTAAAAGCGGTTTTCTCCAGGTATTGTTGCGGATTATCATCCTGGGATACAGCACAATTTTCATGATAATCATCTTCATCATCGGGTATATCTAAACTAAAAATACGCGCCCCTGTCGCATCAGCTAGAATGTGATGATATTCATCGAGTGTGATACCTAGCTCCTCGGCAACCTCATAATCTTTCGCATCTCCACCTTTACGATTCTCCACCTTACGCATCGCTTCGGTTAATTCGCGCTGTTTACGATGTACTGAGCGTGGTGTCCAATCACCACTGCGTACCTCGTCCAGCATTGATCCACGAATACGAATACCAGCATATGTTTCAAAGCTGGCACCTTGAGACGCATCATAATTTCTCACTGCTTCAAGCAAGCCAATCATTCCAGCTTGAATTAAGTCTTCGACCTGCACATTAGCAGGCAAGCGCCCCATTAAATGATAAGCAATTTTCTTTACTAGCGGTGCATGCTTTGTCAATAACTCATCAGAGTTTGAGTGATCGAGATTGGAATACATTGCATAGCCATTCATGCTATAACTCCTTTAATCGTCTGACTTAACAAGGCGTTCGAAAAAAAACTCGAGATGACCGCCAGAAGAATAGTTTATTGGCCAACGATTGATTACATTTGCTAACTTCATAAATGCACTAGCTGACCGACTACGCGGGAATGCATTTACAACGCTCCATTGTTTTTGTATCGCTTTGCGTAAATACTCATCAGCAGGTATTACACCAATATGATCCAAAGTAACATCTAAAAAACGATTAGTAACTTTCAATAACTTGCCGTACACATCGGCACCTTGCGCAACAGATTGCACCATATTTGCCAGCACTCTAAATTTAGTTACACCATAATCTCTGTTGAGAACTTTTATTAAGGCATAGGCATCGGTAATTGAGGCTGGCTCATCACAAACAACCACTAATACTTCACTGGCAGCTCGGCAAAAGCGTACTACACTATCAGCAATTCCTGCTGCAGTATCGATAATCATGGTGTCTATTTGGCCGTTTAATTCATCAAATGCTTGTATTAACCCAGCATTTTCAGCTTGAGTAAGCTCAGCCATTTTTTGTACGCCAGATGATGCTGGTACAACCATAATGTCTGAAGGGCCTTTAACAATAATCTCAGATAGTGTTTTTTCATCGTTCATCACATGAGATAAATTGAACTCAGGCCTCAGGCCCAATACAACATCAACATTTGCTAAGCCAAGATCAGCATCCATTAACATGACAGAATTACCTGCATTAGCCATGGCAACAGCAAGATTAATGGAGATATTGGTTTTACCAACGCCCCCTTTACCACTGGTTACAGCAATAACGCGGACCGGCTTTTCTTGTGTTACCTTCGATACTCTCGCAACCTGCTCCATGATTAATAATTCCTTCTTATTTTTATGCTGTTGCCGACATCATGATACTGCCATATCGCATTGCCATCGAAGTCTCATCAGGTTGATTATCATGTCGCCTGGCAAAAGCAACGGCTTTACTGATGAGACGGTGCACTTTGGCACGCTCAATATCTTCTATATTTTGACCATTGGTTGTATAAGTAACAGGCAATTGATATTTGGAAATTATCGTTAGTACGCTACCCAAACTCGCTGTCTCATCAATTTTAGTGATAATGCAGCCACTTAGGCGGATTGAGGAATAGGCTTTCACTGTATCGTCTAGCGATGACATTTGCGTATTGGCTGACATCACTAAGTAATTTCTTATACGTAAACGACGACTATTCATCAGTTTTACTTGATTAAAAAAGCGTTTGTCGTTTGGCCCCATACCCGCTGTATCAATGATGACCAGCTTTTTATGTTGCACGCTTAATAATATATCGCGCAGCTCCTCATTATTCGCTGCAGGCATCACACTGATCCCTAATGATCTGCCTAGACTCATAAGTTGCTCATGTGCGCCTAATCGATCATTGTCACTACTGATAAGCACGACACTATTTTTGCCGTGCCGGGCGGCAAAACGAGCGGCAAGTTTTGCCGCTGTTGTTGTTTTACCAACACCCGTCGGTCCGAGTAAAGAAACAATACCGCCACGCTTGATAATGTCATCATCTTTAGTTGGCGTTTTGCGTGCCCAAATACCCAAAGCCTGACGCCAGGCTTTATCGTTATCCAGATTAGGCCTGACGTTGGCAATAACATCACGACAAAAATCACTGCCTAAACCAATAGCAGTTAATTGCCGTAGCAACTTAGCTTGCCGTGGGCAGCTCTCGGCCCATTTACCCCAACCCAGGTAATCCATTTGGCTTTGCATTAAATCTCGCAGCTGATCGATTTCTGACTTAACTGTCTGCATCATAGGCTGCTGTAATTTGATCACTTCTGCACTGTTGACCTTGGTTTTCTTATTGATCATGTTGAACAGTTCTTTGCGCTGTGCCTCTTTACGCGCTTTCTCACGCGCTTGTTGCTGTGCCTTTAACCGGGCGGCTTTGATAGCCGCTTTTTTGGCAGCCAAAGCCTCTGCTTCCCGCTTTTGCTGCTCTTTCAGTAAAGCCCTTGCTTGAGCACGCTTTCTATTAGCAAGCTGACGTAAGCGTTCCTGCTCTTTTAGCTTTTTATACTCTTCATAATCATAGTCATAAGCGGCAGCAGGCGGCTGCGGGGCTTGTGCTCTTGGTGGTGATGACGATGGTGATACGGCTGGCTGTGTTGGCGCTGTAGTCGCTGCCCGACGATTAGCAAGCTGTGCTTCATCGGCTGAAATACGTGGAAAAACAGGGCTACTTAGCTGTGTGTCACTCGCATTATGAAAAGTTGCGGCTACTGGTACAATTTCTTGTTGAGGCTCGGCAGCTTTAGGATTGGAGCTTTCTGCATATTCTAGCTGTTGCTCAATATTGTCTGAGTCAAAGTCAACAGCTACGACCAACTCGATACCTTGAGGGGTCTTTCGATTCGCCAGTATTACTGCATCATCACCCAGTAATTTTTTAACTTTGCGAATTCCATGTCGAGTATCCTGTGCATGAATTTTTTGGATTTTCATACTGCATGCCTCCGTGCATACCTTTCACTATTACTAAGCAGCTGTTCGAGGCGGCAAGTTAATAACTTCATTACCAATATTTGCCACAACGCGAACTTTTTTGTTCTCTACAACTTCATTAAATGCCAATACATGTAAACCGGGTATCGTGTGCGTAAATAGCTTAGCTAACCATAAACGCAACTGTGGTGTTACGAGCAGTATTGCCGCCTGGCCTTTCGCTTCTTGACGTTGCACAGCATCGATTAATGAGCTTTGCAACCTCTCAGCAAAACCAGGTTCAAGACCAGCGCCAGACTGCGCACCACTTGTAATAGAATGGAGCAATATTCGTTCCAACTCAGAATCGAGGGTAATAACCGGTATTTCATCCGTCATTCCACTGACTTGTTGAGTAATCATACGACGTAAAGCCACCCTGACAGCAGCTGTTAAGGCGTCAGTATCTTGACTGTTAGCAGCATGCTCCGCCAAGGTTTCGGCGATTGTACGCATATTCTTTATTGGAATGCCTTCTTGCAGTAAGTTTTGTAATACGCGTACCAATGTAGCCATCGGGATTGCTTTCGGCACTAAGTCTTCGACCAACTTCGGCGCTGACTTAGCCAGACCATCGAGTATTTGTTGTACCTCATCATAGCCAAGTAGTTCATGTGCATGCTCCTGCAAAATTTTACTAAGGTGCGTCACAATCACGGTATCAGGATCAACTACTGTGTAACCTAATGTTTGCGCATGGTCTTTTTGTGCCGTATCAATCCAAAGGGCTTCCATGCCAAACGAGGGATCTCGAGTCGAAATACCTTCCAACTGACCAAAGATGTTGCCGGAATTGATTGCGAGTAGCTTATCTGGGTGTACATCAGCCTCGCCTTCAGGCACACCTAGAATTGTAATGCGATAGTGATTAGGCTGTAGATCTAAATTATCTCTAATATGCACAGGCTGAATTAAAAAACCAAGATCTTGCGAGAGTTTTCGCCTTACCCCTTTGATCCGAGCCATAAGCTGACCACCTTGATTTTTATCGACTAAAGGAATCAAGCGATAGCCTACTTCCAAACCAACAATATCAATGGTTTTCATATCATCCCAACTCAGATCAACTGATTGGACTTTGGTAGGCTCTTGCACTTGTTCATCTGTACCCGCCTCATCGATTTTACTTTTCTGATCGAGATAATATGACAGTCCAGCAATGACAGCTGCTGTAGAAAGAAAGGCAATATTTGGCATCCCTGGAATAATACCTAGCACGCCTATTACACCTGCAGTGACTCTCAGTACACGCTGATCAGATAACATCTGATGTACGAGTTGCTCACCCATATCCTGTGAAGCAGAAACACGAGTCACAATAATAGCAGTAGCTGTTGACAAGAGTAATGAGGGTACTTGAGCAACCAGACCATCACCAATGGTTAGCAGTGTATAATTATGCGCAGCATCAGCAAAAGACAGTTGATATTGTGCAACGCCGATAATTAAACCACCAATAATATTGATAAACAGAATCAAGATACCGGCAATCGCATCACCTCGCACAAACTTACTGGCGCCATCCATTGAGCCATAAAAATCCGCTTCACGTGCTATCTCTTCACGGCGGTACTTAGATTCCTCTTGAGTTATGATGCCTGCATTTAAATCTGCATCGATTGCCATTTGCTTACCAGGCATAGCATCTAAGGTGAAACGTGCGCTGACTTCTGAGACGCGGCCAGCGCCTTTGGTGACAACAACAAAGTTAATAATAACTAAAATCGAAAATACTACTAAGCCAACTGCATAATTACCGCCGACAACAAATGAACCAAACGACTCAATAACGGCGCCTGCCGAAGCGGTGCCGGTATGTCCCTCCATAAGGACAATTCGCGTTGAAGCGATATTAAGCGCTAAACGTAGCATAGTAGCGATCAGCAAAACGGTTGGAAAGGCTGCAAAATCCAATGGCCTTAAAGCGTAAATAACCACCAGCACCACAATCAGTGAAAGTGAAATATTAAATGTAAATAAAACATCTAGCGCAAAGGTGGGTAGCGGCACAATAACCATCATTAGCATAATAATGACTAATAAGGGTGCTCCCAGGCCATTTTTATTGAGCTCTGAGGCAATTTTGCTGATTCTTTCAACGAAAGTATTCACTGAGTCAATTTCCGATTAGCAAGCTTTTGGTATTCATCTGGAACTTCCAGATCTATTGGTTTATCGGGTACTTGAGTGCCATTACTCTGTGCCCGATCCAGTTGATAAACATAGGCTAAAATCTGGGCTACCGCTAAATAGAGTGCTGCTGGAATTTCCTGATCGAGCTTGGTAGAAAAGTAAATCGCTCTGGTGAGCATCGGCTCGCTATAAATATGTACTTTATGATGTGCAGCAATTTCACGAATTTTCAAAGCAACCTCATCAGTACCTTTAGCAATCACGCGCGGCGCATTTGCGCGCCGACCATCATATTTTAATGCGACCGAAAAGTGCGTGGGGTTAATTAATACCACATCAGCTTCCGGCACGGCTTCCATCATCCTGCGCCTAGATATTTCACGCTGCACCGCTTTAATTCTACCTTTAAGCTCGGGATCTCCTTCTGTTTGCTTCATCTCGTCCTTAACTTCCTGACGGCTCATACGTAGATTTTTCGCATGATGCCAAATTTGATAAGGCACATCGATACCCGCAACCAGTAATAATGCTAGACATAATGCTAATGCTGACCAGAGAATCAGAATTGCCGAATGGGACATGGCAGCTAATATCGACTCCCCCGACAGCCCCATAATAGATTTAAATGAGAACATCAAAAATATGCTAGCAACTAGCGCAAGCAATAAAAACTTAGCAAGTGCTTTTAGCAGTTCAACAAGTCCTTGAACGCCGAAAACGCGTTTCAGCCCTTTCAAAGGGTCAATTCTTTCTGCTTTGAACATCAAGGCTTTGGTACTGAACACCCAGCCACTTAGCGCTAATGGTGCCAGGATAGCTGCCACTGTCATAAGCGCTAATATCGGTAATAAGGCGAATAAGGACTCACTGATGGCAAATAAGAAAATATCTGTAATCGTCGTTGTTTGTAGTAATCGGTCTCTCGATAAACTAAATATTTTGCGTGTAATATTAGCGATATCATTAAGTAGACTTGGCCCCAACAGCAACATACCCAAACAACCAGTAGCGACTAATAACATCGTACTGAGTTCTTTCGAACGTGCAACCTTACCCTCCTCTCTAGCATCGTTGAGGCGTTTGAGCGTGGGTTCTTCGGTTTTTTCTTGCCCGTTCTCTGCCTCAGCCACTATTGCATCCTCAGCAACTCTTTAATGAGTGCATAAGATTTTTCCAGCATTTCAGCAAAGCCAGGCGCAAATGCAGGTAAGGTTAGCAGAATTAATATAAACCCTATTAACATCGTTAGCGGAAAGCCGACAGCAAAAATATTTAACTGTGGAGCTGAACGTGTCATGACTCCCATGGTGACATTTGTAATCAATAACCCTGTGATAATTGGCATAGAGAGCAATATAGCACCAATAAACAAATTTGAGGCCCACTCTAATAAGTGCCAGACAAAACCAGCGGGGATACCTAAAGGCTGAATAGGTAATGAAATAAAACTCTGGGCAATCATTGATATTAATATGATATGACCATCGTAGGCCAAGAACAGCAAAGTTGAGGTAACAACATAAAACTGACTTACAACGGGTACTTGAATACCACTTTGTGGATCAACCATCTGCGCAAACCCCAGACCCATGGTCATAGCAATCACTTCGCCGCCTAAAGTGACAGCATTAAATACCAGTTGCACAATAAACCCCATGCTAATACCAATCAGTATTTGATTTAGCATTATAAGCAAGCCCTGATAGGAAAAGAGCTCATATTGTGGAATGGGAGGCAATGTCACCAGCACCACAAGACTGATCGAAAATGCTGTAACGATACGTATTCTCACAGGAATGAGTCGGCTGCCGATAATGGGTGCGATAGCAAACATGGCAGCGATACGCGTAAAAACCCAAAAGACATCGTCGTACCAATTGACCAGCTCTTCAATACTAAAGACAAATCCATGCATACTATGGCATTAACCTATCATAAGAGGAATTTCGGTATATAAACGTGTTGTGAAACCAATCAATGTTTGCAGTATCCAAGGCCCTGCAATAAACAGTGCTCCAACTAATGCAATAATTTTAGGTATAAAGCTTAATGTCATTTCATTAATTTGAGTGGCTGCTTGAAACATACCTATCAGCAAACCGATAATCAAAGCTGATAATAATAAAGGCGCACCAACAATAAGCAGAATTATCATGGCTTGCGAAGAGATATCGATAACAGAATCCGCTGTCATATCATCAAGCCCCCGTATAAAAGCTCGAAGCCAGTGTGCCTAACACCAGCGCCCAACCATCAACTAAAACAAACAACATGAGTTTAAAGGGTAGAGAAATAATCAACGGTGATAGCATCATCATACCCATCGACATAAGCACACTGGCAACAACCAGGTCGATAATTAGAAAAGGAATAAATAGCAAAAAACCAATTTGAAAAGCTGTTTTGAGCTCACTCGTAACGAATGAAGGTAAGAGTATTGAATAAGGCACCTGAGTACTATCTTGTAGCGCCTCATGCCCTGAAATATCCAGATACAACCCTAAATCGGTTTCACGTGTTTGGGCCAACATAAAGTCTTTCATCGGCACCATTGCCTGCTTGGCAGCTTCGTTTAGTGTAAGCTGCTCTTGTATATAAGGCTGTACCGCAACTGTGTTAATTTCAGAAATTACCGGCGACATCACAAAAAAGCTTAAGAACAAAGCCAAACCGATCACAATTTGATTAGAGGGTGTTTGGGCTGTACCGATAGCTTGCCGTAAAATTGCCAGCACAATCACAATACGTGTAAAAGATGTCATCATTAATACAAAGGCTGGCAAGAAGGTCAATATTGTCATGAGTATCATGACTTGTAATGTCAGCGTATATGATTGCTCACCACTATCGCTTGTTTGCACAGTAATTGCCTGCAGACCACCCCCTTGCCCCCAAACATCAAAAGAAATCATTATTAGAAAAACACTAAGAATAATTTTATGTGGACTCACAACTAATCACCTGAAACTGTTTTCTTACGAAACAGTGAAACTAATGTTTGTGCGTTAATCTCACTGGACTGAGGCTCCATCTCAGCATGCCTATCGGAATGATCTTCCGTGACAGTATGCTTTAACTCCATTAAAGTATTGATCGAATTAGCCGTTACCCCTATTAGCAGGGATTTATTTTCCACTTTGATCAGTACTAATTTTTCTTTACTGCCTAACGACAAAGTCTTTTCTACTTTTAAGGTATCATTGCTCAATCTTTTAAACCGATCCAGGCGGCGGCTAGCCCAGGCCATTACAGCAATAAAAGCCAGGACTAACAGTAATGATAGAAAAACTTTGATCAGAGAGATCGAAGAAATAACACTTGGCTTATTTACAGCGTCTACTGCCAAGCTGATATCGGCATATAAACTGCCGAATAATAGCCCTAATATGTATATAAAAAATCTTGTATATCTCGTGCTATACATCCTTGTTACCTCCCAGCACTCGAATCTATCAGAAGATACAAATATAAAAACTAACGCAGTTGCTTAACGCGTTCCATAGGGTTCACAATATCTGTCAGACGAATACCAAATTTATTATCAATCACAACAACTTCACCGTGTGCGACTAATGTTCCATTGACTAAGACATCCATATGCTCGTCAACCATTCTATCCAGCTCTATAACCGAACCTTGATTTAATTGCAGCAGCTCACGTATTGTTAAAATGGTCCGGCCTAACTCCATGGAGAGTGTGACCTTGATATTTTGCACAACATCAATATTTTTAACGATATCAGACTCTGCATTACCATCCTGCCCATCTAAGTTCTCAAAAGTATGCTTTTGAACATCAGCATCAGAGGTAACATTCTCACCTGATTCCATTTGATATCTCCATATTATGATAGGTTTTGATTTTTATCATGCCAGTTGACCAGTTTAATGGCGGCGGCTTGGTTAGACATGCCAATTTTTCCTTCAAACAATGGCACATCTTCTGAATACACTATTGTGAGATCTTTCATCATTATTGGAATAAAGTCTCCCGTTTTTAGCATAAGCAGCTCACGTAATGATATGGTCTTTTCTGAAAAGATAGCATTAATCTCAATGCCAGCATCCTGCACTCTAGCTTTTAAATCATGACGCCAATTATCATCAGACTCAGTATGTTCTTTGCGCACTCCCGACGCCAAAATGGGACGCAATGGCTCTAAGATGGAAAATGGCATGGCAATATGCATTTCTGTGGTAACGTCATTCATTCTGATAGTAAACTTGGAAAGCACAACCACATCAGATACATCAACCAAGTTCGTCATTTGCGCACGGCTTTCTGCATGTAAATAATCAAAGCTCAGCTTAGCGATCGGACTCCAGGCATTTTGCAAATCGCTCATAGCATGGCCTAAAATACGCTGAATAACGCGCTTTTCAGTTTCAGTAAAATCACGTCCTAGCGCATTTTCATTTATCTCACCTGGCCCACCGAAAAAGCAATCTACCACCAGAAAAATCAATTTGGCATCAATACTAACCAACATCTCACCATTGAGTTCGTCAACACGTACACGACTAATACTGGCAGTCAATGGCACACTATTAACATAGTCACCATATTTAACCATTTGCACTTCGTCTGCTTCAATTTCCACAATGCGATGCAACAAACTGAACATGGCAGCTTGATATAATTTACAAAAGCGCTCATTGATGACATCTAAGGCAGGCAAACGCGCTTTTAACAAGTGCGCTGGTTGATGAAAGTCGTAGTGTGCTACCTGACCTAGAGCACTGGCTTGATCGGTACCAACTGACACTTCACCTGAGTTGACACCTTCTGCCAGTGCCTCTAATTCATCTTCACTGAGTATGTCTTCGTTGGCCATACTATTGAATTACAAACTTGGCAAAGTAAAGATCTTTAATACCGGAATTTCCCGTCTTCTTCTTCATAACACGGCGAACCTTTCTTAGAGCTTCTTCACGCAAGGCTTCTTTACCTTCAAAGCTACGCAAATCACCTGCTTGCTGAGAACTCAATAAAATATTCAAGTGATGTCTAATAGCTGGCATATGAATTTTTAAATTGTCGATATGCACTTGCTTATCAGTGACGACTGCGATATCTACCTGTAGGAAGCGAGTTTTCTTAGGCGTATCGACTATGTTAACCACAAAACTTGGATGAAAATCATGGTAAACATCTCCTGTATTGCCTTTCTCAGTCGATTTTTCCTGATCTTCTTCAGAATCTTCGCCTTCATCATCGCTGCTTTTCTCTTCATCTTCGTCTTTTTCTTTGTCTGCAGACTCTTCAGCAGCAGGATCTGACTTGCCACTCATCACGAATATAGTGCCACCAACAGAAGCGCCAATCAGTACAATCCCTAAAACCGCAAAAATAATAATTTTTTTCATCGATAATATTCCTTTAGCCGATGAGACAAATAAGTGACTTACATGCTGAGATGCAAGTGCTATGCCACCCGGTTAATTGACAGTTACACTGGAGATTTCGGTTAAAATAAGGACGGAGATGTATTTCTCATGCAATTATCAACAGTTATAATGCTGAGATGATTCAAAATTCTGACATTCACTGAGCAAATCAAAAACAAGCGCCAATAACTTGGCACAATAACCCTTTGTTAATAGTCAGGGTCTACTTTTACTGATTGCTCGATATTTTGCTCATGTATATGTTTAATTTGTTTATTGTGAATGTGCCTGATCAGAACTTCACGGTCAGCCTCGTTAATAAAGCTGAAATCGATGGCAATGGCATATCGTTCATCGGGGGTAGTATCTCTATCTTCTATGCACCAAACCACTGTACCAATAATGAGTAGCTTTTCACAGGAAGGAAAAATTTGTAAGCGTAACTCTACCATATCATCTACATCATAAGTTTTTGATGACAAAAACCGAATACCCTGAGCACTAATATTGACTTTTTGGGTATGTTGGCTTTTATGTTTTTCTTGCGACACTACAATTTTTGCCAGCGAATCAATTCGTGCTTCTAAAGCTTTCAGGTAAGCTGCGACTTCAGGATAATCAGTCTCAATTACACGCCATTGAGGTGAGCTTTGCTCCTTATCATGAGTCATGCTATTCATTATACAAAAAGCATCGCGGCGTTCTTCAAAAGCCGCCAACTCTTTATCAATTTCATCGACTTTGAGCTTTTGAGTTTGTAATGCTACCGCATCATCTATACGGTAGTAACGCCGCCGCTCAACAGTATTGTCACCTTCCTCTGGTTGAATTTCTTTATTTGCTACTGTATCCATAGTTAGTACTCGCTTTATTGTATCCTAATTGTTTCCAGGGATGACTCTAAGTCCTCTACTTTAATAGCATCAAATTGCTGAAAACGCACACTGATTTCAATACGACGATTTTTGGCTCTGCCTTGACGGGTATCATTACCTGCAATAGGTAAGGTATCGCCATGTGCCCGAATTTCTATTCTGTCACCCGGTACTTTGCCATAGCGGGTCAGATGATGAACCACACTCGAAGCACGAGCACCTGATAACACCCAATTAGAGGGATATATTGCAGTGCGAATAGGTATATTGTCTGTGTGCCCAGAAACGACTATTTGACCATTGACGCCATTGAGCACCTGACCTATCTTGCTGAGAATCGGATAAAATGACTTTTCTAATTTTGCTTTGCCTGAAGCAAAAGAGCCTTTTTCCCGAATACGAATCATTACTTCCTCATTGACTTCACTGACTTCCAGCATACCTTTTTCAATCTCGTCTTCCAGCAGCTCCTCCATTTTGGCGATCTGCTCCTTCATTTGACGTTCCATCTCTTTCTTTAACGCCGCTTTTAAGTCTTGTACTTCTTCATTGTCATCTGCTGCATGACCAAAATCGAGATTCTCTTTACTCTCATCTGTTGTTTGTTGCCTGATTTCAACAATCGCCGAAGGTGTTGGCCTACCTGGGCTGAATTCCTGAGCAATGATGCTTGTTCCTTTCGGTGGGTCTTTTGCTTTGACCTCACGTTGCACACCGAAAGCTTCTTTCATAGAGCCTGCTAGTTGCTTAAACTTCAGTACATCCATTTCCGAAAATGACAGCAACAATACGAAAAAGCACATTAGCAAAGACATTAAGTCGGCGAATGTCATAATCCATCCTGCACCGCCCTCTTCTTCACCTCCCCCGGCTTCTTCTTCATCCATACAAACTTATCTCCGTTCAGCTAAGCCTAGCTTAATCACTACTCAATGATTGCCGTTTACTCTCAGGCAAGAATGTCATTAGCAATTGTTCCAATACTTTCGGATTAGTGCCCCCTTGAATGGCTGCTACTGATTCTATAATCAGAGATTTATTAAGACGCTCATCACGACTAATCATTTTAAGCTTTTCTGAAATAGGCAAAGCAAATGCATTAGCGATGACAGCACCGTAGAGCGTTGTTAATAATGCAACCGCCATTGCAGGACCGATAGATTTCGGATCATCCATAGCAGATAACATTTGCACCAAACCAATCAATGTACCTATCATCCCCATCGCCGGTGCAACATCCCCCATAGACTTAAACATCTTTGCACCAATTTCATGGCGCTCAATCGTTAAATTAATATCTTTTGACAACATTTTCTGCACAATTTCAGGTGGGTGGCCATCAATACACATGCCAATACCCTTTTCCAAAAACTTATCGCCAATCTCCTTACTCTCCAGAGCAAGCACACCTTCCTTGCGTGCAATATTAGCTAATTCAACAGCCTCTTCAATCAAGACAGTTGGTGCAACAGATTTATGAATAAATGCTTTTAAAGTGACTTTGAATGAACCGAAAAACTGACCAAGAGAAATTTGGCTCAACGTGACAGCAAATGTTCCACCAACAACGACGATTAAAGATGGAATATTTATAAAAACACCTGCACTGCCACCAATCAGAATGGCAACAGCAATAATGGCGAAAGCACCAACAATTCCAAATAGCGTGGCTATATCCATACTCGCTCTCCATAGCATTTAATGTGTTGCTTTTATTCGGATATATCGCCCAGGCTTATATAAACTTTAATATCTGGCAATATTTGCCACTTGACAACTAACCCTAAAAATCTTTTATAATCAATTAGTTATAATCAAGCGTAGGTATCCAGTCGGCCACTGGCTGGAGATAATGATAAAGTGGATGTTGTTGGCATTTGGGCTTTTTCTGAGTCTGCAGAGTCGCTGACATCGAGTACTTCAGCTGCAACTGGTGCTTGCTGATCATTCTGATCATTTGCTTGTTTTTCTGATACATCAGCTTGTACTAGGTTCATACCATTTTCAGCAAAAATTTCACGCAAACGCGGCATTGCTGAATCTAAGGCATCCTTGGCAACACCAGACTGGGTGACCATATTTACCTTAACTTCATTATTATCTACTTCCAGATGAATGTCTAATGCGCCTAGCTCGGGTGGATCTATCCGCAACTGGGCATGTTTCATATCTTTATTCATCATCCAAAACAGTGTTTCAGATAAAGGCGTCTCAACATTACTGGATTGCAAATTTAATGCATTAGCAACCGGGGCGCTTTGATCAGCACGTGCTTGTAGTGCAGCCGATGTAAGCGCAGTATCCGCTGCAGCTGTATTCACCGGGATAACTGTTTGCATATCATCGGCAACATTTAAAATACCACTTTGCGGTATTGACGTTGAGATAGACGTTGCTGATGTCAGTGCGTCTTTTGTCCTTAGCGACTCATCTCGCATATTGGATGCAGACATTAATACAGCTGCATCAGGGCGAGCCATTCTGGTATCAGTAGGCATTACTTGTATGTCTTGTGATAAGTCTGCCGCAGACTCGATTGATGCATCAGGTGATAAAACAGATATCGGCTGTGGTAATGGTTGTGACACTTGCTGAATATTAACACTGAGCACACCGCTAGGTATTTCCAGAGCATTATTTGATGTAGCTGATGTAGTCGCAGCAGTCATTAATGGGGCTGACAATGGCTCAACAGTTTTCATCATACCCGGCAAGACATTGCCAGGTTGCGGCAAGCTCTCACCTGATACTGCAGGGTTTGTTATTGCATCAGTCGTTGCTATCGCAGGAGTACCTGACGAGCCAGGTACTATCAGCCCTGCTGACGCGTTATTAGGAGGTGTTGACTGATGATAAGTCGCTGACAACAACTGTTGAAAATCGCCAAATAATGGAGACTCTATCGCTTGCTCGATGGACTGTAGAGGCTGTTTTGCCGAAGATGTTTGACCTATTGCAAGAAAATTTGTTGAATCCATGTCAGTTTCGCTTAATCCTTATACACACCTTGCTAAACACACCCACAATAAACGAGTGAGCATCAGTACTTGCATAAATTACAGTGCAAATTATGGGCCAAGGTTTATGTTCGAACTAACGACTCTCAGAATAGGTTTGGCCGATTTCGGAGAAAACGACTGCAGCTCAGATCATCATTATCTCGTTGTTGACGCTTATCCTGCAAACGCTGTTCATTATGATGATATTGCGTGACGAGCTTATCCAACGTTTTGTTACTCGAGTGCGATTTACGCCACTCTCTTACTCGTGATTCCAACTCCTCAACAAGCGTACCAATTAAGCGTTGTTGCTGAGCTATAGCATCACTGAGTCGCTCGATAAATGCTTTTCTAGCTCTTACCTGGCTCATCGCCGTATCATTACGCGAATAAGTGATTTTTAACTGATTTTCACACTCTGCTCGATAGCCAATCAATTCCGCCAACTGTTGTTCAGCCAATGTTTTTCGTTCCATAACACCTGCTAGTAGCTTTGCTGCATTATCTTCGGCTAATTGCGAAACAGCTTTCATTGAATGTAATTGCTTGCCACGTGACATGATAGACTACCTCTTTATTCATTATGATTGTAATGCCATATCAGTACCAGGCACTGGAACTGGCTCATTATCTAACTCAGAATTAAGAAAGATACGTGCCAACTCAACCAGGCTTTGTTCAAAGTTAACAGACTCATGCATATGTTGGCTGAGAAAACCAGTAAGCTGAGCATTAAACATGATGGCATCATCAAGCTCTTTATCTGAACCTGCTTGATAAACGCCCATTTTAATCAAATCGGCATTCTGCTGATATTTTGCGTACATCTTGCGAAACAAACTAATATATTGCTGATGTTGCGCTGTTGTTAATACTGGCATTAAACGACTAATAGAACTCTCTAGGTCAATTGCAGGATAACGACCTGCGTCAGCAATTTCACGCGATAACACAATATGCCCATCAAGAATAGCACGTGCTGCATCAGCAATAGGCTCATTGTGGTCATCTCCTTCTACTAGCACAGTATAGAAAGCGGTTATTGAGCCTGAACCAACGTCACTGCTACCAGCACGCTCAATTAACTGAGGTAATTTTGTAAAAACCGAAGGCGGGTAACCTTTTGTTGCCGGTGGCTCACCAATCGCTAAAGCTATCTCACGTTGTGCATGCGCAAATCGAGTTAATGAATCGATAAGCAGTAAAACTTGTTTGCCTTCATCTCGAAAGTACTCCGCAATTGAAGTTGCCAACATAGCACCGTGCATACGCTGTAATGGTGGCTGGTCAGCAGGAACCGCAACCACGACTGAGCGCTTTAGTCCTTCTTCACCTAAAATATCCTGCACAAACTCGTTAACTTCCCGGCCACGCTCACCAATCATACCAACAACAGTCACATCGGCCTGGGTATATTTTGTCATCATGCCAAGCAATACACTTTTGCCAACCCCACTGCCAGCAAACAGCCCCATACGTTGCCCCTTACCGATGCTCAGCAAGCCATTAATCGCTCGTACTCCCACATCCAATGTTGAATGTATTGGTCGACGGTGCATAGGGTTAATAGGTACGCCGTCTAAGCTACGATAGTCATCAATCACCAATGGCCCCTTATCATCCAAGGGCTGACCTGTACCATCGAGCACTCTGCCCAACAATGCCTCCCCAACGGGTACTTCATAGTTAAACTGACTGGCAATGACTTTGGCACCTGGCAATAAGCCTTGTATGCTACCAATGGGCATTAAGTAAGTTCGCTCATTAGCAAAACCCACTACTTCAGCCTCGACAGTAACACCCTCATCTGATTCAATAAAACAACGGGCACCGATAGCTGCACGACAACCGCTAGCTTCCAAAGTCAGGCCAACAATACGTGTTAGACGGCCTTCAATAACAATTTCAGTTGCATCCACTTCATCACAGCAGCGCTGCAAAAAAGTATTCCATTCGTTATGATAATCTGCTTTTTGCATTATTATACATTAAGCTCTTCGATTTCTGATTTGCCACTCTCATCTCTTAAATCGAGAAACTTAGCAGCAATAGCAGCAATTTGGGTTTCTACTGTTTGATCAATACTGCAACTATCGGTATATAAGCTACAGCCACCTTGCTCAACCGTATCATCCTCTACTATCTTAAACGAGATTTGATTATCAGAGTCATTGACGAACTTTTTATATGCTGCAGCATCAGCTGGATGCAAACGAACATAAACAGATGATGAGTTTTGTGGCAAAGCCTGCAATGCTTCATCAACGATGTGAATAATTTTCTCCGGCGCATAACTTATTTCTGCTTTCACAACCTGTTTGGCTATCATTAACGACAGTTGAACTAATTGCTGTTTAATCTGTTGATCAATATTACTAATCGGATCGCTGATTTGATCCAGCAATTGTTTTGCGCCATTGATTATAGAATGAAATTCATTTTTAGCTTCTTCTAACCCTTGTTGATAGCCGGCTTCATAACTTTCATCATAGGCTTGCTTTTGTAAGCGCTCAATATCCTGCAAGGTGGGCAGCTGCTGACAAATAGTTGACAAACCTTCACTATAATCTTCAAGTGTTAGTTCTGGCTTTTGCTCTATAGGTGGAATGCTCCAAGCAGTCACTTCCCCTACTTTATCGGCAGAGATAATTTTAGACAAACTCCTCTCCTCCTGATCCAAGCATAATCTTACCTTCTTCAGCTAAGTTACGTGCAACTGTAATAATCGCTTTTTGTGCTTCTTCGACTTCCTTGAGCTTTATCGGGCCACGTGTTTCCAAATCATCTTGTAGCATTTCAGCTGCACGTTTAGACATATTTTTAAACACTTTAGCTTGCATCTCTTGACTTGAGCCTTTTAAAGCGATAACTAAAGAATCACTGGAGACTTCACGTAATAACGTCTGAAAACCTCTATCATCAACTTCCAGCAGGTTTTCAAAAATAAACATATTTTCCTGAATTTCGGCACTGGTCTCAGCATCCATCTCAGTAATATCTTCAAGCAACTTTGTACCAGTATCGCCAGTGACACCATTCAATATTTCTGCTGCAGCTCGAATACCCCCCACATCATTGACTTTAATATCTAGAGGGCCGTCAAACTGCCTTTCCATGATCGCATCTAACTCGATCAATGCCGAAGGGTTAATACCGTCCATTCTAGCTATGCGCATCACCACATCGGCACGTACACTCTCTGGCAATAATGCCAATACACCTGAGGCTTGATCTTTGTCGATAGACACCAAGATGATAGCAATAATTTGTGGGTGCTCATTGCGTAGCAAGTCATTGATGGCTCTAACATCCATCCATTTGAGTGTTTCCAAACCTTTAGTTGCCGTACGCATGGAAATGCGCGACATAATACTCTGTGCCTTCTCCTGGCCCAGCGCTTTTTGTAAGATACTCTTCAGATATTCCTCAGTGCCAATACTGAGTGAAGATTGGTTACCAACATTTTGCACAAAGCTATCCAGCACTTCAGCAATTTGCTCTTGCGTAATATCATTCAATGATTTCATGGACTCGCCGAGTGTCTGAACCTCTTTAGGCTCCATGTGCCTGAGGATTTCAGCGGCCTGGTTTTCACCTAAGGTCATAAGAAATAACGCGGCCTGCTGGGGTCGAGTCAGAGGTGGACGAAAAACCTCTTCTACATGGCTCTCTTCTTCATCAGCCATCTTCAGCCACCCAATCTTTAATTACTTTAGCAACCCGCTTCGGGTCATCAGTTGCCATAACTCGAGCCATATTTAATATGTCTCCATAGACTTGCGGTGGTGCAGGCAACATACCTTGCATCGACTGATTTGAAAGTGTTAGTACATCCTGATCTTCATCGGCCTCTTCAGCATTTTCTTCAGTAATTTGGCCTTCAATACCTTCTTTTTTGTCGCCCTCACCTTCTGCAACCGCATCTTCTCTGCTATTGGTTCCTGAGGCAGGTAACATTGAACGTACTGCTGGGCGGACGATACCGAATACAACAAACAACACGGCAAAGCCGGTTAATAGCTGCTTGGCCGCAGTCCATACCCAGGGTTGCTCCCAGACAGGTACTTCAGGCAGAGGCTCGGGAGCATCGGGTGCTTGAAAACTGCTATTAATCACCTCAACAATATCGCCTCTGTCTTCTCTAAAGCCAATTGTGCTTTTAACCAGCTCAGTAAAGCGCAACAGCTCAGCCTCGGTATAGGGCGCTTTACTCGTACTGACGGTTTCTTCACCGGTTTCCGGGTTAACACTGGTATTGACGTTGAGTTTATCATCCAATACAACAGCCACCGTTAAGCGGCGCACGATGCCTTGGCCGCGCTTGCTGCGTGTGATAGTTTTGTCGAGCTCAAAGTTACGTGTACTATTTCGATTAGTGCTTGTGGGTGGATTTCCACCTGCAAGTGCGACCCCGTTTTCATCAACAGCACCGCCAGCGGGTGGCTGATTAGTCAATGCCCCAGGGATACCGATAGCTGCCGCATTCCCGACATTTTCACTTTCTTGAACTTGTTCACTACGCACTTTATTGGCATCAGGCGCATAGCTCTCTTGAAAACTTTCATTACTGGTGAAATCAATATCAGCATTCACCTCGGCTTTCACACGACCATAACCAACAATGGGCGTTAGCAATGCTTCTATACGTTGTACATAGTTGCTTTCCATATTGCGGATATAGTCAAGATGGGCTCGATTCGCAGCCATATCTTTGTCACTACTACTGGCTGATAACATCCTGCCCCATTGGTCAACCACCGTCACATTGCCAGCTTGCATATAAGGGACACTGGAAGCTACCATATGGACAATCGAGGTTACCTGCGCATCTTCTAAAATACGCCCTGGGAATAGCTTTACCATCACAGAAGCCGTTGGCTTGGATTGCTTGCGTACGAATACAGATTGTTTAGGTAACGCCAAGTGTACTCTTGCCGATTCAATATTACGCATGGCAGTGATTGTTCGTGATAACTCAGTCTCCAATACATGTTGATAACGTGCAGTCTCCATAAACCGACTGGTACCCAGGCTTTGCTCTTGTTGTAATGTTTCAAAGCCACTGGCAGAACCATAAGGTACCCCTGCTGCTGTTAATTTCATTCTAACTTCACTAAGTTGCTCATTAGGTACCAGAATCAATCCTGTTTTGTTTTCAATTTTAAACGGGACATTTTCAGCGCGCAGCACTTCAGCAACCTGCAGGGCATCACGATCTGTCAGGCTATTAAAAACCGGACTGTATTCAGGCTTCAATGACCAAAAAACCAAGCCAATACCTAATGATAAGGCGGCGGTTAAGCCAAAAATCATTTTTATTTGTTGTAAGTTGGGCCTGGCTGTCTCTACGACAGTCACCGGCCCCGGGTCGATGGCAACTACAGCTTGATCATCGGTAGCCATATTTTCTTAGCCTTTATATTTGCATGTTCATTATTTCTTGATAGGCGGTAATAAGTTTATTACGCACTTGCGATAGGGCCTCGAAAGAGACGCGAGCCTTTTGCATTTCTATCATAACCTCAGACAGTTCAACATTAGGATCACCTTTTTCAAAGCCTTCGGCTAATTTACCTGCACTTTTTTGAATCTGGTTTACTTCATCCAATGACTGTTTTAAGGCGGAAGAAAAGTCAATAGAATTTTGTTCAGCGCTTTTCCCTACTGTATCTGTCGGCGGTGTTTCAAAACCGGCCTGTTTGGACAGAATACGAATTTGATTCAAAATATCACTGACATTAGGGTCACTCATAACGTCTCTCTTCCATATACTAAAATAAACCGTTAGTTACTATGCGAGTAGTTAATAGATAGTGCTATTCATGCCATGCCATAAGCAGATGGCACATCAATACCTTGCTCACGCATTTTGGAAATCTTATAACGCAATGTTCTCGGGCTAATGCCGAGCGTTTCGGCTGCGTATTTTCGGCTGCCGTTGCCTTTCACCAGAGCTTGTAAAATCAGCTCTTGTTCGTGTTTCTTTAAATCGATGGATAACAATGGTTTTTCTGGTGTGCTGCTTACCACTGATGTAATTGCACTCATGTTGTCAGCGTCAACACCTTCACAGAAAACCAAGTCTTGTGGTCCAATACTGCCACCCTGACATACAACAAGTGCGCGCTGGATAACGTTTTCCAATTCTCGAATATTACCCGGCCAATGATAGCTCAATAGCTTTTGCTGTGCGGCAACATTGATCGTCGGCATTGCAGAGTAAGTTTCATCAAGTTGCTGATAATGCCTTACTATCATAGCTTCAGCTAAGGGCAATATGTCATTTATACGTTTTCTCAATGGCAAAACCGTCAATGGAAAAACATTTAAGCGATAAAATAAATCTTCTCGAAATTTACCTTTTTTAACTTCATCAGCAAGATCACGGTTAGTCGTTGCCAATACTCGCACATCCAGCTGAATAGTCGCGCGCCCACCTAAACGTTCCACTTCTTTTTCTTGCAAGACACGTAATAGCTTGGCCTGCAAGGCAATATCCATTTCGGATATTTCATCAAGTAGTAGTGTTCCATACTGAGCCAATTCAAACTTACCTTGGTTACGTTGATACGCACCGGTAAAAGCGCCTTTCTCATAACCAAACAATACCGCTTCCAACATATTTTCCGGTATAGCTGCACAGTTGATCGCGACAAAAGGTTTATCTTTACGTGATGAGTTTTGGTGAATATAACGTGCTAATACTTCTTTACCGACACCGCTTTCACCATTGATAAGCACAGAAACACTGCTTTTAGCCACTTTCGATGCCAACTGAAATAATCGCTTACTCGAAGGATCGCTGATCGTTTCAATACCACTAGCAACATCATTTGGCAGATGCATTTTAATTTTATCTAATAAAGTATTGGCTTCGAATGGTTTGATAAGATATTCACTTGCGCCATTGCGAATAGCTTCAATGGCTTGCTCAACGGTTGCATACGCAGTGAGCAGAATAACTGGCAAATCAGGTATTTGCAACTTGATGGACTTGAGCAAATCACAGCCACTCATACCTGCCATCTGGATATCACTGAGCACTAAGTCTATCTTTGATTTTGCTGAACACTGATGCTCATTGAGATAAGCCAGTGCCTGCTCCGCACTCTCAACAGCAGTTACAGCATACTTCGCAATTTGCAAAGTATCACTGATAGCTTCTCTTAATGTATCATCATCTTCAACGATCAAAATATTCCATTTGGTCATACTCATATCCTTGTTTTTGTTGGTACAACATAGACTTTGTGTCTTGCTTGATACTACTCTCCAGCATCTGCCAGTTATGTTGTTCATTTAGCGGTAGTTTGATATTAAAGCAAGCACCTTCAGTTCTGCTGCTCTCAATATCAATTACCCCTCCATGCAAATCAACCACAGTATGCACTACAGCCAGACCAAGACCGGTACCATCTGATCGGCTAGTAAAAAAAGGCGTAAATATTTTCTTCTGTAACTCTTTAGATACACCTGGGCCATTGTCAATAACACTGATTGAAAAGCTATCTTGATTCAATGCAAAAACCAGTTCAATCAACGTCGCACCTGCCTGAGAGGCATTGACTAATAAATTCAAAATAGCTCCCTGTAACGCCGATTTATTGACAATAGCAATATGGTTATCTGTGTTATCAATAACCTTCAGCGAAACATTATGTTGATGTGTATTTGAAATAAATTGTGTTTTTACTGCACTGGCTATTTCTGTTACCTGCACAGCTTCAAAAGCCGGGTTTTGTCCTCTTGCATAAAGCAATAAATCATCTACGGTATTTTGCAAACCAATAAGACAGCCATGCAGCTTTTGTAATTGGCTATTAAAGACATTGTTTTTACTGTTCACTTTAACATTCGATAGGTATAAAAACGCAGAAGCCAGGGGTGTACGCAGCTGATGTGCTAACTCGCCTATCATTTGCCCCATTGCTGACAGGCGCTCCTTGTGCTGTAGACTGTTCTGTAACTGCCTATGCTGAGTAACATCGCTGAATAAAACGATCATACCGCCTGTTGCATTTAACGGCTGCATGGATAAATTAATATGACAACCATTATTAAGCTCTATTTCGCCAGCTTGTATCGCACCTTTCGCTAAACAGTGTTCAGTAATATCTGACCAGGTTTTACCGGTTAATGGCATTGATAAAATATTTTCTGCTTTATTATTGCATTGAATAATCACGCCAAGCGCATTAACAACAATCAAACCACCTGGCAAAGCATCAATTAAAACAGATAATCTATCAGCCAGAATTTCTTTTTCTGCCAGTTGTTTAATACGTTCATCATGTGCTTTGGCAAGCTGGCCATTGAGTTCCTCAATACGTTCTTCAAGATCGCTATAACAGTTTGCTAAAGAAAATGATGCTTCATTAAACGCCGCAAAGGCACTTTGTAATTGAGTCATTGCCTGTTTATTTTCACTCATACTGTTAGCTTCCTGCTGAATCGATATGCAACGGTATTGTTGTTAATTTAATGATTGCAATATACATGCCCGCTAAATAATCCTATATAAAACATAGACTTAGTAGAAATCCATGTCTTGCAAGTCAAATTAATGACACCACTGAATTTACGACAGCCAGTAAGATGACACTTATGCGCTATGTGTCATTTTTTTGGAGCATAACAAAGGTGAGAAAAAGAAAAATGCTCACGCACGGCTCGATGAGTTTCGAAACCTTACGTGAGCAAGCTTGACGACGGTGTGATAAGTTTTACAGCTGATACAGTCTATGCAGCTCGATCTATTTCATATTTGCGTAGTTTCTCAACCAGTGTTGTTCTACCAAGCTTTAATAACTTAGCCGCTTTAGCAACAACCCCTTGAGATTCTTTTAACGCAAGTTTGATATAGTGTAATTCAAGCTGGGCTAGAAAGCCTTTTAGGTCAACACCCTCTTCGGGTATTTCTAAACCATTAATAAAGTCTTTCGGCGATTTAATTTGGAAATTTTGAGTAAGTACTTTTGCATTATCCACTACAACAGAGGGTACTGTGCTAACAGCCGCATTGTTGCGATGAAACTTGTCAGGCAACTGATCAACATCAATCACCTCACCAGGATTAAGAATACATAAGCGCTCTATCAGATTAGATAATTCCCTGACGTTACCGTGCCAATCGTACTGCTGCAAGCTGTGTAGTGCAGCTGTTGTCAGTTCAACTTTGTCTTGTTCGCCATTATCTAAGCGTTTGATCATTGAGCACAACAGCTCTGGAATATCATCTTTTCTATCCCGTAGTGCTGGCATTTCAATGGGGAACACATTCAAGCGGTAATATAAGTCTTCACGAAACTCATTTTCGATGATGCGCTCTTCTAGATTACGATGAGTTGCGGCTAATATTCTGACATCGGCCACTTGTGTTTTATTGCTGCCAACACGCTCGTAAGTTCGCTCTTGTAAAACTCTTAAGAGTTTTACTTGCATATCCAAACTCATATCACCGATTTCATCGAGAAATAAAGTGCCACCTTCAGCCATCTCAAAGCGGCCTGGGCGTGCGGTTAGAGCACCTGTAAAAGCGCCTTTCTCGTGACCAAATAATTCACTTTCTAATAGCTCTGCCGGAATGGCGCCACAGTTAATGGGCACAAAAGGCTTATTCCGTCGCAGCGACTGACGATGAATTTCACGAGCAGCGACTTCTTTACCTGTGCCTGATTCACCTAAAATTAAAACACTAGCATTGGTTTTGGCCACTTTCGCGATAAGCTGGCGTACGTGATTAATACGGTTGCTATTGCCTTCAAGTGAAATACTAATGGGCTTCACCGTTTGCTCACTCGCAGCATCTGGGTCTTCATTAGTAGCGCTATGCGTCAGGCTAAGAACGTTATTTTTTTGTGTAGTTTCTGAAAAAGGCAGCTGTGCTTGCAGCTTATCAAAATATTCGTTTTGTGAAGGGAACCGTCCTGCCGGCCGGGCAATCTGATCATCCATGATCCTCTCCTTGCCGATACTGTTATCGTTGAGTCATCCTTATTGGGCATTTATTGTGCCGTCTTGATGTATAATTTTAGACCAACATTTTTAATACACAAGTCAGCCACAACTTATTTAATGGCTATTCATAGCTTATTCACAACTTATAAACATAGTTATTCACAAATAAAATACTATCCGCTTGAAGAATAAAACTTAAGTCGCTGAAAAATAAACATTCACTGTAAATTGGTCAATAATTGTTCACCAAAATAGCAAATGTAAAAAGTTTTTGTTTTTTTGACGAGGCGTTGACTGACTTTACTCACTTTGTGTATAGGCTTGAGTTACCCGACGATGGGTCTGCATCTGCTGCATTTTTGTGGAGAGTAATTGTTGATAAGACTTGATGCGACGACTGATTTCCTGGTCCTGACCAAGCAGTCGCTGCAAGTTTATTTGATAAGGCATTAAGGCTAATTGCGTATGGCTGGCAAATAGTTGCTGGCAAGCAGTATCGCGTTGGCTAACCAAATCTGACAATGCTTCATGGTCAGCAGACCCTATGGTCTCAATAAGCTGATCACCTAACAGCAATAGGTCAGCTATTTCATGTTCTATATTTATATCTTGCACTAGCGCAACACCCCAGCCTGAGCCTTCTCAGCATTATTTTTACCAATAGCATGCCAGGCATCTTTAATCTGTGCTGCTAACCCAATCACTTCATCAATGATACTCGCATCTGACTTGAAGTTTGCTTGTATCAGCTGTCGTTGCATATAATCATAAAGATCATCAAGGTTAGTCGCTAATTGCCCGCCCTCTTCAAAATCAAGGCCATTGCGTAGCGTATCCAAAATAGCAATTGTTTTATCTATCGACGTGCATTTTTGCATGGTATTGTTTTCGCTAATACTGGCTTTTGAATTTCCCAGGTTTTTTAATAGACCATCTAATAGCATTTCAATTAGACGATGTGAATCAGCACTCTCCAGGCCACCATAGAGTGCGGCTTGTTGATATGTTGTGGCGGCTTTAGTGGTATTGAAATTCCCCATATGCTGTTACTTCCTTCGTTATGAATTACGGTTATTATTGAATTGTGATAACTGCTGCGTTAGAAAATTACTGGTATTGTTTAGCCTACCTACCAGCACATCAAGTGCGGTGAACTGCGATAATAATCGCTGTTCGGTCGCATCAATTTGACGGTTCATACTATCGATACGTTCAGCTAAAAAGTCGCTATTATTGCTAATAGCCTCAGAGCGCCCCTGAATTAAGCCATTAGTACCAAGGTAGCTATCGAGTAAGGTATCCATTTGCTTAGCAATACCATCGCCCTCTTGTGATAACAGGCTTTTGACGGACTCTGAATTACTATCGAGAAAGCTGTTCAGCTTGGTGCTATCAAATGTCATCACCCCTTCTTTATCGAAAGACAGCCCTAAATTAAACATGGAATCTAAACCACCCTCTAAACCGCTTATACGCGATGAAAAAACATTCCGAACTTGAGCTTCTAAATTTACTAAAAAGCTCTCACCGCCTAAGGTACTGCCTCTGGCCGCAGTAATAAGCTGTGTCAGATTATTATAATCGGTGACAATTTTATTGAAGGTCGTACTCAGTGTTGAAGTGTCCCGACGAACATCCAATTGGGTGGTACCGATAGCCTCTAAATTCAGCGTTACACCTGAGATCACACCGGAAACTTGATTAGAGGCACTGCTAACATTAAAGCCATCGACTGTTAAAGCAGCATCCTGGGCGGCTTCGAGTTGCACTAAGTTTTGCGTGCCACTAGCCTCATAGACCAGCTGGGATAAACCAGCGGCATCCGTATCATTGCCATCCGCATCATTGCTTACTCTTACTTCTAAGGCATTCACAGCACCGGCGTTATCTGCGCGCAAGATCAAACGGCTACCACCAGTCACATTGATAATGCTGGCCGTTACACCAAAGTTGCCACTGTTATTATTTATTGCATCACGGACCTGCGCCAATGTATCGTTATTGTTATCGACAACCACAGCAAAACTGTCACTACCAGAGGACAATGTCAGCGTGCCTGTGCCAACAACTTCATCTTCACCACTGACAAATAGCGCAGAATTAAGCTTATGATTTTTAGCCAGCGCGGTTACTTCTATGGTATTGCTGCCATCACCTGCTGACGATAGCGCTGTAGCTGTCAGTACGTCTTGGTCTGATGAGGTAACCACAAGATTACCGAAATTATCGGGATTTGACAGGGTCGAGAAACTGGATTTAAAAACGGATAGAGAATTACTTAAGGCACCATACTCGCTGATTTTGATCGTGTTTTCTGCACGGCGCGCTTCAAGCTGTATTACCGGAATACGCTCGACTTCCAATAACTGGTTAATGATGGTATCCACATCCAGGCCGGAGCCAATGCCTGGCGCACTTAGCATGGTAAACCTCCTTTACATGACAAGCTTTCGCAGTGTACTGAATATTGCTTAATATAAATGCAACATCAGTGCCATTTGCTTAAACTTGTTCTTCCAGCAAAACACCCGTCGTCTCGCTATCGGCAGCTTCTAAAGACTCTGACATTAGTTTTGATAATGACAGAATCTCCTCAGGCGGAAACTGCTTAACAACCTCACGTGTATCTGTATTAACAACCTTTATCACGCTGCGACCACTGCTGTCATCTAAACTAAACTGTAAAGACTGCTGTTTATTTTGAACCAACTGATTAAGCTGTTCGGTTGCTTCCTGCAGACTTTGGCTGTCGAATTGCGGTGTATTGCCGACATCCGGCAAATTAGAGTTATTACCCGGAAAAACATTGCCAACCTGCCTTTCGGCAAGCGCTTGTTGACTGGCATCCTGCACCTCAAATTGAGGCTTCGAACTGGCCGGGTTAATAAGCTGGTTACTGACTTCCGAAACCATAATATTATCCTACCTAGCTATACAGCTTTACTTCACAACAAGATAAGAAAGAGATAGAGTCCTTGTGCGTATATGCATCCGATGCCAGTCAAAATAATGCACTATCTATCCCTTTCCAGATTTTCAAAAAATCAATTATTGCTTACTGCAGTAGCGCCAGCACACTCTGTTGCGACACATTAGCCTGAGCAAGAATTGATGTACCAGCCTGCTGCAGAATCTGTGTTCTGGTTAGCTCAGCTGTTTCCTGAGCAAAGTCAGCATCACGGATTCGGCTTCGCGCAGCCTGTAAGTTCTCAGTAATCGCGCTTAGGTTAGCAATCGTTGAATCAAATCGCGATTGGATCGCACCTAAATCTGCACGACTAGAGTTGATCGTATCGAGTGCGGCATCGACTGATAAAATCGCATTATTCGCACCACTTACACTGGAAATATCAACGGTGTCAATACTGCCTGCTGCGGCCAGACTCGTTGAGCCACCAGAGGCCAGCCCGAGAATATCGGCGCCATTAGTAATGGTTACTGTAGCACTCGAATCAATCGTCACACTGCCTTTGATTGTAAAGTCATTTGTTGCTGCACCGGAACCTCCATCAGCACTCTCAGCAAAGTCACCAAAGATAGTGTCCACAGTGGCTGTGTTATTGCCCGCTGCTGTAGTGTCGTTATAAGTAAAGCTCTCAGCAATCAGGATGTCACGACCATCATCTGCTGTTAGCGTTAGCTCGCCACTGGAGTTAGTTGCTCGCACACCCGTTGTATCCGTAAATTGATTAACTGCATTGACCACATCATCAATAGAGGTTGACAAGTTAGTAGAAGAATAAGTATCAGTAAAAACCTGTTGACCATTAACACTTAATACATAATCAGCGGTATCTAGGTCTGTTGTAATACCTGTGCCAACTGCCGTAGCAAATGAGTTATTACCACCGGCAGCAGCAACATTACTAAATGTCTTCGAAGTTGTCGTTGTTGCATTAATACCAGCAATATTAGTCGCGTTAATCGCTTGCGCAATCGCAAAACCACTGGTCGCTCCCCGTTGCGTATCACCTGAAACCACATAAGCACTAGAGTCTAAAACATCCGTGCCGTTGATCGTAATATTCGTACCATTACTGGCTGTGCCATTCAAACCGGTATAAACATTAGCATTCACAGTACCACCGGTTTGCGTAGCAATCGTAGTATTAGTACCGTTTGATACATTATCAGTGGCTGTTTGTGATTGTGTGCTAGAGGCATTCACAAAAGCACCAATATCCCTGGCTCGACCACTGCTCACTGATGCAGTGATTGTTTGGTTAGCATTCGCGCCCACCTGAAACTGCTGAGAAGTAAATGTGCCATCAAGCAGCTTCAAACCGTTAAACTCTGATGTTGTTGCAATACGATCTAACTCTGAACGCAATTGCGACACTTCAGACTGTAATGCTGCCCTATCAGAAGCACTGTTAGTCGCGTTAGCCGATTGTACGGCCAACTCACGAATACGTTGCAAAATATTCGTTGACTCCGTCAGCGCTGCTTCGGCAGTCTGCGCGAGTGAAATACCATCATTGGCATTTCGTACTGCTTGGTTAAGGCCACGTATTTGGCCAGTCATTCTTTCTGAAATCGCTAAACCCGCTGCATCATCCTTTGCACTATTAATGCGTAAGCCTGATGACAGACGCTGGAAAGCGGTCTGTAATGCATCTTGCGAACTATTTAAGTTCCGCTGTGCATTCAACGAGGCAATGTTAGTATTAATCACTTGAGGCATTATATATTCTCCTTAGCTACCCTTCATCGTAGGGTTAAAATTTTACTTAACACTTCGACAAAGGGATTTATTTACACTCACCGCTTTGTCCTATATGAGAGATTATCGGCCAAGTCTAATTAATCTTTAAAGTCAAGCTAGACGGGAGGGTATCAGTGAAAATAATCGTTACTTTATAATAATTTAAGACAAGTGCGTCTTAATTTTTAGAAGTGCTTTATAGAAAAGCTCATTTATATAGTGATTTCTGCTAGGCAGCAGCAAGCTTAGCGGCAGTAACTTAAATAACTTTAATAATAAAATTGAAGAATTGAGAGAGATTTTTACGTAAGTGATAATAACTCTAAATACTAGAGAAAGTTGAATAATGAAAGTCGACTAATGGTCGCATAGGTTTGCTGTGCAGCTTCCAATGTAGATAATTGAGTTTGTAGAGAACTGACTGCATCGGCATAATCTAAGTCACGTATAGTAGAGAGTGTTTGTAAAATCTGAAATTGAACAGCCTCATTTTCATCAGTCGTCGACTCTATAGCATTCAAGCGTGCGCCAATAGAGGCTTGTACACCAACCAGATTTTCTAAAGACTGGTCAATGTCTAAAATAACGGCTTGAATATCTTGTCGATAATGTGCTTGACCCGAGCCATTACTTGGAAAGCCATTTAAAGTATTAATAAAATTACGAAATGTTGCAAAAATATCTTGGTTACGACTAGCCTGTACTAAGAACTCATCACCTGTCTGCGGGTTGCCGGTAATATTAGTCTCAATGCCATTAAAACTAATAGTTGCCCCATCTACATAACTGGCACCGGTAATGATCGTTGTTGCTGATGTTGTATTGACAACATCATAAGTCGTCGCTGAGGTAAATTGAATACTAAAATCGTGTTTTTGATAAACCGTATTGTCTATCACTGAACCCGGCGCTATTACACCATCGCCTGTATTGGCATTATTGCTGTCGACCGAAAAGTCGCCATTGCCATTACGAATCTGTTGAAAAATAGCAGCACCTGAGTCACTCACTGCGACTTGTTTATCAGGACCTACCTGCAGTATACGCTGGCCTTGATCGCCATTATAAACAACACCAGTTGCAGTTGCAGTAAAAGGTCGAATATCACTTTGAAAACCGGCAAATAAAAATTCACCACTGGCATCTTTACTATTCGCCAACCCTACAAGCTCATTAAATCGCTCTTCCATTTCAACGCGATAAGCTGACAAAGTACTCGGTGACTGTACACCTAAGTTAGCGGCAGCGATGGCTAATTCTCTTACACGTTGTAGCAAATTGGTTACACTCGTTGCTGTAGATTCTTGCAGTGACAAGCGTTGTTCGGCAAGTGTCGCATTAGATTGAAACTGATCTAACCTACCCAATGTTTGTTCGATATCTAAAATCCGAGTGGCATCTGAAGGGTCATCTGAAGGTGTCAGTACACGCCTACCCAATGAAATTTGCTGCTGCAATTTAGCAACATTGCCTTGTTGTAATTGCAGTGTACTGTTGAATTGATTAACAAATTGTTGGGTCGATACACGCATATCACTAACCTTTATCTATATCCTAACGAAACGCATTAATCAGTGATTGAAATATCGTATCCGCAACAGAAATTGTCTGGGCCGCTGCCTGATAAGCTTGCTGAAAATGGATTAAATTAGCGGCTTCCTCATCAAGATTGACACCAGCTAAAGACTCACGCTGGGCTTGAATTTGTGTTACCAGATTTGACTGTGCAGTTCCTTCGATATCGGCTTGCTTGGTTTGTGTACCAACACGCCCAATAGTACCGGCATAAGCATCTTGATAGGATGCTGTACCACCTACAAATTTCTGCACTTGTAAATCAGCCAGCTGCAGAGCATTACGATTATCACTAAAACCCGCTATATTATGTTCAAAACTAAAGGTATCACCTATTTCAGGATTACCACTAATATTAATACGAACACCATTTACATCAATATTGGCACCGCTGGTATAGGCTACCCCACTGGCTATCGTGGTAGCATCGGTGATATTAAGAATATCAAATGATGTGGGTGGGTTATTGAAGACAATTTCGACAGTGTCAAGCAAGTCTGCATTAGTAATATCAAGAATCTGATTAAAACTGACCTCGGCATCACCAACATTACTGACTTGTGTCGCTACGCGTATTGGGTTAGCTGCAGCAATTTCATTGGTGTTTTGAATCGCAACATCAATATTGCTGGCACCAGTATGCGTTGGCCTTACTAGAAATGAGTCTCCTGCAACCGCACCTGCGCTGATAGCTACATTCAAACCATCCATCACAAGCGGTCCAGCACCTGAGACTGAGGTATTATCATTGAGTCGGGTTAGCGTAAAGTTTACTCCGTCAAAGCTTAAACGATAGTCTGATGCAGTGAGCGCCGTATAATCAGTAATTGTTGGAGTAACTGTTGCTGTGCCCGTATTATTTTGATGTATCGTGACCGTGGGCGCAGGCACTGTAAAAAAGTCACTACCTAAGGCACTTGTTAAATCCATACCCTGACGATGCTGGGTATTAAAAGTATCTGCCATCACCATGGCCATCAAACCCAGCTCATTACGTACTGGCTTCAGAATGTTATTACGAAAATCCAATAAACCACCAATCTCACCGCCTGCAACTTGATTACTAATGTCTAAAGTCCCTGTTGAGGTGACATAAGCAATATTATTTTGAGTAAAATCTGCCTGATCTTGCACAGTAGTGAGTGCTTGGGTAGAACCATCAAACACGATCAGCTGACCATTACCAATAAAAACATTTAAGGCACCATTATCTGCTTTTACTGTAGTAACAGCCACTAATTTAGATAGTTCATTAATCAATTGATCACGTTGATCGAGCAAATCATTGGGTTGGTTAGTATTATTACTATTTGCAGAAGCAATAATTTTTTCATTAAGTGTCGCAATACTATCAGAGATACTGTTAATCTCCAGCGTTAACTCCCGTAATCGCACATTGACATCATTTTCTTGAGACTGTAGTTGTCCATCAAGAAAATTAAAGCGTCCTGTTAAACTCTGTGCTTCGCTTAGCATAACTTCACGCGCTGAACTCGATGAAGGATCATTCGATAGGTCTTGAATGCTGCTAAAAAAGCGCTGCAATGTTGGTGTGATGCTACCTTGGTCATCGGCCAATAAATTATCTATTTGACCTGCCAACTCTGAAAAAGTACTCAAGCGCGCACTTTCCGCACCCGCTTGTTGCAACTGTAGTGTAATGAATTCATTTGCAAAACGGGCAACATTGCTTACTTCCACACCAGAACCAAAAAAGCCATTACCCGCACTGACTGGCACACGACTATTCAGCTCTACTCGCTGTCGCGAGTAGCCTTCGGTAGTCGCATTGCTAATATTATGACTTACCGTAGCCAAAGCGCTTTGAAAAGCGTTTAAACCTGAAACACCGATATTCAGTAAGTTAGGCATAATACGACCTCTTCTCTATCTTACCTTTGCTAACTATAACGACTCGCATAATCACTTCTATAGAGACGTAGTATGTTTTTGCAATGCGGTTCGCATTGTCGAGCTGTCTAATACAGCGCCTAGCTTGTTTGCATACTCAGGGTCGGTTGCATAACCAGCCGCCTGTAACGCTTTAAAGAAACCCTGCGTATTTTGCTTTTGATCCAAAGCGTTTGCATAACGCGGATTAGTCTGTAAGAAATCAGCAAAATCGCTCACTGATTCTGCGGCAGAATCATAAGCACGGAAAGCCGCATGGCGCTTGACCATCACATCATGCTCGAACTCTAAGGTGGGTGAAACAGCTTGCCTGCCCTGCCAATGATCTGTAGCTTTAATACCAAAAAGATTAAAGCTGCTCTGCCCTGTTGCATCCTGCATAATATGCTGACCCCAACCTGTCTCCAAGGCTGCAACCGACATAATCGCCTCAGGCGCAATATCAATCTGCTTGGCAACCTGTTGCGCCGTTGGAAATATAGCATCAACAAACCCTTCTGGCCCCTGCCAATCGGGTGCAGCTAATTCAGTAAGCTCATCACCTTGTAGCAATTGTTGATAAATCATATCGGCTATGCCTAAGCTGTTCGAGGTTGACAACTGCAAGCTAAGCTGCTGATCATACATACTTGTGTAAAAATCATTTTTATCGCCACCGAATAAGTCTGTCTTACTCACAGCATCACGCATACTTTTCAACATCATTTGCATAAAAAAAGCTTCAAACTGTTCAGCGACAGCTCGCTTTACATCCGTTGATTCAGCTTGCTTGGCTTGCGCACGTAGCTTGGCCAAACCATTGAAGTCGGTATAAATATCGGTATGTGCATTACTGCTAATCATAATAATTTATATCACTATCAGCTGTGCTCTTAGGGCACCTGCCTGCTTGAGTGCCTCTAGAATAGCCACCAGATCTCCAGGTGCTGCACCTATTTGATTAACTGCTCGCACGATTTCGTTCAAAGTAACGCCCGGGTTAAACATAAACATTCGACTACCCTCTTCATCAACCTCAATATTATTTCTTGGCACTACTTGCGTTTCACCCTGAGCAAAGGCATTTGGCTGGCTTACCAGTGGGTCTGCCGTAATAGTAACCGTGAGTGCGCCATGTGATACGGCCGCTGGCGAAACTCTTACATGCGTGCCAATAACAACCGTACCTGTACGTGAGTTCACAATAACCTTAGCTGCACCACTACCAGGCGCAATCGGAATGTTTTCTATCAAAGACATAAAAGCCACTCGGTCTTTAATATTGTGTGGTGCTCTTACCCTGACAGAAACCGCGTCTATAGACTCTGCTATTTCCTCACCCCAATGCTCATTGATAGACTGCTCTAAACGCATAGCCGTGGTAAAGTCAGAGGTATGCAGATTTAATACCAAGTACTCACTACTGTTAAATTGATTCATAACGATACGCTCTACTGAGGCGCCATTGGGTATACGCCCAACACTGGGTATATTAATACGGATCTGCGAACCATCATCACCCTCGATACCCAAACCACCTACGACTAGATTGCCCTGTGCAATCGCATAAACCTGACCATCAGCACCACGTAGTGGTGTCATAAGCAAACTGCCACCACGCAAACTTCCCGCGTTACCCAAAGATGAGACAGTAATGTCTATACGCTGTCCAGGCTTGGCAAATGCGGGTAACTCAGCATGTACCGAAACTGCAGCAACATTCTTTACTTGTGGATTAATGTTATCAGGCAAAGTCACACCATATTGCGCCAACATGCTTTTTAAGCTTTGCACAGTAAAAGGTGTTTGGCTGGTTTGATCACCAGTACCATCTAAACCAACGACTAAACCATACCCTACCAAAGCGTTACTGCGAACGCCTGCCACTGAAGCAATATCCTTGACTCGATCAGCCTTTGCTGGTTGTACAGTACTCATCATACAGGCTGCTAAAAATAGATAAACAAACATTAGCGCTTTTAATTTTTTATTCATGGAAACAATCCTTCACCCATATCAAACGAACATACAAAGCCTTACTAAAATGGCCATATAATATTAAAAAACTTAGTAAACCATCCTGGTTTGTTACTGTTGGCAATCATACCATTACCACTATAGGTTATTTCAGCTGCTGCAATTTGTGTAGAGCGAATTGTATTTTGTGTTGTAATATCAATCGACCGAACAAGTCCACTAATACGAATAACTTCGCTGCCATGATTGAGTGTCAACAGTTTCTCGCCACGTATCTTCAAGTTACCATTGGATAAAACATCCACAATGGTTACTGTGATACTGCCTGTTAAGCTATTACTTTGTGAAGTGTCACCTTCGCCTTCAAAGTCAATTTCTGAATCAAAATTAGTTTGCAGTGTTTCTACACCATCACGGGTCGCCGTGCGACCAAATAATAATGGCGCAGGCACTTCAGTTTCAGATTTTTTGGATGTCGCTGTTTTTGCCGATTTACTCGCATTGGTTTGCTCTTCGAGTATTACAGTAATCATATCGCCAACACGACGCGCTTTTATATCTTCAAATAAAAATCGATTTGTTGCGGCATGATAAATCGAGCCATTAATTTCTGCTCTTGGCGGTGGTTTAATCGGTGGTGTCGGCGCATAAGCCTCATCACGCAATTGATTCATTGAATTGCATGCATTTAGCAAAACGATGAGTGTCAATATACTGAAGGTTCGTATTCTCTTTTTAATGACCATCCTTGTCACCTCTCTAAAGATCTTATAAATTATTACTAACAAATTGTAGCATTTGATCAGCAGTTTCAATAGCACGTGAGTTAATCTCATATGAACGTTGCGTTTCGATCATATTTACCAACTCTTCTACCACATTAACATTCGATGTCTCCAGAGAACCTTGAATAAGATTACCTAAGCCATTTAAACCTGGCGTACCTGGTTGTGGCGTACCACTGGCGGCTGTTTCCACAAACAAATTCTCACCTCTGGCTTGTAAGCCAGTAGGATTAATAAAATCCACGAGTTGAACATTACCTATCTGTGTTGGTGTTGCATTACCAGCAACAAGTGCAGATACTACACCGTCACTGCCAATTGTTACATTAAGTGTATTGGCAGGTACTGTAATGGCTGGCTGCAAAGTATATCCGCTGGCATTAACGACCTGGCCTTGATCATCTACTTGAAACCCACCATCTCGGGTATAAGCACTAGTACCGTCAGGCAACGCAATTTCAAAAAAGCCTCGACCTTGAATAGCCATATCCAGTTCATTACCTGACTGGGTTACATTACCTTGTGTATGTAATTTTTCTGTAGATACGACCCGAACACCGGTACCAATCGATAGTCCTGAGGGTAATAGCGTATCTTGAGATGATGATGCACCGGGTTGTCGTATTGTTTGATAAAGTAAATCTTCAAACACTGCACGGTCCCGCTTAAAGCCAGTCGTATTAACATTGGCTAGGTTATTTGCGACCACGGACATCCGTGTTTGCTGCGCGTCCAACCCGGTTTTAGCCACCCATAAAGCTGGATTCATAGTAACACTCCTTTATTATTCAGCATTATGCGCCCAACTCCATTAAGGAAGCTGATGCACGGTCAGTATTCTCTGTTTGCTCCATCAACTTTACTGTCATTTCAAAATTACGAGCTAATTGGATCATATTAACCAATGCGTCAATCGCATTGACATTACTCGACTCTAGTACACCTCCCACAACCCGGATCGTTGCATCTGCAGGTAGTGCGGCACCGTCTGCTGTATTGAATAATCCATCATTACGTTTTTGCATGCCACCCTCAGGGCTGGCTACCAGCTTGATACGATCGACAACCGCGAGTGTGGCTGCCGTTTGTCCCAAAGGTTGCACAGAAATTGTACCATCTGCCCCCACCTCAAATGTTTGAAATGGCGGTATGGCAACCGGGCCACCATTACCTAAAACTAATTCACCACTGCCGGTTTCCAATAAACCAGCACTATTAATACGCAAGTCACCAGCCCGCGTGTAGGCCTCACTGCCATCAGCAGCTTGCACTGCAATATAACCATCACCATTAATAGCAATATCTAAGTCACGCCCTGTTTGCCGCATTGTACCTGGTGAAAAATCAATACCCGCACGCTGATCTTCAGCATAGACTCGACTGGCATAGCCAGGCCCATACACAGGTTTATCTTTAAATACATCTAAATCAGCTTTAAAGCCTGTCGTATTCACATTCGCTAGATTGTGGCTATTACTCGTCTGTTGCAGCATTATTTGCTTGGCTGCATTCATTGCTGTAAAAATCATTCTATCCATTCGGCTAAGACTCTCTATATAAATTAGCGGATATTGATAATGGTTTGTGTTATATCATCCGAAGTACTGATGACCTGCGCATTAGCCTGATAGTTTCTTTGCGCGGTAATCATCTTGACTAATTCACCGGTTAAATCAACATTAGACTCTTCTAGTGCCGATGACTGAACAACCCCTAAATCTGATGTCGATGGTGCGCCAACCAGAGGCGAGCCGGATGAAAAGGATTCTGCCCAAGCCGTATTACCCAGTGGTCGTAAACCTTGTGTATTGGCAAAGTTAGCCAATACCACCTGCCCTAATGCTAAAGATTGTCCATTGGCATAACGCGCAAATACAATTCCTGAGGCATCAATATCTATATCGCTTAAGCGTCCCGTAGGAAAACCATCTTGAGTGAGCTCATTAATACCAAATGGGCTACCAAATTGCGTTAAATCCGCATAATCCAAGGTCAGCGTCATATTGGCCGCACCACCACCGGGATTAAAAGAAGGAGATGTTAACGACGTTACTGAGGCACCGTTAATTTGGTTCAAGCTGCCATCAGAGTTAAATGTGATAGTATCTGGGCCATCTTGTTGTACGCCGTCGACCAGCAAAAATGTTTCCCATGTATTGACCGTATCTTTACGATAATACATGGTCGCAACATGTGAAGTACCTAATGAATCATAAACTGTAATCGATGTTGCGTGATTAAAGGTTGCCGGATCAGGCCCGCTAGGCCCTATAGTAAAAGCACCGGGAACAGCAGCACTGGCATCCAGGTTAGCGCCTAAATCAATATTTGAACTGGCTAAAGGCTGTTGATTGCCACTGGTTAACTGCAAGTCACCCAACACGCCAGTGATATTACCCACGCCATCGCTTTGAAAACCGGTTAAACGATTGCCTTTACTGTTAACTAAGAAACCCTGATTATCGACACCAAAAGCACCTGCACGGGTATACGAAATCGCACCATTATTGTTTAAACGAAAGAAACCGCGCCCTGATATTGCTAAGTCCAGGTTATTTTGTGTAAATGTTAAGTCACCTTGGTTGAACTGCTGAGATACACTAGCCACCTCAACCCCTTGACCCACAGCATTACTATTCACACCCAAATTACTAACGGCATAGATATCACCAAACAAGGTTCGTGATTCTTTAAAACCCGATGTACTACTGTTAGCAATATTATTACCAATAACATCTAAATTTGTTGTGGCTGCATTGAGTCCTGTTAATGCAATATCGAAGGCCATTATTGATTACTCCTTAACTTTAAAAACTTAATTCTTACTGTTTATGCAATTGAATAAATCTATCACTTAATTTGAAATACTTTTTCAAAATCCGCTGAAATACCGTTGGATAAATTTAATATAACGCCGCCTCCAGCTTCACCTAAGGTGACACTATCAACTTTTAAATCAACCATCGTATCAATGCTCTCAGTTTCACCGGCGACCGTTGCCTCAGCGGTAACTAAATAGTTACCAGCAGGCCAGGCCTGACCATTGTTACCGATACCATCCCATGCAAAAGGGACATATCCCGAAGTATCTGCGCTTAGCTCGAGCGTTTTTACCAGCTCACCAGCAGCGGTTACGACTTCGAGTCGAACATTGCTTGCTGCGGCCGGCACATCAACAACGCCACTCAAGCCTTCTTCGGTAAGCTGTGCAACATTGCCAGGTACCTGCACATGCCGCCCAACAAGGCTGGCTGCATTGATAGCCTGATCAGATAACACTGAGTTACTGAAATCACCAAACGATGTATTTAAACTTTCTACACCTGATAGAGTTCCAAATTGCGCTAGTTGACTGATAAAATCACCATTATCAGTTGGATTAAATGGATCCTGGTTTTGAATTTGCGCAATCATTAACTCCATAAACTCGGCAACACCTAAATCATTTACATCATTGAGTCTCTCATTTGCTGTCACAGCCGGATTTGTTCTTAAGCCAATATCCTGGTATATATCGCTGTTGATTGGGTCCATAGCATTATCCTTCTACAAGTACTTCCATATTGATTTATTACACAGTGTTGTATTTCTTATTCACCTAAAGATAGTGTTCGCAACATCAGATCTTTAGATGTATTGAGCATTTCAACACTGTTTTCATAATTTCGCGCGGCAACCATCATATTGGTCATTTCTTCAATCACATTTACATTCGACTGAAACACATAACCTTCCTCGTTTGCCAAAGGGTGGCCTGGTTGATATTGGCGATGATGCTCAGCACCGCTCTCAACGATGCCAAGCACATTCACACCCACTGATTCATCAGCATTCGGCGAGAATTGGTCGAGCATACTGGCAAAAACCGGATGCCGTCCTTTATAAGCTTCTTCGGGCGTTGTGGCGACAGAGGCAGCATTGGCCATATTACTGGCTGTTGTATTGAGTCGAACATTTTGCGCACTCATGGCCGAACCGGCAACATCAAAAATATTTAAAAATGACATGCTTATTCCTCACGCAATGTTTTAATTAAACCCTTGATACGATTACCCAGAAAGTGCAGGCTCACTTGTTGTCGTACTGCATTCTCTGAGAATTTACTATGCTCAATTTGCGAATCGACCGTGTTGCCATCCAGTGATGATTGCAATGGAATTCGATATTGCGTTGTAATGTGCACATTGTTTGGCTTGTGCATACCATGATGATTTGCATGCGTCGCTTGCATAGCAACCGCATGCCGATTTGTGGCCTGATTGAGCGCTTGATTAAAGTCTAGGTCTTTTGCTTTATAGTTAGGTGTATCTGCATTGGCTATATTAGAAGCCAGGATTTCTGATCGCCTGCTCCACACATGCAAAGCTTGCTCATGAACACCAAAGAATTTATCGAGTACAGCTGGCATAAATACTCCTCGAAAAGATTTACTTAAGTTAAAGCAATCGCTATGCCAGCCGCTACAGATCAGGCAAAACTACCGTTTCCTTATTAATAACACTTATCGGCACACATGTACTTCGGCAAAGAGGCAGATAAGGAGGCAAAAAGCGGCTGCCAGGCGGCAAGATTTGCAGCATTCGAATATTTATACTGGATCTATAGCGGGTCCATGATAGGCCTAGCATACATCTATAGGGGCTATCTCCGGCATGTATATTGCTTGATATTTATCAAGCCAATATCATCATGGTGGAAAAGGATCGCAATATGGAAATAGCGTCAAAAAATAGTCGCTCGGCAATCAATGAGTGTCAGAGTCAGGATACTCAGCCAAAAACCCGCCAAAAATTCTTGTTGTTAACAGGAATATGCCTGATCTTAGCTTTTCATAGTATTGAGTCTCAGGCCGTTAGCGCTCAAGCAAAGCCATTGCAGTCACTTAAGTCAATCCATCAGGCCATCAAACAGTTTATTCGGCTCGATTACCGTAAATTAACTAAAATCGAGATTAGAGTAGGCCTGAATGATCAGCGCTTGCGTTTATCTCGCTGTGATCAGCCACTGACTATATTTTGGCGGTCACAGGCACAACGTATCGGCAATACTGCCGTTGGTGTGCGCTGTGAAGGTAGCGTTAACTGGACTATTTATGCCCCAGTGAGAATCAAGGTTTATAAAAAAATCGCGATTGCTGGCAATAACCTACTAAAAGGCCAGGCGCTAAAATTAAGTGACATCAAACTTGAACAAAGAGATGTCAGCCATCTGGTGAGTGGTTATATTAGCCAGGCGACAGATTATATAGGCTACGAGCTCAAGCGCCCGGTGCATATGGGGCAGACACTCAGCCCAAACATGCTAAACACGCCAAAGCTCATCCGCCGGGGCGAACAAGTTACGCTATTGGCCAAGCCCTCAGGCATTGAAGTCCGTATGCAGGGCAAGGCCTTGAGCAGCGGTGGTGCTGGTGATATCGTCAAAATACGTAATTTATCCTCAAATCGCATTATTGAGGGAACCGTAGTAGCAACGGGTATTGTCAAGGTTCATCTGTGAGCTTGATCACAGGCTGAACTCAAGGTTATCGAAGATTTGTCGATACAAACTATGACTTCCTGGTTTTACCAGGTGTATGTTTAACATTAGGAGAAATTAGAAATGGCTAATTCAATCGACAGTATAGCCAGCAGCCAAATCTCAGCTGAGCAAACAAAGGCCTCTGGGGCCGCTGCTAAAACAGACAAGGATGTCGATTCGGCCAATAATCAGGCAACATCGGCGCGCCCGGATAGCTCTGATCAGGTCGTCCTAACGGACTCCGCCAAGCAACTTCAAGCTATCGAACAACAGCTAAAAAGTGTTTCTGCTGTGGATAGTAACCGGGTTGAAAGCATCAAACAGAAAATCGCGAGCGGTGAATTTCAGGTTGATGCTGAAAAAGTGGCAGAGAAACTAATGGTTACGGATGAACTTTTAGGTTAATAGGCACTCGATGATGAAAACACAAAGTGTCGCCTCTTTACTGGAAGTAACGCTAAAAGAAATGTCTGCACAAGCTCAACAGCTTGTGCAGATAATTCATGATGAAGGCAAAGCACTACGCGATGCAGACATCGAAGCACTCAATAGTATTGTGCAACTTAAAAAGCAACACCTCGAAGCATTGAGTGATTTGGACAATAAATTTAAAATAACTCTAAAGCAGTTTAACTTCACTGCCAATGATGATATCGAACAATTCCTTGCTGAAGCACAAAGTGATAATGTGTTGCTTGAGTGTTGGAATGACTATATGAATATTATCAGTGAATGCCAAGCGCTAAATCTGGAGAATAACTCTTTGATTACCGTTGGCATTCGGCATACGAGCAAAGCCCTGGATTTCTTACTCAGTAGTATCGGCGAAAACAAACAAGAATTATACGGCCCACAGGGACAACAACATATCTCTACGGGAACGGATAATAACTTTATTGCTAAAGCCTAAAATACCAGAGCAGCCGTGGCGCACTCCCATCAACCAGCCGAGCAACTGACCGACCCTGTCTTGATCAGTATTTTACTGGAAAAAGCTCTCAAAAAGCGCTCACTATTGAGCATTCAACTACCCGATACTGATGAAGAGTTCCTAAGCATTATTCTCGAGTTGGATGAGAAGGGCAAATATCTCTACCTGGATGCCCTCAAGCCTGATTCAGGTCATTTAGTTTTATTAAACAAAAAAACTTTCCGCGCAAACGCCAAATTACAAGGGATCTCTATTTCATTTGAAGGCAGGCTGGTAAAAACTAAAACCGATGAAGATAACACTAACTACCGAGTAAGCTTTCCTCAACAACTGGAATATCATGAAAAACGTATTAGCCATCGGGTACCTATTGGCCGCGGGCTCAACACCAAAGCCAACCTACTCTATGCCGGTGACAAAAAGCTGCTGGTAAGAGTTGCTGATGTCTCTGCTGAAGGTGTTGGCTTATCACTACGCGCCAATGATGCGCAAAGATTGCTGAAAGCAGAACAACCTATGAAGTGTCGCATCAACTTTATGGAACGAGAAAATTTCGACTGCTACATCGAACTCTGCCATGGCCATAAAAATAGCGACGGACCTAATGTGCATTTAGGCGCTAAGTTTGCCGGTGTCACCTCTCACCAGCGGAATCAGTTACTAAAAATTATTCGAATATTAGAGCGAGAGAATATTCGTAAGGCAGCACCTGATTAGACACCATATAAACCACAAAAAGTAGCTGACTAAAAATAACCTAGCTAAGTCCTGTTGAAGTAAATTTTAAGTTTCTTTAAACCTTGACTAGAGCGGCTTTGACGCTCCGCAGCTATCATTATATTAATATTTTCTCACGTTGATAACGATATAACATACCGAACCACAGCAAAGCACTGCAGCACAGTGTGCTTATGATCGAAATAAAAACAAATAACCAAGGTATTGTTTTGGCTTTTAGTATAGACATAATCAACAAGCCTTGACTCAGGCTGGGTAATAACATCAGTAAAGAGTTCGCTTCTAAAGACAACATAGAAATAAAAGCAATGGGCATCACTGGCACCAGCATAGCAAAACTTAAAAAGGTTTGCGCCTCTTTAAAGCTACCTGCATAGGAAGCCACTAGATTAAATAAGGTTGAGCCAAATAAGGCAAATGGCACGACGATCAGTAGAATTTGCAATGCGCTGATGGGGTTTAAGCTATTAGCGGGTAAGCCGATTTTCTCCAGCTGCAATAACTGCACTGTCAGCAATAGTGCCATAATAGCCAAACACGAGGCAATCAGCATAAACGAAAAGGTTGCTAGTATTTTACCACTGACAATTGCAGAGCGTGCAACCGGCAATACTAACAAGGGTTCCAGTGAGCCTCGCTCACGCTCACCAGCGGTCATATCAATTGCCATATGCAAGCCACCGATAAGCACTGCAAAAAACAATACATAAGGCAACATCATAAAAATAATAAAAGCTCGACCACTGGGTGTAGCCACATCGACAGATTCTATAGCCAGCGGATTTAATGTCTCTAAAGTGATGCCCCGCACATATAAACGCAATACAGTAATTTTCTGCTTATACGCATTAAGTACCGCCTGTAAGCGCTGTACAGTTTTATTAGCTTTGCCATTAGAGCTATCTGCGATAACACGAATATTCGCCGGTAACCCTTGACGAAAGGTGTCGGCAAACTCAGCAGGAATGACTAATGCGACATCATAGCGCCCCTGCTCTACCGCTGTTTTTATTTCTGCCTCGGAAAGCGCAAGCTCTTCTGCCAATAAATTATTCTGTCGTAAAAATTGCACCAGATTGGGCGCATGCTCTACTCCAAGTATTGGAATGCTTATATCATCTTCGTACTTGGCAATATTCATTTTCAAGGCAAAACCCATGGCAGCCATAAATAACACAGGCAAGCCAATAGGCCCAATAAATAGCGCCATTAATGCCGAACGCCGATCACGTAAACCGTCGATAAATTCTTTTAAGAAAATACTGATTAATTGCTGTCGATACACTATGTGATTATCTCTTGTTGTTCTTTATAGATGATGTCAACAAAAGCATCTTCTAAATTATCATAGCCTGTTTTAAAACGTATCTCATCAGGTGAGCCGCTAATCGCAACAGTGCCCTGATTGATAATCACAATTTCATCACAGAGCGCGGCGACTTCCTGCATAATGTGGCTGGAAAACAATACACAAATGCCCGCTTCACACAACTGACGGATATATTGCCGCAAAGCGCGGGTGGTCATTACATCCAGGCCATTGGTTGGTTCATCGAGCAATATGTTTTTAGGGTTATGCACTAATGCTCTGGCTAAAGCAACTTTGACTTTTTGCCCCTGTGAAAAACCTTGAGTAGGTCGATGTAAAATATCGGCAAGATCAAACATATCGACTAAAACATCAAGCCGTTCTTTAATATAAGTGTCACTCAAGCCATAGAGACGGCCATAGTAAACAATATTTTCTTTCGCCGTTAGCCGCATATATAGCCCTGTAGCATGCGGTAATACACCAATACGGCGTCGTACTTCCATCGCCTGACGACTACTGTCATAGCCATCAATTAAAGCCTGCCCTGCGGTGGGCTGCAGCACACTATAGAGGATGCGTAATGTTGTCGACTTACCGGCACCATTAGGCCCCAGTAAACCGGTCACATAACCATCTTTAGCCTGAAAAGACACATCACTGACCGCCTCCACTTGACCAAAACGTTTATTGATATGCTCTACATTAATCATCTATTGCCTCTATGCTAGCTCCCTGCTCATCTCTATGCCTATCGCTATACCTTGCACTATCTTAGGGTGCTGGACCCGACGGGCTCAGAAAGAAAGGCTCGGCCTGCTGACGCTGCAAACAACTTGCATCGATATTCTTGGTAGTCGCTTCATCGATAAACTGCTTCATAATAAGCGGCATACAGCCTTTATCAAATAAACCATGCCCCATACCTTGACCGACGATATGCAGCGCATTGGTCAAGTGCCGTTTAATTTGTTCACCATATATCGGTGGCGTTATTGGATCGGTACTGCCAGATAAAATTAAAACCGGCTTAGTAGACACTAGAGGCTGCTTGAAATCATCATCGATGATGCCGCGCGGCCATACCTCACACACAGCAACTAAATGATCTAGTGCCAATGTACCTAAATAAGTTTGCTCCAAAGCCTTACGGTCTATGTCGACGGTCTCAAGAAAAGGTATGTCTTCTGTGCATACCACAGCATTATGCATACCAGAACTAATTTGCTCGCTTATCGTGCTTTGCATATTGGCTGCCAGTGACTTGAAGGCAGTATAGTACGCTTCATGATAAGCTTGGTGTATCATCAGAGGCAACACTGAAAGCGTTTCGGGCTTATACATTAGCATTCGAACCAAACCCTTTAGCTCTAAGTCAGTCAACACTTCTTCACTCAACTGGGTGGTTTTGGGATCAAGCAAGCTGACGTTTACCGCCTGTTGCTGCAAACGCCCCAGTAGTTTATCAAATGTTTGTGCCAACTCGGGAAACTGAGTATTACAAGCATGATCCTGCTGGCAACGCTCGAACAGGCTCTCCAGCGCGTTTTGTGCCTGCAGGGCAACATCGGGGCCTAACACAAAGTCTGGAGGTACCACAGCATCGACAATCACACTGCGGGTGTTTTGTGGAAAGCGCCGTAAATAATGTAATGCCACACGTGTGCCATAAGAAACGCCATACAGGTTAAGCTGTTTATAACCGAGTGCAGCTCTGAGTGTATCTAAATCACGTACCGCATTGCTGGTGGTAAAATAACGCGGGTCATAAGGCAATTCAGCCAAGCAGGCTTTTGTATCCTGCTGCACTTTTGCTACCGACCAATCACTCAATGACAAACTACTCTCATCAAGTTGCGGACAAGCCAACGGCGCAGACTTACCAGTACCACGTTGATCAAGCAGAATAATATCTCTATTTTGCAAAATATAACGAAAAGCATTGGCATGCTGTGTGTACAGTTGTAAAGAAGCCCCCCCTGGCCCACCTTGTATAATGGTCAGTGGTGACTGTGCAGGCTGACTGGATAAGCTAGGAATCCGAGCAATTTCGAGGCGGATACTGTCTGCATCTGCTTGAGCATAATCCAACGGCACCTCAATATAACCACATTGCGCACGAACTGTTTGCAACTTATGAAAAGCAGATAGCTGGCAATCTTTAAAAGCAATACTCACATCATTCGCCATGCTTTGGCTAGATGGCAGTAATAAACAAAGCAAGCTGCTGATTGCAACTAAGCAAGTAGATAAGTGGTAAGCTATTTTGTTATTGTTAGGCTTCACTCGACTAGTGTATGTGACCTGCCTCACTCTTACAAGCCCCGTCAGCATTGCTCATTACTGAACCTTGGATAAATAACAACAAGCCAAGATAAGTACTTACACTTTCTCTTAGTATTAAGTATTAAACCTCAGCACGGCAAGCCGCTGTTGACTGAATCCTTTTAAGGACCATCGTTGGGCAAAGCAATATCCCTGACAAAATAAAAAAGCCTAAAATAAAAAAAGCCAGACTAACCAACTTTAGCCTGGCTTTTTTCAAACGGATAAAAGTATTACCTGAAATAGGTGCTTAATCGTTTTGCCACTTTATCTGAAACTCAATTTCTTCCTGAGCTTCACTGCGTTCATGCTCAACATTAAACTCAGCGCGCGTAGGCACATAGACACGCTCACCTGCAATTTGAATTTCAAATGCCTCACCATTTTCCAGTGCATCAGCCAAGCGTCTAAGTTTGGCCACAAACTCAGATGTTAAATAGACTTTCTCTATATCTCTTGGTGCCTTCATGGTGTTATTGTCGCTAAGGAATATGAATCTAATATTTATCCATTGTTAGGCAATAGCGCAAAATTAAACTAACAAATCAGGCTTTATTTATTTAATACTTTTACAAAAGTCGCGCCTTTGCTCATTTCCTTAACGGCATCATAAACGTGCCCATAGGCCCCTGAATAACATGAAGTTGGGCTATTAGACCCCTCATAAGTGATTGTCAGCCCAAGATGGTCCCATGTGTAGGCAACATTGTTTATCGCCGTTCTAGGGGCAATCCAGCGCATAATGCCTTGTTTATTGCCTTTACCATCATCAGTTTGTTTATTTGGCACCAGAACATCTAAATGCGCGCCCAGCTTCTTTTTCAATATGGTATTCAACTTGGTGAAATTTGCCTGACTAAAAGGCAGTTTACAACGGTAATATTGCTCTATCATGCTTTATCCTCGCTTATTATAATAGGTTTTAGCTGCCCATCAGCGTCCCTATTCCCTATACGCCGACAAATAGCATTGCTGCTTTAATTATGCAGCCAAGTGCTGCAAAACACTACTCAGAAATACAGTGATGCCATTATAGAAAACTTTACCTTCAGGTTTATAGTCTCGTCGGCTCAATTCGATAAAAGTTAAGCTTTTCATACATTTATCGACCCTGACAAAATGTCAAAAGCTTTATACCACTCAAGCCTCAACTTCTTTTACCTCAGGCTGCAGGAACTCCTGCATAAAATCCAATGAAGCCTGATGCCGTATGGTTTTACGGTGTTGCGCCCATAATGCTTCGATTTTGTCGGTATTACACTCTTTTCTGTCTACCAAGACGCGGGTGTTTAACTCGCCGACTTTCTTTTCCGTCGGGCATTTGCTGAAAACCACCTGGTGACTGATCAGATCCATAAATGGCCCAGACTTGCTGGTTGGCATAATAAAAATCAATTGCAGCCCTAGGGTATCGGTTAAATAGTTAATCACTTCGCGAGAACGTGTCTCATCCATCTTGGAAAAAGCTTCGTCTACCAACACCATGCGACAGTGCGCCTTACCTTCATTGAATTTAAACGCCGAGGTAATCGCTGCTGAACGAATAATATAAGCAGGTGTCTCTAATTGCCCACCAGAACCGGTACCGTATTTACTTAGCGCAATGGGTTCTTTGCCTTGCGGCTCTTTATAAATCTCATACTCGCGATAATTACGATAATCACTAATACGGTTGAGTTCCCTATGTGCTGTCTGCTCATCAGTATCGAGCAGCATTGATAAGAGTTTATCGCGTACCAGACAAGCTTTACTATCAAGTTCAACATCAAACAGAGTACTGCCATCACCTAAGTTTGGAATATTAATAACCGTTTTAAAAAAGCGCTGATACTCGTGAAATTCAGGGACCCATTTATAGTCAAAGTAGAAGCGTTCTTGATCTGTCCCAAAACGGTGATACTCTAACTCTTTGTTTAAGTCATCCAATATACGCTTACCATCGCTTATCGACTGATAAATTGAATGACAAAGATTCGTCACAAATGCTGTATTAAAGCTCTCTTTCAATGCTTCAAGCTTTTCGTGTTTACCCACTAATATATTATTTTTATAAGCGTTGTAAATATTGCCCAGTTGGCGCATGATATTGACAACACCTTTGAATTGACTAACATCATTACGCATACTTGCATCAAGTGTATAGGCGACACTATTATGCGCCGTACTATTTTGATTATGCGCCACTATCCCCTCATGCAGCAATCGCTCAGCTTGATCCATATTAACAACCAGTTGGCTTTGTTGCGCTAAAAAGCTATCTGGGTCAACATCATCTTGTGCAGCAGTATCAGCTTGTTGCAGCTGCATTTCAGTATCAAAATCAGGGTACATTTTTGCGATACCTAATACAGATTGCTCACCCGCCTCATACTGTTCTTGTAGTGCGTCTTTTTCCTTACTGATTTTGACAATAGCAGTACTTAGCTGTTCAAGTTCACTGCTTAATTGTCCCCAGGATTTATCCAGTTCGCTCTCTAGTAACTCAGCCGCACGAAAATCAGTCTTAGCCTCGGCTAGTGCACGTTCGAGGTCACTATACTCACCGAGATCCAGGTTTTTCAGCTGTTGCTCTGCCTTTTCCAGTTGGCGATAAACACCAAGCATAGTGCGTACTACTTCAGCACAGTCTATTTTCTTAATCGCATCAATGGCGACTTGTAACTGCTCGGTATCACGGCAGGCCTTGGCCAATACTTGCTGCTGATCAACTAAGCTATTTAACTGCGCTTGTTTAGCCAACAACGCTCGTTCGCGCGCGCCCTGCCCAAAAACCAAGTCAGCATCATCGATATCGCAGCGAAACATACTATAACCACCACAACCAAGCCCATTGGCCATCACTCCGCGCGCGGTCTTACGCAGGGTTTTTTCATCCTGCACTCTTAATACTGAACCATAGGTTGCTTTAATATAATACTCTGCCACTTTATGTTCAAAACACATAACAGCAAAAATAGAATCTGATGCAACAGTCATCTTGGCTGCATCACGCCGCACCTTCTCGCCTTGCACAATACGGGCATTGTTACGTTTGCCTTTAATGTTGCGCACAATACGAATGGCTTCTGCTTCGTATTGCGCCTCAACGATAATAGAATAACGATTACCACCAATATAACCTTCTATCGCCATCTGCCATTGAGGCTCGATGACGTCGATAAAATCGCAGAGCACACAGGGTTTTGCTTGCGGACATTGCTCTTCAATTGTTGCCACCGCTTGCTCAACATAATATGGGTAACTAACAGCATGGTTCTCCAGCTTTTGAACTTCAGTTTCCTTAGCACGAACTTGCTGGAGCAGTTTTTGTTGTTTATCTTTACGATTATTACCCAGTGCAATCAATTGATCGCGCAGTGTGCTGTCGCCCTGGGTTGCTAGATCAGTATGCAGAGCTGTCGCCATATCCCGGTGCACTTTCTCCAGCGCCACCAAACCATCAAGCCGAGATTCCAAATCACGAATACCGACCCAATCGGAGTTAAATAGTTTATGCGCATCAATACCACTATCAGCACCTGCATCCAATAATGCGCTGAGTTTCTTACGAAAATGCTTATCATCAAACGTCGGCAATTCAGCACCAATGGCTGACTCAGATAATAATGTTTTCAACAACTGGCTATTACGATGGTTCTCAGCAAATTGTTGGTTTTGCATAAGCAATGGCTGGGCTTTTTCACTTAAGATCCGCTGCGTCGTTACGATATCTTTTTCTAATTGATCCTTATCTTTTAAGGCACTAATACCCTGCCGCTCTGCTTCTAGCTCAATCAGCCTGGAGTGTAAATATTCTTTTTTATCTTTATTACTGGCGAGCTTTTTATCTGTCTCTTCAATTGCACTTTTCTTCTCGCGCTGCTTGCTCTTGAGTGATAGGTATTGTTTTTGCTTATTGCGCAAGCGTCTAATAATCTCAGTATACTCCCCCACGCAATGCCCAAGCCAGTTATCGATATAGTTTTGTGCACTTTGTTGCGCGGACTCTAAATTGTCGATCGCCTCTTTAACTAAGCGGGTTTCTTTTTCCATGCCATGGATGGTTTTCATTAGCTCAGAAACCTGACGAATGTCTTCACTCAGATCCTTAGGATCAAGCACTTCCTGAGCAACAAAGGTATTGATACTTTTAACTGGCTTATAGGCCATAAAGTTTGCAAAGGTTTTTGCTGCATGTTTGGCTTCACGATCAGATACTGAACCAGACAAGCCGCGTAAGGCACCATAGAGACGCCTGAGGTAAGGCCCTTTTTTCTCATAAGACTCAACCGCGTTACTACCAAACTCTTTCTGCAATAGTTTGACTATATCGCCAATAGCAACCACATATTTGCCACCGTTGTCCTGCCGCACAAAATGCGCGAGCTGTAGCTGCTCGCCGGGCACAACAATAAACACCAAATTATCTTGTCGCGCCTGTTTATGCGCGCCTGCAGTATCTAAGCTGGCACGAATACACATAACCGCTGTAAATGGCTCTGCACTCTCACCTTGCGTTGGATGAAAGACTGCCGCAACATAACCGTCGGCACCTCGCAGGCGTGCATAACTACCATCATCACAACCCAGAATATAAGAGGCGACCGTACGAACCTGCTTACCACCCCGACCTTTCTGTGTCGTTTCATCCTGTCCAGGGTTGAAAGTGAATAAGTTTTCATAAGCGGCCGTCATTAATGCCTGCAAGGCATCGGCTGCTGTTGTTTTACCTGAGCCATTGCCACCTGAAAATAAATTGACAGGCCCAAAGTCAAACTCCAAATGCGGTATATTGCCCCAATTGACTAAAACTGCTTTTTTACAAAACATCTTCAACCTCCAAAGCATCAATAGCTGACACAGTCGAGGGGGCATCTGCCGGATATAAGCGCTTGAGAACATCATCACTAACAAAGCTGATAATGGCAGGCTGAATACTTAACCAGCTATCCTCAAGATCCAAGTCTGCATCCTGTTGGTATTTAATCAAGCGCAGCTGTTTTAAACGACTAAATAAGACTTTACGCTCTGTTTGACTTTCAGGCAATGTTCTTTTGAGCAGGTTCTTTAAGCCAATAAGCAAGCCTTCGGTCGATAACATCACACAACCTTTTTCATCCACTTTACCTTCGCGCAGTGCTTTTTCATATTCCACCCGCAACACTAGAATAATGGCGATTTCCTGCTGACTGGGTTTATATCGAAACCCGTTATTAAAAGGCAAGTCATCCAGGCTTTGCATGCCTGGCACCACAGCACCGGGTGGATAGACCCGCACAAAACAAAAGCGCTGATCGTGTTGAACCGTAATATGCATTACTGACAAATATTCTTCTAATAACTCCGCACAACGAATATAGCGATCATAGAGCTCACTCTCCACTTGACTCTCGTCACGGTTAATCACACCATAATCTAACAAACGGATTAGCAATTCAGAGAATTCTTTTGGCGTAATATTTATTTTAACTAGCGCTTGCTCAAGTGCAGCTTTAATCATTAATTCTAAAAACCTCTAATTGATTACTCATTACTAATAAGCTCAATAATAAACTCATCAAATGCCTTATAATAATCACTATCTTCTATACGCTTCCCGGTCGCCTCGACCTTGAACCGCATATCTGAACTGAGATTATTGACTGCCCCCACCTCAATTGCATGCGCCATAGCCAATAAGTCTTGCGCATCTTTCACGGGTAAGGCTTGAGTGGATATTTTCTTGGCGTTTTTTAAAGTAGTAGCAATATATTCTCTGACTTTTGCATTATTTAAAACAAAAGCCTGATCGAGTAATTGCTGCACCATCAACGCCTGTTTGGCTGCCTCATCTATGTCATATTCATCTTGCACAGAGGAATCAACCGTGACTTTGGCTTTGCGTTCAAGCAATTTAATTTGCTGCGGATCAAGCAACTGCAAGCGCATACTTGACATGGCTGTTGCTGCTGCCGTCAGGCGCTCATCATATTCAGCCACTGATAAGTCAGCCAACTCCCGGCAAACTTCAACAAAATCACTATTTTGCTGGCTCCCCATATAGCTTAGTTGACGAATAATAATATCAGCGCGTTTAGTAAAACTATGCAAAGCGCGACGTAGTGCTGGCAGCATAATATCTGCAGCATTGCGCATACGTTGCTCTATTTTATCGAGTACAAAAATAAGATACGATTCGTTTCGCTCACAAAGATCAGGGGTGACGCGCCTTAGCTCGCGTTCAGCATCCGCTTTAAAGGCTTTACGTTTTTTCTTAATTTTTAAAATAGCACGTTGAATATCTTCACGGTGCTTTTCCACACTGTCTGCCGATAAGCGTACTTGAATATCCGGTTGGAAACGCTTTTCCATAAAATCAAAAAACTGCTCTGTCGCTTGTTGCACTAATTGTTGTGCTTCAACTTCTCTGACCAGTTCACGCTTACGTTCTTCCAGCTCAGCAATAACATCAGTAAAATCTGTAATGATACGTTCTGAATATTCAAAAGCATCCAACAAATCGTAAATTTCACCACGGCTGACAAAAGCTTCTAAAGCATTTAAGGTATTACGAGTATTCCTATGTCGAGTTCGGGTTTTATTACTGTCTGACTCAATCAGGCCTAATGCAAAAACACGCCCCATGCGCGTAAAGGGATAGCTGGATTGAAAGCTAGCTGGATCAACTTGTTTTTCCAACCAACCGGTTTCGAGTAGCTGCTTGAGTATCCAGTTGGCATGCTCGCGATTATTTTTAAAGCGTTGTGGCGGCATAAGCTCAGCATGAATATTGCCATCATCACCTAGTTCAACATCCTCTAATACAATGCTATCAGATCTCGTTAAAGCCTCTTCGAATATTTCTATAAGCTGCTCACGCGTCAACGATTGGCCATAATCGGCAACAGAACTATATTGGCGCTGATAAAGTAACGCTAGGCATTGCACCACTTGCTCACGGTACTTGCTGGTTAATGGCTTAAAAAAATGCAGCCGTTCATCAGTAAAAAACATTGCTAGCCTGACTTAAAACGGCGAATAAAAAAGTGTGCACGCAATATTGCGCAATAGATAACTATCTGTCGATACGCTGATACAAGCTGTTTTTTTTAAAGTGAATAAATAGCTCAAAATGGTATAAATGCCGGATATTATTTTAGTTAACAACCCCCCCGCTGGCAGGGAAGTGAATTCTAACAGAGTTACTCCAAAACCGTAAGCCAGGCAATTAATCAGCCTCAACACATTGCGCTATATAAGGTATATAGCTAAAAAGCCTCTATAAGCATTCTAAATATAAGCAAATATACTTATATCAAATTATTGAAACACGCCGATCTGTGCCGTCCTTGGGTGTGCGAATATGTTTACGGCAAAACATATTTTCTCACCACTTATGACTTATTAATGCAGCAAATTTATGCTGCTATTTTTATTTTGCTTAATCCCATAACAAAAATTACCATACAAAGCATCAATAACACGATATTAAGGCAAAAAAATTCAAAATATTTTTGAACATGCCATCAATAAACCATTATTAAAATAAAATATTTGCTTAGCTTAACACTGTAGTAATGTGACAGTTTTTAAAAATGTTTTGCCATCTGTTGACTACGCATAAACCCAAAGAATAGAATGAATATTCAAAACTATGTTGACCACCTAAGAATAGAAAAGTGGCACATCGTTTTCACTGGTATATAAGCTGCAAGAAAAATAATCTGCCCTACTCTTATGGGCTAATGCAAAATGTTTAGCACCAGTCATATATTAATGGAGCATTATCTATATTCTGAAGACAGGGACGCATCACCTACCTATAAATAGAAAGAGGAATAACATGAAACTAAATGGTATTTTTGCTTGTTTAAAAAAAACAATAATGGTTTTATTCGCTGCTTTTATTGTAACGAACACAGCCTACGCCGGAAGCTATAATAGCTACATCGATAGAGTCAGTGAGCGACGTGTCATTGATCTTTTAAGTGAATATGCTGAAGCAGCTGATATTATCGGTGACAACCCAACAGACCCAGCTGCAATTGAAGCAGCTCGACAAAAGTATGTAGATTTTTTCACAGCCGATGCAAAAGTTACTGTCTCGGGTATTGAAGTAATCCCTGCTGGCACAGGCCAGACACACAGCCTATTTGCAAACTTTGTTGGCCGTTTATTTGCACACAATGGATACCATCATACTCGCCATGACTTTAATGTTGGCCCAGGTTTAACCATTGAGCCTATTGAAAAAGGCGTATTCAAGCTTGTCAGCTATGTGACTGCTGACCATTATCAAGGTGAAGGCATGTTTAAAATTGCCGCACGTTATGAAGACACACTGGTTAGAACAGACAGATATGGCAACCCTAACCCTTATGGCAGGCACTTTCGCATCACAGATCGTTCAGTGACGGCAGATGCTGTGTTATCAATCAATGGTGGTACATTTGAAATGCCACCCAGTGTTATTAACCCATAATAAGGTCGGCTATATTTTTCTAAGAAAAGCCTTTGCATAATTATTTGTAGCGCCGGTGATACCTGCTGGCGCTACACTTTACCATTAAACAACAACCAACTTTTTACATATCCACTTACATATCTACATCGCTTCATTTATTCCAAGGAGCAAACTTCGCTGAATAATCAGCCATATGATTAATAAACGCTCTCAACTTGGTTGTAAATTGCTTACTACCTGGAAAGACGATATTAAAAGGTGCTTCTAGAGCTAACTCTGGCAGAATAGAAACCAGCGAGCCTTCTGTTAATTGCTTTTGTATAAACATTGTCGGTAGACAAGTCAGCCCTATACCGCCTACCGCCGAGCGGCGGGCAACCTGTATATCATTCGTTTTTAACCGGCAGATAAACTCTGCATCCACTGAATTGCCCGGCAGACTCATCCAGTTGGGATATTCAACTTTAACGAAATAATGCTTATTAAGTTCTTGCCTGACATCAGGTAAGCCAAACTGCTCAATATAAGCAGGGCTTGCGCAATAGCTTAGTTTGAAATTACCAAGTCCTCTGGTTCGCATTGCAGAATCATTCAGATGCCCTGGGATTAAGGCACAATCAAATAGCTCTTCGATTAAATCAATTTTTCTCAAACTAACAATATAGTCAACCGAAATTTTAGGGTAACACAATAAGAATTCCTGCATCATATTGGAAGCATAGGGGTCGTCAAATACATAAGGCGTATGAATACGTAATACACCTGAGGGTTCAGCTTTTAAATTCTGTACCGCAAGCTCGGCACTCTCTGCCTCACGTAACATCTGACTACAGTGATTAAAGTACACCCTGCCAATATCAGACAAGCGTTGTGTGCGAGTGCTTCTATGTAGCAACTGTACTTTCAGGCGTCCCTCTAAATCTGCTACTCGCCGACTCACCGTAGAAACCGGTATACCCGTCTTCTCTGCTGCTTTGGAAAAGCTACCACAATTAACCACCTCTACAAAAGTGGCCATTTCATCCAGTGATTTTCGCATTTTGCCCCTCAAAGATTGCTGAACATACTGATAAACCCCTATCATTTTCCCAAATATAGGAAAGAGATTCCAAAAATTACATATTGTTCCATAAGTAGGATAAGTCTACAATTTTTTTACTGAAATCACCCAAGCACTCAACGCAAAGTAGGAAATCGTCATGACCACTGAACACACAGCCACAAGCGCAATTGACCAACTTACCCCAGAGCAATGGGCTAGCACGACTATCGAACGTCGCTTAAACCTGCTCTATCAAGTCCGTGAAAACCTGAAAATTTATGGTGAATCTCTCGCAGAACAAGATACAGCAATGAAAAATGGGCTAATGGACGAAGCGCTATTCAGTCTCAATGAGTCACTCATGGCAACTGTTGTACCTGTTGGTAATACCTTATCCGCTTGTATTGATTTATATGAGTCATTACAAAATGGCAAAATGCTGGCGCCTCTGGAGATTAAGAAAGTCAAAGAAGGGCTTTACGATATACGCGTGTTTCCACAGGATGCGAAAGACAAAGTGATGTATGCCGATCGCAAGGATTACATTCGAGTCAAAGGTGAGCCGAAACAAGTCAACCCTCTGCATAAGCCAGCAGGCATTATCGCCGTGTTAGGCGCAGGCAACTATAGTTCTTCCTTAGAAATGGTTAAAGCGCTGTTTCTTGAGAATTGTGCTGTTGTGCATAAACCACATCATTTAAATGCGGAAACCGACAAAATCTGGGCCAAAGTATTTCAACCGTTAATCAATGAAAAAGCGTTAAGTTTTTGCCAGGCAGATCAGGGCAAAGAGCTGACCCAAGACAAGCGAGTTAATAAAATTTATTTTACTGGCGGTGCCGGTACCGCAAAAGCCATTATGTCAGCAACCGATACACCGTTGGTTGCAGAGTGCGGTGGTAATAACCCCTGCATTATCGTACCTGGTGATGAGCCGTGGAGCAAAAAAGAAATTGAGCATCAAGCCATTCAGATTGCCACCATGTCTAAACTCAATGGTGGTGCGGTATGTGGCAGGCCACAAACACTGGTCACCTGTAAAAACTGGCCACAACGCCAAGACTTTTTAAAAGCTGTTCGTAATGCGATCCAACATGAAACACCAGCCGCCGGCAGCTATTACCCTGGCTCAGATAAAGTAGCAGAACAATTTAAACAACATCACCCTGAGGCGGAAGTACTGCAACCTGAAAATGGTAAATACCAACACAGCAAATACCTTTTTATTCACTCAGTTAATGAAGATGCTTACGCCGTTAACAATGAAGCCTTCTGTCAGATTTTAAATGAAGTGCCGCTCGACACAGAAGCTAATGCCAAAGACTTCTTACCGAAAGCTGTTGAGTTCTGCAATACAAAACTATTAGGCAGCTTAGGTAGCTGTATTCTTATTGATGAGCATAGTCGAAAGCAATACGCAGATACCCTAGAACAAGCAGTAAGCGATATGCAATATGGGGGTATTGCTGTTAATACCATGCCACCTTTTATTTTCCTCAGCCCTTATTTAACGTGGGGAGGTAATGAGGAAGGTAAAGAGCTTGTATCAGGTAGTGGCAACTTCGGCAATTTGCTGTGTTATGAAAATATAGAAAAATCTATTATTTATGCTGATTTTATGTCACCTGGGCATATGCTCAATACCAACAAAGTAGCACTGGGCAACCTTGCTAAAGGTATGGCACGTTATTCTATTGATCCCTCCTGGATCAATCTCACCAAACTTACCGCGACAGCCTTAGCTGGCAAGTGTAAAGGCAAAGACTTCTAGTAGATAGTAATACATTAATATGAGGAATGATGATGAGCAATAAAACAATCTTGATCACCGGCTGTAGTAGTGGCATCGGTCGTATGACCGCAAAGTTTTTCCAAGAAAAAGGCTGGAATGTTATTGCCACTGTGCGAAATAATCCTGAAACAGATACAGAACTACAAGCACTGGATAATGTACTGGTCGTTGCACTGGATGTTACTCAGCAAGATACAATCAAATCTGCCATTGCCGCCGGTATTGAGAAGTTTGGCAACATTGATGTACTCGTCAACAATGCAGGCTATGGCTCTTATGGCTTACTAGAAGCAACACCAGAGCATAAAATCAGAATGCAATATGATGTCAATGTGATTGGCACATTAATGATGTGTAAAGCCATTTTACCGCACTTTCGTGCGAAGCAAGCGGGTACTATCATCAATATCTCTTCTATGGGAGGTAAAATTACTTTTCCAATGGGCACACTTTACCATGGCTCTAAATTTGCTGTAGAAGGCATGACCGAGGCACTGTCATTCGAGTTGGCAAGCATTGGCATTCAGGTCAAGTTGATTGAACCTGGAATGATTAACACTAATTTTGCCACTACCTCTTTTGATTTAAATATTGATGAGAGCTTAACGGAATACCAACCTTTTGTGCAGCAGGTATTGGGTTCGATGACAGGTGCAGCGGCTAATGCTTCTGAGCCAGTTGTTGTGGCCGAAACCATCTATCTCGCGGCCACAGATGCTAGCCAACAAATGCGCTATATTGCTGGTGAGGATGCCAAGCAAATTATCGCGGCCCGCAAATCAATGGATGACGCCGAATACCTACAAATGATATCTGGGCAATTCGGACTGGCTGACGCATAGTCTTTAGGATAAATGCAGTGGCTCAAATAAGCCACTGCATGCCCCCTTCCTAGGTGTTTCAAATTACCAAATATCATATTCAGTTTTTCCAAATAGCCAATGGCGCGACACCCAACTAAAGTGAACATAGTTTCAGTAATCACTAAAAATCTTGAACAGTCACTTTTAGAGAAGGATAAGCCCCAATGGTCAAAAAAATAATTTCTCCGGTTGCCGCCCTTGCGGCTGCAATAACTTTTCTATCGCTAGCAGCACCGATTGCTAACGCGGGAGCACCAACATCGAATACATTTTGGTGGCCCGAGCAGCTCGATCTTAGTCCACTACGTCAGCATGGCGCTGAGTCTAATCCAATGGATCCTGAGTTTGATTATGCAGCCGCATTTAATAGCTTGGATCTCGCTGAGCTCAAGCAAGATATTGAAGTCGTCATGAAAACCTCTCAAGACTGGTGGCCCGCAGATTATGGCCATTATGGCCCTTTCTTTATCCGCATGGCCTGGCACAGCGCCGGGGTATATCGTATTTTTGACGGCCGCGGTGGTGCCAATGGCGGACAGCAACGCTTTGAACCCCTCAATAGCTGGCCTGATAATGGCAACCTGGATAAAGCCCGCCGTCTGCTTTGGCCCATCAAGAAAAAGTATGGCCGTAAAATCTCCTGGGCAGATTTGATGGTATTAACCGGCAATGTTGCCTTAGAGTCTATGGGCTTTAAAACCTTTGGTTTTGCCGGTGGTCGTGAAGATGATTGGGAAGCCGAAGTAGTTAACTGGGGTTCTGAGCAGAAATGGCTGGCCGATAAACGTCATAGCGGCAAACGCAAGTTAGATAAACCTTTTGCGGCCGTACAAATGGGTTTAATTTATGTAAACCCAGAGGGCCCTAACGGTAACCCAGACCCCCTACTCGCCGCCAAAGATATTCGCGTGACATTTGGCCGCATGGCAATGAATGATGAAGAGACGGTTGCACTGATTGCCGGTGGGCATACCTTTGGTAAAGCCCATGGTGCACGCAAACCTGAAGGCTGTGTTGGCCCTGAACCAGCCGCCGCCGGTATTGAAGAACAAGGCTTTGGTTGGACCAATAAATGTGGCAGTGGTAAAGGTGCTGATACCATTACCAGTGGCTTAGAAGGTGCCTGGACAGTGAACCCTGTAAAATGGACCACTAACTTTTTAGATAATTTATTTAACTTCGAATGGGTTCAAACCAAAAGCCCAGCAGGCGCTATTCAATGGGTGCCTAAAAATGCAGAGCAATTGAAGTTTGTACCAGATGCCCATGATCCCAACAAACGCCACGCCCCGATTATGTTAACGACCGACTTAGCCCTTAAGTTTGACCCTGGCTATCGTAAAGTCGCACAACGTTTCCATAAAGATCCTAAAGCCTTTGAGTTGGCATTTGCTAAAGCTTGGTTCAAATTAACTCACCGTGATATGGGGCCACGAGCACGCTACCTGGGTGCTGATGTTCCGGTTGAGACATTGATTTGGCAAGATCCTATCCCGGCTGTTGAGCACAAGCTAATAAGTAAGGGCGATATTAAAAAGCTCAAAGCGAAGATTCTCGATGCAGGTTTAAGCAATGCTGCTCTGGTGAGAACGGCCTGGTCATCAGCAGCGAGCTTCCGTGGTACCGATATGCGAGGCGGTGCCAATGGTGCTCGGCTAAACTTAAGCCCTCAAAAGAACTGGGCGGCGAATAGCCCTGCTGAACTCCGCAAAGTGCTAAGCAAGCTGCAACAGATCCAGGCTGAATTTAACAACAAAGGTGGCGCTAAGCAGGTGTCACTCGCCGATGTCATTGTTTTGGCAGGTGCAGCCGCTATTGAACAAGCCGCAAAAGCGGCAGGTCACAATATAGAAGTCCCTTTCACACCCGGTCGTGCTGATGCCACACAAGCACAAACGGATGTCGCTTCTTTTGCTGTACTCGAACCCAGTGCCGATGGCTTTCGTAACTATTACAGTGATACCAGTCATAAGTCACCGGCTGAAATGTTAATCGAACGTGCCAACTACCTCACATTAAACATACCCGAGATGACGGCTTTAGTGGGTGGCTTGCGTGCATTAAATGCCAACACTAATGGTATTTCGCATGGTGTATTTACGGATAAGCCAGGCACATTAAGCAATGACTTCTTTATAAACTTGCTGGATATGTCGACACAGTGGATAAAATCAAGTAAAACACCAGGTCTTTATATCGGTCGTGATCGTAGTTCAGGTAAAGTAAGATGGACAGCAACACCGGTTGATTTAGCATTTGGTTCAAGTGCAGAATTACGGGCAATTGCTGAAGTCTATGCTGCTGATGATGGTGAAAAAAAGTTTCTACGTGATTTCACAGCGGCATGGTACAAGGTGATGACACTGGATCGCTTTGATATCTAGTCATAGTGAAGTAGCTTGTACAAACAGCGATACTTTATAAGTATCGCTGTTTTGCATTTAAGCAAGCAGACGAAAAAATCAACATGAATAGCATAAAAGCCCATAAGATTTTACAAAGTGCATATTTTTGATTTTTTTTGCCTATATGGAATATATTTTGGCGTGCCATGCGAGTGACATAAACCAGCATTGCGATAAGATATGCTTCAGACAAAGCAATTAAGACTTACGGAGAATTAGCCTATGAGAACGATCAATACAGCAGCCCCTGTTATGGTGACTGGCGCAACAGGTTATGTCGCCGGCCAGCTTGTTAATAAGCTTCTACAACAGGGTCTCACTGTACATGCGCCAGTAAGAGACCCTGATAACCCTGAAAAGCTCAAATACCTCAATAACATTGCTGAGTCCACCCCTGGCAGCATTAAATACTTTAAAGCCGACCTGCTGCAAGCTGGCTCTTATGAGACAGCGATGGAGGGTTGCGAACTGGTTTATCATACTGCCTCACCATTTAAAATTGATGTACAAGACCCTCAAAAAGAATTAGTAGACCCGGCTAAATTAGGTACACGTAATGTGCTCGAAACCGCCAACAAAATCAATAGCGTCAAGCGTGTAGTCTTAACAAGCAGCTGTGCCGCCATTTATGGCGACAATATTGACTTACAACAAACACCTAAAGGCATTTTTACTGAAGAGATTTGGAATACCAGCTCATCGTTGGAACATGGCGCTTACTCTTATTCCAAAACCGTTGCCGAAAAAGAAGCCTGGCAAATACATGATGCACAGAGCCGTTGGGATCTGGTTGTGATTAATCCGACGCTGGTAATAGGCCCTGGCATTAATCCCTATGCAACCTCAGAGAGTTTCAGCCTGATCAAACAAATGGGTGACGGTACAATGAAAGCAGGCGCACCACGCTGGGGCTTTGGTGTGGTTGATGTGCGTGACTTGGCTGAGGCACATTACCGTGCAGGCTTTACCCCAGAAGCGAAAGGTCGGCATATCATCAGTGGCCATAACACAGATATGTTTGCAATGTCACAGACACTGCTCTCTAAATATGGTGACCGTTTTCCACTACCACGCAAAGCAATGCCAAAATGGTTACTGTGGCTGGTTGGCCCCTTAGTTGACAAAACTATGACGCGTAAGATTATCTCACGCAATATTAACCTGCCATGGAAGGGTGATAACAGCAAAAGTATTCGAGAACTCAATATGAACTATCGTCCGTTACAGGAATCCATGCAGGATTTTTTTCAGCAAATGATAGACAGTGGTTTAGTCACAGCAAATGCTAAAAAGACGGCCTAATCGTTGATAATAAAAAAAACATAACATACTACTGATATGGCACTTAGGATCCGATATGAAAAAAGCAACTAATTTTAGCGTTAATCCAGGCTGGAAGGTCGCTCTTAAAGATGCAGGCCTTAACCATGTTGAGATACTCAAGAGAGCCGAGCTACCGCTAGATTTATTTACTCGTAAAGACGCCAGCCTCTCTACAGATGAGTATTTCCGCTTTTGGCAAGCACTGGAATTTATTGCTGGTGATGAACTCTTCCCCTTGAAAATGATCCAAGGCCTAAGTAGCGAAACATTCGACCCACCTATTTTTGCTGCCTTATGCAGTAAAAATTTAAATATTGCACTAAAACGCATCAGCCAGTTTAAGTTATTAATTGGCCCAATGCATTTAAAAGTTGATGTTAATACAGAACAGACCCATATAAGCCTACACTTCCTTGATATTAAACTTACGAGCGTACCCGCCAGTTTGATTGCAATGGAACTGGCTTTTTTTGTACAACTGGCCCGTATGGCAACCCGAGAAAATATTCAACCATTGCAAGCCGTTATACCTGGCGAGATTCCACAAACACAAGCGCAGGCATACACTGAATTCCTTGGTATCACACCAGTGGTAGGTAATGAAATCGCACTGACATTCTCAGCTGATGATGCGAACAAACCTTTTATTACTGAGAATGTACAGATGTGGAGTTTTTTCGAAAAAGGGTTAAATACACGCCTATCAGAAATTACCAGTGAAGAAGGTATGAGCGAACGCGCTAAAGCGATGCTGCTGGAAATGTTACCCAGCGGAGAAACAACAATGGACACCTTAGCCAAACGACTGAATATTAGCCGACGCACTTTGCAGCGACGCTTACAATCTGAGAAAACCTCATTCCAAGCTATCTTAGCTAATGTCCGTGAAGAGCTGGCACGACATTATGTTACACAATCGGCCATTCCTTATTATCAGATTTCATTTCTACTTGGCTATGAAGACCCTAATTCGTTTTTTAGAGCTTTTCATGCCTGGACAGGCGTTACACCTGACTCTATGCGTAATCGTCAAACACAACATTAATGCTGACATATCAGTATATTTTGCAAAGCGGGATGTACGGTAAGGCCGGTATAACTCATAATATATGGCAGCATTAAAGTCCATAACGCCACTGATATGCTCAGCACACCTGCAGCCTCACGCAGTTTGAACAAGTGCATATATTGACTTACTTTTATGGCTGCCATACCTGTAATAAACATAGCAGGCAAAGATCCTAGTCCAAAAGCCAGCATAATCAATGCACTCTGTTGAAGATTATGACTGGCCATTGCCAATAACAATAAGCTATAGACAAGCCCACAAGGCACTAGACCCCATAACAAACCCAAAAGATAAGACGCCCGCAGTGTTCTCGCAGGCAACAGAATATGAAAAGGAATGTTTAGCTTAGTCCAGAACTTTTTAGCGATCTTCTCAAAAAACGCTAATGGCGAACGCTGCCAGATAAGCTGTATACCAATAATCAGCATTGCAATAACTAATAACAACCGCATTACCTCACCCCAATAAGGCAGGCGAATATAATGCTGAAATGAAATAGCAGCAGCTGCCACTGCAACACCTAAGAGAATATAGCTACTTATTCGTCCAAGATTAAGCAGTAGATTATGCTGCATATTTTTTTCAACACTACGCATCATACCCTGCTGCTGCATATTAATGGCAGTCATCAAGCCGCCACACATCGCTACACAATGCCCGCTACCTAATACACCTAGCATGATTGCAATATAGAAAGTCACGAGCGATCTTTATCCGAAGTGTCATCATCAAGGATATGAATCGCTGGCGTCTCCAGATCATCAAACTGACCACTTTTCACAGCCCAGAAAAAGGCCCATAAAATCACACCTAATAAAACAATACTCAATGGAATAAGTACAAACAATATATTCATAGTAACGATTCACTCTTAGCTGCAGTCATATTTATTGCTGATGGCTGTCGGCTTACACGTGCTGCATTGATTACAACGAATAAAGAACTGCAAGACATGCCTAACGCCGCCATCCACGGCGAAAGGTAACCACTGGCAGCCAAAGGCAATGCTAGCAAGTTATAACAAGCTGCCCAATAAAGGTTCTGTTGACTAATAACAAGGCTGCGTTTGGCGATCTGCAATAAGGTACGGATAGATGCAAGATGATCACCCGCAATAATAACATCAGCAGTGCTCTGTGCCAGCGCACTACCACTTCCCATACTGATAGCCACATCCGCTGCAGCCATAACAGGGCCATCATTAATACCATCACCCACCATAACGATATTGTCATCAGCTTGCTGCTGCCGAATTTCATTCAAATATGTCAGTTTATTATATGGCAAACAATCACCTTGAGCATTATCTATCTGTAGTTCTTTGGCGACTTTTGAAACAACCGCCTGGTGATCACCACTTAATAACATGCAGTGTTTACCTTGAGACTTTAAATGCTGAATAAGCATGCCTGCATCTTGTCGCAACTCATCAAAAACATAAAACACAGCTAACAACTCTGCCTGTGTTGCTAACAATACCTGCGTATAATTTTGATTTAATGTTAGTGATGTCAGTGCAGTATCCTGACACCAGTTTGATATCCAGGCAGGTTTACCAAGGCGATATGAGCACCCATTAATTACACCTTGTACACCTTGCCCTGTTTCTACGTTATATTCTGTAACCTGATACTCACTCGTGTAATGCTTAAAAGCCGAAGCAATACTATGCGTCACTTTATTTTCCAGCGCTGATGCTATTTGCAGACAATGTAATTTATCTTTATTATGATAAGTATCCGCTTTAACAATACTGGCACTACCTTTGGTTAAGGTACCGGTTTTATCAAAAACCCAATACTTCGCACCGGCAAGTTTTTCTAAACAATCTGCTTTTGTAATCAAAATCCCCTGACGGCTTAAAAACTGACTGGCTGCCATTAAGGTCGTCGGAATCGCCAGCGATAAAGCACAGGGACAGCTTACAACCAATATTGCCAGCACAATATCAAAAACGCGTGTATGATCTATAAACCACCAGAATACAGCAGTACAAAGTGCTAGCGATAAAACGGCACTGATAAAATAAGCAGCCACTTTATTGGCCAACATTGCATTTTTTGGCCGTGATTGCTGAGCTGCGTCCAATAACTGCTCTACATTAGCCAACGCTGTTTGTTGACCAAAATGGGTGACACGCAGTGTAAATTCATCACCATGATTCTTGCTACCCGCCAATATTTTATTGTGTATATTCTTTTGTTTTGGCAATGCCTCACCTGTTAACCACGACTCATCTAAAAATGTTATCTCATCACACACCCCGTCGGCAGGAACAATATCGCCTTGTTGAATGTTTATTTGATCCGCATAGCGAATTTGATTAAAAGGTATCGTTAATACTTCCTCTTTACGTTTGACAGTAACGATAGCAGGCATTAAATTTAATAAGGCATCACGAGTATTGATCGCTTTGTGCCGAACCAGCATTCCAACAGTACGACTCAGTGATAAAAAGAAAATAAACATAACAGCAGAATCGAAGTACAATATGCTACTGTCGCCGAACAGTACTGAGTAAACACTGGCACTATAAGCTGCGGCAATGGCTAATGCGATGGGCACATCCATCCCCATATGCCTACGACTGATATCCCGATAGGCATGCTGAAAGAAAGGTACCCCTGCATAGAAAACAACCGCGGTCGCAACCAACATACTAACTAATATGAGAAACTGTTGTATCTCAGGTGCTATACCATGAAATTCCCCTGCGTATAGCCCTATCGCATAGGTCATCACCTGCATCATACCAAAACCCGCTACCGCCAGACGTTTTAGTGCCTGCCGATATTCCTGCATAATATTAACTGTTTCAGCAAAATGAACAGGTCTAGGCTCATACCCCAAACCTGATAATACTGATAATAACTGACTCAAATTCTGTTGACTGTGTTGCCAGTGAATAACAACACGTTTACTCGTGGTATTGACCTGTACATTGGTCACACCATTGATATTAAGTAAACTGCGTTCTATCAACCAAGCACAGGCACTGCAATAAATACCCTCAAGTAACACCGTGATACTGCTTTGGGCATCGGATATACGGCTGACAAACTCATTTTGTATCGCTGCTGTATCATAATTTTCCCAGCGATATTGAGAACTGTTCACAGCAGGCTGTGCTTGTTCAATATTCTCACGCAAATGATAAAAGCTTTGCATACCCGATCCCGCAATAAGCTCAGCGACGGTCTGACAACCTATGCAACACATTGGCCGTTCTATCTGATCGATGACTGCCGTATAGTGACTACCAGGCAATATTGCTCGACCACAATGAAAACAGGTTTTAATTGCGGTCATTATCAGTGGCTTGCGATGTTGATAAGCTCAAAGCATTGTCATTTGGGATTATTTGTGGTGCTTGTTGAAAAGCAATAATCATAGTAAAAATACTTGCGATCACGACAATCGCAGGTAACCCTAGCACAAACCAAAGCCAGGCATGGTGATACCAGGGCTTCTCTGCATGACTGTGCGCTAAAGAGCCTTTATCTAAATTACTGTGCTGAGCAATACTTTTATCGACATGAATCGATTTATTGGCATCGTATACTTTCTGCATAATGATTTATTTTCCTGGTGAGAAAAACAATGTTTTTTCGGTAACTGCTTTATCAGGCCTCTGATGACTACTTAAAGTGAATGCAATTGCCTGTTTGCTCAAATTGATATCGCGCCTATTGGCACGAATACGAACCGGGACACTCTCAACCTGCCCTGGAGGCACCTCTATTATCTTATTCATTAGTTGTGCTTTCACATTATTAATACCACTGACTGTAAGCTGATAGGTTTGCAATGAGTCGCTTTTATTCATAACTTTTAATGTATAAACATTCTCAATATGCTGCTCATCAACGACATGATATAAGGCATTACGGTCACGCAATATATCGAATGCCAAAGGCATTCGAACAGTGATTGATAAGGCGAAACCCATTATTAATAAAGACAACAATACACCATATAAGATAACTCTTAACCGTAGAATGCGTTGTTTTCCGCCTTGCTCTACACGCTCAGTGCTGTAACGTATCAGCCCTTTGGGCAAGTCAAGATGTTGCATCACCTGATCACAAGCATCAATACAGGCAGCACAGGCTATGCATTGATACTGCAAACCATCACGTATATCAATGCCGGTGGGGCAAGCCTGCACACACAAACTACAATCGACACAGTCTCCTGCCTGTGCCTGGCGTCGTTGCTTACCTTTACCTCTTGGCTCTCCGCGATCTTTATCATAAGCAATTAATAAAGTATCCTGGTCAAACATGGCACTTTGAAACCGTGCATAGGGACACATGTACATGCATACCTGTTCACGCAAAAAACCGGCATTACCATAAGTAGCAAAACTATAAAACAACCCCCAGAAAGTCTCCCATGGCCCTAGTTGCCATTGACTGATTTTCAAGGCTAATTCATTAATGGGTGTGAAATAGCCAACAAAGGTAAAACCGGTGAATAAAGAAAAACCAATCCATAAAGCTTGCTTAAGAGATTTGCGCCAAATTTTATGCCTGGTCCACGGGCTTTGCGCCATTTTGATTTGTGCTCGCCGGTCTCCTTCAACCCAACGCTCCATCCAGATGAACACTTCTGTCCAAACTGTTTGTGGACAAGCATAGCCACACCATAAACGGCCTGCGAGCGCTGTAAAGAAAAACAAAGAGAGTGCCGCGATAATCAACAACCAGGACAAATAAAAAAAGTCTTGCGGCCAAAAGGTTAGGCCTAAAATATAAAATTTACGAGCGGGCAAATCAAATAATACAGCCTGACGTCCTCCCCAAGACAACCAGGGAATCAGGTAATACAAACCCAGTAATATAAATACCGCTGCCGACCGTAGGTATTGGAATCGACCTTCAACCTCACGCGGATAGATTTTTTCCTGCTGTGCATATAAAGAAGTGGCAGCAGCACCCTGTTGGCTTTTATCAGATATACTCATTATAACGCTGTATCATTATGGCTATTATTGTTTTTAGTCTGCTCACTTTGCTGAGCTATCGACGAATATTCAGTGGGAACTGCCAACAAAAATACCGTCATAGATGCGGTGGCCATTGTTAACAACCAAAACAAGAGAAAACCGATAGAATACCCCTGCAAACGACCAAGCTTAATAGGCCAGGTTGTAACTTGACCTATTAGCTCAGGATCGAACATAGCAAAAAATACCATCGTGGCAACACTGGCAGCAACAAATGACACCCATATAATCACACCAAACCGGCGCCAAAAAATATGCTCTCTAAGATTAACGGTAGTATCAGCCATAAGATATGTTAACGTGATAAGCCGTAAATATACGCTGTCAGAAAATGTATTTCCTGCTCATTAAGCAAGTCTTGATGTGCTGGCATATTGCCTTGCCGCCCATCCTTGATAACAGCCTGTATATCCTGTAATCGATGACCATATAGCCAAGTATCATCCGCAAGGTTTGGTGCCCCTAATGCTTGGCTACCTTTAGCCTGCTCACCATGGCAGGCTGTACAAAACTGTACAAATAGTTTCTCACCTTCCCTAATACTCAATGGATCGTTAAACGGTGTATTTAAATTTTTTAGATATACCGCCAAACTATAAGCACCGCTATCTCCATTGATTGCAGCCCCCATTGCGGGCATAACACCGACACGGCCATCAGCGATGCTCTGTTTTATCGCCTCAGGACTGCCACCATACAACCAGTCATTGTCAGTCAGGTCGGGAAAACCAATCGCACCACGGGCATCAGCCCCATGACAGGTAGAACAATTATTGGCAAATAAGCGACTGGCAATACGCATAGCATCTGCATTTTCACTTAATTCGGTAATCGATAATGCATTGTATTGATCCAAAACAGCGGCATAATGTTTATCGGCCTCACTCGCTTCAGTCTTATATTGCTGAACTTGAGACCAACCTAGAACACCCGAGAAGTTCCCCATGCCGGGATATAAAATAAGATAAATAACGCCAAACACAACGGTTGCTATAAATAAATACAGCCACCACTTAGGTAAAGGCATATTGAGTTCCTGCAAACCATCCCACTCATGCCCTGTTGTTTCGACTGGCTTATCATCTTCAGGGCGATGCTTCGCCGTGGCCATCAATAGCCAGCAAATACCGATAATATTGGCCAGCACCAGAATACAGACAAACCAACTCCAAGCATTACTCATACTGACTCTCCCTTACACTTGTCTGTACAGTATGCTTATACACTTTAACAAGTAGCCCACAATGATCAATCACGACGTATCCCCTTTGACGGCTCACCATCATTAAGCGGTAACTTTGCCATATCATCAAACGCAGACTTACGTGCAGGTAACCAAGCCCACCAGCAAATACCGATAAATAACAGAATTAATACTGCAATCAACAAACCATTAATTACACCCCATGACATAGCGTTACTCCTCTACTTTTTCGGCTGCTGCATCAGGTGACTTCCGCTGCCCCAAACCTTGCAAATAGGCAATTAATGCATCCATTTCTGTCGCACCTTCTACATCATTGGCCGCATTGGCTATTTGAGACTGTGTATACGGATGCCCTAATGCATGTAAGGTTTTTATTTTGGTTTTAATTAAATCACCATCTATTAATGCATTTTCCAGCCATGGGAAACCAGGCATATTGGATTCAGGCACAAGATCACGCGGGCTTATTAAATGTATTCTATGCCACTCATCGGTATAACGCCCACCGACTCTCGCCAGATCAGGCCCGGTACGTTTTGAGCCCCATAAAAAAGGCCGATCATAAACCGACTCACCGGCAACTGAGTACGGTCCATATCGTTTGGTTTCAGCAACAAACGGCCGGATCATTTGTGAATGACAGTTGTGACAACCTTCGCGGATATAGATATCACGCCCAGCTAACTCAATGGCCGTATAGGGCTGCACACCAGGTGCAGCTTGTGTGGTTTGTGCATGAAACATTAAAGGTATTATTTCCACGAGCCCTGCGACACTGATCACAATGGCAGTAATAATACCCATCAAACCTATATTCTTTTCAATCAGCTCATGTTTCATTTTAAACCCCGAGTGTTGCAGCTTCTTCTGTTATTTTTTCTGGTTGCGGCATAATAGTACGCCATGTGTTATATGCCATAATCAACATCCCTACTAAAAACAATAAGCCGCCTAAAAATCGAACAACATAATAAGGATATGTGGCTTTAATACTTTCAATAAAGGTATAGGTTAATGTGCCATCTTCATTCATCGCTCGCCACATTAGCCCCTGCATAACACCAGCAATCCACATCGAAGCAATATATAAAACAATACCTATCGTAGCGACCCAAAAGTGGATATTGATTAATTGCACACTATACATTTTTTCTTTGTTGAATAATTTTGGAAACAGTGCATACAGTGCGCCAACCGTCATTAATGCCACCCAGCCTAATGCGCCTGAATGAACATGACCAACAGTCCAGTCGGTATAGTGCGATAGTGCGTTCACCGTTTTAATTGACATCATAGGACCTTCAAACGTTGACATGCCATAGAACGATAAAGACACAATCATAAATTTCAAAATAGGATCAGTACGCAATTTATCCCAGGCACCTGAGAGCGTCATCATGCCATTGATCATGCCACCCCAGGATGGTGCTAATAAAATTAAAGAAAACACCATTCCCAAAGACTGCACCCAATCAGGTAAAGCGGTATAGTGCAAATGATGTGGACCAGCCCACATATAAATGGATACTAATGCCCAAAAATGGATAACCGATAAACGATAAGAATAAATAGGCCGATTAGCCTGCTTGGGAACAAAGTAATACATCATCCCCAAAAACGCAGCTGTTAAGAAAAAACCAACGGCATTATGCGCATACCACCACTGTGTCATTGCATCAACAGTACCAGAGTAAATGGGGTATGATTCTGTCCAGCTCACTGGCACAGCAAGATTATTAGCAATATGCAATACAGCAACAGTAATAATAAAAGCCGCATAAAACCAATTAGCGACATAAATATGCCGTATTTTCCGATTCGCTATCGTACCGAAAAACACAACACCATAAGCTACCCAAACCAGCGTAATTAACACATCGATAGGCCAAATAAGTTCAGCATACTCTTTTGACTGATTTAAGCCTAAAGGCAAGGTAATAGCAGCCAACACAATCACCAGCTGCCAGCCCCAAAAAGTAAATGCCGCCAACCGGGGGGCAAACAGCGTTACCTGACAAGTACGCTGCACAATATAGTAAGAAGTGGCAAACAATGCACTTCCTCCAAACGCAAAAACAACCGCATTGGTATGCAAAGGTCGCAAGCGACCATAACTTAGCCAGGGAATATCGAAGTTCAAAACAGGCCAGGCTAGTTGCGCGGCAATTAGCACACCAACAGCCATTCCAACAATTCCCCATACCAACGTCATTATAGAAAATTGGCGTATGGCTTTATCATTAAAACTTATTGCACTCATTGTTTTTTTCCAGTTAATTATTTTTTATCCGCTATCAACTATCAGGCAACCTATCCACTGGCCTGCCTGGCAGCCTTAAATCTGGCAGCTAATAGATATGCTCAAGCAACAGCGATTCTTAATGCCAAATAAGGCACAACATTAAACAAAATAATGGCTATCTTGTACTGTGCGATATATTGAAAATATACTTTGGGTAAATGTCGCTCACCCAGATCAAACATAGCTGAATGGATCGCCATAACCGGCCTTGGTATGGTGATAATAATGACAGTCGACAACAGCAGTAATGCAATATTGATTAATGAAGACCAGCCTAAAAAGCTTAGTAATAGCTCAACATTCATAATAAATCGCTCCTGATCAAAGCACGCCAATGGATGATAGTATTATGCCGCCAGGCCCGATAAGGTCTCTTGATCTACATCAACTTCAAATACATTATGAATATGGCCAGCAAAATCAGTCGACTTGACTCAGATCAAGACAGCTAGCGACCATCAAGACTAAGCTTATGCGTAATAATTAGAGGTGTTTTATGCATAGCATTGATCAAGCGTTGTTAAAAAAGTACGATATACACGGCCCACGCTATACGTCGTATCCTACGGCCTTACAGTTTAGTGAGCAATTTACAGCACAAGATTACTATGAGCATGTGCAACAGAGCAATGAAGACCCTATTCCCAAGCCACTATCGTTGTACATACACATTCCGTTCTGCCAATCCTTATGCTATTACTGTGGCTGCCACAAAATCGTCACACAAAACACAGCTAAAGCGCGCCAATATCTGGATGCATTGGAATATGAGATTGAACTACAGGCGCGCAATTTTAATAAAGACCGTCAGGTAAAACAGATCCATCTCGGTGGTGGCACACCCACTTATCTGCAGCCACAGTATATTCAACAGTTGCTGCAAACTATTGCTTATAACTTTAATATTGGCTTTAATGACACTGAGATTGCTATTGAGATTGACCCCCGTACATGTAGTACAGATGATATTAAAGCATTGGCTGAGTTCGGCTTTAACCGCATGAGCTTTGGCATTCAGGACTTTAACCGCCAAGTGCAAGTCGCTATTAACCGACTACAGGATGCAGAGCACACACTGGCCGTTATACATGCTGCCAGGCAAAGCGGTGTTGCCTCTATTTCAGTTGATTTAATGTATGGCCTACCTAAACAGACGCTGACTAGCTTTACAGAAACCTTAACGGCTGTGTTAAACGCACGACCGGATCGGATCGCCCTGTATAATTATGCGCATATGCCATTGCGCATAAAGTCGCAACGCTTGATAGAAGAAAAAGACTTACCCAGCGCAGACTTAAAACTGGAGCTATTAAGCCAGGCCATTAAAACCCTGGAAGATGCTGGCTATGTTTATATTGGTATGGATCACTTTGCACTCCCGACCGACCCTTTAAACCAGCATTTACAAAATGGTCACCTGCAACGCAACTTTCAAGGCTACTCTACCCATGGGGATTGCGATATTACTGGCTTTGGGTTAAGCGCAATTAGCCGTATTAACGATGCTTATAGCCAAAATAACAAAGACCTAAGAGACTATTTGCACAATATTCAAGCCAACCAGCTACCCATTGAGCGCGGCTATATACTCTCTCGGGACGACCAGATCAGAGCCGAGATAATTCAGCAAATTATGTGCAACGATCATATTAATTTTCAGGCATTTTCAACAGCACAACATATTGACTTTAAAGACTATTTCCAACAGGAACTAGTGCAATTACAGGCATTGGCCGAGGATGGCCTGCTAACAATAGCTGATCATGACTTGCAGATAACGCCGCATGGTCGCTTGTTGTTACGGAGCATTGCCATGGTATTTGATCGCTATTTATCACAGCATAAAGACCAAACTGTGCAAACATTTTCCAAGGTTTTATGATACCTGGTTTACACGTGAACTAGGCAGCAATAGGCTGCAAGATCGGCCAATATAACAGCATATTCAAGACTATTGCGAGAGCAAAAGAAAGCCCTGTACAGCCACCCCCAAATTAACCTATGCTTAAACACTATGAATAACCCCCAAAGCCAATCTGTATCCACCATACCGGGCATTACCGCAAAAAAACCCGTCTGTAGCCAATGCGCGCTCAATAACCTGTGTTTGCCTGTGGGCTTAAACAAGCAAGAATTGGAGAAGCTTGAGGGCCTTGTACAGACCGCCAAAAAGCTCAAAGCGCAAGAAGTTTTGTTTCAACAAGGTGCACCATTTCAAACCTTGTATGCGGTTCGCTCTGGCGTTTTAAAAAGCATGGTTGTTGACAGTGATGGCAACGAACGCGTGAGTGGCTTTTATCTACCGGGTGAATTAATTGGCCTAGACGCAATCTACAGCCAACACTACCAGAGCAATACGCTGGCACTGGATACCGCCAGTGTATGTGCTGTCCCCTATCAAGGCCTAACCGAGCTCTCTGGCCAGATCCCCAGTTTGCAGCAACAGTTATTACGACTACTTAGCAAAGAGCTTAATGATGTCAGCGCCCAAGTACCTAATCTGACCATAGAACAACGGCTAGCGGCATTTATTTTTGGCTTATCAATGCGCTATCAAGAACGTGGCTACTCCAGCACACATATTAATCTAATCATGCCACGCCAGGATATTGCCAATCATTTAAATATGGCCCCAGAGACCATCAGCCGCTTGTTTAAACGTATGCAAAGCGATGGCTTATTGCAAATCAACCGGCGTGAGCTGATTATTCAGGATATGGATAAACTCAAAACCCTGGCAGGTTGTGCGCCATAGCATATGGCATCACTTTAGCAGTAAACCAAGCTAGCCATAACAGACATGTCCATTAACATAAGTCGCATCGTTTCTCTTTAAGGCACTTCCTTTTTACTCTCTTCCGAACTCGGGCACTCAGCGATCCATCGCCAAATGCCCTACGTTCATTACTGTGACTGTTTCACAGCTGCTATAGCCTTTTTCTACGACCGACTTATGGCTGCTGATTTAAATTCAGCGCTAAATGACCTTCTCTGTCGCTCGCGCATTTTTTAGAGACTACTTTATAAGCCTGAGCCAAACTTTCCATGACTATAGAAGAAGGTAAATTCTCCCCATGGAATGACTACATAATTAGCACCGTTTTTACCTTTACCAACAGCTCTGCCCCAAACTCTACCAGAGCTTTGATTATCTTCAGAATCGATAGGTCTTAACGATACTTTGCCGCTTCTATATTTCTCTCTACCACCTTGTCTGGTTGACAGAAAAGGAAACTCATCACAATCTTTACCCTTAGCCCTACCTATCTTGCCTTTACACTCTGGCGAACTCCTTCGCCATGATGTCGATGCGCGCCTCCTCCCAAGTAACCTGTATGTAACAAAAGGGGATACTCTTGCCTCATTCGATCCATGACCATTGATCGCATCACGAACATGCTCTTGTGACTCAGGATGCAAGCTATTTCCAATGACAAAAATATTAGGCAATCGACACTTCTTACCTTTTGATCGAAAGCATCTTTTAACTTCATTCCTTATAAGCTGACCTATAGCAAAATGTAATGTTGCTTTTAACGCTCTACCAATAACCTGCCTGCCACCTGAAGTTCCTATGGCGGCTTACGGCTTGTGCACCTAAATTGCTTTGAATTCTAAGCGCTGACACCAACTCTCCAATAGCCACATTACCCGACGGATCGATAAAGTTAGCAGGATCAGCATTGGCATAGAGGTATTTATGCAATGTAATTGGATCATTAGCAATACCTAAAAAGGTATCCATTTGCGTCAATCGCCCAACATTTTGATTATAATATCTCGCTCTCAGATAATACTGATTCAAACTTGGGTCTAATTGTTCACCAGCAAACAGGTAGTTGTTCTGGATACTACCGGTTTGATTTAATATTTCACCAAAGGCCTCATAGTTATAATGACTCGTAAACACGCCAGCAGCATCACTCAATCTTCTAGTACTGCCTAAGCCATCATAATGATAAAAGGCAATATCATTATCCCGCTCTTGCGCGATTAAGTCATGGCCATAGCTATAAGAGACAGCAATTTGCCCATCGACAACTTCACGCAGTACCTGTGCATAGTCTCGATTCTCATCAATCACATAATGCGTAGTATTGCCAGAGGTGATTTTTGATGTACGGATACCCTTATAGTTATAAGTGTACTCGGCTAGCACAGCATCGTTAACATCGACAGATCGCATTTTGTTTTTAGCATCATAGTGATAATTGGTGACATTACCATTCTCAGCCTCGCTGATGGTATTGCCATTATCATCATAGCCATACACCGTATTACCCGCTAGCTCCAACCAATCATTATTATTATAAGAGTAACCTGTTTGCACACCATCAATCGTTTTAAAGGTTCGGTTACCTACCCAGTCATATTGATAATTCGCCGTGTAATTACCATTAGCTGCATCGGTAACAACCTCATCAGTTAAGCGATAAAGATTGTCGTAGTCATAATCAGTTATGCGGCCATTATCTTCGGTGATCAGGTCTCGTCTACCACTATCTTCTAAGGTGTAAGTATAGCCACCCAGCACATCACCTTGAGAGTTACGAGTCTCGACTCTAGTCAGTTGATTAACACTGTTATAGTCATAATCAGTTATCAAGCCATTAGGATATGTAACGGTATCAAGATTGCCAACGGCATCGTAGCTATAGACTGTCTCACCATTGTTATCATTCACTGTCTTCAAGCGATTAAAGTCATCGAAGGTATAATCGGTAGTGCTAGTCACGTTATCACGAGTTACACTGACCTGTGTACGATTACCAACTGCATCGTATTGATACGCCATGACGGTACCGTCCGGACGAGTTTCGTTTTGCAGCTGGCCTTTAGCATAATAGTTATAGCTTGTAATGCCATCCTGCGTTTCTACTGTCTGCACTTGTCCATCTGGCCAATAATTGAATATTTCAAATTGCCCATCATGGTAGTCAACTCTGGCAATGCGGTCCATATTATCGCGTTGGGTGGTACTCACTTGCTGATTAAAGTCTGTATGCGTGATAGTTCGTGCATTATCGTCATAGACTGTAGTTTCTTGCTGTAGCATCGGCAAGGTACGCGAGGTAACACGACCAAAATAGTCATATGTCCACTCGGTTCGATTCAGATTAGCATCGATTTGGGCGATCTTGTTACCGGTCTCGTCATACTCATAAGTCGTTAATGGCACAGCTTCATTATTGATGGTCACTTCTGGCTGTACGCCTATTAACCGACCTAGATCATCATAATCTAAGCGTTTTGCACGCAGGTTTTGATCAATCTCACGAATACGGGTACCTAATGCATCAAACTGCGCCTGTATCGTTGTCCCATTATGAAACTGCGTTTCAACACGCTGATCTAGCTCGTTCAGAATATATGTTGTGGTATGCGATAAGGCATCGGTTTCTGATCGTAATTCACCATTTTCATAGTAATCAAAACTATGCGTAAAGCTAGCACCTTCTCCGTGTCGGATGACTGACCGACGACGACCTGCAAAATCGTATGTATATTCTGTAAGGTTACGATTTTCATCCCACTCAAATTGCACCCAGCCTTGCGGGGTATATTGCGTTTCGGTAAATGTTGCGGGCTCACCATTGCCAGGCTCAAAGTGCACACGCCATAGACGACCAAAGTCGTCATACTCATGGCGAGTTACATGGCCATTTTGATCCGTTGTAGTTGCTAACTTACCTTCCGCAGTGTAGGTATTGCTGGTCTGACTACCATCAGGATAAAGAGTCGCAATAACCCGACCATAGAGGTCATAGTCTATTTCAGTCCACTCGCCATAACGATTGCGCTCGCCTACCATATTACCCACTTCATCATATTCTATTTCAGTATAACTGCCATCTGGATATGTCGTCATGGTTAAACGGTTTTTACTGTCGTAGTCATAACTTAGAGTTTCTTCGGTCACAACACCATTCACAGTACGCTGACGCGTTTCTGTTTTGACATTTAAATTATCGTCATAGGTAAAGGTTGTTGTGCCACTAAGCGCTGTAGATTCCGTGTGCTTTTGGTCTTGCCATGGATGGCCCGTTTCGTAGTAGGTAAAATGTGTGACATTGCCATTCATATCTGTCGCACTATCCACCAAGCCACGCACAGGATTAATAACATTCATGGCGACTCTGCGTGTCAACTCACCGGTTTGTGGATCAATATGCTCTGGCCCTGTAATGGAGACTAAATTACCTGCACTATCATAAACCATATCATGTGCATGACCACGCTCATCAAGCACACGACCTTCCTGACCAAGACTATTGTAGTCTTCAAAGAGGATGGTCTGTCCTAAGGCATTACGCGACCATTGCTGATTATTATTGCTATCGTATTCCATTGTATTGGCATAGTCTGCGCCACCGACAGCACTATAAATCTCGTTATTGTTGGTATCATAGGCAAAGTCGGTCTGAATATCGGTGTTATAAATGATATTTCTGGCCGCTTTGATTTCTCGCATCACATTGCCCCAGCTATCATAATCTAACACCGTTGTTCTGCCATCACGATCGGTCAAGACAGATTGGCGTCCAAGCACATCATGATCAAATTCGGTTCTACGACCTTGATTATCTTCCTGGGCAATAAGCTGACCAGTGACATCATCATAGATATTTTTGATTAACAAACGATTCAAAGGATCAAGAATATCAATCAAGGCGTGTTCATTATTATAAACATACGTAACGGTATCATCAGTTTGATCAATAACGTTGATCAGGTCATCGGCAGCATCGTACACATAGTTAATATCATTACCTGCCGGATCAATCACGCGATCGATACGACCAACATGATCTCGCTCGAAGGTAATACTCTTCCCTCCTGAATGGAAAATACCATCATCGGTATAAGTCACTGTGTGGCCATTCGGTGTAATAACCTGCTCTATGCCAAAGCTTTGGTTTAATTCATAGACAAAACCAGCTTGGGTTGTTAAGCGATAGCGGTTAGGGTTTACCGCCTGACTAAAGGTTGAGGTATCAACCAGCATACCCAGGCTGGTATCGAGATGCGCTGTACGATCACCTATAATTTCCAAGGTAGACTGGGTATTACCCACAGGCGTAAATTCTAAATTAACCGTCAAGGTCTCAATCACATTACAGCGTGGCGAGGCTTGCATACTAAATTCTTCCTGATCACCATCGGGCAATATAACGGTCACTGTCGGCGCACCCCCCACAGGTTCGGTGCAAAAAGTCGGTACCGGCACAATGCCTCCTGTAGAACCAATCACTTGCTGCCAACGTTGTCCTGGTACTCGCGACTCTTCAACCCGCACATCCTGATAGTCCACACTCCAGCCATAGCCAAAGTCGAGTTGCTCGTCTTTGCGGCGTGAGTCATAGCTTCGCGTCAAGCGAATAGGAATACCGGCTAATGGGACCTCCATATCGACCACACTAAAGCTGAAGTTACCGACTTTTAAATCACCATCCACGCTCACTGTGCGGCTGTCAGTTTGCATATTGCCGTTAACATCGGTGACTTCCAGCAAAATATCATAGACCCCATTGAGCAAGCGGCTTGGGTCGAAAACGGCCAGCTCACCCTCGGTAACACTGCTTGTGCTATTGTTAAATTCGGTGTATTCACTCAAACCTTTGCGACGATATTTTACCGAATAAGACAATAGTCGTGAGTCTGTTGCTGTGCCGCTGACAACAACAGGTTCTGTCACTTTTTGCAGCTCTTCAGGTAAATTAATAATGGCTACAGGTTGATCATCGTCGAGTGGATCGCGCACATAATAAAATGCCTGAGAAACAACATTACCTCGGCCATCATTACCGGTCACTTCAATAGTGTGCTCACCAATGCCGCTGCTGACAATGGCAATCCGGTTTTGCTCATCTAGATCCACAGCCACCCCATCGACAGTGGCACTTAAGGTGGTTTCACTAACAGCATTAATAACTCCCACTTGGGCAGAAATAGCGGTACCTTCATCACTGAACATTGGATCAACACTGATATTCAATGCAAGCTCTGGGGCTTGGTCTGCAACGGTGATAGAGTACGTCTGTTCAGTAAACGATAAGCCATCGCTGACCAAAACAACCACCGGCACGATACCTTGATCTGCCAGTGTTGGCGTCCAGGTAATGCGACCACTGATGCTGTCGATGCTCATGGCAGCTGGCGCGCGTGTGAGTTGATACTCAAGCGTGTCACCATCGATGTCAGTCGCTAATACAGGATACGTATATTGCAAACCAGAAACCGCAAAAGCACCTGGCAAACTGACAATCTCTGGCACGTTATTGGCTAATACCGAAACGCTAAAAGTTTGCTCAGAATAGCTGCCACTGGGGTCGGCGGCTCTAACGGTGATGAGTGCTGAGTCGCTCAGACTTGCCGGCGTCCAACTGACCAGGCCATCGGCGGATACTGTGATATCAGCAGGCTCAACCGTATACGTTAATGGATCATTATCTTCATCGCTTGCTAACACTTGGTACGTGTAGGTTTCTCCGAATTTAACTTGCTGCTCTGGCACACTATTAATAATAGGTGTGTGATTATTCTCGCGGCTCACAATATAGCGTTGTAGCGTCGCATTACCAAAAGTATCTGTTACCGTCACGGTTATTTCGGTCGATTGTATTGTTGCATCGGGTAACCAGGAAATTAAACCGGTATTAGCATCGATAGTAACACCAGCAGCGACTGAATCGGCCGTAAACTGCAGGCTATCATTTTCTGGATCATCCGCAATAACCTGATAAAAATAGACAACACCAGACTCAAATCGCGTATTGGGTGTACTGCTAATCTGTGGTGGCAGATTACGCTGTAAATTAATGGTATAGCTTTGCGCTGTTTGATTACCTAATTCATCGGTCACGTTTACGCTTACCCGGCGTGGGTCGAACTGGCTATTTGCCGGTGTCCAGCGAATCAAGCCGCTATCAGAGATAGTCATGGCCGCGGGCGATTGCTCTAGGGCATAACGTAGCACATCGCTATCGGCATCAACGGCAATCACCTGGTACTCATAAGGCTCGCCTGGGTTGGCTTGTGTGGGCGGCACACTGATAATTTCAGGAAAAACGCCACTGGAGCCAGTTAAACGAATCACATAACTAAAAGTGTCATAACCACCACTTTGATCATGTACCTGCACGATAACAGGGTGATTAATCTGTGTCGTATAAGGCGGGCTCCACCAAATTTGACCGGTATCTTCATCAATGGTCATATTCGGTGGCGCTTCCAACAGCTTAAACAACATTTCATAGCCGTCTGGATCTTCGGCAGTAAAGGTGTATTGATAAACCTCCAGTGGTGTGGCCGTTAGCGGTGGTGTATTCGCGTCTAATACAGGTGCCACATTGTTTTGGCCACCATTTAATATGGCTAAGTCATAATCCTGCTCATCGTAAGCACCGTGTTCATCAATGACGCGAAAGATAACATCCTGGCTATTAAAGGTATTCACCGGCTGCCAGCTTAAAAAGCCTGTTGTAGAATTAAGGCTCATGCGGGATGGCCTTTCAACAAAGACATAGCTTAAGTCATCGCCATCATCATCCACCGCTTCAACCTGATATTCATAGAGTGTCAGGCGTCTGGCTAACAAACCAGGCTCTGAAGTAATACGTGGCCTGGAATTAACGTAAATAGGAATGGTTTGCTCGGTAAACTCACCCTGCAAATCAGTATATCGCACTGTTATATCAACGGTTTCACCGGCTTGGTCTGCTCTGGGGCGCCAAGTAATATTATCGCCTTCGAGTGAGAAACTGGCATTCACCGGCCCGCTAATAATTTCATTAATCAAGTAATCGCCAACATCAGGGTCAAAGCCTGCAATAGTAATGGTATTAACTTCTCCTGCATTCGCAATCAGCTCTGGATCAACAATAATTTGTGGTGGCTCATTGACATCCAATACTTGCACGCTGAATATTTGCTGATCCGACTGGCCACTCTCATCGCTGACTGACACGCTAAATAAAGGTACCCGGGCAAGATTATTCTGCTCGGTACACTCTGCAATTAAGGTTGCTGTAGACCCTTCGCTTATTTGAGGGTCAACCACAGCTTGCAAGGTAGTATATTGTGCAGGATCGAGATCAGCGGCGATAACAACATCAAAAACCTCGCCTGGCGAGAGTACGGGAATGCTTGCTGTTGGCAATATTAAATCTTCGGTAAACACACCTTCAGCATCAAAGTTACCTGCTATCAGTTCAATACTGGTTGCTTCCGCTGTGGCAACCGCGCCACGGTTAATCACACTGGCAGTGATCTCACCTTGTGCGTACGATAGTGAACTGATCGTCAGATCTGCTGCTGGTGCCTGCTGGATAAAGCTTGCACGCATATTGATATTATTTTGCGAGCCCGCATAGAAACCAATTCGGCCTTTCGGAAAAGTTGCATCCTCAAAGGCAATCACATCAACCATCTCACCAGTATCGTTATTCAACACATGGATGCTGGACTTGCCGCCGCGGGTGTCGAGATAAAAACGATAATCAACACCGGGCACCCAACGAAAAGGTCGTCTACGAAAAAAAGTCTCACCATTATCGTCACTACCATCAGCATTACGGTCTGTCTTTGAAACATTTAGCGTTGGATTATCTCTAGTTTGGAAAAAAGCTGTCCAAGATAGCCGATACATTTTATTAAAGTCTTCCTGGTATCCCCAGACAAAGCCAATACCATCATCATCTGATCGTTCAGCATCGACAGTAATATCAAACTCAATAACGGCTTCTGAGACCTCAAAATCTGAAACAAAGAAAGATGCTGGGCCATTACCTTCGCCTCTTACGAAAAAGCCACCTTCACTCACATGCCATGTTTGCGTGATTGACCCTCCTGAAGCCGCAGAGTTTTCCATAACGGTCCAGTTGCTCATATCAATCGGCTGTTTTGATGAGGTATCATAAATCGAACAATAGGGGTTTAAAGTACTATCCCCCAGTAGAAAGCGATCATCGGTTTGCCAGCTCAATACCTGCGCCTGCGCATCGAGTGTTACGTTTTCTGAGAAACCGTTATTCACAAAGCTTAGCAACTGAGATGGGTCTGGTTGTGCGACCTCAATGTTATAGGTATATACTGCATTTTGTTCGATGCTGGCAGGTGGCGTACTTGTAATGGCCAGATTGCCAACAGCGACCGTAATATCGGTTTGTTGTGTGCTGGTATCTATACCATCGCTGGCTGTAATAATGATTTGATATTCACCATGATCACCTAAAACGGTTTGCCAGGTGATCTCATTGGTTGCAGCATTAAAAATAAGATCATCGATGGTGGGCACAGTAGTAACCGTTATTTCGATATCGTCATTATCAACATCGTTAACGATCACGGTATGCTGGAATAGCCCACCTTCCACAACCTCAGCGATGGGCTCAGAGGCAAATTCAGGGCTATCATTAACGGGCAACACATCAATAGACACTGTTGCTAATGCTGAATCAACAGCACCATCATTGGCACGGTAAGTCAATTGATCGGCACCGAAATAATGATTATTGGGTACATACGTTATATTGGGCAAATCGCCAATCAACAAGCCATTGCCAGGTTGCTCAACAACTTGATAACTCACAGGGTCCGCATCAGCGTCAACCGCTGTTAAGGTGATTGCGGCTGTTGCATCTTCATTTAATTGTATTACCAGGTCATCCGCCACCGGTGCGTCATTCACAGCATTGATCGTTAATGACACTGTCGCCACAGTTGAGTTTAGCTCGCCATCATTTACGCGATAGCTAAATTGGTCAACACCATTGAAATTTTCCAGTGGTGAGTAGGTAATCGTTGCAGCACTAGCACTTAAAGCCCCATTACTGGGCTGGCTTTCGATACTGTAGCTCAATGAAGCGCTGTCAACATCAGCACCGGCTAAGGTGATCAATACAGATACATCTTCATCAGTGTTAATTGTTAAATCACTGGCCGTTGGCGCATCATTAATAGCGTTGATAGTGATTGAGACAGTGGCGACATTTGATGTATCAATACCATCGCTGACGGTAAATGTGAAACTGTCATCGCCAAAGAAATCTGCATTTGGCTCATAAACCAAGTCTGGCGCAGTACCGATCACACTACCATTGAGTGGCTGGGATAAGAGTGTATAACTTAATTGCGTTGTTTCTGCATCACTGCCTGTTAAAGTAATCGCAATACTTTGATCTTCATCGGTGATCACAGCTTGATCATTAGCAATAGGCACATCATTTACGGAACTGACCGTGATGTCAATGGTTGCTACATTGGAGCTTAACTCACCATCGCTGACCGTAAAGGTAAAGCTATCGCTACCATTATATTCTGCATTAGGGGTATAAGTAAGATTAGGCGCAGTACCTGATAATGTGCCATTGCTGGGTGCGGTGACGGTATAGCTTAAAGCCGCACCTTCAGGGTCATTCGCTTGTAATTGAATCGCTAATGCCTGCTCTTCTAGAGTGGCAACACTCGCCGAAGTGGCGGTGGGGGCAATATTACCCGTATCGTCAGCTAATACAGTAATATTAAATATCTGTTTGGTTGCTTCATCAAACGCATCTTTAGCGGCAACGATAACTTTATAAACCCCTGTTGCTGTTGGTGTCCAAATGATGGTATTCGTACTGGTATCAAGCGACATACCTTCAGGAGAAAAAGGCAGCAGCAGCCGGATAGCATCGCCTTCGGCATCACTAGCATCAGCTGTATAACGATATTCAGTACCCACAAACGCGGTTAATGATGGCGAAGAGTTAAACACTGGTGCAGTATTATTAGGGTCTACTACCCGCAAGCTGTAGGCAACCGTCGTTATACCTAAACGTCCATCATTAGCAGTAATGCGGATATTCGGGTGCATTAAATCAGCTCGGCTTGGCTGCCAGCGCAACAAGCCCTGCGCTGATAAGGTAATATTATCGTTAGCAGGCGATGTAAACAGTGAATAACTTAGCGTATCGCCATCAGCATCGGTAAATTGTGGGTTATATTCATACAGCGTATCTATTTGCGCTTCAAGAATGGGCTCATTAACATAAGCAGGAGAGGTGTTATTAGGGTCAGAGACACTCAGGTTCACCTGCTGCCCTGCCGTTTCATCATCTTCATCGCTAACAAGAAATCGATAGAACTGAAGCCCGGCTAATTCAGCGGACGTTGGCGTCCAGCTAATCAGCCCTGTGCTACTGATGGTCATACCTTCTAAAGGTACTAATAAGGTATAGCTTAATGTTGTGCCATCAGGGTCATGTGCATCAATTTGGTAAGTATATGTTGACCCAATGGTTGCTTCCGTCGGAGGCGTATTATTAATAATAGGGTCTGCAGCATAAGCATTTAAGCATACAAACCCAACACTTACTTTTACCAGTAAGGCAAGTATATTTTTCAGTTTCACAGATCAGCCCTTTAAAAATTAATTATAATGATTCGATATTGGATATCAGTAGTTTTACGAAAAATATCATTCTTTAAAACATAAAACCTCAAAAAATAAAAATCGGAACAACTTTATATCAGTGATATTTAAAAATATGAATATTGCTATAACAGCTGGCGAATATAAAAATCTCCATCATAACTTCACCCTATTTCATCTTTCCATAAAAAATTATTTTTTCGCCAAAGAGAATTTTTTATTAATCTAAAAACAATCAACCTACATTATAGTTAGTAAATTTCACAAGATAAATGACAGAATAAGCACTGACCGCGAAGTTATTTTAAAGACTAATATAAAAAAACTGTCGAAAAAATAATTCTGCATGATAATTTAATTATTGCCATTATCAGCGCTGTCTGGCGATACAATCCTATTTTATTGATGACAAAGAGATCACCTTAGCGCTTTTACTAAGTCTAAATAATACTGCCCTGCCATAATGCCCTGGTAAGAATTTATGACTTTTATTTATTACACATAAAATAGAAAAAATACCTAACATGCTGGCCAGTGCTGTTATTGCAATAAATCACTGCTAATTACACGGCATTACAGCGAGTTGCAGCACATTACAAAGTGCCTATAAATAGCACACAAAACAACTTATTCGCTCATCTCTCTCATACTAATTCCTGATGTTTGCATCAGTGGTTTTTATAAAAATACACGCAATGAAAATTAACCCAATAAATACCCCACTTTAAGCAAAGGAATTAATATGACTATTGAGAACAACTTACAGGAAAATGACGTTTTTACGCCTGAAGAACAAAGTCCGATTGATAATAATGTCAATACAGGTAATGAACTTGAAAGCGGCTTAAATAATGAAGAAGCTAATTTAGGTACTGAGCCTGCCAGTGGTTTATCGGGTATAAGTGCCAATGATGGTAGCGCTGAAAATCAAGGTGGCCTTAATAGTATCACAACCGAACCTGTCGTCCCAAATACTGACAATGACTTAGGTCTTGCAGCCAGTCAGACCCCGGCTGAGCAAACAACAGGCACTGCACCGGCCTTAGGCGATGAGCAAGCTAGCCTGGCTCAACTTGAAAACACAGCAACAACGCAAACAGCTGCCACCACAGAAAAAACAGGCCTATCCTCGACCACAACAGAAAGCAAACCTAGTGAAGCATCGGCAATGACTGCAGATGCCGATTTAGGAGATGCTTTATTTGGCAAACAAGCCGATGAACAAAGCGCAGCAACACCAAAAGACACTTCAGAAAATGGTGCACAAACCAACCAAAACAGTGTTGCTAAAACAAGCGACGGCAACATTGATGACGATATCTTCAGCGCCAAACCTGCAGCAACCAATCCAAGCACAGCAACTGATGCCACTCAAGCGCAGCCAGTAGAAGCAAAAGCACCGCCAAAACTGGATAAATATGGCCGCCCGATACCGAGCAAAGCAGTGACAGATGGCATGCCTACTTACTTGGTCCGTGACCGTATTAGACAGTGGAAACCGGAATACACAGACATGGGCATGACAATCGATGATTTATTCAGTGATGATGCGACATTAAAAGAGAAAATCAAAGATGGTGTCAATCTAATGGCTGAAAATATCACCGATGAAAATGTTAGCGCTAAATTTAAAGACTATTGTAATACCTATGTTGACAAAAAGAACAGCACAGATAGAAGTGACATTCTGGTAACTCGCGATAAACTAGTCTCTATCGCCTCTTTTGTTGGCCGTGAGAATGAGTTCCCCGAAGCACTCGATTATGTCGAAAAAAATATTGCACGAGACAATGCCAGCAAAGCGCATAAAATGGATTTAATGTACGCCAAATTTAAATTTACCCGCAATGAGCGTAGCCTGCCGCTTGGTTATGAAAAAGACGCTATCCTTGACGTCAAGCCCAGCTCACGTAGCAGTAGCAGTAGCAGTAAAAAACGCGATCTCACCAGACATATCAGAGATAGTGTTATGCAGCCCTATTCGAGTAAATTACCACACGCAGATGATGAGAACTATGCGATTAAGCTTGAACATTACAAAAAAACACGAGAAATACTGTTTGATACGCCGAGCAGACTCAATCGCAGTGAGTTTATTAATGGTGATATCGATGGTCTTATCGAAAAATCTCAAGTATCGGAGAAATGCAAAAACAGCTTCAACCAAGCGAAGCTAGCTAGCCTGCAGGACAATCCAGCATTTGATATTAAAGACCCAGTCGATATTAAAGATGTCATCAATGCTGTTAACGAACAAAATAACGATAGCAGTTTAAACTATAAGGAAATGAAATCAGCTGAGTTATTTGAAAATATCAAAAAATACGAGAAACGCGACAGAAAGCTGTATTTGATCGATAGAGATAAAAAATCAGATATTGTCAATACAAAAGTGAGCGCCTTGAAAGCCTTGAGTTTAGTAGACACGGCTATGGAGATTGGCAGCAGCGATGATGCAACATTAAGCAATATCAGAAACCAGTACTTCAATGAGGATGAAGACCTGACAGCCAAGACCATTGTGAATGACATGCTATTGAACAAAAGCTTTCATGAAAACACTGATAATGCTGAAACAGCCGAGACAATTAACAAACTCTACAATGAAAAGCTATTAAATGTTTTTGAAAACAGCATTAGCCAACCCTTGGATAAGCTTGACAGCTGTACCACTGAGAACGCCGATAAAGCGGCAGAGTCGATGATATATAGCTCTAATTACCGCAAAGGCTTTGAAGAAGAGCTATTCGATAGTTTGCCAGAGGAAGCACTCTTTGATCTTGCTGATACAGTAGGCATATTACGTGCCAAAAAAACCGAGCGAAAAAATATCAGCACTGACCATTACAGTCATATTTATTATGATGAAAAAAGAACTTATCGCGCAACAATCGATAAAGAATCTACTGAAACCATCAACAACTTTTATGAAAAGCACAAAGACAGCTTAAAAGTAAGCCAGGAGGAATGCACTAGTATCCTAAAAAGAATGATTGGTGTTGGCAAAGATCATATTGACCCCAGGTTGAAAAGCCGCATTGATCAAAAAATGAAAATACTCTGTGTGAGCCAACGTTTAGCGAAAATGGGCGGCTCTGCCAAGCCGTATTTACATACCCCTGAAGACATGCCGAGCCTGGAAGATTCGGCTGATATCGCTGCGGCAAAGGAGAAAATCTATACCAGCTTTTATAAATAACCCCAAACAGCACTAGCAACACCGTTGCACTTAAGTAACAGGCCAGGCGATATTGTCTGGCCTGTAGCTTCTTATCTGCTTCACGAAAAGTCGGGAATGAAAGCCACTATACTCAGTGAGGTGTTGAAATTGTAATCCCCCCGAAAAACTGGAGTACTGAAAAGTAGAAAATTCCAATAAACTTCCAGTAAAATTCCGATAAATACTGGCTGTTTAGTAACAGGGTCAGTGCTTCCAACCCAAAACACACTTTTTCGTTTCAAAAAGTGTAAATATTGACATTTTTAAGAACGAAAGAGGACTGTGCTTACGGCTTATTTAGGGCTACTGAATCTTCCTAGTCCTTATCTTTCGGCCAATTTTCGGCTAATTTACGGTTATGTCATGGCAGCCAAAATACACTATTACCGACAAATTACTTTTTACCATTCGTGAGATTGGTGAAGCGATTGGTCAACTCAAAAGCATTGATTTGACAGCCAATACACTGGCTAAACTGGAGATAGAAGCCAGAGAGCTGTCCACCTTCGCTTCAACCAGTATCGAAGGTAATCCACTCTCCCTAACGGATGTTAAGCGTGTCTTGAAAAGCAATAAAGTCCATATTCGGGATACAGAACGTGAAGTGCTGAACTACAACACAGCCTTACAACGACTGTATGCCGATGTTCGCGCCAAGACCTTTGATTTAAGCATCCATGCACTCGAAACTATTCAAAAACAGGTGGTGGATGGGTTAATGGATAACCCTGCGGAATGTGGCCATCTGCGGCAAGCGCCTGTTGTGATCCGCAATCCTCGTAGACTAGATGAAATTGTGTTTATGCCGCCGGATGTGAAAGATGTTAAACCCTTACTTACTGATTTAATCCGTTTTATCAATCAGCATACAGGCAAGATTGTATCCCATTATTTTGGCGGGGCTGTTTCATCGTCAATGCGTGATTACCCACCCCTTTATGGACGGTAACGAGCGTACTACGCGTTTATTGACTACTGCAATATTAGGCCATACAGGTTTGGATTTATTTGAGATTTTCAGTTTTGAAAATTACTACAATCAAAACATCACACGCTACTTTAAAGCCGTTGGTTTAGAGGGTGATTATTATCACCTGGCAAACGAAATTGATTTTACTTCCTGGCTGGAATATTTTACCGATGGAATATTGGATGAATTGGTTCGTGTGCGTAAAACATTACCAGATCATTTGGAACCAAAGCCACGCCTTGAACCCCATCATCAACAAGTCCTGGATTATATTCGTGAACATGGCAGCATAACCCAACGCGAATACGGCAAAATATCTTCACGCAGTCTGGCCTCACGTAAGTTGGACTTTGAAAGGCTATTAGATTTAAATCTCATAGAAACCAAAGGCACAGGGCGCGGCACGTATTATATTTTGTTCAGAGAATAAGCCATGCAAATTTTTTCTCTTGCACTAAAGCAGCAAATCAAGGACTGTATGAAAGCTTTCGCACTCTCGAATAACTGTATTAGCAATTTCTGCAGCTTGCTCAACATATTCCCTAACAACTGTGTAATAGCCCTTTTAATCGCTAATCTTCGATAGATAAGACGCTTAATAAAAATAGCTACACATTATCAAGCCGCTCATCAATACTCATATTCTTATGAAGCACACGAATGACTGTTATTACATCATCCTTAATGCGATAAACAACAAAATGGGAAGCATGAAAATAAAAGCGTACAGGCGGGGTAAACTCAGTGCGTTCGCGACATGCTAAAGGCGCTTGAAGCAGTTGAGCTATCGCTCGCTCTAAGTCTTGCAGATAAAAGTCAGCCTGTGACTCGCCCCATGTATCAAAGGTATATAACCAAATATTGATGAGGTCTTCCTCAGCTTCTTTGGTTTTATGAATGCTGTGTACACTTATGATGAGTGCCCTGCTCTTCGTTTTGCCTCGGCGATAATAGCAGCCATGTCGAGCCCACCGGCATCACCGCTTGCAAGGCCCATATCAATCGCCTCTTGCAGTGCGGCCACTTTCTGGGCTCGTTGCTGGTCTTTGCGGATCAGGTCGCGAACATAATCGCTATTATTCGCATATTGACCGCTTTTAATTTGTATCTCGACCCATTCACGCATGGGCTCGGGTAAGGAAATATTCATTGTTGCCATAGAGTTGGTCCTGATGATGATCTTCAATAAGTATGGCATTATTTGGCAAACTTTGCCAAAATTCGTTCAATTTCGGCCAAATAATTCTCGAATAAGCGAGTAGATCTATTTATGCAATTTAGGGTGCCATTAAATAAGCTACTGACGCTTCAAAGCACGATCCAATGCTTCTCTAATGCTGACTTCAGCCAGAAAGCGTTTGTTTTTAAGTTTACGCAGGCTTGCCGTTCGTAATTCATTCGCAATTTATTCGGAACTTCGCGCGAATTACGGCTGAATATGGCATTAATGTAACGGCCGGACCCTAAAAGAGGAAGCCTAAGTCATTGATTGGCAAGGAATAGAAGGATAAAGCCGGATATGGCTAAAATCTAATGGTGTCCGAGACCCGAGCCGCACTTGTTGCGGCGAGTGTCAAAAGCCCTTAACAACCCGGCCTCGGGTTAGAAGGCTCAAGTAGATTAACGAAGGTTAGACAACCGAAAGACTTTTGAAGGTTAAAATGATGGTGCCCGGGGCCGGAGCTAAAATACTTAAAAAGTTCAATGACTTACAGAAATTGATTCGCGCCGTTTTCGCACAATTTCAATAAAGTGCCGGTTTTAGTCTGACCTGTTAATTTTATGGCAGGTAAAGATATTTATTCAAGTGCCAATCGGGAATCGAACTCGCACATCTGTATGACAACCCTTTCCTTGGATATAGAGTTGATAGAAAAGCTGGAAAGCTCTACAGGGCAGCAGTCTTTTTTGCCTTTCTCCGAGTTTGTAATAGTCTCGGTCACATCCTTTAAATTGGCAAGAGACGCCTGACACAGGATATTACGGCTTATGAGGAAATATCTCGGCTTTCGGCCTCCAAGCATGATATGGGCTAAGGGCCGGACCCTAAGGAAATCGGCTATTTTGCGGCTCATTATCTATTTGATTTTCAAGCCAAACTCTATGGCCATTGCCTTAGCAGTATTAGCCGTCTACTTGGTCAGATGGAATAGTATATTTCTCAAGAAATTCATCAAAGCTATTAGCTAGTAACATTTTATGATCAGGATCATCAACAGGGTCACCACGAAAGAGAAAAACTACAGACGGAAAACTCTTAGCTTGAGAATAATCCAAACAAAGATAAACTTCTTCCTTCCGAGAAAAAGGTATTAATTTTTCATAACCTTCATCTATTAGAGTTTCATATGAATAGAGCACGGAATAACTACCATATTGCAAATCATTATGATACATATGATATATACACTCTATGAACATTGGCTCCCCATTTGAATATCGCGGTATCAAGTTAAGCGGGCACTCTCCACCATGAGAAGTAAGCATACTTGCTAACAAAGGTGGTATTTTTAAACTTATTCTTTTCTCTAAAGTTTCAACTTGATCCAAAGATGCTTTTTTAATATCACTTCTAGATAAATAAGGCTGCCAAACAATATCAATCATTACCCTCTTCCTCCCCCCCACGTATTCATGCCACCACTATGGCCAAATCTTTCATGCAGCGTCTCATCTACAAGTTGCATTTTAGCTGCATCTTGATGGTGATGCCACCTTAAACCAGGAGGAGAAAACTTCATTTGCCTTGGTGTCCCTGCCAAAAAAAACTCCATTTGCTCAGGCGTAAAACCCATATCATGCTCTAAATCAGGGTTTTCTAATAATAACTCTTTCATTCTTAAGTTAGCTGCCTGTATATGCTCATAATCACGCCCACTGTTAATATGCTCATCACCAATATATGTTTCAAATATTGTAAATTCAGGCATCAAATTTTCGCATTTATTTACTTTGTATGTCTTGCCATACTTCTTACGTGTAGCCACTTTATTCGGGAGATCACCACTAGGGTTAGGGATTTTTTTCGGCCGCCCCGATGTTCCCTCTAAAGGCTGGATCTCTCCATCAATAACAACAGGCTTACGATGTGGTTCATTATCTTTATGCACTGTCGCAGGGTCTTTATACACTTTACAATTGGTGCTGTCTCTGCCTCCGCAGGGAAGCGTTTTTCCACCATAAATTCGGCCTTTTGGTTTTGATTCTGATTTAACAGTTTTTTCAACCTTAACATCTTTTGGCGATGGCTCTTCACCCACAGGTTCCGCATAATACCCTGGTGGTGGACCTGTGATTTTATTATCAAACATATCTTCATGAAGAAAAGAGCCATGATTCTTCATTTGAATCACTGTTAATTTGCCATTCACAATTAATTCGGCAGCTCTTATTTGATAATAATCTGTCTTTGCTCCATACCCTAAATCAACAAAGTCACTTTGGGCAATGAGGCTCTTATTCTTGGCAAGCGTTTCTTTCCAATAAACTTCGGGTAACATTTTTTGCGGCATGTCTAATCCGCCTATGAATTTTTTCGCATCATCAAGCACTTGGAATTTTTGATGTTTTTTAGCGTAAACTTGGTAAAGCGGTGTGCTGACAATTACGGCCGCAATAAAATAATAAACAGTATCTTTCCCATCACTTGCAGGCTTAAATTGATCGAGGTCGGGAATGCGGTAAAAACATAATTTTCCAGATGCGGTTGATTGAGCAAATTTCCCGTAAGTTGCAACATCATCGTTTTCATAAAAATCCAACAGATAGTGCTCTTTCAAAATTCTACGCATATCACTTATATCGACGTCTAAATTTGATATAAATGTCATTGCTGAAGATATATCGACAAATACCTCTCGATTGAGTTTAAAATAATTACCTGATGCGCGGCCCTCGACAAGAAAACGCCGACCCATGCTATCAAGAACGATATTATTAATAGCCCTATCCTTATATTATATTTTTCCCTAAGCCCGTTAATTTAGCAGCCATTCAATAAAATATCGATTCGTGTCAACACGATTCCTGGATGATGGGGAGCACAAGCAAACTTAACATAACAGAAACAATTAGATACTCATGCTTCAACCTGACAGTGAAGTTTATATATTGGCATATCTATCAACCGCCAAGGCAAAAGGGCCTTTTCCAACCATACAAGTGGTAGCCCTAATGGCCCTCAACGATCAGTAAACATTAGAGGACGTACCACGTTATTACCAATCATAACAACTAAAAACGTGGCCTATCTCTTATCAATCTAAACACAGGCTGTTTCCGGCCATTAGCAGACGTTAAAAGCAACGCAATCCTTAGTATAAAACTACAAACTTTTAACTCTATCAACCTCCTCGTACAAACATGTGAAGTTAGTAAAATCTTCCAAATTATTTCGCGACAAAATGAACTCTTCAAAATCACGCTTTCTCTTTTCATCAAACTCTACAATTACATCGCCATTAGACATACTGATTGTTTTAGTAAAACCTTTAAATAACTCTTCAGCAAATAGATTTTCAATGCCTCTTTTTGCAAAATTGTTGTTTTGATTTTTGTGTAGTGTAAAGGGAAAGGTATTATTTGATTGTTCTACTTGCGGGTTTACATCGCAGTCCCATACAAAGATAACCTTGTTTTCATGCCTAGTTCTAGAGAGAAAATCAAACAGGGTTTTTAGTTGATTTTTTCCTGATACACCTTCTACCCCCGACAACACCTCAATGCCATCAATACCCTTAAGTCGCAAGGCTTGTTCTATTATGCGGGTATTGTTGCCCTCAGTAATAATGGTTAGATTAGACCTAGTTAACTCATCAAAAAGCTTTAGCCCTTGTTCAATCGTGGCAAATCCTTGTGTCAATATTTGCAGAGCATCTGACTTTGACTTTTTCTCAATCCTATTGAGCCCAGATCTATTCATCACATAAATCGATTCGTCTGGTGCTAGAGCTATCGTGGTTGGCGAATGTGTCACCAAAATAACTTTTACTCCCTGTTTAAGAAATATATTTTCAATAACATTGAGCATATTTTTCATCATTGAAGGGTGAAGCGATGCATCGACTTCATCAAGCAGCAATAAATCGGGGAAATGCTTGTCACTTGAAGATTTGTATATTGATGCGACTAGTGCCATCAATATCTTCTCTCCCGAAGACAATCGACTAAACTCAATCTCCAAGCTGGGTTTTTCTGTATGTTGAAGTTTTAGCTGAAAACTTCCAAAATAGTCAGAGCCTTCAGGTGAGTTAACTCTATATTTTAATGTGTCAAACTCAGAAAGTATTTCGTTTACTACATCCCAAGGTTTGTCACCATGCAATTCAAAAAAGGCATCTTCGCTAAGAACGTCATAATTTTTCCCATTTTTTTCATTCTCATACGTATTTACCTGATTACCTCTATATTTCACATAGTAATCCCAAAACATCTTCCCAAGCTGGTGCGGTAGAAAATCATTTTTGAATACAAAAGGTTTGAATTTTTTTAAAAATTCTTCGTGTTCAATTTCATCGACGCTATAAGGCAATTTTTTAGCTAACGCATAAATACCTTGTGCTTGCGGGTTATCCTTCTGATTTTTATTACCAAAAAAATTTTTAATCTGCTGCTTATATTGCTTTATAGGCTCCGCATTAATGCCTAGAAAGTTCCTGTTTTCTTTTTCACAGAGTTCTTTAATTTCGTTATACTGATGCCCTAAACTATTCCGCCAATTCGTAACATTATTCTTTACTTGGCTATTATAATATTGCCACGCAGATTCTCTTTCTTGAGCTATTTGGTGCGCATTAAATGCGCTTTCATTCTCCAGCTTAAATGTTTCGTAATTGAACAGAACGACATGAGCGTTTTCCATCCCAGAAATTTTTACTTTTCTCTCTCTTATGGCTTCTAGTAGGTGGCTTTTCCCCGAGCCATTCACTCCTGTCAATACTGTGAAATCTGGTATCGATACAGGGTTAAATTCATCTATAGATACATGCTTGTTGAAGAAGACTAAATTCAAGATTATTTTTCCTATAATTACTACTATTTAAAAAAAATTGTAAATGTCCGCTTTGGGTCGATAGCAGGGGCATTTAAAAAAATACCACATGTTTTTTATGCCCTATTAAACTGAGCCTAAGCAAAAAACAACCAGAGCCGGGAAACTCAAAGTTGCGCTAAAGAGCGACTGATAATCACTATCCCCCAAATAACTAATCATAAAACTTATACCCAAAATACACCCAAAAAAGCAGATGGGCTCCCTTTCATTTGCCTTTAACAAATCCACGTTTTTCTCGTGTGAAATTACAGACATATTTTAAACGACATCACTAAGATCAGCGAGACCAGCACAGCAGATAAGGGAAAAAATAATTAAGCCATGCAAGAGAGCACGTATTACTACCTAAAAATATTATAATGGCAGCGCCTCAGCTCGCACTGCCTATGTTGAACTCTGATCAAAAGGTGATCAGTTATTGGATTCGTGGTTCCCTTACTGTCTCTCCGACCAGACGTTCCTTGTTAGCCGTATTGAGATTGCCCTAACTGCGGTTGAGGCGCTGATGTCCTGCCTACAGATTAATTGCGATGATGACCCTTAGTACCAATTCACTCCTTCAGATCATCTAGGCCATTATTTGCCAAAATTTTAACGGTACACCTCTTTGGTCATATGATGACCGGTTTTAATATCCATCAGACCAGTCTCAGTAAAAGCTTACCTCAGATTAAATTCTGCACCTGCGGTTGTGAGTAACTATAATGCCTTCCCAACACGCCAAGCTGAATGACAGGCTTACAGCTAAAGGATTTCCTCCTAAGCCGAACAATCACTCCCTCTTCCACAAGAGTAGCTTTTGAATAAGTTGGATAGCGCCAAAAAGTCAGTTAATATCTTAATATGCGTACTTCAACAATATAGGGCAATACGTGTTTATATTTCTGGATGAATCAGGCGATTTAGGTTTTGACTTTGCGCATAAAAAGCCTTCACAAAAATTCGTCATTACCCTATTGATTTGTCATAACAAAGCGGCGGTTGATAGCTTCAAAACCGCTGTCAAAAGAACCCTGAAAAATAAACTGAACCACAAAGCCAGCAACAAACGGTTTGTGCATGAGTTACATGCCGTGAGTGTTGCTTTGCCAATCAAAGATTACTTCTATCGACAAATCAAAAGCCAGGACTGGTGCCTTTATACGGTAGCACTGAATAAACCAAGAGTATATGACTACTTTAAAAACAAATCAGGACGCAAAAAACTCTATAATTTTTTGGCGAACTTTCTACTGCAAGAAATCGATCTAAGCACAGCAAGTCCAACCGTTACCATGGTGGTCGATAGATGTAAGAACAAAGCCGATATTGAAGACTTTAATCAGTATTTGGCAAATCAACTAGAGGCTAAACTGCCACTGAATATCCCTTTGAACATTAGCCACGAAGACTCGATATCCAATACGGGCTTGCAGGCGGTTGATTTGTTTTGCTGGGGTATTTATCGTAAATACGAACAGGGTGATACCGAATGGTATCAACGCTATGCCGATAAAATAGCTTTCGAAACAGAGTATTTGGGCAGTGAACAGGCATAAAAAAGACGGTCCCTACTATGTCTAGATTCCTAGCACTCTTGCCAACCGATGGAAGGGAACATGCTAGGCACATAATAGGACTTACCCGTCTATTAGTTATGATCGGCCTTTTCGCGTAAAAGTTCAAGGGTGAGTGCGGTTAATTTTGCGGAAAATCACATTCAAATAGCGGCTTATTTTATGCCCAATCAAACAACAAACTAGGCCTAACCGTTTGATTTAATTCAAAAGCTAACCCTGCCATTCTGCGTAAGCTATAGTCAGCTGCTTACCTATTACGTTTCAAAGCATTATCTAATACTTCCCTCACCCATTCACTAAAGGTCTTTCCTTCACCTTTGGCTTTTTGCTTATAAGCTTTTAATTGTTCCTCAGTCACACGAACACCTGCCAGTGATTTATTGGCAGGTTTATCAACTGGAGGGCGGCCTTTTGCGTCTTTATTTCCCATAACTTGGCAATTATAGCGATTTTAAATGCATAGACAATTAATGCTTGCGCTTTATTCTAAATGCCTATACATTTAATAGCGCGCCCTGCCAGTGCTTACGACACTGACAAGGCACTACCCCAACCAACTACTAAGGAGTTGATCGTGGCTAAGCCAGATAATACACCAGATAGTACTAAAAACCCTCTCATAAGTGACAACAAACAACTTATTTTTCACTCAACCTATTGTTTTTCATACCTTTTATTGAATTATAAGGAGAAACACAATGGCTAGCGATATGCTCAAGGAAGTGGGAAACGCGTTGAAACATCAACGGCAGCAAATTAAAGTCAGCCAGGAAACGGTCGCGACTCGCTCTGGCATCAGCTATCGGTATTACCAGTCTGTTGAGGGAGGCAAATCTTCTGCGGGTATCCGCGTGTTATTTCGCATTTGCCGGGGCCTAGGTTGCCACTATTCGGCGATACTAGAGCAGGCATGGCGGGTATTTAATCGGCCTGACTCCCGATAAACATGGGCATTAACCCGCCTGCCTCGTGTTGGCGGGTTGATATCGTTTTCTATTACTCATCATCTATAGATAACCATATCTACAAATACCCTTCCCCTCACCAATCTCTATATTCAGCCAACACTATCTGCCATTCGCAAAATTGGCGAAAGCATTTTTGACTATTAACAGTTCAGGCTACTTTTAAAAGCACACACCATAATGGTGTATCTTTACGAGCACGGTTCAGTTGGTAAGCGTTAATAGCCATACTATGATCTCAGACCATAGCATCACCAGTGGCCAGGCCACTCATGCAAGGGCTTGGGAGTACTACCCCTAAAACCTGAAAGTAAAAGATTTTCATCTTAACTAAGGCATTGCTCTTGTGAGAGCGCCTGTAAGATTTGTGTTAATAATGTCAATCTTTATTATTTCATTCAGTTACATCAACTTTATTCAGATGAATAACACCTCCTATCTTATTGAAAATGCAATAGTATGTTTCGTAATTAACACGTTACTTCTCATGATACTCATGTTATCTCACGCGCATGACATGTTATGCCAGTTGTTACGCCTATTTTCTCATGGTTCACTCATGCTCATGTCTCCTGTTGTCAAATTTTAAGTTTTCAACTATCCCACTTTTTATGCTGGTTGGTCTCCAGGCTTGGCTTGCTACGAGGTTACGTGCCGTAGCCACACGCATATTCTTAAGAAGTCATCAGTCGTTTAAGCATTCCCCCCTGCACTCATCAATTGCCGGGAAATGAATCATCGCCAACATGCTCTTTTGAATTTTTTCCATCGGTATGTTGGCGATGATGCCGTTTTGGTCGTAGGAATAATCCATTCATGGATTTTCCCTGCGTCACTACCGCCTTTTTCGGTAGTGACGCAGGGAAAAGCATTGTTTTTATTACGTTTTTTCATCAAAAATAATACTCATCCTGCGGCCGTCACTTTTAAAATGGATGATCAATAGTGTATTAATGGGGAAATCGGTTTGCTATGAATATATTTATATTGCTTATGAAATCTTTTTTGTCGATTTCAATCTTATAGGCGAGATAATATGTTTTGCTAGAGTGATCTTTGGGTGTTTGAATATCAAGAAGTGTACTTTCCCGCATGTAGCTTTATATCCATTTCTATATCTACATAGACACTTTCACAGCATCACTACAGTAGCTTCCCCCTCATTTCTAATGCCCTTCTTCATTGGCCACACTTGATTAAATGCCACTTTTTCTACTTGTAGTGTTTGGGTGTCCTAGATTCTTTGGCGGCGCTATTTTATACACACCCGCCTATATTATGGCACATCATACGGTTAACCAAATCACACGCTTACCGCCAGAGCATTTAAGTTTCAGTATCACAATTTTATCTATTGCGTATTTTCTTTATATTGCTGTGATCTCCTTGAGGATAGTACTATTTATTTTTATCATTGTGCAAGTATCACTGCTGATGCTGAGGTTTATTTGGATGCAGATAAAAATGCAGGCATCTGTATTCTCGCTATCAGCCGCCAAAGACCTGGATAATCAACCTTCTGAACCTCTCTTTAGACCGATGGCTGCTACACTCATGGTAAGTATTATTATCATTATTACAACAACACTGGAACAATCATCACTGCGTAGTGTGGTTAAAACCTTCTCTACTAATGTGGTTGCACTCACTGATTACTATGGAGGGCATACTTGCAACAAATTATATCGGCATGATCGGGTGATTTTTTTTAAGCAATAACGATATTCATATTGCAGAACATATTAACAGTTTTGAGTGGCGATTTAAAAAAGGCATTTGTCGTACACTATAGTCCAGATAGATCAAGAGTGTAATATCTAGAATACCTGTAATCGCATATTGCCTGAATGGCTGTGATATAAGGCGCTAGCAGTTAAATGACGACGTAACACTATTGATTTAAAATTCAAGGCATAGCTCTTTTGCTCACTTGCTTCAAAAGCAACCCTTGTATAGGATGAAGCAAGCATCATAGTATGGGCTGCTTTATAGCAACCACTGTTTTTCACTATCTACAATGTGCCCTGGATTAAACTGCAAAGGTTTTGGCTGGATCAGGCCTGACTCAATATCGGCACACAGTGCCCCACTGAAGTCTATGATTAGCCTTTATCATTACCGAATAACACACATCCCCGCGATATCAGGGCTATTAAAAGCATATTATTCATCGTCGGACGAATAATCAAAAATATCAAGGCTAAATTCACAGCCAAGACCAGCCATTCGCTTGATCGTCGTTAAAGATAAATCGTAAGTAGGTCTATCTTCATGAATCGTAACAGAACAAGTCACTCCCACATTGAAATTGCTATTCATAGAAAATCTTATCACTTCTTCTCGCTTATGCCAGATCAAATCCAAAACTTCATCTACAGCTTCGCTAACGCTATAGCTTCGCTGCTTCTTTCTGCATAGATTCCAAGATATGTTAGGAATATCTTTTTGGCCTAACAAGTGTTTATGTTCTTGCTTCCAAATTTCGCTGGGGTCAAGACCTATCGCCAAAGTACATATTGCTGGATCAAAATCCCATCCTGCAATATAAAAGTATGTTGTTAACTCAGGTGCCAACAACTCAGCACCGGAAGACCCTTGTGATTTAATTTCACTAATCATCAAAATTCACCTTTTTAATGGAAAATTTTTGGCTAATTCATCAAGTGTAGAAAGTGTAGGTATAGGATCGCTTGACCCTTTTCGAACCGGGGTTAGGAAAACACTACCGACATCATCAACAGAAATATTAAATTTGCCTCCAGCACGGCCAACTAAGTCCTTCTTAACAGCTTCTGCATCAATTCCAAGACTCTTTAACCGTTTATCCTTAAGCTTCTTAATATTACCTGCAACTATACCACGTGTATTTTCTGCCGCACCAACACTTTTAGGTTGTCTGGATAACTTTGGTGTTTTCTGGGCACTTAATTTTTTTATTTTGCTTAGCCCTGGAATCGGCACCACACTTAAAAGTGACGAAGCGTTCTCCGCACGCTGTTCTCGTAGCCCTTGCAACGCTACACTTTTAAGGTTTTCATTCCCGGTTAAAGAGCCCAGTGCAAACGCAGCAAGGCCTGCAAAAGAGCGTCCTGCTGCAGGCAACAGTTCTGTCGCAATACCAATGGGATCTTCCCCGTTTGGATCAACAAACCCATACGGATTGTTATTGCCATAGGCGTATTTATTAAAACTACCAATATTACTTTTCTGAAATCCAACCGGATCAATCGATACAAAGCGTCCTATCTCTGCATCGTAGTAACGCGCACCTGCATATACAAGATTCAAATCATCATCAAAAATATGGCCGGTGTAATCAATGCGATTAGTATTGGCTGCCAGTTCTTGAGTGAGTTTACTGCCAAAAGGTCGATATTGTTGCCGCCAGAGGATCTCAGCATTTTCATTGGTGGCGGCAACGGGTGAACCTAATAGGTCATTGTGGTAGTACGTGACCGTTGCTTCTGATGAACCAGCCCCATCACCAATACCACAATTAATACACAGATCCTGTGCAGTTGCGGTGCTCAGAAGTAAGCTTGCTATTAGTAATAGTGTATTAGCCAGCCAAGTTGTTGTGTGGTTGAGTTTGCCCATTGTCACATCCTTTTCTTTAATAATAGCTTATATGTTTAAGGTTTAAACCATGTTACGGCTATTCGTTTCAGCCCACCTAATACCAACAAAGCACTGGCCAGCAACCCTAGGCTTGCTGGAATCGGTACTGGGGTCAGCTGGGTGACACCGCTTTGAATCACACTGAATTCAAATGGGTCTATAATTTCAAATGCTTGATTGCCTGGTTCATTATTACCAAAAAAATCAAAGCGTACGCTAAAACCACCCAGGTTTTCACCAGGGCTGATCCCTGTATCATTTATGTCAAAAGCACCAAAAATGCCGTCAGCAGGGATACTAGTATCGGGTTGTAATATGAAGCTATCCCAGCCGCTGGGTGCGGCAGCTGTATCTAGATTTGCATACAACAAAGGGTCAAACAAGATAGAAAACTCAAAGATATCGAGTGCCAGCGAATCATTTTCGATAATGTAATCATATTGCCAAGTGTTACCACCGATGTTATTGGTCTCATAAGTTATTGTGGCTGCTTGAACTTGTACCGTAATAATAAGCATAAGGGCCAGTAAGAAAAAACGTTTTAGTTGGATAAACATTGTGTACACTCCAAGTACGAATAAGCTCAGTTAGTTGAAAATGTGAATTCAAGTGCATTTTTATCGAAGGGGATTCGCCGGTCTTGAGCAATCGAAAGTATGCCTGTACTCTCTACGTTAGTTGCTGCTGGCACTTCACCAATATTTACAGTGGGGTTCAGCACTTCGGTACCATTGGCGCTGGTAGATACGCTAAGCACAACATTTTGCGCTGGTGCTACGCCATCATTCCTGACAACCACTCGGTACTCATATTCAAAGGTGAAGCGGTCAAGTCGTTGGCTGTTGAGTAAAGTCAAACTGCTGACTGATAAACCACCGCTGCCCGGCTCTACAAATGTGATCGGTGCAGCCGCATAGTCAGTGACAGTGGATGTGCCATCACTTATTTGTGCATAGATCCAATAGTTACCTGGCGGGATAGTACTGGTATCCCATTGAAAACGATCATTCTCACCATCGTTATCTTCGTTAATATTGTCAATAATTAATGTACCATCTGCGCCATTATCATCGGTATCATAAAAGAGCGAAACTGTGGCTGTGCTATCGCTATCGGCATCGATCCAGCTGATCACCAGCGACTCACCGATAGCCAAGGTTGTCGATAATTCTGGCTCCAGTAGGTTAATTACTGGTGGCAGACTCATAGGGTTAACACTTACGTTAATATTTGCTGATGTATTAGCACTTCCGCTATCAGCTACGCTTGCGGTAATCGTATGTTCGCCTGGTGTTAGGGTAACATTGATGTTGGGTCCTGAGCCTAATTCGCCGTCTCTGTTTGAGGACCATTGAATATTAGTGCTGATATTGCCATCTTCATAATCAGTGGCTCTTGCTGTGAGGTTAATTGATTCTCCTTCAGTAAAGGTTGATCCATTATTAAGTGTTGCAATGCGAATGGAAGGACGACTGTTTTCTGGGAATGCATTACCTAAAAACCGTCGAAATACATCTAGAGTGCCATTCTCATCGTTATTTGTAACCATATTATCGCTTGATGATGAAAAAGTTATAAACTTTCCATCTAATGTTAAACCCGATGTATCCGCAAAGAACCCATTAGTACTACCAGCACTTGCAGCAGTATCATCTGTTGCAACTGATACTAAAATAGTCTCCGCTCTTTCCAAATCACGAACATATAAATTTGAATACCCTCTATCATTAGGATAAGTTTCAACCAAATCAGTGGCGGTTGATAAAAAGCTTACAAAACGATCACTTCTACTTAACTTTACCCTAGACACGTGATTGCCCTGAGCGCTATCAGTCCTAGATGCATTAATTGTTATTAGAGAAGTAACGCCCTCCTGCATATCACGAATAAAAAAGTCCATTGAGTTATTTGTGTCAGTACTCACCAAGTCTGATGCCTCTGAAGCAAAAATAACAAACCGACCATCGCTACTAATATCTCTAACATTACTTTCACCAGCACCGCCAGTACGACCATTAATATTGACAGAGACTAAGCGTGTTGTAGCTGCCGCAATATCTCTCCAATAGACATTACAATGCCCATTAGTTTCTTCTTCAACTAAATCTGATGCACATGAATTAAATACCACAAATCCACCGTCGGCACTAATATATGAACCTCTTGAAAAATTATTTCCTGTACCTACTCCAGTTTGATTAACTGAAATCAGCTCAAGAGTTGATGAATTCATATCACGAAGAAAAATATCGAAGTGATCATTGTTATCATTTTCAACTATATTAGAAGAAGAAGAAAAAATGATACGTTGACCATCATCACTCACATCTGGGTTAAAAGCTAAAACAAAGTCATCACTATCGAGAATTGGCACACTGGCTGTTACACCTGATTGCATATCCCGCAAATACAAATTAGTATTATAATTTTCAACAATATCTAAAGCTTCGGATCTAAATACTATATAACGGCCATCTGGCGTAATTACTGCACCTCGCATTTCTGTTTCACCATCTCCAGGAGATGTCCCAGTATAATCAACAGATACAAGCTCGGTACGGTTCTGCACAGTATCACGGGCATAAATATTCATTACAGCCTGATCTGAATCGGAGTCAAATCTAGGGCTATTTACTAAATTTCTTGCTCTTGATTGAAAAAACACAAAACGCCCATCAGTACTCATTAAAGGGAATGAACTATTTCCATCACCTGCACTAAAACCTGATGGGCTTACACTAATTAATTTAGTTACTCCCAATCTCATATCTCGTAAGTAAACATTATTATCAGGTCCTTGAAAACTCGTTGCATTTCTTATTCTAAAACCAAAAACCAAATCAGAGGCAGTAGACTCAAATGCTATAAATCGTCCATCATCACTTATTGACGAAGTGTCACTAAGCCCATTACCAGCAGAGAAATTCCGATTTAGAGAAACAAGCGTTAAATCATCAAATGAATTTTCATCTGTTGGATCAGTACCTGCATTGAACTCTTCTAAATTACTAAAACTATCACCGTCTAAGTCTTCAGCTCTATCATCTAACAGTGGATTAAGACCATTGTTTACTTCAAATGCGTCTGGCATACGATCATTATCCGTGTCACTCCTTAAAGGATTACTGCCAACAGAAATTTCTTCACCATCAGTTAACCCATCTTGATCTGTGTCTGCCACCCTAAAAAACGTTTGATTTTGAAACTCTTGTAAATTGGTTAGCCCATCCCCATCGAAATCCTGCTCTGCATCTTGCGGCTCATTCGGATTTAAAGCAAACCAAGTCTCAATACAATCAGGGATTTCATCCCTATCAGTATCTAACGAATTGTCACAAATACCAACATTAGCAGTTCGCTGTGCATTAAAGCCGATTTGAGACCAACTTTGTGTTTCAGGGCCTGCCGCTTCAGCTTCTAACGCATAAATATTACCACGCGTTGAAGCAACATAGACTAAACCATCTTGAGAAACAATGGGTTCAGAATGAAAAGATTCATTCGCAGGGCTAGAAAATCGCCAGAGTAAATCGCCTCTAGAATTTAACGCTACCAGCTTGTCGTTATTACAAACGTATATAGCACCATCTCTTCCTACAGTTGGAGTTGCTGTTATCGACGTTCCAACTGAACTACGCCATAACTCTTGACCATCGGCATTGATTGCATAGATATAGCCGTTACTCGTGCCAAAATAAATATCTCCATCACTCGATATAACCGGGGCCGTTACAATAAAGTCGCTTCCTCCACTTTCTGTTAATGCTGTATACGTCCATATAGTGTCTCCAATTGCGTTTAAAGCCCGTAATTCATTCCCTCCACTTAAATAAATGATACCTTGGCGGCTTAGAGTAAGCCTTGCAGAACTCAAACCTGTGCTTATGGAACGAAGCAACAAGCCATCTGGGCTTAGAATATTGATATTGCCATCGGTATATACCACGTAGATAAAACCATTTCTTCCGACTGCTGGCTGATTACGAATAGTTTTGTCTGTTAAATAACGCCAATGTGTATCGCCATTTTCAGCATTTAATGCATACAAGGTACCTGCCGTAGTACCAACATAAAGATCACCGCTATCACCAATAGCAGCACTTGAGACAATTTCTCCATCAAGCGTGCGCCGCCATTGAAAAGAACCATTTGAGGCTCTTCTCGCATAAAAAAAATGACTATCATTACCAAAGTAAACTTTTTGATCTGGGCCAACGGTTATCGAGTTGACTACCTCTCCAACAAAGGACCGGTCCCAAATAAAATTTCCATTGATTGCGTTAATGGCATAAAAATCTTCATTTTCATCTACAGCATAAAGCTGACGACCATCTTGGTCTAATGCCATTAGACTATCAATTCGGTGATTTGTAGAAAAGACCCAACGCGAAACAATAGGTCGAGAGCCTGAATTATTGGGATTACTGTTCGCTACAAATTCTTCAAAGTTAGTAGCGCCATCACCATCAAGGTCTTCTTCACTATCATCTCGACCTGGGTTAAGACCATTATCGACTTCATAGCCATCTAACATGCGGTCGTTATCTGAATCTCTATCATTGATATTCGTACCAATCCTTACTTCTTGTAAGTTCGTTAGTCCATCTCCATCAGGATCAAGCAAAGCATCACTCGGATTATTTGGGTCAAGACCAACCTTATTCTCCAAACAGTCTGAAATACTATCGTTATCAGTATCAACGCCACTAGGCAAATCACGCCTAGCGACTAGCCTCGAACCAAGACGAATATAATCACGCACCACACAGTTTTCGAGATCCAATTCATACAATAGCTGCCCAGTATTATTGTATATCGTATAATTTTTTATCTCACTGCCATTAAGGCGAGATACTTTTACGCGGCGATTATTGCCATCATACAGCCAATTCCTTATACCTCTATTAGTAGAAATGAGATTATTAGCATGATCAAAATTGTGTAACGATATTGAACGAAATATATCTAGATCTGGATCGAATCGAAAATCAGTTGGCGAGGCATTGCCATGTGCATCATGGCTATATGACTTATCTACATCACCAGACAACCTTGTTAGCAGAACTCCATCATTATCATTACCATATCGATAAGAGATGTCAAAATTATTGCCAATAGTTTTATGTGTGATATTACCCAGCGCATTGTAGCTAATTTCTCCACTTCCCCATGATCCATCCGCTGATACTAAGCGATTAAGACCATCATAGCCCAGCACCAAGTTATTGTCCGAGTCAATCGTATCCGTGATAAAACGGATATTACCAACTCCATCATAAGTATAATCCAGACTTAGGATGCCAGGTGCATGTATCGCACTGGGAAATAAACGTGCATTAATATCAATTGTAGTTGAAACACCATTACCATAACCTAATGTATGAATATGGCCAGTAGGATGATAAGCGACACTATTAACAAAACCACTCGCTTGAGTTGGCCACCCTCGATTATTAGGAGCATAAGCAATCTGTAGGCCACTTGGATAGGTTATATCCTGTAAAGCGTCTAGTACATTATAGGTATAATGAAAACCAAAAAGTCGATTATCAACTGTTAGCGCTTCTAATGTAAGATTATCATTCGCATCATAGGTGTAACGCCACTCTGTATCACCTTTTGTCAAGACTGTTAAATTATCATTTTTATCGTATGAAAACCTCACATCAGGTGAATTAAAAATTCCCCCAAGGGTCGCCATACCTGGCCTAATATTGTTTTCTGGATAATCAATTAGGGTTAAACGATTACGCTCATCATAATCATACTGAATTCTATTTGAAGATGAGCTACCTACTTGACTGCTAACCCTATTTCCTGTCGCATCATATTCAAATAGTGTATCACCTGTCTCTGGATTTTTTTCTTCAATTGTCAAGTATCTTGGACCAATTATGAATTGACGCCAGTGATTAAGGCTATTATCTTGTGACCGCTGAGTAAGCATGAAGACATCACCAAATAGATACCGCAACATTTCTGTTACTGTTTCCTCTGGCGACTCTATCTTCACTAAATCGCGTTGATCTGGGTCACCGAAAGACCGATAGGTGTTTCTTGTGACATTACCATTCTCATCTGTTACAAGGGTGGCATTAAAGTTATCTATATATTCGATTGTTGACCGCGTGCCATCAACAGTGTTTTCAGTTAACAGCAACCTTCCTAAACCGTCATAACGAAAATTAACCCCTTGCAGCGGCCCAACCGGCACTTCATCTAATGCGGCAAACACTGGATTGGCCATAAATACCTTCCGCCCTAGAGCATCATAGTTTTGTTGGCTATAAATACCATCGGCATTGGTGCTTAACAAACGCCCAAAACCATCAAACCGGCGTTCTTCTATAAAACCACCTCGACTTAACCTTCTTGATCTCGGAGAAAGCCCACTCCCACTAATTCCACCGCCAAAACGGTAATTCACACTAATATTTTCATCATTTTCTCTAGGCGTTGTAATACTAATGACTCTATTTAAATCATCGTAAGTAAAGAGCGTTGTGAGCCCTCGACCATCTGTTTCTGAAGCGACTGTGCCAGTACTATTCACTTCTCGTGATATTGAAATCTGTTGACAGGGAGTATCAGGAAACCCTGCAGAATCACACTCTGTCGTTCTGACTGGATGAGATTCACGTCGTGGAACTCCACGACGATAATCTTCAAAGCGACTTACATGACCTCTTGGGTTTGTTATTGTATTGACTTCCCCATTATCAAAATAAGTAAATCGGGTAATATCACCAAAACGATTTTCGGAAACTAAATTACCCCTCGAATCAAACTCACGATCAACTGTATAACGTCCGTTATTGTTATGTGGCTCCCCATCTGCGTCCACAATAACTAGTTCGGCAAAAGTTTCATCTTCTGTTTTCCGAATAATCCAGCGATCTTCATTGATAAAATATGAGAGGATTTGAAAACGCAAAACTCTTCCTGAAAATGGATCTGAATTAGACGTAAAAGAAGCTAGCTCATCATCAGGTGAACCATTATGCTCAATAATTAATTCAGGATTATCAAAGTCATCAAAATTGCTAAAAACTGTGACGTAGCTTTCATTACCACGCGTGATATATTTTTTTCTTAAAAATTGTGTTGCCACTGAACCTTCCGTGGAATTCGGTAGCGTTAGGAAGAAACTCCGAGTTGGGCGCTTATCACGTTGCGCTGAAATCCGCCTTCGAAACCACTCAAACCCTTCTGTCTGCAATAAGCGCCCTGCATCTCCAGGTTCATAAATTTCTTTACTCAGTAATGCGCCTAGCAAACCAGAACACTGAACTTCCCCAAGCAGTATCGAGTCTACACCACAATAAGCATGCACCTCGCGATTTATCGGTGTTTGCACCTCAGTATGGTTCAGCGAATCTTCTACGGTAAAGCTATATAGCCAGGTACCATCTTCTATACCTGGTCCACTATGAGATTTACTTCTTAGCGCAATTGAGTCAATTCGGCTGACCTCTAAAAATGCATTGCTAAAATTAACGCGCTGATAAGTATAATCGACTTGACCACCAAACGGTGCAATAACGGTTTGCAATGAAAAACCAGCTGTTGCGTCAGCATTACCTGATTGCCCAAAATAAGCATATTGCCAAGTTAAATTCTCCGGCCCCTCAACCCGAGTAAGAAAATAATAATCCAATGCTTGATTGGGCATACGCTCATATTCATAGCGCCATACCTGACCATGAGCTGATATCTCGCTCAATAAAACAGCATTACTGCCACGGTTAATATAATCAAACTCAACCAACCGGCCATCACTGGCTGATATTGATTCGACCACAGCGTATCGTTCGGAATCAGAGTAATTAATTGTTAGAGCATTGCCATTGGGGTCTTCAATCCGGGTAACATGATAGGCATGATTGGCATTGACATTTTGGCCAACGGCATAGCTGGCACGATAACGCCCGAAAAAATCCATTGTATAGTGAACACCGGTAGGCGATCTGACCAACAAACCGCCAGTATTAATACAATCAGCAGTCCAACGTTCTTTAGTTATTAAAGGATATGGCTCACCCGGCAATGAATTATATAAAATCTGTCGAGAGCCATCTGGCAATTCTAAAACGGGGTTGTTTTCAGAATTGATAAAAAGCGAACGACACCCATTAATACCACCTGGGAGGCCCATAGAAGTAAGCACACGGCCAAAATGAATAGACCACCCCATACCTGTTGGCGTTCGCCCTGTTAATAGTGACTGGCCTATAACACCTGGCAAAGGCTGGGTCGCATTGTATGAGCGGACAATTTCAATATCTAGCCCACCATTACCCGGCACGACCAAGTCGGTATATTGCAGCTTTAAAATACCATTAAATAAGTCAATTCTCTCAGTACCGTCAGGCCCTAATGGATATTCACGAATCGACCCGATGCCTGGCTCCTGATAGAAATCAGGAATGGGGTTTTCTGAGATATCGACCTGTGAGAATATAGGACTAGAATAAACAAATACCCATACATTAATAATAACTATAGCCGCTTGCCTTAAAAGGTAAAAACGCTTTATTTCTACACACATGATGCCGCCCTTTTTGAAAATCTATATAAATCGACTCTAATAAGCCTACTTAAGATAAGAACTAAGGTTTTTTAATTCACTTTTTTGATACAGTAGTTTTTTGCAGATATTCTTCGGTAACAATGATTGCTACATCATCATACTGCTGCTCTTGGGTAGCAGTGCTAGCTGTAAATGTCGCGCCTGTTTGCGTTATCTCTTCAAATCGCTCAGTTGCTTGAATATTACCCGATACAGAAGATGATGAATTTTCATCGCCAGAGTTATTTTCACAACCCTGCAAAAACAGAGGAGACAATAAAACCATTAACTTAATTGAGAAAATAGCCTTTAAGTACTTATTCATATTTACATTTCCCTATAAACAACCCATTGAAACCCATAAAAAGATAACAACATAAAAAACAATATTATTAAAAACCATAAAGCAAATCAGATGTACACAATTACCCCATCGCCCTAAGAGCTTTTTAATAAAAGTAAAACCAATAACCCAACGCCCATTTGCTTTTATTACTTATACGAAAATCACAATTATTTTTTTGTATTTTCAAATTTTTTTTTAATATGCAAAAAAAGTATCAATTTAAGCAAGGTCTTAAAGCCACTGGTCTTTGTAATACTGACAACCCTCAAAAGTAATTTGAATATGATTGACGAATACGGTCAATTATCAACCAACACAGATGGATACAATTATTAGCCTTCCATGACTGGATTCTTTGAAAAATCTAAAATTCGTTTAGCTTCTTATTAACTGAATAGCCGTAGCGTTCTTTATGGCTAGATAATTTGAAGTCATATGATAATTAGCAGTACCGGCTACAAGAATCTCGAAGTATGTAATATCACCACCTCTTTTTGAGGGTGGTAATTTAACTAGCGACCGATACTAGTCATCAAAATATAAAATACTCTACCTCTTTATATCCAACCTAGTTTTAAGATAACAAAGGAAAAGCGATTTAAAGTCGATTGTTAACAATGATTTAGTAATAAAAACCAAATACAAAAACATAATTTTGACTCATTTCTTTTAAAAAGCTTTTTGAAGCTAAAGAAAATAATTAACCTCCACTCCCATCCTCTCATACTTTTGGCTGATAACGCCTGAAGAGAAATTTTAAAACCATCACAGAATATCGTTTTTTTGAATATCCGTTACAACATAACTTTAAAAGCGTCACATTATGCAGTCACACTTTCTCTTATGCTATTTGAAAAGTTCAATATTACTTATGGATAATAATGGTGAACAAATGAAAAAAGCACAGGATGATGAGAACGCTTACCAAGAAATACAATGGCTAAAGAATACGATTGAAGATTTATTAAAAATCAAATACCCACACAAAAAACAGAAAAGCCAAAGGGAAAAAGAAGCTCGAATTTACCTTTATAATGAACTAAAGAAGTATATTTCTGCTTTTAACGTTAAGGACAACATAGAAATTCATTATAAAAGCATCAATGAATTATCAAAAATAGATCTGACAAAGATTATAAAAATCAGCCTTTACTATAGCTGTGATCCATTAATTGAATTTTTAGTTAAAAAACAGATTAAAGGAAGCATTTTATTACAGGAGTATGCGATTGATTATATAAAAGAAAAGCTCTGCGCTAATGATTACAAGTGGATAGCATATTTTGACTGCAGTAAAGGCGCATCTTTCAAAACTTATATACAGAAATTTATAGAACATCGAATTACCGATTTTATTCGTCAAAATAAAAATCAGCATAAAATAGTGTCACTTGATCATAACTCCGAACACGATATTGGCTACAGCATTAAGTTTGACCTTAACAGGCAGTTGTATAGCAATACTAACGAAGATGGATACTACAGGGAAGGTATAGCATTTGAGTCACGTCATTACAAAGAACAATTAATAACGCTGATCAACGCAGTAATTGGTGAAAACTCGGAAGAGGATAAGAAAAAATTATTAAACAACGCTATCTATTATCAACTTAAAGAGTACTTGCAACTAAGCCATAAACAAATTGCCTTTCTAAAGGCATACTACCAGCACGAGTTGACCCTGAAAGATATCGGCCGCCTGCCTGGCATGAATATGTCAATCTCGCAGGCTTATGCATTTTATAAAAAAACCGAAAACACCGTAAGACAGGCATTTAAGAAAGCCGGGGTATTTTCCGATATTATCGATTTTCTGGGTGAAAAAAACACTAAAATCAATATAGCGGTTCAACATAGTGATTTGGCTATCAATGTAAAACGTATTCTCACTATTCACAAAACGACTCCACAGTCCTGCTCTTGTCTCTTTTTACACAAACCGCCCGAAAATATGCTTTTAGATGATAAAGCGCAGCAAGGGTCTATTCAGCAAGCTTACAAAATACTGCAACGACAAGATTTTTTTTGCCGCTTTACACGTGTTGATGCTCATACTGCAGTGGCAGATGAGTATATAGAATATATCGCAAAAACCTGTAAGAAATCGCCGAAATATCACATTAAAATGCTTTACTGGAATTGCCGCATAAAGATAGCTAAGCGCTACCAAGAGGAAATTATTGATACATTTCACACAAAAATCAGGCATTAGTTTGTATGATATAAGGCTGAGTAATAAAAACCTTATACCATGAAAAAAACAGAAACCGATAACAATAAGCAATACTGCTCTCGCCGCCTTATGGCAGAGTTGGCGATTTATATCAAACACCAAGCGGGCGAAATGCAGGCCCAAGATATGCCAGCGCCTTCCGCCAAGCATTTAGCTGATTTTTATGCGGGTAAACTTTCTGAGAGTGAAAATGAGGTTATTTTTGCTTACCTTAATCGTCATCCAAATGCCTTTGAAAGGTGGACAAAATACAAACCGATAAAGAAATTATGCCCTATCAGCCTTTTAAAAAAGGTATTACACGTTTAAATACTTCCCTTTTATAAAATACTTTTTACGCATATACCTAAAGCCCTATCAATTCAGGCGATAGTTTTATCTGCTAAAGACCTTCTTCTCAGCCCAGACATTAAGCCAAGAGCCTGTATTCAAATAACCCTAACTTAGGATCACCCCGCCTACGCCGCTCAACGATATGTCCACCAAATTTTTCCTTGCGCAAATCTCTGACTCTGGCGCTAATACTCGCGATTGAATAATAACGACCCGATTGTTTTTGTATTTGACGTTGAATCTCATCGAGCGTCACCCATTGGTGATAACTCATAATCGCTTTAACATATTCAAGGCAACTGCTTAACCGTTCCTGATCATATTCGGCCTAGTACGTTTTACCGTCGAATTTATTATCCTCATTAGTCATGTGAGATTATTTCTTCATCTTAAACACCTCGCACATCATTGATAAAAAATACCCCCGCCTACCAATAACATTTCATCTATGATGAAAACTTTTCAGTAGCACTAGATATTCGACGTTGACTATTATTAGTCTCATGGCATCGAACAATTTACTCTGCAACGTGGTCACGATACACCTCTCGTATCGATTACCGATAGCTGTAGCTTATAGCTATGGCGTTATTTGGCACAATTAAGATCGCAACATAGCGTACTCAAGAGTACTATCGTGGAAAAGTTGCTACTGGAAATACTAAATGAGCTTAAATCGTTACGTGCTGACAATGCTGAGTTGTGGAATGTGGATGATATTGCACACTTCGTAAGGTTAAGCCGCTCTTCTGTTCAGTCTCGTATTATCTGCCGTAACGACTTTCCCAGGGCAATAAGAATACCGACCGATAATGGCCTTGGTGGGCGACGCTGGTATGCCAAGGAAGTCAAACACTGGGTGTCTAAAAATAGAGAGCCAGCATCGTTATAATGTTGACTCATAATCGATTATTAGATACATCAATCGTTTTCTACCTTACAGGGTTATCGATATTCACACCTTAATTTTTTAAAGGGTATTTTCGATAGCAGTCACCCTAACCTTTCTGCGATTTCCTCAGCCGTTGCGTTATAGTAAATCATCAAAGAACGCGGGTCTCGATGCCCTACCATTCGAGCAAGATCCAATACATCCAGTTTTCGAGCAAGCCTCGTGAGGGCTTCATGCCGTGTATCATGAAACGTTAATCCCTTAATGCTTGCTAATGCCAAACACCGACGAAAAATGGTTCCAGATGATTGTTGATTGGTGGGAAATACTTTTGTTCCGGAGTCAGGGTCTAATAGATTAAGTAGCCTGACAGCTTCGGTAGATAATGGCACATCGCGCTTCGTACCATTTTTCGTTTCATGTAAACGGACAAAACGTTTATCAAGATACACATCAGCCCATTCCAACCCCCAGATTTCACCTTGGCGCATCGCGGTTTCCAGTGCGAACAAAAATGCTATTGCTATGATATGACGAAGCTCCGAGACGGTTTCGCCATCAAAGCCCAGTGCATCCAGAATGCGTTCAATTTCTTTCTCGCTAATACGCCGGTCACGCGGTTGGGGGTTTCTAGGGCGCTTAATTCCTCGAATAGGGTTAGCGTCTGTCCAACGCCACCGTTTGGCTTGTTCAAAGACACTGCTTAATAGATTAAGGTCGCGGTTAACACTACTGCTTTTTATGCGTGTTAAAGCTGTTTCAACCCATTGGTCAAAATGAAACTGTTTTATATCGGCCAGTAACATGAGTGCAAATGGCTCACGCATAAATTTATTGAGCCGGTTATGCTCTGTACGCCAACTCTTTTTGGTCGGTGATATTTCATCTCGATAACGCTCTAATGCATCGCCAATGGTTTTGCCATGAGCCAAACCTTGCGGATCAAGCGCTTGTTCTGTTTCGGCCGCCCACGCCATCGCTTGTACTTTGGTATCAAACGTTTTTGATTTTCGTTGACCGTATTTACGGACTTCAGCCAGGAAACGTTTATTGTTGAGTTTTCGGATAGTCGCCATAATTTAGCTCTCCTCATTCGCACTGCATTCGCAATTTGTTCGCAAAATCGCGCGAAAAAGGGCTGGATATGGCTATAGTTATAAAACCAAATGCCTAACGAATCAACGTTAAGTCACTGAATAATAAGATAAAGCTAGATTTAGCCGGAACCGGCAAAAAGATTAATGGTGCCGGGGCCGGCACGCGAAATTCCAAACAAAACAAAGAGATAGAAAACCCGCATACGCACTCTATACGCGCGGATGAAGCTGGAGCGTGTTTGCCCCAGCGCACCATGATTGTACCTATCTTCATCAGGTGGGTTCAAGTCCTGCTTTCGGACTCGAATCAGCTCCCCCTCACCTGACATAGCGGGTAATTGTGCGCCTTCGCGCCAAACTGCCCCCTTTCCACCTATTTTGCGTGTGCCATCATTCCAGACCTACCATCTCAGCAGGTACAATCGAGGTTTTTCATCACAGGGGAATTATGATGACTGGCTTACGCCTCAGAATGCGTGACGAATTGGAGCAACGCTATAACAAATTACGAATCGATGCTTTAAACAGTGCCACCCGTGTGCTGGATGATCCAAGCATACGGCTTAAACTGGTGGATAATGCCACCTACGCTGCCTTCCAGCAGTGGGAAAAGCAGCCAAACCGCATCAAAGATTGGGATTGGCCGAGTACCTTACAGCAATGGAAGATGCGCTACCCCAAGAGATTTGAGGCGGCTGCTTGGAAAAACGGCAAGCTGGCAGGCTTATCGCTGGGTAGACCAACCTATGCAGGCACGGGGCTACGACTCGATTACATCGAGAAAGCCCCCGTGACGGACATTAGGTTAGTAGAAACCATGTTGGTGGCACTGACGGCCTATGGTACGTTATTAGGGGCAAATCATTTAAAAATCATGCATCCTGTCAATGCAGCGGTAAGAGATTACTATGTGAGTTTCGGGTTTACCTATATAAGCAAGCAGGATTGCTGCATGAAGAGGTTGTGATATGGCGGATATTAAACAGATCAAAGACAAGCAGGACGAAAAGCTCAAGGGTAAATCCGATGAGGAAAAAGCCCTAGCTGCTGCGCGCCGTGCTATGGAAGAGATGCGCCATAAACGCCACCTCAAAGAACCCGATCAGCTCGCTTCTGGTAAATCTGACAAGGATGGCAATATGGTCATTGAAGAACTCACCCCAGAAGACGACATCGACATTGACGAAGAAGAAAACAGCAAGGATTCCAAATAATGAGCGATAACAACCAAAAGCCTAAAATCCTGACTCCAGAAGAAAAGCAATATACAGTTCTCCCCAATGAGGCAGAGCCTAATGCCTCACTTGCTAAAGCAATGGCGGCGGCACTCAAGGCAAAAGGCACGGCGCAGAAAATCCGTAAGCCAAGATAAAACCTAAAAACATCTGCCATCCATCAATGAAGCAGACCTGCTCGGTATCCCTTTAGAGCCATGTCCACAGAAACGCGCCTTGCTCGCCTCGGTCTGCTTCATCTGATAAATAATCCAGAAGCCTTAAAATCCGCCCTGAAGGAAAAGGCAAATTCACTTCGCAGCAATCCCCAGCTCAAACCATCTGACATTGCCATTTCATCAACAATAAATAACAGCATCACTAAGCAACCAAACAAGCCCACTGAGCGAGATTAAGTTATTTAATTATGCAGGGTGTAAAATTTTTGGGAACTGCACCAGCGACGATCTCTGACAGAGTGTGACGCTACCCCCTCTCCGCTCATTCTTTGTTTTGCTAAACCAGAATACAGATCAACATATTCTGAAAGAAGTTATTTATTACAAGTCGATCAACTAACTATGTACAGAATTAAAGGCAAACAAAGAAATAAACTATCTTGTGAGCAAAGCGAACTCCTTTCCCTAGGCTTTACGAAGTATAGGGCAAGGAGCATAGCGACGCAGGGTTAGGTTCGATCCGTAGGATCAAAATAATTGTCGTATTGCGTAGCAATTCCTTTTAATAATTGATATTAGATTACGCAAGCCATAACTCTTGGAATAGATGTTATCCACAGGCCATGCCTCTTGTGTTAGAAAGGTGTTAAAAGTATGTGTTACGTAAATCTTAAATGAACTAGGTTTTTGTATTAGTGGGATAATTTACGCGTTTTTCTTGACTTCGATGTGTAAAGGCACGAATTTCTATGTGTAAAAGCACGATGAGCTATGTGTAAAGGCACGATAGGAGTAGGCTTGTTTTCGATGTGTGAAAGCACGAAAATCAATGTGTGAAAACACGAATTATATTGACAGGATGTGTGAAAGCACGATAAGACAAGTATGTAAATTAATAATAGCAGTGTAGTTTTGATGTGTGAAAGCACGAAAAAGGTAAGCCCTCTATTGCCAGATCGACGAAGGCAAGCCGAATTATTTGTATGCGATATTTTTGACGCTGTTCCAAAAGGTGATATTGCGTCAATGGAACACCCAATATTTTCATTATCAACCAATCCTGACATGAAAAGCAGACGGTATGATTATGGGAATAAATGGCTTGAAGTTCATCCAAGTTCCTATGGTTTAGCCACGGTACATGATCGAGATGTTTTAATTTTTTGTATATCTCAAGTCATAGCAGCGATTAATGAAGGACGCCCTATATCAAAAACGCTAAGTTTTAATGCGATTGACTTGCTAATTGCCACAAATAGAGGAACGGATGGGCGTGCTTATGGCCGCTTAAAATCTGCGATGAATCGTCTTCAGGGAACTCAAATTGAAACAAATATTCTAACGGGTGGACAAGAACAGATCGATATATTTAGCCTCGTTGATAGGGTAAAAATAGTTCGAGAGACTCGTGATGGTCAGATGCTTGAAATTGAGATTACGCTTTCTGATTGGGTATTTAATGCAATAGAAGCGAAAGAGGTTCTAACATACAGCCCCAAATATTTTAGACTACGAAAGCCACTGGAGAGACGATTTTACGATCTAGCGAGAAAGCATTGTGGTCAAAAAGAACGATGGTCAATTTCAACAGAAAAACTACGCTTTAAAAGTGGGTCAACATCAAGCATTGGAGAATTTAACCGCCTATTAGATAATATAATATCTGACGATCAGGAGCATAATCATATGCCTGACTATGCTGTTCGTTATGCTGCTGACAATAATGGAAATGAAAATCGCGAAATCATTGAGTTTACAAACAGAAACCACAAGAAAAAAATTGGGTCTGGATCGATAGACTTCCCTATTCTTAATCCTGAAACCTATGAGAAAGCAAGGAAAGTTGCGCCACAGTTTGACGTATATTATCTAGAGCGTGAATGGCATGAAATGTGGTATTCAAAAGGGCAAGAAAAACTTCTCAATCCTGATGGGGCATTTATTGCTTTCTGCAAGAAGAGATATGCTGCTGACAAAGGCGGTTTTATTTAGTGGGGGAAACTAGCTGGTGGAAGTGGCTGCGTAAGTCGTCTAGCCCTTCCTTTTCTATGAGGGAAAGTAACGCTAGCTCCAAGGTTTCTTGATCGTATGTTTCCAGCCTTGCGCTGACTTCCTGAAATAGTTCTTTCATCCCTATTCGCATTTTCACATTATTCTGAACAATATAGGGTGATCTTTTTCTTGTAGGTCGACGATTTGCTTGGCGACTTATAAAACCATATTTTTCACCTTCCTTTTCAAGTGCGTTTTTAAGATCACTTGAGGGTTTTACGTTGCTAGCATTGGTCTGTGCAAGTTCTTCAAGGTCAATAGAACTTGCTGGTGGATTGTCATCTTCAAGACCGAGCGAAACACGTTCAGACATGAGCCGCCTCTCGTAGTTTTTTTGATTTCTCTATGCCTTCTTTGAGTCTAGTTTTTACTTCTTCAGCAAATAACATGGCATTTTCCGCAGCTTTGTCGATACTTTCTTGTTCACGCCTACTGTTGGCTTCTAAATTATTCACCGATCCACCATACGAAAATATCGATTTATAGCATTCTCTCTCTATCAGTGAGCATCTGAAAACATCGACTCCTCCCGATGAAAACTCCCCTGCTAAGTGCTTCCCTGTTTTGGTAACTATTGCAGCGCTTAAGCGGTTAAACAATACGGCAAAAGGGATTTCGCGTTGAATCATACGGGAATTGTTTTTAATCATCTTAATGACTTTTACTGCTTTATTTGCATCCATCTGTGAAGCTTGGCAGGGAATGATTACCAAATCAGCCTGACTTAATGCAAAAGTAACAGTGTTGCTTGCTACCCCCTCTAAATCAACTAATACGAACGGTGCTTCGCTTCTAGCCTCTTCAATTACGTCAAGAATGTTGCTTTCGGAAACATCGTTAAATATGGTTATGTTATTGGGCTTCCCTTCTAAACTCGCCCATGCAGATAGATTTCTTTCGGGGTCAGCGTCAACAATAGAAACTTTGATGTTTTTTTCAGCACCTTGTCTGGCAAGCTCGCACGCTAAGACAGTACACGCTGTTGTTTTTCCTGCGCCTCCCTTGCTTGATGCAAACACAATTACTGGCATTAGCCGACTCCAAAATAATTTTCGATATATAAATAGCTATTCCCTTAGCTAGCTAATGTCAACACCTATCTGCATAGCTAATTAGATAGCCGCCTCTCTAGCTAGCAATAATTAGCTGGATAGCTAGATTTTAATATATCTGCATATCTAGCTAGCTACTTTTTAATTCATCAGTTTTCTATAAAAAGCTAACGTGAAGTTGAATTGTGTTGACAAAAGCAATCGTCATTATATGTTCAATAATAATCAACGAATCAAAAGGAAGTTGGGTCGCACTCTATACTTTACTTATTATGGTTCACAACAAAATCAAGTATCACATATGTGTACTTTTGGTGTCGTAATTCAATACTTTTAAAAAAACGGATGCTCTACAAAATAATTTAAATTAACTAAAAGAAAAATAAATAACGTCGAGATTGAAATGAAACAATATATTTTTATAAAAATAAAAGTGGCATTTTTAATAATATTCATTACCCCATTATCGGGATGCCACTATTTTGTTTCGTCGATAACGTCGGACATATTGATGCCTGTTGAAAGTAAAACTAACACCAGTGGCTTTGATTCTACATGTCTAGGAAAGGAGCTAAACGATATATCGATCACCCAGAATGTTAGCTATCTACCAGCTAAGAATATGTACAGTTATACATTCTCAGGTGGGAATATTATAAATAAAATTCTTTTGAAGAAGACTAAAGGTGCGCAGATCACGATAATACATAGAGGGTTCTACAGAAATAATCTGGATGGCACTAATCTGAAAGAGGTATTAAAAAATATCACGTCTTTGAACGAAGCAATTAATCAATATTGCCATATTCAGTTGCCACATCCAGCCAAGAAAAAACTTGGCGTCAACCATTACTATAAAGAGAATTAGTATGCCGTAGATAATCAAAGAAAAATAAAAATAACAAAACCAAAGTAAGGATTTTTAATGATATTTAGGAAAATTATATTTGCATCGCTTATATCTCAATCTCTTAGTGGATGCCATGCTTTAATAAATGCGTCATTACCTGAAGTTCGATCCATGACGAATGAGGAGATAATTCTACAAAATAATATGGATCGCCAATGCATTGAAAGAGGTTTGAATAAGTATAGTAGGTCACAGAATTTAATAACAATAAAAAATGATCAAAGTTCAAGTAATACCAAATCACACTTATACAATTACAAGCATAGCAAAGACGGCTTTTTTAGATCGATAAGAATTGTAACAAAAATAAATGGGGAGCATAAAGTCATAAGATATTCTGAGATCCCTGAAAGAATTAACAGACACACTTATGAAAATGACATGCATTCCGAGTCAAAGCTACTTTCTTACCTAAATGATAATTGTGGAAAAAATATATTTAAGTTAACCGAAATAGGAGAATAATAAAATGACATGGAAGATAGAAGCAAAACGGCTACCCATACCCGACTTCCCCGTTTTAGGGGAAATATTTGGCCATCTGTATATTGAAGTATGGGATGGATCGAATACTAGATATGCCCAATATAACGGGCTAGCTACCCATCCAGATACTGGTGAACCAACTCCAGCGGGGCCAGACGGATTTGATATAAAAATATTCGATGATCGGACGGTGGCACCAGAGGGAAATAGCCGATCTTCAAATACACATGATGGAGTTTTGCTTTTTGAAGGGACGGAAGTGCAAGTAAAAGCCGCATTAGATTACGCAGATAGTGCAGCGAACTACTTAAACAATCAAGACTATCGTTATATGACAATCCCGCATCAAACATTTACTGATGAAGACGGGAATACTGTACCGTTTTTTAATAGCAATGCTGTATTCAATAGCATCGTTTTAGCAATGCAGCAAGCAGTTCCGATCTCCCAAGCTAGTATCGACGCAGCCAAAGACCTTGGGTTAATTAATCCAGGCTCAGACTTGAGTATGTATCATGGCGTTAATTGGTCACCCAATACTGACGACCTACAAGGAACAGATATTTTAGTAACAGGTGGTCGAGAAGCCATCACCGGAAGTGAGTATTTCGACAAAATTAAAGGTAGCTCCACAGGAGAAACACTGAAAGGCTCTGGTGGTGGTGATTACATAGATGCATCAGGTGGACATGACAAGATATATGGTGGAATCGGCGCTGACACTTTAATTGGTGATAGTGGTAATGACTCTCTTTACGGGGAATCTGGTGCTGATACTTTCTGGTTTAGCATGATAGATGGTGAGGACACCATCTACGGTGGAGATGCCACGGATCGTATTGGTATTTTTTATAACAACAATACAGTTGCAAATAATCTAGAACTTGGACTCTCTGGGCTTACTCCCTTTGATCTAGTGGGCACGGCAGCAGAAAGTGAAATTGCTAATTGGCAATATGAGATGTCTTACGGCGGCGGATATAAATCACTGTTTAATTGGGGAGGTGATCCAACCGTTGAAGGTTCTACTGGCACGCTCGCTATCGATTTTGATAATTCAGGTTACTACGACATTGTTATTGAAAACTTTGCCAGCGGTGACTTTGGTATTCATATTGAAGGCGCAGAGGAAGAAGACGAAGGTTCTGGAGGTATCGATCCTCATCCTTTCAGTAACCCTGGAGTGAATAGTAATGGCATTAATTGGGGCAGTGGCGGATTAGGTCTTGGCGAAGATCTAGTGGCTCTTGTTGTAGAACCTCGTGCTGACGAACCAATTGATGTTGGTGGCGGCATTGTTATTAACGCTGGCGAACAGGAATATGGCGCAGAAATTAGTGGCATCGGAATAAGTGGTGACGTTGCTGGAGGATCGCATGGTCTAGTAGCATTACCTGATCTTAGTGGCAATGGTTGGCCAGAAGCAAATATCGGAGCTGGCGTTCTTGGCGACCCGCATGTGGTTTCCTTTGATGGGCTGTTCTATGACTTCCAAGATACGGGTGAATTTACCCTTATCCAAAGCACCAACGAAAACCCTTTCACCGTGCAAGCGCGTATGCGTGAATGGGATTTAGGGGATGCAGTTGGCGACAAGTTTTCTGTCAATACCGCTATTGCAACAGAGCTTAACGGAGTGAAGGTTGGTTTCTATATCAAAGGAAGTCTGCCTTATGATTTAGCAGCGGCAGCAGCCGACAGTGATCCATACAACGATGAGCAGCCTGTTCTCTATGTCGGTGACTATGGTTATTTACTGCCAGACCAAGGCATTATGCTAGTTGAGGATGGTTTCATTTATCGAAACGGCAATGACTACACTGTTCGTAATGCTACGGGCGATACCATCACTGTCACTATGCATGATACGCATATTGATTTCAGAACATCTTCTCCTGATTCCAGAATGAATAATGTCGAAGGAATGCTCGGTAACTTTGATGGTGATACCACCAATGACTTCAAGTTAGACAACGGTACTGACTTAGGCAGCTCCATCTCTACCAATACACTCTATGATGTGTTTGGCGAAGATTGGAGAATTACTCAAGGCGAATCACTCTTCCTTTACGGCGTAGGTGAAAATACCAGTAGCTTTAATAATCCTGATTTCGACAATGTTCAGCGTACACTTGCAGATTTCGATGCTGCATTAGTTGCAGCAGCAGAAAGCGCGGCTATTGCCGAAGGATTTGATCCAAACAGTGCTGTCTTTGAAGCAGCAGTCTTGGACTTCCTCGTGATGGGCTTTGTTGAATATGATGAAGCATGGCAGCAATTGGAACAGCAAACCGTTGTGCAAGCAGATATTAACAATCCTTCTGATATTGTCATGGGAACAACGGGCAATGACTCAATTATTGGCACGCCTGACAAAGACTATATGATGGCTCTTGAGGGTGACGACACGATTTATGGTCGTGGTGACAACGATACGATTGTTGGTGGTGCTGGCAATGACATCATTTACGGTGAGGGGGGAGCTGATACCTATATCCATAATCAAGGTGACGGTAACGATACAATCAGTAGCGGTGAATATCTGTCGTTTGATGTGATTACCATGAATGATGCTGAGGGCAATAAGCTCACTGCGGATAATTTATTCTTTAATGTGAATGGATACAATTTGCTTGTGACAAATCTACTCAGTGGTGAAACACTCACGCTAAAAGATATGTATTACTCAACAGGTAAAACCTTTGCATTCGTAAATGACATTGATGTTCGTGCTGCATTACCGATCAAAGGCAGTGATAGCGATGATGTGATTCATGGTACGGGTTACTCTGATACGTTAGAAGGTGGTTTAGGTAATGACACCATCTATGGAAAAACGGGTGCAGATACCTATATCCATAATCAGGGTGATGGCAGTGACACGATCTATGGTGGTGAGGCTAACTCTTCTGACATCATCATTATGCATGATGATAATGGTGTAGAACTGGCACAGGAAGACATTGAGTTTGTAAAAAGCGGATGGGATTTACTTGTGACTAACCGCAATACAGATGAAAGCATTACCATTATCAATCAATTCGCTTTCACAGGTAAATTTATTGCCTCTGTGAATGGCATCAACGTACAGGGAGGACTTAATTTCCTTGGTACAGATGCAGCCGAAAGCATTTATGGTACAGGTTATGGTGATACGCTCGAAGGTGGTTTAGGTGATGACGTTCTCACAGGTTATGGAGGGCTAGATACCTATGTCCACAATCAAGGTGACGGCAACGACACCATTAATGGCGGTGAAGCTAATTCTTCCGATGCACTTATTCTACGCGATGATAATGGCGTTGAATTAGCGCAGGAAGATTTGCTTTATACAAGAAACTCACTTGATCTTGTCGTGACTAACCGCACCAGCGGAGAATCAGTCACTATTACCAATCAATTCGCTTTCACAGGTAAATTTATCGCTACCGTTAACGGTGTTAATGTCCAGTCGGGTATTAATTTTGTTGGCACAGATGCGGGTGATGATATTACAGGAACGAGCTATGGTGACACGCTTATTGGTGGCTTATCTAATGACACATTGCGCGGCTCTAACGGTGCTGATTTATACATCCACAATGAAGGCGATGGTAGTGATATTCTTTACAGTGGCGAGGTCTTATCTTCTGACGTTATCAGTATGCGCGACAGTAACAATGTTGAAATTGCCGAGGCTGATTTGATGTTTAGCCAGATGGGGTACGACTTAGTGGTAACGAACATCAACAACAGTGAAACACTTGTCCTAAAGAGTATGTATTATTCTACGGGTCATACCTTCGATTATCTCAATGGCATTGATCTGGATACCGTGCTATAGAGCAAGGACAACAAAGTTATAAACCATGAGTAGGGGCGGAGGCGAAAATCTCCGCCCCTTTTTCTGTTTGTTAGTTCACTTTGGATTTGTCGCGGATGATGGTTTTCATGCAGAAGCAATCTGCATATTTATTTTGCTCCTTTGTCATTTGAAGGCCATCAAGAACTTTACCTGTTTTAGTATTGAAGATAACCGTTTCTCGGTTTTCATTATCGCAACTGGTATAGGCAACCATTGGCATGAAGAGTTTGTCAGCAGGAAGTTGCTCGAAATGGTTTTTCAAGAGATCAATTAACTCTTCTGGAGTGAGATATTTCTCTTTTGTAATAAGTCTCGTAGGCATCTATAAGAGATAGCAAAATCTAGAATATCGATCAACGTAAAAAATGAACCGCTCTTAAACCTGCAAAACATATAAGATAGGAACGCTCTTTATATAAACGTCTACGTTACGCCCAAGCGTTCCTAAATTCTCTGCCGAAGCTGGTCCATACACGTAGGGACTAGACCAGAGATAAGCCTAAGTAATTGAATAGATGCCCTGATCGATGGCGGGATATTCAGCCCAGAGAGATCAACCTCTACTAAAACAAATAATCTAATTTGTAGGTTAAATCAATCAAAAAGCATTGACTGCATATTGCTGCACTTAGGGTATAGCCAAACAGCTCTGCTTACACGTCGCAGTTTTACTTGCTGCATTAAATTAAAAAACCACTCAAAGCGCATCGCATTTAGCAAACCACTTAAAATGCACCACAAAAGCCTTGCGGATATCGATATGCATCGCTACCCTGTACTTAGGTACGGTTATGGGGTGAGTATGTACACGATTGGACAGTTAGCCAAACAGGTTGGGGTCAATGTAGAAACGATCCGCTACTACGAGCGAAAGGGGCTTATTGAGCAACCATCTAAACCAAATCAGGGCTTTCGTCACTATAGCGAGGATCAGCTTTCTAGGGTACTTTTCATTAAGAAAGCCCAGAATCTTGGCTTTGCACTGTCTGAAATCGCACTGCTTCTCGAACTCAGCCTTGCCAACTGCCATGATGTTGAGCAACTAGCAGCGGAAAAGCTCAAATCAATCAAGCAGAAGATAGAAGATTTGAAGAAGCTTGAGTCTAGCCTTACAGCACTGGTTGACCAGTGCCACAACAATCAGAATGCCAGTGAGTGCCCGATTATCAGGGCTTTAATTCCAACAGAAACCTCTTGACTCCGTACTATGGTACGGTAGCTATACTCATACTCCAATAGTGGAGTATATGATGAATAAAGAACCCCCCTTATTGCCTCTTGCTGGAGGCCTGCTAGCGGCTATAGGCGCTAGCCTTTGCTGTGTTGGGCCACTTGTGTTGCTCACGCTTGGCATTGGTGGATCATGGATAAGTGGTCTATCTGCATTTGAAGCCTACCGCCCTCTGTTTATCGGAATAGTCGTACTTGTTTTGTCATGGGCAGGATGGAAACTCTACCGCCCCATCGAATCTTGCAAAGAAGGAAGTATCTGCGCCATTCCTAAATACAGAACCAAATATCGAATACTCTTCTGGAGCATTCTTATATGTTCCGTACTGCTCATCTTTAGCCCTTATTTAATTGTGTGGATATATCAATGAAAAAAACAATTTTGACAATATCAGCCTATCTATTTTTTACTGCTTCGTTTTTCTCGCAAACTGCGTTTGCTACAGAAAAGAACGTTGCCTTACATGCGCCAACGATGAACTGTCCCGTTTGCCCCATAACGGTACGGAAGGCATTAAAAAAAATTGATGGGGTTCTATCCGTGGAATCCAACTTTGAAGAAAAAACGTTCGTTATTACGTTTGATGACCAGAAAACCACAGAAGATATTTTAAAGAATGCAACATCAGATGCAGGTTATCCCTCTACGGTAATTTCAGAGGAAAAAGGCAATAAAGATGACTAAAGACACAATACTCGAATCAATAATTACCTGCCCCCACTGCAAGCATCAGAAGAAAGAAATTATGCCTACGGATGCCTGCCAATGGTTTTACGAATGCGAAAATTGTAAAATACTGCTTAGACCAAATGAAGGTGATTGTTGCGTATATTGCTCATTTGGATCAGTTCCATGCCCTCCAGTTCAGCAAGATAAATCATGCTGTGGCTAACGAGATTACCATCTGTGTCAAAAGGGAACCCTTTTGACAGGAAAAACACACCTCCGCTAAACCGCAGAAAATAAAGTCTTGAAAATGTCAAAAGGTCGTGTCAAAACAAATGCATGAAAATAGGTTATGCAAGAGTCTCAACTGGCGAACAAAATCTCGATCTACAACTCGATGAATTGAAAGCGGCTGGCTGCGAAAATATTTTTATCGATAAAGGCGTGAGTGGTTCTGTTATTGAGCGTGAAGGCTTATCTCAAGCAATCGATGCTACAGATGAGGGAGATACGCTCGTTGTATGGAAGCTCGATAGGCTTGGTAGGTCACTGGGGTTTCTATGTGGTTTGATTGATGACTTAGGCAAAGAGGGAGCTGGCTTCCATAGTCTAACTGATGGTATTGATACCAGTACCAGCGGTGGCACACTGATTTTCCATGTAATGGGAGCAATGGCACAGTTTGAACGTGACCTCATCCGTGAACGCACCAAAGCTGGAATGAAAGCAGCCAAACGACGTGGCAAGCATGTAGGTAGACCTCGCGCCCTAACTGAGGGGCAGATTCAACATGCCAGTGAACTGATCTCCCAAGGGAAGACAAAGCGGGAAGTGGCCGAGTTACTAGGAGTTTCACCGAATACTGTGGGTAGAATACAAATAATGAAATACTAAAAGCCACTCAGTACGCGATATGATATCTGGTTATTGTTTGCTTCAAAAACTTCAATGCTCGCAGATCTAAACGAAATTGTAGCTGGCGTTGAACCTAAGTCATATGTCACGTCTTGGAAAAAAGCTACTCTCGCAAAATCATCTTTGTATTCTCTATAAGATAACTTTAATGTATTTTTTGAAATGCCTTGATAGAGCAACTCATACTTAAATGAATCTTTATGTGGAGAAATGGATTCGGTTTTACTGTACTCCAGCAGAGTATCAATATTTTTTCCAAACCATACCGCACCAGGTCTATATTTTACACTTTCAAATCTTCCATCATCATCAGCATCAATAAAGCAAGCAGCGGCTTGTGGTCCCATTAGTGGATCTATATAGGCTGGCTTTTCAGTGCAAAAAATTGTTTTTCCATCCAGTTGAGCTTTAACAAGAAAGTCCCCATCAGATACAACAATTCTTCCAAGACCCACACCTATCGTTGCGCCATCTTCTATACGATACCCAGTCTTACTTAAATAACTAAACTGACTAAAAATGACACCACCAACTGAGGAAGTAGATTTACTTCCAATCGTTGGAATAAATCCAGTTTTTGATATAACAGATGAGGTTTCATCTATTTTCACCGTAGCACAACCACTAAGGATAATTGCCGTATACAACATTAGTGTGCGCATATAGATTTACCTTTTAACTCCGATGATGATTTAGAATTATCAGGATATATATGCTAAAGCAATTAGTATTTTATCTTGTGAGGCATCATTCCCCTCTCAGCCACTCTCCTAATTTTGTTGCAGTATTCTTCCTATAGTCATATACCATCCATAATGGCTTTGGCTCTCCAGTCATTTTTCCGTGAACAATATGCCTGTAAAGCCCTAAATATTCCTGCCGAGCCCAAGATTGTTCATAATCATTTTTAGAGGCTGGCAATAAGGCAACGCTGCTAGGGCTTAGGCATGAATCTCCGATTCCCAGCTCCCAAGGAACCCATTTTGAATCCTTACTATTTTCAGTAACAAACATTACGAGGCGCCGACTTTTACGAATTTGGTTTTTAATAATCGTTGCAGTTTCTGGAGTTGGATTGTCTGGAAGCCTGTTGTCATCCAAATCACAATAAACAGATGCACCATGATTTTTTAACAGACTTATTACTCCTGGGAGGTATTCGGCGTCTTTGGATGAGTGCGAAAGAAATGTATCTTTGTGATCTTTGTCTTGCGCTCTAGATTTTAGTAATGCCTGTTCATTCAGTGTAAATTTATTGGTGAATCTTTTTAGATCATCAAACGTAACGAAATCAACCAACTCTTATTTCTCCGAAATTAGCGCTTTATTTTCTTTGAGCAATTGCAGTATTAACCCAGCTTTCGATATTTCGAGCAATATCATTATATGCATCGTAAGGAGACGGATCATAGCAATTCACTACGTTAGAAAGTTTTCGTCCATCTTCAAAATTAAATGTGTCGAAAGGGTTTGAGCCTTTATAACAAACCCCTGTTCGAGGGCATTTTAAATTATGTATAAAGATGCCAAACAATGGCTTTCCGTCATTCCACGCCTTTTCGATTTCATAACGAACCCAAGGGCGATTTGCGGTATCTTCTCCAACAAGAACAATAACGCATTGCTTGTATTTAAAATTGTTATCTATCCACCTTTTTATAGATGCATCACCACCTCGCTTAACAGTTTCCCATTCATTTGCTGAGACGGGCTGATTTCCTTCCAGAGCCCCAATATTTCTGATTTGTTGCACTCTCATAACATCATTTCCGTAGTGAAAACTATAAAAAACAGGACGTCTGGCCATTTCTACTCCTTTGTTAAATAATTGATTACATCGATAACTTTTGAAATTAGTTGGTTCAAATCATCAATTTCTTCACCTAGTGCTTTTATTAGATTTAAGATCTTGTCATTTGGGGGCGGATAATAAATTGAAATATTTGACACTACCTCACCCCAAAGCTCTTTCGCCATGAATCCAGTAGACCCAATAGGTATTACAGATAACCCCAGTTTATGGGCTATCTCAAACTCTTCTCTCATTCCATTTGCCAATATATTATTTCCATTTTCTTCTTTATTTCCCAAGAAGAATAAAGCTATTCCCGCGCTTCCGATCAGATCGTGTCTGTACTTAGACCACACAGCTTTTCTTTTCTGGTCATCGTTAATAAATTGTGGAAATGGTCTCATGTGCAAATAGTCGTTTATATTTCCATGATGGATATTGTATATAGACTCTATAGCCCCTGTAATAACGGCATTTCCAACTCCCAAACCAACACCAGAAACAATCTTAAAATTTTGCTCGACTAAAACAGAACCTATCTTACAAAGAAAACTCTCAACATCACTTCGATTCCACGGAGAAAAATCACTTGCACTGCCAGAAATGAAAATAGTCGATCTCTTGAGCTTTTTCTCTATTCGCAACAGGATTTCCGTAATTTCACTATATTCATCAACAAGCAAAACTTTTATTTTAAATCTCTTTAGATCATTTATAACAAGCGATTGTTTTAGGTCTGCCTGGCTATACTCATCATCATTTTGGTAATCGTTTCGTGAACATTTTCTAAAAATACAATAGTGCTGCCGCTGATGGTCTTCAAAAGCTATTCTGATACGGCTCATAATGTAATCTAGGTTAGGATCAGTAAAACTAAAGCCAATAAAAAGAAATGTTTTTGAAACCAAATCACCTGAAAGCGCAGTAACATATGGAGCATGTAGGTTTGAATATTTTTCATAATCATCTTTCGTGATAATCGCTGTATCTGGATGATCTATATCGCCATGCATTTTGTAGACTATTGCATCTCGATTTGGCAAGGTCGTTGCCAATTGATTATTTGTATATTTTACGTCTGCGATTTTTCCCGAATCAGACAGTGATCTTTCAATTAGTTTGTCATAATTCGTTGTCCAATACGTTGCGATTGGAAGTCGCGCTAATATTTTGTGATTTGTGGTGACATCTTTGGTAGTTGCTATTTCACTTAACAATCTCTGGTTTATACTATGTCTACCATTATCGTTGCAGTGATATTGAGCCAAACTTACAAGATCATGCTCCTTATCAATATCAACGCCTAGCTCCCTTGCTAGAGGGCGCAACAATTCTCGCCAATCTACATAACCAGCCGAGCTGGACATTCCTGCACCTGCAAAAATAGCCACATTATTTTCCCGTAACTCACTCACGTAGCGTTCAATAAATGTATCTATTTCTAATTTCATGCTGGCTTATGCCTTTCTAATTTATTCACGTTAAAAGATTTTGCAGGTTTTTCCAACTCCACCTGTATAACCTTCCTGCACCCGCAACAGGCGTATAATTTTTATTTTTATAACCGACTATTTGTATTACTTTTTTATTGCGCGCATTAGCCATTGCTATTTCTTTCAAAACCCCCTGCGCGCAATGCGTTTTCTCTCCAACTATTACTAAAACTATGTCAGACTTTGCTATAGCATTGTCTGCTTTGCGCTCCCAGAATTTCTCTGGCGCAGCTTCTTTAAGCGAATAATCCGATATGGAAAATGGAGAATCTGAATTTTTTGACTGGCCAACGAGAAAATCTTTAATCTTTTTGTCGTTATCAAAATCAAAACTTACAAATACTCTTTTCTTTTTAGGAGACTGGGAAAGCTGTCCGTGCAATATTCCACCTGCCGACGCTCCAAGAAGTACGCCGCCAACACCAGGGACAATCATATTTCCAATAAAAGCTCCAAGGGTGGAGGACAAAACCCCTGATAGACTGATATTTTCCCGGTGCGTATAACAATATGAAGAGTTTTCCAATGCAAGGTTTTTACAAGGATTTCCATTCTTATTTTTCGCTTTGCATTGCACTCTTTGCCCTCCTCAATCAATTGGACTAATCTAGGTTATTATTTTTTGATGAATCTGGATTGGACACAGGCGTTTTTACATTGTTTATTTTTCTTACATGGTAGTCTTCATATTCGCCTTTCTCTATTTTTTTGACAAGTTGTGCGCGAGTCAGATCTTCCCCTGTTTTATTGTCGTGAAATTTTTTATTTCTTCCTGTATCGCTTTCTTGCGTTACGGTTATTCTCTTTTTCGGCATGACTATCTCCTAAATAGTGGTTCAACATTGCTTTCTTCTTCATATTCTGGGACTGGAAAACCTGTTATTGTTGACAACGTATCTGGCGTAATATTTAGATTTTCAGCAAGTTTTGAGAAGGTTATACCTAGTTCATTGTTTAGAAGCTCTATTGAACTGCGAAGCAATTCTGGCTTCTCCATTTCTATTCTTTCATCATATTTTTCCACCTTTGTTTGCCCTGTTTTACTTAGACGAACATTGGCAGCTCTATATTGCTGAGATGTTATGATTTTTAAAAAATGGGCTCTATATATAATTGCTTTAAGGCTCATGCCCCAGCGAATTTTCAATTTATAAATTGAATGCCAAGAAGACTCTCTGTTTACAATGAAGTTTCTTGGAAATTCTTTTACAAAAACAGTTCGAGGAAAGATAAACGCACTAGCAAATCTATCTGCTTCTGACTCTGTTACTGTATCTCCAGTTTCTGTCCCACTATGTAAAACGAAGTGACCACATTCGTGAGCAAGATCAAAACGAAGACGGCAAGGACTTTCCTTTGCATCGTTCCGAATAATTATGGGGCGTTTACGATACAGCGATAAAGCATCCACTTTTTCTGACACACCTGAAAAGCTCGTTATTACCACGCCTGCATTCTCAAGCACATTAGTGATATTTGCGATTGGATTATCCAGTCCGAGTTCCCAATGCTTACGGCAAGTCTCTGCTGCTTCTTCTATTTCTAGGTTTGTGTAGCTATCTGCATTGTTCGATAGGTCGGGAATATTGGGCTCTGGGAATTCAATATATTCAGAGAGAAGAGCAATTAGCTCCTCAAATATCGTGCTATAGGAGCAAACTCTATTCGCAAGCCCAACAGGAGTCGTTTTGCGTTTTCTGAAATGGCATTGCTCAAACTTCACATCGTTTTCTAACTCTTGGTAAAAAAAGTCTTTTCTTACTGATAACGCCTCACAGAGAGCATAGAGCATATCTTCTGGCGGCTGCCTAGTGTCACCCTCTAACTGATGAATGAACTGACGTGAAGCCGTAACGGCATCACCTAATTCTTTTAAGGTCATACCGTTTAGCAATCTTGCCAACCGTAACTTCTCACCTAAAAATTTATTCGTCATTATTGCTTGTATCTTCTTTCTTCTTTACGAGTTTCAACTTTGCTTTTGCTGGTTCTACTTTTACCGCCTCTGATTTCACTGCGTTAACATCACCAAAAGCTAGAACTTGATCTGATAATGGAATTTTCCATTTGCAAATTATTTCTTTGTGTTCGCTATAGCCAACAAAATAGGCACTTTCAACAGGTATATCATATGGAGTATCGATAATCAGATACCACCGAAGATGGGAGTAGGCGCTAATATGTTCAAACATATTCATCTGCTCAAATCCCTCCTGCGATGGAATAAGTTTCCGATCAGGGAGGTTTTTCGGATTATTTCTTGAAAATCGAACAGGTACGCCTCCAACAGCAAAGGTAAACCTCCCTTGCTCTGTAAGCACTGACAACCAGGGCCAAACTCCTTCAAGATTCTTATATATGATGCGCATACGACAGCATTCGTAAGCCCTGAGACACAGGGATAATCGTGTATCTCCTATTTCTGGCTCATGTCTTTCAATTACTTCACCTCGCACTTGAACCAGAAGGCTCGCAAGTTGTTGCAAATATTCCTGTTTGAGTTCTGGAGCAAGTAGCCAAGGTTCTTGATGCATGCGATTTATACCTATGAGCTATGAGTTTTAGTGATAATCCTGCAAACCAATATATTTGTCAAGCAGAAATAAATATATAAAGCTAATATTGAAAAATCAAAAACAACTTTTGTAACAGATTGACATTTTGTTGTTTTTGGGTTAGCGTAGAGAGTAGATAACTCTATGAAGAGGTAGTTATGAGGCTTTCTATCGAAATTTCCCCCGAAGAGCATCAACAGCTCAAAGCAGCGGCTGCATTGCAGGGCAAGTCCATCAAAGACTATGTGCTGGAAAGAACATTGCCTGACTCCCAAGAGAAGGCAGCATTACAAAAGCTGGAATCCTTTCTCAAACCACGTATTGATGCGGCAACGAACGGTGAGCGTTCATCCTTGTCTGTAGATGACATTTTTGACGAAGTAGAAAACCAGTCACAGCAGTCCTAAATGCAGCCATACGAACTATCAAAAGATGCAGAAGAAGATCTCCGTGAGGTCGCACGTTACACCCTCCAGAAATGGGGTAAAGAGCAGCTGGCGGAATATCGTCAGGGATTAAAGGACACCTTCCATGCTATTGGGGTGCAGGATATTGTTGCTCGGCAGTTTTCTAAAAACTATCCGCAGCTGCGCGTTACCAAATACCGCCATCACTATATTTTCTACATCGCGGAAGGTGCAGAAAAACCTATCATCATCGGTGTTATCCATGAGCGCCGCGATATCGTGAACCAACTGGCTACACGACTCACATAAAGCCGAGTTTTAATCTTGCGCTTGCAGGGTATTTTTCTATGATGGACATGCCCGCCCGTCGGGCGGGCACTCACTATGGTGAGTTTGTTAACCTTTTAATGGAAAGGATTGCTCATGCAAAAACCACCATTAAAAAGGTTTAGAGCCAGACTATCCCTTAGATTTAAGGGGTTCTCTGTTTCGATAACAATCGAAGCAGATAGGCTTTAAAACTTCTGGTGCGGGTAATCTTAGCGGAAACCCCGCACCAGTTTGTTAACCTTTTCATTTCTAACATACCATATTTTTGCAAAATGCAAAGATAAAAAAGCATTGAAGGCATGGATGTGCCTGACTTCCTTTTTCCCATAAGCTGGCAGGACGGCAGATTATGGGCGCGAATTTAGGGCTATTATTATTTTTACTCCTTACGAACTACCTTCCTTCAGAATTGCCAATATTTTAAATGCCGTTGATAGTGGTACATCATTTAAATCAAAATCACAGCTATAACCACCATAAGCACTTAGGCGAATTTCTCCACTTCGGCAAGAGGCGTTATTATTGCCATGAAAAAAATATCTGCGCTGCGTGTTTACCCCGTTATACTGATACGCTCTTAATTCTGGCGATATGCTGCGCATCGCATGTTCAATATGCTCTAGCGTAGAAATTTTTTCCTTATAGGCTTGTGCCGTTTTTGCTGCATTCTCTAGCATAGCTTCATAGTCAGGCAATAAACGACGCTCAATATCCGAAGCAATATGTTTAGGGTTACGTGTTGGTGAAACATTGATACTATCGCTTCCGTGCGGTAGGCAGGCATTGCGCTGTTGATTATGACTTAAACCAAAACTTGGACACGTCCCCCTAACTGTTATTTTTCCCTTGCTCTGGTAGCTCTGATAGAGTCTTAACGTTTTACCACCATCACCAATGATTTTTACCCCTTGATGTTGCTCGTCTTGGGGCACAGGGCGGCGATCCACTCGCCACCCCTCAGCCATATAAAATGCGATAGATTCCGCTAATTTAAGCAAGGCTTGATAGTCCATGATTACCCCCTTATCCGTTAGCATTGATATAAAAATTCTTACGGGCATACGGCTTGCTGCTGCCGTATTTATCTCTAATGTCTTCCATGCTGTGAGAGCCACGACTGCGACTTTTCCAGTCTGAGGGGCGGAAATACCAACGTTTCTTTTTAGAAGCATATTTAAAATTAGCTTCTTTTATAGCGTCTTTGTGTTTTTTGGTTTCGCCAGATACCCATACCCAAGCGCCACAGATTTCAATATCTAACCCGTCGAGATGGATAATTTTATTAAGTGCTTCATTCACTGCTTCACTGTAGTTTTCTTCACTTTCAGAATTACCACTTGCAGAGCTATCACAAGGAATTTCGCCGTTAAATTCTTTTAGAATGTCATAAGCTGCGTTAATCATTTTCATCATTTCCGCCCCTGCTGGGTTGCGGTCTGGGTGAAATTGTTGTGCTGCTTGTCGGTAGGCTTTTTTAATATCCTCCTGTGTTACTGTTCCACTTACGCCAAGTAATTTAGCTGCATCTTTTATATTCATAGTCTTACCCTTTTTAAATTCGCTGTTGAGGTTCTTACAAGCAACGCTTGCGGTGCGCTGCTCATGAACCTCTGGCGACTAGGCCGACTAGGCGGGAGGAAAAGAATCAATAAAAATCGTGAGCCAGTTGGTGCGGGCAGGAGTAAAACGACAACTCGGTGGCCATCTATTTTTATTGATTCTTGGAGGGTGCAACGCCTCTGCTCTAAGGCAAGTGGAACGCGGCAGGCGTGAGTGATGTGTAGCCCATAGTTCCCCATGATTTTTGGGGAATGAGCGACTAGCGAAGGTGAAGCAGCACGACCTACATAGGCACGCGCTACTTTTAGAAAGAACGTTTTTTGGAAGGTTAATCTAGATAAAGATTTTTATTTTCCGCAAAAGAATAAAGATCATGCTCATTAAATCGGTAACTAAAAACTGATTTTTGCATATTGGATAACACTGAAACATCCTGGCGGCGAAGTTCTCCTGACGTATCACGGTAGGCAATTTCTAAAGCATTATTTGAAGATTTATCAACGGTAAACCAAATGCTACCCAGCACATCTTTCTTGGTAAGAGTTGATCCGTCAGAAAGCGTTACTTGGCTGGCATCATTCAGCTCAGCCATAACGGTTACGAGATATTCATCATCGTGAAATACCTCTAAGGCGCTGGATAATTTAGCAATCCACTCCGGACTGTTGGCATTGTGCTGCACTAACTGATTAAGCATGGCAGGATTATCATATATCTTCTCCGCCTCATAACGACTCACCCCAACGGAAGAACCACCTAATTTACTCAACTCGATTCTTTTTCCAAAACGCTCAGAGATGGTAATGCCATAACCGTCATTGATTAGGGTAATCAACATTTCCAAAGCCATTTTGCTACGAACAGCATCCGAATGCTTATCTTGCAACTCATACGCAAAAATCTTTGATTTCGGGCGAATAAGGCTGGTGAAAATATCAAAATATTGAAATAGCCAACCCTCCAGCTCGCCACGAACCTCAAACAATCGATCTTTGTACTGTATGAACTGTTTTGATTCTGTATCGTATTTTGCAAGGGCGAGCGCCATTTTCCTATCAAGCCGCTCAAAAGAATCCCCCGTTAAATGTTTCTTGGCATATTCAACGGCGTATTCTGGGTTGGTGTTAAGGGCAACATCAAACGCTTCAAAAATCAGATAATCTCTTTTGCTTTCTAAGATTTCTTTAGCAATGGGAAACACTGAATAGTCATGTGAGAACGTTGTCAGAAACTCCCTTTGCTTCATATACTGCTCTTTAAAACCGTCTTTTGAAAAAATATCGCCAAATATATTTGCCTGATAATTTCCTCTGAACTGAATTGATCCAAGAACAAAGCTAGAGCTGTACAGATTTAAAATATCTGAATAATCTTTCAGTGACGTATCTCTGTCGTTAGCAATGCGCACGAGGTCTGTTAGTTCTTTGTCCGTGATTTTAAAGTCATAACGATGCTCAGTTCGCGAACGCTGATAGCGCACATAAACAGAATCAAGTAAATAGCGGTCACGAATGGAAAGGAAGGTTTCATTTATCGGGGATTTTTGTTCTTCATAAGAAAGCCATCCGTTAACCTTTGCTCTCACCATTTCGGTCATGCCGTCTTTTATGTTTTGGTAGCCAAACACAGTAAATACAACGGTCATGGCCGTAAGAAAACCGACCATGACGTAAACCATCGTCATTACTTTTTTAATCGCAGCTTCACTGATATTGCTATTTTGAGCAGTAATCTTGTCCTCTAGGCGGCTTACCTCCTTATCGAAATCACGGGTTAAGTTCTCGCGTAATTGCTGATATTGAGTGTTAAGGTCTGGCGCTGAATCCTCATTGTGCATTATGGTATTCCCTTGTAGGTGTTGGGTATAAAACGCTTATGGGGGCATATTCTATCGTTATAAAGGTTGCCAAATACATTCTGACGCAGAAAACAACTTAGTTGAGCAAAGATGACAGAAGAGATTGAAGAAATCCTAGAGCAAGCCAAGCAATTGGCGGCTCGCTACAAGAAGCTCACAGGGAAACCTCTCGGTATCACGGGCGAGATCGCTGAATTTAATGCTGCCAGCCTACTGAATCTGGAGCTGGCAGAAGCTCGTACCGCTGGCTATGACGCGATTGGATCAGATGATAGGAAGATACAGATTAAAGGCCGTTGCCTCCCTGAGAACGCTAAGCCCGGTCAACGGGTCGGCTCTATCCGCCTCGACCATGAATGGGATACCGTTTTGCTGGTTCTCATGGATGAAAGTTTCAACGTGCAGGAGATGTGGGAAGCACAGCGCCCAGCCATTGAAGAAGCCCTCCTTGCCCCCGGATCAAAGGCACGTAATGAACGTGGCGCTCTAGCGGTGAGCAAGTTCAAACAGATTGGGCGGAAAGTTTGGGGCTGATTGCCTCGTCTTTGGATCGGTTCACAAACACCCATCTAGCCATCATTGCCATATAGTGCAGTTGCTCGTCATCATTCAGGGCGAAGTAATGGGCGTGATCGGTGGCAAGCTCAGACAGGGTTTCGAGGATTGGAGGGTTTTCACAGAGAACGCGGATATAGAGGCGGATGCCAACCACGTAGAACTCTACATGGAGGGTGGTTTCTTCAAAGATGCAGCAATGTTCTTTGAAGAAATAACGTGGCACATAGGTTTCCCGTCCAGCTGCACAACATGCACATGGACAGGAAACACAGCGCTTATTCCTGCCAATCGGCGAGGTCATAGTTGCAATCAGGTAAGAAGACGATTTTATCCCTCATAAGATCATCCCCTAGATAGGCGGTAAGCCCATCAGTCGAAAGCTCATCCGAGCCTGTCACGCGGGTGATGAATGCCCCTACATCCGTTCCACTGCTTGTTATGAAGTTAGAGCAGATAATGCCTCTATCCACATCTACCAGTGCCTCAAAGGTCGCATTGAACGGGCTTGAGATATAAAGCCTTACATCACCTTCCGTATCGGTAGTAGCTTGCAGGTTAAAGCTCAGATTGTCTTCACTATCGGTAATGAGAGTGCCTGCGAGCTGGGCTAGGCTAACAAACTCCATATAGGTAGGTTGCCAGTCCTCGGAAATGTCAGAGGCTTGGATTACATCACTGTTACACTGCCTAAAAGTGATGGCATCAGAGGTAATATCGCCTTTAACAGAGGTCGTGTACTCAAAGTACCCTGCATATTGGAGGCACACCACGCCTTCATCCTCAAGGTACAGCGCGGGGAATAAGGCGGCATCAATGCCATAGTCGCTGGCGCCAGCAATGTCTTCCCCCTCTTCATTCTCAAAGTAGAAGTAGATTTTAGCGTCACCATTAACATCGAGCTGGCGCGTGGAGGTAATGGCATGGCCATTCACGATGGCTTGGGCTACCTCTCCATCAAAGCCTGGAATGAAGCCTGTAAAGGCTGTTGGGGTAAAGGTCGGTGTGGGATCAGGTGTCGGGTCTGGCGTTGGCGTGGGGTTAGATGAGCCGCCCCCTCCATTATCGCAGCCCCCTAACAATATGGCACTCAGTACCACAGATGCAGTAATCGCTATGCGCATAGCAGTTTCTCCAATGGTCTTTAATTAAGTAATGAATCGCGGTTTCAGAACATTCCGCATGAGTGACAGCGTGCTATAGCACGTACTGACTTCCGCATTTTACGTGCTTTAGCACGTATTCGCACGAGCTTTAGCACGTAATCATTCTCTTTTTGTTTAGGCACCGAACATTGAGGGGAATTGAGGCTATGGCAGACGTAAAAACGGTATTTGGAGAAACGCTCAGAAAATACCGAACAAAAAGCAACCGTTCGCAACAAGACGTTGCCACGCGCTGCGATATGTCCTTTCGGTACTATCAGGAATTAGAGGCAGGCACGAAGCAACCAACGATAACGACCCTGTTTAAATTGGCGGATAGTCTAGAGGTGAGTCCAGCCGAACTCATCGAGCCTGTTTATCAAGAGTGGCGATCATCTACGAACAAATAGCCTTTAAACAGACTTTCAGTACTTCGTTTTACCTTCAATGGGCCTCCAGAGCTGCACATATCAAACAAGAATCATTTGACATTTGATTTTAAATCCACAACTATAAAAAGATGAAAAAACTTTCTGCACAGATTTTAGTATTCCTTTTTGTCATGATGAATGTCATGACCTCTGTGCATGCAGATTGTTTAGATGCGTCTACCGACCATGCTGATAGCAGTGCCTCTATCCATTTACTAGATACCGACAGCGATCAGGACACAGGCAATTCATCTTCAGATGACGATTGCTGCTCTTGCCTATGCCACCATTGTTCTGCTGTCCTTTCAGATAAAAAAGAATCACTTCCACAAGGTAAACTCACATTGCTTGCTTCTAGAGTTATTAACTCCCCATCTAGCATGCAATACCCACTCATAAGACCTCCCCAAGCATAGCAAACCTCTATTTACGCGTAGTTTAACTGCGTCTGCACAGGCTCGTTGTAGCCGTGCGCTTCTAATATTTAGGGATTTTTGTTATGAAAGAAATTATTTCAGCATCAATGCTTTGCATTAGCTGTTTCCATATCAGTGCAGTATTTGCACAAGAAACACATGAACCTCACAACCATGCGGATCACACTTATTTAGATTCTGTGTATAAGAGTGGAAAACTCATCACTCTTCCACAGGCAATTAAAAAAGCCATAGAACAATCACCTCGTATTGTGTCATCTAATGCAAGATTAGATGCAGCAAAAGGAGAAGAACAGCAGGCGGCTTATTGGAATAACCCTGCTCTTGGATTAGAAGTAGAAAATTTTGCAGGAACGGGAGATTTTAGCGGCACTGACAATGCTGAATACACGCTAAGTATCAACCACACCCTTGAGTTGGGTGGAAAGCGTTCCGCTCGTAAAGAGTCTGCGAAAGCAATAAGGAATGCGGTAGCAACCGACCTTTTGATAGAGAAGCTCAATATTGAGCGAGATGTACATCTCGCCTATTCAGAGGTGCTGGCAGAAGCTGAGGGAGTAAAGCTCGCCATAGAACAAGAGGAATTGGCAAAGAAGATACTCCAAACCGTCATACGTAGAGTCAGTGCAGCGGCAGAACCAGAAATTCAACAAAGTAAAGCAGAGGTGGCTTACGAAACCAGCGTCATTGCTCGTGAACTCGAAATGCAGCAATTACGTACTGCAAAAAGCAATCTCGCTAGGTTATGGGGCGAACATACATTAGCTGAATCGCTGGATCACTCACATTTTTTTGATCTGGTAGCTCCCGATAAATTGGCTTCCTATCAGGAAAAGCTCCAACACATTCCTGATATACAAAAACTGGCTTTTTTAAAATTAGAAAAAGAATCGTTATTAAAACTAGAAAAAGCCAAAGCAATTCCTGATCCCGATTTATCCCTCGGAGTACGCAATTATCGTGAAACAGACGATCAAGCCCTAATTTTTGAAGTTTCTATGCCAATCCCTTTCTTCAATAGAAATAATGGCAATATTTCCAAAGCACGCTCCCAAATCACACAGGTGGAGTTTGAATCGCGTCAGTTTGTACTCATGCTGGAGCAGGAGTTGGTCAGTAGTTGGCAGCAATGGACATCGTCTTTTGCTAAAGCTGACCGACTCAAAAGAAAGTTAATCCCCACAGCAGAAAAAGCATTTCGATTGGCTAAATCAGGATATGAAAAAGGAAATTTTTCTTATCTTGAAGTGTTGGATGCTCAGCGAACTTTATTTGATGCAAGAACCCAATATCACGATGCACTTAAACGTTATCACCAAAGTCGGGCAAACCTAGAACGACTAACCACTAACATCACACATTAGTAAATACCTCTATGCTCTTTTGGGCGGGCGAGCTGTTGAGGTAAAGAATTTGAATATGCCCAGCCCCCTAATCTGGAGAAAGAAATGAATATAAAATTTTTGGCACACTGCTTAACCGCAATCATTATTTTAAGTGCAAATACCGCATTAGCGGAAAAATCACATAATCATGACCATGCTCATGAAAAGCAAGAACATGTTCACAAATGTACTGACACTGAAAATGATAACCACAAAGACTGCGAAGATCATGGCAATGACCATATGGATGATGACAGCCATAGCCATGAACATAAGGAAGATTCACACAATGACCACGATAAGCATGACGGTGAACACGACCATAAACATCATAAGCACGGAGATAAATAATGAGAGTGTTCCGTAAATATTTTGTTTTATTGCTGTTGGCAACGAGCAGTCTCACTTTCAGTTCCTTGTCTTTTGTGACAACAGCCAATGCTACCAGCGGACATGAACATCATGACCATGACGATCACGGGCATGATGAGGAAGAAGGTCACGCACATGACGATGGACACAAACACGATGACAGTCATAGCCATGAAGAGCATGGTAGTGACCATGTAGATGATGATAACCATTCACATGAGCATGAGGAAGATTCTCATAGTGAGCATGACGGCCATGAAGATGCACATGGTGATGAACACGACCATCATGAACATGGAGAGCATGAAGAAGGTAAAACGACAATAGATGCTGATGCGGCAAAGGCGGCTGGGATAAAAATTGATACCGTTAAACCAACCATAATCAAGGAAGTGTTGCCCCTTACAGGACGCATCATACTTAACCGCAACACCACTGCTGAAGTGCGAGCACGTTTTCAAGGAATTGTACAAAACGTAAAAGTCAATTTGGGGGATAGCGTTACCAAAGGTCAACCACTTGTCACCATTGAAGCCAACGAAAGTCTGCGCGTTTATACCATTAACTCCCCCACTAACGGTGTTGTGTTAGCACGCAATACCAATATTGGAAATGTCACTGGTGAAGAAGCTCTTTTTACCATCGCTGATTTATCAGAAGTCTGGGCTGAGCTTCATGTTTTTCCAAGTGATATTGGAAAAATAAGAAAACAGCAGCAAGTTCGTATTCACACGATTGAAAATGATAGAGAAATCGAAGCACCAATCACATTGATTCTGCCGACAGCCGATTCATTGAGCCAAACGGTTATTGCCGTAGCTTCCATCCCTAACAAGGACGGAAAATGGCGACCAGGCATGACCATTGAAGGCGATGTGCATATTTCAGAAAAGCGTGTGGCATTAGCCGTAGCAGAAAGTGCAATACAACGTATCGAGAATAAAACGGTCGTCTTTGTAAAAGAAGGTGAAAGTTATGAAAAACGAGTTGTAAAGCTCGGCAGAGGAGATGGAAAATTCATAGAAGTACGTGAAGGCTTAAAGGCTGGAGAACACTATGTCAGTCAAGGCAGCTTTATTGTGAAGGCAGACATTGGAAAAAATGAAGCTGGTCACGACCACGCGCACTAAAGAGGATGTTATGTTAGAAAAGATTATTTATGCATCAATACGCCATCGTTGGCTAATTATGTTTGCTGTCATCGGCTTTATGGCACTTGGTATATACAATTTTAATCGTCTATCCATTGATGCAGTACCAGACATCACCAACGTGCAGGTACAAATTAATACAGAAGCGGCAGGTTATTCTCCGCTAGAAGTAGAACAGCGTGTAACGTTTCCTATTGAAACCGTGCTTGCTGGAATTCCAAAGCTAGATTACACACGCTCACTGTCCCGTTATGGCCTATCACAAGTGACCGTTGTATTTGAAGATGGCACGGACATTTATTTTGCTCGTCAATTGCTTGGAGAACGCCTCTCACAAATTAAAAATGAAATCCCCGAAGGCTTAGAGCCTATTATGGGGCCGATTGCTACAGGGCTGGGAGAAATTTTCTCTTATGTTGTGGAAGTAGAAGAAGGTGCAAAAAAATCAGACGGTAGTGATTACACTCCTATGGATTTACTCACTGTGCAAGACTGGATCATTGTTCCGCAACTACGAAATTTGAAAGGTGTTGTAGAAGTAAATTCCATTGGTGGATATGAAAAACAATTTCATGTCATGCCCTACCCACAACGACTTTTATCCTATCAACTTACCATCCATGATGTCATGGAAGCACTCGAAAAAAATAACGAAAATGTTGGTGCAGGTTATATAGAAAAAAATGGTGAACAATATCTTATTCGCGTTCCTGGTCAGGTAAGCAATAGCCACGATATTGAACATATCATTGTAGCCAAACGTGATGAACTTACTATCCGTATTGGTGATGTCGCCGACGTAAAATTAGGCTCCCCCCTCAGAACAGGCGCAGCCACACAAAATGGTCAAGAAGTTGTGCTTGGTACAGCCATGATGCTCATGGGAGAAAATAGCCGTGATGTAGCGCAACGCGTAGCAAATAAACTCGATATTATCAATGATAGTCTTCCAGAGGGTATTGTGGCTCGTGCCGTTTATGACCGTACGGCTTTAGTCGATCGTACCATCTGGACAGTTGAAAAGAATCTCATGGAAGGTGCTTTATTAGTGATTGTGGTCTTATTCCTTTTGCTTGGGAATATTCGGGCAGCAATAATCACTGCGGTAGTTATTCCTATTTCTATGCTGATGACTATCACTGGCATGGTGGAGCGCAATGTTTCAGGAAACTTAATGAGCCTTGGTGCATTGGATTTTGGACTGATTGTCGATGGAGCGGTAATTATCATCGAAAATTGTATTCGTCGTTTTGGTATTGCACAGCATGAACTCGGAAGATTATTAACCAAAGATGAGCGCTTTAAACTTACGGCAGAAGCAACAGCAGAAGTGATTCGCCCAAGTCTCTTTGGCGTTATTATTATTACTGTCGTTTATCTGCCGATATTCTCACTTACAGGCATTGAAGGGAAAATGTTTCATCCAATGGCCTTTACGGTAGTGACAGCTTTACTTTCAGCGCTGCTATTATCGCTTGCCTTTGTGCCAGCAGCAGTCGCTTTGTTTGTTACAGGAAAAGTTGAAGAAAAAGAAAATGCAGTGATTCGCACATCAAAGCAATGCTATCAACCGATGTTGAAATGGAGTCTTTCGCATCCGTGGTTAATTATTGGTACGGCAACTTCTTTGGTGGTAGTAAGCATATTCATTGCCTCTCGCATGGGGGCAGAATTTATCCCTAGCCTTGATGAAGGAGATATTGCTTACCACGCCATGCGTATCCCTGGAACAAGCCTGGCGCAGTCTGTAGAAATGCAAAAAGAAGTTGAACGCATCACTACACAATTTCCAGAAGTAAAGGAAGTGTTTAGTAAGATCGGTACACCTGAAGTGGCAACTGACCCGATGCCCCCCAATGTCGCAGATACCTTTGTGATGCTAAAACCACGAGATCAGTGGCCGACCCCCTCTAAAACAAAAGCAGAATTTGTTGCTGAATTAGAATCCGCCGTTAAAAAGATACCAGGCAATAATTATGAATTTACCCAGCCCATACAAATGCGTTTCAATGAGCTTATCTCAGGTGTACGCAGTGACTTGGCTGTCAAAATTTATGGTGATGATTTAGAGCAGCTTCTTGCTTCTGGAGAAACAATTGCTGGAGTTCTCAGAACTGTATCAGGCGCCGCTGATGTTAAGGTAGAACAAGTCACGGGGTTACCTGTACTCTCTATCCTACCTAAGAGGTCGGCTCTGGATCGTTATGGTCTAAACATTGCCGATGTACAAGAAGTTATTCAAGTGGCAATGGGTGGCAAAGAAGCAGGTCGACTTTTTGAAGGGGATCGTCGCTTTGATATTGTCGTCAGACTACCTGAGCATCTACGTACCGATATAGCAACATTAGAACGCTTGCCTATCCCATTGGTACAAACGGAAAATACCTCCTCTAATGGGCTGCCTGATTACGTGCCTCTTAAGGAGGTGGCAACATTGGAAATTACTTACGGGCCAAATCAGATTAGCCGTGAAAATGGTAAGCGACGCATCGTTGTTACCGCCAATGTTCGAGGGCGTGATTTGGGAAGTTTCGTTGAAGATGTACAGCAAGCAGTACGTAAGGACGCAAAGTTACCTGCGGGCTATTGGACGGAATATGGTGGTACATTTGAGCAATTAATCTCTGCTCGTGCCAGATTAATGATAGTGGTGCCTGTTGCGTTATTATTGATCTTTGGTTTGCTTTTTATGGCCTTTGGTTCAGCACGAGCAGCACTGCTGATTTTCACAGGTGTTCCTCTCGCATTAACAGGTGGCGTTGCTGCATTATGGCTTCGAGATATACCTTTGTCGATCTCTGCGGGTGTAGGCTTTATTGCACTTTCTGGAGTGGCGGTTCTCAATGGAGTTGTAATGGTATCTTTTATCAGGTCTTTACAGGAAAAAGGCATGAAGCTCGATCAAGCCATTATTGAAGGGGCTTTAACGAGACTGCGACCTATCTTAATGACGGCCTTAGTTGCCAGCCTTGGTTTTGTGCCAATGGCACTTAATACAGGTGCAGGAGCAGAAGTACAGCGTCCACTCGCCACCGTAGTCATTGGCGGAATAGTATCATCCACAATGTTAACATTATTAGTGCTTCCAACACTTTATCGCTTGTTTCATCGCGATAAATCAATAGAGGATAATCAATGAGTGTTCAGATTTCACATTTTCTTATTGGATATTTTATTGCATTTTTCGGCTCTGCTGTTATCTGGAGGAACTACGTCGTTAAAAAAACGACAGGTGCAGAAGCATTTAAACTGAATAAAAAGACAGGTGTTGAAGCCATCACAAGCCGATATTTTAAAGGCTTGCCTTTAGTTTCTATAGTTGTGTTGGTGCTGTATATCGCTTTCCCTGAACTCTACAACAAAATTGGCATAATCAAGCTACTTGATACAAAACCTGTCCAATATGCAGGCATAGCTATTATGACGCTTGCACTAATGCTAATAGTAGTAGCACAATCACAGATGGGAGCTTCTTGGCGAATCGGTATTGATTCAGAAAATAGAACCGATTTAGTGTTAAAAGGTATTTTTTCTTTGTCGAGAAACCCTATTTTCGTGGGGATTATTTTTTCTTCCTTGGGGTATTTTTTAGTTTTGCCCAATGCGCTAACACTAACTATTCTTTTACTTGATATTGCACTAATTCAAGTGCAGGTACAGTTAGAAGAACAGTACCTCAAAAAAATGCATGGCGAAAGCTACGAAAAATACTGCCAAAAAGTACGACGATGGCTTTAAATGAGCTATGCCACATTGTTTTTGGTAAGTGGCATTGCTGGCGCTGCGGGTGATGGGTTTCTCGGTGGTGGTGGTTTGTCGTCAACTGGACGTGGAATTGGCGGCGGAGCGTAGCTTAAAATCAGATGTTTTTTATCGCTGGAAGTATCCACTTTACCTTTGGCTTGCGGGTATATTTCCAGCACTTCCTTAACGGTGTTTTTAAAGGCGTATTTGAAATTCTCTATTGTGTAAGTGCTGTTAAACAGTCTGTGCAAAAATTCCCACGATATGGGCTTTTTTTGTCGCCACTTGGTGCGGGGTAATACATCGACAAGCAACAGGTAAATATTCCAGAAAAAGCATTTCTTCCGTGTACCAATCACATGCTTAAAATCTACAGGAAAAGCGCAGTTAAACATGAAATTAGGATTTAACCGCAATTCAGTAATGTAGTCGTTTTTCACGGTGGAATCGAACATCAAGTTATGCGTATCAGAATAATTAAATAGCCCGTAAAGCTCATTATCCTCATGGTACAAAAACGAGATTTTCGCGTAGACCAATTTGATGAGGTGGAAAACTACTTCTTTAGGGTGTCGGGATTTGGCATTGTCATAACCAAAATCTGCGGCAATATCTCGATGGGATTTGGAAGCATCATAGACAAAAGCATTATCAAGATAGGCACGATGAAAGAAGTACAGAAGAACCCGTCTACCCTCCATTGCATGAGGCACACCCAAAACGACACTCTTCCCCTGTGTCGCTCCGTCAATCAGTAGATTTTTATCAATATTCACGTCTTGAAACGTCCGCTTCTCAACCGCTTTATTAGTTGGAAGCGTCGGTAAACTGATAAAAATAGCCACCATTGGACTGACGGGATAGGTCTCCAAAAAGTATTGATCTGCTGTTTCTGGCGGCTTTTCATGCCGCGAATCGTTCGCACTCATAAAAAATATTTTATCAGTGATTGAACGCAGCTAACAGGCTACCTAGCGAGAATGTCCCTTCTTGGTGGTTTCCGAGATAACTCGATCATCTGGGTTGTTTTGCTCTTCCTGATAGGCTTGAGCGAGCTTCCCCATAACTTCTGTCAGTTCTTCTGACGAAATGTCTTTAATATCAAGGGTTTCACCGCCTTCTTGTTCCGCAGCCAAAACCTTCTCGTTGTCATCGCCCCTGCTTATCGCACCCATGTAAACCTGCTTATTGATTAATTACTAACCAATAAGCAATACCACCTAAACAGTTAATAAATCGTTAATGTTCGCTATATTTTTATCTCAAATATCAGTGATTAAACGCGGTTAATTCCTTTAAAAACAACTATTTACAAGCCTATCTTCTTGTGAAATTCTTTAAATGCAGGCGGGAATTTGGAAGCCTGTAAACGCCACTCACAAGGTGGCATTCAACAGGCGAAGGGCGGCTTAAAAGGCGGCTCTATTGTTCGGTTTTCCACTCACAAGGGGGAAAAGACCCATGCTAGAAACCCTTATCTCTGGGTTATATGCGGCCAACATCTTTGGATGTTTGGTCGCCTATCTGCCACAGGCGATCTCACTGCGAAAACAACTGCTCACTGACAGGGTTGACCTGTCAGTGAGTCTTCCGACTTGGATGCTCTGGTGCTACTGCAACAGCGTGACCTTCCTGTTCAGCTTTACTTCAACGGACAGTTGGGAATTCCAGTTGATCGCTTCGGCAAACTTCATCCTGTCATGGCTCACGCTCTATCTGGCATGGGCTGTTCACAGGCGCTACGACCAACTCAATCCCATAACTTCAACGGCAAATCATGCGCCACAAGCGCGTGATGCTGCCAACACTCCACAAGAGGACTCAAACCATGAGTAAACCATCAGAATCCATCAATGCGTTAGGCAATATCTTTGCTGAATATGCCAGAGGGCCAAAAGCCTTCGCCATGCTCACAGCAGACTGCCTTTTCAGTACCAACATGCCTTTTCTTAGGGTAAATATCGGAGAAAGGGTGCTTTCTGCATTCTTTGTCATGGTGATGTCCATCGTTGCCATAGCGATGTGTTTTGTCATGAAGGTAGACCCTACCTTTGTTTATATTTATCTCGGCTTGCTTTGGGCAATGACGATCTATCACCTGTTTGTGATCCATCGGCGCAATAGCAATGATAAGCCTGTGCATACACGTTATTCAGGGGATTTTGTTATTGCTCCTGTTGCTAAGAAGCTCCCCAAAGGCACAAATTACTGGTGGTTAGAAAGTTTCTATGAACCACTGCTTGTTGGCGTTACAGGTCTTCTTATTTACACATTCCTAGACAAAGGGCTTGGCAATTTATTGCTATTCACAGTGCCGTGGATGTTCCTGCGCAGTCAGTACGCTCGCATGATTTACCGCAATCAAATGCTTGACGAAATGGATGCCTATTTGGAGTCGCAATACAAACTCGATGCAATAAATGGAAAGCCTGCCTCGGAAACAGCCGGTGTGATTGTTAAAAACGTTAATCACATGCGCCCCACACAAAAAGAAGCCCTAGCCAAACGCATGCTTGGCGATAAAGACTTCTCGGAAATGTCCTCCTGAAGCTCAGTAATTCTCACTTTCTTTTTACCTAATTAACCCGTGGGGAGTGATCCACTCCCCAAAGGAGAAACGATGAATGAGCTGGCTTTATTCGCAGGCGCTGGCGGAGGGATTCTCGGCGGATACCTGCTTGGATGGACAACCGTTTGCGGTGTGGAACGTGATGCCTACGCAGCAGGGGTTTTGGCGCAACGACAAAATGATGGATTGCTCCCGCCTTTCCCAATTTGGAGTGACGTGGAAAGTTTTGACGGCAACACATGGCGAGGGCTTGTTGATGTCATATCAGGAGGTTTCCCCTGCCAAGACATTAGCCTCGCCGGTAAAGGTGCAGGCATAACAGGGCAACGTAGCGGACTCTGGAAAGAGTTCGCCAGGATTATTGGCGAAGTACGACCGCCATACGCATTCATTGAGAACAGCCCAGCTCTCGTTATTCGAGGACTCGATGTCGTTCTCAGTGATCTTGCCGCGTGCGGGTACGATGCAGAGTGGCTGTGTCTATCAGCAGCCCAATGTGGCGCTCCCCATCTCCGTGACCGCATCTGGATTCTTGCCTACGCCCGTTGCCTCGGACGGAAAAAGAACCCCCATAAAAAAGCACTACGCCTATCGCCCCATCGAGAAGGACGCTCCCGATTCTCTGGCGCAATGGATCATGCGCGAGAGTGGTTTGGAACACGCCCGACTGGAGCCTCCCCTATGGGAGTGGATGATGGGGTGGCCTTTAGGATGGACAGAATTAAAGCCGCTGGCAACGGGCAAGTTCCAAGAGTGGCAGCAACAGCATTCCTTACATTAATGCGGAGAATAAACCATGAAAACCATTGAACAGATTCATGCAGGTAAATGGGAAAAAGCAGAGCCTTCTAGCGCTGATATTGACGCGGAATTAAAAGACGTTGTTGAACCGATTTTAAAAGAACATGCGGCACGGCTTGATGAAAAAATCCGTGATGCAATGGAGCAATCAACAACAGGTTTTTGGGATAAAAAGGAAGTCTATGAGCGTGTAGATTTAAGTGAAGTCGCCAATGATATTTGGACGGCTTTACACAAAATTGATAACTCGCCAATCGCGCAAATTATTCACGGTGCGATCTATGGAGTTACCGATCAAGCAGTTGAGTTAGGTGCTGCGATCTATTCACTTATTGAAGAACGGTTGGGAGAAACCCTAACAACCACGATTAACGATACCGATGCATATAGCCGCCTCATTGATCCGATGATTAAAGCAGCGCAAGCCGAATATTACGAAGAGCTTTTTAATCACTATGACGAGCAGGAAAAGCACGCGCCTGATCCACAACCCGAAGATATTTATCCCGATGCCTCCCCCGAAGAATTGCAAAAACTATTGGGTTATGACGGCGGCGATAATCTGGCAATAACAGCCAAGAATGATCCCCCACCTTTGCTGCTCGAAGATAAGCGCGCAATCCCGTTAAGTGAAGCATTACCTTCTCTGGATTATCTGGAAGCGCATGTCACTTATGACAGTTCCGCAGAAGCTAACAACGGACTGGAGAGGTAAGCATGATGAGCGAGCAATGGGAACTGACCTTGCCGTTACTTTCCTTTTCAGAAAGTGACGTATGGACGCTCAAAGATGCCTGCTCTGGCACAGGCATTTGGGGCGTGAATGGGAGTGGTAAAACCAGTGGTTCAGGGCAAGCCATTGCCCGTGCATTTTTGAACAATGGTTTTGGTGGCTTAGTGCTTTGCGCCAAGATGGGCGAAGCACAGCAATGGCTGACCTGGGCGAAGGCAGAGGGTCGAGAAAAAAGCATCATTCATATTCATCCCGATAAAAATATGATGTTTGATTTCCTCGATTATGAGATGAAGCGCAAAGGCGGAGGACAGACAGAAAATATCCTTGATATTTTCATGCAGGTTATCGCCATTACGCAAAAGTCAGACCTCTCTCAAGGAGAAAATGCTTACTTCTTTCAAGCCTGCAAACAGCTTCTTAGAAATGCCATTGATCTGTGTCGTATGGCATACCAAAGGGTATCGCTGATTGATGTTTATAACATCGTAGCCAGCAGCCCTACCAGCCCCGAAGATTTGAAGTCTGACGAGTGGAAGCAAAAAAGCGAATGCTTTTCTGCGCTGGCTACCTGTAACGAGTTAGAACGGCAAAAACAGGAAAGCGGAAAACCTTATCAGGTGAACCATGAGCTTGATCTGTGCGCGTCCTATTTCCTGCGAGAATATCCGCGCTTCGGTGATCGTTTACGCTCATCAATTTCCAGTATTTTTACTGCCAGTAGTGACCCTTGGCTACGTGGACGACTGCGCCGCTTGTTCTCTCGTAAGAAGGATGAGATTGACCCCATCACGGGCAAGCAAGGCTTCTATCTTGATCCCGACCACTGCAAGGAAGGTGCGATCTATTTGTTTGATTATCCTGTGAAGGATGGGCTGGTCGGACGGGTGGCGCAATCGCTCTATAAGCTCATGTGGCAACAACACATGGAGCGGCGAAATATAGAGGAAGATGGTGGTCGTCCTGTATTCCTCTGGGCGGATGAAGCACAGCATTTTTTACTGCCAGATCAGGACGCGATATTCGCGCAGACGGCGCGCTCATCGCGGATATTAACCGTCCTGTTAAGTCAGAATATCAGCAACTTTTACAACGCCCTCGGACAAGGAGAACAAGGCGTTAATCAGGCAGAATCACTGGTCGGTAATCTGGGTACATTGATCTTCCATGCTAACACTCACGAGAAAACAAACCGTTGGGCGAGCGGCATCTTTGGAACGCAGTGGCGGCATTCTGCCTCTATTACAACGGGCGATTCTTCAAACCTTTCCACCGCAGAAAATGGTGGCAGTACAAGCACAGGAACCAGTGCCAGTACCTCCCTCTCCGAGCAGCAGCGCAATGTGATTGAACCACGGGATTTTACGCTTCTGGCAACGGGTGGCGAAGTCAATCACTTCCAAGTGGAAGCCATCATTAATCAGGCAGGTCGCATATGGAATGCGACCAACTCCAACTATATCCGTGTCGCCTTTGACCAGATTTACCCTTGAGGAAAATGCCATGTATGAAGTACATCAATTAGAAGAAATGGTTATCGCTATTCGTGACCAATCAACCCGAACCTCCGCGTGTGTGATGGACGAATATTTTGCTGAAAATATCGAGCAAAAAATGCTCAAACTGCCCTCAGATTGCCGCGATGAATTTATGCGCATTGCCATAGAGCATGGCTACAAATCCGCGCGCGAAAGGCAGTTGAATTTTGCTCCCGAAGCAGACGGTTTTGATGGGGATTTTTACGATGATTTGTTTCCGCTTTCAGAGGATGAATGGAGGCATTAAGCAGCAATATGACTGTGGCATTTACAGGAGTAAATGCAGCTTTAGTCAGCCATGCTGTTAGGTGTTATTGAGATTTCCATGAGGGAAATCTCAGGACACAAAAGTAAAAATCTAGACAAGCTAATTCGGTGAAAGGTAACGCAGAGTTAATCAACTTTGTTGTTAAGGAGTGCGAGAGGTTGCCCCTGCCGTTCATGGGGCGGGCAACCTCCTGAGCACCAGCACTGGTGTGGCAAAAATACCTTTGGGCTGTGCAAAGGGGAGATGTCTGACCGAATTAGCTTGTTTAAGTAGGTCGAAAACTTTAAGCAATAGTTTAAGTTGTGTAACTGGGGAAAAATACATCTATGTTTCGAGTTTATGGTTCTGCAAGTAGCCAGCAGGCTAAGGATTATTTCAGCTCTGAATTATCACAAGGTGACTATTATTTTGGGGCGCAAGAAATCGTTGGCCAGTGGGGTGGCAAAGCTGCTGACATGCTCGGACTGTCGGGAGCTGTCACGCAAGAGGCGTTCAACCAATTGGTTGACAACATTGATCCACGTACAGGAGAACGCCTCACCTCACATAATAAAGGCAATCGTCGCCCTGGCTACGACCTGACATTCAATGCTCCCAAGTCGCTTTCCATCCTGTATGAATACAGCAAGGATGAGCGATTACTTGAAGCGTTCCGCGACGCTGTACATAGCACAATGGAGTCCGTTGAAGAGGCAATGCATGTGCGTGTTCGTAAGGATGGAATGGACGAAGATCGGCAAACAGGAAATCTGGTTTACGGCTCATTTGAACATTACACAGCACGGCCTGTTGAAGAGCTTGCGCCTGATCCGCAATTGCACATGCATTGCTTTGTGATGAATGCTTCTTACGATGATGTTGAAGGTAAATGGAAGGCTGGACAATTTGGCGAAATCAAACGTGATGCTCCCTACTATGAAGCCATATTCCACTCTCATTTAACAGATCGTTTATCGAAGCTCGGACTCGATATTGAAAGAGATGGAAAATTCTGGACGATTGATGGCATTGATCGTGACACGGTAGAAAAATTTTCTAACCGAACCATGCAGATTGAAGAATATGCCAGGGAACAAAACATCATTAGCGCAAAAGCAAAAGATGTTATTGCAGCAAAAACACGCGGGGCTAAAGTCGGGGAAATATCACGAGAAGCACTGCGAGATGTATGGTGGGATAGGCTCGATCAAAAAGAACGACAAGTGTTAGATAAATTAAGTGGCTTCAATCCCGATGATGGATCAGATAACAGTGCTTCTTCACGCTTTACTCTGGCAGAAAAATATCTTGATTACGCCATCAATCATCAGCTTGAGCGGCACTCGGTTGTTCCCCTTACGCGCCTCAAGGAAACGGCATTACGTGAAGGTTTTGGTCAGATCGATTTGGATGATTTGGAAATGGCGATTGAGGCGCGTGATGATCTCATTACGGTCAATAAAAATGGTCGTACATTTGCCACGACAAAGCAGATTCTAAAGGAAGAGAAATTCATCATTGATTTTACTGTTCGTGGCTATGGTCAGGAACGAAAACTCAATGACAATTATGAGATTGGCAAAGTAACGGACTATGAGAAAAACACGGAGTTTGATCTAAGCGAAGAACAAAAAAACACAGTGCATCACCTGCTCAACAGCCGTCACCGTGTACAGGCAGTTCAAGGTAAAGCAGGCGTAGGTAAAACCACCATGATGGCGAGCCTGATTGATGGTATTGAAGCTGGTGGCAGTGGTGCTGCAATTCTTGCCCCTACAAGTGATGCAGCCTATGACACATTGCGAGAGGATGGCAAAAAGTACCGCAATGACACCATGCAAAATGCACAGACATTGGCGATGTTCTTTCGTGATAAAAAACTCATGGAAGAACATCGCGGCAAAACACTCATTGTAGATGAAGCGGGATTAATGAGTGTGCGCGATATGGACGCGCTCTTTACCGTAGCTAGTGCCTTTAATAATCGCATTATTCTCGTCGGGGATACGTCTCAGCATAACAGTGTAATGCGTGGCGATGCCTTCCGTATATTGCAGCAGGAAGCCGATCTTGAAACCCTCACATTAGAGAATATACGCAGACAAAATGGCGAATATAAAATTGCCGTTAGCGATTTGTCTAAGGGAGATATTCTCAAAGGTTTTGATCGTCTTGATAAGCTCGAAGCGATCACCGAAGAAACCGATGATGAAGGACGCTATCGCACACTCGCCGACAAATATGCTGACTACGCGGCAAAGGATGAAACAACTCTCACCGTTGCCCCTACTCACGCCGAAGGTAAAAAGGCAACGGAAGCGATTCGTCACGCGTTAAAAGAACGTGGTCAAATCAAAAAGGACGAGCGCACAACAACACGTTACCGCAATCTCCAACTCACCGAAGCTGAACGCGGCTCTCGTCATAATTTCAAGGCGGGTCAAATGATCCGTTATCAGCAAAATGCCAAGGGCAACATCAAGCGTGGCTCGCAATTTACCGTATCCAAAGTGGATAAGGAAAATGTCTGGATCAAAGATAATAGCGGAGAAGAAAAGATGCTCGACAGGTCACAGGCAAAGCACTTCAACATTTACGAAAAGCAATCCATCGAACTGGCTAAAGGCGACCAAATCCGCATTACCGAAGGAGGAAAGAGCAAGGACGGCAAGCGCCTCAATAATGGCGCTATCTACAAAGTCGATAAGGTACTGCAAAACGGAGATGTTCAGCTTGAAAATGGGCGGATATTGGACGGTGAGCAAGGCAATATTAATTATGGCTATGTCACCACTTCCTATGCCTCACAAGGTAAAACAGTGAAGCATGTTCTCATCGCGCAATCAACAGAAAGCGGCGGAGCAACCAGTGCTGAACAATTTTATGTGTCGGTGTCACGCGGTCAACAAACCGTAGAGATATTTACCGACAGCAAAGAAGAGTTGCGCGAGCAGATACAGCGTAGCCATCAGCGGTTAAGTGCCACCGAACTCACAAAAGATCAGCCTACTATCAGCCGTGAGAAACAGGAAGAAATAAACAGGATGGTATTAATTGCGCATCAGGATCAACGCCGTCGTTACACGCAGAATCAGGCAAATGATTCACCCTCCAATGATAGCTGGCAAGATCGTGTGAGAAAAAATGAAGGTCGGGGGTTAGGTCGTGACTAATAGCTCATTTGATCTTATTGATTCAATCAAGGGAGAGATACACGAACAACTCCCCAAGAAAAGTGGTAATGCACAAACCCATGAAAAAGACCCGCAGACATTAACCTTTATGTTTGGAACGGAAGAACACACCTTCCCCTATACGCAAATACGTCACATGAAGCGCATAAAGGAACGGATCGTTGTATCGACATACACCGCCAATATCACCGTAAAAGGCGGAAGGCTTGAACAGCTCTATAGCCAATTACGGCGATACAAAATCGCCGTAATTACTAAGTCAGAACATGAAGAGGAAGAACAGGTTTTTATCGAATCCATATCCGTTATCTACAACAGTGAGGAAGATAATCATGCTTAATCAAAACACGCCAGAAACCAGCCCATTAATGCCATCAATAAATCTAAATAATCTTGAAGATGAAGCCATTAAAAAGCTCATTGCTGACGGCTATAAATTACTTGATCGTCGCAAACGCGAACGTGAAAAAGCCATCAAGGAGCAGATTAAAGAACTCGCTGCAAGGGAAGGTATTAAGGTGTCGTTTCGTGAGCCTGTGGAGCGCAAGAAACGCTCTACGCAGCCAGCAAATACTAACTAGAAAAAATGACCCCGCTAACGCGGGGGATAAGGACACGCCGACGGCGTGATGTGTCGTTTTTTGGGGCGCTTCGCTTGAGCGCTCACCAAAAAACAGTTATCGGAGTCGCTGGTGCAGCTTAGTTCCTATGGCACTGATAACCTGCCGTCAAAAGTCGCTGCGCTACTGCTTTTGACAGCAGAACACCAGCACCATAACGGAAAGCTGCGCGGCTCCGAAAAACAGTTTTTTACCAACTAACCTCTTTTAAAAAGAATGGGTTTGGCAAGACAAAGAGCGAGGATTACCCTTGTGGAAAAATTGCTGCTTGAGATATTAAACGAGCTGAAAGCACAGAATCTATCGAGTAATGATCTCTGGGCTGCCAGTGACATAGCTCGCTACATGCGCCTCAGTACATCCTCCATACAGTCGAGGGTAATATGCCGTAAGGACTTCCCCCGTGCAGTGCGTATTCCCACGGATAATGGCATGGGCGGCAGGCGCTGGTATGCCAAGGAAGTCAAAGACTGGGTATCACGCAACAGAGAGCCGGTGATGCGATGAATAGTCAATGTTTGGCGGCAAATAACGTGGTATAAACCACTTACTCCCCACTATGCAGGGCATTGCTATGGACAAGGTTAAAAAGCGTTTTGTAGACAAGTGGCGTGTCACATTCTCGTTTTTGTCGCTCATCATCCTGTTTGATCTGGTCGTGCAATTCACATCTGGCACATTCTCAATCAAGGAAACGCTTATCGTCATTGCAGCGGTAGTTATACTGGCAGTGATTATAGCGGCACTACTCACCTTAGCACTTCCATTATTGCATCTATTATCGAATCCCCTTGTCCTCATAGTCATTGCAATGGCAAGCATGGGTGGAATGTATGTTTATTTTGGTTGGTGGGGATTTGGTGGCGCGGCGTTTGTTAGTTTGCTTCTGCTATCGGCTTCTTTTGGAAGTAACTCAGGGGGTAGCGGAAATGATGACGACTCATCATCAGCGAGTCATCATGGTGGTGAAGATGCAGGAGTAACTTCCGCCAGGAACACGTTACGAGCATATGAGATAACAAAAACCAATGACCCTAGGCGCTAGGACAAAGAAATATAAAATTTCATTTAACAGTTTATTAACTATTTTGTGTTAGAAAGGATTTATAAGTCGTTTAAAAGGGATTTCCTATGCCAGAAAATATCAGCAATTCAGTCAATAATCAGGACGTTTCAACCGAAACAGATATAGACCAGCGAGATGCCATTTCGCGCGAGGAAGAAGAAGAGAAAAAACGACTTGCAGAGCTGCGCGAACAAGAAACTCTGATACTACAAAAAAATAACCATAATCGTGACGATTCTGACAATCCAGACCTGCCAGAAGAAGAAAAGGCTCAAGCTCAGTTAAAAAGAGAAGGCGATACAGATATTATTATCAGCTCTGAAGGTAATACTACTTCGATAAAAGGAGATAGTAGTATGTCCACAGCTTTGATGGAAGATGGCACAATTGTTCGATATGACAATGATAATCCAGATAACTTCATTACTGCGCGAGATACCGATGCGGGGCCTTTGTCTATCGAATATGACTTCACGAATTTTGACACCAGCAACATGAAAGATGGCGAATTTGCGATGGCATATACCGCTGATGACATCAATAAAGAAGGAAGTTTCAAAGTCGAATTTTTTCTCGATAAGGACGGCGCTATTAACATCGAATCCGTTGAAGGGAATTTTGAAGGACAGATAAACTTTAAAAACGGTGATAAGACTCTTACACTCGATAAAGACGGTCAATTGGTTGAAGTTGAAGAAGCCAAAGAACAGGAAAAAGACGAAGCTAAAGGCGATGGTAAAGAGTCAAAAGATACTGATGATAAAGGTAAGCTAGATGCTGCTCTGGACGAGCTTGATCTATCAGAAATTAAAGAAATGGAATATTCGTCAGCGGAGCGCTCATCTGTTCCACCAAGCGCGGAAAAAAATGAAACGTCCCGTTCAAGATAGCTAGACAGGACGCTTTCCGTTATTTTTTCGGTTTTTCCTGCGCAGAATTTTCTTTTTCGATAAATTTACGCCGTGCTTCGTCCATTGCTTGCGAAGCTTGTTTTGCTTCTTCCTTTAGCTTTTCAATTTCAGTAGGTGATAGATTTCGGGCTTTGCTTAAATCTTCCGTCATAATTTCCTCCAATGCTAGGGATAGCCATTCCCTTATCACTTCGCAAAATTTAGCGTTGCTCCGTGAAAAAGGAATGGCAAAACATTAATCCAACTGTTCAGCAATTTCTTCCGCAGTGGCGTTAAAATACACCATCAGACTACGCACATCACGATGTCCGATAGCCCTTGCCAAATCTAGGATTTGCAGCTTTTTGGCAAGACGTGTAATAGCTTCATGGCGGGTGTCATGGAAGGTTAGCCCTTCAATTTGGGCGAGCTGGAGCGCTCGCCTAAATATCACGCCACTGCTTTCCTGATTGCTATTAAAGACCTTGCCTTTCTCTTTAGGGTTTAGCAGAGTCAGTAATCGTACTGCTTCTTTGGATAGTGGTACATCGCGCTTTGTGCCGTTCTTGGTTTCATGCAGGCGCACAAACTTCTTGTTGAGGTAAACAGCCGACCAATCTAGTCCCCATATCTCTCCCTGTCGCATAGCCGTTTCAAGGGCAAACAAAAAGGCTACCGCAATGATGTGGCGGGTAGTCGTGACCAGATCCCCATCAAAGCCAAGTGCATCGAGTATCTTCTCTATTTCCTTGTCAGAGATACGCCTGTCACGCGGTTGAGGATTCTTGGGTCGCCTGATACCCCTAATGGGGTTTTCCTTTGTCCAGCGCCAGCGTTTGGCTTGTTCAAACAATGCTGACAGCAGATTAAGATCACGGTTAACGGAGCTGGATTTAATCTTGGTAAGGGAGTTTTCTATCCATGTATCAAAGTGATGTTGACGGATTTCAGCAAGGGGGAGCTGCGCTAAGGGATCGCGCAGGAACTTGTTGAGGCGGTTAAACTCACTGCGATAACTCTTCTTGGTGGGGGAGATCTCATCGCGGTAGCGGATGAACGCATCCTCCAATGTTTTACCATGAATCAGGCCATCGGGCTTGAGGCTTTGCTCTATTTCCTCAGCCCATTTAACTGCCTGCAATTTGCTATCGAATGTCTTGGATTTACGCTGACCTAGTTTACGAACTTCCACATACCAGCGCTTGCTGGGTAGCTTTCTAATCGTTGCCATAAGGATTTCCTCATGCGCACTGACGTGCGCTATTCATACGCAAAATCGCACGAAATAAGAGTGCTTATGGCAAGATATAACTACAGACCAGTCTAGCGGATCAATGCTAAGTCTTTGATTGGCAAGGAATAATTGAATATAGCTAGATGTAGCAATTCAGATAGTGGTGCCCGGGGCCGGAATCGAACCGGCACGGTATTTCTACCGAGGGATTTTCATACTCTCTACAGCTTTCGCTGCTGCACGTTGCCATGTTGGCTTGCGCATTTGTAGTCTGGACTTTCTCTTCACCGTATTAGGTTGTTATAGCTAACAATCTAACGTAGGGGGAGCCGTCAAGTCTCTACACTTTCCTTAACATAAATAGGAATAACCAAAAGACAACGTTAAGGCTTAGCTCGGGATTGCCACCACCACTGGGTGCTGAGGTTTCCCCGAATTTGACTCCATTCACACTGGGCGTTTCCGCGCCAGGTGCTCAAATGTTTAAGTCCCTTGCGTCTACCAATTCCGCCACCCGGGCACGGGTGTCTTACTAAACTACTTATTATTTACTACTGCCCCACCATAAAAGTGGTGGAGGCTGGGGTCGGAATCGAACCGGCGTCCACGGTTTTGCAAACCGCTGCATAACCACTCTGCCACCCAGCCTTTGCTACTTATTACTACTGCTCGCCAGATAAAATCCAGCCTATCAAGTAAACCACTAAAATGCCAATTTACTAAAAAACAAAAACCCCGGTAAACCGAGGCTCGCAGTAATTTGGAGCGGGAAACGAGACTCGAACTCGCGACCCCAACCTTGGCAAGGTTGTGCTCTACCAACTGAGCTATTCCCGCGTAAAACTGTTTCAGAAGTATGTCTCTGAAGGGGCCGCTATTGTAGCGTGGAATGAAAAACAGTCAAGCTATTTGTCTGTAAGTAGTTGTTATTGCTGTTATTGTGCCGCTTCTTCGTCGGTCATATGCGGCCAGGCCGCTTTTAAGTATAAGATCATGGAAATAATGGTCAAAATGGCAGCAATTTGCAACAGCACAAAGCCAATTTCAAACAGTGGCAGCCCCAAAAAGCGGTTACCTTCACCGTAGAGTAAAAAGGCAATGGCAAACATCTGGAAGGTGGTTTTGACCTTGCCCAGCATGGATACAGCGACATGGCCCCGCTTGCCCATCTCAGCCATCCATTCACGCAGGGCTGATATGACAATTTCCCGGGCAATAATCACGGTGGCAGCGGCCACCATCCAAACACTGGCGTGGGCACTGACAATCAGTATCAGGGCTGAGGCGACCATGAGTTTATCCGCAACAGGGTCTAGAAAGGCACCAAAACGGGAATACTGGTTCAGTTTGCGAGCCAGATAGCCATCAAACCAGTCGGTTACCGCGGCCAAACCAAATATATAGCCGCAGGCCGGGCCCGCCCAGCTGACGGGGAGCCAAAAAATCATAAATAAAATGGGAATAAAGATGATCCTGAGCAGCGTCAGTACATTGGGTATTGTTAGGGCCATGGTGTTATTGGTTATTTCACGAATGGTGTAGTGTAGCGTAAATTAACGCTGCCATCTGCGCACTAATGCCCTTTACGTTGGCTATTTCTTCAATTCCGGCCTTTTTTATGCCTTGTATACCGCCAAAGTTCTTCAACAGCGCCTGGCGGCGTTTAGGGCCTAAGCCGGGAATATCTTCCAACACGGAGCGATTACGGGCCTTTTTGCGCTGTGCGCGGTGGCCACTGATGGCAAACCGGTGTGCTTCATCACGTATATTTTGAATCAGGTGCAAGCCAGCGCGATCGGCTGCGGGCATTAGGGTTTTGTCTAAATGCGGCACAATCAACTTTTCCTGGCCGGCAATTCGGTCTGGGCCTTTGGCCACTCCTACCAGCATAATTTCATCGATTTGCAGCTCTTCGAGCACTGCCTGGGCCTGGCTGAGCTGGCCTTTGCCACCATCGATCAGCAAGATATCGGGCATTTTGCCTTCGCCCTTTTTTAAGCGGGTATAACGCCGACTCAGCGCTTGTCGCATGGCGGCATAGTCATCCCCCGGGGTGATATCGCTGATATTAAAGCGGCGGTAATCCGATTTCAGTGGGCCTTCGCTGTCAAAGACTACACAAGAGGCCACGGTTGACTCACCTTGGGTGTGGCTGATATCAAAGCATTCCATACGGCTCGGTGGCGCTTCGAGCATCAGCAGTTGCTGTAAGTCTTCGAGCTTCTGCAGCATGCCTTGGCGTGAGCTTAAGCGTACTTCCAGCTCATTGCGTGCGTTATTGAGCGCACGTTGCAGCCAGCGGCTACGCTCACTGCCGCGTGCGCTGCTCAATACAATCTTGTGCCCTGCCCGCTCAGAGAGGACCTCTTGTAACAGGCTCGCATCGTCAATCGCTTCACTGAGCAGGAGTTCATGCGGAATTTCATGCTGCAAATAATATTGTGGAATAAAGGCTTGCAGCACATCCCGGCTATCGGCATTGGCGGGGGTACGCGGGAAAAACGCTTTATTGCCTAAACTACGCCCATTGCGAATATAGAATACTTGCACACATGCCATACCGCCCTTTACTGCCACAGCGATAATATCCATGTCTTTGGCATCGGCACTGACATATTGGGTCTCATAAATTTTGCGCAGATATTGAATCTGATCACGGTAGCGGGCTGCCCCTTCATAATCGAGGATGTCTGAGGCGGCATCCATCTTGGCGACCAAAGTATCGATAACCTGATTGCTTTTACCTTCTAAGAACAGCAAAGCATGTTGCACATCCTGGGCATACTCTTTAACGGTAATTTTATTCACACAAGGTGCTGTGCAACGTTTGATCTGATATTGCAGGCAAGGCCGCGAACGGTTTCGAAAAAAGCTGTCTTCGCACTGCCTTACTTGAAACAACTTTTGTAACAGCCCTAAGCTTTCGCGTACTGCACCGGCACTGGGGTAAGGGCCGAAGTAATGTCCTTCGCCCTGACGTTTACCACGGTCAAACGCTAACCGTGGGTAGTCTTCACCTTGTGACAAGAATATGTAGGGGTAACTTTTATCATCTCGCAGATAAACGTTATAGCGTGGTTTTAGCTGCTTGATTAAGTCATTTTCCAGCAATAAGGCTTCGGCTTCATTGCCAGTGATGGTAATTTGGATGTTCGCAATCTGGGCCACCATGGCACGAATGCGCAACGATAAGCCATCGGTTCGAAAATAGCTGCTCACACGTGACTTAAGATTGCGGGCTTTACCCACATAAATGGCTTCACCCGCTGCATTTTGCATTTGGTAAACACCGGCTTCTGTGCTGAGTGTTTTTAAAAATGCGCTGGCATCGAACTGATCTTTTTCACTGGACATGGCGGTGTTATCTAAGCAAATCTTTACCAGGTTCGCAATAGCATCATTGTTGATGCTGGCTCAGGCGATGTTATCAGTATGATGCTGTTGCACAGCACAAGCGGTTTCGTTTAAGGCTGAAACTTATCAGGTGTGTTATTGAGCAAACCCACTTCACGGCAAATACGGCTTAATTCGACGTCATTGGATGCATTGAGCTTTTCCAATAAGCGTGAGCGATAGGTGCTGGTGGTTTTAGGACTCAAATGTAATTGTTCAGCAATCTCACGATTACTTTGCCCCTGGCTAATTCGAATAAGGACTTCAATTTCACGCTTGCTCAATTTATCTAATGGTGACTGGTCACCGTCGAGCATGGATAAAGCCAATTTTTGCGCCACCATGGGCGAGATATAGCGTTTGCCAGCACGCACTTGCTTGATAGCATTAACCATTTCATCCACACCGCAACCTTTGGTAAGGTAACCTGAAACACCAGATTTGATGGTATGCTTGGAGATAGGGGTTTCTGACTCAGCTGTCAAAATGATGACTTTTATATCGTCATAACGCGTAATGATTCTTTTGGCAGCCTCCATACCGCCCATGCCCGGCATATGCAAGTCCATCATAACCACATGCGGATGATGCACATTGCATGCTGTAAGCGCCTCTTCACCGCTGGCACATTCACCGATAACCTCGACATCAGCTGTATCTTCCAGCAAGCGGCAGATACCCGCTCTCACCAGATCATGGTCATCGACAATCAAGATATTAATCATTACTGCATCCTGCTTGACGGTTTATAAAACGGCTAAAGGCAAACCTTATATTCATCTTAATTATTAACTCATTCCAATAACGAATAATGGATAAGTCCATGCGCTTTTGCAAGACCTAAGCGCCAACAATAGAATAAATAGTCTTCTTGAACCTAAACGCTTTTCATCGAGTGGGTCACAAAATCATTGTTTGCGAAAAGTACAATAGCAGGCATCATTAATTAGTCAAAGTGATGCAATAATGCTGTCATTAACACTTAAGCTAATCTTCCAGTTATAGCTTAATATTCCAGTAGTGCCGAACCCCAAGTAAAGCCAGCACCAAATGCTTCCATCAGTAAGATCTCACCGCGCTTAATTTCACCTGAGCGTATACCTGTATCTAATGCTAAAGGAATAGAGGCGGCAGACGTATTACCATGCTTATCAACGGTAATAATGACGCGATCTTCGGGTAAATCGAGCTTTTTGGCTGTGGCCAACATGATGCGCAAATTGGCTTGATGCGGAATCAGCCAATCGACATCCGATTTATGCATTTTATTGGCTTCTAGTGTTTCATCAACAATGCGCTCTAATGTCCGCACCGCCACTTTAAACACTTCATTACCACGCATAATCACTTTGTCGGTCTCTTGCTCGTGTAGCAATAAGTCTTCATAGCTGCCATCGGCATGAATATGGGTAGAAATAATCCCGGCTTGCTCTGAGCCTTCCAGTACAACCGCACCGGCACCATCACCGAATAATACACAGGTGCTGCGATCGTCCCAATCGATGATCGAAGACATACGCTCAGCCCCAATCACCGCAGCGCACTTGACCTGACCGCTACGAATCATGCTGTCGGCGACACTTAAACCATAAATAAACCCTGAACAGGCAGCATTTATATCAAAGGCGGCAAAGCCTTTTACCCCCAGGCGATGTTGCACACGTGCTGCCGTGCTGGGAAACTGGCTATCCTGCGTGCACGTTGCCACAATAATCAATTCCAGGGCTTCAGGCTGCTTACCGGCGGCGGCCAAGGCATTTCTCAGCGCTAACTCAGAAATATCGGTCGTTGATTGGCCTTCAGCAACAATACGGCGTTCCCGAATGCCCGTACGCTCCCGGATCCACTCATCGGAAGTATCAACGAATTTTGTGAGTTCTTCATTGGTAAGTATCTTTTCTGGTAGATATGAACCTGTACCTACAATACGTGCGCTTAACACAATAACCCCCGAGGAGAATTGAATATATAAATAGTTTAGCCTGTTGCTAAAGAAGATGAGCCAGATGCAGCAGCCTTGGCTGGGTCAGACTCATGAGATGCATTGATTCGGTTATCAATAACTGATGTCACATTATGCTTCACTTCCAGCATAGCGATCTTAATGGCGTTGCCAAAAGCGACTTTGTCAGCGCCCCCATGACTTTTTACGACAATTCCCTGCAAACCTAACAAGCTGGCACCATTATATCGCCGGGGGTCAATACGCCGTTTGAACGCACTCAATACCGGTAAGGCAATCAAGCCAATCAGCTTGTTCAGTGCATTACGGGAAAATTCCTGTCGCAGATACTCACCGATCATTTTTGCCACACCTTCGGTGGATTTCAGTGAGATATTACCTGCAAAGCCATCGGTGACAATCACGTCGGCTTTTTCGCCAAAAATGTCGTTACCTTCTACATAGCCGATATAGTTAAGGTTGCTCTCAGACAATAATTGGCTGGCCTGCTTGACCACATCATTACCTTTGATTTCTTCTTCACCGATATTGAGCAAGCCCACACGCGGTGACGCGATATCATCAATGGCATTAACCAGTACCGTGCCCATCAAGGCAAACTGATATAGGTGCTCAGAACTACAATCAACATTGGCACCTAAGTCCATCATAAACGTATGCCCCTGCGTGGCTGGCAAAGCGCCGCAAATCGCCGGACGGTCAATACCCGGAATCATCTTTAGCACAAAACGTGCTGTTGCCATCAGGGCGCCTGTGTTGCCCGCACTTACGCAGGCATGGGCTGTGCCCTCTTTCACCAAATTAATGGCAACCCGCATCGACGAATTCTTCTTGGTGCGCAATGCTTGGGCAGGTGGATCATCCATGGTAACCACTTCAGTGGCATGATGAATATGGATGCGCTCACGCAAGGCATCACTGGCCTGACTGTTTTTTAGTAAGTCCGCTAATATTGCCTGATCACCCACTAAAATGAGGTCCAGCTCCGGGTATCGCTCAGCGCTAAATAATGCCGCATCAACGACAACGTTTGCGCCACGATCACCACTCATAGCATCCAATGCAATCACTGTTTTCATAGAGTTTTCTTGCGACTAAGCCTCAGCATAAAGCGCCCCGTATCACAACGGCATGACGCTAATGGTATAACGACTCATATTTGAACGACTTAGGGCCTGGGAACTTCTGGCTCGAACTCACTGTTCAAACACCATAAGTTACCCAAGCCCTACGCTAAACTGCTGCAGCCTTTGACTGAGACAAGAGTATATGACTACTCTTCGTCATCAAAGTCCTGGGCGGTATCGATAATCTTACGCCCGCGGTAATAGCCATCACTAGACATGTGATGACGACGGTGTGTTTCGCCTGTTGTTGAATCAACTGACAAAGTCGGGTTGCTCAAAGCATCATGCGAACGTCTCATGCCTCGGCGGGAAGGTGTTTTACGGCGTTGTTGTACGGCCACTGTGAACTACTCCAATCATTTTAAATTTTTCAAAATCGCAAAAGGGCTTTCTTTCGGAGCCGCTTCGCTTACGGATTCTTTATATTCGCTGGCTCTGTCCAGCATCTTCTGGTCACACTCAGCCAGCGTCGCATGGGCTGGAAATGTTGGCAATCGAACCAGAATTTCATCCTCGATCAATTGCTGTGTATCCAGATAGCCCGCAGTATCTGCCACAATGCTATCGACACTTAACTGCGAACCTAATCTCTCAGCCTGCTCCTCAGAGTAAGCTGACAGCTCAAACTCATCTTGCATTTGCCACACAAAGGGCTGTAAACAGCGTTGGCAAATCAGCACCAAATTAACAACCAATTGGCCTTGTATCACCACAGGCCCGGCATGGCTCTCGCTAATGCCTGCCTTTTGCTGCGCCCCTAAACTGCCGGGGTGTTGGTGGCTAAACCGTAGCGTGACGGTGGCATCAGAATCAATTGACTCGGCCAGTGCCGCGACGCGTGGCATGCGTGAAGCCGCCCAGATCCCCTCTAAGCGCTCCTCGGCATGAGCCAGCCGTTGCAAATTCAAACTATCAGGCAAGGTGCTACGCATAAACGCGCAATTCTATGAATATGTACAGCCGCTGTCAAAGTCGTTTTGCTAAAAAAGACCAAATACTTGCCAAAAATAGGTAAAAAGCCGTCTCAGACGATGGATTTCCTCGTTCTTGAGCAAAATGCTAGAATAAGTGCCTGTTCCTGGAAGTCGATGGTAGGCGGCAATGCAGCGGCCAACCACTCCTTATGCTTGGCCATAGACCCCGCCGATCTCGTCGGCATGTTCAGCTGGTACAACACCTGGGATCTGGAACACACTGTTACATTGGGGCCTTGCCCTCTCAAAGCATATAATGGGTCACAAGCGACATGGCTTGTACCTGTAGCGCTTATCAAAATGCCATTTATCAATATGCAGGAGCCAACACATTGATAGAAAAAGTTCTGATTGCTAACCGCGGCGAAATTGCTGTCCGTATTGCCCGGGCCTGTACCGAAATGGGTATTAAGTCAGCAGCTATTTATACCGATGCCGACCGTTATAGTCTGCATGTCAGTAAGGCAGATGAAAACTATAATATCGGCCCTGATTCAGTCGCCGGCTATTTAAATATCTCGCGCATTGTTGATCTGGCGGTTGCCGCTGGCTGTGATGCACTGCACCCAGGCTACGGCTTTCTCTCCGAAAACCCCGATCTTGCCGCCGAATGCCAACGACGCGGGATCCGCTTTATCGGCCCCAGTGCTGAGGTTATCACACGCATGGGCGATAAAATCCGCGCGCGAGAAGCCATGATCGCCGCCAATATCCCGGTGATTCCGGGCAGCGAAGGCAATCTGGCCAACCTCGATGAAGCTAAAAAACTGGCTAACGATATTGGCTATCCTGTTATGTTAAAAGCCACCAATGGTGGTGGTGGCCGTGGCATTCGCTTGTGTGAAGATGAAGCCGCGCTGCTGCGTAACTATGACAGGGTGCGCTCTGAAGTGGCCAAAGCCTTTGGCAGCGCTGATATCTTTATGGAAAAAGCGATCATCAATCCACGGCATATCGAGGTACAGATTTTAGGTGACAGTCATGGCAATGTTGTGCATCTCTTCGAACGCGACTGCTCTATTCAACGGCGTCATCAAAAGCTGCTGGAAATTGCCCCTTCGCCACAACTCAGCGATGAGCAAAGACATTATATTGGCGAGCTTGCCGTTAAAGCAGCAACAGCGGTTGGTTATGAAAATGCGGGCACTGTTGAATTTTTGATGGCCGATGATGACCAGTTTTACTTTATGGAAATGAATACCCGCTTACAGGTAGAGCACCCTGTTACTGAAACCATTACGGGTATTGATATTGTGCGTGAGCAAATTCGTATTGCGGCGGGCGAGTCATTATCGTTTGCGCAAGACGATGTCGAGATTCGGGGTATGGCCATGGAGTTTAGAATCAACGCTGAAGACCCGCGCAATGATTTTCTGCCCAGCTTCGGCCGCATTACCCGCTACTTTGCCGCTGGTGGCCCTGGCGTACGCACCGATGCAGCGATTTATTCTGGCTATCATATTCCGCCCTATTACGATTCTATGTGCGTTAAGCTGGTTGTCTGGGCATTAACCTGGGATAGACTGATTGCCCGCTCACAACGCGCGTTGAAGGATATTAAAGTACAGGGCATTAAAACCACTATCCCTTATCATAGTGAAATTTTAAGAAACCCTGACTTTCAAAAAGGCAGCTTTAATACCAGCTTTGTTGAAAGCCATGAGGCATTGACCCATTACTCTGTCAGACAAAACAAGAGTGAGCTGGCAGCTATTGTTGGTGCGGCGATTGCCGCACACTTGCAACTTTAATTTAATCTTTAACCACCTAACTTAAGAGACACAACTGGTTATGTCTAAAGTTTATATCACAGATACTGTTTTACGCGATGGTCACCAAAGCTTAATTGCAACCCGCATGCGCACCGAGGACATGCTGCCAATTTGCAAAAAACTCGATCAGGTTGGCTTTTGGTCATTAGAGTGCTGGGGCGGCGCAACATTTGACGCCTGCCTGCGTTTTCTCAAAGAAGACCCCTGGGAACGCTTGCGTTTATTACGTGAAGAACTGCCTAACACGCGCCTGCAAATGTTATTGCGCGGTCAAAATTTATTAGGCTATCGTCATTACGCTGATGATGTCGTGCGCAAATTTGTTGAGTTGGCAGCGGATAACGGCATTGATGTTTTTCGCATTTTCGATGCCATGAACGATGTCCGTAATCTACAAACAGCCATAGAGGCCGTTAAAAAAGCAGATAAGCATGCGCAAGGCACGATTAGTTATACCACCAGCCCAGTGCATACCACCAAACAGTTTGTCGATATGGCCGTTACCATGCAAGGCATGGGCTGCGACAGTATTGCAATCAAAGATATGGCTGGCCTGTTAACACCCCATAAAACAGCAGAACTGATTGCTGCACTCAATGATGCTGTTGATGTACCTTTGTTTTTACACTCTCACTCAACCGCAGGTTTAGCTGAGATGTGTCAGCTAAAAGCCATTGAGAATGGTTGCCGACATATTGATACAGCAATCTCCTCTTTTGCAGGTGGTACCAGCCACCCACCAACAGAGAGCATGGTTGCCGCATTACGGGGTACGACTTACGATACCGGCTTAAACTTAGAGCTGCTACAGGAAATTGGTTTTTACTTCCGTGAAGTACGCAAGAAGTACCATCAGTTTGAAAGTGAGTTTGCCGCGCTTGATACCCGTGTCCAGGTTAATCAGGTACCTGGTGGTATGATTTCCAATCTCAGCAACCAGCTAAAACAACAAGATGCTTTGGGCAAAATGAATGCGGTATTAGCCGAAATCCCACGCGTGCGCAAAGACCTTGGCTTTCCACCGCTGGTGACCCCAACATCACAAATTGTTGGCACCCAAGCGGTGATGAACGTGATGACCGGTGAACGTTATTCGAGTATCACCAATGAGGTTAAACTGTACCTGCAAGGCCGCTATGGCAAAGCGCCGGGTAAAGTCAATGAAGCCCTAAAAATGCAGGCTATTGGTAATGAAGATATAATTGACTGCCGTCCGGCTGACTTGATACCTAATGAGTTAGACAAACTGGCTTTTGAAATTCATAGTTTGGCCGAATCAGAAGAAGATGTATTAACCTATGCTATGTTTCCCGATATTGCCCAGGAGTTTTTACAACAACGTCGTGATGATAAGCTAGTACCAGAGCCACTAGAGCCAGTTACTGCTGCCAGTAGCAGTAGCAAGCCTATTCCTGTTGAATTTGAAGTTACTCTGCACGGTGAAACCTACAATATCCGTGTTGATGGCACAGGTCATAAGAGTATGGCCAAACGGCCGTTTTATGTCACCGTTGATGGTATTCCTGAACAAATCATGCTGGAGACGATTGAAGTCATTAACCCAGACGGCTCTACAGCGGCATCGAGTAATGAACAACAATCTAAGCGTCGCCGTGCCAGCAAACCAGGTGATGTCACAACCACGATGCCAGGTACGATCATTGATGTTCTGGTGAAGGAAGGCGACAGTATTGAAGCTGGTGCGGCCGTATTAATTACCGAAGCCATGAAAATGGAAACTGAAATTCACGCACCGGTCAGCGGCACCGTGAAAGCGGTTAATATACAAAAAGGCGATGCTGTGAATCCAGATGAAACCTTGATAGAAATTGAATAAATTGTTGGATATCACAACATAACGCTTTTATATGTCAGATAAAACCCTCGCAAGTAAACAGCTCGTGCTCGCTTCAAGCTCACGCTATCGGCAAGCGTTGCTTAAGAAACTAGGCTTAAACTTTATTGCGCGCTCACCGGATATTGATGAGACAGCCATGCCCGGTGAGACGCCATCACAGCTGGTGCAACGTTTAGCCACAAGCAAAGCGCGTAAATTAGCCAGTGACTTCAGTGATGCATTGATCATTGGCTCAGACCAAGTGGCCGTACTCGATGAACAGGTCTTAGGCAAACCAGGCTGCCATGAAAAAGCGATTGAGCAATTACAGCGTAGCAGTGGCCGTACTGTGATATTTCATACCGGTTTGTGTTTGCTGGATAGTCAATCTGATCAAGCACAGATTGATGATGTGACTTTTGAGGTTAAGTTTAGACCACTCTCGCTTGAGCAGATCGAACGCTATGTTGCGGCAGAAAAACCTTATGATGCTGCCGGCAGTTTTAAGTCAGAAGGTTTGGGTATTACCTTATTTGAATATTTAAAAGGTGATGACCCAAATGCCCTGGTCGGATTACCACTGATTCGTCTTAGTGATATGTTGCAATCTGTCGGTATTACCCTGCCTTAGCAAACAAAACGTACAACGTTGGGCTCGGCAGTAAAAGCAACAAGCTTATCATCAAGCCTTGTCCCATGGACCCAGCAGTATGATTTTTTTCAGTACATTAAAGTTTATCAAGACTCGTAAGTACTAATAAGCGCTTCTCAACTGGCAGGTATTGCTACTATTAATTAACTTAATGCTCAGCTTTAATTTGTTCAAGCGCTAGACTTGACGATATCTGCATAGATAGATAGCTTACCTAGCACTGCCTTGACCATTTCGCAACTGTTTTTAACGCGCATTGTCCGCAACGCATAAAAAGCGCCTGATAATGTCGCTATGCTATTGAAATCTTTTAGGAAGCCTATATAGTTGCCGCTGCCCGGGCTTATCACGATAGTTACCAATGTAACTTTTTGTGCCTTACCGGACAGGTACGCTTTTGGAGAGCTCCATGCAAGATTTGCTAGTACAACAAGGTATAGATTTAATGCTTTTCGGTATGGGCACTGTATTTGTGTTCCTTACTCTGCTGGTAATCACCACAATTGTTATGTCTTTTGTGGTCCAACGTTTCTTTCCCGAACTGGAAACCGAACAGGAAATACCCACAGCGGGTTCACCTGCTCCAGCTAACCCCACGTTAATTGCAATTATTCAATCTGCAATCGATCAACACAGAAAACGGCAGAAGTGATTGCATTATCACGGCCGACTTAATAAATGAGTTCTATTCATGAGCGCAGTTAAGAAAAAACTAGGTATCACCGATGTCGTACTACGCGACGCACATCAATCATTATTTGCAACCCGTTTACGTATTGACGATATGTTGCCCATTGCCGAAAAGCTTGACCAGATTGGTTTTTGGTCCTTAGAGTCTTGGGGTGGTGCAACCTTTGATGCCTGTATTCGCTTTTTAGGCGAAGACCCTTGGGATCGTATTCGTGAACTTAAAAAAGCGATGCCTAATACACCACAACAGATGTTATTCCGTGGGCAAAACATCTTGGGTTATCGCCACTATGCGGATGATGTCGTTACTAAGTTTGTTGAACGCGCTGCTCACAACGGCGTAGATGTTTTTCGAGTGTTCGATGCTATGAATGATATGCGCAACCTTTCATGTGCATTGCAGGCAGTCAAACAAGTGGGCAAGCATGCCCAGGGGACGATTTCTTATACACTCAGCCCAGTACACACTATTGATATGTGGGTTGATATGGCCAGGCAAATAGAAGATATGGGTGCAAACTCTATCTGTATTAAAGATATGGCCGGTTTATTACGACCTTATACAGGCTTTGAGCTTGTCAGTCGTTTAAAAGCTGCGTTGAATATTCCAGTGCATATGCAAAGCCATGCAACAACCGGTTTATCAACGGCAACGGCATTGAAATGTATTGAAGCCGGTATCGATAATGTCGATACCGCTATTTCATCAATGTCGATGACCTATGGCCATAGCCCAACCGAATCCTTAGTCGCTATCTTGCAAGATACTGAATATGACACTGGCCTGGATATCGCGAAGTTAGAGGAAATTGCTGCTTATTTCCGCGGAGTTCGGAAAAAATATGCTAAGTACGAAGGCTCTTTGCGTGGAGTAGACTCGCGCATCCTGGTTGCCCAAGTGCCAGGTGGCATGCTGACGAATATGGAAAACCAATTACGCGAACAAGGCGCAGACCAGCAAATGGATGCTGTGCTCGAAGAGATCCCACGCGTACGTGAAGACTTAGGGTTTATTCCTTTAGTTACCCCTACCTCTCAAATTGTTGGCACACAAGCGGTGCTGAATGTACTCTCGGGTGAGCGCTATAAGAATATATCTAAAGAAACAGCGGGCGTACTACGCGGCGAGTACGGCGCAACCCCGGCACCGGTCAACGCTGACTTACAAAAGCGCGTACTTGATCCTGGCAGTGAAGCAATAACGTGCCGTCCAGCAGACCGCCTGGAACCTGAATTAGAAAAGCTGCAAGTCGAGCTGCAAGCCAAAGCAAAAGAAAAATCAATTTCACTGGCTGCGGGTGATGACCTTATTGATGACGTTTTAACCTATGCCTTGTTTCCACAAATTGGTTTGAAGTTTTTGGAAAACCGCGGTAACCCAGATGCTTTTGAACCTGCACCCAATGCAGCTGATAGCAGCATTGTTAAAAATGATGCGGGTGAAGAAATCTACACTGTAACCGTTGACGGCCAAAGTTATACGGTTAGCGTGGCAAATGGTGGCGATGTTAGTGGCTTGGTAGCCCTCAATGGCAATGCGGCTACCGCCAATACCGATAGCAATAGCAACAGTTCATCGAAAGCTGGTACACCGTTACCTGCACCACTGGCAGGTAATATTTTCAAAATCCTGGTTATTCCGGGACAAGCTGTTACTGAAGGTCAAACCTTGATGATCTTAGAAGCAATGAAAATGGAAACTGAAGTTAGTGCAGCACAATCAGGTACCATTAGTCATATTCATGTTAGCGAAGGCGATGCTGTTGGCGTCGGCGATGTTCTGATAACTATCTCTTAAAGCAGGCATAACACCGATGGAACATTTACTCGCCTTATGGCATAACTCTGGCGTCAGTCAAATGAGCTGGGGCCAGTTCAGCATGATTGTCATTGGCTTATTATTATTATTTCTAGCCATTCGCAAAGGCTTCGAACCTTTATTATTAGTCCCAATTGGCTTTGGTGGTATTCTGGCCAATATCCCAGGCGCAGGTTTAGGACTATCGGCTGTAGAAAGCGCTGTGTATAGTGGCGATGCACAAACATTAGCAGCTCTAGCACAAGCCCTTGGCTTACAAAGCTGGGAGGCTGGCAAAGAAATTTTAACGGCTTACGAAAGTGCTATACCTGCGCTACAAAAAGCGGCTGCGCAAATTGCACAGGCAGCAGGCTATAGCCATGGTATTCTTTATACTTTTTATTCTGTCGCTATCGCCAGTGGCGCTGCCCCGTTAATTATTTTTATGGGGGTCGGTGCGATGACTGACTTCGGCCCATTACTGGCCAACCCGAAGACATTATTTTTAGGTGCTGCGGCGCAATTCGGTATTTTTGCCACCGTTATTGGTGCTGTATTGTTATCAAACTTTGGCGTTATGGATTTCAGTATTGCTGATGCAGCTGCTATCGGCATTATTGGTGGCGCTGATGGTCCAACCGCCATTTATGTTTCCAGTATACTCGCACCTGACCTGCTTGGCGCTATTGCCGTTGCTGCTTATTCTTATATGGCATTAGTGCCCATGATCCAGCCACCTATTATGCGGCTGCTGACCACACAAAAAGAGCGTCAAATTGAAATGGTGCAATTGCGTGCTGTTTCTAAACGCGAAAAAATAGCCTTCCCTATTCTCTTATTAATTTTGGTTGCTTTGTTTTTACCCGATGCAGCACCGCTGCTCGGCATGTTTTGTTTTGGTAACCTAATGCGTGAGTGTGGTGTTGTCGAGCGACTCTCATTCACCGCACAAAATGCTTTGATTAATACAACAACGATTTTTCTGGGCTTATCTGTTGGCTCAAAGCTGGCGGCGGATAAATTCTTAGACCCCAAAACACTGGGTATTTTATTGTTGGGGATTGTTGCTTTTGCGATTGGTACTGCCATGGGTGTATTAATGGCTAAAGCAATGAACTTGATATCTAAACACAAGGTCAACCCTTTAATCGGTTCGGCGGGTGTCTCTGCGGTACCAATGGCTGCACGTGTCTCTAATAAAGTTGGCTTGGAAGCCAACCCACACAACTTCTTACTCATGCATGCTATGGGGCCTAATGTCGCAGGCGTTATCGGCTCAGCGGTCGCTGCTGGCGTCATGATCTCTATGGTTTCCGCTATGTAAGGCACTTCCACTGTCGATCTATCGACACTACTGACGAGATTTTGTCTAGAAAATTCCGCCAATTAGGCCACACTTTGCCTAACCCACTTTAATTCCTCTCTTCAAATATCGCCAATGCTTGCTATATTTATATTTAAGAACACTCTAAACCTGTCGTTAGCCTTATAACCTTTATAAGAGGGCTTTAATCGCATGAGATATCATTGCTATAGCCTGGCAATGTATTCTATTTTGTCGATGTGGCTACAGAAGATATTTACCACTTTTGTCGTCGTGCTGGTAACAAGTACACTTGTTACACCGGCCCATGCCAGTATTACAACTAATAAAATGCGCTTTAAACGCCTGGCTATGGAAGATGAAAATTCTGTTGGCTCGGTCCTTGCCATCCACCAAGATCGTCATGGCTTTGTCTGGGTTGGTGGACGACTGGGTTTAGCCCGCTATGACGGTTACGACTTTGAAGTGTTTAGGAATAACGCTGAAGACCCAGACAGCATTATCTCTAGTACAGTACATGATATTGCTGAAGATAATGCAGGTAACCTTTGGCTGGCAACCGAAGCGGGCGTTGATCAATATGACTACGCCACAGAAAAGTTTATTCATTACGAACATCACCCTAATGACCCTCGTTCCATTTTACCTGGGCCTGTCTTTGGTTTTCATTTTGATAAGGATAATACACTATGGTTAGCATCACGCTATGGCTTGATGTCTTATGATCGCATGCAGGATAACTTCATTCGCTACCCACGCAATGAAGAAGAAGCAGCATTAGCTAGTGACTTCTTATTGGATATCGATGACGATGGTAACGGTAATTTTTATTTAGCCACAGGTCATGGCTTAAAAGTTTGGAATAAAAATACCGGAGATATAAAATTCTATCAAGCTGAACGCGGCACAGCTAACCGCTTACAGATTAATTTATTGCGCTCTGTATTAGTGGATAGTCAAAAACGTGTTTGGGTTGGCTCTGAAAATGGTTTACTGCGTTTTGAGCCAGACACAGAAAATTTTATTTTCTACCCAACTGAATTAGACCTCAATGCCCCTATTAGTCAGGCTGGCACTGTTCCAATCAGCGCGGCGGTCTGGGATATCTTTGAAGATAGTTATGGCACAATCTGGATAGCCACTGATGGTTTTGGCCTGAGCTGGCTGTCGCCACAACAAACAAAATTAAAAACGACCACACATGACACATACGACCCAGACACATTAAGCAGCATCGTGCCGCGCACTGTCGCTGAAGATAATAATGGTGATATTTGGGTTGGCAACTACCCTTCTGGTATTAATGTTTTTGAACGACATACTACAGCCTTTAACACTTATAAGAAAATCTCTGATGGCGACAGGAATATTACCTTAGCTAACATCAAACCAATTATAGAAGATGAATATGGTAATTTATGGTTAGGTATTGATGGCGAAGGCCTGAGCTATTACAACCTAAAAGATGACACCCATACGCTCTATAGCTATGACCCCAATAACGACAACACTCTCGGTTCAAATGATATTTTAGATATTATGGTGGACCACGAAGGCACATTTTGGATTGGCAGCTGGAGTACCGCTATCACCAAATATTCACCAAAGACCAAGCAATTCGAACGCATAGCTCCCAACCCAGAGATTGAAGGCGCACTACAATCAGGCCATGTTTGGGTTACTTTTGAAGACAGTCAAAATACAATTTGGGTTGGCACTATGGGTACTGGTTTATATCGTTACTTGCCAGAAACTTCATCTTTTTACCCTTACCTTTTTGACACACAAACAGAAGAAGGCCTGATTGATGGGCAACTCTGGTCTATCTATGAAGACAGCCGAGGCTATTTATGGATTGCATCGCAAGGCGGCTTAAGCCGCATGGATCGCCAAACAGAAAAATTTACTCACTTCACCTACAACTCTGCCAAGCTTGGCACAATTGGCAGCAATGAAATCCGTGCTATTTTTGAAGATAGTCAACAGCGTTTATGGATTGGTACAAACGGCGGTGGGTTAAACTTATTTAATTATACGAATGAGACTTTCACTACTATCAATCAAAAAAATGGCTTACCGAGTAACGTTATTGTTTCTATTATTGAAGATGATGCCGGCCTACTTTGGCTAGGCACCAATAGTGGTATTTGTAGCTATGACCCAGACACTGGCAATATACGGCATTATGATAAGAACCATGGTTTGCAGGGTAATGAGTTTAATGTAGGCTCAGCTTATAAAACCAGAAGCGGCGAATTAATTTTTGGTGGCCTGACAGGTTATACCCGCTTTCACCCGCAGGCGCTTAAACCCAACGATAAAGTACCCCCAGTAGTTTTTACTGATATCGAAATTTTAAACAAGCCGGTACAGATTGGCGTTGACAACACACTCAGCAAGAGCATTGTAGTCGCTGAAGAGCTACATTTGAATTATAAACAAAATATTGTCACTCTACATTTTGCCGCCTTAAACTTCCGCAACTCAAGCAAAAATCAATATGCTTATAAACTGGAGGGCTTTGATACTGATTGGCACTATGTAAACAATAAACGTAGCGCAACTTACACAAACTTAGACGCAGGCCGATACCGCTTTCATGTGATCGCGGCCAATGACGAAGGCCTATGGAACAAACAAGGGCGCGCCATTGATGTTATTGTAAGCCCCGCCCCCTGGCGCACAGCCTGGGCTTACCTGCTTTATATATTGCTTATATTCGTTGGCACTGCCTGGTATGTATTCAAACAACGACAAACCAATCGCCTACTGGAGCAAAAGGTCAGAGACCGGACACGAGACCTTGAAGATGCTTACGATAAACTGGAAAAGCAAAGCCTAACAGATCCTTTGACGGGTCTGGCTAATCGTCGCTTTTTTGAAAAGTTTATTTATGCCGACATCGCTGATGTTGACCGAAAATATCAAGACTGGATAAAAGCAGGCAACCGCATTGCCCAGCCTCAAAGCGATATTATTTTCTTTATTATTGACATTGATGGCTTTAAGAAAATCAATGATAGCTTTGGCCATGCAGCAGGTGACCGCATATTAGAAACTATGTCTAAGATACTCAAACAAGCCAGTCGGGATTCAGATTATATTATTCGCTGGGGTGGCGAAGAGTTTTTGCTCATGGCACGCTTTGTGAGCCGCAAGCATGCTACCGAAATTGCGGAAAGAATTCGCTCACTGGTAGAAAAAACCGAATTTGATATTGGTAATGATCAAACCATTCATATTGCTTGCTCAATCGGCTTCTCACCTTACCCATTCTCACCTTCTGACCCTTACAAGCTGAACTGGGAAAAAACTATTAATACCGCAGATATCGCTTTATATGCAGCTAAAAATTCTGGCCGCAACAGCTGGGTGGGTGTTGATAGTGCTGGCCCGTCAATCAGCACAGCCTCTGAACTGATAGCGCGTATCGACAGCGCAGATATCAATGTCTACAGCTCGATTTGCGCACCTGATAAAGTTAACTGGAAATAGATTATAGCTCGACTGTTTTTTCCTGTGGATCATAGTGATATAAGAGCTGGTAATCATCCCAACCTTGCTCGCCCTCACAGGCGACAATGGCAACACGCTTTAGCCAGTCACCAACAAGCTGATCGTTTAACAGGCCTTGTAATTGCTGCCATAACAGTGGGGCCTGTTCGGTAAAAAAGTTTAAATTTATATAGGGTCCGAACTCCTCACCGGCATCAACTTCGGGGTAATGCCCTAAAGCTTTCACTCGCTGCAATAAGGCCTGCTCGTTAAAACGCGCATCTAAATCAGGCTGCAATTGAATGGTTAGGCATTTGAGCATTACGTTTGTTTTGCCATGAGTTTTACTGTGGGCGGTGCCCAAGGCAGCCTCACTCAGGTCTCATATATGGAAAGAGGAGGACGTCGCGGATTGAAGGCGAATCGGTAAATAGCATGACCAGACGATCAATACCAATGCCCTCTCCTGCGGCTGGTGGTAAGCCATATTCTAAAGCCCGGATGTAGTCAGCATCATAATGCATGGCTTCATCATCACCGGCATCCTTTTCAGCAACTTGCGCTTGAAAGCGTTGCGCCTGGTCTTCGGCATCATTTAGCTCTGAAAAGCCATTGGCTATTTCTCGACCACCTACAAAGAACTCAAAGCGGTCGGTAACAAAAGGATCATCATCATTGCGTCGCGCCAGCGGTGATACTTCTGTTGGATACGCAGTAATAAAAGTCGGTTGCATTAATCGATCTTCAACGGTTTTTTCAAAAATTTCGATTTGGACCTTACCTAGACCATAGCTATCTTTTAATGGGATCCCTAAACCATCGGCTATTGCACGTGCTTGCTCAATATTGTCTAATGCCGCAGCATCAATCTCAGGGTTAAAGTGTAAAATAGATTCTTTAACGGTCATACGTGCAAAGGATTTGGAAAAATCAAACTCATGTTCACCATATTTGATGGTTGTTGAACCGACAATATCTTCTGCAATACCACGCAATAGACTTTCGGTTAAATCCATTAGGTCATGGTAGTCTGCATAAGCCTGATAAAATTCAAGCATGGTAAACTCAGGATTGTGCCTTGTAGAAACACCTTCATTGCGAAAGTTACGGTTAATTTCATACACGCGTTCAAAGCCACCTACCACTAAGCGCTTAAGATAAAGCTCTGGTGCAATCCGTAAAAATAATTGCATATCCAGTGCATTATGATGTGTTACAAACGGCCTTGCACTGGCACCGCCTGGAATGGCTTGCATCATCGGTGTCTCAGCTTCAATAAAGTCACGTTGGTTAAAAAACTGACGAATATAATCGATAATTTGTGTGCGTATTCTGAATGTCTGCCGCACGTCCTGATTCATAATTAAATCAACATAACGTTGGCGATAGCGTTGTTCGGTATCGGTCAGGCCATGATATTTTTCAGGTAATGGGCGTAATGACTTGGTTAATAATTCAATATTATCAACCTGTACTGTGAGTTCACCTTTATTGGTTTTAAACAGTGTACCACTGGCACCCACGATATCGCCTAAGTCCCAGGTTTTAAAATCGGCATAACGACCTTCGACTAATGCATCTCGTTGCACATAAAGCTGGATATCGCCGGACATATCACGAATACTGGTAAAACTGGCTTTACCCATGATGCGCTTGGCCAACATACGGCCAGCAACAGATACTTTGATGCCCAGTGACTCTAACGCTGCCTTATCTTTATCATCATAGGCCTGGTGCAAATCGGCCGCAACATTAGCACGCCGAAAGCTATTTGGAAAAGCATTGCCCTGCTCGCGTATAGCCGCAAGTTTTGCGCGACGTTCGGCAATAAGTTTATTTTCATCAATAGGAGGCTTTTCATCTGTCATTAGCGTGTCTCTTTAGCACTTTATGAATATATAAGGTTTATAAACCAGCTTTCAGACTGGCTTCAATGAATTGGTCTAAGGCACCATCAAGCACAGCTTGGGTATTGCCTGTTTCAACACTGGTACGCAAGTCTTTAATGCGTGATGAATCGAGTACATACGACCTGATTTGGCTGCCCCAACCAATATCAGCTTTGCTATCTTCCAAGGCCTGGGACTCGTCTCGGCGTTTTTGCATTTCGAATTCATATAGCTTGGCTTTCAATTGTTTCATCGCCGTGTCTTTGTTTTTATGCTGCGATCGATCATTCTGACATTGCACGACAATATTGGTCGGCATATGAGTGATACGTACTGCTGATTCTGTACGGTTCACATGCTGCCCACCTGCACCGCTGGCACGATAAACATCAATACGCAGGTCTGCAGGGTTAACATCAATATCAATATCGTCATCAATTTCAGGTGAGACGAATACGGCAGCAAATGAAGTATGACGACGGTTACCTGAATCAAACGGTGACTTTCTTACCAAACGATGCACACCGGTTTCTGTCCGTAACCAGCCAAAGGCATACTCACCATCAACCTTTACCGTTGCGCTTTTGATGCCAGCAACTTCGCCAGGTGAGCATTCTATAATCTCTGCTTTAAAGCCTTTCTCTTCAGCCCAGCGTAAATACATACGCAGTATCATTTCTGCCCAGTCTTGCGCCTCAGTACCCCCTGAGCCCGACTGAATATCTAAAAAGGCATTGTGTGGGTCCATCTCCCCAGCAAACATGCGGCGAAATTCTAATTGGACAACCTGATTCTCAAAGCTTGAAAGGTCTGCGATAAGTGCTGCCAGTGCATCCTGATCGTCCTCTTCACGAATCATCTCCAACAGCTCGGTAGCATCATTTAAGCCTGAGCCTAAATCACTTAGAACGGTAACAACCGCTTCTAGGCTTGCTCGCTCACGCCCCAACGCTTGTGCACGTTCAGGCTCGTTCCAAATTGTACTGTCTTCGAGTTCGCGATTAACTTCTTCTAAGCGTTCGCTTTTTTGATCAAAGTCAAAGATACCCCCTTAAGGCCTGACTGCGAGCCTCGAGGTCTTTGATTTTATTTTGTATTGGATTGATTTCCATCATTTAACAACGGTATTTAAATAGTCTCAAGTATGACTTTACAGCCTATTTAAGGCGGCAAAGCGCGCAATGATACAGCATGCAGACAAGCAGGTGAATCCCAGCGTGAAAAATCCTGGTGTTACCGACTTATAGTAAGACATTCGATTAGGCAATGGGCTCAAGGTAATGGACATTCAGCTGTACATTGCGAAACCCTCGAAACTCATTCACATCGAGCTTATAGGCCACATGTACACGCGGCACTGCACCCTCGAGCATTTCACCGGTCTGATTAAAGGCAATAGCATCAAAGGTCTGCTCAGTGCCTGGCAACTTGAGCAGCATCTTCAGATGCGATTGCCCAACAATACGCTTTTCACAAACCTCGAAAATGCCATCAAACAATGGCTCTGGGAAACCCTGCCCCCAGGGGCCTGCCTGCCGTAACGCTTCTGCCGTACCGATCACCAGCTCTGCCTGACCTAATTCGCCATCGGACAACACAACCGCTTCAGCAGGCTGCTCGGCTAACTGCTCGGCCACCTGGGCAGCAAAAGCTGCCTGAAAAGCCGTAAAGTTTTCCAACGGCAAGCTCAAACCTGCGGCCATTGCGTGCCCGCCGAACTTGGTCACCAGACCCGGGTGCTGCGTCGCGACAGCGTCTAGCACATCACGGATATGTATGCCGGGTATCGAGCGCGCTGAGCCTTTAATCTCATTATCATCAACCTGAGCAAAAGCAATCACAGGTCGGTGGACCTGCTCCTTGATACGCGCAGCGACAATCCCAACAACCCCTTGATGCCAACTGGCATCATACAAGCACAAACCAGCCGGTATATCGGCTGTCTTATTGGCTTCGGCCCAAGTGTCAATGATGACCAGCGCCTGATCTTGCATATTTTGCTCAATATCTTTGCGCTGCTGGTTTAAGGTATCTAACTGCTCTGCTAACTGTTGGCTGCGCGACGGATCATCGCTCAATAGACACTCTATGCCTACAGACATATCTTCCAGGCGGCCAGCGGCATTCAACCGTGGTGCAACAGCAAATGCCAAATCACTGGCAACAGCATTGGGTAATTTACGCTTGCCTACTTTCAGCAAGGCTTCAATACCGGCGATACACTGCTGAGCACGAATACGTTTCAGGCCTTGTTCGACCAAAATACGGTTATTGTGATCCAGGGGCACAACATCAGCGACCGTACCTAATGCGACTAAATCCAGGTAACGGGCCATATTAGGTTCTTTAATATTATGCGCTGTAAACCAGCCCTGCTCGCGCAGCTGCGCTCTTAAGCTTAATAACACATAGAAAATCACGCCGACACCAGCCAGGCACTTGCTGGGAAAGTCATCATCTTGCAAATTGGGGTTCACAATAGCATCTGCGGCCGGTAACGCCTGCCCTGGCAAGTGATGATCTGTAATAATCACCTGCATCCCCTGTGCTTTGGCGGCATCTACCCCTTCTATACTGGAGATACCATTATCCACCGTAATCAGAATATCTGGGCTTAGCGTCGCTGCGACCGTCACAATTTCAGGGGTCAGGCCATAACCATATTCAAACCGGTTAGGTACTAAGTACTGTACCTGACTGGCACCCATAGCCTTTAATGCCCGAATGGCCAGCGCTGTACTGGTGGCGCCATCGGCATCGAAATCACCCACAATCAGGATTTTCTGTTGCTGCTTTAGCGCCTCTACCAGCAAGGCTACAGCCGCTTGCAAGCCTGACAGGCTATCTGCGCGATATAGCTTATCCAGTGAGGTCTCGACTTCTTGGGGATGGCTCAGCTTACGTTTCATGTACACCCGTTTTAATACGGGATGTACGGATGATGGAAAATCGAGTGAACAAATGTCGGGCCGACGTTGAATCCGGTATTGTGCGCGCACGGCACTCCTAAAACGTAATGTAAGAGATGAGTGGCTATTATAAAGTGTTCATAAAGGTATTCAAATCGCGGCGACGGCGCCAAAAGCGTCGGCTTTGCCCCGGTGTAATGCTATAACGCTTACCAAAACCAGGGTCGATGATTACCTCACTCCATTTACTGCTCTGTAATTGGTTCCAGAGTAATACCATCCAATCCTGTTCAAACTCCATAACAGCTTCTTGCCAGGCTTTCACGCCTCCTGATATTAAAGCATCCAGTATCATACCGTCACAAATAAAAACCCCATCATGATCAGTGTGCTCCAACAGCGCGCCCGAGCCTGCCGGCAATGGCTCTGGCTCAATGTTCAAATACTGGCATAAACCCCGACATAAAATATGATCGCTATAGACATGGGTATAATGTATCGGTGGCCTGTCTTTATCAAACTCAGGTAAGTCACCCCCGCCAAATATCCACACACCGTTAATCGCTGGCAAGCCGGTGGACTCGCGTTGCTTATTGACTTCGTGCTCATGAAATAGCATTTGGACTTCGGTAAGTATTTCCGCCCAAAAAGCATTTTTCTCGCCTCGTGGTAAAAACGCAGCAACATTTTTACCAACAACGGTGTCAATATTGGGTACATCCAAAGCGGGCGCTTGCTCAAGCTGCAAATACCAACGTGCGGCCGATTTATGACTCAGCAAAAAACCACGATCTTTAAAATGCGCATTAAAAGCGACAACTAAAGCATCTGCTTCTTGTTGGGTAATTTCAATATTACGCCCATCAAATAATATCGCCTGATTTAAATCCAGTTGTTGGTGAATAGGGTCACAACGAAAGCAAGCTTGCTTAGGTGCGTGGCCATAGTCCGCATAATAAGATATTGCGCCAATTGGCGCAGACTCTCTGGCTAAGCCGAAATAGCCAATTAGGCGCTCTACCCAACTGCTTGTTGGTGATGACTCTGCTTTGGCAAAACTAACAAAATGTTCCAGCATTTCAGAGTCAATATCGAGAGCACTGCTATCAGTATCTGATGGTAACGGTCCGAGCAAACCGGGCACTAATAGATTAAGGTAAGGTTTTTCAAACATTGGATAGGTTATTTAATATTATTTAACAATTATTTTTCTAGTATCCGAGTAATACCTGTTTTATAGCTCAAATGCAAGGGCAAATTATTTGTACTTTTATCAAGGCTAAAATTAAAACATCACTGATTAAAACTAAGACGATGCACTAATCAGTTTTTCTTTTTCGGTTTTTGATAGTTTTTTAATCTGACTTTCCATTTTTAATGCGGTACTGCGGCTGTCAACAACTTGCGTATAGACAAGTTGTAGTGGGCCACGCCCACGTAGATATTTAGCCCCTTTATTGGCCTGATGCTCTGCAAAACGACGGGTAACGTCGGTAGCGATGCCAGTGTATAAGCTACCATCGCCGCATCTAATCATATATACAGTCCAGATACTGGTGGCCACAACTGTTAATTATTCCTTACAAAAAATAAAGGCATCATCGGCCACAACGGTTAGGCGGGCTTGCCATTGTTGTGCTAACCATTGCATGGTTTGTGGTGCAAAAAAACAAACATGGCTTGGATCATTTTTGTAGTGCCAATCACTAAAACGTTGTTGGCTTCGCACTAACTTGGTCATCAGGCCCAAATAACCTGGCTGTTGTATCTGCCGCCAAAGGCGATTGAGTACTGCCCCTGGCTGATGCAAATGCTCAACAACTTCTGTTGCTGTTATAAAGTCGTAGCCACCCTCTAAAACAGCTGGGTTATTCGCATAAAAACAATCATATAATGCCATGCTATGCCCCTGTTCTTCAAACATCACCGATAGTGTTGGCCCTGGCCCACAACCAAAATCTAATCCTATCGACGGTTTGCTTAACAACGCTTGCAATGGCTCAAATAGCCGGCCTAGAAAACGCCGGTAAGCCACATCATCAGGACTGTTCTCATGCATATCATAAACCGCTTTTTCTTCATCAGGGTTCAGGTAGTCATTGGGTGACACAAAAACGAGGTGGCATTGCTGGCATGTATAGTAGCTGCGTTTATTATCCTGCCAATAATAGACAACAGCAGTAGATTGGCAAAGTGGGCAGCAAGTGGCGTTCATAGAATGCTATTGTCCTGATTTTGCACAGCAGGTCAAATAGGAACAAGTGAAAAGTGAAATACGTACAATGCACAGAGCCGCTTGCAATAATTATAAAAAACGACGGTTTTAACGCGCTACGCTTTTGCAACCATACTAGAGTCTTAAACGCTGATACTCTCTAATACGTGGCGTGTTTGGTGCTGACGAGCTACTGTCAAATTCACTCAGGTACAATGTATTGCCTTTAAAAACGCCTTTAAAATGTGCATCCCCTGGGCTTTGCTGAAAACCTAGGTAATTCCCTTTCATAATATAATTGCCGCTTTGTTGATTAAGTAGGTTTTTCAGGTTGCCTTTATCTAATATGTTGCGTAGTGCTTGTGGTGAAGATGCTTCTAGTCGCGCACTGCTAACATAGTTGTGCTTATCAGAAAAATGCAATACATGGTAACGCCCATTGGTCAGTTGCCAATAATAAATATTTTTTGTATCCAGCTGGTACTCACCATAATCACTCATTATAGTAATCGCTGATTTAATTTTAGGTACAAACACCCACTGACCAGATTGCAACTTATTAGGATCTTCTATCAGCCTGACTTTATCATTGCTTATATAGACTTCATTAGTGGCATACCATATGGCTTGCCAAAGATCTTCAAAGCCATATTGCTCTGCAGCGATCGTTGAAAATAATGCGCCTTTGGGCACTTTAATCAACTTACCATCAAGCTCCGCGGCTACCACGGCAGTGGGCATAGAGAATGCCGCCCAAAACAGAAAAAATATCATCAAACTAGTTTGCATAAGATATTGATTTCACTTTATTAAAAAAGTTAAACACTGTGTCATTAGCGGCACATTGAGATTAATTCTTAACTGATAATTATAAGGCATGGAGCGGCTTAGAGCGTCTTAAGAAACTCCAGCAAATCCCAGCGTTGGGACTCGGTAAATTTTCTAACCCCATTGCGATCATGACCTTTGTTGGAGTTACCGGGTAATGAGGTATCAAAGACAAAAGCCGCTTCTTTATTATCCAGCTCAGAACGATAACCTACATGTTTGGGATCAAATTCAAGGCTACCTAAAGAGAACTTCGTAACACGTTGCTCTGCTGGCAATAGCAATTGATATAAATTAGGCACCGAGCCGTTATGCAAAAAAGGCCCTGTAGCCCATGCCCCATCTAAAGATCGAGCTTTATAGCCCATCAATGCTGATTTAGGGCCACAATCAAGCTGCATATGCTGCCGAGCATCATGCTCCAATACTTTGACCTTTAATGACTTATCATCGATTAAACTCCCCGGCTGGCCCATCAGTGACAGCAAGGTGCCAGTAACCACATGGTTAATCAGTTTATAGGCCTTCATCGCCCCTGCTGGTACAGGCTGATTTGAACCCGCTAACTGACTACCGGCCAACTTACCACTGCTAACCATACGCTCACAAACTTGCTTGACCATTTGCTTATCTGTGCCAATAAATGCTGCGGGTATAATTTTAACCTTGGTACTTTTATGCTGCTCCTCGCGGCTAATCAAGGCATGGCATTTCTCACAATGGGCCTGATATAAAACCTTACCCCGGCGCGCTTTTTGCTGGTCGATCTTGCCCAGATATGCCTCTGGCCACTGCGGTGAATGCAGTTTGCGTATCGTTGACTCTAACAGCTGCAAGCTTTGGTGGTTTATGCTCGATGTATAATACGGCTTGTCTGCATTGGCTTTTTCCAACGCCACTTGCGCAAACACGCCCAGCACCTGCCCTGTATTACGGCTCAAGCGATCCATATCATGCCGGTTAGGTGACATGCCGTTCCACTGGACTTTATCATGATAGCTCGCCCCCCAGACATAGGGATAGCTGACCGGGACTTCTGGTGAATGGTTATTAGCTGGCAAATCCAGCCCAATACTGGCCACACGATTAATAATCATATTAATCGCATCATTCCTGGCAGGGCCCCATTGCGTCTTTGAACGACTGCTCTCGATATAAGCTGCCCACTCGGTTGAAAAGTGTTGTAACTTGGTTCTTAGTTGGGCTTCGGTATTAGGGGTATCGGTATACTGATTCGCCGCCGCCAAGAAGCGCGCAAACTTCTTGTTATTATTGTCCGCTGCTAGCACGGCTTTTAGTGACCGATCCAGCGCTTCAATGAAGGCAAAAAAATCGACTTGCGCAGCAGAGCCATCGATTTGAATTTGTTGACCTTGATAACTTAAGGTATTGGTATGACAAGCGCCACAGGTCATGCCAAGCCATTGGGTCCCCTGCTCATCTTGGTCGACCGTAAAGCCCACAGGCAGACCATGAGGATTTCTTTGACTGACTTTACTGGGTAAGAAACCAAAACGGCGCAAGTTATCGGCAAGGAATTTTTGCGGGCTATCAGCCTGCTCGAGTGCGAGAAACCAACTCAAAGGCAGGATTTGCGAGCCTTGTGGCTGATGATAAAAAATATCGCGGTCCTCGTTATTCCAGCTCTGTTCTAGAAAAACGGTTTCCGTTGCCAAAAGGTAGGCAGGTACACTCAATAATATTGCAGATAATAATGATACGATCGTTTTCTTCATTATCCCCCCTATAGCTTAGCCGAGCTTTTTGCTCATTTGCGATCACGCTATTTATTAATGCGGGGATTTTACACTTCAGCTGCGTACTCTACTAATGTTAATTATTCTTACAGATAGATATTACATTATAAATACACTTTAAATATTTGATTTAAATACAAAAATACAATATCAAAATATCATGCTTTCTTAGACAAATTGCTAAAAAAGCCAAGCCGGGCTTAAAGATAACAATGCAATTGGAAAATGAAGATGATGACAGAGGCGATAAGCGGCCTCTTATTAAAAAACTCAGACCATCTTGTTAAAGGGGACTAGCTCGATAGAGGGCCTAAAACAACGTAGCACCACGTCGAGGAAAATGCTTTTTCTAACATCGACCGCATCAAACTGCCAGGCACCGCCCAAGCTGGACTCGTGCTGCCCTTCAGCTAATAAGTTACGCCAAAACAAGGTACGACCAATGGTTACCACTCCATCGACTGGAAAAAATGTGCCAACAGTGGGTGCTTCCACCGGCTTTTCTTTACTCACTAAAAACACAGCACTTTGTCCCCGGTTGTAAAGGAAACGGCCATACATGGTTAGATTCGGCTGATGATTCTCTAATGTGTCTTCACCATGCACATCAACCTTGCGCGTGTCTGATATCATTAATATATCATTTTTGCGCTCGACGATCAGAAACTGATTACCATGCAGCCCAAAGACGGTGTTGCCCGTCTCAGCGTCTAAAGTATTATTCATCAGAATACGAAAATCACTCATTATAGATAGCCCTTTACTTGTCCTTATGTGCTTAGCCATTCATTTAGCGCTTGAGTCATCGCGCACTACTTAATCGACTCGAGCTGAGGGTGTACGCGGCGCTGTGTTGCACCGCCACTTAATGCTTTTAACTTCTGGGTGCTGGCGTCAAATAACCATGCACCACGACCATAACTATTATCATGCCGACCACCCGCTTTGAGCGTGCGGCTGAACATGCTTTGCGAAACGGTCGCTGTACCATCAACTGGGAAAAAAGTACCAATATCACCTGCATCAGCAGGCTTCTCACGCACTAACATATACGACGCTTCTTTATTACCTGAACTAAACAGAAATACACCGTACATAGTCAAATCAGGTTCAAAATTGCTTAATACATCCGGCCCTGTGTAATCGACTTTTTTAGTATATGAAATCATTAGATAGTCACCCTGACGCTGCACAATAAAAAATTCTTGTGCCTGAGTAATGCCATGGCTTGGCGTCTCATAACTGCTCAGGGTTAATTGGTTATTCATTAGAACACGGAAATCATCCATCTCACCCACCGCTGTGTAATCATTTATAATTTTATTTTGATGTCGCATAGCTGACTCTTCTCTTGATACCACCCAGCATGGCTGGGAGAAAGGCGTTAAGATCACGTTAACTTGAGAGCAACTTTACAGCTGTAGGCATACTATTGGTATTAGCCAAAAGTAGGAAAGGGTGACCAAGATCACAGTAGAGTTCATACTAAAGTATGAGAAGTTGGTCAAAATGAGCTGGTTTTGATGGGTTCAGGCCAATATTAGTGTATTATTTTACCTGGTGACACGGTCAAGCTGCGGCACCATCGCTTATACAATCAGCATTAAGCGGTGACTTTTTGACCAGCTTGCTGAGTCTCAAACCAGGCCAGGTCGGCCCGCAATTTGACAACCTGCCCAACAATAATCAGACTGGGTGAACGAAATTGTTGTTGGCTAACAGCCTTAACAACTGTGGCAAGTGTCGCTGTTAAAACGCGCTGTCTTTGCGTGGTACCTTGCTCAATAACAGCAACTGGATAGTCAACAGGCAAGCCATGCTGTACCAGTTTTTGGCTGATTTCAGATAGGTTTTTCAAGCCCATATAGAAAACCAGCGTTTCTTTGTCAGTTGCCAAGGTAGGCCAGTCTAATGTTAGGCAGCCATCTTTGGTATGTCCTGTGACAAAACGACAAGCCTGCGCATAATCACGGTGCGTTAATGGAATACCCGCATAAGCACCACAACCTGCCGCCGATGTAATCCCAGGCACAATCTCAAAAGGAATATTCTGCTCTACCAGTGTCTGCGCTTCTTCGCCACCTCGACCAAAAATAAAAGGATCACCGCCTTTTAAACGAATAACGGTTTTACCCTGCCCGGCTTGCTCTGCCAATAGTTGATTGATTTCCGCCTGAGGTACACAGTGCTTATCCCTTCGCTTACCCACATAAAATCGCACCGCCTGTGGATTAGCAATGTCGAGAATCTCTCTAGAGACTAGGCGGTCATAAAATATAATATCCGCTGCTTGTAGATACCGTAACGCTTTTACGGTTAGCAGCTCAGGATCACCGGGTCCGGCACCAATAAGAATGACTTTACCAACAGTAGCAGAAGCTGAGCGCTCAGACGGCGCCTTATCATCTAGCCAGACAAAATCATGTCGACCTTCCATGGCAAAGTCACTGCCACGAAGCTTATCAATCAATCGTTTTACTAACATAGTTAGTGCATATCTGGCGCAACGCCAACGTTAGGATTATTTGCAAGGCCAATATCACGTGCATGTTGCTCAAAAGCTTTATTTTTCCAGAAAAAAGCACCTGGCATCGTCGTTGGAATAACTAACACATAAAACAGTGCACGCCCCACTAGCGCAACGAGCACAACACTTAGCAATAGCAATGACCATAAAGCGAGTGCGATTAAACCATCAATACCGCTAAATAGCAGTGCGCCCAGTACAACAATATTTAAACCATATAATACATTACGTGCGGTATACGTCTTGCCAAATGTTGTTTTTTGGATGTAATGCGATGCAGCACCTTCATGCTCGCTATTGTTTAAGTCTTTGGCATGGAACAGCAAGCCATACGCTTCAAGTAATAAGCCTATGGCTAAAACCGGCGCTAAAGCTAACAGCAATGCCATGTAGTCACCACCGCTTACCAAGAGTACCGGCACATTCAACACGGCGATAGCTACAACGCCAAGACTAAACATATTACCAAAAAATGTTGTTGCAGCCTGCCAGTGGTTCCAGAAAGGCCGTGCTTTGATACGATAGCAACGATACATATAATACAGCGCTACAATGCCTGCGGGTATGGCGAGAAAACCAAAAAACATTGCTGGCATTTGAGTATAAGCCTGCAAGCCACTGCCAAACCATTGTTGAAACAAGCTATTAGCGGGCAACATGCATAACATATGTAATCCCACACTGGCTTGAAAAATCACAACGCCTAAACCTTCCCGACTCACTGGCGAATGACGCAAATTATTAAAACCACGATAGAAACGCATTGGTTTACCAAGGTGGGTAGTTGACATAAATAACCCCAAGCCCACCAAAGCAAGTACCAGTAGCAATGTTGGAATGTACATCGCTGAGTCGACTAAAACTGTTAAGCTGCCAACGCCAAACACACTGCCTAGAAACGCGGTTAGAAAAATACCAATAGACGCCTGTGTCATTAGGGTGAATAACACTAAGGGGTTTTCTCTTGATGATAAACGCTGAAGATTCCAGTGGGTCTTTTCACCCGCTTTTTTATCAATCGTCGGTTTATAATGACCTGTTACAGTATTTTTATGATATTTCACTGGCATGGAGTCAGTACGTGTGACTTCACGTGGCATGTTCTTAACTTGTTGGAAACGAATATTGGGTTGCGTAATCGCTGGATCAGGAAAACCCGGTAGATTGGCTTCAATTTGATCGCGATTCTCAGGCATATTTTCAACAACGCCAAAGTTTAATGCATTACCCACACAAGCTGATACGCAAGCCGGTTTTAAACCCACTTCAAGTCGATCGACACACATATTGCACTTCTCAACCTGACCATTAACCGGGTCCAATTGTGGCGCGTTATAGGGACAGACCCAGGTACAATAACCACAACCGAAACAAATATCAGGGTCCTGAATCACTGCGCCATATTCAGGATGCTTAGTATAAGCGCGAGTAGGACAACCTTTTAAACATACTGGATCGTCGCAGTGATTACAGGCCATCGATATGTTCATACGAGTGTAGTTAGGATACGTTCCCCCTTCTACATACCCAACTGAACGAAAACTTAAGTGTGGCGGCAAATCATTTTTTTCACTACAGGCTGATTCACAAGCATGGCAACCAATACAGTTATCCGCTGTAAAGTGGAAAGCATGTTGTTTAGTCCTGTTGGGGTTTGGGCCTATTGTGCCATCCCCATTGATATTTAAACTCACTCCGCCATCAGCACACAGCTCTATTGGCTTGCCATAGCGATTCGCCTCTGCATTAACAGGGTCTTTGAGTTTTGCATATTCAGGTTCATCATCTCTAACTGGAAACATAGCTATCTCTATTTTATCAATGGCTAGAATGTACGCATTTCAACATTTAGGCGTGCTGCTTCTGCTTGATCAACATGTTCTATCCGAACAGAACATTGTTTAAATGCAGGTTGGCGTGAATAAGGATCTAATAAACCGAGCGACAGTCGATTGACACAGTCATGAAAATGAAAAGGAATAAACACCATATTATAGGGTACGCGTTGTGTTAATTGCACCATCACCACCGCATCACCACGGCGGGATACCAGGCGCACATAACTCATATGTTCAATATTGAGTTCATCTGCTGCATCTGGATTCATTTCCATGTAGGGCGTTGGACTGAATTTATTACAATTACCCACCTTACCGGTTTTAGTCCGCGTATGAAAATGCTCTACTACGCGACCGCTATTTAACCAAAAAGGAAAGTCGTCATCTGGGCGTTCATTGTTTTCGATATAAGGTGCAGCAATTAGCTTTGCCTTACCATCGGGAAATTGGAACTTACCATCTGTATATAATCGTGGTGAGCCAGTGTCGTCACCTTCTCGCATAGGCCATTGAATGCCTCGCTGTTGTTCAATTAACGCATGACTCATGCCTGAAATATCCAGCATACGGCCTTGGCCTTTAGATAGCTGTTTCATTTCATCAAATACTTCTGCCGTCGTACCCGGAAAGCTCATTTGCTGACCTTGTTCCCAGCGTTTGGCTAACTCACTAAAAATCCAATGATCTGTTTTAGAATTGCCATAAGGCTCAACCACTGCCCTGGTGATATTAACGCGTCGCTCTGTATTGGTAAAACAGCCTTCTTTTTCTGCCCAGACTGCGGCCGGTAAATAAACATTGGCATATTGTGTTGTTTCTACATCAGCATAAGCATCTTGCACAACACAAAACTCTAGCTTTTCAAATGTCTTGCGAATACGTGCCGCATTGGGCATCGATGTCATTGGGTTAGTCGCAATAATCCATAACGCTTTGATCTGCCCTGTTTCAATCGCTGGAAAAATATCGGTCTGAAACAAGCCGCGTTTCTCCGGAAAGAAGCTTGGATCGACCCCCCAAAACTTACCGACTTCTTCGCGGTGCGCAGGGTTCTCTAAAGCACGGTAGCCAGGCAAGCCTGAACAGGCAGACCATTCACGGGTGCCCATCGCATTGCATTGACCGGTAATGGATAAGCTTGTACCTCCTGGCTTACCAATATTACCGGTAATCAGGTTTAAGTTATTAATCGCACAAACACCATCCGAGCCATGTGTACTCTGATTGATACCCATCGTCCATATTGACATTGCAGCACCTGCTTTAGCGTATAAACGCGCGACGTGCCGAATGGTATCTTCATCAATACCACAAATCTTGGCAGCAGATACCGGGTCATAATCTTTCACTAAGGCTTCAAAGTCTTCTATTCCGCTACAGCTTTGCAGCATATAGTCTCGATCTTCCAAGCCTTCGTCTAAAATAACATATGCCAGACTATTCAATAAAACCAAATCCGTACCCGGTGTAATCGGCAAGTGAATATCAGCAAATTGCGCAAGCATTGTCACGCGTGGATCAACAACAATAACCGGAAAATGGCGTTTTTCCAACGCTTCTTTTAAACGCCAATAGATAATCGGATGTTGCTCTGGCAAATTTGAACCAAACGCCAATAGGCATTCTGTATGTTCAAAATCACCGTAACAACCTGGCGGCCCATCTGAGCCGAAAGAGCGTTTATAACCAGAAACAGCGGATGCCATGCAAAGCGTTGTGTTGCCATCATAATTGTTGGTGCCTATCACACCACGCACCAGTTTACCCAGCGTATAAAACTCCTCAGTCATAATCTGGCCTGTTGATATAACAGCCACCGAGTCTCGGCCATACTTGGCCTGTACTTGTTTAAACTCATCGGCAACACGATCGAGTGCTGTATCCCAGCTCGCTGTTTGCCACTCATCAAAGGCTTTATCACGCACCATTGGCTCCGCGCCTCGTCCTGAAGCGGCAAATATTTGTGCTTCGGTTAAGCCTTTAATACAGAGCTTACCGCGATTGACATCAGCACCACCAACACCGCGTGTCGTCACAGGCTTACCTTCTGCATTGACACCGACTTCAACCGAACACCCCACTGAACAATAACCACAGGTGGTGTACTTCCAGTCAACAACGCCTTTATCAGCAATTTTAATGGGGTTCTTTTTTTTGCGGCCAAATAGCATGATAATTTACCTTATATCTACGCAATTTTTACTGCGGATTTGCAAGCTGCACATCGCCATCAAGAACACGGATGGGATACGTTTTTATTTGCACAGAGTCGTCTTCCAGACAGCGCCCGGTTTTCAAACTAAAATGCTGCTTATAAACAGGTGATGCAACGACCAGCTCACCTTTAATATCACCAACAATACCTCTTGATAACACAGCCGCTTGACTGAAAGGGTCATAAGCATCAATAGCATGCAAATCATCATTATTCGCTAGTCTAAAAATAGCGATTTGCTGACCCGCCAGCAATGCACGAACACCAACATTAATTGGCAAGTCATCCAAACGACAAATGGTTTCCCAGCTCTCTGTATTTATCTCTGACATAGTAACCTCTGCTTATGCCGTTTCAGCCAATTCGATTTGTTGAAAGTGAATTTTTTCTTCTTGTGTTGCAGGCCGTATTTGCTCACGCTCCTGAACAAAGACAACGGTATCGTCTTTCTCATCGCTGTTAACAAACGTTCGAAAACGCTTTAAACGTTCTGGGTCTTCAACTGTTTTCTTCCACTCACAAGCGTAAGTACCGATAACATGTTGCATCTCATTTTCCAACTCATCACAGATACTCAGCTTATCGTCAATAATGACTTCACGCAGATAATCCAAGCCGCCTTCTAAGTTATCCATCCATACGGAGGTGCGCTGCAAACGGTCAGCTGTGCGGATATAAAACATTAGAAAGCGATCGATGTATTTGATTAGCATTTCATCATCAAGGTCTGTTGCAAACAAATCAGCATGTCTAGGCTTCATGCCGCCGTTGCCGCAAACATAAAGATTCCAGCCATTCTCTGTTGCAATAACACCCACATCTTTACTTTGCGCTTCAGCACATTCGCGCGTACAGCCCGATACAGCAAACTTTAATTTATGCGGCGCACGTAAGCCCTTATAACGCTCTTCTATATCAATCGCCATTGTGACGCTATCGAGTACACCGTAACGACACCAGGTACTACCAACACAAGACTTAACCGTTCTTACCGATTTACCATAAGCGTGGCCTGTTTCAAAACCAGCATCAACTAACTCTTGCCATATCGGCGGCAGCTCATGCAACTGCGCACCAAACAAATCGATACGCTGCCCACCGGTAATCTTAGTGTATAAATTATATTTTTTAGCGACCTGGCCTAACACGATCAGCTTGTCTGGTGTAATTTCACCACCGGCAACTCGTGGCACAATGGAGTACGTTCCATTTTTCTGCATATTCGCTAAAAAATGATCATTGGTATCTTGCAAACCTGCATGCTCTTCCTGCAACACATAGTCATTCCAGCACGTGGCTAAAATAGAGCCTACTGTCGGCTTACAAATATCACAGCCCATACCACGGCCATATTTATCAAGCAGCTCTTCAAAGGTCTTAATTTTTTCAACGCGTATAATGTGATAGAGTTCTTGGCGAGTGTATGGAAAGTGTTCACAGAGATCTGTATTTACTTCAACACCTAGCTTGGTTAACTCACTATTGAGCACTTGTGTTAAAAGTGGCACGCAGCCGCCGCAGCCTGTGCCTGCTTTAGTACATGATTTTAATGCTGCAACGTTTGTATTACCGTCTGCAACAGCGCTACAAATAGCGCCTTTAGTCACATCATGACATGAACAAATCTGCGCTGTATCAGGTAGCGCATCAACACCGATGCCTACTGGCTCGACATCACCCCGTTGTGGCAAAATTAATGAATCAGGGAACTCTGGCAACTCAATCCCATTGAGTGCAATTTGTAGTAGCTGCCCATAATCTTCTGCATCTCCGACTAATACCGCACCTAATAAATGCTTACCATCTTCGGTAACAGTAATTTTTTTATAAACCTCATTGGGCTCGTCAATATAGGTATAGGTTTTCGCGCCTTGAGTACGCGCATGTGCATCACCAATACTGGCAACATCAACACCCATTAATTTTAGTTTGGTGCTCATATCAGCACCCGTGAAAATATTGGCATTACCATTTAAATGATCAGCTGCCACTTTAGCCATTTGATAACCTGGGGCAACCAGACCAAAAATTTGCTTATTCCACAAAGCACACTCACCAATGGCATAGATATCTTTATCTGATGTTTGACAGTAGTTATTAACAACAATGCCGCCGCGCTCACCAATCTCAATTTTTGCTTCGCGCGCCAGTTGGTCTCTTGGCCGAATACCTGCAGAAAAGACGATCATATCAGTTTCTAATGCGCCGCCATCGGCGAAGTTCATTTTGTAACGATGCTCATCACCTGCAACAATCTCTTGGGTATTTTTAGAGGTATGTACCTGCACACCGAGTTCTTCAATTTTACGGCGCAACACAGCACCACCACCGTCATCAACCTGTACAGTCATTAAACGTGGTGCGAACTCAACAACATGTGTTTGCAAGCCCATGCTCTTCAATGCATTAGCACATTCCAAACCCAGTAAGCCGCCGCCAACAACAACACCGACTTTGGACTGCTCGCCTGATGCTTGCATGCCTTCCAAGTCTTCAATGGTCCGATATACATGACAATGCTCACCATCATTACCAGGAATGGGTGGCACAAAAGGATAAGAGCCGGTTGCTAAGACAAGTTTGTCATAAGCAATTTCTTTACCTTGCTGAGAAATAACCCGCTTATTGTCTCGATCTATACTAGCGACAGCATCACCAATATGGATTGTTAGCGCATGCTTGTCATAAAAACCGGATTCGACCAATGACAGGTCTTCGGCAGTTTTACCTGTGAAGTATTCGCTTAAATGTACTCGGTCATAAGCCAAGCGCGGCTCTTCACAAAATGTCACTATATTAAAACTTTGTTGCGCTTCATTTTCTACCATGGCCTCAATAAACTTGTGGCCAACCATACCATTACCAATAACAACTAATGTTTGTTTGCTCTCAGCGATGCCCGTCATGGTTCGCTTACTCCTCAGCGTGTTTTGTTGATTACTGCATTCGCACTCTTAATTTATTCCTATTAGCAATTGGCATGCCATAAAAATAAATAATAAAATCAGTTAGTTACAGAAGAAAATGGCTGCAACACCGCCTTAGCGTGGTGCAAATGCCTATAACTTGCACCAAAACAGATCGCAAGATATTGAGTCGAGTCAGACCTCTCAGCCAGAGCATGACCAAAGACAGAGCGTTTATTTGCACTAATAGCGAGCAAAACAATACCTGCAGAAGTGAAATTGGGCTTTTATGGCGCGGGAATAGCTGCCTTGGTGCAACAGATATTGCTATAGGCAGCTCAACCTCTTTAGATTTATAAGGTATATAAAGAGCAACATTATTTGTTTAGTGGCTGGCACAAGGCTTGCTAAGGCTTATGGCAATAGCGCAACGACGCGTCACCAACAAACAAAATAACAATGGCTTAATGAGGAGCTATCGTCTTATGTCTAATGAGAAATTGAATGTTTTAGCTTTTAAGGAAGGCAAAATCCGTACATTGCACTTCACTTGGATTGCTTTCTTTATCTCCTTCTTTGTCTGGTTCAACCATGCTCCACTATTAGCCTCTATGCGCGATGCTCTTGGCTTAAGCGACCAAGAGATTAAAGCACTGCTTATCATGAATGTGGCTTTGACCATTCCGGCAAGAATTATTGTCGGTATGCTGGTTGATAAGTTTGGCCCTCGCATTATGTATACCGTACTCTTGAGTATTTCCAGTTTATTATGTTTTGCCTTCGCGATGGCACAAACCTATGAAACGCTGGCACTGACCCGCTTTCTATTAGGCTTTGTTGGTGCGGGCTTTGTTATTGGCATTCGCATGGTTGGTGAATGGTTTCCTGCTCGTCAGGTTGGTATTGCTGAAGGCATTTATGGGGGTTGGGGTAACTTTGGTTCAGCCGCCGCCGCCATGTCTTTACCAACGATTGCGCTACTTTACGGTGGCGAAAATGGTTGGCGTTATGCGCTGGCAACCACAGGCGTCATTGCATTGGTCTATGCCTTTATCTATTACTTCTCTGTACGTAATACACCAAAGGGCTCTACCTATTTTAAGCCAAAGCGCATGGGTGCGATGGAAGTTACCAGCAAAGGTGACTTTGTACTTTACTTGATAATGAATATTCCAATGTATGCTGCGCTGGCAACATTGACCTGGAAGCTATCTCCAACAAACTTAGGTTTATTAAGCGCTGCTGTAACTTATGCTATTTATGCGACTTTAGTGATTGTCTACATTATTCAAACGGTTCGTATTTATCAAATCAACAAACATATCTTTGAAAAGCCGGTGCCAGAAATTGAGCGTTACTCTTTCAAACAAGTTGCTGTTTTAGATATCTCCTACTTGGTGACTTTTGGCTCTGAACTCGCAGTTGTCTCTATGCTGCCGTTATTCTTTTTAAACACCTTTGAGCAATTAACGGTTGTACAAGCTGGTTTATTGGCATCAGGTTTTGCTTTTATGAACCTGGTAGCACGCCCTAGCGGTGGCTTCTTCAGTGATAAGTTTGGTCGGAAGAAATCCTTATTGATTTTATTGACCGGCTTGGCTGTTGGTTATTTTTTAATGAGCCAGATCAGTTCAGGTTGGCCGATCTTTTTAGCTGTCGCGGTTACCATGTGCTGCTCGTTCTTTGTACAATCGGGTGAAGGAGCCGTATTTGCTGTGGTACCACTGGTGAAACGCCGACTGACCGGACAAATTGCCGGTATGGCCGGCGCTTATGGTAATGTGGGTGCTGTTACTTATTTAACGGTATTATCGTTTGTTGAGCCATCTGTCTTTTTTGCCACCATCGCTTGTAGTGCCATAATCGCTTTCCTGGCAGTCGCCTTCTTCCTTGAAGAGCCCGCAGGACAAATGGCTGAAGTACTACCTGATGGCACTATTGAAATGATTGAAGTGAGTTAAACAGCCCTTAATCAATTCGTATAAAGTTAACCGATATACACCAGCGGCGCACAGCATAATTATATTGTAATATTGCGCCGCTGGTTTATTATCACAGCTATGAGTGAACATCTCTCTATTAGTACAGGCCAATGCTCCAAAGCTGGGGTTAAAGAGTCCAATGAGGATAGTCTGGGTCTGTTAATACCCAAAAGTGGTTTGTTACGCACCAAAGGCATTGCTGCAATTGTGGCAGACGGTGTTAGCAGTAGTGCTGCAGGTCGCGAAGCCAGTGAATCTTGTGTTCAGGGTTTCTTAAGTGACTATTACAGCACGCCAGAGTCATGGACCACCAAAACCTCTGTACGCAAAGTGCTTGGAGCCTTAAATCGCTGGTTATATGGTCAAGGTATACGTCGTTACGATTCCCATATGGGTTTGGTGACAACACTGAGCTTATTGATTCTCAAATCTGCTACAGCCCATATTTTTCATGTTGGCGATACTCGAATTTATCGTAAGCGCGGTTCAGAGTTAGAGTGTCTGACCAACGATCATCGTATTATCTCCAGTGGCAGTAAAACATTCCTGGCACGGGCCATGGGCGTTGAACCACATGTTGACTTTGACTATTACAGTACCTCGATTGAGCTAGGCGATCAGTTTATTCTTATTACTGATGGCGGCTATGAATTTATTAATAATCGTAACATCGTAGACCTTATTAACACATCAGCTGATAACCTTAACAAAGCAGCCGAGAATATTGTTAATACAGCACTCAACAATAACAGTGATGATAATATAAGCTGTGTTATTGTACAGATTGATGCTATTCCTTATTTTGATGATGAGGAATCATTTTATAAGCGCTTAACCGAGCTACCGTTTCCCCCGCCACTAGAAGCCGGTCAAACGATTGACCACTATCGCATTATACGCGAGTTGCATAGCAGCAAACGCACGGAGGTGTATCTGGCGCATGATATACAACAAGTCGATAGAAAGGTAGTATTAAAAGCCCCCTCTATTAACTTTAATGATGACCCCTATTACATTGATCGCTTTCTGCATGAGGAGTGGGTCGGACGACGGCTTAATAATACAAATGTCCTCAAAGTGCTTGACCACCCTAGAGACCGTCAATTTCTTTACTACACGGTCGAGTATGTTGAAGGACAAACCTTAAGGCAATGGATGCAGGATAACCCTCAACCAACGTTAAATGATGTGCGCGAATTTATTAATCAGGCTGTACGAGGCCTGCATGCTTTTCATCGTTTAGAGATGGTCCACCAGGATATTAAACCCGAAAACATCATTATTGATAAGAATAATACCGTTAAAATTATTGACTTTGGCTCAACGAAAATTGCAGGTATCGAAGAAATTCAAACACCTCTTAAAGAAAATAATGATGTCCTCGGTACAGTAAACTATACTGCACCAGAAATTATTATCTCGGGCATGCAAGGTAGTGTGCAATCTGACCTTTACTCTATTGCAACCATTGCCTATGAGATGTTAACAGGCAGGCTACCCTATGGCGCAGAACTCTCGGCACAACAATTACGTCGCGCCGAATATGTCTCTGCATCATCGATTGATAACGAAATACCATTATGGGTTGATGAAGCTCTAAGAAAAGCTCTGCAGCAAAACCCTACGCTGCGTTATATTGAGCTATCTGAGTTTATCTATGATCTTTCTAACCCTAACCCAAAGTTTCTTGAGAAAAAGCACGAACCACTGATCGAGCGTGACCCAATCAACTTTTGGCGGGGTTTGGCTTATCTTTCTTTATTATTGAATGTTGTACTGATGTACTTGTTATTCAAATAGCTCTATAAATAACGTTGCCTTTAGCTCAAGTGCTCAGTCATACTGACACACAGCCCAATAAGACCACCGAAAACGCCACCCCAAACCACTAACCAGCCTAAGTGCTGACGAATCATAGCCTGCACAATATCTTTGACCTTTTGTGGTGTTAGTTCAGCCAAGCGCCCATCGATAATCTCCTCTACCTGTTCTATCAAAGTACTTGTGAGCTTCTCATTGGCTGCAGCATCGTTATTATTATCCAATAACTCAGCGACGACTGCTTTTAACTTTATAGTCACCGGCTCTCTGAGTGGCTCTAGCGCTTTTTTGCCACCAAACATATTCAGCATACTACCCAGTGGTGACTCCTCAATAGCCTCTGTCAAACCGGCAAAGATACGTTCAAAATCGATTTTGTCATTGATATCACTTTCGGCAGCTGCCCGATTTTGCGAAACAAAGCGCTCAATATGGGCTTTGTTAAAAAACTCATTGATGATGAGACTTTTAATACCCGCCTTGAATTCTTCAAAACGACTGGGAATCACACCGGAGCCATATAGCCCTGGTACTTTCTCAAATAACATATGAATCGCCAGCCAATTTGTAATCCCACCTGACAAGGCAAATAAACCCGTTGTTAGAATGATATGACTATACGAGGGTGAGAAATAGCCAACAATACATAGCAGCAAAGCCACAAGGTTGGTGAGAATATTTTTATTCATGAAGATTCAAACTTACCTATTTTTATCATGTAATATGGGTAAAAGGCTGATTGTTTCAATATAATAATTCAATTTAATAAAAACCTATAAATCATTGAATTATAATAACTTTATAATGGTATTATTTATGTTTTATGCGCCAAGAAATCAGCCTGCTTTTATTTATGCCGAACTATCTTATTAAAATTTGGCGCCTAAGAACAACCATACTTTATCCGTATCGACAGCGAAAGCGTCTGCCCGATAACTGGCAACTTTAAGCCCCGCCGAATAATAATCGCCAAATTTGATTTTAGCTTGCAAGTCAACTTCTGTACCATAATCATCACCAACACCGTCTGGCACAAACTGGTGATACACAAGTTGTAAGTCGATTTCAGCCGCCTTTCCCTGCAAGCGAATATAGCTATCTTCTAAACCTTCGCTGGGAGTATTTAGAAACACATCTGCCCAACCATTGAACTTATGTAACGTCGCCAATGGCGTGGAGAAACCTTCAGCGTTACCCAGATTATTAGTATCCATGCCGAGTGTTTCAACTCCTATTGTGAAAGTGGTCTGATTACCATAACTCAGTTCTATTAAAGAATATTCAGGTTCAGCGCCTGTTGCGGTCTCTTGTCTGGCAAACTCCACACTAAACTTTAATGGCCCCCGATCGGCATCGTAACGCAAGCCTGTGTTTTTCTGAGCCGAGCTATTGTTTTCAACTTCAATATCGTAATAGTACAACATAAGCTGATCTTTGCTCGATGGCTGATAAAGCATATCAAAAAGTGTGCTGTCGTGCTCTTCATCAGTGAATAAAACGGTATTACGCCGATTTAATTGGCTCAAATGTACTCGCCAATGTTTGCTAGAGAAGTCCTCAATCACAATAGCATCATAAGTCTGCTGATTTTGTCGCCAAGCCACATCGCCGATAAAACGATGATTGCCGCGCACGATACTTTGTCGACCATATTTAAAAAGTAATTTATCGCTTTGATATTGTAAATAAGACTGATTAAGCTCTGTACCAATAGGGTCTGCCACAACTGATGTCATAGCGGCCTTTGGCCCAAGAGAGGCTGCAGCAGGTGTACTGTAATCATCTTCGATAAGCCGATGCACATCTTCCATTTCAATATAAGCAGAAAAGTTGGCATATTCAGCTGTTGAGTAGCCTAGCCGCGTTCTTATCGTCGACGCAGTGGCATCCTCGAGCGGGTTATCTTCTTCAACCGTCTCGTAACGATAACGCAGATCAAGACTGGCCTTACCTTGCATTAAGGTTTCAGCGAGTTTGTCAGCCTGGGCTGGCGATATAACTGCATAAACCAATAAAACTGCACAAGCCTTCGCTGGCAAGCTACACCAAATCGCTCTCATGGATGTCCCCTCGATGTTAATGATTCAGCATTAAGCCAAACCGCAGGCTCGCCTTATAGCATAACGAGGCTTAGTTACTCAATAATAATTAAAAAAAAGCCCCACAATGTGGGGCTTGGAGACATTTTACAACGAAATCAATCTATTACGGGACATTACATACCCGATGCCATTTTAGGTGCTGCCGAGTCCTGCTGTTCTTCTTCCTTATCTAACTCTGTCTTCTTGGCGGGTCCTTTCTCGTACTCTTCTAAAAAGCCAATCAGCTCTTCACGCAAGCCGTAATAATTCGGATGGTCAAGCAACATCTGGCGTGTTCTTGGTCTTGGTAGTGGCACATCCATAATTTTACCCACTCTTGCTCTTGGGCCATTGGTCATCATAATCACGCGATCGGCCATTAAGATGGCTTCATCAACATCATGTGTCACCATAACCGCTGTTACATGTGTACGCTCCCAAACTTCCATCAGAACTTCCTGTAAGTCCCATCGAGTTAGAGAATCTAGCATACCAAATGGTTCATCAAGCAATAATAACTTAGGTGAAAGAGCAAATGCACGCGCAATACCCACGCGCTGTTTCATACCATTAGATAATTCAGAAGCACGTTTATTCATTGAATCTCCCAAACCTACACGGTTAAGATAATACTCAATGATATCTTTTCGCTCAGATTTTTGTGCATGCGGATAAACCCGCTCAACACCTAATTCAACATTCTCAAATGCACTTAACCATGGAAATAAGCTCGGCGCCTGAAATACAACACCTCGATCAGGACCTGCTGTTGTTACCTCTTTATTATCTAAAATAATACCGCCATCAGTAATTTCATTCAGGCCAGCGACCATAGATAATACTGTTGACTTACCACAACCAGAGTGACCGATCAGTGAGATAAACTCACCTTTTTTCATATTGAGATTAAAATCTTCCACCACAACGGCAGGGCCTTTAGGTGTGGGATATGTTTTACCGACTTTAAAAAACTCAACATATTTCTCTTTACCTAAATTGTCTGTAATTTCGCGTACAACTCGTGGCGCATCTTTATCAAACTCAGTTGCGGTATTCGGCAGTATTTTAGGCAGGTTAATCACTGATGAGCTGGCATCGGCTTTCTCTGAGCCAACTTGCATTAAATATCGAGTAACCTCACCACGTAATCGTTTAAAGGTATCGTTATGATTCATTTCCGTCCGGTCACGTGGGCGTGGGATATCCACTTTAAACTCTGGCCCTAAGGTTGCATTTGGCCCAGGATTTAGTGGAATAATGCGGTCTGCCAACAGGATCGCTTCGTCCACATCATTGGTGATAAGAATAACGGTTTTCTTTTCTTGGCTCCAAATTTGCTCAATCTCATCTTGCAGCTTAGCACGCGTCAAAGCATCAAGCGCACTGAGCGGTTCATCGAGCAGTAAGATATCCGGACTAATCGCCAATGCGCGTGCTACAGCTACACGTTGGCGCATACCGCCTGATAACTCTGCCGGGCGTAAGTCAACTGCATGCGACAAGCCAACCATATCAATATATTTATGAATATGCGCCTGACGCTCAGCAGCACTCATACTAGAGAAAACAGCATCCACCCCAAGAGCGATATTACCGAACACCGTTAACCATGGCATTAGCGAGTAACTTTGAAATACAATACCACGCTCAGGCGCAGGTTCCTTAACCAACTTACCTTCAAGCAGAATCTCACCGCTATCAGGCGTAATTAAACCCGCAATACTCGACATAAGTGTTGTTTTACCACTGCCAGAAAAACCAACAATAGCCACAAACTCACCTTCTTCTATACTTAAGTTGATATCTTTGAGAATATCAACCTTATTCGAGCCAGAACCATAGGATTTACTTACATTATTGAGTTCTAAATAAGCCATTTCATTCACCTTTATTATTATCGCTTATCGCTGTAAGTGAACAGCTGCTGCAAGGTCAACATGATACGGTCAAGTAAGAAACCGATAATACCGATCGTGAATACAGCCACCATGATCCGACCTAAAGAGTCAGAGCTACCATTTTGGAATTCATCCCAGACAAATTTCCCCAGCCCTGGATTCTGCGCCAACATTTCTGCGGCAATAAGCACCATCCAGCCCACACCCAGTGATAAACGCATGCCAGTAAAAATTAGCGGTAGTGATGATGGCAGAACAATTTTCAATACTTTGGTATACCAGTTTAGCTGTAATACTTTTGATACATTCATCAAGTCTTTATCGATAGACGATACACCCAGTGCAGTATTGATCAATGTTGGCCACAAACAACACAGTGTTACTGTAACTGCAGACGTTAAAAAGGACTTTTGGAACCAACTATCATCAGTCACCACATAGGTAGCACTCACAACCAGTGTGACAATGGGTAGCCAGGCTAATGGGGATACCGGTTTAAATACCTGTATCATTGGGTTTAATGCCGCCTGTATAGTGGTACTAAGGCCACACATAATCCCTAAAGGCACAGCAACAATAACCCCAATCAAAAAACCAAAGAACACCGTTTGCAGACTGGTAAAAATTTGGTCTAAGTAAGTTGGCTTACCTGTATACTTTCTTACTTTAATAACCGCATCAGGGTTTTTCTCTAGCTTTTTAGCATTACGCTTTTCCTGACGCTCATAAAAAGCCACTTCCTTTTCCCGCTCTTCATAGTGCTCATCAATTAATGTTTGTGCATTCGTCCATACCTGCGCAGGACCAGGTATCGCACCTAAGCTTGTTTTAATTTGGGAAGCAATAACCCCCCATGCAAACAAGAATAAAACAAAAGCAATGACAGGAATCCCTATCATTTTCCACATTTCTAAAAATTGCTGCTTAGGACTTTCACCATTGGCCAACTTGACCATCGGTATAAACCAGGTTAACCCAGAAAGCTCTAAAAAATTTGTCACTCGCGCTACTATCATACTACACCTTTCTATGGATACGTTTGATTATAAGTTTCGTTTAAATGTTAATTGTATTTCCTAGCACGTTGTTCCTAACATTGTGGCTAGATATCACTTTTATTTTTTATAAACCTTTTCAAAAAATCTTTTTATGATCGGGACGCACAGTTGATATCACAGCACGCCCCGAATCAATCATTACTAATTAGAGTTTCTCTTTATCTTTCAAGCCAATAGCAAATTTATTAATATATTCATTTGGCTTACGACCATCATAGACAACACCATCAATAAACTCTGTTTGAGGATCTTTAAAGCCATCTGTCTCGGGTATTTCAGAAGGTTTTACATGGCCTTCTTTAATCAGCTCTTTTGCAGCTTCCATGTAAATATCAGGGCGATAAACTTTCTTTGCCACATCGATATACCAGCTATCTGGCTTGTACTCAGAAATCTGCCCCCAACGACGCATCTGTGTTAAATACCAGATCGCATCGCTGTAGTAAGGATATGTAGCAAAGTAACGGAAGAATACGTTGAAGTCTGGTACTGAACGCTTATCGCCTTTCTCGTATTCAAAAGTACCTGTCATACTGTTGGCAATAACATCATAGTCAGCACCAACATATTGCGACTTAGAAAGATACTTAACCGCTTCAGGACGGTTTTTAACACCACCTTCATCCAGCCATTTAGCAGCACGTATCATGGCTTTAACAACCGCTTTATGCGTATTAGGGTTTTTATCCGCCCATGCTTTACTCACACCAAATACTTTTTCTGGGTTGTCTTTCCAAATTTCATAATCAGTGATAACAGGCACGCCAATGCCTTTAAATACCGCTTGTTGGTTCCATGGCTCACCTACGCAATATCCATAAATAGTACCGGCTTCAAGTGTGGCTGGCATTTGTGGCGGCGGTGTTACGGATAATAGCGCCTCAGCATCAATTTGCCCTGTGATATCACCTTTGTGTGGCGCATAGTAACCTGGGTGAATATCACCTGCGGCTAGCCAATAGCGTAACTCATAGTTATGCGTGGATACTGGAAATACCATACCCATATTGAATGGCTTACCCGCTTTTTTATACTCTTCGACAACAGGCTTTAGATATTTCGCGCTAATAGGATGTACAGGCTTACCATCTTTATGCGGGATATTTTTTTTCATTTTCGCCCAGATATCATTTGATACCGTGATGCCATTACCATTTAAGTCCATGCTAAATGCAGTAATGATATGCGCCTTAGTACCAAAGCCAATAGTTGCGCCGAGGGGTTGACCGGCTAACATATGCGCGCCATCAAGCTCGCCATCAATAACTCGGTCGAGTAATACTTTCCAGTTTGCCTGTGGCTCCAATGTTACATACAAGCCTTCATCTTCGAAATACCCTTTCTCGTAAGCAATGGCCAGTGGTGCCATATCGGTTAGCTTAATAAACCCAAACTTGAGCTCTTCTTTTTCCAGATCCTCTGTTTCAGCATATGAGTGTGCTGATATACCCAACATGCTGATGGCAGCTAATGTTAGTCCCGTTATTTTTTGTATTTTTTTACCCAAAATTTTCATCAAAAACTCCAACTATCAAATTACTTGGCATAAAAAAAGCGCGAGCACATCATTAATGCTTAATGATGTAGCACGCGCCTTTACGTGAGTTGAGAATAAATTGTTGTTAGCAAACAGCCATACTGACTATGTTTGCTGACCGCCATTGGTCATAAGATTAGCTCAACACTTGGTAATCTTGCCCACTAGAATGCAGAATACGTGCCAATAGCCGAAAGCCATCATAAACCATTGATTTCAAAAGGGTTAAAAATTTAAAGCAGAATTGTGGTCGTTTGAAGTATTATTTTCGCACCAAAACAAAACACAAAAATACTGAAAAGCACATAGAAACAACAGGCGAACATTTTAGTGCAGCACCAACATGGTGCTAATAGATCAGATAAAAAAACAGAAGTGATACGCCATCCATGGCATATCGAGCGCGAACAATTAAGCAACGGCCGCTTCAGCCGCTGCCTCTTTCATCACGGTTGCGACAGTTGTATAGGTTTCAGTCCAAGCCGCTTTTACATCATCGGTAAAAGCATCACCTAAACCAGCACCCAATGTCCATAAGAGCGCTTCGCCCACAACGTCATAGTGTGCATCCTCGACACCATAATCAATATGCCTTACCGCTAAGTCTTTCACTACAGGTATTAGTGCTGGCAAGTCGTCTAAACCTGCAACGGCGGCTGATAACATCTTCATTAATTTCTCACCCTGCTCAGTGATATCGCTTTTAAACATTGGTTTCACTTGCGGCGCCAATTCAAATAGCTTCCCATAGAATAGTTCAGCAGCTTTATCTGAGATGGGCTCTACTTTTGCCCATGACGATTTAACCAATACAATTTGTGCTGGAGTCATATTAAAATACCTCTTTTTAATTAGTTACCAATAAACATTTACTATTATTGCTTCAATTATGTTCAACCAGGGCAAGCATATAATCCACTGCCGCTTTAACCTGCTCATCACTTAAGTTTTGATTACCACCTCTGGCTGGCATTTCTGTATATTCAGGCCCGAAAAAGCCATTGATCGCATGTTCATATAATGTTGCCTTACCCTGCTTTAAACGACTCTGCCAGGCAGCCTTATCAGTCACCGCTGGCGAACCAGCTATGCCTAGAGCATGACATCCTTTGCACGTATTTAGCCAAATTTCTCTTCCAAGCGTAAGATGAGCATCATCGAATACGACATAAGGGTCTTCTGCTTGCTTCGATTTATCAAGCCCAGAGCTTTTAACGTCATCGCCGTTTTCACAAGCTGATAACATCAATAGTAGAGTTGGTAACAGCATGAACAGCTTAAAATTTCTCATCAGGCAACCTCGATCTAAACTACATAGGTATCCGAATAACAACCCCACCCATTACATCACCTGGTTTGAAATCGGTCCTCGGAGTATCTTTATGTTCGTTATGACAACTGGCGCATACTGGCGCAACGGCAATATCTGGATAAACAGCCGTAAAGTATTTTTTACCGCCCAACTCTTCTTCACCATAAAAATTTTCCCCTACATTATCAGCAATATATTTTAAAGCCTCTTTCTCTACTGGGGTTTTTGGTGCATTTTGGCTGTTAATCGGCCAAAGAGATTGCAAAGAATAACTAAAGTCCATCTCTGGATTTGAACTAATCTTTTCAGCAGCTAATTCAGCGCCAAAACGAAACATTTGAGCCGGTAAAACCAATGCTTTCTCATCCTCAAAATGCTCACTGGCTTTGATGACTTTTTCTTTTTTCGCTAAGCGCTGCACAATTTTTCGAGTATAAGTCGTGCGGTCAGACTCCATGACAAGATGCAAGGCATCAGCCATTTGCTTATGACTAATGCCTGATGTTGGCGCAGCCGCTTGCTCAGCACTACAAGCTACAAAAACAGTTACAATACAGCTTACTAAAGCTATTAATTTTATATTTTTCAAAAACATAATGGTGTCCTCATTACAGTAAAATTATTGAATCAATTCCTTCTTTCTTTATCCCTTAGATAGTTTTTCACAGCTAAATCTATGCTTTGCACATGTGTAGATGGCAAACCATTGAAATTACTTTTTATTAGGCTCTCATCAGCCAATGCATCAATTGAAAAGGCAAGGCTATGACAACTCATACAGACTGGCCGAATCATTTTCTCATTTGGCCGGAGATTATCATTTTGATTATGCTGTACCATTATTCTTTGCACACTATCGGTATGCAATTCAATACGTGGCAAATGGCAACTGGCACAACTCACTCCAGTACCCTCTGTAGATTGTCCCGATGTTTCCATTACCCAAGCTAAGTAGTGCTTAGACTCTTTATATGCATTACTATGCTCATCATCATGACATGATAGACACGCTTCAACAGCAGCGTGTTTTGTATCACTCGAATGCGGTGCATGGCATGAAGCGCAACCGAGTGTTTTATGTGGGCCTGCCTTCGACATGCTGGCACGCGCCATATCTGTTGACATGGGTGATATATTTTGCGCCAATCGCATGCCATGTTTACCTGATAAGAAGCCTTTTACTTCATGACTATGACAGGTCTCACAAACCTGATGCGAAACTTTATCACTCCATTGCGCCTGCTGTGTATGACAGGCGCTACAGTTAACACCGGCTCTCGCATGTGATGAAGCCAGCCATTCAGATAAAATATCTTCACTATGGTGTTCAGCAACTACATCAACATCAGTAACACTCAATGCTTTGACTGGGTATTTATCTACCGGGTAAGAAAATTCAGATTCAATATAATCGATGATATTTCGAGGAGGTAAGGATGGTGACCCATCTTTATTTTTAAATGACAAGCCGTCTCGGTGCTTTAACAAAAAGTCTTCATAAAGCGCTCTATTATCATGAAAGTTATGACAGCCAGCATTTGCACATGTATCAAAACCCATGCCCTGATGGGTTTCTCGCTCTTGACTAATATCGCTATGACAATGAAAACAAAAATCTCCAGCAATAGTCAGGCCCATTTTAGCTGTTACCTCAGGTCTGTGTTCGACATGACAGGTAACACAATATCGTGCATCTAGTGCCTGGATCCGATCTATATTTCTCGGATCAGTAAACTTACTCTTTGGATGAGAGTCATTGGCTGATTTCAATTCTTCTGCATGGCAACTGACACAGGATGACTGCATATCGTCTTTATCAGAAAAAGATCTGGTATGACAAACATCGCAGGCCATTTCTATTTGGTGATGACCATGACTGGTATCGCCAGGCAAAAAAATTGATTTATCAGCTTGCTGGTAAAACATTTTATATGAAAGAAATCCTGTTATCGTTAATGTACAAACTACCCAACTTAACCAAATCAGCGTACTGCCTTTTTCTCTAAACATTAATATTTCACTTTCTAATTTACGCTGTTACCTTAAAATTTTTTAAAAGTAATACGTTTTAATAATATGAAAAGCCAATAAAGCAGGTAATGGCCAGAACAGTAATATGTGCAGCCAAATCGATTGGTTACGCAGCTTTCTAGCAAGGGCCATACTTATTTTGTGTTCAAATGCAATCACACCAGCAGCCATTGAACCAATGATAATCAGCCCCACAAAACTCAACATCAGCAACATATTAATATTATTACCTAATCGAAAACCTGTATGTGCGACTAACACTAATAATGTCACTGCACCTAATAGGGCATGTAATATTCGCCAAATAGCAAAGTCACCTATTTTAATAACTTTTATTCTTTTTCGAATGGATAGCAATAAGGCCAGTATAGTCAGCCCCAGTAAAGTAAACCCACTAATTTGCTTAAAGAGACTCTCACGCCACAGCATATCCCATTGCCATGGTACTTGAACGGTTTTGGCATAAGACACTACCGGACTGTTGATGCTAAACAGTGCAAACACAAATGCAAAAAAAGCAGCTATTGCTAATAACTTATAACCTAAGGAAGGCTTTGGCTTTTCTGTTGAGCCCAACAACTGAACAATAAGTGGCCGACAAGAGCCACATACTGTACTGGCCCCGGTTTTACAGGAAACATCTTCTACCGTCTTGCAACCTGCACTGATATGCTGACTGATCGCTCCGCGGCTGACACCAATACAGTTACAAACAGTGGTGGCAGCGGGCCATTGGGCAATATCATCATTACCAGGCCATAACTCACCACTTTTTTTAAAGCGGGCAATTTGCCAGGGCCATACACGTTTTTTATATAAAATTGTTTTCTGAATTCGGCCTAGCTCAGCCCACGGCCCAATAGCAATAACACCCACGATACGGTCACGATGCACAATGATTTTACGGTAAATTCCTGATACAGTATCTTCATAAGTTTTCTCACCTAAACGATGAGTGGCAGCAGCTTCACCTACCCTACCTAAGCTAAACACAGTTTCACCAACAACTTTTAAATTAGTTACCTGTACAGAGCCTGTGTAGCTTGCTGGCTTGCCTGTAATGGTATGCGCAGCTACGGCTGCTTGCTCAAAACCCGGGTTAACCAGGCCATAGACAGTATCATTATGCTCAGCACACTCGCCAACCGCATAAATATCTGGATCAGATGTCTGTAGCTTGTCATTAACATTAATCCCCCGACCTACATTTAAGCCTGCTGCCAAGGCCAGTTGAGTATTTGACCTGATACCGGTTGCCAAGACTAGCGTGTCACATTCTAAAATATGTCCATCGCTCAGCCGCACAGCTGTCAACGTGGGATCACCAATTACTTCAGTAATGCGTTCTGACAGCATAAAGTTAATATTGTGAGCACTCAGATGATTATGCAAATAACTAGCAGCCGTGCTATCTAGCTGGCGGAACATGACATGCTCATTATGATCAATGACTAAGACCTCAGCATTAAACCGAGATACCGCTTTGGCAATTTCTAAACCAAGTACACCACCACCTAGCACGATCACTTTTTTAGTTTCTTTACTGCGTGCTAATAAACTAGTGGCATCGGTCATATTGCGAAAAGTATAAACGCCGGTTCTTTCTATGCCTTTGATGTCAGGCACATGTGCCTGAGAGCCTGTAGCAATAACCAACTTACTGTAACCTTGTACAATACCATTGGCATCAGTAACTGTTTTATTTTCTCTGTCTATTTTATCTACACGACAGTTAAATCTTTTAACAATTTTTTTATTGTCTATATTAATCTGCAAGTCGAATAAATTAGTTTCACCTGCCAGATAGGATGATAAACGTACTCTGTTGTACGGATCCCAAGGCTCATCTCCATACAAGATGATATTAGTATCTGGATCAGATTCAATAATCTTGCCTGCAACACGCAAGCCAACTGGGCCACTGCCGATAACAACAATAGGCAAACCTTCATCAGTTTCGGATTTATAAACAGCATTCATAGCACATATTCCAAAAAAAAAGGCGTCAGCAACATGGCCACGCATTGTAGCCATGTTGTTGACGCCTGTGTCTATTGAGCCATCTTCAGCTCAAGAAAAAACTAGAAACTTACTTTAAAAAAACTTTAAAAACAGCTTTATAAAAACTATTTATTTAATAATCTAATTGGAGATCATTTCCATCATTGCAATTACATTGCGTGCCGACTCAGCTAAACGTTGGTTTCTATCCATAGCCATTTTTCGCATAGATGAGTAAGCTTCTTCCTCTGACATTTGATATTTTTCAATTAGTAAACCCTTGGCTTTTTCAATAATTTTTCGATCTGCCAACTTGTTTTTTAATTGATAAACCTCGGATTTTATTGCCTGCCGATCATAAAACCGAGCAATGGCCACATCGATAACATCTTTAACACGGTTTTCACTAAAACCATTTACAACAAAAGCACTGACACCTGCTTTTATCATCGAATTAGACCAAGACCCATTACTCTCATCAGCAAATACAATCATCGGCAAAGGCTCCAAATCAAGCGCTTTTCGCATATTCTCCAAAGAACAACTATCCAATGTTCTTAGGTTCACAATGATAATATCAGGTTTTTTTTGCTGAACCTGTTTTGCAAGATTATCACAACTTTTTACAGTCTCTGCTATTGCATAGTTAAAGCGCAGCAAAACCTGTCGTAAGCTATTAGCACGCCGCTCTGATTCACTAACAATAAACACACTCGCGTTCATCGCGTTATATCACCTTGCTGAATAATGCTTTTTATTTCTTTCTTGGGAGGTGGTGATCATACTCTATTAGCAAACCGCCACCTCCTTATTTTCAATTAAAACAACTAGCGAAATCTTAAATACTAATAACTATTTAAAACCCGCTTCAAAAAATAACCAGATCTTATCGGTATCAACAGCGAAGTTGTCTGCACTGTATTGTGCTAATTTGAAGCCGCCTTTGTAATTTTTTGAAAACTTCTTCGCAACAAGAAAATCAACTTCTGTACCATAGTCGTCACCGTTACCATCAGGTACAAAACTATGATAAACCAGTTTTAAATTAACGCCACCGGCCTTACCACCAATACTGAAATAAGTATCTTCAAGGCCCTCACCAGGTGTTCCTAAAAATATATCAGCCCAACCATTGAACTTATGCAAGGTAGCCAGTGGTGTTGCAAACCCAACGCCCTGATCTGTGCCTAAAGTTTCAATTCCAAAGCCAACAGTAACACCAGAGAACTTATAAGATGCTTCTAATAATGAATAGTCTGGTTCTGCACCAGATTGTGTCTCTTGAGTCGCAAATTCAAGCGTATATTTAAAATCAGATATCTTGCCATCGTAACGCAGACCGATATTTTCTTGTGACGGACCATTATTATCGACTGCAATATCGTAGAAATAGCCTGTTAACTTGCCACCACCGAGATTGCTGACCGTCACATCGAGTAAATTCGTGTCTTGATCAACATCTGTGAATAAAATGGTATTGCGATTAGCAATATGTCCGGCAAAGAACGATACATTCTCAAATGATTTGTTTTCATACGTTAGCGCTTCAAATGTTTGCTGGTTTTGCCGCCAGCCAACATGCCCTACAAAGCGATGGTTGCCGCGCGTTAAAACCTGGTTACCATATTTTAATGTCGAACTGCCATTGCTATATTTGATATACGACTGGTTTAAATCACTACCAATCGGATCAGCTACAATCGATGTATTTGCTGTATTTGGACCAAATGGAGATGCACCAGGAACATTGTAATCCGCTTCAAGAAACTTGTGCACATCTTCAAACTCAATAAACGCCGAAAAGCCTTTGTATGTCCCAGTGGCATAGCCTAAACGCGTTCGCACTGTCGACGCAGTGGCATCATCAAGAGCGTTATCTTGCTCTACAGTTTCTAAACGATAACGGATATTTAAGCTCGCTTTTCCCCCAGTTAACGCCTCTGTGAATGTTTCCGCATTAGCAGTATTGAAGCTCATTAACATTCCAGCTATTGATAGCGACAAGGGAATATGGGCTTTACTTATTTTTTTCATTGTTTATTTCTCCTAAACAACTGACTTGGTATTGTCTTTTCAATATGGATAAGTAGCTGTATGAGCACAGCTTTAAGAACTGGATGCGGCATTACATCCATACTTGCATTTTCCTATCAGCAAGTACCGTGCCACCCGCTGTTAAGCGTAAGCGTTTGTGAAATTTTATCTTTTTAAATCAGAAAGTTACGGAATATCGGCTGAGGAAATTTAGAGCGTAAACACGTTATGGTCATTCACTAAATTAATTTCAACGCGCTATGCCAGTGCATGTAAAAAGACCTCAGGTTGATCTGCACCATAAATTACATGTACTAAAGCAGTGCAAGCAACACGCTGTATATTGCACTCAAAGAATCATGGGGAAATAAAAAGTACACAAGTAAAAGCTGAGCTACTGCTAAGCGCGGCAGCTCATATTTGAAGTGACAATTAAAATAATGGCTAACGAGCCTGGTGTGCACGCTGCCCCAGCATATCGGGAACAACTAATACAACCCCGCCTGGGCTAATGTAAAAGCGCTCAGCATCCGCTGTTGGGTCAACGCCAATCTGCATACCATCAGCTAGATGGCAACCTTTATCGATAATAGCATTCTTAATAATACAATCACGACCGACAGTAACCTCAGGCAGGATAACTGAATTTTCGATCACGCTATTTTGTTCAACTCTGACATTGGTAAACAAGGAAGAGCGTTTAACTTGCGCGCCAGAGATAATACAACCACCAGCTACCATTGAGTCAATTGCCATACCCCGCCGCTGATCATCATCAAACACGAATTTTGCAGGAGGAACCTGATCCTGATAAGTCCAAATAGGCCATTGTTTGTCGTATAAGTTGAGTTCAGGATCAACATCAACCAGTTCCAGGTTAGCTTTCCAATACCCATCAACAGTACCGACATCACGCCAATAACTCATGCTGTCATCCGTCTTATTTTTGAACTGGTAAGCAAAAACCCGGTTATTACTGATCATCGACGGGATGATGTCTTTACCAAAATCATGATCAGAGTTTTTATCATCAGCATCTTGAATAAGTTTCTCAAGCAGCAGCTCTGTATTGAACACATAAATCCCCATTGAAGCTAAAGCAACATTTTTTTGCCCTGGCATGGGTTTTGGTTCCGTCGGTTTCTCTGCAAAATCAATAATTTTTGCTTCTGTATCAACCGCCATAACACCAAAAGCACTGGCATCTTCCAGAGGGACCTGTATACAACCCACTGTTAAATCGGCATCATGCTCAGCATGAAATGCCAACATTTCCCCATAATCCATTTTATACACATGGTCCCCTGCTAATATCAGGGTGTACTTTGGATTATGACTACGAATAATATCCAGATTTTGATATACCGCATCTGCTGTACCTAAATACCATGAGCTTTCAATTCGCTGTTGAGCAGGCAGTAACTCGATGAATTCACCAAACTCCCCTCTCAAAAAGCCCCAACCATTTTGAATATGCCGCAAAAGAGAATGAGCTTTATATTGGGTAAGAATAGCGATTTGCCGAATGCCCGAATTAATGGAGTTAGACAATGTAAAATCGATAATCCGAAACTTACCACCAAATGGCACCGCTGGCTTGGCTCGCCAAGTTGTTAAGTGCTTTAAGCGTGATCCCCGGCCACCCGCTAAGACAATTGATAAGGTATCTCGGGTTAAGCGGCTAACAAAACGAACATCTCTTTCATTCTCTTCAAGCATAATAGGTATCTATTCTATGAAATAAGTGGGTGAAAATAACGTCGTCAGTACATAGTATTGATTACAGTTCTTTGTCGTTACAGCAAAGGTAGCAAATACTAGGCATAAAAATATTGGGATTTGCTAGTGCAAGCCGCAGCACTGACCATGCAAAACATAAGGGTCCCTTATCATTCAGAAGTGTATAACTTTTGTGATAACAGCTTGGTCAAAATTAAATGACAGCTTATTTACACATTTAGCATAAATCCCTTTACTGACCATTATTACTATCAGCTTGAATATGCTCTACTTTTGCCATCATGACAATTGAGCTAACACCAGACAAGCCATTGCCTGTTATCTTAACGATTCTGCCGAAATTTTTCTATATTTGTTTGTGAAATCTAACATTAGCCAAGCACATAAAAATAAGATAGGCTTATCAGAGTCATTTCAAGCCCAGCTCTTATCAATATTAGCGACAGTTACTTTTATGGAAATATTATTTGCAGCCAGTGAGGTTTATCCTCTAATTAAGACAGGTGGCTTAGCAGATGTTGCCGGTTACCTACCTATTGCGCTCGATTCTAAACAGGCCAATATTAGCCTAGCAGTACCCGCTTACCGACAAATACTTGCTGCTTTACCCAACCTCGAGCAAGTAAGCTCGATCAATATTGATGATCATGAAATAAGTGTTTTACAAACTGTATTACCAAATACGTCATTAAAGCTACTACTGATTGGCTGCGCCGACCTATTCGAACGCGAAGGCGGCGGCCCTTATGTCGACAGCAATGGCCATGACTGGCCTGATAATGGTTTGCGCTTTGGCCTTTTTTGCAAAGCCTGTGTACAGATTGCTACTGACAATGCTGGTTTACAATGGCGTCCCGATATCGTGCACTGCAATGACTGGCAAACAGGTCTGATTCCCGCTTTATTGAGGCAGGTGCAAAATCCACCCCATAGTATTTTTACTATTCACAACTTGGCTTACCAGGGCGTATTTCCTCATGAAACCTTCACAGCATTGAGCTTGCCTGAACACCTTTGGTCTTATGACGCATTGGAATTTTTTGATAATATGTCTTTCATCAAAGGCGGCATTGCATTTGCAGATAAGGTGACAACTGTCAGCCCCCAATATGCCGAGGAGATTAAAACTGAAGAATTTGGCCATGGCTTACACGACCTTTTAGCATATCGTGCTGACGACCTTTACGGGATACTCAATGGCATCGACACCCAAACCTGGAACCCTGGCAGTGATGCCACCTTACCCGCCCCTTTCACGCCCAAAAAATTAAGCGGCAAAGCATTGAGCAAAGCTGCCCTGCAGAACTTGTTTGGACTTCCAGAGTCAGCTAATACAGCGCTGATAGGTATTGTAACCCGGTTCACCTGGCAAAAAGGTATTGATCTGTTAATTGAAGCCTTACCTCAATTACTAGACCTGCCTTTGCAACTGGTCATCTTGGGCACTGGCGATAAAGATATTGAAGATAGTTTACAATATTATGCCGAGCAGTCCCCAGATAAACTGGCATTAAAAGTTACCTACAATGAAGATTGGGCCCATTTACTGATTGCTGGTAGTGATATGTTTCTAATGCCTTCACGTTTTGAACCTTGCGGCTTAACACAATTATATAGTTTACGTTATGGCACCGTACCCATTGTGCGTGCAATCGGCGGATTAGTTAATACTGTTAATGACTGCACTGCTGAAACCTTGGCTGATGATACAGCCACAGGTTTTCATTTCACTCAAGCCAGCAGCAATGCCTTAGCAAACACGATAATACGTGCTTTAGAGCACTACCCTAAAAAGCGATTATGGAAACAGCTGCAAAGAAATGGCATGCGCCAAGACTTCTCATGGCAACAAAGTGCCGCTGCTTATATACAGCTTTATCAACAAGTGTTGCAACGCTAAAGACAATATAACACGACTGCAACAAATGAATGCATAAAAAAAGGCCGCTTAAAAAAGCGGCCTTTTTATCTATTGACGCTACTTACTTAAGCAGCAAATGTTGTTTTGCCAGAAGAGCGTAAATCATCACAAGCACTTTGAATACGTGCTGCCATGTTTGTCTCAGCAGCCTTCAAATAACTGCGTGGGTCATAAACTTTCTTATTACCGACTTCACCCTCGATCTTCAACACACCTTCATAATTTGTCATGATGTGGTCAACGACCGGACGAGTAAAAGCGTACTGGGTATCGGTATCAACATTCATTTTGATAACACCATAGCCTAATGTTTCATGGATATCTGACAGGTCTGAACCTGAGCCACCATGGAATACCAAGTCAAGTGCCGCATCAGCGCCATACTTGTCAGTGATAACTTTCTGACCATCTCTTAAGATTGTTGGTGTTAATTTCACATTACCTGGCTTGTATACGCCGTGCACATTGCCAAAAGTCGCCGCCAGCATAAAACGGCCACCTTCAACTTGCTTTAGCTGCTCATAGGTATACATCATATCTTCTGGTGTGGTGTAAAGCTTTTCAGCTGGTACGTTTTCATTATCCATACCGTCTTCTTCACCACCAACAACACCTGTTTCCACTTCAAGGATAATTTCAAGTGGTGCACACTCTTCAAGCAAGCCCTTAGAGATACTGATGTTCTCTTCTAAAGGCAATGTAGAGCCATCAAACATATGAGAATTAAACAGGTTTGACATGCCTGCTTCACGACGGCGCTTTGTTTCGGCAATTAGCGGGCGAATAAAACTATCCAGCTTATCAGCAACACAGTGGTCTGTATGTAAGGCAATGTTGACATTGTACTTTTCAGCCAGCAAGTGTACGTGCTGAGCGATTGAGATTGAACCCAAAACGGTGTCTTTCACATTTAGACCTGAGGCAAACTGGCCACCGCCAATCGATAGCTGAATGATGCCGTCAGATTTGGCATCAGCAAAGCCTTTTAGCGCTGCGTTTGCTGTTTCAGTCGATGTGACATTAATAGCTGGAAAAGCGAAGTGATTCTGCTTCGCTGTATCTAACATTTTGCAATACTGTTCATAATTTACAACTGGCATCTGGGCATTCTCCTGCGAACTTTTGTGCCTAAACCGCTTATTCTGACTATCTACGAAAAAAGAGGCGGTATTCTAGCAGATCTTGGCCGAATTCCGAGTAAAGACACACATTAATCGCGTTTTTTTCAACATTGCTGGCCAAAAAGACCCGCTGCACAGCGAGCAAAATATAACGGATATGCAAAAATACTACAATATAGTGGACTTTTCGAACTCCCCTCACAATTTCCGATAGGCTAAATACCAGTCTTTAATCTCAGCAATATAGCAACACGGCCGTAGATGGGCATAAAAAAACCCCATTTTCATAAAATGGGGTTTTTTCTTAAACAATGGCTAGTGCGCGTTAAATACGTTCTTGCACACTCGTCATTTTGACTAATTCAACAATAGATTGCGCCTTCATCTTGGCCATCACACGTGAGCGGTGTAACTCAACCGTGCGGTGACTCAAGCCAAGCATGTTGGCAATTTCCTTGTTGGTAAGACCTTCTAAAACAAGGTCCATCACTTCTTTCTCACGTCGTGTCAGACTGTCAATTCGATCACTGACATGTGAGGCTTCCATATGACGGCGACGCATATAGCGATCACGATCAATAGCCTCCTGAACACGTGCCAACAGCTCGATATCTTTAAAAGGCTTCTGCAAAAAATCTATAGCGCCAGCTCGCATTGCCCTCACTGAGGTTGGTACATTGGGTTCCGAGCTGGTAAAAATAATTGGTGGCGTAATTTCATACTCACCAAGTGTTTCCTGTAGCTCTAAACCACTCATCCCAGGCAATTCCGAATCTAATACCAGACAGCCAGCTTCATCAGGCTGGTATTGCGTTAAGAAGTCCTCCGCAGACTCAAATAATTTGACATTGAAACCAGCTACATCCAACGTAGCTTGAATTGAACTACGCCACCCAGAATCACTGTCAACAATAAATACTGTAGCTTCTCTTTCCATACGCTCCCTTGCAACCTCGCGAGATAAACTATATTAGGTCCTAAGACCCTGATTTACGCACACTTGACTTTAATCTTATACTTCACATAGCCACAAGCACTAGGTCTGCAGCAGGATTGTGTGACACAGGTCAACCTTTTAGTTGACTACTTGCTTATTGCGTCACGCTTTACTTGCCCTACAGCATGTTGTGCTTAACCTTTGCTGGCATGACAACTTTAGAGCTAATCTAATTAAAAGCAAAAGCTCCTGGGCGATTAAAGTCCCTCATACAACTCAAACTTTTACTCAGCGGATGTATAGCATCCAGCTCATCCGTAGAGCAATAGTCTACTAAATTACCCTAATTTACAAGAGTTTCTACCTACCTAATGCTTATAATTTTCGCACATAATGGAATATAGCTTTTGCAACTTTATTATATGAATGCACCAACCTAACAAAAGGCACACATATCTGCTTAATAATCGCAAAACCCAATGTAGTCATAGGTTATATACTGATAGATAGCCGAAAGTAGATCTCCCATTGGTGACATTTTTTAATTTATCGTCAGTTAAAACAGCATGGTCATTTCTGTTCGAAAATAATGACGATTATGATTATTTTGCGCACAGTGCTTTTTGCAAATATAAAAAACCCTCCCAATTACTGGGAGGGCCTGGATAGCACTACGCTACCTCTTTAACAGCGAAGCTACTCATACTCTAATCCGCTGGAAACCAAGCTCTCTTTCGTATAGCTTGGCAAATAGAACACCAGTAACATAAAGACAAGGCAATACGTTACTGCCAGTAATAAAGCCAACAAGTATTTACTCATTGTAATCGCCTCCTTCGGCCCAATAGTCTTTAATGATTCCCGGTAAAAAGCATGCAATAGCGACCGCTAACACTAATGCAATACCGCAACACAGATATATTCCACGACCTAATGCTGAAATAACTCTGCAACATACATACATCACCCTAAATGCTGTCATGCTGATGATTCTTTTGTTTCTGTTCACCCCGTATATATTATTCATGGTTTCTTCCGTGTCGTTATTGTGTTTATTATTCTTTATCAGTGCTATATAGCCCGGCACTGTCCGCCCCTTTCAATTTTTTGTTGCATCATTTTTTATTGATGCTTTACGAGTTCCAACAAACCTTCGACAAACTTTTCATTAATTTCTGTCCCACCTTCAGCTTCAGCATACATAATAACTAGGTCGTAAATTTGCCAGCGCATATGCTTTGGGAAACTTTCGACTTCCAAGCCTTTTTGCCTAGCCACTTTATCAACCGTCAAATACAAATCACGCTTTAGATCATGATTGATATTGTCCATATCTGGTGCAACGAGCATTGGTAAACTAGGTTGTATGCCGCCCCACTTAATCCACTCAGCCCAACGTGTCGCATCCATGTCCTGCTCTGCATACTGCTCAATCAACCTAAGCACCATTTCTTCCAATTTATGTGGCACTTTATCTTCCAGTAGCCAGCCTCTGGGCGTATTCCGGTGAGTTGCAAATAATCCAGCCAACCAACTGACTCGTGCACTGGCAGTATTAGGCCCTGCTGAAAGCTGATCTAGAAATAAGTTAAAGCGCTCAGAGCAACCTGTGGTAGCAATGCTTTGTTCACCTCTTGCTGTAACCGGAACCATTTATTACTCGCCTTTCTGAATAAGCATAGGTAATAATATAAACATCAAACGACAAAAAAGCAACATAATATAAACATAAAACAAACAAAAAACAGACATCATGCAGAAGAAGATGCTAAGGTGCTCGGCGGTGCTTGTAAGAGCAGTATAAAAAATGTTAGTTTATACCAATAATTAGCGCTATCGCACATAGAAGTATTGGGATAATCATCGCTTATATAAAGCACAAAAAATATGCATAAAATGAACACCCGTCGATTGAAACGGTTTTATTGCACAAATACTTGCCGATATCGGCTTAGTAAATTGGCATTACTCACCATAATAGCTTTTTACTACCTTAGCGCTGCAGCCTATGCTGATGCATTAGGCCAGCAGCGTATTTTTGTGATTGCAGGCCAATATGACAAACGTGCCACACAGCTAACAACTGCGCTGAGCCAGGCCCTCGCACCGGCCAATATCCACCTTATCGATCTGAGCTGTGACAACCTTCCAGCCGATGGGGCTACGGTAATAGCCACAGGTCATAAAGTGCTCGATGAGGTGCTCAAAAGTGGCAAAGACTACCGCCGTATTATTGGCGTGTTTATCTCCAGAGTCTCTTATGAGCAAATGCAGAAAAATGGTGATGGTTTTCGCCGCGCACATGTAGTGCTTTCAGACCCTTCCCCATTGCAGCAACTCAGCCTGATCAGAATACTTTACGGTCGGCGCGCGCAAGTCGGTATTTTGCTGAGTGATAAAACACAGTTTATGCGAAATGAACTGATGCTGGCCGCTAAACAAGCCAATGTTAAACTTTATTTTAGGCGCTACGATCCTGACAATGAAAAGTGGTTTAGGCGCTTACTCAGTCAGTTTGTTGATTTTCATAACTTTGCTGTATTTTTAGCGGTACCCGATGACAATATTTATAATACGCAAACAACCCAGTGGCTAATCCGTTCAGCCTTCCGACATAAAGTTGCTATTATCGGCTATTCACCTCAGTTCGTGCAGTTAGGCGCCGTAGCAACTGTTTACTCGAACATTGAACATACAGCACATCACCTCAAACAAATACTGTCTAACCCCGACACCTCAAAAGGCAAGGTGAGCTACAACCAAAACTTTGATGTCATCACAAATAAACGTTTTGCTAAACGCAGAGGTTTTAATGAGCAACTCACGCAAAAAATTCAAAACTTTATACAGAGTGTAAAGCAATGAAGTTATTTAGGTCTGCAACATTTGAGTCTCGTATTTTATTCGCTATCGCTGTACCCATGTTAGCTGCACTATTCACAATCTTTCCTTATTTTCTTTATGAGCGAATTGATGCGGTCAGCCAAGGTTTAAAAACTGCTGGCAAGCGCCAGTCGCAATATATCGCGAGCATGTCTGAATATGCTTTATTATCCGGCGATACTATAAGCCTACAAAGCATGTTAGAGCATATGGTTGCTGAAATCCCTGAAATCAATAGTATCCGTATACTCGATGTAGATAAAAGTGACTTTATCGCACCAACGTTAAAAGCACTACCGACTCAACTATCAGCAGGTAAAGCGTTAACATTCACCGCCCCTGTTGAAGTCGCCTTATTGCCTATTGCAACTTATGACTTGAGTGATGACATTAACTTTACTGAGATTGAGTCATTATCACAGCAAAGCCAAACAGTGGAAAAACAAGTTGTCGGCTATATTGAACTGAACTTATCAACCTTGCAGGCTGATCAACTGCGCAACCGAATAATTTTCATTTATTCATGCTTTACTTTTCTTGCTCTCGCAATAGGTTATATCACTGCCCGCCTGTTGAGTGGCTCTGTTGTTGACCCAATAAGCAAGATTATTAAAACTATATCTGCATTGCGCGAAGGGGATTACAGCAAACGCATAAAGTCAAAAAGTGACGATGAGCTGGGAGAATTGAGCCGTAATATCGATCAGCTGGCCAGTCAGTTACAAAAAACCCGCGAACGCGTGGAATTACAATTTAAACAGCTAAGCGACGCCCGTGAAAAAGCGACCCAGGCCAGCCAAGCCAAATCTGAATTTCTAGCCAGCATGAGTCATGAGCTAAGACAACCATTAACGGCAATCATCGGCTTTCTACCCACACTAAAGCGTATCAATAAAAGCGAGTATGCTAGTGAAGTATTGGATATTATTGACACACAATCGAACAAGTTATGCCGCCGCATCGATGAGATACTCAATTTTGAACAAATCGAAGCGGGGAAATTAAAATTTCTTGAATCATACTTCGATATTGAAAATGAAATACAAACCATTACCGAGTGGCACCAGACTAGAGCTACACAAAAAGACATTAAACTTTCTTATTTGGTTGACACTGATGAACGCTTACCGGACATTGATGTTTTCACTGACCAGGTCCACTTTCAAACTATTATTGATAACCTGATTGGTAATGCATTGAAGTTCACTCAGCACGGCAGTGTTTTTGTTTATATAAAACAAAAATATCAAACCGACAATGAATTACTCGCAATCATTGAAATTCGCGATACAGGCATAGGTATTCCTGAGGAAAAGCTAGAGCATATCTTTAAACCTTTTGAACAAGCTGACCAATCAAGTACTCGACGTTTTCAGGGCACTGGGCTTGGTTTGCATATTAGTAAAAAAATTGTTGATTTACTCGGTGGTGAAATTGCTGTTGAGAGTAAAGCAGAAAAAGGCTCAGTTTTCACAGTCAAACTACCATTAACATATCGCCCAAAAGCCAATACGCTTAAAACAGAAGACGACCAGAGCCATAATATAAACCCTATTGTCACACAAGTACTCTATGTTGAAGATAATCCATCTAGTCAAACTGTCGTTAAATATCTATTAGAACAAATCAACGTGCATGCTGATATCGCCAATAGCGCGAATGAAGGCCTGGCACTTTTTCGTAAAAGCAGCTATAAGATGGCTTTTATTGATTTACATATGCCTGGCATGGATGGTTTTCAACTCTGCCATGAAATTCGCAAACATGAAATGGCCAGTCAAGCTCGCGAGCATGCCACATTAATTGCATTAACCGCTGACGCCACTCAAGAGGCTGCCGAAAAATGTTATGCTTGTGGCTTTGATAATATATTGAATAAGCCATTTAAAGAAATAGACCTATTCAATGCAGTGCGCGGCATACTTGAAATAGAAGATAAGCTCAAAGAACTCAATGCACAGCATCAAGAGCCTTGAACATCACTTAAAACAGTGTTGCTATAGGCTCAATTAGTTGCGGGCTATTATTGGCAACTTTATTGACCAAAGTACTCACTGGAAATGCTTCCATTGCTTCTGCTGGATATGGCTCAAAAAATGACACTGAGTCACTGTCTCGATCAGTAGTAGGCTTTAACCAACTTGCATACTGATCTTTATGCAGGATGACTGGCATACGGTGATGTATGGTTTGCATCAGCGTATTCGGCTGCGTCGTTAAAATAGTACATGACAGCTGTGATTGCCTGATTTCCCATAAACCGGCAAAAGCAAATATATCACTGTCACGCAAAGTAATATGGTAAGGTTGCTTACCATGGGTTTGTTGTTGCCACTCATAGAAGCCACTGACAGGTATTAAACAATGCCGCCGCTGCATGGCCTCTCTAAAATAAGGCTTCTCACTTGCCGTCTCAACTTTAGCATTATGTGGCATTAGTGTAGGTTTAGGCGTTTTTAGCCATTTGGGCACTAACCCCCAGTGCATGCTCGCACAGGCACGAACACCTGCTTGCGTTTGATAAACTACAGGCACTTGCTGTGTTGGTGCTATATTATAATTTATTATCTGCCCTGCACTTGCCTTATTGACATTCTGCTGTTCACTTGTAGCCCTAAATACATTTTCTAAATTAGCTTCGAACGCCACCTCGAAGATCTCTTGCAGCTTATCGATATCACTAACAATATTATAACGCCCACACATAATTATCTTCGCACCTGTTTTTTTACTTATCTTGACCAAACCTATCAATAATCTTCATTGATGATGCTTAAACTCGCCAACACAGCATGCTATATTTTCACTTCTAAGATCAATACTCAGTACTTTATGCCAAATATATACTCTATTGAAGCACAGCTACTGCTGGCCAAGCTAGTTTATGCCACCTACAACTGGAATATTTACCAAGGCATTAATGGCAAGCAGTATATTCAAGCATTCATCACACTCGGGCAAAATAATGGCCGGCAAAAGTCTATTCTATTCACTCCCAGTCAGAGCAATGAGCAACAACTCAAGGTACGTGAATATTTGGAGCACCACCCTGCCTACAAAAGCCACCGAATACAACGTAAGCAAGGCAAACTTTTGCATAGTATAGAGTATGAAAAAGATGATGCAGGCAACACTGACTGTATTGAGCATGAGCAAATTATTGATTGCTGTATACAGGTTATTCTTGCTCTAAATGATCACAGACTATAAGCGCTATCAGACAAAAAGCTAGGAGTTTTACTTACCCACGAATAATGTCAAACTAACTAACAAGGTTTAAGGGCTTACCTAAAAATCATATAAAATTCATTAAACCAAGCATAGTAATTTTGAAGAGGTATTCTATAATTAAAATATAAAGCGCTTATATAAGATCTAGCCGAAACATTGTGTCGCTAGCATAATAACGCTGTTACTTGGTTTTAGACATTGGGTTTTAGAATTTGGTTTTTAAAAAGCAGGACAATAAAATAGATTTTCTCAATAGACTGCTAAATAGACGCCTAAATAGACTCAGGGGGCCTTCTTCGTCGTCTCCACAAGCCCCGCTGAGTCCTCGTCACCCCCTAGCCTAGGAGTTAGTCACTAAATAAACTCAAAATTGTTAACGATATATTTGATGTTAAAAAAGAATGCCAATGTATTCATAAAGTTAATACAAATATTATTACCACTGCTGAAATTACGTATATACGTATGGCTCGGCACTCTAACGCGTAATGCCTCTTCAATTTCTAGCTGAGAATAGCAGCCTTGCGACTCTAAGTGTCTATGTAGAGCGTCTTCAATCGCTGCTTCCAGCGCACGATAACCTGTACCTCTTCTACTACCTTGACGGTAGTTAGCTATCGCTTCGCGAAGTTTTGTTTCGAGTTCGGTTATTCCAATTGCGTCATAACTTTTGCGCAATATGGCTTCTTGTTGCGGAGAAAAACCTGAAAAAAACTGGCTGGAATCAAAGCTTACTTCCTGAATAATAGTGCTCATGGCTATTCTTCCTTGTATAAAAAAGCATCAAAAGCTACGTAAAATATTATTTACGCAAATAATATTTTACATTAAACATCGCTGTCAAACATTTCTTTGCAAAAAGATGACTGAGAAGGCTCCCTTCAACCCTAAGGGCTTATTTGTATCCACTGGTATAGATAACGTGCCAAACACCCAATCCCATAAGAAAGGGCCGTAATTATACTTATGTACTCCGCGCTCATGATGCACAATATGCATCTCGGGTGTTTGTATTATATGGCCAACCCAACGCAAACGTTTGGGTATATTAATATTTGAATGATGAAAGCATTCCAATGAGCCTTCAATAGCCAATGCAATGGCCACAGCCTCAGGACTAGCACCCAATAATATTTTGCCAATTAAAATTAAATAAATCGTATTGGCAATAATTTCATAAGGATGCCTAAAAAAAGCAATCACCGTTTCCATATGTGTTGGGGCATGATGAAAACTATGCAGATAGTGCCATAAAAAAACATTGGCATGTTTCCAACGATGAAACCAATAGTTACCTAATGAGTAAAAAAAATAAAAAATAAACCCCTGTGCAACTGCATCCAGGCCATTAATCGGCAGAACGCCTGCAAAAGGTAATGACAACCATATAACTAAAACCACTTTCAACCAAATTAAGCCAAATAAACAAACCACGGTAAACCATGAATGGAAATAAGGTTTTTTATTATGCTGCCTGGCGGGAAGTGTTTTCTCAAGCAAGAAAAAAAAAGATAAGACAACTGCTTGTACTAGCGCAATATTCATTAGCATTATCATGCCTCCGTTGCAATTTTATCGCGCTTAAAAAATACCTCGCTATCTACCTATAAATAAACTTTTTTCTTATATTCATACTTATGATCAAATAAATCTTTTTTTAAAAGCAGAGAGTTCATAATAATTAGTTATAAGCATTATCTTTCGTTATTTTTATCATTCAATAAATATAATCGTCGTACAAATATTGCGAATATAAGCTATGCATTAAACACTTTAATACGATGCTAAAAACATAACATGCAAAGCAGCTGGCTTTTCCTCAGTATTTATTATCACTTAAGAAAATAATACTCATACTGTTTGCTTATGTTGTAATAACGGCTTGTCTGGCAAACAACATTACACGATTTTTCATGTAAGAAATTCCAACAGTGAATGTGATACAAACAATCATCAAAAAAGAACGGATAGGCGACAACACAAAAAAGTAACTAAAGTTATATTTGACAAAGAAAACATAAAAAATAGTTATATAACTATTGAGCATAGTACTGCTATGCAATAGTTTCGTATGATGTTAAATAATAGCAAGTGTAAAATAGCTGCCCGAATACGTTAATCAACTCAAGTTAATTGTTTCTGAAACATTTAACAGTGCGACCTGAACACGTTTATAAAAGTAGATTAAGCAAAGTAACAACAACTATCTTACGCTTAATTTTTATATCAACAGAAAACATCAAGCAAAACATAAAATGACGACTATACTTCAATTGGAGTAGTTGTTGATTGTTCAGCCTAAGCAATCAAGCAAGCGATATAAACAAACTAAATAGTACTGGACGCATTTCTCATAAGCATTATATAAAATAAAAACAACAAGCTTGTTTTTGCCAGCATCTGTTTTAGTATACCGACTGCATAGGCTATCGTATTGAGGGAGTGAAGCCATAAATATTCACTAAAACGAGTAAAAGGAATTTTAATGATGCTCCCAAAATAGGCACATAAGAAAATGGAAAAAACGGATAACGATATAGCATGCCAGAAATGAAAGACAAGCTAGACAATACAGCGTAGCAGCTTATCGATACATCGTATTATTGTTGTTATATTTGGTAACGAAAATAGCCAAGCACAAAGTAAAATATATCTACGCGGCAACACAAGAAAGGGAAATGTAACGAACAAGCAGTAACGCCTGACCTTCATCAGATCATAAATGCATGCTGCAAGTACTTGATAAAATAGTGTTGTTGGTCGGAGCGGCGGGATTCGAACCCACGACCCTCACACCCCCAGTGTGATGCGCTACCAGACTGCGCTACGCCCCGACATTTAGGCTAAATTGTAACGCACTTAAGTACGCTTTGGGAAAAGTATTAACGTATTGAGGAGAGCAGCGTCGTTAACGCTTAAGTATATGCAATACTTCTTCAAGCTCCATCCTGACCTGCTTGATGATTTGTTGGCTTTGTGAAGTATCTTCTTTGGCTGACTCGCCCGATAGTTGCAAGCGAGCACCACCTATGGTGTAGCCTTGATCATATAACAGGCTACGAATCTGCCGAATAAGAATTACATCATGCCGCTGATAATATCGACGATTACCACGGCGTTTAACAGGCTTGAGTTGCGGAAACTCTTGCTCCCAATAACGAAGAACATGTGGCTTAACCTCACAGAGCTCACTCACCTCACCGATGGTGAAGTAACGCTTGTTAGGTATTGTTACCAGTTCGTTATTGTTGCTGGCTTCCAGCATACGCTTCCACTCTTGCCTTTAGTTTTTGCCCTGGTCGAAAAGTCACCACTCGACGTGCAGAAATGGGTATTTCCTCACCCGTCTTTGGATTTCGTCCAGGACGCTGATTTTTGTTTCTTAAAGTAAAGTTACCAAAACCTGATAACTTCACATCATCGCCTGCGGCCAAGGCATCACGTACTTCATTGAAAAACAACTCAACCAGCTCTTTCGCTTCCCGCTTGTTCAGCCCGAGCTCGTCAAACAGCATTTCGGCCATTTCGGCTTTGGTCAACGCCATATATTAGCTACTCCCTAAGTGTTGCACCCAGGTTTTCATTCAAAACTGCCAGAATATTAGCAATGGCAGAATCGATTTCTTCGTCAGTAAGAGTGCGCGAAATTTCCTGTAAAATCAAGCCCATCGCGAAACTTTTTCGACCCGGAGTTACGCCTTTTCCTGTGTAAACGTCAAATAACCGTACACCTGTGAGGTAATTTGGCGCAACATCGCGTATACAACGCTCTACTTCGCACCATTTGTGCTCACTGTCAACGACAATGGCTAAATCACGACGAATGCTTGGATATTTGGAAACTTGACCAAAAACAGGTACTTGCCCCTGCAAAAGTGGCGCCAAACGCAGCTCAAAAGCATAAGCTGTGCCTTCCAAATCCATTTTTCGCACGATATTGGGGTGTAGAGCGCCCATCCAACCTAGAGAGTCGCCTTCAGCCGTACTGATTTGGGCGGCCTGACCTGGGTGTAAGAAAGGCAAAGTGACTGGCGCAACACTTACATCAGCATGCTTGCCAATGGCCAATAATCGCTCAACATCACCTTTCATGTCATAAAAATCCATCGCCGTCGCCTCAGAACACCAGCTTTGCTCATTGCGCGCGCCAAAACAAAGGCCCGCAATTACACTTTCTTGTTTAATATCAGTACGTTGTGGAATAAACTTTAGCCCAACTTCAAATATTCGCAAGTGCTTCTGCTGGCGATTAAGGTTATGTTGCAAACTGCTTAACAAACCCGCTAATAACGTGGTCCGCATCACTGACATTTCCGAAGAAATAGGGTTACTTAGCGCGAGCGCCGCCTGCTCTGGCTCTAACAAACGCTGCAGTTCAGGGTCAATAAAGCTATAGCTGACCACTTCATGATAGCCTTGCTCTACTAGGCTGGTCTTTAAGCGGTCCAAAGGCAAATCCGCTTCAGGCTGTAGCAAGCTGCTAGCAGTATAGGCAGGCACTTTACGTGGCAGGTTTTCAAAGCCATACACCCGTGCCAGCTCTTCAATCAGGTCTTCTTCAATATTCAGGTCAAAACGATAGCTGGGCGGCGTCACTTGCCAGCCAGCATCAACCGCTTCACAGGCATTGCCCAGACCCGATAAGATGCTTTCCACTTCAGCCACCGAGAATTCACGTCCGATCAATTGTGTTATCCGTGCCTGACGCAAGTAAACAGGTGTTTTAAGCGGTATATACGCTGTGTCAGAGACATCCGTTACAGGGCCTGGCATACCACCCACAATGGCTAAAAGCAGCTCAGTGGCTCGTTCAATGGCTTTGAGCTGTAACGCCGGATCCACGCCGCGCTCAAAACGATGAGAAGAGTCAGTATGCAAACCATAATGACGCGAGCGGCCTAGAATTGCCAATGGCGCGAAAAAGGCACTCTCGAGAAAAATATTGACTGTCGCACTGGTCACACCAGAGTCATTCCCGCCCATTATACCGGCCAGCGCACAGACTCGTTGATCATCGGCAATCACTAAGGTATCCGCGTTGAGGGTGACATCACTGCCATCTAATAAAGTCGCTTTTTCACCTGCTTGTGCCAAACGTACCTGGATACTGCCGTTGAGCTTATCCAAATCAAAGCCATGCATAGGCTGGCCCAATTCCAGCATGACATAGTTAGTGACATCGACCACAGGGTGAATCGCCCGCACCCCACCACGGCGTAATTTTTCAACCATCCACATTGGCGTTACTGCTGCTGTATTAATGCCTTTAATCACACGGCCAACATAGCGTGGGCAGGCTTCATTCGCACTGATGGTTATAGGGAAGGTATCATCAATTTGTGAGGCGACTGCTGCGACATCAAGCACCGGTGGCGCAACTTTATTGGCAACCGCAATTTCTCTGGCCACACCCTGCATACAGAGGCAATCACCACGATTAGGTGTGAGATCAATCTCAATCACATTATCGGCTAATTGCAGATAATCCTGCACAGCCAAACCCACTGGCGCATCTGCTGGTAACTCCAGCAAACCACTGGCTTTATCGGCCATACCTAATTCAGCCTCAGAGCACAACATGCCAAAAGATTCTACGCCACGCAGCTTACCTTTTTTAATCTTCAATGGCTTGGCATCAGGGTCGCTGTTGGGTAGCACTGCACCGATTTTGGCCAATGGCGCCTTGAGTCCTTGTCTGGCATTAGCAGCACCACAAACAATTTGTAATGACTCTGCCTCGCCAATATTCACCTCACAAACCCGCAAGCGATCTGCATCCGGGTGCTGTTCAATGGCGGTAATCTCGCCCACGACGATATCACTAAACTCACTCGCTGCTGGCTCAACGCTATCAACTTCAAGCCCGAGTAGATTGAATTGCTCTAGTATTTTATTGCTGTCAGCTGTCACATCAACTAACTCACGTAACCAGTTTTCGCTAAACTTCATTGTTCTGCCTAAATTGTCAGTTGTGGTTCAATTATTTAAATTGTCGCAAGAAGCGCAAATCATTTTCGAAAAATAAGCGCAAATCGTTTATGCCATAACGTAGCATTGCCAAACGCTCAACGCCCATACCAAAGGCATAACCGGTGTATTTCTCAGTATCAACTTTGGCATAGCGGAATACCTCCGGATGCACCATGCCACTGCCCAGCACTTCCAACCAACCGGTATGGCTACATACACGACAGCCTTTACCAGAACACATAACACATTGAATATCGACCTCAGCTGATGGCTCAGTAAAAGGGAAATATGATGGTCGGTAGCGTGTTTTTAAATCATCACGCTCGAAAAATGCGTGCAAAAATAAGTCCAGCGTTCCCATTAAGTCAGCAAAGCTGACATCCTGATCAACCAACAAGCCTTCGACCTGATGAAACATTGGGGTATGTGTTACATCATAATCACAACGATAAACCCGACCAGGTGCGATAATGCGGTAAGGCGGTTCACTATTTTCCATAACCCGAATCTGCACAGGCGAGGTATGCGTTCGCAGCAATAGCCCACCCTCAAAATAGAACGTATCATGCATCGCTCTGGCAGGGTGATGCTCAGGAATATTCAGCGCTTCAAAGTTATGATATTCATCTTCGATTTCTGGCCCTTGGGCAATCTCAAAACCCAGCTGCGATAAGATGTTTTCAATACGCTTTAAGGTACGACTAACCGGATGTAAACCACCCGCTTCTTGCGCACGCCCAGGCAAGGTCACATCAATCGTTTCCTTGGTTAACTTCGCAGCAGTCTCAGCCTCCTGTAGCTCGACTTTACGCGATTCAATTTTGCCTTGTACCGCCTGCTTAATAACATTGATTTGCTGCCCAGCTTGCCTGCGTTCATTATCTGGCAAACTACCGAGTTGCTTGAGCTGGGCAGTGATATGCCCTTTCTTGCCTAAATACTCTACACGCACTTGATCAAGCGCGGCTAAATCCTGTGCTGCTTGTACGGCCGCCTCGGCCTGTTGCTGTATCTGTTCTAATTGCTCAGACATATGATCCACTTCATTAAGTTAGAGTAGCTTGCATTAGCTTACGATAAGCCGATGACACTTTTTCGCAGAGACAAAAAAGGGGAAGCCCTGAGGACTTCCCCTGAATTGTTTATTCTCGCGAAACGTTTACCGATAGTTTAAGCTGCAGCTTAAGCGGTAAGGGAAGCTTTGGCCTGTTCCGCGAGCTGACTAAACGTTGCTTTATCAAATACCGCAAGATCAGCAAGCACTTTGCGATCTATTTCGATATTGGCTTTATTTAAGCCATCCATCATGCGGCTATAAGATAAACCATTCTCACGTGCAGCCGCATTGATGCGGACAATCCATAGCGAACGGAATTGACGCTTACGCTGGCGACGGTCACGGTAAGCGTATTGACCAGCTTTGGTTACCGCTTGCTTGGCAACACGCAACACTCGACTGCGGGCACCACGATAACCTTTGGCCTTATCAAGAATTTTTTTATGGCGTGCTTTGGCTGTTACGCCACGTTTTACTCTAGGCATCTATAAGTCTCCCCCGTTACGCGTATGGCATCATCTGACGTACGCTAGCTGTATCGCAGGCTTGAACTGCGGCAGGCTCACGTAGATGACGTTTACGCTTGTTACTTTTCTTCGTCAGGATATGACGACGGTGAGACTGGGCCCGTTTTACACGGCCAGACGACGTTACTCTAAACCGTTTGGCTGCGCCACGGTTGGTTTTCATCTTGGGCATTTTCTTCTCCTCATACTTCGATGTTATTACTTCATAAAGTAGGCAATGCCCTGCCTGTCTCTATGCACTTAAAAATTTTTTATTTATGTGGCTTTCTTTGGTCCTAAAACCATTACCATTTGTCGACCTTCCATTTGTGGAAACTGCTCGACCACGCCAACTTCTTCTAAATCTTTCTCAATCCGCTTTAAAAACTCTAAACCAAGTTCTTGGTGGGTAATTTCCCGACCCCGAAAGCGCATGGTTACTTTTGCTTTATCACCATCAGACAAAAAGCGGGTTAAATTTCTTAACTTAACCTGATAATCACCCTCTTCAGTTGCTGGCCTGAATTTCACTTCTTTCACATGGATTTGCTTCTGCTTTTTCTTGGCAAGATGGGCTTTTTTGCTTTGCTCAAACTTAAACTTGCCATAATCCATGATTCGACAAACTGGCGGCTTGGCCGTTGGTACAATTTCAACCAAATCCATCTCCGCGTCATCTGCCATTCTCAGTGCTTCTTCGATTTTGATGACGCCAACCTGCTCACCATCTTCGCCAATAAGTCGCACTTCCGATTCTGAAATCTGCTGATTCAGACGATGCTGTTTCTTGTCACTGATAAGGTGTTACCTCCGTATTCATCTATCTTCACCGGGCAAGCTCTGCCCGCATTCAGGCCCCTCTCAGGCCAATTTCGCCCAAAAACGCCAACTTTGCCAAAAATCAGGGGCCATAAAAAACTAACGACCGCGGCTCACGATTTCTTCAAGAAACTGGGTTGTCAGTTGCTCAACTGACATACTGCCCAAGTCTTCGCCTTCTCGTGTGCGCACGGCCACTGAGCCTGATTCTTGCTCGCGGTCCCCCACCACCAGGATGTACGGAACGCGCTGTAAAGTATGCTCGCGGATTTTAAAGCCGATCTTCTCATTTCTCAAGTCTGAAACGACTCGGACCCCCTGTTTTTTAAGGGCTTTTTCTATTTCCAGCACATATTCACTGTGTTTATCGCTAATATTGATCACAACAGCCTGCACTGGCGCCAGCCAAAGTGGGAATTTGCCGGCATAATGCTCGATCAAAATGCCAATAAATCGCTCAAAAGAGCCCAATACGGCCCGGTGTATCATCACGGGCGGTTTGCGACTGCCGTCTTCGGTCACATATTCAGCATCAAGACTCTTGGGCATCACAAAATCCAGCTGTATCGTACCGCACTGCCAAGCCCGGCCAATACAGTCGGTCAACACAAACTCAATTTTGGGACCATAAAAAGCCCCTTCGCCAGGCTGTAGTTTATATTCCAGTCCTTTATCCTCCAGACACTGCTGCAAACTTGCCTCTGCTTTATCCCATAGCGCTTCTTCTCCTTTACGCATTTCAGGGCGTGTTGACAGCGCAATGGCAATATCATCAAAGCCAAAATCCCGGTAAGTCGTAAATAGCATATCGATAAAGTGCGATACTTCACTTTGGATCTGGTCTTCTGTGCAAAATATATGGCCATCATCCTGGGCAAAACTTCGAATACGCATCAAGCCATGCAAAGTCCCGGAGGCCTCATTGCGATGGCATGTGCCAAACTCAGACAGGCGTAACGGTAAGTCGCGATAGCTTTTCAAGCCTTGATTATAAACTTGTACATGGCAAGGGCAGTTCATCGGCTTAATGGCATAATCGCGATTTTCTGTTTGTGTGGTGAACATCGCGTCTTGGAACTTTTCCCAGTGTCCTGAGCGTTCCCATAAACTCCGGTCAACAATTTGTGGTGTATGGATTTCTTGATAGCCATTCTCTTTTAGTAAGCTGCGGATATGCTCTTGTATCAATAAGTAAAGTGTCCATCCACGGTCATGCCAGAACACCATACCTGGCGCTTCTTCTTGCATATGAAATAAGTCCAAAGCACGGCCAATCTTACGATGATCCCGTTTCTCTGCCTCTTCCATTCGAGTAATATACGCTTTTAAGTCGCTTTTATCAGCCCAAGCTGTACCGTATATACGTTGCAGCATGGCATTATTGGAGTCTCCCCGCCAGTAAGCCCCTGCTAATTTGGTTAGCTTGAATACGCGCAGGTGTTGGGTATTCGGGACATGTGGGCCACGACACATGTCGGTATATTCCTCGTGATAATAGAGTTTGATAACCTCGCCTTCAGGAATATTTTCTGCTAACTCAACTTTGTAAGCCTCATTGCGAGCTTTAAATGTCTCTATCGCTTTATCACGATTTACCACATCAACAACGACATCGTAGTCTTTTTTGATCAGCTCATTCATGCGCTTTTCAATCGCCTCAACATCCTCAGGCGTGAATGGCCGCTCAAATTCAATATCGTAATAGAAGCCATCATCGATAACCGGCCCGATAGCCATTTTGGCTGCTGGGTATAGTTGCTTTACCGCATGGCCCATCAGATGCGCAAAGGAATGGCGAATAATCGCTAAGCCTTCCCGGTCTTTCTTGGTGATGATTTCCACGTTGGCATCTGTAGCAAAAGGTAAGCTGGCATCGCGCAACTCACCATTAACACGGCCGGCAATAGCCGCTTTGGCCAAGCCAGGACCAATATCAGCAGCAATATCTAAAATGCTTACTGCATGATCAAATTCACGTTTAGAACCGTCAGGTAGGGTAATTACAGGCATATTGTGCTCCAGTGGTGGCCACAACCAAAGGCCACATGTTTTTGAGGTATTAATAAACAAAAAGCGCTCAATCTGAGCGCTTGCTGGGGCGGCATTATAAATACTCAGCACCGAATTTCAAGTAAGCAACGCCTGCCCACTGACAGCATTTTATGCTAGTGCATCGTATTCAACAAAGTGTGGTGAATCATCAATCCAGATATCAGGATAGTAGCCCTGCTCTGCGACAACATAGCGCTTGGCACGTCGGCTGGTAAAGATAACCTTAATCTTGTGCTGCATAATATCCAGTAGCCCCTGCTCTGTTTCGTGTGGATAACGCATTGTTGCCAGAATCACATCATGCCCTTGCTCTCGGGTGTGCAGCATAAATTGCAGCCAAAATGCAGGGTCTAGAGTATAAGTACCATCGTAATCCATACAAACCAGCAAGGTAACTTCCTCACAGCTGTGTAAACAGAATATCCTGCTGTTAGCCTTTTTGAGAAAGCGCCTTTAAAAGGCAAGACAGGGCTTAATTAACTCAACTCTGGTGTTTTACTGGTCAATGAGTTGATATAGAACTTCACACAGGATTCGAAAGCATCGTCCATACTGACATTAAACTGCTGCTCCACCAGATGTCGTTTACTTAGCATCAAGTGGATAAGCCCATAGCTTGTGCCCCACAAATTAAAAGCTTCTAGCATAGGGTTTTCTATATTTGAACGGATTGAACCATCTTTCATACCAAGCTCGATGATCTGAGCCATCGAATGCCAGATTTGATTGCGGTATTGGCGCACTTCCGGGTCATCAACATCTTTACTGACCTCAGATAGCATAACAACTTGAAAGTAATTAGGGTGCAACTGAGAGAAGTTAATATAACCACGAAAACAAGCAACCGCTTGATCTAGACCGTTATCTTCTTCCTTGATCGCTTGCAGCATTAAGTCAGCCATCACCTTAACAGCTCGGCGAGCAACTGCGCGCAATACATCTGCTTTATCTTGAAAGTAAAAATAGATAAGCGTCCGACTAGATCCAACAATTTTCGCTATGTCGGACATCGCCGTGTTCTCGTAGCCTTTTTCAAAAAAGACCTTCTCTGCTGCATCTACTATTTCATTATAGCGCTGCTCTTTTTCCATCTCGTTTCGTGATCTAATAGCCATAGTTATAGGTTAAGGTAATTTGTATTTAAAATTAAGCAAAATATTAAGAAATTTTGAAATATTATTAACAATCTTTCTGCAAAAGCAAACGTTAAAACCCACAAAAGCACAGTCTTACCATTGGTTGGCATTTTACCGACCAAATAATAGGCCGTACAGCATTGTGACTGTCAGATACACCGACAGAATGCCTGTCACTAAAGCGCTAACTCACTGTAACCAACCGACCTATACCCCTTGACGGCCAGTCAGGATTTTACTTGACCACATAATCCGCTGGAAGCAATATAGGTCTAACTGATGCTGAGCAGCAGCCAGCCTGATTATGATAAAATACCGGCCTAGCAGCTTTTTATAGCTTCTGCATACAGTTAAACAATAACATCAATAAATCAAGGGTTGATCATCAATGAGTGCAAACAAACAGTGGTTTGTCAGCTTCAATGGCACAGAAATAATTAATCCAAAGCTTAAGCTTTACTGCTTCCACTACGCAGGTGGTAGTGCTGGCATCTTTCGTAGTTGGGCAAAACAGCTGATGCCCGATATTGAACTCATTGCCATACAATTGCCAGGGCGTGATGAGCGTTTCACCGAAACACTCTATACTGATTTAACTGCGTTGATGCAGGCTATATCCACCGATACCCAACATTTAATTGATACACCCTGCGTGCTTTTTGGCCATAGCATGGGGGCAAGATTAGCTTATGAATATGCCTTAAAAATTCAAGCCACACAACCGGGCTTATTACGAGGTCTTATTGCTTCAGCTGCCAGAGCACCACAAGAGCCTGCATCAGACCCCATTCATCATCTCGATGATAGTGCGTTCTTATCACGTGTCGCTGAAGAAAATGGCACACCCGCAGAAATACTGGCCAATGATGAGTTGATGAGCCTGTTGCTACCCCGTATTCGAGCAGATTACACCTTAACCGATACTGCCCCATTAGATACCCGCGAGGCGCCTCTTGATTGCCCACTGTATGCTTTCTGTGGCGACCAGGACCCACATATTGATGGGGAGAAAATGCAGAACTGGTCAGATAAAAGTAAACAGCAATTTGATCTATCCATTTTCTCCGGGGACCACTTCTTTATTAATACCGAGCAGGCACAAACAGCTGTTTTGCAACGAATTAACGATATTCTGGATCAGGCAGTAACACAGTTGTAAAATAAAACTTGTCATTGCGATGATATTCATGATAATTTGCCGCCCCTTATGACATTGTTGGTTTGGCTGTTGTTAACCACACACTAGGCCTCAAACATTTCCATAAGCGTATTTCAGCAGGCGCGTAGCTCAGTTGGTTAGAGCACCACCTTGACATGGTGGGGGTCGTTGGTTCGAATCCAATCGCGCCTACCAAACGCTACCCCTCTGTAACTACGTGCATACATGCAACAGCGGTACAGGAACCACGAAACTCGCTCCCCCTCTGTAACTACGTGCATACATGCAACAGCGGTACAGGAACCACGAAACTCGCTCCCCCTCTGTAACTACGTGCATACATGCAACAGCGTCGGAACCACCGAACCCAAACCTTCAATTTGCACTAGCTCATCCCGGAGCCATAACACTCTTCAAGCAGCACCAACTCTGTAACTACGTGCATACATGCAACAACGGTACAGGAACCACGAAACTCGCTCCCCCTCTGTAACTACGTGCATACATGCAACAGCGTCGGAACCACCGAACCCAAACCTTCAATTTGCACTAGCTCATCCCGGAGCCATAACACTCTTCAAGCAGCACCAACTCTGTAACTACGTGCACACATGCAACAGCGGTACGTCCTAATTATTGCCCCGGACTCCTCTACCCTCATCCCACCGGCAACTCAAACCCCTGCTGCCGAATACGCTCAATTTCATCACGCACTCTAGCCGCTTCTTCAAAATCGAGGTTCTTAGCATGATCGAACATTTGCTGCTCAAGCTTTTTAATTAATTTAGCGGCTTTATCAGGCGTTAGCTTGCCCTCTATATCGTATTTCGCCACTAACTCTGCAATTTTATTGTTCTCAGCTTTTTTCACCTTACCTGTACTGACTTTTCTAAAGCCACCATCCATAACATCGGCCACTTCTTTATTAATGCCTTGTGGGGTAATGCCGTGCTTTTCATTATAAGCTTGTTGTTTATCGCGCCGCCGATTTGTTTCATCAATCGCCCTCTGCATAGAGCCGGTCACTCTGTCTGCATACAAAATCGCCCTACCTTCAATATTCCTTGCCGCGCGCCCTATTGTTTGAATCAAAGAACGCTCTGAGCGTAAAAAACCCTCCTTATCCGCATCCAGGATAGCCACCAGAGAGACTTCTGGCATATCTAAACCTTCACGTAGCAGGTTAATACCGACTAACACATCAAAATGCCCTAAGCGTAAATCACGAATAATCTCTACCCGCTCAACCGTATCTACGTCAGAGTGCAAATAACGAACACGCACATTATGTTCGTTTAAGTAGTCTGTCAGGTCTTCAGCCATGCGCTTGGTTAGCGTTGTCACCAACACGCGTTCGTCTTTTGCAGCCCGCAAATTAATTTCCGACATCACATCATCCACCTGCGTAGCAACGGGCCTAATTTCAATTTGCGGATCAACCAGACCAGTGGGCCGTACGACTTGCTCAGCAATAGCATCAGCATGCTCGGCTTCATAAGGCCCTGGCGTTGCCGAGATAAACAAGCACTGTGGTGATAGCTGCTCAAACTCATCAAAGCGTAATGGTCTATTATCCAGTGCCGAAGGTAAGCGAAAGCCATATTCGACCAGTGTTTCTTTACGCGAGCGATCACCTTTATACATAGCACCCAGCTGCGGCACCGTCACATGACTTTCATCAATGATCAACAGTGCATCTTCGGGTAAGTAATCGAATAAACAAGGTGGCGGCTCACCTGCTTCACGACCGGATAGATGGCGCGAGTAATTTTCAACACCATTACAATAGCCAAGCTCATTGATCATTTCTATATCGAATAAAGTACGCTGCTCTAGCCGCTGAACTTCGAGTAACTTTTCTACAGAACGCAACTGCACGACCCGCTCTTTGAGTTCGAGTTTAATAGCTTCTACCGCATTGAGCATAATTTCTCGCGGCGTTACATAATGCGTTTTAGGGTATACGGTATAACGACTAACACGTTGAATTGTTGCGCCGGTTAGTGGATCGAATATACTGATATTTTCTATTTCATCATCAAACAATTCGATACGTACAGCTTCTTTTTCAGAGTCTGCCGGATGAATATCAATCACTTCACCACGCACTCGGTAAGTCCCACGGCGTAACTCAACATCGTTGCGGGTATATTGCAACTCAGCTAAGCGCCTTAATATTTTGCGCTGATCTATCATCTCGCCCCGTACGACATGCAAGATCATGCTGAAATATTGTTTTGGGTCACCTAAACCATAAATCGCAGAGACCGTGGCCACAATAATGGTATCCGGCCGCTCCATAATAGCTTTAGTTGCTGATAGCCGCATTTGTTCTATTTGTTCATTTAAAGAGGCATCTTTTTCAATAAATGTATCTGAAGATGGCACATAAGCCTCTGGCTGATAATAGTCATAATAAGAGACAAAGTACTCGACCGCATTGTTGGGGAAAAACTCTTTCATTTCACCATAGAGCTGAGCTGCTAAGGTTTTATTGGGTGCTAAAATGAGCGCTGGTCGTTGAACAGTTTGAATAACATTGGCGACCGTAAATGTCTTACCAGAACCTGTTACACCGAGTAAGGTCTGGTAGGCCAAGCCAGACTCAAGACCATCAACTAACTGCTCAATGGCTTTAGGCTGATCACCAGCCGGCTTGTAATCTGTGTGCAACTCAAATGCTTTACTCATAATTTAGACTTTGTGACTACTCGCGCAATAAAAACAGGTTTATTTGAATTATTTAGGGCTTATTTGGATGGCTTGAAAAATGCGCCCAACACTGCAGCAAGGCTATAGCATCGGGCCCTACTCGGCAAGTCAGCAGTGTTATTAAATTAAACCTCACAGCATTTCGCTGATATCTTCGTTTAGCGAGCTTTTTATGTCACATTCTGTGAGCTTAAGCCAAAACACATCGGCAAAATAAACTGCCCTTATGCTTACTCATTGATGTAGCGGTAAAAATTCAGATTTAGGCAAAAAAATCAAGTCTTGATCTACTTAGCATCTGGCTATATTGTTACGCGCCTTTATCCCAGCCTCAAGAGTATCAAGTACACATGGATATTATCCAAACGATTGCTAAAGAACTGTCACTTAACACCAAACATGTAGAAGTTGCGATTAACTTACTGGACGAAGGCTCTACAGTGCCCTTTATCGCCCGCTATCGCAAGGAGCTGACAGGGGCCATGGATGATGAGCAGTTACGTACTCTGGAGGCACGCTTAGCCTATTTACGTGAACTTGAAGAAAGGCGCGGGGCCATTCTGAGTAGCATTGAAGAACAAGGCAAACTCACAGAGGCACTGAAGCAGGCAATCTTGGCAGCAGGCACCAAAACCACGTTGGAAGATTTGTACCTGCCGTACAAACCTAAACGCCGTACTAAAGGTCAGATTGCCATCGAGGCTGGTTTAGAGCCGTTGGCCGATATGCTGTTCGAAACACCTACATTGTCACCTGCTGCGGAAGCCGAAAAGTTTGTCGATAATGATAAGAATATCAACGATACCAAGGGCGCACTGGAAGGCGCTAAGTATATTCTCATGGAACGCTTTGCAGAGAATGCTAACTTACTTGCCAGTTTGCGGGACTACCTTTGGTCACATGGCCAACTTGACGTTAAAGTGGCCCCAGATAAAGAAAGCGAAGGTGAGAAATTTCGTGACTACTTTGAGTATGCTGAGCCTTTAGCAAAAATTCCTTCACATCGTATGCTAGCGATATTACGAGGTCGTAGTGAAGGTGTTTTACACGCTTCATTAAATATAGACACCCAAGACACTCACTCTCCTTGTGAAGGTATTATTGCACAACATATTGACTGGTCCCATCAAGGCCGCGCTGCTGATGACTGGTTACAAGAAGTGGTCAGTTGGACCTGGCGTATAAAACTATCACTGCAGCTGGAAACTGATATTATAAGTCACTTACGCCAAGATGCTGAGGCCGAAGCCATTAATGTTTTTGCCAGCAACCTGAAAGACTTATTACTGGCGGCTCCTGCAGGACCACGCACAACGATGGGCCTGGATCCAGGCTACCGTACTGGCGTGAAGGTTGCGATTATCGATAGCAGTGGCAAGGTGCTCGACCATACTGCCATCTATCCGCATGCGCCACAAAAGCGCTGGGATGAAGCACTGGATCTATTGAGCAAGCTTTGTGCAAAGCATGCTGTCGAACTCATCAGCATTGGCAATGGCACCGCTTCGCGTGAAACCGATCAATTAGTCATCGAACTCATCAAAAAGCAGCCTGAATTGAAATTGAGCAAGATTGTTGTTAGTGAAGCAGGCGCTTCTGTTTATTCAGCCTCTTCATTGGCCGCTAAAGAGTTTCCTGATTTGGATGTCACCATTCGGGGAGCTGTTTCTATTGCACGCCGCTTGCAAGATCCGCTGGCTGAGCTGGTAAAAATAGAGCCCAAAGCGATTGGTGTTGGCCAGTATCAGCATGATGTTAACCAGGTTCAGTTGGCAAAAAGCTTGAATAATACTGTTGAAGACTGCGTTAACTCAGTTGGCGTGGACTTAAATACGGCATCAGTGCCTTTATTAACACGTATATCGGGCTTGAATAGTAGTGTTGCCAACAACATCGTACAATACCGCGAAACACATGGTTTATTCAATAACCGCCAGCAACTGCTGGATGTACCGCGTCTGGGTAATAAAGTGTTTGAACTCGCTGCTGGCTTTTTGAAAGTGCATGGCGACAATCCTCTGGATGCGACGACTGTTCACCCTGAGTCATACTACGTTGTAGAAAGTATGGCACAACAACACAAACGCGAAGTACAAAGCCTTGTTGGCGACAGCCGCTTTTTACGAGACATAAAGCCAGGTGACTATGCTAGCGAACAAACTGGAGAACTGACCATACGTGATATTCTTCACGAGCTGGAAAAGCCTGGCCGCGATCCACGCCCCGAATTTAAAACAGCCGCCTTTAAAGAAGGTGTCGCTAAATTAAGTGACTTAAGCGATGGAATGGTGCTCGAAGGCGTCATTACCAATGTCACCAATTTCGGCGCTTTTGTGGATATCGGTGTACATCAGGATGGTTTGGTACATATCTCAGCCCTATCAAATGAATACGTCAAAGACCCGCGCAGCATTGTCAAAGCTGGCCAAGTGGTAAAAGTAAAAGTGATGGAAGTGGACATCGAGCGCAAACGTATTGGTTTAAGTATGCGACTCGATGATGAGGCCAGCAGGCCTGCTAAAAAAGCCGCTGACAAGCCCCGTAGTAAAACGTCACAGGAGCGCAATCGAGGTGCTAAACACAATCGACATAAGTCCAACAATAAGCAGGCACCGCGCCCACAAGGCGCGTTGGCTGATGCTTTGTCTGCCGCATTGAATAAGTGAATACCGCAAAAGTAGCTTAAAACTAGACGCCATGTGAGTATCGGTTTACTATCTCCCCACTATAAGTCGGGCTGCACGAGTCGGGGGACATTTCATTGTTAGATCGCATATTAGACTCCGCATTAACAAAGCACAGTAAGCTATTCTTATTATTAGTATTTATTATTGCTTTTATACTCTTACTGATACTCACAAAGCCGTCTTCCAAGTCCAGCGATACTGTTGATCACACTGCCCCTGCAACAACCGACAATGTTGCCAGCGCTGCAGCTGAGCAGCCAATACCGCCAGCGCAATATGAACAGTCACAGCCAACGCCAGCAGAGCCAGAGCTGCAACAAACCAGCCCTTTGGCCATACGCCCTGAAAGAGAAGCAGAAGATTTCAAAGCGCGTCGTGAAGCGATTCTGGCGCGGTTTGAACAGCACAATAATGACGTTAGCAGCCAAGCCGAAGAAGAAGCGCTATTACAAGCCCTTGAAGATGAGAGTGCCCTACTCAGTGAGTTCGGTGAATTCGATGATGAATCTGCCATCCCTGAGTGGGTGGAAGCTTACAATCTCTCTGAAGACGAGCTGGATCAATTGCTCGAGGAATTCGATGGCGAAGAGGAAGAACTGTTACGCAATATCGCCGAGGCATACGACTTTGAAGCTCAGAGAGCACTAGAAGACTAGTATCCATAAATAAAGTATGAGGGGAAAAATATAATGACATCGCTTAGATATATATTACTTAGCTGTGTATTGATCCTATCAGGATCATTCAGCGCACTGGCATTCGCAACGTGCAATACCGAATCACCTCACGCCAAAGAAACTGAATCAATCTTTGAGCCACTTAAGCCCGCTCCTATTAGCCGCGCACAGTATAAAGTGCTGCAAAAATTAGTCAGCAAACAACGCGGTCGTAATTGGCGGGGCCGCTATACACAAATGCAATGCGTTGGCCCTGAAGATCAGCCCAGAGAACTCAGCAAACATTATTCAGCTGACGTGACCATCGATCTTAGCTCGAACGGTGACTTAGTTATCTCAATTCAAGCTGAAAACAAGCAGGAAGCACTGACCGACCAGGTCATTATTGAAACCAACGAGACCGCTACCACCACAGACGATATTAATAACACCAATATACGCGTTATTTCTGTCAGCAAAAATAAGCTAGAAGTACACCAAAAAATCAACCTGCGTAATGTTGGCGGTGGAGCACGTCCCATTGAGTACCTTTACACTTTATCCAATGCAAGCAGTAAACAACTGACTTTGCAGCGCCAAACCTTTATACACGGCAAACTCACTGGCGCAGATGAGTGGCAACTAAAACGTCGCTAAGCCATATACCTTCTACACCAAAATATATAAACGCTTATAAGTTTTCTTTATAGAGTTTATAGCGAATTGAGTCGACTAAAGCGGTATAAGAAGCCCCTAATATATCACTATCGACCCCAACGGTTGACCAGTGCATTTTATTATCTGATGACTCTATCATAACTCGCGTCACCGCCTTAGTGCCTTTACGCGCATTCAAGATACGCACTTTATAGTCAATCAAATGAACCTCAGCCAGTGTCGGATAGAAACCTGCTAAAGCTTTGACTAATGCGCCATTGAGCGCATCAACAGGCCCATTACCCAAACTGGCTGTATGCACTATATCGCCAGAAGGTACTCGAATTTGCACAGTGGCCTCGCTAACAGGTGCACCCTCAGCTTGATCTCGCTCATCAATAACACGATATCCAAGCAAGTCGAAATAAGGCTTTAACTTGCCTCGGGTATTCTCAATTAATAGCTCTAAACTAGCATCAGCAGCCTCATAGCTATAACCTTGATGTTCCATTTTTTTAATTTCTTCAACAACACGCTGCAACACGCCCATATCTTCTTCAATAGATAAGCCAAGCTCTTGCAGCTTATATTGCACATTAGAACGACCCGATAAATCGCTCACTAATACACGCCGGGTGTTGCCCACCTGCTCTGGCGCAATGTGCTCATAGGTATCCGGGTTTTTCATAACAGCAGAGACATGCACACCACCTTTGTGTGCAAAAGCACTTTTACCGGTATAGGGTTGATTCTTCCACTCGCGCATATTGGCTAATTCTTGTACTGAGCGGCTCAGGTGCGTTAGTTTTGTCAGGTGCTCATTAGGCACACAAGCTAGACCAAGCTTGAGCTGTACACCTGGGATAATACTGACTAGGTTTGCATTACCACAACGCTCCCCAACGCCATTAATCGTACCCTGAATAAGGGTAGCCCCTTCTTTTACTGCGGCAAGTGTATTAGCAACGGCTGTCTCGCTATCATTATGCACATGAATCCCCATAGGCACTTCAAGCTGGCTAGAGAGTGTTTGCACCACCTCAGCAATATCCCAAGGCAAACCACCACCATTGGTATCACATAACGTTAAATATTTAGCCCCACCTTTTTCAGCGGCCTGTAGAGCTTGCACAGCATACTTGGGGTTAGCCTTATAACCATCAAAAAAGTGTTCTGCATCAAAAATGACTTCATCAAAGTACTGGTTTAGATAGCTCACCGAGTCTTCGATGATTTCCAGGTTGGCTTCGAGGCTGATGTTCAGTGCATCTGTCACATGAAAGTCCCAGCTTTTGCCAAAAATACAGGCAACAGGGACCTCACTTTTAATAAGCGCTTGTAAGCTAGGGTCTTCGGCACAACTCAGTTTGGCGCGTCTTGTTGAACCAAATGCGGTTATCCGTGCCTGTTTTAAGCTAATTTTATTAGCTTCATTGAAAAAGTCGAAATCTTTCGGGTTAGAGCCTGGCCAACCACCCTCAATATAGTGAAAGCCAAAATCATCTAATAGCTCTGCAATATGCAGCTTATCGTCCACTGTAAACGAGACGTCTTCGGCCTGTGTACCATCTCTTAGTGTTGTGTCAAATAGCTTAATAGGCATATTTTTGTTCATTTTCCGCTCAAAAACCAAATCCAGGGATTGTATCTACACTCACCATCTACAGCAAATACTCTGTACATGATAACAGAAATCGCTAATCAGATGCTAAGCAGGTGAAATGCTGTTTGGCTTAGCGCCGCAAAGACGCTAGCATCTCGGGTGAGAAGTTGTAACGCTGAATATTGGGGTTATAATGTTTTGACAAGCGCTTAAAATCCAGCTGCCGCCAGGCCTGTTTATTAAGCAGGTGTTTGTAAGACACTATATTACTGCGAGTAATTGCAAATACTGGCGTTTTTACCTGCAAGCCAAGCTCCCTGGCAAAGTCATAACCATAGTAATAATCTGTTAGCAAAACTAAGGCAGCAATAGTTTGCAGATAATGTCCTGTCCAGGCAATATTCATTTTACCTTGTGTTATCGTCGCTGGTGCCACATTAGATGAGATTACGCCGCCATTAATAATATCAACACTAGGCCGCTGCCCAATTGCTTCGATTGCGTCAATAGCCGCTAACGCTAGCTCATCACTCGCCGACCAAATAACGCGTGTCTGCGGATACTGCGGCAGTAATCCCAAAGTACTTTGTTTGGCTGAGTGTAAGTCATCGGCGAGTACTGACACAGCTTGTACTTTTACTTTAGGTGATTGCTGAATGCGGCGCAGCATACCTTGCTGCCTAAGTGAAAAGGCTAGCCCATTATGATCCGGGCTGATAGCGAGCACATTGATTTTACCTTCTGAGTCATAGGCTCGACTACGCTGAGCTTGGCGTATTAGGCTATCCATTAATTGATAGCCAGCCTCTAATTCATTCGTTGCTATACTGGCTAACCACCGCGAAAAACGATAGCGTGGCTTACCTAGCTTTGCTTTTTCTTCAGCAGGAATGAGTGCATCAATCAAAAAAACGTTGAGCTGATTCGCATCAGCTGCCTTGAGTAGTTTTGTTGTAACGCCTTTATGGTAAGGCATGATTAACATATCAGGTTTTATTTTGGCGTTAATTAGCTTCATGCCGACCGATTTTAAATCTCCTTTTTTCACTCTCACAAATTCTATATCTACTTGCAAGCTTGCTGCAACGACTTGCATTAGCTCTACAGTATCGTTAGTCAATTGTTCATTTATACCATCTTGCACAGATAAGAATACGAAGCGAGGCTGTCCTAAAGCAGGCGCTGCAAAAAGCATCAAATAAAAGAAAAAGATCGGAATTATCAGACTATATATCTTTGGCATTTTTAACTGACTAAGGTTTTGGTATATGCAATATATAAGTGTACGACTTGATTAACCAACACAACAAAATAAGGCTTTACTATTTCTTAGCAGCGCCCCTCTCTATTTGATCCAATAATATATCTACCGAGAACCGATACTTTTGCATATCGGTGTTTACATGCTTGGAAAACTGCCGGAAATCGACTTTTAGCCACTGTTCCTGACTAAAAAACTGCAGATACTTATCAACATTTTTTCGTGTCACAGCACTCATCGGCGTACGAATATTAGTACCGAGGCTATCAATAAAGTCGACCCCATGATAATAATCGTATAAAAGGACCATTGCCCAAGCCCCTTCCATGATATGCCCTCCCCAACTACCTACCAGTTCACCCGACTTCACAGAATCTAAACCCTGCTTGGTCCAATCCATACCAGCCACCCAAATATCTTTACCTGACTTTCTACCATTATTTTTTATCGCTGATAAAACACCAATAGCAATACCATCACTCGCAGCCCAAAAGATATCAATCTCAGGGTTACGCTGGATAAGTTTTTCTGCACTCGCCTCAGCTGAAACAGGTGTCCATAGTGATGCCATTGAACCTAAATATTTTACCTTATTGGACTGTTTAATGCGCCTTATGACGCCTTGCTCTCTAAACTCTGCCACATAAGAATCAATATCGCCATTGATACCGGAAACACTTAATACGGTATCAGTATTTTTATCTGCCTTTGAATGCTGGATCAACATATCCATCAGCTGATAGCCTGAATCCAAATCATCTGGAGCTATACCGCCAAGCCAGTTAGTATACTTTCCACGAGGCCGGCCTACTTTTGCACGGTACTTTACAGGGACAGAGCTATTAACCAAAAAGAACTTAATATTTTTTTCATTAGCAGCCTCAATCAACGCAGGAGTCACTCCCTTCCAGTAGCCGGTAATAAAAAAATCAGGTTTGGTTTCTAAATTTGTAGTATTTAATAAGCGCATACCATCACGCTTCAAACGGTAGCCATTACTCTTTGAATAAACTATTTCCAACTCCACACCCAAATCATTTGCAGCAGCTTGCATAATTTTAACAAACGTACCCCAAAAACTACTGCCTGACTGGTCTGGTGACAAGAACACAATTTTAGGCGCAGCAAGGCTCATGGAACAATTTATCAATAGCACGATTGATAACAACACACTACTTATTGATAGATTGCTTTTTGAACGGCCTTGCTCATTAAGCATATTAATCTCTCAATTCTGTTACGTCATTATGTATATGACGTAACAGGCCTTTTAATGAAAAGTCATATTGCTTCAATTTTTTATTATATGCTTTTGAAAATTTTCGAAAGTCAATCTTATCCCAATTTCTATCACCAAACGCTTCATAATATTCATTAACATTATCGCGTGTAATTTCTTGCATTGCTGTGTTAATTTCAACACCCATAGTATCTTTGAAATCATGGCCATGATAATAGTCATAAGCAAGAATCATTGCCCAACCGCCTTCCATAAAATGCCCACCCATGGTCGCAACTAATTCACCGGATTTGACAGCTTGCACACCTTCATCAGTCCAGTCGGTACCACCCAATAGCACATGCTTGCCGGGCACTATACCCATTTTTTTCAAGGCGTCACTGGCGCCTAAGGCCATATCATCTGTTGCCGACCAAATAATATTGGTTTTGGGATATTTCAACATCAACTCAGAAATCGTTATTTCTGCTGAGATACGGCTCCATTGAGCAAAAACCATTTCATGCATAACAGCATCATCATTTGTTGCATTTAAACGACGCTCCATACCTGCATTTCTATCTCTGGCGACGGTTGAGCTGCGATCACCAGACAAACCAATCATCTGGATTTTATTATCTTTAGTAATCAGTTGCTGACTTTCAGCTTGAGTAAAGAGCAAATCAGCTAAGCGATAACCCGCCGTTAGATCATCCGGAATAAGATGGCCAAGCCAACTTGAATACTTCTCTCTTGGGCGTCCGACTTTATTATGCTCTTCTTTGCTAATAACTGTATTAAACAGCAAAACCTTGATATCACGTTCGCTAGCCATCTTAATAAATTTATCGGAAACACCAACCCAATACCCTGTTAGAAAAAAATCTGGTTTATCCGGACTATTTAATATCCTAAAACCATCTTTCTTAATTGAGTAGGTACTTGTAATACCTTTAGAGTAAACAACCTCAAAATCAATACCCAGGTCATTAGCAACAGCACGCATAAAATTACCAACATCAGCCCAAAATGCGGTTGCCTCAGGGTCTGGCGATAAAAAAACCATTTTTATTGGTTTGGCAGCTGCCACCAAACCAGAGTAAGTAATAAGAAACAGGGAAGTAAAGAAAAGAATCTTATGCTTCAAAACAATACATCTTTTTTTCAAGTGCTTTATCATAACGACTTTATTTTGATACTTGATCCAATATAGCTTTCAAACTAAAGTTATAACTTTCGAGGTTTTCATTGTGCTTTTTTGAGAATTTTTTGAAGTCAATCTTATCCCAATCTCTATCTCCGAAAGCACTGATGTATTCTTCTACATTTGACGAGGTAATCGCTTGCATTGGTGTTGTTATTTGCACCCCTAAATCATCCGCAAAGTCTATGCCGTAGTAATAATCATGTAATAGTATCAAGGCCCAGCCACCTTCCATAAAGTGTCCACCAATAGAGCCAACCATTTTTCCTGCACGGATTGCATTCATGGCATGATCCGTCCAGTCCATACCGCCAGTTAGAATGTCTTTGCCTAGTGTCTTATCAGATACCTCAACAGCTTGCATTACGCCATTGGCCATACCATCACTGATTGACCAGATAATATTTGTTTGCGGGTACTCTAACAAAAGCTCTTCTGTCGTTTTCTTCGCTGATATGGGGCTCCATAGAGAAGATATAACCTTCAAAAGATTAACATTATCAAACTCTGCCACACACTGCTCTAAACCTTTATGGCGGTAATAAGTAACAGATGATTCCCCTTCCCCTATAATACCAACAAGATTAATCTTTCCATCCTGAGAAACATTCCCTAAACTCTGTGACTTCTTAATTAAAATTTCAGCTAACAAATACCCCGCATTTAAATCATCAGGTGCCATATGACCTAACCAGTATGGATATTTAGTGCGAGGTCGTTTAACTTTGGGACGATCTTGCTCGTCGATAACGGTATTAACCAGAAAAAAACCTATGCCACGCTCATCAGCCTTATCTATCAGCTTGTCGGTAACCCCTTCCCAGTACCCTGTAATAAAATAATCAGGCTTGTTGCGTTCATTAACAATCGCCATACCGTCTTTTTTTAGGCTATAGCTATTACTTTTGGAATGTACGATTTCAAAATCGATATTCAAATCATGCGAAACAGCCTGCATAAATCGACCGAATTCATGCCAAAAACCACTACCACTATCAGGATCAGGAGATAGAAAAACTACCCTAGGAGGCGCTGACGCGCTCACTATTGTACAGAAAGCACAACTGACTAAGAATATGGCTAAGTTAAGTTTCTGTTTAAAGGTCACTTTATCATTCCAATGGGTCATAGGTATGCATACAATGTATCGACAAGAAATGTTAAAGCTTGAATGCTCCGTCTATTTATACTTGTTTAGTAGTGAACGCATAGAAAAGTCATAGCGCTTAAGATCTAAATTATACTTTTTCGATAAATGTTTAAAATCAATACCTTCCCAGGTATGCATATCTAAAACTTTTTCATATTCATCAATATTATCAGCAGTAATAACCTGCATTGGCGTTGTAATTCTTACACCAAGGTCATCAATAAAATCAAAGCCATAATGATAGTCATGGATTAGCACTAGAGCCCACCCACCTTCTAAGAAGTGCCCCCCTAAACTGGCTGTCATGTCACCTTTACGGATCGCTGATAGTGCCGTTTGCGTCCAATCAATACCGCCAAGTACAATATCGCTACCAGGCTTGCGGCCCAAACGATGCATTGCACGCAACCCACCTTCAGCCATTCCATCACTGACAGCCCATAATGCATTTGCGCCTGGAAAATTATTGAGCAAGTCAAAGGCTGTTTTTTCTGCTGACTCCAGGGTCCAGGAAGAAGAGATGACTTTATGCAATTTAGCTTTATCCGCTGTGGCCACAGACTTTTTTAAGCCCTCACTACGCAGCCATGATACAGCCGAGCTCAGATCGCCTGTTATACCTACCATTTCTACCTTATCACCTTGCGCAATATTAATGTTTTGCTTCGCTTTTTCTATAAGTACTGAAGCTAAGTCATAACCTGCTTGCTTTTCGTCAGGTGACATATGCGCAATCCAGTTTGAGTATTTTTCACGCGGGCGGCCAACCAAAGGCCGGAACTCATCTGGAATAACAGTGTTAATAATAAAAAAACGTATATCTTTATCTGACGCTGCTTGCAACAGCCTGTCCGTGACCCCTTCCCAGTAACCTGTAATAAAGTAGTCTGGCGCATCATCTGCATTGAGTGCTTTCAAGCCATCTTTTTTAATACTGTAAGTATTGCCCTTGGAATAAATAATATTTAAATCTATATCGAGATCATTTGCTACGGCTTGCATAAAATTAGCAACCTGCCCCCAAAAACCTGAACCAGCAGGCCCAGGGGACAAAAAAACAACTTTTGGCTCTGCAACCGCTAAAGTACTAAAGATTACAGAAAAGCTGATTAGTAAATATATAACAAATTGTTTTAATATTTTTTTCACACCTAATCCATGAAAAGATCTCTTGGTTTGTGCCTCTATCGGCGCCACAATAAATAAACTTAAACGGCTACCATATAGAAACAACCTATTCTGCAGCAATACTGTGTACTGTAATGCTATTCACAAGGGTTTCTGCAGCAAAATGATAACGACCTAGTTTCGAGTTATACTTTTTAGAATAATTTTTGAAGTTAATCTTGCTCCAGTCCTTCTCATCTAAAGCTCTTTTATATTGTTGAACATTGTCTTTGGTAACCGCTTGCATACGGGTATTAATTTGTATACCCAGATCATCGACAAAGTCAAAGCCATAATGAAAGTCATGTATTAATAGTAACGCCCACCCGCCTTCCATAAAATGCCCGCCTAAACTCACCACCATTTTATTGCTTTCAATTGCGGTCAATGCCTCCCTTGTCCAATCCATACCGCCGACAAATATAGCCTGACCATCGTTATTTTGTAGCGCTTTTATCGCCTGCATACCACCTCTGGCTAAAGCATCGCTAGCAAACCAAAAGACATTAATATCAGGGAATTCTTGGATTATCTCAGCCGTCGATTTAGCAGCAGATTCGGCATTCCAGGTAGACATTACTACCTTGAGTAATTTGACGCTGCTATCTTGTTCTGCATAACTCTTCAAACCACTATGCCGAAATTGAGCCACCGATGAATTCTCATCACCTGTGACGCCAGCTATTTTAATTCGACGAGTTTTATTGAGATCACTTTTTGAGCGAGCCTCTGCAACCAGCATCGAAGCTAAATCAAAGCCGGCCCGCTTATCATTGGGCGACATATGCCCAATCCAGTTTTTATACTTACCTCGAGGAAAGCCAACAAGCTTTCTGTGCATCCGATCGATGCGCGTGTTAACTATAAAAAACTTAACGCCATTTTCAGCAGCCGCAGATAGTAATTTATTGGTAGCACCTTCCCAGTAACCGGTAATAAAATAGTCAGGTTTATCAGTCGCTTCAATAATCTCTAGGCCATCTTTCTTTATACTGTAAGTATTACCTTTTGAATAAATAACATTAAGCTGTATATTTAGATCCTCTGCAACAGCCTGCATAAAATTCTCAACATCTCCCCAAAAACCCTGCTCTTTGGGTGCTGGCGATAAAAAAGCAACTTTTAATGATTCAGTCGCATGACAACTGTAAGCACAGAGACAAAAAGTTAACATTAGTATTTTCAACAACTTATCTGGCATGATGCTCTCTTACCTATAAACAGATACTGGTACTGCCGACAGGATATCGGCATTGGGCAAGCAAACTTAAATCAAGCCAGTAGAAACAATGGGAGGAATAGCGATTGTTTCAAGAAGACATATTAACAAATATGTATCGCATAAAAAGTGTTGTGCAGTTTAACAAAGCATGCAATAAAAATTAGCTTAAAAAAAGAGAGAAGCCTAAAACATTAAGCTTCTCTCCTCGACGGGTAATACCTTTAATAGTTTGCAGATCGAGAAAGGTACTCCCTAACCTACTCACACCAGATCACTGATGTGACTCATTGCGATTGGTTAGAATGTGTATTGTAACTGCACACCAAAAATAGTTTCTTCACCGTTATCAACCTCTTGCAAACCAGAGGCAGTTAAAACAGTATTATCACCATGGTCAAATACAAAGACTTCAGGTCTAATGCGGAATCCTCGTGCAACCCAGGGCATATCAATCGGCACACTGATGCCAAACACCGAGCTGGAATAGTCGATGCCAAAGTCGTCAACCTCACTGCTTAACTCACCGGCAATAACATGAATCACACCACGCGTCTCATTTGCAGTAAAACGAAATCCAACATCCACCCATAAGCCAGCATTATCGGTATCGGCGATACGTGTAACGCCATTATCTGCAAAAGCAAAAGCGCCTGCATTATTACCTGCCGGTGAGCCACTCAAAGACATCTTAGTGTTTCCCCAGTTCTGTCCCATACCATATTCAGCTGACACAACAACTGAGCCAAAGCCGCGCCTGACACCAAAAGCGCCTCCCCAAGATGTTACCTCATCATCGCTACCTGGCGTTACCAGATTCGTATATGTCTGCTCCTGGAAGAAAAGGCTTGGAAACAATTGCCAGTTAAAACTATTAAAAGCAGCACCAACATCAATTCTTGGCAGTGTCGACTCTTTATCGCCAAGCGGGTCGCCTGTAATGCTGTCATTAATAATATCACCGTTATTTGGATCTAATACTGCTATAGCAAATGCACCTTTACGGTTAAGGAAGCGGCGTGTAAAGCGAATTTGAGATTGCCTGCCAGGAGACACATTACCAACTGATTGACCTGAGTTATTAACCATTGCAATATCTGGATTCAAAGGTGCAAATGGTGTCGATGTTTGGCCTGCCAAAATCTGCCAACTCTCATTAACTTGCCAAGTACCATAAGCATGCCTTAGTTTCAGATCACTACCCAAACCTGTTTCGATGTACATGCCTACATTGTCTTCATTATCCCAACGCACTCGCAGTCTAGAATTACTCGCCAAATCAATATTGGTTGTAGTTACACTGCTCACACCGTCATCATCATCGCTGACAAATGCATTCGTAAACACAATACCACCAATTGTTGATTTAGCACTCACTGCACCGTGCAAACCCACACCGCATAAAAATATAGCTACTGCCGTCAACCTTTTCATGATTAGCATATTCCCTAATATTAAACACACAACCGCCCCTGACGCGCCTATAAAGGCACACCGAGAAAACACGTTGAATTAATTTTTTACAATTTATAAAGATTTCTACTACTTACAACACGTTACAACTTATTATTCTCCAACAGAATCCAGCAATGGATCAGGTGTAATTTGGTTATCATCCCTTTCGGATTCTGGCGCCTGTTCAAATAGAGGCTTAGATGCGCCGCTAGATGATTTAGCCTTTTCTCGTACCAACGGATCAGGCGTTTCCTGCAAGAGGTCGCTACTTCTTATTGGCCTGTTATCTCGACTTGTTTTTTGCTGCTTTTTGCTACTTTTAGTATCTTTATCAAACTCACTTTCCAACAAGTCAGGCGTTTCAATATCTTCATTCGCTATACTTATTGAAACACCCGCAAGCATATTAAAAACAATAAAAAGAAGACTAAGCAATTTTATTCTTTTGAAGTTTTCCATTACTTTGATTTCACCAATAATGTTAATTTATGTTACTTAAACAACAGTACGAGGCTTAAATGTCATTTCTTTAAATGCATTTTTATAAGGAGACTCACCAATTTTATCAACATTGCCACGACTTAGCTTAAATCGCGGCCGCTGACTCACCGGATCTAACACACGCCCAGCAAGTGAGTTTGTTGCGCCTTTTGCCGAAGGCAAATTAAAATAAGTGAACGCAACACCTTTTTTAACAGCATCAGTCACAATAGCAACCGCTTCAAAGCTCGCTGAATCTAGCTTGATATAGCCGTTTTTCTTCATCTCTGTGAACGTCATTGGTTTCACGTCATCCCAGCTTAAACCAATCGCTGACTCTGCACTACGCATGATAGGATCAGCCGCTTCCTGGTCAGGGTCTGCTGAACGGCTAGGTGCTGAACGACCTCTGTCATTATCCAGTTCATCACTCTCACCAAAACTACCTAGCAGTGGATCTGGCTCTTCAATATGTGCATTGCCAACAGATCTAGCGTCAATACCTTTATTAGCTCGATAGTTATCATCAACTAATTGCTCTAATAAATCAGGGCTTTCGATATCCGCATTAGCTTGCAGTGGCACAACACCTCTTACCGCTGTATCCTTAGCAGAGTGCGTGTACCCACCAACCTCGACAGGAATCTTATCAGACCATACTTTAACCCGGTCACCACTCTCAATGCCTCTGGCTTTAGCATCATCTGGATGAATCTCTAACCAATTATCAGGCCAACGCTGATGCAAGTAAGGTCGGCGCATTTGGTCATCGAAACCAGATTGCCAAAACTCATTAATGCGACCTGTCGTTACCCATAACTCATTATCTACTGGTTTCATAAATTCCCAGTAATCTTGAAATAACTCCCAAGGCGCTTTTAATAAGTTAGCTCGACCTGTTCTTGTTTTAAACTTACGCAGCCAAGAAGGATTAACAACAGTCAAACCATAAGGCGTACCTTCTCTCAAGGTACTGTCATGCAAACGCTTGGTACCAACGAGGCGGCCATTTTCCCAGCGTACGGGCGCTTGAATACCTTCTGTGCCCAGCTCACGAAGTAGCTCATGCCCTGTTTTCCCTTTTTTCTTGGCATATTCCACTAGCGCAACATAGCTCGTACGTCTGTTTTTATTATAAAAAGCGGCATCTTCAAACACTTCATTGCTATTTTTCCAGTCAAAGCCAGAGAAACCCATTCGTTTGGCAAACTTAGCTGCAATTTTCCAGTCAGGTAAAGCCTCACCTGGCGCGTCATTAAACTTAGAATACAAACGAATACGTCTTTCACCATTCGCACGCGTAAAGTCTTCTTCTCCCCAGGTTGCTGCGGGTAAAACTATATCGGCAAAGCGTGTACCTATCGGAGCAACAGGATAAATATCCTGGTCGACCATTACCATACCACCTGACTCAATACGCTTTTTGAACGTCTTGATGATATGCTTCTTATTAACTTTTTGCGGTTGATGTGGATTGCCGCGCGTCAACTTTTCAAACATCTTAATTAGATGCTCTGAAGCTGTCATCGCATGGGTCCATGTTGTTCCTACTACCCACACAAACTTAGCTCGACCATCTTCTACCCAGCGGTCTAAATCAATACCTTGCTTACGCCAGCCAGGAAATTTTTCTGGTGCATCATGTTCTGGATACTGACCACCCGGCATCATGCCACGTTGGTGACCACCAAAGCGTGATATAACTTGCCCAGGGCGATTACCCGCGCCACAGATAAGACCTAGCGCAGTAAATGATGCTGTATTCAAATAGTTATTCGACCAGTACAAGCCTTTCTCAAACCCAAAAGATGTTTTAGGTCTTGTGCCATCTGCCCGCGGCTTTGCTATCCACTCAGCGGCTAAGCGAATCTTTTCTTCAGGAATACCCGTCATTTCAACAACGTAATCCAACTCAGAATATTTATATGATAAAATCCACTCTTTAAAATCGTCAAAACCATCTGCATGAAAAACTTCTTTATCACGCTCTACTCGGTTGTTGATCCACTTTTCAACAAACTCTTTATCTTGCCATCCATTTTCTATAATGATTCTTGATAAGCCATAGTGCAATAAAGTATCTGTACCGGGATTAATCTCCAAATACAAACCACCTTCTTTTTCAGCATAAGCCACACCGGCTGTTTTTCTTGGCAAAACAGAAATAACACGCATGCCACGTTGTCGAATGCCTTTAAGTATCCATTGGTTATAAATAATTGTTTTTGACTCAAACGGATCTGTACCAGACATAAATAAAACATCTGCTATTGACCAATCTTCGTAGCTTGCCGAGAAATTATCAATACCTGCATCAGCCATACCTGGTGTATCTGGGCCATGCCCTGTAGGCTGATCATGCACCGCCCAAGCAGGCGTTTTAATTTTTCTTAAAGCAAGTTTTGTCAAGGCATGTGTATTCTCCCAATATTGGTAGGAGTACATTTTCATTGCCCAAGCTGATTTCCCATATTTATCGATCACATGCTCCGAGACTTCTGCCATGATATCAATAGCATCATCCCAGCTTACTCTTGTAAGTTCACCATTGATTCTTACCATTGGGTATTTAAGACGATCTTTTGTTGGCGTATCTGGGTTATAACATTTCTGCGCAATTGTCCCACCCCGAATACTGTGATCACCACCCACGTTAACACTTTCCGCTTCATGATCAGCAATAACAACAACGTTATGTGGCTTGCCACCAACGGAAACAACATTATGTTGATTTGGACTTACCCAAATACCACCCTGGATTGGTGTCGGAAAATCGCGCTTAAAAGCATTCTGTAAGCGGGTCGGCCCACCATCTTCACCAACCGGCCAACGATAAACTTTATAGCCACAGCCTGTAATACAATAGTCACATGCTGTTGTAAAAATCTCTGCATCGCTTGGCGGCAAAGGTACGCTATCCTTCGGGACATACTGAATTGTTTTATCCTTTTTCATTGCTCACTCACATCCAAGAGGCGTTTAAATTATTGTCGAATCCATAGATCAACCCAAGCACACCGACAGCATAGATAGCATTACCTTCAATTTCTAACATCACCTGAGGTAAAGCTTGTGTTGAATGACCTGAAATCACCATACCGTGTCTTGTCAAGTCAAATGTTGATAAGTGCAAAGGGCAAGGGCCAGCAACTTTATACTCTTTATCATATACACCCATTAAAGGCCCTCCCATGTGAGGACAAAAGCTACTGAATGCAACAATATCTTTATCACTACCTACACCGCCACCGGCCTCTTCATCTAGCTTTACGATAAAGCTATTACACTGAATTTCATCAAATGGATAACGAAATACAGTCGGCTTATCTTTTGATAATGCGCTTAACGACATAATGCGCTTGCGAGGGTATTCTTTTGTTTTTGCGAATACCTTTCCACCCAAACCAGGTACTGAATTGAGCAATACAACCGACCCACCAGCAAACAAGAACTCTCTTCTTGTGATGCAAGGCCGTTCTTCATCCTTACGTGATTTCGTTTCCATAGTCACCAAAAGTCTTTAATTAGTTTTCAAAGTTTACAAACTCGAGAAAAAGCTTGCCAAATCATCAATTTCTTTATCGGTTAGATTTTTTGCCATCGGCGTCATGATGGCGTTATCGCGAGAGCCACTACGAAAAGCCTTCAGCTGGCTCGCAATATAGGGTGCATTTTGCCCTGCAAGATTGGGATATTCTTTAATATCAGCAACACCATTTACCCCATGACAACCTGCACAGACTAACGACTTCTTTTTACCCTCACCAACATCCCCTAAAGCATAAGCTGAAGGGGCTAAGCCAAGCATTAAAACAAGACTAATAATAACTTTCATAAGTCCTCCTTGATAACAGCCCGCACCCACACGCGAGCACCGTTAATGACTATAATTACTCTTTCAAAAAATAATTTGATTTCACAATTACATGAACAACTTTTATCGTAAATTTATTTACGCCCAAATATTCACGAAATTATATTCACAAAATACAACATAACAAGCATTCAAATATTATTTTTAATAATCATTCAAAACAAACAAAAAATCAGAGTATCTTCACTTATCAACAAACAACATCATTTACACTTCTTTACAACACGCTAAATAACACTCATTCAATAAAACGTTTATCAAACACTTTAACCCAAGTTATAAATCACCTAACTCGAACAAAACTTGCTTTACTTTATAAGTTACCCGTAACGTTTAAAAAATGTATTGTTAATAACTGCATGGCGTCTTTACATGTTACTCATTATCTCTTTGTTTTATTCGCTAAACACACCGTCCGTGTGGACAACCCGATAAGTAAATTTATTATTTTTTATAATAACGATCACTAAAAAATCTATCGAATAATACCGCGCTTAAAAACAGCATAGATATCATGCTGTAGTTCTCAAGTCACAACGATCCTCGAAACTAATCTTTGAAATAACCCTACAACCATCAATCGCAACCCAAGGCAAACCATAAAGTTTTTTAGCCATCAAACATTTGACGATTGGCATTAGTGAATGATTGCATACATGGCATTTCGACCGGCAAGTATTTACCCTTACTAAAACAGATTGTTTTAACGAAACTGCAGTACAACTTGACTTGTGATACACTTTGCAACCTAAATAAATAGCAGCAAGCATAGCGGCTTTAATTAATAAGGCCCTTTAAAATCAATAAGCTAGCTCTATACAAGTTGTTTATTTTGCAACACGATTATTTAATGTTTTTCGCGCATAGCTGACCCGATGGGCTAATACTCATCAGGCAACCTTGCCTTTATATTTGTACAATATTTAACCAGATTATCACTTAAATAGGAGGCCAGCATGGCTGATTTAGACAACGTTAAAGAAGCCAAACAATTTCATGCAGATGTCCCACAAGATAACCAAGGCTTTTTCTTAAAAGGCTCTAACAACCTTGATTGGGGAATGAAAAATCGTCTGGCCCGTATTTTTAACCCTCAATCCGGTCGCACTGTTATGTTGGCTTTTGATCATGGCTATTTCCAGGGACCAACAACCGGACTGGAGAGAATCGATTTAAATATTGTGCCGCTGATCGATTATGCCGATACGCTTATGTTGACACGTGGCATACTGCGCAGTGTTATTCCACCTGCGGCAAATAATGCTGTTTGTGTACGTGCGTCTGGTGGCCCGAGTGTATTAAAAGAGTTATCAGACGAACAAATTGCCATCGATATCGATGATGCAGTTCGCATGAACGCTTGCGCAATGGCCGTGCAAGTATTCGTTGGGGGCGAGCATGAAACACAATCAATTCATAATATGACTCGCCTAGTGGATATGGGGTTAAAAGCAGGTATCGCCACGTTAGCCGTCACAGCGGTTGGTCGCGAACTGGTAAGGGATGCAAAGTACTTAGGTTTAGCCACTCGAATTTGTGCTGAGCTAGGCGCACAGTTTGTTAAAACTTACTACTGTAATGAGGGCTTTGAAAAAGTCACTGCAGGCTGCCCTGTACCTATCGTTATCGCAGGCGGCAAGAAATTACCAGAACTCGATGCTTTAAAGATGGCCTATCAAGCAGTTAATGAAGGTGCGGCAGGTGTTGATATGGGACGCAACATTTTTCAATCAGACTCCCCTATAGGCATGATTAAAGCTGTGCGTGCTGTGGTGCATGATAATCAGTCACCGGAAAAAGCTTATGATCTCTACAATACAATAAAACACGAATCAGCTTAAGCGATAACGACAATATACAACCCTAGTGTTAGCATCCATACATATACGCTAACACTAGGCCTGAATAGAGAGAGTCATACGAATGAGCAAATATTTGTTAGGACTGGATAACGGTAACACCGTATCAAAAGTAGCCATCTTTGATCTAAATGGAAAAGAGATTGAAGTGGCCAGTTGTAACATGCCAACCGAATACCCTCAAGATGGCTGGACCGAACGCAGTATGCACGGTCTTTGGCAAGGTGCAAGCCAAGCCATTCAAGAGGTACTGAATAAATCTGGCATTAGTGCAAGTGATATTATCGCTATCGGCTGTTCAGGGCATGGTAATGGCATCTATTTACTCGATAAGAATGGCGCGCCATTAAGAGCAGGTATCCAGTCTCTCGATTCTAGAGGCAGCAGCATTGCTGAAAAGTGGTTAGCCGATGGATTGCATGCTCAGATTCACCCTTATACCCTGCAAGCTATTTGGGCAGCACAGCCGAGTGTTTTGTTAGCGTGGTTAAAGGCCAACGAACCTGACAACTACAATAATGTTAGCGCTGTTCTGATGTGCAAAGACTATATTAACTACTGTCTTACTGGCGAAATATGCAGTGACTACACGGATATGAGTGGCACTAGCCTACTCGATGTACAACAAAAGACTTATTCAGAAGAGCTATTGGCACTCTATGGCATTAAAGAAATTTACTCGGCTTTACCACGATTAGTAAAAAGCCATGAAGTCATTGGCCAGGTCACAGCAGCAGCTGCAAGCGCTACAGGTTTGCAAGCAGGGATACCTGTTGTGGGTGGTTTATTTGATGTTGATGCGAGTGCGATTGGTGCTGGTATCAACAAACCAGGCCAAGCTTGTATTATTGCGGGTACCTGGAGTATTAATGAGGTCGTTACATCGAAGCCTATTATCGATGACAAATTATTTATGACATCGATATTTGCTGATGGTGATAGTTTCTTAACATTAGAAGCCAGCGCTACCTCGGCAACTAATCTAGAATGGTTTGTACAGCAGTTCTGCGATGAGGAACGTCGTGTTGCCCAAGCAAATGGTCAATCTGTTTATGATGTCTGTAGCGATAAGGTAGCAAGCATTGCACCACAAGATAGTAATATTATCTTCCACCCTTTCTTATATGGCTCAAATGTACAAGCAAATGCTCGCGCAGGTTTTTATGGTGTTGCAGGTTGGCACAGTAAAGCGCATTTGCTACGCGCCCTCTTTGAGGGTGTGGTCTTTAGTCATTTAAATCATATTGAAAAGTTACGCGAAAGTGGCGCCGACTTCTCTGTGGCTCGCCTAACGGGCGGAGGTGCACGCAGCGAAACCTGGTCACAAATTTTTGCTGACACTCTACAAACGCCTATTGAAATTCCTGACGGCATCGAGAACGGTGCTCGTGGCGCAGCGATTGCAGCAGGTATTGGCGCAGGTGTTTATGATAGTTATCAACAAGCCAGCGACAATGCTGTTCAACTCTTGCGTCGCCATGAGCCTGATGCAAACAATACAGAAATATATTTAGCCCGTTATGAGGAATATAAAAAGCTTATCGCAGCAATGCAGGAACCCTGGAATAGAATGGCATAGCCAGATAGAGAGATACAAAAGCGATTAGTTACTAAAACCGATCGCTGAATATAAGCCCTGCGTGCCGTGCCTATAACGGCTTTCGTTCATTTTGTTACGCCAGCGCTGACTGATACTATCACTGAGCTGTATTCGCGTATCCCCCCAGCCTCGTCCAGTCCACATGGGCTGAGAATCCCAGTCGGCATTAATGTATGACAGTGCTTTGATCACATCTGGGTTTTCCTCAATATGCCTAAATAAGGGCGCAAACCAGATGTTCCACTGCGCGTCCGGGTCGATTAAGTCGAGGAAAGAACCACGAGGGGCTGCTTCAGCAATAAAAATAGGCTTGTTATGTGCTCTGGCAAATCTCAATGCAGGGGCATTACTATCAAGCCCCCCACCGAAGTAGGAGTACCCCACCCAGTCCACATAGTCATCACCGGGATAATAACTATCCCAGGTTGTTACCGGCACAAACATCGTTGATGAGGCCATAACGGTAGCATAGTTTGTTACTCCGGCAGTGCGCAGATTATCAACTATTCGTTGAAAAGCTTGCCGATAATTATCAGCATCATAACCATTCCAAGGACCATCAAATTCATAGCCGATGCGAATTAAAAAAGGCACATGCGAATATGTCATTAAGAATGTGGCTAACTCATCGCTAAGATGATCATAGCTACCATCCGCTACACGATCCTCAGAGTTGAATTCCATAGAAATCGAAATATGCATAATGGTATCAAGCAACTGACTTGAGTTGAGGTAGCAGACCATACACATACGCCCTGCCCCCCAGGTTGTATTGGTATTTAAGCCATCAACCGTGCCCACATCAAAAGAAAAGCCAAAGGCATTCGTTGCTCCCTCAGCGAAATACACATAATGTGTGATGCCAGCAGGCACACCTAGGTGTTCAACATAACCATCATTAAATACCTGCATACCACCAAGCGCTATATCGTCGTTCGCGCCAACAGAGCCATTATCTTGCCCAACAAAGACCAAGACCTGACCATGTGCTGGCTCAAACTTTGCCGTAGCGGCAGTTCTCGTAGCATCACCACTGGCGTCGCCAGCGCCTGTAGAAGACTCGTTATCATCACTCGAAGAAGACGAGCAAGCGAAAATAAATATGCAACTTGTTAAAAGAAAAACTGATTTAAGCCACTGTGCTTGCATGGTAATAAGCTCGGTTGCCACTAGTTATGATGGCATTAACTTTGGCCTAATTCATGACAAAAAGCAAAAAAAAGTAGCCACATATTAAAAAAAGCGATTTTATACGACCGTTATTCTTAAGTTTGTACTTTTTCTGAGGTGTTTAAATTTATATCCAGGTATGTTTTTAAAATAATTGCACGTCTGAACAAACCCTATAGTATTGTTTACCTAAAACTGAACGCTATAACGCGACTTGAGTAAGGACCGGGTATGCTGAGTCAGTTTATCCGCATAAGCTTGATCCCAGGCTAGAGATTCAGCGAGTATACTTGCTAATGCATCAAATAATGCAGGTGTTAAATAGCCATGAAGTGCTAATAGCGTTCTACGCAAGACGAGGTCATCTAAACTAACCACATATTCGTGCTCAATCATATATTTTATTTCACGATAACTGAACAGGTCTGTATCAGGTAAAGGCTGATCCGGCTCAGCGGTAAGGTATTCTGCAACAGGTATCGCTTTCGTACCATAACGCATAAATAAAACTTGTGCCCGCTCACGACTTAATGCAAAACGATCTATAAGTTGCTGTACAAATGCCCTTTTTTGCTCATCGCTGACCGGATAATCACAGCCACCACCAATGGCAAGCTCAGCAGAAGTCTGCGTCACTGGCTGATCTAAAGCAGTCAGCACTTCTGTTGTTGCCAACTCAGCAAAAGAGCGAAAAGTTGTCCATTTACCACCATACATTGAGAAAATAGGAAAACGACGCTGATCGTCAGCGGGTGTCAGTTTACAGGCGTGATCGCGAGTAATACTGCCAGTGAAGGCAGCATCTGAACTCGGTAATGGCCTGACACCACAGAAACGTGAAATAATTTTAGCGCTTTTGAAGTCAACATCTGGAAAAACCTGATTAGCTGATTCAAACATATAATCTATCTCAGCTTGCTCACATTGTGCTTCATCAGGTTCGTCCACTCGAATATCAGTTGAGCCTATCATGACATAATCACCGTAAGGAATGACAATGCAGACACGCCCACCTTCATTCTCATAAAGAAACATCTCATCGCCCAGCGCTTTTTTCAACGCTGGGTGATCGATAATAATATGAGAGCCTTTGGTTCCGCCAACAAAGTTCGTATTCGCCTGCAACTTCTGATTAGTATGATCAACCCAGGCGCCTGTTGCATTCACAACCACTTGTGGTTTTACTTTAATTTTTTCCTGGCTAAGCTGATCAACCAGCACCAGTTGACTGCCTTCAATAGCGTCCAGGCGCATATAATTGATTGCTTGGCAGCTTGAGGACTCAGCCAGCGCATCTTGGATTAACTCCAAGGCAATACGCTCAGGCTGATCAACAAAGGCATCGTAATATTGTGCTGTACACACAATATTCTTATTAAGTTGTGGGTATTTTTGCAGCGCTAGTTTTTTTGAATTAAATGCATGCCTGGGCATGTAACGCTGTTTGCGGGTAAAAAAGTCATAAAACATCAAACCCACTTTAATGATAAACGCACCACGTTGAGAGGGTTTATCAGATATTTTTAAAAACTTAAAGAGTGAGTTTGTAATACCGCTGAGCCAGGAATAAACAGGGATATTGGTCAGAATTGGCCTAACTACATGGGGTGCATTTTTCAGTAAGCGATTACGCTCTAATAAGGCTTCATTAACTAAGTCAAAATCACCATTTTCCAGATAACGCAAACCACCATGGACCATTCTTGAACATGCAGCACTCGCACCTGATGCAAAGTCCCCCTTATCGATGAGAACCGCATCTACTTTATTAATCGCTAACTCACGCAGTAAGGCGGCACCATTAATACCACCACCGACAATTACTACACTGACCTCGGTTTGCGACTTCAACTGCTGAATGGTTTCTTGCCTGGAAAGAGTCATTTTTTTCAATATTGATTATATGACACTTGCTAAAGTACCGTTAAAAACAAGCCTATAGCAAAGCATTTTAGTATATCGACAGATGTCATTGAGGGCGGCATTGTCACATAGAAAACGGCCAACCGCAAGATTGACCATTTTCTATTGTTATTAAGGCTACTAACCTTGAGTGGATACACTCATACAATCAAGTACGAGTGGCTACCCTTCGCGTAAACAGCCTTGACAATACGAGTTAACGCCAGACAAGCAAGCATGCTAACACTATCGGTTCCTGCAATATCTACAGGCTAGCGCAGAGCATTGCCTTGGGCATCGAGTACTTGTACAGTACCCAGCTGCAAGCTTCTAATATCTGACTCTATCTTACTCAAATCCCCAATAATCACCCAGGTTAAACTTGCTGGTCGCAAAGTGTTTGTTGCAATACGATGAATATCAGTTAATTGCAGGTTCTCAACCTGCCCTTTGTATGTTTCCACATAGTTATCAGGGCGGTTATAGCGCGTTATATCAGACAATGCAGACAATACAGCATCTGCTGTTTCAAACTTGCCTGGCAAGCTGCGTGTTTTATTTGCAATAACTTTTGCCAGCTCATCAGCATCAGCTGGCTTACTACCTAAATATAAGTCCAGCTCTCGCAACACCTCTTGAATAGAGGCTTTAGTTTGATCGGTTTGCACTGGTGCAACAATCATAAAAGGTCGCTGCCCCAACGCACCCGGCATATAGCTTCGCGCATAATAAGCCCAGCCTTTATCTTCGCGCAAATTCATATTAATTCTCGAAGTAAAGCTGCCACCTATAATCGTATTCATAACATCGATAGGAATATCATTATCTGAACCACTCGGTTCGACTAAGTGCCCTGCAATGATCATTGACTGTACTGCTTCCGGTTTATTGACCAAATAAACTTTATTATTTTTTGGCAAACTCACTTTACTGATCGTTTTTTCAAGTTTGCCTTGGGTTGCAACTTGCCATCGGCCGAACTGCCTTTCGAGCTCAGGCACTATCTCTTTGGCAGTGGTATCACCAACGACAATAAGTGTTGCATTATTAGGCCTTAGCCAACGATCATGGAATGTCACTAAATCCTGCTTTTGCAAACTGGATATAGACTCAACCGTCCCTGAGCCAGTAAAGGGAATGGCATAAGCATGACCTTCACCGTACAGCAATGGTGGCAAAATACGATAAGCTTGTTGTAGCGGTTGAGACTGTTCTTGCTGAATGCCCGCTATCCAACGCGCTCTTATTCTTTCGATTTCTTCATTGCTAAATGCTGGGTTTAATATGACATCGGCATACAAAGCCAATGAATCCTGCAGATTTTCTTTAAGTGCCGATAAAGTGACAGTAGAAGTGTCCAGGCTTGATCCTGTACCAATAGCAGCACCCAACTCTCTAGAGCGCTGACTGAGTTCTAATGATGATAGCTTTTCTGTACCTTCTTTTAACATGGTCAGCGCAAAGCTTGAGGCTCCCAGCTTCCCCCCCTGGTCTGCTGCATAGCCTGCATCAAACTGCATCTCAAACTCAACCACAGGAATTGTATGCCGCTCAGCAATAATGACTTTCAAACCATTAGAGAGTGTTGCTCGTTCTAACTTTGGAAATGTAAGCTCCGGCAGTTGAGTGACTTCCGGCACACCTTGGCTACGATCAACAGCAGGCTCACTCGTTTGGTGTTTTATATAAGGATGGTATTCAAGTACAAACTTGCCATCACTCAGCCATTGCTGTGCAGCAACTTGCACTGCGGCTGGTGTCGCTGACTGCCATTTTTGTAATGCTGTTTTATAAAAGCCTGGGTCATTAAAAAATACCTGATTACGGGCTAGAATATCAGACTTACCGCTGTACCCACCAACTTGCTCAACACCGCGTATAAAGCCTGCTCTAATACTGGTTTGAACAATTTGCACTTCTTTCTTGCTTGGTCCGCGTTTGAGAAATAATGCCAACTCTTCATTAATTACCTGCTCGACTTTTGCCGGATCCACATTAGGGTTGATATCGGCCTGAATAGCAAACCATCCCGATAGCTCGCGCGTGTAGTTATACACAGAAATGTTAGTTGCCATTTGATCTTGATAGACTAAACGTTTAAACAGACGAGAGTTTTTACCATCGCCGAGTATACTGGCTGCGAGGTCTAATAAAAATGCATCATCAGTGCCGTCTTGTGGCACATTCCATACCATATAGAGCCGCGACTGAGGCACTTGACCATAAGCAACATGGCGCTTCTCGCCTTGGCGCTTGGCAACCCAGGCTTTTGGACGAATGACCGGCGGGCCTGCTTGAATATGACCAAAGTATTTTTGTACTTTTTTCTTGGCAGTGGCGACATCAATATCACCAGCGAGAACTAAAGTAGCATTGGCCGCACCGTAATATTCTTTAAACCACTGATGTACGTCTTCTACTGAAGCGGCATTTAAATCTTCCATTGAACCAATAGTTGTCCAAGAATAAGGATGCCCTTCAGGATAAGTTTCTTTAGTTACTATATTGAACCACTGTCCATATGGTCTGTTTTCACCCATGCGCTTTTCGTTTTTCACAACACCGCGCTGCTCATCTAATTTATCCTGGTTGATAGCACCTAATAAATGCCCCATACGATCAGATTCCAGCCACAGTGTCATATCAAGTGCTGTTGTCGGCACTGTTTGGAAATAGTTAGTCCGGTCGCTATTGGTGGTGCCATTCATATTCGTCGCACCGACTTTTTCGAGCGGTTTAAAATACTCGTCATTGTAGTTTTCGGTGCCATTAAACATTAAGTGCTCAAATAAGTGAGCAAAGCCGGTCTTACCAGGCTTCTCATCTTTAGAGCCTACGTGGTACCACACATTTACCGCAATAATCGGTGCTTTTCTGTCTTCATGCACAACAACGGTTAAGCCGTTGTCTAAGACGAATTTGTCATAAGGAATATCTATCTCTGCTTGAGCGGATACTTTGGCAGTAAAACAAAGCGTACAAAACAACGCCAATATTGCAGAACCCAGATAAGATAATACAGCTTGCGGAACTGTTACTTGAGTCACTTGAAGAAATCCCCTAGATAGTAAATGGCAAGTATTTATTATTCGATATATATGTAATCCCACTTTGCCAATGACCTTCACTGCGTCATAAAGTTCATTGTATAGGCAGCGCAATTATAGAGTGCTTGAATACGCTGACTCAATGATAAATATTACGACACAAAGTCGCTCATCAATCATCAATTTCCGCAAAAGTCTCTCAGCAAGATTAACAGGTATTCTAAGCAATCAAATGGCTATTGCCAGCCGTCTTAAGCACCTAGCGGCTTAAACCAAGCCCAATACAGCACTGGCCTACCCTCTAAAAAAACACTATATGACAAAAAGCACCATATAAAGGGCTATTTTTTGCAAAATTAAAGCATTTTTTATGAAAAACTAGTAACGATACTTATAAAAACTGCTATATATATAATTGGGAAGCTTCGAGCTGAGCAAACACAATAAAAATGTAGGAGGCCTGAGTGTGATAGTCCCCCATCATCGCTATAGAGTTGTATTCTTGGGTGAGTTTGACCATAAAAAAGATATGGAAAGCATTAAAGCTGCATTGATACAGCGCTTTAAGCTAAAACCTGCAGTTTTTGATCGCTTATTAAACCACCGTCCAATCGTTGTGAAGAACAACACAGATGCGGAAACGGCGTTTAAATATAAACAAATCCTTGATGACTTAGGTGCCTACAGCTACATTCAGGAAGTGCCGAATGAAGACGATACTGATGAACAAGGCTATGTAGAAAGACGCAAGCAAGAACAGCGAGTTACTCGCGATCGTCGTAGCCACCCTCGTGAAGGCGCCATTCAACCCGACCGTCGAAAAGTTGAACGCCGCAAAAACTGGTCCCATTAAAAGTACAATCAATCAACGCGAACCGCAAAGCTGAGTGAAAACGTCGTCACATCGCTGTTGTTTAGCATGCCGTTGAATGTCCCCGTTGGCGAGAAACGTACATTGCTTATATTGCTATCAAAGCCATCACCGTCAGGGACAGGCGTATAGGTCCACGTTGCCCCATTATCATTGGAAAACTCAACCGCATCGGTACCAGAACCTACCCCAAGATAACTAAACCCCAAGCCTGAAGCGCTTACCCCACTGCCATCGGTAAAAATAAAAGGGGTTTCAGGGTAATTAACCGATGACTGGACAAATAAACTCGTGCCTGACGGTATAGCATCACTGATTTGCACTGAGTCACTGCTCAACGGTATACCGCTTTCATTATCGACCCGAACAGTAAAGCTTTGCAAAGCACCGGGTATCGCCTTTGGGTTACTGGTGGCATTCACTGGGTCGCGCGCTGCTGCTGTATTTTTATAAAACAACAAACGTGCTGGACACCATTCAAATGCTTGAGAAAAAGCAATTAGCGCGGCTTGCTCAGTGGTGTGACTGCGCTCTGAATCCAAATCCCGGTCTTCATCCACGGTTAAACCAATCGCTGTGGGCGTTAAGCTACACCGGCGTAGCCAACCACCATCGCCACCATCTCGCCGCACCTGATTAGCAACCACTAATGGCACACCACTGAATGCACCACCGGTAAAGTTATTGGTAAAACAACCATTATCAAAACCGCTGATATTATCGGCCGTTAATTGCGTTTTCATCGTGATGTTATTGCCGCCAACAGCCGTAAAGTTAACACTTTGCCCTGCGGCAGAAGCTAAAAATGCAATCTGCTCAGCTGATATGCTGCCACTATTAGTCTGTGCACGTTCTAAAGCGATAGATGCACTGGTCGCATTCAAAGATCCTGACTGCACTGCTGTTTCCAACCACGGTATTGAAGCATTAGAAGGGTCCATGCCCGGTTCTGAATTAATGGTTTGTATATCTAACAGTAATGAAGGCGCACTCGTATAGGTATTACTAAAAGTAATGGGTAACCAGCCTGCCCCTGCTACTTGGTTGCCTTGAAATACGCTTGTAGAAACACTAGAGGCTTCTAACTGCGCTGTACTATCGGGGAAGCTATGCGTGCCTGGTGTTACCGCAATATAATCAACCGTCATTGGCGCATGCGCACCTGCTTCACCTTCAGACTCCATTTGAGCAATTTGGAAACCATTCACAGAGGCGCTATGAATCCGCAGTGATGCGGGTGGATTACCCTGCGTGGTCGGTAAACTAAAAATCAATGGCGTGGTACGAAAAGCACGTGGAAAACTCACATTAGTAAAGTTCAGAGTGCCACCGCCACTCAGTTGTGCATTATTCGTCCCTGAAGCCATTTCAAAACGAGGACCACCGCTTGCTGTTAAGTTAGCATCAAATGCCTGAGAGACAGCAAATATCGCTGCTGTTTCATTGATATGGCTCTGCTCTGCATCATTTGCCCGGTCTTCCTCAACTTGTAACTGGATATTGCTGCCTGTTACAGCGCATTCTCGTAACCAACCGCCATTATTCCCTGCTCGTGTCGCCTGGCTGGCAACAGCCACAGGTATTGCTGGCCCTAAACCATGTGGGTTGTTGACACAATTACCTGTGATATTATTCGCCGTCGTAAAAGCATTGTAATTGATCGTCGCACCACCATTGTCTACAAATGTGCCTGCACCCGGTGTTGCCGCAAAATAAGCGATGGTCTCATTTAGCACAATTGAGCCAGCGCTGGTCTCCGCACGCTCTAAAGCAATCGACATTGAAGCATTGGTCACGCTGGCCTGTAAGCCAATTGTTTCCAGCCAGGGCTGGGTGATGGTGCCGCCGATAAAGTTGTAGGTCGGGTCATTAGCGAAGCTTTGCAGTTCATGTACAACAATAGGTGCTACCGCAGGCGCAAATGCGGGTGCAAAGTTCAATGTTGCATAACTACTACCACCAAAGGCACTTTGAAAGTTTGTCAGGTTAATAGAGCCTGCCTGAAACTGTAAGCCACCAATCGTATAATTACCGGGCTCAATGGCTAAATAGCGAAAGGTCTCAGCTGGCGTTACTCCATCTTCACCCTCACTTTCTGCACTGCCGACCGTAAAACTGCTGGCTGTGACATTGAGTAAGCGAATGGTTGTCGGGTCGGGGTTGCTATTGCTGGGCAGGATGAAAACCAGCGGCGGCACGGTGTAGATCTGGCGAAAGTTAATCGTGGTGCCACCTGAAGAGGAACCCACAGGCGCATTCAGGGTGACCTGCCCTACTTTCATTTCCAAGCCATCCAGACAAGCCAGAGCCAACGCAGAAAACAGCGATAAGGAAACTGTGACTAAACACTTATTGACGCGCATGAGTCGTGCTGATCAACACTTATTATCATCTTTAAAGTATAAATGAAAATAATCGTCTAGTAGTCTGAAAAATCAAGATTTAACACAATCCTATCGCAAAACCTGACGAGCATCGTCAAGAGCAGGCTAAAGTGCGGCAAGAGGTGTGTATTTTTGTGAGTGTTTTTAGAAAACCCGCCTGTTTGTGCAATAAACAGGCGGGCGAGTGTTGTAGCTAGCTTGTGGGATTGTATTACACTTATGGCTTATTCAGCTTCCACTTTATCAGCTGCCAAGCGCTTTACTAGCTGTAAAATCTGCTCACCAGTGGGTCGCTGTTTATAGTCTTCATTAATATAGAACCAGGCAACATCGCCGCCTTTGCGAATTAGAACGGTGGCCGGGTGTGGCAAGCCATCGTCTTTCTTCTTAACGCCATAAGCGTTGATCACCTTGGAACCCACGTCACTGACAAAGATATAGTCTTGACCAATACGGCGACGGGTATTCTTTACAGCTTCCTGCTTATCTGGACTGATGCCAATCACTTTGACACTGTGCGCTTCTAATTGAGGTAATACACCATTGAGAGAATCAAGCTGATCCATACAATACGGACACCAGTCGCCTCGGTAGAAAATCAGTAAAACATTGGCATCTGCACTCACCTTAGATAGCTTGACTGGCTTACCATCCGCATCTGGCAAGGTAAAGTCCGGCGCAGGCTTACCAGTTGCGATATTCGATACCTGTATTGGGCTCGCATCGCCTTCCATTGGGACAATTTCCATTTTTTTTGCATTAGCTGTAAGTGTGGTCACAGCCAATAACCCGGCCAATAAGAAAGAGTTTTTTATTTTCACTTAGTGTGCTCCATTCAGCAATAGACATTGGTGCTTCAGCAAAGAAGCGGCTGGCATTTTATTATCAATACACGCGCTTCGCTATTTTTATTTACGCTCTTTTACCAACATGAACACTGTGTTTAATAAAGCCACCTAGTACAAATACCAGGTGGTAATACTCTTAAGTGAGATACAGGATAGCAGTTTGAAGGCCCCACGCTTAAGCCTTAAGGTTTTAGCATTAAGACTCAAACCATTAAGCTTAAAGAAGTACGCTATTAATCACTGTTATTAAGACTGGAATATTTAAATTAGGATCAGAGCCAGCGGCAACTTCAGCACCATCATCAACGCCATCACCATCTGTATCGAACTTTCTTGGGTCTGTACCTAACTGATACTCTTGTAAGTTTGTTAGATTATCGCCATCGCTATCTTGACCAGCATCATTAAGCAGTGGGTTCAAGCCATAAAGATGTTCATACCCATCTGGAATGCCATCATTGTCAGTATCTGCATTATTGATAGCCGTACCTAATTGATACTCTAATAAATCACTTAAACCATCATTATCTGAATCGCCCAGCAATGCATCATTAAGTAATGGATTACGCCCCTGGCTTACTTCAATATCATCGGCCAAGCCATCATTATCAGTATCTTGATTAAAAGGGTCAGTGCCTAAAGCTATCTCTTCGCTATTACTCAATCCATCGCCATCAGCGTTACCATTCGGGTTAATAACGGCAGTAAATTCATTAGATGACACAATCGATACACGGTCTTTTCTTGGAATATTTATTTGCGAGAATTGACTCGGTAGAATATGCCAGTCTCCAACTACCAGCTCATCGGCACCATCATTATTACTATCAAGTACAGTGCTGTCTATATCGATTTCTGGTAATGCTATTGTAACATTATATTGCGTCTGAACTTGTGCATATAAACCACCATCACCGACAGCTACTTGATAGCTATTAAGATGAAAGATATCACCCTCATTATTAATCGCTTCTAAAAGCCGATCTCCATTAAAGTCTAAAAAAACTGTTTTATCAGTATCGCCAGCATCACCCAAGTGACTGAGTACTGAAGCTTGTGAAAAATAGTTTTTATAGTTTGTCGATTGGGAGTAAGTATCTAAGCCAGCAATACCGCCAAAACTTTGAAACTGACCAACACCGAGATTAATACTATTATCAATGCTAACTAATTCAGATAAACCGTCATAATTTAAATCTTGCATACAGTAGGCACAAAAGTTCTCTACCATCGCTAAATCAACATTAATAAGTTCATCATCAAACTGATCCCAACTAAGCGGCCTTTCCGCTGCAAATAAACCGCTGCTCACACGCCCTGTCGCGATACGCACATGCCAGTCTTCATAGAAATTATTGATTGAAGACGCCCCTTTATTATAAACAAGGTCAGACAAACCATCACCATTGATATCTATCGTAAACAATGAATCACACATCACTGCTGAATTATTTTCACAATCTAATGTGAATGGTAACTCAAAACCTTCTACCCCGCTAGAAGCTTGATAGGCGCCACTTGCAGTGTCCTTTGTATACAGATATACATGAGACTGACTAAATGGGTGAAATTTATGATAAGCAATAACATCTTCGAAGCCATCCCCCGTAAAATCAGCTACTAACACTTTACCATTTACATCAGGTGTTAACATCTGACAATCGGCGATAGCATTAGCAAGCTGAGCATCAGGCTGCAAACGACAAAGTGCGGCATTACTGGAAGATACTCGCCCCAAGAACAGGTAAACACTGGCATTATCCAAACGCGCTTTATGAAGAGATGAAGACCCGAACGTGTTATTCAATAGGTCTGTTGTTCCATCATTAACGACAACTAATTTATCTTGCGCATCATCGAATTTGTAAATTACGGCTCTGAGCTTATCTCTACCAAAGCTATTATTTTTGATAATCTTTACTAACTCATCATGTCCATCATACTCAAAATCAACAGACCATGTTTTAATGGTCGTTAAATCATCGTTCGTATGATTGGATACCGGTATTGGTTTTACCACTGGATTAAATGTAGCTATACCATCATACCAACTTATATCAGCATAACGCAGGCACGGCATATTAGCATGACATTGCTCAACGGACACAAGTCGAGAGTTACCTGTTGTTAGCGCCGTATCATAATTCAGTTTATACTCTGTTATTGGCTGGCCATCTACGTGTACACTGATACGACTTAATCGCTGACTGATATTACTCAAGTCGCCACCTAGATAGCTATTAATCGTATCGTTACGTGCTTCATAGGAAAATGTTACGACGCGCTCAGAATTAACGCCCGTATTTTCATTCCCGGTATAGTCAATCCTGACAGGATAGTGCTCACCATTAAAATTATCTTCAAAATAACTAATACTGTAGTAATCGCCGGTAGCAATATTAATCACTCGTGACAAAGCCCAGAAGCCCGCAATGTCATCGAGCTGTTTTTCAACACGGCTGGCAGGCACTTCTGCAGAAAACTGGCCGCCAAACTGATCATAAGAAGGTTCAAAAAATTTACCAAATTCAAGAATCTCGCCACTGCTGGTCCACGCTCTAAAAAAAGCTGGGCCACGGCCAGCAGTTGCCGGCGCATAAGGGCCATCGTTATCAACAGCAAAAGAATCTATGCGCACAATATTATTCACGTTTAATACCTGATAACTAATACCACCTTCATCAGCATAGTCACCTGTTGTTGAAATTAATCGACGCCCGTCAAGGCAAAATCGATCACCAACAAAGTTTTCTACTGCACGTGCCTGACCATCTATTGCAATAGATGCAGCACAACGATGTATCTTTGGTAAACCCGCAAGCTGCCAGGCTATACCAACCATACCATTGGCGATATTAGCCCCATATTCCAGTGACAAGTTAGGCTGCACATTATTACGCCCTGCCGCAATATTGATTGGGATAACATAATTTATCGCCGCATCAGTATAAAGAACGCTAAAACCAATACCATTACTAAGCACTGGCGACTCTGCAGGCTCATCATCAATCAACACCATAAATGCCTGCTGATCGGTGCCTACACCATCACTAACAGCGACCGTTACAGGGACACTTGATTCAGTATTGGCAGGCACTACCCACTGAATATTCCCCGTTTGCGCATTTATCGACATGCCAGCAGGCGAATTTAATAAGCTGTATTGAACAGATACACCAGCCTGAGCATTAGTATTTACATTATAAGCATACAATGCTCCGCGACTGGCAACTGTCGTGGGTGACGATACAATAGATAAACATGGCTTGGTTGATACCGAATGAATATTACTTGCGGGTGCTACTGTATAAACACCATTATTCAAAGCATATAAACGATAGTTATAACTAACCCCGCAATCCAAACCCACCACAGTTGCCTGAAAATCTGCGAAAACATTATTACCGTTGCCGTCTCCACCAGTGGGGTGTTGCACCAAACTGCAGCCTGATTCTGCTGTGTTAACACTTGGACATATAGCAGGTTCAACTATTGGCGATGATAAAGAGTTCCGCCAATAACGGAACTGAAACTGAGTTGCAATGCCATTTTCTTTAACCTGCCCTTTAAATGTTGCTGTATAAGCTGTACTGACATCAGTAGGTAGTGTATCCATCGTGGGAGCAGTATGCTGTTGCACACCTGTATTAGACCATTCTTGTACCAGCGCTGTTATATTATTAGATGGCTGAGAAAAGCCTGATGGCGGCATGCGACCTGCACCTTGACGTTGCATGCGATCTAAAATCTGAGCAACGTTAGTGGATACAGTATTATAATCAACATAAGCACTATGATCATGAAAGTGACAAGTAACACAGTAAGTTGTCATGACACTCTTAACGCCATTGCTTCCCTCAAATGTCACAGAAGCTGTAACTACATCTACTCTGAACAGCGTTATCACTAAGAATAGTAAAAAAATAAACCTAATTTTAATTAGCCCCATACTCTAGCCCTTACTTATCTAATTATCGCCTGTTTGTATTGCCAAATAAAAATGGTGTTTGGCCGCGAAATTTGGTCATTAAGCTATTCATTAGCTATTAACCCAAAAGCGCTTACTATATACAAACCCAACACCCCATATTAGCTTGTATAAGCTCGATCACCTCACACAGACACTTTCACCTAAACAACAGCTTTTTATTAGTCTGTCACACTCACCGATAAAAATTTAATATGACTACCTTGACAACCTTCAACATATATCGTCACATTCGACTGCGCATGAATAGCAGATAATAAAATTGATACGTTTTCTTTAAATAACAAATTACTCGTTGGCAACAACATTTTAGTACTGGCACTACAGCCAGATTGTGATGGTGGATTTGGTGTTGTTTCAATAACAATCGCATCACCCGCATTGGTTGTACCAACCCGAGTTAACTTTGCCCCAAACACGTCAGCAGCATAGCTCGCAAAAGGTAAGACAAGTAAAGTAACGATAAGTAGAGTTTTTTTATATAATGGCATGCTATTTACCCCTTTTGTATTAGGTGTTAATTATAAAAATATGACTGGATTTGCCCGTCGGTTTTTTATGAATACGGCCTTATCAGCTTTATTCAGGCCGCACTTATCGACTTATTTATTGCCTAGGATGTTAACAAAATAGAGTATGAGATCAATAAGACTTTAGTATGAAAGTGAAGCTGTTTAGCGGCTTTAAAGATGGGTGTGCTAAAGAAGGAGTGCCGTGATATTGGCAGATAAGCCTATTTCCACCAACAATTTTTAAAGCGCATAATAGGCCCGCCTGATATAGGCTAAGATGGTACTAAGCCCTTGCACTGTGATGCCGGCCTCACAGCAGAGCAAGATCAGTTTGTTACCGAGCTAGTGAGATTCTTGCTCTAACTCACTGCGCATAATTTGTAATGTCTGATCTTCAATCTTATCACTGGCAACTAATATTCGGTTCACCGCATCACTACCTGAAAGCGAAATATGCTTGTGATGCTTACGTGCCAAGCGATGCACAATACGCCCCATTAGTTGAATTGCTTTTGGAGTTAAAATATTTTCATTCATCATTGTTTTACTCCTTTCCCGTTTGCACAGAAAGTGTGCCCTTAATCTTTATTATAGACATCCGGTATTACACTGCAGGACTTTTTGCGAATCACATCACCTTTTGTGCAATAAAGCGTTTGCTTTTGTGAATGTGCCTACATTTTTTTAAGCTTGAAAGGCACTTTACTCAAGCCAACTGTCTAAGCTTTGAACAGACAAGGCTGATTTACACCTCTGCGCCTTATTGCCTGCAACGCTAGTGCGACATAAGCAAATATTGGCCATACGCTGTTTATTTATCGACGCTGAAAGCCTAGCAATAATATGATGGTCTGATGCTACCTTCCGACGGCCTACGCCAATCGCAGCACTGCCACAAAGCCGCTACTCACTAGTAGAGAACACGACAGCGTAAAAATAAAAGAGATAATGGGGCAACAGACTGACAGCTTGAAATGCAGATAAAAACCACTTTTTTACAGCATTTGACAAGTGGGCAATAAGGAGTGATTAAGACGGGTTCTCAGCGAAGGGAAATTTGGCTCCTCGAGCAGGGCTCGAACCTGCGACCCAATGATTAACAGTCATTTGCTCTACCAACTGAGCTATCGAGGAACCGTGAGAAGCGGCGTATATTACCTGCTCACACTCAAAGGGTCAATGCCCTATTAAAATTAAGTAACAACGCCAAAATAGTCTTAGTTTTCAAGCCTATACCTCTAGGCTTTGTAAATAGCTGCGAAACTCGTCTTTGACTTCTTCATGCTCTAGACCGTACTCCACAGAGGCTTGTAAATAGCCCAATTTGCTGCCGCAATCAAAGCGTTTTCCGTCAAATTGATAGCCATAGACAGACTCTTCTTTGAGCTGTTTGGCGATAGCATCGGTAAGCTGAATTTCACCACCCGTGCCGGCGGATGTTTCTGCTAATTTGTCAAAAATGCTGTTATTGAAAACATAACGGCCAACCACAGCCAGATTACTCAAAGCATCTTCAGGATCGGGCTTTTCAACAATGTCATTTAATAAGGTCATTTTATCGCCACTTGGCTCACCGGCCACAATACCGTATTTGAATGTTTCTTCCCGTGGCACTTCCTGCAAGGCAAGTACGCTGCTTTGCTTCTTATTAAAGACGTCAACCATTTGCTCAAGACAAGTCTGGTCAGTACCCCGGATCAAGTCATCAGCAAGAATAACGGCAAAAGGCTCATCACCTACCAGCTTTCTGGCACACATCACCGCATGTCCCAAGCCCAGGGCCTCTGATTGACGCGTGTAAACACAGGTCACATTAGATGGCACAATCCCACGGACAATCTCCAGCAGCTTTTGTTTGCCCGCCTGTTCCAGCTCAGCTTCTAGCTCATAGGCTTTATCAAAGTGATCTGGAATTGAGCGCTTAGCGCGGCCCGTCACAAAAATTAGCTCATCGATACCCGCAGAAACCGCTTCTTCAGCAGCATATTGGATAAGTGGCTTATCCACGATAGGTAACATTTCTTTGGGGTTTGCTTTAGTCGCGGGGAGAAATCGTGTTCCTAGCCCAGCAACAGGAAAAACGGCTTTACGGACCGCAGTCATTGAGTACTCCTTAAATAGTATTTCTGTAGCATTGAGTTATTATACCTGTAACGAGACTACAAGCTGCAGCAACTCGTTTTCCAGGGGCTAGGCATGATACTATTCTGCAAGCCGCCAAGGAAGTCCGCCGCTTGACCGATAAGCCTTTTTTATCGTATTTGTCTAGAAATAGCCTTTTTTAATAGAATTTTAACAGCCAACACAGCATGGTAATGACCCTAAAGTTTTTACCAAACACAAGTTAGCGCCTATGCCAGCGATCATTCAAGCGCCTTTATCAGCCCCACTCGCGTTTACTGCCGAGCTTATATTGGCGCAGCACCCGCCCCCCGATTTGAGCCATATAACGCTATTATTACCGCAGCGCTATCCTGCCAGAGCGTTACGGCAGCAGCTGCTCAAACAGGCACAACAAGCGGGCCATCAGGCGCTGTTATTGCCTGCTATCAGCACTTTACCCGACTACCTTGCGCTCTATTACCAAAGCCCCAAACCCCTGATTAGCGCTGAATCCCGGCTTTTATTATTGGTAGAAGCGCTCAAGGCGCACCCTGAAATGTTTGCTACTGGCAGCCCATGGCTGCTAGCGGAAAACCTGCTAGAGCTATTTGATGAGTTGACTTTACACCATGTCACGCTGCCCGAACGTGTCGAGGACTTTGCCAAGCACTTGGCCACGGCCTACCAGTTAGCCGCAGACCACCCTATTTTACTGCGTGAAGCGCGTATTGTGCATATTCTCTGGCAGGCATGGCAGCAACAGCTCGCTGCTGAGAACCTCATCGACCCGCCTGCCTATTACCTGCAACAACTGGCAGGCAGCCTCACGCACATACCGCAGAACCACCGTATCTATATGATTGGCTTCCAACACTTGCTGCCTGCAGAACAATCCTGGGCTGCGTCGCTGATGGCCCAGCAGCAATTGCAAGTGGTGATCGTTGGCCAGACCGAGTCAGAACAATTTACCCCCTGCGCAAACCTGTCTGGCCATTATCCACACGACGACAGCACAGTACAGCAACAAGGCTTTAAGGCATTCCTCGATTATTGCTTTGCTCATCAGGCTGCCCCTTTGCTTGAACGCGCCCAACAGCTTGGGCAGCAACAGCCTACTAGCCCGGCATTGCCCCGCTTGAGCATCCTGGGCTTGAATGCGTTAGAACAAGAGGTCCAAGCCGTCAGCTTGTTTGTCCGTCTGGCCCTCAGCCAAAATGCCAAAAGCATTGGTATTATCACCGAGGACCGCCGTTTAGCACGTCGCTTGCGTGCTTTACTGGAGCGTAGCGGTATTGCCTTATACGACTCTGCTGGCTGGGCACTCTCAACAACCCGTGCCGGGTCTGTACTGGATAATTGGCTGCAGTGTATCGAAGGCGACTTCCCTTATCAGGCTTTTTTGGACTTGTTGAAATCGCCTGCCTTGGGCAACTTGCTGGCCGACACAAAAGATAAAGATCCACTCAGCCTTGTCTACCGCCTTGAGCAGGATGTTATCTTGCATGAGAATATTGCCAGTGGCTTACAACGCTACCGTTTAGCCCTTGAGCTTCGTGCTCAACGCCTGGGATGGAAAAATCAGACACAAAGCCGACTGCGGTCCCTGCTCAAACGCTTTGAAAATGCAGGTCTGCCTTTACAGAAGCTGTATCAGCATGGGCTTGCGTCAACCAGCACTTGGTTAAAACAGTTACGGCTCAGCTTACAGGCATTACACATCAGTGATTTCTTGCAGGATGATCCGGCCGGTGAGCAGGTTCTGGCGCTGCTAGATAATATGCAGTCTACTAAGATTCACATTCAACTGAGCTGGACGGAGTTTCGTACCTGGCTCGGCCGCCAGTTAGAGCAACATTACTTTATCCCGCCTGTCGCCCGACACGGTGTGCAACTGCTAAACCTAGCACAAAGCCAATTACAACAATTTGATGCGTTGGTCATTGCTGGTGCAGACCAGCAGCATCTGCCAGGCCATCCGGATGCCTTACCTTTTTTCAATGATGCTGTACGTCTTGCGCTGGGATTGCCTGATTGGCGCCAGCGGCTTTATGCAAGACAGTACCTGTTTCGCAGTTTACTGGAAAATAGTCAGGAAACATTAATCACCTGGCAACAAAATAATAAAGGCGAGCCGGTAGCGGCTTGTCCCTGGGTAGAAGCCATGGAACACTTTCATAAAAGCGCTTATGGGCAAAGCCTGCAACATGACACACTCAGAGAACTACTCAATAACGCTGCCCTGGTACCAGCTCTAACAGATAATAATGTTCTAGTGACGCCCGCTCAATGCCCTCAACCTCAGGTTGAAAGCGATGCCATTCCACAGACACTCACTGTCAGTGCTCACCAGAGATTAATTGACTGCCCCTACCGCTTTTATGTCAGTGATATATTAAAATTGAAGCCACCTGATGATATTCGTGAAGCCCTACAAAAATCAGACTATGGTAGCCGTGTACATTTATGCTTGCAGGCATTCCATTTTGGAGCGCCCCCCTTAGCAGGGCCATTCTCCGGTGAGATCTCACAAGACAATCGTGCTGAGGCCATTGCGCAACTCACCGATATTGCACACCAGGTATTTAACCGTGATATAGAAGACAACTTTCAACATCGCGGCTGGTTGCAACGTTGGCTGGCTGTCATACCTGTGTATATCGACTGGCAAATTAAACACAATGCGCTATGGCATATCACATCAGCTGAAGAAAGCTATGATGTCAAGCTGAGTGAACAAATTAGCCTACGTGGTCGCATTGATCGCATCGAACAACATACTGAAAACCAAGTAGTCAATTTGGTTGATTACAAAACGGGCAACGTGCCGTCATTATCTGATGTATTAAACGGTGAGGAAGTACAATTGCTCAGTTATAGCTTGTTATATAACAATGCGCACTCAGTACAATATTTAGGCTTAGATGACAATAAGCGGATCAATGACAGAACACAGGTCGAGCACGACACGCTCGCCACACTCAGTGCAGCCGTACAAACACGCTTGGTTGAGATTATTGAGCGCTTACACAATACTGCGGCTATGCCTGCGCTGGGAGATGAGCAAAGTTGCCGTTATTGTGATGCTGCCGGTATCTGCCGACGTCAGGCTTGGTCACGCTAAGCGGGCTGCCCTTTACAAGTTCATTTATAAGCTCTCCGGCAAGCCCACTACTTCTGACTTATTTTAATAAGCAGTCGTACCGGCTTACGACTGCTTCTGGGTAACTAAACTAATCAGCACTTAATACTAATAGCGTGTCAGCAACCGTAGTGTATAGTCTTGCATCATAGAGAAAAGGCGATGTTAGTGGTACGCCACCAATCTTATATTGCCATTGCGGAATACCGTTATCATTGCTCACAGCATTCACAAAGCCATCAGTACTCACGATATAAGCTAGCTTTTTAGCTAACAAGATATCAGCTCGCACAGCACCATTGGTTCGGCGCTGCCAGGATTTACGACCGGTTTTACGATCCAGTGCATAGGCATTGCCATCCTGACTACCGACAACCACAAACTTGTTATTCACCGCTGCTGAAGAACGTACCTCACGCGCTGTTCTAAATTTCCACTGCAACTCACCATTTTTCAGCCATAAAGCATAGAGATGCTTATCATCACTCCCGACAAATACCTGCTTCTTACTGATCACAGGAGACGAATATATCGGCTTAGCAGCATTAAAAGTCCACTCAATATCACCGGAGCGAGTGTCTAAAGCGGTAAGCTGCGCATTAATATTACCTACAATCACAACATTGCCGTTATTGGCGGCTGTCGCAAAAATACCGCCGCCAGTTGGATAACGCCAGAGTGCTTCACCGTTTTTTGCATTAACGGCATGCAAAATGCCTTTTTTATCACCAATATAAATTTGATTACCGTCTATATTAGGTGAAGCATGCAATGGACTGCCTGCTTGATAACGCCATAGCGGCTTTTTCTTTTTGGTATCGAAGGCATATAAATAGCCATCCAGACTGGAAAAGTATACCCGGTTACCATCAACGGCGGCCGAGCTTTTAATTGGCCCCTTCGTACGAAACCGCCATAAGCGTTTACCACTTTCGGTACTGATGGCATAAAGATAACCATCATCAGCACCAAAATAGACAACATCATCAGCCACGACCGGCGAGGACTCAATTTTCGAATTAGCCTGGTATTGCCATGCAACCGACTGAAATTCAGTAAGGTCTTTTTCTTTGGTGTAGCTCGTATTATAGCTATCGATTTGTGAACTGATCGCCTGTGCATTTGCCTGAGAAACACAGGCAATTATTGATAACACAGTTGTTAAAAATACTAAACGAACATAAGGCATTGTTGTTATATCCCTTGTTATCATACACATAGTGAAGATGCCCAGCCTTTTGAGTGTTTTAACAGGTCCTTTATTATGCAGACAAACCCCTGTAAAAGTAAACGTTTGCGACTATCTTGTTGGTCTTATATGGCAGCTTAACCCTGATAAAGATAGCTAACCCGACCGTAAACACCACAATAAAGCTCATAAGCAATTGTGTCTGCTTGTGCTGCTACTTCTTCAGCAGTTAATACCGTGCCATCGATATCTTTACCCCATAGCACCACTTTATCGCCCACCTCAGCGACCACAGTTGATAGGTCAATGGTAATCATATCCATTGAAACCCGACCAATAAGCGGCACACGCTGGCCACGAATCAATACGGGCGTACCCGCTTTAGCATGACGCGGGTAACCATCGCCATAGCCAATAGCCACAACCCCAACTGACATATCTTGCGGACATAACCACTTGGCGCCATAGCCAACTCGCTCTCCTTGTTTACAGTGATTAATGGCTATCAGGCGGCTTTCCAGGCGCATCACCGGCTTCAGCTCAGTTGCCAACGCATTATCAGTAATAAATGGCGATGCACCGTATAACATAATACCGGGCCTTACCCAGTGCCGTTGCAAATGAGGCCAGGCTAACAGGGTCGCAGAGTTTGCCAAGCTATGTTCAGCAGCGATACTTTTCACCGCTTTATCAAAGCGATTTGCCTGCAATGTGGTAAAGCCACCATTGTCCCTGGCGCCCTCATCAGCACAGGCCATATGTGTCATTAAGCGAACGTTATTAATAAACGGTAAGGTTTTAAGTTGCTGGTAAATTCGTTGGCTATCGGCACAGGCAAAACCAAGGCGACACATACCTGTATTGAGTTTTAACCAAATATTCAGTGGCCCCTTGCCAGGGTATGCCGCCAACATCGACAGCTGATGTTCATCGTGAATGACAGGCCATAACTGTTGCTCGACACACTGCGTGAGCTGGTCTGCATGCAAGACACCTTGAAAAACAGTTATCGACTTTTCATGGATCACTTCGCGCAGTAGCAAAGCTTCTGACATATTTGCGACTGCAAAACCATCAGCCATTTGCAAGGCTTCGGCGACTTCCGGCAAGCCATGCCCATAGGCATTGGCTTTGACAACGGCCATTACTTTACTTTCAGGGGCAACTTGCTTGGCATAATAAAAATTATGCCGCAATGCACTCAGATCAATAACCGCTTGCGCGGTTCTGCGCATAATGTATTCCTTAAGCTTCCACAAAAAACATATAGTAACAGCTTTGAGTTAAGCTTTATACTTTTCGCAAAGACAGCAAGCACAGACTAATACTGTTATCTATTTACATCTCATTGCTATACATTTCTGGCGCATGATTTTCAAACTTGGTGTACTGCCCCAGGAATGTTAAACGGCACATACCAGTAGGACCATTACGTTGCTTGCGTATGAGAATTTCCGCCGTGCCTTTATCAGGGCTATCTTCGTTATACACTTCATCGCGGTAAATAAATGTAATCACGTCAGCATCCTGCTCGATCGCACCTGATTCACGCAGGTCTGACATCACCGGCCGCTTATCCGGGCGTTGTTCCAGGCCACGGTTAAGCTGCGATAAAGCAATCACGGGTACATTCAGTTCTTTCGCCAGTGCTTTTAAGGACCGTGAAATTTCTGAAATTTCAGTTGCACGGTTTTCGCTACCGCCCGATAAACCCATTAACTGTAAATAGTCGATAATAATCAAACCTAAGTCATGCTCTCTTTTGATGCGACGTGCACGGGCACGCACTTCAGTCGGCGATAAGGCAGGCGTATCGTCAACAAATACCGGCGCTTCAGATAGCATCGCAATAGCTGATGTTATCCGAGGCCAGTCGCTATCTTCTAACTTACCGGTTCGCAAGTTTTGCTGGTTAATACGGCCAAGTGATGAAATCATACGCATGGCAAGTTGCTCACCTGACATCTCCATACTGAATACAGCGACAGGCATGCGATGCTTAATAGCGGCATTCTCAGCAATATTCATCACAAAGGTGGTCTTACCCATTGAAGGTCGACCTGCAACAATAATTAAATCAGATGGCTGCAAACCGGATGTCATTTCATCAAACTTATCAAAGCCAGTCGCAACGCCCGTAATGGGATCGTCTTTATTAAATAGTTCATCAATACGGTCAACCGCCTGACCGAGTAAGTCTTTGATATTACGGAAACCACTCTGATGCTGACTACCCTGCTCTGCGATACGGAAAATTTTGGTTTCCGCCTGATCAAGTAAGTTACGAATCTCATTCTCACCTGGCTCATAAGCACTGTTTGCAATATCCTCAGAGACTTGAATAAGCTGCCGTAAAACTGAACGTTCCCGCACAATATCGGCATAGGCTTTCACATTCGCCGCACTTGGCGTATCTTTAGCAAGCGTTCCCAGGTAAACCAAACCGCCCGCCTTTTCCAGATCGCCACGCTGCTCTAACCATTCGCTCAGCGTAACAACATCAAAAGGCTCTTCTCTTTCTGCCAAACCGGCAATGGCACGAAAGATCAAGCGGTGGTCTTTACGATAAAAATCTTCTTCATGCACACGATCTGCAATTTGATCCCAAGCATCATTACTTAACATTAAGCCACCGATAATGGCTTGCTCTGCTTCTATTGAGTGTGGTGGTACTTTAAGTGATTGGCGTATATTATCTTCAGCTTGCGAATGCGCTAATTGAACCATAGAGTCGTTTGCCTGCATTTAATGGTTATCAGTATTGTAGTTGAGTATTTTGCATTGCAGCAAAATAATTATTATGCGGCAATTCCATGCATGCAAGATAGGGACACATAGTGTTATGTCAGTAATGCTATATAACTTGAAGCATAAAAGCTATTCAGTTTAAGCAATTGACAACTAAATAATAACGATTACTTATCTTATAGCGACTAACTTGCTATCATCCTTGCAGCATGTGTGCCAATAATTCAGCTTCATCATAAAAATAAACTTGCATCCTGCTATCGTTTTATGATTAGGCTATTGGTGTCGTTATACACTCTCCTTATGTCCCCGAAACAGCAGGTATATTAAACCACGACTAGCGGCAGCCGTCATGTGGAAGAGTTGTGAATTAATTGTGTACTTAATTATTTTTATGGCTAGTAGGCTGCCAGGCACACAGATGTGCGCCTGGCAAACTGGCAGGAAAAACTATTCTTCTGCTTCAACAATCACTTTTAAGCTTGTATCCACATCAGTGTGCAGGTGTAACGTCACTTCGTGCTCACCAATTTCACGGATATTACCTAATGGCAGACGTACTTCACGTTTTTCAATGGTTTCACCTGTTGCATTAACAGCTTCAACGATATCAAACGTGCCAATCGAGCCAAACAGCTTACCCTCACCACCGGCTTTAGCAGCAATTGTCACTGCACCTAAGGCTTCAAGGCGCTCTTTACGACCTTTCGCTGCAGCTAATGACTCTGTTGCAATGCGCTCTAACTCAGCTCGGCGCGCTTCAAACTCTTTTAAGTTCTCAGCAGTTGCAGGCTTTGCTTTGCCTTGTGGTACTAAAAAGTTTCTCGCATAACCATTTTTGACTTTAACTTTGTCGCCTAAGTCGCCCAGGTTATTTACTTTATCAAGTAATATAACTTCCATCAGGATTTACCTCATATTCAAAAGCTAAACAGTGGATACTGGTATTAATTAGTTGCGTTTATCCGCCGCCTAAAATTTACCCAAGTATCAATAATTCCTATTAGTGTGACCAAAAATACTAATGGCCCAAACAAAATTATCAGCACATATAGACCAATCATCCAAAATTGACCATCAGGCATTTTTCTTGCCAAGGTATGAATCACTGCCAAACCTTGAAAAAAATACAGCCCAATAATGAGCAGCATCACCACCAAAAACATCGCTTGCTGTGTAAATAACAGCAAAAGGTAAAAGGCTGCTGCTGCCAGCAGCAAACCCTTACCAAAAAACAATTGGCAAAACTCCTCTCCAAACGCACCAGGCTGATACAGCTTCGCCTGCAACCAGCGCCCCAAGAACAGGCATAGTGCCACTTCAAACAACAAAAAAATCGCAAATGCTGTCTGGCTTAATAAACGCAGGGCTGCTGCGCGTTTTTCCTCAGTCAGCTCTACCCTTTGGAACCATTGGGCCTGCTCAAAAAAGGCTTGCACTTGCTCCAGGTCAGGGTAAATTCCCAACACCATCAAACTTGCTGCGGCACCACTGGCCAGTAGCACGCATGCCATTAAGGCAAGTGACAGAGACTGACTGATGCGTAACACTACCGCACTAAACAGTACGGGCAGCCAGACCATCAATAATTTTGTCACAGCTGACTGGCTATCATCGAGCATCCAAACCAGTAAAACAATACTGCTTATTGATGCCAGCAAGAAAACATTTAGGCTTTCTTGCGTATTATTGCGCAATGCTACCAAGGCAATTGCACCGCCACTAATCAGACCAAATGGAAGTATTGGTATGAATAAGCCTAACAAGCCTGTTGCCATAATCAGCAACGCCGCTTGCGAACGGCTTTTCAGTACCAACTTAGCTAGCGCTGTCATAGCAACATTTGCTAATGGTTGTTTGACCTACAGCGCTTACTCGTGTCTATCAGTGTAAGGCAGTATTGCAATATAACGAGCACGCTTAATAGCAGTCGCCAGTTGACGCTGATATTTAGCACTCGTTCCTGTAACACGGCTTGGTACAATTTTACCGGTCTCTGTAATGTAACCTTTTAATGTATCTAAATCTTTGTAATCAATTTCGTCGACATTTTCTGCACTGAAACGACAAAACTTTCTACGTCTAAAAAATCCGGCCATAAAATTCTATTCCACTGGTTTATTTATCGGCTTACGATAAAAATTATTCGGTAGGCGCAGCTTTTTCAGCTGCAGCATCAGGTGCACTCGCCGTTTCTGCCTTATCAGCTTCGGCTTTTTCTTTAACTGCTTGCACTTCGCGCTCTTCACGCTCTTTGCTGCTCATCATTACTGATGGCTCGCTAACTGCAGCTTTACGGCTTAGTACCATATTCCGCAACACAGCATCGTTAAAGCGAAAAGCACTCTTGAGCTCTTCCAGAGCTGCTTGATCACACTCAACATTGAGTAATACATAGTGTGCTTTGTGGACCTTATTTATAGGGTAAGCCAACTGACGACGGCCCCAGTCTTCTAGACGGTGGACTTTACCAGCGGGTTCGATAATAGCGCGATAGCGCTCAATCATTGCAGGGACCTGCTCGCTCTGGTCAGGATGGACCAGAAACACAATTTCATAGTGCCTCATTGGGGCTCCTCTCGGGTTAAGCCTCCTATAACGTTTGTTATAGTGAGGTAAGGAGAAAATCATATTGTTTTTCCGCAACCACTGGCAGATGGGATCTGGCAAGGGCAACAGGAGGGCGGATTTTACTCAACTCAGCCCGGAACCGCAATGAAAACTGGCAAAAATCAGCTATTTACTGAGAAAATGCCTTAAAAAGCCCCTAAATAGTGGCCTCAGAAAGCCAAAAAGCCCGCTTTGCGGGCTTTTTGAGTATTCAGTAGCGCTGCCGCCGAAATACTAAGGCTCAAGCAGTTACAGCTGGCCAGCTTCCTCAGCAAGGTAGCTTGCAACACCTTCAGGGCTGGCTGTCATACCTTTTTTACCGTCGGTCCAACCGGCTGGGCATACTTCACCGTGCTCTTCGGTGAACTGCAAGGCATCGACCATGCGTAACAACTCATCCATATTACGGCCCAGTGGTAAATCATTGACAACCTGATGACGTACTGTCGCGTTTTTATCGATAAGAAATGAGCCACGAAAAGCGACTGCGCCATCGGGTGTTTCAACATCGTAAGCCTGACAAACAGCGTGAGTCATATCAGCGACCATGGTGTATTTAACCGGGCCAATGCCGCCATCACTGATAGCCGTATTGCGCCAGGCATTGTGTGTGAAATGCGAATCGATGGAAACAGTGATAACTTCAACGCCTTTTTTCTTGAAATCATCAACACGCTTATCCAATGCGATCAGCTCAGATGGGCAAACAAACGTAAAGTCTAAAGGGTAAAAAATCAGAACAGCATACTTACCTTTGATTGCATCATGGAAGTTGTATGAGTCTACAATATTACCGTCACCCAAAACGGCTGGTGTTGTAAAATCAGGTGCTTGGCGTCCGACGAGTACTGACATGTACTGCTCTCCTATTAAGTTATAGTTACTTTGAATATGGTGATTTACCATGGTGCGCATTTTAGAATGCGTCTAGTTAAGTTATTTGGAGAAAATTATAGAGCCTGCATTTTAAGATACAAGTCTTAATTGACTATTGTGCATTTTATTTTGTGATTCGCGCCATTAATCTTTGCTAACAGCGTATATAAGGCAAGTCTTAAGCAACACTATACTTAGTATAATCGACGCTGACGTAACACCTCATACAAACATACGCCAGTAGCAACAGAGACATTCAAACTTTCTACCTGCCCTTGCATTGGAATGCTGACCATTTCATCACACAATGATGCTGTCAAACGACGCAAACCTTTACCTTCTGCACCAAGCACAATTGCCAAGGGACCATTTAGACTCACATTAAAAAGGCTCGACGATGACTGGTCACTCGTCCCAACAAACCAAATACCTTGCTCTTGCATTTTACGAATAGCACGACTTAAATTTGTCACAACAATAAATGGCGTTAACTCTGCAGCACCACTCGCAACTTTGCGTACCACGGGCGTTAACCCCACCGCATTATCACGCGGTGCAATCACTGCATGCGCTCCAACCGCATTTGCGGTACGTAGGCAGGCACCTAAATTATGCGGGTCTTGCACACCATCGAGGACTAAAAATAAAGATTGCTGTCCTGCGCTGGCAACTATTGACTCTAGGTCATGCTCCGACCATAACATAGCACCAGCCTTTACTGCTGCAATCACACCCTGATGGCGAAAGCCAGGAATTTTTTTATCAAGCTGATCACGCTCAATAAATTGCACCGTGATACCAAGCTGCTGTGCTTTATCAAGCACAAGCTGTAAACGCTGATCATGGCGGCTGTTTTGCGCCCACATTGCCAAAACAAATTCTGGTTTCTTCGACAGCAAAGCCGTTACCGCATGAATACCCGCAATATACTCTTCTGACTGTGACTTTCGTTTAGACATCTCAAATAGACTTTATTAAGTTGAACGTTGTAGGGCTTGAACCTTAACGCCGCTTGCGACGTCGTTTCGGCTTTTTGTCGGAAATGATTGGCTCGAAATCAATTTGGCGATCATCTAAACTCACGCGGGCAACTTTAACATGTATGCTATCGCCAAGTTGAAAAACCTGACCTGTACGCTCACCCACCAGACGATGAGAAACAGGATCAAACTGATAATAATCTTTAGAAAGCGATGTGACATGCACCAGGCCTTCAACATAGATATCTTCCAGCTCAACGAATAAACCAAACGACGTTACACTGGTTACGATCCCCGCAAAAGCATCACCCACTTTATCTTGCATATACTCGCACTTTAACCAATCCACAGCATCACGACTGGCTTCGTCAGCACGCCGCTCTGTCATTGAAGAGTGCTCACCCATTGATTTCATATGCTCAAACATGTAGGCATAATTATCTGCTTTGCCACCACGTAAGATATGCCGTATAGCACGATGCACTAACAAATCGGGATAGCGGCGAATCGGTGAAGTAAAGTGCGCATACTCTTCTAAGGCCAAACCAAAGTGACCATTATTAATGGGTTGATACTCTGCCTGCAACAAAGAGCGTAATAACACTGTTTGAATCAAATGATAATCAGGCCGATCTTTAATCGACTTAAGTAATTCTGCATAATGTTTCGAGTTAGCTTTTTCAAAACGCGGAAACTTTAAGCCAAGCTCACCGAGAAAGCTCGATAAGTCTTCGTGTTTATCAGCTGAAGGTGGCTCATGTACACGATAGAGACCAACAACTTTATGTTGTGATAAAAATTGTGCGGCAGCAATATTGGCTGAAATCATGCATTCTTCAATCAAGCGATGCGCATCATTGCGCATAACCGGCTCAATACTGGCGATCTTTTGTTCATCACTAAATATAATGCGAGTTTCTGTGGTATCTAAATCAATCGCACCACGTTTCTGCCGCTGTTTTAATAAAACTTTATAAAGTTTATACAACACTTCCAAATGAGGCAGGACACTTTGGTATTTCTCACGCAGACCGATATCTTTATCCACCAGCATGGCGGCAACTTCGGTATAGGTCAATCTAGCATGGGAGCACATCACAGCTTCTGCAAACTGGTAGTCTTGCATTTTGCCTGACTGATCAAACTCCATGATACAGACCATACATAAACGGTCTACCTGCGGATTGATCGAGCAAAGGCCGTTGGACAGCGACTCAGGCAACATAGGCACAACACGCCCAGGAAAATAAACAGAAGTACCGCGGTTATAGGCTTCCAAATCCAGTGCCGAGTCAATTTGTACATAGTGTGCGACATCAGCAATCGCCACATAAAGCACCCAGCCTTTGCCCTGTTTCTCACAATACACGGCATCATCAAAGTCTCGCGCGTCTTCACCATCAATCGTTAGTAACGGTTTATCACGTAAGTCCAAACGCCCGGCTTTATCTTGCTCTTGCACTTCACCGGCATAGGCTTGTGCCTCGGCTTCTACCTCCGGCGGCCACTCGTTGGGTATATTATTGGCATTAATCGCGACATCGATTTCCATACCTGGCGCCATATGCTCACCAAGCACTTCAATAATGCGCCCAATAGGTGGCTGATGCATGCTGGGCTGCTCAACAATTTCAGCGACAACAATCAAGCCATCGCTAGCCTCCCCTCGATTGGCTGCTGGGATTAGAATATCTTGATTGATACGCTTATTATCGGCAACGACATAGCCTATCTCGCCTTCAGAAAACAGGCGACCCACTATTTGATGATTAGCTCGCTCTAATACTTCAACTAAAGCGGCTTCTAAGCGGCCACGCCGATCCATGCCCTTAATCCGCATAACAGCACGATCACCGTGTAATAAGGGGCGCATGTGTTTGGGCGAAATAAATAGATCATCGCCGCCACTATCAGGATGCAGAAAACCAAAGCCATCCGGGTGTGCGAGCACCCTGCCACGTACCAGATCGCGCTCATTAACCGGCAAATAGCCTTGGCGACGATTAAGAATAAGTTGCCCATCCCGCACCATTGCCCGTAAGCGACGGCGTAATGCTTCTATATCCACAGGGGTGCTCAGCCCTAGTAATTCAGCAATAGTTTCAAAAGTACAGGGCCCTTGATGCGCTTTTACAGTCTCTAAAATATATTCTCGACTGGCAATGGGCTCTGCATAACGTTGCGCTTCGCGCTCCGCAAATGGATCTTTAGTCACGTGAATACCTTAAAAAAGGGGCTATTGCCCGAAGAATACAGAGTATAACAGACAGGGCCAGATTCGCTGAGTTTGTCATATCATTGACAAGCTATATCCAGACCTGTAGATTCCCGCAACGGCAAAACAAGCTTGCCTGGCCCAGGTGGCGGAATTGGTAGACGCGCTAGCTTCAGGTGCTAGTGATCGTAAGGTCGTGGAGGTTCAAGTCCTCTCCTGGGCACCATTAGCTTTTTAGCCATTTCTGGCTAAATCTTGTTTTTTCTTATTATTCATGGGTAATCCCCCACAAAAATCACTGGTGTTAAAAATGGGAGGGTTACCATGTCATTGCTGTGCGGCCACAATCCGCACCCTGCTTGACAGCCCCAATCTTTAACTCTTCGGGACTACGTTTGCTACTGATAAGCACTCTTTTTCGCCATAGTCAATGACTGCCATAGTCAATGACTGGAAGGTGTCTGGCAAATCGGTTGCAATTCAAACACCATTTCTTGATACGCATCAAGCGGTTGCAAAACCAGTGAGTTACACTTTACGCAAGGAAATACAAAACAAGTCCAGATGATTAGGCACTGTAAGAGTCGCGCTTTCCCAATGTTCAGCGCAAAATAGAGTGCGTGTCGCGCTGGATAAAACTTGCCCCACAATGTGGTAAGAGGAGTGGCACCGATGGCATTGACTTCAAAGCAAGAATCATCACAAATCGTCACGCTGCGTACCCAAGATTTGAGTAAGGTGTATGGAAGCGGCGAGCTAGCAGTATTTGCTTTGAGAGATGTTAGTCTTGAGCTCTATTCTGGCGAGTTGGTGGTATTGCTCGGTGCTTCAGGCAGCGGCAAGTCCACCCTGCTTAATATTCTGGGTGGACTGGATACCGCAACCAGTGGTCGCGTCTATTTTGGCGACCAAGAAATTACCACAGCCAATGATACAAGCCTGACGCGTTATCGACGCGATTATGTGGGCTTTGTGTTCCAGTTCTACAATCTCATTGCCAGCCTGACGGCACGAGAGAACGTTGCCTTAGTAACAGAAATTAGCCCTGGCTCCCTCGACCCCGTTGAAGCGCTAAAAGTAGTTGGACTCGCTAACCGTATTGATCATTTCCCCGCACAATTGTCCGGCGGAGAACAACAACGCGTTGCCATCGCTCGCGCCATTGCCAAGCAACCTGCCATATTACTCTGTGACGAGCCGACAGGCGCATTGGATAGCAAAACCGGCATCATCGTGCTGGAAGCAATTGAAAGTGTTAACCGAGAATTGGGCACGACCACTGCAATCATTACCCACAACTCTGTCACGGCGGGAATGGCTGATCGGGTCATTACATTGGCCGACGGAGAAATTTCAGACATCACAGAGAATACCGAGCGCAAGACCGCGCGGTCGCTAGCCTGGTAGTTGATCGTGATAAATGCTCTGAATAAAAAACTCTTTCGCGATTTATGGCACTTAAAAGGCCAAGTATTCTCTATTGCATTGGTCATCGCTTCAGGCATCGCATTGCTGGTGAGTTCTTTATCGACCTACGATGCCTTACGTGATACCTCACAGGCATACTACGAGCGTTACCGATTTGGCCATGTCTTTGCCACCGTGAAGCGAGCGCCCTTGCATCTAAAGCAACGCATCGAATCCATCAACGGCGTACAAAACACACAATTGCGTATTGTTAAACAAGCCATACTCGACATCGCCGATTTTCCGGAGCCTTTAATGGGGCGGTTAGTGTCGCTGCCAGAAGGGCAGCAACCGTTATTAAATCGATTAATGCTTAGCAGCGGGCGCTTAGTAGAGCCAGGACGACCGGATGAAGTCGTGATAAATCACTCTTTTGCCCAAGCACATAACTTATCGCCCGGCGATACGTTGCAGGCGATCATTAATAATCACAAGCGCAGATTACGGATTGTCGGCACCGCTCAGTCGCCTGAATTTATCTATGTGATGAGCCCTTTTGCCATCATGCCTGATAAAAAACGTTATGGCATTTTATGGATGGGCCGCGAGGCATTGGAAGCGGCCTTCGATTACGACGGCGCCTTCAATGATCTTACGCTCACAGTACAGCGAGGGACGGATACGCGACAAACCATTCAGGCGCTAGATGCCCTACTCGCCTCTTATGGTGGAACAGGCGCTATTGATCGCAATGACCATATCTCAAGCTGGTTTGTCGAAAACGAGCTTAAACAAAATAAAACATCATCACGAATTATGCCGACTATCTTCCTGCTGGTGGCAGCATTTTTAACAAATATGGTTTTAACACGATTAATTTCTACCGAACGTAGCGAAATTGGCTTAATGAAAGCCTTTGGCTATAGTAATAGCGAGGTCGGTTGGCATTATGCAAAGTTTGTTATCGCCATTTGTCTCGTCGGCATTTTGCTTGGATGGCTGTTAGGGGCCTGGCTCGGGCGAATCAGTACCGATAGCTACGCAACCAATCTCAACTTTCCGTTCCTGATTTACCAACCCAGCTTCTCCTCCTTCGCCATCGGGGCTTTGGTGAGTCTAGTAGTGGGTCTATTTGCGACAGCACGGGCCGTATTACACGCCGCTCGATTAACACCCAGCGTGGCGATGAGCCCCCCGGCTCCGCCAGCCTTTCGGCGCGGCACTAGGCAATGGGCTCGGCTGGCTTCATGGTTCGACGAACCCACACGTATCGTATTGCGTCAGATTATTCGTTGGCCTGCACGTGCGGCGATCACCATTTTGGGGTTTTCGGGCGCTATTGCCATGATGATTTTGTCGCTGCAATTTACCGATGCTGTCGACGAAATTGCCTATACTCACTTCGAAGAAATCCAACGCGAGCACATTGCGCTCGGTTTTAACGAAACCAAACCCTCAACCGTGCTAGAGGAAGTCAAGCGTCTTCCAGGTGTGTTAATGGCAGAGCCCCTGCGTATTGTCGCCACAGAACTCATTGCCGGACACTACAAACATCGAGGCTCCGTTCAGGGGTTAGCGCCCGACGCTAAACTGAGCCAAATTTACGATATAAAACGTGGACCACTCCCTGTTCCTGATAAAGGCATTGTGCTGACCCGCAAGCTCGCAGAAAAGCTGAAGGTTGGCATTGGCGATGACATCACGCTACAGGTCCTTGAAGGACGCCGAGTGATGGCGGATGTCAAGGTCGTTGACGTGTATGACTCCTACATTGGCATGTTAGCTTATATGAATATCAACACACTCAGCCAACTGCTTGGAGATCGTCCTTCAACTGAATACGTCAATGCGCTCATCGATTCAAATGATCAAGCTGAACTGTTAGTGAGCACCAAAAACCTTCCCTCGATATCAACCGTCGCCTTAAAGTCCGTCGCGCTAGCCAGCTTCAACAATACGATTGCAGAATCGCTAATGATCTTTGTTGGTTTTTTTAGTGCGTTTTCGTTCGCGCTGGGTTTCGGCGTGACCTATAACGCGCAACGTATTGCCTTGTCTGAGCGTGGGCGCGAGCTTGCCACATTGCGCGTGCTTGGATTCGGGCGATTTGATGTGCTTTACGTACTGCTGGCGGAAACCATGCTTCTGGTTTGTATAGCGCTTCCTGTAGGCTGCTTGTTGGGTTGGGGGATGACAGCGCTTTTTGTTAATTCCAGTGGTTTTCAAACTGAATTGATACGCCTTCCTTTTGCCATTCATCCCTCCACTTACGGTTGGTCTTTGGTCATTTTGATTATTGCCAGCGTGGTATCCGGTCTTGTTATGAAGCGCAGCGTTGATCAGCTAGATCTCATATCCGTTCTAAAAACACGGGAGTAAGCTCACCACTATGAACAAAAAGCGATTAATACTTTGGCTGGTTATTGGGCTGATCGTATTCGGCAGCTTATATAACACATTCAAACCGCGCAGCCTGGAAGTTGACCTAGTAAAAATTGAACCCGGGCCCATGCTACTGACGGTGGGCGATGAAGGCAAAACCCGCGTCAAGAACGTTTTTGTCGTCTCTGCACCGGTGACCGGAACACTGCGTCGCGTCAATGCTGTCTCTGGTGATCTGGTCGTGGCCAACGAAACGCTGATAGCTGAGCTCGAACCCAGTGAGGCTGATCCACTCGACCCACGCAGCGAAGCGGAGGCCGAAGCACAGTTAAGCGCGGCTGTATCGGCAGAATCGCTGGCCCGCGCTGAGTTAGCCAAAGCCGAGGCTGACCTGCAATTTGCCGCCTCCGAACTTAAGCGCGCCCGCGAGCTTGTAAAAAAAGGTACCATCGCCGAGCGTGAGATGGAAGTGAGCGAACGTGCTCATAAAACCAGCCAAGCTACGGTAGGCATTGCGCAGGCATCGCTCCAGGTCCGCAAATATGAACTGGACCAGGCCCGCGCTCACTTGATGTCGCCACAGGAAATGGCTTCTCGCCGCATATCCTGCGCCTGCGTATCAGTGATTTCGCCCATTGATGGCCAGGTATTGCAGGTACTACGTAAATCAGAAGGGCTTGTACGGGCGGGTGAAAGCATCGTCGAAATCGGCAACCCAGAACAACTGGAGATCGTAGTCGATTTACTCTCCACCGATGCGGTGAAAGTCAAAGCAGGCCAAGAGGCTCTAATAGAGAATTGGGGAGGCGATCATGTACTTAAAGCCATGGTGAGACGGGTCGAGCCTTTTGGCTTCACGAAAGTGTCTGCGCTGGGGATTGAGGAGCAGCGGGTAAACATTGTGTTAGACCTTGTCAGCCTACCCGCTGAATGGGCGCAACTTGGACATGGCTATCAGGTTGATGTGCGGATTTTGCTGTGGCATGGGGACAATGTGTTAAGCGCACCATTAACTTCGTTGTTTCGGGATGGTGATGAATGGGCAACCTTCGTCAACAAAGCGGGAAAGGCGGTCAAGCGGCACGTTCGTCTGGGACACAAAAACGACAACGAAGCGCAAATTATCTCTGGAATTGAAGCTGGCGATATATTGGTGCTCTACCCAAGCGAAGGTATCGAAGAAGGTGTTCGTATAACAGCAAGATAGTTAGATAACGCTGGCGGGTTAATAAACCTTTTCAGCGCCTGGGTTGATCAGTATCAAGAGGATACCCGAAGGCACATGATTCAATGCCAGTGTCACTAATGGCGTTGATTTCCACTTTTTTAATTATGCGACCCATACACAAAGCGACCAAAGGTAAATCATCATGAGTATATCTAAAGCCAATATTCGCGGCATACCAATACTGTTAGCCTTACTCTTAACTGGGTCTTTGTCCGCGCAGCATAATGCCTTAGCAGCCGATGGCGAGCCGATACAAAAAGACATTTATATCGCTGATTCCACTGTGCAGCTTATCGCTGATGTTCTCGGCGATGCCGTCATCGCCGGTGGTAGTATTAGCGTCGCCAATGCTGTCGCAGAGGACGTGCTGGTAGCGGGTGGCACGATAAACATCACGGCCAACGTAGGTGATGATATTCGCGCGGCGGGTGGCTCAATCGCGATTACTGGTGATGTAGGTGATGATGTGTTAGCTGCTGGCGGCACGGTAGTGCTTGACTCGGCCAGCACTGTTGGCGGACGCGCCTGGCTTGCGGGTGGCACGCTCACTGTAGCCGGAAATATCACTCACGGTTTGAAAGCGGCTGGCGAAACGATCATCTTGGCAGGCACCATCGGTGGTGATGTCGAGCTTCAGGCCGGGTCGATTGAAATTAAACCCAGTGCAGTTATCAAAGGAAACCTCAACTACGCTGCACCCGGCAAGGCTGATATTGATGACGCTGCCACCATTACCGGTGAAGTGAATTACGAGGAAATAGCGTTTGAAGATTTCGATGCCGATGGTCCGGGTTTGATCGGTAAGCTTGTGTTCTATCTCAGTTTGGCTGCTTCTGCGTTCGCTGTGTTTCTACTATTCCCGCTTCGATCTGTCACTGTGGTTAAACAACTACAGAGTTCTCCACTTAAAACCTTAGGCATGGGTTTATTGGTGTTATTTTCAACCCCGTTTATCGCACTGATGCTATTAGTATCTGTTATCGGCGTGCCAATCGGATTTGTCGTGCTGGCGCTGTACGTTGCGGTACTGATTATCGGCTTGCTAACTGGGCTGATCTGGGTCGGCGATAGGGTATTTCGTCAGATCGGTAAAGAGCCAGACGAATCCAAACATGTGCGTGCCTGGTCAATTGGCGCGGCTGCATTGGTGCTGCTCGTGGTCAGCTGGATTCCGTTTATTGGTGCCTGGGTCTTTTTCATCGTCTTATTGCTAGGTATAGGAGCAACGGCGGAATACTTCTACCATTTATATAATAGCCTGAACGCGAAATCGACAATAAGTTAGGTAATATCCCTGATCGTTAATCGTTTTATGGAAACTAACGCTATTTTTTATTGCAATCAAATATGACTATCGCAAGATAATGTCTCTAGGAATGGATAATAACCTGGTTAACGGGTCGCCTCAGCGATTTTGGCAGTTCAGGCCCGTATCCGAACCGCACTACCAAATTAGGGCGGTGAGCGCCAATGCCCAGTAGCAACTGAAGTTTCGCTCTGTGTTCTGGCACCTCAACAGCTTGATTAACAAACGAATGCTTCAGTCCCTCAACAGTCGCTTGTAAGGCAAACTTTTCATAGGCCCTGCCAGTATTAATCCAGCCCTCAGGCGTATCGGTGTGTGCGACAAAAACCATAAGCCCGGAAGCGCTGCGGATTTGTTCAGCGTAATCATCGTTTGCACTGTTTTTATTAAAGAAAACGTTGAACAGTATCGAACCTATAAAGTCTGGTGAAGTCGGATTTCCGGAACACGCTGCATACAAGCCATCACGAGTGGCAGCAGCGGACTTTGCATTGAATCTTATCCATTGCTTTAACTCGCTAAGGAACGCAGAATCATCCAATTGATAGGAGTTGCCGTTGATGACTAGCTCAAGCATTTTTTCCATCTGTGATTTTTCGGTGATCATATAAGAAGATACCCCATAGCTGTTTGCGGCCTGCTGAAGACGCTGCAAAACATCAAGAGGTACCGAGCGACCGTCGTAAACAATGCGACTAACCTGTCTGTGTGTGATCGCATCGAAAAGCAAAGACTCATACCGCCTTGTCGGTGTTTGATCAACGTTTATTCTACCATCACCCGTTACATCGATTGCCACGTCGCCTGATCTTCCAATGGACCTTGACGCAATGGATAAATTCTCAGCCGCGCAGCCTAAGCTTGCATAAAGGTGGTGATCATCGGGGTCTACAACGGGTGTACGTCTTGTGAAGTCAGACAATATACTGACACTGCTTTGCGATATGTCGAACAACCAGGGCTGGGTGTTATGACCGATTGTTGAGTACCTCACACAAAAAACAGAGCGACGACTGGCAATTAATACTAAAGAGCTAACTTATTAAGTTGCTAGCCATTGCTTAAGGCAATACCATTGCCATAAAAAACATGTGACACTGCACTGCTCATAAATATCACTATCAAATACAATCGCGATTACTCAATATGAATTTTCAAAGCACTCAACTCACATATAAAATTGTGTGTATCACTATAATATTTTTCTGCATAAGCCTTTGCTGCATAAATAAAGCATCCGCTGCTCGGTACGCGTCGTTCACAATGGACAATGACCTCTTTGTCGGTAGCGACGATGGTTATACTAACGGCCTATATTATGCTTGGTATGATGTCGCGTTTGAACAGGATAGCGCTCTACAACCTGGCTTACTTGCCAAAGCAATGCAATGGTCATTACCCGACAAGGCTACTAATGCCTCCATTAATGCTTATACCATTGGGCAAGCCATGGTAACACCAGAAGACATTTCCTTAACAACACCAGACCCTAACGATCTACCCTACTCTGGTTTATTGATGCTGACTAACAGCTACTTACAAATTAATAACCACTATGCCGATAGAATTAGTACCAGCTTAGGTATTGTCGGTCCGGCATCAGGTGCTGAAACCTCTCAAACACTGGTACATGATTTATTAGACTCGGATGAACCTATGGGCTGGGATGCACAACTAAAAAATGAGTTGGTCTTCCAGTTTACACGAGGTCGCTTATGGCGCAGCTGGGCATCTGATTCAGACCGATATGATATTTTAACAGGCGCAGAGCTTAGTTTAGGTACTGTCGAAAGTGCGTTTTCTGGCGGCGCTTTTTTTCGTACAGGTTCAGGTTTATCACGCTCATACCCATCTGCATCTTTTATCTTAAGCCGCACAACTAACCCTGTTGCTATTGATGGTGGTTGGTTGGCCTATATCGGTTTTGGTGTACGCTATATTGCCAATCAAATTTTTGTTGATGGTAATACCTTTCGTGACAGCCCTTCGGCTGACTTAGACCACTCACAATTTGGTGCCGGGGCCGGCTTTTCATACTCATGGGGGCGTTGTGCCATTACGCTTGCCTGGGAGGATTTAGGATTGCTTGAAGATCAGTTAGAGGGCACCAGCCGCTTTGGCACTGTAACGTTTATATGGCGCAAATAAATCAGCAACTGAGCTAATCGTTTATCTGATCTTAGGCATAAAGCCTGCTGGCTTCTTGCTTAACCAGTTAACAAACTGCTTAATTTCATCAACGGCCAACAAGGCCTCACGACTATTATAACGCAATGCCATTTCCTGCTCGGAAAGGCATTTGTGAATAAAGCTATGGCAAGGTCGGCAGCACCATAACAGCTGCGTATGCATAAGCTCACGATCATATAGCTTGCGAAACTTGCGCTTACGATGCACCGTGCGAGGAATTAAGTGATGCTTTGTTAAGGCCGCTACATGTCGTTGGCAAAGTTCACACTGTGAGGGTTTTACAGCTGTTGTTGGCATGTCTGTGGGTCACCAATTTTATTGCATAGGTATTCGGCTTTAATGCAGTACGCTATAATACAGGATTAATTCATTATTTAGCACAAAGGCCATTATGCCAACACTCTTAATCACCAATGCCACTATTATCAATGAAAATCAGCGTTTTGAGGCCGATATTTTTATTCAAAATGGCCGGATTGAGCAAATAGGCGCTGATTTAGCACACCAACAAGCTGATCAACATATCGATGCTAGCGGAAAAGTACTTATTCCAGGCATGATCGACGACCAGGTGCACTTCCGCGAGCCTGGGCTAACGCATAAAGGTGATATCGGCACAGAGTCACGTGCTGCCGTTGCCGGTGGTATTACCAGCTATATGGAAATGCCTAATGTAAACCCGTTGACAATAAATCGTGCTGCACTAGAAGACAAATATCAGCTCGCCGCACAAAAGTCTCTCGCGAATCATGCGTTTTATCTTGGTGCCAGTAATGACAATATTGAAGAGATCAAGCAGCTTGACCCAAAAGCCGCTTGTGGCGTGAAAGTGTTTATGGGGGCATCTACAGGCAATATGCTGGTTGACAATCCCGAGAGCCTGGAACAGATTTTTGCGCACAGCCCTATTCTGATTGCCACGCACTGTGAAGACAGCCCTACAATCAGTCGCAATGAAGAAGCTGCCAGTGCCAAGTTCGGCGATGATGTACCGGTAACCGAGCACCCCATTATTCGCTCCGAAGAAGCCTGCTATATGTCTTCTTCGCTCGCTGTTGATCTGGCTAGACGACATAATAGCCGCTTACATGTATTGCACTTAACAACAGCGAAAGAACTCTCGCACTTTACCGCCGGTGACTTAAAAGACAAGCGTATTACCGCTGAGGCCTGTGTGCATCATTTGTTTTTTAATGCCGATGATTACCCTGAAAAAGGTAATCAAATAAAGTGTAACCCGGCTATTAAGTTTGCCAATGACCAAAGCGCATTACAGCAAGCGGTTATCGACAATGTTATTGATGTGATCGCAACTGATCATGCACCACATACCTGGGAAGAAAAACAACAGCCTTACATACAAGCACCAGCAGGCTTACCTTTAGTGCAGCATGCGCTGTTAAGCCTATTGGAACATTATCATGCAGGCAAATTCAGCTTAGAGCTTATTGTACAAAAAACCAGTCACGCACCTGCAGAGCTGTTTAATGTTGTTGATCGCGGTTTCATTCGCGAAGGTTATTGGGCGGATCTGGTATTACTGGATATAAATAAAGCTATAACAGTGGCTAGCGACAATATTCTGTACAAATGTGGCTGGTCGCCTTTTAACGGCTATGCTTTTAAATCATCGATTGATACGACCATTATTAATGGTCAGCTTGCTTATCAAAATGGGCAAATTCTAACAGCTGAAAATGGTATGCGTTTGGCATTTGACCGCTAACTATCTAGTAGCGTAAGGCAGAAAGCTGATAATACAGCAGCATCTTCTGCCTTACATCCTATCAAAGCAACACTATTCAGGCATTAATGTCTGGCTATATTTGATATTTCCATCCACATCCCGCACAGATACGGTGAGTACACCTTGCTCATCCACTTCAGCAAAGCCAAAGTTCATCCAAGGCCGCGCTTCTTCATAGCTTGTCACAGCATCAAAGCTTTCAGGTCCATAAAAGAATAAACTTTCTGCGCCTAATGTATCGTCAAAATTACGGTTTGGGAATAAGCCAGCATTCATGGGGCCTGTCACAAACTCATGAAATTGAAACTCAGGCTCATCACCAAATGGTGTATAGCGAAATACTTCAGCAAAGTGCACATCTGTCGTAATAAAAATCACATTCCGCAGCTTTTGCTCTCGGATGGTATTTAAAATATTGATAGCTTCATATTCAAAACCGGTATTCTGATCAAAGTTGGCCCAACCATCCCGGCCAAGTTCGGGTGGAAAGCCGGTTGGAATAGAAATAGGCACACTCGATACAATCACTTTCCACGTCGCGGTCGACTTTTTGATCGTTTCTTGCAACCAGTGTAGCTGCTCCCGACCCAACATGGTTTTAGTTAACTCGGCATCATCCGCACGCAAGTTCGCATCACGATACTGGCGATTATCTAAAAATATCAGTTCCAAATGCTTACCCCAGCTAACGTTACGATATAAACGATCCGGTGTACGACGGAACTCACGGATAGCGTTATAGTTTAAATAAGCCTGCAAACCCATGGGTAACAGGCTTTGTCCTGCAGTATAGGGTGGATTATCGCGAGTATCCGCCAGTGGGCCAAAGTCATTGACAACTTCATGATCATCCCAAACAGAATAATAGGCTGTATTTTCTAGTAGATAGCGATAAGCATCATCTTCACGATTATATTTCCAGTGCGCCCAAAAATCCTCTAAGGTTGCTGACTGAATGAAGTCACCTGGGACTTGCTCATTACCGTAACGCCCCGTTGCTTCACAGACATTATCGGCATAAATCATATCGCCCAAACCAACAAAAAAATCTAGCGACAATGCATTGACCGCATTAAAAATGGGGAAACCTTCATTCGCATCTCGACAGACATTCTGTCCAGCCACATCGCCACCCCAGCCAAATTTAACAGCCGCAGGTTTATAAAATGCAGCTGGTGTAACAAACTTACCTTGTGCAGCTTTAGCAGGTTTGGCGTAGGTGCGTTTTTTGTTTGAGAACCATACGCTATATTCATATTCAGTCTCAGGCTTAAGACCTTTAATAACAACTTTACCCGTAAAGTCGTTGTTTGCTGTTACTTTAACAACAGCAGATTTATTACGCAGATATTTATAGTAATGGCCTTTCTTCTTAGTGCTAACACTCACATGCATAAATGCTGCTTGATTTGTTCTCGACCAAATTACAGCACTGTTTGCTTGCACATCACCTGCGGACACACCATGTGTAACAGGATAAAATTGTATATTCTTAGCTTGCACACTTAATGGCAAACTGATGACCAGCAATACTGCAATAATAATACGTTTATACGACTGCCTATGTCTATGTAATAAGAACATCGCTACTCCTCACAAAGCAAATGAATTGGGTTGGGTTGCCGTCTTGTTGACTAGAGTACATTAGGTAGCGCAGTTGACGCCTTCATGAAGATAACTTAACGCAGCGATGACAGGCTTTAAGAAATAAGCTCCGCCAACGTTGCCATCAAATAACAAACAGGGGGTTACACTTATCTATAAAAAAAGGGCCTCATCAAGAAGCCCTTTTTTACACATCAAAAATACCTCTGACACATTTACTGTGACACCCCCTCAACATCAACTGCTGCAGCAGGCTCACTGGCTTCAGCAATATTATTGCTGGCGGCGTTATAACTGAAGGTTTCAGTGCTAACCACATTACCTGCACTATCGATAACAGCAATCTCCCAGCTGCCCGTCCACTCTGGCTGCAGTTGCTTGCTTGACCACACCCGCCAGCGCGGCCCACCGACATCAAAATTAACTTCTGCTTTCACTTCACCATTGTATGTCCAGCGATGCACAACGCTTTGCCCATGGAAGTCTTTTAGCTCTGTAAAAAAGAAAACTTTATTTTGCTCATTACTAATGCTGGATAGTTGATCTGTTGGCTCTCTGTGTTCAATTGCAGAGGTGATCGCTGACCGGGCAACACTACCACTTTGTGTACTTTCTGTTGTAGTCGCATTACTTGCCTGCGCTGTTGTCGCTTCTGCTGCTGTGTCAGTGCTGGCAGCTTCCGTATCTGCTTGAGCAACACCACAAACCAGTATAAACACGATACTCGGCAAGCAATACTTTATAGGATTATTCATATACATCCCCCAGGTCTTTGTAAAAGGTCAAATTTAGGAAAAATGCTGCCATAAAGGCAACTGCTTGATAATAGACACCCCCTCTCGCAAAAAGTGTGAAATTAATCACAGCTTAAGCATCATAGAATACATCTAGATTTACCGCACAGTCGCTAAAAAATCAGTTAATATACTAATACTGTAACTAAGCACTTTATTCTCCAGGGAGAGACTCGATGTTGATCAAATATATTCAGACAACTGCCTTCTTGCTATGCTTGCTCAGTGTACAGAGCAGCTATGCTGCCATGGGTGGCGGCGGTGGTGGTAGTGCTGTAGGCCCCAATGCTACTGGCGGCAACCCCGGTTTATCACCTGCTGAGTTGGCAGTCAAAAACTATAATACAGGCTTAAAAAACCGCGATAAAGCCATTGCTTTACAAGAGCGGGCAAAGTCGGCCAGTACAGAAGAAAAGCGTGCCAAACTGCTTAAAAAAGCCGATAAAAAGTTTCGCAGCTCGATTAAATATTTTAATAAATCCTTAGAAAATGTTAAGGGGTTTTACCAGGCTTACAGTAGCTTAGGTTTTGCTTATCGAAAAACCGGTGACTTACAAGCTTCATTAGAGGCATACAATAAATCACTTGCTATTAAGCCTGATTATCCACAAGCCATTGAATACCTCGCTGAAACGCATTTAGCACTCGGAGAACTTGAAAAAGTAAAAGCCGCTTATACGACCTTAGAAGAGAAGCACCCACCTGAATTCGCTGCTTTGCTTCTCACAGCCATTGAGTTTTGGCTAGTCAAACCTAATGAGTTAAATATTCCTGATGCACAGATGGATAGCTTTCGCGAATGGGCCAAAGGGCGCAAACTGAAGCAGCAGCGCACGCACGCTAATTAGGCCACTATAGATCACTGCTCACCTTACAAAACCTGTGATATTAATCACAACATCATAGGCAAGAACCTATGCAGCATACTTATTGGCTTTTAGCTGTCACCGAACCAAAAAAGCGGCTAGACCAATAAGTGTGCGCCATGTCACTTCTAATCTACAGTTTATAAATTTGTGAATATTTGTCTTTCAATCCTGGTATATGCTGACTTATATAGCCAACGGAGGAAAAGACAATGTTCAAACAATATTGCCAATACATCACTGTTTTACTTTGCCTTATTATGACACAAGGTGCCTACGCTGATTTAAGCCGTGGTGGGAATAACGGCATTAAGCTAAACACCAACAGCAGTCGGGGTGGCGCTGCAAATACCTCCCCTATTACGCTGGCCATCAAACATTACAATAGCGGCCTAAAGCAACGAGATAAAGGTCTAGCCCTCAAAGCCCAGGCTAGCAGCATAGATGATGCTACTGATTCTGAGCGCTTGCTGAAAAAAGCGAATCGACGTTTTCAAGCAGCGATTAACTTTTATAATAAGTCGATTAAGCTCGTCGATGGCTTCCACCAGGCATATACGGGTATTGGCTTTGCACTCTATCAGCAAGGCAAGCTCGGTGATGCTGTTACAGCCTATGAACAAGCTTTGGCTATTAAAGCAGATTACCCACAGGCGATTATTCAGCTGGCAGATGTGCACTTGGCTTTAAAAGAGTTTGATAAAGTAAAAGCCGCTTATGAGCAGCTAAAACAGCACTACCCTGCTGAATTTGCCACTGCCCTGCTTAGCAATATTAAAGCTTGGAGCCTTCAGCCAGCCAACCTAGTATCAAATGACAGTGCAACACAGGCGTTTCAGCAATGGGTGAAGACAAATAAACTGGCTGCGAACTAACAGTGCATTTAGGAAAAACTAAAAACAATAACGGTACTAATAGTGAAAGCAGTAGTGGAACTTATAAACTAACTTGTTTCACTACTGCAACAGCGCTACATTCTTAGTTATGCAGAGTGTTTACTAAGCAAACGGATGCTGCAAAATGATATTTTCATCACGGTCAGGCCCTGTTGAGATAATATCAATAGGTGTACCAACCACTTCTTGCAACTTATCGAGATAGGCCTTGGCTTCGGCGGGTAATTGAGCATAATCGGTAATACCAACGGTTGAATCTTGCCAACCCGGCATATCAATATAAACAGGCTCACACGTTTCAAAGGCCTCAGCACCAACAGGTGGCATATCCAATTGTTTATCGCCTGCTTTATAGCCGATACAAATGCGTAAATTTTCCAAACCATCAAGCACGTCTAACTTGGTTACACATAGGCCTGAAACACTGTTAATCTGCACCGCCCGACGTAAGGCGACAGCATCAAACCAGCCACAACGCCGTGGTCGGCCGGTTGTTGCACCAAACTCATTGCCTTTGGTCGCCAAGTGTTCGCCCATCTTATCAAACAACTCAGTCGGAAACGGGCCTGCTCCCACACGTGTTGTATAGGCTTTGGTTATACCCAGCACATAATCCAATCCCAGTGGCCCTATGCCGCTACCTGCTGCCGCACCGCCAGCGGTTGTATTGGATGAAGTCACATAGGGATAAGTGCCATGATCAATATCCAATAATGTACCTTGCGCACCTTCGAATAAAATATTGCCGCCCGCTTTGCGTAGCGCATCAATACGGCTAGGCACATCTTCAATCAGTGGCTGTATATCTTCGACATACTGCATACAACCATCGAGTACTTCCTGGAAATCAAATGTGTCTGCTTTAAAATAGTTCTTTAACGTAAAGTTGTGATAGTCGAGCACCTCACCTAGCTTTGATGCAAAACGTTCCCGATGCAAGAGATCGCCTATACGCAAACCACGGCGTGCAACTTTATCTTCATAAGCCGGACCAATACCACGACCCGTTGTACCAATGGCTGCTTTGCCTCTGGCTCGCTCACGCGCAAGATCCATCGCAATATGATAAGGTAAAATCAATGGGCAGGCTTCACTAATGCTTAATCGCTCACGAGCAGGAACACCCTGCTCTTCGAGCATATGAATTTCCTTGAGTAAGGCTTCTGGCGAGATAACAACACCGTTACCAATCATACACTCAACATTCTCACGCAAAATGCCTGAGGGTATTAAATGCAATACGGTTTTACTGCCGCCAATGACTAGGGTATGGCCTGCATTATGCCCGCCTTGAAAACGTACGACTGCTGCGGCTTGATCCGTTAGCAGGTCAACAATTTTTCCTTTACCTTCATCTCCCCACTGTGTGCCAAGCACAACAATACTCTTACTCATACACCAACTCCGAAGACATTTTCATTATAGTCAAGCTGTTAATATTACGCTCTTGCAATAATCGTTTCTTAGGCAACCAGGTTTATCTGCCACTCATTCTGCACTTGCTGCAACTCGCGATCACAACCTAGTTCAGCAGGTGTTGCCTCCTGCCCGGGTAATGCCATGATAACGCGTTCACCACTCGCTCTGAGTGCATCAATTTTTTTAAGCAAAGCAGTATCCGTCGTATTCGGTGCTAATATACCTGTTTGCTTTGCTGGAGCCGCTTCGGTTAAACGAATAATCGAGCGAACATCAACACTAAAGCCAGTTGCTGGCCGCGGACGGCCAAACACTTTGCCAATATCATCGTAACGACCGCCACGAGCCAACTCTTGTCCATGACCTGGCACAAACGCCGCAAAAACAATGCCGGTTTGATAATGATAGCCGCGCAGCTCCGCTAAATCATAGTGTAGCGATATTGATGGCATACGCTGATGCACAATCTCCGCCACTTTTTCAATCTCTTCGATAGCAGATAACACTTTAGGGCCAGCTGCACTGAGCGCTTGTCGGGCACGTGCTAAAATATCTGCATCGCCATTTAAGCTGACCAGCTCTGAAAGCATTTTTTTATACTGTGTTGGCATCTCTAATTCGGCCAAAAATTCATGCATCTCTGGCAACGCTTTACGTTGCAACATATCAAATAAACGCGCTTCCTGATCTTTATCCAAACCAGCTTCTTGAGCCAGGTTGCGATAAATGTCCACGTGACCAAGATCGATGTAAATATCCTGCAAGCCGGTTTCCTGCAATGTTGCCAACATCAAGCACAACACTTCAGCATCACTTTCGGGGCCAGCATGTCCGTATAACTCTGCGCCAGCCTGCATTGGGCAACGCGAGCCTGCAAAACCATCAGGGCGTGTATGTAAAACAGGGCCTAGATAACATAAGCGTGTTGGATGCGCTTGCTGTAGACGATGGGAATCAATACGTGCTACTTGTGGTGTCATATCTGCACGCACGCCCATCAAGCGACCATTGAGTTGGTCGGTCAATTTAAAGGTTTGCAAATCTAAATCGGAGCCCATACCACTTAATAAAGACTCTAAATATTCGATCAACGGTGGAATAACTAATTCATAACCCCAACTGGCATACAGGTCTAACAGACGTCGGCGTATGGCTTCCAAACGCCAGGCATCGTGGGGTAATAGCTCATCAACACCAGCAGGTAATAGCCAAGGGTTGTCACTCATAATTGTTCACACTTTATCTAAATAATGTATAACAGCATGGTGCCTAATAACATACTCATTAAGCCTGCCATACGAATTGGCTTATCCGGCAACGCTGTGAGTTGCCGCATAAGCTCACGCCAAGCTGCTGGTGATATAAATGGCAGCAGGCCCTCAATAACAAGCACCAGCGCGATTGCTGTGACTACCTGCTCAAACACATTCTCTCTCCAACTGACTGGTCAGCACACAAAAACGGGCGGCCGTGGCTTTTCGGCCACACCGCCCGTTTGGTATTGCGGATTATAAAGCAAATTACTGCCTAGGGCATATATTTAGCGCTTACCCCCCCGATTCTGCCCAAATACAGGGTATGCCTCGCGCCTTACTTACCGCTGGCTTGATTAAAATAGCGGAAAAACTCCGAATCAGGTTCCAATACCAGAATATCACTCTGTCCCTGAAAGGTGTTGCGATAAGCTTCCAGGCTACGATAAAAGTTATAAAACTCCCGGTTTTTGCCATAAGCTTTCGCATACGTTTCAGCAGCTTGTGCATCACCATTACCACGAATCGTCTCTGATTCACGGTAGGCTTCGGCCAAAATTTCCTCACGCTGACGCTCTGCCGTGGCTCGAATCACTTTTGCTTCCTCCTGGCCCTCTGAGCGCAGCTTGCGGGCAACTGTCGCACGCTCGGTGACCATACGCCGGAATACCGATTCACTAATATCGGCGGAGTAATCGAGCTTTTTGATTCTGACATCGATCACTTTAATACCAAAGCGCTGTGCTTCTGCATCCACGACATCACGCACCGTATTCATAATCTCGGCACGTTCGCCAGCAATCACCTCAAGAATGGTACGCTGACTGATTTGGTTTTTCAGTGCATTATTGATAATACGTGATAAACGGTCATTGGCCTGCTTCTGGTCACCACCACGTGTCGCTCGATAGTATTCCGATACATCGTTAATGCGCCATTTCACAAAAGAGTCAACCACAACGTTTTTCTTTTCGCTTGTCAGGTAACGCTCTGGTGCAGAGTCTACTGTCTGGATTCGCTTATCAAATTTTTTCACATTGTTAACAAATGGAAGCTGCAGATAAATACCCGGGGTGTAATCACTTTTCGCTATTTCCCCCAATCGAAATTTAATCGCCAGCTCTCGTTCATCAACAATAAACGCTGATAGATACACTAAGAAACCGATAGCGGCCAAAATAATGACATTAATCTGTAATTTCGTCATTTATCTACCCTCTCTTGCACGTGAACGGCCACTGCCAGAGAAACCAGACTGCGAACGCCCGTTAATGCTGCCTGAACTGGTTGGCTCGATGGTCACCCGGCCATTATGTCGGCCCTGCATAATTTTATCTAGCGGCAAATACATTAAGTTATTACCACCTTCAATATCGACAACCACTTTGCCGCTATTGGCAAACACTGTCTCAATTGTTTGTAAATATAAACGATCACGTGTCACTTTAGGCGCTTTTTCGTATTCGGCAAGTAACTGTAGAAAACGTGCTGTTTCACCTTCGGCGCTTTTGGTTATGCGAAACTCATATGCTTTCGCTTCTTCGATTTGAGTTTGTGCATTACCTCTTGCGACAGGAATAATCTCATTACGATAAGCTTCAGACTCTTTGATATAACGGTCTTTATCTTCCCTCGCCTTGATCGCATCTTCAAATGCACCTTGCACTTCTTGTGGCGGCTGGGACTCAATAAGGTTAACCGTTGAAACTTCAATACCTGTTTCATACAAATCAATATTATCTTGCATAATGCCTTTTACGGACACCGATACTTCGTCACGGCCATCCTGGATCACATAATCCAAGGTATTTTTACCGATCACTTCACGAAAAGCACTCTCTGCAGCCTGCCGCAGAGTCAGCCTTGGCTCGACAACTTTAAAAAGATAATGCGCAGGGTCTTTAATATTGAATTGTACGGTGTATTTGACGTTGACGATATTCTCATCACCGGTCAGCACCTGTGCTGCAGCATCGATTGAGCGGACTTCAGAGACATTGACTTTCTCAACCGACTGTATTGGCCTTAGAATCCAGTGTGGTCCTGGCAAGGTAATATCTTTGTACTCACCAAACTGTAGTACAACACCGCGCTCGCCTTCGTCCACGATATAAATGCCAGAAATAGCCCATACGATCACTGCGACCACGACAAACAGTATGCCAAGCCCCGCAATACTTTCATTGCCACCTTGACCACCACCACCGCGGCCACCACCCAAAATACCTTTAAGTTTTTGGTTGAGTTTACGAAATACTTCATCGATATCCGGTGGACCATCATTGCGGCGATTACCCCAAGGGTCTTTATTATTGCCACCCGGTTCATTCCAGGCCATGTTGCGCTCCTAAAAGTATGTGTTTATGTATTGAGGCTCTGATAAAACTATCCTTGGTTCATCAGAGCGGTAATTTGTATGCACTCAGACATGCGCATTCTATTCAGCTCAGGCAACTCCCGCAACAGCCGTTGTTTGTTCAGCATCTTGGGCGTCTAATGGTGTTACTCTATTTGCATCAATGCCTATGCGCTGCAACTGCTCAAGATCAATACTCACTTGCAGAATACAGCCGCCATCGTCAGTCGCTTGCTCAGCCACAACCGCTTCTTGAGCAAACAATAAGGACCGGTAACGCCCTTCATTAGCCGCCAGTTGCAGCCAGCCTTCAATCTTTGAACGTTTAAAGCAGTCGCTGATCGCGGCCAGTAGTAGCTCAATGCCAGCACCTGTTGCAGCAGAAACCCCTACTGAATGCACTTCACCTTGCTCATTTTTAAGTATATAGGGATCGTTACCACTCAAATCAATCTTATTGTAAACAATAATCTGTTGCACATTATTAGCGCCGATCTGTTCCAGCACGGTATTGACCTGCTCAATGCGAAACTGGCGTTGTTCATCATACGCATCCACAACATGCAATAATAAGGCAGCTTCACTGGTTTCTTGCAGCGTAGACTTAAAAGCAGCGACCAGGTCGTGCGGTAAATCACGGATAAAACCGACCGTATCGGCCAACACTATATGCCCAGCCCCTTGCAATGATAAGCGACGGATAGTGGGATCGAGTGTTGCAAATAGCTGGTCTTGAGCATAAGCATCAGCGCCAGTGAGATGATTGAATAGCGTAGATTTACCCGCATTGGTATACCCTACCAGAGAGACTGTTGGCACCTCCGCACGGATCCGGGCATTGCGACTTTGTTGACGCTGTTGGCTAACTTTGGCCAGGCGCTTCTGTAGATAGTCCATCCGCTTGGCCAATAAGCGCCGGTCTGTTTCGAGCTGGGTTTCCCCAGGGCCACGCAAACCAATCCCGCCTTTTTGCCGCTCCAAATGTGTCCAGCCGCGAACCAGGCGGGTCGACAAGTGTTTAAGCTGGGCAAGCTCGACCTGTAGTTTACCTTCAAAACTACGGGCACGCTGGGCAAAAATATCAAGAATCAGTCCAGTCCTATCGAGCACGCGGCAAGCTAAAGACTTTTCCAGGTTTCTCTCCTGGCTAGCACTGAGTTCATGATTGAATAAAACGACATTGGCACCTGTCGTCGCCAGCAGCTGCTTTAGCTCTTCGAGCTTACCACTACCAATAAAGTGACGTGTGTCTGGTGATACTCTGGAACTGGTCAGTGTAGCCAATGGTTCGGCACCCGCTGACACCACGAGTTCTTCAAACTCCTGCAGGCTCTCTTCATGTCCACGGCCAAAGTCGACACTCACCAATATAGCTTGTTCGCCGTAACCCGGCCGTTCAAACAAATCCAGGCTCATACGGCTAAAAACAGGTACCTGATTTAATCAGCGTTATCAAAATCGATCTTTATAGGCTTAGCAGGAACAATTGTTGAAATGGCATGCTTGTATACCATTTGGCTGACGCTATTTTTTAATAGGATAACAAACTGATCAAAAGACTCAATTTGGCCTTGCAGCTTGATACCATTCACCAGGAAAATAGAGACAGGAATGTGTTCTTTTCTTAACGCGTTCAAGAAGGGTTCTTGTAAATGTTGCCCTTTTGCCATCTGGGTTCTCCACAACTTTGTAATTTGTAATTTTGTATTCGTACGTTCTAAATACTAATAATTATTAAAAAATCTAAGATAGAAAGTGCGAGCTTCTATACTACCATATACTGCTAAGATATTAATGCCGTTATACAGGGCTTGACACTGATAAAGCTAGTAAATTCACATATTCCTTAGCGTTATAGCGCCGTTATTGTATTACATATCCAGGAAAGCCTCTAACATACTGTACAGAGAAACCCTGTCAAGACTTTGCAGGCTTAAATTTGTCACATCCGCCTCAGATCTCAGCCAGGTCAGCTGCCGCTTTGCGAGTTGGCGTGTGGCAATAATGCCACGTTCACGCATGCTGTCATAATCCATGTCTCCGGCCAAGTATTGCCATATTTGTCGATAACCGACGGTGCGCATCGCTGGTTTATTCGCATCCAACTCTGGTCTGGCGTACAAGCCCTGCACTTCTTCTACAAAACCTGCAGCCAGCATATCATCAAAGCGCTGGGCGATGCGTTCATGTAAGCTCAGCCGCTCTTCTGGTAAAATAGCCAGTTTCAAAATCTGGCTCTGCAAAGCAGGTTTACTCTGCTCTGCAAATATCTGTGTCATAGTGCGCCCGGTAATTTGATGAACTTCTAAAGCTCTTAAGGTACGCTGCGGGTCATTGCGGTCAATCCGCTGCGCAGAGGCAGGGTCGATTGCAGCCAACTCAGCATGCAACGTGGCAAGTCCTTCATGCTGCAAACGCTGCTGTAATTGCTGTCTAATAAGAGGGTCCGCTTCGGGCAATGGCGACAAACCCTGGCTTAAAGCGCGATAATACAACATCGTCCCGCCGACGAATAATGGCACTTTACCGTTATCACGAATTTTATGCATTGCGCGTTCAGCATCCTGACAAAACTCCGCTGCCGAGTAAGACTCAGCAGGATCACGCAGATCCAACAGATGGTGAGGCGCTCTTGCCAGCAAAGTGGCATCAGGCTTGGCCGTACCAATATTCATATCGCGATAGACCAATGCCGAATCAACACTGATTATTTCAAAAGGGTAACGCTCCACCAGTTCAACAGCCAGCGCCGTTTTACCGGAGGCAGTCGGTCCCATTAAAAACACCGCAGGCGGAAGTTGAGGCTGAGTCGTTTGCTTGTGCAAAATAAAATTATATTCTTAACGTTCTAGAGCACGATAGCAGACACAGATTATTGTCCACGTTTGAACAGTTTATCCAACTGGTCAATACTGAGCTGCACCCAGGTTGGACGACCATGGTTACATTGCCCACTGCGCTCAGTGATTTCCATATCGCGCAACAAGGCATTCATTTCCGCCAGCGTCAGCTGACGGTTGGCTCGCACAGAGCCATGACAAGCCATCGTTGACAACACCTCATTGGACAGCGCCTCTAAGCGATTACTCTGCCCATGACTACTTAAATCCGCTAATAAGTCACGCACTAATTGCTCGGCATCGGCCCCCTGCAATAAGATCGGAATTTGTCGAATGCGTATTTGCTCTGGCGCAACCCTTTCTAAGGTTAAACCATAGCGCTGAAAGTCGTCCTGGCAAGTTTCAGCAATATCGGCTTCAGCCTGACTTACCGCAACACTCACCGGCAATAACAAAGGTTGTGACTGAATGCCTTGTTCGGCATAAGCTGTTTTGAGTTTCTCATAGGTAATGCGTTCGTGCGCAGCATGCATATCCACTAACACCAGCCCTTTAGCATTTTGCGCAAGAATATAAATACCGTGTAATTGCGCGAGTGCATAACCCATCGGTGGAATGCTGGCTTCTGTGTTTTCCGTATTGGCTGTATCACCACTGTTGGCAGTTTGCGCAGCAACAGCTTGAATGGTTTTATCAATCAACGAGTTACTCAAAGGCGCAGTCGAACTGTATAGTGTTGAATAAGCAGCGACTGCATCACGCACTTTTAATTGTAGGGGTGCTTGTTTTTGTGCCTGCTCATAACCCGACTCTAGCATCTGTCCCGTTCGCTCACTAAGCGATACGGCGGCGTTTGTGCCTGCCGGGCTATTCATTGCGTCAAATACCGGTGTGCTGGTATTACCTGCTTGCGCCGTTGCCAATGACTGTTTAAGTGTTCTGAAAAGAAAGTCATGCACTAGACGGGACTCACGAAAACGCACCTCATGCTTGGCTGGATGGGCATTAACATCTACCAGGGTTGGGTCCAGCTCGAAATACAATACAAAAGCCGGATGCCTACCATGGAATAATACATCCTGATAACCTTGCTTTACGGCATGCGTGATTAATTTATCACGCACCATGCGACCATTGACAAAGAAATACTGCATATCAGCCTGACTGCGCGAGAAGGTTGGTAGCCCCACCCAACCCCATAAACGCAATCCAGCCGCCGCATTTTCAACTCGCAAGCTTTGTTCAATAAAAGCCTTGCCACAAATCGCTGCAAGCCGCCGATCCATATCATCAAAACTGCTCGCCGCTTTGATTTGCTCAGCATTTTTTTGATTATGACGAATTTGGATTTGTACCTCAGGGCAACTCATTGCCAGACGTTTAACAACATTGTCCAGATGCTGAAACTCTGTTTTCTCAGTCCGCAAAAACTTACGTCGTGCAGGCACATTGAAGAATAAGTCACGTACTTCAATGGTAGTGCCAACAGGATGACTGGCTGGTTGAGGCCCGGCCTGCAAGCCGGCTTCATCAGCAATAATGCGCCAGGCAACCTCTTCAGTTTCATAGCGTGAAGTAATGGTCAGGCGTGATACAGAAGCAATACTGGGCAACGCTTCTCCACGAAAGCCCAAGGTCATGACTTTTTCCAGGTCCTCCAGGGAGCGAATCTTACTGGTGGCATGTCGTGTCAGTGCATTCCTTAAGTCTTCTTTAGCAATACCAACCCCATTATCGCGTATACGAATCAACTTAATACCACCCTGCTCAACCTCAATATCCACGCGGTTAGCACCCGCGTCTAAACTGTTTTCCAGCAGCTCTTTAATCACAGAGGCTGGCCGCTCAATCACTTCGCCAGCGGCAATTTGATTAATTAATTGGGAAGGTAATTTCTGAATTCGCATAGTTCACTCCTGGCCGACTATTATCATGGAGCCACTCTCGAAATGAAAGCCCGTTACAGACCGTAGGCCCGTATTTGATTGGCCATGCGCTTAAGCTAGCCACACAAGAGCCAGCAAACGCTTAATAAATGCTCAGGAATCGCTTATTTTTTAAAAGTTAGCAGAAAACTTATCGCCAACAACAGATTTAGGCCGCTCATGGGCTAACAACGTGCCTGGTGGTGCCTTACGCTGAAAATAGCGCTTGATGCCGCGTAAAATAGCAGCAGAGGTTTTGCGCTGGTGCTTTTTGTCTTTGAGCTTGCGCTCTTCAGTGGGATTGGAAATAAAAGCTGTTTCGATCAACACTGAGGGTATGTCAGGTGATTTGAGCACAATAAAGCCGGCTTGCTGTACGGAGCGTTTATGCAGTTTCGTTTGCTGGCCTAGCTCAGTGAGAATTTCATCAGCAACTTCTAAACTTGATTGAATCGTGGCTGTTTGCGACAAGTCCAGTAACACAGAGGCAACCAAATCATCTTTATCATCCAGGCTAACCCCCCCGACAAGCTCTGATGAGTTTTCGCGATTTGCCAGCCACTGTGCTGCTTCAGAGCTGGCACCCCGTAAAGATAAGGCATAAACTGAAGAGCCATGCGCCTGTCTATTCTTAAACGCGTCGGCATGCAGTGAAATAAATAAGTCAGCTTTATGCTCCCGGGCTTTCTTCATGCGGTCACGTAAACCGATATAATAGTCGCCAGTGCGAATCAGCACTGCTTTCATACCCCGCGTCTTATTAATCTGATTGGCAAGCTCTTGCGCAATCGCCAGTACAACATGCTTTTCATAGGTACCACTACGGCCGATCGCACCAGGGTCTTTTCCGCCATGGCCGGCATCTACCGCCACCACAACATCACGTAACTTCTTAGGTTTTGGCAGTGTTTTTGCCACTCTGGCTGCATCGCCATTGCTTTTTTTGTGTAAATCAATGACTAAACGATGGCCCGCCTGACCACTGGGCTTTAATAAAAAGCTTTTGGGTTGTGCCCCCCCCTGCAAATCCAGTACTACCCGTAAGTCACCGCCATTACGTGGTGCACTGCGAATACCACGCAACAAGCCATATTCACGCGCTTGTTTGGGAAAGTTGGTTGCCAGTGCCGTATTTTTAAGGTCAATGACCACCCGCTCTGGTGAGCGTAGTGTGAATAAAGAGTGCTCAACGGGTGATGACAAGTCCAGCACCAAACGTGTACTTTGCTCGCCTGTAGAAGATAAGCGCACATCAACAACCTCAGTAGCGGCTAGCACTGAATGGCTCAGCAGGCTTACAGCAAGGACTATGGCTGACGCCAGGCACTTGATGCTATTACTTAACCCTGCTTGTTGTTTGTACACGTAATCCACCCGTCAATATATGGAATACTGCAAAGTCTGGCGGTTTTTTGGAAAAAATCAAGCTTTTTCTCAATAAAAATAGATAGATACGTGATTTTTATAAATTTGTATTTAAGATTTGAGCGAATCCAGCATCTGTACAGCTCTGGGATTATTCGCCAGCACCGTCAATAAACGCCCTTCAGCAGCTGCTGTGGTCTGAATAAAAAGCTCAATGTCAGCTGCCGGTAAGAAGCCTGCGCCCTTGTCAGGCCATTCAACCAGGCATAGCGCATTGGCATCAAAGTAATCTCGAATGCCCATCGCATCCAGTTCTTCCGGGTCACCCAAACGATAAAGATCAAAGTGAAAACAAGGTCCCGAAGCCAATTGATAAGGCTCAACCAGCGTATAGGTTGGACTTTTTACGGCCCCCTGATGACCACTGCTTTGTATCAGACCACGCACCCAGGTTGTTTTACCTGCGCCAAGCGTACCATGAAGATAAACCGTTACGGGTGTCTGTAATAACCTGAGGAAAGTCGCTCCCAAAGCCACCATTTCGGCTTCAGAATTAATCGTTAGTTCTAATTTCATGGGTTTACCAGTCGCTGTAAAAATGGCATTAAGTCCGTCGCCAGCAAGCCTCGCTGGCCACCCTCGGCAGCTGCCAGTTCAGCTGCTCGTGCATGCAGCCATACGCCCGTACTGGCAGCATCGTAAAGCGTTAAGCCTTGCGCGCACAAGCCAGCCAGTACCCCCGTGAGCACATCGCCCATCCCGCCGCTAGCCATACCCGGGTGCCCCAAATCACAGAGCCGTAAGCCTGTTACTTGAGTCGATGCGGCTGGCGAGGCTACCAAGGTGCCAGCACCTTTAAGGACTGTCACGGCCTGATAATGCTGAGCCAAACGACTCACAGCGGCAAAGCGATCAGATTGCACTTGTCTGCTACTACAATTCAGTAAGCGCCCCGCTTCCCCAGGATGTGGTGTGAGTAACCATTGATGCTCTGCTGCCAAGGCTTGCTCTATATCGGCCCTCGCCAATAGGTTCAAAGCATCAGCATCGATGATCATCGGTTTCTGATATTGTAGAGCGCGTTCAAACAGCTGTTGTGCCAAAGCTGACTGCCCCAATCCAGGCCCAACAACCATCACACTGGCCTTGTCGAGTAAGTCAGTTAATACCGGTGTCGTCGCTGTTGCCTGCTGCCAATCAATAGCATGACACATCAATTCAGGTTGTCGGGTATTGATAATAGCGGCATGCTCTGCAGCCGTTATAACAGACACCAGCCCTGCCCCCACACGCAATGCTGCTGTTGCTGCCATTTGGATTGCACCACTCATACCTGGCGCTCCGCCAATACACAAGACATGGCCAAAGTCGCCTTTGTGTGCACTGGCCAGCCGTGGGGGTAACTGTGCAGCAACAGACTGCGCCGTAATTCGTTCGGCAGCCGCTGGCACCGTGGCAAAAACCGCTGCTGGCACTGCCAAATCAGCAAAATGGAGCTGCCCACAATAATCTGCCGCCGCGCCGGTCAATAGCCCTTGCTTTAAACCAATAAAGCTAATGGTATGTGTTGCCTGCACAGCAACATCCATGGCTTGTCCGGTATCCGCCTGTAAGCCGGATGGGACATCAATGGCGAGAATGGGACAGCCAGCAGTATTCATAAAGTTGATCGCGGCCAGAAAGTCGCCCTGCACCGGCCTTTGCAAGCCTGTGCCGAGTAAGGCATCTACGATCACGCCGTAGCCGACATTGGAATCGGCATTAGCATTGGCGTTGGTGATTTCATCCAGGCTAAGGACATTGCCATAAACCCGTTGCCAGTCAGCCGCAGCTTGCCGGGCATCACCCTGCAGCTGTGCCTCAGGCACTACAGCGACCACATCAACCGGAATAGCCTGCTCACGAGCCAGACGCGCAATAATGTAACCATCACCGCCGTTATTGCCGCCGCCGCAGATAACCAACAGACGTCCCTGGCGCTTATGCACAGCAAAGTACTGCAGCAACACCGCCATGGCCTGCTCGGCAGCGCGCTGCATTAGGGTGTAACCCGCAATACCGTGCTGCTCAATCGCCTGGCGATCCAGTTCACGCACCTGCTCGGCACGGTATAAGCTGACAGGCAACGACATGAGGTTAGTCCAACTAGCGCTAGGTTATCAGTGCAGGTATCACTGCAACTTGGGCTGCAACATGGCCGTGATTGCCAACGCTAAATTCGCACCTAACTCACGGCTAAAGCGTGTCACCCAATCTTCTTGGTAAGTAAAGTTGCGAATTTTTTCTTCGCCAACGACCTCACGCGCGACATAACTGACATTACCCAGTTCATCAATCAGCCCTAAACTGACACTCTTTTCACCTGTCCAGATCAGTCCGCTGAAAGTGTCCGCTGATTCAAGCAGACGCTCTCCCCGCTGGCTTTTAACAGCTTGGATAAACTGCTCATGCACATTATTTAACAAACCTTGTAGATGTACTTTCGCCGTCTCATCCTCAGGCAAAAATGGGTCCAACAAGCCTTTGCTGTCACCCGCTGTCAGTAAGCGGCGTTCAATACCAATCTTGTCCATTGCACCGACAAAACCAAAACTATCCATACGCACACCAATGGAACCTACAATGCTGGCTTTATCGGCATAAATTTTTTCCGCGCCCGCAGCAATATAATATCCGCCTGATGCCCCAACATCTTCAATGACGGCATACAATGGGATATCTGGGTATTTTTTACGTAAACGCACCATTTCTTCATAGACATAGCCTGACTGCACAGGGCTGCCACCCGGGCTATTGATACGTAATATCACACCAGCGGTATTTTGATGCTCGAAAGCATCCCGTAATCCTGAAATAACAGCATCGGCATTGGCGGGTGAACCGGCTGCAATCACCCCTGAGACATCAACAACTGCGGTATGCTGCCCATTACCAACATCTTGCCTATCAGCCTGCGCCAATATCAGCAGTAAAAAGCCGAAATAAATAAAGGCCAGTGACACAAAGAAAATCCGCCAACGCCGGGAACGCCGTTGCTCATTAATCGCTGACATGGCCAAACGGGTGAGCACATCACGCTCCCACGCTTGATTGGAGCGATCATTATTCCCAGTGCCAGCTGACGGTGCCTGTTGAGAAGCCTGTGATGATGGTGTTTGATTTTCCTGCATGCGATAAATACCCAGTCCTGAAAAAAACGATTAATCACTCAAGGAGTGTGCCTGCTGCAACCAGGGTAGCAGCTGTGTAATTTGCTCTAATATAACAAGCGGCCTATGTTTTTGCAGCAGCTCTATCGAATGCGTACCTTGCGCGACGGCTGCAGCGGTCATTTTGGCATTATGCGCCATTTCTATATCAAATGTTGTATCACCAATCATTAAGGCCTTGACCGCAGGCATATCCAGATCGGTTAATATTTCATGTAGCATATGAGGATCCGGCTTAGAGCTGGTTTCATCAGCACAACGGCTCAGATGGAAATACCGCGCCAAAGACAACTCGCCGAGTAAACGGTCCAGACCTGCCCGGCTTTTACCGGTAGCAATCGCCAGGTAGTAACCCTGACTTAGCAGCGTATCGAGCATCGCCTCTACTCCCGCAAATAGCGCTGCTTGAGTCTGGTTTTTATACACAAACTCTTGTTTATACGTTTCAATAAACATCGCGCGGGTAGCATCACTCATGCCTTCCGGATACAGGTAATCAATGGCTTCATGCATACCCAAACCAATAATATGCCGAAATTCATTATCCGAACGAATGGGTAATTCTGCACTGATCGCCGCCTGCCGCAAGCAAGCCACAATCTTACCCGCCGAATCCATTAAAGTGCCATCCCAGTCAAATATCAATAAATCATACGGTTTATGTGGCATTGAGGGTATCCAATAACGCTTGTAATTCAGGCGGCAGCGCCGCTTCCACAACATAGGTTTGATCAAGCGTAAAACGTAAGCCACTGGCATGCAAAAATAAACGCTTCAGCCCAAGCTGCCGCATCGCTTTATTGAATTCTCGATCACCGTATTTTTCATCTCCCGCCAAAGGGTGACCAATACTGGCGGTATGCACCCGAATTTGATGGGTGCGACCAGTATCTATTTGCACCTGCGCCAATGTCGCTTGTGCATATTGCTGCAGACGTTGAATATGGGTTTTGGCCTCTTTACCCTCTTCAGAGATAGCGACCATGCGCTCACCACTGCGCACCGTATTACGCAACAGCGCCGCATCAACCTGCATGCTCGCCGCCGCCAGCTGGCCCGCCAGCAAGGTGGTATAGGTTTTCTCAACGGCATGCTCGCGTAAGAGTGCATGCAAGGCTTTCAAGGTGTGCCGATTTTTAGCCAGTAGCAAACAGCCACTGGTGCCACGATCCAAGCGATGCACCAACTCCAGTTGGGCAAAGCGGTCATTCCCGGCTTTGAGCACTTCAATCAGGCCATAGCGCAAGCCGGAACCACCGTGCACCGCCAGCCCGGATGGCTTATTGAGAACCACAAAGTCATCGGTTTCCAGCAGCACAGCGGCGGCCAGCAACTGGTTCAGCTGACTCGTCTGTGCCGACAACGCCAGCGGCTCTTTTGGCGTGATTCTCACCGGTGGAATGCGCACATTATCACCAACTTGCAGCTTATAGCTGGGCTTAGCGCGCGATTTATTGACTCTCACCTCGCCTTTACGCAATATTTTGTATATGTGGCTTTTTGGCACGCCTTTGAGCTGTAGCGTCAAAAAGTTGTCGAGTCGCTGGCCATTATGGTCTTCGCCGACCTCAACATGCCGGACGACTTGCTTATTTTCTTGATTCATAGGGAAATCATAACCAAATCAACGATTTGATGCATTTAATTGAGCCTTGATGTTTGCCGGCAGCCCAGAAGGCTGTTATAGTTTGATGAAACTGCAGCGGATCACACTGTCTGATCAGCATATATCAAAATTGCCTGAGTTACTAAAGACACCCCTTGCTGTTTTATACGCAACCATTTTTTGGTGGTTGAGTTACTCAACCCCAGATTTAGAGCCAGTATTCACAATCGGATCCTGGAAAGTTATTGGAAACATAAGCCCCGAATGCACTTAACACACCTAGGCCTTGAACTCTTATTGGTACTCATTAGTAGCATGCTAGTGGCGCTTGCTATGGTACCGCAGTTCACCACTAGTATCCTATATGCTTCTCGCAAGCCCGGCATACTCCTGGGAAAAATGCTATGCCGCTTGCCAATGTCGACCCCAATTCTGCATATAGCGAAGCGAGCCAAAGTGCACATCGGGCTTGCAACAAATAGGGTTTCATATGAAACGAATGCTTATCAACGCTACCCAGCCCGAAGAGCTGCGCGTAGCTATGGTCGATGGCCAGAAATTATACAACCTAGATATTGAGGTTCCTTCTAAAGAACAGAAAAAAGCCAATATTTACAAAGCGAAAGTTACCCGAATCGAGCCCAGCCTAGAAGCTGTTTTTGTCGATTACGGTGCTGAGCGACATGGCTTTTTGCCCTTCAAAGAAATAAGCGCCAATTATCTCGCAACCGATAATAACGGTGCCCGCTTGCATGCCCGTGACAGCATCAAAGAGGGTCAGGAACTTATCATTCAAGTCGAAAAAGAAGAACGGGGCTCCAAAGGTGCCGCACTGACGACCAAAGTGGGTTTGGCTGGCCGTTATTTGGTGCTAATGCCAACTGACTCACGCGCTGGTGGGGTTTCTCGCCGCATTGAAGGCGATGACCGATCTGAAATTCGTGAAGCACTCAGCCAGCTCGATTTACCAGACGGTATGGGTGTGATCGTCCGTACAGCAGGTGTCGGCCGTGCTAGCGAAGAGTTACAGTGGGATCTGGATTATCTGCTAAATGTCTGGTCAGCCATTCAGGGTGCCAGTCACTCTAAAGACTTACCTGCCCCTAAGCTGCTCTACCAAGAAAGTAATGTCATTATTCGGGCTTTACGTGACCACTATCGTTCAGATATTGGTGAGATTTATATCGACGAAGAGTCTGTCTACAAACAGGCACATGACTTTTTGCAGCATATCATGCCTAATGAGGTGAAAAAGCTGAAGCGTTATAGTGAACGTGTGCCATTGTTCAACCGCTTTCAGATTGAATCGCAAATAGAGTCAGCCTTTCAACGTGAAGTTAGCCTGCCTTCCGGTGGCGCGATTGTTATCGACCATACTGAAGCACTCACCTCGATCGATATTAACTCTGCTCGTGCAACCAAAGGCAGTGATATCGAGGAAACCGCGCTGTATACCAACGTGGAAGCAGCCGATGAAATTGCTCGCCAGCTGCGACTGCGTGACTTAGGTGGCTTAGTTGTTATCGATTTTATCGATATGACCTCTAATAAAAATCAGCGTGAAGTTGAGAACCGTTTACGCTCAGCCTTAAAGCTCGATCGTGCCCGTGTACGCATTGGGCGCATATCTCGCTTTGGTTTGCTAGAGATGTCTCGTCAACGCTTGCGTCCATCACTGGGAGAGTCCAGCTTGATGACATGCCCACGCTGTAACGGACATGGCACGATCAGAGGTGTGGAATCTCTCTCGCTTGCCATTTTGCGTTTGGTTGAAGAAGAAGCGATGAAAGAAAATACTGGCAGAGTGTTAGCCCAGTTGCCCGTTGAAGTCGCAACATTCTTAATCAATGAAAAACGTGAAATGATTGCTGAGATTGAAGCACGCAACTCTGTTGATGTCTTGGTTGTGCCTAACACCAACCTGGAAACGCCGCATTATGTGGTTGAACGTATTCGTATTGCTGATGCAGCTACTATTGAAGGCAAAACCAGTTATGCGCTGGCAACAGCTACCACCGAAACCTCTGAGCCAGAACATAGAGGCCCTAAGGCAACGCCGGAAAAACCTGCTGTTTCTGAATTAGTACCTGCTGCGCCTGCACCAGCAAGCAAAAAGCTGGGGCTGCTATCGCGCATCCTGAAGGCATTATTTGGTAGCACAGAACCGGCTAAAAAGCCTGTTCGCAATAAACGTAATAACCAACAACGCCGCAATAACCGCAATAACCAACAGAACCGTCGTCAAGATCGCAATAACGACAACCGCCGTAATAATAAAAAATCGCAAGGCCAGCAAGAATCGCGGGATCGTAATGAACGTAACGACCGTAATTCAAAACGCGGTAACAACAACCAACAAAAGAATAACCGCAACAACCGCAATAATAATGAAGCGCGCACTTCTGAAAACAATAACAATAAACAGCAGTCGCAAAAAAATGCTAACAAACAGAATAATCGTAACAACAAACCTAAAGATAAAAACGCGACTAACAATCGCGGTGACAACCGTAATAGAAACAGAGACAGACAAAACGACAGACAAAACAATAAACAAGCTAAGCAGCAAGTGCAGGAAAAAACGCAGCAAAAGCAAACTACGGCAGCAGCAGAGCACAGAGATGCCCACAGAAGTGCAGCTGATGTGAATATAACGAAGCCTGCGAACAACACTGCTGCGGCAAATGAAAGCACCAACACTGTCGCAAAAGCCGCGCAAGCTACAGCCAATGCAAACAAAGCTGATACAAGCGCAAGTGCTGTGGTCAGCACGGCACCAGCGGTGGAAGCCACAGTAAGAGACCATAGCAATACGCAAGCCGCTGTAACAACAGCACCTTCGGTACAACAAACAACACCGCAGAGTGAACCTGCTGCTACAGCAAGGGCGGCCGCTCCCAAACAAGAAGCTGTTCGGCCTGAACAAAACTCAGCGCCAAAGCCAGTATCAAATCCAGCACCAACGCAAGCTGCCACAGCTAAGCCGGAACAACCGAAACCGACGCAGCCGAAACCAATACAGCCGAAACCAACACAAGCAGTAGAACCAAAGCCTGACCCAGCAGCACCACAAGCTGCTGCAAAGCCGAGCTTTACTGGGACAAGTGATGGTGGCGGCAGTACTCATGATACTACAGCCGCTAAAGCGACAATAAATACAGCGCCAGAACCTCCAGCAAAGCCAGTAGTAAGCAGTAATGACGGCAATGCCATTAAGCCGGAGCAAACTTCACCTGCACCACAAAAAAACAACAAACCAAACCATGTTGTTGTTCAAAGTGAAACCAGTGGTGTTTACACAATCAAACCTAAAACAGAAACACCAAGCGCAGAGTCTACATCAAGCTCTACCAAGGAAGATGCTATAAACTAGGTGTTCTCAATAATTAACACGCTGTTATAAAAAAAGCCGCTGAGTATTTTGTTGTCAGCGGCTTTTTTAATTTCAAATACAAAATAAATGCTTTTTAATTAGGCACTTGCTTTAATTTGCTGGCGCAAGTCTGACAACAAACCCTCTGATGCAGCCTCCACCAAATCCAGCACATACTCAAAGCCCCGCATCCCACCATAGTACGGGTCAGGCACTTCGGTCTCTGCAGCATCACTTGCATAAGACATAAACAGCTTCACTTTATGTTTGTATTGCTCTGGACAATCAAACAGCAAGTTATTTTGATTATCTTCATCCATTGCCAGAATATAATCAAATATCTTGAAGTCATCTTGCGATACACGGCGTGAACGTTGACGGCTTATATCGACACCTCTGGACAGAGATGTCTCTTGTGCACGCTTATCTGGCTTACTGCCAATGTGATAACCATGCGTGCCAGCCGAATCAATCATAAAATAGTTTTGCAGGCTTTGTTGTGCTACATGGTGACGAAATACACCTTCAGCAGTCGGCGAGCGACAAATATTTCCCATACAGACAAATAAAACTTTGATCGTTTCCATAATCAGTATCAGTTTGAAAATCTTTAAAGCCCGGCATTATATTCCGAAACAGAAAATAATGCTGCTGACTTTTTGTATAAATATTATTGTAAATATGTTTCAGCATGCGACGATTTTTTTTACATATCGGCTTACTTTACACATTCGGCGATACAAAGTGACATTTTGAAAGCTCTGCCCGTAAGGATCAGTAGCGCTTAGCACAACTTGACAGCAAAGCGCTTGGCGTAATGTTGTTTTTTAAGCAGTGACCTTTTACTAAACAGAGTAAAAGGTGCTGCACCGCTTGCGCGGTGCAGCCAACCCCACTTCCTTGTTGAGAGGCTTTACTGGAGTGCTTTAGCAAAAAATACCCGTTCGATCATCACTAAAACCAAGGTCCAAACTTATATAAAAAGCAACCTTGTAGAAAACAAGGCTGTAAAAAACAAAGTTATTGATCAATCAATCAATAATTGTAGCAGATTAAGATAAAAAAAATAATGCTATTCCCAAAATGGCTGATTACATTGCTAACAATCCCTGAGATTATGTGTCATAACAGTATTAGAATGATAAATAACCAGTGAACAAAGCGCTCAGAGCCATTATCTAAGCAAGCAACAACAATACAAAAGCTGGAGATTATATGTGTGCAACACTATTAGCCCTCTCGATTAGCACTGAAAATAACAGTATAGTGCACAACCTGACCCGTTTAGGTCAGCTAACCATCACAAATGTTAGTGCACTCTATACAATACGGTAGTCCGCATGTCATCAGAATCAGGCCTAGCTGCTTTTTTGCATAGTCGGCGCTTTTTTGAAGCCGCCCTATATCTATGCATTGCCCTGCTGATTACACTGATTGTTATTAATGCTGAGAAAACCAGCTTAGACCGAATTCGTAATAAAAATGAACTAATTGTTATTACCAGAAATACGCCAACCACCTATTATGAAGGCCTGGATGGTAAAACCGGCTTTGAGTATGATCTGGTGAAATTATTTGCTGATCATCTGGGCGTAAAGCTCACAATACTCGTACCGGATACCTTTAACGATATTATCCCTTTATTAATTGGTGGCGAAGCGGATATTGCTGCTGCAGGCTTAACGATTACCGATGCACGCAAGCAGTTGGTGCGTTTCAGCCCTTCTTATCAAGAAATCACGCAACAGCTGATTTATAAACGTATCGATAAAAACAGTCGTCCTAAAAGTATTGAGGACATCATTGGCAAACAGATAGAAGTCGTCGCGGGTAGTAGTTTTGAAGAACGTTTGCTCGAGCTAAAAAAAGAATACCCCGAGCTGACTTGGGTCGCTAATGAGCAGTTTGACAGCGACCAGCTCATTGAGGCGGTTGCCGCAGGTGATATTGATTACACTATTATTGACTCTAATGAATTCGAGCTGAGCCGACGCTTCTACCCTAGCCTGCGCTCAGCCTTTGCCATCAGCGAACCCCAACAACTGGCTTGGGCGATGAGCAATGCGCCTGAACGGAATGATTTATATGCTGAAACACAGGCATTTTTTAGCAAAATTCAAGATGACGGTACGCTGACTCGCTTGCTTGAACGCCACTATGCGCATGCACGCGGCTTCAAACCGGTAGAGACCACTGTTTTCCTACGTCATGTCAATAATCGCCTAAACGAATATAAATCGATGTTTATCGAAGCCAGTGAACGTCATCAGTTTGACTGGCGACTGTTAGCCGCTATGAGCTACCAAGAGTCTCACTGGATTACCAATGCCGTGTCTCCCACGGGAGTGCGCGGCATTATGATGCTCACCCAGCGTACAGCCGGACAACTGGAAGTGCGTAATCGCTTAGATGCCCGTGAAAGTATTATGGGCGGTGCCAAATACTTACGCATCATTAAAGACAACCTACCTGAGCATATTACTGAACCAGACCGCACCTGGATGGCAGTTGCTTCTTATAATGTGGGCAGTGGCCATTTGGAAGATGCGCGTAAAATTACCCAGTCACAAGGCGGCGACCCGAATAAATGGGGCGACGTTAAAACGCACTTACCGCTATTAAGTCAGAAGAAGTGGTATAAAAAAACCAAATATGGCTATGCCAGAGGCCGTGAGCCAGTCGTTTATGTGCGCAATATACGCAGCTACTACGATATTTTGGTATGGTTAAGTAACCGCGAGCAGCAGGCTAAGAAGCTGCCTGAACCGCAAGTGGATACTCAGAACTTCGCGCCGCAAAGCCTATAAATATCGTATAATGCCCGCTTTTGCAGAGCCTGGCCGTATACGTAATGAACCCAGATTTAGACAAGCTTCATCCCTACCCATTTGAGAAATTACGCGCCCTTAAGCACGGCATCCAAAGTGTTGGCCCTGAGCCACATATTGCGCTGTCTATCGGTGAACCACAGCATGCGATGCCAGATTTTATCCAAACGGTTATTTGCGATAACATCGACGCACTCGGCCGCTATCCCTTAACCAATGGCATGGCTGAATTGCGCCAGGCCATTGCAGACTGGCTGCAGCAACGTTATACATTAATAGCGGGTACAATCGACGCAGATGCGCATATTTTGCCCGTTAATGGTACCCGGGAAGCGCTGTTTTCAATTGCCCAGGCTGTCATCAATCGCCAAGGCCATCAGCCTCTGGTCATGATGCCAAACCCTTTTTATCAGATCTATGAGGGAGCAACCTTCTTAGCCGGTGCCGAACCTTATTATTATGCTACCCCACAAGAAAATCAGTACGCACCGGATTTCGATAGGATTAGCGATGATATTTGGCAACGCTGTCAACTACTCTATGTTTGTACACCCAACAACCCAACTGGGCATGTGTTACAACAAAGCACATTTAAAGCCTTAATTGATAAGGCGCATGAACATAATTTTGTTATTGTCTCTGATGAGTGTTACTCAGAGATTTATCGCGAGGAAGATAAACCAACACCAGGCTTACTGGCAGCCGCACAACTTGCAGGCTATACCAACTTTAGTCGCTGCCTGGTATTTAACAGCCTGTCTAAGCGCTCTAATTTGCCGGGTATGCGCTCAGGCTTTATCGCAGGCGATGCACAGCTTATTCAGGCTTACCGCCAGTACCGCACCTATCACGGTTGTGCAATGTCCGAAATGTTTCAATATGCCAGTATTGCAGCCTGGCAGGATGAGCAACATGTTGTCATCAACCGACGCTTATACCGCGAGAAATTTAATGCGGTTCTCGATATACTCTCGCCTGTATCTACCATACAACTACCGGATGCTGGCTTTTGCTTATGGTTACAGACACCTTGTGATGATCAGGTATTTGCCCGTGAGCTTTATGCACAACAAAATATTACTGTATTGCCTGGTAGCTATTTATCAAGAGCCAGCAGCAGCAAGGAAGATAACCCAGGTAACAACCATGTACGCATTGCCTTGGTTGCGCCTTTAGCTGACTGCATTCATGCAGCAGAACGCATTAAACATTTTATTGAATCACTATAAACACTACGAAGGTCAATCATGTCGGAATTACAAAGTATTATTGAAAAAGCATTTGAAGATCGTGCTGCTATTTCACCAGCATCGGTGAGCGCAGAAATCAAAGATGCCGTTGAAGCAGCTATTGCATTACTCGATAGTGGTGAAGCGCGTGTCGCGGAACCACTGGGCAAGCACCAATGGCAAGTGAACGATTGGCTGAAAAAAGCAGTTTTGTTGTCATTCCGTATTCGTGACAACGAACCTATGCCGGGTGCTTTTACACAGTACTACGATAAAGTACCCAGCAAATTCAGTGCTTATGATGCCGCCGGCTTGGCAGATGCGGGTGTGCGCGTTGTACCGCCAGCGACGGCCCGGCGTGGCTCTTACCTGGCCTCAGGTGTCGTAATGATGCCAAGCTATGTCAATATCGGTGCTTATGTTGACTCAGGCACCATGGTCGATACTTGGGCAACCGTAGGCTCTTGTGCGCAAATCGGTAAGAATGTGCACCTTTCTGGTGGCGTGGGTATTGGCGGCGTGCTTGAGCCACTACAGGCATCCCCAACAATTATTGAAGATAACTGCTTTATTGGTGCACGCTCTGAAGTTGTTGAAGGCGTAATTGTTGAAGAAGGCTCAGTGATTTCAATGGGGGTTTATATTGGACAAAGCACACGCATTTACAACCGTGAAACAGGCGAAATCAGCTATGGCCGTATCCCTGCCGGTTCAGTGGTTGTCTCAGGTAGCTTGCCCTCCAAAGATGGTAAGTACAGCCTATACTGCGCGGTTATCGTCAAACAAGTTGATGAGAAGACCCGCAGCAAAGTTGGTATTAATGAGCTATTGCGTGCTGACTAAATCACAATAACATCAAGATCAAACAATGTTGAAACTTTGGGGTATTAAAAACTGCGATACCGTGCGTAAAGCACGCAAGTGGCTGGAGCAGCACGGTATTGATTATACATTCTACGACTTCCGTGCTGACGACCTAACGCAGGCTCAGCTTAAAAGGTGGGTTGATGCGCTCGGCTGGGAAGTGCTGTTAAATAAACGCGGTACAACATTTAGACAGCTCTCAGATGATGATAAGGCAAGCTTAAATAAAACCAAAGCAACAAAGCTTATGTTATCGCAGCCAACACTGATTAAGCGGCCTGTTGTTGAGCATAACGGTAATATGGCTGTTGGCTTTTCGCTAGAGGCTTTTGAGCAATACCGCTAATCAGTTGCGGTACTTACAGCACTGGCTCCATTGGCGAATTGAAAAATGTGCGTATTTTCTTGATACTCTCCGGCAGCTCTACAATATTAATATGATCGCTGCCGGGGATTGTTATCTGCTCGACCGTTTTGGCTTTATCTTCAAAGTGTTTTATCAGCGCCTCTGTGCGCGCATGCGGTACTATATAATCTTCACTGGCAATTAGTATGAGTGTCTCCGCTTGAATATCAGAGACATTACGCCAAGAGTAAAATTTATCTTGTAATAACCACTTAACAGGAAACATCCAATACTTGCTACGAGCAACATTTTCAATACTGTCATAAGGGGTAATCAGTGCTAACTTGTCCACCGGTCGTCTTGCCGCCAGATAGGTAGCGACACCTGAGCCTAAACTGCGCCCAATGACCGATATGCTTTTATATTTGCTTTTTATATTATCATAGAGGGTTAGCGCATCTGCATATAACGCCGCTTCATCGGGCGTGCCATCACTTTGTCCATAACCACGATAATTGACTAAATACACCGCATGGGTTGCTTCGAGGCTTTGCTTATAGAGTGGAATATTTTCTTCTACCTGCTCTGCATTGCCACCCAGATAAATAACGGCATGCTCAGCAGCTGGGTTGAGTACCCAGCCTCTTAAGGTATGACCATTACTTTGGATTTCAACAGCTTGTTCATGAATTACAAATGTCTGCTGTTTCTGTATATACAGTAGCTTATTCTGATAAAAATACAGCAACGCTGATAAAGAGATATAAACCAATAAGACAATAATCAGTATCACAAGCATATTTCGCAGCATTATAGTGTGGACCTTTATAATATCGACACTTTTGACAAAAACATCAGCCTAATCATTCACCTGGATAGTATAAGCCCCACTGCGCCCGAATATCATCCATGGTACGCATTAGGGCTAGCGATTCATCTAACGGCATTAGCTCACTTTCCAGCAAACCTGCCTGCAAACAGCGCATCGCTTCACGTATTTCATAAACAAACCCCCAACGGCCTGGATAACTTACATCAATCAGCTGTTCTGCCTCATCCCTACGTGCCAGTGTTAATTGATCAGGATTGCTAAAAACGGAGTGTATTTTAATATACCCCTCGCTACCCAAAATAAAAGCATCGCGCGGCGCCCGGGTATTAAATGATGTTGTTACTGAAGCCAGCCGTCCTTGCGGATATTGCAGTTGAATCGCGGCATATTCATCTACGCCAGTGTCTCCGATATGCGCAAATGCAGATATCTGTTCGGGCTCCCCCATAACCATAGATGTCAGTGCCAAACAGTAAACACCAACATCCAATAAAGCGCCACCCCCAAGTGCTAATGAGAAGTAACGATTATCTGGCTCAAAAGCCTTTTTGGTTGGGAAATTAGCTGTAAGCATTTGCACTTCGCCAATAGCACTGCTTTGCAGCAGCTCACGAATTTTTTGATATGCCGGTAAAAAACGCGGCCAAAGCGCTTCGATAAGCAATGCCTGACGCTCCCGGGCAAAAGCAATCAGCTCAGCAGCTTCGGTGGCATTTAATGTAAAAGGTTTTTCGCACAAAACAGCTTTACCCTCACTAATACAAAGCATGGCATGTGTTTTGTGTAAGGTATGCGGGGTCGCAATATGGATAATATCAACTTCAGTGTCAGCGGCTAATTCAGCATAACTACCATGCGCACGCGGAACAGAGAACTCCTTAGCAAAAGCATCGGCTTTATTCTGTGTACGCGAGCCAACTGCGACTAACTCTGCATCTGGCATTGTCTGCAATGCTGTCGCAAAGTCATGTGCGATCCAGCCTGTTCCTAAGATTCCCCAACGCATCGCTTACCTCATTCACTGTAAATGACAATACATATTATGCACTGCTCAGTTTTTCAAAGAAATGAAATGTTGCTATACCCGCTACGGTTAGCAATAAAGAGCCTAATACATGCAGGGCAACCGTACTCAAAGCCCAAACATACTGGGCTTTGTTGAGCATACTCACAACTTCTAAAGAAAATGTTGAAAATGTCGTCAAGCTTCCCAGTAAGCCGACAACAAAAAACAAACGTATTTCATCCGATAGCTGTGTTGATTGCATAAAAAATGCCATTGCCACACCAATGCTATAAGCGCCTAACATATTTGCCACAAAAGTACCGACAGGAAAAACAGATGCCCCGGTAGCAGCACTGGCATTCAACCAGGTACTTAAGCCCCAACGTAGCCAAGCACCTAATGCCGCACCACACCCGACAGCCAAAAAGCCATATAAATGCATAATCTGCTCTCTTTTGATGAATAATAGCTAAATAGGAAAAGTGGCATTAATAATGACGCATTCGCTATACAGATGGCGCTTTACCACACTTCCAACAAAGCTCGAAAGCAGCACCATTGCTTTCACCACAGTATTTGCAGTTCCAATCATATCGTTGTTGTTGCTCGGCTTGCTTGAGCACCAAAAATTTCTCAGCAGCAGCATATTCAGCATCATTAATCAGCCAAACTTCAGGCCAACAATCAAAAGGGACTAAGTCACCTGCTCCACCGACCGCATATTCATTGCGAATACAGCAATCAAAACCTGCAGCTAATAGTTGATCTTTTATTGTCCAAACTAAAAAGCGGTCATCACTGCTGAAGATTTTCTTCATACGCTTTATAACCTTTGACATTATTTAGTAATAGCTTGCACTGCCTCTTGCTGAAAATCCAGTTTTTTTGTCAAACTCTGTATCGCTTGAATACGTTGATTTAACTCAGGGTGGGTAGAGAAATAATGCACAAATTTTAAATCGGTTTGTGCCTCAGTATTTAGCAGTATCTCGAAAAACTCTGTAGAACCACCAACATGACCATAATGACATTGCAATGTCTCTAAAGCCACTCGGTCGGCCTCGCTTTCGCGGTGCTGAGAGTATTGTGCCTCACTTAGGCTCGTCGCGGGTGTCAACATCTGTGATAAGTCAGAGTTACTGCCTGTTAGCAATGTAGCGATAGCCAACAACACAATCTGTCGCCCCATAGAACGCAAATGGTCGCGGTTTTTGAAATGCCCTAATTCATGAGCTAAGACAAAGGCCAAGCCATTTTCTGACTGTACCCTATCCAATAAACCTGATAAGACCACAACACGACCACCCGGTAATGCATAAGCATTGACTTGCTCAGAGTCTTCTACTGTCAACGCAATAGAATATGGTAGCTCCAAGCACTTGCTTAAATCATCTATCAAGATTTGTAAATGCTGTTGTCGTGTATCACTTGAGGTATCATCACCCTTAATAGGGTGACCAATATTGTTGAGCTTTGCAAATAAAGCCGCTTCGGTCTCCAGTGAAATACTATCAACTGCCGTATCGATAAATAACCCTAATAACCAATAGGCAATTAGCACTATAGCAACCACCCCGAATATAAGAATAACAAACTCTTTTAGGGGATGATCATGTGAAACATTGACGTTGCTCTGCTCATCAGGCAGACGTGGCTTATAAATCATCGCTCGTTATCGATAGTGTTAGTATATCGTATGGGCTATCGATGTAAATAAATCGCTGTACCATAAGCTAATACTTCTACCGAACCAATTTGATTTTTACGTCCTTTATGGATGGAAGAGGTTTCAATACGTAAATTAATAATTTGTTGTGCATCAGCGCAAGATTCTTTTAAGCGTAGAATCGCTTCACGTCTTGCGCGATCAACCAATGTTTCATAGGAGCGCACACCACCGCCAAAAAAACTGCGCAGACCCGCAACAACGCGCTTAAAATAATCAACGGAGATTACAACACTACCATGCACTAAATAGGCTTCTTTGATTTCTGTAGAAGGCACTACACCCATTGGAAATTTACTCGATGTTGTTGGCAGATCAATTAGTGCCTGCTCACGACGATAGATGGACTTGTAATGCCGACGCTCAGCGGCCTGCCCAAAGATATAGCCTAATGTCATCAAAACCAGTAGAACAATAAGGTTTTCCATGATATTCCTTAAGAGCCGTTTCGTTATTCAATCGTCACAGCGGTGCCATAGACATAGATTTCAGCAGCACCTGCAGCAACAGAGGATGTGGAAAAACGCACATTAACAATCGCGTTGGCACCGAGCTGTCTGGCTTGTGATTTCATACGTTCTATTGCTTCATCGCGTGATTCACTTAATAACTCGGTATAGCCTTTTAATTCACCACCAAAGATATTTTTAAGACTGGCCATAATATCTCGACCAGCATGTTTGGCACGAACGGTACTGCCGGATACCACGCCATAGCAGCTTGTGACGCGTTTCCCGGGTATCATTTCAGTGTTGGTTATGATCATTATGCCCCCCAAAGCCAATTTAAACTGATGATTGAGCTTAGCATGCTCGATACTATTTTCCTCATACTTTCGTCTGAAACCTTATTCTGCCCTAACAAAACCGAACAAAAACCTGGTTAAACCAGCAAAAACAGGCAGCAAGCTATATGCGCTACAGACCCAGCCATATTAGGTTAAGCAACGCTGGTGCTGCAGATAATAGTCCTGCACAGTCAGCAATCGCCGCTGCCGGGCTGACAGACTATCCAATGCTTTAATATATGACCAGTGTACCAGTTCCTGCAAATAAGACTCATTAAACTGCGCTACATCAACAATCGTTACCCAATAAAATCGCTGCATATAGCGCGCAGGTTTCACACCCTCTAAATCGGTTAATTCTAAAAAGCGTGCGGGCATGGTGCGAAAGCTGAACCGCCACTGTTCTGGCTGGCTCGTTTTGAAATAGGCGAATTTTTTCTGACCGACAGAATAACTCAGAATATTTGCCGGCGCAGCCGAGAGCTTTTCCTCTGCAGCAAGGAAGTTTTTACACAGCTTTTGTAATTCTGTAACATTCATTAAGCAGCATCGGTCTGTTTAATAAATTTCGTAGCTAACTCATAAACCTGTGCCTGGTGCGTAAATGGGCTCATATGCCCTGCCTTATCAATATGCTCGACATGACTATTGGGCAGCACCTCATCTATGACTTCAATGACCGCTTTGGCCGTTTGGCGTGTGCTATCGCCCACGATCAATTGGGTAGGAATATGAATATTATAATAAGCTTCAACCTCAAAGTTAAATTGCTCAAAAGCCCAAAACTCATGTTTGACTTTGTTAATCGTTTCTATGGTATATTGTTTTACACGCTTTGGCATTAATAACCAGCCTGACCAGCCCAGCCAGTATTGCATAAAGCGTCTTGCTGCTTTTTTATGCTGACCTTGTTCAGCTGCCGACTGTACCGCCTTCGCTAAACACAATACCTCTTGCCATTCAGTTTCACGCTGACCATATTTTAAAAAATGAAAAGACACAGGCTCAATCAGGCAAAGACTTTTTACTTTCTCGGGCTGCAACTTGGCCGCCTCCAGCGCCATAGCCGCACCATAGGAATGTGCCACAATATGCAATGGCTGTTGTGCCAGCTCAAAAAACTTCAGAATCAATTGCACATCAAATAAAGGATCATAGGGTTTATCTGCGGGCCAGCGCGATGACTTGCCATAGCCGATAAAGTCAGGCAAAAATGTCCGATAGTCAGATTGCAGCGTTTTCGCTAAAGGCAACCATTGACGATGCGAGCCGCTGGAGCAATGCAAAAAGAGTATCGGAACTGAACCTTCTTCTGCTTGCTCTAGTGATTGATAAGCAATGGATAAATCGTTTATCTCAAGTATTGGCATTAACAAAAACCGAAATGAATATTAGTCAAGATATCAACCTGCCCATAAATCAGGTGGGATAAACGTTAAGGTATCAAAACCAACCGCTTCCAGCCTTTCCTTAACACTAGAGTGAATTAAAATCGCATTGGTTGATTCGGCCAGACGAAACATTAAATGCCCTTTGGCTTTTTTTTCATCTATTACCAGTGAGTTAATATCCATAGCTACAATGCGCTCGGGCACGGCTTGATCATACTCGGTTTTTTGCAAATCGGCTGCGGCTACCGTGCCGCAGAGATTCCAGGCGATATAGTCAGTATTCTCAGTCTCTGTTTCAGGGTCATATATAATAATTTCATACGGCTGAATATTATTGACCCCTGCACGACGCAATATTTTAAATAACACTTTGGTCATTATGGGGATTGGATACTCAACAAACTCCGGCCAGACTCTTGGATAAGTATCTTCCGGATCATAGTTTACTGAGAGTTTAATAGGTGATGCAGGATGTTGATACTCCACCCGACGAACGTCATCAGGCGAACCAAAACGTCGACCGGCATGGAAGTTTTGCGGGTATTTTTCATCATCCAATACATAGCTATAGTGATCAGCATCCAACGGTGACTGACAGGCAAAGACAAAGTATTCATTAGCCATCGGATGCTTTCCTTTTTAAACCTTGGCCAGTCGTGACAGAATGCACAGCAGCCTGCGCTTCTTGCAACACTTTGTTCATTTTTGCCTGCATCCATTTAGAGGTGTAGATATTAATCCGACTGTATCTGGATAAGTGCGTAATCATGCCCTGCGTCCGCAAATTCAGGCGGTCGACAATATCATAAGGGGGCGGTACACCCTCATCATTCGTATTAGCCGCTTTACAGCTTGAGCAGCCCTCTTCTTCGGTATCAATAAACAATTCATATTTGGCATCATAAGCATTGTATAATTTACTCAAAATGCCTTTAATGACTTTCTCACTATAATCCTTATGTCTATCATGAAAATGACCACCAATATTGGTCACCGCAGAGTCCACATAAGCCCATTTAAAGTTATTATCATCAATCACGTAATTAGGCCCTGGTAGCATATGTTGCGGTAGGGCAGCACTGGCAGCCGCTGTCGCAGCATCCATCGGTGTCTCTTCATCATCATGATGCCAGACATCCCAGTCGGCATGAATCAGTTTACCTGGGGCCAATGTTCTATTATACAACCTGCCAGCTTCGGCCGGATCACTGGCAAACCTCGATTTTTTCTTGCCCCACATGGCTAAGCCGCCTTGGCCACCACCAACAGCGTAATTACCGGGCAACCAAACGCCGTTTTGCAAGCCGTTGATGTTATAACCCACATTGCCGCAGACTTTGGCATTGGCCACTTGAATATTTTCTTCCTTACCTGCTTTTAAAAAGCGCTGAGCCTCACCTTTTTTACACATATACTGCAATATTTTATGGCCTTTTAAACTTTCTTGCGCCGGCATAATATGATGTGCTGCACAGGTTAAAGGGTAAGGAAAAAGCGATGTCGTACCTAAAGCGCTCAGGTTGATATAGATATGCGTAATAGTATGCGGTGCGGGCAAATCTCGCGGATCCGGGTATTTATCCGCATCCCCCGGAAAGTTACCACTGTATTTATGCACCAGTTCTGCTGGCGCACCCGTGGTTTGATAAACATGCGTGCCAACGGCATTGGCCATATTGGTACCGAGCTTGGTGCCCACGCCACCCAGCTCATTGACCGCATCATGACTCATATCGTCATGCTCAAAGGGACATTGATCACCTAAGTCTTCATCGGGCGGGGTAAACGCGGTTAATTCACCTATATCCATCGATCGTGCCTAACAGGTATTAAGTGCTTGTTTTTATACCTGAAAAACGTATGGATAACCAGTTTTTGCGTTCATAGAAGCCTGTTAAATTACGCTGTTTTATAGCCAGCTCATACAAACAAGCAAAGGAATAGCTATTTCTACAATGCTTATGAATATTAACCGGCCCATAGATCTGGCGGAATAAACGTCAGTGTGTCTATTCCTGCAGCCTCAATAGACTCTTTTACGCTGGCATGAACCAAAATAGCATTGATAGATTCAGCCAAGCGAAACATTAAGTGTCCTTTCGCTTTTTTTTCATCAATGACCAGAGAGTTAATATCCATTGAGACCATACGATCAGGTATTGAGGTATCATAATCGGTCTTCTGTAAATCAACCGCTGCGACCGTACCGCATAGGTTGCATGCAATATAGTTTTCATTGTATTGATCAGTTTCAGGGTTATAAATAGCAACTTGATAAGCCTGTATATTATTAACACCTGATTCAAGCAATGCAGAATAAAGACGTTTGGTCATAATAGGCAAAGGGTGCTCTTTAAATTCTGGCCATACTCTGGGGTATGGATCATCAGGATCATAATTAACCGATAATTCAATAGGCTCTTGAGGATGATGATACTCAATATGCCTTACTTCATCAGAACTTCCAAACCGCCTTCCTGCATGAAAACTTTGTGGGTATTTTTCACTATCAAGTAAGAAGCTATAATTATCAGCATCTAGAGGCGACTGGCATGAAAAAATAAAATATTCCTCAGTCATCTATTTTCCTCTTACGACTACCACCTGCTGCTCTCTCAGCAAGAATTTTTTGCATTTTAGCCTGCATCCACTTAGATGTATAAATATTAGCACGACTATATTGAGTAAGATGGGTGATCATACTTTGTGTACGTAAATTCAAGCGCGTTATAATTTCATAAGGCGGTGGCACCCCTTCATCGGTGCTATTGGCCTCCTTACATTGCTGACACCCATCTTCATCGGTTTTAATAAACATTTCATATTTAGCCTGATAAGCAATATGAATTTTACTCAGAACACCTCTAATAATTTCTTCGCTATAGTCTTTATGCCTATCATGAAAATGACCATTGATACTATTAACAGCAGAATCAACATAAGCCCATTTAGGATTACTGTCTGTCACAACATAGTTACGCCCAGGTAACATATAAGCATCCATAGCAGCACTAGCAGCCGCGGTTGCAGGCTCCATGGGTTTTTCTTCATCATTGTGATGCCAAGCTTCCCAGTCAGCGGAAATTTGCCCATCGTCATCGAGCTTATTTTCATACCGGTTGGCTGCTTCATCATCAGATAATTTGGACTTTTTACGCCCCCACATCGTCATACCCGCTTTACCACCACCGACAGCATAATTACCCGGTAACCACACCCCATTTTGTAAGCCGTTAATGTTATAACCCACATTGCCACACACTTTTGCGTTTTCGACAGTCACATTTTCGGCCTTGCCATTCTTGAGAAACTTTTGCGGCTCACCCTTCTTACACATAAACTCCAAAATAGGATGACCTTTTAAAGCTTCTTGTGCTGGAATAATATGGTGTGCTGCACACGTCAGCGGGTAAGGAAAAGCCTCTCCACTATCATCTGCCACTGTCTGACCATCAACACGAATATACACATGGGTAATACGACTTCTGCCTAATCGATCACGAGGATCAAGGTCTTTCTCCGCATCACCAGGGAAACTAGAGCCATATCTGGCGACCAATTCTGCTGGCTCTCTTGTTTCTTGATAAACATGCGTGCCTTTCGCATTTGCCATATTATTGCCAAGCTTAGCACCAACGCCACCAAGCTCATTTTTAACCGTATGGTCTATATCTTCATGCTCAAAAGGACATTCATCGCCTAACTCTTCAGGCGGAGGCACAAAACCTGTTAATTCACCAATATCCATTGTTATCACTCACTAAAAAATCACTATGCAATATCATGATGATATTGCATGATATTTATTAAAGGCATTGTTACCTGCGATGGCAACAAAGCCATATCCAGTACCGCTAACTGTCTATCATATTGACTCATGCTTAGCTGTTGCGACGGTAAATTATCATGGCTCAATTGGCAACCGGCTATATAACGACTACCCACTTCGAAGCGAGACTTATTTAACCGCCAACAGTGTTGCAGCTTGTCACTGTCAGGCCACGGTAAATCTTCATCCGGATCCTCTGCTTCCTCCGCTTCATCTATTTTATTTAATGACTCTGCAATTAATGATTGTTGCTCAATATCAATGCCAGTAATACGAGTAAATGCCCAGGCAGCTAGGCGAGAATACTCTGACTCTTGCACTTTATCTAATAACCACTTGATCGTGTGTGGATCACCTGACATAGCCACCGCTTCAATCGCCAAACGCCAGTCTTGTGTGTTTTTTAATAATTGAGCAACCCAATCGCGGCCATCTTCAACTGGCAGCGCCCTTTGAATTAACTGCATGGCTCGCTGCCGATAGGGCGTAGGCTCAATTGCTAATAACTTTAACCCTTTAATTGCCTGCTGCTGCCCTAATAATACTGCCGACCAACAACTCCAAAAACGCACGCTTTCATGCTCGGACTGCATTGCATCGAGCAGATGCTGTAATAAGTCACGTCGTTGCAATTCACCAATTAAACGCAAGGCACGACTGTGTACATCTACACGTTCAGCAATATCAGCTTGCAATAAAATGTCTGTCAGATGTTGGCCAATATCCAAGCGTCGTATACTGCAAACCGCTAGTGCATAGTATTGATATACAGAGTTATTGGCTTTCAAAAAACGGCTGGTCCAAGACCAACACAAATCTTCTGGTAGCCAGCCCATCGCTGAGACAACGGCTTTACGGTTTTCTGTATTGTCTTTGGCAAGCTCACAAATAAATTTTATCTTCTCGCTATCACCACTACGAAATGCGACAACAGCGGCTGCAAAAACCTCACCGGCTTCTTCGATTTCCAACTGCTCTTTGCACAGTTGCCAGCCTATCTCGATATTGAGGCATAAACCATCCAAATGTGCGGTGATACGACGGTCAAAATCTTTTATATGCCAAGGATAAACATCACTGCGATAAGCGGCTTTAGAACGCAATAGCCATAAGAAAGCCGCATCTATCGCATGCTGCTCTAAAAATTCTTTGTAAGGCGCATAGTGCTTAGCAGAAGTACTTAATACTAATGTTGCTTGCCCATTGGTAGATTGCGCTTGCGGCATATTGAGCTAACCCATGATATTTTTTTTATTGTGAAACATGGGGTCTAATAAACGGCAGACATTTTTACCTTCAAACTTCACATCAAATGAGTACATCATAAACTCACAAACGCCTTTGGTTGTGCCACTGATAATGCCGCCGACCGAACCGGGCTCATCACCGGTGCTGGTGGTATATTGTGCGCCTTTTACCATAGGCATTTTACCATCGGTTTTGACCGAGCTTGGGCCTTTGCTGGTATCGCTGGCTTTGCCTAAGTTTGGGTAAGGTATTGGTACTGGACCACCGGGTGTGGGTGTTTTACAAACATCAGGAAATACGGTACTCATACCACCGCTACCTTTATGTACCACACCTCTTAGATTTGCATATACTGTACTACCCATAATGTTGCCCTCTTTAAGTCAGCCTATATATAATGCTGCACGCTGTTCGAACTCAGATGAAGCCCAAAGTAATATCGGGCCTTGGATATATCCTTGCTGCATTGCGGCAAACGCTAAACCGATAAATACCGGCACCATAGCAGCACCTATATCGCCAAAGGCTTCCACCGGGTGCCACAGTGTATAGTCTTCGACAAAATGTTCTTTATGGCGAACCACTGATACGCCCCACTCTTTACCGCCAAAGTTTTCGCCATTCAAACCCGCGATAATCGTCTGCACTTTACCAGCCGATGTATCAGATAAGGCGAGCTGTATCGCATTGGCTAAGCCTTCACCTTTGTAAGGTTCCTCCGAAAAGCGATGACCAGGCTCATCAGCAATACCAGGCGGATACAATTTAATACCATCTTGATCAGTGGCTGCGCGGAGGAGTACAAAGCCTACACCTTCGCCGGGCACAAAACCATCACGGATATTACGCGCCAATATACGATCTTTTAAATCCAGCAGTGTTAGCAGGTTTAGATCCATATAGCTATCAACCCCGCCAATCAACACTTGCTCTTGCTCACCCTGCTCTATCATTACCATAGCATCTTGTAGTGCCAACAAGGCACCTGCACGACCATCAGGATAGACATAGCTGTTTTCCATATCAAATTGACATTGGCTTTGTATAACAAGTTGCTCTAAAAACTTATCACTGATTGCCGAGCGGCATTCTGGCATTTTCTCCGGGCCAGCCAATAACAAAGGAATACCATCTAATGGTGTGGATGCTGTAACTTGTTCTAGAGCCAACTGAGACATTTGTAACATACGCTGCTGGCGAAAGGTTAAATGCTTATCGGCTTGCAAATCAGGATGTAATGCAGGCAAGGTATCGTCTGGCAACTCAGCAGTTATCATCGGGAAAAATAGTTTACTGCGTATCGCCGATTCTTTATAAGCACTGATGCCCGCTTGCACGGAGACCGCTGTTTGCACAGCATCTGCGCCTACCGCAGTTATCATGCCTAGGGCGGTTACGGCGACTGGCTGACTTGGCTCATAAACCTCGCCCGCCTCTTCATCACTCATTGCTGCTACCGGCTGATTCATTAAGCGGCCTGCTGCGCATTATATGACTTAGCATGAATATCGATTTGGCGGATATCCGGCACCGCTTTATCACAGGCCAGCGCTGCTTTCCAATTCATCGTAAACTGCAAATCATCTGACTCAATCAGTAGGGTCTCTAATTGCATATTTAGTTTTTCTTGTTTATTTTTGATATGCACTACCACATCAAAAGCGACTTTGGGCAAATCAAATACCACATCACCATGTGGGTTAACACCGCTGAGTATGACTCTCTCACCGCCCTGTAGAAAACCTGGGTATATCATCGCAGGGTGTGCCATATTATAAAACTGTTTATCAAAGTCTTCTGGTAGATAGGGCGCACGCTGCGCCTGCCATACTTCATCATAGGTGCCCGCATAACTCAAACGCGGCTGCCAACTCGGCGCAATAAAACCAAAACCAACCGGGTCGATAATATCGCCAGGTGCTTGAATAAGGTTTTGTGGACTTTCCAGATTAGGTAGTGCTAAACCATTCAACTGTTCAGCCTGGCGCTGACCAACAAAGCCACAACCGACCGGGTTAAAATCATTACTTGCTAACACTGCATTATCTTCGCTATGTGTACCACCATAAGCTTTTTCATAAAGTAGCGGCATGCTGGTAAAGGGTTGGGGGGCAGTGATATTGCCTGCATCCCAATAGCGATCACCAAATACCCTTATTGTATTCGATAATTCAGCTATCGTTAAACTGACGTCCATCACCGTTTGCGGTTGATCTACCGGTGCCCAGGCATGTCCGATCAAAGCAATATCGGTTGCTGGCTTTAAGCCATGAAAAGCAGCGACTTTTTTTAAACTGCTCGATGCAGGGTCACCCCAGTATTCATCTTCAACACCCGGCGGTGCTTGCTCTGCCAGCAACTCACAAGGGTTGCCGATATTAAATGTCGCCTGCATTAATACAAACAAGGTATCCACGCCCTGCTCATCCGGGAAGACGGTAATTTTAGTGCCAAACGTTGAATGATTTTTTAGCTGCAACATATAGACTTATCTCAATAGCCAGCCACTAATTAACCTGAACCGAACCACCCATAATACGGTTAACACCGCTGGAACGATTTATCAGATACTTACCCCGTATAGAGATTTTGCCCGCCTTAGTTAAAGTAATGCTTGCATCACCGCACTTTAAGACAATTTCTTCTTTGCCTTCTAACACCACACGCTTACCATCAATAGTGGCGTCTTGCTGCGTTGTTGTATCAGGTTCAGTATTTGTTGATTCTGTATTTGTTGCTATTGGCTCTGCTTCACTGATTGACGTGCTGGTATTAATTTCAAGCAGTTCATGCAAAGGGCTATAAACCAAACCAATAATAACCGGGCTGGATGGATCGCCATTGGCAAATAGTAATGCTGCTTGGCGGCCAATATGCTGTGCGGTCACGGCGACTGTCGAGATTGCTGGCAGTGCCTGATCACCGGGAATGCCCGCATAATACACCATAGGCTGGCCTTGCGAATCAATGGTCTCAATGTTACCGATAATCACCTCAGCAGGCGATAGTGCTGGTGTTGCCTTAGCAGGCTCGGCAAAAGACTCTTTGTGTGATTGTTTGTCTGACATACTATTAGTTATTTAAAATCTTGCTGCCTTTAATAATGGCATTTTTGCTGGCATCAACGGTGATCTTGCCACCTTTAATCGTGATATCACCGTTACTTTTCATAACGATTTGCGCCGAACCTGTTTTCAAGGTGATTTTATCATCGGCTTGCATTAAAATGGTTTTCGCACGCAAACCATATTCTTTGGTCACATCTTCAGTATATTTACCTTTCACTGTTTCTGACAAATCTTTGCCAACAGTGATGGTCATATCTTTTACAACTTCTTCCACGTGATTACCGCTGACGGTGGTGGTTTCGTCTTTCTTGACATTTTCTGTGCGATTACCATTAATGGATATGGTTTCGTTTTTCTCAACTAACTCACGGCGGTTACCGTTGATTGTAATGGTTTCATTATTATCAACTGTCTCGGTACGATCATGTTTGACTAGTGTTGTTTCATCATTATCAACCGTTTTACGGCGGTCATGCCCCACCCAATGCCGCTCATCATTCTCAACTTCAATCTCCTGGTCTTTCTCAGCATGCAGGGTGACCATTTCCTGGCCTTTCAAGTCTTCGAAGCGCAGCTCATTGTAGTTATCAGGTGAGCCTTCTTTACTTGAGCGCGACTTAACACCTGACTGGGTTTTATTGGCCGGTAAATCATAAGGATGTGGCTGGTCGTCGTTATATACACGACCGGTCACGATAGGCATATCCGGGTCACCTTCGATAAAGTCGATAACCACTTCCTGACCAATACGGGGAATAGCAACAGCACCCCAGTTTTTACCCGCCCAAGGTTGTGAGACACGAATCCAGCACGAGCTGTTTTCATCAAAGGTACCTTCACGGTCCCAATGGAATTGGCATTTGATACGCCCGTACTCATCTGTCCAGATTTCTTCACCCGCAGGTCCGGTGACCACAGCGGTTTGCGGACCTTTTACTCTGGGCTTGTGCGTGACTCTGGCAGGTCGGAATATTTCAGTGCTCGGCATGGTGTGAAACTGCACCGTGATCTCGGTATCTTCGGCGCCACCACTTTCATAGCCACTGACCACCGCATGCAATTGCACCGAGACAATCAGGTTTTCCTGATTTTGGTCTTCACGTGGATGGTCTTCTAGGCTAAATAAATAACCGACACTCATACCACGTGCATTACCACGCCCATTGACCCTACTCACTTCGGTTTGCATTTGCTCCAGGTGTAAACGGGCATAGCGCTCACCATCGGACATTTGCTCATAACGCCCTGGGTAGTTGTATACTTCAAAATTAGCGTAGTCAAAGCTGCGCGGTTTATTGGCTGCCGCCGTTAAATCTGCTTTGGGTTTGGTAAAATCGAAGTCTCGCATGGTGACCACGCCAGTTTCGATTTTCATAGCAGGGTTCCAAGCTGCAATATGGTCGATGTCGGTTGGCACATCCTGCCGGTCGTCGAAATAAGGGATCGTGCTATACGCTGGTAACGGCTGATGCGCACTGATATCGTCACAGAGAATCAGTTTATGCTGGCTGGCATCATGCTCAAAGTAGTAATAGATGCCCTCTTCTTCCATCAAGCGACTGATAAAATTGTAGTCGCTCTCATTATATTGCACGCAGTACACCCGATCATTATAGCTATTGCTATAGCGCTCTTCATAGGCAAAGCCATGCGCTTCAATCACTTCTTTGAGGATAACGGGAACGGTTTTATTCTGAAAAATGCGGCAATCAATATTATGGTTTAGCAACCATAACCAGGAGTGTAATTTAGCCTTGTAGAGATTATAGCGGCCATGCCAACCAATTTGGGTAAAATGGGTTATATAGCCGTTGAAATGCCGCTCGTCGCCACTGGGTAAATCAAAGTTCAGGGTGATGGTTTTACCCAGGATTTGATTAAAGTCCCAATCACTGCGCTCACTGAGTAGCTTTAGCTCAACTTCAAAGGGGTTACTGATTTCGTCAGAAAGCTGTACTTCTTGGACCAGCATATCGAAACCACCGATGCTGGAACTTACATTTATTTGTCTCTTGCCCATACGACACGCCCTTCAGGATCCATAGTTGTAGTCGATGGCGCTTAAGAGGTCTCCCACTTCAAACTGGCTTCTTCCTGCTCAGTATACATATAGTAACCAGCCCAATCCCCTTCAGTGATGATTACGGGGTTCAGGCCCTCATACTGGCTGTCACCAATTGCGCGAAACGAGGCCTCTTTGATGCCATTTTCTTTTACCCAAGCCTTCCACGCGTCTTTATCGCGAGGCACAATGCGCGCACCAATATCGGTGGCCTTGCGCAAGGCTTGTTTAAATTCATAATAATTGACCTCGACAATACGAGAACGCGCCACGTACCAACTCCACTATTTTAACCAGTATTCGCTTAGTTTTCAGAATATCGTACTATACGCAAAAAGTATAGCTAAACACCTGAAAAAGTATAGCTAAACGCCTGATTTTTAACAAATAGCTCTATCTTTTTGAGAGGCTCTTCCGCTAATTGGCGGTTCAGCAGCTCCCGGCTCAGTTCTGGCAGTACTGTATTGGTCAATATCGCGTCTACCATACGCCCACCGCTTTCCAGCTCCTGACAACGGCTGCCAACCAATGCCACCACTTCGTCGTCGTAGGTAAACTCCACGTCGTGGCGCAATTTAACGCGCTGCACGATTTTATCCAGCTGCATGCGGATAATACTGCCTAACATATCGTCAGACAGTGGATAATACGGAATCGTCACCATTCGCCCTAATAATGCTGGCGGAAATACTTTCAATAATGGCTCACGAATCGCTTGTGCCAGGTCATCGGCCTCAGGGGCTAACTCAGGGTCCTTGCACATGTTCATTATTAGCTCACTACCGGCGTTAGTGGTTAATAATATCAAGTTGTTACGGAAATTAATTTGACGCCCTTCTCCATCTTCCATATGTCCCTTATCGAAAACCTGGAAGAAGATTTCATGCACATCAGTATGCGCTTTTTCCACTTCATCAAGCAAAATCACGCTGTAAGGACGGCGTCTCACCGCTTCTGTTAACACGCCACCTTCACCATAGCCGACATAACCCGGTGGCGCACCTTTGAGGGTAGAAACGGTATGCGCTTCTTGGAATTCACTCATATTAATAGTGATCAGGTTTTGCTCACCGCCGTACAGACGCTCTGCAAGGGCCAGGGCTGTTTCAGTTTTACCAACCCCTGATGGACCTGCCAGTAAGAACACACCAATAGGCTTATTAGGGTTCTCTAGCCCTGCTCTGGACGTCTGTACCCGCTTGGATATCATTTCCAGCGCATGCTCTTGACCGACAATACGTGACTTGAGGTCTTCGCTTAAATTAAGCACAGACTGAATTTCATCGCCCACCATGCGACCAACAGGGATACCAGTCCAATCCTGCACAACCGAAGCCACCGCCGCCGCATTCACCTCTGGTAGCACTAATGGCTCCTGCTTCTGAATTTCCCCTAAGGCATTTTGCTGCTCGATCAGCCGCGCTTTAGAGGCTTCAACATCAAAACCTTCTTCAGCTTCACCCGCCTGGGCCTTATCCAGCGCTGCGCGCAGTTGAATCACTTCATGCGCCAGTTCCTTTTCTTTATCCCAATCTGCTTGCAATGACTCTAACGCAGTTTGCGCTGTTGCTAGTTCTGCGGCAATCTTGTCGCGACGCTCTTGCTGTTCCAGGCCCAGTGCCTGTTCACGATCAAGAATCGTTAGCTCAACTTGTAAGGCTTCAATCTGGCGTGTGGTATCTTCAATACGCGCCGGGGTTGCATGTTGTGTTAAGGCCACACGGGCACATGCCGTATCAATCAAACTGACGGCTTTATCCGGCAATTGGCGACTCGGAATATAACGACTCGACAATTTCACAGCAGCTTCAACAGCTTCATCTAACACCAGCACACCATGATGCTTTTCAACAATGCCATTCATAGAGCGCAGCATACGTATCGCTTTCTCATCCTCTGGCTCTGGCACTTGCACAACCTGAAAGCGTCGGGTTAATGCCGGGTCTTTCTCAATGTGCTTTTTGTACTCTGCCCAAGTCGTCGCAGCAATGGTACGCAGTTGGCCACGGGCCAATGCTGGCTTTAACAAGTTGGCTGCATCACCTGTACCGGCTGACCCCCCTGCCCCAATCAAGGTATGCGCTTCATCAATAAACATGATAATAGGCGTTTCTGACGACTGTACTTCTTCAATCACTTGACGCAAGCGCTCTTCAAATTCGCCTTTCATGCTGGCACCAGCCTGCAATAAGCCAATATCCAACAACTTTAAGCTAACATCTTTTAATGAAGGTGGGATATCACCTGAGGCAATACGATGCGCTAGCCCTTCCACTACAGCAGTTTTACCAACACCTGCTTCCCCTGTCAGAATCGGATTATTTTGACGACGACGCATCAGGATATCAACAATCTGACGAATTTCTTCATCCCGACCTACAATAGGATCAATTTCACCATTGCGCGCTTGCTCGGTTAAGTCGGTGGTGTATTTCGCCAAAGCTTCCTGCTTACCCATAGCAGCAGGTGCTGCATCGCCACTGGCAGCAGGACCACCACCGGCAAGTGACGAACCATCTTGCGCCGATGAACCAGACTCTGGTGAACCTTTTAGAATTTTATCTAAGCTATCTGCCAACGTTTGCCAGTTGATTTTCTTAAACTCAGCGGAGATAGCGGTTAATTGATTACGCAGCTGCTTTTCTTTCACCATAGCGGCCAATAAATAACCAGTGCGTACTTTATCATCATTGAATAATAGTGTTGCCAATACCCAGGCACGCTCCAGTGCCTCCTCTATCACCCAGGAAAAATCTAAAACGGCATTGGGCTTTTGTGGCAAGCTTTCAAGGTAATCGGTCAGGTCAGCGGCAAGATGTGCTTCGCTGAGTTCAAAACTTTTAATCAGTCGGTGCAGATCAGAGTCCTGCAACTGCAGAACCTGGTAAATCCAGTGGGCAAATTCAATCTCTGCATTACCACGCATCTTACAAAAAGTGGTCGCACTTTCTATGGCCTTATAAGCGACTTTGTTTAGCTTACCGAATAATGCTGCTCTGGATATTTCACTCATGGTTCCACCCTGTGTTTGTCTTTGTTTGCATACGCCAACCTTGCGTATATTGTAATGGATTTATCGTCACCACTGCTTTTTTAGGATCTGTAACAGGCTTACGTCCTAACCAACTATTCCAACCTAAATAACTACGCCCTGCCAAACGTGAGATGGAACGCTGTTCAGGTTTGATGCTTAATACTAAGCGCCAATGCAAAAAGTCACCTGCATAATTTCTAATCAGCGCCACTAGTTGGCTGAGTTTATTCATATTAAGTGGCAAAAATTCATGAAACTGCTTGGCGGTTAAAGGCCCACAAACCAGCTCAATGCTATTTTGCGCACTGATCATTTTACTACCTAAAACAGCATCCTGCCCCAAGCAAACATTTTTCTGAGGCGTGAATTTATCAGCTGGCCGCCCCAGTATGCAGCATTGATCGTGATCAATATCTTGCCAACGGCGTACAAACTGTTTTATTTGAAATGGCACTGCAAAAAACTCAGACAATAACGACTCTAGACCTTCTTTATGATGGTGGTTAGTCGATAACATACCTACATGGTGCAATTTGGCATTATCAGCCATAGCATCACGTGATTGTGACTCTTGGTTACCAAGCCCCATTAAGCTACTGACATAAAACTTATACGCACTTTGTTCGGGGCGGTCCCCTTCTATTGTCGGCTCTGCTTGCGCCCAGGCACGGTAGTATAAGCTCTGCATGCGGTGATGAAACATATCAATAAAGCGCTCTGGCGTCACATCATCGGCATGGATCTTACGTTCTAAGACAAACTCAGTGATATGCAATGGCAGTGGCCCATTAGGGCCAAACATACCGAAAGGGTAACTGTAGACATGATCATTTTCATCACGCTTACCGGTCTCAAAACGCTCAATACTGGAAGCGGCGAAGGCCAGATAAGCATTTTGATGCAAGCGTACTTGGTCGTATTTTGGCACTTGCGACAAACCCAAGCGCGGGCTATCCGGATAAGCACACTCTAGGTAACGCAATAGCGTAAAGAACCCATAGCGATGCGGGTCTTCCTCTATTGATTGCAACAAGCTTAAAGCAGTTGCTGTTTGCCCAGTGCCGGTTGCCAATGGTAAACCTCGCCACGATCAGTGGATAATAAACGCAAGCTCACAAAAGAGTGGATAGACGCATAGCGCACAAAAAATTCGCGCAACACACTACCAAATAAAAACACACTTGCCCCTTCAAATGCCTGCTCATCACACTCCACGGTAATTTCCACACCACGCACATAAGTAATCGGCCCAGCATCTGGCAGGCGCGTATTAATAGGCCGACTTGAAACTCGGGTTATTGAGTTTACCTGTGCATATAACACAGAGTCATTATAGGTATAAAGCGCCAGCATTTTGCGTAGCATCGCAGCTGCCTGCTCATCACCTTCATCTAATAATGACAAGTAATTCAGTGATAAATGATTAATAAGCTGCCAGGCACGATCGCCATAGTAATGCGCTTGTCGGGGTCGACTTGGCCCTTCCAAACAACGCACTTCCAATACAGGCACCCCCTGATCCAAACTAAAGTCTGTTCGACCTTTACCAATAGGCATGCCAATCACAGGCAAATCTCGGTTTGTACAAAGCACTTTAAGATTCAGGTGTTTCAGGTCTTCGTTATAAGGTGGCTGTTTTTCATCAACCAGTGCAACAAAAATCTCATTACCCACATAACTACTGCGTGTACCAAGCTGCTTTTGCTTATTCGACAGCATACGGGCTTCACGACGAATAGAATAATAGCTGCCACCCACACTGGTAAATGAAGATGGCTCACCATACATTGGATAGAACTTCTGGCTGTCTTCATTACCTGCTGTAAAGGCCTCTGTCTCTAAAATAGAGTGCACCTCAAAATCCATCGGCCGACTGCGATCGGCTAACACATGGTATTCATGCTCACGCTGGGTAAGCTGAATACGGTCAGCATGTTTTTCAAACAGGTTAATCGCTGGCGCACAGTACAAACGAAACATATCTGTTTCAACTAGGTTTTCTAAACGAAACTCCGGCTCCGAAAACAGAATCGTCACATCGACTTCGGTACCACTGGCTTGCGCGAAAGCATCTTGCAATCCGGCAAACTCAAAAAAGCGATACCGCTGAGGAAACGCAAAATACTCTTGCAAGAGTCGATAGCCGCTAAACGAGCGTTTAGTATAAGGCAACAATGCTTCTTCAGTCGCAAACCCCATAGGCTGCAAGTGCGATTTATCACGCCACACCTGCCATGGGCTGATGCCACCAACCGGTCTGACAATATAACCGACAGAGCGCGCTATGATTTGCTCGTAGAGCAGTAACGCCAGACGCGTATCACCATGCAAATAAACGGGTAAACGGTCTAGGTTTGTTAACTCTTCTAAAGCAACCCCTGCGTTGGTTTTAAAACGAATTTGTAAGCCAGCTTTAGCATTGCCTGGAATCTCAGCGCCATTGGCAGTCACTTGCGCGGCATTACTTAAATAACTGACTTGAGAAACTTCTAAAGGCCATAAAGTGACATCCTGCGATGTACTAAATACGGCTGCAGTTGATTGGCCTTTACCCACCATACTGCGCAAAGCAGTGCCTCGTGCAATAGTGTAACCATCTTTCAATGCCGGTTCTTCAAAGTCAGGCGCAAAGTGCGCAATCAGCATCGACGGGATCGGCGCCAAAAAATGCGGGTATACTTGTTCGATAAGTTGTTCGGTAAAGTCGGGGAAACGCGCTTCAAGCTTATGCTTGACACGTGCTGCCATAAAAGCAAAGCCTTCGATCAAGCGCTCCACATAAGGGTCAGCGCATTCGAGCACTTCATCTTTGCTTAAACCTAAGCGGCCGGCAATTTTAGGAAAAGCCTGGGCGAATTCGACGCCCATTTCGCGCATAAACAGCAGCTCTTCGTTGTAGATCTCTAAAAAACGATTATCCATTAGCCACGCGAATAATTAACTGAACCTGTCTCTAAATCGAGTTCAGTTTTAAGATATAACTCAACAGGCATTGGCTTAGACCAAATTTGCCCTTGTAATTGTATACTAAGCGCATTACGACTCATCTGACTATCACTCACTGTCACTTCAACTTTTAAACTACGACTGAGTAAGCGAGGCTCATAAAGTTTTATAATGTTTCGAATTTCTTTCTCTAACACTTTACCGGAAACAGAAGAAGCCAAATTACCCACTAGTTCAGATACACCATAATTTAGCACTGAACGCTGCACTTCAGGATAGTCTTCTAAAGAACGTGTTGCTTCAAGATGCACCGTACTTAATAGCCAAACCAGGTCACGCTCAACACTTTCACGTAGCTGACGCGTACTCAGCGCTCTATTATCAAGTGACTCAACTGAAATTTCAGTATCACGATCAATGATTCTATCCAATAAAGCAGGTTGCAGGCGTTCTTGTAGTCTTAAGTTCGACATCAGGGCCTAGTCGTCCGTAGCATGACTAAACGTTATCTCACGACACTCTAACAGAGGGTACTCATTTTGATCGGTGACTAATACTTTCTGGCCTATACCTGAATAATAGTCATCTGAGAGTTGCTGCCATTCTGTTTTGTTTGCCAATTGCAAGGCGTCATCTTCGGCATTATTCGTTTCCCAATAACGCGCTGGTAATAAAGTCTTAGACTCCTGACCATTCACCAGCTCTAAATCAGCCGGCAACCACATCAAATCACATAAATCGGCAGGTGCAGAAGTTGTTATTTTGCGAACATGATGCAAAGGACACCAGATATATTTACCACGGCTGATAGTTTCTAAGAAAGGGCCGATGCGTGAGTCACCATCTGCTATCCATTCAAAAGCCTCGCCATTAATCTGACCGGCACTCAGTGGCGCTGCTTCATAAGCTTGTCCGAGCACATCGATAAATTGTTCAGTATGGCCACTATTGACCAAACGCAAAGCCTCAAATACCAAGGCATACCACTCTTCGGGGGCACCAAGTACTGTTGGTGTTTTTTGACCTAACATAACTTGCTCACGCTCGGCCTCGAGCGCAATAGTAACCCGGTAGGTTGAGGTGAAAGGTGCAAACTCGGGGCTCATATCAGAGGCCACATCCAGCTGTGTTATAGCCTTATCGAAGTCACCCGTCACAGCATAAAGCTGCGCTAGAAAAGCACGAAAATTAGGGTCAGCTGGTTTCGACTTAACCGCCGACTTTGCTTCAGCCAAAGCCTCTGTTAAATTTCCGTTAGCAATTAACTCGTTAACCTGCATCGGTTTACAACTCCTAGGTAGAGTAGCAGATTAAAAAAGACGATAGTTACTAATAAGATCTGGGCGCAGATTTGAATAACCTACGCCCTAACCTTAATAAATAATTATTATGCGTCTGCTCTGATATCGTATTCTGCGTCGATAGTACCACCGTCAGCAGAACCATCGTTCTTCTGTGGTTGGTAAGACTCTTTAATCTTCGCAAAATTCAGTGTACAGACTTCACGGATAACCGCATCATCAGGGCTGGAAACACTGTTGCTGATTGAAGTAATCATGCAGTCTTCCATTTCGATTACATAGTAATCCAATGGATCATCACCACCGGCTTTACGGATAGTGAGCTTTGCTTTAGGGATATGACGACCCTTCGCACAAGCCATAAACAAGTTTGGAGTGGCTTTATCAACGGCTTTCTCGATAACTAAATCATCAACGTTGACTTTACCAGCACTTGAACCGCCGCCGATGTGACTTGTTCCCTGTTGCTGCGCGCCGAAAGTCCATGCAAATACGTCGATCTGATTTTCATGACCTTTAACGGCTGATTCGCCTTCAATACCTTCAATTTCTAAACATGCATAAAACGCCATACTAATGCTCCTTCAAATTATTTAATCTACAAATAGTTAATTATTAAAATACTTCTTAAGCGCCCTTACCTGAAGGTAGCTTAGAGACTAAACGTAACGATACCGTTAAGCCTTCCAATTGATAATGCGGGCGCAGGTAAAATACTGAAGAATAGTAGCCCGGATTACCTTCCACCTCAGCAACAGAAACCTCAGCCGCTGCCAGCGGTTTCCTTGCCTTAGTATCTTCTGTAGAGTTTGCAGGGTCACCATCGACATATTGCAAAATCCACTTATTGAGCCAGCGCTGCATATCTTCACGCTCTTTGAACGAACCCACTTTATCGCGCACAATGCATTTTAAGTAATGCGCAAAACGGCAAGTTGCAAACAAGTAAGGGAGACGCGCTGACAAGTTAGCATTCGCTGTTGCATCAGGATCATCAAACTCAGCTGGATTATTAAACGATTGCGCGCCAATAAATGCGGCCTGCGTCGTATTTTTACGATGTATTAATGGCATAAAACCATTTTTTGCCAACTCTGCCTCACGACGATCACTAATCGCAATCTCAGTTGGACATTTCATTTCCACACCACCGTCATCCGATGGGAAGGTATGACACGGCAGGTCATCAACAGCACCACCTGACTCAACACCACGAATACGCGAGCACCAGCCGTATTCTTTAAAAGCCTTGTTGATATTCACTGCCATGGCATAAGCTGAATTAGACCAAGTGTAGCGTGTAGAATCCGCACCCGTTACATCTTCTTCAAAGTCAAACTCTTCGACTGGGTCAGTTTTAGCGCCATACGGTAAGCGTGACAGAAAACGCGGCATACACAAGCCAATATACCGTGAGTCCTCTGAGTCACGTAAAGCATTCCATGGCGCATATTCAGGCGTCGAGAATAGCTTGGTAATATCTCTCGGATTCGTTAATTCCTGCCAACTATCCATATTCATGGTTTTCGGGGATGTGCCGGCTAAGAAGGGTGCGTGTGCAGCAGCGGCAATTTGTGCCATGCCACCCAGCAGCTCTACATCGGGTGGAGTATGATCGAAGTGGTAGTCTCCTACGAGAGCACCAAAGGGCTCACCACCGAGCTGACCAAATTCTTCTTCATAAATTTTCTTGAACAGTGGGCTTTGGTCCCAAGCAACACCTTTAAAGCGTTTGAGTGTTTTGCCCAGTTCTTTTTTGGAAATGTTAAAGCACTTAATCTTCAACATTTCATCGGTTTCTGTGTTGTTTACCAAATAGTGTAAACCACGCCAGGTACCTTCGAGTTTCTGAAACTCTTCATTGTGCAATATTAAATTTACTTGCTCAGACAGTTTGGCATCGATTTCAGCAATAATCGAATTAATCGTATTCATTGCATCATCGGTAATTAAACCGGTCTCAGCTAAAACATGCTCTGCCAACGTTGATACAGCACTTTCAACCTCTGACTGAACACGATCTGTTTTAGGTCTGAAATTTTGTTTGAGAAGGTCACCAAAGGTATCTTCGGTTAATGCCCCTTCTTCTGCTTGCGCTTCCGCTTCTTGTTTCTCGGCCATTTTACACCTGTTTCAAAAGATTAAGATTCAGATTCGTCATCATCCGACTTGGATGCTTTTACGAGTGATTCAAGCAAGTTCTCATCTTGGATCACTTGGGCTATTAAATTCTCAGCGTTCGCTTTACCGTCCATATACGTCAGCAAATTCGATAACTGGGTACGGGCTTCGATCAGCTTATCAAGACCTGGCACCTTACGTGCAACGGCAGCAGGTGAGAAATCATCCATGCTTTCAAACGTAATATCGACAGGTAGATTACCCTCACCTGTTAGAGTATTCGGCACACTAAACGCTACGCGTGGCTGCACTGACTTCATACGGCTGTTAAAGTTTTCGCTATCAATCTCTAGCATTTTGCGATCTTCAACCGGTGCCAGTTCATCTTTAGGGTTACCGCTTAGGTCGCCTAATACTCCCATAACAAATGGGATTTCAATTTTCCGCTCGGCACCATATGCTTCTAAATCGTACTCAATATGCACCCGTGGAGCACGGTTTCTTGCAATAAATTTTTGACTACTCGCTTTCGCCATTGGTTGTTACCTCCATCGGTACACTTATAGGTTTAATGCTATTCCTGCGATTCATTCTGCACGCCACCGATATGTTGTGCATCTTCTACACCTTTCGGGGCAAGGTCATTTAATATATCCATGAAACTCATATTCACCAGCCGCTTGGCACGTTGCAATAACATGGGCACCGGGCTAGAAGGCTCGTTGCGTTGAAAGTATTCGCAAACCAAATCAATTGCACGCACAGCATCTGCACGTGAGTTTACCGCACCCTGCAAGGCTGCCTTCGGCGCACTACCGCCAGCCGCAGCTGCACCGCCTTCCGTAGCACCTTCGCCATCTGTTTCATCTTCGGTGTCACCCTCGGCGCCACCAACATAATCTCTAATAAGACGCTCAATGACTTTGCACTCAGTATCGAACGGCTTTAGATCTGGCACATCTGCCGTAGACAATTCCTCACCGATTTTTTCATCCATGGCTTTACGTGATTGTGCAATCACCTGTAGCGCCTCATGCAGTTGAGCAATGCTCTCACTACCAACATCTTGCAGCATAGATTCAATATAGCTTTTTTCTACGGGTGTCTCGTCACCTTTAGGGCTAAGCTTACCCTCTGCAATATAGTGCTGACGCAGGCTAAGCATCCCCAGTTGCATAGATTTTAAAAAAGGGACTTCACGCACATCGCCCAACAAACCATCCACCTCAACCAGCAGTAATAAGCTGTTCATACGCATGGTGGGGTCATTATCATCCTCTTCATCCAGCATTGGATGCACAGAGGGCCAAAACTCAATCAGCATCTGGCTTAACAGGTGAATACCCGCCGCTAAGCCAGCAAAACCATCAATATGTAAAGAGGCGCGCGCCCACCAGATAGCTAGACTCAGATCTTTAGAACGAGCCAATAGTGACTCAACCTGATCTCGAATTGATGGCCAGTTTTTCTTGTCATCAGCTTCCTGCTCATCACCAGCAACCATTGACGGCCGCGCTGGCGCCATTTCCTGCTGTAGTGCTTGAAACTCGGCATCATATTCTAAAGAGGGGCCGGCAGGCTGCTCTTCTGAGATTGCTTGCAAATGCGTGCTGATATTACCCAAGTCCATATTGGCCTCGTTACGTTAATTCTATTAGCCCTGTTAACCGCTTACAAACGATTAAACGTTGCTCCCCACGACCGGTAAGCAATAGGCACAAACTACCGACTTAATCATTTAAAATCAAGTATTAGCACTAACTAACTCTGACTCGGTCTCAATACAATAATGGTTAATTCGGTAAACATAACAATACATCCTGTATAGCATATTATCCACAAATCAGCGGATAGTGAGCCGAATGAGCCTGACAGAACACTGACTCTATACTCTGCCGTAAAATTAGCGGATTAAACACCCCCATTTAAGGGGTTTATTGCATAAATCAAACAAATTTAGTAGCAATATCGCCAGTTTGAGCCAACATAGTCGCCATAACCATCACTGACCTTTCACAGCAGGCAACCCTGCTTAACGTTTTTTACCCGTCGGCTGAGCAGCAAGTTTTTCTACCTCCTCAGTCCCAAAAAACTTTATAGCACATCGACCACTAATGCTGTCACATTATCGTCTGCACCATTGTTCAATGACTGCTCAATCAGCTTGTCAGCAGCATTATTCGCCGACAGCTCCGTTCTGAGTATATGCACCAATTCATCTTCACGTAGCGCGGAATATAAGCCATCACTACACAATAGAAAGCGCTCACCCTTACGTATTTCAACGAGCACTGTATCTAAGGTTAAATCATCCTCAACCCCAACAGCTCGGGTAATCACATTCGATGGCGCATGCTGATTGCCACTGGCAACCAAGCTGTGATCAGCTGTCAGCTGCTCTAATAGCCCTTGGTTAGTCAGGCGATAGATACGGCTATCGCCAGCCCACATACATAATGCACGCCCACGATTACAGTAAAGTAAAACAATAGTACTACCGACAATATCTTCACCGCCTAAGTCACGTAAACGGCGGTTAGTCACATCCAGTGACTTGGTGATTAGATCACGGGATGTCACCCAATCAGAACTCAATGCAGTGGTTTTTAGGCTTTCAACGGTCCACTGGCTGGCCACATCACCTTTACTGTGCCCCCCCATGCCATCGGCTACCACCCATAAACCACGACTGGCCTCATCAAGAAAGTTGTCTTCATTATAGTCACGAGTACTGCCAGCATCGGTTACCGCATAAGAATTAAAGCGCAGTTGTAAATTGGTCGAGTCACTATCACTCGTTGGCATAGCACTCGCAACCGGCGCTAATGGTGTTTCCGTAGGCTTATTGGCACCATTTAACCAGCATTGTTGAAAACCCCTTGCTTTAAATTGGCCATCGAGCATGCAAGTGAATAAGGCTGCGTTCGGCAATTTATCAACATTGAGCGCACAAGGAAAAACACTCTCCGAACCTTCAGACCACCATAGCGACTTGTGCTCATCAGACAAGCAATACACTTGCAACGCTTGCTCCATCGAGAGACTTTGCTCAAAACTGACCACGTCGACTCTTTGCCGCGCATCAAACTCAGCAGCGTGCGTGATTGGCAAACTCGACAGCACAGCACAAACTTCATTATCGAGCGCATCAATACTCAGGTCATCGGCTTCAAGGGCATTGAGCAACAGGTTTTCCATTTGCTCAAACCATTCGAATTGCACCGACATAAAACCAGTCATTAATGCAGGCTCAGGCACTTTTACAAAAGCACTAAAAGGGAAATAACGCCCCACACTATCTACACTAGGCAATAAAATACCGGCATAAGCTGAATCATCAATAACACCTCTACCCAGCCAATAACGCCATACCGGGCTGGTTAAGTATGTATCCAACCAAGCCTCACCTAACATCTGGCGACTATGATGCACACATGACTGTAGCCAATTGTCCCACGCATCACCAAAGCTGGTCGCAACACGGCGACGTACAAAATCACCGTTGCTGGGCAGCTTCCCAAAAAAACCTGTTTCTAACTCAGCCATCTAACTTTCCAGGACAATAAAAATTAGCAAGACGATTTGTCTTAAAAGGGTTAAAGGCACTCAATGCTGTAATTTCATGTTGTACCCTAAACCCATCTATATTGAAGTCCACCACAAACAGCTCATTAGATTGTGATGATTTACGTTTAGCATTTTTAAAATAACGATACCAAGCCCAGGAACCCCGCTCTTGCTTGGTAACAATTTTACCGCTCAATAAATTCAATGTAATAACTACTCCCTCTTCAGGCTTAGGGCCAGGCCATGTTAGCTCACGGGTGCGTGGTGCACTGTGGTCATAAGTGACTACTTTATTGCCTTCCATACGCATGGTGAAATTACCAATACGCTTATCCATTTTTAGTGGCTTAATATTGAAGCTCATTTTTGGCTGATTCTCACCAAAAGCGAAATAAGAACGCTTAATATCTTCCGCACGTTGAAACATGCTCAATGATGCGGCCGATAAGCTTAATGCCCCCGAGCCTGATAGTTTATTACGCCAAGGTCGTTTCGAGGTATCAACATAGGGTTTCAAATGACGATCAAAAAACTCATCCATAACACCGCCATAACCAAAAAAGCGACCAAAGTCATCTAATCGAATAATATTTTTTGCACTCTTTTTAATAGGGTAACGCGCTGATATTGCCTGCCGACAAAACTCCAGAGGCTCGGCCCGCCACAACTGATTTAAATGATCCATAATGCCACCAAATGCCATTCCTGAGCTACGGTCAGCGACATCCTCTATCATATTCTTAACCAGTGATGGTTGTTCATCCGCTTCAATACGTAGTTTTTGTACAACAGCACGGCCTTCTTGACTCACCTCTGGCCTGAGAGTGCCACCTTGTGTTTCTTCTAAGTGTACCTGCTCAACAAAGCTTTCCAGCTCACCGATCATCTCCAACACACTATTAATAGGTGCTGGCTCTTCACCTTCAGCAGTCACCATATCATTGAGATCAGAAAATGTTTCACTCACAACATCAACATCTCGTGGGATATCCTTGGGACTCGCTTGCACATCCGGGTTATTGCTTAGGAGTTTATCCAGCAGCTTTGTTTTACCATCTAAAACTTTACTAACACCGGCTAACTTAGATTGTAGCGCAGTTTCATTTTTAATCGCATTTAAAAACTTCACCAGCGGTGAACGTGCCGGGTCAGCTAATAAACCTAGCACTTGCATAGCCTCCCTGGAAGAACGAAAGCTGACCAAGCGAACATCATCCACCAAACGCCGATACTGTTTAGCATAATCGAGTTCATAAACTCTTTTTATATCACTGTATAAATTATTAGCACGTTGCGTTTTAGAGCCAAAAGAATCACTTAACACCCATTCTCGCTCAGATAGCAGATTCGTTATGGTTGCCAAGGCATTAGCCTTAAAAAACACATAGCCTTTTTTGGTATACAAGGGCGAGATACCATCTCTCAGCGAGGCACCACTTTTACGTTCAAAGACTTTTTGCGCATCAATTTCACCGGCAACACTGTAAACATTAAAGCCTGGTGCATCTTGAAACTGAATCGTCAGCTCATCTTTTATGCGTTTATAAAGCCATTTATCCAATGGGATATCAACCAGCTCTTTTTGCACTTCAGTAATTAGACGCTCTCTTCTTGTATTACTGGGTACAGGGTATTCAACAGGATCATACAACTGAGCAAAAGTTTGCAAACTCGCCTCATCATCAAACCCTAACTTGCTTGCAGTATTATCCGCACTCAAAAAACGCCATACGGCATCAGCATCATAGCGCTCAGGTGAACGAAACATCTGATAAACTTTTAACGCCTCATAACGAATATCCGCTGACTGCTCAACGTTAAAAAACAGCTTTTCCAAACGTTGTAAAACCAATGGCATCAAGAGGTTCACTAACACACGCTCATGCAAAGCATCACTACGCTCAGCTAACTTAGGATATTGCGATAGACCATAGGCAAAACGCACATCGTCTGCCCGCCCTTCACCATCAGCAATATCACTAACCTCATCAATTAAGGCCAAACGCGCGCGCGGCCTGCTCGCCTTGGTGTTGATTGCCACATCCAGCTTAGCTTCCACCTCTTGCACAGCAGCATCTACCGAAGCAACATAGGCTTTATTGTTAAAGTAACTCGAAGCCCATAGGCCTAGGGCAGTAACAGTAACCAGCAGAACGCCAATATAAGCCGCATTATTTAGCAAGCGCAACTTACGCTCAGCAACAACATTAGAGCTCACCAAGCCAGCTTCAGGAAATACAACCTTGGTCAGTAAATCATGCAAGAAAAAGCTTTTACCCGAGCCAGAGCCTTGCTGGTTATCACGTTGCTGTAACTGCAAGCGGTTGGCTAAACTACCGACCAGACGATCCAGTGGTGAACCTTCCTGGGTGCCGCTGGTGAAATAGACACCACGCAGCATGGGCTTTTCATCGCCACCAGCAGGAGATTCAAACACATCACGAATAAAGCTTACAATTTTATCTTTCTGCAAAGCCATCTGCTGCGGAAAACTTAAGATAGGTCCACGCCGACGCAAATCGCTTTCATCCAGCAAGCGACTACCGACCCGCTGATTTAAGCGTTTAACCAGCAGATCAAACTCATGCTCATATAAACGGGCAAATTCATTAGATTTATCAGCATGATTGAATGTGCATCCCCAAACCTGCTCGCGATCTTGCTGCCCTAGATCTTCAAAAAACTCTGCAAAACCGGGCAATAAATCCATCTTGGTAATTAAGAAATAGACCGGCAACTTCACTTTAAGGCGTTCTTCAACTTCCTTTAAACGCTTCTTAATTGCCATTGAATGTTCTAAACGTTCTTCACGAGCATCACTAATTAGACTGGGCAGGCTGATCGATACCATAATGCCATTCAAAGGGCGACGCCGACGATATTTTTTCAGTAAGTCTAAGAAACTAAGCCACTCAGCTTCGTCACTGCGTTGCTCACTGTCTTGTGATACATAGCGACCTGCTGTATCAATCAAAACCGCTTTATCAGTAAACCACCAATCACAATTCCGTGTCCCACTAACACCATGAAACGCTTCAGAACCATAGCGATCTTCGAGCGGAAACTCTAAACCAGACTTTAAGAGCGCTGTTGTTTTGCCCGAACCGGGTGGACCAATAATGATATACCATGGCAAGTCATACAGATTACTTTTTAAAGAACGCCCTTTTAGCGATTCAATACCTTCTTCAAAGCGTGTTGCCATAGCTTGCACAGTAGGATGCTCTTCATCATCAGCCTGCTTTTGTGCTTGCGCTTTGAGAAACTCGACTATTTGCCGCGAACCCCAACCACTGCGGATCTTGCGAATAAACCAAGGAATAAACAAACCAAACAGGCAGAGCCCAATAAACACCAAACGCGCTGTTAAACTACCTAAAGGCCGGTAATCTGCAAAAGAAAAGAGCGGGCCTGCCAGCATGACAAACACGACAAACAAAATAAAAATAACAATACGAATAAACAAGCGGCTAAACAGCACTCGGCCTATCAGTTTAAACATGCGTAGCCCTTTATACCCCTATTAACATTATTTCGACGCGTCGATTAAGCGCCTTATTCTTACGGCTATTGTTCGGTTTTATAGGCACAGTATCCGCCTTTCCATTCACCGCTTTGATACGATCAACACCAATATCATTTCCCAAAATACTAGCCACTGCTTCAGCACGCGCTTTTGACAAAGCCCAGTTAGAAGGGAATCGCAAGGAGCGGATTGGCACATTATCGGAATGACCGTCAACGATAACCTGCCCTTCAAGTTGCGACAAAGCTTCTGCCACTCGCACCACTAAATATTCAGAACCTTCTTTAATCGTATCTTTACCTGAAGCAAAAAAACTATCACCGCTGAGCACAACAACTTCACGCCCCTTGCTGATTTTAACGGCAAGCTGCCCATTATTAATCTCAGCCGTCAACAACTTGGCTAGTGTCTTTGCTGAACGGGGTCGCTGGTACACTGGACTTTCATATTCTGGAAATTTATTACCCAAAGAGGCAATAGCACTGGCAACGGGGTCAGAGACGCTGTTGAGCGAAAACAACAAGACGGTATAAACAAGCAATAACAACAATAAAGAGACAACCCCCGCAGCCCATACTGGCAAGTAGCGATTCAATGGTGATTCTTTTTTCTCAACACCTTTCCACTTAGGCGATAGAGAACGCTCATAGTCACCTTGTGTGCTTCTAATTATTCGGAATAAGTCCTGTCGAATCTGTTCAAGTTCGCGCTGACCATTAGGCTGCACACGATAACGCCCCTGAAAACCTAAGCTTAATAATAGATAAGCGAATTCCAGCAACTGAATCTTATCCCGAGGGACTTCTTGCAGGCGGTTTAAAATAATAAAAAAGTTTTCTCCGCCCCATCCTTCGTTATGAAAATGGCTTAACAAAGAACGGGCTGTCCATACGCTCTCACATCCCCAGGGCGTAGATAAAACATTTTCATCAATAAAGGTGCATAATAAATATCGGGCCACTGTGACATCATCGCGACTCACACCTGCATCCAAAGCCTGATTTTGAAACTGATTAATCTCTTCGGCAATATCGACAAATAGCTTTTCGGGATCAGGATGGTGACTACTTTGCCGCAACAGGGTCGAGATAGTCATTACGTTTAACGCTGCGCTGGCCAGGCGATTGACGCTGATATCATGACCTAAGTTTGGTAATTCAAAAATACCCGTTGCGGTAAAGTTCGTTTGTGTTTGGTCAGCATGCCCTGATTGTCCAGTCGCTTGCCCAGCAGGCTTCGACTGGGGCGCTTGCTGCGCTTGGCGACGGCGACCTGGTGTTGGTCGAATAATCGTTCGACTGGTTTGCGAAGGGTCAAACGGGTCGTCTTGACTCATTTATCTACCCTACGTATTGCCCAAAACTCAAGGCTGAGCCCAGGTAGGTCACCAACAACATGAATCGCAAAGCCTGTGGAGGTTTGTTTATCCGGCCAGTGCTCAGACTGCCTGTCTAATTGAAAATAGACAAAGCCTTGATGATAAGGTATCTCCGCAGGTACTACTGGCAAACTAACTAAAGGTATACCAGGCAATGCGGCCATCACTAAGTCACGAATATTCTCCACAGCGCCGACTTTAGACTGCGTAACAAAACGGGCGCGTAATTCGTCTACTGCTAAATTCGCTTTAACAGCCAATACAAAATCTGCTTCTAATAGCGTACGATCGCCCACTGCAGCACGACGAATCCCATACTTCGGCTCATCTAGATTGATTTGCTCTGCTTTTGGCACCGATACCATACCAAATGAATTACGCAAATCATCTAACACCGGTTGAAAGCATACACCTAACTCATCGTGTTGATATTCTGGAAAGGCATCAGGCCGACGACTGCTATGACTGATTGTCGACAACTCACCAGCCAAACTGATTAAAACTCGAAATAAAGCTTCAGGATGTAAGCGTTTTACTGTTTGCAGGTGACTAATCAATGGCTCATGCCGGTTAATCACTAACAACATAACAAAATCCAAAAAGCCTGCTGTGCCGCTAGAACCACCGCCGCCACCGAGCTGCTGTTTGACCAACATTTCTCCACGGTTTTTTATCAAACCCAGCAGTTCTTGCACAAATGCCGTTAGCTTAGGCGATGCTGTATAAGAAAGGACTGGTGGAATATAGCTTTCATCGACAACTGTTTCACCATTAGCATCACATTCAGCAATATGCACCAGGCCTAAAGCACTGTAATCAGCCACGGCATCATTTTCTGTTAAAATACGGAAGTTCAAAGCCCCAAGCTGCATATCGATGCTGTTCTTAGGGTCTGTAACAACATCGTTGATCTCATCTTCACGTAGGCGGTAGCGACAGACCAAACCACTATTATCTAAATCCACATCCAAGCCACCATCACGTGCTAGCGGCAAAGCCAGATAAGCCCGATAATTCTGCTGGCCTCGGGGCAAATCGATCGCGGGTGGTGCAGGTGTATCATGCGGTATATTAAACGGCGTACCATCGGGTAAAATACCTGAGGCACGCTCAATAGCAAGCTTACCTATTTTCAGCTGACCGCTATCAATTTTGAGTTCATAAAAGCCCCAAGGAAACACCGCAAGATCGGCTCCTGTCTGCGCTAATGACTCAACATAACGCTCCTGCTGTTGAAAGTGATGCGGCTGTAAAAATAAGCCCTCACTCCAAATAACTTTATTTTTCCAACCCATATGGTTTTAGTCTTTTTTAAGGTTTAAAAGAACGCGATTTTTCGCCATAACAACTTTCATATTGTACTTTTTAGGCTTAGCCGGTATTGGCTTTATCTCAATCCAACTGGCACTACTCAGATCTCGGTAAGCGCCCACTACCGCTAGAAAACGTGCCTGCTCATTGAGCTCCATATCAAAGGATGCTTTTTTACCGGGTGGCAATTGTAAACGCTGCCTTTCTAATACGGCACCATCAAAGCTGTCTTTCTCAGCATCGACTATCGAAAAGAAGTCAGCGTTAGCAAAAGCCCGCTGATCTTTGAGCTGAAAGATTAATACTGTAATTGGCGAGGCAATACCATCCTCATCAGGGTTAACTTTGCTACTGGCAGCGACTTCCGTTGGCAGTTTTGATGGGGTACTGCCACAAGCAACAAGCAAAGCCAATGAAAGTGCCAACACCACTTTGTACATATATTTCATATGGTTACCATTGAGTGTTTTATTTTGAACCTGTGCGGCGATTTTCTTTTTGCACTACGATTTCCTGCTCATAAGCCGCTGAAAATGCCTCACCAAACAAGCGTTTGAAGGACTGGTCTTTATCCGCAGCAATCGTTTCAAAGTGTGCACAAAACCGGTCCCAGTTATCTTCTTTAAAAATCATGTCTTTCCATGACTCTTTATCTTTAGGCTTCTTACCAAAACGCTTTTCCAGTAGCCTAGGATTAAATTCTTTTAGCATTGACTCGAATGCTGCACGCATACCGGCAATCAAAGCATATTGATGCGTATTCAAGTCAATTAAGGCTTCATCAAATGCCGTGATCGCATCAAGGTCACCTTTGCGCGGCCGCACAAAGATATTATAAAAAGCATCATCAGCATCGGTTGAGAATTTCAATGGGTTATTGCCCCGCTGCTGAATCATTGTCATTGCCAGGCGGAATTGATTACGCACCTCATTACGTGCCCAGAGCGCTTCCATAATACCCTGAGTTTGCGTTTTCATAATTTGCGCAAAATCTTCAGGGCTATATTGCTCCTCAGCCTCTTGGATGCCCATTGCTTGTAGAAAGCGTGAAAAGCGATCACTGGTTTCACTGCTCGCAGCCATCGGCTGTGGCGCAGACTCAGGTGCTTGCGCTTTAGCTTTTTGGGCCTGCCTGACACGCTCGGCAGCGGCTTTAGCAGGTGATACTTTAGCATTTGGGTTGCGCCGCTGAGCTGGCCGTGGCTTTTGTGGCTTTTTGGCTACTGCTGGCTTGTTGGCCAAAGGTTGAGTGGGCGCTTCTTCCTGTGGTGGTGGTGTTATCGCCGCAGGCGGTGCCGGTGCCGCTGACTCTGCCTGATCCCAATCTTCTGGAATTTCAAAGGCGTTTGACGCTGCGGCAGGCTGTGCTGGCGCTGCTGGCGGTGCCGATGGGACAGGCGGCAAATTAATATTACTGTCAGTTACCGCAGGCGGCACATAAGGTGCATTCGACGAAGGCACGCTGGCTGCGGGTGCTACACTAGCACTGCTATCGCCACCTAGAATTTTCAATGGATCTACTTCACCACTTGTACCCGGTAAGCCGCTGGCTCCCAAGCCCAGACTATCCTGCTTTGGTGGTGGGGGTGCCGCCGCTTGCACTTCCAGGCGTGCTTTTATCTCATAATCACCAATAATAATGATATCACCATCTTGAATGGTGACCTGATTACCCTTACCGACAGGCTGTTCGCTATCATTAAGGTATATGCCATTAGAGCTGGTGTCGATAATAATGAACTGCCCATTGCGACAGGCAATTTCCGCGTGTTTACTCGACACAAAGCGCGAAGGGTCAGATAATACCCAATCATTATCTGGGGTACGGCCTATGGTCCCACCGGTCGCTTCAAATGACCGGGAAGGTGATGAGGCGCCACTTTTATTATCACTGATGACTTCTAATTTAAGCCGCATATCTCACAATCATTGATTTTGGTCCATGTTAATGGCCAGCCAACCTGATCAGCTGCCAACGTTACAACCAGCTAAAATATCATTATTTGATTATTGTTTCATGTTACCCCAGTGAGGCACAAGAACAAAGTATTGCCAATACCTCTGGTATGCAAGCTGGCTTCTATAGACCTTCAGTCGCTTATTGCCCCAAAGCTAAGCATAACCCCTTATTCCAGATGGACGCAAACTATCGGCACTAAAAACTATACTGTATTTCAAACAACCCTTGTACATCATCACTGGCAACAGTAGCTTCATCTGAAAAATCACTTTCCAACGGCCAGGCAAATTGCAAACTACCCTTTAAGCGCCCATTGTAATCAAACTGTACGCCAATACCGATATTCGATAAAAATGCGGTATCATCAGGCTCGGCGACCACTGTTGACTGCGAGCGACCATAAGCAACATCAGCGAAAATAAAAGGCCGGGCAATATCTCGGACATTGACCTTGGCAATAGAGAAGTTAATAAATTTTGGCAGGTTGAAAATCCAGTCAACCCCAGAATAAATAGCGCTATCACCGGAAAACTGGGTAATCTCAAAGCCTCTCACCCGTGAAGGCCGCGCCAGGGAAAACTGGCTGATAGAGGATAAAGATGAGCCCGCCAACTGCAAAGCACTACGGGAGATAATACGAGTATTGATATCCGTGAAAGGCACTTTAACGGTGGTCAACAAGGTGTAATCAGCTGAGAAAATTGTATAGTCTTTATCCTGGCCAATAATGCTGCCTTCTACAGCTTGCAGGTTACCCTCAATAAACTCGCCTGAGGTGAACGAAGCATTCAGCACATGCAACATATTATTGGACTCATCAAGAAAATCAAAGCTATAGAGTAATGACAGGTTACGAATCTCGTCATCTAATGACAGACTGGCATTGAGCTGTTCAATCCGGGAATCAAGCAAAGACTCAATACCTTGGAAAGATAAGCCAATCGAATGATTCACTTTTCGACTACGGCGTAGCGCATAACTGGCTGAGAAATCAAAAACATTGGTTTCCCCTTCCAACTGCAACGCTTCGACATCTTCACTGTTACCACCGCCCAACACAAAGTCATTACTGGAAAAGCCTAATTCCAGAGTCAACTTAGGCGATAGCACGCGCGTATTGTATCGAAATTGACCAAAGGTTGAGTTGCTTGGATTACCCGTTTGCAACACACCCAGCTGCAACTGATCAGCAATACCAGCAGGATTATTCCACAACAGTTCACCATATAAGCGATTATCGCCAGTTTGTTCAGAGCCATGATTATCAAAACGAACATTGGCCTGCAGGCGATCTTGCGAAGTAACATTGACATTCAATTTGGAATCACCCACTTGGCAGCAGGCTTCAAAAAAGCCATTCACCGAAATACCCGGATAGTCATTTAACAGAAACAGGCGCTCTTCAGTCGCTTTGGCTGTCACCGGCTTACCCAGCATACTTTTAAAAGCCCCTTCAATAACACGATCTTTATAAATCGTTGCGCCATTCACATCGACATCACCCAACATACCCAACAACAATGTCAGATTAACAACGCCATCGCGGACTTCTTGTTTGGGTATATACGCTTTGGCCAGGATAAAGCCTCGCGTGCGGTAGTAATTAGTGATCGTATCTGCAACCGTTTCAATCATATCCAGCGTGATGCCGCGACTCGCTAATTGATCACGAATCAGTAAAACCAGTTGCTGCACCTCATCTTCACCGACTAAACGACCTTTGGTTTCATCTTCAATCTGAACCAATAAATCCGAGACAGCAGCTATTTCCTCAGGAGTATAACCTGACTCGAGCAGCTTATCTTCCGCCATCATTTCGAAGCGGATCTCTTCTACAACACGCTGCACTTCTTCTAAGGTAATACCTAACTTGGGAAACTCAACAATACCTTGCAAACGAAACTGTGTAACAGATAAACGGGTATCACGATCTTCATCCCGGTTACGTACACTCATAATATCAATATCTTTTAGCAGGGTTTTTTGCTGTAACTCAGGAGACTCTTTAATCTCCGGCATATCCAAAAAACCTGCCTGCAGTGACGCCATAGGCAATACAAGCAACAGCGCACCATAAAAACAAGGCAAGAAGTATCGATTAAACAGCTTCATAAAAATATTATTATTAATAACTCTATAGGTTAAGTATATAAGTGCTTTTTTACAGACTTAGCTGCCATCATTTATTTTGCATTCCTTTATTGATGTCATGCAGCATCATTTACTGCCTGACAGGTCGCTACCTACCTATCAGGCTTTTATACAAAAGGTTAATGTTACTCACAATCATCATATTCATAGTCTTCGCGTTGGTCACAAGGCATTGAGATAGGAATATCATCCGCCAGATAGTTATCACCACCCTCGAACACTAATAAATTCACATCAGCTAAACCCTCAATCTCTACACTCTGCTCTGCCGTGAGCGATGACAAAATATCCAATATATCCAGCTGCTGCGCAGAAGAGTCATTAACCACTGCACCCAAATTGGTTTCCGGCCTACCCACACTAATCAAAGCATTAATAAACAGCTCATTCACATTCGCAACAATATCAACACCGTTAAACGTACCAAATGGCAATGCAATAATAGCCACATCACCGGTAATATGCGCATTGGCCAAGCTAGGCCTTGGGCCTGGCGCAGCTGACAAACTGCCTTGCGCTGAAGTCAAAATAATATCTCCAACATCAAAACGACCATTAACACTGCCCGCCTGCAAAATAATATCGAGATCATTATTAAATTCGATATCACCAACAGTTTGCAAACGCTCAAGCTCTACGTCGCCCGTGTTATCAATATTAATTTGCCCCGAAGCATTAACAACTGACAATAAAGCAGCACTGGTTTCAATATTATCCGCAACACCGACACCACTGCCTGCATTGATTTCAACCCGCTCGCCGACAAAATTAACCGTGTCACCATTGGCATCATCAATACTACCATTAGTACTGCTGGCTACTGCAGTGCCATTCTCAGCACGCAATGTTGCAACTGCAATATTGCCATCAGCCACATAGCGTACATCACCCTGAGCGCTGCTCGCTACACTCGCTGAAGCCATATTGATTGCACTACTCGATGTCAAACTAACATCGTTAGCCGCGGTTATATCAGCATTTTGTATAATATCAGCCGCCACCAAGGCAATTTCACCCGTGTTACTATCGAGCAAGCTATCGAGCTGCAATGCACCATTGCCTGCATCAAAAGCAATATTAGAACCTGCATTAACCGGGCCACTCACATTTAAGCCATTGCTATTTAGTGTTAAGGCACCGCTGACATTGGCATCTGTCAACAATAAAGCACTGCTATTGCTGATATTGGCATTAGCTGCATTGCTGATTGTCAGACTATTTAAATTAATATTGCTGCCTGAAAGAACAATATCATTTGTAGCACTTAACACAGCATTGCCAGCAGCCACCGCTGCAGAACCTATAATACCGCCGCCCGAAGTCAGTGTTAGATCACTGACATTAACATTACCCAAGTTGATATCAACACTGTTATTGACAGTAACACGACCACTACTTGACAAGCTCACAAGGCCTTGCAAATTATTATTTTGACTCAAGACAATATCGCCATTACCCGAGTCAATCAGCAAATCACCCTGCACACTGAGTTGCCCTGTATCATTAACGCGCCCTGCCGCACTCAATGTGAATGCATCCGCCGTTGAAATGCCTGCCAACTCGATAGCATCTAACTCATTAATATCCACTGCTCCTGAAGCACTTAAAATACTAATAGCGTCAATGGCAGTGAATAGAGTTCCATTCACAACTGAGGCATCCAATATTAGTTGGTCAACGTTAATACGGTCAGTCACTGTTTGCGAAATATTAAAGTCATTAATTCGCAAGTTGCCATTTAATAAGCTGACAGGACCATTAATAATCAGACTATCATTGATACCGCCATTAAATATAAGGTTTTGTTTATTGTTAAAACCCACTGGTGTCGCGCTACCAACAGTAAAGTCACCGTTGCCTAACAACACGGTATCACTACCGGCCGAACCGTTAACCTGCAAACTATCGACTTGCACATTATCATTAATAATTTCAGTACTGGAGCCATCGTAGCTCACTGCAAAGTTGTTAACACCACTGGTATAAGTAAGCTGCTCAACATTGCTACCACCCACATTCGAGGTATATACCTCGGTAATACCTGGACCTCCGCCGCTGAGTTCAATACGATCGGCACCACCGAGATCACCATTGAATCGCAGGTTACCTGTTTGACTACCATCGATAGCAACAGTTAAAACATCATTGCCGTCACCTGCATTAATAGTACCAGCAAACGCACCTGCACCATTTAAGTTAAATGTATCAATCAGGCTACCGCCATTGAGTGTTGCGAAACCGCTAAAAGATATATTGGAAGTAGGATTAGATATTGTACCCGTGTTACCTGGATTAATTGTCCACACATTGACTGCATTTTCAGCTGTTAATCTTTGACCTGTTGGTGTACCAATAAACCGTTCTATATCAGCAAAACCTATACCATTACTTAACTGCATTGCTTCTAAGTTAACACCACCACTGCTGCCCAAGAATACAGTGTTAATAGCATCTTCCTGCTGAGCACCTTGGCTGCCACCATTGATAAAGAAGTCGTTATTCGAGGCAATATTGGCAAAAAATGTATCTTGACTATTACCACCCTGTAGTTGCCTGAAGCCACTAAAATCCAGTCTACCGTCAGTCGCATGATCGACTGAGCCGCTGCGGTTATTGGCCAAAACCCAGGAGTTAACAACATTATCACCAATAATCGTATTGTTTCTGGCTGCATCATTATTAGCACTAATTTGCTGTAAGCGCGCCACGTTGATGGAAGTAGATGCGGCTTCACTCACACCATCTAATTCCACGGTGATATCATTGGTCAATTGCGTAATGTTGAGTGTATTCAATACGCCAACACCAGTATCACCACCATCAAGCACAGCGGTAACATTAACACCATTGATAATGGTAAAATTATCATTACCTAAACCGCCATTAATAGCACCTTGCACAAAGTCTCTTTCAATACTGAATGAATCAACACCTGAGCCACCAGTTAGCGTATCAAAGCCACTAAACCCGACGACTAAATCATCCAGCGCCCCAGGGCCTTGACGGTCAATAAGCTCATCAAGCACACCAGCCCCCGTCGCTAATATCCAGTCGTTAGTACTATTGGCTGCAATAATCTGATTACCAGCAACAGCAGCATTTGCCATGAATTCTTCAAACTCTGTCGCCGCAAAACCAATACCTTGGTTATTACCACCGGCCAAGTCAATCGTTATTGGGCTTAGGAATGCTGATACGTTCAATAGGTCGCTATCGCCACCACCTCGAATATTGCCATTAATCGTGACATTGTTAGCAATATTAAAAACATCATTATCCAAACCACCATTGATGTCTCCGGTAAAGTTAGCATCCACACTAAAAGTATCCTCTGCATTGCCCCCCTGCAAAACAGTAAACCCTCGAAACTCCGTCTGAATATCATCACTGGTATCGCCTGGCGTACCTCTCGAATCTGTCACTGATTCAAATACACCACCGTCGACTACCCAGGTATTATCAAAATTAGCCCCAACAATTGTGTTACCAACAATACCTGCATTCGCAGTATATCTTTCGATTTCGCTACTGGTAATGGTTAAACCCGTGACACTACCATTATTTAAATTTAATGTTGTCGCTGTCGCCAAATTCGTTAAGTCAATTTCGTCATTATCATTGCCGCCATTGATAGCTGCTGCAGATACACCATCATCTAGACGGAAGATATCATCACCATCCTGGCCATTTAAGTTGCCCGTAATTGTGATATTTTCACTAAGATTAAATTCATCATTTCCATCATTCGCATTGATAGTGCCATCGAAGCCAGTGCTAATAAAAAATCGGTCACGAAGCGTCCCCCCTTGCAATATTGAAAAGCCAGAAAATGACACGCTACCGACCTGTTCAAATGCCCCAATACCATCAATGGTCCAATCATTCGCCACATTATCAGCAATCAGTGTATTACTGGGTATTGGGTTTGCTACATATACTTCAATACCGGTTGCGGAAAACGTATTCGTCGGCAAAGGCAAAGGCGGCGCTACTCTTAAGTCTACTGTTATCGGGTTAATAAATGCTGAAACATCGAGCTGGTCATCAATACCACCGCCACCATCAATGCTGCCGGTTACGCTGGCGGTGTTGCCTAATCGAACAATATCGTTTCCACCGTCACCACCAATATCACCATCAACATTAACACCCGCAGCAATATCAAACAGGTCCATCCCCGCACCGCCATTGAGGTCACCGGTAAAACCGGTATCCACATCGAAAGTATCAGCGCCATCACCACCGGTTAAAATGTTAAAGCCTGCAAACTGAATAATGCGATCACTCGCATCGAGCATCAGGTTTGCACCAAAGTCCTGTACCGAATTAAACGCCAAAGCGCTATTGACCACCCAAAAGTTACCGTTATCTGAACCGGTTAAGGTAGCACTACGTCCTGCTGCCAGATTGATAACACTAAATGTTTCAATATCAGATGCGTTTAGACCTAAATTATTATTACCGCCTAAGTCAACGACGATATCATTTTGAAAGCCAATGACTTCCAGCCGATCGCCAGTAACAGCATCACCACCATTAAGCGTACCATTCACTGTAGCGCCATTATTGACACTAAAAATATCATTACCCTGGCCGGCATTAACAACAATATTATTCGCGATCACAGCACCAGTTTGAAAATTAAAGGTGTCATTACCCGTGCCGCCTTGCAAGGTCGTAAAACCACTAAAATTAAAGCTGCTATCGATATTATCAAAGCCTGATGCAACAAACGTCCATACATCGCCATCATTTTGGCCGCGAAGCGTATGATTAACAGCCGGGTTACCCACAAAAGTATTCACGGCATTGGCAGTTATCCCATTAACAGTAATGCTACTGGTCAGATCAACCGTGACAGTTGCCGCAAACTGACTTAAATCTAAGATGTTATCAGCACCAGCCCCGCCATTAACATTGGCAACACTGGTAGAAAAATTATTTTGAATAACAAAACTATCTGCTTGCGTATTACCTTGCAGGTTTTCAATATTGCTAAACGTTGCCGAGGCCTGTACAGAATTATCACTATTAAGCCGAATATTTAAGGTATCAGTCGCCGCCGCACCTAAGATCCACTGACTATTAAAATTACTATCATTGTAAGTTGTTGTTAATAGGTCGCTATCACCTCCCCCTACATCAATACCGCCATCAATATTGAAGTTAAGGACCTCACTGGTAGTTTGAATATTAAACTGATCACTACCATCATCGCCATCAATAAAACCAGCTAATGCAAGCCCCAAATTAAAAATATCGACATCGATACCACCGGTAAGTGACTCAATCTCTGAAAAAGTAATAATATGGGTATTGATGCCTTGCATATTACTAATTGACTGACTACCGCTATTGACAGACCAGGTGTTAGCAATATCAAAGGCATTGAGCTTATCGAAAGTCCCTGTCGGACTATCACCACCGACAATTGTCACATCAACACCTGGCGCAAGAATATTAAAAACATCTGCACCACTACCACCATTGAGGGTACCGGCACCAACACTAATATCAAAAGTATCAATATCACTACCACCTTGCAGCGTACCAAATCCTGAAAACAGCAAACCATCTACATTGAAACCACCTGCATTTAAGGTCCAAGTATTAGGATTGTTTTCACCAATTAATGTATGGTTGCTGGCGCCCCGCAGGTCTTCAAATCCATCAATAGCGAATCCAGCTGCCGCACCACCGCCGATACTGATACTCAGTGGCGCGGTATAAGCAACAAGATCTAATACATCATTAATACCAGCGCCTGTGCCGCCGCGTATATCAGCAACATCGGTATTCGGATCGCTATCACTGACGTTAAAGGTATCTAATGCAGTCCCACCATCAATACGTTCAACTCCGGTGAAATTAATATCATTAGCACCTGACGATAAGCGCTCATGCCGTGCAGGATTACCATCACTATTACTGCCTATAGTCCAGGTATTAACATTATTCGAGGCAATTAAACGATCTATTGAACTATCAGCACCACTATCTGTACCGCCGTCAATAACACCACCTATACTAATACCTGCTCCCAATGTAAAGGTATCCTGACCCTCACCACCGTCTATATCGCCTGTGACAACTGCGGTATCACCAAGCTGTATTTGGTCATTACCACCATCACCGGTGATATTCCCTGTTAAGGTGACCGCTGAGGCTATATCAAATAGGTTACCCGCTGTGCCTGTACCGCCTTCCAAGTTACCTGAAAAATTCGTATCAACATCAAACGTGTCTGCATCGCTACCACCTTGCAAGGTACTAAAGCCGGCGAAAGCAATACCATCAACAGAAAAGCCTGTGCTTGTTAGCAACCAGGTATTCGGATTATTCTCACCGATCAAGGTATGGTTAGTGTTGTTGCCGCGCAGGTCTTCAAATTCACTCACCGCAAAACCAGCCGCTGAACCACCACCAACCGCCACACTTAGGGCTGTCGAGTAACCACTTAAATCCAATACATCATTAATACCAGCGCCAGTGCCACCGCGTATATCAGCAACATCGGTATTCGGATCACTATTATTGACGCTAAAGGTATCTAATCCGGTTCCACCAACAATAAGCTCAACTCCGGTGAAATTAATATTATTACCACCTGACGATAATTGCTCGTGTTGCGCTGGGTTACCATCAGCATTACTGCCTATGGCCCAAGTGTTGGCATCATTCGAGGCAACTAAGCGATCAATCGAGCTGTCTATTCCGCTATCCGCGCCACCATCTATCACTCCACCTACACTAACGCCTGCCCCTAGTGTAAAGGTATCCTGACCCTCGCCACCATCTATATTGCCTGTGACAGCCGCAGTATCACCAAGCTGTATTTGATCATTACCATCATCACCTGTGATATTACCTGTTAAAGTAACCGCTGCAGCTAGATCGAATATATTACCCGCAGCGCCTGCACCGCCTTCCAGGTTACCTGAAAAATTCGTATCAACATCAAACGTGTCTGCATCACTACCACCTTGCAAGGTACTAAAACCAGTGAAAGCAATACCATCAACAGAAAAACCTGTGCCTGTTAGCGACCAGGTATTCGGATTATTTTCACCAATTAAGGTTGCACTGAATGCTGCGCCCTGATTGATGATAGTATAGCTTTCTATACCAAACGCATTAAAACCTAAATTATTATTATTATTTTCCAAATCAACAGTGATGTTACTTTGAAAATCAATAAGCTCTAAGCGATCACCATTCAAGGTTTCGCCAGCACCATTCAATGAGGCATTAACCGTTGCACCATTATTAATACTAAACACATCATCATTAGCACCGCCACTGATATTAATATTACCCGGCACAGTTGTGCCATTTTGAAATTCAAAGGTGTCAACACCATCGCCGCCCAACAAACTCGTGAAGCCGCTAAAGTTAACACCATTAACACTAAAGGTAGAGCCAAACATCCAGGTATTCGTACCATTTCCCGCTCTTAGGATATGGTTATCATTATTGCCGATATAGGTATCTATTGAGTTAATATCAATAGTACCCAAGCGTACGGGTGACGCAGATAAATCAACATTAATAGCCGAGAGAGAAGGCCTTAAATCAACTGTATTACTGGCACCAGCACCGCCATTGATTGAAACAACTTCTGTAACAAAATCATCACCGATTACGAAGCGGTCGTTTTGAGCATTGCCTTGCAAAACATCAATATTGCTAAAGTTCACTGTGCCTAATACTTGAAGATCGCTGGTGCGCTCAACCTGCAAGCGATCATCATCTGCCACAGCCAAGGACCAAATGCTATTAACCGTCGGATCATTAAATGTTGTAACAAGACTATCCTGATCAGTTGCAACAACATTCACACCACCGCTAACCGTTAAGCTGGTATTAATTGAATTTATATTGAACTGATCTGCCCCTGATCCACCATCAATAATACCCGTCAAATCAGTACTTAGCTCAAAGGTATCTAAATCTGCCCCTCCTGTCAGTGAATCAATGCCTGAAAAAGTAACTGTACCGGTAGTTAAACCATCGTTGCTTAGCAACGTCTCCATACCACCATCAAGCGTCCAGGTATTATTCACATCAAAGCCAAACAAGGTATCATTATCACTATCTGTTCCACCGTTAATTGATGTGACATTGATACCATGAGCCAAAATACGAAATTCATCGGCGCCCGTACCACCGTCTATCAAAACACCAAAATCAGTACTAATATTGAAAGTATCAAACTCACCCACCACCGTTTGATCACCACCTCGTATCGAACCAAAGCCCGCAAAACCCACGCCATCCACACTGGTACCGCCAGATATTATTTGCCAATTATTACTATTGCTCTCTCCAATAAGTGTATGGCTGGCATTTGCCTGCAAATCTTCAAAGCCTTCAACACTTATATCAGCGCCGCTAGCTAAATTAGCTCCAATATTCACAGTTGTGGTAGTGCCAAAAGCGTTAATATTAAGAGTATCAGTGTTCGCATTGCCGCGGAGGTTATCAATTCCGCTAAAAAACACATTGCCATTGAGAGTGCGAACACCAGCAACATCAATGAGCCAATCATTAATACGATTGGCGCCCGTCAGGCGCTGCTCTCCCGTAGCGAGTGGGTCTACGGTAACAGCAATATTCGCAGTAAAATCCATATCATATCCGATAACCGCTTCGCCATTATTGCCATTGACAACAACACTCACTGAACCTAGCGCACCATCACTAGCCATTTCTATCCCAACACCACCCTCTACGCTTATGTCATTATTAAGCTCAACAATACTTCCTGTAACAGTAATGGCACCGCCGTTACCGCTCAGCGCTGGCGTACCAGCTTGGTTACCACTAATACCTTCACCGATACCACCATTAGCCTGAATGGCGCCATTAATACGGACAATTGGTGCTGTTAATTCGATGTCGCCTGCATTGGCACCATCGCCTGGATCAAAGGTAAAGTCTCCTTCCCCATTACCACCATTACTGGTAATGCCATTGGTAGTAATTACGGTACTGGCATCAATATCAACCGCACCAGCCAAACCACCTGACCTACCCGATTCAGCATCTTCGAAACGGGCATAATCGCCTGCGCTACCACTGGTATCGATCAGCCCAGTAATATTGACAAAACCGCCAAGCGCATTAATCATGACTGCGCCACCGGCCAAACCATCTTGTCCAATCGCACCACAGTTCGGTATCGCCTGGGTACAATCAGTACCGTTTGCAATCCCACCAGTGGTTGTGATTGTGCCAATTTGGATATCATCTTCACCTGAATTAATAGTGATATCACCTCCTGCTGTATTTTCAGCACCGCCTGTATCAAGACTGCCAATATCAACGGTGCCTATACCACCAACCCTGTTGACCAGGTTATCACTATCAAATGCCGCGGTGCCAACCAGGCTGCTATCAATGGCATCGCCATTACCAATAGAGACTATCCCGCCGTTAGTTTCTATACTCGTAGCATTTACATCAGCATAGGTAATACCAGGAGGGTTAGGAGCACCATTAACAAAGATTTCAGTCCCCATACCATCAATAATGACATGACCACCTTGAGTCTCTATATGACCTAATGTGATTTGATCGCCTGCTGTAATAATCAGACTGCTTATTTGGCCATCATTAGGTGCAGTATCTCTAATTAAAATTCTGTCGGTAGTCTCCATCGTAAAAGAACCAAGACCATTATGATTAGCATCCGCGATAAACGATAAAAAACCACCTGTTCTGGATAAGTCGAAGACACCATCAGATAAAGGCTCGATAGTAATATTGCCTCTAGCTCTTAACACAAAGTTAGCAGACCCGGTTATGGCACTTTCCAAATCAGCTTCACTTATATTGAAAGTTGCACCAAAATCAAAATTACCGTCTTGTAATATCGTGTTAGAGTCAAAAAAGTTATTTGAGGTACCGTTTCCTGTTGTCACTACAATATCATTCGGGTCAAACAGAACCGTTCCTAGCTCACCGTGTGGTGCGCGCGTGTCAACTGTCCCCATGTAATCCAAAAATTCGCCAGAGATTTCAATAAGACCACCATTACCACTCAAAGCACCTCCACGCGCTGTCGCGGTTCCATAAAACCAAGTGCCCTCATCGCCCCAGTGAATTAAACGACCACCATTACCGGTAACAAGCGCATCTGCATGTAAGCTCACGCCAGACTCAACAAATGTTCGACGCGCATTGCGAATGTAAGGGTTGGCACCGGCATAATCACCGCCAACTAGTGCATTACCACCACCCAAAGCGCCCGATACATCAACCAGCGTTTGTTCCAATAAACCCACTTTTTCGCCAAGCAGTTTTACCAAACCGCCGGTACCGGCCGATACTGCACTGGCATCCACTACCGCATTACCCAACAATAAGGTCGTATCGGCTGCGTGCAACTCTACCTCGCCACCATTGCCATTAATAGCACTGGCATTAATAACACCTTCATGTGTAACATTCTCGCCCAATACGATGACGTCACCCGCATCACCTTGCATACTTGAAGCATCTAGGCGTCCAGTGTTAACTACATCAGCACCGCCGCCTAAAGTAAAGCTACCATCGTCATGCACAACCACACTACGCGCTTGCTCATCGCCCATATTAAGTGCTTGCGAGAAAAGGTCCTGGCTGACGCTACCGCTTAATAATATCTGGCCACCTTCAGCCTGAATATCGCCACTGTTTAACACAGCCGGATCCACGCCCAGCTCGTCTTGTAATATTGCCTTGCTCACTTTTAAGCCCAATAGACCACCCTGCTCAAAAGTCAGTATCACTTCATTGCCTGCAGCCAGATTCACCTGACCTAACCGGGCGCTAATCATGCCATCATTGATGACCTGGCGACCGAGCAGACTCACCGAACCACCTGTCGCGGCGTTTATCAAGCCATAGTTAGCAACAGTACCCTCACTGCCTTCCAAGGCTGAAAAAACATAGTCACCATTAAGAAAGTCATTGGGGTTAATATCCAAACCACTGGCGATTAAGCCCCCTACATTGACAGTCGCATTTTCACCAAAAAACACTCCATGAGGGTTAACCAGCACAATATGACCATTGGCATCCAGGCGACCACGAATATGTGAAGCGTTATTGGATAATACTCGGTTGAGCGCAATGGCCGAGCTACCGGGCTGAATAAAGCGCACTGATTCATTGCTATTGATATCAAAGCCCTGCCAATCAATGGCTAAGGCATTGGAATGCTGTGTGATGGTTGTATTTAAGCCAGATTGATGAATGCCGCCGCTACCACCACGAATCTGCCCACCTTGCGGGCCAGCATGTGATGATGATAAAACGGTCAATATTGCAAACCCTAGAACACAAGCTATGCGAGGCATGCCTGCCTTTGGCATATTGTGCTGGGCTATTGTACGAGTCAACTGCGCTATGCTGCGGCTGATACTTTTATTTATCATAATGTCCACTCCCGCTTGACTGCCAGTGGCATGACAAGGGCCTTACCAATTCTGCTTACATTGGCTCTTTTGTCGATACCACTGAAATATCCTTATTCCAAAACTGTGCCTGCCCGCATTAAAACCCTTATTTACCTGAGTGGTATATCTGATTTTCTCTATCGCTTATATCCTGTTTTGCCGATAATCCACGCATATCACAAAACACACGACAGAAAATCTTGAATCTACTTTCGCTATAGCCAATAACTATTTGTTTTTATTCATATTTAGGCTTCCAAGAATTATTCGAGCTTCGCCATAAAGCCAGGCTATTCACCAAATCATGAATAATCGAAGATTCTATCTGAAAACCCACTGGTAGACCAAGCGCCGCAAGCGCCTTGTGCGTTAAAAAAATCAAGGGTTTATCACAGTTTTTCAATATTATTTATCAAACAATGTTATTGACCGTCTGTCGCCTGACATAATCCCTTAATGGAATAGAGCAACGGATATAGGCAAAGCCCAGCTAAGTGCTTATTTAAGAAGGCAAAAACTCAATCGGATAGGTGACTGTAACCGGCTCACCGGAACTGACCCCAAAGTTAAACTGCTTGATGCGTGCTATCAGGCGGCGTTCGAGCGCTGGGTTGTTTAATTGACTAGAGAGTATTTTGACATTGGTCACTTTACCATTAGGTGCAATCGTAATTTCCAACACAATCTTACCCTTCAAGCCAGGGTTCTTACGCCGTTCACGATTATACACCGAATAGAGCTTGCTCTTATTCTGGTCAAAGACCACGGTAATATCTTCTTCAGCCCTGGAGCGCAAGGCCGTACTCGTACTGCCGCTGCTGCCAGCTTTCTTGCTGCCAGCCCCTTTGCTCACCAGGCCCTGCCTGACTTCACGCAGCTGACGTGGTGTTAAATTCGTCGCCTTACCAGTGACACCTGCAATGTATTTGCCCTCCTGAACCCCACCACTGCCTTGGCTAGCACCGGCGGTCAGCACATCGCTGTTAAGCCGGGCTACCTGACGAGTACTAGCATCATCAGCGGTGAGTGAACCACCAACCAGGTCATCAATTTCCGAGGTGTCAATCAGGTCAGCCAACTCATCACCTAAGGCTAACAGGCCACTGCTTTTAGCCACTTCACGATCAGCTTCTTGTTTTTTAGTCAGCGGTTTTTCAGGCTCTTTTGGCTTGTCGCGCTTGATGGTTTCCCGCTCAATCGGCTTAGGCTTTGGCAAAGGCTTGGGCTTTGGTTGTTCAATCACCGGTGGCGGTGGCTTCGGCTTTTCCCGCTCAAGAATAAACTGCGCGACCCGCTCTGGCACCACAGTTTTAACAACCCGAGGCTCTTCTGGCAAATTAATCAATGACAGCAGAAAACCAAAACCGATAAACACCACCAGAAAAGCGATGGCTAACAGGGTAAAGTCACTGTCGCTTTTTCTTTCTGGCCTCCAGCGTAATGCCAATGCTGAATAGTTAGAGATCGATGCTGTTGTCATTGCCTGTCTTTTTTAACTCGCGCCGTTAACACTTTATGCCTTAGCCTTGCTTAACCGCTTTTTGCATCGCGGCAAATGCTATTTTGGTATAGTTCGCTTCACGGCAGGTATATAAAATTTTACGCATTAATTCATAAGGGGTACTTTCATCCCCCATGATAGTCACCGACAGATTTTGTTTATCTGCCACCGTAGCAAACAAGCCTTTGTCAGCTTGTAACTGCAATTCTGCTTTGAGTGCAGCAATACTAATCGCCTGCTCTGAGAGTACTTCATTGACCAACGCAACATTACGCCCGCCCACAAGAATATTATTGGGCGTGATGGCAATAATCAGCGTCTCTTTGGGTGCCTTTTTCGCAATAGAGGTTGGCAGGCGCAAATCTTTGCTATTAGGTAACTGTTGCAAATTGGAAGAGCTCACCAACAGGAAAAAAACCAGAATGGTAAAAATATCCATCAATGATACTAGGTTAAGCGCCGACTGTTTGCCGCGAGTACGACGCCTTTCCATACGCCGTATCCGACGGGTATCACTACTCATGGCGCACCCCTCTGTGCTGCTGAACCATCAGCGGTTGAGTTCTCTACTGCAGCAATGGGTGCATCGGCAATAGAGATATTCGGAAACAATTCAACCGACACTACCGTATTGAACTGCAGTATATCGGCGCTACGCACCCGGTCCATAATCGCAATCAATGTTTTATAATCTGTTTTTCGTTCCAGTAGCAGGGTTATGCTGTCTTCATCAGGAAAACGTCGCTTAATCTCAACCAGCACGTCAGTAAACGCCTGCCAATCAGTATTATCCTGTTGGCGATCAAAGCGCTTTATCGGACCAATATTGGCATCTTGAATCACAAAGCTATCAGGGCGCACGAGCAACTCGAGTTGCAGTTTAACAGGCTCATTCTCTGGCTGTTGTGCTTGTGCGTTTAAAGCAGGTAAATTTAGTTCCAGCACCGTTAAACGCGAAAACACTGCGGTAATTAACAAGAAGGGTACCAAAATCACCATCAAGTTTAAGAACGCAGTAATGTTTAGCTCGACCGTCTCCTGCATTCGGCGACGATGTCCGCCCAGGCGTTTAAACATAACTAATCAGCGCTTAATAAGTTAAGGCATTTAACAGCAGCCATTTCTAAGTTGTCTACCAGCTTGGTCGTTTTCGCCACAAGAAATGAATGGATAAGAATTAATGGAATCGCTGCCACTAAACCAAAAGCGGTGGTATTCATAGCAATAGAAATACTGGCCGACAATAAATCGGCTTTTTCAGCAGGATCTGCAGAAGCCACTGCAGTAAACGCATTGATCAGACCAATAATGGTACCTAACAAGCCTAGTAGCGTTGCAATGTTAGCAAAAGTGGCCAGATAGTGTGTGCGTTGCTCCAGATCAGGCAAGGCTTCCATCATACCCTCTTCCATAGCGGCCTCAATTGTTTCGCGCTTTACATCAGGCTTATAGCGCGCGAAACCATAGTTGAGCATTGATGCTAATGGTGTTTTGCTATTTTGGGTTAACTTGTGGGCACGCTCAAAGTCTTTAGCCTTTAACATGGGTACCAGTTGCGACCATACTTTCTGGGTATTGCGTTGGGTACGGGATATGAAAAGATAGCGCTCCACTGTGATCGCCAAACCCAGTGCTAAAATGGCCAGTATTGGGTACATAAACACACCACCCACCTGAAAAAATTTAACGAACCCCATAGTTTATCCTCATCAAGCTCTTTTCATTTATGTTAATCGTCATATTGGCTGTCATGCGCCAAGTCTATATACCTTATAGCTGCTGCATACGCAGCTATACTTGGCTCTATACCAGGTCGATACTGGTTCAATACCAAGTCAGTTTAATCTGCTTTTAATTCACGCAGTACCCGGAAGCCCGTTTGACTATCTGCAGCACCATTATGCGGCTTTTGTGTCTTTATGATACAGGCTGACATAGGATCTTCAAATGAACCACCTGCCGCCATCAACTTACGCCCCTGATCATAAACCAACTCCTGCGCATTCCCAACAAAATTCACTAATCCCCAGGCATTGGCTTTGCCCGCAGTCGCCTTCACTAATATACCACCTTTATTCAAACCACGACTTTTCAATATGCAGTTAGCGGTATTATCCAGTACAAAGCCTGTCGATTTAGCAGCATAAACCCATTCTTTCTTACTCGGTAAGCGGTATTTCCGCTTGGATTTTTCGCTTAACCATTTCAAATAGGCATTGACCTGCTTGATGCTAATGCCTGTTACCGGTAGCCCAGTATTACCTGACTTGGCACTACAGGCTTTTGATTGCTGACAATATCGGTTGAACTCAGCAATAGACACCTCATAGCGGCCAATGGCAAATGGCTTAATCGCGCCTTTGGCAGGCATCACAACCATTACCGGCCCTTGGCCCGCACTACCGAGCCTATCGCGACAGGTTGAACGACTTTTACCGCCTTTGCCAGCGATGCTGGTATTACAATCATCGCGTGGCACAATACGGATCGCTGCAATGGTTTTATTTTGATTGAATAAACGTAAAGCATCGCGCTTATAATCTTCCGCCCGTTTAGGGTGAGAACGACCAATGCTGCTGATACAGTTAGCCACTGCCCGTAATAACTCGGGTTCGTACTGGGTATAACGCCGACTGTTTGTTGAGCGCAGTTTTTTAACCGCCACACCCAAGTCTCGCATATTCATTTGTGAGCGGCATTTTAGTTGCGCTTTCACATTATTTTGTGCGGCTACAAAAGGGTCTTTGCTATTATCTTCAGCTTTAGCGGGTGGGGGAGGTGATCGGGTTTGCCCTGCTCTACTCACCCTTGCGGCCTGTCGGGCAGCTTCAGCTTCGGCAGCTTCCCGCGCCCGTTGCTCAGCTAACAAGCGTTGCTCCTCGCGACGTTGCTCAGCCCGCTCGATTAACTGGGACAAGATAACCACCTGCCGTTCTAAGCGGCTTTTATCGCCATTATAACGCTGGGCATTACCAATCAACGCTTTAGCAGCATCGAGTAACTCTCGTTTAAACTGCTCATCTATTTTGCCCGTATAGGCTGTAATAATCGTCGCTTCGGTTGCAATCAACCAAATCTTATCTTTTTCCTCTAACCAGGGACTATCATCAGCCAAGAGCTCACGCACACCTTGTATTTCAGCCCAAAGATCTCCCTCCCAGGAGGAGGTGAAAGACGGGCTTGCCAGCAATTCTTCAATTTGATCTTTATAAATTTTCAGCCGCACCTCAAACTCGGCTTTGTTGCGAATATCATCTGCAGAAATTTGCTTGGGCTCTGGTTGAAAAAACATAAAGTAAGCCACAATACCGACTGATAACAATAAAGCCAATGCGGTTGATATCGCAACAGTAGGCTTTTTACTAACGGTTAGCTCATGCAGCAAGGTATCAACACTGTCAATACGATCTTCACGTTTAAAGGCGAGTGACTTTTCAATTGCACTCCACTGACGACGGCTTAAACTTGGAATGCGTTTGGGCTTTAAGCCTTTTTCCCGAGCTTCATCAGCGGGTACCTTATTAAAAGGGTGCCCACCGGTAAAAATTTCGTAAATCACGCAACCCAGTGCATAAACATCATCACGCATATCTGGCGCATCACCTTCAAGCATTTCCAAACTGGCATAGCTAGGGGTAAGTGCACCTAAGTCACCCGCATCAAATACGGTACGATCATCTGAATGATCATCACTACGCTGGACATTGGCGACCGCGCGCGCGATACCGAAGTCAAAAACTTTTGTAACTCCTCTGGAGGTTACAAAAACATTACCCGGTTTAAAATCTGAGTGGATAAGGTCTCGATCATGTGCATGACTCAATGCGGCACACATATCTTTTATGATGCCCCAGGCATCATCGGTCGGCAGGCCAATACCGTGATAACGCTTGAGCAGCTTATCGAGTGGCTCACCTTCCATGTATTCCATGGTCATAAAAACCCGGTCGCCATCGCGGTCGAAATCAAAGACATTCACGATATTCGGATGCGCAATACTTTGCGACTTGGTCGACTCACGCTGCAGCGTAATCACGGCCTCAGGATGCTGCTTGAACTCATCATTGAGCACTTTAATAGCAACATAGGGGTCACGGTCCTGGGTTTCAACGCGTACCAGATCACGTGCCTTATAAACTACCCCCATACCACCAACACCCAGTACATCACCGAGTTCAAAGCGGTTTTTGATTAAATTGCCACCACTTACCAAGCCAGCTGCCGTATTGGAACGCAGTCCAGCGGCACTCGCGGGTTTACTGACAGCACGCTTGGGCGCAATACGGGTTTTATCATTATCGCTGGCAGCCTGTTCAGCTGTGCTGTTTGTATCGGCTGACCGTTGTCGCCTGACAGCAATACGGGTCTTATCATCATCGGCAGCCGTTGTAGGCGGGGTTTTGGCAGCGGCTATGCGCGTCTTATCATCCGCTGCGGCCGGTGGCCGATGACGTTTAGCCGCAATACGGGTTTTATCATCGGTTGACGACGGCTTGGGCTTGTCGCGATCATCCTGTTTATCAGACATAGCGTTATTATTTATACTTTAATTATGTACTGGTTTTATTAGCCAATTCATCCACTACTCAACAGCATAGCAAAAAAATGGGCCTGGTGAGCGACCATATCTCGGCCATATTTCAGTCATAGTCGGGCAACCTCTCAGACCACCCTAAAAATATGAACTATTACTTATAATAACATACTCTTCAAGCTGTCCAGGCTGAAAGTCTGCCATAATCAGCCAAGCTCGCCCGATCTCGACCCAACACTGGGCAAATTAAGCGGATCGCAAGCAAAATACATCAGACAAATAGACGAGGCAATACAGTACTGTTATATTAATTGGCATACGGGCAAATGATCAGATTAAATACAAATTTAAAAAAAGGTTTTTTCCCAACCATGGTTTGTGCACAAATCGGTCGCAATATACGCTTACTGTATTTGTATAGCTGCTCGCCTTCGCTTATTTTCTTATTGTTCAGCTGCTGGCTACCAAGCACACTAGCACAAGATAAGACAGCTGATAATCAGCAACAATATCACGCTTTGAGCCAACGCCTGAATCAGCTCAGTAGCACTATCTACAATAGCTTTTATGCCAAACAACCCCAGGATCAGGGCCAGGCATTTGATGATAGCCAATCACTATTAAACTATGTGCAGCAACGCGCAAAGGCCGGGCAAGCAACAGATCACGCATCGGCTATTGCACAGATCAGATCTAACCTGGATTTACTGAGCAGTGACCCAACGGCTATCAAACCTATCATTAGCTACCTGCTGCGTCGTAATGATATAGCAACCGTCGATGCCCTGCGCCAAGAAGCGCTAGACTATGATGACACTTTCAGTATAGCCAGTATCCATTTACAACTCGCGCAATACCACCAAGCCCGGCAAAACTGGCCAGCCATGCAATCTTATTTAAGCGTTGATTTCTCCGAACTGCTCAGTGAGGAGGCTGATCATGCGGCCGTATTGCATGGTATTGCTTTACAAAAACTCAAAAAACATCGCCTGGCCATCAAAGAGTATGAAAAAGTCAAAAGCGGCTCGCCATTCTACCTTTATGCTCAGCTCAATATTGCAAAAGCCTTCATACGACAAGGCTGGTGGACAGATGCACATCGCATTATTAAAGCCTTAATTGCCCGCTATGATGATAAACGCAATGAAGACACTGACCGATTGTTTCTGGTCATGGCATACTCCTTACTGGAGCGCGAATATTATCGCGATGCCCGCGAAGCTTTCCGTAATGTTGGCCTGGACAGTCGTTATAAAAGCAAAGCTTTACTTGGCCTTGGCATCGCCGCTGCCAGCCAGCAAGATTTTATCGGCGCACTCAATGCGTTTACTCTCTTGCAAGATGATAGTGCAAGCCAAGATGATATGAACAATATGGAAAAGACCAATCGACAACTGGCTGTCGATGAATCTTATTTATTGCTGCCACATATTTACAAAAAACTCGGTCAGGAGTCCACTGCATCTGCGGGTTATAGCAACGCGATACAGTATTACCAGAACAAAATAGAAATAGCCACCAAGCTATTAATACAAACACCCAGTGCTACGCAGTTAGCAACACTTGCCATACAGAATAATAAAGGCATCAAATATCACAAACTGTATTCAGCCAGCGTGAATGCGATCGCTTATGAATATCGCGAAATTCAAAATTTATTGTCCTTGGTACGTACTGCCAAGCTATCTGAAAAATTTAGCAGCCAGCTAATGAGGCTGGAACAGCAGTACCAACAACTATTGACACAGCAACACAAGCAATCATTACGTAATTACATCGATATCATATCAAGCTACCAAAACCAATGTCGTTATGGCTTAGCCCGCCTCTACGACAAAAACAAAACTGATACAGACAATGGCACAACAACAGACACACAGAACACGGGGTCGCTGTAAATGTTTTTTTCTTATCCAGCGATAAGAGCAGTTTCCAATCTGGGCATGCTGCTTGGCTTATTACTATTGAGCGCCTGCGGTAGCACACCAGAACGTGCAACGTTAGCCGATATTGACAAACCGGGTGGTATTCCAGAAAACGACGATACCGCTGTATTTAATGCACCGAAGACAGAAGCAGAAATCAAACGAGCATATGAAGAATATCTACAAAATGCTGCTGTCTCAGAGAATTCACGCCTGGCAGCGATCACCCGCCTGGCTGAAATAGAATATGAGTTGAGCAACCGTCTGCTGGAAAATAAAAGCAGCCCTGATAATGACAGCATTGCTGACCAACAATACGATGCGGCACTCAACACAACGATTGCGCTACTCTCCTCTTCGCTCAAAGATTATCCTAACGCCAAAAATAATGACCAAATACATTACCAGCTCAGTAAAGCTTATGATCAAAAAGGTAATGGGGACGCGTCACTCGATCAGTTGCAGCAATTAGTAAGCAAGCACCCCAAATCCAAGCATTATATCGAAGCACAGTTTCGCATTGCCGAAAGTGCTTTTGCACGACGACAGTATGCAGATGCTGAATTAGCTTATAGTGAGGTTATTCAGGCACCCGAGGCTTCGGAGTTTTACGAAAAATCTTTATTTAAGCGTGGTTGGTCACGGTTCAAGCAGCAGTTTTATTACGAGGCCATTGATGACCTGGTTGCAGCTATCAACTTCCATGACTTTGCACCTGTAAAACAGCTCGACAAATCAGAAAAGGATGAGTTCGATGAGTATTTTCGTTCCATTGGCTTGGCCTTTTCTTATCTGGGTGGCGTCGATGCTTTAAATGATTACTTCAGCACTACCGAATTTGATTATGCTTATCACACTTATGCAACGGTCAGTGACATTTATCTTAAACAAGAACGTTTTACCGATGCCGTTACAACGCTAAGAGCCTTTAATGAACAACAGGCAAACTCCCCTTTTGTACCTTATGCCCACCTAAAAATCATCCAGGTTTGGCAAAACAGTGGTTTCACCAATAAAATTTATAGCGAAATGGAAACTTTTTACAGCCGCTATAATGCAGATAGCGCTTATTGGCGTAAACAAGATAGCGAAGATGAGTACACCAACGATATCAGCAAATCCGTACATAAATCACTTCGTGAGTATGTACAACTAATGGCAACTTATTTTCATAACCGCTATCAAAAGAAGCCGCAAAAAGCCGACTTACAGCAAGCCGATCTTTGGTATCAACGTTACTTAAAGCATTATCAAGAGTATGTCAGACAAGATAATATTTATACTCTCTATGCTGAATTATTAGAGCAATCCAAACAATATAAAAAAGCACTACGCTACTATGAGCTGGCCGCTTATGATGGAGACTTAATCCTTAGCAAAGAGGCAGCCTACTCTACTATTGCTATCTCTAGCAAATTATTTAAACAGTCGTCTAATAATCAACAATACTTAAACCTGCATATCCGTTACTCTTTACTTTACAGCCAAATCTACCCCAACGATCCACAAACCGAGAACATTATTATTCATGCGGCTAAAGTTGCTTTTCAATCAAAACAGTACGCGCGTGCAATAGAGTTGAGTGAATTACTCAGCAATACCAACAGCCGCAAAACACACTTTTCAACCAAACTTATCAAAGCTAACGCTTATTTTAAACTCAAACGCTTTGAGCAGGCTGAGGCATCATTTTCTGACATTCTAAAAATTCGTAAAGTATCCAGCAAAGATCGACAAAAAATTCAAGACAGCATGGCTGTTGCTATTTACCGGCAAGCAGAGGCAGCCAAAGAGGCTAACAACATTGCTGATGCCCACCGACATTTCTCACGTATTATTTCAGTCGCACCAAAATCAGAGATTGCCAGCACTGGCTTATACGACGCCATTGCCTTATCCATCGAGCATGAACGCTGGGCCGATGCGATCAGAGGCGGCAAGCAATTCCAAAGAATGTATCCTAAACACAAATTAAGCAACGATGTCAGCAAGAAATTAACCGCCGCTTATTTAAAATCTAACCTCAGCCTTGAAGCAGCGAGTGAGCTGGAACGCATGTCCAGCTTTGAAAGCAACCGCGAAGTAAAAATGGCAGCGCTTTGGCAAGCCGCCGAATTATATGAATCTAAAAACGATAATGCTTCAGCCATACGCTCTTATGGTCAATATGCAAAAGAATATCGTGATCCCTATCCGCAATACGTAGAAGCCATGAGCAAACTTGTGACATTGCACCAAAGCAACAAACAAAACCAGCAAGCCTTATCTTGGCAAAAGAAAATTATTCAAGCTGCTGAAAAAGTCAGTGAAAGCAAGCAGACCAGCCGCACTCGCTTGCTGACATCGCAGGCGACATTAGCATTAGCAAAAAACAAACATCAAGAGTTTTCACGCTATAAATTGGTTGAACCCTTAAAGAAAAACCTCAAGCGCAAAAAAGCGGCTATGCAAGATGCGGTCAAACTCTATGGCCAAACATCACGTTTTAATATTGCCAGCACGACAACCGAATCCACCCATGCCATCGCATCGATTTATGAGACATTTAGCCAGGAGCTACTAGATTCTGAAAGACCTAAAAATCTTAACGATGATCAGCTAGAACAATATGAAATCTTGCTTGAAGACCAGGCTTTTCCCTTTGAAGAAAAAGCCATTGAATTTTTTGAAATTAACATGTCGCACACTAATAGCGGCAAATATGATGATTGGGTCAGAAAAAGCCATAAACGCTTAAAAGTGTTATTCCCTGGCCGCTATAACCGTAATGCAAAAACAGATGCTTATATTCATGCAAAAATACAATAAAACTATCGCCTGCCTGCTAGCACTTATTATCTTTGTCTTAGCCGGTTGTGCAACAGGCCCCAGCAAACCAAAAGTGAGTACAACACCTCAAGGAACTGAGGGACAACAATTTAGTACCTTAAGTGATACTGAACAACAAGCACTAAAAGCTGCGCTCAAAGCATTATCCGAACAAAAATACAAACAAGCGATTAGTCAACTCAAGCAGCTGAACAACAAGAACCCTAACGCCCCCTTACCGCTAGCAAATTTAGGCTTAGCCTATTTTTATCAACAAAATTATACCGCCGCCAAAGAGGCACTAGACCAGGCGCTAGCGCTATACCCTAAACTCGCTAAGGCACATAACACACTGGGTACTGTAATGCTGGAACTGGGCGAGACACACTCTGCCGAAGAGCACTATAAAAAAGCCATTGAGATCAACAAAAATTACGCCAAAGCGTACTATAACCTGGCTATCTTATACGATAATTATTATCAAAAAGTACGTGAATCCATTCCATTTTATAAGCGTTACTTACAATTGGTAAACGGTCGAGACGAACAGACCAAAACCTGGTTGCAACAACTCGAGAGCAGCTTACAGCAATGACAAAACATCGACACCTTAAAAAAAGACTTATAACGACATTAAAAGCAACAGCCTTATTATTTTGTTTTACTTTAATGCATAGCAGCAAGGCTGAAGAACGCCTGGAAATGGAAACCACCATTATCAAAGGCAATGTAGAGCTACCAAAGATTTTATTTGTGGTTCCCTGGAAAGAAAACAAACAAAGCAGCAACGCCGAACAGCAACTCAGGCTACATAATTTGTTTGAAGATATTTTTGACCCAATTGAGCCGACCAATGCTGTTTATAGTCAACATTACTTAAGCAACTAAACAAGCCATAAGTGCCTTATTCAAACACTTATGGCTTGTGATATGTTCAATAAACTTATTGTTTAGGCGGCGCTGGCTGATGCGCCCACCCCATTGCACCCAAGATAGAACATTTACCAGATTTAAACACGACTGTATGCGTTTGTGCCGCTGTACCTTGCATAACCTGGTTACCAGGGCCTTGCTTTTTCCAATGCAAAAAGAAATGCATCACTGCTGTCTTGCCAGAGCGTGAAAGCCCACGTCTTTCAACATTCATCTCAAGCATTTTACCACTGGACATTGCATGTGCGAACTGACCACGCACCGCTTCTAAATTTTTAATATCTGCCAAGCCTTGCGTCCAACCCAGAAAGCTTTTATCAAAAAAGCCCATAAACTTATCAAGGTCATTATCCACACGGGCTTGCCAGGCAGCTTCCTGACACTGCCAAAAGTCTTCATCACTTATTTTTTTAGCCTGTGCGTTTACACTTAATCCCAGTATTACTAACATGCATAATATGCGCATTTTTGCCCCTTTAGACTTATTGCCGGTTACCCAGAGAGATATTGAAGTAATAACGTGAGCAGGCATCGAATAGCTTTATTTTACCGATCTGCCCCACAGCTATCGCGCTGGCATCATAGCATTTTTTATAAATTAGCGTCGAGAATGCCAGGTTCTCTATCAAGAAAATATTATTATCAAATCAAAAAAAACAATGGACTCTAACCCAGAGTTAAGCTTCGGCTTTATAATTATTTATCATTATGTTTCTAACAGTGTCTGCAATGCTGCCTCATCAAGCACTTCAACGCCTAAAGCCTCTGCCTTACTAAGCTTAGAGCCCGCATTTTCACCGGCAATAAGCGCGGTGGTATTTTTAGAGACACTACCTGTCACTTTTGCCCCTAAAGCTTGCAATTTAGCTTTTGCTTCATCACGGGTCATCTCGCTCAAGGTACCGGTTAATACATAAGTATTACCTTCCAGCTTATTACTCACTGTACCATTGTCGACTTCAATGACCGGCCAATGCATTCCGGCCCGCATTAATTTTTTTATAATATCTTTATTATGTTTTTGCTCAAAGAATGTGACTATATTTTTAGCAACAACCGGCCCAATATCATTGACGCTCAATAAAGCCTCTTCATCAGCTTGCATTACGGCATCAATATCACCAAAGTAATTTGCCAAGTTTAAAGCTGTTGCCTCACCCACTTCACGTATACCTAGAGCAAAGATAAAACGTGGTAATGTTGTTGTTTTACTAATTTGTAGTGCACTGATCAAATTCTCTGCCGACTTATCACCCATACGTTCTAAAGCAGACAGTTGCTCTTGGTTCAAAGCATATAGATCATGGATATGCTCGATTAAACCTTCATCAACCAATTGCTCGACCAGCTTGTCACCCAAACCTTCTATATCGATGGCTTTACGTGACGCATAATGTTTAATGGCTTCTTTACGTTGCGCAGCACAGAACCAACCACCTGTACAACGGGCCACCGCTTCATCTTCCAAACGCTCTACTACGGACTGACAAACCGGACATTGCGCTGGCAATTTAACTTTGCGGGTACCTTTTGGCCGACGATCCAGAATAACGCTAACCACTTCCGGTATCACATCCCCAGCACGCCGCACGATTACGCTATCACCAACACGTACATCCTTACGTTCAACCTCATCCATATTATGCAACGTAGCATTACTCACTGTAACACCGGCCACATTGACCGGCTCCAAACGTGCCACCGGTGTTAGGGCACCGGTACGCCCTACTTGGAACTCTACAGCCTGCACTGTTGTTATCTCTTCTTGCGCTGGAAACTTATGGGCAATTGCCCAACGAGGGGCGCGCGAAACAAACCCTAGCTCAGCCTGTAAATCCAAACGATCGACCTTATAAACAACACCGTCTATTTCATAGGGCAAGCTATCTCGCCGTTTACCAATCTGTTCGTAATAACGCCAACAACCCTCAGGGCCTTTAACGTTTTTTACCTCAGGGTTAATGCGCAAACCCCATTGTTGTAGCTGCTTTAAAATGCCGCTATGTGTTACAGCCAACTCACCACCTTCGACTTGCCCAACACTATAGCAATAGATTTCTAAAGGCCGCTTGGCAGTAACCCGTGGGTCTAACTGCCTTAAACTACCTGCTGCTGCATTACGTGGATTAGCAAAAACTTTTTCGTCATTTTTGCGCGCTTGTGCATTCATTCGCTCAAAGCCTTGGCGTGATATAAACACTTCACCCCGCACTTCCAGCAAGCTTGGGTAACCTTTACCAAGTAACTTCAAGGGAATAGAATCGATAGTGCGTACATTCTGGGTAATGTCTTCACCGGTACTGCCATCACCACGGGTTGCTGCACGTACGAGTTGCCCATTTTCGTAGACGACACTAACTGCTAAACCATCGAGCTTCGGCTCTGCTGAATACATCAGTGTGTCATTGCTATCGAGTTTATCGCAGAGACGTTTATCAAACGCGTAAACATCCTCTTCGCTAAATGCGTTGCCTAAAGACAACATAGGCACAACATGCTTTACTTGCTCAAAAGCCGCTAGAGGCTCAGCGCCGACTCTTTGTGTGGGAGAATCTATTGTAATCAGTTCAGGATATTCTGCTTCTATCGCTTGCAACTGACGAAACAGACGATCATATTCCGCATCAGGCACCTGCGGGTCATCCAATACATAGTAATGATAGTTATGCTGATTAAGCTGCTCATGCAATTGCTGAAGCTCTGCCAACAGTGCTTTATTGGGTGGTTTCTTATTGGGCATTAGCGCTGCCTTAATTGATATGCTTTTATTTCTTCTTGTAAATAGCTAATAGTTTGCTTGCTAAGTGAACTGCGTTGCGCATCCAGCAGGCGTGCATCCATACTCACACTAATGTTATGCGCGATCAATAACATATTTTCAAAGCTTTGCAGGCAATCATCTACATCCGGCAAAATCAATAAGAAAGTGACGCCTTTAGTAACAAAGCCTGTTGGGTCTAGCGGGAAGGTACCCGGCTTGAAGGCATTGAGCACGCTAAAGCATTTTTTACCATTTTGTTTATAGTGAAACACTTCCATCTCGCCTAACTGCAAACCGTTATTGGTCAACTCATCATAAAGTGTTTTGCCTGATAGCCCATTGGCGTCACGCGCAAACACGTTAAGTACAACCATCTCCTCATCAACCAACATACTTGTAGATGATGCAGCAGGCGTCGACGCCGGTTTTATTGAAGGCTCTGCCTTTATTGATGATTCTGGTATTGATGATGCTGGCGGTGTTGAATCAATGGGCTTTTGTTGTGATGACAAGCCCTCTTGAATAAGCGCTTCAAAGTTCATTAGGCCAATTTCAGTTGGCGTTGCCGAGGCTTTATCATCGGCATTATCATCTAAGGGGATATCACGAGGCGGTTTATCCACCCCAGTGGTTTGAGGCGCTGCAAAATCATCGAAGCCCGCCTGCTTGTAATCAGCTTGCGCAAATGGCGCAGCACTGTCTGATGCTTCTGCCTCAGTGATACTAGCACCTTGGCCAAGCAAGCCCTGCATAGCATCAGCTTCGACAGCAGCTTCGGCTAGAGGCTGCTCATCTTGTTTATCCAGTTCATTAGAGGCTTGCTCAAGCACCGACGACGCGCTGTTTTGGTCTGATAAAGTATCATTATCTGGCAACAAATCTGGCTCTTTACGCAAGTCCAGACGTTTGGCCAATGTGGACTCTTGCTTCGACTGCGACCGTCGGCCAAACCAGTAAATACCTGCCACCAAGATGATACCGAAAGCCAGCAATATCCAACGTAAGGTATCCATGATTACACTCTATATATTGGTCTGTATTGGTTTAAAGCACCTTTTAAACAAAGATTATCACTATTTATGCAGAGGCCATTTTAACGGCTTCATCAACATCCACTGCAACAATTCGTGATACGCCTGCTTCACGCATGGTAACCCCCATGAGTTGATCAACCATTTCCATGGTGGTCTTATTATGCGTAATAACAATGAACTGCACTTTTTCTGACATTTCTTTTACCATTTCACAGAAACGCCCAACATTAGCTTCATCCAATGGTGCATCAACCTCATCGAGCAAGCAAAAAGGTGCAGGATTAAGTTGAAATATTGCAAACACCATAGAGGCAGCTGTCAGTGCTTTCTCACCACCAGATAGCAAGTGAATATTCGACACACGTTTACCTGGCGGTCTAGCCATGATAGCAATACCGGTTGTTAGCAAGTCATCACCTGTCATTTCCAAGTGCGCCTGCCCACCCCCAAATAACCGCGGAAACATATCTTTAATATTGGCATTGACCTTGTCAAAGATTTCCTTAAAACGTGCCCGGGTCTCACGATCAATTTTCATAATCGCGTTTTCGAGTGTTTCCAAGGCCTCGGTCAAGTCAGCATTTTGCGCATCAAGATATTCTTTACGCTCTAATTGTTCTTTAAGTTCATCAATCGCGGCCAGGTTAATCGCGCCCATACGCTGGATACGCTGTTCAAGCTTACTGACCTGCTCACTCCAGGTTTTAACAGAAGCCTCTTCTGGCATTTCTTTAAATAATGTATCACGTTCGAAGCCGCTCTCATCGAGCTGTTCTTTTAAGGTTTGGCAACGTACACGGGCTTCCTGTGCGCCTAAGCGCCCTTGCTCTAAAGTGCTGCGCAACTCTTGCACTTGCTGCTCTAAAGTAGCGCGGGTCGATTCACTTTGACGTATCTCGTTTTCAACAACGTCAACTTGCGTGCGTGCTTCGCCAAGACGCTTATCGACACTGACTCGCTGTTCTAATAAGGTAGCTAACTCTGTCTCCATTTCATCAACTGGCTGCCCGCCCTCGGAAAGCGCAGCTGTCAACTCATCTCGACGCACCTGCAAATGGCTCAACTGCTGTTGCATACGCGATAGATTCTCGTCAGTTGATGTTTGTACTGACTTCATTGATTCAATGTTCAACGCGATTTCATGCAAGGCATCCTTATCGGCTTGAGCATGCTCACGGGCTTCTTGCAAACTTTGATTCAACACCTCACGGCGCTCTTGTAATTGACCACGCTGGCTGGCATTTTGCTCTACCAGCAATTTAGCTTCTTGCAAACGCTCTTGTGCCTGGGTTTGCGCTGCCTGATCATTTTGTAACTGCTGCACAATCTCATTGAGTTCACTGTTAACTTCAGCACGGCGCTTTTGAATTTGCTCTAACTGTACTTTAATGCTATTGACTTGTGCGCGCGCTTCTGCCAATTGGCTGCTAAGCTCCTGTTGTTGCGCCTGACGCTGCTCACGTTGCTGCTCAACATCATCGAGTGTCGCTTTAGCTTGTAATAACTCAGCATCCAGTGCTTCGACCTGCTGACTGGTTTGTGCTAATTGCTCACGGGTTTGTTTAATCGTTTGCTCACGGCTGAGCACACTACCTTGGTTATCATCCTGACGTGAAACACGTAGCCAATTAGGCCCAACCCATAAACCATCTTGGGTAATCACTGACTCTGTAGGGGCTAAACGTGGTCTGAGCACCAGCGCCTGATCTAATGATTCGACGGCATAAACACCCGACATCAAACCGGCTAAAGCATAATCAGATTCAACCTTATCACTCAGCGTATCCGCATTACTGTTCGGTGTCGCATTACCTTCACCGACTTCTAATAGCATCAGGCTACCTTTCTCCAGATCGCCCAATACTGATGTCACAGCATCGAGCCCATCAACGCAAACAGCTTCAACACTTTTGCCTAACACAGTCTCAATGGCTTTTTCCCAACCGGGCTGCACATTTAAACGCTCAGCCAGTCGTGGGTTCTCTTTGATACCGCGATGCTCTAACCACTGCACAACACTTTCATTTTGCTTACCTAAAGCGGCTTGTTGCAATGCTTCGAGGGATGCTAACTTACCGCGCAAGTCCTGCACCTGGCCACGACTATCATCCAAACGCGCATTAATCTGCTCAATATTATCGCGGCAACTATGAATACTGTTTGAGTTCTGCTGTAAGATTTCCTGTAACTCGTCTAGCTCAGTGGTATACCGGCCTTCACTATGCAATAGCTCTTCAAGTTGTGCTTCCTGGTCTTGTGTACTCAGCGCAGTTTGCTCTTCGACGAGTTTATCTCGGCGCAACTCTAAACGGTCAGACTGCTGTGCAAACTGCTCCAAGCGGGTCTGTTCAACACTCACTGCCTGAGTCGCATCTGCTTCTTGCCGATTAAAGTTATCCCATTCCTGTTGCCAGTACAGCATACTCTCTTCTGCTTCAGCCAGACGCGCTGAAGAGTGCTGCTGAGTTTGTTGCAAAGATTCCAGCATCGGTTGCTTATCGGCAATATCACGTGACATACCTTCAAGCTTGGCGCGATCATCTTCGACATGCTGCTGTAACTCACTCCAGGCATCGTTAATTTGCTTTAAATCTTGCTCCTGGCGTTGGCGCGTTTCTTTATGATGCTGAATGGATTGCTCAATACGTGAAATATCGGAACCTAAACGATAATAATCACCTTGCACGGTATTGAGGTTATCATGTACTTCTGTTTGTTGTTCACGCTTTTTCTCAATCTCTAGCTCAACCGCACGCTGATCAGCAATCACTGCTTCAACTTTAGTTTGCTGCTCTTGCAAGACATGCTCTTCCTGCTCGACCTGCTGATTTAATACCTGCCAACGTAATGCTAATAGCTCAGCCTTAATACGGCGTTCTTGTGCTTTTAGTTCTTTATAGCGTTCGGCTGCATTCGCCTGACGTTTTAGGTGATTGAGTTGTTTCTCAATCTCTTCACGTAAATCATCCAAGCGCTCTAAATTTTCACGAGTATGACGAATACGGTTTTCCGTCTCACGACGGCGCTCTTTATACTTAGTGATACCTGCTGCTTCTTCCAGGTAGACGCGCAGTTCCTCAGGTTTGGCTTCAATCACGCGTGAAATCATACCCTGCTCAATAATGGCATAGCTGCGTGGTCCCAAACCGGTACCGAGAAAAATATCAGCAATGTCCTTACGGCGACAGCGGGTACCATTGAGGTAATAATTCGACTGACCTTCCCGAGTCACCTCACGACGGACAGAAATCTCATTGTAATTGGCATATTGCCCACCGACAGCATGGTCGGAGTTATCAAAGATCAAGTCTACCGAAGCACGGCTCACCGCCCCACGCGCAGAAGAACCATTAAAAATCACATCATCCATGGAGTCACCGCGCAACTGCTTGGCAGAGGACTCGCCCATCACCCAGCGAATAGCATCGATAACATTAGACTTACCACAACCATTCGGGCCGATAATCCCGGTTCGGTCACTTGGAAACAATATGGTGGTGGGCTCTACAAATGATTTAAAGCCAGATAACTTAATCTTACTGAGACGCATGTGCTTTTAATTGACCTTCTTAATATAATACTGCGTTTAAAACCAAGAGCGGAGCCTGAAATGCCGACCCAACCCAGCAAATCTCTGGAAACCTTCCCCAACCCTCAACAAGAGCGGGATTATACCATCCGAATCGATATTCCGGAGTTTACTTGTTTATGCCCTAAAACTGGCCAGCCTGATTTTGCCGAGTTGCAACTGGAATATATTCCTGACGCAGCCTGTATTGAGCTGAAATCACTAAAAATGTACATCTGGTCATTTCGTGACCAGGGCGCTTTCCATGAAGCCGTCACCAATGCCATATTGAGCGACTTTGTGGCAGCCTGCCAGCCTCGTTTTATGCGGCTTACTGCCGACTTTAATGTCCGTGGTGGTATATACACTAAGGTTATTGCTGAACACCAAGCCGATAATTGGCAAGCTAAAACACCGGTTGTGTTGCCTTAACCTGCTATTAACCTGCAGATACGCGCCTTTGACAATAATCATGCTGATAAAACCACTCAATGGCATCTGCTATGGCCTGAGTCGCAGCGCGAGGTTGGTACCCTAACACGCGTTGCGCTTTGGCAATAGAGAAAAACATCCGTTTCTTCGACATTTTAACACTATCAATACTGACCTTAGGCGGCTGTCTGCTGACGCTCGCCCACGCCTCTGAGCCGTAAGCCACAAGCATGGCAAGGCTATGTGGAATCTGCAATTTAGGCGCTGGTTCGCCGATGATAGCGGCAATTTCGCCAAGTATCTGCTGCAAACTATAATTCTCCCCACCTAATATATAGCGCTCACCAATCACACCGTGCTGATAAGCCAACCAGTGCCCTTCGGCAACGTCATCAACATGGGCCAGGTTTAAGCCTGTATCTACATAGGCAGGCATTTTGCCATTGACCGCATCCACAATCATTTGCCCTGTTGGCGTCGGCTTGATATCACGTGGCCCAATTGGCGTGGATGGGTTCACAATCACAGCAGGCAACTGCGACTGCTCAATCATGGTCTGCACGGCCTGTTCTGCCAAAAACTTTGAGCGCTTATAATGTCCGACCATATCCTGCAAGCCGACGGGTGTATCTTCATCGGCTGGTGAGCCATCGGGCAGTAGGCCTAAAGTAGCGACACTGCTGGTATAAATAATACGCGATACGCCTGCTGCCTGGGCGGCCTGCATTAGATTCCGGCTACCCTCAACATTGGCCTGGTACAGCTCAGCTGGATCAGGCACCCAAAGCCGGTAGTCGGCTGCTACATGAAACAAAGCTTCACACCCCTGTACAGCGGCGGTTAATGAAGCAGCATCAAGCAGGTCACCCTCAACCACCTCCAGCGCCAAGCCGCTTAGGTTGCGGCGATCGCTGTTGGGCCTGACAAGTACCCGCAAGTCCCAGCCCTCTTGCAAGAGCTTTCTTGCCATCGCTGAGCCAACAAAGCCGGTAGCACCGGTCACAAGTGCTTTCATGACAATTCACGCTCCACAGTCGCTGTTGTCTGCAAACCAAAATGCGGTTGTAGCTGTTTAGCCAATAACTTAAGGATTAAGAGCGCCTGATACGAGCTACGTGCAATACGCATAAATATCAGACATTGCCAAGGCCTGAGCAATAGATTCAATAATAAACGCGCAATGTTAACCTGACCATTACGGTTAAGGCTTTGCAACAATGCGCTGGGCAAACCTAGCTCTGCAGGATCTGCAACCACACGCAGCACGACAAACGGTAAGCCTTGTTGATCGGCGGCTCTGGCGATTGCGGCACTTTCCATATCGACTGCCAAGGCTTGGCTTGCTGCATACAGACCTTGTTTATCACTGATATCGCTGAGCACTTTATCACTATTGGCGATACTGCCCTGATGGACTTTGAATAGGCCCGTGAGCTGCTGCAATAAAGCATTGTGCCAATCAGCATCAACAAAAAACTGTTGCTTGTCTGCTTTAATGGTTGTTGGCAATAAAATGCTGGCCGACGTTAGGCCTGGCTGTAAACCACCAGCCACCCCCCAACTCATTAAATGGGTAACACCTTGTTCAAGCAGGCGTTGTATCGCTTGTGTAGCTGCTTGTCTGCCAACACCGGCGACAATCAACCAGACATTGTCTGCCAGCAAATAGAGCTGCCCAGTCGACAAACGTGTATGTGTTAAAGCATTGGCTTCATAAGGCGTGGCCGCCACGATTCCCAGGCTCATAAAGTGTATCTATCAGAGCAACTTTGAGGTAAGCACCAACTAATCTTTTGCAAAGCGCAAATTATAGTAGCGTGCCAAAGCCCATAACGGAAAAAACTTATCGTAACCATGGTACTTAAGGTAGAAGACTCGTGGAAATCCCGGCGCGGTAAAGTCTTTATCATACCAGTTACCGTCTGTTGCTTGCGTTTCGAGCAAGTATTGCACGGCTTTTTCTACTTCATCAGCATGTGACTCACCTGCTGCTAACAAGGCTAATAATGCCCAGGCCGTCTGAAAAGCATTGCTGTGTGTTGCACGCCCAGCCAGACTTGGATCAGCATAACTGTCATTGGTTTCACCCCAGCCACCATCGGTATTTTGTGTGGCTTTGAGCCATTTAACCGCGCGCTTGATGGCAATCGTATCGAACGAGGCGGCGTCTTTTTCTAAGCTGGAGAGCACTGACCAGGTACCATAAAGATAATTGGTACCCCAGCGACCGAACCAGGCACCATTTTTTTCCTGCTCATTGAGCAAATAGTTTAAACAGCGCTCTTTGGTCTGATTATATTCAGCATGCTCAGCAAAGTGTTGATGAGCGAATACGGCAACACAACGTGCGCTGACATCACTACTGGGAGGGTCCAATAAAGCACCATGATCGGCGAATGGAATTTCATTTAGGTAATAAGCTGTATTATCTTTATCAAATGCGCCAAAGCCACCATTACTGGATTGCATGCTATACAGCCATTCAGCGGCAAAATCGATCGTATCGGCATAGCGCTTGGCATCAACTTCCAACAAAGCCCATGCTACCGCGGCGGTATCATCAACATCAGGGTAATAATCATTACGATATTGAAAAGCCCAACCACCGCCGGTGGGACCATTGGTGCTTTGCAGCCAGTCACCGGGTACATTTTGAATTTGCCGGTCGACCAACCAATCTAATGACTTTACTAAAGCCTTGCCAGCATATTTGCTCTGTAGTGCTTGATTGGTCTCGTGTAGCGTCAATGCGGAAAGTGCTGTATCCCACACGGGTGACAAACAAGGCTGGCAGTATGCCTGCTCTTTGCCAATAACCAACAACTTATCAATAGCGCGCTTAGCATTAAGACGATATTCATTATCCGGCGCATAACCTAATAGTGATAATGCTTCATAAGCATTTACCATGGCCGGAAATATGCCGCCTAAGCCATCTTCACCATTCATACGAGGCAACATCCACTGCACAGCTTTGTTAATAGCGTAATTACGCAACAAACCTGGCACCACTGGCTCAAATAAACGGGCAACGCGCTCTAACAGCAACACAGCCTTGTTTAACTTTGAGCGAATTGGAAAGTAACGTCTTTCTTTCCAAGGGTCGACTGTAAATAGCTCAGCAATACCCACCTGCTTTGGGTTTTTCGCTTTAGCTTTCAGGCTATAAAGGATAGTCAGCGGTATCATCACGGTGCGTGACCAGTAAGATACTTTATAGATATGAAACGGAAACCAACGTGGCAACAGCATAATCTCAGCGGGAATAAAAGGCACCGCTCGCCAAGGCATTTGCTCAAACATTGTCAACGTAAGGCGGGTAAACACATTAGACCGTGCAGCACCGCCTTGCGCCAGAATAGCCTCGCGGGCTTTTTGCATATGTGGCTCATCTGGCTGATCACCCACGAGCTTGAGTGCATAATAGGCTTTAACAGAACAGCTGATATCCATATCGCCGCCCGCATAGAGCGGCCAGCCACCATGCTCTGCCTGATGCGAGCGAATATAGCGGGCAATTTTCTGCTGCAAATCGGCATCCACTTCATCCATAAAGTGCATCATTAAGATATATTCTGCGGAAATCGTACAATCAGCTTCGAGCTCATAGCACCAGTGCCCGTCACTGGCCTGTTTGGCCAGCAGCTGATCACGACCTTTCTGGATAGCCTGTTCAAGGATGTTATAGGAGCTGTCAATTTCAGCTCGGGACGCCAACAGCTCTGCCTTAGCAGCTTCAAAGCTCTCCATTACTACGTCCACAGCCTGTTCACCCTGATCTCGCATTAAACCAATCTCTTATTCTATCATGGGAGTTTGATGTCGAAACGCCCTCACTTCGCCCTGGCAATGGCTTTGCCAGTAACGCAAAAATACGTCTAATGACACCGTTATAACGCTTCGTGATACTTGTTAAGGCAATTACTGCTAACACGCTTAATTTTTTTATTTTCACTTGTGAGGCAGCACTAAAATTCGGTTGTGCATTAATCTTACACAATGTTAATAAGGCCATCCAAATAGCCCATAAGCAAAACTTGCGTAAGCCAACCTCTTTGGCGGGCACTAATATACTATATTCAAGCGCATTTTTCAGATGCCCAACCGCAATCGCAATCAGCATGCGCAAACCCTTTGCAAAAGCGGCCTGTTGCTGCTGCTTGTATTGTGCGTTTGACAGCCTGGATAAGTCAAATCCAGCTTGATTAAAGACATCTTGGGGTAACCAGCAAACCCCGCGCTGATAATCTTCCCAAATATCTTTAAGAATATTGGTCATTTGCAAGCCCTGTCCAAATGAGACGGCTAGGCGCATTAACTGTGCTTTCTGCTCGGCCATCGCAGGGCAATAGTCGCAATACAACTCTGTCAGCATCTCACCAACAACACCAGCGACATGGTAGCAATAGTTATCCAGTTGATTGAGGCTCTCAAAGCCCACTGGGCTGCTATTGGCCCGATAATAGACCATGCCTTCCGCCATCACCCTCACACACTTCAGCAGTGCTTGCTGCTGGGGGACGGTAAAGCCATGGGTAATACGGATAACTGCTGCGGTTTCTTGGATCAGCCGCTTCTCTGCGGCCAAGCGCTGCTCAGACAATAAAGGGTAAAATCGCTGTGCAAAGTGCTCAGCAGGCGCTTCACCCGCAACCACCTGAATAAATTCTTGCGCCAGGCTGTGCCTAGTATCATCACTTATATCGACTTCATCTTCAATGGTATCAGTGATCCGACACAGCAAATAGGCATTACTCACCACTTTCGCCAACGGGGCTGGCAGCTGCGGAATGGTTAATGCAAAAGTACGGGCCACCCCCTGCAACAACGCATTTTGATCAGCTTCAGCAGTAATATGCTTGGCAACATCATCAGCGACATGGGAGTCTTTTGAGTGTAACGCCATCAATAACCTTATATTTCTAGAGACTTAGTCGCATCGGCCGGGGTTGAATGCCCACGTTGGACCAAGCAATATTTTACATAATTCTGTCAAACAGAGCGCTAACTTAAACCAATGTGACCTTATGCTCAAGTTTAATTCAATTGTGCTTCTAGAAAGCGATAAATGCGATTTCGCATCGTGTTAAACCCCAATGGGGTCATCGCCAGAAACGCTTTTTTATGCGGGTATTTATAACTGATTCTCTCGGGTTGCCCCAAAGCCTGCCATAAGCTATTGCGAGTGTTGGCTGGCATGCAATCATCATAGTGTGCATCGATCATCAAGACTTTGCTAGCATCAACCATCCCCTCATACAACACAGGGTCTAACGAAGAAAACACACGGGTCATATGCTCACGGTAAGTTGCCAGTGGCCAACCAAACTGTTGTAAAACGGCCGTGCGTGCCATTGCTGGTCGTCCAGGACACACCGAGAGCACCTCATGTGGATGGGCTGCCCCCATCACGATCACTGAGGCGTGCAAACGGGGTTCATGCAGCGTTGCCAAACTGGCGACCAAGGCGCTCATACTAAAACCAATTAAGGCAATGCGTTGCGAATCTATATCATCTTGTTGTTCAGCCCAATCGATAAAACGTCGGACATCCACAACACTGGTAATAATGCGCTCTCGCATTTGTTGTGTAATACGCTGGAACTCAGCCAGTTCACGGGCTTGACTCAAACCATTAAAGTCCAGCAACCAGTTTTCTGCTTCTAATAGCGCAATATTTGCGTCAGGGTGTCTGGCACGTAAGCCTGTGGTGATGCGATCCGAAGGGTATAGATAACTGCCATAGATCGGCAAAATGATAATCAGCTTCTTTTTACCCACTCGCCGACTTTTATAATATTTATACGTTACCTGTTTATTATGTTGCGCATTATCGGCAACCGAAGGAAACGATAAACGATGCAAAGTATGTGCCCCCAACACATTCGTCTTACGCTGACGCAAGTGCCTGGCTCGGTAATAACGTTGCCTAATATTGATTGGCTCACTACGCAGCTTAATCTTTTGTTTATCATACTGAAACTGCCGCAATAAACTTGTCGGTACATTACGCTTATTAACCGTTGTTGATGGCTCATAAGGTTTATAAATATTGGCTGTACACGCCGACAACAGTGTCAGCAATATTAACAATAGCCCTCGCAATACAAATCTTGTCATCTCAAACTCTTTTTAGATCTTCTCTTCTCGCACGTCACCTGCAAGCCTGATCGCTGGCAGGCAATGAATACGGTACCACGGTATTATCTTGTTCTTGAGTACTGCCGTCCTTTCCAGGCCGAACGCTGACCACGCCAATAACGAATGGCAGATGACCAGGTCATTAATAAAAAGAGGCTAGCTGTTAGCGGCAGAGCAAAAACCCATAAAGGATGGACATTATAATAGTGCACTGTGGGCCAATAACTGATAAACATCATTAGCAAGATCAGGCATGCCATTCCAGTCACCAGGCCACTGCCAGCAACCAATATGCTCAGCAACGGCACCCAATACATACATAACATCAATACTGTTGTGATTAACAATAACCACGGTGAGTAACGTAACTGTGTATAGGCCGTTCGGGCTACCATATCCCATATAGATGACAGATTATTGTATTGCCGCTGACTAATCGCAAGATGCGTTAGGCCCAACCATGTTTTATAACCCGCTGTCTTTATTTTAGCCGCCAGCGTACAGTCATCAATTAAAGCATCGTGCACACTGTTAAATGCATCAACTTTATGCAGTGCTGCCGTCTCCACCATAATACACCCTCCTGCTGCTGCAGCCACTTTTGTATAATGCGGGTTATTGGCTAACGCAAAAGGATAGATCAACTTAAAATAATAAATAAATGCCGGCATCAACAGCCGTTCCCAGACAGACTGCATGCGCAGCGCCGCCATTAATGAAATAAGCTGCAAATGTTCAGCCTGCATTTTATCGCGTAATGCCGCGATAGTGCCGGGTATCAAGCGTATGTCCGCATCCAGCAATAAAGTATAGCGGCTATTCACCTGTGCCAAACCCTGCTGTAGTGCCCATAACTTACCCGACCAAGCTGCGGGTAGCGCCTGCCCTTTCAATATCGTCAAGTGCTTTACTGTACTGCTTTTTGCCTTTACATAGGTATCGTCTTGTGACTGATCATCGATAACAATCACATGTAAACCCTGGCCCTGCTGGGCTATTGCATTTAGCGTCTGCTGAATATGTAGCGCTTCATTACGGGCAGGTATTAAAACCGTGATATCGGACAAATCGCAAGCATGAAAATTTTGCTGTGCCGCCGATAAAGAAAAAACTTCTCGATTGAGCCAAGGCAGCCAAGGTTGCAGTAATACGCCCAGCCATAACACCAAGGCAAAAGACACGCATAATAACGCTAACATAAGCGGTTATGCTAAGTCTAAGAGACCTGCTGATGGTCAGATTTCTGCTCTGCAGATTGCTTATCCAGTTCAGCCTTCGGCACTAGCTTTATGTCCTTTGTGCCTGTTATACCGGGTAGCTGACTCACATTATAGTTTTCATCATACTGGATCGGCAATTCAGGGGCCATCGGCCCTGTCGTTTTAGGGCCAAACAGAAAAACTTTAAAGGCTTTGAGTGGATGCACAAAAGTATCGTCCACTGCGGTAGGCTCATACCCTGAATGCACCATACAATCTGCACACTTGGGGTTTTTACCCGTGCCATAGCGGTCCCAGTCGGTATCATTAATCAAACTATGAAAGCTATCAACATACCCTTCATCAACCAATAAATAACACGGCTTTTGCCAACCAAACACATTACGCGTTGGGTTACCCCATGGCGTACATTGATATGTTTGATTACCTGCAAGAAAGTCCATAAACAAACTTGACTGATTAAAGCGCCACTTACGCCCCTTGGCTAACTTGAAGACATCACGAAACAACATTTTACTGGCCTCGCGGCGTAAGAAAATTTCTTGCTGAGGCGCATGCTGATAACTGTATCCCGGTGAGATTGTCACGCCTTCAACGCCTAAGTTCATACAAAAGTCCATAAAGTCTGCAACCTCTTCGGCAGACTCATTTTGAAATAAAGTACAATTAACAGTAACACGAAAACCTTTGACCAGCGCTAACTTAATAGCATCAACAGCAATTTCAAATACGCCTTCCTGACACACTGAGGCATCATGCCTATCCTGCAAACCATCTAAGTGCACAGAAAAAGTTAAATACGGTGAAGGGCTATACTTATCAATATTTTTCTTAAGCAATAAAGCATTGGTACATAAGTAGACAAACTTTTTACGCGCGACAATACCTTCAACAATCTGTGGCATTTCTTTGTGAATGAGCGGCTCACCCCCCGGAATTGACACAACGGGCGCACCACACTCATCAACAGCCTGCAAGCATTCATCAAGACTAAGGCGCTTATTCAGAATTTCATCGGGATAATCGATTTTGCCACAACCCGCACACGCTAAATTACAGCGAAACAAAGGCTCTAACATCAACACTAATGGATAACGTTTAACACCTTTTAGCTTTTGACCAATAATATATTTGGCAACGCGATATTTCTGAATAAAGGGTACGCCCATGCTAAATCCTTAACTTGAGATAAATATTGTTTTTATAACGTCAACTGCCATGACCACAAGCTGAGTCATTCACCTATATTACTATAGTATCCGTAAGCCATCTGGCCTTCGGTAAGACTAACTCACCTTTTCAACCTGCCCATAGCGGTTTTGAATATAGTTCTCAACAATCGATTGAAACTCTTCGGCAATATGGTCGCCTTTGAGTGTTACGTCTTTCTTACCATCGATGTAAACAGGTGCAACAGGATGCTCACCAGTACCCGGCAAACTGATACCAATATCAGCATATTTGCTTTCGCCCGGGCCATTGACGACACAGCCCATCACTGCAACCGACATGCTTTCCACGCCGGGATAAGACTGCCGCCATTGCGGCATTTGTTCGCGAATATAAGCCTGAATATCTTTCGCCAGTTGTTGAAAGTAAGTGCTACTGGTACGGCCACAACCCGGACAGGCAATCACCAATGGCGTAAATGCCCGCAAACCCATGGTCTGCAAAATTTCCTGTGCCACAATCACTTCACGACTGCGCTCACCACCCGGCTCAGGTGTTAATGAAATCCGAATCGTATCACCAATACCCTGCTGCAATAGCACTGACAAGGCCGCTGTTGAGGCAACAATGCCTTTAGAACCCATGCCCGCTTCGGTCAAGCCCAAATGCAATGCATAATCACAGCGACTGGCCAAATCCTGATAGACCGCAATTAAATCCTGCACAGCACTGGTCTTACAAGACAAAATAATCTTATCGCGCCCCAAACCCAGCGTCTCGGCCTGCTGCGCACTTTCGAGTGCCGATGCAATCACTGCCTCACGCATCACCAAGTTGAGTTCTTTCGGTTGGACCTGCTTGGCATTTTCATCCAGCATTCTCGCTAACATTTCTTGATCAAGACTACCCCAGTTCACACCAATCCGCACAGGCTTATCGTATTTGCAGGCAACTTCAATCATCGTGGCAAACTGCGGGTCTTTCTTTTCACCACGCCCAACATTGCCGGGGTTGATGCGATATTTAGCCAGTGCTTCAGCACACTCGGGGTATTTGGTGAGTAATTTATGACCATTAAAATGGAAGTCACCGACGAGCGGCACATCACAACCCATTTTATCGAGCTGATCGCGGATACGCGCGACTTGTGCAGCCGCCTCGGGTGAGTTAACCGTAATTCGCACCAATTCAGAGCCAGCTTTCGCTAACTCAGCGACCTGTGCCGCAGTGCGGATTGGGTCGGCGGTATCGGTATTGGTCATAGATTGTACAACGACCGGTGCACCACCACCAACAGTGACATGACCGATTCTTACCGCCTGGCGGCCGGTTGATAGTGTCGTCCCGGACGATTGGGAAGACTTTTCAGATTTAGAAGTATTTTCTGCAGAAGACATGTTTTTCTAAGCTAATCTCGATAAGGTGGCTATTCTACCCGAAAAGTTGCCGAAGCTCACCCAGAGCACACATCTACCATAGCCGCATAATTACCAAAGGCTGCAACCAGCGCTGCCATAAATCCACACCCAACACATGCGTATAATAACTCGTGGCTAGCAAGCCATGCGCCAACGCCAGGGGTAACAATAAGCGATCGCGCCAATACAGGTAGCTCCAATAGCAACCCAGCGGTATCGTTAACAAAATTAGCTCATACTTAGGCCAATGCACCAGGCTGAATAATAGGCCATTGATTGCACAGATCAGCAATATTGGCAATCCTGCCAAGAAAACCTTTAAGCGTCCCAGCAGATAAAACTGAAACAGACTTTGCTGTACTGCAGCCCATAAGCAATACAGTGCGAGAGACAGCAGCCAATGCCACATTTGTAGCTGAGCTTGCCAGGCTGCATATATCGCAAAGGCGATGCTACCCAGTACGGCAGGCAATAATGCCCACAGATAAGCTATCGAGCGTGGCGTTTGCGCACTCGCCTCCAGCTTGGGCCATATATAAGGTTGGCTATAGCGAGCTGTTATCAGGATATACAGCAGAAATAGGCCTGCCAATGTCATGTAAAGCTGGATATTGGGGCTCACCAGCGCCAAAAAAACCGGTGTAGCAACGGCCAACAACAGCAATTCATAACGCAGCCAGCGCTGTAGTGTGCCAGGCAACTCACTGGGCTTATTCCGTTTTAGGGCAATGGGCATGGCGCTGTGCCGCTCGTTCACGCTTGATGTGTTTTTTGCTCATCGCTAATAAGGCTTCCGCTTGCTGTCCTCGTTTGGGGTCTAACGCGGCCAGCTGCGGTAATAGCCGCTTGGCTTTCTTGCGTCCACCACCGACAATCTTCGGGGCTTTTACATAAAAGCTGAATAAGTCATATAAGGCTTCAATGTTGGACTTATCCAGGGTAACGGCCTGCTCAAATTGCTTAAGCGCTTTTTTCGCCAGGCCCATAGCCTGCAACCAGCTGCCACATTGCGCCTGACGCCCATACGCTCTACCTAACCAGTGCCGGTAGCTGGCACGCCGTTGAGTATTCTCTGCTGATGTTGGCATAGCTGACTCTGATAGCGCAGTCTCTAATAGCGTAATAGTCAGCGGATAATTTAATTGCTGATACGCTGCCTGCGCCTTTGCCAAGGTATCGTCGGCAGCTGCATTGCTAACAATACAAGACAGGCAGACCACGGCTAATACGAATAATCTGGTTTGTAACATGAGTTAGTATATAATTTACTTTTCCCAAAGACGGACACTACAGGTTTTGCCATGGATCTGAAAGCAAAAATTCGCACAGTCCCCCATTGGCCCATTGAGGGCGTTATGTTTCGTGATATCACCTCACTACTGCAAGACCCTGTTGCCTACCGCTATGTGTGCCAACAGTTCATTGAACGTTACCAAGATATGCAAATCGATAAAGTCGTTGGGATTGATGCCCGGGGTTTTATCTTTGCGGCGGTATTGGCACAGCAACTGAATATCGGTATGGTGCCAGTACGCAAAAAAGGCAAGTTACCCGCTGCCACGATCAGTCATGAATATGAGCTGGAATATGGTAGCAGTACCCTTGAGATTCATCAGGATGCCATTGCTCAACATGATAAGGTTTTAATCGTTGATGATTTGCTGGCCACTGGCGGCACGGCAGCTGCGGCTGTTAAATTAGTGGAACAATTAGGCGGTAATGTCGTCGAAGTGAGCTTTGTTATTGAGCTACCCGATTTAAAGGGCAGACAGCAGCTCAACGGGCACTCGATTTATTCACTGGTTGAATTTGCAGGTGAATAAGCGCTAGCAGCTATGTGATGCAAGCGTTGAAAAATATACCTTAACGATAATGGTCAAATGCTAAACGATTTTATTCACGGCGCTAAATGCGCACTTTCTGGCTTCAGCTTAATCCGGCGCCCCGGTGTGAAGCGCTTTGTTGTGATCCCCCTGACAATTAATATTTTGTTATTTGCTGCTGCCATCTTTTATGGTTCACAGCAAATCGGGCTCGCCATTAGCTGGCTTGTTGGCAGTCTGCCCTGGTGGTTGCAATGGGCCAGTGCATTTATTGACTGGTTTAGCTGGATCATCTTTGGTCTATTATCACTGATTATTTTATTTTATACCTTTACCATTGTGGCCAATGTGCTCAGCTCACCTTTTAATAGTTATCTGGCTGAAAAAGTGGAAGTATCGCTAAGAGGTTATCAACCACCCTCGGCCGGTAAAGTGGGCGGCACATTCACTGCGATTATTAATTCGATTCGCTCTGAGATGGGCAAGCTACTGTATTTTATTAGTCGCCTGCTACCAATGTTGATTATCAGTGTTATTCCAGGCCTGAATATTTTTGCACCTGCTTTATGGTTTATTTTTGGCGCCTGGATGCTAGCGTTAGAGTATATGGATTATCCGATGGGCAACCATGAGATGAACTTCCGGGAACAACGCCGACAATTAAAACAACATCGCGCTTTGGTATTAGGCTTTGGTAGTGTGATTATGTTTATGACCATGGTGCCTATACTTAATTTTTTGGCAATGCCGGTGGCTGTCGCAGGCGCAACCAAGCTTTGGGTAACAAGAGTTTCCACAGAATAAGTAAAAGCCTGTCCAGAACATGTAGGCCAACCCAAGGCCTATAAAGAGCGACCACCTGCCCGCGTTTGCCAGAATGATACTGAGCCAGCCATACCGCCTCACCAATGCGGCAAAGGACCCGATAATAAGCAAGCCATTTTTTAAAACTCAAACAGTACTTTTACCCCTTTCGGTAAATCAGTACGCCCTTTATTTTCAACAACTGAAAACGCACCTTCTTTCTGTGCAACACTCAGTATTGCCATACGCCTAGAACTGGCTGCCTTTGGCGCTACCTCACCATTTCTTTGTTTGAGCTTCACCCAATAACGTGACATCTGCGCATCTGACATACTCAGAATATTTTTCTGAAATGCTTTTTGCACCTTACTACCAGGCGGTCTGGCAACAGGAATAGCGGCAAGACCTGATGGCCAGCTTGGTATCTTTTTTAAGAACAGCAGCTTTACTTTTTTCTGCATATCCGACACATTAGCTGAATACCGATTATTGGCATTTACAATAACCATATGCAATGCTGCAGGCGGCCTATCACCAAGCTGGAAATCAATATCAGCTAAATCGGCTGGCTTAATATTACCTGTATCGAAAGCCTGTTCTTGGGCATGTACTGTTATTGCTACACTTTGAAAGCCGATACACAGCACCATCATAATACGCAACAGCGTTATTTTTATTCGCATTATACCGCCCTCTTAGAAGCTAAATGTTGCTGATAACTGCAATATATCAACGTCTGCTTCTGCAAAACCAAAGGTACTTTGTTCGTATGACCTCTGACTATAGGTTGCCCGTAAACGGGTATTTGGATAAGGCAGGTAATTAACACCAAACATGGTCTCAGTAATTTCTTCGTTATCAGCTCCAAACTGTGCTATTTCAAGTACATCGTAACGCAGAAAGCCTACCCACTTTGGTGAGATGCGCAATGCCGGTTGCGTATAGAAAGCTTCTCGATCAGGCCCTGTATCTTCATCACTGCTAAAAGCCTCTGTTTTCCAGTAAAAGCGTCTATAGTCAACGGTCATATCCCAACCTATTACTGAGTAGTCGTGTAGTAAAGGGTCGGCGCGCTGCCCATTTAAAACATTAATCCCCAGCACAACACCACCATTATTAAAATCGACAGCCAAACGGCCACCATTAACCAGCTCATCGCCATTTTCAACATAGTTACCGGTAAACAAAGCATATTCAATCGCAGTATCACTTTCCATGCTGGGATAAATATTACCATGCAGCATAAGCCCATCTAAAAAATTGGGGAACATGGTTTCACCGCCAAAAGGTCGTAAAAACTGTGGCTGTTCTGGGTCTAATAGTGATGCAGGGAAATGTTCAATATTCGTGATGCCTTGTGGTGTAATATAACGCCCCATTCTTAAGTTCAGCTTATTGCTGCGCGAATAGTTTGCCCAGCCAATGACCAGGCCGGTGTTATCATTGATATCAAAGAAAGGGTCTGTTCTTTGTCCTGGGTCGCGATAGTTAATACCGGACTGCTTAGAGAATACACTGGCCATAAAACCAGACCAACGCGCATTAAAGTCTGTTTTCAATAGCAACTCGAATACTTGGCGATTAAACGCCGATGCAGAGCCTGCTTCTCCATCAACAGAGGTATAGGTTTGATGCAAGAAACCACCTATTGTCAAATTCTTTGAATCAAAAGAATTCACAATTGAACCGCTGCCTATTTGCTCTGATAAGGCAAACACCGTTTCTTCAACTTGGGCGATTTCAGAACTGTCGATCGTATCATCCACTGCACCTTTCCCTATACTGCTATCAGATGCGCTTGCTGTGCCTTTGAGCTTATTCTCTAAGTCCATCAGGCGCTTTAAGAGTATCTGTAATTGATTAGAATGGTGTAGTAGTAACTCACCTTCATTAGACACATCAAGGTTATTGCTACTGCTTTTATCAAATGTTGCCCGAGGTGGTGGCACACTGTTAATGCTATCGCCAATCAGCTGCTGTTCTATTTTTTTCTCCAGCTGCATAATGCGGCGATATAACCATTTAATATTTTTAATATTACGTTTGATAACAGTATCGTTATCAGGCTGCTCATTATGCTCTGCCGCTACCAGCGGAGGCGCTATGTAGAGTGCTGACAGTATACTGATGATCATAAGTCCTTGTTTCATATTATTCCTTGTTATCAAAACTGATAGATCTCAACAAACAAATCATCGGCGCTAAGCTTTATAACTTTAAGGCTTATCGCCTGCCCTAATATAGGTATATACTCTCTGCTAGACCTTATTAAACTCCTTTAGTTAACAGCCGCTAAACTATTATCAGCCATAATAGTTATTGAATTAAGGTGCAACAAACTCCCACTTATGTTTTACGCGATGCTGGCTGCTTAGTCGTAATGCTGTTGGCCTTCTCGGCTGGCGTGTTAACGTCAAGCAATAGCCTGGCTGCGCCTGGTGACATACTATTTAGCGATGACTTTGAAAGTGGCTTTGCCAATTGGACTGCCACCGGCATAGGCAATGCTAGCATTGGTACTGAAACGGCTAACTCAGGCACCTCTTCGATGCGCTTGCGTTGGAATACTGTCAGTGCCACGTCAGTCCCGATCAATACCACAGTGCCCGGCATTGATATTTCTATTTGGGTACGGCGCGGTGACGATGCTTTTAGCGAGGACCCTGAAGCTGCCAATGAGAACTTATTGCTGGAATATTTAGATAATAGTAATAACTGGATCACCTTGGATAACTTTCCAGAAGGCACACCGACCGGCGAGATTTTTACCCGCAGTTATTCGTTAAATGGCGCGGCACTGCATGCCAATTTTCAATTGCGTTTTACCCTGCCCAGTGGTGATGGTGGCGCACCCGCCAATAGCGGTATTGGTTGGGATTATTGGCATGTCGACGATGTCATCATTATCGAAGAAGCCGCCGCAGTACCACTGGCGCTGGGTGCTTGTGAAGATTTTGAATCTGGCTTGGGTAACTGGACCATCGATAGCAGTGGTGGTGGCAGTGCAGGCACCAGTTCAGCGACGTTTAGCTCATCGAACACCTCGATGTTTTTACGCTGGAATGTGGTCACCGTGACATCTAATAGTATGGATACACAAACCGCTGGCCCCCTGCTGATTAGTGCCTGGATTCGACGTGGTGATGATGCCTTTAGTGAAGACCCGGACAATAATGAAGATTTGGTGATCGAATATTTCAATAGCAGTAACAGCTGGATCACACTGGAAACATTCCCCGGTGGGGGCACCGATGGCGAGATTTTAATACGCAACTACAGCCTGCCCACTGATGCCTCACATGCCAACTTTCAACTACGCTTTCGACAAACCGCTGGCAGCAATGCTGACTGGGATTACTGGCATATTGATGATGTCTGTTTTTTAAATGGTCTGAGTGCCTACTACACGATGGATGATAGCAGTTGGGTATCTGCAGGTGATGTGAGTGACAGTTCCGGCAATGGCAATGATGGCAATCCACTCGGCAACGTTAGCACAGCGAGCAGCAACCCTGCCATTAGCGGTAATCCTGGTACTTGTGGTTATGGCGTATTTCCAGCAAACAATAACAGCAGCACGATTGACGCCGTTAATACCACAATAACACCCAGTGCTATTGGCTCAATCAGCTTTTGGTATAACGCCAATGCTAACTGGAATGGTGGTGGTAACTTAATGTTATTTGATGCATCAGTGAACCTGGGTAACAATGGTGCTGACAAATACTTCTTTATACAAAAGCGTAATAATGGCCGCATTCGCTTTCGCCTGGAAGATAATAATGATACAGACTCACAAGCAGAAACGGCCAACCAAAGTTTTCTGGCGGGTGAGTGGGTGCATATTGCTGTTACCTGGGACTTGCTCAATGATAATTTGCAGATTTATCTCAATGGCACCTTGAGTGCGACCTCGAATACAAATTTAAGTGGCACTGCACCCAATTGGAATACGCTCTATATCGGCGATAACCGCACAACCGGCGTGAGCGGCGGTGGTTATAGCGGTAACTCAGCCAACGGCTTGATCGATGAGGTAAAAGTGTATGGCAGTGTTATTCCTGTTGCGACAGTGAATGCGGATATGGCAAGCACGCGTGCCTGCAGCAGCACGGATCACTTCAGTATTGGTCATGATGGCAATGCGGTCAACTGCCAAGCAGAAACGATCACTATCGAAGCACACCGTGCCGATCACAGTATTGACACAAGCTATACTGGCACCATCAACCTCTCTACATCAACAGCGCATGGTGATTGGACAGTGATTACCGGCACCAATGCTATTAACAATGGTACCGCAGATGACGGTGTCGCTAGTTATCTCATGGACCCAGCGGATATGGGCATTGTTGTGCTTGGCTATAAAAACACACATATAGAGACCGTCAGTCTGAATGTCAGCGATGGCAGTATTAGCGAAACATCGGGTAGCGCTTTGCCCAGTGAAGATGCCGACTTAGCCGTAGCCGCCAGCGGTTTCCAGTTTTTAGCGAACGGCATTGCCTCAACAATCGCTAATCAAATTGCCGGCAAGCCGTCTAATGTTGCACCAAATGCACAAATATTGGAGTTACAAGCAATCCGTACCAACGACAGTACCGGCGCTTGCGAGGCAGCACTGCTTGGTGCACATGATATCGAACTCGCTTTTGAATGCCGCAACCCAAGTAATTGCAGCAGTCGTCAGGTCGCTATTAACGGCAATAATATAAACGGCAACAGTTTAGCTAGCGTGAGCAATTACAGCAGTGTCAGCTTGGATTTTGGTGATGCCACCGATACAACAGCCACGTTTATACTTAACTACCCCGACGTCGGTAACATTGCTTTGCATGCACGCTATGATATTCCGTTGGACGATGGCGCAAACACACCCTCAGGGAATTTAATGTCAGGCAGCAGCAACAACTTTGTTGTCAGGCCTTTCGGTTTTAATATTTCAATCCCGGCCAACCCGGCAGCAAACTCTGCCTTAGGCAGTGTATTTACAGCGGCAGGCAATAACTTTACTGTTAATATCGAAGCCGTATTGTGGCAAGCAGCGGATGACAGTAGCGATAGCAATGGTATTCCTGATGGCCATGACAGTGCAAATACAAACCCTGCTGACAATGCCAATCTTAGTGATAATCTTGTTGCATTAAATTATGGCCAGGAAAGCAGTGTTGAAAGTATCGCTTTGAGTGCCCTACTTAACTTGCCCGCTGCTGGCAATGATCCCGGCTTAGCGGGTGGCACACTGATTAGCAGTTTTGTGAGTGGCCTCGGCATTAGTAATAGTGTGCGCTACCATGAGGTCGGCATTATCGAAATCGCCGCTAATATTAATGACGCCGACTATTTAGGTGCAGGCGCGGTGATCAGCAAAAGCGGTTATGTCGGTCGATTTATACCAAATCACTTTGCCATTAGTGGCGGCAGCATTAATAACCGTGTTGATGCAGCTTGCCTGCCTGCTGCCAGCTTTACCTATATGGCTGAGCCTTTACGTTTGGACTTTACCTTAACAGCACAGGACACTGGCAACACCACACTGCAAAATTATACAGCAAGCTTTGCCAAATTAGACCCCAATGTGATTGGCAACTTTAATTTTGGCGCTATTGATTCAGCTGCACCAACACCACTGACGACACGCATCAGTACCGATAGCAGTAGCGGTGGCTGGGTCAACGGTATCGCCAATGTGTTTGCCAGACTCTCCTTAGATCGGGCAGCCGCCGTTGATGGCCCTTACCAGGATGTGCGCTGGGGAACCGCGCCGGTTGATAGTGATGGTGTTGCGCTGGCCAGTTTTAATTTGGATGTCGATAATAATACCGTTAATGATCATGGCTTGATTGCGAGCAGCGAACTGCGCTTTGGCAGAGCAACGGTTGAGAGTGTTAGCGGTTCTGAGCTGCTTGCATTACGTCTACCTTTACAAAATGAATACTTTAATGGCATTCAATTTGTACGCAACACCGATGATAACTGTTCAAGCTATAATGCCAGTGATATCAGCTTTAGTAATCGACAGGGCTTGGCAGCTGACCCACTGGCCACAGGCAGTGGTGAATTGGTTGCTGGCAGCGATAATACCGCCAGCCCCATAAGGTTAGACTCTGGCAATGATGCTGGCAATGTCGATGTTACGCTCGATGTGCCCGCTTATTTGCATTTCGACTGGGATGACGATGGCAACTTTGATAATGACCCTAGTGGGCATATTACTTTTGGCATTTTTAATGGTGGACAGCGGCAAATTTATATTCGGGAAGTTTTTTAACAGGCATTGATCAGTTTATAACAGAACCAAAAGACTGGATACCCAGTCAAGCTGGGTATGACATACTGCTCATGAAATAGCTAACCGCCCATAACATGTTTTCTATAAAACCCCAATCACAGTAGTTACCAGAGTCATTTCTCTATGTCATTCCCGCGCACGATTGCAGGGATACAGGAGGTAGAGCGAAGCGGGAATCCAGGCAACACTTAAATAATATGCGCTTAAGGCAACAACAACTCAAATACCGGCTGAGCTGAGCCCTGCATAAACACAGCAGGGCATCCGAGCCTTTTACAATACTGAACAATCACTATTGACAGTGATTACAGATAATTTTTTAAAATGAAAAGCCTACACTGATATAGTCGACATCAATACCTTCGACTTCATAAGAGGTGTATTCGATCTCGCAACGTAAACCAGTTGAAAAGCCAATACCAATACCAATCGCCGTATCTGTATCATCAGTGTTTTCAATTTCGGCATTCACAATACCCACGCGACCAATCGCGTAAATTGGGCCTGCAGTACGGATAGAAGCATACACACCCAGTGTTTCAAAACTGACATCATTATTAAGCACTTCGGCCTCAACCAGTGATGTGGAAAGCTCACCTTCAATGGCTATATCGGCAACACCTAAATCCCAAGCTTCATATCCGACTTGCACACTACCATTAATACCAGGATCAGAACTGGGTGCATCAATATCGATAACACCGGCTTTAACACCGATCAACCACTCAGCTGAAGCAGCACTGTGTACACTCATTAACAGCACAACAGGAAACAACCATTGTTTTCTTAACATTTAATCACTCCTCAGGGCATTGAAGGCGGCATTATTAACGATGTTATGCAAGATTTAAAGGGAATTGCGCACAAAATGTGTGCAAGTTTTATGATGAACTGCGCTTAAGCCCGGTTTATCGCTGATAAATAAGGCACACTCAGCTTGGTTTGTTTTTTTTCGCGTCTTTCTGGCGCCGGGATATTGGCCTACCCTTTTGTCGGTACTCCTGACGAGGCGTGAGCTTATTGCGCCGGCCTTCGTAAGGGTTGTCACCACCTTTCAATTCTATATGCACCGGCGTACCCGATAACTTCAAGCGTTTACGGAAAAAATGCGCCAGGTAACGCTTATAATCACCCGGCAACCTGGAAACCTGATTGCCATGTACCACAATCACCGGTGGGTTCTTACCGCCTTGATGTGCATAACGCAACTTGATACGCCGCCCTCTGACCATCGGCGGCTGATGCATTACGACGGCTTCCTGTAATAACTGGGTTAAACGTGGTGTGGGTAAGCTGCGCATTGCAGATTCATAGGCACGCTGTGCAACGGCAAATAAGTCACCAACACCGCTACCATGCAGCGCAGATATGTAATGTGTTTCAGCAAAATCTAAAAAGCTCACGCGCCGATCCAAGTCCTCTCGCACCTTATCGCGTTGCTCAATACTCAGCCCATCCCATTTATTGATTAACAATGTCAGCGCTCGACCTTGTGCCAGCACTTCGCCTAGCAAATGCAAGTCTTGCTCTGTAACACCTTGCCGTGCATCGACCAATAAAAAGACAACATGCGCTTCAGTGATTGCCTGCAGTGCTTTTATCACGCTGAACTTTTCAACGGTTTCACTGACTTTGCCACGCCGGCGAATGCCTGCTGTATCAATCAGTGTGTAGCGTTGTCCGTCACGTTCTAGAGGTATATAAATACTGTCACGCGTTGTGCCTGGTTGATCAAACGCAACAACACGTTGCTCACCGACTAAACGGTTGGTCAATGTTGATTTACCGACATTCGGTCGGCCAATTAAGGCCACCTTAATACCCTGCGCCGCCTCATCCTCTGGCTTCTCTGGCTCTGGCAGCGCCTCTAATATATTGCCAATCATTTGTGTGACACCACGACCATGGCTGGCCGCAATGCCGATAGGCTCACTCAAGCCTAAGGTGTAAAAGTCACTAACCGCTTCAACTTCATTAACACCATCGATTTTATTAACAATAAGATAGATAGGCTTACCACAGCGGCGTAACTCCTCAGCGATGTGTTCATCCGCAGAGTTAATGCCTTCACGACCATCAACCAGAAACAATACAATATCTGATTCACCAATCGCCTGATGCACTTGCTGGGCCATAAGGTTATCAATGCCATCAACCTCACCACTCAGACCACCGGTATCTACCACCAGATAGGCACGCTCACCTAACTGGCCATCACCATACTTGCGATCACGTGTTAAGCCAGGGTAATCCGCGACGAGCGCATCACGGCTTTTCGTTAAACAGTTGAACAGGGTTGATTTACCAACATTGGGTCGACCCACTAAGGCGATAACAGGTTTCATGTGAGTATATTTGGCAAAGGCATTACAACAACAAACAATAACACTTAGGAACGCGCATCTGTTTCAAGTTTTAATGCCGTTAGCTCACCATTATCTGTAACAACATAAATCACATCATCATCAATGATCGGCCTTGCAGTAATACCCGAACCGTTTAGCCGCTTGCGCGCAATGAAACGCCCATCGGCTACGGAGAGCGCATGTAGATAACCATCATAGTCGCCGATTAATAGCGCATCTTCAAATACAGTGGTACCACTCACCGGTCTGGCATGCAGTTTATCCTGTATCCACACATTTTTACCCGTTTGTCGATTATACGCCGTGATATGACTTAACTCATCAGCGGCATACAGTTTTTCTGCATCAATATCCATTTCCACAAAAATAGATTTATCCTGAGCCCATAAGGTTTTGCCGCCATTAATAAAATCGATGGCCACAATACGCCCATGATAAGACGCAAGATACAGCACAGGGTCGGCAACAAGTACTGGAATATTGACATCAATCATCGCTTCAATTTCAGTACGTCCCGGTGAGAGTGATATTGGCAACTGACCGAGTAATGTGCCATCACGTAAGGCTAATGTGGTCAAACGGCCTTTATCAGTACCGGATAATACCCCGCCTCGGTGGATAATCGGGCTACTGCTGCCACGCAAACTTAATGAAGGTGCAACTTCACTGTGTGACCAAATTTTATTGCCATTGGTCACTGAAAAGGCCTGTAAAGAGTCGTCAGTGGTATGCACCACAACAATTCCTGATTCAAAGGCTGGCACTGACAAAACTTCGCTGCGGGTATCAGCCTGCCAAACCTGCTCACCATTATTTTGCCAAAAAGCCACTAACTGACCATCGAGCGTACCGATAAACAAAGCCCCCGCGCCAGCACCTATGCCACCACTGAAAGGAAAGCCGGTTTTAACCTGCCATTTGGTTTTTCCCGTTTCTTTGTCGATTGCTGTCAGTCGTCCTTTATGATCAGCAATGTAAATGGTATCAATTCCAACATAAGGCTTGAGCATCAAACGGTGTTTACCAATGCCTTTACCGGGTTTGCTCGACCACAGTACTGAAAACTCAGCTTCTTTATCAAACTTTTCCAGCTCGACGGGCTTTTCAGTCGTATCGCGGCCAGCACAAGCCACTACCAGCTGTATCAGCAGCAGTATAAAAGGCAATCTGGCGCGCGATAAATAACGATTAGGCATCCTCAGACTCCGCCGTGGCTTCTGTTGTTTCAACAACATCAACACCAAGGCTACTACGTTTAATTTCAATTAACTGACGATCATTCAATGGGACCTCTTCAACCGCCAGTGCACGATCATAGGCTTGTTGAGCGGCTTGCACGTCACCTTGCTGAGCATAAATATCACCCATTAGCACCTCAACCGCTGCCGTGTAACTTGCAGGATAGTCTTTTTGCGCCGTGCTCAGTGCCGCGTCCAACTCACCTGCTGCCAGCTGCAACTGCGCTAAACGCAAGTTGGAAATATCAACCAGCTGTGGTTGCTTAGCCTTATTGATTACCCAGTTCAAGCGTGCTTTGGCATCATCATACTGGTTGTTGACCACACTGGCTTTAGCAGCCGCTAACGCCGCCAATGGCGCATACGCGGTTGAGCCAAAGTCTTTCAGCAAAGCATCGACCGAAGTATCAATACCGTCATATTGTTTGTTTTCTAAATCAACCATGACCTGCATATAAGCCACGGACGCTTTTTCTGCTTGAGTGTCCTGGTACTTTTGCCAGCCTTGCCAGCCAAATAAACCGCCCAGGCCAACGACCACACCAAACACCACGGCAGTGCCATTATCACGCCACCACTTTTTGAGTGCTTCAACCTGTTCTTCTTCTGTTGCGTAAATTTCCATCAGAAATCACCTTTCATTTTCAAAAAATTGCTCGATAAACTGCTCCAGCTCCGCCAGCGAAACTTCAGACTGGCTAGCGGTCTCGCGCAGCGGTTTTACCGCCACTTGCTGCTTGTTCAGTTCATCATCCCCCATAATCAGCGCCAATTCAGCGCCACTTTTGTCAGCTCGCTTGAGCTGGGCCTTCATGCCAGCGGACCCGCAATCATACACGATACTCAGCGTTGAGAATGCATTCCTGAGGGTTTCTGCTAATAACATGGCCGGACCATTGGCCGCCTGCCCGCTTGACACAATGTAAATATCAGCCGCATATTGCGCCAGTGACGATTGCCCATCCTCCTGAAGACTCTCCAGCAGTGCAATCAGACGTTCCAGCCCCATGGCAAAGCCAATGGCCGGGGTAGCAGAACCGCCCAGCTGGGCAACCAAACCATCATAGCGACCACCGGCACAGATTGTACCCTGAGCGCCCAGGCTATTGGTAATCCATTCGAAAACAGTCAGATTATAGTAGTCCAGTCCCCTGACCAGGCGTGGATTAACCGTATAATCGACACCAGCCTGCTGCAATCGTTCACAAAGGTTATCAAAGTGCTGCTTGGAGTCCTCACTCAGATATTCCGTCAGGCTTGGCGCAGCCTCAATCACCTCACGCAAAGCGGGGTTCTTGCTGTCGAGAATGCGTAGCGGGTTTTTATCCAAACGCCGCAGGCTGTCTTCATCCAACAGGTCTTTGTGCCCCGAAAAATACGCCACCAATGCCTCCCGGTACTGTAGCCGCTCTTCTGGCATCCCCAGGGAGTTGATCTCCAGGCGAACATCCTGCAGACCTAATAAACGCCATAGGCGCGCACTCATCATAATCAGTTCAGCATCAATATCGGGGCCTGGCATGCCAAAAACCTCAACCCCCAGCTGTCGAAACTCACGATAACGCCCTTTTTGTGGCCGCTCATGCCGATACATTGTGCCCATATACCACAGGCGCTGGATCTGATTATGTAAAAAACCATGCTGAATGCCAGCCCGAACACAGCTGGCAGTCCCTTCCGGCCGTAGCGTTAAGCTATCGCCATTACGGTCTTCAAAGGTGTACATTTCTTTTTCAACAATATCGGTCACATCACCAATAGCGCGTGAAAATAACTCGGTTTTCTCCAAGATAGGCATACGGATTTCTTGGTAACCGTAGGCATTCATAAGCTGGTGCAGCTTTGCCTCCAACAATTGCCAGGCCGCAGTTTCAGTAGGCAATAGATCATGCATTCCGCGAACGGATTGAAGTTTTTTAGACATATGAAGTTCTTTAACTGTATTAACTTAGTTTGCAGCTTTTACTAGCAAGCGGGCGGTATTGTTACTTTGCACAAACGGTGCGCTATCAAAACGCTCATCATTGATGTAAATGTCCACTTGCTGCGCATCCCCAAGTATAACCTGAAATGGCGCCTGCCCCTGTAAAACAAACGCTTCCTGGCTGGATTTAAACAGGCCAAACATTTGGCGGTAGCCATTGGCATCAAAAACTTCCACCCATGACTCACCATTGACCTGCAATTGCAGGCGATCATCACCTATTGGCGCTTCGGATGAAATCATACTGTCACCCGCAGCTAGCACTGGCAAACTGCCCGCACCCTCAAATGCTGATATTGCCTCTTGCTCAGCAGAGGGTTCGGATTCTGTATTAGCGTCCACAGCTGCTGTCGCCGCCGCAGCTTGAGCATTCGGCGTAATAGATTCGGCAACGGCCACATCAACACCAGACTCAAACTCAACATTATCTGCGGGCTCTGTTGAGAACACATCAGTCTCGGCAACAAGATCGTTAGCCGCTGGCATATCCAGCTCAAGCACTGCCACTGATTCTAATGTCGTCGCATCTGTGTTCTGAGTAGCTTCTGCGATGGAACCTGCCGCCTGATGCGACAATAACTGACTGGTATTGAAGCGATCAGACACCCATAACCCAGCCAGAATCACCAACACCAGGCAAACCGTGGCGCTAACCCAAAGCACTATTGGGTCACCGCTGCTTTTCTCGCGCTCCACAGAAATGGTCTTGACCAGCTCTGGATCTTCTTCGGCAATGCCATTGTATTGCTCAATGAGTGCCTCAGCATCACAGCCCAGCAACTGTGCATAACCACGGATATAACCTCGCACAAAAGTCGGTGCAGGTAAGGCAGCAAAGTCACTTTTTTCTAAGGCAACAATAAATGCTTTATCGATTCGTAAGCGCTCAGCAACCGCTTCGACTGATAAGCCCGCAGCCCCTCTGGCATTGCTCAAGGTATAGCCGATTTTATTGTTTGCCTCATTCATAACTCTAGCCCATCATGTTTGATTAATTGGCACTTAAATAACCCGCTTCTTTGGAATCAGGAAACTGGTTTTTCAGCAATAAGGTGTAACTGGCTTCAGCATCCTTATCCCCGACATAACGCGCCAGACGAATAGCCAGCCATAAGCTATCAGCACTATGTCGTCCATATTCATCAAATTTATCCATATAGGCTTTGGCAAGACGGTTATTGCCCTGCTTATTGTTTAACACTGCCATTTGATAAAGTGCATTAGGAAATCGTGGTGCCTGTTTGAGCGCTTTTTTCAAGTAAAGCTCCGCTTTGGCATAATCAGGCAGCTTCATACTACAACGAGCCGCATTGGTATAAGCATATTGCGGCGTCTGGTAGAGAGGATCTTTTAGTGCTGCCAAAAACTGCTGTTCGGCTTCCTCAATACGCCCTTGGCTACAAAGAAATGTGCCATAGTTATTGAGCGTCTCTGAATTGCCTGGCCCATATTTCAGGGCTTTTTTGAAGTGTTTCTCGGCCTGTTCTGCCTGACCTAAGCGACTCTGCAGCAATCCATAGGCGGCATGTGCTTCGGCTGAACGTGGATCCTGCGCCAGTGCTTTGTCGAGTTTCTTTTTGGCCAGCTCCAACTCACCCTGAGCCAGATAACCCGCCCCTAAACGGGCGTTAATCCCAGCAGCACGCTCAGAGCCGTTTTCAGCAGGACGCTTGGTTGAGGTACCACAGGCTGCCAATGCAAGGGCTAAACCCAATATTAGAAGGTAATTCGCTAGCCTTATCACTCTATCACGCCCCGACCTTATACAAGCAACATTATTGATAATTGCTTAGGTATTTAAGTATAAAATTAAACCTCTAGACTACTAAAGTACAGCACAGACTTAAACAGATGATTTCACGTTTTGCGCTGTATACCATTGAAATATGACCAAAATCAGCGCTAAGTGACTTTCGCTACTTAGACTCAGCTCCTAGCCGCGGCTCCACAAAGCGTAAATGTCGTCGGCTGCGGTCATTCACTTTACCCACCAGCTGCCCACACGCTGCGTCGATATCATCGCCTCGGGTTTTTCTGACGGTCGCTACATAGCCCTGCCCTTGTAAGTATTCACTAAAGGCTTGCACTTTGGTTTTGCTCGAGCAGTTATAGCCCGATTCATTGAACGGGTTAAAGGGAATCAGATTGATCTTGCAGGGAATACCGCGGAGCAGCTTAGCCAGCTCACGCGCATGTTCTGGCTTATCATTCACGCCATCGAGCATCACATACTCAAAGGTAACATGGCGCTTGTGTTCAGCACTTTGGATATAGTGCCGACACGCGGCTAATAATTCTTTGAGAGGAAAACGCTTATTCACAGGCACCAGGCCATTGCGCAAGGTATCATTTGGCGCGTGTAAGGACACCGCCAACGCCACATCCACATCATCGATCAGTCGATACATAGCGGGTACCACGCCCGAGGTACTCAAGGTTACTCGGCGCTTGCTCAAACCATAAGCATGATCATCGAGCATAAGTTTGCAGGCTTGTACGACATTATCATAATTTAATAATGGCTCGCCCATACCCATCAACACAACATTAGTAATCACACGACCATTATTCTCAGCATTAGCGCCGTAACGCTCAGCTTGCTGGGCTAACAACAGTTTTCTGGCCAGCCAAATTTGGCCAATGATTTCACCACAGCTTAAATTACTGTTAAAACCCTGGCGCGCTGTTGAGCAAAATGAGCAATCCAGGCTGCAGCCGACCTGAGAAGAAATACATAAAGTGCCTCGACCATTTTCCGGAATAAACACCATTTCAATAATGTTTTTTTCGCCAGCAGCCCGGTCCAATGCCAACAACCATTTGCGGGTGCCGTCGGCCGACTCTTTATCAAATACCACAGCAGGCGTTTTCACTTCAGCCATATCCTGCAACTTAGCACGCAGACTCTTGCTCAAATTCGTCATTTCAGCAAGATCAGCAACTCCGCGCTGGTGCACCCAGTTAATCAACTGTGTGGCACGAAATGGCTTTTCGCCAATAGAGGCAAAAAATTCTCGCAAGCTATCTAAGTCGAAGTCCAATAAATTGATTTTCTGCGTAGCAGCAGGCTCGGACTTGTTAGTGGGTGTGGCGGCAATAGCTGTACCGGTCTTATCGGCACCGACGTCAGTACCGTCGGTACCGGCAGCAATATCTTTAGGTGTCATTGCTGCCAGTGCCTCCGCTTAATCAATTATTCTTTAGATATAAAGCTTAGCGTATACGTGGACAAACGCTAACTTCACCGCTAAAAAAGTAAGCAATCTCAGTCGCTGCTGTTTCTGGTGCATCAGAACCGTGTACCGCATTTTCATCAATACTTTTCGCAAAATCAGCACGAATAGTGCCTGCTTCTGCTTCAGCCGGGTTAGTTGCCCCCATTAATGCACGGTTAGTGGCAATCGCATTTTCACCTTCTAGCACCTGAATAACCACTGGACCTGAGATCATAAATTCAACCAGATCATTGAAAAAAGGGCGCTCTTTATGCACCGCGTAGAAGCCCTCGGCATCTTCACGGCTCAATTGGGCCATTTTGGCAGCCACGATTTTCAAACCAGCTTTTTCAAAGCGGCTATAAATTTCACCAATCACATTCTTTGCCACTGCATCTGGCTTAATAATAGATAAAGTCTGCTCTATCGCCATTTCTTACCATCTCCAAATAAAAACAAGGTGTAAATATTTACGTTAAAAAACAAAGCTCAGCGTGGTGGCCTTCGGCCTACAACCCCCAAAGCCAATATGGGCGCAAGCCCTGCAAAAACCAGCTATGCTCAGCCCAAAATGCTGAAAAATGGTGCATACCTGGCAGGAGCCGCGATTCTACGCGGGTTTTACCGCATAAGAAAGCTTATGTCAGGTATTTTCAACAAATGCCGGATGCAGGCCTTACTTCTCCTCGATCCAGGCCATTTGGATAGCTTCTAAAATTTTCTCGCCTGAGCGCTCCGGATCATCATCAAATTCCTCCAGCTCGCATACCCAGCTATGCAAGTCGGTAAACCGGATATATTTTGGATCCACATCTGGGTGAGCCTCATCCAGGGCAATAGCAATATCCAGTGTATCTGTCCATTTTAATGTCATCGCTATACTCCTCTTTCCCTTTGGTTAAATCGCGCAGTTTAATACCGTGATATTAACCGCGTTTTTCAGAAACCAGATTAATCGTATATTTGGGTATTTCTACCACTAAATCTTGATCTGCCACGATAGCCTGGCAGCTCAAACGCGACTCTGGATCCAGCCCCCAGGCCCTGTCCAAGTAGTCCTCCTCATCGTCACTGGGTTCAGCCAAGGACTCTAAGCCTTCACGCACATAAACGTGGCAGGTAGTACAGGCGCAAGACTGCTCACAGGCATGCTCAATTTCGATATCGTGCAGCAAGGCAGCGGTACAAATACTGGTACCAGGCTCTACATCAATTTGCGCACCTTCCGGGCAAATTTGCTCATGGGGTAAAAATATTATTTTGGGCATTATTTCACCTGCTCACTTTCTAAATAGTCATCGACGGCTTTGCCTGACATGGCTTTATTAATACTGGCATTCATACGCTTGGCGACATAGTTGGCGCTCGCCGCTTCCAATGCACTGATAGCCGCCTTAATCGCCTGCACACGCTTGTCTGGTTCTGTGGCAATATCTGTCTCGCTATTATCAGGCTTTGCGCCCGATACAGAGCTGGCTCGCACCAGTTTTGAACGCGCTACGCTAATCACTTGTTGTTCAGCCTCGCTAAGCAATTGCTCACCATCTTCAGCTAAGGCCGCATCTAAAGCTGCAATCACCCTTTCAGCTTCAACCAGTTGTTCTTGCAATTGCCGACTATGCATATCATCTTGCGCATAGAGCATCGCGTCTTGCAACATACTGGCGATTTCTTCATCGAGCAAACCAAAAGACGGCTTAACCTGCACGCTAGCGATTACACCACTGGTTTCTTCCTGCGCTGATACATTCAATAAACCATCTGCATCCACTTGAAACGTGACTGTTATGCGGGCCGCGCCTGCTACCATGGCCGGAAAGCCACGCAGCTCAAAACGCGCCAATGAACGACAATCACTCACTAACTCTCGTTCTCCTTGCAGGACATGTACAGCTAATGCTGTTTGACCATCTTTGAATGTGGTGAAGGTTTGCGCTCGGGAAATAGGAATCGTGGCATTACGGGGAATAATTTTTTCGACCAGTCCCCCCATAGTTTCGATGCCCAGCGACAACGGCACAACATCCAGTAGCAGCATATCGGAATCAGGTTTATTGCCAGCGAGTAAGTCAGCCTGAATAGCAGCGCCAACCGCAACCACTTGATCGGGATCGATAGAGGTTAAGACCTTACGCCCAAAAAAACGACCAACACGCTCGCGTATCCACGGTACCCGGGTAGACCCTCCCACCATCACGACTTCATCAATCGCATCGCTGGCTAAATCAGCATCATGCAATGCTCGCTTACACGTTTTTAATGTTTGCTTTAGCAATGGCTCCAACAATTCATTAAACACCTCGCGCTGCAATTCACCTTGCCACTGACCAAATTGTGGTAAATCAATACTGATACTCACCGATGCTAAATCAGTGAGCGCTTCTTTGGCTGCTGTGGCTTGCTGGGTTAATTGCCGAAAAGCCGACTTATCGATTTGATCCAGCACAGCTTCATCTAAGCCAGCTTGCTGCAAAATCCAGCTCAAGACCAACGCATCAATATCATCGCCGCCTAAAGCAGTATCACCGCCAGTAGACAGTACTTGAAATACCCCACCTTGCAAACGCAGGATCGAAATATCGAATGTACCACCACCTAAATCATAAACGGCAATCGTGCCACCTGAAGCCTGATCTAAACCATAAGCAATCGCTGCAGCAGTGGGCTCATTTAATAAACGTAATACATTGATGCCCGCCAGCTGCGCTGCATCTTTGGTTGCTTGGCGTTGTGCATCATCAAAATAAGCTGGTACAGTAATCACTGCGCCGAGCAACTCACCACCTAAACTTTCCTCACTACGTAAACGCAATGCCTTGAGTAATTGCGCCGAGACTTCAACCGCCGTCACATCATGAGCCACAGTGTGAATACGGGGCACATTGGAATAACCGGCTTTATCCATATCAATAAAACGATAAGGCAGATGCGGATGATCTTGCAAAATATCTTGCAAGCCTCTTCCCATAAAACGTTTTACAGAGATAATGGTATTTTCAGGGTCTTCAACCGCTTGCGCTTTAGCAGCATGACCCACAACCGTGCTGCCATCTGCCAGATAACGCACGACCGAAGGCAATATGGTCTGGCCATCAACATCACAGAGTGTATCCGCAATACCGCTGCGCACAGCCGCAACTAATGAGTTGGTTGTGCCTAAATCAATACCGACTGCCAACCGATGTTCATGCGGGGCAGTTGTCTGGCCTGGCTCTGCTATTTGTAATAATGCCATCTATATCAACTCTTCTTCCAGTTCATAGACTAAATCAGCCAGCTCTTGTTCCAATTTTATAAAGAACTGCAGTTTATTCACCATTTCTGTAGCTTGCGTCCAACGCGCTTGCGCATAATCTGCAGCAAATATCTCAAACGATTCGGCCAGCTGCGTTTGCAAACGTTGCTTTAACTGATCCGCTGTTGCTAGCGGGTCAGACTGCTGGCGTATCTCTGCTAATGCTTCGCGCAATTCTATTTGCTCCATTAAAAATGCTGCAGGCAATTGTCCTGCATTGGCCAGCTCACAACCAGCTAACTGCAATAGATACTGAGCCCGCGATAAAGGCTCATAAAGTGTTTTATATGCTTGATTAACAAATGAAGCCAACTGCAGTGCCTGACGTTGCTGCCGCTCATCACCGCCAGCAAATTTATCTGGATGGGTTTGTTTTAATAATGCTTGATAGCGTTGTTGCAACATCTCAAGGTCAACAGTAAAGCCGGTAGCAATATCAAACAAAGTAAAATAGTCTTGTTTCAAATCAATCATAACTAGGCATTTTTATTGCTGCTATCAAAAATTATGGCTATGCATAGCATAGCCATAATTTTTTGCACTAATAAAGGCAGCAGCAAAACAGTAGAGAGTATTAGCAACTGTTAAACGTTAAAGCTTTCTCCACAACCACATTCATCTTTCACATTAGGGTTGTTAAATTTAAAGCCTTCGTTTAAACCTTCACGCGTGAAATCAAGCTCAGTCCCATCTAAGTAAGCCAGACTTTTAGGGTTAACGATAACTTTTACACCGTGATATTCAAACACATTATCATCAGCTTCGATTTCATCAGCAAACTCTATGACATAAGCCATACCTGAGCAACCACTGGTACGCACGCCTAAGCGCAGACCCAAACCCTTACCTCGGCTTTCAATGGACTTACGAACTTGATCAGCTGCAGATTCTGTTAATGTAATTGCCATGATATTGTGACAAGCAACTAAGCTTTAGCGGCCGACTTAGTACTGGCTGCGCTAGACACTGCAGCATCAGACTCAGACTGCTTACTTTGATAATCTTTAATCGCCGCAGAAATCGCATCTTCCGCTAATACTGAGCAATGAATTTTTACAGGTGGCAACGCCAGCTCTTCAGCAATATCACTGTTCTTGATCGTCGACGCCTCATCTAAGGTCTTACCTTTAACCCATTCGGTCACCAGTGAGCTCGATGCAATTGCTGAACCACAACCATAAGTCTTAAAGCGTGCATCTTCGATAACGCCTTCATCACTGACTTTAATCTGCAGCTTCATTACATCGCCACAAGCAGGCGCGCCCACCATACCCGTACCGATCTGGTTATCGTCTTTATCAAATGAGCCCACATTACGCGGGTTTTCATAATGATCGAGAACTTTATCACTATATGCCATTACCTTTCTCCTAACAGCTACAATGTGTAGACTTATATTTAACCTAAAATTAATTAAACACGCTTAATGCGCAACCCACTCTACGGACTTTAAGTCGATACCGTCTTGGTACATTTCCCAGAGTGGCGATAAGGCACGCAACTTCTCAACCGCTGTGCGAATTTTTTCAATCGCATAATCTACCTCTTCAACACTGGAGAAGCGCCCTAATGAAAAACGTATTGAGCTATGTGCCAGCTCGTCATCCCGACCAAGTGCACGTAAGACATAACTTGGCTCTAAACTCGCACTAGTGCAGGCTGAACCGGATGAAACAGCCAGGTCTTTTAGCGCCATAATTAAACTTTCGCCTTCAACAAAGTTAAAGCTGACATTCAGGTTACCCGCAACACGCTGCTCAAGGTCGCCATTAAGATAAACTTCTTCCATATCTTTAATGCCGTCCCACAGACGGTTACGTAACATCAACGAACGTTCATTGTCTTGTGCCATTTCTTCTTTCGCAAGGCGAAAAGCCTCACCCATGCCGACAATTTGATGCGTTGGCAATGTACCAGAACGTAAACCACGCTCATGTCCACCACCATGCATTTGTGCTTCTAAACGAATACGAGGCTTGCGACGAACATACAAAGCGCCCATACCTTTGGGGCCATAAATTTTATGCGACGAGAAGGACATAAGGTCCACGGGTAAACTGCTTAAATCAATCGGCACTTTGCCCGCACTCTGTGCAGCATCAACATGAAACACCACTTTATTATCACGGCAAATCTGACCTAAAGCGGCAATATCCTGAATAACACCGATTTCATTATTCACATGCATCACAGACGCCAGCACAGTATCCGGGCGGATAGCCGCAGTAAACTTCTGTAAATCAACAAGACCATTTGGCTCTGGCTCAAGATAAGTCACCTCATAGCCTTCGCGCTCTAACTGACGCATAGCATCTAGCACAGCTTTATGCTCAGTTTTTACTGTAATTAAATGCTGGCCTTTCTTCTTGTAAAAGTGTGCAGCACCTTTGATCGCTAAATTATTCGACTCTGTCGCACCACTGGTCCAGACGATTTCACGTGGGTCGGCCGCCACCAGATCAGCCACTTGCTGCCTGGCCTTTTCAACCAATGCTTCACTTTCCCAGCCAAAAGAATGGGAACGCGATGCCGGATTACCAAACACACCATCCATCGTCAAACACGCGACCATTTTTTCGGCTACACGCGGATCAACGGGTGTGGTGGCGGAATAATCCAGATAAACAGGTAATTTTAACTCACTCATATATTGGCTACTCTATCCTAAAATTCGCTACTAAATCTGTTATGTACTGCTTTACTAAATATTGGCAACACTCACACTACTTTGTTGATAGCGATGTACAATCACGGTTAATGCCGCAATAAACTTATCAATATCTTCGGCCGTGTTATGCTGGCCTAAGCTAACTCTGATTGCTGTGAGCGCTAAATCTGGCTCTACTTGCATCGCTAACAACACATGGCTGGGCGCTTGTACATCGGTATGACAGGCAGACCCACTGGAAAGTGCAAAGCCACGTCGATCTAATTCCAGCAATAAGGTCTCACCGTGACAACCGCGCACACCAAACTGCACAGTATTCGGTAAGCGTGGCGCATGCTCGGCAAAAATCACAACACCGGCAATTTGCTGTAAAGCCTGCTCTAAGCGCTGCCTAAGTTGCAACATATGCGCTGCGCGTGTTTGCAAGCTTTGTTTGGCCAGTGCAGCGGCTGCACCAAAGCCAACAATGGCTGCCACATTTTGCGAGCCTGCCCGCAGACCATGCTCATGGTCACCGCCTAACAGCTGTGCTTCGATGGCGACGGTTTTATCAATCACCAATGCTGCCGCACCAGCAGGACCATATAATTTATGTGATGACACTGTCATCAACTGTGCGCCTGTGTTATTAAAATCCACTGCTATTTTACCAACAGCTTGTGATGCATCGGTATGCAAAATACTTTGCTGCCGCTGACATATTGCGGCGATATCAGTGAGGTTTTGTACTACCCCAGTTTCATTATTGGCTAACATCAAAGACACTAGCTTGGTATCGGCCTTTATCGCTTGTTCAGCACTGGCAGTATCAAACAGGCCATTTGGGTCCACGTCAATCTCAGTCAGTTGCCAGCCATGCTGCTGTAATGCACGTGCCGGCTCTAATACCGAAGGGTGCTCGATAGCACCGACTGCAATGCGCCTCGCTACCTGCTTAGCAGTAACACCTTTGATCACCAGATTATTCGTCTCGGTACCACTACCGGTCAATACAACCTGGCTAGGGTGTGCGCCCACCAAGTCTGCAACCTGCTCACGCGCCTGCTCGACCGCACCTGCGGTTAAGCGACCGTAGCGATGCAGGCTGGCAGGGTTACCATAAATACCGCCAAGGTAAGGCTGCATTGCTTCGAGCACGCTGGGGTCTAGCGCAGTGGTAGCATTGTTATCCAAGTAAACCGGCATCGGGATGGCCTCTAAACACAAGAGTCCATATCAGCAAGAGGCTGCAATACGGCAGCATCTTGCTGCTTAGCCACTTCGCGGATACTGGCGCGATCAATCAGATCACCCAAACTGACACTGCTAAGAAAGTCACGAATTTGTGCGCTTAAATCTTCCCAAAGATCGTGGGTAAGACAACGTGATTCACCCTGGCAGTTTTTGGAACCGCCACAGCGGGTAGCATCGACGGTCTCATCAACCGCAGCAATAACATCGGCCACAACAATTTCGGCTGGCGCTTTGTTCAGGCGATAACCACCACCTGGGCCGCGGGTACTGCAAACCAGGCCGGTTTTACGCAGCTTGGCAAACAGCTGCTCCAAGTAAGATAAAGATATGCCCTGGCGCGCTGATATGTCCGCCAACGCAATAGGCCCATGGCTGTTGTGTACCGCCAAATCGAGCATGGCTGTTACGGCATAGCGGCCTTTTGTCGTCAATCGCATCGTTAATCACCAGTACCTGAGTATTTCAGTCGGATTATATATTCTTGACAGAAATGGTCAAGTATTAATGTCCCTGTCGAGCCTTGTCTGCTTGATAAATAGCTCGATAAGTGCGGCTAACCTAAGGCTATCTGCTGCTAAAAGCTGCTATCAGACGCGATTAGCGGCTAACGGCAATAAAGCAGCTACTCTTTTGGTTTAGACCTTGGCAATTTGGCCCCTTGCGCAGCACTGAAGATACCCCGCAGGATATTTACCTCAGTCTCGCTCAGTGCTGACCGTAAAAACAAACGGCGTAAACGGCGCAATAGCGTCTGTTTCGGCTGCTCACGGCTCATCACATTGACATCAACGAGCAGCTCTTCCAAGTGTCCGAGCATCCCTTCTAATTGTGCGGCCGTCGCTTCTGGGTCAGCCTTCTCGGCTGACTCGGTTGGCACGGCCTCAGTTGCTGGCTCAGCGGCTAAATGTTGCTGACGAATCTCATAGCTTAAAATCTGTACTGCAGCGGCTAAATTCAGTGAGCTGTAATCAGGGTTTGACGGAATAGTCACCAGATAATGACAGCGGTCCAACTCTTCATTGGTCAGGCCAATACGCTCACGACCAAAAACCAAAGCAACCTGTCGTTGCTCATTGGCTGCGGTATTGTATAAACGCTCTGCACTGGCCGCAGGGCTTAGCGGCGGCCACTCCAGACGACGATCACGTGCGCTGGTGCCAATAACCAGGCTGCAATCCGCCACAGCATCATCCAGTGTTTCGCACACTGTTGCTGCCGCTAATACGTCATCAGCGCCAGAGGCTCTGGCAGTGGCCTCAGCACAAGGGTATTGTTCAGGCGCTACCAGATAAAGCCTGCCTAACCCCATTGTCTTCATTGCCCTGGCTGCCGCACCAATATTGCCAGGATGCGAGGTATTGACCAGGACGATGCGTAAATTTGCGTTAATACTTAACATAGGGGCGGGAGGATACCTGAAAAACGGGATAGACAGAAGATCGCATTCGATCTTCTGTCCAACCGCTTCTTCTGCTATGCTTGCGGCCGTTGTTCAATAAGGCTCTTTATATACCATGCATCCTTTTATCACTATTGGCGTACGCGCTGCCCGCGCCGCCGGTAATATTATCACGCGCCAGCTTAATCACCTGGACACCCTACGCATTGACGCCAAGCAGGATCGCGACTTCGTCTCTGAAGTGGACCGACAAGCTGAGCAGGAAATTATTAAAATTATTCATCGCTCCTACCCTGAGCATGCCATTCTGGCCGAGGAAAGCGGCCAACAAGGCGATGCTGACTTTGAGTGGGTGATTGACCCACTCGATGGCACAACCAATTTTTTACATGGTTTCCCACAATTTGCAGTCTCTATCGGTGTTCGCAATAAAGGCAAGTTGGAAGCCGCGATCGTCTATGACCCTATCGCCCAAGAGCTGTACACAGCCGCCAAAGGTTCTGGCGCATTGCTCAATGACCGCCGCATTCGTGTGAGTAACCGTAGCAATATGGATAGTGCTTTACTGGGCACTGGCCTGCCCTTTCTGGCACATCATGACTTTGACAATGGCCTCAAAATCTTAAAATCGTTTATGCAACAAACCGCTGGTATTCGCCGCCCAGGCGCAGCCGCACTGGATTTAGCCTATGTTGCTGCTGGTCGCTTGGATGGCTTTTGGGAATATAACCTCAAACCATGGGATATGGCGGCAGGTATATTATTAGTACAGGAAGCTGGTGGCATTATCAGTGACCCCGATGGCACAGCTAAATTTATGGACAGTGGCGATGTGGTTTGCGGTAACCCCAAAATCCATCAGCAAATGCTGAAGATTATTAAGCAAGCGCTCCAAGAAGGTTAATGGGGATCGGTAAAGATTAGATTGCAAAATTTAATCACGGCACAGTACAGCCATGTGTCAGCAAACAATTGAATAACGGCAAAAAAAACAAGAACGTGCCCCCTTATCGGGGGTCACTGTTCTCAATAGAGGGGGTAACTTCATAACTTACACTCTCTCAGAACGTGTTCTGAGCACTTAGTTCCCTCTGCATTTAAAAAAGTTTATTTTTCTCACCGCCTTAGCAAAGGCAAAGCATTACAAGCAAAGCCTAACAATATTCAGCTTTAGCCCATAAAGCCTGGTAGTTGTACCAATATAACCCGCTAGCGGCCAGCGTAAAACCCTATGGGCATGCCTCATGTAAGGCAACAATGTGTTCGCCTATAAAAAAACCCCTGATACTTATCAGAGGCTTTTTTAGAAAGGAGGCTTGCGAATTCACTATAAAGTTTCATTCACAAACACTGTGACCACTTATGGCGAGGCAAGTTCCTCATCTTCTTGTTTCGGCGGCAATAAGTCATCCCGTGTCAAACCAAGCGCCAGTACAATTGGGCTGGCCACAAAAATCGATGAGTAGGTACCAATAAGCACACCAATGATCAATGCCAGTGAAAAACTGTGAATGATTGGACCACCTAAGAAAAACAATGAGAACAATACCAGTAAGGTCGTGATCGATGTCATGATGGTACGTGCCAATGTCTGATTAACCGAGGTATTGGTGACATCCAGTGGCTCGCCGTTGCGAATCTTACGAAAGTTTTCACGAATACGATCATACACAACAATGGTATCGTTGAGTGAGTAACCGATCACCGCTAACACGGCGGCTAATACCGTCAAGTCAAAATCGGCCTGCAGTATGGAAAACACACCCAAGGTAATGATTACATCGTGCATTAATGCTGCGACCGCACCCAAAGAAAACTTCCACTCAAAGCGCAATGCCACATAAACCATGATACACAGCAAAGCCAACAGCATCGCGATACCGCCATCATTCTTTAGCTCATCACCAATTTGTGGCCCCACATACTCTACCCGGCGCATTTTTACTGCCGTGTTTTGCGTTTTGAGTATATCCAGTACACTATCACTAACCTTAGCGGCTTCAATATCTTCGCCTGATTCGACATCCGGCGCTAAACGAACCAACACATCTTTGGCAGAACCAAAATTTTGCACTATGGCATTATCCAAGCCATTGTTAGCCAGGGTTTTACGAATCGCAGCCAGATCAGCCACATCATCATATCCAACCTCAATCAGGTAACCACCGCTGAAATCTAAGCCAAAATTTAATCCGCGCGTGGTCAGACTGGCAATTGATATGACTAACAGAACAATAGAAACGATCATGGCAAGCTTGCGCTTGGACATAAAGTCGATTGTGTTTTTTGTATTAATGAGTTGCATAATATTTCAACTTTTCATGTTTGATAGCGACGATTATATCGCCAGCTTTTTAACTTGTTTGCCACCATAAATTAAATTGATGACAGCGCGCGTACCGATGATAGCGGTAAACATTGAAGAGACGATACCGATCATTAATGTCACAGCAAACCCTTTAATCGGCCCCGTACCAAAACCAAATAAGATCACCGCCGCAATTAATGTAGTGATATTCGCATCCGCAATGGTTGAAAATGCTTTTTCATAACCGGCGTGGATACTGGCTTGTAGACTATTGCCATTTCTGAGTTCTTCTCGAATACGTTCAAATATCAGCACGTTAGCATCTACCGCCATACCAACAGTCAGCACGATACCGGCAATACCTGGCATAGTCAGCGTCGCTTGCAGCATAGAGAGCACAGCGATAATTAGCACCAGGTTTAATGCCAACGCTAAGTCTGCCACCAAACCAAAGACTCGGTAGTAAACCGCCATAAAGATCATAACGAGTACCAGACCAATAATCACCGAGTTAAAGCCACGCTCGATGTTATCAGCACCTAAGCTTGGGCCAACGGTACGTTCTTCGATAAACTGCATCGGCGCTTTCAGCGCACCCGCTCTTAATAATAAGGCCAGGTCATTCGCTTCTTGCATTTCCAAGCCGGTTGTTTGGAACTGTTTGCTGAGTTGATCACGAATGGTCGCGATGCTAATGACTTCCTGACTGACTTTTTTGGTAGAAACCTGCTTGCCATCGACCTCTTTGGTATCATAAGTCGTTTTGATGTAGACAACGGCCATCGGTTTACCGATATTGGCACTGGAGATCTTACTCATGCGGCTAGCGCCTTTACCATCGAGTGTCACAAATACTGCTGGCGAGCCGTTTTGCTGCTCAAAGCCTGAGCTGGCATTAATGATGTTTTCACCCGTCACAATAATAGAGCGGTTTAGTAATACAGGCTCTTTATTGCGGTCGTAGTACATTCGGGCATTGACCGGCACACGGTTGTTTTGCGCGGCATTGACCCAATCTGTGTAAGTGCCGTGCACTAGGCGATATTCTAGCGTAGCGGTTGAACCAATAATTTCTTTTGCTTTAGTGGTATCCTGAATACCTGGCAATTGGACAACAATACGATCTTCGCCTTGCGCCTGAATCACCGGCTCAGCCACACCCAACTGGTTAACACGATTACGCAAGGTAATAATGTTTTGTGTCAGGGCATTCTGCCGTTCACTGCGTAATACATCGTCACGCATGCTACCGCGAATAAGAAACGTATCGCTTAAATCTTCTGTTGAAAACGTTAGGTCAGCAAATTCATTACGAATCAAGGTAAAGGCCTGATCACGTGCTTGAGCTTCTTTGAACTGCACACGCAACTCGTCGTTGCTCGCCACCACACCGCTGTAGTAGATTTTTTCTTGACGTAATTGGCTGCGGATACCTTCACGGTAAGCTTCAAAACGGCGCGCAATGGCTGTATCCATATCGACTTGCAATAAGAAATGCACCCCACCGCGCAAGTCCAAACCTAAATACATCGGCAAGGCACCCAGACCACGTAACCACTCTGGTGTGGCAGAGGCTAAATTAGGTGCAACGGTATAATTATTGGGACCGAGAAACTCTTCTAGATAATCTTTCATTTCTCGCTGGTCGTCTAAGTTGTTCAAACGGATCAGCACATGCGACTCGCTTGGCTCTACCGCTTTAACATCGACGCCGCTGTTTTTCACTGCCTCATCAACACGCCCAGCCAAGCCCTCCTGTAAACTGGATAAGCTTGCTGAAACCTGAATAGCCGGGTCGCTGCCAAACAGGTTTGGTGCAGCATAAATAGCCCCAATCACAATAACGAGCACTACAAGAATATATTTCCAAGCTGGATAACGATTCAGAATCACGACGATGACCTTTTATTTGTTATGTCGCAGAGTAATTTATGATGCGCTTTTAATAGTACCTTTAGGCATCACAGTCGAAATAGATTGCCGCTGCACGCGAACTTCTACCTTATCGGCTAACTGTACAGTTACGAAGTTCTCATCAACTGCGGTCAGCTTACCGAGCAGCCCCCCACCTGTAACAACCTCATCACCTTTTTTAAGTGATGCTACCAGGTTGCGATGCTCTTTCACGCGCTTTTGCTGTGGACGAATAAGAATGAAGTAAAAAATAACGAACATACCGATTAACAACAGCATATTCGCCATTCCACCGGAGGCACCTGCTGGTGGAGCCCCTTGGGCATAAGCGGACGAAATCAGGAAATCCATTCAAACATACCTTAAATTATATTAATGAAAAAAAGAGTCTTGCGCCCTCTGCGTGGCCTCAAGAGCCGCGTATTATGCCATAGCAAACCTGGTTTGGGAGCATTAATGCACGCCTTCATGCCCTATTTGGAAGCTTATTCTGGTAGATTATTGATAAAACAGCGATAAATTAGGGATAAGTCCTGGCTATTCCACGATTTGTACCAATTTGTACCGACTTTAAACCGTCGCTTGCGGCAAAGACTTACGGTGCTCATCAGCATAGGTCTCTCGGAAACTGCGTACTACAGACTCCAACTCACCTTGTTCGATAGCATTGCGTAATAGCTGCATAAGTTGTTGATAGTAATATAAATTATGTATTGTATTGAGTCTAGCACCCAAAATTTCATTGCAGCGATCCAAATGCCTCAGATAAGCCCGGCTGTAATTCTTACAAGTATAACAGCCGCAAGCAGGGTCCAATGGGCCATTATCATCGGCATGTATGGCATTACGAATGCGGATAATGCCTTCAGAGGTGTATAAAAAACCATTGCGCGCATTGCGTGTTGGAATAACACAATCAAACATATCAATACCGCGATAAACCGCTTCAACAATATCCAACGGGGTGCCAACCCCCATCAGATAGCGCGGTTTGTCAGCCGGTAGCCGCTGCCCCATATGGTCTAATACCTGCAAGCGCTCAATATTCGACTCACCCACCGATAGCCCGCCCAGGGCATAGCCATCAAAACCAATGGCTTCTAAACCTGCCAGTGATTCCTCACGCAAACCAAGATACATGCCACCTTGTACAATGCCAAACAAAGCTGCCGGGTTATCGGCATGTGCCTGCCTGCTGCGTTCGGCCCAATGCAGTGATAATGCCATGGAGTCACGCGCCTGCTGTTCGGTGGCTGGGTAGGGGGTACACTCATCAAAGATCATCACAATATCTGACCCCAGCTCGCGCTGGACCTGCATAGAGCGCTCGGGATCGAGAAAGATGCGGTCGCCATTAATCGGCGACTGAAAGCTCACACCTTCGCGGGTAATTTTTCGCAACTTGGCCAGGCTAAACACCTGAAAACCGCCAGAATCGGTCAAAATCGGCCGCTGCCAGTTGATAAAGTCATGCAAATCACCGTGCTTGCGGATAATCTCGGTACCCGGCCGCAGCATCAAATGGAAGGTATTGCCCAATACAATATCAGCCCCTGTGTCTCGTACCTCTTCCGGCGTCATGGCTTTGACTGTGCCGTAGGTACCCACTGGCATAAAAGCAGGTGTTTCAACATCACCACGCTCAAACCGCAAGCGCCCACGGCGGGCTAAATTATCGCTGGCTAATACATCAAATTGCATCATTAGGCCTTACATTGTGTTTTAGAATTCATCAGAGGGTTGAGAGCACTTATCAAGTGGCAGTATAACGCTCCAGCAACATCGCATCACCATAGCTGAAAAAGCGATAACGTTGTGCAACCGCATGCGCATAAGCGGCTTTGATACGTTCATAACCGGCAAAGGCACTGACTAACATTAATAAGCTTGATTTGGGCAAATGGAAGTTAGTGACCATCAGGTCAACGACTTTAAAATCAAAACCGGGCGTAATAAATAAGTCGGTATCGCCTGTGAAAGGCTGGAGTTGACCACTACTGGCAGCAGACTCCAGGCTGCGTACTACCGTTGTGCCTACAGCAACAATCCGCCCACCCCTGGCCTGGGTGGCCCGCACGCACTCACAAAGCGCTGCTGTGACCTCAACTTGCTCAGCATGCATATGGTGATCGGCAATGTGCTCAGCCCGCACCGGCTGAAACGTGCCAGCCCCCACATGCAAGGTAACAAATGCCTGCTCAACACCGTGTTCTGCCAATGCGGCTAATAACGCATCATCAAAATGTAAACCTGCTGTCGGCGCGGCCACCGCACCGGTGGTTTGTGCAAAAACCGTCTGGTAACGACTGCTATCCTCAGCGGTATCTTCGCGTGTTATATAAGGTGGCAAGGGCATATGCCCGGCTTGCTGCAAATACGCCAGTAGCTGCTCACCGCAGCTAAACTGCAAAACAAACAGCTCGTCTTCACGGCCTTGTACGGTGGCTTCTACTCCATCAGAAAACTGTAAAACGGTATCTGCTTTAGGCGATTTACTGGCTCTGACATGGGCTAATACCGCACCATGATCCAATAAACGCTCAATCAACACTTCAACCTTACCACCGCTGGCTTTGGCCCCAAATAGGCGTGCTGGAAATACCCGGGTGTTGTTGAGCACGAGTAAGTCACCTGGCTTTAACCAGTCCAGGAGCTGTTTAAACTCACCATCCACCGGAGCTGGCTGCGCTGCAGGCAAATACAATAAGCGGCTGGCAGAGCGCTCTGCCAAAGGCGCTTGCGCAATCAACTCTGCTGGCAGGTGATAATCGAAATCTGAGGTTAACATAGGCTGGGAACTATTAGGCTAAGGAAATCGACAGCAATATAACAAGACCGGCGATATTAACAATAAGCAGCCCTAGCCGCCAGCCACAGTCGAGATACATTAAACTTTGACTAATGCCGATATTGCATTACAATGCGCCCCCTGCCCTTCAAAATGCCGGGGTGGCGGAACTGGTAGACGCGCCGGATTCAAAATCCGGTTCTGGCAACAGAGTGCGAGTTCGATTCTCGCTCCCGGCACCATAACGTCTGGGGATGTTAACGACCAAGTACTCACGCATCACGGGTACAGGAACCCCGGAACTAAAGCCATCAGTTTGCACTCGCATCTATCGGAGACACCATAGATGCCCTCAGAACTTTGTTATTCTTTCCCGGATTTTGACCTTGTTTCTACGCAGGGCGCTGCCCAGCGGGTTCTGGTATTTTTCTTACGCAGGGCTCCGCCCAGCGGAGTTCGATTCTCGCTCCACCCTCTGTGACTACGTGCATTCAAGCCAATTAGAACCACGGCCCTCCAAAAAACAGCTATTATTCACTGTGAATATCTTAATTGCTTGGTGAGCATATACCTGCCTAAGGACTCTGCCGAAACGCCTTAATCTTTAAAATAACCGACTGCACATCTACCTCTGATAATTCTTCTCCCCAAGGTGGCATTGAGGGCGAGCGCTGTACACTACTACCGCCTTGCTGAATTATTTTTGTTAAATAAGCATCATCTGCTCGACTGAGTGATAGGTTAAAAGGCTTAGGATTGTTTATCACTTGACTGAGCTGCCCATCACCTTGGCCTGAGTCACCATGGCAGACTTTGCAGCGCGTTTTATAGATCACATTGCCGGCACTAAAACTGGCTTCTATCTTAATATCGCTGACACCGACTGTTTGCAACCAATCAATTGCATCACTGGGTGAGTGTCGCATGTAATTAACAAACTTTGCTAGGCTGTTGATTTCTTGCTGCGTCAGCGCATCTCCCCACGGCGGTGATAAGGCACTTAGTGTTTTGTCAGGCTCTACACGCTGTAAATATTTTTTAACGGCCTCAACCGTTATCCGCTTTTTTTCATCATAAAGATCTGTCGAAGGATACCCTTCAATAGCCAGCACCAACAAACCATCACCCATGCCAGCACTGCCATGGCATAGCGCGCAATGTGAGACAAATAAGGCTGCACCTTGTTTATATGCTACCGGCTCAGCAACAACGCTGCTAGCAAACAATACATATAACAATAAACAATGCAGTTTACCCGCACGATAAAATGTAGACTGCACAACCATACTAGTCAACAACAGTAACCGTCATTTTCATTGTTGGATGAATAGCACAGCGCACTTCCACCGTACCAGTTTCATTAAAAATCACTGTTTTATATTTACCTCGTGAATAAGAACCTAAATCAAATGACCTTGACTCTGATATGCTATAAACATTATGAAAAAAACGGTCCGAATTAGTAAACTTGACGCTATCGCCTTTTTTAACAGTGAGTTCATCTATATTAAAGCGCTTATTCTTTTGATCTACAATATGCTCTTCAGCCGTTGCTATATGGCTCATTATCAATAGGCTTAATGCAGATAAAACTGGTTTCAAATTCATCACTACGTACCCTTATACTACTTAATTGAAATAGACTCGGCAGTCGAGTGCACTTTGCTACCAAAACTCACTTTGCCCGACAATGCCTGCATGAAAGCAAGCAATGCATCAACTTCAGTTTGGCTTAATTTCACAGGTTTGATGTTTTTCGACAAATCAGGCGCATTAGGGTCAATGCTAATATAGTGCCTAATTGCTGCCTGCAAATCAGTCGCTGAGCCATCATGAAAATACGGTGCTGTTTCAGCGATGTTGCGTAAAGTCGGTGTTTTAAAAGCGCCTTTCATAGAGTTCAGAGGTAGCTTTGCAAAGCGCCCCATATCCGGCTGGCTTTGTTGGTAAGAAGCCAAACCAATATTATGAAAGCTATTATCCGTAAAATTAGGGCCAGAGTGGCACGCTGCACAGTCACCCTTTTGAGGGTCTAAAAACAATTGAAAACCATATACTTGTTCGGCAGTCATCGCCGTAGCATCACCTTGTATCCAGCGATCAAAAGGGGCATCCGTACTCACAACTGTTCTTTCGAAACTGGCTATTGCCTTAGCGATAGTTACTTCAGAAAGGCCACTATTGGGAAACACCTGCTCAAAAGCACTTTGGTAATATTCAGAGGCTGACAAGCGCTGCATAAGCAACCCTAGATTCATATGCATTTCGTTCTGATCTAATACCGGCTCTAAAGCCTGCTCCTCTAACGATTGATTTCGTCCATCCCAATTTTGCACGGGATTAAGCCCAACATTAATAATGGTAGGGGTTGCTCGCGTTAAGATCTTACCTTGAAAGCCTACCGCCAAGGGTAAGCCATCTGACCAGCCTAAGGCAGGGTTATGACAGCTGGCGCAAGATATACTACCATCCTGGCTCAACTGCGTATCAAAAAACAGTCGCATACCTAACTCTGCCTTCAAAGACTCAGTATTATTAATCGCATATTGCAATAATTGAGAAGGCATTCGCCAGCCCAGCAAAGAAGGGTGGCCTGCCTGTAATACATAGTCTTGACCATCAACACTAAGACTGATTATTTTAGACTGAGTTTCAACCTGGTCTTTTGCTTGAGGTTGAGCATGGCTTAGAGCACAGCCAATCAAACCACAAAACACAAGTTGTAATAAGCCAAACTTGCCAACTTTCAATAACATAGACTGCCCTATCCATTAAAAACTCTTTCAAAACAAACATCGTCCATTATTTGTAATCCTTTAATATATATTTCCTAAAGCTTACTAAAAAAAATGCGATATAGACTTTAATATGGGAATAATTAGGAATTTAGACATAAGGATATGAATTTAGTAAAAAAAGAGACATTTATTGTTATGATGGTTATCGCAGTAGGCTTTAGCCTATCTTTTGCGCTATATCAGTATGTTGCCAAGCAAGAGTCTGAGCGTATTGCGATTGAGTTTGAAAATATCATTTCAAGCTATACTGTGTCTCTGCAACAGGCTATCGACAACTATCAACAGTCTGTCCGGCACTTTTCTCATTTCAGCTCAACTTTACTTGATAAGCAACAGCACGCTATGTTGAAGCGCGATTTACAAATATTTACTAATGATATGGATGATATTGACTCTATAGCATGGTATACAGCATCAGAAAAAAGAGAGCTTAGCAACACATCTTCCAGCTATTACTGGCCAAAAACTATTATTCCCAACACCGAAAACAACAACTATGACAACACTTATATTACATTTTCATCTGGCACTTACCAACCCAAAAATCTGACAAAAAAAATAATTGCTTACAAAAAAATCCCTCTTATTTCACCGGTAATACCTAATTATGCAAACGACAAAAACCAAACATCGAAAAAACCTTATGGTTATCTTGTCGCAATGCTTAATACAAAAAAGCTGCTTAGCAATACTTTAGAAGCCAAGTTGCCTAATTGGTTAGATATTGAAATTTTTTACACTAATCAACAGGGGCAATATATACATTTATCACACTTTAGTTTAGATACATCGCAGACACCAATATATCATCCTGACTCAGCCAAGTCGGAACATGCCATTTTTTTACCCGGCAGTTTGTCTATCAACAATATAAACCTATCAATACTCTACTCGCCTAATGATGATGAGTATTTCTCATATTTTGCATGGCAAGCCATTGCTATTTTTATAGCAGGCATGGTTTTAACATTAATACTCGCTACATATATCTTCAGCCAACAAAAACGTAACATTAAAATACAAAGAATTGTTGAAAAACGCACCAAAGACTTACTGACAATGACTGAAGAACTAAAAAAAACACAGCGGGAACAACAGGTCATATTCGACTCTGCACCCGCGCAGATTTTATATAAAGACAAAGAAAACAATATTCTAAAAATCAATAAACAAGCTGCCGATGCTATCGGCAAACCTGTGGAATTTATAGAAGGCAAAAATGCTAATCTTTTCTACCCCAAAGATGCTCAGCAACACTATCAGGATGACCTTAACGTCATTAAAACACAAAGACCAAAGTCAGGCATTATTGAGCAACAACATGGTAAAAATGGAGATTTAATTTGGTATAGCACAACCAAAGTACCTTACTATAACGAGCAAGGGGAAGCATCGGGTGTAATTATTTTAGCAACCGATATCACCAACCTTAAGAATACAGAACAAGCACTACTGGAAAGCCAGGAACGTTTTGAGCTTGCTGTTGAAGGAGCTAATGATGGCATCTGGGATTGGCCAAATATTAATCACGACCAGCAGTATTGGTCACCTCGGCTCTATGAATTACTCGGCTTTGAGCCTGAAGAAATTCAAGCTGGCGCTTCGATATTCAGAAGTTTTTTACACCCAGAAGATAAAGAAAAAGTGTCCATAGCTCTGCGCGACCATTTATCAAAACAAAAACCCTATAACATCGAGTATCGATTAAAAACCAAAACCGGTGAATATCGCTGGTATCGTTGCAAGGGTATTGCCTCACGCAATGAAAGTGGCACTCCCTATCGGATTACCGGCTCATTAAGTGATATACACCAGTTTAAAGTCGCTTACTCTGAAAAAGAAAAAATGGAAATACAATTACAACAAGCACAAAAACTGGAGTCTATCGGGCAACTTGCTGCCGGAATCGCGCATGAGATAAACACCCCTATTCAATTTGTCGGTGATAATGTGCAGTTTCTAAAAGACAGCTTTACTGATATAAAAAAATTGCTAAACCTTTATGATGAAAAGCTTGCCCTATCAAATGACAAAGTTGATATAGATAGTATTCGTAATGATATTGAAGAACACAAAGCAGAAATTGATTTAGACTTTATTCTCGAAGAGTCACCCACCGCTTTTCAACATGCCAAAGAGGGTATCGAACAAGTGAGTGTTATTGTTAAGTCAATGAAAGAGTTCTCACACCCCGGCCACAAAGATAAAAAGTACACAAACCTAAATAAATCCATCCAAAGCACTATCAATGTATCACGCAATGAGTGGAAATATATTGCTGAATTAGTGACAAACTTTGACGAAAGCCTGCCTGAGGTGCCTTGCTTTCCTGGCGAGCTGAACCAGACCATCTTAAATATGATTATTAATGCCTCTCATGCGATTGAAAATGCCAAACAAAAAAATAATAGCCTACAAGGCCAAATAAAAATCAGCACACGCAAACTCGAAAATGATGTTGAAATTAAAGTCGAAGATAATGGCTCTGGTATGAACGACGCCACAAAAGAGAAAATATTTGACCCATTCTTCACTACCAAAGAAGTTGGCAAAGGTACAGGACAAGGCTTATCAATCGCCTACTCGGTTATTGTTGATAAACATAGCGGCCATATAAAAGTCGACAGCTACCCAGGCGAAGGCACAACATTTAGTATCCAACTGCCATTGACCAACGACACTAATGCAGAACAAACTGCTGAAAACAATTTACACTAGTGTCACCCCTTAAAAATAACAGCATAAAAAACCACCTACTTTACTGCCTAGCTCGACGCTCTTTTTCAACCAAAAAATTCAATACATCAATCATGGTCGGCTGGCTACCTGCCAGTTCAGCTGTTATACGGTATTTGCCATTAACCACCAGCTGCGGTACGCTGTTGACTTTATACCCGATGGTGTTGGCCTCTGCTGCCTTGACTTGCTGCAATACTTCAGCAGAATCAAAAGACGCTGAAAATTGCTCGTTAGGTATGCCCTGCTTCTCAAAGAAACCACCGATCATACCTTCAGAAATAAGCGGCACACCATCAACAACCACAGCATCGAATATCGCGCTATGCAATTTTTCCGCATTTGGCTGAGCTTGCGCCGTATAAAATGTCGTTGCGAATAATGTCATTAAACCATTCCAAATCGTTGGTGACTGACGAAAGCTGACATCAGTTGCTTGCTGTTTTTTCCAGGCGTGAATGGCAGATTCGAAGCTATAGCAATGTGGGCAGCCATAGGAAAAAAATTCGATCACCTCAATTTTACTTTTATCTTTTGTCGGTTGTGGCTTTTTTAAAACTTCATAGTGCTGACCAGCAACAAACTCGGTCTGGTTTTGCTTAGGTTTGAGCTGTTTGGCTTCAGCAAGTTTTGCCTTGTCAGCCTGAAGCGATTTACGCTCAGCAGAGAATACGACAATCTCTTTTTTGGGTACATCTTCAAATGGTCCATAGGTCTTTGTTGCCACCTGACTCATTGCATCAATTATTTCCATACCTTTGGTGACCCGACCAAAAACAGTATAGCCAAACTGGCTGCCACGCGGGTCTAATACATCGTTATTGGCAAGATTAATATAAAACTGTGACCTTGCAGTATCCGGTTCACGCTGACGCTCCATTGCAATACTGCCACGGACATTCTTCAGGCCATTGAGCGATTCATTTTCAATAGCAGGCCCGGCTTTTTTAGGCTGCATACTCTTTTTAAAACCGCCCCCCTGCACTAAAAAACCCGATATTGCACGATGAAATATAGTCTCGTTATAAAAGCCACTATCGACATAAGACAAAAAATTATCGACCGTCACAGGCGCTTTCTTGGGATATATGGCAACCGTAAAGTCGCCCATTGAAGTTTTAAAAACAACTTCAATCTCATCTGGCTGATCTGCTGCAGTAACGGCATTGCCTAGCAAACACAATAACAATAAAGCAATAAGCTTTAATTTTTTATCAAACATGTTTTATACCTGTTCTTATATTCTTAGGTTAAAGAATAAGCCACGATGCACGCTTATCGATTGACTAACACATAAAATTAGACGCCTTCCAGCAGCCATAAAAAAGCCCTGCCATACACGACTGTACAACAGGGCCTCTATGCTTTCTTTAACGGCTGCTTTTTACGGCAACGGAGATATTTTGTTTTTCTCCTGAATCAAACACCAGCGTCATATCAACCGTTTCACCTTTGGCCATATGTCTATGCGGCCCCATTAACATCAGGTGTTTACCGCCCGGTTTTAATTGTGCTTTACCTTTTGCAGGTACCACCAGCTTAGGAATTTCATTCATTTCCATCATACCGTCGACCATCTTCATCTCATGAACTTCAGCTGATTTATAGGCTTTAGTTTCAATGCCGACCAGTGCTACATCTTTAGTGCCCGCATTGATGAGCGTCATATAACCTGCATTCATTCTGGCATCGGGCATTGCTTCACGAACCCAGGCCCGTAATACCACAACCACATCACCAACGGCTTCGCTACCCTGCTTAGGCTCTACTTTTTTCTGTGTGATATTGACCAGATTTCTGTTTTCTTTATCTTTTTCATCAGCAAATGCCAATTGGTCTTTTTCCTCAAAGTAGTCCAACAAGTCCATAACATCGACTTTACCCAGGCTCATATTCGGCATAGCCACTTTGTTATAGCGCTCATATAACGCCATCGCAATAGGGTCTTTCTCTTCGAGCATTTTATCGGGGGCTTTTAACCAGTTAATAAGCCAGGTTCGATCACGGCGCATGGTAACACCCAACAGGTCAGGCCCTATCGCTTTATCATCAGCAGAGCCATCGATGCTATGACAGCTTAAGCAGCGTGTACGAAACAACTTTTCACCATCAGATATATTGGGGATTGATGGTGCATTAGCAAAGTCTTTAACGTCTTGTGGTGCTTTCCAACCGTGCAGCCAATTACCAATTTGATCTGCCAATACATAAGGGTTCTCAAAAGGCTGACGTTTCATCCAACGATCTGTTTTCTGGTTACCAATAATCATGCTGACATTATGATTTTTGGGGCCGCCTTCAATATCTTCAATATATAAACCTAACTTACGACGAATGGTGATAATGTCATCTTTATCGCCGGTATAAAAATCCCATTTAGCGCCATAGCGACTGCGATAGTCTTTGAGTACTTCTGGCGTGTCAATTTCTGGATCAATCGTAATCGAATAGAAAAACACATCTTTACCAATTCGATCACCCAAAATTCTTTGCACTCTGACCAGTTGCGCCGTTTCTAACGGGCAAACATCCGGGCATGTGGTATAGATAAAATTAATGACAACCACTTTGTCTTTGATTAAGTCATCGAAAAAACGAACTTCTTTGCCTTCATGCGAAGTGAGTGGCAAGTTGGTAAAGTGATCTTTACCCCATACCGCTGCATAACTGCTTTGCAATGACAAAGAGAACAATAAGGCGATGGCCGCCACCCAAATAGTCTTACGCATAGCCGTCTTCTTTACATCTTTTTGAATATATCGTTTTCCATAAAAAAGCCCGTAGAGCATAAATTAACCAATACTCTACGGGCTTCATTGTAACGTCTAAGGCTTAAGTAACCAACATTTTCATGCTGTTACTTTTACAACCTTATTCGCCTTGAGCCGCTTTAACCAGCTTATTGGCACGATGCATTTCGAAATCAATCGTCACCGGTGTTGGGCAGTTCACAACGTGTGGTGAGTTCAGGTTTTCGAAGTCGTAACCATCAAACGGGTTATAGTTCGGGCTTGTCGGCGGCTGCAATACTGCTGGCCATTCGTGAATTTCAACTTCACCCTTGGCACGTAATGCTTTCAGCTCATCCAGGCCTTTAACAATACGGCCATTTGATGGCACCAACCAGTTAGTAAAGCCGATGTGCCACATTGGGCTGTAATCATCTTCAGGCATGAAGTATGACGGCAAACCAATCTGACCACCCAGCGGACCACCACCATTCGGCACATTGTTCGGGTTCGGCGCAGTCGGAGGGAAGTTGCCTGCCAACGGCTGAGTTGGTACGAACTGAATCAATGGCACTGCAGCATGCGCCAGGAACTTATGCTTAGGCACATAAATCACACCCATGTTGTTGGCCGGACCAGCTGGGAACGAATCAACAACGATGTAGTATGGCAGGTAATCACCTTCATTAGTCCACGACTTATGCAACTTCATTCTGACGTAAGGGTTCGGATCAGTGACATTGATTTCCAATGCATGACCAGAGTTCAGACCCCAGATTTCACCGTTGTAACGACATGCTGTGTTTGGTGGATCATCAGGGAAGTTACCAGGCTCGTTCGGATCACAGTTTGGATCAATACGCAGTGATTCCCAAGACTCCTCACCCCAGTGGACAAAGAAAGCATTGAAGATTACTTCTTTGCCGTCAATCGTTACACGACGTAGTGGCGAGTAATCGTTATCCACAGATTGTGCTGGCATTTCTGGTGGGTTTTGAGCTACCCAGCCTGGTCCCAATGAAACCGGGTTAGGCAGGTCACCGTAGAAAGTGAATATACCGCTTTCTGAAAGGTCAGCTGCAGACGTTGCTGCTTCCGGCGTACCGACCAGACCACCGGCCCAGGCAATACCCATCGCTTCAGCAATATCTTCATCAGACACATCGTGCAGCACAAAGAAGACTTCACGTGCATTGCCTTCGTTATCAATATTGATACCTTTCTGCAGAGGTACCTTAGCTACCGCACGCTCATCTTCTGTTGGATTCACAGCGCTACCGATTTCAACATCAACAAGATCGATCTGCTCAACCACAACACCGTCTACCCATGTTTCCACAGCTTCGGCATCGAGGTTAGGACCAAACTCACCAACGCCATCACCTGTACGAGCTGTAGGCAATGCCACTGAATCAACATAGTCTACGCCGTCCCATGTTGGGATTGGTGTTGGCATAAGCTTGGTTTGACCTGGGTTTTCGATATCCCAGCGCAGTAACATCGCATGGTCTTCGTGCTGAGTATTATGGCAATGCTCCATGTAAGTACCCGCGAATTCACGGAAACGTAAAGCAATTTCAACCATCACACCACTGTCAGGCTGTGGACCTAAACGATAAACGTCTTTACGTGCCCATTTTTCCCACTCAGGTGGTGGTGCACCATTACGACGTAAAATGATACCTTCTTCAAAGTGAATGTGGATTGGATGGCTCCAGGTACCACTGTTCACCAGGCGCCAGATTTCCAAGCCACCAGAGTTTTTGCTAGGTGCCGCACTCAGACGACGTGGGTCCATATTGAAGCCTTTACCGCCATCAGTTTCGATAACCCAAGGCGCTTCGTCCGTTGGTTGTTTTTCGAACTCAAATGTACGGTGTAGTGCTGTTGCCAGCTCTTCTTCTGTTGGTTGACGTAAAGGAATAAGTTTCTTACCGCCAGCAACGTACTCAGCTGGATCAATACTTAAGTCTTCACCTTCGTAGTCATGTACGCGGAACTCTAAGAACTTACCAACAACTGGATCTTTGTACCAACGTAGCTGGCCATCACCATTTTCATCACGTTGCTCAGCAACATAGTTACCATTCACGATATCTTGCAATGGAATGATGTCATCTGTGACTTGACCATTACGGTGTTGCAACATGTTAACCATGTACAACTTCTCACCTGGCTCAAAGTCACTGAAGTCAACGATAATGTCATAACGCTCGGCAATACCCAGTGTTGGTAGCTCTGCATTTTCGAAGTATACGGTGTGCTCCATAACGTTACCGTCGTTAGCAACCATATAGAATGGCACTGGCTCACCCGCTTCGTTAACCAACGCTATCTTGAAGTAGCGCGATACTGACGCGTTTAAGATACGGAAACGGTATTTACGAGCACGTACATCGAAGTATGGCTTGTATAACCAGTTAACTGTCATGACATCACCCACGAAACCAGTTTGGTTGAATGGGTTGAACCATAATTGACCTTCAGCATCCCAGGCTTTTTCAGCAACTAGTAAGTTAACGTCATAGTCACGGTTACCCCAGCCTTTGGCTGTACCTGAAGGTAGGCGCAAGTTAACGCCATCATCAATAGCTTCGTTACCACGATCTAATGCACTGTAGTAGTTCATCATCGCAGCATTACCCTTGTATACGTTTTGGGCAGTGAAGTCGAGCATATGGTCATGGAACCAGTGCGTGCTCATTGTTTCACGCCAGTCACCACGGATTGGGTAAGTACCGCCGTTATCCAATGGCATTGCTGCACGTGGATCACTTGCTGTTGTGTTAATCGAATCATGACCCGCTAAAGCCAATGGCCAGCGATAGTCATAGTATTGACCCGGGAAGAAAAACGCATTGGCGTAACCATCAGATTCTGCTGGGTTATGGCCGTTGTGCTCATGCGTTGTGATTGTGTGTAAACCAAAACCACGGTTTGCAGCGACATCAATCGGTAGCGCATTGTAGTGACGCATCACCACCGGCTCACCATAACGAGCTTTTAATAGTTTTGGTGGGAATGTACCGTCGAATGTCCATAGTGCTAATGGATCCTGAACAGGCATATTCGGGTGGAAGCGTACTTCAATACCCTCAGTTGTGCCATCAAAGCCTGGTGCACCAACAGTGTTATGGTATAAACCACCTGGACCGAACTCACCCGCTGCATAACCATGGTCTTGTTTCTCATCACGGAAACCGCCATTGGCACGAGCACCGGCTTGTGCTGTTTTAAAATAAGCTTTTGGCTTGAACTCATTCCAACGCTGATGTGACCAACCTAAGCCAGGTGGACGACCTTCCGCTGGTGGGTTGTCCAGTGGGCGACCTAGGAAATTTTCGATATCCGTACGCCATGGGTTCTCATCTTTTGTGTTTGAGAACTTGCGTGGTAATGGGTGGATATCTTCTGCCAAAAAGTCTTCTAACTCTTCAGCATCTGGACCACTTTGTGCATCGACTGGACCTGGTAGATCGTCATATTGACAATGTTTTTTCCACTTGTAGTAGAAATAAGGTATCCAGCTCCAACGCTTATAGATTTTACAGCGTCTTTCTTTGATGGCTGCATTACGATAGTTCAGCGGTTGAGCACCGAACTCTTCAAAACGCATCATCTTTTGTGAAAATTCCTCTGCACCAAAGAGTGGACTTGGTGGACCATTTGTTGGAAGGTCATAGAAAAAGTCCAGATCGTCAATTAACTGATCATCCTCTTGGATAACGTTAGTTGTCGCAGCATCGTAAGGTGTGCCTGTTGCCCCACCTTCAAATGCGCCAGCACTGGCTAAATCATCAAACTCTTCTTCACTGTATACCAATGGTGTTAAGCCAGACGGGTCGTCCCCGCCCCAATAGCCATTTCCACCAAAAGAATAAGCGTTGGTGCCTGTAAGGCAAGTTAATAAGAAAGCTAAGCCCGCATTTTTCACAAAACGCGAACCAGTAGCTTTTACATCTCTACGGGTAGTCATGAAGTATCTCCTCATACACGGTAATTAGCATTACCAACTAAGTGAGTTCCTTTGTAATTAATTAAATTATTATTATATTGTTCACCCTTCTTAACGAGGGTTCTAATCGACCTTTGCAAGGCCCAGCATAGTTATATCAGAAGCCACGAGCATAACAAGCGTTCAATAACCGTCAATTTTTCATACAAGTTAATACTTAAAAAGCGTTATGTATTTTTTGATTTTTTAGATAGGGCTTCATACTTTTTGTCGATTGCTTTACGCTTTATATCATTATCTTACCTAACTCCATGGTTATTCTTTACTATTTAAGCTACCGTAAAACATTAACGTTTTATGAAGTCAGACATGATAGGTTATGTTCGGACTTATACCGCAGCACAATACGCTAAGATCAAACGTGATGAATACTATGCACTGTGATAACGATGCTACGTCAAGCCTAGCAAGCGTTGATGAAGCTTTTACAAAAGCGAGTATGCTTTATGTAAATATAAATAAAATAATTCCTGACTGGAAAACAACCTTGCAAGAATGAATCTAAAGTACCCTGTAACACGCCTAGTTATTTTTTACACACTAAGGTGAGTACTTATATAAAAGGCATTTTCTTTATTATGATTCTAATTGATTGGTTTTATTCTAAACCATATTGCCATAATAGGGTTATTGCTTATAAACAAACCCAATCAACAGACTGCATGTTGTTTATCGTTATTTTATTAAAAGCCACTCTCCTCTCTATCAACAACATATTTTATTTTTATATTACTCGTTCATATTACCTAGTTCATATTACTGGGATAAAACCTTATAGCAGCAAACAAGGCACCCGAATAAAAACATATTCAGGCGCCCATGCCTTTATACTTATTATATAGCCAACTATTTCGTCGCCAGATTTTCACTGTTATCAGCAATAATCTTTTCACCTATCCCTTTTACTGCCGCGAGCCCTGCAACAGATTTAAAAGGGCCATGTTCATTACGATAGTCGACAATGGCTTGCGCTTTACTGAGTCCGACACCTTTGAGTTGCGCTGCCAGTGTCTCAGCATCAGCGGTATTGATATTGACACTCTCTGCAGCCAACACCCATTGGTTAAAACTCAACAACATCACAAACAATAAAGGCTTTAGCACATTTTTCATTTTATTCTCCCTTTTGAAGTATGACTAAATATACAAAGCTTGTGCTCAGTTGGTCCTAAGCACGAGTCACTTTAAGACTAACATTGAAAATCCAAAAAGGTGAATAGATAGAAAGCCGTTTTTTAAAGTAGCAATCTAGATCTAGAAAGAAGTTGTTATTTTTTTTTCGATAAGAATTTCTTGGTAGATATGAATAGTTATTTGTAATAATAAAATGCTTTACCAGGTATGTTGACAGACAAACTATGTTGTACCCAATGCTGCAATATCTGCATTCACTGCCAGCAATGTGGCCACTGGATCAACGGCTGCGGTGATAGAGCGTCCCATCACTAAGTAATCGGCACCTGCACTTACCGCGTCGACAGGCGTCATAACACGACGCTGATCGCCTTTATCATCGTTAGCCAAACGAATGCCTGGTGTCACTAGCTGAAAGTCAGCACCAAAGCGTGTTTTCATGGCAGCGGCTTCTTGAGCAGAACATACCACACCATCTAGCTCAGCGGCTTGGGCCAATGCGGCTAACTGTTGGGCAAACACTAAAGGCTCAACCTGGATACCAATACCCGCTAAATCTTCAGCAGCCATACTGGTTAATACGGTCACAGCAATCAACAAAGGTGGCTGCGATACTGTTGCCAATGATTCTTTGGCTGCAGATAACATGCGCTGCCCACCAAGCGCATGCACATTAACCATCCAAACCCCTAAGTCAGCAGCAACCCGGCAAGCTTGCGCAACTGTGTTGGGTATATCGTGGTATTTAAGATCCAAAAAAACATCAAATCCTCGTTTTCCTAATAGCTCAACAACAACAGGCCCTGATCGGGTAAACAGTTCTTTACCGACTTTCAATCGACATTGTGCTGGCGTCAGGGGTTCAATGAATTGTTCTACAGCATGGATATCAGAAAAATCTAATGCGACAATTATTTTTGATTCAGTCATCGTTGCTTATCTACTCAATCGTATTTAATGGGGCCAGGCACGCGCGGTCGGTTTTATTGTGCTCCATGATTTGCAGCCAGGGCATTGCCAATGCAATATCGTGCTGGGATAACCACAGTGCTTACATTGATAGCCTGGCATTTGATTCATCACTTTACGTAATGCGTCCAACACAATCTGTAACTGCTCATTCGGCTCGAGCTGACGTGACTTCTCGAGTTCAGCCCATTCCTGCAAACTGCGTAAGGAAGGATTTTTATGTAACTGCTCATTAATATACCGCAAGGCCTCTGCTTCACCACGGGTCTGATACAAATACGCTGTCAGGCCTGGTACAAACATGCTGTACTTCTTATCTAAAGTGAGTGTGCGCACATGTGTTTCAAAATCATTGGCCGGTACTCCTTGCTGGATACAATGTATAACACTGTCCAACACTTCAGGAATAAACTCATCATCGAGCTCAAACACACGAAGATAGTATTTATAGGCATCCTGGTAGCGCTTTTCAGCCAGATTGATATCGGCCAATAGAATATTGGCTCTTACTGATTTCGGGTCAGCCGACAGCGCTTTTTTCAAGGTATCAATCGCTTTGTTAGGTGCACCTGACTTACGCTGAGCAACAGCAATCTCACAGTAATAGTGTGCAATAACCGGTTTGGTACTGGCATCGCTCACTGCGCTTAATTGCTTGGCTGCCACAATGGCTTTACTCCAGTCATTTTCAAGCTGGTAGATATCGAGTAAATGCTTTAATGCTTCGGACAATTGCGAACGCTGCTTGACCAGTTCACTAAACAGGCTTTCAGCTCTATCTAACAAGCCAGCGTGTGAATAGTCTTTTGCCAGTTCGAGCAAAGCGATATTGCGCTGTGATTGATCCAGCGATGGCCTGGCAAGTAAGTTTTGATGAATGCGAATTGAGCGCTCGACTTCACCACGACGACGAAATAATCCCCCTAAAGCCAAATGGGTCTCAATGGTTTCGCTATCTGCCTCAACCAGACGAATAAAAATTTCCAGTGCTTTGTCTTGCTCTTCATTGAGTAAATAGTTGAGCCCACGATAATAATCAGTCGATAGCCCTGCAGAACGCTTATCCTGCTTGCGGCGCATACTGCGCTTGGCTGCCAACCAACCACTGGCTGCCGCCACAGGCAAAAGCAGCCATAATAGCTCCTGCATTAAGGCAGGTCCTTCAAGGGCATATTGCGCAGATTGTTCAGCTCAGATTCAGTGGTTTTAACCAGGGCTTCCAGCTTGCGAATACGCGCTCGCTGCCGCAATAATAACCAGCCTTCCAGACTCAAGCCGATTAATAGGCCAACCGTCACACTGCCAAACACGATAGCAGACAGCCATAACTCGGTTTTACCCAATAAGTAGTTCAGTGTTACCAGCTCATGATTGACTGAGGCAAAAATAATGGCAACCACAAGAGTTGCCATTATGAGTAAGAAGTAAATTGATTTAAGCATCCCTTGGCACCATTGAGAGATAGTCGCTCAAAGCCCATTGGCCATAAATAAGCTCTTAATTCGATTCAGTTCCCTGTTCTGAGATTTGAAAGCTTTCATTGACCTGCTCACGTAGCTCTTTGCCAGGCTTAAAGTGAGGTACATATTTACCAGACAGTGCAACTGAGTCACCTGTCTTGGGGTTTCTACCAATCCTTGGTGGCCGAAAGTGCAGACTAAAGCTCCCAAACCCCCGAATCTCGATGCGTTCACCAGATGAAAGCGTCAGGCTCATTTTTTCCAGCAAACTTTTGACCGCAAGCTCCACATCTTTATAAGCAAGATGGCTTTGCTTACGGGCCAAAGATTCGATCAGTTCAGTTTTTGTTACAGTGCGTCTCGCTGACATAGTTTTTTTACTAAGTTGTTAATTTCAGCGCATGCAAACCAACGTTTGTCTGCTTTGATCCTAGCCCTTATATAAGGGCTAGGATACCCCATTATTTACGAATCGCTCGTTTCGCTCAACTGTTCTTTTAGAATATCGCCTAAAGTGGCGCCAGCTGCAGCATTGGCACGGCTGTAATCCTGCATAACCGCCGCCTCATCTTCGCTGTCTTTAGCCTTGATCGAAATATTGATGACTCGGTTTTTGCGATCAACATTGACGATTTTCGCATCAATATCATCACCTTCTTTCAATACCTGAGTGACATCTTCTACACGATCACGTGACAGCTCAGAAGCTCTTAATATGGCCTCAACACCGTCTACCAGTTCAACAGTAGCTGCTTTGGCCTCAACTTTGAGTACCTTACCAGTAACATAGCTGCCTTTTGGATTATCTGCAAGGTAAGCAGAAAAAGGATCTTCTGCAAGCTGTTTTACACCCAATGAAATGCGCTCGCGCTCTGGGTCAACAGACAATACCACGGCTTCCAGCTCTTCACCTTTCTTGTAGTTACGCACGGCTTCTTCGCCCGTCATTTCCCAAGAAAGGTCAGACAAGTGAATCAAACCATCAATACCGCCGTCCAGGCCAATGAAGATACCAAAATCAGTGATTGATTTAATCTTACCGCTGACTTTGTCATTTTTATTACGGGTTGCAGCAAACTCTTCCCATGGGTTGACGTGACATTGCTTGATACCCAGTGAAATACGACGGCGCTCTTCGTCAATATCCAGGATCATCACTTCAACTTCATCACCCAACGATACGACTTTAGATGGGTTAACGTTCTTATTCGTCCAGTCCATTTCAGATACGTGTACCAGACCTTCAACGCCGTCTTCGATCTCAACGAAGCAACCGTAATCTGCAATATTGGTTACTTTACCAAAGACACGTGAGTTTTCAGGGTAACGACGCTTGATTTCAACCCAAGGATCTTCACCTAACTGCTTCAGGCCTAAAGAAACACGGTTTTTATCACGGTCAAACTTCAATACTTTAACGGTGATCTCGTCATCGATATTGACGATTTCTGATGGGTGATGCACACGCTTCCACGCCATATCAGTGATATGTAACAAGCCATCGACACCGCCCAGATCCAAGAAAGCACCGTAGTCGGTTAAGTTCTTCACAATACCCTTAACTTCCATACCTTCTTGTAAGTTCTCTAACAGCTCTTGACGCTCATTACTGAATTGATCTTCAACAATCGCACGACGTGATACCACCACGTTGTTGCGACGACGATCCATTTTAATGACTTTGAACTCAAGCATTTTGCCTTCCAGGCTGGAAGGGTCACGAATTGGTCGAACATCAACCAGCGAGCCTGGCAGGAATGCCCGCACATCGTTAATTTCAACTGTAAAGCCACCTTTGACTTTACCAGTAATCACACCCTCAACAGCTTCATCGCTATCATGGGCTTTCTCAATTTCACGCCAGCTATGTTCACGCCGGGCTTTTTCACGGGAAAGGCGAGTCTCGCCAAAACCGTCTTCTATTGTATCCAAGGCGACTTCGACGACATCGCCAACCGCTACCTCGATCTCACCGCGCATATCGGTGAACTGGTTAATTGGGATAACACCCTCAGACTTCAATCCTGCTGCAACAACGACAACATCAGAACGAATATCAACCACAGTACCATTGATAATTGCGCCAGGGCGCATCTCAGTTTGAACTAAACTCTGTTCAAATAACTCCGCAAAGCTTTCACTCATGAAATAAAAAACCTATCTATAGATAAAAACCCATCAATTCATTCCTTTTGCCCTCTTTTGCTAAAGATATGTGGACCAAGATCAGCCAGCCTATCTGGCGCTATCTGAATCCGAGCATGGCAATCCGTGGAATCAATTTTGGTTGTTACATTAACTGCTAACGTCCTGTTGGCAGCACTAGTTCTTCTAACGGCTATCGAGACCCTGCGCTTGAACCCACTTCAACGCCTGCTCACAGACGGCCGAAATGCTCATTGTTGTCGTATCCAACAACAAGGCATCAGCTGCAGGCTTTAAAGGAGCTGTCGCCCGATTTAAGTCGCGCTCATCGCGGGCTTGAATATCCCGTAGAAGATCGGCGAGATTAGCACTAATTCCCTTTTGATTCAACTGCTTATAGCGTCTTTCAGCCCTGGATTCAGGGCTGGCGGTGAGAAAAATTTTCACAGCAGCGTCTGGAAAGACCACAGTCCCCATATCACGGCCATCGGCAACCAGCCCGGGGGCCTGTCTGAACGCTTGCTGACGGCCAAATAGCGCCTGCCGAACAGCAGGAATAGCCGCTACCAAAGAGGCATCGCGGCCACATTCCTCTGTTCTGAGCAATGCCGAGACGGCCTGCCCGGCTAACTCAGCCTGCACGCCCTGCTCAGGCACAATATTAAAGCGCACATCCAGCGCGGTCGTCAGCGCAACCAGCCGCTCTGCATCATCTAAGGCCACCTGCTGCTGCCGGGCAGCCAAGGCGACTAAGCGGTAAAGCGCACCGCTATCGAGTAAATGCCACCCCAAATGCTGTGCTAACCATTGACTGAGTGTGCCTTTTCCAACACCGGAAGTGCCGTCTATGGTAACAACAGGGGCTGCTTTCATTGCTATGGCGCTACTCCGCTAGCCTTGCTCAACCTGAATCTGCAAACCTGCCCCATTGGCCAAGTCAGCAAAGCCTGGGAATGAGGTATTCACATTGGCACAGTCATTGATTTTGATATCACCAGCAGCGCGTAAGGAGGCCATGGAAAAGGCCATTGCGATACGGTGATCGCCATGACTTTCAACTTCGCCACCGCTAAGCTGACCACCCTCGATAACAATACCGTCTGGTGTCGGCTCAGCGCTGATGCCCAGTGCTTGCAAACCATCCGCCATGACTTGGATACGGTCGCTTTCCTTGACACGCAGCTCTTCTGCGCCACGTAAAACCGTCGTGCCTTGCGCACAAGCGGCCGCCACAAACAGTACCGGAAATTCATCGATCGCCAATGGCACAAGATGCTCTGGGATCTCTATCCCCTGTAATGCTGCTGAGCGAATGCGGATATCTGCCACCGGCTCACCACCGACCACAGCCTCATTTTCCAGCTGTAAATCAGCGCCCATCAAACGTAAAATATCAATCACACCGGTACGAGTCGGGTTAATGCCCACTTGTTCGAGCAGCACCTCAGAGTCTTGGCCAATACTCGCCCCAACCATGTAGAACGCTGAGGAAGAAATATCGGCTGGCACCTGAATATCTGTTCCAACTAAACGACCACCGCCTTGTAGGCTCACACGATTGTCAACGCGCTGCACATCATAGCCAAAGGCACGCAGCATGCGCTCAGTATGATCGCGCGTGGGTGCAGGCTCGGTCACAGCTGTTTCGCCTTCGGCATATAAACCTGCCAATAACACACAAGATTTCACTTGTGCGCTGGCCATTGGCATGAGGTAATCAATGCCTTTTAAAGCGCTGCCACCATGAATATGCAATGGCGGTCGGCCTTCGTCGCTGTCGATTTTGGCACCCATTAAGGCCAGTGGTTTTGTTACGCGACCCATGGGTCTTTTCGTTAAAGACGCATCACCTTCCAAGGTCACATCAAAAGCCTGCCCTGCCAGAATACCTGACATTAAACGAATCGAAGTACCTGAGTTACCCAAATAAATAGGCCCTGAGGGAGCTTGCAAGCCACGCAAACCCACACCTTTCACCGTCAGTTTACCGTCCACAGGATCAGTAATATCAGCGCCCATGGCACGAAATGCGCTTAATGTGTTGAGACTATCTTCACCTTGCAAAAAACCACTGACTTGCGTCGTGCCTTCTGCCAAGGCCCCAAACATCACGGAACGATGCGAAATAGATTTGTCACCTGGTACACGTAATGTACCGCTTAAGCCCTGCGCCGGTTTGGCAATATATACAATCGAATTAGTATCACTCATTTTTATATCATTTTGGTTGTAAGAAATTAAAATCAAATAGCGTCAGCCATCACCACTAGTAGCTGAATTTATCACGGGCTGATTTTGCCCGGCTAAAAATGGATGTGAGTACCTCACCATCTCCCTGATCTATCGCTGCGCGTAAGTCGTCCAGCTCAGTCCGGTATTGATCCAACACCGCAAGAATTGCTGTACGATTACGCAGGCAAATATCCCGCCACATCACAGGATCAGCCGCCGCAATACGGGTAAAGTCACGAAAGCCGCCTGCGGCAAAACGAAAAATCTCCTCGACATCCTCTTGTTTAGCCAGACTATCGACTAAGCCATAGGCCAGCATATGCGGCAAATGACTGGTCGCTGCCAATACACGATCGTGATGCTCAACACTGGTATTCTCAACAATCGCACCGGCGGCTTGCCACATGGTCTGTACAACACCCAGCGCAGCACTGTCGGTCTCAGCCAGCGGTGTTAAGATCACGCGTCGGCTGTCGTAGAGTTCTGCAAACGCCGCTTCATGACCGCTCTTTTCTGTACCTGCTATTGGGTGCCCAGGCACAAATAGCGCTGGAACATAGCCAAAGACCGCTTCAATATCTTCAACAACACAGGCTTTGGCACTACCGGCATCAGTAATCACGGCATTGGCAGGTAAATGGTTTTTAATTTGCTCAAACACGCCAGTAAAGGCACACAAAGGCACTGCAATAAAAACCACATCGGCTTGCGCGACGCCAGCAGCATAGTCGTCAGTATACTCATCAACAATACCGGCAGCTTGTGCTTGTTGCAGGCGCGCAGGGTTGCGTCCTATTGCCACTATTTTTTGGCAATAACCAGCACGCTTTAAGGCCAAGGCTAAAGAGCCACCAATTAAACCCAGACCAATAATAGAGAGCTGTTTAATCACTACACTATAAGACAGCGATAGGATATGAGCCGAGCAATTTATACAGCGTTGCTTCTCTCTCTAATGCCCGTAGCGCACGTTGCATCGGCAAATCTTCCGCATGACCTTCAACATCAATAAAATACACATACTCCCAGGCACCACGACGTGATGGCCGGGATTCAATGCGCGTCATGCTACGCTCATAGTTTGCTAACGGCGCTAATAAGCGATGTAAAGAGCCGGATTGGTTCTTGGAAGAAACAACAATAGAGGTTTTATCATTGCCGCTCGGCGGCACTGCATGTTTACCGATCACCAAAAAGCGAGTGGTATTATCTGGCTCATCTTCGATATTAGACGCTAGCATATTCAACTTATACAGCTCTGCCGCACGCTCGCTACTGATCGCAGCAACGTCAGGTCGCTCGGCGGCTATACGGGCTGCTTCTGCATTACTGCTGACCGCAACACGTTGTACGCCAGGCAGGTTAACATCCAGCCACTCACGACACTGCGATAAAGCCTGTTGATGTGCCGTCACTTCTTTAATGCCAGCTAGGCTTTCTGTTTTGCTTAACAGGTGGTGATGCACACGCAACAATACCTCACCACAAATTTTCAGCGGTGAGTTAATAAACATATCCAGTGTATGGCTCACAACACCTTCTGTAGAGTTTTCAACCGGCACAACACCAAAGGCGACACTACCAGATTCAACTTCACGAAACACTTCGTTAATAGCTGACATGGGCTGAGGCCGAATAGAATAACCAAAGTGTTTTAAGGCAGCCAGCTCAGTAAATGTACCCGCTGGCCCCAGATAAGCCACTTGCATCGGATGTTCAAGTGCAAGACAAGCTGACATAATTTCACGAAACAAACGCGCCATCTCTTCGTCGCCTAAAGGCCCGGTATTGCGATCTAACACTGCTCTTAAGACTTGTGCTTCACGCTCTGGCCGATAGAAAGACGCAGGATCGGTATTGCTTGAATTGTCGGAGGCATTATCAGCACTTGCCTGCCGTTTAACTTCAGCCACTTGCTGCGCACAACTGGCCCGTTCATTGATCAGGTTCTGAATCTGTTGGTCCAGTTCATCAATGCGTTTCCTAATATCTGTCAGCTTATCCATATTATGCTTCTGTACTTACAGTAGTCTTACTGCCAAAACGCCACTAATTTCTTTGATCTTAGCGACGACATTGTCACTCACCGCTGAGCCAGCGTCCAACAGTGTATAGGCAATATCACCTCGAGACTCGTTAACCATATGCACAATATTCACATTTTCACTGCCTAATACATGCGATATTTGGCTAACCATATCCGGGCGGTTTTCATTCACCACGGCAATACGCTGCTCGCCCGCACGCGGTAAATTAACCGCAGGGAAGTTAACTGAGTTACGCACATTGCCATTTTCTAGATAGTCACGTACCTGATCAGCAACCATCATGGCACAATTCTCTTCAGCTTCGGCAGTAGAGGCACCTAAGTGAGGCAAGGTAATCACTTTATCGTTACCCTTGAGCTGATTGGTTGGAAAGTCGGTCACATAAGTGGCTATCTTGCCCGTTTCAATCGCATCGAGCACTGCACCATCATCAACAATACCGCCTCGCGCAAAGTTCAATACAACAGCACCTTCAGGCATTAATGCTAAACGCTCAGCGTTGAGTAAATTACGCGTTGCATCAATCAATGGCACATGAAATGTGACAAAGTCGGTCTTGCTCAATAGATCATCAATACTCGCAGCATGTTCAATATCGGACGACAGCTTCCAGGCACTTTGTACGGTAATAGCAGGATCAAAGCCAATTACGCGCATACCTAAATCACGCGCCGCATTAGCTACCTGCACACCAATCGCACCTAAACCAACAACCCCCAGTGTACGGCCCGGCAATTCATAACCGGCATAAGCTTTTTTACCCGCTTCGACTTTTTTATTTAACTCAGCATCATCGGTTTCTTCCAAACCAATCGTATAACGCCAAGCTTGTGGAATATTACGACAAGCTAATAATAAGCCAGCTAATACAAGCTCTTTTACCGCATTGGCATTAGCACCCGGTGCATTAAATACGCAGACACCTGCCTTACTCATTTTATCAAGCGGAATATTGTTAACACCCGCGCCTGCACGGCCAACGGCTTTTAAGTTAGCCGGCACATCCATATCGTGCATTTTAAAAGAACGAACTAAAATGGCATCAGGATTTTGAATCTCAGAAGCCACTTCATAATCATCTCTAGGCAAACGATCTAATCCTTTGGCAGAGATATTATTCAGCGTTAAGACTTTATACATAAATTACCTTTAACAAAAAAATTAAAAACTGTGTTTAACCTTAAGTAGCTCAGCACTTAAACTGACATTGCATGCCGCTTATAGAGCTTAGCCGGGAAATTAGCCATGACTGCGTTCGAACGCTTGCATAAACGCAATCAAGGCATCAACGCCCGCCTCAGGCATTGCGTTGTAAACACTCGCCCGCATACCACCAACTGAACGGTGGCCTTTTAAGGTTGTTAAATTGTTAGCAGTTGCTTCTTTTAAGAAAGTCGCATCCAGCTCAGGATTCGCCAGTGTAAAAGGTATGTTCATCCAGGAGCGACTGGCAACTTCAACAGGGTTGGCGTAGAAGTCTGAACCATCTATTGCCGCATAAAGTTTGTCAGCTTTGCGCTTATTCAGCTCACCCATGGCCGCTAAACCACCATTGCGTTTGAGCCACTGGAACACCAAACCCGCCAAATACCAGGCATAAGTTGGCGGCGTGTTCATCATTGAATCATTCTCTGCCTGCTTGGCATAATCATAAAGCATCGAACTTGGCTGAATGGTTTCACCAATTAAGTCATCACGCACTATCACAACTGTAATACCGGCTGGCCCAATATTTTTTTGCGCACCAGCATAGATTAAACCAAACTTGCTCACATCAACCGGACGAGACAAAATCGTCGATGACATATCAGCTACCAAAGGCACATCACCAGTCTCTGGCACCCAATGAAATTCGACACCACCAATGGTTTCATTTGGCGTGTAATGCACATAAGCGGCATTGCTATCGAGTTGCCATGTATCAAATGCCGGAATGCTGGTAAAGTTGCCTGCTTCACCGCTGGCAGCCACATTAACATTGCAATAGCGCTTACCTTCGGCAATAGCTTTTTTACTCCAGGCACCGGTATTAATATAATCAGCACCGGTTTTACCGCGCAATAAGTTTGCCGGTATCATGGAAAATTGCAGTGTTGCACCACCTTGCAAAAACAACACTTTGTAGTTATCTGGAATTGACATCAGCTCGCGCAAATCCGCTTCAGCCTGTGCGGCCACCGAAACAAACTCCTTACCGCGATGACTCATTTCCATAATAGAGGCACCACTACCTTGCCAGCTTGCCATTTCTTCGCTGGCTTGCTGCAATACCTCTTCCGGCAACATGGCCGGCCCTGCACTAAAATTATAAACGCGTGACATTACAACCTCTGTTTCATATATTTAAAAATCTGTAGCCCGGCAAAACACACTTGTGGTGTCGCTGCCCCATTAATACATCAATATAACTATACGATTGTATTTAACACTAACCCTGTTCGGGCTCTGCTGTATCCTGATCAGGGCCAGTATTATCAGTATCAACATCATCTTGTGAGGCATTATCAATAACACCTTCTTCAACATCTTCATCACCGAAGTTGGCAATACGCTCAACTTCGACCAGGTTCTCACCTTCGTTCAAACGAATTAAGCGGACACCTTGTGTATTACGCCCCATCTCAGAAATATCACCCACAGCGGTACGCACTAATATACCACCGTCGGAGATCAGCATAATTTCATCGTCGTCTGTGACCCGCACAGCACCGACGACTTTACCGTTACGCTCATTGGTCTGAATCGACACGACGCCTTGACCACCACGGCCTTGCACAGGGTACTGCTCTACCAATGTGCGCTTACCGAAACCATTTGCAGTCGCAGTTAACACCGCACCTTCATCGGCAATCATTAAGGCGATTACCTCTTGGTCATCCTGCATCTTAATACCACGTACGCCTGCCGCAGTACGACCCATGGGCCGTACATCAGCTTCATTAAAACGAATCGCTTTACCGGCATCAGTGCAAACCATCATCTGCCGCTGACCATCGGTTAACGCCACATCGACCAGTTGATCACCTTCACGAATTTCAATCGCACGGATACCACTGGCACGCGGTCGCGAGAACTGTGATAGCGGTGTACGCTTCACTGTGCCACTGCTGGTTGCCATAAACAGGTATTGATCTTCATTAAACTCGCGGACAGCCAGCAAGGCATTAATACGTTCACCCTCTTCTAATGGCAGCAGGTTCACAATCGGCTTACCGCGCGAAGTACGGCTGGCTATTGGCAGCTCGTAAACCTTTAACCAATACAACTTACCCTTACTAGAGAAACACAATAATGTGTCATGCGTATTAGCAATAAACAGCTTATCGACGAAGTCTTCTTGTTTCATCTTTGTAGCAGCTTTACCACGGCCACCACGGCGTTGTGTCTTGTAATCTGATAATGGTTGTGCTTTGGCATAGCCTTCATGCGAAAGTGTAACAACGACATTTTCTTCGCTTATTAAGTCTTCAACCGTTAAGTCAGACTGGTCAGCTTGAATCACAGTACGGCGTTGATCACCAAACTGCTCAACCACATCGGTCAGCTCATCGCGAATAACCTGCATTAAACGGTCTGGGTTACTCAAAATATCAAGCAGGTCTTTAATTTTTTCTAATAAATCGCCGTACTCATCAACGATCTTATCTTGCTCTAAGCCGGTTAAACGATGTAGACGTAACTCTAAAATGGCTTGGGCTTGCGCTTCAGACAAACGATAGCCATCTTCATTTAAGCCATATTCTTCGCCCAGCTCATCCGGGCGTGACATATCCGCATTGGCGCGACTGAGCATATCGCTGACCACACCAGAGCGCCAGGTTTTAGCGACCAGTTGTGCTTTGGCTTCTGCCGGATTGGCCGAGGCTTTTATCAATGCGATCACTTCATCAATATTGGCCAGTGCTACCGCCAGACCTTCTAATTCATGCGCGCGCTTACGTGCTTTGCGCAGGTCAAAGATTGTCCGCCGGGTAACGACATCACGCCGGTGATTGATAAAAGCTTCAAGAATTTCTTTCAGGTTCAGCAGTTTTGGCTGGCCATTAACCAGCGCCACCATATTCATACCGAATACAGTCTGCATTTGGGTTTGGTTATACAGGTTGTTCAGTACCACTTCAGCGACTTCACCGCGGCGTATCTCGATCACGACGCGCATGCCGTCTTTATCAGACTCATCTCGAATTTCTGTAATACCTTCGAGTTTTTTATCGCGAACCAGCTCGGCAATCTTTTCCTGCAAACGCGCTTTGTTTACCTGATAAGGCAACTCGGTAATGACGATCCGCTCTTTGCCATTCTTATCATCGGTTTCAATATCAGCACGTGCACGTACCAATACCCGGCCACGGCCAGTGCGATAGGCACGACGGATACCGGCGGCACCATTGATAATACCCGCCGTAGGAAAGTCCGGGCCAGGCAAGTGTTGCATCAAGTCATTGATATCAAGGCTGGGGTTATCGATTAGGGCCACACAAGCGTTGACCACTTCGTTTAAGTTGTGCGGCGGAATATTGGTCGCCATGCCCACCGCGATGCCCGAGGAGCCATTGACCAATAAATTCGGAATTTTGCTCGGCAGTACCGAAGGCTCATGCTCGGAGTTGTCATAGTTGGCAACGAAGTCAACCGTATCCTTCTCTAAATCAGCCAGCATCTCATGGGCTAATTTTGACATCCGCACTTCGGTATAACGCATGGCCGCCGGTGCATCACCATCGACCGAGCCGAAGTTACCCTGCCCATCAATCAGCATATAGCGCATGGAAAATGGCTGCGCCATCCGCACCATGGTGTCATACACGGCGGAATCACCGTGTGGATGGTATTTACCGATAACATCACCCACAACACGGGCTGATTTTTTATACGGTTTGTTCCAATCATTACCCAGTACGCTCATCGCATACAATACGCGACGGTGTACAGGTTTGAGACCATCCCTGACATCAGGCAAAGCACGCCCAACGATAACGCTCATAGCGTAATCAAGATACGATTGGCGCATCTCGTCTTCTAGATTTACCGGAAAAATTTCTTTAGCGATTTCGGCCATTACTTGCCATCAATGTGAGTTATTAATACAGCAAAATAGGAATTATTTTATGAATTCAACAGACGCACTTGTTCTAATTCATACCCCAGCAACCAAGCTCGGCATTTTACCACACCCTTGGGTACCACTGCATCCCATGATTCGACGCTGAGAGGGCAGCTGAGAAGCTTAGACCAGGCAAAAGCCCTAAAAACAGGGGGTTTTTTAGCTTAGGCAAGCAAAATTGCCACAATACAGGGCGGTTTAGGCAAATATCGCAAGCATTTTTTCTCGGTCTGGCGCGTGAATAAGGCCTTTTTCTGTCACAATCACATCAATCAGGGCCGCTGGCGTTACATCAAAGACCGGATTCCAGGCATTCACGCCAACGGCCCCCAGCTGCTGGCCTGCCACTTGTGATATTTCAGTCGCTGCCCGATGCTCGATAGGGATATCATCACCACAGCCAAGCTGCATATCCACGGTACTACTGGGGGCGACGACCATAAACTTAACACCATGCTGCCGCGCCAGCACGGCCATTGTATAGGTACCGATTTTATTGGCGACATCACCATTGGCGGTGATGCGGTCTGCCCCGACAATCACCCAGTGCACTGCTTGAGTACGCATTAAACTGGCAGCAGCACTATCGACTAATAAAGCAACCGGGATAGCTTCTTTAGCCAGCTCCCAGGCAGTAAGACGCGAGCCCTGTAACCAGGGGCGTGTTTCGTTAGCATAGACTTGTTTGAGCTTGCCTTGAGCAAACGCTGTGCGAATGACCCCTAACGCCGTACCATGTCCGGCCGTCGCCAAAGCACCGGTATTACAATGGGTCAGCACAACGGCATCTTGTGGTAGTAACGCAGCCCCCATCGCTGCCATCTGCTGATTGGCAGCCACATCCTCGGCATGCAGCTGCTGCGCTAGGGCTAATAAAGCAGGCAGCGCTGTCGGTTTTAATGATCGACCTTCGATATGCTGCTGCAACAAAGCCTGCATTTGCGCCAGCGCCCAGCCGAGGTTGACGGCGGTTGGTCGAGAATGAGCCAATCGCTCAATATCTTGCACGACAAGAGCTGCCTCCCCTGCCGCCTTTAAGGCCTGTTGCACTGACAAAGCCACAGCATAAGCGGCTGCAATACCAATCGCTGGCGCACCACGCACCACCATATCTTTAATGGCTTGCGCCACTGCCGGAGCATCTTTGAGCGACAAATAACACTCTTCCGCGGGCAGCAGACGCTGATCTAACAAGATTAAAGTATCATCGCGCCATTCGATCGCGTTGATGCGGGTGTTATGACTCATTAAGCAACCTGCAGCTCAAATAGGCATTAGCAATAGAAAAAGTGGGCGGAGTATAACATGCCTAACAGCAGTGCTCGCTAACGACACTCATAAACCTCAGCCAAATCTGCCAGTGACTGCGCCAGCAACTGCTGTAAAACAGCAGTATCGATATCATCGAGTTTCTTTATATATAGGCAAGACTTGCCAGTCTTATATTTACCCAGTTTTTTCATTAAGGCACCATACCGACTGAAGCCCAGCATAATGTATATGGAGATATTCTGCTTGCGCGGCGCAAAGCCGGTCATCATCCAGTCGCCTTCGCGACCCGTTTTATATTTATAATGGTAGCTGCCAAAGCCAACAATGGAAGTCCCCCATAGCTTTGGCTTTTTGCCAGTGATTTTACGCATCATGCTGGCCAGCGCTTTACAGTCTTTGCGCTGCTGCGGATCTTCAATCGCATTGGTAAATGCACTCACACTTTGCGTGGTCGGTTTGGTTTTCAGCTCACTCATTGCCTTACCTTTATGTTGGCCCACATGACTGCTTGCACAGCATCATACTCAAAACTCACTGTATTCATCTAGTTTTGTTGGCCTCGGCGGGTAATAGGTCTTCTAGGAAGAAAGCCGATAGCTCGGCCCGACCAGCCAAGCCAGCTTTGGCATAGACATGTGCCGCTTGTTGTCGAACGGTTCGCTCGCCCGGACTGCGGAATTGCGCAATATCCTTAAAACTGAAGCCTTTGAGCAACATAACAGCGACTTCCTTTTCAGCTTTGGACAAATCCCATTCCATAAGCTGTTCATTGACCATTTTGCTCAAGCCTTGCATTAATTCAGCCGCTCGCGCCTGCCATGCCTGGGCTGCCTGATGACGCTTATGCAGCTCACCGGCCAACAAAGTACTCTGCCGACGTCGAGCCAAGGGGACATGCCGCCAGATATACGCCAACAGAAATAGCATGATCGATACATAAACGAGATCGGTCACCACCATCAGCCAGTCATTCAGGCCACGGGTATCTTCGAGAAAATCCTGCACGCCAAAAGCAATCACCAGAATTAAACCAATACTGACCACCCGGCGCTCTTTATTGTGCAATCCGAGCACTTCCTGCTCTTGGTCATCTGTTAGATAAGGGCTTTTTAGCCTGCTGTTTTTACTCATATTTTTGATTCTCTAACGTATGTCCGATGTCACGCCAGGGATAAACACTGACAATCTTCTCAATTTCCACAACGTTATTTCGAGTGATAATCATTATGTATAAAACCACGTTTATTTCATCAGCAATATTGGTCTATGGCTTGAGCCTATTGGCTTGCTTCAGTAGCCAGGCGAACCCTGAATACAACCCCAGCACTCCCTGGTATTTAGCCGGGCGTCCCAGCGGCTGGTATTATGATGCATTCCTCGGACTAGAGCGAGAGCTGGCCTATACCGGCTCAGATCAATATTCATCAGAAGTTGGCGCCGATCTACGGGCGTTTTATACATCGCAAAAGGGGCATCGCTATTTTATTGCACTGGGCGAGACTGGCGCTTACTGGCAATTCAGCGACAGCCTTATATTAGGTACGATATTGGAATTTGAGTCTGGCCGAGAAAATAGTGATGACCCAATCTTGCGCGAATTTCCAACTCTCAGAGATACACTGCAAGGGCAATTTTCCATCAACCAACGCTGGGATAACTGGGGTTTCAGCGTTGTTTTTCAACCCGATATCTTAGATCGTGGTAAAGGGCCGGTGTACTTTGTTGGCTTAAGCTATGACATTTTAGTCTTCGATAAATTACGCTTGAGCTACACGATGGATATTAGTTTCTCTGATGCTGAACATATCAATACTGAGGTAGGCATCACACCGGCAGTGGCAGCACGCAGTGGTTTGTCCACCTACACTGCTGACAGCGGCTACAAATCGACCACGCTGAGTGTGAATGCTGGCTATAGGCTTGCCTCACAATGGCAGTTGATCGTCAATATTGAAACGGAATTTTATGGCAGTAATATGAGTGACAGCCCGCTGATCTCACAAGAAGGTGAAAAGTTTAACTATGAACTGAGCTTAGGGCTGCGATACGACTTTTAAAGTAAAACTTAACTGGCTGGGCATTAGGTAGGCATGAGAAATAAACAAGCGTGCCTATCATAACAATGCCGGATTAGTTCAATGGTAAGCTTTGTCAGTATTTTGATATGTGTCCATAGGTAAGAAAAGTGTAAAAGTACTACCTTTACCTTCCTCACTAAAAACATGCAGCTCACCTGATAGCAACTTGCTAAACTCAAGGCATATCGACAAGCCTAAACCTGTCCCCCCATAACGCCGACTTGTGGAACCATCAGCCTGTTGAAAAGCTTCAAAGATTAAGTCTTGTTTATCTTCTGGAATACCAATACCAGTATCGGCTATTGAAAAAGCAATATAGTTATCAGATTTAAGCCCTATCTCTTCCTTAAGATAGGTAGAAGAAGGTGTATATATACGAAAGTTAATGCCGCCTTTAGCAGTAAACTTTAGCGCATTGGAGATAAAGTTTTTAATAATTTGCTCTAACTTTACAGCATCTGAATACAAGGTGTCCGGCAGAGTTTTTGAGAAATCTGTTGAAAACGCTAACTCTTTGCGTTGCGCAATAATTGAAAATTTCCTCTCGACGTTATTGACAAACTCTTGCAAAGAGAAATTCTCAAGATGAACTTCCAGCTTGCCAGCCTCTACTTTAGCAAGATCAAGAATATCATTGATTAACGACAGCAAATCTTGCCCACTATCATAAATGACGTTAAGGTACTCCAATTGCTCATCGCTTAAATTTGCATCTTCATTCTCTCGCAATAAATCAGATAAAATCAATAAACTATTCAGCGGTGTTCTCAACTCATGACTCATATTGGCTAAGAACTCACTCTTCAAATAGCTGGCATGTTCTGCATCTTGTTTTGCTTCAATTAATTCTTGCCTGTCTTTTTTAGCTTGCGTAACATCCCGCTCAATAGCAGCAAATTGATTAACTTCGCCATTCTCATCAAACACAGGTACAATATTCACTTCCACCCAATACTCTTCACCCTCTTTGGTATAGTTTATCAACTCACCATTAAAAGGCTGTTTATTTTTCAGGCATTGCTTGATTGTCCGCAACACTTCAGGGTCGGTTTTTGGGCCTTGCAGTATACGTGGCGAACTGCCGCTTATATCCTCCAGCTCATAACCTGTCATTCTACAAAAAGCTTTATTAACATAGATAATTTTTGGCCCTTTATCCAAATCATGCGCATCAGTAATCAACATCGCGTCATTAGCATTTTCCACAGCCAGCCCGAGCATAGTGAGCTGCTGCTTAACCAGCGTTAAGTCTTTATAAGGCCGTACCAGTAAGCGATTACCTAAAACAACAAATAACAAAAAAGCAATAAAAGAGCTCAGTGATATCATAACCGCTGAATCAAAAAGTATTTTTTTCTTTTTTTCAAAAAACACAGATTTATCTATAGCGTGATTTAAAACCAGGTCCATACCGGGAATATAAGCAGATATAATTTCACTATCCACAACAAACTTATTGCTTTTTACTGCCACACGACCTTTGTTTAAGCTAATGCCATATTGTAGGTTCGCAAGACTATCGCCAAATATTTTTCCCAAATCAGCTTTTATTTCAGCAACCAGCATACCTTCAACAGAGTCTTGATATTTAACAGGTACAACAATCTGTATATATATCTTGTCAAAATATTCAACAAAATTAACAGCATATGCTCTGCCAGCATCTAATAACTCTTTAAACCACAGAGACTTCTCATCATATTCAATAACAATATCACTATTGGTTGAGAAAATAGCATCTGCTGCCATATCAATTAACGTTAACTTTTCTTGCTCGCCTAATAAAGACACACTTAACAGAAAATCTTTTAAGTCGGCATTATCTTGAGATGATTGCATTACTCCGTTCACAACAACAGGAAAGCTAGCTATATCTTGCAATACCTTCACTCTACTTTCGACATATTTTTCAAAAGTGTTTTTATTTAGGTTCAACTCTGCCTGGCTTGATTCTTTCTGAAAGTTTAAAATGGTTTTCTCATAATGCGGCAAAGTAAATATCAAATTAATTAAAACTATCAAAAAAAAGGAGACACTAACAAACGTCATAAAAAGTTTAACGATTGGAATTTTGTCTCCATCTCCAATATATTTTAATGACATCTAATATTATCTTCCTAAAGGCTTCCAATCTAAAACCTTAATTTCATCACGCGTACCATACTGAGCCATACAAAAATCTTCAATGCCTAAAGCTTCATGCGCATCAATATTGTTTTCATCAAAAACACTATAAGGCGCTTTATATTTCTTGACTAAACCCAGCACTGGCCCTTGAATATTCTCCAAAGCTAAACGTACCTTACGCTTATTCTTTACCATATCATTTTCTAACACGACCTGGTCAATAGCCTGCAATAATAACTTGGTAATATCATATGCATGTATAAAGCCAGATGGCGCAGTAATATCAACAGCATCATTGACATCATCAAATAACTTTTTCGCCCTCAGCAAAACTGACTTGGCATTTTCTGCAAGATTTTTATCCATAAAAGAAAAGCAGCTTTGAATAAAATACAAATCGATTTGTTTACGAAGATCGGCAGTAATGCTTTCATGAAAACTCCCACCAACAATACCCCAATGGCTTACTATAGGAATACGCACTGCTTCAGGCAGACTCAGCATGGCTCGAGCAAATACAGCCCCCTCTAAGGCATTACCTACCAGCATCAGGCAATCTGCATTACTCCGAGTGGCTTCACGCAACACTGTACGCGCTCTCGTCAGATTAGTATTCCAACCAAATCGCGTAATGCCAGCAGCCTTTATGTTCTTTTCTTGCAAGGCCTTAGTCATGGTTTTTTTATTAGAGTCGCCCCAGGCTGTTGCCTCCAAAAGCAAATAGGGTGATTTACAACCAAGCTCTTGCACAGCAAACCGAATTAATGTGAAGCCAGCCTTACTATCGTCAATGGATAAACGAAATACCCAGTTGTCTTTATTAGGATAGCGTGTAATTGGCCCACCTGCCGCCCAAGGCACAAGCGTAAGAATTGAATTTTCATTAATAAATGCTCGATGCTGGATAAGCGGTGGAGAGTGCAAGCCACCAAAATATACTAGACTAAATGGGTCAGACAAATATTGCTGCATATTTTTCTTACTACGCGTTGAGTTACCTCGATGATCCAATAAAACCAGCTCCACATGCCTGCCTTGCACCTTATTATTGACTTCTGCCAAAGCTGTTCTAACCCCTCTTTCTATTGCTATCGCAGAAGCTGTGTGGTTAGAGCGGTCTGAATCCAAATAAAATTTCAGCGGTGATAAGCTTTCATCTGCACTGGTTAACCCAGAAGATAATAAAGCCATCGACACCAATAAAAAAATCAGTATTTTTCGCAAATCAGTCATCCTAACCTCACACCATCAATTTTTGCTTAAACACTTTATTACTCAGTAGATGTTTGCGGCAAACAGAGCATTAACCTTTAAACTAAAGCTTTATTAACACATGTCGATACAGATAAAACACTTATTAAAAACCTTTAATATGAATAGCCACTTAAAAACTAATGCACTAATATGCGTTCTGCTACTATTACCACAAGTGGCCAATACAGCTCCTTCTCCCGAAAAAAAAGCAGATATTACAAAACTATCGCTATCGTATTATTATGATAATCGTGATTTCAACACCACAACGATTCAGATATTCACAAATCGTCTAGGCAATGATTTTTCGATATGGGGTTTTACTGATTTGCATGCAATGCAGGATAACAAAGATGAACGCTATAATATGCAGCGTTCATTCTCAGAATATCGATTATCCTATTCCGGACTCGCTCGCCATACCAATATTAACGGCTTAGGCTTACAGCTTGAGTATAATGATTTCACGCCTGGCGATGGCAATTTGCTGCGATTGGGACTTACCTATAAACAGTTTTTTTTCAAAAAATCACGTAGCAAACCCTTATGGTTACAATATCGCTTCTTGCCTTTTGAATCGGATGGTGATGGTGGTCAGTTTAGCTTAATCTATTTTATTCCCATCAGTCACTCCATTAGTATTAGCGGCTTTGCGGATTATAATATTCGTGAGGACCAGAGTAATGAATGGGTTTTCGAACCTCAGCTGAATATACTCTTGCATAAAAATACTTATTTAGCATTAGAATATCGCTACAATGGTTTTGAAGAAAATATTACTACCCTTGATGGCTCAGGCATTGCTATCGGTGTGCAGGCCAATTTTTAAGCCATGAAACAGTGCTGCATTTTATCGAGTAACAAATTCACATCAACAGGTTTGGTAATATAGTCGTCCGCACCTGATTGTAAGCATTTCTCACGATCACCACTCATTGCATTTGCTGTTAACGCAATAATGGGTAGAGTATTATTACTTATATTATTCTGTCTTATTCGCTGAATGGCCTCATAACCATCCATAACAGGCATCATTATATCCATTAACACAATATCAATATCGCTTTCTTTTTGTAGCGTATCGAGTGCCTTTTGCCCACTTTCAGCAATCAAAAGAGATAGCTTATATTTTTTCAATACAGCTGTTAATGAAAATAAATTTCGGGCATTATCGTCAACCAACAGTACTTTTTTACCCTTCAAGATAGACCTGTCTTTGTTTACATTAGCCATATGTGTCATCTATAGAGAATCTAGAAAAAAGCATTGACCACCACCCGATTTCTTAGCTTGATACATCGCTTTGTCAGCTGCATCTATTAACTTAGCTGGATCATCAAGTAAACTCTGCTGATCGCAATAAACGATACCTATACTCGCATGGATACTGAGCATATATTTATCGAGATTGTGCTGCTGCATCAGTTTACTGAGTAGTTTTTCAGCAACTGACTTCACCGCCTGACGACTCTTAACAACATCAAGAATAATAATAAACTCATCTCCCCCCAATCGAGCAATAGTGTCACTGTGCCTTGTCGATGATTTAAATATGTTTGCTGCTTTCTGCAATATTAAATCACCCACAAAATGCCCATAATTATCATTAACATGTTTAAAATTATCTAAGTCAATATATAACAGTGCCGCTTCAAACCCATGCCGTTTAACGTTATACAATGTTTTTTCCAGCATTTCTTCAAATCGGAATCGATTCATTAAACCCGTTAGAGAATCGTAAGAAGCCAGATGCTCATATTCATTTTTTTCCAGCTCAATTCTTCTCTTTTGCTTATACAACTCTAAGAAAACACTGACTTTATTTCTTAATATATCTTTATTAATCGGCTTAACTAAATAATCAACACCGCCTGCATTATAAGCAGATATAATATTCTCCTGCTCCTTGTCATTAGCCGTGAAAAAAATAATCGGTGTCTTGTTATTATGAAACTTATCAATAATGGACGCTGCCTCTATACCATCCACCGTGGGCATATTGACATCCATTAAAATAAGAAAAAAATCATGCAATAAATTTAAAGATATTGCCTCTACACCAGAATAAGCTTCATATACTTCAACATCTAACTTTTTAAGCACTGCCTTTAATGCAAAGATATTTTCAGGTATATCATCGACAATGAGGATTTTTAAAACCTCATTATCATTAACTGCTTTAATACTTACCTGGCTTGCTTCTGGCATTGCGGTCTATTCCACCTTATTTTTTACTGATAACTCAGCATCCATTGATATAGTTCCTTGTTACCATATACTTCATCCCAAATATTATGCTCACCTGTTGCAAACTCTTGATATTGCACCTCTGCAGATAATGCATTTAATACGGCGACCACTTGCCTTGACTCTGATACTGGCACAACAGGATCTTTCGCACCATGAAAAACCCATAATGGTAAGTGTTTAGTGTGCTCTGCTGTCGCACGATAAATATCGACATCAGCTTCTGCAGCAAGTGAATCAGGTGCAGCCGCAACGCCTGATGGTGGTCGTAAGCGAGCTGCAACGGGTGCAACCGCTAAAAACCGCTGTGGATATTTGCTCGCTAAATGCCAGCTAGCATAGCCGCCCATCGACAAACCTGTCAGATACTGCCTTGCCGGGTCACCTTTGAACTCTTGTATTGCCTGCGCTAACGATGCTAAAGCCAGCTTTTCCATAGCTGGATCAGACCACCACTGATCACTGGCACACTGTGGCATGACCACAATTGCGGGTACTAAATCAGGTTGTTTTTTCAACGCGGGGCCTATGCCAACCGAGGTGTGCAAGCTATTATCAGCACCTCGCTCGCCAGCACCATGTAAAAATAAAATCACCGGCCAAGATGTAATCGCCTGCCAGGCTTGCGGTAAAAAAACCCGATAGCGATACTCCTTATTCTCTACCTGAATACTTCTAGATAAAAATAAAGGCTCGGCTAACAGCTGGAATGATATTAAAACCAGTAAACATAGGCTTAACAACTTGCGCACGGTAACCCCTCAACAAGGCCGGGTAATCTATAGAGCTTATCGGCTAAGCAAGCTTAAAATTTAAGCCTTAAATACCTTCGAAATTACCATTCGACACGGGTCACATCATAAAACTCTAGAGAACTGCCATCAGCCAGCGAAATAACGCCTGAGGTATCATTGGAAAAGTTCAAGCTGTTTTCTGCTTGTTCAAAAGGGCCCTGTGGTGGCTCCAACAATAATACCCAGTCATCATTATCATCAATTTGAGAAACCGGCCCATGTATCACACCTTCTAAACGAATTACGCCTGCACCATCATTGGCAATATATGTCTCATGGCCACGTCCTTGACTAAACTCAAAGGCCTGCTCACTATTGTTACCAACAGGAATATTCATCGTCGAGCTTGCCGATGCTGTACTGCCATCAGTATCTGTTGCAACAGCCTCCAATGTTAAGCGCACAACACCTTCATAATCTTCTGGTGGTACAAAATGTATATCACTGAGCTGGGTTGAGTCTAATGACCAGCTACCATCACCGTTATCGATTCCAGCGCTTAGCATACCACCATCAGGAATACCCTGTATTGATATATCCAATGCTGCTGTATCATCAAAGCCTTGCAGTTGCGTTTCTATATCCAAGAAGATACCCAATGGTCGGTTCTGTTCAACTATCTCAATCACGGGTTCAGCTACTTGGATATTCATATTACTGCTGATACTAACAGTATCTCCCATAAAATCTTCTGTAGTCGCCGTAAAACTTAATTGCATGGCACCACTGAATTCAGCAGGCGGTGTTAGTGCAAGTCCATTAATATTATTGGCAACAATTTCCCAGCTGCCATCAGGGTTAGCTTGTCCGGCAGATAAGCTGGCACCTGCTGGCAAGCCTTCAATACGTAAGTGCAAGTTTTCTGAACCATCGATATCAGATAAGGCTGCCTGTACGTCTAGTAAGACAGGCTGACCATAATCGCTATTGGTATTTTCAGCGACCGCCAATAGCGGCGTATCGGCATCACCGGCAACGGTAACACTAAATGGATGACTGGATACCAGACTACCTTCACCAGCTGACTCATTAACGGTAACGACAAGTGCCATATTCATTTCACCACTCAAGTTGGCAGGTGGTGTAAATGATAAGCCGTTAAGCTCTGCCTGACCCAATAGCCACTGGCCATCGGCTTGTTGAGTGCCTGCTGACAAGACTGCACCTGCTGGCACACCTATCAATAGCAGGCTAATGCTCTCTGAACCATCATCATCAAATAGTGCAGCAGAAAGATCCAACGCAATTGCCTGGTCCTCTCTACCATGCACATCATGCACACTGACTATAGCCTCATCAATCACAGGCGCCACTTGCAATGTCAATATATCATTGACTTCGGCACGATCACCATCCTGCTCGAGACTACTTACAACAATAGATAAGCTGACTGCACCACTGAAGTTAGCGGGCGGATTAAAACGCAGGTCTGAGAGCTCTCCAGGAGATAATAGCCAGCGGCCATCAGCTTGAGGCTCACCTGCTGATAAGCTTGCTCCATCAGGCAGATCTGAAATATGTATTTGTAATGACTCAGAACCATCGATATCAACCAACATTGCCACCACATCCAATGGCACTGGGTAGTCTTCTAAACCACTAGTCTGATTCAAAGTTAAACTAGCTGCATCGGCCTGACCTTCAAGCGTGACTGCAAATGCTTTCGATATAGTATTAGTATCACCATTGTTGTCTGTAGTGGTCGCAATTAATGTCATATTCAACTGGCCACTAAAATGCTCAGGGGGTGTCATGACTAACAATGGCAGGTCATCCTCAGCAACCGACCAGCTACCATCGGCATTACGTAAACCATGTGACAGACTCGCAGTATCAGGCACACCGGTAATACTCAAAATGAGGCTTTCAGAGCCATCAATATCAAAGAGCTCGGCATCTAAATCAAGCATTATCGGCATATCTTCACGGCCACTGATATCATTGGCTGTTATCAGCGCAGCATCTGCTTGCGGAGTAACCTGAATATCTAATGTATCGGTAATAACACTTTGCTCACCATTGCTTTCTGTTGCTATGACAGTTAAAGCTAATTGAAAATCTTCAGCAACATTATTTGGTGGTGTTATTGTCAGTCCGGATAACTGTTCGGCGCTTAATAACCAGCTGCCATCCGCATTTTTTGTGCCCGCAGAGAATTGCGCACCTGCTGGTACATTATTAAAAATCACTGTTAAGGCCTCAGAGCCATCAGTATCGGTTAATTGTGCATTAATTATTACGGGTATTGCTGCGTCTTCCAAACCTACCGCGTTGATCGGATCAGCTGTTGGCGCATCAGCCAATGGTGTAACGTTGACATTAAAACTTTGTAATGTTTCAGCCGTTTCAAAAGTATCCATTTCCAAACTGATCGCCTGCACTGTTAAGGCAATAGCACCGCTAAAGTTTAGCGGCGGTGTCATACTCAAGCCTGACAGCTGCTCTGCCCTTAGCGTCCATGTCCCATCACCGTTGTTCATACCAGCAGATAGCACCGCCCCTTCAGGGATACCGCTAACAATAACAGACATCACCTCAGAGCCATCTTGATCATTTAATGATGCGTTGATATTCAGAGCAATCGCCGAATCTTCAAAGCCTTGTACATTACTGGCTTGCAAGGCAGGTTCATCTGGTGCTGACAACACATGAAAGCTAATCTCTTTACTCACTGCCATGCTATCGCCATTAGCTTCTTGAGTAATAGCAGTAACCGTTAAGCTAAATTGACCATGTTGATGTGCGGGTGGCTGTACACGCAGATTCGCTAGCTCGTCCATTGTGATTGAATAACTACCATCAGCATTGGCAGTTGCACCTAATAGCTGTGCACCAGCTGGCAGGTTGCTGATAGTAACCGCTTGTATGCTTTCCGAGCCATCCTGGTCACTACTGGTAATATTGAGATTTAACGCCAGACTATTATCCTCTATCACCACTTCTGGCTGCGCTTTAATGACAGCTGGATCTGCAACAGCCGTTACTGGAATAACGACCGTTTGTGTATTAATTGCATAATTGCCGGTGTATTCAGTGGCTACTGCACCGAAAGTAAAGCTTAAATCACCACTAAACTGTGCAGGCGGCATAACTGCCAAGCCTTCTAGCTCTTCAACGGTCAATGTCCAAGTGCTATTTGCCGGGTTATAAAAGCCAGCGGACAAATCTGCACCTTCAGGCAAGTCTTTAATGATATAAGATAAAACTTCAGAACCGTCGAGATCCACCAATTCTGCAGCAACGTTTAAAGCAATTGCAGTATCTTCAATACCAGTGACCGCTTGCACGGTTAATATTGGAGCATCAGCTTGAGGCAGTACTTGCACAGAAAACTCACTCATGTACTGTTCATCGTGATCATGCCAACTGACGGTTATAGGAAAATCAGGATCACTATGCTCTACCAAACTAAGCGACAGATCGCTTTGTATATCGGCAGTTGTTAAAGACCAGCTACCATCAGCCTGCAACTCACCATTAGATAACGTCGCGCCAGCAGGTATGCCTATTAATGTAATACTATTAACTTGACTATCATTAAGCTCACTCAAATCTAAATGTATCGGTTGATCTTCATAGGTCGAAATATTATCAAATCGTATTGCATGAGCGCTATCACCTGTGCCTAAGCCTGAACCCGCGCCATCACCTGAACCCACATCAAGTACTTGCAAAGTAAATGAAGTAGTGTTATCGATTAAGTCACCATCACTCTCTCTGGCAACAGCACGTACAACAAGGTCTAACTCGCCGGTATAATTAACAGGAGGCGTTAATGTGAGAGCCGATAAATGTTCAGGTAAAATAGTCCAGCTGCCATCACCGTTATTAAAGCCTGCAGAAATAAAAGTATCTTGTGGCACATTTTCAAGAATATAATACAGCTCTTCAGATCCATCGAAATCACTGAGCCGACCATGAAAATCTAGCGCTATTGCAGTGTTTTTATCACCACTAATATCGTTGGCAACAACGCTGGGCAAATCAGCAACACCTCGCACTTTAACTTGCAGATTACCACTATAGTTCTCAATAACACCATCGCTTTCAAGAATAGTGCTGACAACATTTAAGACGAAGTTTTCATTCGAGTTATAAGGTGGTGTAATGGTTAAGTCCGATAAGTCGCTCTGGTTAATCAAGTATACGCCTGCTGCTATTTCGGTCCCTGCAGATAGCTCAGCACCTTCTGGCACACCACTAATACGCGCCTCAATGACACTTTCAGAACCATCATGATCGTTCAATCCCGGGTTAAGATTTAGACTAATAGCGGTATCTTCTAAACCTCTAGCAACCGAATAACCGGAAGGTGCATCAACTACGGATGTGACATGCACATTAAAGGGCAATGTGACTTGGCTGATATCACCATCGTCTTCTGTGCTGATCACACGCATTGTCATAGCGATATCACCACTGAAGTCTCGAGGTGGCGTTATCGTCAAACCACCAAGCTCTTCGGGATCAATAGACCATGTACCATTACCATTGAACAACCCATGTGAAATACGTGCCCCAACAGGCAGACCACCAATGACGATTGATAATGTTTCTGAGCCATCACTATCGATTAAATCAGCTGATAGGCTCAAGGCTATTGGTTGATCTTCATAGCCACTGACATTTTCAGCTATCGCTAACGGTTGATCAGCAATACCGATAACACTCACCGGTAAAGCTTGTGTTTGCTGCGCAATATGGCCATCCTGCTCACTGCTCAGTGCTGTCACAGTCAGGATAAAATCGACATTGGAATGTGCTGGAGGCGTTATAGTCAGGCTATTGAGTTGATCCTGGTTTAGCAGTACTCGACCATCGTCCTGCAACTCACCGGCAGAGAGCTGCGCGCCTTGCGGTATATTGCCAAGCAGTACACTCAGTCCTTCTGAGCCATCGGTATCAACTAATTGCGTACGAATATCCAAGGCAATTGCTTGATCCTCAAAACCATTTGCAGGCCGCACTTCCATATGCGCTATATCAGCAACACCTTCCACAAACACGCTAAAAGGGGCTGTTACTATAGCTATATCGCCATCGTTTTCATGACTACTTGCGATCATTTCTAAATCGATGCGGCCACTAAAATGCTGTGGCGCATTAATCTGTAACTGCGCAAGATCAGCTGGATCCACTTCCCACACGCCATCCCCCTGGTAACTACCATGCGACAGTGAGCCAGTTCGTGGTACACCACGGATAATAATGGATAAGGATTCTGAATTGTCAGTATCTAATAACGCAGCTTCGACATCCAATGATATCGCCCTATCTTCAAAGCCAGACACATCGGCTACTTCCAATAGCGGCGTATCGGCGACACCGGTTAATTTAACATCAAAGTATTTATTGGTGATGCGACTACCAACAGTCTCTTCAATAGTTTCAGCAGACACTTTAAGCCTGAAATCATCATTGCTATTCGCTGGCGGTGTTATCTGTAGATCTGGAATTTGTTCAGCTGTTAATGTCCATGAACCATCACCATTATCTTGTCCTGCGGATAGTATCGCGCCAGTCGGCAATTGCGAAATAACAATAGCACCTAGTGTCTCAGAACCATCTTTATCTCGTAGACTAATATTTAAGTTCAATGGCACTGTAGTATCTTCAACTGCATTGACTGTAGAGGCTTTTATTCTGGCAGTATCAGTAACAGCGGTCACATTAACGGCAAAGTCAGTTTGAACATTGGCGCTATCACCATCATTTTCCGTGGCAACGGCAACAATATTCAAGGTAAATTCACCACTAAAATTACCAGGCGGCTTAATCGCAGCATTGCTAATCTGATCAGCGCTTAATGTCCAGCTGCCATCATTGTTTTCAACACCAGTATTTAACTTGGCCCCGGAAGGCAGATCGCTAATAACAAAACTCAAGGTTTCAGAGCCATCAATATCTTGTAATGCGGCATCTACTTCAAGGTTAATGTATTTGTCTTCTTGCCCCACAATATCGGAGGCAGACAATAATGGTTGATCAGCGACTCCCTGAACACTGACAGGCAAGTCAATCTGAGTACTTACAGTATCGCCACTACTCTCTGTGCTAAATACTCTAATATCTAACACAAAATCAGTATTGGAATTTAAAGCTGGCGTAATTTGCAAACCTTCCAGTTCGGACGGATTTAAAATCCAAACACCATCACCTTGCGGAACACCTGCTGATAAACTTGCGCCAGCGGGCACATTGGCAATTGTAATAGCACCCGCCAACAACCCTTCTGAGCCATCAGTATCACTTAAAGCAGCTGCAATATTGATATTAATAGCCTGATCCTCTAAGCCAGATGCTGGCTCAACAGTAACATAAGGCTTATCAGCAACACCGCTAACTGTTACTGACAGGCTTTGGCTAATACTGGCACTATCACCATCGTTTTCTTGGCTTATGGCAGTCACCGTCAGTGTAAAATTACTATCAGAGTTAGGCGGCGGCGTAATCGTTAATTCATTCAGCTGTTCTGCGGTTAATAGCCATTGACCATTTCCCAAAGGTTGACCTGCTGAAAGCTGAGCACCTGATGGCACGTTATCAATCTGTACACTTAAGTCTTCTGAGTTATCAATATCTGTTAGGACAGCCTGAATATCCAAGGCAATTTGGCTATCTTCATTACCCTGGACATTGGCCAGATTAAGTACCGCTTGATCTGCAACACCTGTCAGGGTAACTGGCAATGCCACACTACTGGCCGCTTGTGAACCATTTGGCTCTTCACTAATAGCAGTTATATTCAATACAAAGTCAACATTACTATTGAGTGGCGGCGTAACTGAAAGACCGGTTAATTCATCAGGCCCAAGCGTCCAGCTACCATCACCATTGTTACGACCTTGCGATAAGGTGGCACCAACAGGCACATCACTGATATGAATCAGTTGAATACTTTCAGAACCATCCATATCATTTGTTGCTGTTGTGATATGTAACGAGACAGCCTGATCTTCATAACCTGCAGCAGGCGTTATCGTTACCGTTGGCTCATCTGCCACAGCATTAACATTTACGGTGATAGACTGCTCAACAGTTGCCCTATCACCATTGCTGGCCTCAGTACTGCTTGAAGTTATTTGCAAAGCAAACTCACCACTGTAATCCGGCAACGGCATAATGCTTAAATTCGCTAAATCATCAGCACTTAATAACCAAGTACTGGTAGTATCACCTGAGGTTACTTGCTGAGTATGGATTGCCTGAGTATTCTCTAAACCGACCATTAAGGTAAAGATACTGTCATCAAAATCTCTATCACCACCGCCGTAGAGATCTTCAAAGCCGATGGTGATGGTGCAGTCTTCCAGGCTTAGCAATGCGGTAGTATGCTGCATACCGTCTGGGTTTAATTCGAATTGATCTTCATTCTGAGTTGTATGATAGATATGCCCATTAATTCTTATCGTCTCACCACTTTCGCTGACATACCATAGGGTTGGCTTGTCGCTATCAACTGCTGCTTGATTACCATCCGCATCAAGAAATTGATATTCACCATCAGACAAACCCTCAAAATTATTTTGGCTGAAGCCATTGGCTACGATAAAGAAGCCCATTTCTGTACCAGCCGCCATAGGGATATCTACACTACTCTCACCCGCTTGTAGATCGCCACCACTACCTTGCAATGAGGCATTCTCCCAAATGATATTGACATCACTTATCTTGCCGGTATCAGCATCAATTGTGTAATAACCAAAGCTATTGCGGTAGCCTGCGGTTTCACCTTCAAAAATAACTTTCGCGGTGTAATCTTCTGCCACATGTAATGTAGTTTCAGCATTTAAAATGGATGGCACTGCTTCCTCTAATGGTGTGCCTGCTGATAATTGCATACCCGCAGGAACGCCTGAGACAAGCAGCTGCATGGATTCAGAACCATCGGTGTCGATCAAAGTACTGCTGATATTTAACTCAATGGCTGCATCTTCCTGGCCACTGACATTTTCAACAATAAGCGCCGGTGCGTCCGCCACAGCGGTGAGTTGCACCGGCAAACTGACTTGCGTCGTGGCTGAATCTGTATTGCTCTGCTCTGTACTGACGGCCGTTACAGTCAGTTCAAAATTAACATCATTGTTAGCTGGTGGTTGCAGCTGTAGGCCAGCTAATTGATCAGGGCTTAGCTGCCAACTGCCATCGGCTTGCTGAGAACCTGCTGATAAGCTGGCACCTGCAGGTACATTGTCGATAATAACGCTTAATGACTCAGAGCCATCTTGATCAACTAAGGCGGCATCAATCAGCAGATTGACTGCCTGATCTTCTGTGCCTAAAGCAACCGCTGCGGTTAAGCTTGGCTTATCAGCAACAGCTTTGACTTCAATCGGGATCGCCAATGTGGTTATGGCCTGATGACCATTTTCCGTCTCTGTGCTAATTGCATTGACGACTATTTGAAAATCAGTATCACTGTGTAGCGGTGGCGTTATACTTAGATCATTTAAGTCATCAACGTTTAATAACCAGCGGCCATCACCTTGATAGCTGCCTGCCGAGAGAGTTGCACCTGCCGGCACATCATCGACTTGAATCTGTAATGATTCAGAACCATCTCGATCAACTAATGCGGTGCTGATATCCAGCGCAATTGACTGATCCTCATAGCCTCGTACACCAACACCACCGTTATTGGCTGTATCAAAATGCATTTCACCGGTCCAGGCCATTATTTTTTGGCCATCGATAGTGGACATACCATAGGCACGATCATATATCGCATTGTCCGGTGCATAATGCTGGCCATTGACTTCTAAATAGTCAACGACAAGATTTCTATCATGCTCACGTGAGCCGCCCCAGCGATCATTAAGAAACTCCACAGTAACAGACTCTGGCCCCATGGGTCCAAAGTCACCTTTGAGGGTGATAGTCTCCCATGTGTCTGACCGTCTATCAGCCGCAACAGTAATAACATCACCGAAAGGCTCGCCATCAACATGCACTCTGAAACGTGGCGCCCCCAGATAGTGGTCACCTGAAACACGCACATTAATCTCACTTTGGCCATCACTGCCGGGCAGTGTTAAGCGAGGCGCATCAGCAACAGCAGCCACTGTAACTGGAATAGTGGCAATAGTAGTGGCGTATTCACCGGTGCTGTTTTCTATAGCGGTCATGCTAACGGTCAGATTAAAGTCTTGGTCACTATGCTCGGCAGTGAATAATTGTAAGCCTGCAAGATCTGCCAACGTCAAGGACCAGCTATTATCTGCCTGCTGCTCCCCCGCTGATAAGCTTGCGCCTTCGGGTAAGCCGCTTATTGAAATTGTTAATGACTCAGAGCCATCAGTATCAAGGTTTTCTGGTTTCAGCTCTAAAGCAATTGCAACATCTTCTGCAGTATTGATAACATCGTGACTGAGCGTTGGTTTATTAACTGTGCCAGTAATCGTCACGGGTAGCTCAGTTATATCTTGCGCCTGGTCTTGATTGGAAGCTTCAGTGCTTACAGCACTGACTGATAATACGAAATCGTTATCACTATTGAGCGGGGGAGTTATAGTCAGATCGTCAAGCTGATTAGACGATAATACCCAAGTGCCATCATTTTGTAACTCACCAGCAGAAAGTATTGCACCGGCTGGCACATTAGCAATCACAATATGCAAAGTCTCTGAACTGTCTACATCGGTTAGTGCCGCTTGAATATCTAACGCAATCGCCTGATTTTCCTGACCACTGGCAGGCGCAGCTGCCACATCAGGCTTATCAGCCACAGCGTGTACTGCAATAGGCACTGTGATACTTTGGCTGGCTTGGTCACCATTGGCATTTTCAACACTCACCGCTGTCACATTAATCTCAAAATCAGCATCACTATCTTCAGGCGGTGTAATACGCAACTGTGATATTTCCTCAATCGTTAATCGCCAGCTACCATCCTCTTGCTGCTCACCTGCAGACAATATGGCACCTGCTGGAATATCACTCACGAGCACATGACTAACGGATTCTGAACCATCAGTATCCAATAGGGTTAACGCAATAGGCACACGAATAGCAGTATCTTCATCACCTTGCACAATTTGTGGCCCACCATTATTGCGTGTATCAAAAATTAACCGCCCTTCCCAGGCCATTCGCTCCTGACCACTGGTCAACATTTCTGGCAGTGTACCGGTACTCGCCTCGTATAAACCGGCAGCAATATTGGCAGCAACAACTTCCGGATCACATTCATGCCCTAAGTCTGCATTAATCGCATAACGTAAATACAAAGCATCTTCGGCTTCATACGGCGTATGATTGACTTCAATTCGATCGACTAACAAATCTCGATCAGCACAGAATGGTGCGCACCACAGATCGTTAGTAAATTCGACTTCCACGGTATCCGGGCCGGTCACACCCCAATCACCATAGAGTGTAAATTCATCCCAGTGCCCTTCACTAAAATCGGCAAGTGCAGTGTAGGTGCCACCAACTTGCTCACCATTGATGTAAATATTAAATTCTGGCGGACCGGCAAACTCTGGCATGCCGTTGCCAATATTCGATCCGGAAATTCGGAAAGTAACACTACTGAGGTCTTGCGGGCTTTGTAATAGCGGTGCATCAGCAATTGCATCAACCATAACCGGCAGTATCACCAAGGTTGTTGCATTGCTGTCACTATTTGGCTCACTCGATGTTACTGCAATATTGAGTGAAAAATCTTCATCACTATTCTCTGGCGGCGTTATGGTTAAACCTTCCAATTGCTCAACAGTTAAATACCATTCGCCTGGTGAAAATTCGTTACCTGCTGATAGTTGCGCACCTTCAGGTACGCCGCTGATGGTTATATCACTAATCGTCTCTTTAGCATCTGTTAAAGCTACTGTTATGTCCAATGCAATGGCCTGATCTTCTTTACCTTGAGCAACTTGAATTTGTACGCCAGGCGCATCTGCTAGCCCCTCAAAGTGTATCGGCAGTATTAACTGGGTTATTGCCTGATCAGCGTTACTGCTTTCTTGTGAGGTCGCTTGAATCGTTAGCTCAAAGTTATCTTTAAAATTATCCGTCGGTATAATAACCAGACCTTCCAAATCAGCATTATTCAGAAGGTAGCTACCATCATCTTGTAACTCACCTGCAGACAGGCTTACACCATCTGGCAGACCAATGATTAATATTTCATCCAACAGCCTTTCTGAGCCATCGACATCATTGAGTGCAACATCAATGTTCAATGGCAAGCTCGTGTCTTCTTTGCCATAGAGTGCGTTTGGTAAACGACTATCTTGGGTATTAAATTGCAACGTGCCACCCCAGTGCATAATCTGATAACCACTCAACGATGCTTGATCATAGCCGCGAATATAGTTACTCTGCTCTGCTTCATAGCGGGTATTGTTGACTTCAATATAATCAACAATTAAGTCACGATCTCTTTCAACTGAACCACCATAGTGGTCATTGAGAAACTCTATTGATATATTATCAGGACCCAGAGCACCAAAGTCACCGCGTAGCACAACATCTTCAAATTCACCTTCTCGACAATCAGCGCTGACAGTAAAAATATCACCAAATTGTTCGTCATCAATAAAAACCTTAAATCGCGGCTCGCCCTGATAGTGATGACCAGATACTCTAAGTAAAACCTCGCTCTCATTACTCGCGCCATCAACCGATATTTGTGGCCCATCAGCTTTAGCTTCGAGACCAATGTTTAACGTCGCTGTATTTGTGATAGTTTGCGCGGCACCTGCATCCCTGCTGTTGACACTAATCGTTAAACTAACATCATCATCAGTATCTTTTGCCGTTGTTAAACTCAAACCTGATAATTGCCCCACAGTTAATGACCATACACCATTACCCAGATATTCGCCCGCTGACAAACTTGCTCCCTCAGGCACGCCACTGATGGTGATATCTTCTATTTGCTCAGAGCCATCACGATCGTGCGATTGCAACTGCAGATTAATCGGTATGACCTGGTCTTCATTGGCGGCAATATCATTCACAGAGATGCGCATACCATCGCTTTTAGACTCGACAACAATGGGCAAATCAAGTTGGCTGGTGGCAGTATCATTGTTGAGCAGTTCTTTACTAATCGCTGAAAGTGATAAAATAAACTCACCAGAATAATCGGCAGGTGGCGTTAGCTTAAGGCCAGCTAAGTCATCAGCTGTCAAACGGTAGCTGCCATCGCTTTGTAATGCCCCTGCGGATAGGCGACTACCTTCTGGCAGATTACTGATAGTAATTTCAGTCAGTTTCTCAGAGCCATCGGTATCGGCTAAAGCAACATTTAAGTCTAGTGCAATAACCTCATCTTCTTTTGCCGTAATAGATTCGAAAGGGCTACTATCGCTAGTATTAAATGTTAATTTACCCGACCAGGCTAACTTTTCACGCCCACCTATTTCTGACATACCATAAGCCCGCTCATAACGGGCTTGCTCAGGTGCGTAACGCTGACCATTTACTTCTATATACTCAACAACTAAATTCCTATCTTTGTCCGGCCCATCCCAACGATCATTTAAAAACTCAACGCTAATGCTCTCTGGCCCATTAATACCATAATCACCACTTAGCTGAATCAGTTGCCACTCTCCTTGACTATGCTCAGCAGTAACTTTTTGCACACCGCCAACGGCTTCGCCATTGATATAAATCTGCATCAGTGGCTCACCTTGATAGTGATCACCTGACACACGCAACGTTATCTGACTGTCGGGGTTAGCTTGACCGGCAACACTGATAATCGGATCGTCTGCGACTGCTGCTACTCTAAGCGCTAAATTGCTTATCGCAATCTGATCATTGATCATCTGTGACAAACTAAGTCCAAGATTAATATCGCCTGCTAAATGCGGTGGCAGGTTTAACTCAATATCATTAATATCTGAACCATCAATACGCCAAGTATTCGCACCAACTTTTTCACCTACCGATAAAAAGCCATTATCGGGTACATTACTAATTAGTAGCTCATTAACGTCATCTCTTGCCAGGCCATTTTCTGTTAATATCTCATTTAGTTCTAAATCAACCGCAATATCTTCCTCTGTATCAATAGAGTGACTATTTTTAAATACATTAAGATTAACAATAACCTCATCATCAAATAAAACCACAGAGTCACCCAGCTGGCTATCATCAAAGATAGACAGTTGAAAACTCATATTCTCAACATCGGTATCTGGCTGTTGAAGATACAGCTTATCGAGCTGCCCCTGGCTTAATACCCATTGCCCATCGCTATTGAGTTCGCCAGCAGACAGACTTGCACTCAATGGTAGGTTGCTTATCCGATAAGATAGATTTGTGGAATTAAATTGCTGCGCTGAAAAATCGAACTTGAGTGGAATTTTCAGGTAGTCGTTAGCCATACCAAACTCCTTCATGTGTAATCTGTACATTACCCCGTAGAAGCTGTCGACTATTGTTCGTTATTCTTTAGTGTTTTCGCTTTATTGCTGAGGCAAAAATGTTAAAGGTTCTCATTTGGTTTAAGGTAGACGGTACAAAACATCTTGTCAGGAGTAAGTATATAGACTTACTTTTTGCATTTATCAAATATCTTCAGCACTTATTACAATTTTTTTAAGCAAAAAAACATTGCTAAAAATCCTTATTCGCTTGACAAAAAATAACCTGCTTTACATCAATAACTTAAGCATTGCATAAAAACACTAGCGTTCTCTAAATGCTTCATTTAAATTGGTGTAAACCGGCTTTAGCAAATATTGTAAAATTGTCTTACTACCCGTAATAATATCTGCCTGCGCGGTCATCCCAGGCATAACGCTGTGACTTGCATTATTACCCACATAAGTATTGACAAGCCTTACCATGCCTTTGTAATAAGGCGCACCATCCTCATCCATAAAAGTTGATGCTGATATTGACTCAAGCGTACCTTCAACAATGCCATAACGCGAAAAGTTATACGTATGCACTTTGACTTGAACATCCTGCCCTTCACGCACAAAGCCAATATCCAAGGTTGATATCTTAGCTTCAAGTAATAATTCTTTATCTAGTGGCACAATTTCCGCTACTAGCCCACCAGGCGGTAACACACCCAATTGCGACCTCACAGGCACTTGCTGCACAATACCCGCTACTGGTGATCGGATGGTGAGCCGTTCAACTCTGTCCTGCAGTTTTTCAAGCATCTGTTCTACCTCAACCAGCATAGAAGTCACAGACCCTAATTCCTTCATTGCTGTCTCTTTACGACGACTACTGCTCTCGACCAAACGTTTATGTAAAGTCTCTATCTCAGCCTGCATAGTCTCAATATTACTTAATATGCGCTCTTTACTGGCTTCAGTCGAAGTGAATTCTCGTTTAATTTTAATCAGCTCCAACTTTGAAATTAACTGCTTGGCAAATAAAGATTCACGCATATCTCGCTCTTCTTTTAAAAGTGACAAGTTGGCTGCAATACTTTTATGTTCACGCTGTAAACCTTGTAGTTCTGTTTTTCGCTTCTCAATCTGCTCTGCGATAACAGCCTGCTCTCCTTCGCTGCCTTGCAATTGGGATTGTAGTATTTGTTTTTGATCTTCTCTTAGGCCACTAAAATCTTTGTTTTCCAAATCAAAGTTAGCAGAGCGATCTTCTGCAAATGCCCGTAAACGTTCAGCTTGTAAGATCAGGGCAATCTTTCTCGATCGCATTTGCTCAAGGTCTGCTAAAGGCGCTGTATCAGCTAAACGTGCTAATGCCTGACCGGCTTCGACAATTTCACCTTCTTCAACAAATACTTCCTCAACAATACCTCCTTCTAAATGTTGCACTGGCCAGGTACTACCCTGTGGAATAATTTTACCGCTTGCAATTGTCTTCTCATCAAGGCTGGCAAATGCCGCCCATAATATAAATAAAGTAATCGTTAATAGAATAAAGAAGACAGCAAAATTTAATAGTTTAGGAACACCTAGTTCGCCTAAACTCTCTTCGTCATCAATATAACGTCTAGAACTTTGATGTAATCTACCAATGTAGTTTTGCAATGTATCCATCTCACATCATCTCAAAAGGAATTTTCCCAATCACATCTGCCGCAGGCCCAAAGAAACGTTGATTGCCTTTATCTAACAACAGCACTTTATCAGCAATACCTAAGTGTCCAGGCCGATGTGTCACACAAAAAACACTGGCACTTCCTCGAATTTTCTGCAATGCCTCCATAAAGAGAAATTCACTCTCATAATCCAGGCCATTAACTGGCTCATCTAATAAAATAATAGAAGCATTCTTCAAATAGATCTGTGCCAAAGCAAAGCGAGTGACAAAGCTCAATGGCCATTGCTGTGGTAGACGATAGTCAATATAGGTATCGAGCTTTTCAGGTAAGCGCTCAATCTCAGCTTGCAGGCCTGCCAGTTTGATGGCATCAGAGATCGCGTGCTCATCGGCCAATGGATTAGCTAATAACAGATTTTCACGTAAACTTCCGATTAACAATTGCGGCTGCTGAGGAAAATAAGCAATTTTCTGACGCAACAACATTGGATTAAACTGTCTGGAATCACAATTGTCCAGACTAATACTACCAATTTGAGTACTATAAATACTGGCTATCAGCTTTAGAATCGTAGACTTACCTGAACCATTGCGACCAACAATAGCGACAACCTCTCCAGGCAAAATATCAAAGCTGATATTAGTAATCACCGGGTCATAACTTCTGTCATATCGAAAGGTGACTTTATCAAAGCTAACTTTACCATTTAGCTTTTGGATGGGAGTGTACCGGCGTTCGCTATCAACTTCCGCTTCCATGTCTAATAACCGTGAAACACCTTGCACACCTGTTTGCAATTGGCGTATTTTCCCTAACGACAAAAATGTTGTCTGCACAGGAGACAAGCAACGCCACACCAGCATGACTGATGCAATCAAACCACCGGTTGTCAAACTACCTGCTAATACAAGTTGCACACCCAAAGCGAGCATAGCAACACCGCCTAACATATTCAGCGTATGCGCAATACTGTTCAGATGATTATTGATAATATTAGAACGAAATATTGCAGCTGCTGCATCCTGCGAGAGTTTATTAAAGCGACGTAAACTAAACTGTTCTTCATTTACTGCTCGCAAAGCAGACATCTTCTCAACAGCTTCTAAAATATATTCTTGTTTTTTATTGCTAGCCCGAGATGTCTCGATGGTATTAGATTGGATTTTTCTATAGGCAAATGGATAGAGTAATAAGTAAATAATAATCACGATAATAGGAATAAACACCATATATCCGCCAAGCATGTAAATAACCAACAAAAACAAAAATACAAATGGCAAATCCAATAAGGCAAAAAAACCAGGACCGCTGAAAAAACTTTTTATTCTATCAGCTTCATTAACTCGCTGTAGCTGCGAGTTAACATTCATTCGCTCTGCCACAAAATAAGGCCAACTTAACATTTTCTCCAAGGCTTTCAGGCCCAACGAATAAGAAAAACGATGGGCTGCATATGACACTATATTCACTCTGATACGTTTTAGAACGAAGTCTAAGCTTAAGACAATACTAATACCGACCACCAAATAAACCAATGTAGATATCGAACGCGTATCAATTGCCTTATCATAAACATTCATAACAAATAGTGGCATCAACAAAGCAAATATATTACTAAATAATGTTAAGGTAACAATATAAATTGCTGACATCTTTATAGGCTTAAAATACCCTGCTAAGCTTTGAGAATGACCTGCATCCTTATCTTTGATTTTTTTAAGGCAATACACCTGCTTACCCAGATCAGCAAAAGGCATGGCATGTGCTTCATTGCTGAAAATATTATAGGCAACAACACCACTTGAACTGGCATCCAGAATAATACTCGAGTTTTCTATATTAGCTTGATCCACAAAAAGCCAGGGTAATACACGATAATGCTGCTTTTCATCTAAGCTAACTTTATCCAGTGAGTAGCCAAGGCGAGCCATAGCATTTTTTAGCTCATTGAAATCGGAATTCCCTTTATTGTATGGCAAGGCTTCCAACAACTCTCTCTCTGAGCCATTCCAATCAACAGATATTAAAAGTAATGGAATAAAATCCAGCCAGCTCAGCCCATCACTCTCTAGTGTGGCCAACTTGCTCTTTAGTGCCTGGTATTTAGATGCAAATTGATCAGATAGAAAGTTAGCAGATTCTATTGGTAATGGGGTAGACATTAGATCGCTTCCTTTAATACAGACTCTGCTGCAGCTAATAGATCAAGTTCGCTACTGCCTATATAATGCACTCTATCAGCAATCTGTAATATCGAAGGTCTACTACTCACTAAAAGGCATGTACAACTACCTTTCAACCCTTTTAACAATGCTTTAAATAAATCATCACTGGCAATATCCATTGCGGTATTGGGCTCATCGATTAGCAAAATTGCAGGCCTCCGAGCTAATGCACGGATAATCACAATTCTTTGCACCATGCCTCTGGATAACACATCTCCAGTGCCCACCCCGACCATTGTGCTATAACCGAGTGGATAACTATTTAAGTCATCAGTTAACCCAAGCTGCTTACCCAATTCCAGCGCTTGTGTTTCAAAGGCAGTATCAAATAATGTCATATTTTCTAATATAGTGCCTTCAAACAACACCGCATGTTGTGGTATATAAGCAATCGCATTGGATAAAAATGCCTTTGAGTACTGCGTTAAAGGCTCATCATTAATTAATATATCACCTGCGGTTGGCCTTAGCGCACCGCTTAACATCAACAGTAAAACGGATTTACCAGAGCCATTGGGGCCTGTTACTGCCAACATTTCACCTTTTTTTATCTCTAAATTGAGTTTTTCAAAAACAACTTTTTGGTCAAAAGTCACATCAATATCAATCAAGCTGATAGCAGGCTTATCACCTTCTGGCAGTTCAACACGGTTGTCTTTTTCATAAGCCTGATTTAAAACCAAATCACTCTCTTCTCTTGGAGATAAAGGCAAAGCGAATATTTCCTGTAGCTGCCAATAGGATTTACTGATTTTTTGAAACTTAGACCAAAAGCTAATAATCGCTTGTACCGGCTGCAGCATTCTACCGGCCAATAGTGTGCAAGCTGCTAAAGCACCGATTGTGAGTTGATTATCTATAACCAGTAATGCGCCAAAGGCGACAATAGCAACCGTTGTTAACTGTGAAAGCAAACCTGTAATATCGCTGACTAGAGAGGTACGCAGCTCAAGCAAATCCTGAGCTCGAATATTTTCAGCATGCAATGTGGCATAGCGACGTAGTAAAAAATTTTCTATCGCTAATGTTTTCACTGAAGATAAGCTGTTAAAAACATTCGCCAAGAAATTACCTCTTATTCTGTCGGTTTTATTCTGCCATAAAATAATATCGTGTAATAGCTTACCTGTAATCAATCCCAAAAACAGGATAACTATAATAGCGACTATAGGCACAAGCACTAAAATTCCACCCAGGATCCCGATAAGTGCCAAATAAACAGCAATAAATAATAAATCAAAAAGTGCTAAAAAAGACTGCCCTGAATAAACATCTCTAATTTCATTCACAGCAGAAAAGCGATCCAGGTAATCACTCGCACCATAGCGCCGTTGCCAGGCGATATCAGATGCCAGCACATGTTTAAAAGCTTTGGCACTTTCATGTGTTTCATAGTGACGACCAATTTTGCTAAAAAAATAATTTCGGCATAAGCGCAAGCCAATATCCAAAATCAATGCTGCCAACACACCAGCAATTAGAATTTTAGTCGTGCTAAAAGATTGGTTTGGAATAATTCTATCGTACACTTGCAGCATTGCTATAGGCAGTGCTAATGATAAGACTGTGATATATAAAGACGATAGGATGATTTGCAAACGAAAGTGTTTAGCGCCCTGCCAAAACATGTTGAATAATATAAACAATGTCTGCCTGTAGCCAGTTTGCTGCTTATTGAGTAGTTCACTCTTTATCACATGATTCGACACTATGGACTCTATCCCTGGCAATTAATTCGTATATTCCCTTACAGAAATACTTAGCGCTTAAAAACAGTAAAACTTGAATACATATCTGTCTCATATGCATAGCAGATACCTTTCAAGTCTCATATTGGCTAGCCGATAACTTACTGGCGAAACTATATAACCCATGGATATTAAATAAACTGATGCTGGATCATAGTAAAGCGGCTGCATTCAATACTCATTATGCGCTAAAACTTGATATTAGCAGCTGGGCCTACCCGATTACTGATAGCAGCCGTGACCTGCGCATTGATTTTTTACGCGGTATCGTTATGTTTGTACTGATCGTGGTGCATATTGATATTTTCTCAATCTACAATTTATTAGCCTGGGAGCGATTAGGTGTTATTTCCGGAGCTGAGGGGTTTACAATATTCTCAGGCGTAGTCTTGGGAATGGTATACCGTAAAAAAATCGAAAAAGATGGTTGGCAAACAGCGAGCAGCCGCCTGATAGATCGGGCTCTGCAAATTTACCGTGTCAATATTGCCATTATTATCAGTATCATTATATTAGGCTTAATACCCTGGCTAGATGCTAGCACGATTATGACATTTACGAGTCATAGCAGCGGTGAGGTATATACGCTATTCCCTTCTTATCAGGCCAGCATTCAACATTGGCTATCGAGAATTTTTCTATTGCGTATGGGTCCACATCAAACCCAAGTATTGGGTTTGTATGTTGTGTTATTGGCCTTCGCGCCTCTAGCCCTATGGCTATTCCATAAGAAAAGACCTATTTTACTATTAAGCCTCTGCTGGATATTATATTTTTATAATTGGGAAAATCCATCCAGGCCGACTGGCGCTCAATTTGAATACGGTTTCCCAATATTATCTTGGCAACTCATTTTTTTTCACGGTATGGCATTTGGTTATTATCGGGCTGAGCTTGCTACTTGGTTTACTGGCTATAAAAAAACTGTCATTATCAGTATCAGTATCGTATTAAGTTGTGCTTTTTTATTTTTCACATTAAACAATCCTAACCCAGCCTTACCTGACTGGTATAAATTAAGCATAATTCCAGCCGAACAGTTTTATGCTATTTATAGAACTTATTTTGAGAAAAACACCTTAGGCTTTCTACGTCTAGTAAATTATTTAGCCGTGCTTATTGTTGTCTTCCAAATACTCAGTATTTTCTGGAAGCCAATTAAAGATTATCTGGGTTGGTTTTTTATTCCAATAGGACAAGCTACACTATACGTTTTTATTATTCATGTCTTTATGTGCATGTTAGTCGACAATATTCCATATTATAGTGAAGCGTTACCAAATTATTTTTCCGGTAATATTTGGCTAAATACGATAGCTCATAGCACTGTACTATTGGTGCTTTGGTTAATGGTGAAATATAAAGTCGCTTTTCGTTGGATACCCCGATGAAAAAAAGAAGCCGAAAAACCAGGGTTTTTCTATTTCTATGCCTGGCATTAGAATGCTTTGCACTGTTCCATATACCCTTCAACATAAGTGTGGGAAACACAAACAGCAAAGACTTACATAATAAGCAAATCATTGAAACAAAGAATATTGCTAAAACCAAGCAACAAAAAACCCAACAGAAGAAAACCTCAAGCAATAAAAAGCAGGCGCCAAAATCTAACTCAAAAGCCAAGTACTTTAAACAAAGCATGACCATAGCTGGCGTAAAACGCGAATATTATATTTATATTCCGAAGTCATTAAAAAAAGGACAAAAAGCACCGGCTGTTATTACCTTTCACGGCTTTGAAAGCGACGCTAATGGTATGCGCTGGTTAATAGAGCCTGATAAATGGGCTGAGCAATATGGATATATTATGATTTATCCTAACGCTATCAATAAGAGCTGGAATGCAGGTAAAGGGTTTGGCACAAAGAACAGCAAAACTGATGATTTATCATTCGCAGCTGCGTTACCTGATGTAATCATTGCACGCCACCCTGTTGATAAAAATCGTATTTATACTATGGGCTTTTCTAATGGTGCACAAATGTCGGCACTGATGTACTGCAAGATATCGAGTAAGATCTCTGCTGCAGCCTTGGTTGCACATACAATGAACATTCCAAAGTGTAACCCTAAGTATAAAGTGCCCATTGCAGTTATCCACGGCCAAAAAGATACTTTAGCGCCCTACTATGGCGGAGGCAAACATCAGCTAAGTTCACATAAACAAACTGTTGAGTTTCTACGAAAAGTCAATGGCACCATGTGGAAACCAAAAACCAAATTTGAAAGAAAAACTGTTAAATGCACAGAGGATCTAAACTATAACAAAAAATCTGCCGTCGTCGCTTGTACTGCATTCAATGCAGGCCATAGCTGGCCTGGAGGCAAAGAGTTTAAAACTGAGCTATTTGGCAAAACCAATAAAGAACTTAATGCTAACAAGTTTTTATTTGATTTCTTTAAACGCTTCAAAAACAAACCAGAAAAGCGCAAAACACAAAAACTGATTGCTATAGGCAAACCCAATAAGAAACCTAATAACAAAAAACCGACTAGCAAAAATAAAGAAGAATCTAAAGTGATTGCTGCTAATAACAATTCATATACAGGCAATAATATTGCCCGCAGGCCACTCAAACTCAAATATCATGAATTAACAATAAACAAGAAAAAGAGAAAATACAGCGTATTACTGCCTGATATTGATGAGCCTTTAAAAAATCAAGCTATCCATGTCGTATTTGCACCTCAACAAATCAAAACCGATCAAATAGCTAATCTTATTGAAGCAAAACGCATGGGAGAAATTTATCGCAGTGTATTTGCATTTCCAATAGGAAACTGGGCTAAAAGCAATAAAGACAGTATGGACTTTATCGCACGTATGCTACAAGATATTCGCGACCGTTATGTGCCCGAATCTTATGATACTTATGCCTTAGCTTATTCTGATGGTGCATATATTGCGCAGCTATTGTACTGTCAGGAACCTCATCTCATATCAGCTTATAGCTTTATTAGCTATAGCTGGAAAAACATGGAATGCAATCCAGTCATGCATCCACCTATTATGCTAACTCATAGCAAGCAAGATAAGCGACATACTTACAAGGGTGACAAGAAAAAAAATACACAAAGCTATACCGCAACACTGTCACAAATAAAATCTTATACAAAAGATATATTGGAAAAAGAAAGCTTGGTCAAAGCAAATGACCATCGCTGCACCTATTGGCGTGATCGCAACCAACTATTCAAAGTGCTTAGCTGTACTGTAGATTGGGGCGGCAATACTATTCCAGGCAGTCGCGGACAATACCCTGCTGAATACGGCAAAGTTATGCCGAAGTTACCCATTATTAGAATGAGTCTGAGTTTTTTCAAAGAACAAGGTCACCATGGTTATACCGTCATCCGTCAACGCTAAGGCAATGGACCGCAAAAAATTTGACGCTTTGTATTAAGTTCCGGCAAAGCCTGTTAGCGCAGACAAACACTGATTCTCCCTGGCTTAATAAGTTGTTGATCCAAAGAGCTTTCTCAATAGCCCACCATTTCGATAGCACCGACAAGATGATATGGGAATGGTTTTTGCTATGTATTGCATAAGCACGACAATTAAAGCAAATATTCTATTTGTCGCTAGAAGGTATGCAGCTTAATTTACCGCTTACAAGGAATGCCAAATTATTACAGGAGATTCTTATATGGCAACCCATATTCCCAGCCAAATACATGATGGAAAAACCAATGACGAAGTCAATATTCTCGCTGATGATATCAGTCAGGATAGTAATAATCCGATAGAGTCACTGATTGCAAAGATGGAATACCATATCAAATATTCCCTTGGTAAAGAAATCAATGAAGCATCCCCACTTGACCTATATAAAGCTTTAGCCTTCTCTGTGCGCGAAAAGCTGATCGACCAAATGCATACAACAGAACAGCGTAATAAGAGTAAACAAGCCAAACGTGTTTACTATTTATCAATGGAGTTTTTACTGGGTCGCTTACTCGAAAATAATCTGCATAATCTCGGTTTGTATGATACCTGCAAAAGTGCAATAGAGCATTTTGGCGCCGACTTCGACTATGTATTAGATAGCGAATATGACCCTGCTCTGGGTAATGGTGGGCTAGGTCGCCTGGCAGCCTGTTTCCTGGATTCGATTGCCACTTTGAATATTCCTGGGTATGGCTATGGTATTAACTATGAATACGGTTTATTTAAACAGACCGTACGTGATGGCTTTCAGCAGGAAAAGCCTGATCACTGGATGATACGGGGCAAACCATGGCAGTTGGAAAGAGCCGACAAAGCTTGCATGATACCGCTCTATGGCCGTATAGAAAGTACCCTAGATAAAGATGGCGAATATAACCCAATGTGGGTTGATTGGAAGCTACTTATTGGTGTGCCTTATGATATGCCGGTCGCAGGCTATCATGGCAATAGCGTCAACTACCTACGACTCTACTCGGCCAGAGCTTCAGATGACTTTGATATTAATATTTTCAATGATGGTGACTATGTCAATGCGGTTAGCCAAAAAATACAATCAGAGAACGTCTCAAAAGTATTATATCCTTCTGATTCGATGGAGTCAGGCAAAGAACTTAGGCTTATCCAGGAATACTTTTTTGTTGCCTGTGCTGTCAGAGATATTATCAGCCAACACTTGGAAAACTACGGCACATTAGACAACCTGCCTGAGAAAGTTGCTATTCAACTCAACGATACCCATCCAGCGCTCACGGTGGCTGAACTTATGCGGGTACTCGTCGACGAACATCACCTTGATTGGGATCATGCCTGGCAAATAACAGAAAATACGCTGGCTTACACCAATCACACTCTATTGCCTGAAGCATTGGAAAAATGGCCGGTAAGCTTATTGGAAAAAGTGCTTCCTAGGCACCTGCAATTAATCTATGAAATTAATCACCGTTTCTTAGCACAAATTGCTGATCAATACCCTGGTGATGGGGAGCGCCTTGAGAGCATGTCTATTATACAGGAAGGCGATGAGCGCCAGGTTAGAATGGCTAACCTTTCTATTGTTGGTAGTCATTCAGTCAATGGTGTCGCAGCTTTACATTCTGAACTCGTCAAGTCTCATCTAGTCCCTAACTTCTATAATCATTGGCCTGATAAATTCAATAACAAAACTAATGGCATCACACAGCGTCGCTGGCTACTGCAAGCCAATAAGGGTTTAGCCAATTTAATTACACAAAATATTGGCTCAGATTGGATAACCAATCTGGATCAACTGCGTGAATTGGAAAAGCTAGCCAAGCAAAAGAGCTTTCGAGATGACTTTATGGCCGTCAAACATGAAAACAAAGCACTGCTCGCTAAAGTTATTTACGAAAAAGCCCGCGTAAAAGTTGACCCAAGCTCTATTTTTGATATTCAAGCCAAGCGTATTCATGAATACAAGCGGCAGTTATTAAATATATTACATATTATCCATCAGTACTTATGCATTACTCAAGATGGGCAATGCCTTATAGCACCGCGGACCTATATTTTCTCTGGTAAAGCAGCGCCAGGTTATTATATGGCAAAGCTCTACATTAAATTGATTAATAACCTGGCACAGATTATTAATAATGATTCACGTGTTGCTGACCAGATTAAAGTCGCTTTCATCCCTGATTTCAAAGTCTCTGTGGCAGAACGCATCTACCCTGCTGCTGACCTTAGCGAACAAATCTCAACAGCTGGCTTTGAGGCATCTGGCACAGGCAATATGAAGTTTGCTCTCAATGGTGCATTAACCATTGGCACATTAGATGGTGCTAATGTAGAGATACGCGAAGAAGTAGGCGATGATAATATTTTCATATTTGGCCTTAGCACAGAAGAAGTCAAGCTATTACAGGCAGGCAATTACAACCCATGGGATTATTACAATAATAATCCACATATCAAACGGGTTATGGATACGTTGGCTTCTGATCACTTGTGTCTTGCCGGCGAGAAAGGCTTATTCCGCCCTATTTTTGATAACTTAATGCATCATGGTGATTTCTACTGCCACCTAGCGGATATGGCCAGCTACATTGAAGCTCAGGAGCTTGCTGCCAGCACTTACAAAAAGAAAGCAACATGGGCCAAAAAGGCCATATTAAATGTAGCGAGAGTAGGTAAATTTTCAAGCGACCGCACTATTCAGCAATATGCTGATGAGATTTGGGGTGCGGCGTCAACTTATAGCTAAGCAAACCATGCTAATAACTAATGCCAGAGACCAATATATTAAAACGTCTATTATTGCCGAGTTTAATTGCACATATGTATATGATGACCTCATCAGTTCAAGCGCAATCATCTAAGGCAGATAACCCTGTCTTGGCTGGCATTAGCAGCTCTTTTGCTTTGCCATTTGGCGACCTTTTTGACAAACCTCATGAATCAGAGCTTCGCAATCTATTCGATGGCTTTAGTGTCTCACTCAATACCAACATTCCTATACGTCGGGCTATCGAAGAAATTAATTCAGGCAATGGCTCGGAAGGCACTCGTCGCAGTGGTACGCCAACTACCAGCGTCGGCTTTAAATATAACCCGATTAGTTATTGGTTTGCCTCAATTGCCTTTACCAAATATTGGGATGAAGACTTACAACGCCCATGGAACCCGGATTTCTCTTATACTTTCGGCTATAACGATTGGCACCCCTATACGTTTAGCCTGACTTACGCTAACTATGGTGGCAATCGGCTGAACCCAGATAGAGCCGCTGGAGAACGCCGCACACACTTTAAACAAGGCGCCTGGTCACTGGGTTGGAAGTTTCCTTTACCTAAAAAAGTCTCTCGCATTTTCACCTTCAGTGATGAAGGTCGTGTGGGTTGTGGTATTGGTTATAGCCTGGTACCAGAGTATCTGGATCTTGCCAGCTTAAGCACTAAAAATAATAAGCGGTCTTTTAACTTTAATTGTAAATACAGTATCGCTGGCTGGTGGTACTTTAATTTTAATATCAAACACTATCCTGATGATAGCCAACAACAACCCTGGGATCCCGATTACACTTATGGCTTTGGTTATTTTGACTGGCATCCCGGAACAATTTCTGTGCAATATAATAATTACGCAGCGAATCGATTCCCTTGGAATAAACCGCCTGGCGGCAATGCCGGTGGTTTTAAAGATGGCAGTATTTCCATCTCTTGGGCTTATTCATTTTAAAGGAGCTGTAATATGCGTTGCCTCGTTGCAGAAGATGATCAAGGTTCACGTTTCGCGCTGGATGTTATTCTAAAAAAATGGGGGCATGAAACCTTTCTAGCAGAAGATGGTGGTCAAGCCTGGGATATTCTACAACAAGAGCCTATTGATTGTATTATCAGCGATTGGCGTATGCCAGCACTGGAAGGCCCTGACTTATGTGAAAAGCTTAGGTCAGCTAACTTTGAAGATTATACTTACTTCATAATGCTGACAGGCAAAGCGGAAGTGGACGATTTAAAACAGGCTATTGATGTTGGTGCAGACGACTTTTTACAAAAGCCGGTAAATAAAGAGGAGTTAAAAGCCCGATTAACTACTTGCAAACGCATCCTGGAACTTCAGGAAAAACTGCAACAAAAAAACCGTGCATTAAAAGAAACATTTGCCACACTAGATAAAGACTTAAAATCAGCCGCGCAAATGCAACGTAACTTACTCCCCAAAAGTACCACTGTGATTCCTTCAGCAAACTTCAAATGGCTGTTCCACCCATCTGAGTATATTGGCGGCGATATATTCAATTATTTCGAGCTGGACTCAGCGCACTTTGCATTCTATAGCTTAGATGTCGCAGGTCATGGCGTTGGTTCTGCTATGTTGTCAGTCAGTTTACATCAGGTGTTAACTCCTGAATTCTGCATGTATTCAAAAGATCTGCAACAAGAAAACTGCAAAAAATTCAAACCTGCTCATACAGTTGTGCATGAGCTTAACCAGCGTTTTCAAAGTGGTGTTGATAGCTCATTATACTTCACCATTGTTTATGGTGTTTGCAATTCGAGTACTGGAGAAGTTGAAATATGCCAAGCGGCCCACCCTCACCCTATTCTTATCAAACAAGACGGGAGTGTTAGCCTGTTAGGCGAGGGAGGTTTCCCTGTCGGCTTGATTGAAATAGCTGAATACGACTCTTTTAAAATCACTATCAAGCCTGGCGAGCAGCTTATTCTACACTCAGATGGCATTACAGAATGCACCAACCCTAAAGAAGAGCAATTGGGTGAGCAGCGGTTATTGGACTTTCTGATACAACACAAAGATACCGATATCGCTGAAACCATGTATGAGCTGCATGACTTTCTCAAAGATTGGCGAGGCGGCAAATATGAATTCTCAGATGATATATCCTTATTAGCCTGGGAGTATCAACCCCAAGATCAATAGCTTACAGAGATTAAAGCTTTGTTGGTACCTGACGATAAATATATAGGACGTAAACCATTAGAAGGAGACTCGCATGCTGTTAGAACACACAGAAAAAGATAACGTCATGGTCGTTAAATTACTGGAAAAACGACTTGACGCACATATTGCTGTTAGCTTTAAAGAAAAGCTAGCCGGTTTTATCGAACAAGGTCACACCCGTATTCTGCTGGATATGGCCGCTGTGGAATTCATCGATAGTAGTGGTCTGGGCGCTATTGTTTCAGTCCTGAAACAAGCTGGAACGAAGAATGGCGAATTGATGATCTGCAGTCTGCAGGATGCAACTTTGTCTATGTTTAAACTGACTCGCATGGATAAAGTATTCAATATTTATGCTCAGGAATCTGATGCATTAGCAGCAGCTGCATAGGCTGGTATTTTATCAAACAGCAAAGGAGTGCGTCATGAAAGCCATGATCCTAGCGGCGGGTAAAGGTACTCGCGTTCGCCCTATTACCTACACAGTGCCTAAACCCATGATACCCCTTATCCGTAAGCCCGTTATGGAGTGCATTGTTGATTATCTTAAATCCTATGGTGTCAGGCAAATCATGGTGAATACCAGCTTTTTATCCACTGTGATAGAACAATACTTTCGCGACGGTGATCGTTTTGGCGTTGATATTGCTTATTCCTTCGAAGGTGAACTATGTGATGGCGAGCTCAAAGGTATTGCTTTAGGTTCAGCCGGTGGTATGAAGCGCATTCAGGAGTTTTCAGGTTTTTTTGATGAGACATTTATTGTGCTCTGTGGCGATGCCTTGATTAATGTAGACCTGGATAAAGCATTAGCTTTTCACCGAGAAAGAAAGTCAGTCGCTACTATCATTCTTAAGGATGTTCCTCAAGAAGAAACAAGTAAATATGGTGTCGTAAAAACGTCTGATAATGGTCAAATCCTTGAGTTTCAGGAAAAGCCACAACCCGAAGAAGCTATTTCGACAGCTGCGAATACCGGTATCTATATCTTTGAACCCACGATATTTGATCATATCCCAGCGAATACTGAATATGATATTGGTGGCGAATTATTTCCTAAAATTGCCGCAGCGAATATTCCCTTTTACGGCATTACGCTACCCTTCCAATGGGTCGACATTGGCTCTGTGCCTGACTATTGGGATGCAACGCGTTTAGGGCTAAGTGGAAAAATTGATAACTTTCAAATTCCTGGCCAGGAAATTGCCCCTGGTATTTACTGTGGCATTAATGTTGACATCAACCTTGATGAAGTCAATATTAATGGTCCTGTCTATATTGGCAGCAGCACTTCAATAGGCAAAGGGTGTGAAATTAATGGACCAACTGTTATTGGCGCAAACTGTAATATTCAGGCAGGTGCGATATTAAATGAATGCATTGTTAGTGACTACACTCGAATTTCATCTATTGCTAATCTGACAGAAAAGATTATTTTCGGTGATCGTTGCATAAACCCCGATGGTAGCAACATTGATATTGCTGAATCACAAATAGAATGGCTTGTTGACGACAGTCGCAAGCAAGTCGAATTAAATGAAATGCAACAATTGCTTTATGAGACAACCTCGGCACTTAACAACCAAAACCATACATCACTTAACTAATATTTATAAATATCAATATGCAGAGTATCAAATTAGAAATAGCCAGCGATTTACAAAATGTACGACTTGCATCAGTCTGCGTAAATCGATTGTGCTCCACAGTATTTAATGAAGAGGACAGCAATACCATTGAACTATGTGTTGCTGAGGCATTAAACAACTGCGTCAAGCATGCATATTGTAATTCGAGTTCTGCAGCCATCACTACAGAGTTGCAAATAGGCGCTGATAATTTAACTATCAATATTATTGATACTGGTAATAGCATGCCTGACGGCATGATTGAAAACAGTGGTGAAGAGTTAGTCTTTGATCCCAGCGACCCAGATAGTTTACCCGAGGGCGGCATGGGGATAATAATAATGAAACAAACAATGGACAGCGTTCTCTACAATTCACAAAACGGAGTTAATACGCTGACGCTGCTTAAAAAAATACCCTCATGACCTATCAACGCTGTGTATTAAACAGGCTTTTCAGCCTATTTATTTTTCTACTCAGCTTAACTTTAGTACAACCTAGCATTGCATCTCACAAGACTATCTCTTTAGATGGACAATGGCGATTTTCAATAGGTAATTTGCAAGCCGCAAACCAATACAGTCCTGATATTGATGATAGTCAATGGTCTAGCATCCACGTTCCGTCAAACTGGTATTTAGAAGGCTATGATATTGCTGGTATTGCCTGGTATCGTCGCCGCTTCAGCTTAACAGAAGAAGATATACAAGCCAATAAACTCATCACACTCAAGTTTGATGCCGTCGACTATACAGCAGACGTATGGCTTAATGGTCATTACCTGGGCTTTCATGAAGGTATGTCAACGCCTTTTTATTTTGATATTAGTGAGCAAGCCAAGGCGGGTGATGATAATATTATTGCAGTAAAAGTTAATAGCCCAAATGAAGAGATTGGTAGTGTCTGGTCGTTACGCAAGCGTTTAATCAAAGGTATTTTTAACCATCATGATACTCGTCCTGGTGGCGCCTGGTCACCTCGCGGACAAGAACAAAACACCGGTGGTATTTGGGGTGATGTTTATCTCAATATCAGCAACAAAGTCAGTGTTCAAGACTTCAAAATTCACCAAAATATTAATCTAGAAAATAACAGTGTACAAGCCACTATCGACCTTGATATTAGCCATCGCCTAAGGAAGGGTAGCAGCTATGATATCGATATTAGCATCACACCTGATAATTTTATTGGTACAAGTTTAAAACAACGCTACAGAAAGCAAAAAATAAATGCTGGCAGCAGCATACTAAGCTTACCCGTCAGCATGAGCAATATAAAACTCTGGTGGCCTAAAGACTATGGCAAGCCACATATGTACAAAGTCTCTGTTAGCATTAGTGAAAACAATAACATCTTACACACCATCAATCATGCTATTGGCTTTCGCAAAGTGGAATACCAAAGTGACATTGGCAAGTGGTTTATTAATGGCAAAAGCATTTTTCTACGCGGCACTAATTATATTGCAACACAATGGCTGAGCGAAATGGATCAGCAGAAATTTGCTTTCGATGTTGGTTTAATGCTGGCAGCCAATATCAACATTGTTAGAGTACATGCACATTTAGAGCCTAAGATATTTTACACCGCTTGCGACTATGCCGGTTTAATGGTCTGGCAAGACTTTCCTTTACAATGGGGCTATAGTGAAAGCGCAGAATTTTCCAAAGAAGCCAAAAAACAACTCACTGAAGCTATCCCCTGGTTATATAACCACCCATCAGTCGTTGCCTGGAGCTTACATAATGAGCCGCCCTGGGATGCGGACTGGATGAAATACAAATACCCGGACTATGATCCGAATCAAAATAAAGCCCTAAATGCAAGCATGTATGAGACGGCTATTGAACTGGATTCCAGTCGTTATATTCATAAATTCTCGGCCACCAAAGAGCATCCTTGGCTTGGTTGGTATAGTGGCAAGTGGCAAGACTATCAAAAACCGACCAAAGAAAAAATCATCTCAGAGTTTGGTGCCCAGGCATTACCTGACTTGCATGCATTGCGGTATATTTTCTCAACACAGGAAATTTGGCCTGATAATAAAAAAGAGTGGGATAAATGGGATTACCATAACTTCCAGCAACGCGAAACTTTTGAAATAGCCAAGGTCAAAAAAGGCAAAAATATTGATGAATTTATCTTTAATACACAAAGCTATCAATCAAAGATAACCCAATATGCTGCCGAGTCCTATCGACGCCAAAAATACAAACCTGTTGGTGCAGCCTTCCAATTTATGTTTGTTGAGAATTGGCCATCGATTAACTGGGCTGTTGTTGACTATTGGCGCAAACCCAAACCTGCTTACTATGCATTACAAAAAGCCTTTCAACCTGTACTGCCCAGCATCGAATGGCATAAAAACCAGTTTACTGAAAAGCAAACATTAGGCTTTAAGTTCTGGGTCATTAATGATTTACAAACTGACTTTATGCAAGCACAACTGGAATACAGCCTGAGCCGTGGGCACAAACTGGTAGAGCAATTTACGCAATACCATGATATCGCTCGTGACAGCGTAATTAAAGTTAATGACTGGCAGCACAAGACATTACCGACTGGGAAATATGAGCTCGTACTGAGGCTTAAAGATAGCGCTGGCAAAGTGTTGGGTATTAACAATCTTAGTTTTAGTGTGGCTGGCAAATGATCAAGGTTATCTCTAATTTTATATTCTATATGATAATGGTTTTATCCTGCGCAGCGATAGACAGCACTTATGCAGTAGAAATAGCACCTGACAGCCAGCATAGTATTACCCCAAGAATTGTTATCAACCAAGGTGGTTACCGACCAAACTGGCCCAAGCGAGCGCTGCTAATTAATGCAAACAATAATCGAACAGGAAAAAAGTTTAGACTAATTAACCTTGATAACAAACAGAAGTTATCACTCGACATTAAAACAAAATCAAAAATTGACATACATACTGGTGAGTTTATTTTAGCACTTGATTTTAGCCAGATTACAAAACCTGGCCGCTATCAGATCGCCTACCGCAACCTGACTTCATATCCTTTTAAAATATATAACAATGCTTATTTAGAAGCGTTAAATACTGTACTTCGCTCTTATTATCTGCAACGTTGCGGTGTGGCACTCGATGATAAACAAACCGGCCTGCAACATGTAGTTTGTCATAAAGATGATGGTTTTATAGCACACGATGACATAATAAATAAGCAAGGTGAATTATTCTCAGCCCCTGGAGGCTGGCATGATGCTGGTGATTACGGCAAATATGTTGCCAGTACCGCTGTCACTCTGGGACATATGCTGAGTATTTACGAACGCTACGGTCACTTATTCGATGATCAGCTTAATATTCCAGAGAGTGGCAATGGTATAGTTGATATTATAGATGAAGCAAAATTTGGCTTGGACTGGCTACTCGCTATGCAACGTACTGATGGTGCAGTCTATCGTAAATTATCAGGTAAAAGCTGGCCTAAGCAATACACGCCCGATCAAGATAAGCAAAAGCGCTATGTTTATGGCATTTCCACACCAGAAACCGCAAAATTTGCTGCTGTAATGGCTATGGCAGCACGCGTCTATAGTGATATCTCGACGCTACAAGCGGATATTTATTTGCATGCCGCCACAAAGGCTTGGCAGTATCTTAACAGCCAAACAACACAAAAAGTTGACTGGGTAAAAGGTGATGATAGCGGCTCGGGTAAATATCTATCGTCTGATGTTGACCTGGAATCAGCACTATTACATGACTATGATGATAGATTGTGGGCGGCGGTTGAATTACATCTGACAACGGGCGAAGACCAATACTTAGAGTTTGCTGCACCATTAATCTATTTATCTCAATATACACTATACGAATGGAAAGATCCCTCTTCGCTGGGCTTATTAAACTATTTGTTACTTGGCAACAATAAAAAACTAAAAAATCATATTGAAAAAATACTTTTAAAACAAGCAAAAGACATTTTTAATCGCGTACAGCTCAGTGCCTATCAGATAGCCAATCACCGTTTTATATGGGGCTCCAACAAGATGACCGCCGAAGAAGGCGTAATATTGCTACAGGCTTATCGTTTAAACAATGACAAGCAATATTACCTGGCTGCACTAGATCAACTGGATTATTTACTGGGCCGTAATCACTTTAATATGAGTTTTGTTACCGGTATCGGCAATCGACCAGTAAAAAATGTTATGCATTTATATGCTCGCGCTATTCAAAAGGATATCCCTGGCTTATTAGTAGGTGGCCCAAACGAAAAAGCACAAGCCGGTTTTGCACCTAAAGACCAGGGGCCTTTAAGCTATATTGATCACAACCGCTCTTATGCAACCAATGAATATGCAATTGACTACAATGCTGCATTTTTAGGTCTGTTAAGCGCTTTACTGGCAACAACACCGCCCGCACTTTGAAATAAGGAGTCAGCCATGCAGGAAAGCGATCGTTATACTTTGGTAAAATATCACAAGGATAGCAATGTGCTAATGATCACCATTCGTGAAGCACAATTAGACAGTGTTATCGCTGATGATCTTAAGAAGCGCCTCAAGTACCATAGTGATAATTATATTAAAAAATATTCCATTGAAAATATTATTGTATCACTGCGTCATGTGAAATCGATTGATAGCACAGGTGTCGGCGCTCTACTGAGTTTATGGAAACACCTTGCCTTTGCTGGTAACGTTAAATTAAGCCTTTGCCAATGCCCACAAGTTGCCTTGAACTTTATACAACTGTGTAAGCTAGATCATATTTTTGATATTGCCGAGACTGAAGAGAGTGCTTTAGCGGCCGTTAACAATAACAGCTTTGCAACCCAAAAATCAGCGTAATACTAGTATGGATACTTACTTTGAGAAATTTGAAGATCGCGCGCCTCCTGAACCGGTACCTTATTCCTTAAGACGCGAGCTATTGTGGCAACTATTTGCCACCATTAATTTGACACTGGGTGGCTGGTATATTATCTGGCGCTGGGGTTGGTCGCTCAATACCGAAGCGCTGTGGTTTGCTATACCGGTAGCACTGGCAGAAACCGCTGCTTATATCGGCATGATTTTATTCAGTATCAATCTTTGGAAAACCCAAGACCCTGAAATCAAACCACCTCCTGAATTTATCAATGAGTGTGACCCCAAAGCCTTGCAACAGCCTATTAGTGTTGATGTCTTCTTTCCAACCTTTGATGAAGAGCCCGAGTTGGTTAAATTAAGCCTACTCGATGCTCAGGCCATAAAATACCCACATAATATAGATATTCGTATTCATGTGCTTGACGATGGTAAACGTAGCACTATGCAGGCTGTCGCTGATGAGCTAGGCGTTAACTATATTACCCGAGAGAATAATATAGGTTTTAAGGCTGGCAATATGCATAACGGCATAGAACAAACCAGTGGTGACTTTATTGTCATCTGCGATGCTGATACCCGCCCTTTTCCAACCATACTTGAACATACCTTGGGTTATTTCCGTGACCCGGATGTTGCCTGGGTACAAACACCACAATGGTTTTTTGATATCCCCGACGGTAAACGCCTCCCTGATATATTAAAACGTTATTTATGGTGGCCTGGCTATGCCACCGGCTACGTGATTGAAAAACTGATCGGGCCTGTGGAATTGGGCAAAGACCCTTTTGTCAGTGATCCGCAAATGTTCTATGACGTTATTCAACGTCGACGTAACTGGGCTTATGGCTCTTTTTGCTGTGGTGCAGGTTCTATACATCGCCGCGACTCAGTCATGGAAGTTGCCTTGCGTAACTATGCTATATCAGTTTCTGCCGATCATGACAGGTTCACCAAAGATGTAGCAGACCCTGAATTAAAACACCAATTGGGTCAGGAAGTGAAGAAACAGGCAGCCATTGAAATTGATATGCCACCCTACAAATATCATGTATCTGAAGACCTCTATACCTCAATTGAGTTACATTCGGACACAGGGCATCAATGGAAATCAGTTATGCATCCGCAGGTTGAGTCTAAAATGCTATCACCTCAAGACTTGCAAAGCTGGATGGTACAACGCTTTAAATATGCCGGAGGCACTTTAGATATTGCCATTCATGATAACCCGCTTGGCAAAAAAGGCATGACCTTTCCTAGAAAGTTATTTTATGCCTCAACGTTTTGGTCGAATTTTGGCGGTGTTTGGAACTCAGTTTTTTTAATTGCACCTATTGTATATTTGTTTACCGGCATTGCACCTATCAAAGCTTATTCATTGGAATTTTTTGTGCATTTCTTACCTTATCTGATTTGTAGTGAATTAGCACTGATGCTAGGTACCTGGGGAGTCGCAGGATTTAAAGGTAAAGCCAGTTACCTTGCTTTCTTCCCGGTTAATTTGCGAGCATTGTGGACAGTAATAAAAGGTGAAAAAATCAAATTCCCTGCCACACCAAAGTCGCGTCAAGATGGCAACTTCTTTCATCTGGTATGGCCTCAGTTTGCTTTAATTGTTTTAACAGCAGTCGGCATTCTGTATGCAACTGGCCAGTATTATATCCATCAAAACCCTCAGCAGTTCAATGGTTTAATCACTAATACCTTTTGGGGGATTAACAATATCATTGCACTGAGCAGTTTGGTATTTGCAGCTTTTTGGAAACCAAGTGCTGATTGATTCATAAGCTATATATCAGCGACTTATCAAGGAGATAGACCATGTCGTTCAAGGAAGGATTATTTCATGCCAGGCATCACTTGATTTTTATTCTTGGCTTGGCTATCGCCTTTGGCATTATTATATATTTAGAAACACAGCGCTTCGTTCCAAAAGCCGAGTTTGGCAATATCAAAAAAACCTTAGATATCCCACTAGCTGATAACGCTTCTTTGAGCGCTGAGCAAAAAGAATGGGCAGAAGTCGCCTGGCGCTATTTTATTAACAATACACAGGCTAGCGGCCTAGTGAATTCGGTAGACACTTATCCTGCTACCACCTTATGGGATCAGGCATCTTATTTATTAGCTTTAATATCCGCTGAACGCTTGGAGATTATCAAACGCGAAGAATTCGATCGTCGCTTAAACAAGCTACTTAATGCTTTGCATGCAATAGACTTATTTGAAGATGCTTTACCTAATAAATCTTATAACACGATAGATCTGGCAATGGTCGACTACAATAACCAAGCGAGCGACAAAGGTATCGGTTGGTCAGCGATTGATATCGCGCGCTTTTTAGTGCCGCTCAATATTATTATATGGAATTACCCAGAGCATGGCGAAAAAATCAAAAAAGTTGTTGCCCGTTGGGATTTTTCAAAAATGATTCAAGACGGCGTTATGATTGGTGCCGCAGTTGATAAATTGGGAGAAACCGAATACGTACAGGAAGGTCGGATTGGCTACGAAGAATATGCTGCCCGCTCACTATCGCTTATGGGCTTTGATGTGAATGATGCTGCCCGCTATGATGATTATCTCAAGCTAATTGAAATCGATAATATAGAGATACCAACCGATGCTCGTGATCCTAAAATTTACAAAGCCCATAATTATGTTGTGAGTGAGTCTTACCTGCTGCATGCCATCGAGTTTGGCCTGGATCATATCACCAAAGAGTTTGCTCTGCGTGTCTACCAAGCCCAGGAAAACCGTTATGAGCGTAGTGGCATACTGACAGCGGTGAGTGAAGACAATATTGACCGTCCACCCTATTTTGTTTACAACACTGTTTTCACCGATGGTAAGGCCTGGAATGCTATTACTGATACCGGCGCGGATGCCTCTGAACACAAAACCCTTAGTACCAAAGCTGCCTTTGGCTGGCATCTGCTATTAGATACAGCCTATACCCGAAAACTAATGTCAAAAGTGAAAAAGTTAAAAGACCCGACTAAAGGCTGGTATTCAGGCTTATACGAAAAAACGAATGAGCCTAATAAAGCCATTACTGCTAACACTAATGCAGTTATTTTAGAAAGCTTAAGCTACAAGCAATTTGGCCCTTCTGTTGCTATTCACTTACCTGTCATTAACCCTAATCAACAAATCGCTGAAATTGAATAAGACCATGACACTAAAGCCTCTCAATCAATGCTGCAAAATATGCCTATTAGCACTGGGTTTGCTAACAACAATTACCTTCTGTAGTAGCTGTAGCCAGTCACGACATAAACCTTATAAGCCCTACCCCGATCTGCGTGATAATAAAAGTACAGTTAGCGATATTATTAACAAGTGCGATAATTGTCCGACCCCTTATACTACTGATAAACCCGCTTATTGCGCGAATATTCCAGCGGCCATTGACCGTGGGCGCAACCGTAAGCACCCTGGCCGTAATGGCGAGTTAAACGAAGCTGAAATGAAAATAGCGCGTCAAGCCTGGAAATACTTCGAAAACAATTACCAAGAAAAAACTGGCCTAGTGAATGCAGTCAACAACTACCCTTCCACAACAATGTGGGATACCGCCTCCTATCTTGGTGGTATGGTATCAGCCTATGAACTGGGTATTATTGATAAAGATGAAATGGATAAACGCTTAGTCGCCATTCTAAAAACACTCAACAGCATGGGTATGTTTCGCGATGAATTACCCAATAAAGCCTATCACACCAAAACAGCACAGAAAGTAAACTATGCGAATAAACCTGGTGAAATTGGTTTTTCAGCATTGGATTTGGGCCGTTTATTAATATGGTTGAAAATTATTAAAGAACGTTACCCAGAACATGCTAATGCCATTGACAGGTCAGTTATGCGCTGGAAGTTTTGTAACGTGATCGATGAGCGCGGCATGATGTTTGGTGCTTACGTCGACAAAGATAAGAAAACCAGATATGTTCAAGAGGGTCGGCTAGGTTACGAAGAGTACGCTGCTAAAGGCTTTCAGCTTTGGGGCTTCGACACTGACCTTGCCTCACAGGTTGAGCCTTTTAGTATTATTCCTATTTACGGTGTTGACGTTCCCTATGATTCTCGTGATCCACGCAAGCTAAAGGCACACAACTATGTTGTGACCGAAAGTTATGCTTTGGATGCAATAGAAATGAACTGGGATTTTGCTAATGATAAGAGTGATAACGATCGTGAACATAGTGATAAAATCATGTATGACTTTGCTCAACGGATCTACCAGGCACAAGTTGGCCGCTACTGTCATGCCGGTATATTAACAGCTCGCACCGAACATCAGCTGGACGGCGCACCTTACTTTGTCTATGACACTATCTATACCGATGGTTATTCTTGGAATACTATCACTGAAAGTGGCAAATATGTTCCTGAGTTCTCAGCCATTGCATTAAAAGGGGCTATGAGTCTATGGGCTGTATGGGATACTGAATATACTGATTTGCTTTTTAATACTGTTGCTGGCTTATATGATCCAGACAAGGGTTTTTACGAAGGCCTGTACGAAAATGGCAAAGGTGTTATTAACACCTTTACGGCGAACAATAACGGTATCATTCTTGAAGGCTTATTATATAAAGTACAAGGCAAGCTACTTAAATTTGGTTCGGTGCGCAGTTCACAGTGGGATAGAATGCTGGAAGATAAGCTCGTTGGCAAGTCTAAATGCCTACCGCATCAGCGCTGTACTGGCAAGCAGTGTAATATTGTAAAAAATTAAACACTTGAAATAATAATGAATGAAAAAAAACACCGTAAGCCAAAAGCAGACCAGTCTAACTTGGTTTATCATTTTATTAGTCAATGTTATGCTTATCAGTGGCTGCGGTGTTATTGTGCGCGGAGTCAAAAATACTGCTGACAATATCAGTCATTCTCAATTATTTCGTCAAGGTCGTCATGGCCCACTGACCGAAAAAGAAAAACAATGGGCAAAAATTGCCTGGCAATACTTCAAGAATAATTATAATAGTAATACTGGCTTGGTTAACTCAGTCGATAAGTACCCCCATACTAGCATCTGGCATATAGGCGATACACTAGCAGCGCTATATATTGCATTAGAATTAGAACTTATTGATCGAAAAACATTTGATGATCGTTTTAGCACGCTGCTGAGATTTCTCAATAATATGCAGCTATTTGAAAACCGCCTGCCGAATAAGTTTTACAATACAAAAAATGGCAAAATGACTGACAATAATAATCAGTATCGTGGGAGCGGTTGGTCTGCTATTGATATCGGTCGCCTACTTATTTGGCTACGTTTAATTCGCTCTCATTACCCCGAATTCAGCGAGTATATAGATCGCGTCATACTCCGCTGGAATTTTTGCGACCTAGTTGATGAGTGCGGTTTACTCTATAGCGGTGTTAAAGTTAAAGGCGAAGTTAACCTTTTTCAGGAAGGTCGGCTAGGGTATGAGGAATATGCTGCGCTGGGCTATCAGCTTATGGGTATTGATACAACGGATGCTTCTGATTTTCACCCCTATGAAGTTATAGATGTCTTTGGCATTAAAATTTTACATGATGCACGTGATCCGCGTGAGTCAGGCACTTATGCACCTGTATTAAGCGGACCTTTCTTATTGAGTGGTATAGAATTCAATTGGGATAAAGTACATGATAGATCAACCAATGACAGTCGCCATTCAGATCAACCAATGGCTGATCTAGCAGAAAAAATATACCTTGTTCAGGAAAAGCGCTATCACGAACACCGTATTCTCACTGCCCGCACAGATCATCAACTCAAAAAGGCGCCTTATTTTCTATATGACTCAATATTCGCTGCTGGCTATCCCTGGAATACTATATCAGACACCGGTGATAGTTATGAAAGTCTGGCGCTTGTCTCGACACGTGCCGCCTTTGGCCTATGGGTGTTATGGAAAACACGTTACACCGATCGCTTGATTACAATCATTGAGCATCTTTACGATGGAAAACGTGGCTGGTATGAAGGCCGCTATGAAAAAACTGCAGGCTATGAAAAAGCGATTACCATCTCAACCAATACCATGGTGTTAGAGGCCTTATTTTATAAAGTGCAGGGCAAGCTTTATCATGTGCCACGCGAAACCAGCTATGGTCAAATTCGTCTAGAAGATGTTTGGCGCCATCCAGGTAAGTGCTTTCCACCAAAACGCAAAGTCTGCGGCTTGCAGGAGTTCGAAAGTGCGCAATAAGGCTTTGATAATAATCATATTACTTAATATAAGCCCTATTACATTGGCTAAAGACATAAGCCTGAACCACTTAGAGCAACTTAGAAATGGTTTGCTGCTTTATCAAACCAATCGGTATGCACAAGCTGCCCTTGAGTGGCTAACAGTTAGTGAGAATTTAATAAAAAATGAACGCAATGCAGAAAAGCTACAACAAGCTGGATTTACTCAACTACTTGCAACTATTGCTTTTGAAGCAGCAACCGATCCTGCATGCTATAGCAGTTGGGGCTTGGCTTTGCAGTACTACCTCGAAGGTCGTACCACCTGGCCTGAACAGCGGGAAGAATTACTCGAAACGCTTAATAGCTTTAATAACCGTTTAAGCATGACAGATCCTGACACAGGACAACCCAGCTTGAGTAACACTGAGCTATTGCTGATTCTACTCAATGATGAATTAAAGTTTACTGATTATCAAGGTCCTCAACCAGGCTTATTAAGTAATAATGAAACAGAAGATGATTCAATTAATGTCAGTCGCGACTATTACGCAAGACCACTGGCACTGATCGATGCAGAACAAAGTGATGAAGGCCGATCTCGATATAATGCTGAGTTAGATAATAATGACAATGAGGAAAACAATAATATCCTTATTGGCCGAGGCGTACCAACAAGCAGCGAAGAAAACTTAAATATCGGTGAGGACCTTACTGTAATAAGCGATGAAGATCAAAGCCAAACCACAGAAGAGATTTTCTTCATAAACACAGAAAACAGCGAAAGCCCAATAATATCTGACGCCTTAGCAACTGACAACAATGAGGAAATCACAGCTGAACAGCAAGAGTCGGCAGAAGCTCTCCAAAATATACCATCTATAAGAACAGATGGAGTTGATTATACTTTAGATTTTACTAACGAACATATGCAAATAGCCCGTACTGCTTGGCGCTACTTCAAACACAACCTCCAGCACAATACCGGCCTTTATAACTCGGTTAATCAATATGAGCGCGCCACCTTATGGGATATAGGCAGCTCATTAGCCGCATTAGTTGCTGCAGAACAGCTTGGCATTATAAATCAAGCTGAGTTTCAAGAGGCTATGCAAATAAAACTAACTACTTTGCAACAAATTCCACTTTATAATAATGAGTTGCCTAATCGAGAATACAGCACCAATGGCGGCAAAATGATCAACCTTAAAAACACTGTTGGCAGTCGAGGCAGTGGCTGGTCAGCTTTGGATGTTGGTCGCACATTAATATGGTTAAAAATTGTCAGCTTATGGTACCCAGATTTTAAAAAATCGATTAATGATTTAGTTCAACAGTGGAGTTTTGATCGTTTAGCCAAAAAAAATCAAATGAATGGCGTATGGTTTAACGGTCGTCAGGAAAAGCTACGCCAGGAGGGGCGCCTGGGTTATGAGCAATATGCTGCCAGTGGTTATGCCTTATGGGATGTAGCACTATCAAGGGCATTTGACTATGACGACACAAAATCTTTTACCTTATATGATATATCGCTAAAACATGATACTCGTAATTATGCCTTTTTAACCAGCGAACCTTTTTTCCTGGCTTTTATGGAACTTGGTGGTTTAGATGAAAAATTCAAATCATTAGCTAATCGTATTTATACTGTACAAAAACGACACTGGCAGGAGACAAAAAAACTGACTGCTTATAGTGAGAGTTCCATTCATAAAAAGCCTTGGTTTCTCTATAACCTCATATACAATAAAAACACCCAAACCCCCTGGGAATGTGTTTCACATAGCAATAAACCAGCACAACACTGCGCTTCAATCAGCACTAAAGCCAGCTTCGCATGGTATGCATTATATAATGACGACTATAGCAAACAGCTTATATCAAGAATTCAAGCGTTAACACATCCAAAATACGGCTTCTATTCGGGAATTTATCAGGACGACACCACTAACAAAGCACTGACTGTTAATACCAATGCTATTATTTTAGAAGCCATGTTATATATCAAACGCGGCGGAAAGTCTTTCTTAGATTTTACACCCGCCGCCACACAGAACATTACTGGCAAGCCTGTTGTCAGTCATGGCTTATGGGATGAGGAGTAAATAGTTTATGGAAAGTTCAAACACGCTTGCAAAAAGAAATTCTCTCAGCTGGTGGCAAATCATCTTTCTGGAAAAAAGCTTTCATTTTCGACAAATCCGAAGATTACTAACGATTACTATTCTTATCGTTATCGTATCAACCACGCTATTAGGCGTTTTCTATCATTCCATTATCGACCATTTTATTAGTGGCGACTTGCCTGTTTATTTTATGCCCGAAGAAATGGCCGCTATATCGGCTGGCTTACCTGGCTTACAAGAAACCATGCTCAAATGGGGTACTATTATTATGCTGACAAATATCAGCCTTACCTTGATTCTAGGTATATATATAACCCATAAGTTAGGCAGCCCACTTTGTCGTTTTAAATTAGCGGCCAAAGATATTGCTGATGGTCAACTCTATACTCATGTCGAAATACCTCGAAGCGACGAATTCAAAGATTTAGCTGATGAATTAAATAATGCCATCGCCAGAGTACAATTAATGATTATGGCGATTAATGAAAATTTAAGAATACTTGAAAATGAGTCATCTTCTCTAGACGATAAAAACAACGCCGTTAAGGGCTGCCGGGAAGCACTCGCTTATTTTGAAACTATTGAAATAGAAAAACTATAATATTAAATGTTACGCTTGCTGACCAGTACCTTTAGTTTTTTTTTGCTAACAGGTTTATCACCTCTTTCACAAGCCAGTGACAAAATTCTACGTGGCCATTTACAACCAGAAACCTCTATCAGCAAAACGAATAAGCACTACCTTTCCGCAACACTTACCGGGCATAACCCTGACGACCCCGAGTATAATTTTTATATGGGTGAATTTCATGAAAAAAACCAGACATTTGAGAAAGCATCAAAACAATATGAGCTTTACTTAGCAAATAAAAAAAACAGCGTTAATAGAGAGCAAGCCCGTTTTAAATTAAATATAATAAAAACAGCTTTAAGAAAAAAATCTATTGGAGCATTACAACTATACTTAGCGGCATTGAACGCTCGCCAAGCACATCAATATGACCAAGCTCAAGATTATTGCCAACAACTCAGAGACCAACATCCTCTTAGTTACTTAGCCGATGATGCAGAATATCTGCAAGCCTATATAGAATTCATTGATAAAAATGCGTTGCAAAGCGCGTTAGAAAAATATCAATTATTTATTGAAAGCAATCCAAATAGTGAATATATAGATACATCAATCTATGGGAAAGCATTGGCACATGAACAGCTCAAGCAATACTCGATGGCAGAGACCCTGTTAGAGCGTTTAAAGGAAAAACATACTGCCTTTTCACTAAATTTTGCTAACTTTTATGTACCAAAGGATAATCTATTATCACGCTTATGGTTTAAGCGCTCATCGAGGCGACTGGAAATACTCAAAAATAAAAAGAACTTATTAGCACAAGAAAACAGCATTTTAGCCTCTAAAAATTTCGCTTTTGGTATGGGTGGACGCCTAACGTATGATCAACCTGTCGGCAGCCAAAAAAACTTCAGTAGTCTATGGAAACTTATCGAAGATCGCGATATACCGACATCTTATTTGACGCATTGGATTACCCGTCATACAAATTGGCGCTGGGAATCACGCCAACGGTTGATAGCCACCATCAATGCAGGTTATACACCCGTTATTGCTTACTGGTATTTTGGGGACGAAATAAGCCCTGAATTTGTTAAAAAACATCAACAAGACTATTATGACAATATTCAAAACAAGCTTATCCCACTGATAAAAAACATTCCCAATATTGTGATTTTAATTGAACCTGAATTTAATAAGCGCGGAATTGAAAAGTGGCCTGAATGGGATAACGTTGTCACTCGCGCTATTAAAATGATCAAAGCCGCAGCGCCTTATGCTAAAGTTGGCTTAACAGCAGGCGACTGGGGACATTATGAGGTAAACGATACCTTAGCGAATATTAGTCAGGCAGTAGAAACATCCGATTTTGTCGGCTTTATGCTGATGTCTTCTGCTTCGCTGGAGAGCCCATTAATCAATCCCGTCTGGCAGGTCGATGAACGTGCTACACGTATCGTGGATTACTTACACGGCAAATTCAACAAACCGCTATTTCTTGCTTACATCGCCCTATCTACTGCTCAAGACTGGGAGCAAAAACAGGCAAGTATTATCCAGCAAATTATGAATAATTTACCTTACTATATAGACAAAGGCGTATTTGGCTTCAGCTACTTTTCACTTTTTGATAACCCAAAGCAAGTCGGTTGGTTTGCACAAGGTGAACCTTATTTTGGCTTATATGACTATCGAGGATATGCTAAGCAGGGTGCTACAAGCTGGCAAAGCCGTGTCCAAAGCATTATCGATCTCGATACCACCGCACCTCAACTAAGCCAGCCAATAAGTAGCAATATTATAGGGAGTGTTGATTTAACTGCAACGACTATCGAACTGCAGGCACAGTTTTCGGAATGGGTTCGCTGGAATTTACTTATCGAAGGACTAGACTCTGGGGCTAAATATAGTGCGCAAGGCGCTGGCGATAAAGTATGGTTAGCGTGGTCAGGCCAATCATTCAGTGGTCGTTTCACAACAGAACAATGCAAGGTGTCACTGACCGCCTATGATAAAGCCGGTAATTATGCTGAGTTTATTAAAGATGATTACTTTTCAATTAGCAGGCTTGAGTCACCCCAAAACCTTTACGCTATTGATACTAACAAGCAAACTGTGCAAGCATGGGGGGCGAGTACTGACTTATACGCATTAGCCAATGACACACAACTCGTTATCACACTGGAACAAGCCAATGCAGGTATTAATATACCGCTTGATATCGACAATATCAGCCTGAGCAAAGTTGAACTGAAACAGATATATTTAGAAGTAAATATTCGCTTACGACAATTACGAGATGGTATCTATATACGTTTGCAGAGCCAGCAAAGCCAGCAACAACTTATGCTTTCTGCTTATTTAAATCCTCAATATCAAGATTGGCAATATTTACAAATCCCGTTGAGCGACTTTGATAAATTGAATATCACTGATCTTGCAGAACTAAACAATGTCTCATTATATACAATATCGGACCCTGCACACTTTGAGCTTGGTGGTATAACGCTGACTTATTGAACTACTCTTCTCCCAAGCCTCGCTTGATAGCCGATACAAGCTCATCATTATCCCAAGGCTTAGGTAATTGACAAAATAAATTCGCTTCTTGTTTCACTTGCTCGACCGCGTCTAACTCGGAATAGCCGGTCAATAATATTTGTACGGTCTCAGGCCAACGCACTGTGACTTCCTTTAAAAACTGAGCACCATTAATTTTTGGCATACGCATATCACTAATGACTAAATCAATTTTTGTTGTTTCTAAAATAGATAAGGCATCAGGTACATTTTCAGCTAAAAACAGCTCATAATTTGAAGCCCGTAAAAGGAATTTTAAGGAAGTCAAAATAGGCTTTTCATCATCAACACATAGTATTTTAGGCCTGTTCATATCCCACCGATTTTAAGCAAGGTTTTGTTTGGATAGACCATATATTAGGTACTGAGATCAAGCACATTAATAGCAGTCATACACATAATAGCGGAAAATCATACAAATCCTTTAATCCTTTTGAAAATACAGGGTTGAATTTAAGAAATAAGCAAAATACCCGATAATTAAGCTATTGAAAGTCATTTTTCATTTGCTAACAATTAATGAGACCTTTTATGTCAATGCCTCCAGCTTTTTCCCATTGGCGCCCCCACCCTTGGCATGGGTTGGAAATTGGCCCAAAACCACCTGCACTGGTACATGCTTATATTGAAATCACCCCTTTTGATATGGTCAAATATGAAATCGATAAAAAAACGGGGTATATGCGAGTCGATCGCCCACAAAAAACTTCATCTCACCCACCTGCACTATATGGCTTTATTCCTCGGACCTACTGTGGCCCACGTGTGGCTACCTTGTGCAGTAACTGTGAAAAAGGCGATGAAGACCCTCTAGATATCTGTGTTATTAGTGAGCGCATGATTAATCGCTCTGAAGTGATTTTAAATGCTCGTGTTATTGGCGGCTTACAAATGGTCGATGATGACGAAGCTGACGATAAAATCATTGCCATTTTAGACAATGATACTATCTGGGAAAATGTGAACAATATTGATGAATTGCCAGAAAATATTACCGAGCGCCTGCGCCATTACTTCTCTACCTACAAGCTAAAAATTGGTAAGGAATCAAATATCTCTATTGACTTGACCTATGACAGGCATCATGCTCAAAGAGTCATCCAAGCCGCCATGCAAGACTATGAAGATAAGTTCAACAATAAATAATTAGTTTTTCTTCTTAAAAAGTGCAGTGATCGGATACAAGGTTTGCCCTATGTAAGTACGCGGTAATCTGACCGTCGTACCATAATCCGCTGGCCAATAGGCTGGCGGCATATGGTAGGTTTTAAATAACCAATCAAACAATACTGTATGCGCTGAGTAATTAGTGTCAATCGCGGGCTTTTCGGAGCTGTGGTGCCAATGATGAAATTGCGGGGTAACAAAAATATATTTCAAAAACCCAAAAGAAAATTTCAAGTTACAATGAATCAAAATTGCCTGCAGAGCAGCAAATGTAACATAGATATCCAATGCTGTTTTATCAGCGCCTAATAGATATAACGGTACCATCACCATAGCGCGCTCTGAAAATACCTGAATAAAATGCCCCCGGGATCCCGCCAACCAATCTAAGTTTTCAATCGAGTGGTGCACAGCATGTACTGGCCACAACCAACGCACCTCGTGATAAAGCCGATGCTCCCAGTAAAGCACAAAGTCAGCACTGATGATAATAACAAGCACTTGCAAGACAATAGGTACTGATTGCACAAACTCTTGCAATGCCGGACTAACCGCCCAGTCAAAGCGACTGGCATGGTAGTTGGCATAGATCAGTATCGCTGAAATCATAAGGTGATTAAAGCAAAAGTAAAATAAATCCAAACCCCATTCGGCCCGCAAAATCACCTGATTTTTATGCCGAGGGAAAAGTTTTTCCAAGGTCATAAACACCATCACAGAACCTAAAAACGCTAAAATCAGCCAGTCCACGCCTAGCGATAATCGCTGAGACTCTACCGGCCCCACTGGGATTGTATATCCTCCTAAAGCAAAAGCGATTAAGGTCAACACAATACCAATGCCACCCTGGATTTTATGCTTATTTAGGATAAAGGTTAAAATGCCAAAAAATAAAGAGAAGTACATGCCATACTTAAGCACTTTTTGCAGAAACACTGCATCATAAGCTTGTCGCAACTCAATCGTTGTCAGGTAGGCGGGATACAAATAGGCCAGTACCGCCAAAAGACTTAAAGCGCCAAGAAATAGCGCACTATAGCCACTGATTTTACCTTCTCCTAGGCGAAACTCACGGTCAGCATCTAACGCTACCTGACGCTCCCGATATTGGTAGTCATTATTATGATCTGTTGCCATAGAACACCTTCGCTTTTAGTTGGTATCAATCTGTTAACCCAATTAAAATACAGGGCAAGATTTATCACTGCTGCCTTGAATGAACTTGTTAACAGTATAGCTGGTTTTGCCTTGCATACACCAACTATACTTATATACATCAGCTTTGTTATCTCAGTAAAAATTAATCAGTCGCCTTGACCTATTATCTTAGCGAGGCGCTCTTCATCTCGATTTAATAAATACCACCACTCGGTACCATCTTTACGCATGACTTTCTTCGCTTCCAATTCATGCAGCAACTGCCTAATTTCAATATCAGAGTAACCGCCAATCGGCTTGCTAAGCGCCTTAAATGATCTTTCAATATAAGCGCGATGATTGAGCATTTCTTCTAATATCTCTTTCACCACTTCTTTGCTTTTATTGTTGATAAAAAACATCTCTTTATTATGCTTAAATTGACGATCTTGTAATGCATAGTTAAACAATCCCGTTAACCCTGCCCCAACCACAACACCAATTAAAGCCCACTCTGCTTCACCCATAAATCAGCCCTTAATAATTTATTATTAATTATCTGTTAACTGCTACATTGGCACTCGCAAAATACGCTTACCAAGATTCCTGCTCACCATTCTCCACAACCAAGCCAGCGCTAACGATTTGAGTCACAACATGCACCTGTTCAATCGGCAAAGAATAATACTCAGCCAACGATTTTGCCAGCCCTATCTGCAATGATGATATCGCTGCTGGTGGCCATAATGAAGGTAGATAAAGTGTTGCCATAATAGGATAAGCATTACCAAATTGCTGGCTTGCCTCAATAATATTAATTGTCATATGCTCAGCAGCCTGGCCGGCGGTATTCGCCCATAAGGCGATCAAATCACCACGGCCTGCCTGACAAGCCGAGCTAATAATGCAATTGGCAATAGGCATCGTTGCTCCTTCCTAGAAATACTTAATTGACTCAATAGCCTTTAAGATCGCACAGGCAGTAATTCAATATCCGGCAAGTTATCCGCAAGGGCTTGATAATCCGAATATTGCTCTAGCGCACCGATCACCTGCGATAGTGGCTCAGCCCAAATCTCAGGCAAATCAGCCTCCCCTGTTGTCAAAATAGAAAAAGCCAGCCTTTCTACCGGCGGGGAAAACTCAGCATAAATGCCTGTTTTATTACCTCGGGCATCCAGGCGATACCAGCCAGTCTCTTCTAAATAAACAGCATTCAGCCCATGCAAGCAAAACGGTGGTTGATCGGTAATGGTTAATCGCTGATAACATAAACCTGCCGGGATATGATTAGCACGCAATAAAGCGGCTAATAAATGGCTTTTCGCATAACAGTAGCCAGTACCATGCTTGAGGACATCTGAGGCTTTGCAAGTAACAGGGTTTAGCTGATAATCCCAGCTGTGTTTAATATCATCACGCACAAATTCAAAACAGTTTTGGATAACGGCATGGGTACTCGTTGCACCTTGTGCCAATATTTTAGCCTGTGCTGATACTGCTGGCTGATGCCAGTCTATATATTGTGTCGATGCTAAGTATTGTTTGTGCATACTCGCCCATTTAAAACATCATTAGCTTGGCCAATATATGTATAGGCCAAGCTACTATAGTGCAAACATTACTGTTTCTGCTCATCAGCTTTAAAACTCAAAAACGCCACTTTCATTTGCTTAGTTAATAAGCGCGCTACTTCATCTTGCATCCGCACGGCTGCCTGCGACTTTTCAACCGCAGAGGTTTTGACTGGCCAGCGCTGGCTGGCTAATACCCGCGGTTTACCTTGACGGTTATCCAGCAAAGTAACTTCCAAAGCACCGCGATACCAATACCAGCCATCACGTTGTCCTAAGTCTTTGGCATCCAGCTTAGCCTCTAAACGATATGGCGCGGCGCTTGCACGATATTTCATACCCGCCGCCGCAATACCGCTTTGCAAGCTCTGATCGAGATTACCAACAGGATCTTGTAACACTTTACCGGCCACCTGCATTTTGCCCAGCGCTTTATCAATTTGCACATCGAGTTGTTCAGTCGTCCAGCGTGGTTTAACCCCCACACCGCTAAGATCAATAACTTGTAAATCACGCTGCACAGCATCGCGATCATATTGTGACAGGCGCGCCAGATATAAATACTGGGCTGCTTTGAACGGCTCTGCTGTGGCACGGGCATTGGCCAGCCGTGCTGCAATATAGTTATCCATGCGCTGAATATCTTGAATAAACTTAGCTTTGAGTTGCGGCCGTGACACTGCGGCCAAAGCATAATGTTGACCTGTGTCTGTATCCTGCCATTGCTCAACAATTTCAGCGCCTTCGAGTGCTTTACTGGTAAATGATTCTATATAACGTACCGTTAGCTGGCTGGTACCACCGAGTACAGCTTCGTCTTTACCACTGCGATCGGTTTTTTGCCAAGCCTCGGTTTCATCTCGACTGCTGTCATCGATTTGCACCTCAAAGATACGCGCCAAATTTGCCAAGGCACGACTTTTTGCATCTTCTACATCATCGGCACTGCCAGTCGCAGTGAGATATTGTGATTTTTTAAACTGCTTACTTTCACCATCAACCCAGGTGGGCGCACCACCGAATGAAAAGCAGCCGCTTAAGCTGAATATAATGACAAGACTCAAGATTATTTTCATACTGACCTCACTGCCTGATCGGTGCAGGCGTTGATTCAATGTAAGTAAGTGGCGGGCTGACTGTCGGTGGCATTAGCTCCACAGCATTACTGTGCACTGCAAAAACTTGCTTCTCTCCGGCGGCCAATGTGAATTGGCGCTGAAAATCAGTCCTCCCCAAATAAGCATGCGAATTATAAACCTGTAGCTGATGTTCACCTGGCGGCACGGCGAAGCGAGCAATTTGTATAGATGCTGGCAATGTATTCCAACTGCGGGTATCAGCCGACTCAGTGACTATGGCAGTAATATCTGCTAAAAAGCCAGCAAGCGCATTATCTTTACGCGCTTTATCGGCAGTTTGTTTTTTAACAACCGCGCGTGCCACGGTACGCAAAGTAATCGCCGGCATACGTGCCGCTAAATTATCACGCACCAACTGCTCTATATTTTCTGATAACAATGTTGTACCTTGCTGTTTGCCAATACTGACCCGCACTGCATAAGGTTGCTGGCTAATCGGCAAATAATACGGCACTGAAATTTTAATCTGGTTTTTTAACTGATTACTGTAAGAGTAAATCGAGTGTTCTCGCATAGCCGATACCACACCTTGATGATAAACAACAATCACCTCCGATTGCCGTTGCAGCTCAGACATAGTCGGCCAGTCAATTTCACCGAACTCAGCTAGCAAATCTTTATGCTCATTATCCAAACCTTGATAGCTTGTCAGTCGCAATAAATCTTTTTGCAAGTATAAAGGGATGGATAAAGACTTCTCGGTATACACTTTGTACGCTTTACGATAGGCAATTAGCGCATCACTCCATTCCCGGTTCAGCTCATACACCAGCCCCGATAAGTAACGCACAAAAGCGGATGCTTTAACACCTTCCAAATCTTTGCTGGCTGTCCAGTTGCGCATTTTCGCATCAGCTTGCAACATTTCCACGCGGGCACCGCTAATATCGTTTAACGCAATATAATTAAGCGCTTTATAAGCATGCAGTAACAAATGTTCATGCGGCTGACCAATATAACTGCGAGTAGCATCATTGATCAAAAAAGCTGCGAGGTTTTCTGTAATACTGGTCGCCGATAGAGACTTCATGCGCTGCTTTGCCGCTTCTAGCAACACATTACTCTGCGCATAATCACCGGCCAATCTTAATAGCATACCTTTATTCAGTTCATAGAGACTGCGGTCGCGACCACTAACATGCTGTGACTCCAACTCCTGCAAAGCCAATGCTGCTTGCCCTTGCACTAAAAGATTGCGCAAGTCCAGCTGCTGCACACTGAACGTTACGCAGGCAGTGAGCAGCAGCGATAGCAAGACTAGCGACACGGTACGGATCAACAAGCCGTGTTCCCCTTTCTTAACAAAATGTTAAGCGTCAGAAGCGGTACTTGGGGTTTTTAATTGCTTTCTTGATTTTTTTCTGCCCAACCCAAATCTTGCGATTATCTTTGAGGCTAATCAATGTCAGGTCAACTTGATAAAAACGCGCCTGCTTTTTAGCAACACTGTCTACGATAGTGTTAATGGAGCCCTTTAGCATATAGTCTGCGCCAATTTCCTGGCCAGCAGCATTGCGGGTGTCTTCCCGCGCATGGATATCCTGATCCTTACGCTCATCACGAACTTCCAAGCGCTCTTCGCTGGAAGCGACAAATTCAACTCGACCTGAGTTAATTAATGCACGTTCGATATCATTTACGAAGGTATTTACATTAATATGTTCATGGCTTAAGTTTTTGACTTCACCAACAATCACCACAGGCAATTTGTTATTGGCACGAATATAGGCTGAGATCCAAGGTCTGGCCAATGCATCGTTGACCATTTCCTCTGAGACCAAGCGTGAATCAGTATCATTCCAATCACCACTGAGGTCTGTAACTGAGTCTGGATCAATACGGTCAACCTTTGGGTTGCTACTACAGGCTGCCAGTCCGATGACCATAATCAGCCATAGTGCGTATTTGCTGTAACTCGTTAAGCGCATGCCAATCTCTCCTCGTTATTTTTAAATCTCATCGTTATTTGCTTGTCTAGTGCAATGGCATAGAAGTTACTGGCTAAAGCGATCAAAAATCGCATCACCTTGATCTAGCAAGTAATTTTTTAAACCCTGATTCATACTGTCTGTGGCCTTAATCGTTTCCTGTACCTTTTTCAGATCCAACTCAGCAAACGAATAAACCATCTTAGTCCGCTTATCTCGCCAGTTACCCAGAATTTTAGCACCGTTGAGTACTATTTTAGATACGCTATTGATTTGTTGTTGGATGGCAGCATCAGCTACATAACCTTCGGCCTGGCTGGCAGATGCAGTATAGTCATTGAGTGCTACATCCATATAAGAAGATAATACCCGGGCAATCTCAGCACGGGCACGGTTATCAGCAGTGGCACGCTGCAAAGACGGATCACCTAAATCCGGCGCTGCTCCGACACCTTGCACAAAGCGGCCTTTTTTGTCATTCACCGCCTGGGTACCTTCATTAACCCAGTCGGGCGCACCTTTAATACCCAAATCGCTCTTGATGTTTGTGCGACCGCCGCAACCCACTAGCAAGGCAGATATCATCGATGCCATGACAAGCAACATAAACATCTGGAGCAAGTGGCGTTTAGAAACAGTCAATAGTGCACTCATATAGATTCCCTCGACTCTCAAATTGAAGTTAAATCGGATAGCATTATCAGGTAATTTGCTGCGCTGATCAGCCCGTAACATCACTGTCTATTTTAGTATGAATAAGCCGCAATAAGTTCCTCTTGCCGCAATAGCGACATGCCTGTAAGGTTCGCCATTATGAAGACTATAGATACCTTAATCAAAGCACGTTGGCTGATCCCGGTTATTCCGGAAAACACAGTATTAGAATTTCACGCAATTGCCGTTGACCAAGGTCGCATTTTAGATATTTTACCAATTACTGAGGCCGAACAGCGCTATCAGCCTGGACAAAGCCACGAATTGATGCACCATGCCATCACCCCTGGGTTTATCAATACACATGGGCATGCTGCCATGAGCCTATTTCGCGGCATGGCCGATGATATGCCCTTGATGGATTGGCTACAGCAGCAAATTTGGCCTGCTGAGGGTAAATGGGTCAGCGAACGCTTTGTACTCGATGGCACTGAGCTGGCCATTGCAGAAATGCTGCGCAGTGGCACAACCTGCTTCGCTGATATGTACTTCTTTCCAGATCAAGTCGCCAAAGCGGCACGCAATACCGGCATACGGGCCTGTGTTGGCTTGATTGTGCTGGATTTTCCAACAATATGGGCGAGCGATGCCAATGAATATATTATCAAAGGCACAGCCTTGCATGATGAACTTAGCCATGATTCCCTGATCAGCACCCTATTTGCGCCGCATGCGCCTTATACAGTCTCAGATGAACCATTGAAAAAAGTTCAAATGTTGGCTGATGAGCTGGATATTCCCGTTATGTGCCATATCCACGAGACCGCCCAAGAAATCACCGACGCAGTACAAGCCAACGGCGAACGCCCTCTGGCCCGGCTGCATAAATTAGGGCTACTCTCGCCAGCCTTGATGGCTGTGCATATGACACAGCTCAATGATGCAGAAATCCAGCTTGTGGCTGAAACAGGCAGTCATGTTATTCACTGCCCGGAATCCAATATGAAACTGGCCAGCGGCTATTGCCCAGTACATGCATTGCAGCAGGCTGGCGCCAATATCGCCTTAGGCACTGATGGGGCTGCCAGTAATAATGACTTGGATATGCTTGGCGAGATGCGCAGCGCAGCCCTGCTGGCCAAGAATGTCGCGCAAAATGCTGCCGCCGTCCCCGCCTTTACCGCACTGCAAATGGCAACCATCAATGGTGCAAAAGCCCTAGGGCTGGCCGATAATATTGGCAGCCTGGAGCCTGGCAAGGCCGCTGATATTACAGCGATTGACTTGGCCCAGCTTAACACTCAACCTGTCTATGACCCTATCTCACAAATTGTCTATGCAGCGAATGGCTCACAGGTTAGTGATGTCTGGGTTGCGGGTAAACACCTACTTAATAACGGTCAATTAACACAGATAAACTTGCAACAAACCCTGGCGAATGCCGAAGGCTGGCGAGAAAGAATACAATCAGCGACAGATCAGCCTGCTTGATTTATCTCTCTTATAAACAATTAAGCAAGGTAAACAATTAAGCAAGGCCATCTTGTTTTCACAAGCGCTACAACAGGATGGCCATTTAACAAGCTAAATAGCCTGACCGGATTTAATCGCCATTGCGCAGCTTTTCCAGCCTATCAAACAGTGCTTCACTATCCTGTAAAAAATCTTCCTGGCTCTCGCCATCGACAAAACGCAAGACAGGCGGCTTGAGTTGATAAATATAGTCAGGTTTATTGGAGAAAGTCGACTGGTTGATGAGCTTGACCGATACAAATAAGGCGATCACCAATAAACTCACACTGCCAGCAGATAGCAATCGTTGACGCGCCAGTTGCACCGTCGCTAAATAAAGATTAAACCAAAATAAGGCTGTTAATAACAACCATGAAAATGCCGCATTGAAAATACCACCAACCAAACCGCTGAGTGAATTAAAGGTCACTATATTGACAGCAACAGACAGTAAACTGCTGGCGATTAAATACACCAGTGATACCGATAGATGCGCAAAAAAACGCGCATCATGCTTAAAGATATGCCCGGCAAATGCCCATATGCCTGCCCAGCCAATACCTAAGGCAAACACCATCATCACCTGGTTGAATACCAGCTTTAATTCAAACTCCTGCGAGATAGAATAATACTGCACCCAGGCAGGCACAATCAGTGCCATCAATAAAGCAAAACCGGTAAACCACACACTATTAATCGGCCGCGCAATACGGTCAACCGAGTTAATTAATTCTGCTGCTGCAACCGGATGATCTACTGTTAACACACGAATATGCGCACGCCCCAGCGTAAATACATCCCCAGAGCGAATCACTGTCTTGTCGCCCAGCTGATTATGCTGTTGATCATACACACCGTTGAGGCTATTAAGGTCAATCAGGTGTGCATTATGCTCTGCATCGATTTCAATCGCTGCATGGTGTGGACAAACATGCAACTCAGAGAGGATAAGATCATTATCGTAAGCCCGACCAATGCGAATATGATTACTATCGAACTTATGTCGTTCAATGACTTTATGCCCACGGCTAATGACTTCAATAATCAAGGCCATTGCACATGCTCCATAAACTTGCGAGTGAACTCCATACCGAGAGGCTTGCTCACGCCAGCCAGCGTAAAATGACTGATTAAACCTTGTCGGCTCTCATGCGCTGAAGCACCGAGAAAGAGAAAGTCATACAGGCCTGCATATTCTTTATAAGCTCTCACACAAAGAATAGACTTGGTAATTAAATCAGCATTAGCCACATGCTCAACAAAGCTCTCATGACAAACAAAGTTTGTGAGATCCTCTTCCCGCCCCCGGTTGGTCGGCACAGCAACGGCAATCAGATTTTGATACGCGGTATAGAACTGAAAAGCGTTCAGTTCTTCAGAGGTCACCCAACTAAACTCATATTGAATACCACTGGTATGAAAATGATGTGATAAATAAACCTGCTCATTATTTGCGCAATAGCTGCTGTTAGAACGATACAAACGCTTAGACTTTTTCTCTTGTGAGTTATCCCAACAACGCACAAAGTCGGTCACTTCGCCAATCACTTTGCCCTGCCCTAAAGACACTTGTGGCCAAACAGATGTTAAAACCTTTGACATGAACTGTTCTTGATTATGTAAGAGCTGCTGCTCAATACGCTGCTTTAACACATCTGTGCTCACCTGCAATACATCAGCTGGCTCTGCTGGTCGCTCGCTCGCATTCGTGCTGACATCAGTATGCTGACTTTCAGCCTCTTCTTCCCCGGCTTCAACAACAGAGCGGCGAGCGGTATAAGTCTGCAATAGCGCCTCTAGCTTGCTCTGCGGCACTAGAAAACTTAATGCGTTGCCAGCGGTGGCCACATTCACACCAATAATCTGTCCGCGCCCATTCAAAGCAGGACCACCACTCATGCCCGGGTTAATCGAGCCCGAAAATAAGATACGGTCATAATAGCTATGTTGAATTAAGCCGTTGTAAGAGCCCTGCACGACAACCATATTTAAATCACGGGGGTTGCCTAAGGAATAAATCGATTCACCTTGCTGCAAAGGCGTATTGGAAAAAACCAGTGGCTCACCTGCCGCCATTGGAGAATGCACTAAAGCTAAATCGTGGATCGCGTCAATATCGACTATATTCAGCTCACCGGTTTCCCCTTTGTGATTTATAAACTCAATACGATATTCACTGGGGTTATGGATATACTCGGCAATCACATGAAAATTGGTAGCCATCAACCCATCATCACGCACTAAAAATGCTGAACCGATAGAAGACTTGCTGCCGGAAGCAATATTGATAATACGCACCTGATAAACACGACTTTGATACTGCTGGAAAACCGTCTTGGCCTCGTCCACTGCCGCTGCGCTATGCATCAATAGCGCGCCTAACACCAGCAAGAGCCAGCTCAAAAAAGACTTGTATAGCTTTGAATAGCGCATTATTCCTTAACAACTGCTAAAAAAGGTTAATAAAGGGGAGGTAAAAACGCTTAACAAGCCCCTTCCGGCACTACAGCATATGTCATAGCCCACTATTAGACAAGCATCAGCTGCGACGATTTATCGCTTTTTTGGCCGCATAGCAAAGCAGGGGTAACTTCAGATATACTAAGCCCGAATCCAATAGAGTACCCCGACACATGCTAAATGCTGACAGCAACGAGCTGCATAAATTCAATAGCCTGGCATCAAGCTGGTGGGATGAGCAAGGTGCATTTAAGACATTACACCAAATCAACCCGCTGCGATTGGCGTATATTCAACGATATACCCAGGGCCTGTCAGGCAAGAAAGTCATTGATGTAGGCTGTGGTGGCGGTATTTTGGCCGAAGCGATGGCCAAAGCCGGTGCTGAGGTGACGGCCATTGATTTGGCCGAAGATGCTTTGCAGGCTGCCCGTGAGCATGCCCAGCAAACCCGACTGAGCATTGACTACCAACTTATCGCCGTAGAACAGCAGGCCGCTAATGCCGCTGACCAATATGATGTCGTCAGCTGCCTGGAAATGCTTGAGCATGTGCCCGACCCGGCCTCTGTTATTCAAGCTTGTGCCACTCTCTGCAAACCGGGTGGACATGTGTTTTTCTCTACCATCAACCGCAATGCCAAAGCATTTTTACTGGCTATTGTCGGGGCGGAATACCTGCTACAACTACTGCCTAAAAATACCCATGAATACGCCAAGTTCATTAAGCCTTCAGAATTAGCTGACTGGGCCCGACAAAACCAGCTTAGCATCAATGACATTAGTGGCTTGCGCTATAACCCGCTGACCGAGCAACACAGCTTAGGCCACGATATTGATATTAATTACCTGATGCACTGCCCAAAACCGGTGCTAGACTAATGCCACAACAGCATAATATTAATAGCATTCTATTTGATCTTGATGGCACCTTAATCGATACTGCACCCGATATGGCTGCCGCACTCAATGTGCAACGGGAAAAACATGGCTTAGCTCCACTGCCATTTTCCGCCATTCGCAATCAAGTCTCCAATGGTGCATTAGCCTTGGTTAAGTTGGGGTTTGGTGAACAAAGCGCAGCACGCTATGATGCATTGCGTGAGGAGTACTTGGCTATCTATGAGCAGCAGTTGTGTATTGACTCGGCACTGTTTAACGGCATGGCCGATATTTTAGCAGCCATAGAAGCGCAATCTTTATGCTGGGGCATTGTCACCAATAAACCTGGCTGGCTGGCCGAGCCGTTGCTGGCGCAGCTAAAACTGCAACAACGTGCCGCCTGTATTGTCTGCGGCGATACCCTGCCGCAACGCAAACCACATCCCGCACCGATTCTTTATGCCTGCAAACAGATTGACCGCGCCAGCTATAACTGTGTGTATATAGGTGATGGTGAACGCGATATTACCGCAGGCCGTGCTGCAGGCATGCGGACAGTGGTTGCCAACTATGGCTACATCGATACCAGCGAACAACCACACAACTGGGGAGCAGACGCTATTGCTGATAATGTCACTGAGCTGGCAGACTGGCTATACCGGCATACCCAATTAAACCAAGCAACGAAGGCTTAATCACTAAGCCATGACTGAAATACACTACTATTATATTGCCATTGCTGTTGCTGCCTTAATCAGCTTTTTACTGGGGTTTCTAATCGCTGCTTTACGCACCAGCCGTTATAAAGCAGAGCTCAATAGCGAGCGTAAACTACATGATGAAAAAATAAAAACCCTGCAAGCGGCCAAACAAGAATTACACGATAGCTTCGCCGCCTTATCCAGCGATGCCTTACAGCAAAACAACGCCGCATTTTTAAAACTGGCTGAAGAAAATCTGCGTAAGCACCAAACGCTGGCCAAAAGCGAACTGGAGAAAAAAGAAAAGTCGATCGAATCCCTGGTAAAACCAATTCAAGATGCCCTGCATAAAACCGAAAGACAATTGCAGGATATCGAAAAAGAACGCAAAGAAGCCTATGGTTCATTAAAGCAGCATGTACAAACCATGGCTGAGACACAAGTCCGCTTACAGAAAGAAACACATAATCTGGTCTCAGCACTCAGGCGTCCTGAAGTTCGCGGTCAGTGGGGCGAGATTACCCTGAAGCGACTGGCGGAATTAGCCGGTATGGTTGAGCATTGTGACTTCTTTGAGCAGGAATCGGTAAAAACCGAGGGCGGTGTGTTGCGCCCAGATATGATTGTTCGCATGCCAGACCAGCGTGAACTGGTGGTCGATGCGAAAACCCCGCTGGATGCCTACCTTAATGCAGTGCAAGCTGAAGATGAGGCGTTGCGGCAGGAGGAACTGCATCGGCATGCCCGGAAAATGCGAGAACGCATTAAAGAGTTAGCCAGCAAGGCTTACTGGTCACAGTTTAAACACTCCCCCGATTATGTGGTGATGTTTGTGCCTGGCGACCAGTTCCTGGCCACTGCCCTGGAGTATGACCATAGCCTACTCGAATATGCGCTTAGTAATAAAGTCATCCTGGCCACACCAACCAGCCTGATTGCCCTACTTCGTGCTGTCGCATTCGGCTGGCGCCAGCAGGCTGTTGCCGCCAATGCCGAAAAAATCCAGCAACTTGGCGAAGAGTTACATGGCCGGGTACAAACTTTTACTGAACACCTGGGTAAAATCGGCTCAGCACTGGGCAGCAGTATTGAACACTACAATCGCGCAGTCGGTTCATTAGAACGCTCAGTATTGCCTGGCGCACGCAAGTTTGTTGAGTTGGGCATTGAACGCCGTAAAAATATTGATGCACTTGAACCCATCGAAAAAAGCCCGCGCAAAACTGACGGATAAAGCATTGCCAATAAGTACGCCCACTATCTTGCCCAAACTACCCGCAACATATATACAACAGAGTACCCTTAAATACCTTGCACACGCATTGGTATGGGCCTGCGGGCAATATTTTCCAAAATATCATGGCCTCAGAATAGCTATTCTGACGCGCGCCGTTTAAAATGTGGCCGCTATGACACCTGATGAATATTGTCAAAATAAAACCGCTGCCAGCGGCTCAAGCTTTTATTACAGCTTTTTGTTTTTGCCCGATGTAAAGCGCCGCGCCATTATGGCCTTGTATGCTTTCTGCCGGGAGGTCGATGATGTGGTCGACGAGTGTAGTGATGTCAGTATCGCACGGCAAAAGCTACAATGGTGGCGCGAAGAAATTCAACGTTTGTTTCAAGCTGAGCCTCGACACCCGGTAACTCAAGCCCTAAAGCAGTTTCTTGATCATTTCAATTTTGCCGAAGAGTACTTTCTGGAAATTATCGACGGCATGGAGATGGATCTGGATCAGGCGCAATATGACAGCTTTAAAGCATTAAGCTTATATTGCTATCGGGCAGCCTCTGTAGTGGGCCTGCTGTCAATAGAAATCTTCGGCTATACAGACCGGCAAACACAAAAATATGCCAATGATTTGGGCATGGCGTTTCAGCTCACCAATATTTTGCGGGATGTGCGCGAAGACGCTGATCGTGGTCGTATTTATATTCCGATGGATGAATTAAACGAATACGGTGTTAGCCCTAGCGCTTTGACCAAAGGCGAAACCACGCCTGCCTTACGCAATTTATTTGAACACCAGGCCAAGCGTGCCCGCCAATATTACCGCTCTGCCATGCAACAACTGCCGGACAGTGATCGCTATAGCCAACGCTCAGGTATTATTATGGCGGCGATTTATGAAAAAATTCTCGATGAAATTGAAGCTGACGGCTTCCGTGTATTAGAGCACCGCATCAAAATCACGCCATTACGCAAACTCTGGACAGCCTGGCGCACAGCACGACGTGAAAAGCGTTATGCCGCCGCTTAAAGCTGCGACTGGCAACATTGTTACATCATTTTAGTAGAGCTTAACTATGCAAGATTACACTCCTCAAGCTGATAGCCTCAAAGACCGTGTTATTTTAGTCACAGGCGCTGGTGTCGGTATTGGCGCAACAGCCGCTAAAACCTTTGCTCGCTGCGGCGCAACTGTCGTATTACTTGGTAGAACTATTGCCAAGCTTGAAAAAGTCTACGATGAAATCAAAGCTGCGGGAGGTCCTGAACCCGCGATATACCCTCTGAACCTTGAGGGCGCGAATAGTAAAGACTATGAGACTATGGCCTTATCGATTAAAAGCGAACTCGGCCAACTCAATGGCATTTTGCACAATGCCGCACTGCTAGGCGACCTAATGCCTATTCAACAATATGAAACCGACCTTTGGCTAAAGGTTATGCAGATTAACTTAAATGCGCCATTAATGATGACACGGGCCTGTATTGATGTACTGCAGCAATCAGATGACCCACGCGTTGTATTCACACTGCACGATACCAACAAGGCTTACTGGGGCGCCTACGGTGTTGCCAAAGCAGGTTTGCGCGGTTTAGGTAGCATTTTAGCCGATGAGCTTGATACCAAGTTGCCTATTACTGTCAATATGGTAAACCCAGGCGAAGTACAATGCCCAATGATGAGTCGCGCTTTTCCTGGCAAGGATTTAAAGCAATTAGCCACTGCTGAGAGCATTATGCCAACCTATGTTTACTTGATGAGCAAAGAGAGTCGGCATGTCACAGGGCAAGTCTTTAATGCACAAGAAACTTAAGCCTATTACAACGGCAGATAAGCACTATCAAAATATAACTACTCAATAATGCCTAACCAGTATAGAAACGTTATGTCTTGTGACTATGAGCGATTCACTCGGGCGGATTAAAAATCCAGCTTATTGAAAGCCCATATACCAGCACCCACAATCACTGCAACAAACAATACTGTCCCTACTAAGATTAATATTTGCACGGTTGAGAAGCTCGCCGTGCTTAATAAGCTCGATTGATGTGGTGATGAGGGATTGTAGTAAATGCTTGCTAACGACCCGGCGCCATACTGTGCAACGATGTCTTCTGCGGAGCGCTTATCCGGGAAAATATTCGGCAAGCCAGCATAGAGGCGATTACCAGTGTAAGTTGTACCGTCCACAGTATATTGGTATTCAAGCACAACTTCATATTCAAAAGTATTGCGGTTTTCAGCGCCCTGGGAACCTGGCCGCCGGTAATGCTCAATGATTTCTGATTTGGTAATTTTTCCTTCGACAGTGGTGTAACCGCGACTTTTGAGCAAAAACCAAAGGCCTGATAACATCATCAGGACAACGACAATCACCACGATATAAATTTCCACTTTGCCTTTTCCCACGGTTATGCTGATAATTGTGCTGGCATTAACGCGCGATTAGCCATTGTCGGCCAATCCTCGCGGCAAAAATGTCGATATCGAAAAACATTTCGTCAGTCTCCATAGCAACAGCACTTTGACCATCACGACGCGATAGATAAACCAGCTTATTATCGCAACAAATTTGAAAACGACTGTTTTCTTCAGCCAAAGCTGTACCGGTTAAACCGGGCTGTGAGGTTACCCATTCATAATTTGTGCGAGTCGCTTTAATCAAGCGATCAACGGTTTTATCTTCGGCCAAGGCATCATCAGCAATTTTATAATGCTGTAACTGTATGGCTTTATCCAGGTCTTTGGCATTGATTGCCGAGAACAACTCATTAGCTAGCGCAATAATGGCAGTTTTATCATTGACCGTTACACCATTGAGCACTTCAGCTTGCTGCCACAGCTTCGTTGGCAGTGGTGCTTTAAACTCGAAGGGGATAGCCCGGGTCAACGGTAACTCTGGCTGCTCGGGTGTATCGAGCTCTGGGTACTGATACTCGGCTAATAATTGCTTAACTGTTGGCACTTCTTGCTCTGCATCATGCAAAAATAGCTTCACTTTGAGTTTAGCAGGCAAAGGCTTATCATCTTCAAACAAGGGTTTTAGCTTGATGGTTAGTGCATTTTCCCCTGGCATAATCCAACTCATTACCGGCTCACTGGTTGCCACGCCCTCACCTTCGACATCTATGATTAATGGTGCATCGTTAAGCCCCACCTCAATGAGTGCGTTGTGCGACTCAACCGATAAAAAGTAATAATTAGGCATGGTTTTTTTCTCACCTGCATTGACCGTTAATAAAACACTCAAACCCGCTGTTACTACTGCCAGCATAACGATACAGGTTTGCTTCAGATATTTTGCTGGCAATATCATGAGCGTGGCAATAATTTGACTTTATCGCTCTTATACAATTCGATTTGTTTCCAAGGTGTCCATTTTTTCTCCTTGGTTTTGGTTCTAACTTTAAAATAGCGTATTTTAACTCTGGCAGTCCCGACAAAAGGATCCATAGTAATCGTCGTCTGCGCATAGAAGCCTGTCTGATCCAGCTCCAGTTGGTCCTGACCTGAAACTTTGGTTTCACCTGAAGCAGATAGCTCAGCAGAGATAACATAGTCACTGCCTATCCTGCCCAGCACTTCCATCATTACATTACCTTCAATGACAAACTTAGCCTCGCCGGTGACCTCTTTGCTACCGTCGCTATAAAACTTGCCATGTGGTGAACCGGTCAAACTGCCTTTACAACCTGCGCCTACCGATAATTGCAAATCCGCCAAATGCTCTGCGGCCAGGCTGGATAGATTGGGTGGAATGCCCGCTGCGGTTAGACCAAGCTTCACAAAGCTGATTGTCAGCTTGATTTCAACACCCAGTATGGGGTTAACACCAAAGTTACCCGCCACATCAAAATAAGCTCGCCAGTCTGAGGCTTCTTTCCAGCCCCAGCTGGCACCAAAAGAACCCGCAGGCCCTGTCAGTTTAGGATTGAGTGATACTGGGCTGGCGTCGAAGATTCGCTTGCCCCATTTCTCCCAACCATCATTGATTTTTTTTACCCAATCTGAGAAAACCGAGACATCAGCCTGCACTGTATAATACTGACTGGGAAAACTCTCTATGGTGGCACTTAGCTCACTCTGATCACAACCTCGCCCTTTTATAATAAGGGTTTGTGGACTCGCATCTTTAGGCCACTTGGAACGTGAATCTAAATAAGGAGACTCTATAGCTAGGGTCGCTTGTTTACCTTCCTGAAAAGCGCCATCAATATCGGTAATCTCAAAGCAACTGGCTGTCTGATCGTCAACCAGGGCCAGTGTAGCCTTAACTTTATCTTTACCGGCATACTCTTCTTTGAGGGTAATTTTAACCCCCATCATTTCGTATTCTTCAGAACGTGTTTTATCGGGGGAGGCAACGATTTGCAAAACATTAGAGGCATTAGGCTTACGGCCATGACCACAGCTGATGCTCAGCGCAGTTGCATAACAAACACACTCCTCTTCCTCGGTTGTCTGCGCAACCACAGGCTCTGATTCAGTGACCGATTGGCTTTGCCGCGGTGGTGTAATTTGCGACTCAGCTGGCTCTGCTGTTGCAGGGTCTTCGGGCATCGCTTTATGATCAGGCACTTTATAAAGCGTCAGCTTATTGTCCGCTAACAACTTGGCCGCCTGCTCTTGCGCACCGCCAGCAGCACTAGGGACAGAATCAGCACCAGCATGCTCCGATACAACTTGTTGCCAAAAATCCTCTGGCATCCCCAGGCTATCAACTAGGGCTTGAGCATCTTGTAATGAATTAATGGCCTGCGCTGATGTGCGCAAGTGGCTATAGGCGGGCAGTGCCGCTGTATTGGCACTAACAAAGGTAAAGGCCCAGCCCTGGCCATCTCTGGCAGCAGGTGCCTGCTGCAGCTCAGGAATACGATAAAAGCTTAACGCCCCGCGATGCACCATAGCGCCAACCGTCTGCATAAGCTCGTTGCTAGTATAAGCCACTGGGTCGCGGTCACAGCGACGCAGTAACTGACGCCAAGCAGACTCTGACACCTGCAGACTACGCACAAATGACATGGCATCGAGCAAATCCCAGTTGTTGACGCGTGCAACGCCCTGAGGGAAGTTCTCAGGCCACACAGCCAAACCAAATTGATTGCCTAACTGGTCACGATAAATATGTTTATTCACAGCCCGGTATCTTATATAAGGTAAGCATGAGCAGCAGTTTAGCAGCCACCTCGAAGACTGTCGACCTGGAAAATACATGACAACTCAGCCATGATTTCGAGTAAACGCCAACTGGTTCACATTCACCGAGTCAACATTGCGCAAGCAACTGATCGTGGAAACCGGGTATTGAGCCCATTAGGTTAATTATGCGCCAACCAAGCTGATAAAATTCACCGCAAGTGCCAACCGTACCTTAGTACCGCGATCCTCACTCGGTATTTCATTGCGCTTCTCAACAAGCGCCGCAGGCAAAGTAGACGAGTGATTTCAGTTAACTGGCATGCACTGGAACAACTTTTAAAAAACGCCTACAAACAGATCGGCTGCTTGTGGTAAGTTGCTGCTGCAGATCACTTATTGCTAGCCTACTCTCCGGTCAGCGCGACTATATTGACGATAGGTTGGCACAAGAGCGTTATCGCCGAAAAGTTGCCTATATGTTCCCCGCCTTAGTGAAATAAGCAGGCAGCTTTTGAAGTTGATATATACAGATTAGTATGGCTTTACCTGAGGCCTAGACCAGACAATGGCAGCAAGGGGCATATCGTCTAGCCTCATTTATTTTTGTCACTTTCTATCAATTACGCCAAAAGTTCGAAATGCTGATATCCGCTAGAACGAACGCCAAATCAAATAATTGATCATTTAGTCCATCAGTAAAAAAACACCTATCAAGATAGTATCAATAAAAAATCTTATTTCAGTAAAGAAATATAATTTTTGTTAAAAATTGGTTAAAACAACCGTATTCAGTTGAACAAACGATGACTTATTGACTCTTTAGCGCTATTAAAATTTTAGTCAATATATAAGCCTGCACAAAAGTTCTCAGTTGATAACCTTGCTTTACTAATACACACCTGACGCATTTTCCCACACAGCAAAAACTATCATCTGGAGACATGAGACATGAAGTATCTGGTTATTTTTATAAAACTATTGTTATTTGGCTTATATATTGCAAACAGCTCAACTTATGCACAAACACCTGTTAACACACCAAGAACGATGGCAATAGTCACAACCGAATTTATCGGTGACGATATGGATGCGATTATCGCCAATGAGATTGTTGAGCTTATCGAATATACTTTTTTTGACCACCCAACTGACCCGGTTAATAACACCTTTATCAGTTGGAGTAATGGCCATATCTCTTACAACAAAGATAAAAATGGTGATGGGTCTATCGACTATCTCGGCCATTTCATTATTGACACACCTGTAGCAGAGGTAGAAAGACCAGACAGAGCGGCAATCAGTAACGCCTACGACCAACTGGGTGCAGAACTCATAGACAGTTATGATCAGGTCATTTATGTTATTTCCAGTAATGCTCCAGGTCAATGGCTAGCAAGAGCCAGGGGGATCTTTCCAAGAAGCAAGATAGATAATACCGCCGCTAAATTAATAGTTAAGTTTAATCAAAATCTCAGCGCCCTCTGGGAAAATTTGACAATCCGCGGCACAATTGTGCATGAAATGCTACATAATTTAGGGCTGCATCATCCAGATGGCGCCAATGATCAAATTGCTTTTGAGGCAGATAATACAAATTTTCAATCATTTGATATGTTTGCGGACAAACTGGATGTGCTCGGTACAGAACTAGACACAGGCTTTTTAAATTTCCCTCATCTATATAGATTAGATAAGTTTCATCAAACAGCGTTAAACTATATTCAACATGATTATACAGTATCTGATAATACGTATTTAATCCCCGAATTAACTGACTACACTGATGGCGATGTGCGGGGTATTGTTATTCCAAGTGGCAAAGCAGATAACTATTTTGACTATATTGCTGAAAGGCCTAATGTACCCGCAGCTGAACAAGTCGCTGAATATTATGATCAGGTCTATGACTATACTGTTTCTTACTCTGCTCAAGAAGGCGATGATTATGTTTATATTCATAAAACTGCTGCAGGTTATAGTTTTCTATTAGAAAAACTGAATATTAATGAGAGCTATAACGATTCAAGAAACCATATCAAAATTCACTTTGTTGGTATGACTGGAGATAAAGCTAATATCAACATTGAGATTAGCGATATTAATACCGACTGTTTTATGCGGGCTTTTGCTTTCTTTCTCAGAGAGAAACCTATCATCAGCAGCTCCGTTTCTCAAGGATTTTCAGGTATCAACTTGGAATACACCCTTAAAAACAATGACTCGCAGCGTTCAGATTGTGATGAAACTAATACCCACTATGTACTGGCAAAACTATTTAACAAGGATGATCAGCTGGTATCTGAACGTACTTTTCAACATATTATTGGTTTTGAAGAAACACTCACTGCCCAACAATTTTTTCCATTGTTTGTCGGTGAAAATGAAATAAGCCCTAGCAACTTTGGTGACCGTTATTACTTTGAAGTGCAGGTTTATCGAATCCCGAGTATAGCGAATGGCATATATCAGGAGTACTTTTTATCGGGAAAGTCAACAACAGAGACACTCTATAACCCTAAGTTTGTGATAGACAGTGATTATAATGGCATCAGCAATGTTGATGATTTTCTTACATTATTAAGCTTGATGAATAAAACACCCGCGAATTATATTTTTGACACTAACTTTGATCGCATTATTAATATCAATGACTTCCTGGCTTTCAATAGTTTATTTAATGTTGACTATACCAATGCGCCAATACCGCAGTTCAAGATAAGCGGCACCAGTACAGGCAACCGTGACAGCGGTATGACGCTAGAGATTTTATGCGCTGACAATGAAGAGAATTGTACGGTTATTGGCAATCGCAACGAAGATAATAGCTGCAGTATCAATTGCCCGCTAAATAGCACTGTGACAGCTAATTGTACTCCGAGCAATCCGCATCGTCAGATAAACAGGCTTACCTTTCTCGAAGGTTTCACCTCAGGGGTAGAGAGCTGCCAACTTGATGCAGGCTGCAGTATTAACACCCAAGTCGGCTCAGATATTACCTTAAAATGTGATATTAACGACTAATGTTAAAGTAATTGACACTCAAACAAAGCTCCATTATTAATGGAGCTTTGTTATTGATATAAGAAAAGCGCTATAGAAAACACCATATCAACTAATGACATTAGTAAATATTGTACTTCTTTTGAACATTATCAGTATTTTAAAATAGCTATTTCCATTGGTTTGTATAAGGATCATAACGACAGTCATTCTCAAAACCATATAAATTATTTACTGCTAACGGCTCTCTTGCATCCAGGCACATATATCGATATTCACAATCTCGACAAACCTTTGTATTATCTTTATTGGTTCGCCACAGATATGTAAACTCAGGTGTTTTCAACAATTCCACTATATCAATACGATCAATACTGCCGAAATCACGTGAAGTCTGAGGGGAGTTTTGAATATGGCCTTCTCTATTGATATAAATTTTCCTATTAAAATACACATTTTTCTTTTGAGCTTCGCTCAAAAAATTGTAAATTCACTTTAAAGTGTGGCGCACTACTTTCCTTATTATTAATAAAGCCTGAGAATGGCTCAACAACATATTCAATATCAATATTCTCATCGGCTCGACATTCTTTAAATGGACTATCAAACAGTTTGACAGACCTCACTTTTTGACTATGACCTGACAAATCAGCAAGAAAACTCACAATTTCTTTACTGTATACCATCCTTAAAAAAACAGACTGGGGATCTCAAGGTCTTTGGGACCACCCTTTCAATGGCGGTTATTGGGGCGATTCTCGCCTGCGTAATAGTTCTATTATTCGAAATTATTGGCAAAACGAGATGAATTCTTTTTTCTGGTTGCAATCTAATCCTGATTTATACGAACAATTATCAAATTAACATTCACTGCAAAGCGCCAGCACTTACGCTGGCGCTTTTTTTGTTAAAGGCCTTTTAAAAAGCCCTGCAATTAGTACTGCAATCCTTGCGCCAAGTCCGCTTGAATATCCCTCATATGCTCCAATCCCACAGCAATACGTATGAGATTTTCACTGATCCCGGCTTCGGCTTTTTCTGCATCACTCAGACGAGCATGCGTTGTTGTCGCTGGGTGGGTGATGGTGGTTTTGGTATCACCTAAGTTGGCTGTAATCGATAATAAACGAGTGCGATCAATTAAACGCCAAGCTTGCTCACGACCACCTTTGATTTTAAATGAGACAATGCCGCCAAAATCACTTTGCTGTGTTTTTGCCAAGGCATGTTGTGGATGTGAGCTCAAACCAGGATAAAAAACCTGCTCGACATTGCTTTGTGTTTCTAACCACTGCGCTAACTGTAAGGCTGAAGCACTGTGCGCACGCATGCGCAAGCTTAAGGTTTCTAAGCCTTTTAAAAAAATCCAGGCATTGAAAGGACTCATACAAGGGCCAGCGGTACGCAAAAAGCCAAAGACTTCTTCATCAACCACTTGCTTGGAACCAACAATGGCACCACCGACACCACGCCCCTGCCCATCGAGAAATTTGGTGGCCGAATGAATCACAATATCAGCGCCTAAATCTAAAGGTCGTTGCAAAGCCGGCGTACAAAAACAATTATCCACCACTAATAAACAACCGTGCTTATGCGCCAGTTCAGCCAAGGCACTGATATCAGCCAGTTCTGTGAGTGGGTTAGAGGGCGTCTCTAAATATAATAGCTTGGTATTCGCCTGAATTGCCGCTTCCCAGGCGGCAATATCATTTTGCTCAACATAGGTCGTGGTAATACCATAGCGTGGCAGATATTTGTTATACAAGACCGACGTTGCCCCAAAAATACTGCGCGATGACACTTGATGATCGCCTGCTTGCAGCAGACTTAAACAGGTCGATAAAATCGCCGCCATTCCAGATGCTGTCGCAACACAGGCCTCACCACCTTCTAGGGCTGCCAGGCGATCTTGAAAAATACTCACCGTCGGATTGGTAAAGCGGGAATAGACATTACCTTCTTCTTCGCCACTAAAACGCGCTGCAGCTTGTGCAGCCGACTCAAAGGCAAAGCTTGACGTGGTGAAAACCGGCTCGCTGTGCTCACCAAACGCTGTGCGCGCATGGCCAGTACGCACAGCACGTGTTTCAAATTCGAATAGTTGTTGCTCTAAATCTGTCATTAACTTACCTGCTTTGACTCTTAATCACTTATGGCTAACACAGCCCGTCTGCTGTGGCTGCTAGCCGTCCTACTGGCCTTCCGGAGCCTGTCCGGCCCTGCTTCGGCTACCAGCATACTGCATTGGCGGCTAGGCCGCTTCATATCTTGGATATTGTGCAGGCATAAAAAAACCTGCTTAACAATATGCTAAAGCAGGCCACTATCCGCTTTAGCTAAGTATTTATTATGCGCCCGCAAGCTGTTGCATCAAATCGGCGCCAAATCAGTATTTCGTGTATGCTAACGGTATTCGCTATACTGCGTCAAGGGCTTAACCCGGTCAAGGGCTCAATCTGGTAACAGCCCCATAATTATTAGGGAATCTTTTGCGCTATTTCGCACTCTGAGATCGTATGCTTAACCAACGTTATAAATACTGTATTAGCTGCTTTATCTCTCGCATTGCAGCTATGACACAAGTGGCCACATCACTGACCGCACTGCTGCTGACAATAGCCAGCAGCTCGGGAGCATTCGCGGCCAATGAGGCGTCCGATAATATACGCGCCAAGCCAATAGACCCGCAAGATACTGCCTTGCCCCAAGCGGCAGCGGCAATTATTCCTCCGACTGATTCCCTGGAACAAACGCTGCTGAGCATTTTTCAGGCGATTGACAAAACTGATATTGCCTCAGCCAAACAGCACTACCGAACACTGCAGGAGCGTTACCCTAACTTTAAACCGAGTCAGCTGCTAGAGCCGTTTATTCAAGCTGGGCAAGTGCCGACGGCTGTCACAGTGCAGGACATCGCGGCCAGTGAGGATGAGTTTGTTAGTCATAATCTACAAGCAGAGTTGTGGCTACGCTGGCAATACCACACACAGGCTGATACAACACAATCAGCTCGGATTCCTGCCAACATTATACAACTCGCCAGCCACCAGCGTTTTGCCTTTTTAGTGGACCAAAGCCAAGCGCGGCTCTACCTGCTAAAAAATGATAATGGCATGCCGGTAGTCATTGCCGATTATTATGCGGCTATTGGCAAGCAGGGCATTGGTAAACAAAAACGAGGGGATCACCGTACGCCAGTAGGCGTGTATACCCTGCTGACACATTTGCCCGACGACAGACTCGATGAACGCTATGGTGTGGGCGCGTTGACGCTGGACTATCCCAACCCATGGGATAAACGACAGCAGCGTACTGGCAGTGGTATTTGGTTGCATGGCGTGCCGCGCAGCACTTATAGTCGCCCGCCTCGCTCCAGTCGAGGTTGTGTTACGCTCAGCAATACGATTTTCAGCGGTCTCTTGCCGTTTACGGATACCGGCCATACCCCGATTGTGTTAGCCGAGAGTGTACAGTGGCTCACACCTGCCGACTGGCAGCAACGTCAACAGACATCGGTAGCCTTACTGGAGAATTGGCGTGCAGACTGGCAAAGCCTGGATTTTGTGCGCTACATTCAACACTACTCTGAGCAATTTCAAAACCGCCAATGGGATTATCACAACTGGCAACAAAAGAAACAGCGTACCAATGCGGGCAAAACACATATTGCGGTGACACTGAGTGAAATCAGTATCTATGCTTACCCGGGTGAGCAGGCATTACTGCAGGTGGACTACCACCAGCACTATGACAGCAATAACTTTACAGCCAGCGCCAACAAACAACAATATTGGCTGAATGAAGCAGACGGCTGGAAAATCGTATACGAAGATACCCGCTAAATAGCACCATTATTAACACAATTACCCCAGGCAAGCGCCAGCCCTGCCCAGCGAATGCTATTAATTTGGTATTTTTGAGCCCGATTAGCCAGGGTGTTTGCCTTCACTGAACAGTCTATTCGCTATCGGCTCATAATAATAGAGGGCGAGTGTGCTATGATGCAGCACCCAAAACGGTCGGTGCGCAACAGCGATTATTATCGACCTAGATTGAATTCAAGCAGGAGATTGAGATGCAAACAAAAAAACTTGGCAACTCGGATATGAATATTTCGCGCATCGGCTTTGGTGCCTGGGCAATTGGTGGTGTCTGGGAATGGGGCTGGGGCAGTCAGGAAGATAAAGATTCCATTGCCGCAATTCACAAAGCCCTGGACATGGGCATCAATTGGATCGACTCAGCACCCGTTTATGGCCTGGGGCATTCAGAGGAAGTGATTGGGCAAGCGTTAAAACAAACCAACCACAAACCTTATGTGTTTACCAAATGCGGACTGCCTTGGGATGATAAAAAAGAGATCACAGGCAACTTGACCAAAGCGTCTTTACAAAAAGAGCTGGAAGACAGTTTACGCCGTTTGGATGTCGATGTGATTGACCTTTACCAAATCCACTGGCCTAACCCAGCTGAAGATATTGAACAAGGTTGGGAAGCATTGGCTGAACTTCAGCAGCAAGGCAAAATTCGTTACATTGGCGTGTCCAATTTTTCGGTTGAGCAACTCGAAAAAATACAAAAAATCGCACCTGTGACATCATTACAACCCCCTTACTCGCTGGCCTTCCCTGAAGTTGAGCAAGAGATCCTGCCTTTCTGTGAAAAGCATAATATCGGTGCTATCAATTACTCACCAATGGCCTCTGGTCTGCTCAGCGGTAAAATGACCCGTGAGCGTATTGAAAATCTGGCCGAAGATGATTGGCGCCGCCGTAGTGACCACTTTCTTGAGCCACGCCTGAGCCGTAACTTGGCTCTGGTAGAGGTGCTAAAAGACATTGCGGGTCAACAAAATTGCACCGCTGGTGAGGTTGCAATTGCCTGGACATTGTTGAATCCTGGCATTACTGGTGCAATCGTTGGTTTACGACGCGAAGATCAGGTTGAAGGTGTTATCAAAGCCGGCACGATTAGCTTAACAAGCGAACAGGTTGATGCCATCAGCAACTTTATTGCTGAGAACCCTATTCCTAGCGAATAGCTCAGCATTAGCATCCGTTAAGTTGACATTAAAAGGGCTTTGTTAACAAAGCCCTTTTTTTATGGCTAAAAGAAATCGAATAAAAAAAGAAACTTTTATCATCATGCTCCATCTAATCAGCCGCAACCAATAACGACAAGATAGCTGCATGTCAAACCCAAGCAAATCACCTGTATTTCTACAGGGTTCAACATTAAAGCATGTAATTATCATGACAGCTGCAAACACTACAGGCCTGTTAATGATTTTTCTGGTTGATTTGCTCGACATTTATTTATTGAGCCTGTTAGGGCAAGAAGCATTAACGGCAGCAATTGGCTTTGCTGGCACACTGATGTTTTTCTTAACCTCAACCTCTATCGCACTGCAGATTGCGATGGGGGCACTAGTATCACGTGCCGAGGGTCGTCATCAGCGACAGCTGGCTGGCCGCTACTGTACCAATGTCTTATGGTTGAATGGCATCTTTTCAGTGCTTATCAGCATTCCTATTGTGATCTACACACCAGAGCTACTGATGTTGTTAGGTGCCCAAGGTGAGGCACTGCGCTTGGCAGCGGCTTACTGTTATATCCTGGTACCCTCTACGGTAATACTGTCTTTGGGTATTAGCGCCATGTCGGCTGTGCGCGCACTCGGTGATGCCAGATATGCCATGTACTCCACCTTAGGAGCGGGTTTGGTCAATGCTATTTTTGACCCTATTTTTATTTTTGGGCTGGACTGGGGAATTGAAGGCTCTGCCCTGGCTTCACTAATGGCCAGAATCGCACTGATTGGCATTGCCTTCTATGCCATGTTTATTCGCCACAAGCTGCCTGTCAAAACCACGCTTAATGAACTGCAAGCCGATTTGCTACCGATTGTGAAAACCGCAGGACCGGCGCTAATCACTAATCTGGCAACACCGCTGGGCAGCAGCTTTGTAATGATTACGATGGCTCAATTTGGTAATAGTGCTGTTGCAGGTGCTGCCATCATTGGCCGTATTGTACCAGTGGCATTTAGCGCCGTATTTGCACTATCGGGTGCCATCGGGCCAATCATTGGACAAAATGCCGGTGCACAGCGTTATGACCGCGTGCGTGAAACATTACTCAATGCAGTGATCTGCATCGTGATTTATGTTTTAGGTATTTGGGTATTAATGATTTTACTCAATGACTTCATTATTGATGCTTTTAAAGCACAAGCAGAAGCGGCAGCATTGCTAAGCTTTTATAATCACTGGCTTATTGGTGCATTTATTTTTAATGGCATTTTATTTATTGCCAATGCCAGCTTTAACAATCTTAACCGGGCTTACCTGGCGACGTTGTTTAACTTAGGTCGCGCTTTAGCGGGCACGATTCCATTCGTGTATATTGGCGCTAAATGGTACGGCCCAGTTGGTGTGTTAGCTGGCGAATTGGCCGGTGCATTAGCCTTTGGCTTTATGGCTTTGGCCACAGTGTTATGGCATATCAAAAAACTCGATACTGACAGCAAACACAAGCCACTTATTGACGACAGTCTACCGGCCAGCAAAACGCTTAGCTAAATACAATTACAGCTGACTTTTAGCTACCAATAAAACAGAGGGCAACCATTGATGGTTGCCCTCTTGCATGAACTTATTTGTATCTGCTTACATTCGCATTATACAAATCGACTTGTACTATTCACCATCACTTAGGATAACGTTACTCACTGTTGTGGTATTGTCAGCAGCGCCATTATCTTTATCGTTAGCGATCACAAAGCCCATACTATTGCCTGTGTAGTACTCACCTACAGGAATAGTAAATACTTCTGTCTCACCTTCACCGTTATAGCTAAAGTCAGCAATACCCCAGTTCTGGCTACCGGCCAATCTAAATACACGATTAGAGCTGGCATTCGTGTTCTCATCAAAGCCTACACCATGAATTTCACCACTGCCATTAGCCGCAAATTCGAAGGTCACCACACTGCTACCGGTAATTGCAAACGTTTGATTGGTGATACGCCAGATATTACCACTGAGTGAAATGGTACATTCATCAGCATCAAAGGTGCCTGTATTGGTACCGGTATATGGCTGTGTATCACTCAAGTCAATACAGCTGCCACCCGGCGGTGGTGGTGGTGGTGGCGGTGGTGGCGGTGGCGGTGGCGGTGGTGGTGGCGGTGGCGGTGGCGGTGGCGGTGGTGGCGGTGGTGGCGGTGGTGGCGGTGGTGGCGGTGGCGGTGGTGGTGGTGGTGGTGGTGGCGGTGGTGGCGGTGGTGCACTACCACTGAACTCAACCCAGTCAATATTAGCGGCAACATCACCACCACCTAAGTTGATAATTTGCACCGATGCACCCGCAGGAATATTGATTGAAGTACTGGCATTCACATAGTTGCCTGTCCATACGCCATTAGAACTAAAACTAATATTACCCACATCAGAGCCATTGACCACAACAGACAATGCACCTGAGTTTTGTGAAGCATAACGCATCGTTAGCGTATCAGCGGCTTGTACATTATTGAACTGCACACCAGAGTTAATGGTATCTAAGAAAGCAACGCCCTGACCACCTGAGGCAGCGCCATCGCTGTATATCGAAGCATTACCCAAGACCGTCCCCGCTTCACCTTCAATACGCTGGGTATCACCCGGTGGTGGCGGTGGCGGTGGCGGCGGTGGCGGTGGCGGTGGCGGTGGCGGTGGCGGTGGCGGTGGCGGTGGCGGCGGTGGCGGTGGCGGTGGCGGTGGTGGTGGTGGTGGTGGCGGTGGCGGTGGTGGTGGTGGCGGTGGCGGTGGCGGTGGCGGTGGCGGTGGCGGTGGCGGTGGTGGCGGTGGCGGTGGCGGTGCACCATCTATACATGGACTATCAATACATTGTCCACCACTCTGAAACGTGACAGTGCCACTTGCCAGACATTGTCCAGTATCATTATCCTGAATCTGTGTGCCTATCTCATAAGACGTACCCACTGACAAACCACTGAATTGCGCTTCCCAAAAACCATTATTCAAGGTTGCGTTAATGCAATTACCATTCAAGCATAAAAACGAAAAAGACGCACTAAAAGGCTTATCTGCATGCCGCACTATACCCGTTGAGTTATTCACAAAATCCAGACAGAACTCACTGCCTCCTCCAGGTGGTGGCGGTGGTGGCGGTGGTGGTGGCGGTGGGTTACCCGAAATTGGCCCCAAGCAATTTCGATTGGCTAAGGTATTGGATATTTGCGTTAAACTACATTGTGAAAACTGATCACTACCATTTAACGATGGGTTCATTAAAAAGCTACCCGGTGTACTGGCACAGGCAGAACCTGATTGATTGTCATGTGGTGATCCAAAATTATGACCAAACTCATGTGCCGCCGTTAACGCACCGTTGGTACCACGTCCACCAGCTTGCGTTACACCAGTACCATTATTGGTACAAATGCCGCCCACAAAGGCAATACCAATCACATTACCATCAATATTTTTACCTGTGAATAAATGGGCCAAGCCTGGGTTACCAATACTAGAATTAACAAAGCTGTTAAACTGGCTTAGCAAGGTATTGGCATTGGTGGATGTAAGGCTGCCATTATTGTTTAAGACCCTGATTTCAGTAATCGCTAAACGCACAAACACCTGATTTTCAAAAATACCATCAACAATGTTCATTTGTGAAAGCACTTGGCCTTGAGGATCACCATTACTGGTATTGTTATATTGCGTATCAGTAACAATGATAAGGTCAACTTGCTGGTTGGCCATTTCTGGCAAGTTAGTGAGTGTCGACTGGATATCCGCAATAACCGTATCATAGAGATTCATTTGTACGGCACCGTCTACAGCACAGGTTGAGGTATTACTGGTATCACTGGCACGGTATACCACTGATTCAGTCGTGGCTAAGCTCTCATTTAAATATGCTGGCATGTTTTGCCCAACATCACTTAGCAAGTCGATTAGGTAGAGTTCATTACCATCGAACACCGCACCGGTATATTGCCCATTCGTTAGTGATAGTCGAGCCCAGGAATTATCAACACCATTTATATCGCCCGCATAAATTGTCGTCGTATTACTGGCAGAGCTTGCCTTCATTTGTTCGATCAGACGCGTATTTTCACTTAAGTTAAGTAAAAAAGATTTACCGTAAGCAGTAAAGCTCAGCTGAAAATGACCATCGGCATTTAGCGATTGCTGCTCGGTCACATTAAACGACTGCGCATGACCAATGAAAAAATCTGAACCATCTGCTGCATTGGCTATGTTCGCCATAGCCAGCATAAATAAAGTAATAACGCCATACTTTAAATAAAAACTTGTATAAATTTTACAAGTAAATGCATTAGCAAGTTGAAAAAAACACCCCATATGATTTTAGTCCTCTATTAGTACTATTTATTCGATATAAAAAACATTTAACGCTTACCCCATTACAAATGACTGCCTGTTGCTTACCGTAAAAAATGCAGTGGTTCAACCTGTTACTTTAGTGAAAACGCTAAAGGCGTATAGATATTAACCCGGGAATAACAATAGACAGCATCCTACACGCTAGAACAGAAAACATAGCAAGACAATGGCTGAGTAAGTACAGCCATAGAGAAAAAAGTCTGGGGTTTTTTAGGGCTAAGCGTTACATAAGCAACGATACTAGGTGCATAACAAAGCCCATAAGAAAAGACCTGCGCAAAATAACCATCACTACTCGTAACACTTTACAGAGTTAAACACTTTTCACATAAGACGAATAAACAACAAACGTCTTTAACTCATTAGAATGATACATTGTATCAATTAGTGCTTTGCATCATTAAATGCTTTTCATATAAAGCCAACAAACAATATTTTAAACGGATAACAATGATACATTGTATCAACTATCACTTTGCATAATTAAATACCTTTCACACAAAAACAACAACTAATGTTTTAAAATAATAAAAATGATACATTATATCCATTATCCCTTTACACACTTAAATACTTTTAGCATGAAAACCGATAAACAATAAAAACCTTAAATTAACAACAATAATAGTTTTTATCAGATAATATTTTGCACCATTAAATGCTTTCATATAAAACCAATAAACGATAAAAAGGTATTAATGGAGTGTGGATAGCCTATTGGCAGAAAAAAAATTGGGGCCTTGAGAAGGCCCCTAAGATAACTCTCTTCAGGAGTGGGGGTTTTGGAGAAGAGCTTAAAACTGCTTAATTGACGCTTGTTATATTAATCACCTTAGCACTATTTAATATATCAATAATCGCCACCAGCGCCGTTACTATCAATATAGCTCCACGCTGCTAAAAACAGGTCGCCTTGCATGGCAGGCTTATATTGTATTGAGCAAGTCCTGTACCAACAATAAGATTTATTACTATCTATTTGATTTTAAAAGATTTTTCTAAAATTATATTAACAACTGACAAGCCCAAGCTTGTAAAGAGTACGTGTAAAAACTGACAAAATTGTCACATTATGCTGAAGATTAGCATCACGTGATCTGCAACACACCATATTAAGGTGTATGAATTAACATATCCGCAACGGGTATAGTACAGCGCTTGATACTTTAAAAAGATAAGGCGCTATGCTGCATAGTCAGGCAATACAGAAGGCTTGCCTAAATCCGTTTGCGTTGCACCCAATAAATAGAGATAGCTGTTAGTATTATGCTGATCCAGGATTTGTTGAAAATACTCAATAGACGATGGCAATTGCACAGCATCGAGTTTTATTATCTGCTGTGGCTGTTGCCATTGCCCCGCGTGTTTGGCGGTGGCTAAAGCAGCATCGATCGCAAGGTGATAATCTTTTGGTACTTTTTCCGGAATCTCTTGCTGAATAATATCTTTAATACCGGCATAACCAAACGGCACAATATCTAAAGGGTTTGTGACCTGAAATGATGTGGCATGTTCGCTAATCCAGTGAGCAAAATCAGGATCGCCAGATGTGGGTGGCGCAAAAGCATAGCCAAGCACTGGGTGTTGTATCGCTTGACTCTTTTGCAGTTGCTGGATAAACCAGGCAACAAACATGGGCACCAGCCCGGCCCCTTGGCTATGCCCGGTTACATAAAATGTCACAGGACTTTGTTGCCGAGCAAGAACGTCATGCAAATACATTGCAAGGTTTTGTTGACTGTCAGGGTCTTGTACATCAAGCAAAGCTTTTTGTGCTGTTAAAAAATGCGAAGAGACTTTCGTTGGTATTGCCTCAATATAAGGAAATGCACTTTGTTCTGTGGGCACATCTTCCCAAAAGCTCCCAAACTTAGGCACAGTCCCCCTTAATACTAAAGAATAATCACCTGACTGCTTATGTCTGGCCATATACATCAGATTATCGCCAAAGCCATGTATAACCGGCCCCCAACACAGCTCCCACAAACCTGCCGTGGCATAGTGTGTTTTAACAAGCTCTGCCTTTAAAGCTGTTTTAATTGCTGCTAATGAATCCTTATTATCCACATAAGCAATGGCTGATAACGTCATTTGCTGTCCGGCTTGTTGTTTTACAAAAGTCATAAGGTCTTTCCTTTGATCATCAAAAAACAAAAAAAATGATTCTATAGAAACGAGATGGTGAAAATAAATTTTATTTATAATCCATCCATACGCTGCCACTAAATTTTAGACTAAAGCTAAACTAAATAGAGTAAGAAATATAATCCACTTTTTCACCATACTGCTGACTACAGGGTTATTGCTTAGCATTGACAGCTTGTTTCATACCTAACAGCACACAGAAAAACCCGCAGCAAGGCATACGCAATATTGTATTGAGCTTATCTGTCGAATCCTTTTACATCATAAGGTTTATTCAACAATTGTTTACCGGTGTACCAAACACAGTTATTACATTACTGATCATATCAAGTGACTGTATTTATGGGTTGACAGTGATCTAGCATCTCACTACTCTAAAAAAATAATGAACCTATACAAGCACTACAATAATTAAAACCATTATAACCGTATAAGTTAAATACATGGTGTTATACATTGGCGACTCGGGTAACCCCGTACATATAACATTATAGCCTTACCATTACGCGTCTTATCAACATGCTGACTTTAGGTCGCCGATATTCAATATCATACATTTGGTTGATACGCTTTATTGATTAAACAATATATATTGCCAAGGTCATTTTGAATGAACTCAACAGGCAATAGGCGTATTACAAATAGGAAAAGAGATTACAGCACTAATCATATTTGTTGTAATGAATCAAGCTCAGGATACATCAGATACAGCCTAAATCATAAAAAACGCTAGCTCAGAAGCTCACAATAAGGAGATATCAATGGCTATCGCAAACGATTTGCCAAACAGTTCGCCAGCTAATTCACCCGACGCGTCTTATTTGCATGAAGACAATGCCAAGCTTATTTTTACACCACTGCAATTTCGACATTTAAACGTTAAAAATCGTTTATTCCGCTCTAATTTATCAGGCATGTTTGATGACTATAATGGGCATGGTGGTAATGCCCGTTTAAACTGGGAAGAGAAGTTTGCCAAAGGTGGTGTGGGTGCCATTATTTCCTCTTATACACCTGTGGCTGTGCGTGGGCGTATTCTGACACGTTATGCCATGATTGATGACGATAACAAAATCCCCTTCTGGTCGGCAATTGCTGAGCGTGTCCATCAATATGATTGCCGATTTATTATGCAACTCAGTCACTCAGGCCGACAACAGGACTTAGGCGGTGTAGAAAACCTCTACCACAAAGGTTTAAGTTCAACCAATAAAGCAGACTTCTTTCATGGCTTACCTGCGCAAGCAATGACCAAACAAGATATCAATGAAGTTGTTGAAGCCTTTGCCCAGGGAGCACGTCGGGCCAAAGCAGCCGGACTCGATGGCGTAGAGTTACATGGTGCGAATGGCTATCTTATTACACAATTTCTTAGCTCAGGCATTAATGACCGCAGCGATGAATATGGTGGCTCTGTCGAGAACCGTACTCGCTTTGTACTAGAAATTGTACGTGCGATTCGGCGTGAGGTAGGTAAAGATTTTCATTTACAAATGAAAATCAATGCTGTCGATCATAATGACTGGTTATACCCCTGGCTGAAAAAAGGCAACTCCCTTGAAGAAAGCAAGCAGCAGTGTCATATTTTGATGGACGATGGCAATGGCGTAGATGCTTTTCATATCTCCAGCGGCAGCACTTTTCCTCACCCACGCAACCCTCCCGGAGACTTCCCTGTACAAGATGCTATTCGCTGGTACGACGGTATGCTCTCACAAGGTACCCGCACACATTTTAATTACTGGATCTTTAGGAACAAATTGACTGGCAAGCTATTTAACGGGTATTGGCGCTGGCGTCGCGGCAACCTTATTGAAGGGATTAATGCCAATTACGCACAGATTATTCGCGAATATATCCAAACAATTGATCCTTCTGTGCAAGTACTCTGTACTGGCGGGTTTCAACATGCAGACCATATCGCCAATGCGATTCGCAGTGGTGCTTGTGATGCGGTTTCTATTGGTCGGCCTCTGATCGCGAATAATGACTTACCGCAAATTCTGCAAAAGCAAAATGGCCCTAGCAGCCCGCGTGAATGCACTTATTGTAATAAGTGTTTACTCAATGACCTAGAAAACCCATTAGGCTGCTATGAAGTTGCGCGCTTCGATGGCAATACCTTTGAGGAAAAATACGACAATATGATCAAGGATATTATGTCAGTTTTTGAGCCACCGACATTTCGATAGCAGATATTGTCATAACAGCCTAAAGGTATAGGGTATGAACTACAATCGATTAACGCCTGTCGAAGAAGCCAGTCGACGCAATCGCTGGTTACGCCGTTGTGTTATTTTATTATTACTGGCCGTCGGCATTTATCATTTCGTCTTTAACAAAACATATGTCAGTGAGTATCAAGATGAAGTTGAGCACTTTCATCATGGCTCTATTGGCAGTGAGGCTGTTAATGGTGTGCCTTACTGGATTTTTCAAGCGCTACCTGATTTATTTGCCGACAAAATGGGTAGTCAAGGCTGGGCATCATTTGGCTTTGTTTATGCCCAAGACAACGATGACTTACCCATAGGCTTTTCGCAACGTCGTGTGCAGGGCATTAACCGAGTCTGGCTGAATTGTGCCGTGTGTCACACGGGCGTGTATATTGATCCAGATAGTCAGCAGGAAAAGCTGATTGTCGGCGCCCCTGCTAACACTTTACGGTTATTGGATTTTATTCAGTTTTTTCGTGAAGCGGCCATCGATACTCGCTTCACCGCAGATAATGTGCTCAATAGTATTGAGAATGTTGGTGGCGATTTAAACTTTATTGAAAAACTACTGTATCGCTATGTCATTATCGGTATTGTCAAACAGGCATTATTGGATTTAGAACGGCAGCTGAGTTTTCTGGGACGCGATGATCTTAACGACTGGGGTCCAGGACGGGTTGATACTTTTAACCCCTATAAAGCAATCCAGTTTAACTTCCCCATGGATAAGCAACAACTGCCTGCCCAGGCATTGAATGGTGCAGCAGACTACCCATCTGTTTGGATGCAACGCCCACGCGAAGGCATGCAACTACATTGGGATGGTAATAATACATCTGTGGCTGAGCGTAATCTTAGTGCGGCTTTAGGTGCAGGCGTGACCCCGGTGAGTGTTGATATTGATAGTTTATTACGGGTGAAAAATTGGCTAATGGATTTCCCTGCCCCGCGCTTTCCCTTGAGTCAGACAGTTGATCAATCCTTGGTCTATGAAGGCAGTACTCTCTTTAAAAGCTATTGTGCTGAGTGTCATGGACGCCACCATGAAAACCTCGATAGCAGCAGCGCAAAGCATTATCAGTATAATTATGACACCTATGAATTTGCTGCTTTAGGGACTGTTGTGCCATTAGCAGACATCGGCACTGACCCAGGCCGACTCATTTCTTATACGGAGCATTTTGCGGGTGCGCAAAATCTGCTGTATGCGGGTTACCCTTGGCGCTTTTCGCACTTTAGCAAAACAGAAGGCTATGCCAATCATCCACTCGATGGTATCTGGGCACGCTCGCCATACTTACATAATGGTTCCGTGCCGACCTTAAGGGACTTACTCGAACCACAGAGCCAGCGCCCTATCCGTTTCTATCGTGGCAGTAAACATTTTGACTGGCAACGCGTCGGTTACCAAGCATACTCTCAGCGAGCAAGTGAGAATCAGCCTGCCCCTGAAGCAGATTTGTTTCTATTCGACACTCAACAACAAGGCAATAGCAACCAAGGTCATGAAGGTCAGCGTTACGGCACGGCTTTATCAGCCCATCAGAAAGATGCCATTGTCGAATATATGAAGACGCTTTAGGAGCCCAACATGCATAATATTAAACAGCGGCTTATTGTGATTGCAGTGATTATCGGCTTGTTAGCGTTTACTGCCTGGTGGCTATTACTGAGACCTGCCCCGGTTTATCCAAGCCAAGACCCTATTGCTACTTTTAATCATGGTTCCATCGGTAACGAAGCTCAAAATGGTTTGCCGTATTGGATCTGGCGCGTGTTACCCAGTATTTTTCCCGACTACTTACCGGGCAAGCAAGATGGTTATAGTGCGCTGGGATTCTTTTGGGAATCTGGCAGCGAATTACCGGTTGGCTTTAGCAAGCGCTCTTTAGGCGTGATCCCGCGTGTCGCGTTTAATTGTGCACTTTGCCATCAAGGTAGTTATCGTTTAGTTGGCCAACAAAAATCCACCCTAGTCCCTGGCGGGCCGGGAACACGCGTCCAACCACAAAACTATCAACGCTTCTTAATGCAAGCCGGTCAGGATGCGCGTTTTAATGCTGACCGAATCATGACTGAGATCAATAAGATCTATGCCATGCCTCACTGGGAAAAATTATTGTATCGATTTTTATTAATCCCGTTAACCAAGCGTGCACTCAATAGCACCGCGCAAGACTTCGCTTGGATGGCGGGCAAACCAGACTGGGGTATTGGTCGTATTGACCCGTTTAACCCGGTTAAATTTGGCATCCTTGAATTACCCGTCGATAATACCGTCGGCAACTCTGATATGATGCCCTTATGGGAATTAGATCAGGTCGTTAAGCGCAAAGATAAAGTATATGCTTTACACTGGGATGGTCTGAATACTGATTTACATGAAGTGGCCGTTAGTGGTGCTATCGGTGATGGCATGACCTATCAATCCTATGCTGGTGTGAAAGCCAACTTAGAGAGCATAGAAAATTGGATACGGGTACAACAAGCACCGCCATCACCGTTTAGCATTTATCACCACGCAGATGATCCTTACTACCTTAATCACCAGCAAGTCGAACGTGGCCAGCAGCTGTTTCAACGTTATTGCGCTGACTGCCATGCTATTAACGGTACGCGCTTTCGTAGCGTCATACCCGCCGTTGAAATTGGTACTGATCGTCACCGCCAGGATATGTGGACCATCTGGGCACGCGACCGTTATATGAACTATCAAAAAGACAGTGCTGATTGGCAGTTTAAGCACTGGCAAAAAGTCGATGGCTATGTAGCAACCTCACTCAGTGGCCTCTGGCTCAAAGGCCCTTATTTGCATAATGGCTCTGTACCGACGCTCAATGATTTACTCAAACCTGTTGCACAACGCCCAATTGCTTATTGTCGTGGCTCAGATACAGTTGATCCGATCAACGGTGGCTTCTTAGCCACTACTGATAATGGTAATGGTCAAGCCCAATGCCAAGGGTTTTATTACGATACACGGGTTGCAGGTAATGGTAATGCGGGTCATGAATATGGCACACAACTAAAGCCTGCGCAAAAAACAGACTTACTCAGTTACTTAAAAACACTTTAAGTCACATTTACGGCCATATAGACGGAGACCCCCATGCGGCTTACCAACATACTCGTCAAAATTTTAATTACTTTGCTATCAATTACTGCAGTACTAACACTGCTTATTTTTTTCGCCGCGCGCTCATTCGTATTGCCTGATGAATCTAAGATAGGCAATGTTAAAGATGAAGCCTTATTGGCTGGTCGCTTGCGTGATAGCTTTCCAGCAGCCGCTGAGCCTTATTTTATCAATATGGATAAAGGCTTACTGCGTAGCGACAATGCCGAGGGACAAAACATTTTACAAAACCTGGCACAAAGTATCGGCTTGACCGAAGCCGAAGTTAGAGAACACGCGATTAAAGGTCAAAACACCTGGCTGGTATGGACGGGTGGCAACGATCGCTTCTGGGATCAATTGGCCAGCACCTATAGTTTCGGTTCCTTTGATTTATTAAAAGTCTTATCTTCCAGCCCGTCACAAGCTTACGGCCGAGACAACCGTTGGTCTTATTTAGGTTTGGTGAACGAACCCTGCTTCGTTAAAGCCAGCAAACCTGATGAATACGGCCTGTGGTTAGATGAACGTATTATCGACCCAGCTCAAGGCTGCCCGGAAGACCCTTTTGCCAATGAAAATAAATACCCCGGTGTGAAGATAGGCGCTCGTGGCGAGACGGTGCCAGTTGGTTCTTTCTATGGTAAGCCATCGGGTATTGTGGGTTTGCGTTTATTTCCCAACCCTAACTTTGATGCTAAGGCAGCCAAATACTGGGATGGCGAACGCTATTATACCGACCCTGATTATTATCAGGATAAAGACCTGGTTCGACCCTACCGGGTAGGCATGTCCTGCGGATTTTGTCATGTCGGTCCAAGTCCGGTTAAACCACCTGCGGACCCAGAGAACCCGAAATGGGAAAATCTAGCCTCTAACCCCGGCGCACAATACTTTTGGGTAAACCGTATTTTTGTCTGGGATACTGAGCCTCGTGACCCCGCCAAACCCGGTGTACCCGCCAAGCAAGAGCATAATATCGTTTACCAATTATTCCACACCAACCCGCCAGGGGCTTTAGACACATCGTTGATTTCCACCGATTATATGAATAATCCCCGCACCATGAATGCGGTGTACAGTGTCGGCTCTCGTTTGGAGCCAACCCAACGCTGGGGTTCTGAAAAGCTTGCCAATGGCGAATTAGACAATGCGCAATTCAATGATTATCCACAAACCAAAGCACTGGGCGGCTTTTGGAATCCACGTACTGGCGAAACCAAAACAGCCCGCGTCCTCAAAGATGGTGCCGATGCTGTCGGCATACTGGGGGCTTTAAATCGTGTGTATCTTAATATTGGTTTATTCAGTGAAGAATGGTTAGAACATTTTTTCCCCGTAGTCGGTGGCCAGAAAATATCACCCATTAAAATTGCAGATGCACAAAAAAATTCGAGTTATTGGAATGCGACCGAAGATCAAACCGCCGATATGGCACTGTTCTTCTTAGCCACAGCCACACCGGATGACTTGGCCGATGCACCTGGTGGCCAACAGTATCTTACTGAGACAGAAGCACAACTCACACGAGGTAAAATCGTGTTTGCAGAAAACTGTGCCGCTTGCCACTCCAGCAAAATTCCTGATGCACCAGCAGAATCAGGCATTGATACTGGCGAATGTCATGGCGGTGGTAATGGTAAAAACTACCGCGTTTGTTGGGACCGTTATTGGCAGTGGGTACAGACAGAAGACTTTAAGCGCAAGATGACCGCTATCGTACTTAACACAAGGCGTGCCGATCACTGCCCTAGCAATAAAGACCCCTTTCTCTGTGATAACTTTCTTTCAACCGAACGCCGCATACCTGTCGATCTACTAGAAACCAATGCCTGCAGTCCACTGGCAACCAATGCGCTGGCCGGTGATATTTGGGATAACTTTTCTTCACAGTCTTATAAAGAATTACCTGCCGTTAAAGAACTCACAGTACATCATCCGGTATCAGGTGGCGCGTCACCCTTTCAACCACTGGGTAATGGCCGAGGCTACACACGGCCAGCCTCTTTAATTAGCTTATGGTCTTCGGCACCTTATTTATTGAATAACGCTGTTGGTCATATGGATTATTATGAAAACGATATTCCTTACAGCACGAATAACGATAACTATCAAACTAAAGCCTATGATAACGCTGCCAATTATACGGATAAGAGTGCACCATATAATAAAGCATATGGCGACACTTATGGCGGCTTGGACCCTTACTCGCCAGGAGTCGCTAACAGAATGGCCGTATTTAATGACTCCATCAAAAAAATGCTAAACCCGGCATTACGCCGTAAAGATTCACACACTAAGGTAGCGGTACCGGGTTATATGTATCGCACCAGCGCTGCTAGCTGTGCTGTGGTACCACATGGTTACCTGCCAGACTTTGTGCAGCCCTTTACAGGCATTGGGCATTGGTTAGCTCCCTGGGCAATTAACGAAAAAGGCGATCTTGCCGTTGGCCCATTCCCGGAGGACTTACCACTTAACCTGGTTATTAACACCAAACTGATCCCCGATAATGATGAAGCAATGGGGGTAGGACATTTGATGAAGTTATTAAAATTAGGTTTAGAGTTTACCCAAGTTTTAAAAGAACTCGGCGGCACTTGCTCTGTAGAGGAACTGCGCGACAATGGCATTAGAGAGAAAGCCAAACAAACGTTCTATAACAGCAAGCTCGTTGAACAACTGCTGATTAACAGCAAATGCCCTGATTATATCGTGAATAAAGGCCATTACTTTGGTAGCGACTTATCACAGGATGACAAAACAGCACTGATTGCTTATTTAAAAACGTTCTGAGTGGGTATCAATAATGCAAAGCGCAGAACATTATGATTATATCGTCGTCGGCTCTGGTGCTGGCGGTGGTGTTATTGCTGCCCGTCTGGCAGAAGCTGGCTTCACTGTCATGGTGCTTGAAGCGGGTGGCGATCCGGTAAGTAACCCTGAAGATCGCAGTGACTACCCACGGGATGTCGTTGCCGATTACAGTGTTCCCTCCTTCCATCCATTTGCCAGTGAACACCCGGATATGTCTTGGGATTTTTGGGTGCGACATTATCGCGATGACGTGCAGCAAGCACGTGATAGCAAATACGATAGCCAACAAGACGGTGTATTATATCCACGCGCAGGCACACTAGGTGGCTGCACCACGCATAACGCCATGATTACTGTCTATCCACACAATGCTGACTGGAACCATATGGCCGCTATCACGGGCGATAAAAGCTGGCGAGCCAGCCATATGCGTCGGTATTTTAAGCGCATGGAGAATTGTCATTATCGCCCGGTTTATCGCCTGCTAAAGTTTTTTGGCTGGGACCCAACAGGTCATGGCTGGCGTGGCTGGTTTCGCACCGAAAAAGCCTTGCCACTGGCTGCCTTAAAAGGCTGGCGCTTACGACGCTTATTAGAGAAGTCTGCTGCGGCAGTCTTTAAACAATTAGGCCACCCTTTTCAGCAACTTGAGTGGTGGCTGGAAAGCCAAGGCGATCCTAATGATCAGCGTCTTACCAATGCCCGAGCTTATGGTGTGCGTTATACCCCACTGTCAACAAGAAAACATGTGCGACACGGTACGCGAGAATTATTACACGAAGTACAAAAAAATTATTCTGACAAATTACACATTTGTTTACATGCCTTAGCCTGTAAGATTTTATTTGATCCAGATAGCCGTGCAGACGAACAACCACGTGCTATTGGCGTTGAATATTTACAGGGGCAAAAGCTTTATCAGGCACACCAAAAGCCCAGCGACATGCCCGGTAAAATATGCCAGGTATATGCCAAGCGCGAGGTGATTATTGCTGGCGGTGCGTTTAATAGTCCACAGCTATTAATGCTATCTGGCATAGGCCCGAAGCAACATTTAGCCGAGTTTGATATACCGTGCAGAGTTGACCTTGCTGGCGTCGGCCAAAATTTACAAGATCGGTATGAGGTAGGTGTTGTCAGCCGGATGAAAAAGCCCTGGAGTATTTTACGCAATGTACGTATGACCAGCGATGACCCTATTTATGCACGTTGGCTTAAGCGCAAGCGTGGTTTATATACCTCCAATGGTTCCATGTTATCGGTTATCCTGCCATCTAGCACTTCTAAAGAGCGGCCCGACTTATTTGTCTTTGGTTTTCTGGCAGATTTTCATGGTTATTTCAAAGGTTATTCTGAACGGGTTAAGCAACACGATTATCTAACCTGGGCTATTCTTAAAGCACATACCAAAAACACAGCTGGCATTATAAAGCTAAAAAGTAACAACCCTCAGGAACGCCCATATATTAACTTTCATTATTTTGAAGAAGGTAATGATGCCAGTGGCAATGATCTAGAAAGTGTCGTTGATGGTATCGAGTTTGCCAGAAAGCTATCTGACACTTTACCGCATCTTATCTCGCATGAAGAATGGCCACGAGGCAATAAAATAACACGCGACGACCTCAGGCAATTTGTACGCGACGAAGCCTGGGGGCACCATGCCTGTGGCACCTGTGCGATGAAGCCCCGTGCCGAACAAGGCGTTGTCGATAGCCAATGCCAAGTTTATGGCACACAGCAATTACGCGTCGTTGATGCCTCTATTTTCCCACGCATTCCCGGTTTCTTTATCGTAACATCGATTTATATGGCGGCTGAAAAAATTGCAGATGATATTATTAAGACAGCTAAACAAAAGGCTTAATACACTATGTCATTAACTATCATCAATATAATGAGTACTCTATAACAATATATAAGGATACTGCTTATGGACGATATAAAAAAATGGCTTAGTCGAATCATATGGGCTGGCATCTTGGTCAATATGCTGTTTGTTATACCTCTATTTTTTGCTCCACAATTTGTAGTTGACTTACTGAAATTGAAACTTGAGCGCTTGATTTGGGCGCAAACCGGCGGCATGTTGTTATTTATTATTAGTGTTTTTTATATTCCTGCAGCGCTTGATATTGTCCGATATCGCGCCAATGCCTGGTTTCATTGTATTCCATCACGCGCAGCGGGCGCTTCATTTTTTATTATTTCAGTATTATTTTTTGATGCTGAGCCTGGCTTTTTATCGATTGCCATCGTAGATGCGATTTTTGGCTTAAGTGTTTTCATCTTATTACTAAAACTCAGCCAGCTAGAAAAGCAGCAAGGCCAAGCAGTCAGCTTATTCTAAATAATATTGACGATACAACGCCGCAAGATAACAACTGCTCGCAAACTATTGCATTAGCTTATAACTGTGTCAGAATAGCCTTACAGGCTATTACTCTTAGTAGACTATGAGCAATCATACAGCACAAACTAGGCGACAGTTTCTTGTGCAAAGCTTAAGCGGTGCAGGTATTTTAGCATTGCATGCTTGTAGCTCTACCTTACCCACACCAACGCAGTCGAATACTGATTGTCATCGCGGCCTGCGTCTGGGGCCACTGCAAGCGGCTGATCGTCATGGTATTCGCCTACCGGCAGGCTTTAGTGCACGTATTATCGCAGTGGGCGGCCTAAGTATGAGCACTTACAGTCAAGCGAAGAGCGATTATCACTGGCATCGTTATGCAGATGGTGGGGCCACCTTTGCGACAGAAGATGGCGGCTGGATCTATGTCTCGAATAGTGAAACCGCGCCTGAACTCGGCGGTGGCGCATCTGCAATACGCTTCGATGCGAATGCCAATATTATCGATGCTTATCGCATATTGGCAGACACTGATAGAAATTGTGCCGGTGGCGCGACCCCCTGGAATACTTGGTTATCTTGCGAGGAAATAGCCTATGGCCAAGTCTGGGAATGTGATATCTATGGCCAACGCCCTGCAGAAGCTCGGCCAGCACTTGGCTTGTTTAAACATGAAGCCGTCGCCATTGATACAGTTAATCAACACCTCTATTTAACCGAAGACGAAAGAAAAGGCTGCCTATATCGCTTTATCCCCGACCGCCTTACCGCAGACGGGTTTGCTGATCTGCGCAGCGGTAGATTACAAGTCGCTATCGTTAATAAGCACGGTGTCATACATTGGGCTAATGTGCCCAACCCGCAACCCAAGAAAACGCAAACCGCTACACGCAGACAAATCCCTGCGAGCACCCATTTTAATGGAGGCGAAGGTATTTGGTACTTCCAAAACACCGTTTACTTTACAAGCAAGGGTGATAACCGTGTCTGGTCTTTAAATACCCAAAGCCAACAATTAACATTACTCTACGATATTAAAACCAGTCATCAGCCTATTCTATCAGGCGTCGATAATATTACTGTTTCACAAAGTGGGCAGGTTTTTGTCGCCGAAGATGGTGGTGATATGCAAGTGGTTGTACTCGATCGTGAAGGCTATATTGCACCACTGCTACAAATTATTGGGCAAGATGATTCTGAAGTTACTGGCATTGCATTTAACCCTGCAGGCACCAAACTTTACTGTAGCTCACAAAGAGCGCAGGGGCTCGGCATAACATATGAAATCAGCGGTCCATTTAATCGCTGCCTGACACTATAGTGCGGAGCGTACCTTATTGGTACAAATACCTTTTGGCCTTACCTATTCCTAAGCATTACAATACCTTTAATTTTTTTACTCTATTTTTACACTGCAACTCGCGAAATGGCACTATCGATCAGGCATTATAATAAATAACCGACTAAGGTATAGCGGTGATGCACTACTTAAGCAGGCTTTATTATATGCTTGTATAGTAATAGTTGTTAATTGCAACCTTCGGCTATTACTCAGTAGAATGGCTTCTTTACCTCAAGAAGCCGCAATCTGCAGCTTGTGTTTTTTATGGAGCAAAAATCATTAGCTGCACTATAAGAGCCAGATTTAGCATTGATTCCCCTTCATTGATCGACTATCTAAATCTGGCTCTATTTCATACCACAAACAAGTTTGTCAGTATACTTTACAGAAATTGCTCAAATACACTTTTCAGCACACCAACCGCTGAATAATAAAAAAAACTAAAACTGTTAAATCACAACCGATAGTAATCGACTTAGGCCCGGTGCTTTATGGCCTTTTGCAAAGCCTGATAAAACACTTGGTCACCTCCCTGCTCTGCGGATAGATAAACTGAAAGCTCATCACCATCTTTGGTAAAAACATTAATGACTGAGTTCTCCAATACGCTTTGAGCAGCAACCAAATCAAGCTTAGTTATTTTTTTAAAATAAACGTCTATTACTTGCAAACCGTTTACTTTATCACTGGCATAAACAATCAAACGCTTATTTGTTAAGATATTACCGTCACGAGTAAAAGAAAAAAACGCATCCGAATAAAAATAGTCAATCACTTCATCACGCTTAACAAGCCCTTTTTCCTGTAAGCCTTTAATCGCCAAAGATGACAACTCATCACCACTCATCACTTTGTTATCCGGCATAAAGCCAAACTTAATACCTGCATTAAGCGCAACCAATACAATCACCAGCAACAAAAATGTTTTTTTAATCAGAGAAAACATATAAAAGCCCTTTTTATTTTAAGTAATGGAGCCTATAGCAAATCTATTTATTAAAAACCTGCCAATCAAGCACATGCCAAGCTATTCGCGCTGCACTTATAAGCAGAGATAGAAAAGATAAAAATAAATTAGCCTGGCCCTTCCTGAAAAGTTATTATCACTAATTATCTAACATGCGTTTTTCATGAAAGCAAGAAAAATCGGGATTTAGCGCAGCACATTAGCATATGTATAAATCACTCATCATCATAACCATAAGCGCTATTAGTAGCAGTCCATTGCATTAATATATCTGCTTATAGTTCATCATAAAAAACAGGTAAAAAAAAACGCCCTGCAAGCAGGGCGTTTTACAGCGTTGATATAAAACAAGAGCAGGCGCTTACTGACCACCATTAACATAAAGTGGTTTTTGCAGCTCTGCTTTGAATTTTTTCAATATATAAGGATTAGCTTCTACACGACTATCGCCCCAATAACCTCTGGCTGGACAAGCGGGATTATTAGGTGCTTTAGGATCGACAGGCACATAGTCGCCTGGCTTCTTCTGTGCACCAAGATCACAACGCCACATAGGCGTTGCATCCCACTGTGTATTGATATAAGCAACAGCACGCACAATATCAGTGTTATCTTCAATAAAGGAAAACCAATCAGCATACCAAGCGTCCCATAGTCTCTCGGCCGTAATCGGTCTATCACTACGGTAAAATGAAGCACTACTGACTAACAAAGAAGTACTATAAGCTTGTGGCGCAGCTTCCGCTATCATAACGGGTTTCTCATGTTCGCGGGCAAAGTCTAACAAAGCATTCTGTAAAACGCGTGGTGGTGTATATTTAATACGACTTCTTACAAACCCTTTAAACTGGTGCTGAAGAAAATTACCACCATGAAAAGTCGACAGACCTATCCAGTCAACCACATCATCACCGGGATACCATTTATCAAGGTGACCTGGCTTAGAAAAAGAGTAATCTACATCCCCACCAAAATCGTCAACCAATAAGGCCGCTGTTTGCCATACTGTAGCGATATTATTTGCCTCCAGTGCATCGATACGCGACTTGATATAGCGGAAAGTCTTTTTAAAAGGGTCCGGTCTATAACAATTCCAGACACCATCAAACTCGTAGCCAATACGCAAATAAACAGGTCGCTCAATTTCTTTAAGACGAATAATCATTTTATCGACTAAAGCCCGGTACTCTGCTGTTAATTCCTTAATATCCTTATCGCCTGTTGCGGCGATGCCCCGTATAGCACGCTGTTTACAATTACGCGGATCACCTTCGCCGAATAGATTATCGGTAAACGATAAGCCAATGGCCACAGCAGCTTCTGGAAAGTCTTTTAATGACCTTGTTAAGTTATGCTCACGGTCTCCCCAATGGCCATCACTGAACAGGCTTTTCAGAGGCCTTTCAATATTATCTCTGGCGTACATTTCCTCTTCGAAAATCATCAGTGGAGCGTACAAGGTAAAACCACCTGGCTTTGGCATCTTTTTATCTTTGTCCAAAACCGCTTGTTTATATTCAGATAAGCTATCGCTGTCTTGGCCCATAAAAAATAGAATTTTATTATCGGCTGGTAAATTTCTTGCCTGTGCAATTTTTTCCGCGATTGATTTTTCGGCGAGCGTGGCAGTACTGATTAGTGATAATGCCAACACAAAGACCATTTTTAGATTTCGCATGAGTTCACCTTGAGATTTTTTTCATCATCATCACGTCAGCATTTCGTTTTAGCCTCTATATCAACAAAGTACCAAGGTACAATGTTAATAATACCACTTTAGCCAAAACACCCCATTGCTCAGGCGTCTTAAACAGACATAAGCGCCAACCCACATACATTCATACTGAACGTGATGCCCATAAAATTGATACATATAAAGCCGACTAATTATAGATCAGCCCGCTTACGGTATTTTACCTAAATTTCACTCAGGAATGCGCGCCTGTTTATAAACATTACTCGCTGTTCATCAACCTCTAGGCCTATAACGGCTGATATCTTGTATCTAGACGACATAAAAAAGGCGCGCCTCACAAGCATAGTGATGGGGAATCATTGACAAGGTGGGCGCTCTCGCATTATCGGCCAGCAGCGGATAAAGACCACAAAAAATACAGCATCAGCAGCAACCATAGACCTTACGAAGTGAGGGGGTATATCCGGGCTATGCTGTAAAGATAATGACAGACTGCACGTGCTGCTGAAGCATATTGTGTATTCTACACAGCTCTTTGCTGACAGACTGTAAACGATTGTAAAATGCCCAATACGACATCAATCTGTCATCATCTTAGGTTCTACTTAAATAACAATCTGTTCAAAGCCAGTTTAAGCAAACACTGTTCAAGTAGTGACCAGGCAGGAAGCCGGTCAGCAATAGTAACGCTGCAATATATCATGCATCTTCAGGGATGGAGGGATTATGAGATACGCACGAATACGTAATGACTTTGTAATAAAAAATACATATTTAATCACTATGCTCCCTACTCCAATGTCCGGGGAAATGTTATGAAGTGGTTCACAAGAGGAAAATATTACGAAATCATTACCGCTGTTGCCATATTCATCGTCCTCGACACAGGTGTACTAAGTCTTAACTATCTTATCTCTTTTCAAATTGCTGATGATGCACATGCTATCCAGCTTGCCAGTCGGCAGTCGATGCTTTCACAAAAAATCTTGCAGCAGCTCTACCAAGTCCGCGATAACCTGTCCACTGAGGATATTGAAGACATTGTTACCGAGTTGAATGAGTCATTTAGTCAGTTTGATGAAGCACTGGATGCCTTTATATTTGGTGGCGAACTCATTGGCGTAGGGCAAGGTCAGGATCGCTTGCTGCTGGACTCAGCCTACTCTTCGGCCAATAAACAGCTACTTGAGCATGTTCAAATGCTATGGCAGCCTTATAGGCGACTAATCAGTCCTATTATTTACTCTATCTACGAAGATGAGCTTAATAAAGAAAAGCTATTAAGCAAAACCAATCTGGCGATAGACTATGGCACGGCTAATAATGCTGAAATACTACGTTTAACCAATGCGTTTACGCGGGATGTCGAAACCATTGCCCAAGATAAGGCACAGCGTTTAAGAACGATTCAGGCTATTGGTATTACCTTAGCCATTATTAACTTTTTCATTATTCTATTTCACTTCTTAAGAAAGCTAAATAGAAGTGACCAGGAAGCAGAAGCTGCCCGACAGGAAAAAGATGAGATTCTCAATACTGTAAGTGATGGTTTATTCTTGCTAGACAAAAACTTTCTCATCCGCCCTCAATATTCAGCCAGCTTAAATCGCTTATTGGGTTATGATAATGTAGCGGGGGCAAATTTTATCGATTTATTAAAGCCTATGGTTTCAAAAGCAACATTAGAAACCACTGAAGATTATCTTGAAGTTCTATTTTCCGAGCACGTTAAGCCGGATTTACTTAACGATTTAAACCCTCTTAATGAAATTGAGCTGCATATTCAAAGTGGTGCTCAATTCGAAATCCACTATTTCACATTTAAGTTCACACCCGTTATACAGAACGGCGAGCTGATCCACCTATTAGCAAGTGTTAACGATATAACCGAGCAGGTTCAGCTACAACGCGCATTGGCAAAATCCAAAGAAGAGGCCTCACAACAAATCGAACAGCTAATGTCTGTACTGCATATCGACCCAACGACATTAGTTGACTTCTTACAAAGCCTGGAAAATGCATTCTCTGACATCAATGACATATTGCGTGCCCCGGCCTATCGAACAGATCAATATCGAAACAAACTGCATAAAATATCGCGTTTAGCACATAGAGCCAAAGGTGACTCGGCAGCTGTCGGTCTGGATATGCTGGAATCTAAAATCCACTCAATAGAAGACATTATTGAAGAACTATCACAACGCAAAAAATTAAGTGGCAATGATTTTTTGCCTATTACTATCATGCTCAATGAGCTACATAGCTCTGTTGAATCTTTACAAACGCTGATCACTCGCTTCGGCCGCCTGCGCCAAGCACTGGAAAGTAAAGCATCATCTACAACAGCCCAAACACCCGTTGCTAACATTAACCACAAAAACAACTGGCAACCTATCCTTAATAACCTCGCTCAAGAAATCGCGAAAGATCAAGACAAAGACGTTATTATTGATATGCAGGACTTTGATATCAGCCTCATTCCACAGGCAGCACTGAATAATGTCAAAGATGCACTGATACAACTCGTACGCAATGCTGTTGTACACGGCATTGAGAAAAGTCAGCTACGTCAAGAACGAGGTAAGCCTGCCAGCGGGCTGATTAAATTAGCGACCCAAGCCAAAGACTCAGGTTTACTCATTTCCGTACGTGATGATGGGCACAGCATCGATTTACAAGCAATAAAAGAACGTATTCAAAAGCAGCAACAACTCTCCGAAGAGCAGCTAGAAGAATTAACGCCGGCCAAACTCATACGTTATTTATTTATGCCTGGCTTTAGCACAGCGTCTGCTGTCAACAAGCATGCTGGTCGTGGTGTGGGTTTAGATCTAGTAAAGGCATCGCTTGATGCCTGTGACGCTAAGCTATCGGTTGGTTTTGAAACAGGTGTTTATACAGAGTTCAAAATTCGTATGCCGCAAGTACCAGCGCTAGCTATCGCCTAAACACAGCCCATCATTTTAATGATAGGCATTTAAATCCAGTTAATTAATATCAGGTAATTCAATGAAAATAATGATCGTTGATGACTCAATGGTTATTCGTCGCAAGATTGAACGTTGCAGCATAGTCGATTCAATGGATGATATTATTCAAGCCAGCAACGGCGTTGAAGCCATAGACTTATTTAAGCAAAGACAAATCGATATTGTCACTATGGATCTTACGATGCCTGAAATGGATGGTGTTGAGTGTGTGCGCAGACTCGCAGAATTATCACCCGCTGTGCGCATACTGGTGGTATCAGCACTTTCAGATAAGCATACTGCCATCAAAGCCATTAAAAATGGTGCTCGCGGTTTTCTACCAAAACCGTTTACTGAAGAACAATTGAACAATGCAATAGAAAAATTACTGGCCGACTAAAACTAAGCCCCTATAGCACTCCTGGGAATACATAATGCAAGCGCAAGAAATTCAAGTTTTTATTAATGGTACTAAGCACTATTTCACCACCGTATCTGAACGTGATGTGAGAATTGGCACACCTTATCTTATAGCACCAAACGAAGCTCCCTGTCATGACTACACAGGCATTATTGGTATATCTGGTGAGCGCAAAGGTTGTGTGTACTTCTCTGCGCCACGCGTTTTACTAAGGCATTTGTTATTAAGCTTAGGTGAAACCAATACAGATGCAGAGTTTATGCGAGACATCGTAGGCGAAGTTGCCAACACCATCTCTGGCAATGCACGTAGCGAATTTGGTAATGGCTTTATGATTTCTGTCCCCGTCGTTGTGCAGGGCCTGCCTGAGAAAATGCAGCTACCTAAAAGTCTCAATGCCTTTGTGATTCCGATACAGTGGCAAAACTATACCGCCACTTTAGTCGTCTGCCTGGAATGAGCTATTAAAAAAGAAGCGCCTTACCTAAACATAGGAAGGGAGTAAGGCGCTGGCACTTCAATAATTGAAGCAAATGACACACAGGGAAAAAACCTGGTTACTACCGCAAGTACTCTGCAAAATTACTGGGCAAACCTCTGGAGTATTAAGGTATTACTTTTAAGCAAAGTCGTCGCGTTCAACAGCAGGAATATTTCCGCCTTGATGCTCAATCATTGGCGAAGCCTGCTTATCCTGGATCGTTGTATTCAAACCATAGAACACCAATACGATAGCCAGCATCAGAACTAATTCCAACATTACATTGCAGCAACGTGGAAAAGTGAATTTGGGTTGTTTGTCTTTCATTTAACATCCTGCTTCATCAAAGTACGCAAGCATTTTAACGAAAAGCTCATTGACAGACTGTAAACCATTGTAAAACCGACCCCTTGATATAAGTAATACTACTTATATCATCTAAAAATGATGGCTTAGCGGAAAATACGCAAGAAACAGGCTGCCGGCACCCAACACAGCATGCTCCCCAGCTCAGAGAAAATACAAAACAGTCGTGCAGGAAAAAAGAAGAAAAGACTATAGCGCTAACGCTTAATACATACAGGCTCGCTCAGCCTTTAGTTGCTCAGCAAACTCAGCATCCTGTTGACGTCGCAGCTCTAAGACCTGATTGTCCTGCTTAAAGCTGACCATAGCATAGGTGACTGGCGTGTCTTTAGGCACATCACAATTGAGCGTCGCAAACTCGGCGAGTCCCAAGGGTAAGTAGTTACCAGCGATAGCAACGGAGTAGCTATCGATTAAACCATACACCATATACCCGCCTATACCATCAATAGCCTCGCCAGCTTTGAGGTCGCGTTTGGCTACCGTGATCACATCAGCCTTTAAGTGACTGGCCTTAATTGTGGCTGTATTAAATAAAACGGCTTCAGCAATGGAAAGCGGGGTTTCAAAGTAACACAAATGATAATCTCGAAAGAACAGATAATAAGGACCATCCCCCATTTTCAGGTACTTTAAATCATCAAAGGTTTTTTGTGGGTCATTCTCTCGTTTACCAATGACAAAAACTGTCATCCCATAATTCTTATCACTGCCCATAAAGTACTCTACTACGCCATCTTGAGAAAGGCGGTCAGTAATATCACCAACCATATTCTCTTTGCTGGTCTTGACGCCGTGCATTCCTCGTATATCAACTGATAAACCACAACCATTCGCCAGGGTAGCTAACTCCAATGATTGCTTGGTACCATCTGTAAATGAAGTGATTTTTCGAGCACTGTCGCCTGGTCGTACAAACTGCATAATGTCTTCTGGCACAGCATGGTAATTTAAAAAACCTTTACCATTACCTGCAACAGCGATACTAAAGCCCATTTGTTCAACTTCCACAATCATACGGGCTAACAAACCAGGTTGATCACCATTGGCATTAGAAAAAACAACTCCTTTATCTTCTGCCATTTTATTCAAGGTGTAACCTATCGTCGCATCAAGCTCAGCGCTGGTTGTCACAAAATGAATACCTTGATTGATTACCGAAACAGCAACATCTGCACCGAGCAACACATCGCCACTGGCATCGAATAACACGTCAATACCAGACAACTGCTTAACAAGCGATAAGTTTGTACAGATAACGGTATAACCCTTATTTATCGATTGTTGTAATGCTTGCTGATTATCGATAGTCACTATGCCTGCTTGATCGATGCCAGCTTGTATTAACATTTCTGTCACATCATCAGGGCGTCGAGTGAATATTAACCTAAGCTGCATACCCGGCCATTTACCAAGCTCATAGATCAAGCCTTCACCAAACCATCCAGCACCAACAATTGCTATATTAATAGGTTTATTATCTTGCTCACGTTGTTTTAGTAATTGCTTAATATAACTCATCGTTATTACCTTACTTTCCTTGCCCTATTTTTAGCACTTTTTTCATATGAAAAAGTACCGTATTAGTGATTGTTGTTATCTTTGCATGCGGTTTTGCTTTATATCACTAATCATTTTTGAATGCACTGACTAGTCTTCAAAAATTTATTTTTCAGCATGAGTAAATGGGCATAATGTACATAGCCTTTTGCAAATAAGCTGTTTATACTTATTCAAACTATAAAACACAGCCTAAAGCGACTTATAAAGACCCTATACTAAAGTCAAAGCTTAAAGTGCTAAATTTTATTATCTTGGCTATGCTATTCTTACTGGGCGAGCTTTCAAATTTGTATGTGCAATATTAGGGTATGCAATCCTTATTGCCATTTATGGTTACGTGAGAGTTATTGTATGAAAATATTAATTACCGGCGGGGCTGGCTTTATTGGCTCTGCTGTTGTTCGTTATATAGTGAATAATACCAATGATACCGCTATCGTTCTCGATAAGCTGACGTATGCTGGCAACCTTGATTCACTATCTGAAGTCAGTGGCTCTGATCGTTACGTTTTCGAAAAAGTAGATATCTGTAATGCTGAGGCTGTGGCCCAAGCATTTACCCAATACCAGCCCGATGCTGTAATGCATCTGGCTGCCGAGTCACATGTTGACCGTTCTATTGATGGACCAGCGGCATTTATCCAAACAAATATTATCGGCACATACATCTTGTTAAGTGCTGCTCGCCAATATTGGCAAGCGCTGGATACCGATAAGCAGGCCGCATTTCGGTTTCACCATATTTCAACTGATGAAGTCTATGGCGACCTGGCTAGCACTGATGCACTGTTCACAGAAACAACCGCTTATTCACCAAACTCGCCCTATGCTGCAAGCAAAGCATCCAGCGATCACTTAGTTAGAGCTTGGGCAAGAACCTACGGCTTACCAACACTGCTTAGTAATTGCTCGAACAATTATGGCCCTTATCATTTTCCTGAAAAGCTGATCCCTTTAATGATCCTCAATGCTATTGAAGGCAAAGCGCTGCCTGTTTATGGTGATGGCAAGCAAGTTCGTGATTGGTTATATGTAGAGGATCACGCCAGAGCACTTTATACTGTCCTTACCCAAGGCGGCATCAATGAGACGTATAATATTGGCGGGCATAATGAAAAAGCCAATATCGATGTTGTCTACACACTATGCGACTTACTCGAAGAGTTACACCCCAGCAAACCTGCGAGCATCAAACAATACCGTGATCTAATCACATTTGTTCAAGACAGGCCAGGTCATGATGTACGTTATGCTATTGATGCAGGCAAAATTCAACGGGAGTTAGGCTGGCAGCCACAAGAAACATTTGACAGCGGTATTCGTAAAACCGTTGAGTGGTACCTGAATAATCGTCAATGGTGGTCACGAGTACTCGATGGCTCTTATAACCGGGAACGCTTAGGTCAACTAGATCCAACTTAACCTTCCGGTTACATCAGGGCCAGTAGAGCCCAGCCAGATTCGGCTCAAAGCTCTATAAATAACAATGGACTAATTACAAAAAAACGGTGAGAAACAATGAAAGGTATTGTATTGGCGGGCGGTTCCGGCACACGATTGCACCCTATTACACAAGGCTTATCTAAACAATTATTGCCAATTTATGATAAACCGATGATCTATTATCCATTGTCGGTATTAATGCTTGCGGGCATTCGCGATATTCTTATTATTTCAACACCGCATGACATCAGCAATTATTGGCGATTATTAGGCGATGGCAGCAAGTTTGGCACTAACTTTAGCTATGCCGAGCAGCCCACACCAGGTGGCCTGGCACAAGCCTTTCTTATCGGTGAAAAATTTGTTGGCAATGATAATGTCTGCCTTATATTAGGCGATAATATTTTTTATGGGCAATTTTTCTCAACAGTTTTACGAGAAGCCAGCCAACGTCAATCAGGTGCTACAGTTTTTGCTTACCCTGTAAAAGATCCACAGCGGTTTGGCGTTGTTGAGTTCGATGATAAGCAACTGGCGATCTCAATAGAAGAAAAACCAGAGAAACCCAAATCAAAATTTGCTGTTACCGGTTTATATTTTTACGATAACCATGTGATTGAAATTGCTAAAGGCATAAAACCCTCTCCCAGAGGTGAGCTGGAAATAACCGATGTTAACCGACAATATCTTGAGCAAGATAGCTTACATGTTGAATTATTAGGTCGAGGCTTTGCCTGGCTGGATACAGGCACTTATGAAAGCATGCTAGAAGCCAGTCTGTTTGTGCAAACCATAGAAAACCGTCAAGGTTACAAAATTGCCTGTCTGGAAGAAATTGCCTTTAATCAGGGCTGGTTAACTGCAGCAGACATTCAAGAAAAAAGCGAGTTATTGAAGCAGAATCGTTATGGGCAATATCTAAAAGAATTACTTGAGGATAGCAGTCGCTAAACCAATATCAATTCTAATTTAACCTAAAGGGCATCATGGTGAAAGTCCAAACAACCCACTTATCAGGCGTACTTATCATCGAACCAACAGCTTATGAAGACAGCCGTGGTTTCTTCTTTGAAAGCTTTAACGAGCAACGTTTCGCCGAAGCAACAGATATACAGACTCAGTTTGTGCAAGATAATCACTTACTATCACACAAAAATGTGCTGCGAGGTTTGCATTATCAAATACAAGATCCTCAGGGAAAGTTATCACGCGTCATTAAAGGCGAGGTATTTGACGTCGCCGTTGATTTACGTAAGCACTCAACAACATTTGGCCAATGGCTAGGTACAATTCTTAGTGCTGATAATAGACGTCAGCTGTGGATTCCGCCAGGATTTGCCCATGGTTTTGTTGTACTCAGTGACTCCGCAGAGTTTTTGTATAAAACAACAACGTATTGGCAACCGAAGTATGATAGAAGCATAATATGGAATGATAAAGACATTAATATTGATTGGCCTATTAATGAACTCCCTATACTGTCCGAAAAAGACCAACAGGCAACAGCACTGACACACGCTGAAGTATACCCTTAACAGGTATATATGACTGGCCGTACACGCATTGGTTTTTTTGCTTAGTACAAAATACTATAAAAAATGTCGGTACCATACGATGATACCGACATTCTTTAAAGCTTACTTATCTAACATGCCGCACTGCAGCTATAGATAAGCTGTAAAACAATATAGCGTTTTACAAACCGACATCAGTCGCAATGTCTGGACTGCCATGCAGCCAAGATGAAGTCCCTAGCTCAGCATTCCAGTTATTGAGAATTGTGCCATTCGCTTGTACCTGCGTATTGCCCCAATAACCCTGACTAAAAGGCGCACTCCATAAACCTTGGCTATTCCAATCGGCGTTAATGTAACTAACAGCTTTTACAACATCGTCGTTTGAACTAATCCAATCAAAGAACGGCACAAACCACTCATTCCATGTTTGTGAGCCTGTCTTACCAACACAGTTCTGACCAGCATCACCGTCCCATACCGGACTTATATTACAGTTTTGATTATTACCAATATCATAACCTTGCGGTGTTGATTCAGCGATCATTAATGGCTTGCTTCGATTCCGTGCAATGCTTGCTAACTCATTGGCTAAGGTAACTTGATCTTTGAAATTAGCAATATTACCAATTGGGCGTGACTCGTTTGGTAACAAGAACCAAGACAGACCAACCCAGTCCACATAGCTATCTCCCGGATACCAGCTAAACGGATCTTCATTACTAGTATTTTCAATAGCATCATCAACAGGTGATGTCGCCGATTGCCAAACATAAGCAACATTATTGACATTTGCTGCACGTAAACGATTTACGATACGACGGTAAGCATTGATGTAATTATTACGGTTTTCATAGCCGTTGTTCCAAACACCATCGAACTCATAACCGATACGCAAGTAAACAGGCGTACTGGATATTGAGTTAAAGAAAGCGGCTAGTTTATCAATTTCGCCATCACGCTGCCCTGAACCTATCTGCGCTAAACATCCCTGACACCAAAAATTACCGTTGTTACCTTCGGCCAAACTTAAACCAATTTGTAATGCCGAGTTAGGCCAACCAACAGCTGAGCTATGCGCATTTAAAGGCCCTCCTCCCCAGTCCACATCACCTTGTGCACCGACAGGTGTATTATTGTTATCCACACCTATCGCACCATAGCCTGCACCGGCGTTAAGCACATTATAAAACGCTATATAGGTTGTGACGGCTGCTGGCGTTGGCGTGCTATTCACATTGCTGTATCCAGTAACTGAAGCTAAATCCTGACCAATAATCATCATCGCATTACAATCGACAGGCACGAGCTTTGTTCCACTGAATGAACAGTTTGATGATGATGGCGGTGGTGGTGGTGGCGATGATGGTGGCGGTGGTGGCGGTGGTGATGACGGCGGCGGCGGTGGCGGTGGCGGTGGCGGTGGCGGTGGTGGTGGTGGCGGTGAACTGTTGTTCTCAACCGGACAATTCGCCGAGTTCGCTTGCGCTTCATCTACAAAACAACGATCACACTGTGCAGAATACAAAGGATGCGAACCTCCGCAGTTATTCTGCGCATAACCATGAGTGGCAAACACAGTGCAACATAGCAAAAATAATATTCGACCCATTGCGGCCTTATTTAATGACAATCTCATTAATTTATTCCCTCCAAAAAGAACATGTCAAAGTAAACCAAGTAACAAAACTAGCCATACATAGCTGGCTGAATATTTTGTTACACGGGATAGTCTGCTTTGTTTTCCCATTAGGCAATATGCGAGAACTTCCTGAAGAAGCTTAGACTCAACAAAACAAAGCCAACTACTACTCGTTTTTTTGATGGAAAAAATCAAAAATACGCTCACAGAACGTAGTTACACTTACAAAAATCCATTTTAAGCGGAGCACATATTGGTCAATTAAAATTCGGATGTCTAATTAACCTTGGGGTTTATTGCCAGTTAGTTTTTTGACGGTAAGCCTGAATCTCTATTATTTAATAGGAACAATGCCAATAAATAAATTTATACTGCTATTACAGCACTTAACTGCTTAAGGGGTTACTTAACATTACTTTTTTAATGTCCAACTATTACTGGCATTATTGGTTCGGCCTTGTTTTTTAATTTTTTATTTTTTTGTTGTAACAGAAAGAGATTGCACTTCGAATAACAAGACTTTGAAAATTATTTGATAGCTATTGTATTTTTTATTATAGGCCTTTAATTTTTACAGTTATTCTTTATATTATTTTTTACCTCGGCAAAAGCTGCCTATGCACAAAATAAAGTAACCGGTTTCTTATATAGCAAAAATGAAAGGCATTGCTTTAATTGTTAGTAACACTATACAGCAGCTATTAATTGCCACTATACAAATCACATTACTTTTGTCTAATGAAAAAATAGAGCACTGATTAACGCTGCCTAAAAAAGATGATTGCGGCAATAGCAAACTTTATCATTACAACAACTGGCATTTGCCTATACTATTGACGAGTCAAAGTGCTAATAATAGTGCCTGTTTATCACACGATATAAACCAGCGTACCAACACTCACTTTAGTAAACAATGTTATGACATCTTGGTTTTTCATGCGTATACAACCGATCGATGCAGGTTGACCGATTAATCCTTGTTCAGGCGTGCCATGAATATAAATATAACGTTGATAGGAATCGACACAAACACCGGCGGCATTATGCCCCTTATTAATGCCTTGCTCTAACCCACTTAACCACAGTATCCGTGTGGTAATCGTATCTTTTTCGGCTCGCTGCGCATCATCAGAGATAACAGCCACTTCACCTGTGGCCTGACGGGCTTTTAGGATCTCAGCATACTGACAATTGGCACCTATTTTATCTGCAATACGGTGCACCCCGGTAGGGGTTTTGAAGCTACCCTCTTCATTACCAACCCCATAACGAGAGCTGGATATCGGATAGCTTATGTGGATGTGCTGCTGCCTGACAAGGTGCAATTGCTGTGCTTTCAGCTCAATAATAACGCAGTCAGTATTGTCTTGATAATGATGATGATCGCGTAAAGTATTCAGTGCTGATACTAACATTCGTAGCCGGTTTATATATCGCTATCCGATTCATCTGTATCGATATAACTTTTTGCCGAATCATTCCGGCGCTGTTCCAGCGCTTCAAGGTAATCTTCACTGACACCTTCTGTTATGTATTCACCATTAAAGCAAGAACAATCAAAATCTTTCAATGCCATATTGCCATGACGCACTGTATCGATCAGATCATCTAGATCCTGGTAGATTAATCTATCCGCTCCAATAGCTTCAGCAATTTCGGGTACCGTCCGGTTATGTGCAATAAATTCTTTAGGGGCAGGCATATCGATGCCGTAAACATTTGGGTACCGTACTGGCGGTGCTGCAGAAGCCATATACACATTTTTAGCACCCGCATCTCGTGCCATTTGTATAATTTGTTCTGAGGTCGTACCGCGTACAATGGAGTCATCAACGAGTAAAATATTTTTACCCACAAACTCTACCGAGATTGGGTTGAGCTTTTGCCGCACTGATTTTTGCCGAATAGTCTGCCCTGGCATGATAAAGGTCCGACCAATATAGCGGTTTTTAATAAAGCCTTCGCGGTAAATCACATTCAGATGCAACGCCAGTTCTAAAGCCGAGGTTCGACTGGTATCTGGAATCGGAATAACCACGTCAATATCATGGTCTGGCCATTCACGCTGAATTTTAGTTGCTAGCTTCTCGCCCATGCGCATTCTGGCGCGATGCACCGAGACCTGATCAATCACACTGTCCGGCCGCGCAAAATAAACATACTCAAATATACAATGCGTATGCTTAATCTCTTGCGAGCATTGCCGGGTGGCAATGTCTCCTCCGTTGTTAATAAAGATGGCCTCACCCGGCTCTAAATCGCGTACCAGTTCGAAGCCTGTACCATCGAGCGCCACACTTTCAGAGGCAACCATGTGCTCCACACCAGCTGCTGTTTCACGTTTGCCATACACTAAAGGGCGAATACCATTAGGGTCACGGAAGGCCAAAATACCTCGGCCTGCGATTAATGCAACAACAGAGTAACCACCTTTGACCCGGCGATGTACACCAGCAACCGCATAAAAGACATCTTCAGCGGTAAGCTCGGATTGACTATGCTTATGCAGTTCATGTGCGAATACATTGAGCAAAATTTCTGAATCTGAAGTCGTGTTGAGGTGGCGGCGATCTTCTTCAAACAAATTGGCTTTTAGTTCTTCAGCATTAATCAGATTACCATTGTGGCCTAAAGCAATACCAAACGGTGAGTTAACATAAAATGGCTGTGCTTCAGCAGAAGAAGATGCTTGCCCAGCTGTTGGATAACGCACATGACCAATACCGGCATTCCCTCGTAAGCGCAGCATATGTCGCTCTTGAAAGACATCACGCACCAGGCCTAATGAACGCCGTAAAAAGGTATTGCCTTCTTCGTTATAAGTCATAATGCCTGCAGCATCCTGCCCTCGATGCTGCAATAAAATCAAACTGTCATATAACGTTTGATTAACAGGATTACAACCAACAACACCAACAACACCACACATAAGTTAATGACCTTTATGCAAAAATAATCGGGTTACAATTTAATATACTGCACCACACCCTGTGGTAAATACGGCATAAGCAACTTAATCAGCTTTTCCGCATACGGCAATAAGCTGGCATCAGACCACCAGCTGATTTCATTGAGGCCGATAAAAGCGCCAATGACAGCAATCAAACAAATAATAATCACACCACGAATAAAACCGAATAAAGCCCCTAAGCTCCTATCCAGATTATTCAGGCGTACCATATTAATAAAGCCTGATAATAAGAAGTTAGCGACCATCCCCATTACTAATGTAATGATAAACAACACTGTCATGGCAATGCCAACGCGTAACTGCGGCTGCTCAATGCTTTGTGGCAAAATAATGGCCAGCTTATCCGCGAGTGAAATCGCCAGAATAAACGCCAGAATCCAGGCAGATAGGGAAATCGCATCTTTAGCAAAGCCGCGTATAATACTCAATAACGTTGAGATAACAATAATGGCAAGTATTAAAATATCAAACCAGGGCATATTATTTATCCAATCATCCGATTAATCGCTTAATTTTTAGGCAATGCCATTACGATGCCACGCGCATAGCCTGCTGACTTAAGCTGCTTCACTTTTTTCTCTGCCAGCTCACGTTGGCTTAAAGGGCCTAATCGCACCCGATACACCATGCCAGCTGCAGTACTGGCAGATTCAACAAATGCAGTTTTGAACCCAGCCTTACGCAGCTTATCACGCAACACCACAGCATTGGTTTCCTGGCTAAAGCTACCTATTTGCACTATCCACTCGGTCGCTGCTTTAACAGCAGCTGGCGCAGGCCGTTTTGCAGCAGTCGGCGGTGGTGGCGCAGGTTTGCTGGCTATCGGTTTGGCGGGTTTAGCCTCTGGTGCCTTATCTGATACAGGCTTAGGCTTGATAGCAGCTGGCGTTTTGGCAGCAGCTTGCGAGGAACGCTGTTTAGCCTCACTGACCGCTTTATCAATCGGTGCTAAGGGTGGATACTGCTTGCTAACAGGCGGCGATGCCAGCCGGTCACGTGTATGAATGGCTGGCTGCGGCGGAATCTCCATTTCAATGGTGAGTCGAGAATCATCACTGCCTCGCTGTAGCAATGCCGGAATAAAAATAACTCCGCATGCGACCAAGACAATGGCGCCAACCAGACGTTGTTTGAGTGCTCTGTCCAATCTTTTGATATCAGGGCCAAGTTAAAGGGGTATTATAAACTGTCCGGGTAATGCTGTGCCAATACTTCAGTCACGGTATAAAATGACCCTGTCACCAGAACGGCATCAGCCAGATCGACGGGCTTTTCAGTAGCCTTTCCCTGCCCGCTACTGCGCTTATTTTGCTGAATATCATCAATAGCGGCACTAAAAGCGGCTGAAACACCGGTAAAGCACGTAAAGCTGTCGGCAGGTAAGCCGGTACTGGCCTCAATAGCGGCCTGCAGCTCTGCTGCGGGTAGCGCACGCTCAACATCCGCCGCCGCTAAATACCAGTGACACACATAAGGGGCCAGTATTTTGGCAATCACGGCAATATCTTTATCCTGCATAACACTGAGTACCACCGCATAACGTCGGCCGCTGGCGGCCAGATTTATCGCGAGTTGTTGCATTGCCTGTGGATTATGCCCAACATCCAGCCAGACATCGGGTTCAGTTTGGATATGCTGATACCGCCCTGGCAAATAGGCATGACGCAAACCCTCGGCGATCGCTGCCTGCGCCAGTGGCAAACGGTCTTTTAGCAACGTTAAGACCATCAATATCCCAGCCGCATTATCATATTGCACGGCACCGGGGATATTAGGCTTGGGCAACCCCTGGTAATGTATATCTTGATACTGCCAGTGCCAGGCCTCATCGCCGATGCCATCAGGGTCAAATGCCAGATCAAAGTCGCGTCCCAGGCAATACAGTGGTGTTGCCAGTGCAGCCGCATGCGCTAACACACGTTGCGGTGGCTGCCGGTCAATGCAAACCGCTGGTCGATCCTGGCGAAAGATACCGGCTTTTTCATACGCAATGCTTTCTCGATCATTGCCCAACCAAGCCTGATGATCCAAGCCAACAGAACTTAATACGGCGATATCAGCATCCACGATATTCGTCGCATCCAAACGACCGCCCAGGCCCACCTCAAGAATCACCACATCCAGGCGCTGCTGTGCAAATAGCCACAACGCAGCAAGTGTACCAAACTCAAAATAGGTTAAGCTCAGCTCGCCCCGTGCTGTATCGACAGCAGCAAAAGCCTGCATGATCTGTGCATCACTGGCAGCCTGCCCGTCAATTTGAATACGTTCGTTATAATGTAATAAATGCGGCGAGGTATAGACGCCTATGGTGTAAGCAGCGGCACGCAGACAGCTGGCCAATAAGGCCACACAAGAACCTTTGCCATTTGTGCCCGCAACAGTCACCACACAAGCCGGTGTTGGCAATTGCAATGCCTGATAAACCGCGGCAACACGTTCGAGCTTGAGCTCGATGGCCTGCGGATGCAACTGCTCCTGCCATTGCAACCAGGCAGCTAAGTGATTAAAGCGCGGCACAATGAACGATGCGGCCTAAACAAATACTATTCAGCGGGGGGGTCAACGGGTGGTGCAGTCGAGATCGGCGGTGTGGCCTGATACTCACCAGTATCGGTTGTGCTGCCAGGCGCTGGCTTGCGATGCAGAATACTCAACATAGAATAGAGTTTATCGCGCAATTCACGGCGATCAATAATCATATCAACCACACCATGTTGCACTAAAAATTCACTACGTTGAAAGCCTTCAGGCAATGTTTCCCGCACAGTCTGTTCGATAACGCGTGGCCCAGCAAAGCCAATCAGGGCTTTCGGCTCAGCGATATTCAGATCACCTAACATGGCCAAGCTGGCAGACACACCACCGGTTGTAGGATCTGTCAGCACAGAAATAAACGGGATACCACTCTCAGATAGCTTTGCTAAAATCGCGCTGGTTTTAGACATTTGCATTAAGGAAAACAAACCTTCCTGCATACGTGCACCACCACTGGCACTAAAACAGATAAAAGGCACATTGAGTTTTAACGCCTCTTGCGCACCACGCACAAAACGCTCCCCAACAACAGAACCCATTGAGCCACCAATAAAACCAAACTCAAATGCCGCAGCCACCACAGTCATACTTTTTATCTGGCCACGTATCACGACTAAGGCATCGGTTTCGCCGGTTTTCTTTTGAAAAGCCGTAATTCGATCGCGATACTTTTTGCTATCTTTGAATTTTAATATATCAACCGGGCCAACCTGATCACCCAGCTCCTGGCGGTTATCAGGATCGAGCAGAATATCCAAGCGCCGCCTGGCACCAATGCGATGATGGTGGCCACATTTAGGGCATACGTTCAAATTACGCTGCAACTCCTGGCTATAGAGCACATTGCTGCAACCATCACACTTGACCCATACACCTTCCGGTACCGCTGCTTTCTTACCGTTGGTACCAATTTTTGAGGGGATTAGCTTTTCAAACCAGTTCATATATTACTTAAGTTCCTATTGCTAACTGCGATTAACCTGCCACTTTTTCATCCAGCGCAGACCGCATGGTCGAAATAAGTTCACCAATAGCCTCAACGGCTGCTGTCGGCTGTTCTGTATGTTGCTCGATATGCCGTATCACGGCACTACCGACGACCACTGCATCAGCTAAATCACCAACTTGCTTAGCTGTATCGGCATCTTTAATACCAAAGCCCACACCCAATGGCAAGCTTGTCAATTCACGTACTTGGGCCAGCTTACTTGCCACTTCGGCCAGGTTAAGTGTTGATGCGCCGGTAACACCTTTGAGTGACACATAATAAATAAAGCCACTGCCCACAGTACTAATTTTTTGAATACGCTCAGCGGTACTCGTGGGCGATAAGAGGAAAACAGGATCCAGCTCAGCGGCCTTAAAATGTTCCAGTAATACCGCAGCCTCTTCTGGTGGTAAGTCGACAGTAATCACACCATCAACACCCGCTGTGGCAGCACGCTCTGCAAACTGTGCATACCCCATAATTTCGATCGGGTTGGTATACCCCATTAAGACAATCGGCGTCTCTTGATTGGTATCACGGAAGGTCGCCACGATATCGAGTACATCTGCCAGACTGACATTATGCTTCAGGGCACGCTCACACGCTGCCTGAATAACCGGACCATCGGCCATGGGGTCTGAAAAAGGCACGCCCAATTCGATGATATCAGCTCCTGCTGCCACTAAGGCATGCATAAACTGCAGCGTTGCATCCGGTTGCGGATCTCCGGCGGTTAAATAAGGAATCAGGGCTGTCTTACCTGCGGCTTTTAACTGCGCAAATCTAGCGGCTAGACGACTCATAAAGCAATACCTTCAATTGCTGCCACGGTATTAATATCTTTATCACCACGACCCGATAAATTGACCAAAACGATTTCTTCAGGACGCATACCCGCTGCCAGCTTGGTAGCATAAGCAATCGCATGGCTCGATTCTAATGCAGGAATAATACCTTCAATACGCGTCAGCTGATGGAAAGCGGCCATTGCTTCAGCATCGGTCACGCTAACATAGTTAGCCCGCCCCATATCTTTTAACCAGGCATGCTCAGGACCAACACCTGGGTAATCCAAACCGGCTGATATCGAGTGGGTTTCAATAATCTGGCCGTTGTCGTCTTCCATAAGATAGGTACGATTGCCGTGCAGCACGCCCGGCTTACCGGCTGACAGTGGCGCTGAGTGACGACCTGTTTCAATACCATCACCAGCCGCCTCAACCCCATACAAGGCAACATCCTCATCACCCAAATACGGATGAAACAAGCCAATAGCATTAGAGCCACCACCAACACAGGCAACCAAGGCATCGGGTAAGCGCCCTTCATGTTGCATCATTTGTGTTTTGCTTTCGCGACCAATCACTGCTTGAAAATCTCGCACCATCGCAGGATAAGGATGTGGCCCGGCCACAGTACCGATAATATAAAAAGTATTATCCACATAGGTTACCCAATCACGCATTGCTTCGTTTAATGCATCTTTGAGTGTTTTAGAACCTGAGGTCACCGGGATAACTTCGGCACCCAGTAATTTCATACGATACACATTAGGGGCTTGCCGCTGAATATCTTCAGCCCCCATATACACAACACATTCGAGCCCTAAGCGTGCGGCCACCGTCGCCGAAGCAACACCGTGCTGACCAGCGCCCGTTTCAGCAATCACGCGGGTTTTGCCCATACGTTTCGCCAATAAGGCCTGCCCAATGGTGTTGTTCACCTTATGTGCACCCGTATGATTTAAGTCCTCACGTTTTAAATAAATCTTGGCCCCACCCGCTGCACGGGTCAGGCGCTCAGCAAAGTATATGGGTGATGGGCGGCCAACATAGTGAGCCAAATCATTATCCAGCTCCGCTAAAAACTCAGGGTCCTTACAATATTTTTTATAGGCTTGTGCCAGCTCTTCCACAGGCTCCATCAAGGTTTCAGCAATAAAACGGCCTCCATAATCACCAAAGTGGCCTGAACTGTCTGGAAATGCATAAAAATCATCTTGCTTCATTTGACACTCATTACCTGCTCTATAAATGCTCTTATCTTTGCCTGGCTTTTTATGCCTTTGCTGGCTTCGACACCGCTGCTGACATCAACGCCATAGCAAGGTGCTTGCCGTATGGCATTAGCCACATTCTCTGGACTAAGGCCGCCGGCCAAAATCAGTGGTTTATCACTTTGAGTAGGGACCTGCTGCCAATTAAACTGATCACCCGAACCGCCTGCTTCGCCGGTTTTGACAGCATCTAATAAAAACCCGCTTGCCCCAGGAAAGTCTGCAGTATAAGCAGCTACATCCGGATTATCCAACATTGCAACCGACTTTATATAATTGACGCCAAATGACTCACAATACACAGGCGTTTCATTGCCGTGAAATTGCAGTGTATCTAAGCGTAATGCCGACAGCACCTGCCTAACCTTCCCGGCCTCAGCGTCCATAAATAAGCCGACGGTTGTTACAAATGCCGGAAGGGCCGCAACAATCGCCTCAGCCTGCGCTATGCTGACATTTCTGGGGCTTGCTTCATAGAACACCAGGCCAATCGCATCGACACCCAGCATGGCAGCATACTGGCCATCCTCAGGTCGAGTAATACCGCAAATTTTGATCCGTGTTCTCAGCAAGGCGCTTTATCAACCTACTCTCAATTTTCAAACTAGGAGGGCATAGTAACAAATCATTGGGTGATTCGCATAAAAGACAGCAAATTAGGCAAATATCGGCAAGCTCAAGCGCTGCGGTAAACCATAGTGCGCCGGGTATTGCACATCAACCAGATAGAGACCATTCGGTGGCGCAGTCACGCCCGCCTGGCGACGATCCCGCAAAGCCAGTACTTCTGCCGCCCAGCTAACGGGTCTATCTCCCATGCCTATAGCCAACAACACCCCGACAATGTTTCTGACCATATGGTGCAAGAACGCATTCGCCTCGATATCAATATAAATATAATCCCCCACCCGCAGCACATCCAGTGCAAAGACTTCGCGCATGGGCGTATTAGATTGGCATTCGGCAGCCCGAAAAGCACTGAAATCCTGCTCACCCAGCAATGACTGAGCGGCGGTATGCATGGCATCAGCGTCCAACGCTTTATGATAAGAGCTTACCAAAGAATTAAATAGTGCAGTGCGTGTCCAGCGATTGTTGATGACATAGCGATAACGACGTGCAGTCGCACTAAAACGTGCATGAAAATCATCACTGACCGGCCTGGCCCACAGCAAAGAGATATCAAAAGGCATATTCGTATTAGCCCCGAAGACCCAACTATGCTCAGCCCGCTGGGCATGGCTATCAAAATGAATCACCTGAGCGGTGGCGTGTACACCGGTATCGGTGCGACCAGCACACATCACCGTAATAGGTTGATTAGCGACTTTGCTAAGCGCTGCCTCGACCAATTGCTGTACAGCAAGACTATTACTCTGGTACTGCCAGCCATGATAACGACTGCCGTTATATTCAACGCCGGCGGCGATACGCATAATATTAAATATGAGGAGGGCGAAAGCCAGCACAGATAATAGGCTGGCTTTGTAAAGCTTGTTTAGGGTTAAGCAATTTGTTGTAACAGTGCTTCAGCTTCACGCTTCTGCTCAGCATTACCTTCGGCAAGTACTTCTTCTAAAGTACTACTGGCACCATCATTATCACCCATATCCATATAGGCTTTGGCAAGATCTAGTTTGGTGGATACTTCATCGAGTCCTTCGCTATTATCGCCACTGATCGTATCATCAGCATCGTCCATTTCAGCATCGATAATCGTATCATCGTCAGTTAGATCAAATTCGGTCTCACTGCTATCCTCTGACAGGTCCAGTTCAATATCATCGTTGCTATCATCAAGCTCAGCAATCAGGTCATCGCCTGCCTGCTCACCGATATCACCAAGATCCAAATCAAAGTCATCATCAACATCCTCGATACCATTGACGTCTTCAGCATCGAGCAAATCAGCGCTTACATCATCAGCTGCAGCTTCTGCACCTTCTGTACCGGCGTCATTTTCATCATCGAGGTTGAAACCCGCAAAAGCCACTGTGGCCTCTGGCGCACTTTCAACAACGGTTGCTTCGCTATCTAAATCATCAAAAACATCATCGGCGCTATCATCCAGACCTAAATCAGCATCAAGATCAACGACATCCTCTGCTGCATCGAGATCCCCTGCTATATCCAGATCAATCTCGGCTGCATCACTGACAGCTTCTGCACTTGCTGGGGGTTCTTCATCACCCAAGCCTAATTCATCTGCATTAAAGTCAATATCTAAATCAGCCACTGACTCTGAAGCTTCATCAATGCTGTCAGCCAAATCGAACTCCAACTCATCATCCAATTCGGTATCGGTTGAAGCAGGTTCTAAGTCACCTGAGGCATCGAGAATTTGTGTCTCATCAGCTTCGTCAAGCTCACCATTGGCTGGCGATATAACAGTTTCATCATATTCGTCACTACTGGCCGAACTACTGGCAGCACTATCTTCATCACCAAGATCAAGATCAAAATCGGTACTGGTTGATGCCTCAGCTGGCTCATCGCCGCCGAAATCTAAATCAAAATCAGCAGTCGCTGAATCGCCTGCATCACCAATATCAAAGTCAGCAGTTTCTGGCTTGGCCGGTGCGAAGTCTGAAGCTTTCAGGCCAGAGTCTGCTGCACCGACAAACAGGCTATTATCTGGTGCAATTTCTTTACCCATGGCCACAGCCTTATCCCAAGTACGGCTTGGCTTACCATTGAGTGAAGCATGCATTTCAGCAGCTAGTTTATTGAACTCATCTTTCTTACCGGCTGCAAAAAACGTTTCGAGCAGCTTACCTTTATATTCGATACGATCCGGATTAGCACCAATCGCTGTCGCTAACAATTCCTCGGCTTGATCAAATAAGCCATAAGCGAGATAAACATCTGCTTCAGCAGTCGTGTCATCCGCCACTTCTTCTTCAGCTTCAGCAGGCGCTGCAGCACCCGGTGCTAAGCGCTCAGTTTCAGTGTATTGCGGCGGCTTACCCATTATCATGGTAGAGTCACTATCGAAGTCGCCAGCAGGTTCTTCTTCCTCAACCGGAGCTTCAACCGCTTCTTCGACAACCTCAGACTCTTCAATAGGCGGCACATCATCAGCAGCTTCTGCAACCGCTGCTGACACATCCGCGGTCTGTTCAAAGTTGGTTTCGTCTTGCTTTTTCTTACCAAATAAATTGGTAATCGGCGCGAACATCGCAGATAAACGCTCACCTAAAGAGGCAGGCTCACTGGTTTCACTCTCAACGACCTTATCATCACCGCCTTTCTTAAATAGCCGGAATAGCAAAAAGATCAATAATAAAGGCACGATAAGCACAACAGCCAAGCCCGCAGTAGAGCTTAAAATATCAGCTGCCATACTGTTATAAGGTGATGGCAATAAGTCGTAAGCCATACCAGCAATAAAGCCACTCGGGCGACTCGGTGATGGTGCTGCCACAACGGTCGGCGGTGGTGCGGCTGTATCAGCGGTGTTATCCAGTGAAAGCTCGCTATCGTCAGTGGCTAATGCATCTTCTGCAAACTCATCATCGGCGAATTCATCACCAGCAAACTCATCACCAGCAAACTCATCACCAGCAAACTCATCATCAGCGAATTCATCACCGGCAAAACTATCTTCACCAGCATCCGCAGCAAACTCATCACCGGCAAAACTATCTTCACCAGCATCCGCAGCAAACTCATCATCGCTAAATTCATCTTGCGCAAACTCATCATCAGCAAACTCGTCGCTAGCGAATTCATCTTCTGCGCCAAAATCAGTATCGCCTGCAAAGCTATCTGTATCTGCACTAAACTCATCATCTGCTGTAAATTCATCTTCAGCACCGAATTCATTATCTAAGCCCAGCGAGTCATCACTGCTGCTATCTTCGGAAAATTCGTCCGTCGCAAATTCATCGTCTGCGGCAAACCCATCATCGCTGAACTCGTCTTGCGCGAATTCATCGACAGCTGCTGTTTGATCTGCTGCTTCCTGTACGGTTGCTTCAAGATTAGCCAAGCGGCTCTGTAACTGGGCCAGTTGCTCATCTTTAATTGTCAGCATACGCTCAGCGGTTTCGAGCTGATCGGAAACATCTGTTAGACGTGACTCAAGTTCGTTTTTTTCCAAACGCAGTGCTGCCAGCTGCTCACGTGCTAACTGCAAATCAACAGCCAATGAGCTACCTGAGTCTAAGCCTTCCTGCTCACCTGCTGCACGTGCAGTGGCATCAGCATCACGACCAGGCGATAAGATACTTAAGCTGCCTGACTGCTCTTGTTCATAATCACTGTAATCACTATCGCTGTAACTGTCAGCTGCGTCATATTCAGTACTGGCGGCGCCAGCAAAGCGTTCGCGATATTCCCGCCAAAGTGCATTTTGCTGTTGGACTTCTGCAACAGCTTGCGCATTATCCAGCGCTGTTAAGCTGTTACGATCAGGCATGCGTAATACAAAACCTTTGCGAACATTATTGATATTGTTCTCAATAAAAGCATCAGGGTTTTGCCTTAGGATTGCCAGCATAGCCTGATGGACACTGACATCGGCAGGCTTATAGTTTTCAGCAATTTCCCACAATGTATCGCCTGACTCTACTTCATATTCATCGCCGCTGAGTGTTGAAGAACTGCCACCGACAGCATCTTCAGCAGCAAACTGTGCCAGTAATGCCTGAGTCGTTTCTTCATCATAGGGGATGCTGTCATCTAGACTGATATCAATATCTGGGATATCCGATGGCGCAGCACTGTCCGCAGCAACATCAAAATCTGCACCCTCATCAAAGGCGCCTTCATCAAACTCTTCGGCTGCCAGTTCATCTTCAAAGGAGGCTAACTCATCTTCCTCTGCCAGCAGCGCTTCTTCAGCCGCCAGTTCATCTTCGAGAAACTCATCCTGTAACAGCTCATCTTCGAGTGAGAGTGAACCGTCATCAAGCGACTCATCCGCGATAAAGTCGTCTTCATTGCCAAAGTCATCTGCGGCAAAGTCATCTGCGGCAAAGTCATCTTCAATAAATTCATCTTCGGCGAAATCGTCTTCAAAGCCAAGATCGCTTTCCTCAGCCGCCAACTCACTCTCTGTTAAACCCGCATCTTCCTCGGTCGCCAAACCAGCATCGGTAAAAGTCTCATCAAGTTCGGATTCGAGATCACCGGCAGCAGCGTCATCAGCAGTATCGATTTCGATATCAGGGATAGGTGTAAGGCCAGATGAGGATTCATCATCAAACGATAGGTCCTCGTCGAACTCACCTTCAAAAGGGTCTTCTTCAACGGCTTCGAAGTCATCTTCAAAACCAAAATCTTCCGCAGCAGTATCAGTATCGCGTTCAATCAGGGCGGGTTGGCCCGCGACAGAGGTGTCCGCATCAAAGTCACCACTGGGTGTTTGAGCTGGTGTTGAAGCGGGTTGTGCTGGCGATGTCGTATTAAAGACGGGTGGATCCAAGAGAATAGTATATTCCCTTACCAGCCGACCACGAGGCCAGTCGATATCAACTAAAAAGTTAACAAAGGGCTCTTTTAAAGGGTTTTGAGTCGAAAGCTTTATATAAGGTGTGCCATCGGCTTTACTGGCCAGCTCAAACTTAATCTTTGTGAGATAAAAGGGGCGCTCAACACCTGCCTGTAAAAAGGCTTCTTCAGATGCCAGCTTGATAATCATGCCATCCGTTTCGCCTGGGCGCACGGATGTCAGTGCAATCTCTGCATCTAAGGTTTGATTAAGTGCTGAGTAGACCTCTATATCACCTAAACCGAGGCCATAACTCACACGAGCAGTAAATGCTGCCAAACATATAATTACTAATGTCGATAATTTTCGCACGCTCAAATAAGCTCCAAGTGGCTTATCCCAAAGAGAATGTTGGCGCAATTTCTCATTGATTAACACCAACATGCGTCATTTTTTGAGAATATACTTTAAAAGTAGAGCTTTAACAACATTAAATCAATAGCTTACATAAATTTTTTCAACAAAATCTCCGCAATTTGTACGCTATTGAGGGCTGCACCCTTGCGAACGTTGTCTGATACGACCCATAAATTGATGCCGCGAGGGTGTGAAATGTCTTCGCGAATACGACCGACAAACACCGGGTCGGTGCCTGCAGACTCTGTAACCGCTGTCGGATAGCCACCATTTTCGCGCTCATCGAGCACAGTGACACCGGCTGCTTTACCCAACAGCTCGGTCACAGCGTCGGCTGAGATTTTTTCACGCGTTTCAATATGTACCGCTTCAGAGTGGCCGTAAAACACTGGAATGCGCACGGCAGTTGGATTCACCTGAATGTTGTCATCTTCCATAATTTTTTTGGTTTCCCAAACCATTTTCATCTCTTCCTTGGTATAGCCGTTATCCATAAATTTGTCTATCTGTGGCAAGGCATTAAAGGCAATTTGCTTAGGATAGACTGCAGGCTCGGCCGATTTGCTATTGAGCAGATTGGCGGTCTGCATTGCCAGCTCTTCAATCGCCTCTTTACCGGTACCAGATACGGCCTGGTAAGTCGCAACATTAATACGCTCAATGCCAACGGCATCATGGATTGGCTTGAGTGCCACTAACATTTGGATAGTTGAGCAGTTTGGATTAGCAATAATGCCACGGTTACTGTATTGCTCGATGGCATGCGCATTGACTTCAGGCACGACCAATGGAATATCGTCATCATAGCGGAAGTGAGAGGTATTATCGATCACAGTACAGCCAGCAGCAGCGGCCTTAGGCGCATATTCAGCCGAAATCGATCCACCCGCAGAAAACAACCCAATCGGGGTTTGACTGAAGTCAAACTCGGCTAAGTCCTGCACCACCAATTGCTTATCACCAAATTCAACCCGCTTACCGGCTGAACGGCTACTGGCCAAGGCAAATACCTGATCCACAGGAAAATTACGCTCTGCCAGTATTGATAAGATTGTCTCGCCTACCGCACCGGTGGCCCCTACTACTGCAACATTTACTTTTGACATATTTGCCTCTACACAATTGGCTGATTAAGGCTGCCTAACCCGGCCAAACGCCTTATGCAATATCAGCTCATCCTACTTTTTAATGGATATAATTCAATATTAAGCGCGCAATGCTGCAACAACAGCATCACCAATTTCACCGGTACCGGCCACTTGTGTGCCCGGCGTCGCAATATCGGCTGAGCGCATACCTTGGGAAATCACACGACCAACAGCAGCGTCTACCTTATCGGCCAGCTCAGTTTCACCAAAGGTATAACGCAATAACATGGCAACCGATAGAATCGTTGCCAATGGATTGGCCACACCCTTACCGGCAATATCAGGTGCTGAACCATGCACTGGCTCATACATACCCTTACCACTCGCCGCCAATGAAGCCGACGGCAACATGCCAATAGAACCGGTTAGCATGGCGGCAATATCCGATAAGATATCGCCAAATAAATTGCCGGTAACAACCACATCAAACTGTTTAGGCCTGGCAACCAGCTGCATCGCCGCATTATCAACATACATATGCGACAACTCGACTTCTGGATAGTCTTTGGCAACCGACTCCACTACATCACGCCAAAGCTCAGAGACTTCCAATACATTGGCTTTATCAACGGAACAAAGTCGCTTATTGCGCTTCATAGCAATATCAAACGCCGAACGTGCAATACGGGCGACTTCTGACTCGCTATAGCGTTGCGTATTAAAGCCTTCGCGCTCACCATTGGCGTTGGTTTCAATGCCGCGTGGCTTACCGAAGTAAATGCCACCGGTTAATTCACGCACAATCATCAGGTCCAAGCCTGCGACCAGCTCTGGTTTCAAACTTGAAGCATCGGCTAACTCTGGGTATAAAATCGCTGGACGTAAATTAGAAAACAGTTCGAACTCGGCCCGCAGTCCCAGCAAACCGGTTTCAGGCCGGTGTTCACGTGGCAAGGTATCGTATTGTGGGCCACCCACAGCGCCTAATAAGATCGCATCAGCGGCATGACAAACTTTCAAGGTGCTCTCTGGTAAAGGATGACCTTCCGCATCATAGGCACAGCCACCCACAAGGGCCGTTTCTGTCTCTACCTGCAGCCCATAGTCACTGCTCAAGCAATCCAGCACTTTTTGTGCCTCAAGCATAATCTCGGTACCGATGCCATCACCCGGTAATACTGCAATTTTTTTGGTCATTGTGAATTCTGCTCTCTATCTCTGTGATCCGATAAATATAGGGTAAATATACGCTATTGCTCTGCCAGCTATTTAGCTAAACAGCCAAGGCGCTTGTGCTTTGCGTTTGGCTTCATAGGCTTTGATATCGTCCTGATATTGCATGGTAATGCCAATATCATCCAAGCCCTTGAGCAAACGCTCGCGACGGGAATCTTCAATATCAAATGCAATTTGCTCACCGTCAGGCAAACCAATAGTTTTTGCCTCTAAGTTAACTTCAAGGCTATAACCCTCATTGGCTTGCGTCTCTGCAAATAAGCGGTCAACAATCTCTGCAGGTAATACAATCGGCAAAACACCATTTTTAAATGTATTGTTATAAAAAATATCAGCAAAGCTTGGCGCGATAAGCACCCGAATACCATAGTCATCTAAGGCCCATACGGCATGCTCACGCGATGAACCGCAGCCAAAGTTATCACGTCCTAATAAAACCTGGGTATTGGCATAACGTGCTTGATTCAGCACAAAGTCTGGGTTTAATGGGCGTACTGAGTGATCCTGACCTGGCTCGCCATGATCAAGGTAACGCCACTCGTCAAACAGATTAGGCCCAAAGCCTGTGCGTTTAATGGATTTCAAATATTGCTTGGGTATGATGGCGTCCGTATCAACATTAGGCCGATCTATCGGTGCCACAATACCTTTAAATGTTGTAAATGCTTGCATAAGTTAAGCTCCGATTAGAAGTTACGTACATCAACAAAGTGGCCTGCCACCGCAGCCGCTGCGGCCATGGCTGGGCTGACTAAATGGGTACGCCCCCCCTGCCCCTGTCGACCTTCAAAGTTGCGGTTAGATGTTGAAGCACAACGCTCACCCGGCTTGAGGCGATCAGCATTCATGGCCAAACACATTGAACAACCTGGCTCACGCCACTCAAAACCTGCGGCGGTAAAAATCTCATGTAAGCCTTCGGCTTCTGCCTGCTGCTTAACCAAACCAGAACCTGGCACCACCATCGCTAAGGCAATGCTATCGGCGACTTTACGTCCTGCAACAACTTTGGCCGCAGCCCGCAAATCTTCAATGCGTGAGTTGGTACATGAACCAATAAAAACCTTGTCGAGACCAATTTCTTCAATGCGGGTACCGGGTGTTAAGTCCATGTAGGCTAATGCATTACGAATACCGACCGCTTTTATCTCATCTTGCTCGGTATCTGGGTCTGGCACTACCGCATCAATGGCTAATACCATTTCAGGCGAGGTACCCCAGGTTACCTGTGGTTTGATGCTGGCCGCATCAATGTTAACAACCGTATCGAACTCGGCACCAACATCGCTGTGTAACTCACGCCATGCCGTCTCAGCTTGTGCCCAGTGCGCATCACTCGGTGCAAATGGACGGCCTTTGAAGTATTCAATGGTTTTATCATCTACCGCAATAAAGCCAGCACGTGCGCCTGCTTCAATCGCCATATTACAGACTGTCATGCGGCCTTCCATGCTCAATGCCGCAATCGCCTCACCACCAAACTCAATCGCATAGCCGGTACCACCTGCGGTACCAATCTTGCCGATAATCGCCAAGACAATATCTTTGGCGGTAATGCCTTCGCCGACCGCGCCATTGACTGACACCAACATGGATTTGGACTTTTTAATCTGCAAACACTGGGTCGCCAATACATGTTCGACATCAGATGTACCAATACCAAATGCCAAGGCGCCAAACGCACCATGCGTGGAGGTGTGCGAATCACCGCAAACCACCGTCATTCCGGGCAAGGTAGCCCCCTGCTCTGGCCCAATCACATGCACAATACCCTGGCGGATATCATCCATCTTAAATTCAGTAATGCCAAAACTATCGCAGTTTTCATCCAATGTTTCGATTTGCAAGCGTGAAACCGGGTCGGCTACCGGCCCGCTACGATCGGTAGTGGGTACATTATGATCTGGTACCGCCAAAATCGAAGCCACGCGCCAAGGCTGACGTTCAGCCAGACGCAAGCCTTCAAATGCCTGTGGTGATGTCACCTCATGCACAAGATGACGGTCTATATAAAGTAGGCCCTCACGCACCAAATGTGCGTCCCATAATTTGTCATAGAGTGTTTTTGCCATATTCGTGTCCTCGACGATCAGTGCAGGCATTCTAGGTAAAGCTGAGCAATAAAACAAATTCATTATTTTCATATTATCTATTCCATACTAGAATAGGTAATATGGATATCGCCGCACTTAAAGCCTTTTTAGCCGTTGCTGACAGCAACTCCTTCTCAGCCGCTGCTGACAAGCTATTTCTAACGCAACCTGCCGTCAGTAAGCGGGTGGCGGCATTGGAAGCTGAGTTAGGCGCCAATTTATTTGACCGAGTCGGTCGGCAGATTATACTCACCGAAGCTGGCCAGACCCTGCTGCCACAAGCGCGCACAATTCTGGCAGCCCTAGAAGAAAGCCGACAGCAGATCGCTAACCTGTCGGAACAAGTCAGCGGCACACTCAAGCTGGCAACCAGTCACCATATTGGCTTGCGGCATCTCCCCCCGATACTCCGCCAATATGTTGAAAGCTATCCCCATGTCCATCTGGATATTCACTTTCTCGACTCCGAAGAAGGTTGTGTCGCGGTTGACCAAGGTACTCGCGAGCTGGCCGTGGTAACACTGCCCAGCCCAGGCAATACTGCCACCGCCCAAGCTAACTGGGATAAGCTTAGCCTAACCCCACTCTGGCAAGATCCCTTGGTTATTATCGTCAGCCATAAGCATGCCTTGGCCCAACAAGACGCGCTGACACTACACTCACTGGCGGCCTACCCGGCTATTCTGCCAGAGATGACGACCTTTACCCGTCGCATTATCGAGCGGGTTTTCGATCAACAAGGTATTGAATTGCAAATCAGTCTGGAAACCAACTACCTGGAAACTATCCGCATGCTGGTTTCAGTCGGCCTGGGCTGGAGTATTCTGCCAGCAACAATGCTCGACAATGATGTGCAGGTGCTGAATATTGATTTTAACAGTAATAACTTCCAGCGCAGTCTCGGTATTGTACAGCATCAGCAACGAACCCTATCGAATGCGGCAAAAGCGTTTGTTGAGGTCTTACTTGAATCAAGCCCATTAGCACCATAGAGTGAAATAAAGCAAAGCAACAGCATAATTCAAATCTTGCATAGCGCGCTTTTGATGGCAAGCCCCTGTTAAGAAACTTGCCAAGCGAATAGGTGCGCATTGACTTTATTTAATCCGTGGCGGTTGTGCGCAAGCCAAACAATACCAACCCTGCCCCAAGCACAGCAATAATAGCGGCCATGATAAATGTTGTTGATGCGCCTAACTGCTGCCAGCTATAACCACTGGCATAAGCCCCCAAGGCACCGCCTGCACCGAAGCTAAGGCTTGAATATAACGCTTGCCCACGCCCCTGATAAGGCCCTGAGAAATAACGATGAATAAGATGGATCATCACAGCATGAAACACCCCAAAGCTGATGGCATGCAGACACTGCACCAGCACGATCAGCCATAGCCAATCAATGTAAACTGCGGTTAACCACCAGCGCACTGCGGCACTTAGAAAACAAAACAATAATAATAACTTAACCCCAAAGCGTGGCATCAAACGATGCATCAACAAAAAAATACCAATCTCTGCTAACACACCCACTGCCCACAGTATGCCGACCCACGTTGTTGAGTAGTTATGCGCTTCGAGATATATGGAAAAAAATGTGTAATATGGCCCAAAGCTCAGTTGCATTAAGACACAACTGAGCAAGATAACAATCACCGCAGGCTGCTTGATAATATTTAAAATACCATGCGCAGCACCAGCTGATGCTTGAGAACCCGGACCATCGGGTACCCACAAAGTGCTCAGCCAGATAACCAGAAAAAGTAGCAACAGAATATGCGGCAGGTAATGCTCACCATAGTGTTCCAGCAACGGCCCGAGCAATATAACAGCCACAATAAACCCTACCGACCCCCATAGGCGAATGCTGCTGTAACGATGATGGTCTTCACCCAGGTGCAATAAGGTTGCTGCTTCAAACTGCGGCAGGCCAGCGTTCCAGAAAGAACAAAACAGCACCATCACGAAAGCCATCTGCCATAAGCTATCGGCCTGATAAACACCCAGGAAACTAATCACTGCGGCCAGTGCAGCAAAGCGGATCGTGCGCAAGCGCTGACCAGTATAATCGGCTAACCAGCCCCAAAGGTAAGGCGCAATAATCCGGGTAGCAGAAATAATGGCGATTAATGTGCCAATATCCTGGGCATTGTAGCCCTGCTGCTGCAGATACAGACCCCAATAAGGTAATAAGGCACCTAATGCTGCAAAATAGAAAAAATAATACAGTGACAAACGCCCATACAACGCGGCTTTACTCACAGCCGGCACTGACTGCGACATTTAATCGTCTGTGCTAGCCGGTATTACCGGTGTCGTCACCTGTACATCAGCATTTTGCGCGCGATGGCGTAGCATATGGTCCATTAACACCACGGCCAACATTGACTCAGCAATGGGTACTGCTCGAATACCCACACAAGGGTCATGTCGACCTTTGGTCACCACCTCTGTTGGCTGGCCCTGAATATCAACACTACGACCTGGAATCAGAATGCTCGATGTTGGTTTGAGCGCCATACTCACCAGTAAATCTTGGCCACTGGTGATACCGCCTAAAGTACCGCCAGCATGATTTGACAAAAAGCCTTCAGGGGTAATTTCATCACGATGCTCACTGCCTTTCTGCTCAACTGAGGCAAAGCCATCACCGATTTCCACGCCTTTGACCGCATTGATGGACATCATAGCGGCCGCAATATCCGAGTCGATGCGGTCATAAACCGGCTCTCCCCAGCCTGGTGGCACACCTTGGGCTATCGCGGTGACTTTCGCGCCAATCGAATCGCCTGTTTTGCGTAAAGCATCCATATATTGTTGCAGCTCAGGGACTTTGCTGGCATCAGGAAAGAAGAAGTCGTTGTCATCCACGACTGACCAGTCATATTGCTCAGCCTTAATCGGCCCAAGCTGTGACAGGCAAGCCCGAATCACGACACCATAACGTTCCTGTAAATATTTGCGCGCAATCGCCCCAGCCGCTACCCGCACCGCGGTCTCGCGTGCTGATGAGCGCCCCCCACCCCGATAGTCACGCACACCGTACTTTTGGATATAGGTATAGTCTGCATGCCCCGGCCGAAACCGGTCTTTGATCTCAGAGTAGTCTTTTGATCGCTGATCAACATTTCTGATTTCAAGCGCAATGGGCGTGCCGGTCGTTTTGCCTTCAAACACGCCTGATAAAATTTCTACCTGGTCCGTTTCACGTCGCTGGGTCGTGTACTTGGACTGGCCCGGTTTACGTCTATCCAGCTCGGGTTGAATATCGGCTTCAGTGAGGCTTAATCCGGGTGGACAGCCATCAACAATACAGCCAATTGCAATACCGTGGCTTTCGCCAAAGCTGGTGAACGAAAAGAGTTTTCCAAATGAATTTCCTGACATGGCGCATATTGTAACGGTTTACGGCTTTACGTGCGAAAAAAAACTGCTACCCTGTCTAAATCAATGAAAATCAGTGCCCATCAACATACAATGCAACCGCAATAGGACCACAGGCCTTGTCTACACCACCTGATCAAGATGCTAGAGACAGCCAATACAGCCGCAAAATAGGCGGCTATATGATCAGTTTTATGTGGATTGTGGCGCTGGCGCTGGCGACACTCTTTATACAACGCTGGTATGACAAACAATATAATCCTAATCAACAAATCGTCATTAGCGGTAACAGTAGCATTGTGCTACAACGTAATCGTTACGGCCATTACATTAGTAATGGCGAAATTAATGGCCAAAAAGCTGTGTTTTTACTCGATACCGGGGCCACTGATGTTGCCATTCCCGGCCATTTGGCAAGCCTTTATGGCCTTGAGCCTGGGCCAAGCCAGAAGGTCAATACGGCCAATGGGGTTATCAGTGTGAATATGACAACATTAGAGCATGTTGCACTGGGACCGATAGCACTGCGCAATGTACCGGCCAATCTTAACCCCCATATGCACGGCGATGAAATTTTATTAGGCATGTCCTTCCTAAAGCACCTAAACTTAAGTCAAGAGAACAACCAATTAACCATTAGTACACCCCAATACTAATATTCAATAAACGACTGGCGAGCATATGACGGAACAGGCTACAGACTTTAACCAAGATCTACTCTTAACCAGCTTCACTCAAGCCGATGTTGACTCAGCGCGAGCACAACTACTGGAACGCTATCATTTATGGCAAGGGTTACTGATTAGCGAAAATGGCAAATCAGTTATCACGCCTGATGACTTGGAAAGCTTTACCATCCAAGCGGAAGATATCTTTGATCAACAGCTTAAATCCGAGTACGAACTCGAACAGCTAAAAATTCTAACCGTCTTGATTTATTTACTGATGGATGCGGCTAAGTCAGTCAGCGGCGATGAAGACCCGAATATTAAAGAGAAGCTGGAACAGCTGAACTTTCCCAACAGCAAGCATTTTATCGCCCGTAAAGTCATCCACGGTGCCAGTCAATTAACATTTGCCGAGATTCAGCAGCTTATTGATTATGAAAATATTGTGTTGGCCTCGGTGCATGACCCAGACGACTTTAACAATAGCGAGCTACAGGATCACATTCTAACCGGCTTACAGTCCAGCGATGGGCAGTATTTCAACCTGGAAGATGCTGTCTATGAGCTACGCCTGCAAGAAACGGCTGCGCCAACAGAAGAATTAGTCCCCGAAGAGATTGATGACGAAATCGAGCCCACCCTTGATTTCAAAGAAGCACCAGCTGTCGCACGTGGCGATGTCGAAGCGGTTGTGCTCAACAGCCAGCGACCAGGCTTACTGTTTGAACATTTAAATCAAAGTGTCACTTACAATGGCGTACATGTTGCAGCAGCCTGTTACATTGGTTTACATCGTGAACGTAATGAAGACGGCGTGATCATTGCACCAGAACATAATCAAGTACTGGTTATCGATGCTATGGGCGGCTATGGCAACGGTGTTGATGCCCGCGATATTTTTATCGAAGGTGTTTTAGAAAATGACCATAACATTGATACCTCGCTCACCTGGACACAAAAACAATATGATCAGCGCAATTTAGACCAGGGTGGTGTTTGTATTATTTGCGCCGACATCATTAGTGAAGATGAGAACTTTGTCGTGACCTTATCACAAGCCGGTGATGTACATGCTGTATTGTTCGATGAGCAAGGCAGCTTACGTTATGAGAGTGTTGATGAAGCGATTGGCCACCAGGTGATTAACGCCATTATCGGTGAGCAAGCAACATTGATGCAACGCAATAATGGCTGGCGCAATTTTGGTGAATTAACCCGCATACGGTTACGCGTTAGACCCGGTTGGCGAATGGTGATCTACTCCGATGGCATTGCCAATCACTTTAATGCCAATAAAATAGCTAAGCTAACACTCGATTATAGCGCTAAAGATGCTATCTCTAATGTTTCGCAACATGTCGATGTTGCTATGCGACAGGAAAAAGCGTATCGTGACAATTGCTCGATTGCCATCATTGATTTTTAATGTCTGATATGCCTTAGCTATAGCATAAGTTCTATGAGTGCCTATTTACAAACCACCAAAGAAGTTTATAAAAATGCAGCGCTAACGCCTGAGCAAGGCTTATGCTGCACCACCACCCCTATATGGCAACTGCCTGAGCTCACCATACCCAACATTATGCTGGAGATGAATTACGGCTGTGGCAGCACCATACACCCACGTGACTTGATTAATAATCCTACCATTGCCTATATTGGTGTTGGTGGTGGTATGGAACTGTTGCAATTTGCCTATTTTAGTCGGCGCCCACAAGCGATTATCGGCATCGACCCGGTGCAAGAAATGCTCAATGCTTGTCAGGCTAATTTAGCGCTGGCAGAACAAGAAAACGCCTGGTTTAAACATAACTTTATAGATCTGCGACAAGGTGATGCGTTGCAATTACCGATCAGTGATAGCAGCATTGATGTAGCAGCACAAAACTGCCTATTTAATATTTTTGAAGATACAGACCTAAAACAAGCTATTGCTGAGATGTACCGTATCCTCAAACCCCATGGGCGTCTGGTACTATCAGACCCTATTTGCAATATGCCTATTCCTGATGCACTGCGCAATGATGCAAAGCTGCGCGCACTGTGCTTAAGTGGCGCTATACCATTGCAAGATTATATCGATCGCTTAAGCGATGCTGGATTTGGCACGATTGAAGTACGCGCTAAGCGCCCCTATCGCATCCTAGACCCTCATCATTACAACACAACACAGGCGATCTTTATTGAAAGCATTGAGATCTGCGCTATCAAAGACCCTATGCCCGACGACGGCCCTTGCGTATTTACCGGGCGCACCGCAATTTATACGGGCAATGAAACCTTATTTGATGATGGCAAAGGACATATATTGAGTTACAACCAGCCTGTATCCGTATGCGATAAAACAGCGAATAGCTTAGCCGCTTTGCAAAACCCGGATTTGTATATTACCGACTCGACTTACTTCTATGATGGCGGGGGTTGCTGCTAAGCAACCCTAAAATATCCGGCTATCAATCAGCGCAGCTATTTTTGTCTCTGCCTGCGGCGCAGAATATGACTCACCACCATACGTAACTGGCCAGCATTTACTGGCTTATTTAATAATTTAAAATTATTTTCTTTAGCTTCCTGTTTAAGCTCAGCTGCAGTATCACCTGAAACAATAATGCTGGGTATTGTTGTTGCCAGATGCTGATTGATCAACTTAATCGCCTGCACGCCCGTCTCATTGCCTTGTAAACGATAATCAGCAATAATCAATGCAGGTTGCTGTGGAATATCATTCAAGACAGCCAATGCCTCAGCAATATCAGCTGCACACACGAAAGACTGACAGCCCCAACTGTTTAACAGTGTTTGCATAGCATCACGTACACTTTCTTCATCATCAATAATAACAATCCACGCATCTTCAAACTGCCAGTTACTGCTAGCATCATGCTCATTATTTTTTGAGGCTTTATTGGGATCACCTAAGGGTACACGCACACTGAACACTGATCCCTGACCAACTGTCGTACTGATATCAATGGGGTGTGACAACAAAGTACATAAGCGCTTTACAATAGACAAACCCAAGCCTAAACCTTTCGCATTTTCATCCGCGCTATTGTCTAACTGGTAGAACTCTTCAAAAATATTCGCTTTCTCAACCGCCGGTATACCCGTACCGGTATCAATCACATCAATGAGTATTGTCTCTTGATCATCGCCCGTTGCTTTTAATTGAATTTTGCCAACAGTGGTATAGCGAATAGCATTGGTAATTAAGTTATCCAATATTCTTTCCAGTAATATTGGGTCTGACTTAACAACAAGTTCGGATGTGCCAACGTCAAACTGTAGGTTTTTTGCCGCTGCCAATGGCGTAAAACGGACTTCCAAACGTTTAAATAATTCACTGACAGAAAAATCGACCACATTGACTTCCAACAAACCGGCATCAAGCTTGGTTACTTCTAATAAGCTTTGAAACAGATCATTAAGCGAAGTAACAGCCATTTTGATCTTTTGTGTCAACTCTTCTTTGCGCCCAATATCCTTCTCAGAACTCATTGCATCAATGTACAGACCCAAAGCATGCATAGGCTGCCTGAGATCATGACTGGCAGCCGCCAGAAATTTAGACTTGGCTTTGTTAGCGCGCTCGGCTTCTAGCTTTTTCTTACCTAGCTCTTCAGCCAAATACTGCTTTTCAAACTGTAACTCAATAGCATCGATAGTGGCATTTTCTGTTTTCGACCAAAACAACACAAATACCGGCATCACAACCAAGCCGAGAAATGCACCAATCACCGCAAAGTAATCAATGCCCGTAAACTGCAAGGTGGTCGCCACAATAATAAATACGGGCAACAGCACTGCAAAAAAGTAGCGCTTATAAATAGCGCCGAGCGATGATATTCCCATCAGTACAAACATGGGTTGAAAGATCATAAATACCCGCATGGGATGGTCGATAAACAGCGACAATATCGAAAAGCTGCCCCAGGACAGCCCCATAATGAATGCCATCAATACAGTACGCTGGCCCCATAGCAGTACCTGCTCATCGCTTAAGTCTTGTTTGAGTAACCAAAGACTGGTGGTTAAACGAATAATAGAGAAAATTAAGATGACAACCAGCCAAATGACAAAGGAAATATCACTGCTGATAAAATATGCCATGCCAAAGGCAACAAAAATTGCCAGGAAACTCATGTATTGAGTCACCGGCATTTCTCTGAATAATATCCGCATTTGCTCAACGCGAATACGGTCAGGCACCGACTCGCTTGGAAATACGTCACGTAGTATTTTTTTTAACAACTTATTAGCCCCGTGACAATATAATGTAGCCCATTTTTTATCGGCCTCGCTTACCCACCATCATCAATATAGCAAGCTAGCGGAAATGCCTTCATTCTGCGCACATAATGCCACTCTCTGAGCGTAATTACTAGCAGCCAACCGGACTGAAATCGCAAATAAACGACTCATTACCCACATATTCAGGCCTGATGACCGGAATTGAATTGCAAGTAATACTACGAGCTATGGCTGGCTTCGGGTGATCCACGAGTCAATGCTGGAGAACATTTATACCACTAAAAGTATCGGTTAAACTGAGGGAGATTCACCATCGCCCTGATTTCGAAGTGTCCGTCAAATTGGGGCTGCCTCAACTCGTCCCTGAATATTTTATTGAGCGATTGATTAATTATTGAGGCTGAAAGGATCACTCTCAGGAAGAAAGCGCTCTAACTGCCTGCTGTAAATTCGAGGAGGCTCTGGAATAGAGTCCAACAACGCTGCTCTTGTATTGTGATGAATATAGCTATGGGTATCAATGTTATATTCCCACACCTCACCGGCACCGGCGCGGCTCTCGCGGTTTAATAAAACATCTCTCAAGCCATTAATTCCACTTGCTGGATTAAACAGCGCGGGCATAGCATCATCCCTGTAGTGAAATTCAACATTGGATACACTGAAAAACCGTGATGTATCATTACCCGATCCCTCTAATATGAATGGGAACGGGCCTCCACTTGTATCCACACCTTCAGAGAGATCATCAAACCAAACTCGAGTATTCTGATGATAAACCTGATCTGTGTCTGGGTTTGTGGTCTCCTGATGTATATTGGGTATATTCATATTAATTAAGGTTGTTTGCCTATCACTATCAATAGCGTTAGGGCTCGACATTACGATCATATCACTTACTTGCCCCCCTTCTCTGACCGTTGCACGGTTTCCACCTGCGTAACAATAATTGTCGATTAACACCACTCTTGCTCCTGTAGCAAGACGGAAACACCAATTGTCACCATCGGTCGCCTGGGTTATTCCCATGTTATTGTCGGCGATAACAACATCCGATGAGTGACTTAACAAGAAATTATTCCCTACAAATGAATGATTAGCTGAGGGACTATCCACCCCTGCGTTATAAATAACGTTAGAAATAATTGCGACTCTGGAAGAACTGGTTAGAACAATATTGGTGTTATGAGAACTTTGCCGATTGTTACGAGGTATAATTCCATTGTTAATTGTCAAACCTTCAATGGTAATGTCTTCCACTGCTACTTGATTCGATGGGGCAGAAATAATTCCAACGCAACCGGGGCCAAGAACTCTGACTCTGCTGGAAGCAGCATGACTAGGGTGTGTGGTCGATAAAGATATTTCGTTAACACAAACACCGCTTGGTAAAATCAATTCAACGTTATGCCCGACCAGGTTTGCTGTACCTTGAATGGACTGGTCTAACGTAATCCGCACATCTCCCTGTGCAAACTCGGATCGTAAATCTGACAGCGTACTCACGTTGACTTCTCGATCAAAGTTACCCGGTAAAAGCGGGGGTTGTGGCGCTTCAATGGGCAAAGCAGATAAATCAAGATCCGGATAAGAAGGGTAGGTATTATCAGAAGCGTTCGTGATAACAATGCTGATACTGGCTTCAGAGCTTCCGGCATCATTCAGTGCTGTAATAGTATGAGTTGTTTCTGACTGAAGAGCAGTGGGCGTGCCATATATTTCACAAGTACTCAATTCAGATGAAACCCTGACCGCTAAGCCATCAGGCAACTCAGGGAGCGAGCTGCACTGGGTTAAATCCCCTCCACCATTATTAACAAAAGACAATACGCCAATGGATTCGTTAACAAAATAGGTTTGTAATGAAGGATTAGATAGATTCGGCGCCTCGAGTAAGCTGTCATCCGTAATAATAATGGTGATGTTGGCATCAGAACTTCCAGCGTCATTCGTTGCTCTGATGGTATAGCTGGTTTCTGCTTGTATAGCAGTAGGAGTACCATGGATTTCACAGGTACTCAAATCAGTGGATAGACTGACCGCCAAACCATCAGGCAACTCGGGGAGTGAGCTGCATTGGGTTAAATCCCCTCCACCATTATTAACAAAAGACAGTACAACAATGGACTCGTTAACAACATAGGTTTGTAATGAAGGACTAGATAGAGTCGGCGCCTCGAGTGAGCTGTCGTCAATAATAATAATGGTGATGTTGGCATCAGAACTTCCAGCGTCATTCGTCGCTCTGATGGTATAGCTGGTTTCTGCTTGTGTAGCAGTAGGAGCACCATGAATTTCACAAGTACTCAATTCAGATGAAACCCTGACTGCTAAGCCATCAGGCAACTCGGGGAGCGAGCTGCACTGGGTTAAATCCCCTCCACCATTATTGATAAACGGCAAAGCCGCAGTAGCTTCATTAACAGTGAAGGTCGTTGTTTGCCGATCCGATAAGTTCGGAGCCTCAGCATTGGCGGTGCCGGGGTCACTGCCGGGGTCGCTAAAAGGATCGCTTGAGCCTCCACCACCGCAGCCGAGCGGACCTATAATTACGAAAAATAGTATCAATATTCGCTGGCACATAATTTCTCAGGCTACTCTGAAAAATACCGTGATTCAAGCGATAGATAGTGAGCCACTACGCATTTTTGAGGAGAATTTTTATGTCATCGTTGAGTTTTTCATATGTGGAAGGCCAAATTAAGCGTAAACAAACCCGTCGAGAAAAATTCTTGTCTCAAATGGATGAATTACCCCCATGGAAAGACCTCCAGAAACCGATAAGCCGTTATTACTCAAAATCGGCCAGAGGCAGAAGATCCTACTCGCTATCATCAATGCTCCACATTCATTGCATGCAGTTTTTCTACAATTTGAACGATCCAGTTATAGTTGACCACTACCAGTGAACCTTCAGATTCACTGGGTGGATTAGTCTTTCTTATATCTCTCTTTAGCTATGTACATAAGCCTATAAAGTATCGTGCTGTTAGGTTGTGGGCTTTATAGACTTGTTAAATTCTGGGTGTCCTCAATTCATTTGGGAATACCTTAGCAACAACCATCAGCCTTTATAGGCTGACTGCCCTTAATCCACCCAGTGAACCTTCGGTTCACTGGGTGGATTAATCTTTCTTATATCTCTTTGGCTATGTAAATAAGCCTATAAAGTATCGTGCTGTTAGGCTGTGGGCTTTATAGACTCATTAAATTATGGGTGTCCTCAATTCACTGTCTAATCACTACCAAAAATCAACCAAGAACCTTCACTGTCACCATCAAAACCCTTTAGAAATTTGGCACTTAGCCCCTGCATATCAATATCGATATCATCAATATCGATTTGTCTATCGACCGCCTCATCATGAACCACAGGCTCAAAGGAGCTTTCGTCTTTAGCCAAGCAGATATAAATAAAAGGTGGAGAAGAATATTCCACACCATTTAGCCAGTTAACTTCGATAACAAGGTAGGGTTTAGAGATAACACATGAATTAATACTTTGACTCAGTCGCAACCATAGTCTCAATAAAGCCAAGCCAAGTAAGACTTCTAGCCGAATACTAGAAAACCCAACATCGGGATAATCCTTATCAACATCAATAGGATGCCTATTAATATGCCATATCGACTCATCAGAGCTATTAAAATCTTCAACAGTTTCATTCAGATCGTTATCTGAGAGCACTTCTTCTTGAATAATTTCGTAGTTCAACCTTTGATCACACCCCTGTAAACCCAATATAAAGCAATCCTATAAAACCACATAGCAACCAAGAAGTTATTAATAAAAAAAACAACACATACGCCAACCAATCTTTGCTTACTTTTTGAGCAAAGACAAAAAACGTAATTATTACCAGACTACTCACTATGAAATATATGATTGAAGCTGGCAACCACTTTAATGGAAACAAAAAAACTAATGGACCAATAACACTCCATAATAATGAAAGATCAGCAGGGAACTCCTTAATCAAGACTGCATAAATAAGAGAAGCTGCCGATAAAAAAAAGTAGCTTAAAAGTAAGAATTTTTTATTGATATTATCTAATAAAGCCATTGAATTGCCTCCGGTAAAGCTTTAATACGTTGCTCGCGTGTTGTAGGATCATTTGGCCCATTACCCCACTCCACCCAGGGAGTAACATCTTGCTTAATATGATCAATAGTTCCTGGTGGAGCCAAATCAAAAGTACCTTGGTTTACTATATCTGTAACTAAGTTACCACTACTATTATAAATAAGTTGCCAACCGCGATATGGATTTTCTATGCGCTTTAAGCACCTACCTCCAACACATTGATCTGGTTTCGTACCTCTCCAATCCTGATTACCTGATGTACCTATGTTGTGTGTGCCCGTTCCCCCCCAATTTTCAAACCACTTTTTCGGTAGATCCTCAACCTTTTTAAATCTATTATCCTGGTTTTTATTTCTTGTCCAATGCTCATCTCTCTTTTGGTTATCTTCAGAGGTAAACCTCTGACCAGCCACATCAGCAGCAAACTTCACAAACGCCTCACCATCACTCAATATCGCATGTGAAGCCAAGCTTCCTTCAGGAACGGATGTAATATTTGTGGATCCATCACCACCAATCATATACATTTGCTCATTACCATCAGCATCTTTCACGGTGATCAACTGAACTTTATCACCCGCTTTGGTTTGGCCATATCCTCTGCCGGTTAAGCTATGCTTCTCCCCATTAATATCAACCGTCGTTTCTCTAACTTCCGGCTCATCCCCTCACCGTGATTGTTAAAGTAAGCTTATTGGAAAAATAGTGGTAAAAGCAGCAAGCCTTGCGGCTTGCCAGCTTTTATCGGCTTGACATTAATTGGGCGTCCATATATGTCCCAGACTACTGTTCTACTTAGCCTTTATCTTGTTTTCCAGCGCTATAAAATATAAGAGCCAACTCACCGCCCGTTTCTTCGGGCGATAAAACTTTTATTACGAATTCACGATTCGGGAAAACTGCTGCAAGCTTGTAGCGCCACATTTCCGCTAGGCGGTCAGCTAAATACATATCCTCTTCTTCAGTGGTTTCAGCACTATTTCTCCCAAACAAAGAAGGAATTTCTACTAGATTAAATGATTGCTCCGTTTTAATCTTATTATCTTCATAACGATCCAGTGCTTCATATAATCGTTTCTTATCTGCATCATCTTCTATGGTTTCCCGTAAAAAAACCATTCCATCAATCTCTATAAATTCAGGCCAAAAGAGTTGAGAATAAAATAATGCATTGAAAGGTGATCCTTCTGCATGCAAAAAATCAAAATAATTGAATCCCGTTGAGTCACGGTTTTTATATTTTTGCTTAAAAATTGAGAGCAAGTCTGTGTACGTCATCGTTTAATAGCCTTTTGGTAGTTCATCGGGGCGAGGAGTTCGTGGCACTTTAGGTGGTGACCCTGGTCCTTTACCTGCTTTAGGTTCAAGAATAAACGGAGGCTCAGTACCTCCGTGAGGCTTCCCTTCACCACGAAAACGTTTTACAGGGTTGCCAGCCCCATCAAATTCGGTATATCCAGTTACTTTCCCAGTTTTAGGGTCTCGCTTAAATTGGGTATGCGGTCCTTCTGCTTTAGGATCTGGCCCAAGTTTGTTTGTCCTCGGCTTTGTTCCCTTTGGAACCTCACTTGGCCCAGTATTTAACCCCTCAACAGCCTCCTCCTCAGCAGTTTCTCCATCAGACTCTCCACTACCTCCTTCCCCATCACCCTCTTTCTTAACACTCAATGCCACACCAGGCCTATTCATAAAGTTGTTAGGATCAGATGGGTCAACAATCGAATCCAAGCAACCATTTGCATCACAACCACCTAGACCATCAGTATGTACTACTAACAATATAATATTCAGTGGTCCTGCAAGCGGCCTTATAAAATTTGATAGCTTCTCGGATAACAGTTTTGCCTGTGTACCATTTAAACGACTCATACATGAATTGGCCGTGTTTTGAGGACACCCCAAATTTTTACAGTCTATCGCACCAATCTCTCTAGATCTACATTTATAGAAGTTGCGAGATGCTTTCTAAGCTTCTAAGTTTGTCATTCAATTTCAATTTATTTACATAGGCATATCTAGTAATGACTCAAGCCAGAAAAACACTAATCGCCATTGAAGACACACCTTATTACCACATCACTTGCCGCTGTGTTCGTCGTGCTTTTCTCTGTGGCAAAGACCCTTACTCTGGCATTGATTACGAACATCGACGGCAATGGATGGTAGAGCGCATTGCATTTTTGGCCGAGCTGTTTGCCATTGATATTTATGCCTATGCCATTATGTCTAATCATTATCACTTGGTTATTAAACTTAACCCTGAGCAGCTTAATGATCTCAGCAATCGTGAAATTGCTGAACGCTGGTCTCAGTTATGCCAACCCTCTCTACTACTTGCTCGCTGGCTCAAACAAGAGTCTCTTAGTCAGGCTGAAATGACGCTTATTGAGCAGTGCATTCAAGAGTACAAAGACCGCCTCTGCAGTCTGAGTTGGTTTATGCGCTTTTTAAACCAGCATATCGCCTGCGTAGCGAACCAGGAAGACAATTGTACTGGCAGCTTTTGGGAGTCACGGTTTAAATCGCAAGCCCTACTTGATACAAGCGCGTTATTAACCTGCATGGCCTATGTTGACCTAAACCCTATTCGAGCTTGCATGGCCGATACCCCTGAAACTTCTGATTACACATCAATTCAAGCCCGGATAAAGACCGCAAAGCATCAGAGCCAAAAAACACTTATACCCTTAGCCCCTTTTATAGGAGCTGAGCATAAACATAAGCCCGAAGGCTTGCATTACTCATTACCTGATTACATCACCCTTGTCGACCAAACGGGGCGTGCTATACGTGACGATAAGCGTGGCTTTATTCATAATGACTTACCCCCCATCTTACAGCGGCTTTGCATCGACAGTGATGAATGGCTCATCAACTGCCGACATTTTGAGAGCCGCTTAGGCCGAGCTGTTGGACGAATCAATCATCTTATTCATCATGCCCAGCAGAAAAAACAGCATTGGTTTAAGCGAATGCATGTTTTTGAGCATATGTTTTCAGCATAAATTCACATTAGAAGATCAATTATTTTTATCTGCACTTCCTTGCCAGGAAGCAAACCTTTCTGCCCTTCTAATACTCCATATCGCTATATATAAATAGCTAACTTTTTCAATAGCAACAACTTATATACTTTTATCGTTAAAACAACTTTTAGACAAAATCGCTCATAGACATTTTATGAAAACAGATCGCTTTACCTTTCTTTTTTATGCATGTCCTTATTTGCTTTATGAAACCGGCTAATTGCTTAGCAGTAAAAGCAATAGTCTCATTTAACTCTAAAAGCTTTTTACGTTCTGCACGTAATTTCTTTGCCTCATCTAAATTCCAAAACGCCGCTGCTGAAATCAAAATACCCCAAAGTGTTTCTTGTTGCGGTTCACTGAGCTTTTTAGCTAATTCATTGTAAACTGGTTGCATCTCAACTCGCCTTTCCAAAAGGCGTTCAATTACTTCATTTTCACTTTTAAGTGATTTTCCGCTCTTGGTTGTATTGAAATTGAGATTTAAAAAACTTTTCCATAAATTGGCCTCTTCGTTAAACTGTATGGCCTGAAGAATACCGCGTTCCAATTAAGAATGAGGTATCATATAAAACTCAAAACGCGGACCTGATATGTACCCAAAGTTATGCCCTCTTTGTCCTGCTTTTACCCACAATACTCTGCTACATAGCCTTCTTGTAAGGGTATTATCTATTGTGGGGATTACCACAGCTAAAATCAAGCATCAGGTGGTTTAGACTAAGTTTATGGCCACTTAATGTGGCAGTTTCCCGGTTTCATTACCCGAATATCGGGGGGGAGCTTCCGGGTGTCCTCATTTATTTCTCATTTATTTATAAATCTCAGCTGAGTCATTTAGATAACACTGAAGAAAATGCTGAAAATCTCCTATAGGCTCTTGAGGGTCATTTATATCACCACCCAAAATAAGGGAAACCCTGCCATAGTCTTCCCCTGTTAACCATAACCCATACCACCAAGACTCTTGCATATAATCGGCAATAACGACAAGCTCATCTTTTAAGCTTATTTCGTAACCTGCTTTAGAGAGCAGGTGATCAGCACGCACCAAGTCTCCTAAAGACCAAAAATAAATTCCATTTGAATCTTCTGTTTTTGGTATGCCAGATCTAAATATAAAATCTTTATAGCTTTCTGGTAAAGAACCAACTCTCTTTTCAGTTTTCTCTATTTCTTCTGAGGTTACACCTTGTGTATCAACACCATGAGATAACCAGTATTCGCTAACCTTTTTCGCAAGTTCAATTATTTTGGCCATAGTTCAAGTATCTTATCCATTAGTTGCTTTCTTGGTAATAGTTGTTCATTCTGAAGCTTTTTACCACCTTGCTCCAACGCTTTTTGATATTGGCTTCTTAAATGTTTTACAGTTTCTTTATTGAGTCCTCTATTTATCATTTTCGTTACATCTGAAACAGATAAGTTTTCGGCCATCTCTTTAGTTTGCTTAGCACTACCTTGACCTTTTGGCCACTGAATAGCTTTACCTGCTTCTCTATTTGAAAGGATTTTATTTTTGACATTTTTAGTATTTTTTAAAGCTTTATTTGCTAGATTTTTCGATGCTGCAGCTCTCCCTTTACCCAACAAGTCAAAAGCTTTTTTAGCATTATTTAACAAAAAGACAAAACCAGCTCCAAGACCAGCCACCTGAGTCCCATTCGCAATATCATTGACTGCAAAGGGATTACTTTGGTTTCCAAAATTAGAGCCACCAACTCCTGTAATTTGTGTTGACCCATCACCACCGATCATATACATCTGTTCGTTACCATCAGCATCCTTCACTGTGAATAACTGAACCTTATCGCCTGCCTTGGTTTCGCCGTCCCCTTGCCCTGTTAGCGTGTGCTTCTGACCGTTAATCTCAATTGTGGGATCAGGAACCACATCCCCATCACTCTGGGGCCTCTCACTTTTATACCCCGACGGATCAATCCGACTCAAGGGGTTATTCAACACATAACTATACCGATTATAACTCTGCGTATTATAGGGCGCTTGGACCAGGATATCGGCCGTCATAAATCGCCCGAGTACTGGATCATACACCCGCCCATTCATATGCACCAGGGATAGGCCGTCGAGCATTTCGTGGCCAGTATACCCTCTTGTGGTGGGGAAGTGCAGTGGATTGCCCGCTGTAGGATCACCAATCAGGCCATCAGCCTGCTGGCGCTCGCCCCAAGCATTAAACCGCATGCGCTGGATATAATCCCCACTGCTGTCGGTCATGGCTTCATTCGAGCCTAGGTGGTCTTGATGCAGGTAGGTGGTGGTTATTGTGCCACTGCTCACTTGCCGTGTGTGCAGATAAAACCCATCAATGGTGGTGCGCTGCTCGGTGCCAGCGGTGGTAATGACCTCTTCATAGTTACCAATATAATAGGTGGTGCCAGTAGGGCCTACCTGTTTATACCGTGCTCTATCTGGCCCGTAGGTGAAGTGGTGGTTACCGATTCTTGTGGGTTTGTTAAACACATCATAATCCACGGTATCACTGCCGCGTTGGATCATATTGCCATAGGTATCGTAGTGATAGCTTTGGCCATTGGCCTGGGTTACTGCATGCACACCGGCACCGTTAGTTTGGTTGTATGCTAAGGTGCCGATATCACTCTTGCTGATGAGGTTCCCTAAAGCATCATAGCTGTAGGACTCCTGATTTATTTTTTTCGATCACAACATAACCACCAAACCTCTTTTCAGCATAATCACCAATAGGTTTTAGATTAACTCCCCAAAACAGAACAACATTATTTTTCTTCAATACAGAACTTAAACCTGGAAAGTTACTTGAAAGACTATAATCTTCATACATAGTTTTTCCAGGAAGGATTTCTACAACACCAGGGGTTGCATTATCCAAAATAAACTTTTCTTTGAGTGGCTCATCTGAAGCGTTATCAACGACAGCAACAATTGTTACATTATGCCTAGATAAAGCATCACGATAAAACTTCAATGGCACCTCTTCTTTACTCTTAAGCTCTATTCGTAGACTAAACTCTCCTTTTTTGATCTTTTTAATGGCGGCATTTACTTCCACCTCTTCAGGAAAACTTACCCCGCAGGCATAGACACCATAATTTACCATAAGGCTAAGGCCCCAAAACAACAAAATCAAATTTAACTTATTCAAATTGCCTCCGATACCCTTCAAGTTGATTAATTCTATCTTTTACCTCTCGAATTGTCTTTGGTCTTCTTATATTGGGCAGCTGACCTCTTAGAAAATTAATTTCCTCATCTGTTCCACGAAGCTCAAAAAATCTTTTATCCGAGAATAATTTAGGGGCTACAGGAAACCCTGATCTCGCACCTTCTAAAAAACTTAAGTCTTCTACAAAAAGATAAAAATCAGACAAATGCTTTTCTTCATGAACCCTCATTCCATCTATAACAACCTTTGACGTGTTTTTTCTAGTAACCCATTTAGATATTTGAACTTTTACTCCACCTTTACCATCTGTGACTATAGTGTTTGCCACAGGTCTTTTTTTGTCGAGGACTTCAAATTGCATTTTTCTATTGAGACTGAATTTCTTTCCAGCTACATCAGAAGCAAATTTTGCAAAATCCTCACTTCCACTAGCAATGACATGCGAGACAAGACTACCCTCAGTAACAGATGTAACTTTACTTGAACCATCTCCCCCAATAATAAAGGTCTTGGTATTCCCATCGGCATCTTTCGTGGTAAACAGCTGAACCTTATCACCCGCCTTAGTCTCACCATCACCTACACCGGTTAACGTATGCTTCTCCCCATCAATCTCAACCGTCGTTTCTCTAACTTCCGGCTCATCCCCATCGGTTTTCTTCTGGCTTTTATACCCCGACGGATCAATCCGACTCAAGGGATTATTGAGCACATAACTATACCGATTATAACTCTGCGTATTATAGGGCGCCTGGACTAAGATATCCGCCGTCATAAATCTTCCGAGTATCGGATCATACACCCGCCCATTCATATGCACCAGGGACAGGCCGTCGAGCATTTCATGGCCAGTATACCCTCTTGTGGTGGGGAAGTGCAGTGGGTTGCCCGCCGTAGGATCACCGATCAAGCCATCAGCCTGCTGGCGCTCGCCCCAGGCGTTGAACCGCATGCGCTGGATATAATCCCCACTGCTGTCGGTCATGGCTTCATTCGAGCCTAGGTGGTCTTGATGCAGGTAGGTGGTCGTGACTGTGCCACTGCTCACCTGCCGTGTGTGCAGATAAAACCCATCAATGGTGGTGCGCTGCTCGGTGCCGCTTTGGGTAATGACCTCTTCATAGTTGCCTATATAATAGGTGGTACCAGTAGGGCCAACCTGCTTATACCGTGCTCTGTCTGGCCCGTAGGTGAAGTGATGATTACCGATTCTTGTGGGTTTGTTAAACACATCATAATCCACGGTATCACTGCCGCGTTGGATCATATTGCCATAGGTATCGTAGTGATAGCTTTGGCCATTGGCTTGGGTTACTGCATGCACACCGGCACCGTTGCTTTGGGTATATGCTAAGTTGCCGATATCACTCTTGCTGATGAGGTTACCTAAAGCATCATAGCTGTAGGACTCCTGCCTTGTAAGAGACGCATCATGATACAGATCGGTATTGGTCAGGCGGTTTAAATTATCATAGCGGAAGTTCTCGCTTAACCACTCGAGTGGCGTGCCATTGACATCTTCACGTTGGCTGCGGCGTTGGGTTAAGTTGCCCAAGCTATCATAAGTGTAATGCAACGACTGCGCGGTGGCGGCGAAGGTGCCTGTGGTGTCAATCTGGTTACCCACTTGCCCACTGCGGATGCCGATTAAGTGGCCGCGTTGTGGGTCGTACACATGCCGGGTTTGTATACCGTTGCCATAGAGTTGGTCCACGATATTACCGCGGCTGTCATTTTCATTACCGATCAACCAGATCACTTGTGGGTTGGCGGGGTCACTGATATCGGTGGTACCACAGTGGAAGCCTGCCGCATGGTAGCTGCGTTCAATGGTGAGTTGGCCAGGCGTGGTCTCGGTGTGTGGGCGGCCATAAGCATCATAGGCATAATCAAACCGTCTGGTGTTGGCATCATCCAAGGTGGTCTCAATATGCGAGAGCTGGCCTGCGTTTTGATGACCGGCCGGATAGAAGTAGCGCTCCTCACTCAAGCCATTGCCTTCACGGCGATCTAAGGCCCCTAACCAGCGGTTATCGTAATGCCATTGTTGGGTGTGGCTGTTGTTGTTTTGATCCACATCGACTCGGCTTAGCTGGCGGCCTAACAGGTCATAGTTGAGCGTTTGTGATTTTGCTTGTGGGGTATCGGGTGCCCAAGTCTGCCTTCGCAGTTGGCCTAAGGCATCGTACTCAAAACGGATATGCCCGGCATCAGGGTCATCAATGCTGTCGCGCAAACCCGCAATATTGTAGGTGAGGGTAATGGTGGTATCCGTGTTGTGATTGACCGTGGTGGTCTTTAGGTTACCTTGCACATTGTAGCTATAGGTCACCGGCGTATTGTCGGGGTCGGTCACTTGCACCACTTGGCCTAAGCTGTTGTAAATCGTGCTGCGTTCGGTGATGTTGTCACCACTGGCATTAAAGTCAGCCACGGTTAAGATGCGGCGGTGCTGATGGCGGCCAATGCCACTGTAATCAATGCCATATTCATTCACAATGCGGCCACCGGCGGCAGGCTCGACCAGGCCGGGGCGGTTTAGTGCATCGTAGTGGCTGTAAACGGTCCAGTATTGTGGGTTATCAGTAAACGGCTCTGACACACGGTGGATACGGCCTTCGTTGTTATACTCGGTGTCGACCTTGGTGCTAAACACATTTAAGTTTAAGGTCTCTTCGCGCACCACGCGGCCGAGTTGATCATAGTAGCTGGCCGTGCGCGGTGCGCCGAGGGTGTTCGGTAAGGCCGGGTTGGCCACTTCTACCACTTCAGCACTCACGGCATTGGCCGGGCAGTCGAGAATATAGTCATGACACCAGTAACGGCGGAAATAGCTGACCGTGCCGGTAGTCACATCGGTCTCGGTCAGCAGTCTGCCAAATTCATCATAAGTGCTGAGGGTTTGTTGGCCGTTGGGGTCGGTGCTTTGCCGCACAACGCCAAAGCGCAAGTCGTATTCTACCTGGCGGCTATGGCCAAGGGCATTGGTCAGCGTGCGTGGGTACATATTGCGCTGGAAGTTATTCAGCTGTTCACTGCGGGCGGCTAAACTGCCACCGTCGATATCGTTACCCGTCACGGTGGTGCGGGTGATAATACCCTGTGCGTTGTAGACATAGCTGGTGTTCAGCTGCATAGCGCTGCCGACAAAGTTGGCGGTGCTTTGTGGGTCCAGCGTGCCGGGGTATTGCACGGCGGTGCTGTGAATCTGCTGTTGGGTGTTGTCGGCATGGACCGTGGTGGTGCTGGCCGCCACAAAGCAGCGCAGCCAGGCGGTGGTGTCGGTGTGGATATCGGTGTTGTCGACCACGGTAGTGCGTTGTGGGTTTTGGATAAGCCCACTGGCCAGGGTGATGCTATCGCCCTCGGTGGTGCTTTGCAGGCTTAGGCAACCGTTGGCATCAAACCCATAATCGGTTTTGCTGGCGCTCAATGGATTGTTGGCATTGCTGCCCGTTAAGTTATAGCGGCGTACTGTGTCTTGCAATGGCTGTACGGTATACACACCCGCTGTTGATTGGCTGGTCTGATAACGGCTGTCGCTAATGCTGACCAGGTTGCCATCCAAGGCGCGGCTGCGGGTTTGCACTTTATGGCCCAGCAGTGGGTATTGTTGGTGATACCAAGTGCTGGTTTCGGTTTGGCTGGCGCTGTCTTCAACAATGTGTTGCGCAAAGCCCAAAAACCCGCGGCCGCCCAGGTGGGTTTTGGCGGCGCGGTAATAATAGTAACGACTGTGCATACCGCCTTGGCCGTTACTGCTTTGGGATTGGCTCACCACATAGCGGCCATGCGCATGGCGCAGGGTGTGGTGATCGATATTGTCGTCGGCGGCGGCCAGCGTGGCTGAGGCCAGCGCTTCGGCGGTGTTTAAATACACAGGCTGAGAGGCCCCCGGCACGGTGTGGTCGGTAAGCAGGTCATAACGAAAGGTGGTGACTTTGCCCAGGCCATTGGTAATGCGGTTTAATAAATCCGGCTGACCGGGACGACTGTACAACACGGCTTTACCGTTACCGGTTTGGTCGCAATACATAATATCGGTCAGGCCATCCTGGTTGCGGTCTTTGAAGATCGGCACCGGGTTCACATCACTTTGCAAATAGGTTTGCGTGGTGGTGGTGTTATTAAAGGTGTAGTTAAAGATCTCTTGCTGCATCTCGGGGTCAGCGGCAAAAGGGTCGACGTCCATCACTTCAAAGTAAGGCTCGGCCTCGCCGTTGTTCAGGCTGAATCGTGTTAGCAATACCTGCCAGCGTGGGTTCGCTTCGGTGCCTGCCGGGTGTTGTGCAATAACATCAGGGCGGCCATCACGGTCGTAGTCCATGGGGAAGGCCAGTTGGTTTTCATAGCTGCCGGTGTTAATGCCGGTGTGGTATTTAATATACGCAGGATTACTCGGGTTGGCGTCTTGCTTGCCGGTGTTGATATAAATCACCCACTCCTGATCCATACGCACCACATAGTCAGGCAGGCCATCGAGGTTAAGGTCAACATTGCTGCCATTGTAGTTGTAGTAGCGTTGTTGGGAGGAGAAAATGGTTTGCGTACCGCGCCGTCCTTCGCCAAACGCGCCCCAGGTAAACACCCGAAAGTCTTTCACATCGCCGCCATCCCCGCGTGGCAAAATCGTCGCTAAGGCATCATCGACCGCATCATAAAACAGGCCATTGCCCATATTGGTGTGAATTTCACGGAACGGCCCTTGGCCCGGCCCATTGATTTGTGTTAACACATCAGTCAAATCGGTGCCGCTCATATCGGTGTATGGCGAGACACCCGTGCCTAATAATTCTGATAACGATTGATACGGCAGGTTCTCCACCTGACCCCGAATGTAAAAGTCGAGCAAGCCATCGTTGTTATAGTCGGCAAGGTTATATTCAGGTTTGGTATCGCCCATATTGTAGGCATTGGCGGGTAAGCTCACCGCCTGCCAGCTGACATCACCATTACCGGTGACATTGCTCATTAATAACTGATAAGGCTCATCCGCACTGTGATTGATAAATAAATCATCGTAGAGGTCATTGTTGAAGTCACCCAACACCACCGGCGTACCGTGCGCTAAACCAATATTGCTGGCAATCGTCTGTGTGCTGTACTCGGCATTGGCATCATCAAACATCGCGGCGATATTGTCATGTAAATACAGCGTGACATTCATGCCTTCACTCATCAAGCCATCATCATGCACGGCCAACAAACCATAACGATTACCTAAGCGCATGGGGGTAATATAGCTGCCATTGGCATTCGCACCACTGCCACCGGCGGCATACTGGCTGGAGACATCTTTTAATAAGGTAAAGTTCTCAGGAATAGTGCCTGACCAGGGGATGGCCTGGCTTTGTGGCAAACCTTTATACATAAACCACTGCGGCGAGATCATCACGTTTAAAAACAAGTCTTCATAGCCGTCGTTATTAAAGTCGGCCACATGTTCTTTACCATCGTAGCAATTGGCGGCATTGCTGTTATAGGCATCAGGAAAACCGAGTGCCATATTATCTTGCCAGCCAAACACTAATGGCTCGGCGCACACGCGCTGCACGCCATCGGCATCAAAGCCACAGTGTTGCACTTGACTTAAGCGCTGTGCATCGGTGTCACTGCCGGTCTGGTAGTGAAGCAGATATTCCGAGACGATCTGGCCACTGTTCGCCGCCGCCCCCGCAGGTACATGAATATGCGTGGTGATGCGGGCTAATAAACGGTCGTTAATATAGGCCGCACCTTGCTCCCAGCCACTCAAAGGTTGGTTGCGCGTGGTGTAATGAAACTGCACCGCGGTATCGGGCGCATAGTAAATGGTCTCGGGCACCACATTGCTGCCTTCATTGGCCGCTTCATGATAGTGAATGGTATAGCGATTACCATAACGGTCTTCCACGGTATCGAGTAACCAACGCTTCACCGGACCATTGCTATTACCCGCAGCTTGCACCTGGCTGTCACTGCGGCTGCCGTAGGTCAGCAGGCGGCCATCGGCGGTGCGCACAATAAAATGATCGGGGCCATTGTCTTGTACACCGTGCGATTGAATATCGGCAAAGTTATTCACCTCAGTCTGGTAGCGTGCGCCACTGGCCCAGTAGGCCGCATCGTGATGGGTTTGGCTACCAAGCGCTGTGTTGATCAGCTTTTCGCCGTCCAGGCATAAGCGCTCTTGTTGGCTAAACGGCATGTGGCCGTATTTCACCTGGGCATGGCCTTCGGTGGCCAAGGTGGGTGTACAACGGTGAATACTCGATAAACTGCTCACAGACCAGCCGATGCCCATATAACCATCACCATTGGTGCTGCTATAGTTGAGTGATAAGGCCGGGGCTAAATCATTCAAGGCCGGTGGCAGGCTAATCGGTAAGCTGTATTGCGCCACGCCTTCATGACTGACTGCGGCACTGCCATCGGTAATGGCCACGGTGTCGGCTTGTGGCAATAGTTGAATGCTGCTGTTTTCAATGGTCAGCTCGGTGTATTGCATCGTCACTGTCTCAACAGTATTGACCCAGTCACTGCAGCTGGCGCTATTACAGCTGCGGACGCGATAGCGGTAATCGCCGTTGGTTTGGGTTTGCACTATATGGTGTTGTGTTAACGGTGTGGGTAAGCTGATCGCGGTCCAGGCAGTGTTATTAAATTGTTGCTGTAACTCGTAGCTGTCGATAACACCCGTGCCGGTTGGCCAAATAATTTTAAACAGGCCATTGGTGTCGAGGTTTTGATGGTTGGATAAACTGGCGGCGACATAACTTAACTCACTCGGTGCGCTGGGTGTTTTTAAGACATGCACTTCATGTGAGGTTTGCCACGGGCCGCAGTCGTTGCTATTACAAGCACGCACTTTATAGCGGTAAGCACCGTTGTCCAGATTCACCGCCTGTTGTAAGGCGCTCGCCGATAAGGTTTGTACGGCACCCCAGCTGCCATTCGTTTCAGCTTGTAACTCATAATGCGCAATGGGCACATTGTGCGCATCGCCGCCCCAGGTCACGTTAAAATCGCCGGTGATCTCATATTGACTATCGAGTGTGGACATAACCTCACCGGCCCAGTTCATCGGCCCGGGCTGACCAGGGATATGTTGGGTGGTGTTAATCGTAGAATATGCCGTGCTGGGATTAAAGCCGGGTGGATATACCGGCGGTGGATTGTTAAACACGCTGTTGTGAACATATTGGTAGCGATAGCGATTGTGTAATTTCGTTAAGTCATTCACGGTGTAATGAATCGCATTGGGCGCGGCTTCAAACGCCACGGCGGTCCAAATACCTTCACCGATTTGTTCTTCGAGTGATGCGCTCCAACCCTCGGGCGGTGTGGGCACACTAATCACATAGGTCGCGCTGGCGGTCGCTGGCACGGTTAAGGTACTCACGTCGGCTTGAATGGGCGCGATTTGAATTTCAACAGTGATGCTCGCCGCGCCACAACCGGCGGCATTACAGGCACTGACTTGATAAAAATATTGGCCATCGCCTTTGGCAACGGTGTGCGTTAAGCCATTCACATTGGCGAGCGTGGCAAAGCTGCCATTGCCCGTTTTTTCTTCCAAGTGATAATGCGCGACAGTACCATTGGCTGCGGGCCAGTTTAAACTGATATCACCGGCCTCGGCATAATAGGTTAGCGGCGGTGAGCAGTGGCCATCATGGCAGGTAATGCCTTGCTGGCTATAGTCAGGCAAGTCAGCAAACAAGCCTTGCATGATCTCGGGCACTCTCAATACCTCAAACGCATCAAGGGTTTGATAACTGCCGTAGCTGCCATTAAACGCGCGCACACGATAACGGTACTCACCTTCAGCCATATTGCTCTGGGCAAAGCTTGAGTGTGTGCCACTGTAGATGATGCTGTAACTGCCATTGTTCACCGAGCGTTCTAGCTCATAACGTGTTGGGTTGTTGCTCGCGGTGCCCCAGCTAATGGTATAGCTGCCATTGGTATCGATGTGTGTTTGTTCGCGGCCGCTGATACTCATACTCGCTGGTGTGCCCGGTGGCGGTGGGGCTTGTACGGTAACGGTCACAGTGCTGCTAAAGCGCGCTTCGGTATTGCAGCCCCCACTAACCGAACACGACGGGCCACTCTCGCGCGCCCGATAATAATAAGTGCCTGCGGCTAAGCCGCTTTGTTGCAAGGTGATCGCACTGTTGTCAGTGGCCAAGGTGCTCCACGTGCTATTGTTCGTGCTGCGCTGGATTTGCATTTGATCAAAACTGAGCGAGCCATGGGCATTGGAATACACTGGCCCCTCGGGCGCATCGGTCGTTAGTGTAAAACTGCCGTTGTGTGCAATGGTTGTTGCGGTGCTGCTTAAGCTCGCGGCATTGGCATACCCCACGCCAGTGCCGAACAACAACGCTAAAATAATAAGATGACAAATCACAAACAATGCGCCGCGCAAGCGGGCGGCTAACGATTTCCCTGACATGTTTTTTTACCTCTACAACTTATATTTTTTTTATAAGTATTGTTATTTAAATTTCTTTGCTGTATTGAGGTGTTTATTATTGTGTGCCAGCCTCTGCCCAGAACCTGACACCACCTCAATGGTTGAGCATTCTAACAAAGCCCTTTAAATATACTTCAGACTTAAGTATGAACTTGTGTAGGATATTGCCGCGTATTTTCAGCGTATGCTGGGTAGACCGCTGCGCATACGCCGTTTTGTGCGTTGTATCGTCTACAATAAGACAATATCTTGAGTTTATGCGATGGGATTATGCCGCGATAAGCGAATATCAATAGCGCGGCGTGAAGCGCGGAGCCCAGCGGGTAACTTACGTGGAAATAACAGCAGCCTATAATGACTCAGCCACGGTCTGGTCGACCTCTGCCATTCCCAGCTCGACGGGGAATCGAGTCTTTATTGTTAATGCGTGCTATTTCGCGATAGATAAAGCGTGTTTGCGTCATGACAACTGGATTCCCGCGTGTGCGGGAATGATATGGAACACACAAGCAGCAATGGCCAAACTGAGGCACGCTATTGGTTCGCGAAAAGTATTTGCTATGGTTGCAGACTAAAATCTGGCTCGCTGCGCTTAGTATCCCCTGACAGAGATAATCGTCCAGCCAAACTCGCCTTTAATGTCTGTTTTCTCAACATCGATTACGAAGGCTTCGCTTTTGTACGGAGGAACCCTGACATTTATTTCAAACTCTTCAGAGTCGAAGAAGTTCTTAATATTGTCTCCCCCGCCTTTCGGCGTGATTAATAAGGTCAGTTGTGTAATCACAAGGTCTGGATTGCCATTATAAATACTGCCTTTAATATTATTTTTGCCATCACGGTGGGTCCACATATCCAGGCGGTCAATTTCTTCCTGCTCTAATTTTTCCCCCAGAATATCGGTGGCCGTCTCAGGAAATTGCTCACGACAAGATTCCCTAATCAGCCCAATATCACGTTTACTCTTTACAGCACCGGCCCGGCTGGCTTCTAACAGGCAATCTTGATAAGTGGTTTGCGCAGCACTCAGCGGGCTGACCAGCAATAAAGTCCATAGACTTATTGCACAAGTGTTGGATATATTATGTCTCATCGCTATTCTCTCTAAACTTTTAGCCAGGCATTTCTGGCAAACTTTTCTGATAAGCAAGCAGGTCGCGCGCTTGTAGTAAAAACACCCCTTGCCCACCAAATTCAAACTCCAACCAGATAAAGGGCAGCTGTGGATATTGCGCAATAACAGCTGCTTCGCTATTACCTACTTCGACAATCAAAATGCCATTTTGACTCACATAATGCCCAGCTTCCTGCAAAATTCGTCGCACAATGTCCAGGCCATCTTGGCCTGCAGCCAAACCAAGCAGTGGCTCCTGACGAAATTCTTCTGGCATGCTGCTTATATCTTGGGCATCAACATAAGGTGGATTGCTGACAATAATATCATAGCCCGGAAACGCGGGTGTTCTGGGGCGTAAACCGCTAAACACATCCGCCTGCTGCAAACTTAGCCGGGATGCCAACTGATAACGCTGCACATTTTGTTCAGCCACCGATAAAGCCTCTGCCGATATATCACTGGCCACTATTTGCGCATCAGGAAAGGCTTGGGCACAGGCTATCGCGATGCAGGCACTGCCCGTGCATAAGTCTAAAATATACTCAGGCCCGCGCTGCAGCCCTGACAGCCAGGGTGCGAAATGTTGCTGAATTAACTCAGCAATGGGGGAACGAGGCACTAAAACGCGCTCATCAACATAAAATTCCAAACCACAAAACCAAGCGCTATTGAGCAAATAAGCCAGGGGTTTGCGTGTCGTTACCCGCTGTTCTAACCAGGCATAGGCCTGTTCACGCGCCGCGCTGGATACCGGCAAGGAAAAGTCTGGCTCAGGTTCAACTGGCGAGACCCCAACAGCGACTAATACCAGCCAGACAGCTTCATCTATCGCATTACCCGTACCGTGCCCAAAATAAACCTCAGCCTGCTCTAATTTAGCGGCAATCTCACGTACCAGTTGCTCACGACTCAATATCGACTCTGATGTAGGATCCAATCTATTGCTCTCTTTTGCGCTTTTTTCTGGCGATAACAAGCCCCACATCAGCCCTTGGGAATATGCAGGAGTTGTTGCAATTATAATATACTACTGCCATTATTCCGCAGCTTATTAAAACTTTCGTTTGTTCTTATAGTCAAACTCGTCAATATTTTCGCGACCAACCCACTTAAACAATTTAACCAATATGCCAAACAGCTTGCCCGCCAAATTATCATCGCCTTTGTTAATCTTTGTATTAATCTGCGGCCTACTTGGCACGCTCATATTGGGCTACTGGCTAAGTGGCACTTTATTAACGGATCAGCCGTTATTGCGCCAAGCTCAAGCCCGCCCTACCATTGAACTACAGCATGGTACACTCTATCCGGCCAGTTACCCCGCATTACCTGAGTTTGACTTACTCGACCATCAGGCACAGCCTTTTAACAAACAGCGTTTTATGGGTAAGTGGTCAATCGTGTTTTTTGGCTACACGCATTGCCCGGATGTGTGTCCAATGACGATGCAGCAACTTCAACAAATTGCCAGCGCGCTCGATACAACCATACCTAGCGAAGCTGTCCAATATATCTTTATTTCTGTTGACCCTGAACGCGATCAGGACAAACTCAAGGACTATATCAGCTATTTTAATAATCGCTTTATCGCGGCTACCGGTACCGACGAACAGCTGGCTATTCTAACACGTAGCTTAAGCACGAATTATCAAAAGCATGCGGCTAATGATGGCTCTGAAAATTACCTCATAACACATAGCGGCGCACTTTTCTTTATAAACCCACAAGCTCAAATGCATACTTTATTTTCCGCGCCACTGAAGATATCACCGATTGCCAGTGATATTGAGCAACTCTATACAACGGCCTTACGTTAATTATGTTTAAACCAATCGCTTTGATAGTACTATTGTGCTGCCATTTGCTTAGCACAAGCAGTCATGCTGAACCTTTACTGCTGCAAGGTGCCGAGCTACAACATAGCGCAACAGCGGCTAGCGATGTCAGGCTGTATATGACCATCAGCAATCCTAATTCAGAAGATCTGGCGATCACGGCCATTCATAGTATTGACTTCAATACAGCAAAGCTCATAGGTCACGATGGGCAACAGCTGGCTATTACGCCAACCCTGAACATCCCTGCGAATAGCCAGATTCAATTAGCTGACAACAGCTTTTTTCTACACCTTAGTCAGCCACCAAAACCGCTAGATGCTGGCGAATATATTATTATTGAATTTGAAGATAGCCAGCAAATGCGCTATGCATTAACACTGGTTACACAACAAGCGATCCTGTTACCCGCCAGCCATTAGTGATGCAGACCTAGAATTACTCAAACAACTATAACCGATACTTAAAATGAATCAGGCCAATAAACCACAACCCGCACCTACACCTGCCCCGTCATCACGTATCATGGACTATATTAAATCCTGGCCATTATATCTGCTGCCCCACCACGGCTTGTCGCGCTGTATTTTTTTCCTGACGCGTATAGAGTCAAGCCTAAAGAATCCTTTTGTACGTTGGTTTATTCGTACTTTTAAGGTTGATATGAGTGAAGCGCTTGAACCTGATATCACGCGTTATAAAAGCTTTAATGCTTTCTTTACACGTGCCTTAAAGCCAGATGCACGCCCTATTAACGAGGCAGCCAATATTCTAATCTCACCTGTCGATGGTGCGATTAGTCAAATCGGTGCTATTAGCAATGGCCGTATCATACAAGCCAAAGGCAGAGACTACTCTTTATTTGAGTTACTCGGCGGACGCCATGAGCTGAGCAACCCTTTTATGCATGGGCAATTTGCCACCTTGTATTTGTCGCCACGCGACTATCATCGCATTCATATGCCTGTCGATGGCACACTGCAACACATGATCTATGTACCTGGTCGCTTATTCAGCGTTGCCCAACATACCGCCCGTGTTATTCCTAACTTATTTGCCCGCAATGAAAGAGTTATCGCTTTTTTTGAAAATGATCAAATTGGGCCTTTTGCCATGGTTTTGGTCGGCGCGATTAATGTGGCTGCGATTGAAACAGTGTGGCATGGTTTAGTTACCCCACCCCACCAACATAGAATCAGTGAATATGAATACCATAAAAACCCCACGCCTGTTTATCTAAAAAAAGGCCAGGAAATGGGCCGTTTTAATATGGGCTCTACGGTAATACTGGTCACCAATAGCCGCATTGCTTGGGATAAAACCTGTACGGCGGCGCAAGCAATAAAACTAGGGCAACCTCTGGCGCTTATTAACGATAATTAAAAAAGGCAGAATACGTTTATATTCTGCCTCTCGATCACACTGTATTTGGTATATTGTTAAGCTTTACTGTAACACCGTCGTTGCCGCCCCCATATCCAGGTGACAAACACAGTTACGACCATTTTCTTTGGCAAGATATAATCCCTTATCGGCTTGCAATACAATACTTTGCCAGTCCTTAGCGGCATCACTGTGCAAGCTTGGTGAGCCGATACCCGCACTCATCGTTAGCACATTATAACTGCTCTTGACATGTGGAATGTTACGCTCTGCTAATTCTTTAACAATACGACTCGATAACACCTTGGCACCTTCAAGTGCCGTCTCTGGTAGCAATAGCAATAACTCTTCCCCACCATAACGAAATAGTCGATCTGCTTTGCGAATCGAACAGCGCAAGTGCTCAGTCACCAGCCGCAACGCTTCATCACCGGCTTGATGTCCATAATGGTCGTTATATAATTTAAAACAGTCCACATCAAATAAGACAACAGAATACGGGCGCTTATAGCGTGATGCCAGGTTATGTGTGTAGGCCAAGTCCACTTCCATTGCCCGCCGATTACCAATACCCAGCAAAGCATCTTCCATAGATAACGCTTTTAATTGCTCATTAACCTGTTGCAGCTGACTGGTTTTATCACCCAGTTCTTTTTCAATCAACTCGCGTTGCTTTTCAATAACATGCTCATAAGCATGGGCTAAATCAGTATAGGATAAGATGCCGCGCAAAAAACCTTTGTCATCAACAACCGGCAGATGCCGGATATTACGCCCCTGTGTTAACACGAGTGCATCAAACAAGGGGGTCGTGGCACTCACCGCAATCGGCGGGCCAGACATAAATGTACTCACTTTGGTATTGGCATCACTATTGTCTTCGAGCACTTCTCCCAATAAGCGTACCAAATCCCGCTCAGTGATAATGCCGACAGGCTTATGCTCATCATCCACTACCACGATACAAGAGATTTGCGCATTTTTCATTTTATCAACCACATCTGCGAGCATATTTTCTTCTCTCACAGTGACCACTGCATGCGTCATGATTCCGCCAACAAGCACATCCTTTGCCATTATTATCCCCTCTAAACTTAAGTGTTTAGGTTTATCCATTGAGAATACTGTTAGACTCTTATAACGGCCTTCCAGGCAGTTTCTTGATCAGCTGATGACAGCCACGCCGGATAGTCCGGACAGTCCGGACAGCATGGCGATGAATCATTGTCCTAAATAGCGCTAAGCTGAACGCTCAGCTTTGGATTTCGCGACTTTATCGCGCAAATAAACCGGAATGGCCTGCTCAGCCGCTACCGCTGCACCCTGCTGGTAAAGGGCTTTTGCCAAAGGCAGCATATCTTCTGCTTGTGGCCAGACGTCGGCTTGCAAAGAGTCGATAAAACCCTCAAAGCGTGTTTGTAAAATATCTGCATAAGCCTGCCAGCCACTGCCAGCTGCCATATAAACCCCTGCGGCGGGTAACGGCACTTGCGCAGGCGGCAATACTTGCTCAACGCTGTTGAGTACCATCAGGTCATTTTGTAAAACATATTCAGCCCAGTAGACCTCTTGCATGCGGGCATCCAGCGCAGTTAATACTCGGCTCGCCTGAAAACGCCGCTGCATTCCTTGCGCCATACAGGCTAAGGTGGAAACCGGCACTACTGGTAAATCCGAGGCTACCGCCAAGCCCTGGGTCACACTGGCAGCAACCCGTAAGCCCGTAAAGCTACCTGGGCCACGCCCAAAAGCAATCGCGTCTAGCGAGGTTAATGGCAAAGCCGCTTCCTGCAAAACGTCATTGACCATAGGCAACACTAATTGCGCCTGCTGCTGAGGCTGGTGTACATAGCGAGCAATCACCACATCGCCATTTAATAATGCCACTGAACACGCTTCGGTTGCTGTTTCTAAGGCCAGAATTTTCATACGCTTGTCTTATGGTAACTCTTTGTGGTTTATGGTTGCTCGGTAAAAAATGCTTCGATATCACTGAGCTGACTGGTGACCGGCATGCTTGGCAGGCTCTGCAAAAATATTCTGCCATAGCCTTTGGTTTTTAAACGCGGATCCATAATCGCCAATACGCCTCGATCGTGAACATCTCGAATTAAGCGGCCAACACCTTGCTTTAAAGCGATAACGGCCTGTGGCACCTGATAGTCAAAAAAAGGATTACCGCCTTGTTGTTTAATGGCATTTAAGCGCGCCTGCAAAACCGGATCATTGGGCGCGGCAAATGGGAGTTTATCAATAATGACACAAGACAGTGCTTCACCTTTAATATCTACGCCTTCCCAAAAGCTACTGGTCCCCAACAAGACACCATTGCCAGAATCACGAAACTGGTCCAATAACTGACTACGGGGCGCCTCACCTTGCACAAACAAGGGAAAGTCAACATGGTCAGCAATTTTATCCGCCACATATTGCAGGGCGCGATAGCTGGTAAAGAGCATAAAGGCCCGCCCCTGGCTTAGCTGCAACAGCGGCAAGCTAACCTCGATCAGTTTATCTAAGAAACCCGGAGACTGCGGCTCTGGCATGCTGGGCGGCAGGTATAAACGGGCATTTTTCTGATAATCAAATGGGCTATCAAACTGTGCTGACTCACTATGGTTTGAGCCGGCTTCGGTCGCTGCCTCTGCCGAGGACACAGCATCTGCCGCAGTAATGCCCATGCGCTCATAAAAGTGCTTAAAATTACCTGCCACCGCCAGCGTGGCTGAGGTAAACACCCAGGCTGACTGGTAGCCACGCATATATTGCTGAATCAACTCGCCAACTTCCAGTGGCGTCGCATGCAATTGAAATCCCCGTCGGGTCGCTTCAAACCAAAGAATCAATTCAGGCTCCTCGACCTGAAACAGGCTGAGTCGCAGTAATAGCGCGGTACAACGACCAGCACACTGCTCTAAGTCTTCACTGTGTTCACTGACTTCATTCAGCTGTGCCTGCAATACTTCGATATGTTGCTGTAATTGCTGTAGCGCTGCGCGAACCTCTGTCTTGGACCACTGCAGCTGCCAAATACCGCGCTGCTCTGCCGCACCTAACGCCAGGCGAAAGGCTTTGCTACTGCCTTCGACCGCCATCGCGGCATCACGCAAATCATTAAAGTCAGGCACATCGCGCAATTGGGCTGCCACGGTATCCTGGGTCAGCTCCTGTAATTGTCGGGTACTGACCGACTGCCCAAAAAAGCGACTGGCCGTTTCCGGCAACTGGTGTGCTTCATCCAGAATAAAGGCATTAGCACTGGGCAGGACCTCACCAAAGCCTTCTTCCTTCAACGCCATATCAGCGAAAAATAAGTGGTGATTAATCACCACAATATCTGCTTCTTGCGCCCGGCGCCGCGCTTTGACCAAAAAGCAGTTATTAAAGTCGGGGCACTCTGAGCCTAGGCAGTTATCAACCGTGGAGGTCGCTTTTGACCAAATCGGCGCGCCTTCAGGAATCTCTGCCAACTCTGCAATATCACCCTGTGATGTCTCCAGAGACCATTGCTTAATCTTATGCAGCTGCGCCTGATCCTGGCGGCTTTTCTGCTCACCCTGGGCTTGATAGAGACGGTTCAGGCATAAATAGTTGCTGCGCCCTTTGAGTAGGGCTGCCTCAATACCCACACCTAAGCTGCGCTGCACGATAGGCAAATCCCGGTGATAGAGCTGGTCTTGCAGATGACGTGTGCCCGTAGAAATGATTACTTTTTGACCACTTAAGAGTGTTGGCACCAAATACGCGTAGGTCTTGCCCACGCCAGTCCCTGCTTCAACCACCAGTATCTGCTGCGCATCCAGGGCAGCCTGAATGGCATTGCTCATTAATTGCTGTGATAAACGCGGGGCAAAGCCCTTTACATGCAGGGCCAGAGGGCCGCTTTCACCCAGCATCTCTGCGGGTGAAGGCGGGGTATCTAAATCATGGGACGTTTCTTCAAAATGGCTAATGGGGCACCCTTATGGGCGGAAGGAGTTTGCGGTGTATTCAGCTTCCTGTGAGCCTATATCATCGCCTCGCAGCTTACGCGCGTGTGAAATAATCAGCCAGTTACGGTAGTTCAGCAGCGGATTATCAATGCTCATCGCATTGGACTTGGCAGCCAGATTCTCGGCCTGGGCTGAATCGCCTTGTTGTAGCCTGACTTCCGCCAGACGGCTCCAAATCACAGCATCCTGGGACTCAATTTGCAAAGCACGCTCTAGTTTGACCACAGCGGCGTCGAAATCACCTTGTAAACGCGCCATTTCGGCTTCTTCCCAGAGGTCTTTTACCGCAGGATTACCGATAGCATGGCGAATTTTATTATCAGCGCCTGTGTCGAAATCATCAGTATACTCGTCTGAGTACTCATCAAGGCCGAACTCATCACTATCATCGACTTTTGGCGAGGAGCCACAAGCGGTTAATAGCATCACCAGACTTCCTATCAACAATCCCCAAACTAATTTCATATGCATAACTTAAGCTCCCATTAAGAACTATTAAAACCCGCGCATTTAGCGGCAGACTTACTTTGTCGATTATAACCGGATATTCTGTACTCGCAAATCAGCGGTTTAATTCAATAACCAATCCCATACCGATCGGCCTTTACATGCCGCCCTTTCACTTGGCGCTGAGCCAATAATAAATGGCAATTGTACGGCATTCTCACATTTAGGCCCAGAGCGTAAGCCTGACTGCTTATCAATCCAGACATGCTCAATATTTTTCGGCATGGGTATACGTAACGGCCGACTGCGCACCGCCTTCATCAAGTCAATCCACACTGGCAATGCGCCACTGGCGCCAGTCAGGCCCGTACTGCTGTTATCATCATTGCCAAGCCAAACAACCGCCAGATGCTGCCCGGTAAACCCGGCAAACCAGCTATCACGCAAATCATCACTGGTACCGGTTTTACCGGCTGCCTTTAAGTGAGGCAAGGCTGTGGCCAGCTTTTTTGCCGTGCCCTGCCGAGCCACCTGCTGCAACATGCTATTGAGTAAGTACACCGAGCTGCTATCTAAGGTCTGCTGCACACTGAGCGGATAGCGCGTCAACTTAGAGCCTTCAGAGGTCAGCACATCTCGCACAGCACGCAAAGGCACACTAAAGCCATTGGCTGCTAAGGTTTGATAAAGGTGAGACACTTCCAGTGGTGTAAGCTCTAATGCGCCTAACAGCAAGGATGGATAAGCCTCAGGCCGTTGCTGTAAGCCCATTTGCTGCAAGGTATTAATCACTTTATCAACACCAACGGTCAAACCCAGCCGGGCTGTCGCAACATTATAAGAGTTGGTCAGCCCTGCATAGAAAGGAACAAAGCCATGAAACTGGCCATCATAGTTCTTGGGTTGCCAGGACTGCCCATTATCTAAGTCTACTGTGAGTGGTGAATCATCAATCAAAGCACTGGGGTGATATAAACCCGGGTGCTCCAAGGCGGTTAAATAAACAGCTGGCTTTACTAAAGAACCAATTTGACGCCGCGCATCAAGCGCACGATTATAACCGGCGTAGCTTGCATCTCGATCACCCACCATGGCTAATACTTCACCGGTATCCACCGCTGATACCACAACAGCACCTTGTAGTTCAGCCATTTCGGCACGGCCACTACGACTGAGTTGTTGCAGTTTTTGGCTCAATGCGGTTTCAGCGGCTGCCTGTACGATAGGGTCAAAGCTGGTAAAGATACGCAAACCTTCGCTGCGTAAATCAGCATCGCGATAGTCCACCTGCAGTTGTCGTTTGATTAAACTGATATACGCCGGATAAGATGAGCCAACATAATCATTTTTAGGGCGCACATTGATCGCTTGCAAACGCGCCTGGGTTGCCTCATCTGAGTTCAATAAGCCCTGCGCCAACATAACCTCTAGCACGACATCACGGCGCTGCCGGGCACGTTCTGGGTTGCGGCGAGGGTCATAGTATGAAGGCCCTTTGACTAAACCCACGAGCAATGCAATTTGTTCTGAGTTGAGCTCGCTCAAAGGCCGATCAAAATAAAAGCGGCTGGCCAGCGCAAAACCATGGATGGCGCGCTCACCATCTTGCCCTAGATAAACTTCATTCAAATAGGCTTCAAGAATATCTTCTTTGCTATAGTGAAACTCGAGTAATAACGACATCAACGCTTCGGTAATTTTACGTCGTAGAGTGCGTCGGTTATTTAAGAAAAAATTCTTAACCAGCTGCTGCGTTAAGGTACTGCCACCCTGCACTGTTGCGCCAGCCCGAATATTCGCCAGTAAGGCCCGTAGAATGGCGGTAGGCTTAACGCCGGCGTGCACATAAAAATCGGTATCTTCTACGGCTATCAGTGTGTTAACCAGTTCGGCAGGTGCATCTTGCAAGCGAATCAAGTCGCGGTCTTCTTTGTTTGCCGGATAAATACTGGCCATCTGCATTGGCTCTAAGCGCAGCAACTTCAACAGTCTGCCTGAATCGGTATCCAATATTTCACTAATACCATGCTGGTTGAAGGTAACATGTAAGGCACGCGGCGGCTCTTCTGCATCCCAATAGGTAAAGCCGCGAGTATCGAGCATCACCACATTGCCGACAGTTTTATAAGTACCGGGGGCATTTTGACCTTGGCGATAGTTCAGAAATTTTAACTCTTGCACTAAGTCCTGTTTATTAATATCGGCACCAGGGAATAAGGAGAGTGGCCGTGCATACACACGAGCGGGCAAGGACCAACGCTTGCCTTCAAATTTATGCCTGATATGCGTATCGAGATATGCCAGATAGATCAGCGCGGACAAGATAAGTAATGCTGTCAAACCACCTATGATCGCCAGGCGGGACTTAATAAGCTTACTGCGTCGCTTATTTTGCTGAGATTTAGTTGATTTTTTCTTAAGCGACTTTTTCTTGGCTTTTTTAACTTTTTTCGCTTTCTTAGGCTTTTTATGCTGCTTGCTGTTATTATCAGCCATATCTGCCGAGCTTATGCATTATAATGAAGCTCTCTTTATACCTTATATATGATATTAATTAAAGTCTGCGCATCAAACCATTCGCCCAGGTAAAAGCCTGAAAGTTTGCCTCAGCAATATACTTCTGAGATAAGCTCTGAAAGCGGGCATTGGTCAGCTCCATCGCTTCATAAGCCTGCACACAAGCAAGGGCTTCCCCCATCACCCCTTGGCGATACAAAATAGCGTGTTTAACTTCATCACTCAATGGCAGCTTGGCTAATAAGCTTTGTATGGACTGCTTCATCAGCACATCCAGTGCAGAAAACAAGCCAACGGTAAAAAAGCTTTCCACATTCGACAGCTTAGTCATTTTGGCTAAGACTTCACACATTTTAGCTCGCATAACCGCGACTTCTATCAAAGCGCTGGGACAATCATCCATATTGCTCAGCGCCAACATAGATATCCAGCTACGCAACTGATCTCTGCCCAATAACACCATCGCCTGCTGCAGAGACTCTACCTTGGATGCGAAACCAAAGTAAGGTGAGTTCATAAGCTTTAATAATTTATAGCTTAACGACACATCCCGGCTCAAAATTCTTTCTACTTCTGCAACATTGTATTTCTGCTTATAGATAACCGATAACAAATTCATTATCACTAGCTTGTTACTCGATAAGCTCTTGGTGGCATAAACTTGTGGCTTACCTAATAGATTGCCCTGGCAGTAATCGAAGCCTAAATCACGGAAAAAACCATATTCCTCTCTATTTTCGACACGCAAAGCCAATAGTGATAGCTGCTTATAGCGTTTGATTTGTTTCACAAATTTAGCGATGGCAGCTTCATTGGCTTTATGTGCATCCACTTTGACAATATCAACCAAAGATAAAATAGGTTTTAACTCCCGCCGATATTTAAAATCATTGATCGCTAGCACAAAGCCTTCGTTTTTTAAGTTTTTCAGCGTCTCAATGGCTTCTTTAGAAACATGTAAATTACTTGGAAAGTCCAAAATTACACGTTCTTTCACAATCGGTAATGTATGCGCTTTATATAAATACCACTCTGATATATTAATACCGGCATAACGCTGCCCGACTAAATTTTCAATCCCCATATTCAAGAAAGCATTCACAACAACCTGGGCCGTGGCATTATCTTCACCGATCTCCAGCAAATCATGTTGATGTGAACGAAATAGCAACTCATAACCAAAAACCCCCATTTGATTATTGTAAATTGCCTGACGCGCAACCATCACTTCTTGCACAGCCTGATCAGCTACCAGCTCTGGGCGTGTTGCAGACAACATTCTTTTGGAGGTATCAACTTGTCCCATAGAACCTTTAACCTATACATTATCGCCTTGCAGATTGTAACGGCGTTGTAACCGATAAACTTTAATCAGATAGGCCTCTCAACATTCTCAGGAATCAGTCCAAACTAGCAGCTGTCTCCATATAATAAAGTGTAAAATATTGTTAACTGCCCTACATAAGTTAGCTGCTTATGTCAAAATGCTTTTATTTTGATACAAACCGTTTCAGATTAGTCGCAGCTGCTTTACACTAGCGCCCCAGACAAATACGGGCTTATGCCTTAAATATCGGGAATACTGGCAACATTGGGAATATCAAATTGTCCCTTTTTAAAAAATTGTTTCATAGAGGCAGTCAATGAAATCACTGTACAGAATATCCAGCATTACCTTAATGACAATCCTGCTGTCTGCTTGCCAGACAGTGTATTATGATGCGATGGAAAAAATCGGTATTCATAAACGAGATATTATGATTGATCGTGTTGAGGATGCCAGAAATTCCCAGCAATCCGCCAAAAAGCAATTCGCTTCAGCACTCGAAGAGTTCCAGGAATTACTGGGTAACCCAGAGAGTTCCTTGCAAGGTAAATATAATAATCTCAATGATGCTTATGCAGATAGCAAAGCCGCCGCTGATAAAGTCTCTGAGCGAATTCAATCGGTTGAATCGGTTTCTGAAGCGCTATTCGCTGAATGGCAAAATGAACTATCGCTCTATTCCAGCCAGACCTTACGACGCGATAGCAGTCGCAAGTTGCAACAGACGCGCAGCCGTTATAATCAACTGATAGCAGCAATGCGCAAGGCAGAGTCGCGTATGCAACCTGTCCTGAATACTTTTCAAGATCAGGTACTCTATTTAAAACATAACCTGAATGCCCGAGCCATTGAAAGCTTAGAAGGTGAGCTTGGTAATATTGAGCTGGACGTTGCACGCTTAATCGAAGAAATGGAAAGCGCGATTGATGAGGCAGAGACGTTTATTCAAACATTGCAGCAGGCTTAATATTCATCAGTTTTATCATTAGTCTAATAAATAAAGAGAGTGCCTTGTTTGTTCTTTAGTTCGCATACTGACACTCTCTGCACACCACAGGGGTATTGACTAGCACTTAGCACAGCCCCTGCTTCTTCAGCGTATCTTGATATTCATAATCATTATGCGGAAAATATAAATAATGTGTTTTAGGCCATGATTATTTATTGCAGCTGTATGCGTCCATTAACCGTCACTACAATTTTACTGGTACCGGCTTCGACTGCAGGCGCACTGTTTGCAGCCATGGAAAACTTTGCTTTCTGCTGCCTGAACTGCATGGGCTGTATATGGTTACCGGTATTGATATTGACATCAACGATCTTATAGCTTTTTGCCTGCATGTTTTGCTGGATAATAGCAGCACGCGCTTTAAAGGCATCAAGCGCTTTATTTAAAAGCTTGTTTTCTGCCTGCTTGCGGGTCTGATCTGTTGGAATAAACGACATTTGTTTGATCAGTAGTCGTTCCTGTAATTTACCGACTAGATTATTCAGCGCAGTAATGGCTTCACTTTTTATTTCCAACTGCTGACTTGCCTGCCAGGCGACAATGCGCTCATTCTTATAAACCGGATAAGTATTATACGTCATGCTCTTGCTGTTAAAAGCAGAGGCTTTTTTACTTTTTTTAATTTGGGCTAGCGCCCATTGCATATCTGAATTGATCTTATTCGACAGCACATTGGGATTAACATTTTGGTGCTCTACCGATAATATAACACGCATTTGGTCGTTAACAATTTCCTGTTCAGACTGTGCCTGCAAACTAAATACATTAAAGAGTGTTTCATCGGCTAAACTGTGGCCAGATAGGCACAGCAATAATATCGCACAATAGTTTATCTTCATGGTTTATCCACCCATCAAACAAGCTAAATTAAATAATGCCATTAAATGGCTTAGGCCTGCATTAAACCTGAATGTTGCGCGACTTTAAAGCGATATTACACTTTTTAACACATTTGTCTTAGTAGATATTGGTATAGAACTGGCTGATCGTTTGTGGCGCTAGTATGGGCCCTTGTTTGCTATTCGCCTCTGATGCTTGTGCAGAGCCATTAGTAGCACTGGGTACAGCACTCGTCACAGCTGGGCAGCTACCGGTATTGATAAACTCCACCGCTGCAGCCAGTGAGTCTTCGCTGATATTACTGCGGGCAGTTAATAAGTCATCATTCGCCGCACAATCCACAGGTAGCCCGTCAAAATATTCACCAAAATTATTCACATTAAATGTCTGAAATGTCACTGCACGTAAGCGCTTGCTGTCATTGCAATAATCAAAGCCAAACTGACCGACGGGCTTACCCAAAGTAGGCTCACCGACAATCGCAAAGCGTTTGCCTGCTGTTTGAAAATAAGGTGATAAGCCATTGATTAATAGTTCACTGGCAGAGGCAGACGCATTGGATGTGATAAACACAACATTATCCAGATCAATACTGTTCGGCTCACTAAAAAAACTGACACTGGAATCTAGGCTGGCCGCTTTGTCACTATTGTGACGATCGGAAGTAAATACATTACCCACATTTGCCGGACCTGCTATCAGGCTCCCTAACAAATCAGCAACAAGTACCAAGCCTCCTCCGTTATAGCGTAAATCAATGATGACACTGCGCACAGCAGCATCACTAAACTGGGCAAATGCGGCACGTAACTGGTCACTGGCAGGACTGATAAAGGTATCCAACGCCAAATAGCCTGCAATCACGTTATCGCTACCATCGCGCAGAATTTCCACTGTTGATACAGGCGTGAGTTGTACGACAGCTTTAGTGAGCTGTACTTCAGGTAAAGCACTACCGCTGACATCGTCGAAAACAAAGCGCTGGGTAAAGCCAGTCTCTGCCGGGCCTAAGGCTGCGCCTAAATCACCATTGAGCCACACTGTGGTTGCATCATCACCCCCGATTAAGCTCAAACGGTAGCCACGTTGCAAACCCGCATTCGCTGCGGGACTGCCAGCGGTGACCTGCGAGATTCTGAGTTCTGTATTATTGTGCACACCAAGGCTAAAACCAAAGCCAACAAATTCACCTTCGCCAAAGAAAGCCTGCTCAGCGGCTGGCGTCGTAATAAAGCTAAAGTTTTTATCGCGACTGCTCGGCAGGTAACGTAGAAAATCTAATAGGGCTTCATCATCAGAGACAGTGGACAAATCAATTGAGTATTTATTAGTTTGATCAGCCTCATCATTCCAGAGGTACCACTCTTGCATTAATGCCAGCACCTCAGACTTTGCATCTGTATCTGAACAAAGCTGTGCAATTGTACGCCGCTCCAGATCCAAATCATTACTGCTGCTACAGGCAAAAAGACCCAAGGCCAGTAGAACCCCTAGCAGTATATGGATACAGTATCTATAACATTTGTGCATATCATCTCCCCCAATATTCACGCTTAGCCCATAAAGCGCATAGCATCTTTGTATGGCGTAGGCCTTTATATATACCCTGTATACTATATATACTACAAGCTAAAGCATTTGGATCTTGCTCATAGTATTAGCCAATACCAAGCTGACCTTAATACACATCAGCATATCGATTTACCGATTACTTTTCTTAAAGGTATATTGATCAAACTTGAAACGCATCTTAACAAAAGGCCCTTTCGCCGTATATTCTGCAAGCGAGAAGTCATCGTCGCTGAAACCATCAAAGTTATAACCTACGCTGAGCCAGACATTTTTCGCAAAATCCCAGCCTGCTGACACACCATATGAATACAGCGCATTACCGGCATTCGCTGAGCGTAATGTGCTGATATGCACACCCAAATCCCAATGCCGACTAATATCATGGCGGTATTCTGTGCCAATATAATGCGTTATGCCATCATAGTCATCGTCATCAATGCTGTCGAGCACATATTTGATGCCATAACTAAAAGCAAACTGATTATGACGACTTGGCAAATAGTTGCCTTTCCAGTTATTAATCCAACGACGACTTTGTTCAGACTCACCTGTCGCACTGGTAAATATATCGTATTTATAATCCAAGCGGTTTAAATGAATCCACTTGGATGTGATCGGCCGATACGCTAATGAGAAGCGTAAGTCACCATTGCTGCGCTCGCTATTATCTGTAAAGGTAGAGTCAAATAACTGCATATCAACGCCAAACGCAATACCTTCTTGCAAGTCACGATGCCAACCAATAATCGCACCAAAGCGGTCTTCGCTATCAGAGTCACGTTGCTCTAGACGATTTACCCAGGTTGATGAGTCACCACGACGAGTAGCACCAAGCGAGACCGCACTAAAGTCATTACTAAACGTGCCGGATGATGGTGGTGGCACATTCAGATTAAGCTCGGTGTTGCCACCGCCATCACGCATGGTTTTGCTTTGATCGTAAGACACGTCACCGCTCCAACGCTCATTAAGTCGCACGCCTTGTGTCAGGCCTAATACAGCAAATGTTCTTGGCCCATATTCGCCTGTCTGTTCTTCAACAGAAGAGTCTATTTGCATTTGCGACCATGGGGTGGCACGGATACCTGCTCGTACTGAACGTGTATCTTGGCGCTGTCCTTGAGTTGTTTCATTTTCAATATAGGTTACAAAATTGCGTGTCCAGCTATATTCCAAACCTTGAATATGTCGCGTTGGATACGCTGGGTTCTCAGCATCAGAACCCAAGTCAATTTCACTATTAGCGCGAATTAATAATTTACCATCGGCCAATTTCGTGCTGGCACCGACTAAGAGGAGTTGTGATTCACTCTCAGTACCATCGGCTTGCTCGTCTTTGGCATTGCGAATACCGACCATAAATGTATTTTGCTCAATAGTGGCAGACAGATCTGCCTCAATAACATCCCGACTGGCTTCGGTATTGAGGTTATCTTCATGGTAGACTTCACTATTGACGCGCAACATATCATTAATTTGATAGCTGCCATCAACACCGTATTTACGTGTGCCACTTTCACTGCCGGCTTGCTGCCCAAGCCCAAAACCGGCATCCTGCTCACGGGCATAGACTCTACCGTCTAAATCGCGACCATGTACCTTAAACTCAGCGATATAAGCATCACCTTCACGTTGCGTACCTGCATCATTAACATCACTGCTGGCATATTCAACTTTCAGTTCTGTAGTATCACTGGTTTGTATGCGAATATCGGTGCCATACAGGTCACCATCAGCGCCAAAGGTACCATCACTAATTGCTGTGACCGCTACCTGAGCTTTATTATCAGCCAGTTTCAACTCGGCCCGAGCACCTGCTGTAATATCGCCTTCGATATCCGTATTCGTTTCATAGTCGATCACAATAATAATTGGATTAAAATTCAAATCACGGCTTAGAACCGGCTCTTTAAAGAAAACTGTACCTGCCTGATAATCAATGTTGTAATCGTAATGACGACGTAAAATACGGCTTTCAAGAATATCCTGACTGCGGAAACGATCACGTGTTTCAAGCGTGATTGTTTCACTATTGAGTACGATATCATTGCGGCTTAAACGATACAGACCAGAAGTACCATCACCTTGAATTTCATCTTTGACAAAGCGGAATTCAGTTTCAGTGGCAAACGCATTCACACTGAGTTTTTCACTGTTATATTCTGACTTCACACCAGTGACATTGCGACCATACTGCGATAACTCGCTTTGATTCAGGCCAGTATCATAATCGCCGAACATCGCATAGAAATTATCTTTCTCTGCTTTAACAAAAACTTTTTCAGCACTGGCGGCTTCATAGCGCTGTTCAGTGTTGTCGCCATATAAGGTAAAGTTGTCATCCGGATCACGTGTCTGGAATAAGCTATTACCAACAGACTCTTCATCTTTACTGGTATCAACAGCTGTCGTCAGTAACCAGTCATCACCTACATTACCTTTGGCAAAAAAGGCTAACTTGCTATCATTGTAGGCACCATCTTCAAAGCCATTATTTTCTGCTGAGGCTACATTGCCAGAAATACTGTTATGGCCTACCACTGCATCAGCCACACCCACCACAATCCAGTCTCGTTTAGCTGGCTTAAGCCAGGCTTCAACGGTCTGTTCTATATCTTTATTAAAAGCAAAGTTCAATTCGACTTTACCGGTTTGCGTGGTCGGCTCCAGTTCAATATAGGCAATACCACGTTGCTGAATTTCATATACCGGTTGATTGCGATCATAAGCGGCCAGCAAATCTTCCTCCATTGAATCCAGGCGCTCTTTACTTTGATAAGGTGGCAATACGGCAAAGTCACCCACAATACCTGGTCTGACAGCTTGGCCCCATTCATCGGTAAACTTAACAGCCAACACAGGTGGCGTTTTACCATCGGCCACTAAATAGGAATACTCTTCAACCAACTCTGCTTTAATAGGCGACTCTGAAAAGTAGATCACCCTTTCCAGTACCTCTTTAACCTTGCCATCTTGCCCAACAATACTAAACTCAAATTTATTCGGGCCTTCCTTAATATGAATACCTTGCCAGTAGCTTCTGGCAATCGTTTTACTCTCATTGCGCAGCAAGCCAAAGTAAAATAGTGGGTTGAGCTTTTCACCATTGAGCTTGCCATTTATCACATCTTGCGGATCATGTTTAATCGCAATATTAACCGCTGGAATAGGAGGCACAAAGTCATCAGCAGGCATTAGCCACTCAACACCGGCTTGCGTGCGATCCAACCAGGCTTTATTAAACTGTTCAATATTCAACTCGGGTGTTGGTGGTTTTTTGGCATGCAATACAGGCACCGCTTGCAGCGGCTTACCTTGCACAATAACACTCTCTTCAGCGCTCTGTGCTTGGACCATCTCGGAGACATCAGCTCCAACCGTTTCAACAACATCAATCAGAATTTCAGTACGTCGGTTTTGAGCACGACCCACTTCCGTGGCATTATCGGCAAGCGGTTGATCAGGCCCCATACCTTCGGCAGTGACCTCATTATCTTCCAAGCCTAACGACTCTTGTAAGTAGCGGGCAACAGAGCTAGCCCGTGCTTTAGATAGCACATAGTTATCTTTAAACTTGGTTCTGCCTGCTGCCGAAATCGGCACACTATCGGTATGCCCTATGACTCTTACACCACGAACGTCTGAGCCTATCAATGCTGGAAAGATAGACTGCAGCTCAAGTTTATCTGCTGTGCTCAGTTTAGCACTTAAGGTGCCAAAGCTTGGTTGAAAAACATAGCGATTTGGTTTAACCCGACGGCCCTCGACTAAGGCCACTGTCTCAACAGGTGGGATTCTGACACCTTTATCTGTTTCGGTATCAAACATAGCCGCTGCTTTGCTGGCCAATCGGCCATCTTTGGTTTTACCCACATAAGCATCTAGCGTGAGTGCATGCTGCCAGTTCGCAGCAAAGTCACCTAAGCGGTAAATTAATATAGTATCGCTAACTTGTGGATCCGGTATTGCCTCACCATCAATGCGGCTACTACCAGCAATATAGGTCACGCCTTTAGGCAATATCATCGTAATACGGTAGTTAGAAGCAGGTATCTCACCACCGGTCATTTGCAAACGATATTGCAGTGCATCATTGCCTATCTGGGTCTGCATTTGCAGACTGACTTTGGCCTGTGCTGGTGGCTTTTCTTCAACATGAAAATCAGCACGCCATAAGCTACCTGGCTTCAGATCAATAAAACGCGAATAAGGTGTGCCAGCAAAGCGTGTATTTTCTTCACAGTTAACGATTTGCATATTTGAAGGTAGGCTTTCGAGATCCAACTGCACAACATGCGTACCAGGGCGTAAGTCCTCAAAATGGTATTTACCATTTTCATCGGTAATCACATAACTACCATCTTCCAGATAGATTCTAACACCTTCTACACCTGGCAAGCCTTCAGCAACCTTAGCAGGCTCACGGTCATCTACCGCTGGCAAGCCGATTTGTAAGGTACCACTATCGGCCAAGATAATATCATTGAATTCATCTTTAATTTTTATTTTGGCTCTGGCTTTGATGACCGCATCGATCGCTTGTGCCTCTTCGCCACTGATAGCAGCATCCTCAAATGCCAGCAAGTCATTAAAGCCACCCACACTGATTTGCTCTTCCTGCAAACCTAATGCTGCCTGAAAGTATGGTGCCAATGCCGCCGTGCGGGCTTTTAAGGTGTTCATGCTCAGCGCATCTGTCGCCTTATCTGATATGTAACCTTCAAGGCTGACGGTATGCACGTCGCTCTCGTTGAGCATATCGATAATGCGTAATAGCTGTTTAGTTTCCAAATCATTTAATTCAGACTTGGTAGATGCTATTGCCGGATAGAACACAAATTCTTTGTCATCATATTGTGGCTTGCTGCGTAACAATACATTCCGCACCACCGGAGTTGATCGAGTAATGGCAACTTCCGCTTTGCGAATACCTGATTGCAGCCCCATACTCGCAACCGCTTCTGTCTCATAGCGACCATAGTTATCCGCTAAGACATTGGCTTTAAATACCAATTGATGCTGCCAAATTAACACATCTGAAAATTTACGGTCATCAAACTTAAACAGCAACTGACCATCTTGAACCTCTGGCTCACCCCAGCTATGCCCATCGAGTTCAACACTACCTTGCTGATAAGTTAATGCTGCAGGTAGCTTAACGGCAATTTGATAATCACTCACATAGGTATTAGTAACCGAGAAATCAATGGCATACTCAATAACATCATCGCGTTTCTGGCTGCTCAAACGAATATCACTACTACCTGCCTGGCCTTTAACAACCGGGCAATTACCAGAGATCACCCGTCCGACTAAAATGTTTTTCTCGCGCAAAAATTCATCACGAACATCAATCACTGCTTGTGCAACATTGGATGTTGCACCCACCAAATCAGTCGCACTTGCGCTATTAATTGCCTCGCCCAATGGCGTGCCTGCGGTAACTTCAACAACATAGCGTAATGTTAAAGACTCACCCGGCGCCAAATCACGCGTGCTAAATTGTAAACCACGGCCATTCGCGGCGATCGCCGGATCCGCAATGGTAGCCCCATCCAATCGCGCTGAACCTGCTTGATAACGAAAGCCTTGTGGCAAAGTATCGTTGACGATAACACCTGTTGCAGGTACCAGCGTATCTACATTATCAACTGTGACTCGATAAGCGATAAAGTCACCAATACCCGCATCATTACGCAGCGATGTTTTATTCACAACCAATTGCACTGCGATGGGATCTATCGGTAAATCCACATGCAGTGGCGGACCTGGATTAAGCGTAAAAGGTTGCGCAAACGATGCATCGGCTAATAAGGCATAAGGCGCTGCTGGCAGTGTTTGTAACTGCGCAATCGTCTCATTAGAGGGTGCTAAGAAGCCAACTGTTGGTACCACTTCCAAGCGATACTGCCCTGGCAATAACAATGGAAAACGATAACCCCCAGTTGGGAAGTTATAAACAGTGCCACCACTATCGGTGGCTGTGCTGCCAGTGACTAAGGTGTTTGGAAAAGCGCTAACACCATCATTACCAAACACATCTACACCCGGTATTGCCGGTTGACCAGTCGCTTCGTTAATCAGCCTAACGGTAATACCATCAACGGCATCACCGCTTAAGCTGTTAAAAACGATACCAAAAGGATCAACCAATGTTGCACCAACGGCACTATCAGTGCCATCAACTGGGTCGGTATAACTGGCTTCAACACTGCTATCTGGGCCAACACTCAGTTCACAGTTAAACGCGGTAACCGCATTTTCAGTGGTTTGCACATAGCCCACAAAGGTGCCAGTATCCACATCCGTTTCACTCAGCAGAATGGTTTCACTATCCCCCAGCGTGCTGCTTACCGTAACTTCAACTGTGTCTACTGCCATACTATCGATATTTTGATCAGCATCGTCGAGCTGAACGAAAACCGGGTCGCTACTATTATATATAGTGGCTGGCGCCAGCGTTAATGGGGTCGTTGGATCCAACACAGTCATACCCACGCCAAGATCAGGGAATGCTGGATTCGCTGATGGTATAAATGGCCCACTGCTACCGTTACGGCATTGCGTGGGCGCCTCCTCAGTGATCGTTGCTGTTGTCGGGCTATATTGCAATAAGCCGATGGTTGACTGAGTACGAATAATTGTCGATGTTACATTCACCGTATTGCTGTTTTCAGTCACGGCAATGCTGCCACCGACATCAAAGGTCGCCACAGCAGTATTACTAATCACTGTACCAACGGGTGTCATCGCATATAAAGGCATCATCGTCATGATAGCCAATAAACAGGCAGACACCTTCCAATGCACTCGTTTATTTAACATCGAGCACATTGGAAGGTGGGCCTTGCCAAATAAAGACAAGACCACCTTCTCACAAACAGTCACCGTCGACACACAGCCATATGCCTTAGCCAGTAACTGGCCAAGGCACTGCTGTGCGCGTAGTAACTGTTTATGAAAGGCGTTAAACAAGATCTAGTCCTGTGTTTACTGCACACTTACACGGAACTGTATCGTTGCAGATTCGCCAGCATCCAGGTTACCAACATTCATGTTAATGACGTTAGTGGTGAAATCACCACCATCGGCATCGCCATTGGTGTTAGTGATTGCCTGCGCTACACCAGCATTGATATCTGGTGCTGTGACCAAGATACCGCAAGGGTTAGGCGCACCGCCACCAGGGCATGTGCCTTGCGCATCAAAAGAACCTGTTTCATAGGCCAAAGTACCATTGGTGATCTCAGTGTTTAAGCTGTCCGACAAGGCAACGGATGTCGCTGTTGCCGCACCAGCACCATTGGCTACCGTCACGGTATATTCAACAATTGCACCCGGAATCGCTTTCGGGTTGGTTGTGCCGTTAACCGGATCACTGATCACTGATGAAGACTTAGTGACTGTTAAGATAGCCGCACCAACTGTCAGAGAGTCTGAATCAGACGCTTGACCATTACGGGCAATATCTTGCGCAGCCGCTGTGCTTTCATCTTCAGTCGCTGCACCTGCAGGATCATTGAACACAGTATCCATTGAACCTGTGGTATCAGCCACATCGTTAGCCGCAACGGCAACTGTAGTACGGTTGTTACCCGTGTTACCAAAAGTGCCCGCCGGACTGATATTACCGTTATCATCGCGCATAATTTCAGCACCTGCGTTAGCAATCAGCGCTTCATCAGCAGGGATTGAATCAGTACCACCAGCGGCTGCTTGAGCAACTAAGGCATAACCTGCTGTTGTACCATTGGGTTGCGCACCTGGAATATCGCCAACGATATAGACAGTGACGTTAGCACCTTCTGCTAGCTCATCGACAAATACCGCCGTATCTTCCGCTGCCTGATAGCCAGCGGTTGTACCATCTTCAACAAAGACGCTTACATTAGTTGCATCAAAGTCATCAGCACCACCACCATGCGTCTCAACATCGGTATCGATTGCTGCCAGTAAAAAGTCCAATGTGCTATTACTGTTATTAGTCACAGTGAAAGCCATTGCAGTGGTTGAGCCTGGCGCACCAGTATCCGTCCCACCGCTGGTCTCAGCAACAGTAAAGTTGATCACACGGTCTTCGATGAAGTCTGTGCTTGTACCATTACCAACACCTGCAGTCGTGTTACCTGTGGGTGATGATTCAATGGCCGTTTGCGCAGTTCCACCGACACTATAGTTGATGGTTGCAGTATTACTAATGGTGTCACCAGCATCCGCATAGACAGACGCACTGCCTAGCATTGCCAGCAAACCAGCCATTAGCAATCCTACTCTTTTTGCTATTAGCTTGTTTTTCATCATTTTCTCCTAACTTTACAACTTAAAAATAAAACTTAAAAAATCCGTCATTCTAAATTTCCTAATTCGTTAAGCTATGCTTGCATCCACCTTCCTCCTTGTAATGGTGGGCCGGTTTCCCGAAGTTGAAAACATGGCGGCCCAGCACAGCCTATAAACTGATACCATCTTGGACCATCGCGCGTATGGCAGACCATAGGCCTACCGGCTATTTTGTCTTGCGCGTAAACAGCCAACAGCTCTGTTAAAAAGAGCTGTGATTGACGCACTAGTTTTTGTTTAAACTCAATCATCATTATTCATTCATATGCATGTCAGTTAGCACTACTTAATAACTGCTCTAAAATTAACTGTACTCTCTGCTGCTGGCGCCAACTCATTGGTAAAGACCCAGCGAATATGCGTGTAATCTGTTGGCACTGCCGGGCGAGAAGTCCCGTCTGCATTTTTAATGGTTAATGCTGTTGGTTCAGCATATTGCTTACCGCCATCAATCGAGAATGTCACACTGGTACCCGAACCAAATGCCGAACCTTCTTTATAAAGCAGGTTTGGTGAGATCGGGTTAGTAATTACAATATTGGTCGCCGGTGTATCACCCACATTTGTAAAAGTGGTGACATACAAAATTTCCTCCTTCGGTAAAGCCGTGGTGGGCTCAATCAACTTATACTCTTTCTCACCTTTGTCATTAACAACTTCAACTTCCTTAAAGGCCTGACTCTTAAGTTTTATTGAGCCTGCCGGTTGCGCACTAAGACTTAAAGGCATTGATACTAAAACCAGTAAGAAAGCATGGATATTGAAAACATTGATAGCTATTTTCATGGCGCGTCTCCCTAATCGATAGTGACTTCAAAATTAATGGTAAAACTAGCCGGTGGCGTAATACTCACTGTACCGGCTTGACTCAAATCTACGGTTATTGCATTGGCATTGCTTAGATTAAAATCAGAAAAATCGGTTGCTGGCGCATCATCCGCATCGGTTTGTGCAACGGTATCGAGCACTAGACTGCCGCCTGTGTAAGTGGTATTAGCCGGAATAACATCGGTAATCACCAAATTATCGACGGTATTGCTACCGGCCACATTAACCAACAAGGTATATTGCAAACGGGCACCTGGGTGAGGATCTGAACCCCCTAAGGTATCAACAATGGTTACTGACTTGGTCACAGTCACACCGGTATCGACAATCTCATAACTGGCAATAGCGTTATCAACCGCACCGCTGACACCCACATTGGCATCGACACCGCCGTCACCAGCACCGGGTAATGGCGCGCCAACATTACCTACCTGACCCGCAGTATTTGCGGTATCACCGGTTGCGGTTAATTCAACATTGGCAATATCGCTCACATTTAAACCTGGCGGGATATTCGCAACCACAAACAACAATACCTGATCATTCGCCGGTGTACCTCCATCGAGTATGGGGCCGTTAGCACCGGTATATAATGTGTCCGTCGCGGTCTCTAAAGCACCGCTGCCATCATCAATCCAGATTTGCACACTGGCCAAAAGCGGATCAAAATCGTCACCGGCTAAAGCGGCATCTACACTCAGCAAGAACTGCTCAGAGCCATTGCCTAAGTTGGTTAACTGATAAGTGAGAATTTGTGTGGTCGATGGCGATAATACTGCAACATTGGCCCCGTCCTGCCAAGTCAGCGCCACATCCAATAGCTCCTCAACAACAAAGGTTGTTGTATCATTAGCGCTGCCCGGTATACCGCCTAACACAAAGTTGACTGTGGCCGTATTGGAAATAATGGTATTCGCTGCAGTACCGGCAGCCAACAGTGGCTTACTCAACACGAGAGCAAGCAAGCAGCATACGACCAATACTTTGTTAAGCACCCGCATTAACGCACCCTCCCTCTAAACCTGAGCGTAAAGCCAGGATCGCCACTGCCACTGGAGGCATTTAAAATACCTTTGGGGTTGATGCGGATCAGGTTGATCGGCGGCACGGTAATGTCGTAGCCATTGCCATCGACGATAGGTGTGATAAAGCTGCTACCGCCATCGTTCGAGAAGGCGACATCATCAGCGGTATCGGCCAAGCTGGTAAAGGTATAGCTTAAACCACTGACAGGAGAACCATTGGCAAACTGTACAGGGTCGGCCGGATTACCCAAGAACAATTGCAAGCTGCTGGCAATAGGGTCGGTAATGACAATGCTGTCATTATCCGCTTGGCCTGGGCCCATATTGTTCACCGTAATTAAATACTCAATCACAGCACCAGGAATCGCTTTGGGGTTAGTCACATTCACTGCATCTGAAACGGTGCTGACCAGTTTCATGATACTGATTTGCGGTTGGTTTTGTGCCACCTCAAATGTGCCTACCCCTAAATCATCTATTGTGCCTTCTGTACCTTCATCCGCAATCACTCTGGCAGTCCAGGTACCTACAGGGCCAGCACCGGGTATGGTGTATTGAAACTCATAGGTTTTGGTATTGGTCAATGAATCATTAACCTCGGTCATCGCCGTGGAGGTCACTACAGTTGTGGTATTGGCATCGATAATCTCGATATTGGCCGCCGTAATATCGAAGCTGCCAAAAGGATCGCTCACCACAGCACGCAGAAAGACATCACTGCCAGGTGGATACGATGCAGCGATACTGCCACCTGGGAATGCCGCATCATAACCGGCTACACTATCAACATTAATGACGGTGGTCGCGGGTAGTTCTACACGCGAGGTATCGGGGGTACTATCATTGAAAGGGTAAATAAAAATGGCCCGGCCGTTACCTGTACCGCCGACTTGGTTATCCACACTGACTCTCACCACTGTGCCAGCGGCTAAGGTGGTCGGCGCTGCAGCAATGGCGTTACAGTTAGCATCGGTTTGCTGCACATTAAAGGTAAAGGTGCGTGTCACGCTGTTACTCAAACCATTTGGGTTGCCAGTACCAATCGCCAAATCCTGACAGCCCCAAAAACCGGCCGATGTACCACTGAAGTCAACGGTCACGCGAATATCACGTGTTTGTGTGGCGTTATTACGACGCATTTGTAAGACCACCGGAATCGCGGCGGCATCTAAACCTAAGTCAGCTTGCAAGGCTGGCGTTATATCCCAACGACGTGGTGTATCTTGTCGACGCAGACGTACACGTGTTGGCGAAGACACTGCGGTTAATGGCGTGCGCGACATGGTTTGCGGTAGTGTCGGTGCGTTTTGTGACCCGAGCACCGTATTAAAATATAGCTCTTTGGTACCCGAACCTGGAATACTGCTGGCAGAGACAATCACCGTAGGGGCAAGTGCATTGGTGTTCACCGCGGTAACCGGATTATTGATCACAGCCGTGTTATCCACTGTATCACCCGGCACTGCGCTGCCAACAATGGTTGCATCAAACACGATGGTCACTGAGCTGTTGGCTGCCACACTGATATTGCTCACATCCAGATTAGCACCTGAGTTATCGGTTGCACCTGCCGGAATACTGACGACACTTAAGCCACTTAACAGTGGATCTAGCGTATCGGTCACAGAGACATTATCAATATCCGCGCCAGCGGTTTCGGTAATCGTGATGGTGTAGCGTAAAGTATCACCCGGATCAGCATCACCGCCATTCAAATCAGCAACGGCTTTGCTGGATGTTGTGACATCAGGAATAAAGACATTCGCCACATCGGTGGCAGAATCATTAGCGCTGATATTATCGAATGTCGCACTGCTAACACTGGCGGTATTGCTAACCGAAGGCGCAGCACTGCTGGCCACGTCAACGGTTAAGCTAATATCGGCTAAGCTGGCACTGGCGGCTAAAGGGCCAGGATGGGTACAGGTAACGACTTGCCCCGCATTACCACAACTCCAGTTAGCATCAGTGCTGGTGGCCGAGACAAAACTCAAACCGGCCGGCAGGGTATCGCTGACAGTAATGGTATTGTTATCGTCATTCGGTCCGTTGTTGCTGACAGACAAAGCGTAGCTCTCTTGCTGCCCTGCAGAAAAATCACCTGTATGCGACTTGGCTATCGCTAAATCAGCTACCGGCACATTGGTCACTGAAATTAACTCCAAGCCTAATAACACCCGATCACCGCCCGAGCTATAGGTGGTACTCGCTGAGGTATCACCTGCGGTTAAGAGTGAACTGATATCATACACATCAAAATCAACCCCAAACGTCGTTGTGCTGGGAATAGCATTGGTGACTGAGTTGTATTGGTTGTTAACCGGGTTTAGGGCATCACTTAAGGTTGCGCCGTTAAACACCAGGTTTTCATTAAAACCGCCCAGTGGCGCAGAGTTTTCCAGATCACCTTCCCAGGTTAATACTGCCAACTGGCCATCAATCGGGCTGCTTGGAATTTGAAAATTATTGGGCGTCAGCGTTAAGGCGCTGCCACGAAAATTTTGCAGGCCATCGAACAGGTTAATAACACGCAGTGGCTCAGCATTATCTTCGTAGATAACCACTAAGCCCCAACCAGACAGCACCGTGGCAATCGTGCAGTGATTGCCTCCATTATCCACCGTCAAATTGGAAAAGGTGTAAGTGCCATTGCGGGTCGTTTGCACAATATTGCTGCTGGTGATATCAACAAAGCCACCAAACCAGTCACGCGGTGAACCGCCACCGACAGATTCGGTAAATGAACGTGAGGCAGTGAAGTTGCTGCCATTGAAAGTGACATTCAAATCTGAGGTGGAGCCAGAACCGGCCCAATAGAGAAATGCCCGGTGAATCGTCGCTGACGCCGGAATACCCGACAGCGCACCTGTGCCGCTATTGGTCACGGTACAAGAATTGGGGTTTGCTTGTGTCCGCAGTGTGCCGCCAGTAACCACGAAATCGAAGTTACCTGCAAAAGACTGGCTCAGCGTTACTGGTGTCGCCATCACTACCGAACACCCGCCAAACCATAACAAAATACACACCGCAACATGTCTACAATCTACCTTCATCACCTGACTCTCGGTCGTCACTCACGGTGATCCTCACCTTGAATGGTTTTCCTCTGAGGAAAATCCTTTTATTTATTAGGTATTTATACACTATTCCTTACCCTATGTATAAATGTTATTCACATAATTCAGCGCTATTACAATTGTTTACACATCAAACTGCCTGTTTTCCGTCAAAACGATGTAAAAGCTACACAACTGACGATATCTCATCAGCAAATTATTGATTGGGAGTATTAATTTGTGACCGACTCACCTGAAATATTTGAAGACTGGCAAATGTCGGCCTTACTAACACCAAAAATGCGAAATTCATCACATCTTTCTTTTTAAAATCAATAACTTATATATATTTTAGAGCAAGCACTATGCCATATGTGGAATCTTTAAAGGTTTCACTATAAACGCCGATAGATAGCCGACAAACGGCTCTCTGCCCTGCGATAAATGCCGGGCAGAAGGTTGTGCTGACTGTGTGTTTTTAGCAAATATGGAAGGAATTAACTGCCAAGGTAATAATCGAAGACTTTCTTGACTAAATCACCCGTGCGGGCAACCGGATTGGCCCGGATTTTCTGCTCTTCCTCAGCCACATAGAGGAATAAAGCATCACTGGCATGGCCGGTGATATAACCGTCGAGATCCTGCACTTCTGGCTTGATAAACTGGCCTAAAAAGCCGCCACTGGCCTTATCAATCAGTTTTTTATAGGCCTCGGTAACCCCAACAGAATCAGTCGCTTGCTGCACCACCGGGCGAAAACGGGCTTCTAAAGTACTACCCGCGGTGCGCTTGAAGTAATCGGTCGCGGCATTTTCTGGGCCTGTAACAATGCCCACCGCATCCTGAATCGACATTTTGCTAATAGCATCAGCAAAAATCGAGGCCGCCTCAGGCACCGCTTTCTCAGCCGCACGGTTCATGGTAACCACAAACTGATCGGCATACTTCTGCTGACCTAGCTTGCGCAACAGCTTATCGGCTTTTTGCAGCTCATCAGGCAAAGCAATGCGCACCAGCTCATTGGCATTAAAACCATCTTGCCGCCCCAACAGATTAATCGCAACGTTCACGCCTTGTGATAAGGCTTGGCGAATCGCATTGGCCACTTCCACCTGAGTCGGTGAGGTATCACCCTGCTCTTGCTTGAGCTGCGCATCGGCCATGCGCGCAAATTCTTCCAAGCTGGCTTTACAGCCCACCAAGCTTGTCAGTAGCCCCAAAGAAAACACTAACAACAGCAGTGATGACAGCGATTTTTTAAGCATTGAAACGACCCTGTTGGATGAGAATTGTGATCAGAATTCGGCATGCGGTATACTGCCTTTTTTCGGCCAATTTGCAAAGCCCCGGTAGCTCAGCTGGATAGAGCGTCCCCCTCCTAAGGGGAAGGTCCGACGTTCGAATCGTCGTCGGGGCGCCAATGAAATCAATGGCTTAGGTGATTTTTTGAGGCTTAAAACACCACAAAAAAACACAATAATTTTACATTGTTTTTCATAGACTTACCTAATTCCGCATTTTGACATTGTGCTTGAAAAGCTATTCGGCGGTGTACCGGTGTACCGCCCACTTCACAGGGGTCTTACATGGCCAGTGATACCCTACAACTCTTATTTGACAAGTATGGCCCTACTTTAACCGTCGTCAACCTTGCCGAATGCTTGCATAAGAAAGAAGGCACTGTGTATAACGAAATAGGTTCAGGCAAACTACCCATTGCTACATGGCGTGAAGGGGGTAAACGCTTATGCCATACGGCTGATGTTGCCAAGTATATAGAGATGAGAGCGGACGTCGCCAATAAAGAATGGGAACAACTTCAATCAAAGTTGAATGCTTAAATATTTTCAGAATGATTAAGCGGTAATTTAGCAATATTGGGGCATTTGACTTTTGGATGGTTTAATTAATTAGTTAAGTGATTCTGGGAGCTGACAAGTTATAACAGGACTAGAGCCAACATAAACCTTAGAAAACTTTAAAACACTATGAATACCTTTTAGCGGAGTCGATAAATTATCAGAATCGTAAAGCAGCACAGCAAAAAGTGCCCTACATTCATCGGGGAAATATTTTGGAATAGCAACCGAATATTTCAATCCCAGCTCTCTTATTTTAACCATGTCGGGAGAAAAGCCTTCTTTCAAGCCGTTACCATAAAGCATCAGAACATTTAAATTAGCCAAATGCGGAATAGTAAGCTCTTTTAAATTATCATTAGTATCAATAAGTAGCTCAATTAAATTACCTAACTGCGGGATAGCAAGCTCTTTTAAATTAGCATTACCCCTAACACTTAACCAACTTAAATTATCTAACTGCGGGATAGTAAGCTCTTCTAATTTAGAATTATGCTCAATACGCAGCTCACTTAACTTATCTAACCGCGGGATAGTAAGCTCTTTTAAACTATAATTACGATAAATACGTAGCGCACTTAAATTATCTAACTGCGGGATAGTAAGCTCTTTTAAATTACGATTATTCTCAATACGCAGCTCACTTAATTTATCTAACTGCGAGATAGTAAGCTCTTTTAAATTATCATTAGTATCAATACGCAGCTCACTTAACTTATCTAACTGCGGGATAGCAAGCTCTTCTAATTTAAAATTAAACGCAATACGCAGCTCGCTTAAATTATCTAACTGCGGGATAGTAAGCTCTTTTAAATTAGCATTACCCCCAATATTTAGCTCACTTAATTTATCCAACTGCGGGATAGTAAGCTCTTTTAAATCACGAGCACCCTTAATATTTAGCGCACTTAAATTATCTAAATGCGGGATAGTAAACTCTTTTAAATTATTATTACGCCCAATATTTAGCGCACTTAAATTATCTAACTGCGGGATAGTAAGCTCTTTTAAATTACGATTACCCTCAATACGCAGCTCACTTAATTTATCTAACTGCGGGATAGCAAGCTCTTTTAAATTATTATTACCCATAATACTTAGCGCACTTAAATCATCTAACCGCGGGATAATAAACTCTTTTAATATAAAATTATACTCAATACCAAGCTCATTTAATTTGTCTAACTGCGGGATAGCAAGCTCTTTTAAACTATAATTATGACCAATACGTAGCGCACTTAAATTATCTAACTGCGGGATAGCAAGCTCTTTTAAAATTTCATTACCATAAATACTTAGCTCACTTAAATTATCTAACTGCGGGATAGTAAGCTCTTCTAATTTAGAATTATACTCAATACGCAGCTCACTTAATTTATCTAACTGCAGGATAGTAAGCTCTTCTAATTTAGAATTATACTCAATACGCAGCTCACTTAAATTATCTAACTGCGGGATAGTAAGCTCTTCTAATTTAGAATTAAACGCAATACTTAGCACACTTAAATTATCTAACTGCGGGATAGTAAGCTCTTTTAAATTATTATTACTCCTAATATTTAGCGCACTTAAATTATCTAACTGCGGGATAGTAAGCTCTTTTAAATTACGATTATTCTCAATACGCAGCTCACTTAATTTATCTAACTGCGAGACGGCAAGCTCTTCTAATTTATTGTTTCGATGAAGTTTGATTTTATTTAGACTACTAAAGTATTTTCCACTCAAGTCAATTTTTGTATAATGTTGATTCTCAATACTTAACTCTGTAATTCCATTCAATCTCCTTAACCATTTTTTCACAACATCAAATTCAACTTTAATGAAATTAATTTCCTTTAGACTATCATTTGCATAAACCTTGTAGCCATTATTCACTTTCAACGCTTTAACGCCAAATGTACTGAGCTTATAAGGAACATAAATACGGTAATATGCAGGCCCTATAGCAAAAACCACGACCAACCATAGGGACAGTGCGATCATTCCAAGATTTGATTTAAACCTTTGAAAGCGTGTGGGTCTTAGGGAGCCTATTAATTGCCCTAATATTTGGGCAACAAAGTCATGGGATATCTCCCAAGTGCGAGAATCGCGATCAACTTCCCTAACAAGCCCCTCATTTGCTAATAAGCTCAAACATCCCCGACACAGACCGCTTTGGGTTTTAAATTTTTCTTCAAGCTCTTGTTCCGCTTTAGCACGTTTAGTACCTGCATCAGTAACCATTTCTGCTAAAATTCGAGGCACAAGCTTTGCAACATCACCGGAAAACTTATTTATAACACGCTTAAGATACTCTTTAATCAATCGTTTTTTATAAATATGCTTGGATGTTACCGTACGACTTTTCAAAACGATACCTAACAAATTCAGCACAATTGGGCGAATACGCGTTCCGCCACCCTCGATATCGTAAGCTTCTTCAAAAACCCGATTTAACAAATCGCTAGAGAACTCCAGCCCAGAGTTTTCTAAAAACAGCCTAGCCTCCGACTCTTCAAAACCATCAACAACCCTCCAATTGTCATTCAGGTGCATTTGTGAGAGCTCTAACCCTTGAAGCTCAGCCAAATATTCATCATCGGTTCTTGCACTAAATAAAATCTTAATGGACTCATCAGACAGCTTTTCAATAGCATCAATGAATTCATTAAACTGCTCTCGTGTTTCGGGGTTACTCAACAGATAGAATTCTTCAAACTGATCGACAACAATCAGTAATTTTTGTGGTGCGATGTCTTTAGCAGCTTTAACTACAAGGGAATACAAATCACTAATATCCTTAGGCGTTGTTCCCCAAATTTTATCAGACTTTTTTAAGGCCTCGGCTATCTGGAGTACGGGGTCCGCATAGCTTCTTGATTCCACAACGACCCAGTTTTGCTCCGCTCGGAGTTTAGGAATGACATAAGCTGAGAGCAATGAGCTTTTACCAACACCAGATCGCCCCGTCAAAAAAAGAACGGGATAACCTACTGAAGTTTTTATCCATTCCAGCACCTTAATATGTGCTTTATCACTTCGCTTGAATGAATCCAAGGAATCTTTAGAACGCGGTGATAGTTGGAAATACCCTTCTAAATTGGATTCAGCACTTTTGCCTAACCTGACGAGACTGCTTGTGATTCGGCGCCGCCGCCAAACCGGAATAACCACAAAAACAATGATAAGAAAAAGGGTTATCCATAATTTGTAGGAACCCGCCATTTGTTGAATATCATTGAAAGTTAACTGACCAGGAAAAAGGGCATAAACACCTGCAATTGCGGCGACTGTAGCAACAATTAAAACAGCGTATTTTTTAATTTCATTTAGAACTTCTGTGATAAAGCTATCGGGTGGCGCACTAGCCATATACTCAAATCCCTTTCACTTTTCGTTATGCTATCTTTCTAGCCAACTCCCCTGATAGTACATGCGTATAGCGCTTCAGTGTTCGCCAGTCAGAGTGCCCTGATATCGCTGCCACTTCTTGGATGGCCAGGCCTTTTTCAAATAGGCGGGAAATAGCTTCGTGCCGTAGATCATGGAACCGTAAATCCTCGATCCCGGCCGCATTGCGCGCCTCAATGAATAGCTTGGTCATGCGGTCAGCCTTAATACCAAATAGACTACCATCTTGTTGTATAGGTAACAACGGTATTACGCGCTTGGCTGCCTTAGATAGGGGGATACTGCGAGGCTGATCGGTTTTGGTCTCAGGGATATAGATGATACCCCGACTAATATCTTTGTGCTTGGCATTGGCCAACTCCCCACGACGCATGCCGGTCTCTAGGGCAAAGCGAATCAAGAGACGGGCGAAGGGTGAGCAGTGTGTGAGCAACGCCCGGTACTCACCATCCTCAAACCGACGAATACGTTGCTTACCCGCCTGAAGCGTTTTAGTGACTGATAGAATCTCTCGCGCTACCGTCACCGGATTCTCTCGGAGGTTAATCTTCCACAATACCCTGGCCGTCTTGAACACCTGCGATAGCGTGCCGAGCTCTTTGCGTACGGTGTCCGATACGACTGATTCTAAACGCTCATCAACGAAGCCCACGACCATTTCAGCCGTGAGCTCTGCCATAGCAATATGCCCTAGTTCACGACTTAAAATTCTGAGCCGAGATTGCTCTTTGGCCAGAGAACTCTTACGCGGCGACATCTCTTCTTCATAACGGCTTAAGACGGATGCCAGCAATGTTTGTTCGGCCTTAGAGTAGTCCCTCAGTTGGCCCTGTATGATGAGATCTTCTTGCGGGTCATTGCCAATTAAACAGGCTGACTTTGCTTAAGCAAAGTGACATCAGCTCGCAGGACATTTGATGGATGCACCATCAGCGTCGTTTATTATTTGGCCCATAAGAGCGTAACACAACAGGTATGCTGGCAGCTGCTGAGCCGGGCCTTGCGGCAACACAAATCAAACTTACCGCCTAGTAAACAGACTCAATACCCGTGCCTTCTATACCAACCCAATAACCATTACATACAGCAACCCCTATCAAGACGCGTAAGTTGCCAGCACCAAAACATCTTATACAGCAATATTCATGCTTCATAATCTGTTTGCCCTTTGCTTTTTTGTTAATGGTAATTATTATTATTAACATTTGCAGCAAGAGGCATAAATTCGAACGTGACAGTGGGTTTATGAACGGCGGCTTACTGGAGTGACTTGGCCTTTTTCCGCCATGTTTCCAGATATACAAACATCAGTTAGGTATTGGCAGTGCTATGCAAAGGCCTAGACTTAAACCTGGGCCCTGTAAGCGGCGTTTATGGCAAGTGCTTTGGGTTTGTGTGGGTTCAGATAAATGCCCGGTATAAACCTGAACCCACTAGGCAATGATTACTCTGCGCTACCTAAGCGAAACGCCGTGGCCATGCCCAAAATTAAAAACACAATATCGATAAGGCCTAAGTTCTCCAGCACCAGGTCAACGGTGGAATAATCGCCTAAGCGGGCATCAAACATGGCGCTGAGCCATTGGTCGAAGTCTAGTTTGCCTTGCTCTAAGTCCAGCAATACCGGAGCTGAATAGTCTTCAAAGTCATTGATTTCTGCCTCACTAATCTCAGCGGTCGTCGAGGCGTCGGTATAGCCATTGGCTAACATAAACGCGCGCAAGGTGCCTGCATCCTCAATCTTGGCGTAGTCGCTGGCAATGGTTTTTTGTTCTTTATAGACTTGGCGCAATTCAATGCGCTGCTCTTGACTGATGTCGCTGATGGCGCTTTGCCACTCGGCTTGAAAGCTGGCGGTCGCCAGATACTTGCCACCGAAAATCGCACAGAGCACCATTACTGCACAGATCACACCTGCGGTTTGTCCGCGTGAATCAAACAGCATGGCGGCATAGCCCACGGCCCCGCCAATAATCCAGGCGACAAAACCATATTCATAATTAAATGCAACGGCAATAAATTTCCACAGCAATGCGCCCAGCACAGCTGCAATAGATGCCGCGATCAGTGCTTTTATATTAAAACCATTCATGCCAACTTGTGCTGGCTTATGCGCATGGCTGTTATTACTTTGCTGCACTTGCACAGGCGTGGTGATGCCAGCGGCTGTACTTGTAGTATTATCACTACTTGGTATTTTATGAAAGAACACACCGCAATGAATGCATTGTTTTGATTTGACTTGTTGCGTCTTACATTTAGGACATGTGATCATATCGCGCTGATCGGCCGCTTCGGCTTCATCGGCTTTATCGGCTTTATCATCGCCGTCAGTTGTAAGCAGCGATAGTGCTTGCGCTGTCATACTGGTGTTCACCGCACTATGCATAATTTCAATTTGTTCTAAGCCAGCGACCAAGCCCATTTTTTCCAGTTTGGTTTTATATTCTTGCGCCTTATCCAGGTCGACCGCTCTTTTCACAACCCGCTGCTGGCCTAATAAAGCACGCGCTTTTTCGGGGCTGAGTCGAAACACTTGAGTGATGGATTTTTCTACCTGGCTGGATTCAAAGCCGCTGATAATGTCGCCACTAATGAAGACATTATATGCCGATGTATTATTCACGTTTAGCCTCTTTATTTTTTATTGTTTGCTACGCTTTGCTGTCTGCATAGCATTGTTATATAGCCCACCATCGTATGCTTTTTTTAAATCGCATTTTGATGGCATTATTTATAAAAATGATGGCGTATTTTAACGCTTTTTTAGTGCGCTTGCGTACAGAAAAATTATTGGGATAATAATGAAACTGGTTGTTTTAGCGGAGGAAATTGGTATATATATCTATACTAAAATTAAGAATGTTATTGAAGGTGTTTTTACTTAGAAAATAATTATCGCGACAAACAAAATAATAGCGCGATGTTATATTGCGAGGCATAAGCGCTTCGGTTAATACAGCGCAGGCAATGGATCATTAATCTTTCTACATTTATAAATAGGCCAATAAACACCGCTTTCGATTTTTTTTTGCGCCTGCATGCTGGCCTGAAGTCGATGCCGCTAATCGCTCACAGTATTTGCGATTGCGCTATTGATTAATAATCATGTTTTGTAGTTTTGCTTAAAGCTTACCTATATTGATGGCCTAACGATACGCACAATAGGCTCATGCTTGCTTATAACAATATAAACAGGTGGTTCTTTTTATACTTTAAAAACATTTGTCGCGACAAACCAAGTTACACATTCATAATGCATCTTTTCGGCGAGCATGGTAACGACTGCTTTACAAGCCTGTCTATTACACGCGATTACACACTCAAAGTACTGCGAACGACTTTCACATATTAGCTTTCGCTTGTCACCAGGTCTGCATCATCCGCGAATATGGTCTGTCGTATACGGCGCTTTTTATTCAACAGCATTAAAGCGCCCAGTGTAGAAAACGCTAATGAGATCAACAAGGTGATAACAATCAGCACATCCCTGCTTTGTCGACTCATCACTGCATTTAAGTGATTCCACTTATGTAGCAGTGAAAAAGAGAGCGACTCTGCCCGATCAATACGACGGTTTTGATCAACTAAAATACCGGTGACAGGATCGACAAATACATGCTTAGCCACATCATCTTTATAAGCCACTCGCCAGACAGGCAGGCGCTTATTGCGGAAGTCATAGCCCGGGCCAAAACGTGTAATCAAGGCGATATCGGCAATCTGTGATGCATCATAGCCGGTATATTTATTGGCTAGCGCAATCGACCGTTCACGATCGCTTAAGCCGGCTCGCAAGCCACTTGCCGCATAGACATAAATGGCACCCGCCTCTTTGGGCGCACCAGCAAAACGTTGCTCACGCGAGATAGCTTCGTCAGACTTAGCTGGCGCAATGCCTAAGCGATACAATAACTCGCCTTGTTCATTTTGTACCAGGCTGACGGCATTTAAGTGGCTATTGGCATACTCTGCTATCCAACTGCCATCCTCACCCAGCTGTCCAGCCTGCAAATTAAGCGGGGCATCTAAGCGCATCCCGCCAACATCATCAACATACTCTGCTTGCAGCAGATGATAAAACCCACTGGCCGACCAGCCTAATAAAGGCAACCACAAAGCATAAGCCGCAATACGGTGCCAACGTCGCTTGGCATCTGGAATGCTGCGCCATTTCAAACTGAGCAATAAGCCAATACCGGCAATGGCCATACAAAACAAACAGAGCATAAACAACGCCAGCAAAATCACTCGCGCATAGCCAGTCGCATCTAACCAGTTCCAGGTATGCAAGGCACGAAAAATAGTTTGCATATTTGTGCGATAAGTATTGGTAATAGACGCCAGTGCCGCCGTTTCAGTATGAATAAAAACGACTCGCTGATCATCACTGTTATACGCAATCCGATAAACAGGCAATAAACGATTAACCCAAGGGTACTCTGCATTAAAGGTTGTTTGCAGGCTCACACTTGAAATAAGTGCTTTATCCAAGCCGGTATAATAACCCGCTAGCCATACGGCTTGCTGCTGGTCATAGTCTGGCAATATAGCACCACTTGTTAGATCGTAATACTCACGCGCACTCTGCTGATCGCGAGTCCATTGCAACACCGGCCCTTGTGCCGAAGGCATGAGCTTAAGCACTTGTGCTGGCGGCAGCGGGTTTTGCGCAAAAATACCTGGCAAAGCGGCAATATCCTGCGCTTGCAAATTTAATTTAGGCGCATAAAATTTTTGTGCTTTAGGCCCTGTCCATGACATAAAAGGATGCATGACCCCTGAAACACCCCAAATAACAATCGCCGCAAAAGCCAGCCAAGCCAGGCGTTTATGCCAGGTGTTACTGAGTTTTAAAATGCTTGTGCGCGCTGACATGCCAACCCCCTAATAGAATAATTATCAGATGTAACAGGCCGCGATAGCCATCAGTTTTTTCTATGCCTGACGTGTATGAGTGGCTTTTTTGACGTGACTGGGCGACCTATATCACACGCGAATTGTACCCTGACAGCTTTATACTGCCACTGTGACATATTGTCGCAGCAAATGCGCAAAGTACTGCTTATTAACGACGAAACAAGGTAGGAAACTGCCCATCTGCCAAAACTTATCATGCAGATGGGCAGTGATATATCATTACTGTGGTTTATTAATAAACCCTGAGATAACCATAATTTGCGGTTCATCACTTGGGTGACGGAAAGGCTCGCCTTGGGCGATCACGTTGTTATTGCGTATCACTTCAACAACGTATTCCAGATCACCTAACAGCTGTTCAAAGCGTACTTTACCTTCTGTGTTGGTGACTAATGTTTCAGATATATGCCCACCGAGAAAATGGCCCCATTTATAACCACGCAAGCGAACCTGCATACCCTTCAATGGTCGCTCTTGAGGGTTTAAAACAGCCACTTCTAAATCACCGGCTTGTGAGAATGCCTGACCAATGGTGGTATTGCCATAACGTGCTTGAGGAAACAGCTCTGGGATTTGACCCACACGAAAATCCAGCACCCAGCCATTTCTAAGATAAGAGACATTGACATCTGTTGCCTCAATTGGCAACAGCGCAATCGGTGGCTGTGCTTTAAAAACACTCTTAATATCCGGGCGATTAAAATGATAGGGTGCTTCAGCCAGCGTTTCTACGGGTATTACTGAAGGGTCACCCGAACGTACTGTACGGAATATATTACGCTCGTATTCAGTGCCCATTAACCAAGGCTGGCTACCTTCATCACTAATGACAATCTTACCACCAGGCTTCACGACACGTGCCCACTCTTGCATAATTTCTTTTTTATAACAAAAGCCATTAAGCGCGCCAGAGTGAAAAACGGCATCAAAAAAGTTATCTTCAAACGGTAGCTTATCGCCCATATCAGACTGAAAAGCATAAACTGCCGGCGTAAAGTTATCTCGCCTTTCAACTAAACGCTTCAACATTTCAGAAGAGAGGTCTGTAGAAAAAATCTGTCCTTGCGGAGATAGAAACTGCGCAATCATTTCAGTCAGCTGCCCGGGGCCACAAGCAATATCAAGCAGTTTTGCATCTGGCTTAAGCTCCAGCTTCGCCAAACCTGCGCCAATCGCTTGTTGGATTTCCTCAGGGCTCATATAAGCCGCCATTTCTTCCATTAAATTTTGATTATAATTTTCGGCAAAGTCTTCTGATGCGGTACTTTCATTTTCCACTTCCACAAAAAAAGATGCAAACAAAGGCATGCCATCATCAACTTGAAAAGCAATATCACAGGCTTCACATTCCAAACTAGCCCCATTTAGTGACAGTCGGTCTTGGCAGCATGGGCACCGCAAATGTTCAAACCAAGATACGTTATCTTGTGTCATTTATTACACCTCTATTATTTCTCTATTATTTTACTAATTATTTTCTGGGGGGACCCGGACTTAGAGTCTTGATTATTATTTAAATCAATATTTATATTTTTTTATGCGCGACAATATAACACCTAACCTACTCAAGACATCAACCCAAGTACATGCATTTATCTTTGATAAAAATCACTTCAATAAATTAGATTGTTTATAAACTGAAAGACCATGTTAAAACTAAGCATAACACGCAAAATAATTGATTATTCATTCTTTAATAAGCAACAGCAAAAGCTGTATTTATTACCAATTGGTGACATTACAGTTAAAAACAATTGAATGGTTATTCAATTTTCATATACGCAAACATCTCATTCGTAATCAACCTTACAACGTGACAATACGTTTGCCATCCACTGTCGTCACGCCCTCAATGATAACTGAATCGACAGACTGCCGTCATTCGTTAAGTCACTTTATCAGTACTTATAGCACTGCTGCTGAGCTTATTTATTATCAATGATTGCTATGCTACTTTATCTTCATAAAACAAAGCATTCGCCCATGCGCTGTCGCACACAGGCTAATTGTTAAAACATGAAGTTTAAAGTTGGTGGGTTAACCAGTGATACAAGCTTAAGCGCCAAACTCATCCAGCGCTTGTTGCATAAGGTATTGCAGCTGTTCAGGCGAGCGGTTGTTTAAATTAAAGCGACTCTGCGGAGCACCACTATTGATATGATAGGCAGGCTCAAATTGATCGGACATAAAAACGGTGCGTGGGATATAACCACCATCAGGCGCATAACGTTGATTAATTTCAGCGGCCTGATCTATATCAACAATGATCATAACAAAATCTTTTGACAAGGCAGCCACTTTTTCATCAAAAAACAAGCGACTATATTGTTTGCAATAGCCGCACCAGTCGGCATGAAAAACCATTAAGGCTGGCTTACCGCTGGCGAGTGCCTGTCTTGCGCCTTCTTCATAGGAGTGCCACTCAATACCATCGATATTCCAGTTCGCCTCACGATTCATTGTTTGGAACATCAGCACCATAAGCACTAATAGAATAATTAAAACAATATTTTTCTTTAGGAATATTTGTATCTTGTGCAACATGCAGGCCAGCTCCTATGGCATTAAATCAACACATCCTCCAGCGGACGGCGGTTTTTTGTGGGCGCGGATTTGCGCATATAGCCCAACCTGAATATCTGCTGTGGTAAGGTATGACTGCCCCGTATCATTTGCTTGATCTCACCTTTTAATTCAGGAATCTGCAATACCTGATTCATTGGATGCAAACCAATGCCTGCCGAGTGAGCAATCAGCGCAATTCTTTCATAAACCTGGCCAGCCATTACGTGATCTAATTTAGCATTCGAGCGTGAACATAAGATGATGCAGGCAGCTGATTTGTCCCATAGTACAGTATGCTTTTTCATTTGGGCAGCTGCAGGATTATGATATCGCATTTTGATGCTGGCCAGTTGACGCAATACAGGTTTATGCCCTACATGACCGCTGGCGATACAATGCGATAGCTCCCGACGAAAAGATTTATCAGTAAACAACACCTGGTTGGCAATACTGGTTAGCTCTGTAACCTTTTGTTTTAAGGCAGAACGCTCAACCGATGTAACACCTAACATTTCATCGGTATAACAGCTTTCTAATAACATCCAATGCTCTGCAGTAATAGGCTTATTAGAAAATGCTTTTTCATAGGTAGAACGATTGATCATTGCTTCGAGCATTGTTGAGTCGCGCAAACGCTTTTGGTCACCATTGAGATGCAACTTGATAATCGCCACTAACTCAGGCTGAAACGGATCAGGAAAATAATTGATTTTATACTGATAGTTATAATACTCAGCAGCCACAACAAGATTCTCCATACAAGCGCCAATACTGATATACATCTCCCGCTTGTCTGCATCAGCTACTTTAAGCCAACGCTGGGTATCGGCATAAACCCATATTTCATCTTGTGTAACGCGAAATTTCCATGGCTGGGTATTACGAAATGATGGCGCCATAATGGCGTATTTCAGCAACAAGCGCAGCCGCTGAATAGAATCCGGACGACGGAAGAACACGGACTCATCAATCCGTAACGATGTAAACTCGTAGTGATAGTCTGTCACAGCTGTACCCAGGAAAGCTTGTTAGTCAACGTCAGTCAATAGGGAGACGTAAGCTAATCACAGCTTCCATGTTGTAATATGCGCCCACCCAACATGAGCGATAATGTAAGCTGCTTGCTGCGCAATAACAACAGCCAAAAGTATGATGTCGTGCGATTAATTCTGTAATGCATTTGTAAATTTACCTTCTTGCAAAAATGCGATTGACTGAGCAATAACATCCTGTTTGCGCATGATAAATGTATGGTTGTAGGGTACTACCAAAAATGCATCCATGCCTGCAACACCGGCACGTTGAACGGCTACTTTACCATCGTCGTCACCGGGTATCAGCATTGATAATAGCGGGTTCATAGAACGGTCACCCGTAATAACACCTAGCTCGAAGTCCACCGGCCCTAAACGTTGTGGCAGGCTTTCTTTATCAGTCCCCAATTGTTGCCCAGCTGGCCCATTTAACCATTTAAAAAGCCACAAGCTGCCGAGCTTATCAACAATCTCACTGCCTTGATTGGGTGGGCTGAGCATCACCACTCGACCAAGATTAGGCATTGTATACGACTTAAGTAAATATCGCGTTAAAATTCCGCCCATTGAGTGGGTGATAAAGTGAATTTTATGGTAAGAGTCATCGCAATGTGCCTGAATACGTTCTCTGACATACTGTTCAACTAAGTCTTCGACGGAATAGCGGGTAGACGGGTAGTCAATATTCAACACGGTATAATGCTGTGCTAACAACGCTTTTTGCAATTGCCGCATAGAACCATTGCCGCGCGCCAAGCCATGCAGTAATACCACGCACTCATTATTCGTCTCGCGGGCGCTGGCACTGTACTCTGGTACAGCACAGGCCAGCGGCAAGCTACAGAGCACGGCCAGCAGACATAAATGACGAATACGCCTTAGGCTAGCGTTGTATTGTCGGCTCATATTTGTGCTAACAAGGTCAGGATATATTAACTTCGTAGCTGGATTGCGGCTGATTCGCATCAATGATGTCAGCCGGCCACATCACAAAGGTATCGCTGAGTTTATCGTGCAGGGTTTGCTTACGAAAATCTTTGATCATGATATACAAACTAATGGGGGCCAATGGCAATAATAATAGCTTGAAGGTATTGCGTTTGAGCGCTTGTGCCATCGTCAATGGCTTACCTGCTTTATCAACAACTATCGCTTTTAATAAGGACTTACCCAGCCCGGCCTGATACTTATACTCAACCCAGGCACAGTACACGGTATGAGCGACGACAAAAAGCACCAATAGCAATAGCCACAAAATGCTATAAATATCAAAAGCCAATAATCCCTGCAAATCTGGAAACAAGAAAAACAGCCCGATGATCAGCGCAACATAGGCCGGTATAGAGGCCAGAAAGCGCACATTACTGCCTGGATATAAACGACTGGGCTGCTCGGCACTGTTGAGCACAACGGCAAAGCTCAGTACGCCAATCGCCACACACAGACAGAGAAAGATGATATGCATAGGTTCATCCAGGGCCAATAGCACATAAAAGTTAATCATTAATGGTAAACCATGCAATCATGCTGCGCCAGAATCGGCTAATACCCATTATCTCCAGATATGCCAAACCAATCACAAAATACAGCTGGCAAGCCCGGGCGCGTCTACCTTAGCACTGACAAGTCGTCAATTTTATTCGGTAAGATTTAGATATCCGCAAAGCTTAAAACATCATGGATATGTGTAGCACCGGCGAGCTGCATCAATAGCCGGTCGATACCCAGCGCAACCCCGGCACATTCCGGTAAGCCTGCTTGCATGGCGGCCATAAACTTGGCATCAACGGGTATCTCAGGTAACCCTGCTGTTTGCCGTTGCTGCAGGTCCTGCCTAAAGCGCCGCGCCTGCTCTTGTGGGTCTGTCAGTTCCTGGTAGCCATTGGCCAGCTCCATCGCACCCCAATACAACTCGAAGCGCTCGGCCACCGGGTAGTCATCCGACCGTATTTTCGCCAAGGCCGCTTGCGAGGCTGGGTAATCATATATAAAGGTTAATTGCTGCCGAGGCAGTTGCGGGGCCAGCAGTACACTGATCATTAAGTCCAGCCAGGGATCAAGCGCCTGCCCCATGTCAGCAGGTACTGATAAGTTATGCGCCTGACAACAGCTTGCCAAGGTCGCAACCGTGGCTGTGCGGATATCGATGTCGAGGTATTGTCTAAATGCTTGCTGGTAACTTAAACGTTGGGCAGGCTGCTGCAGGCCTATTGAGTCTATCGGCTCTATTGGCTGAATCACTGCCGCCAGCGCCATCACCAGCGCTTCCACTTCATCCATTAACGCATGATAGCTAAAGCCCACTTGGTACCATTCAAGCATGGTGAATTCGCGGTGATGCTGCCGCCCTTGATCGCCGTCGCGAAATACCGGGCATAGCTGGAAGATACTGCCACTGTCGGCCGCCAACAGGCGCTTCATTGCCAGCTCAGGGGAGGTATGCAGATACAGCGTTTGCTGCCTATCGAGTAATGAGCTGACCGTCAGACTGGCAATATGTACATCGGTGGTCCCCGCTGTTGACAGCAACGGGGTGCTCACTTCTAACACATTACGCCGTGCAAAAAACTGCCGTACACTGGCCAGTAAGGCCGCCCGGCGCTTTAACATGGCGCGGCTCGCGCTGGGTTGCCAGGCAACAGTCACAGACAGGTTTGCTTCGTCTTAGGCGCGAGAGGCGTATTCGCCAGTACGTGTGTCGACTTTAATTTCCTCACCCTGGTCAATAAATAAAGGCACATTGACCACGGCTCCGGTTTCCAGGGTGGCAGGCTTGGTCGCGCCCTGGGCAGTATTACCTTTAATACCCGGGTCAGACTGGGTAATTTTTAAGACCACAAAGTTAGGCACTGCCACGCTGATTGGATTGCCATTCCACAGCGTCACTTCACAGATATCTTGCTCTTTGAGCCACTGCTTGGCGTCGCCAACGGCATTTTCATCCGCAGCCAGCTGCTCAAACGTCTCTGGGTGCATAAAGTACCAAAACTCCGCATCGGTATAGAGATATTGCATTTCATGCTCCATCACGTCGGCGGCTTCAACGGTTTCGCCAGACTTAAAGGTCCGCTCAACCACGCGGCCGGTGATTAAGTTGCGAATTTTCACCCGGGAAAACGCCTGGCCCTTGCCTGGCTGAACAAAGTCATTTTCCACAATATTGCAAGGCGAGCCATCTTGCATAATTTTCAGACCTGACTTGAATTCGTTCGTTGAATATGTTGCCATCTTGACCCCACTGATAGATTAAACCTAAATTTGACCATATTTCGAGGGCGGTAATGATACCCGACTCTGCAGCTGCTGTAATGGCCCAAGTGCCCCCAAAAGCGGATTGGAAGCACGCTTTGGCCAATGTTATCCGCTCACCGGCCGTTTTACTGGCCCGGCTGGGCTTGGATAAAGACCCTGCCATCCTGCAGGCTGCTGAGCAGGCCGCACAACGCTTCCCATTGCGGGTTCCGGAGAGCTATGTGCAACGCATGCAAACTGGCAATATCAACGACCCCTTGCTGCGACAAGTGCTGCCCTTGGGCGCCGAGCTGGTACCGGCGGCAGGTTACCAGGCAGACCCGGTCGGCGATATGCAGGCGATGGTAACCCCGGGATTGCTGCACAAATACCAGGGCCGTGCCCTACTGGTCATGACGGGCGCTTGTGCTATCCACTGTCGTTATTGCTTTCGACGTGAATTTCCTTATCAACACAGCAGTGCCAAACCCAATCAATGGCAACAGGCCATTGACTATCTCAAAGCAGACAGCTCGATTGAGGAATTGATTTTAAGTGGCGGTGACCCCTTAAGCTTGACCAATGCCACTTTGGCTGAGTTGCTCAGCGCACTGATGGAAATACCGCATCTACAGCGCTTACGTATTCACTCCCGGCTGGCGGTTGTCCTACCCGAGAGAATTGATCAGGGGCTTGTCGATACCTTGAATAAAAGTGGTTTGCAGTGTATCCATGTTATTCACTGTAATCACGCCAATGAAATTGATAAGCATGTTAAAAACGCCATTGATAAATTAAAAAGCGCGAATCAGCTAGTACTCAATCAGGCGGTGTTACTTCAAGGAATTAATGACTCTGCCGCTGAACAAATACGGCTGAGTAAAGCACTGACGGCGATTGGCGTATTGCCTTATTACCTGCATATGCTTGATAAAGTCAATGGTGCGCAGCACTTTGATGTAGCTGAACCTCGAGCTTTACAGATAATGGCAACAATGCAAGCACAGCTACCCGGTTATATGCTACCCAAACTTGTTCGGGAAATTGAAGGTCACGTTGCAAAAACCCCGGTTATTGCGCTGCAGTGACAATTTGTGACAAAACAGTGTAAAGTAAACCAGCAAATTCAGGTATAGTCAGTGGCGGGAATCGGAAAAAGCTGACAAAATATTGAGTTTAATTGAGACCTTATGGCTAATGCCCATAAAATACCCAACACCTGAACAATAAAGCGTAAAAATTGGGAGAATAGTTTGGCCGCCGATATAACACCACGACTGCTCATCATTGAGGGATCAGCAAATGAAGCCGAAGCGTTTGTTGCTGCACTCAAAGCAGCCGGTATGTCAGTCCGCGCGCATATCTTTGCCGATGCTGATGAATTAGAGACTGTTATTGAAAGCCACTCACCCAATATTGTGTTACTCGATCAGGGCCACCCGGAGATTAAACTCAGCGAGGTTCTAAAGCGCTTAAAAGCAGCCACAACACCCGCCGCATTGATATTAATGTGTGAACGCCTGGATCAAATTAACCCAGCCCTGGCGATTGAGTCAGGCGCACGTGATAGAGTTCTGAAGAAAGATCATAAGCATTTAAAAGCCGTGGTCAGCCGCGAGCTCGGCTATATTGCTGCGCTAAGCCGACAGCAAAAGCTGGAGAAAATGTACCATGAGAGTGAGGTACGCTGCCAAACATTGATGGATCATTCACGCGATGCGATTGCCTATGTTCATCAGGGTATGCATATTTACGCAAATGAAGCCTACCTGGAAATGTTTGGCTTCGAGGGCTTTGATGATATAGAAGGTCTGCCGATTATGGACCTGATTGTCGCGCACCGGCAGGAAGAATTTAAAAACTTTTTGCGCAAGCTCGATACTCATGAAGGTAAAAAGCCCCAATTAGAAACCGAATTCAAAGATCACCGTGATGAAATGTTCACTGGCAACGTGGAATTTAGTGAAGCCAGCATTGAAGGCGAGCCCTGCACCCAGATCGTGATTCGTCAACCTGACGAGGTTGACACCAGTGCACTTGAAGAGCAAATCAATCAATTAAGCAAGCTAGACCCGCTCACCAGCTTGCTTAACCGACAGTCATTTCTTGAAGAATTTGATAAAGCCATCGCCAGTGTCAGTAGCAATAAACATTTCTCCTTATTCCAGGTAGGTCTGGAAAACTTCAAAGAAATTCAAGAGCTGGTCGGCTTGGTGGGCAGTGACCAGGTTATCGCAGAAATTGCAGGCGTCATTAAAAGCAAACTCGATAGCCAAGATATTGCCGGTCGTTATGAAGGCAGTAAATACCTGATCTTATCGCATGCCTCAACAGACAAAGATATCAATAAAGCGGCACAAACCATTATTAGCGCCATTGATAACCACATGTGTGATATTGGCGGCAAATCAGTACACCCTAAATGTCATATTGGTGTGAGCATTATTGATGATGAATCACTGGACGTGAATGAAGTCATGTCCAGAGCACAAAAAGCGTTTAGCGAAGCGAAAGAGCGTGATGATGATAGCCAGCGCCTGAGCATCTATGTGCCGAAAGAAGGTGAGATGACCCAGAAGCAGCTGGATGCCAACTGGATTAAACGCATTAAAACTGCGCTCGATAGCGGCAATATCTTCCTGCTGTATCAACCCATTGTACAGCTCGATGGCACTGAAGTTGAGCGCTATGAAGTATTTATGCAAATGCAGGATGAGCAAGGCGAGCGTGTGCCTGCCGGTGAATTTTTACCGGCCGCCGAACGCACAGGCATGTCAAAAATACTCGATCGCTGGGTGATTAACAAAGCGCTCGAACAGCTGATGAGCCGAATCGCTGTGCACCCAGAAACGATTTTTGTAATTAAACTCACCGGTGGCTCACTCGGCGATATGGAATTATTTCGCTGGATTAGTGATAAGCTCAAAGCCCGCAAAGTACCGAAGGGCCGACTGATTTTCGAAGTCAAAGAAGAAGCCGTGGTCTCGCACTTAAAACAAGCGCAAGCGTTTGCCACATTGCTCAAAACCATTCAATGTGGTTTTGCGATTGATGACTTCGGTAAAGGCAAAGACCCTTTCAAACTGGTCGAACTGGTACCGGCCGATTATCTCAAATTTCACAAAGACTTTAGTAAAGACTTATTTACCAATCAGCAAAACCAGGAAACTTTAAGAGAAATCTCCGAAAAAGCTCGCGAGTTGAAAAAGCACACCATTGTGCAGCATGTTGAAGATGCAGCGACCTTGTCGGTGTTATGGAGCATTGGTAATGACTTTATCCAGGGCAACTTCTTCCAAGGGCCGAGTGAAGAGACTGATTACGACTTCTCAAATGACTTTTCGATTGGTATCTAGATAAACTGCCCCATCAAAAAAAACGCCACTCAAACAACAATTGAGTGGCGTTTTAATCTAACCATTATTCATGGGCTTTTAGACTATTGACAAAACCGGCAACTTTCTACTTCTTGAACCTTATAGCGAAACTGGTTATTACTATTTCTAATATTTTCCAGCCCCATAAGCATAAACTCCTGCTTGCCATCATTATCAATATCCGCAATCGCCAAGCCAGCATCAGCAGCATACTCACCAACACCAGGTATGAGATTATCTGTAGTCCAATAAGAGGCTTCACCTTCAAAAAAGTCCCATCCCACATAATATCTGAAACCATTATATATCGAGAGTGGACCTTGGTTTTTCTCATAAGCCATTAGGACCAAGTCAGGTATGCTATTACCATTCAAGTCGGTAAAATCAACCCCCATACCCTCTGAGGGTGGAACATAACCGATATCGTGCCCTATAGTAATATCACTCCATGAACTTGCATAGCCATTACTGTTAAAGTTATAGCCGATACGATAAATAAATCGTTTTGAGGTGTCTGACAGCCCCACCAGAATCACATCAGGCCGTGGATCACTATCCATTTGACCAAAAGCAGCACTCGCCCCACTGTAAAAAGCATTGCTTGGCAATGTCTGATCACCGAACAAGGTGGTTGGCCCTACTCTAGTTGGCTTACCCGCAGCATCGAGATTCCAGGCAATGCGATAACGAAAATTTTTCTTATCACCACCAGGGTCAAGCTTCATTAGCATCATGTCTGGTCTTGGATCATTATCTAAATTACTGATAGTCACACCAGCACCTTCGCCTGCCCAGCCCATACCATCGACTTGATGTGTGCCCGACCAGGATCTGGCCTTACCATAGCTATCGATATCCCAACCAACTCTGTAACGAAAGTTATTGCCACGCGCTGGATCATCATAGCTCATCATGACTACATCCATACGTTGTGGATCGCCCCCAATATGCGCTAAGGCAACATCTGCACCATCTGAGTACAATCCAACACTAGTCACTGTTCTACTGGAAGCAATATTAGGTGAAGTATGATCACCGATTCTAATCTTGCCATAATAAGATGTTAAATGCAGACCCTCAACATCTGTCAGCTCAACATATACCTGGTAACGTCTTCCAGCTTCTAAGCGTGGTGTTTCAACCGAAACAATTCGCTGGTCTCGAATATCCCATTCTTTCCTAGTACCATTACGTCGACAAATAGAGGCGGGGTTACCAACATTCGGCAAAATATCCCGTCTATAACAAACGCTGAGTAACTGAAAAGGCTTATAGGGTTCATCATCAGCACTGCCCGGCCCATTGAGATCATTATAGGTTGGACCTATTAAGTAAACTTGCAACCTGTCATGGTTAGAATGCAAAAAAGCACCTCCAGCACTCAAGGTCATATTCCCAGAACCAGACATATTTACCGCTGCTGCACTCCCAGCAAACAAAGCCCCAAGCGCCAATATCGTTATATTTACTATTCTTATACTTAAACACCGTATACTCATCACACCTTCCTTCTAAATGAAATTTTCAAACCTTGTTATCAGAGCTTTAAAAATCCAATACAGCCCCCCTATCCCACAACGAATACATCAGGATAACAGCAGTATATGCGGTTCAACATCTAACTAAAGTGGTATATATTGACGAGAGATAAATTTAAACTTTTATCAAGCAGTGTTTTTGTGGTTGTCTATGAACTATCAACAAAGTTAAATAAATGTGCTATTGACCATCAAAAAATGCCGCCCAGTAAACAACTGAGCGGCATTGATATTTTACAAACATTAAAGACAGCTATTGATTAGCTGGCTTGACTACTCTGGATGGTGCAAGCGATAGCGGAATTCATTATCATATTGTTTCTTCTCCAGCGCCATAAAAATCAACTCTTCAGCCCCATCAAAGTCGAGGTCAGCTGCTGCCAAGCCTGCACCTAGCGCCTGAAAGCCTGTGCCCGGTACGTCTAAACCATTCGGCTGAACATTATAGGCAGTCATAAAATAACCTCGTTTAATATTCTGTGATAAGCCATAATCAATATAATAATGAAAACCATTATAGCCAAAAATGCCAGCATTCGGGTCTTTCTCACTATTGAGCATATAAATCAACTCTTGATTGCCATCGTTATTCAAATCAGTCGCGGCTATACCAATACCATCAAACGGAGCTATTGGTAAAAACGCTCGATGATATAAATAGACCGGTATCTTTTTCCAGCGTTCAGGACGCCCATCCGATTTCATATTAAGACCAATAACCAAATTAATATCAAATTTAGGTACAGGATGATGGGGATAATTACCAGTCATTCTTATCTCCTTATGATCGACCAGCAATGCCATCACTAAATCGACACGCGGATCCGCATCAAGCCTTGCAAATGTAGCGGCCGCCCCAATAATATTGCGTGCATCATCCTCCTCAAACCCGGTAGACGTGGTAAAAACAGGCCCAACAGATGCAGGCTCACCAGCGCTATTTAGATTCCAAGCCATGCGATAACGAATCTGCCGTTCATGGTTATTATGATTACCGCCAGAATCTACCGCCATTAGCAACATATCAGGTCTTAGGTGACGATCTAAATTGGTTATCGCAACACCCGCACCTTGACCTTCCCAACCAAAGCCGTCGATTTGTTTAGTATTGGACCAAGACGAAGGTGCACCATTGGCATCCACATCCCAAGCAATACGATAACGCAGTGAATTAGCCGTTGACGGATCATCATAGCTTAACATCACCAACTCAGGGCGCATGCTGCTGCCACCTATATGTGCCAGTTCGATATCTGCACCATCGGAATGCCAGCCTTCGCTGGTAATACTATAATAGCCTTGCGCATAAGCCATTTTGCTCAAAGACGCAACAAACAGCCACAATAGTAACAACAGGCACTTTCGCAGTGCATGCTGTTCAAATATATTCTTCATAGACATTAGACCTACCCTTGTTATTGTCAAAATAACGTTATATTGACTACTAACAATCAATAAAACGCATCAAGGGATAATTGTAGAACAAGGGGCACTAATGTAAGGCGGTAATGTATTGACACTTTCTCACAGACATTGAGTTTTTTTATGAATTTATAAAGTATATCAAGAGATACATAGCAATGCTTTAAAGCCTATCAAATGACTATATTATAAGATCAAGCCTGAAAACCATTTCAGAGATAACAAAAATAGTCGAATGAGTCGTGGGAGAATGAATGGCAATACATTTGCACCATAGCTGCTCGGCCTTAAAACTCGAACAACTATGGCAAATTAGTGTGAAAAGTGACTTGAAAAGAGATCACTTAAAAAATCAGGCTTATTGATACATCAAGTAAGGAATGAACAGCCGGTAATAGTTATCATTATTGATCACAAACAAAAAAACCGCCCAACCAAAAAGCTGGGCGGTTTTTTAAGCTAAGGCATTATTAGCAGAATCGGCAACGTACATAGTGATGCACACGATAGCGCAGATCATTCGAGCCATTTAAGATATTTTCCATTCCCATCAGCACAAACTCCCCTTCACCATCATGATCAATATCACCAATCGCAATGCCTGCACCCAGTGCATATTCACCAACACCACGTACTATATCGTGTTCCAGGCTCCACCTGGAAGGCTCTCCATCGACCAAGTCCCACCCTATAAAATAATTGAACCCATTATAAATAGAGAGAAAGTTTTCATATGCAAGATGAGACGTTAAAACCAGATCAGGTATACCATTACCATTTAAATCGGCAATATCAACGCCCATACCTTCTGCTTCATTGTAATATTTAAAAAAATCACCAAGGTCATGCTCAACAGGCACGGCATCAATGTTATCGTATTGCTTAATATCACTCCATGAACTTGCATAACCGTTACTATTAAAATTATAACCAATCAAATACTTAAAACGACTTGCTTGACTCTCAGCCTCATTTGTCAAACCCACCAATATCACATCAGGCCGGGGGTCACTATCCATCTGACCAAAAGCAGCACTCGCACTATTAAATGAAACAGGTGGCAATTTCCGAGTATCTAATACTGTTGCAGGCCCGACAGCACTTGGCTTACCCGCAGCATCGAGATTCCAAGCAATACGGTAGCGAAAAGTTTTATGAGCACCGCCCGGGTCAATTGCCATCAACATCATATCTGGCCTTGGATTATTGTCTAAGTTACCAAGAGTGGCACCCGCACCTTCACCTTTCCAACCCAGACCGGCGACTTGATGTATGCCAGACCAGGATTGTGCTCTACCATGCGCATTCACATCCCAACCCACTCTATATCGAAAACTATTGCTACCTTCAGGATCATCATAGCTCATCATCACCATATCCAAACGTTGTGCATCACCGCCAATATTCGCCAAAGCCACATCGGCACCATTAGCAAACCAGCCCGTGCCTGCAACAGTATACGGTGCAATATTCGGCGAAGGATCTGAGCCTTCCTTCATTACACCATAAAAAGTTGTATGATGAGACCTAGCAGTATCTGTCAATTGCACAAATACTTGATAATCCTCACGCCCGGGTGCAGATAAATACGTATCAATAGCAACAACATCCTGATCACCCAAAGCTTGTTGAATCTTCTCCTGATACTGCCCTATTCGGCAAACCACGGTACGTTTAGACGGATGAAATAACGTTGCTTTCCTAAGACATATAGTCACTACATCAAAACGCCTATAGGTTGATGTGGGGTCATTGTTAACAATATTGTATTCGGGCCTGATCAAATAAACCTGTAAACGGTCATTTGTAGAATGCAAAAATGCCCCGCCACTACTAAGATTCATATTATCAATCCCATCGGTGGCCATATTAAGTGCTGAAGCACTTCCTGAAAAAAAAGCGCTTAATGCTAATATATATACTGGCAACACTTTTACGAAACGAGTAACAAACCAATACTCAATACCCACACTCGTTATTTTATTGAAAAACCACTTGCCCATTAAATTCCCCTTTTTAAACACACACATTAAAAAACGACATACAAAGAGGGTAGAGTGTAAATTAGGTCACTTAACGGTCAAAAAAAACGTGTTGACACTTTCTCACAGACATTGCGCTTTTTTAAAAATTTGTAAAGTACATCAAGAGATAAATGACAAAGTTTTAAAGCTTACCAAGTAATTGTCTAATCAAGGAAAACCTGAAAACCATTTCAGAGATAACAAAAATAGTCGAATTAAATCGCGAGAAGATGCGTTGTAATAGAATTGCAACATGACTGCTCGACTTTAAAGCTCGAACAGCCATAGTTAGTTAGTGCAAAAGGTTACTCAAGCAGCCAGACTCATTGTCAATTATGTAAGGAATCCATATTTAGCTTATGTGCTTTTTCGCAAAGCCTCGATACGCTCATCCAATGGCGGGTGACTCATAAATAATTTTTGAATACCGCCACCACCGGAGATACCAAACGCAGCCAATTGGTCTGGCAAGGCCGCAGGTTGTCGCCCTTGTAAACGTTGTAATGCGGCAATCATTTTATGTTTACCGGCTAATGCGGCCCCACCGGCATCAGCACGGTACTCACGTTGCCGTGAAAACCACATCACGATAATGCTGGCTAAAAAGGCCAGGATAATTTCCGTGATAATCACCGTGATATAAAACGCCGGGCCATGACCACGTTCTACCTTAAAGACCACTCGATCGACCAGGTGGCCAATAATGCGTGAGAGGAACATCACAAAGGTATTAACCACACCTTGGATTAAGGCCAAGGTCACCATATCACCGTTAGCAACATGACTGACCTCATGCGCCAGTACGGCCTCGACTTCATCCTGGCTCATTTGCTGCATTAAGCCAGTGCTCACAGCAACCAAGGCATTATTACGATTAGCACCTGTCGCAAAAGCATTCATATCGTTCGACTGGTAAATAGCGACCTCTGGCATACCAATACCGGCCTGCTGCGCCTGACGTGCAACTGTGCTCACTAGCCATTGCTCGGTACTATTGCGGGGTTGGGTAATGACCTGCGCGCCGGTGGAACGCTTAGCCATCCATTTGGAAATAAACAGCGAGATAAACGAGCCGCCCATACCAAATACAGCCGCGATCAATAGTACTGCTTGCAGATTTAAATCAACGCCCTGCGCATCCAGCATGCCGCTATAGCCAAAGAAACTCAGTGCCATACTGAGCACGATCATAATGGCGATATTGGTACCCAAAAACAATAATACTCTGCTCATAATCTCCTCGTTTAATTGCCTTAGCAATAAAAAAAGTTATTACCCATTATAATGGAGGCAGCACAACCTTTTTAAAGACTGCACTCCAAAAAAAACTTAGCAAAACCCAAACAACAGGATAAATAACTCAGGTTTAACTTTTGTGAACTTCCAAGCGATCAACACTTTGGTAACCACGTGGCAGCTTCAAGCCGCGTCGTGCGCGTTCAGCAGCATACTCATCCACCTCTTCACCCTTCATGGTCTTGTGCTTTTTACCCGCAAAGATGGTCATCTCTTCACCGTCTTGAATTAAGTCAACAAAGGCCAGGAATTCGGCGCGCTCTTTAAATTTAGGCCCCGGAATATTAATAAACTTAATGCCCTTACCACGATTCATTTGCGGGATTTCTGCTAACTCGGTAACCAGGAAATAGCCCTCTTTACTAATGGCTACAATCCAGTCTTCCTCATAACTACGCACTTTAATCGGCGGCAACACCCTGGCACCCTTGGGCACAGAGATCACTGACTTACCGGCTTTATTGCGGGTTTGCAACTCGCCTAGGGGTGCGACAAAACCATAGCCGCCATCAGTGGAGAGAAAAAACAAATCATCAGGCTGGCCCATCATCAAACCGACAAAAGTTGCCCCACTAGGCGGTTTAAGCTTACCGGTGAGTGGGTCACCAAAACTACGCGCTGAGGGAAACTCATGCGATGGTAAAGTATAAGCTCGACCGGTCGAGTCTAAAAACACCGACGGCTGATTGGTACGACCACGGGCAAACTGCTGCAGGCCATCACCGGATTTAAAGCTCAAGCTATACGGGTCCAGCTCATGACCTTTACCCGAACGCACCCAGCCTTTTTCTGACAAGATCACTGTCAACGGCTCAATCGAGATTAACGCTGTCTCGTCCATCGCTTGTGCGCTGACTTTGGCTTCCTTAATCGCTGAGCGACGTTTGTCACCGTAGTTTTCAGCATCTTCTTTGAGCTCTTTTTTGATTAAGGTTTTCAAACGGGCTTTTGAGCCTAGGGTTTTTTCCAACTCATCTTTTTCTTTTTTAAGCTCTTTTTGCTCAGCTTTGATTTTCATTTCTTCAAGTTTGGCTAAATGCCGTAGCTTCAAGTTAAGAATTTCTTCAGCTTGAAGATCACTCAATTTAAAACGCTGCATCAATACTGGCTTGGGCTCATCTTCGGTACGGATAATATGAATCACTTCATCGATATTCAGATAGGCTTTTAATAAACCTGCCAAAATATGCAAGCGATGATTGACTTTATCCAAACGGTATTGCAAACGACGAGTGACTACCTTTACGCGGTACTTTAGCCATTCCAGTAATATATTTTTTAAATCATATACTGCTGGACGGCCATCTAAGCCAATCATATTTAAATTAACACGATGATTCTTTTCTAAGTCGGTGGTCGCAAATAAGTGCCCCATTAGTTCATCGGTATCGATGCGGTTGGAGCGTGGCGAAACAACCAAGCGAATAGGATTTTCATGATCCGACTCGTCCCGCAAGTCATCAACCATGGGGAGTTTCTTGGCCTGCATCTGCTGCCCAATTTGCTCCAACACTTTAGAACCAGAGACTTGATGCGGCAAGGCGGTAATAACGATATCGCCATCTTCTTTATGATAAACCGCGCGCTGCTTGATACTACCATTGCCGCTTTTATAAATTTTATTAATATCGGTTTTAGGGGTAACAATATCAGCACCGCCAGGATAATCCGGGCCTTTTACAATTTTGGTTAACTCGCTCATCGTCATTTTGCTGTTATCAAGCAAAGCGATAGCACCTTTAATGACTTCATTGAGGTTGTGCGGCGGAATATCAGTCGCCATACCGACAGCAATACCGGTAGCGCCATTTAACAAAACATTCGGCACCCGGGCGGGTAATAACTCAGGCTCGTTGGTAGTGCCATCAAAGTTAGGTTGCCAATCAACTGTGCCCTGCCCTAACTCTTGCAAGAGCAACTTGGCATAGGCTGTCAAGCGTGCTTCGGTATAGCGCATGGCAGCGAAAGATTTAGGGTCATCTTGCGAACCCCAGTTACCCTGACCATCGACCAAAGGATAGCGATAACTAAACGACTGCGCCATCATCACCATCGCCTCATAACAGGCTGAATCACCATGCGGGTGAAACTTACCTAAGACATCACCTACCGTGCGTGCTGATTTTTTATGTTTGGAGGTCGCACTCAAGCCCAACTCCGACATCGCATAAATAATGCGGCGCTGCACTGGCTTCAAACCATCACCAATATGCGGTAGGGCGCGATCTAAAATAACGTACATGGAATAATCCAGGTACGCTTTTTCAGTAAACGTTTTTAAAGGCTGTTGCTCAATACCTTCATAATTTAATTCGAGATTATCACTCATAATGTCATCATCAATATTTAATTAGTTAATGGGGGTCTGCTAACAATGCCTTATACATCTGCCATATTGCCTTTTTCTTCCAACCAGGACTTACGATCACTAGAGCGCTTTTTGGCCAATAGCATATCTAAGGTTTTATGACTGTCATCACCCGCATCAATGGTTAGCTGTACTAGACGGCGGGTATCAGGGTTAATGGTGGTTTCGCGCAATTGCTGTGGATTCATTTCACCTAAACCTTTAAAGCGGGTCACAGTAACTTTACTTTTTTTACCTTCAGCAGCAATGCGATCCAATACACCATCACGCTCTGGATCATCAATCGCATAGTAAATTTCTTTACCCACATCTATTCGATACAAAGGCGGCATGGCTACAAAGATATGACCGGCTTGCACCAAAGGTTGGAAGTGTCTTAGGAATAGCGCGCAAAGCAAGGTCGCGATATGTAAACCATCCGAGTCAGCATCGGCTAAAATACAAATCTTGCCATAGCGCAGGCCATCTAAATTATTCGAGCCTGGATCCACACCAATCGCGACAGAAATATCATGCACTTCTTGCGAGGCGAGCACTTGCTCAGGGTCAACCTCCCAGGTATTTAAGATCTTACCACGCAGCGGCATAATGGCTTGATGTTCACGATCACGCGCCTGTTTGGCAGAGCCACCGGCCGAGTCACCTTCGACTAAAAACAACTCGGTGACTTGTGGGTCTTGCGAAGTACAATCAGCTAACTTGCCCGGCAACGCCGGTCCACTGGCCACTTTTTTGCGAACAACTTTTTTTGCGGCTTTCATGCGGCTTTGCGCCGAAGCAATGGCCAGCTGCGCTAATTGATCACCTATATCAGCATGCTGATTTAACCAAAAAATAAAGCTATCTTTTACCACACCAGAGATAAATGCAGCTGACTCACGTGAAGATAAGCGTTCTTTGGTCTGCCCGGCAAATTGTGGGTCCTGCATTTTTAATGACAGGATATAACTGACCTTATCCCATACATCATCGGGGCTGAGTTTAACACCGCGTGGCAATAAATTGCGAAACTCACAAAACTCGCGCATGGCATCGGTTAAGCCCGTGCGCAAGCCATTAACATGCGTACCCCCCTGTGCGGTGGGGACTAAGTTGACATAGCTCTCTTGAACTAGCTCTCCCCCTTCGGGTAACCAACAGACCGCCCAATCAACCGCTTCATGATTGCCACTCATAGAACCGAGAAACGGCTCCTCAGGTAATAGTGTCCAGCCTTTTAAAGCCTCTGTTAGGTAATCTTGCAGTCCATCTTCGTATTGCCACTCTATTTTTTCCTGGCTCTTCTCATCATAAAACTGCACTAACAAACCAGGACATAATACAGCTTTGGCTCTGAGTAAATGTTTTAACTTACTCAGTGAAAATTTATCACTATCAAAATATTTACTGTTTGGCCAAAAGCGAATTGAGGTACCTGTGTTACGCTGGCCTACTTTGCCAACCACTTTTAGCTTGGATTTTTTATTGCCGTCAGCAAAGCTCATGGCATACTCGCTGCCACCACGACGAATTTTGACTTCCAGCTTTTTCGATAAGGCGTTGACAACGGACACACCTACGCCATGCAAACCGCCTGAAAAGTTATAGTTTTTATTGGAGAACTTGCCACCGGAATGCAGCTTGGTCAGAATAACTTCTACCCCAGAGATCTTCAGCTTGGGGTGCTGATCAACAGGCATACCGCGCCCATCATCGACTACCTCCAATGAGCCATCCTTATATACATTAATTTCAATCTTTGATGCATGGCCAGCCATGGCTTCATCAACACTATTATCAATGACTTCTTGAGCCAGATGATTGGGACGGCTGGTCTCGGTATACATGCCGGGGCGTTTTCGGACCGGGTCTAAGCCACTGAGTACCTCAATATCCGCCGCATCGTATTTTGCGCTCATGCTACTCCTCAAATAATAAATATTTGCCCTTATCAGGGCACGTTATATTAACCAGTGAAGCGAGCGAGGTGACACCCCTCGTATTGGCCTCAATATGCTGTGGTTATACTGTTTTTTTAGCATATATATAGTGTTTTGCGAAATTTAGCAACTCGCAAGGACGTAACCGCTTGGGTAATACGCCTAGTATGCACCGCAGGCTATTGTATATTTTGCAAGCCGTATTTATCCCCAATACCGCACTTAGGCGGTTTTTGTAGGATTTAACCTACACACTTATTAGTAGGACGCATAATGCGCGTTTTTCTGCTTCGGCTATTATTATCTTTACAGGATCACGATTTTATCGATGCCACGGAGGCACTAGCAAGGACAGCAGAAACCCATGGATGTGGTTTCGAGAATCAAGGACGACTAGCATTCAAATAGCATTTGAATCTGCTAATCTCAGACTTCTCAGGAGGAGTAAAAACCCCAGCTGCCACGTTGGGGTTTTTATTGCCTGAGTGCCGCATTTTAGACTACCTCTAAAACAACCTCAAGCGATGCTATTCAGCCTGCCAGTGCCTGATAACGAGCCTGCAAGCCGGCATAGAGCTGGTCCTTAAACCCTGGATCGTCAACATCCAGGCCTGCAGCAATGTCTACCAGATGCTCATTGTCTTCACGGCCCTGCCAGACTTTAATATAGCTGCCTTCTTTGTAACCATGATCCTGCCGAAAAAAGTTTAAAACATTTTTACCAATATAAGCTTTGTATAAGTCTTCAAAGCTCATACCAAAACAGGCCAACAAGCTCGCAAACTCTGTGACTGGGAACTGCTTGGTTTGTAATGTTTGTGCCGCAAACTGCTCAACAGCAGGCAAAAAGTCCTGTGCTGTATCGGCACAAGCTAGCTGTTCGGCAATGGCTTGTGCACTCTCGCTATTAATTGGGCGACGCTCAATCAACAGGCTTAAACCAAAGTGCCAAATATCCACCAGTTCTAATTTAATTTGCTCAGCATCCGGGTTTTGCTGTTTCCACCATTTCCAACCATGATGGTCCATCAACTCTGCGCACTCGATCCAGATTGCGCGATACCACTCAAAATGCTGCTCCACCCACTGCGGGTGAACTTTTAAATTCATCTGGTTTTGCATTTCCAGCATTTGCAATATTTTCTCCTGCATACTCACTACCTTAAAAAACGTTATGGTTCTAGTACTGTGTCTATAAGTATCTTTGCAAAACCAGTATCACTCATTAGTGGCACCATAGCGATAATGGCCTGTTATTGGAAAATCAAATAGCCGGTCTTCAAGCTTAGGGCCATCACCGATATTGTGAATAATCAATGGCCGCTTAGCTGTTTTATTAAATTGTGCTGCAACAATACCAATATGCGGTAAATTGCCGGGTAACATCCACGTCACTATATCTCCCGGCAAATAATCTTGCGCTCGCTGACTATTGGCAAGCACTGTGCCATGTCGACGAAAGAAAGCTTGCAAGTTGGGTACACGACGATGATCGATATTACTATCGGCTTTGCGCAGACCCCAAATGCGTTTTGACGGATAAGCATTAAAATGTGCCTTGATGTCCTCGTGTAATCGTTGCTGTAAATCAATGCCTAGAGCACGATAGCTGCGTATCACAACATCGGTGCATACGCCTAAATGCGCAGGCACATCGCCCTTGGGATAATCAATTTTATAATAGCTGCCATCGTAACGAACTTGATGTTGCGTTCTTGCCAGACCAGCGGCAGCCAGTTGTGCGTAGAAATGTGTATCAGAGGGAGCTTGTGCCGATATGCTAACCGGCACAAGCAGAGCAATACTGCTAAACAGCATAAGTCCCAGGCGCATAAGAGGCTATTTTGTGACTAGCCATACCGCATGTATGATGCCTGGCACATAAAACAGGAAGCATAAGATAATATTAATCAGTAAATCTTTACCAACACCCTTTTTCAAAAAAACGGCAACGAACGGTAAAATAATGGCAAGTATAATAAGTACAATTTTATTCATTGGGCTACCTTACTTGTGCTAGGTTCATGAAGTTAAGATTTTACAATTTTACTACAGCTGGTTTTACAATAGCTTATTTTTCTACGGCTTATCCTTCTTAGCGTATCTCTCCATAAAATCTTTTTCCAAAGCATTGCGCCTGCGTGAATAAATCCATAAAAAGAATACAATGACCGGCAACTGCCAGAGTATTGCCACAAGCTCAAACTCGCTTTTGAGAACAGGCATATTACCCCATAACCGTGGCGCACTGCCAGAGAAGCTATCGATTAAATACTTCACAAATGCAATCTCGTAGACCGTCAGCACTAATGATATTGCAAAAAAGCCGACTTTCTTCATTTATGTATTATCATCAGTGGCCCCAATTATTCAGCGCTCATAGCGATAGTTGCTTAGCAACTATCGGGCATCCAGCTAAGTGTTTAATTAGCCTGGGTTCGAGAATAAGCACTTCGCGCTCTCCGAAATAACAATGCCTGGGATATTGTTTGATGGCTGCATGGATATAATATTAACATTGAATCTATATATAGTGATAACCCTAAAAACCGCAACAGCCAGCGGCGCTGGCAGTGTGTATTATCTTTAATTTATCACCCAACGCCGATACCCTTCAACAATACCAACGCTTTATCAGCAATTCACTTTACAGCCCGACCCTGCTCGGCTTATCCTTAGCCTAATATGTCTAGCAACCTTTATGACCCCAGCCACCCTGATATTACTGCCGTTGTCTCCGCGTCGGCAGGTACGGGTAAAACATATCTACTGGTCAGCCGCATTATTCGCTTATTACTCAGTGGCGCAAAACCTGAGCACATACTGGCGCTAACTTTTACGCGTAAAGCCGCAGGTGAAATGCAAGAGCGGCTTTACGCTCGCTTACAGGCATTGTCGGTACTCGATGATGCCGCATTGAACAATACACTGCAAGCGATGCAGGTCGATGCTTCTAAAACACATCGACAACAGGCGCGAGAGCTCTACGAAAAACTCTTGTTCGCCGAAAGGCCATTACGCATTTCTACTTTTCATGCTTTTTGCCAAGAGTTGTTACGGCGCTTTCCGATGGAAGCAGGCATACCACCCGGCTTTGAATTATTAGAAACCACAGCGATCCTGGAAGATACTGCCTGGCAGGCTTTATTTCTACGCGCGACTCGCGAACCTGGCAGTCAAATTGCGCAAGCACTGGAAGTTTTATTTAATGCCTGCAATGGCCTGAGCAATACCCGTAGTGCCTTATTAGATGGTTTTCTTAATCATCGCAGTGACTGGTGGGCTTTTACCGAGGGACAAGATCAGCCTCTCAAACATGCTATCAGTCAGCTGCGGCAACAACTCGACTTTAACCCCAATGCATTAACTGATTTCTTTAATCCAGCATTGCTTGAAGATATCAATAACGTTAAAACATTGCTTGAGCAGCACCCTACTGCGACTAACTTAAAGCATGCCAGCTTTATCGCTAGTGCCTTAAATATCAGTGATGCAAGCGGTGACTTAACACAATATTTTGAATGGGTTAAAAAAGCATTTCTCACGGCCAAGCTTGAACCTTTACAACGCAAACACTCAAAAGCACTTGAAAGTAAACTTGGCGCCAGCGGTGTAGAACAACTACTGAGCTTACACCAAGGCGTGTGCGCTGCAATACTGGCAACGCATGAGCAATGTATACGCAAAGAAGCTTTTCATGTTAATCATGCTTGGTTTACTGCGGGCGAAGCATTACTGGCACACTATCAACAACTCAAACAACAACAGCGCTTACTCGATTTTGCCGATCTTGAATGGTATAGCTACACATTACTCAACACACAAGAGCAGGCACTGTGGGTGCAGTTCAAGCTGGACCAAAAAATAGAACACTTATTGGTCGATGAATTTCAGGACACCAACCCAACGCAGTGGCAATTGATACTGCCTTTATTAACCGAGATGGCTAGCGGTCAGCAAGAACGGGCTCGCAGTGTATTTTTAGTCGGCGACAGCAAACAATCTATTTATGGCTTCCGTCGAGCCAATCCGCGTTTGCAACAAACGGCCACTGACTGGTTAACAGAACACCTTCATGCAGCAGTCTTCCCACTGAGCAAATCATGGCGCTCATCGCCGGCCATTATGCAATGTTTAAATGCTGTGTTTACCAATACACGTTTCGCGGCGCATTTGCAGGACTACCAAATACATGATACTCATCAGCAAGATTACTGGGGCTGCCTGGAACTACTGCCACTTATCTGCGTAGAGCCGGAAGTTGCTATACCGATTGAAGATATTCATATTGGTGAGCTGCGCGATCCACTCACACAGGCACGCAGCACACAACGCGACAGCGCTTATTATCTCGAAGGCCAGGCCATTGCGCAGCATATTCATACCTTATTAAGTAAGAATTATTGCAGTGCATCATCAGGCACACGAAGCCCACTGGGCTATGGCGATATTTATATATTGTTTCGCAATCGCACGCATATAGGTGATTATGAGCGCGCCTTGATTGATGCCAATATTCCGTTTATTGGTTCAGAAAAAGGCACTTTATTAGAAAGCCTGGAAATTACGGATATCGAGGCTTTATTAAACACTTTGGTGACCCCCTACAACAACCTGGCATTAGCTCAAGTATTACGCTGCCCTATTTTCAGTGCCAGCGATACAGACTTACAATTGCTGGCTGCAGCTGATAATAACTTAAACTGGTATGAAAGACTGCTGCAATATCCATCAGATAACTTGTCTGCAGCGCTACAACGTGCCTCACGTTTGTTAAGCCAGTGGCGCGAGTTACTCGGCCAACTGCCTATCCATGACTTACTCGATCGCATTTATTACGAAGGCGATGTTATTCAGCGCTATCGCCAAGCGACGCCTAAAGAAAAGCAAAACCGGGTCAGCGCCAATCTGAACCTTCTATTAGAAATGGCCTTAGAAATGGACAGTGGGCGTTATCCAAGCTTAATGCGATTCTTAGCTCGCTTAAATGCATTACGCAACAGTGTAGGCGATCAACCCGATGCCGCTAATAGCACAGATGCACGTCCTAAAGTACAACTGCTCACCATTCATGCTGCCAAAGGTCTGGAGGCTGCGGTGGTCTATCTCGCTGATTGTGCCAGCAATCGTGGCCGTGCTGATGCTTATTACCCGCTCATTGACTGGCCCGCCGAGCAAGCACGACCTCAGTCCATGCTGCTCTGCACCACCAGCAGCAAAACCCCAGAACCATTGAAGCAGCTGCAACAACGGCAGCAGCGCTTAAACGAAGATGAGCAAGCCAACTTGTTATACGTGGCACTAAGCCGAGCCAGGCACCATTTGATTGTCAGTGGCAGTATTAGCAATAGCCAGCAAGATAACTTAGGCTGGTATGGTGATATTGAACAAGCCTTAAGCGATGATGCCGAATTACTCGATGATGGCCGTCGAATACTGCGCTATGCTGAACCAACCGCTGCCGATAAGCAAATACATAGTACCAAAATCAATGAGAGCAGTTCCGAACAAATCGATAAAATAATCCCGACCAAAGCACTATTATCACGCATACAACTTGCTGAGTTTGAAAACAGTCTTGCTCCCAGCCATCAATCCGGCATTCGAGATGCATACAGTGACAGTGAGTTTGAAACTGTCGATGCTCGCCAACAAGGTATTGCCTTACATGCGATATTAGAAAAACTCAGCTACCCAGCAGCACAACAGGTCAGTGATGCCGAACATGAGTTGGGCTTGCCAGCCTATACGATATCAAGCAATAACACGCAAACAGTGATCAGCTTTAACCAACAAAGCATTGAAAGCCTATTAGGCAACACACTGGACACAACACAGTACCAGGCTTGGTTGTTAGAAGCCGCTACTGTGATTAAGCAAGCACAGCTACAATTTTTATTTGACCCTGCACAGTTTATACAAGCGTACAAAGAAGTCCCCTTATCTTTTCAGAATCATAACGGCAATACTATTCACGGTATTGTAGATCGCATAGTCATTACCCAAGACACCGTATGGGTAATTGATTACAAAACACATAAAGAGGCCGAGGCAAGCACCGCCAAAACACTGGCAGCGCATTATCAACAGCAGCTACAGTACTATGCGCAAGGTGCCAGCAAACTCTGGCCTGAGAAGACAATAAAAACAGCGCTGCTTTTTACCAAAACAGCGCTGTTATATGAAATGACGTGATTGCTATTAAAAGATCGTAGGCAAGTAAAAAATTAAGAACCAGACTGTAGACGATCTAACAATTGAGGTGCTGTTAGGTAACCACCAATCACATTACCATTATTGGTCACAATCATGGGTGTGCCGCGTAAGCCAAAAGCATTACCCAAACGACGATGGTCTTCAACAGGGTCTTCACAGCTCTTCTCAGGTAAGTTTTTACCATTTTTAGCTTCAGTCATAGCCGTTTGTTGATCTTTAGCACACCAGACATTTTTCAACAATTGATGCGCTTGTGAATTAGCGCCAGCGCGTGGATAAAGCAAATAGCGGACTTTTACGCCTTGTTCATTAAGTGCTGCCACTTCCTGATGCAACTTACGGCAGTAGCCACAAGTTATATCGGTAAACACATTAATGGTGTATTTGGTTTTTTTCGGTGAAAAAACAATGGAGTTTTTGTCATTAATTTGCTCAATCAATGATAACTTTGTTAAATTTTTACCGGTTTTGGTATCAATAATCTCGCCTTTCACATGAAAACGACCATCAGCACTGGTGTAGATTGTTTGCCCGGCCACAACAATTTGATACAAGCCAGAAATCGGCGTTTCTTCTACTGACTCAACCTTAGAGCCTGGATAGTTTTTCTCCAAATCAGCCTTAATTTGCTTGAGATTAGAGCTGGCGGCATTAATCGATACTGCGACCCCGCATAGTGCCAGGCCAATAAATATTCTGCGTAACATGAAAATTCCTCTCTTGTTTGAGATGCTATCTTAACAACAACCTAGGACAACAATAAAGTCCAAATATTCCCAATACATACCGGCTATTGATGCTTTTTTGGTGGTTATGAAGTTCGTATTAAAACGATAACAGGATAGGTACGGCTACTAGGCGCGAGGATGATGCTCTGCATGAAAGTCTTTTAATCTGGCTTGAGCAATATGGGTATAGATCTGCGTGGTCGATAAGTCGCTATGGCCTAAGAGCATCTGTACCGCACGCAAGTCTGCGCCATGATTGAGTAAATGCGTCGCAAAGGCATGACGCAAGGTATGCGGTGATAAAGGACGTTGGATATCTGCCTGGCGAGCATAGGCTTTAATCAAATGCCAACACATTTGCCGGGTTAACCCTGAACCGCGTCGACTGACAAACAGCATATCACTATGCATATCGCGACCCTTAAGCAACGCAGGCCGGGCTTCACGCAAATAGCGTTGCAACCATTCCAGGGCAACTTCACCCAAGGGTACCAAGCGCTCCTTATTACCTTTGCCCGTTACCCGGATAAGACCACGTTGCTGGTTGATTTGCGGCAATTGTAAATTCACCAATTCGCTTACCCGTAAACCACTGGCATAGGCTATTTCCAATAGCACCCGGTCGCGCAGGCCACGCGGTGTCTCTATATCAGGCGCGGCCAATAGACACTCAACATCGTGTTCTGTCAGGCTATGCGGCAGCGCCCTGCCAAGCTTAGGCGCGTCAATCTGCGCACTGGGATCGGTTTGAATTCGCCCCTCCCGCAGAGCCCAACGATAGAATCGCCGTAGCGTTGATAACAGCCTCGCTGTCGTGCGCTTGCTGGCCTGTGCGGTAATACGTTCTGCCAGATAGGCTTGCAGATCGCTGCGCTGAGCCAGTAGCAGGTGGCCTTGCTGATGACGAATCCAGCCGGCAAAACCCCGCAGGTCAGTCGCATACGCTGCCAAGGTATTTCGGCTCAGACCACGCTCCATCCATAAGGCATCGGTAAATGCTTCAATCAGAACTATATCTTGCTCTGCTGGGTTTATTTTTGCTGACATAATTAGCCACAAGTAGTGCAATAAAATATAATGCTGGACCAATGGCGGGCCCCCTATTTAATACGAGCACTAAATAGCAGTAACCCCGAGACCAAACAAACACATTATTACACTTTAATAGTATATTTCCAGGTTTTACCAAGAGTTTTACCAAGATTTATTAATGGATAGCCAATAATTCTATGACTGTATCAGATCACTCTTCCGCGCAAGATACTGGCCAAAATTCCAGCTTGCGCGCACGACCACCTGTGCTGGGTTTTGCCGCATACAGTGGTACCGGCAAAACGACTTTACTGGTCAAACTTCTGCCATTGTTATGTGAGCGTGGCATTTGTGTGGGTATGATTAAACATGCACATCATAAGTTTGATGTCGACAAGCCGGGTAAAGACAGTTTCGAACTGCGCAAAGCTGGCGCACAGCAAATGCTAATCACATCCAATCAGCGATGGGCATTGATGGTAGAAAGAGAATATGAACATGAACCGCGTTTGGATGAGCATATAGATCACTTAGACCATAATACCCTGGACCTTATTATGGTTGAGGGTTTTAAACATGGTCGCTTTCCCAAAATTGAGTTGCACCGACCCTCACTGAGCAAACCACTGTTGTTTCCACAGGACGAACACATCATTGCCATTGCCAGCGACTCGCCTTTGATTCTACCTGATCATATTATAGCATTAGACTTAAACGATGCATCCGCTATTGCTGCTTATATCTGTGATGAGTTCATCCCCAAGCAAGCTAAAGCACAGCAGGCGGATTTATAATTATGCTACAACAAGCTTTAAGTGTCGCGGCAGCACTTGAATACATACAGGAGCATATTGTGCCTGTCACTGAGACCGAGGAGCTGACATTAAACAAGGCGCTGGCGCGTGTTTTGGCAAGAGATATTATCGCACCACTGTCGGTACCGATGCATCGCGGCTCTGCCATGGATGGCTACGCCATGCACAGTCAACAGCTCACAGGCGAAGGGCCTTTTTCACTCGGTGTCGTTGGTAGTGCTTTTGCCGGTAAACCTTTTCAAGGCACACTCAACACCAATAGCTGCGTACGCATTATGACGGGCGCCAAAGTACCTGATGCTTGCGATACCGTTATTATTCAAGAAAATGTGCAACGTGATGGCGATACCATTCATTTTGAGCAAGCACCTCTTGCTAATCAAAATATCCGTCTACCCGGTGAAGATATTACAGCAGGCGAATGCATTTTTACCAAGGGGCACCGTATAACACCTGCCGATATTGGTGTGTTGGCCTCGCTAGGCATTACGACGGTGCCGGTATATCGTCAACTCACCGTCGCGTTTTTCTCCACTGGCGATGAATTAAAGCCCAGTGGTAGTCAGCTGGCTGATGGTGAAATCTACGATAGCAACCGCCACAGTCTTAAGGCACTACTACAACAAAGTGGTGCGATTGGTATAGACCTTGGTTTAGTCGCGGACTCCCCAGAGGCATTAAAACAAACGCTGCTCAATGCCAGTGAAAGCGCCGATGTTATTTTATCCACTGGGGGTGTCTCTGTAGGCGATGCCGATTACATCAACTCAGTGCTGGCTGAGCTGGGTGAATTAAACCTGTGGAAAATCGCGATGAAACCGGGTAAGCCGCTGAGCTTTGGCAAGATTGGTAAAGCTATTTTTTTGGGCTTGCCAGGCAACCCGGTATCGGTCATGGCGACATTTTATATCATCGTATTGCCCAGCCTGCGTTATTTAATGGGTTACCAACACACACAGCCGTTACGCTATCGAGCCGTTTGCGCAACGGCACTGAAGAAAAGGCCTGGCCGTATGGATTTTCAACGCGGCATACTCAGCCATGGCAATAACGGTGAGCTACAAGTCGACAGTACTGGCGCACAAGGCTCACACCGTTTAAGCTCAATGAGTAAAGCCAACTGTTTTATCGTCATACCTGCCGAGCAGGGTGATATTGCCGCAGGCACGGTAGTTGATATTATTCCCTTTGATCAATTTAAATAGCGACTGAAAATGCCCAGCAGCGATATAGCAGCATCACCGCAAACCGTAGACAGCCCCGCAGGCTTGCGCCGACGCCTAGCGGCTATGGTGTATGATACATTTCTGATTATCGCGTTATTGATATTGCTGAGTGTGCCCATCGTACTCATAAACGGTGGCCCAGTGCGTGATGGCAGTAGCGCGGGTGAGATAAAAAATATCTTCTATCTTGCTTATCTGGTTTTGGGTGTGTTTATTTTTTATGGCTGGTTCTGGACGCATGGCGGCCAAACACTGGGCATGAAAACCTGGAAAATTCGCATTATTAGCCTCTCATCCCAACCTTTGACATGGCGACAAGCCGCCATTCGCTTTATCTCCGCCGGGCTTGGATTAACCAATATTACAGCCAAATTTAGTCACAATGGCCTCGCCTGGCATGAGCACTTATCGCAAACTCGCACAATTCACTTGAAGCAAAAACGCTAAACCACTAATCGCAAAGCAAATCTCATAGCAAAACAGCAGTGGTTGTTTTCCTTTCAATAGTCATTTCTCTCATACAAATAGCTGATAGAATAATGCCGACTTACATGATCTACTTCGGGCTTGTAAGACTATAACTACTATGCACATTTAAAAATAAAGAGATATCGTTATGAACATCCTGGTGAGAGTATTGCGCATACCCTGCTTGTTATTGGGTATGGCATTCATGCAAGGAGCATTCGCAATAACAGGGACTGAATTCGCAGCTATCGCAAAAAAAGCTGACAACCTGATACAAAACCAACAATACGAGCAAGCCTATGAGCTACTCAGCCAATATGAAACTGAGTTAGCAGGCAATAAAGATTATGACTTTTTGCTCGGGCTAAGTGCGCTTAACAGCAATCAGCCTACCAAAGCCGTCTACGCCTTAGAACGTGTTATTGATATAGCCCCTAATCACAACCGCGCCAGAGCGGAACTCGCCAGAGCTTATTATGTGCTGGGAGAAAACCAAGCAGCTGAACAAGAGTTCAGCTTATTAAAGTCACAAAAGCTGGCACCTGGCGTTAAGTCGGTTATTGAACAGTATCTGGCTTCTATTAATAATCGCTTCAGCGCCCAGCGCACACAATTACAATGGTTTTTTGAAAGCGGTGCAGGCACTGACAGCAATGTCAACAGCGCGACTGCAACACAGTCAATACCCGTGCCCTTTTTCAACAATCAAGCCAGCCTGGTACTTAATGAGAATGCCTTAGAGCAAGACAGCAGTTTCGCTAACGTCGCAGGCGGATTAAATTATAGTACACCGGTACGTGATGATTTATCTTTTTATGGCAATGCCAAGCTGGATATTCGCGAAACCTTCGATGCAGAAGAGTTCTCCACGCAAATCGCCGACACTCAAATTGGCTTTAACTATATGCGTGGGCAAAACCAATATGACGTTAGCCTAGTGAACCAAAACTACCGCGTCGATAGCGATACCTTGCGCAACTTACTCGGCTTAAACTTACAATGGCACCGTATTCTCAATGCAGCCAATGCCATCTCTTATTATATTCAGCTCTCACAGCTTGAATTTCCAGATGATGAGCTACGCGATATTGACCAAACCACACTGGGCTTTAGCTGGAGCCACGCCTTGCGCAATCGCAGCAACACCGTATTATTTATTGGTGCTTACACAGGCGATGAAGACGCAGAAAGTAATCTGGCGCCACAAATCGCCCGCGACTTTGTTGGCTTACGGACTGGCCTGGAAGCCTCACTGGGTCAAAACCGCTGGTTTTTGAACTTAAACTTCATTGGCAGTGAGTACAATGCAACTGACCCTATTTTCTTGACGACCCGCGAAGACGATTACCTGGATATACGCACGGGTATTCGCATTCGACTGGGTAACTGGATCGTCAGCCCTGCTGTGCAGTTTATTGATAATGACTCCAATATTGCTTTGCATAGCTTTGATCGCACACAGCTATTTACTTCAGCAAAAATCAACTTCTAAAGGGCTTAACAATGAATAAGAAAACCTGTCATATATTCAATGGCCTTGGTTGGCTGGTAATATGTTGTTTTATGAGTTTAGATGTCTATGCGGCTGAGCAAGCTGCACAGGTTGTGTATGCCAGTGGTGCTACACAGGCTGTTGATATTCATGGTAACTATCGCAGCTTAAGTAAAGGCGATGCAGTCTTACAGGGCGACACGGTGGTCACTGGCGAAGGCAAACTGCAGCTAGCCTTTACCGACGATGGCTTTATGGCGCTCTACCCTAACTCGAAAATGAAGGTCGATGATTACTTTTATAAAAAAGGCGACCCCAGTCAGGATAAGGCATTCTTTCGTTTACTCAAAGGCGCGGTGCGAGCTGTTACCGGTGTAATTGGTAAACGCAAGCGCGAGCGTTATCGCTATAACAGTCTGGTCGCCAGTATTGGCATCCGTGGTACCGCCTTTATTCTGCGTTTATGTAATCAAGACTGCTATGCCAAAGATGGCAGCTTATTAGCTGACGGTCTCTATGCAACCAATGGTGAAGGTAAAATTTATATCGATAATAATGCAGGCAGCATTGATCTGGCAGCGGGTCAATCCGCGTATGTCGCCAATATCGATTCCATACCTCGGCAAATTCAAGAGCCAGTCAATATCGGTAGCTATTCATTTCAGGTAGAAACCAATGATGACTTTGAGGTCAGTGAAACTGAAACCGTTGCGACTCGACTCTTTCGAAGACAAACACTCGGTACTTTGGCAGAGTCGCCTATTATTGAGGGCGTTTTAAATGATCCGGCACCCGTAGAAGATCCGCCACCATCACCACCGCCACCGCCACCACCGCCACCACCGCCACCACCGCCACCACCGCCACCACCACCACCGCCACCACCACCACCGCCACCACCACCACCACCGCCACCACCACCACCACCGCCGCCGCCTCAGGCTAACGACCCGGCAATCCACTATACTTTCAATGGCCGCGACCAGCAGTTAGTCCCACAAGAAGGCCTTATTGGTGCCTTCCGAACCCGCCGTAACAGTGATAACAATAATACGATTGATGTACAAAATGGCGTACTCAACAGCTTTAGTGGTAATGCCACCACTTTTGACGCGGGTAACCAGGTCGTTCTTGAACCGCATACTTTCAACCTGGTTGGCACGGCAGTGGTCAATGATAATGACTTCGATTCTTTCTATAATGCGGAATGGGGTGTCGTCAGTGGCTATGCCTTTACGCGCAATGGTGCTGATGCCACACCAAACAATACCGGTTTCCATTATATTGTTAGCGATCAGTTAACTGCCAACCGGCCGCGCACAGGTTCCATAGACTACGGCGGCACGCAAATACAAACACTCGGTGGTACCAGCCCAACGATGGTTGGCCTGGACTTTCAGCAATCCGGCTCACATTCGGTCGCTTTATCACTGGACTTTACGACGTCACAAGTTCTGTCTTTCGATGTTGTTGGCAATATTGCTCAAGGCACTGTGAGTTACAACGCGTCAAATATTTCGCAAGATATGTTCCTTGGCACTAACGGTAATATTTTGCTCAGCGGCTCATGCAATGGCGGCCCTTGTGGCAATGGCACAACACTGAGCGGCTCAACGGGCTTTACCCTTTTAGGTCCGAATGCCGAAGGCGTGATGGGTTCTTATAACCTTTATAGCGGCAGTGTGGCACCGGTTTCGATTTCATCGACTTATTTACTCGATGGTCGACAACGATAGCAAAGTCATCAAGATGGGCTAAATCGAAAAATTAGCCTAATAAATCTGTAATTCATCACAGCATTCCTTCAAGCAACTCGGTACATTGCCAAGTTGCTTGAAGGGCTCTCTTATTGGCCCAACCTTAGCAACGATAATTAATACAGTTTTTTGCTGCCTGTCGCGGCTGCCTATGTTAAAACATCCCTGGGAATCAGGGTTGTAAGACTCTGTATTGCAATTATCCGCCTTACTTTCTAACTGGGAGCACGCTAATGGACGCTTTTTATCTCTGGCCTGAAATGCCCGCCGTATCCATCGCTCTATTAATTATTGGCAGCATGTTATTTTTGTTTCTGGCGCGTGAGCCTATTCACAAAGCCTTTGACAGCCTGGCTGAAGGCACTGCTGGTGGCTTGAAAAAAATGGGGCAATGGGCCAACAATATTGCCCAACGGCAAACAGAGCGCAATATAAAAGTGTTGTTGGAATCGGGCATGGCTGATGCCAGTAAAAAGCTGCAGGAGGAATTCTTAAGGGTCGAGGCAAGCTACGGTAAACACTTGTCAGGCTACCCGACTATCCAGCGCCGACTGGATGACTTTATCAGCAAAATAGAAACTGATTATAAAGAATGCGGCCAGGCAAACCCAGAAGCACCTGGCTGGAACGAGGCTGTCAGCTCACTGGCAAAAGTTCAAGGGACATCGGGTGATCGGGTGATCGAAAAAATGCTCAGTGAAATCCATAAATCAGCTATCGATGGTGAGAAACGTGCATTAACCGAGCTACGCAACACCACAGCCAAACGGCATAAAGTCCTGTCGGCTATGGCCCCTATTTGGAAAAAGGTCCAAAAATCATTAAACGAGATTGGTGATCAGGTTGCGCATGTTTTAGATACGACTAAACGTATCGATAAATACATGGATCAGTTTGAAAAAATCAGCAAAGGTGATGATGACTCTATTGAAATGCTGTCATCACGCGCCACCAAACTGTTTATTGCCTCGGCACTGATTATTTTAGTCGCAGGCTTAGGTGCCTGGATTAACTTTGAAATTATTGCCCCTCCTATGGCTGAGCTGATTCCCAACCCAAACAAAGTACTTGGCTTGATTACCGTCTCTAAGTTTTCGGCACTGGTCATTATTATGATTGAAATCTTTCTAGGCATCTTTTTAATGGAAGCACTGGGTATTACCAATATCATTCCACAAATTGCCATGATGCCCAAAGCCAAGCGCCAAATCATTTTATATGCCTGCTTACTATTCTTATTTGTATTCTCATGCATCGAAGCCTCGCTCGGTGTTTTGCGTGAGCTGATCTTCGAGGCCGACCTGGAAATACAAAAGCAACTCAGTGGCGACACCAGCACCGCGGCGGTCACTGAAAACAGCATCATCAAACAAATGGGACTTTATGGCCAAGCTGGCTTAGGCTTTATTTTACCTTGGGTGCTGGCGATGGTAGCCATGCCTTTGGAGCTACTTATCGAAAGCAGCCAGCATACCATTCGCAAAATACTCATCTTTTTTATTAATAGCTTTGCGAACATCTGTAAAATGCTGGCTTATCTTATTGAGTATGCCTTGAAAATCATAATGCATTTATATGATGCTTATATCATAATCCCGAGCCAACTGGCATCTCTAGCCACAAGCAAAGCAAAAGAGTGAATAAATGTCATGCTTAAAACCGTCAAGCAAAGTCTGTTAATTCTTGGCCTAACGATATTACTCAGCGCCTGCGCCGATAATAAGCAATATGAAACGGCCATGTGTACGCTCATCGATATTTCCGGTACCTATGCTGAAGAAAAAACCAATGTGGCTAAAATTATTAAAGCCCATATTTTGCGCAAAATGAACTTAGGTGATAGTTTGTTTTTTATCACGATCGATAGCAACAGCTATGAAGAAGAAAACCTCAAAGGTCATATCACGCTGGAGCATACACCGTCTAAAGCCAATCGACAAAAGCAGGCGTTTGCCAGCAAGCTCGATGAATTCGCCAGTACTCCAGGCCAAGCCAAGCACACCGATATCAGTGGCGCACTGATGCTTTGCGCAGACTATTTACGCAGCACTGGCGCCGGTAGGCAAGCTATTTTTATCTTCAGTGATATGCAAGAAGAGCTGCAACAAGGCTTAAAGCGTGAGTTTACAGAAACGGAGTTTGATAATGTCAATATCGCTGCAATGAATGTGATAAAACTAAGGCAAGATAGCAATGACCCTGAGGTTTATCGTAAACGCCTAAGCGAATGGGGTACGCGGTTGACCGCTAGCGGTGCCAAGCAGTGGAGCATTATTATCGACTCGCAAAAAATAGCCACATATATTGATCAGTTGTAAACAACCAAAATCGTAGCGCATACATCAGTATTTCTAATTGGCAAATATGTAAAGATTTAGGCAAGCTTTCGCGATAATAACAAACGCTTGCCTGCACTCAATCCTATCGCCCAGTAAAGCGGCCAGCAAAAATGTGAACCGCTTCACTTTATGGTTATGTCGATGTGTTAATCAATAAACAAACCGGCATTTGGTCACAGATTTACAAGGAGTAAGTCCCTAATCTACAATATAATTTATGTGAATTTAGCCTAAGCAGACTTGTGTCTGACAGACGGCTTGGCAAGGAGCTGGCTGCGATAAGCTAGGCATGATTACTTACTAGCTTAGGTCGCATTAGGAGCTTTATACGCTTTGACTACACGCTTGAGCCAACTCCATGAAAGCTAGTGTAAGTCAGTATTGCAGGAAACCCTGGACAGATTAGGCTACGACGATGTATGGCAACAGTTTAAATGAGCTAGACGTTACAGACTCTGTAAGAGTGAGTAACCCTGAGGCCGTCAAGCACGAAGTGCTGGCGATCTTCAGCCGCACTCACCAGCAAACGAGTAATAGCGCCCTGATTAGAGCATTTGATTTGTTTGCCCAGCTTTTTCATGGCCTACATAAAGGCTATCTTGCCTGTGATACTTTATATCATGATATTCAACATAGCCTGGATATCACCTTGAGCACTGCGCGCCTGATCAGTGGCTATCAAAAAAGCCATCGCCAGCAGCTTACCGCCGACCATATGTTATTAGGTATCGTGACTGCCCTATTCCATGACGCGGGTTATATTCGCAAAAGCCATGAGCAACACTATAGTAATGGCGCAGAATTCACGAGCATTCATGTTTCTCGCGGTGCTGAATTTATTTTGGAGCAGCTGCCTGCTATCGGTTTAGGACACCTTGCCGAACGGGCTGCGCAAATAGTGCATTACACAGGTTATGAAAAATCTGCCGAGGAACTGAATAATCTTATCGACTCACCCGAAGACAAGATTGTCGGTGAATTTGTGGCAACCGCAGACTTGATTACTCAAATGGCAGACCGCTGTTATATTGAAAAGTGCCGTGACCGACTCTACCCTGAGCTGTTACTGGCTGCAGCTTCACCATTTGGCAACACCGGTGCAACAGTTCCGAGCTATGACTCTTCTTATGATTTATTGCAGCAAACGCCCCGGTTTTACCATCAAGTGGCTAAACCACGCTTAGAGCGCCAACTGCACAATGCCTATCAATATGCGGCCGATTATTTTAACGGGCCTAATTTTTATATGGCACGTGTAGAGGAAAATATTCGCTATCTCGAACGCTTGCTAAAACATAAAGCCCTGGAGAAATTACGTCGCCAGCTACCGCCTAATAATGGCCAAAGCTTATTTCCTTTTGAGCGTATCAAGGAAATTGAGTTAAGCCGTGGCGCTTATGACGATCAGCTACACTACTCGGACTTGGCAAACAGCAGATAAACAATCGCAAGCAACATGCCGATAAACACCACGAGTGTCCAGCCCGGCAAGGTTAACCCTAAAAACATCCACTGTACTTCGGCACACTCCCCTGAGCCTTTAAAGATCATCTCTAAAGCATCCAGCAGTGGGAAAGCGTCTAAAATAAAACCCAAACCAGGCCCACAAGAAGGGACTTTCTCAGGTGGCAGGCTTTGCAACCAGACATGCCTTCCTGCAACCACAATACCGGCAATCGTAGGTAACAACGCTAGACTTGCATATAAACGACGCCCTAATTTCGCTGGGTTATGAATCGCGGCGACCAAGGCAATCACGCCTAGAGCAATCACAAACAAACGCTGAAAAGCACATAAGGGGCATGGCTCTAAATCCATCACATGCTCAAAATACAGCGCTGCGGCCATTAACAACACACATAAGATAACACCACTGGCATAAATAACCCGTGGTTTCAGTAAAAAACCCAATATATTGTTTTGTTGATTTGTCATTGTACTTTTCTCAAACCGTATAACCCCATAAATGAAAAACACACCACCGGCAAAATAGCACTTATAAACGGCGGTACTGCGTAAATTTGACCTAACTGGGAAGCGATTTGGCTTATTATCATAAACACAACCCCCAATAAAATGCCAATGGTCAACAACTGTCCTGAGCCTGCCGAGCGTAAAGAACCAAATACAAATGGCAACACAACCAGCAGTAATACTACACAAGATAAAGGCTTGGTCACTTTCAGCCAAAAAGCCAACTGATATACCGAGGCTTCTAATTTATTATGTAATAAATACTCAATATAATTATTCAGCTCATAAGCTGACATCGTACCGGGTTCGATATCAATAATACTAAAGAGTTCCTTATCCAGCAGTGTTGGCCAGTGTTCCTGCGCTTTGGCTTCTGTCTGAATAGCGGTTTCCTTGAAGCTTGTCCTGACAATATCGCGTAACTGCCAGTGTCCCTCCTCTTGAACGGCTAATTGTGCCTGTGTGATATTACTCAGCTGTTGCTGTTCATTAAATTCATAGATCAGAATGCCTTGCAGCTGCAAATCAGAGAATACTCGCTTGATATTAATAAAATACCGACCATCTCTTACCCATAAGCCATTTTCAGATAATTGTGACACTGGCTGCCCCAGCTTTTGCGCTCGCAAGTTATTGGCATAACGTTCTGCGGGTGGCACCACAAACTCTCCCAACAAGACCAATAATAACATCAAGACAAAACCGGCCTGCGCCACAGACCAGACAATGCGCCCAACAGAAACCCCCGCAGCACGCATCGCAATGAGTTCGCTATTACCCGCCAAAGCCCCCAGGCTCAATAAGCTCCCTACCAACACGGCAATCGGAAATAATTCGTAGACACGCCTTGGCATGGTTAACAAGATATAGCTAAAGGCATTCTGGTAGCTGTAACTACCTTTGCCAACATCTTCGAGCTCCTGCAACAATGCAATAAAAATATCCAAACCCGCAAGCACCAACAGCGTCATGGTAGCCCCGGCAACGATAGTTCGACTAATATAGAGATCCAATATTTTTATCATAGCTGTCTACTAGCCAAGCGCCCGCTTAAGCCGCTTAGCGCGTATATGAAAAGGCCAACGTCGCTGCTGATAGTTTAACAACAGTATTGTGCCCAATAACAAACTGCCATGCACCCACCATAGCCCTATCCATGCGGGTACCAGATCGCGTTCCAACCAAGCTCTGCCCATACCCAAAAAGTTAGACAAGATAATATAAATCAGGATACCCATACCTAACTTGGCATAGCGTCCTTTTCGAGGAGAGGTATAACTGAGTGGTAAGGCCAAAAAGGCCAATAACAAGCTAAGTATGGGCACAGCAAAACGCCAGTGCAACTCAGCATTCACTTCGGGTGTATCAATACCAAATAGCTTATGGGTTGGTGTTGCACTGGTTTTTAAACGTAGACTTGGCACGGTATCACGTTTAATTTGCACGCCATGTGCGGCAAACTCGGTAACCCGATAATCCAGCTGACCGGGGGTGCCTGTGTATGAGGCGCCATCTTGAAAGACAATATAGGGATCCAGCCCAGGCTTATGCAAACTGACCGCAGTGGCTGAACTTAACACGGTACTGGGCGGCAAGCGCTCACTGTCAGTACTTGAGTGTTTATGTAAGAATGCCTGCTGCATCAGGCGCTGCTCATTATTGAGCCGCTCGTAAAAAAATGTCAGCTTGCCACTGCCAGACTCATTAAACTGGCCAACAGCCAAGCCTGCCAGTTCTGACTGATGTTCAGCTTTATGTTTGATCGCATCCTGTTGCGCTGATGTCCAAGGCGCTAAAAACAGAGAAAGTCCCAGCGTAGCAATCGACACTGGGATGGCTAACATTAAAATAGGCTGGTATAAACGCTGTGTACTAACACCGCAGGCATATAAAGCGGCCATCTCGCTGTCTTTATACAAACGCCCCATACCAAATAGAATCCCCAAATACATGCCAATTGGCAACAAAATCATTAGATAATGCACCAAGTTTATCAACAGCATGGGTAACAGGGTATCCGCTGGCAGTTTCCCTTCTACAATATCACTTAAGATACGCACAAGTGTATTGCCCAACAAAATAATCAGTAACACTGATATCACGCCAAAAGTGGCCAATAAGCACTCTTTGAAGATATAGCGATCGAGTTGCTTAATCATTACCAAGCAACTGACGATGACTGTGAGGAAAATTGCGTAATATTATTATTTGTTTCATCAAAAATTTTTACTTGCTCAGAATTTCTACTCACCAGGAACAAATGGTATAGTTTCGACCTACCAGCAAACGTTAAGTTTATCATAATACGCAATTTGTAAACGCTCAGAAGTGGCCCGGAGCTTGTCTAGAGTTTATTGAGCCTGCTCTGCAGCCACCTGAACAAAACCGTAGGAGTTATCATGGATTACAGCAGTAAATATGCTCAACCCAATACTGTCAATACTGCCTGTGTTATTGTTGGCATATACGCTAAACGCAAACTGAGCCCGGCCGCGGCACTGCTCGACCAGGCCAGTGGTGGTGCCATTTCAGCACTGTGTAAAAAAGGCGATGTAGACGGCCAGTTGGGCCATGCTGTCATGCTCTATGATATTCCGAATATTGCCGCACAAAGAGTTTTACTCGTTGGCTGCGGTAACAGTAAAACCACTCAGATCAACCAATACCAGAATATTCACAAAAACGCAGTCCAAACACTTAATAAGCATAATCTCAATAACGCCGTCTCGTATCTGTGCGATATCAGTATTGATGACCGGGATGTCGGCTGGCATTTCCAACAAGCGGTTATGGCTTGTGCTGACAGTTTATACCGCTTTGATGAGTGTAAAAGCGAAAAAAACGGTCAAAAAAGCAAACTGCGCAAGCTGATATTCGGCTATACCGAGCGCAAATACAAAAAAGCAGCCGAGACAGGCATCCACCAGGGGCAGGCTATTGCCAGCGGGATAAATACCACCAAAGACCTCGGTAATCTACCAGGCAATATTTGCACACCCAACTACCTGGCCAAACAAGCACGTGCCCTACAGCGCAAGCATAGCAGTATCAAAACGACCATCCTGGATGAAGCACAGATGCAAAAGCTCGGCATGGGCTCACTATTGTCTGTGTCTCGCGGCAGCCGAGAGCCTGCCAAATTGATTGTTATGCAGTATATGCAGGGTAAAAAAGGTAAAAAGCCGGTTGTTCTGGTCGGCAAAGGCATCACTTTTGATACTGGCGGCATCTCATTAAAACCCGGTCAGGCAATGGATGAGATGAAATATGATATGTGTGGCGCAGCCAGCGTCTTTGGCGCCATCACCGCTTGTGCCGAAATGGAATTGCCCGTTAACTTAGTAGCCGTGGTTGCTGCCGCTGAAAATATGCCAAGCGGTGAAGCCACTAAACCCGGTGATATTGTCACGAGCATGTCTGGTCTGACCATTGAAGTGCTCAATACCGATGCCGAAGGCCGTCTGGTATTGTGCGACGCCCTAAGCTACGTCGAGCGCTTTGACCCAGCAGCGGTGATTGATATCGCAACCCTGACAGGCGCCTGTATTATCGCACTCGGCCGTGTGCCCAGCGGTTTGATGAGCAATAAAGACAAACTGGCCCAGGAGCTGATGCAAGCCGGTGAAAATGCCGGAGACCGTGCCTGGCAAATGCCGTTATGGCCTGAATATAAAGATATGCTGGCCAGTAACTTTGCTGATATGGCCAATATCGGCGGACGTGAAGCTGGCAGCTTAACAGCAGCCGCATTCCTGTCTCGTTTTACCGAAAACTACCCATGGGCCCATTTGGATGTGGCTGGCACTGCCTGGAAAACCGGCAAAGCCAAAGGTGCGACTGGCCGCCCGGTGCCATTACTCATGCAATATATCATGGCCAAGCATGCGAGTTGATTTTTACATTCTCAAAGGCGATAACAGCCGGGAATTAACCGCCTGTAAGCTCTGCGAGAAAGCCTTTATGCAGGGTCATCAAGTCTATATTCATGTTGACTCTGCAGCGCAGGCACAACAGCTCGATGACTTGCTGTGGACTTTTCGTGACGGCAGTTTTCTGCCCCATGAGATCCTTAAACCAAGCAGCTCTACCGCAGCAGCGCCTATGCAGCCAGCGGTTTGTATTGCCTGGCAAGATACGCCTGGGATCGAGCACTATGGCAATTATAATGTACTACTGAATCTGGCCAGCACCGTGCCCGGGTTTTACACACATTTTGAGCGCATTGCGGATATCGTCAATCAGAGTGAGCCTATACGCAGTCAGGGGCGTCAGCGCTTCAGTTTTTATCGTCAGCAAAACTGCGATTTACAGCACCACGAACTTTAGCTATGGTGTAGCCCTGTTTTCTAAAGGTGCGCTATGGCTAAACCCGACCCCAACACGCTCAATACGGCCGACGCTGAGGCTCAACTCACAGAGGTTGCCATTCCCACCCTCACTGAGGTCATTACAGAGGCTGAACAGAGCGAAGCCCTTGAGCAGAACGCTATAGCCAATGATGAACTCGCAGTCGCACCAAGCAAAACCGACAGCGATGATAAAGCACTCGATGACAGCAAACAGTCCCAAAGCAAGTCGGCCGCCGCCCTAGAAAAGTCCCTGGAAAAAATTGTGCTAAAAACCCTACAAGCCCAGTTGCCGGATATTAGTCGGGCCATTACGGCTGAGATTATGGAAGAGCTCAAGAAGCAGTCGCGTAAAACCAACAAAGCCCGGCAAAAAGCCCTGCGCCAAGCCGCTAATAAGCGCAGCGCTGCCTCACTCAAATCATAAGCTGTCTAACCCGCCCCACAACACCGGATAAGGCAATATGCAAGGCAGCCGCCATATTTCAGGCTGCATATTTCAGGTATAATGCCGCGCCTGAGACTCAATAGATAAAATACAAAAAATACCACTACCATGGAAAAAACATACAATCCGCAAGCGATCGAAGAACGCTGGTACCCTTATTGGGAAGCACATAACTACTTTGCCCCTACCGATACAGCGGGCACAGCAGACGATGCCTATTGCATCATGATCCCACCGCCAAATGTCACCGGCACCCTGCATATGGGGCATGCCTTCCAGCACACGCTGATGGATGCCTTGATTCGCTATCAGCGGATGCTCGGCAAAAATACACTTTGGCAACCTGGCACTGACCATGCCGGTATCGCGACGCAAATGGTGGTGGAGCGACAACTTGCAGCCGATGGCAGTAACCGCCATGAGCTGGGCCGTGAGGCCTTCCTAGAGCGTGTCTGGGACTGGAAAGCGCAATCTGGCGGCATTATTACCAAACAAATGCGCCGTATTGGCGACTCACCAGACTGGTCGCGTGAACGCTTCACAATGGATGAGGGGCTCTCCAAAGCCGTATCAGAAGTCTTTATCTCGCTCTATAAAGAGGGGCTGATTTACCGTGGTAAGCGCCTGGTAAACTGGGACCCGGTATTGCATACCGCTATCTCTGACCTGGAAGTTGTCTCTGAAGAAGAAAATGGCCACCTGTGGCATATGCGCTACCCACTGGCCGATGGCAGCGGCCATTTAGTCGTGGCCACCACCCGGCCAGAAACCATGCTGGGTGACACTGCCGTGGCAGTCCATCCGGAAGATGAGCGTTATCAGCATTTGATTGGCAAAATGGTTGCCCTACCGCTGACAGAACGCCAGATTCCGATTATTGCCGACGATTATGTTGACCCTGAGTTTGGCTCAGGCTGTGTAAAAATTACCCCGGCCCATGACTTTAATGACTATGCCATGGGGCAGCGTCATCAGCTGGAGGTGATCAATATTTTCACTGACGATGCCTGTATTAACAGCAATGCACCTGCCGACTATCAAGGACTAGACCGCTATACTGCCAGAAAGCGCATTATTGACGACCTGGAAACCGCTGAGTTACTCGACAAAATTGAGGCCCATAAGCTGATGGTGCCACGTGGCGACCGCAGCAATACGGTGATTGAGCCTTATCTGACCGATCAGTGGTATGTCAAAGCCAAGCCGCTGGCTGAACCTGCCATCAAAGCCGTGGAAGATGGCCAGATCCGCTTTGTACCAGAGAATTGGAGTAAAACCTACTACAACTGGATGCACAATATCGAGGACTGGTGCATCAGCCGTCAGCTCTGGTGGGGGCACCGTATTCCCGCTTGGTATGACGATGCAGGCAATGTTTATGTCGGTGAAAGTGAGGCCGCTGTTCGCGCTGAACACTCGCTGGCTGCCGATATTCCCCTGCAACAAGACGAAGATGTACTCGATACCTGGTTTTCATCAGCATTATGGCCATTTTCAACCTTAGGCTGGCCAGCAAAAGATGCCGATATCCAGGCAGCACTCAAGGCGTTTTACCCCTCCTCTGTGCTGGTTACCGGCTTTGATATTATCTTCTTCTGGGTGGCCCGCATGATTATGATGGGGCTGAAATTTATGGGTGATGTGCCCTTCCGGGAAGTGTATATCACCGGCCTGATCCGCGATGAGCAGGGCCAGAAGATGTCTAAATCTAAAGGCAATATTCTCGACCCATTAGACCTGATGGACGGTATTGATGTTGATGCCTTGATTGAAAAGCGCACCAAAGGGTTGATGCAGCCTGAAATGGCCAGCAAAATCACCAAGAGCACGCGCAAGCAGTTTCCTGAGGGCATGAGCGGCTATGGCGCTGATGCCTTACGTTTTACGCTGGCGTCCCTGGCCTCGACTGGACGGGATATTCGCTTTGATATGCAGCGCATGGAGGGCTACCGCAACTTTTGCAATAAGCTGTGGAATGCCAGCCGCTATGTACTGATGAATACCGAGGGCCAGGACAACGGCTTAGATAATGATGATATCGAGCTATCTGTCGCCGACCGCTGGATTATCTCACGCTTACAGCAGCTGGAAACCGAGGTTAGCAAACACCTCGACAGCTATCGCTTTGACTTGGCAGCCCTGGATATTTACGAATTTACCTGGGATGAATACTGTGACTGGTATTTGGAGCTCTCCAAGCCCGTACTGCAGGCTGACAGCAGTTCGGCAGCCGCTAAGCGTGGCACGCGGCGTACATTAGTCCGCGTCTTAGAAGCACTGTTACGAATTGCCCATCCGATCATTCCGTACATCACCGAAGAGTTGTGGCAAAACATCGCGCCACTGGCGGGCCAGCAAGGTGAGAGCATTATGGTGCAGGCCTATCCGCAAGCAGACAGTAACAAACTGGATCCAGCTGCCACGGCCGAAATTGACTGGTTAAAACAATTTATTATTGGCGTACGCCGTATTCGTGCTGAGCGTAATATTCCACCCGGCAAAACCCTGGAAGTTCTCTTACAGGGTGGCACAGAGTCCGATACTGCCTTGAGTGAATCACATCGCGATTACCTGATGAAGCTGGCTAAACTCAGCAGTATCGCTTGGCTAACCACCAGCGAGACGGCACCTGAGTCAGCAATGGCCCTGGTAGGCGATATGCGAGTGCTGGTACCACTGGCCGGGCTGATTGATAAAGCCGCAGAATTGGCCCGCCTTGAAAAAGAGCTTGGCAAAAAGCAGCAAGAATATGAACGTATCAGTGCCAAACTTAATAACGCCGGTTTTGTTGATAAAGCCCCTGCTGCGGTTGTCGAAAAAGAACGCCAAAAGCAAACTGAACTTAGCAACGCCTTAGAAAACCTGCAGCAACAAGCGGAGAAAATTCGGGCACTCTGATTCTTAAGCCAACCATAGTAACGATGGCTGCTAACGGCTGATGCCACGAGTTTCCAGAAGCAATAGAAACTGTTATGCAAAAACAAGTTAAAGAACTGCTGCAACTGCACGCCTCCTTAATTCAGGCCGTGGTTACCAGCTGCCAAAGCGGTGATAGCGAGGAACTCAGCGAAGTGCTTAACGCGGCTGAAGCCAATGGCTGGAGCAGTCTGAGCAATGCGATTCGTGAGGTTCTGGCCGGTGAGCGAGATATGGCTCACTTTGCCAGCCTAGATGCTGAAGATCAGCTGATTGTACAAGCGATATTAGAAGGACTTGCCTCCCCCAACAGCCTGCCTAAGGATGATGCACTGCATAGCCCGCTACAGGCACCCAAAAACTTTGCCGCACTGATTCATGCCGCACAGCATGACGATGAACAAGCCAAGCAGTTACTCTCTACTCTATGTCGCGATATGCTCAACGCAGGTGGTGATATGGCACAACTGTCAATGAGCCTGCAATTTATTTATAAAGGCGAGTCTCAACTGAGTGCATTGACAGCAAACTGCAGTGTTAAAACCGCCGAGTTACTGCATGCCATTGTCAACGAACTCGAACAGCTACAAAAGAGCACCGCTTAAAGGCATTTAAGCAAAATCATATAAGCTTATAATCAAATATTCTTTTGCCTTAGCCACCGAATCGCTATAGTGGGCACATTTTGTGCGCGACAGTAAGACATTATACAAAGGGCAAGTTATTGCAAGACCTTATTATTTATATTCTCGCCGGTGGCAGTGTTGGTTTTGTAATTGGTATGACCGGTGTCGGTGGCGGATCATTTATGACCCCAATCTTGCTGGCATTTGGCTTTAGCCCTGCTGTTGCTGTTGGTACTGACTTACTCTACGCCTCCATCACAAAAGCCGGTGGCGTTATCAGGCATAGACGACAAAACACCATCGATTGGCATATTGTTCGGCTTATGGCTTATGGCAGTATACCTGCCTCGCTCGCAACAACCTGGTTATTACAGCACTGGCAGCAAACAGGCTTTGATTATAGTAATATATTAACCACAGCCCTGGGCGTTATGCTGCTGATCACTGCATCTGTCCTGTTATTTCGTACCTTTTTATTACGTGAACGCCACCAACTCGCCGATGAACAAAGCGAGCTGGGCAAGCTTGATAAACATTATGCTGGCTACATTACTATTGTGATGGGTGTATTACTCGGCGTATTTGTCACCTTATCTTCTGTTGGTGCCGGTGCTTTCGCGGCAGCTGTATTGATGGTGCTCTATCCCAGAATGCCAATGATTAAAGTTATCGGCACCGACTTAGCGCATGCAGTACCACTGACCTTAATTGCAGGCTTGGGACACTTACACCTAGGCCATGTTGACTTCGTTTTATTGTTTAGTTTACTCACCGGTTCATTGCCAGGTATTTGGCTAGGCACTCAAGTGGCCAACCATGTACCTGAAAAAATCATGCAGCGCATTATGGCAACCATATTAATGACGCTGGGTATTCGTTATATGGTTTTTTAAACCACCTATCACTTATCTGTTTTGGATATTAAAGCCAGACACAACTGGGACCTCAGCCCTGCAGAAGCCATTGCACTACAGCAAACACTGGCAGCTGACATCATTAGCTATGATGACTTAGATCACGATATTCAATATGTCGCTGGTATCGACGTTGGCTTCGAAGATAATGGCCAAACTACGCGTGCGGCAGTTTGCGTATTAACGCTCAGTGACTTGGCGGTTGTCGATAGTGCAGTCGCTCACTTACCTACAACGTTTCCGTATATCCCAGGACTTTTATCATTCAGAGAAGTGCCTGCTATTCTGGCTGCACTAGAGCAATTAAAAGTCATCCCGCAGTTATTGTTCTGTGACGGACAAGGTTTAGCACACCCTAGACATTTTGGTATAGCCTGTCATGTAGGCTTGCTCACAGGCTTACCCAGTATCGGCGTTGGCAAGTCCAAACTTATCGGCTCACATGCGGCGGTCGGCAATAACAAGGGAGACTGGCAGCCACTATTGCATAAAAATGAAACGCTAGGCGCGGTATTGCGCAGCCGTGTCAATGTGAAGCCGTTATACATTTCGATTGGGCATAGAATTAACCTAGCAACGGCTGTCGATTATGTGATGCGTTGTTTAACACGTTATAAACTTCCGGAAACAACGAGACTAGCGGATAAACTGGCATCTAAACGTGCCGGCTTACCACAAAACTTATCGCTGCTCTAAAGTATATTGTCACAATTAACAAGAATGAAGGGTATCGAGAGCACAAAGCGATCAAGGCTTGTTATTTTCAAATAAAGCATCCAAACACTGCTTCTCGCGCTCTACAAAGCTATTGAGAAAAAAATCTGAACCACGCATGGTTTTAAATGCCTCAAAACCGCGTTCAAGATAGTTTTGCAACTCTCCCAACCCCATCAACTGGGCAGGTTTGCGACACATTTTTAACGCCGTAGAAACAAAGGGCTTACGAATAACAATCTCAATTTCATAACCAATCGCGGCCACCTGCTCTGTATGCTGCAAGCATTCCTGGTAGTCAGTTGCCAGCTGCAAAGCCTGTTGATAATGATGGTTATTTAAATCATTGGGGCTGACCTGATGCAACTGTAGCTGCTTGGCAATCGCCATATCCAAGCGGATAGACATCACCGTAAACTGCACAGCTTTGGCCACCGTTGCTAACATATCATTCGGTAAAATTTTTAACATGGCCGACTTGGCTTTTTGCAGTTGCTTATCACGATAGCTCAAGTCATTTGGGCCAAACAAATCTTCCAAGACAAACTTGACTGCCTTTTGATAGCGCTGCTGCTGAGCAAAATCAGCATAGCTGTCGCGCATACGGCTAACTCGCAATTGACGCAAGGCGGTGATCAGGGCATCACATTCAGAGAGTTTCGCCCTATCTGAATACACATGCTCAAGCTCAGCAAGCTGCTTGCTTAAATATGCTCCATTTTGACTATAGCTCATATAAACTGGCAACCTTTACAAGATGACACTTAATTAAACACCTGCAAAGTAAAGCACTAACTTCACGATACCAACTAGCACCACAATAAACAGTATTGTTAGCAGCACACCTACTATAATAAAATCGAACGGCCGACCGCTTGCAAAATCACGCTCGCGCACACTATCTTTTTGCACACCCAAAAATGACATCAGGGTACTTTTAATCACATCAAGCAGTGATAGTTTTTCTCTGGACATTCTGAAAGCCAATAAAAACAAGACACATAACAAAAATGGCAGTAGCCTGGTTTAACGTATAAACCAGGCTACTGCCATTTTGAATACATATTAGAAAACAAAAGCCAGACTATTTCTTTTTAACTTTGGCAAAGAAGCTTTTGAAAAAATCAGAAAAGGTTTCTTCTACATAATCAGTAAATTCGCCAGCGTCAAAAAAAGCGCCATGCCCATCGACATCAAGCTCATACTGAATATGCGGCTGCTTTTTGTCTGTTACAGTCTGCATCGGTTTACCGGTAACCGGGCTTTTGATCTCAGTTACCTTGTTATATTCTTTACCCGTCTTAGGGTCACCCATATCCAAAGACCGAGACATCCATTCCTGCTTTAGCTGCTTATACGAATCTTCAGGAAACCATAAACCTTGACACTTATTACAGCGATTAACCGTGTATTCCCTACCGTAGTTTGTGGGCTCCATTTGCGAGTCACATTTAGGACATTGCATGCTTACTTTCTCAATATTGAATATAAAATTAAATTAACGAGTTCTTAATCTTAAGGCGTCGTGCTTTTTCGCCTTGAAGATACTTTAGCCAACTACTCGCATGCTTTTTACTGCGATCATCTTTTTTAGCGCTACGAAATGCACCTATTGCACCATCCAAGTCGTCAGTATTAAACAAGCAGAAGCCCAAAGAAATATAGGCACGACCAATATAATCGATCTTACCCTTTTTAACACCTGAACGGATTGACGAAATACAACCGGCCCACTCATCAAGATCTGCATAAGACTGGCCTAGGCGTACATATAACTCACCATCATCCGATTTTTTTGCCGCGCGCTTTAACACATCAATCGATTTACGTGGCTCTTGCGCAACCAGCCAAGCTTGCGCCAGCAGTTTTAAATTATCGACATCGGCTTCAACGATCTTGTCTTTCATACCGATATCTAAAACTTTAGCAGCTTTGTATGGCACATCGTTACTGAGTAACAAAGAAGCCAAGGTGATTAGCTCATAGCCTTTTGTTAAATAGCCACCATCATAACCTGCTTCAATAATTGCAAGCTGTCTTGGCTCATCATCTTTCTCAGCATAACGACCAGAGAGCTGATAAAAATATTCACCTTTCGGATACAGTTTAACTAGCAGTTTAAGAATATCGGTAATTTTCTCGTTCTTCTTCAACTCGTAGTATGTCGCACGCAGAATTAACAACCACTGCTCTTGCGGGTCATTACCTTGGCTTTTGGCAAGCGCCATAGCTTGCTCAATATATTTGGCAGCATTTTTATAATCTTCTTTCTGGAAAGAAGCCTGACCTAATAACACATAAGCACTGGTGCTTGGCTTAGGTGATATACTTAACCAACGCTTCAGAGAGCTAATCGCAAGATCAAATTTCTCCAAAACCAAGTACAACTGAGCCATGGTATAGATGGTTTGCTGCTCCAGCGCTACCGGAATCTCCGGCTGCTTAAGTACTTGCTTATAAACATTAATTGCCTGGGAAAACTTCTCTTGAGTAGAGTAACCAAACGCCAGGAAATTTAACGTCATGGCTTTTTCATAACTATTTAACTTGGGATCAGCTTTGAGCGTATTTAAAACTCTAAACGCTTCGGCATATTTTTCCTGATCCATTAACTCTTGCGCTTCCCCCAGCCTTTTATAAACACGCTCGGTCATCGCAGGTGTTTTACGGGTTTTTTGCTCAGCGGCCTTACTACCTTCCTGGGCAAACGCAGACGTTTGTGTAGAACCACTGACAAACGTAAACAGTACAATATCTGCCATGGATATCGCAGATACAATCAGTGTAGCCGTAACAACTTTTTTAATAATCGAAATGTTTAACATCACACATTACCTTGCATACATCATCAACCGGAAGCGATCGACTAATTGAGTTTAAAGGTTACCTTTTTCCTAATATCTTTGGCATCAACCGGTTCATCATCCTTAATGCGTGGCTGAAATTTATATTTACCTACAGCTGTTGTCGCTGCTTTATCGAATACATTAGCAGGCTTGGACTCAACGACTTTAACATCAGTCACATCACCTGCTTTAGTGACTGTAAAGCTCACAATAACATAGCCTTCAATGCCACGGCTTATCGCACGACGCGGATAACGCGCTGGCGCACCGACGATTTGCCTAACATCACTACTGACTTTTGCCTTGGCCACCTTGCTACCAGCATCCTGACCTGCATTGGGCTTATTCGCTAAGGCTGCCAAACGCTGTTTAACACGTTTCAAGCCAGCCGGTACTGAACCCTGACATTCACGTATACCCGCCAGCGCCTGATCAATACGCTGGGAAGTTGCTTTACTGGGTTTTCGACCTTGTGCGAGCAGCTTATCGCGTTCCTGCAAAGCCGCTTTACGAATGCTCACCGAGTCTCTAGTGAGGTTCTCAATCTGACTCACCGTCTGACGACTGTAGCGATCAGAGTCATTAATAAGGTTAAGCGCACCTAAACACTGCCGGTCTGATTGCGCTAGGCTATCAACAATTGGCTGAAACAGGTTTTGCGCCTGTGTCTGCGCAGCTGCTGCTCTGAGCTCTTCTTTGTATTGTGCTTCTGCAGCGGCAATAACCTGCTCTAACTTATCACACAGACGAATTTCATAGGAGTTCTCATAAACGTCTAGCACACTCTCGCTAATCGCCAAAGCACCATCTTTATATTCGCGATAAAGACGTTCTTTTTCTCGCGCTTCATCAAACGAAGCATTTGAAATAAGTATGCGTGCTTCACCACACTCGAGAATGCCTTGCTCGAATAAAGGCAAGGCCTCTGCTCGATCCAAGTCGTCTTTGACGTTATTACAAAAATCGAGCACTCTTTGTGTATTGCTGTCTGGGTTCTCCAGCAGGTCTGGCTTTAGTTCTAAGGCCTGATTCAGTATATCGACATACTGACGGAAGTGAGACTGTGCCTGTTCTAAATCTGAGCGGCGTAAGGTTTTGGCAGTCCGACATTGTTTCGATGCCTGCCTAACCAAACTGGCAACTTTCGTGTCTATTGTTTGCGCACTTGCAATGCCAACGCCAACAAGGTTGATCATGAAAGCTATTAAGACTACTAGTTTTATTCTCAAGTACTTCATTTAGGCTGCCTCTTAGCTGCAATCCATCATCAAAATACTATCGGCCAAAACCATTACGCCTATAATCAGCACTAATTAGCGCTTCTTACCATTACTTAGCGAGAATGTGAACTTATTGCGAACACCAGCCACATCGACTGGCTCACCGTTGATCACTTTTGGCTTATATTTGAATTTTTGCGCCGCTTTAATCGCTGCTCGCTCAAAATACCCTTTGGGGCTAGCTTCAACGACTGTGATGTCCTGGGTCGTACCCAATTTGGTCACCATATACTCCACAATCACATAACCCTCAACCCCCCGGGTTTGCGCCCGACTCGGATACTGCGGTGCTACCTTCACAATTGGCAGATACTCACCATCACTGCTCGACAAACTGTCGGCTGAGATATCCAGGTTATTGGTTAATGCAAAAGAGGTGTCCAGGCTATTGGACTTCACTTTTAACGGATCTAGCTGCGGTTTGGGCATTTCAGGTGGACGCTCAGGTTTGTCCGGCTTGTCGACTTTACGCTCCATGCGCTGCACTGTCTCGTCCTGTTTGACGCGTACAAAATCAACAATCTGCCCAGCTTTTTCATCAGTAAATGGGTTTTTACCCATTGCAATAAGCGTTGACATCACAAAAATCAGGCCTGTTGTAATAATAAGGCCCATTGCCAGCGCTGATACATATCTTATAACCATAGTTCAGTATTACCTCCGGCCGTTCTCTATTCTTTCGGTAAACCGGCAATAGCAATATCTGCTACGCCAATTTCACGTGCCGCATCCATCACACCGAGAACAGCTTCCGCGTCGGCTTCCTGATCCGCCTGCACTACGACAGTGCCTTTCGGATTCTCTGAGTATAGACGTTGTAAGACCACTTTAACGAGGTCTTTCTCAACTTGGTTGCGATCGATCCAGACCTCACTGTCGGCACTAATCGCAATCAAAATACTGGTTCTAGGCTTTTTGACCGCAGTTTCCGTCTCAGGTTTCTTAACTTGTATACCTGATTCCTTAATAAAGGACGATGTGACAATAAAAAAGATCAACATAATGAAGACAACGTCCAACATCGGCGTCATATCGATGTTGTTATCTTCCTGTGCCGTGACAGTAGGCTCTCTACGCATACTTTTGGCCCCTTTTTAGTGATCCATGGTCAAATGATCTTCGAGCAGATCATTCTCAGACTTGGACAATTTTGATAAGTAAGTGTCACCGACAATACCGGATAATGCCGCGACCATGCCCGCCATTGTCGGAATTGTCGCTTTTGACACCCCTGAAGCCATCGAGCGGACATTGCCACTCCCGGCCAAGGCCATTACATCAAATACTTCAATCATACCGGTTACCGTACCCAGCAGCCCCATCAAGGGACATAATGCTACGCAGGTTTTGATAAGCGGCAAAGAACTGTTCATTTTCAGAGAAACTTGCGAAATCATGGCCCGCCGAATTTGGTGGGCTTCCCATGAAGTGCGTTCCTTGCGGGCCTCCCATGCATTTAATGCATGGGAAACCTGTGCTTTATGTTCAGTCTTGAAGTACCAGATGCGCTCAAGTATTAAGGTCCACATCACGAAAGTTAATACGGCAATCCAGAGTAGGACGCCACCGCCCATCTCCATAAAGTCGCGAATACGTTCCCATAGTTCAAACAGCGCGTACATAGCAGCTCCTATACGTTAATTATTTTACGTTAGTCTTTTCGCTATGCGCGGCAATAATGCCCGCGCTCTGTTCTTCAAGCACATGGATAATGCTCTTACTGCGCGTATTCACAATGCTGTGTAATAAAGTCATTGGAATCGCAACGCATAAACCCAGTACGGTAGTGATCAAGGCTTGTGAAATACCACCTGCCATTAGCTGCGGATCACCTGCACCGAATAGCGTGATTGCCTGGAAGGTATTAATCATACCGACAACGGTACCTAATAGCCCCATCAATGGTGCAACAACCGCAATAATCTTTAAGAAGCTGACATACTTCACTAATGCCGGCGTTTCTTTCAGAATCGCTTCGTTGAGTTTAAGCTCTAAGCTTTCGGTGTCGATTGACTTATTGCGCTCACTCACCAACAACACACGACCCAGTGGGTTCTTCTCAGAAGGTGTTTCATTAGAAACCTGTGCATTCACTTTACGACCTACACCACCCAGTACTAACCAGCGCCAGACCGCAATTAATAAAGCAATAATACCGATTGAGATAATGATGTAACCAACCGTACCACCTTGGTCAATCCGCTCACGCAGGTTTGGCTTTTGAATCAAACGCTTCAGAATTGCGCCACCAGAAGGGTCAATCGCAAAACGGGTTACCTGGCCAGCACTAGCAGCACTGATATCTGCTGCAGTTGATAAATAACGACCTGAAGGTTGACGACCCAACTCAGCAATAACCTGTACTTCCGGGTCATAGTCAAGATATCTACCATCAGCAACCAGATTGAAAGCACCAACACGAGTCACTGCTTTAGTAACACTCTTACCGCTAGGCTCTTTCACATCAGCCTGGAAAGTCACAATCTTGCCCGACTCAGTCATTTCGCGCTGTAGCTCATAGATAACGCGCTCAATTTCTTCAATCGTTGCTAACTCAGTTGAGGTACCCATTTTCTTGGCAAGTGCATCAAGGAACTTACCACGACCCGGGAACTGCGCGCTGGTCACAGAAGCTTCCAGCTTACCGCGAGTATCACCTGCAACCTGTTGCAAGATACCGAATAGCTCTCGCAGTGACCCCATTTGCTTATTAAGGTCAGCGGTCAGTTTGGTAAGATCTTTGTCTTGCTCACTGTATTTCGCTTCTAAGCGCTCACTGATTTGCTCTTCTTTACGCAACTCAGCTTTGGCTTGTGCTAATAACGATTGCTGACGATTTTTCGATTGCAAAAACTCGCGCTCACGTTTTTTATATTCTGCAGATTCACGCAGTTCACTGCGCTTTAGCTTCTGCAATAAATCATCCAAGGTCTTTGGTTGGGCAGAAACATTGACAGCCGATAAACTGATTACAGCGATGAAAAGTGTGCTTATTATTTTTTTCATTGTACTGCCTCCGGACCTTTAACCGGCAAAATGATCATATCTTTTGGCGCTTGTTTGTTGGCGATTTTCAAACCCAGTGTAATATTACTACGATCAGAACCGCTGTCTGTCGAGATCCACTGCTGAGTTTCCTGATCCCAGTAACCTGAGTTAGCGCGATCACGTGTTTGATAGACCATGGCAATACGGCCAAATTTCAAAATATCAACAACTTTGTCTTCACCATTTATATTAATAGTGCTAGATGTCGTTTCGATCGTCGTACCGTAATCATTTTCGATTTGGTAAGCACCGATCACTGCGCGAAACTTTTCAGCAATACTGACATCTGTTGCTTCCATAGTTTCTTCTAAACGCTCAATACGGCCCTCACGCTCATCTTTTAGGAAAGGCAGATCCAGAGCGATAAACTGCTTCAGACCATCGATCATACGTAACATCAAAGGCGGGATGCGACGCTGCATCACCGTAATACCTTCGATATTGGTTTGAATACGTTCCATCTCTTTACGCTGATCCAGGATTTGCTTATTTAACTGCTTATTGTAAATGCGCAAATCATCAATTTCCTTATTGATCGCTTTGTACTCGTTATAAAGAGTCCGTCTGTTATCACTCAAACCATCAACTTTCTTTTGTGATGCCTGGGCCATTTTGAGCTTTTTCTGCTCAGCACTAATAACATTGCCAACACTGGCAGCATTAGCAAACCCAGAAAGAGTCATAAACACCGCGACAGCGGCAAATGATACGTGCTTAATTCGACGCCGGAGGATGGCATTCAAGGAGCTGTTTATCAGCTTCATTCTCAAGTTCTCCCCTCATACTGATAAAGGTAGTTGAAAGTGCCGCCCGATAAACTGCGGCGACCTTCGAAAAATAAAGCGGCGATAATAACATATGACAATCTGATTGCACTACTAATGCTTACAATCACCTTCGCAAATAGCCCTTGTCTTTATTGCCAACATCGCCGACATCGTTAGATCTTACATATTCTTACAAAAACCAAGCTAAGCTCAAGTGCTATTTTGCTCTTTTGACAAATATAAGACCCAAGCGACTAATCAGCCACAACAGCATCGCCAACAGGCCAAACCCCGCATAAATACTGGGTTTTCGTGAAAAAGAAGTGAGTGTAAATGCTTATTTGGTAGACAATATGGGCATGATTTGCCTGTCCATATAGCCTTGTTGGCAGTATTGAGTCGTCCACAATTCCCGCCTGACACCCTCGCTTATGCGCACCAAGATGACGCAAAAAGCGCCTTGGACAAATCACATTATGCAAAAATACACCAGAAAAAACATGAATTCGCACTTTTGTGCACAAAACGTCACAGGATTTTTTTTGACAAAGGGGGGATATAGCTCCCCCTTTGCCAATTTCAATCACAATTTGTATCAACGATGGACATACCAGCGGGCAACCCAACCTGAGCGCCTGATAGCCTGGCCATCATCAAGCCACTCAGTCCACCCGGATGCCTTCGACTGAAATGGTCAGGTTGACCTCTTTTGAAACCATCGGGGCCGCATAGTTAATACCAAACTCAGTACGATCTAAAGTGCCTGTTGCGGTAAAGCCCCGTGTGAATTTCTTACTAAAAGGGTTCTTACCCGCCTTATTAAAGACAACCTTTAGCGTTAAAGGCTTGGTAACACCGTGCAGTGTTAAATTACCTGTCACAATCGCTGAATTTTGCCCACCTGGTTTCACATCAGTGCTGACAAATTTCGCTTGCGGGTATTTTTTAGCATTGAGTATATCTTCGGCCAGCAAGTGTTCATTCATCTTGTCGTGATACATATCAGCACTTTTAATATCAACGGTTACATCAATTTTGCTCTTCGATAAATCATTGGGGTCAAACGTAAAGTGCCCATCATACTTATGAAACATACCCCGATAGTCCGAAAACCCCAGATGATTGACTTCGTAAAAAATACGCGTATGCGATTTATCAAATTCATATTTTTCAGGCTTGGCAGAAGCTGCCATTGTTACTGCCATTAATAGTACGGATACAAAACCACACCATAGCTTGTTAAACATCCACTTCTCCTTAAAGTCGAATAAGCATTATTTAAGTTAGGATCACCCTCACCGCCATACACAGCAGCTTGAGTATTATGCGCATTGATTGGCCTATCAATAACTAGGAAGGTTACTAGGTGGTTACAAGGCTGTTACTGAGGGCACTCTGGGCACACAGAGATACGACCGCAGAATGGCTTTGAATATCCCAAGACCTGATGAAAAACTCGCCGGACAGCAATATTCGCTGATCAAGCACTGCTGAGAACACAATAAGACAATGAGATTACTAGAAAAACTTTTTATTTAACAATGCCTTAAGCTCTAAGGTAACGAGGTCTCCACAAAAAAAGAAGCCTGTCCGGTGTGGACAGGCTTACCCCCCTTTCTATGGTGTTATCGGTATCCGTAGTTGTGTTCTATAGAATACCACACCGCGTTTAATCTCTAAGACGAAGCAAAATTGCAATTTGGGAATAAAATTTTAATTTTTTTTTACAACACCAGCTGCACAGAGTTATCTTTTACCCGCAGCCAGCTGGCTTTGGCTATACCTGCAATAGGGCGTCCACCCAGCATGGCTCATACTGAAGGCACTCACACCCGCCACCAATACCGCATAAAGCCAACGATATTTTCTATAACTCATTGATTTATATAACTTAATATTGATATAGCTGCGAGGCGCTGCGTTTACCAATAATATTTAAAGCTCAAACCAAACAGCCTAGGAGGCTCCAGCTTACGGGCGATCGCCATACTGTCATTGGTGACCCCTGGTGAACTCGCCTGAAAGTAAGCCTCATCGGTTACATTACGTATCCAGGCGCTTAGCTGCCAAATACCACTGTTTGGGATAAAGTCCAGCCACAGGTTATAGTTTCGATAGCTAGCCCAAGCCAGATCACCCCGGATATCCTCTGCTTCATCGCTATAGATGGCATCCATTCTCAATGATATGGCGCCATAGCTTGTTTCAGGAAAAAAGTACTCTGCGGAGAAGTTCACTGTCGCATCGGGCACCCTGGGCACACGCTCACCAGCACGATCCAGGCGCTCACCATCGAGCGAGACGATAAAGTCTCTAAAGCGCGCATTTAAGAAAGACAATCCCAGGCTAAGCCTCAGGTTGGTCGTAAATCGCGCCTGCGTTTCCAGTTCGAAGCCGTTGATAACGGTTTTAGGCGCATTGGCAATAGATACACTGCCAAATGCATCAACGAGACTGACTTGCAAGTCAGTATACTCTGATACAAAACCTGATAAGTTAAACTTGATTCTATTGGCTAACAGTTTGGTTTTCATACCCACTTCCAGGGACTCAACCTGCTCCTCATCAAATACCACTGCCGCACTCGCACGATCAGCAGGCATGCCAAGATACCCTCCCGGCTTATACGCTGTTGTTAAGCTGGCAAAATACAATGTTTCCGGGTTTTGCTCATAGGCAAAGGACAGCTTGGGGGTAAAGCGGCGCCAGGCTTGTCGATCTGAAAAGTCAAAGTTCTCATGTAAGTATGGATTATCGACTGCTGGCATGGCCGCATCCGCCGCAATTGCTGACGACTTGAGGTCTGCCGAATACCTGGCCCCAACCGTCATTTGCAAGGCAGCGCTCAGCGCATAAGTGACCTGGCCATAGGCTGAGTAGTTTTCGTTTTCGACTTCCTGCCGCCACATATTGCTGCCCAAGCTCAAGCCCGGTACAGCAAACACTTTATTCGACTGCGCACTTTCACTATTGGCATAGACGCCCGCCAGCCATTTGACTTCACCCGCCCGCAAAAACTGTCTCTCTTGCCGCGAGGTGAGGCGCATTTCCAATGAATATAGACCGGAGTCTTCATACAAAGCCTTGCTTGCTAAGTCCTCAGGCAACATATCCAGATCATACAAACCATTAATTTCATGGCTGCGCCGACCTAAAATATAAGCCGCATTAAAACGCGCATGTTTAATATTGGCTCTTAGCATTAAGCCCTCGGTATCAAGGGTTTCACCGCCGGTAAATGTGGTATTGGCAGTGCGCAGCGGGTTACTGGCCGCGACAGCTGGCAAGCCTGGCGCAAAACGAAAGCCACCTTGTGGACCTATGCTGTATAGGGGACCTTGTTGATCTGTGTCTTCATTATCAGCGGCAAACAAAAACTCGACATTATCACTACTGACCATGCGTAAACCAACTCGCCCGGATAAGCTTTTAGTATTATTGCCACTGGGCTGGCGAGCATTGAGGTTATCCATAATACCATCGCGTAAAAACGATGCCACGGCAAACTGGCCATAGATATTATCGGCTAACGCGCCATTGACAGAGATCACATTATTTAAGCGCCCTTCATTACCAACATCTAATAAATAGCGCGCCTCAAAATCTGCGGTGGGTTGGCGCGTAACATAGATCAACGCCCCGCCCAAAGCATTTCTGCTGTAAAGAATCGGCTGTGGCCCACGCAAAACAGCAACCCGCTCAAGATCATACAGCGCCATATTCGCTGGGCCCTGTCGTGGAATATAAATATCATCCACATAGATACCGACACTGGGCTGTGTGGACAAATCATCATTGCTATTACCAACCCCACGGATACTAATCTCCGAGCTGCCCACTTGGGCCGCCTCAACAGTGAGCCCGGGCACAAAAGGCTGTAACTCATCGGCTTTGGTCACACCACGAGACTCAAGATCTTCACCACTAAACGCCGTTGCAGACACCGAGATGTCCTGCAAAACATCGCGCTGCCCTTCAGCTGTTATTTCCAGTTGCTCAATAGATACGTCTTGATATGGCCGGCGCTGGCGTCGACCTGCGTTATCAGCAGGTTTGCGGCGAATGACGATGGTATTTTCGCCAGAGAACTCAAACTGCAAATGGCTTTTAGCCAATAATCTATTAAGCGCTTGTGTAATAGAAAACAAACCTACCACAGACTTAGACAGCAAACCTTCTGCCAAATAGCCTGGCATAACGATTTGCACATCAGCCTGATAGGAGAAATCCAGCAAGGCAGTACTTAACGGCTGACGCTTAATATCAAAATTGATAGCAGTGCCTGTTTCAGCCGCCGACAACTCACGAGCCAACAATATTCCACACAGCAATAGTAAGCAGCCTAAAGCAAAACGCGCATGACAAAGACGCAATGGTTTTAACATCTGTGTTTAACAGTGCCTATCAGTGAAATGATAATTTGATCGGTATTACTCAAGTAATATACGCGAAAAGCTTTACTTAAGATTTCATTCTAATGATCTAATTGGGGTTTCATTAGGACTTCAACAAAACCACTTGCCCATCCAGCTCAAGCACACGCACCGGAAAAGCATCTTGCAAACCAGACAGCCACTCGACAATATCGTGACTAAATACAGTACCACTGTAAGATAACTGCGCTAAGGATTTATCGCCGATAACTAAGCGTTTAGCAGAATATCGATTAATATCCTCAACAACAGCCGCTAGAGATTCATTGACATAGGCAAGTTTACCGCTACGCCAGGCTGAAGCACGCGTAGATTGTGACCTGGAAGATTGCCATAGCTCACCGGTATTGTCGTAAATGATTTGCTGACCGCGGCCAAGCTGTTGCCTTGGTAAAGGCTCGGCATCAACCACACTATTATCAGCTTGAGGCAGACTTGGTGTTTTTTGATGGATAACCTCAATAACCCCCTCAATAACATTCACAGTGACAGTCTCACTACGCTTGTTAATATTGAAAGCTGTGCCAATCGCACGCACTTCACCATTGCCTACTTTGACAATAAAGGGGCGCTTCGCATCTTTGGCTACCTGAAAAAAAGCCTCGCCACGCTGCAAGGTAATCTTGCGCGCAGATTCAGTAAAAGCGACCATAATCATCGAGTTACCGCCCAATTCCACGGTGGAACCATCAGCCAATTCCTGGCTGATTTGCTGACCAATAACAGTTTGATGGACCAGGCCCGCGCCACCGGATGACTTCGCTGTGAAATTGGGATAAACCAATATCATCATCACCGCCAACACGGCAATACTGGCAGCGGCTGCCAACCAATGCGACACGCGTCTGCTACGACCTTGTTGGCTTATGGCGGCAGTATCGCCAAGCACAAATTCACCTGCTGCAGCTTGCTCGGTCTCCAAATGCCCCTCAGCCTGCAGAGGCAGTGGTAGGGCATACGAGCCGTCATAGGTGTCTTGTTGCAATTCCTCAAGAGTGGGCCAGGGTAAATCGTCATAATCGACTTGGTCATAACGCTGCCAAAGCGCTTCGACTTTGTCATAAGCTTGCTGATGTGCCGGACTGGCTGAGCGCCAACGTAGAAACACATCCATTTGCTCAGGGTCCACCTTGTTCTCCTGCAACCAGGTAAACCATCTCACCGCCTGTTCTAACACAGCATTCTTCTTATCCATTAGCTCTTCCGTCTATCCCATTGAGCAGTCACGTGCATTGGCTCTGCTGTTGATTGATCCAGCCGACTTCGACAATAGGCAATCGCACGCAATACATATTTTCTGACCATGCTTTCACTGACACCCAGTAAATCAGCGATTTCGGCATAACTGCGCTCTTCAAACTTATAGTGCAAAAAAGCGGTGCGGCATTTAGGCGGCAGCTCAGCGATAAACTGCCTAACCAGGCTAACTACCAACTCACAGTCCAAATGCTCTTCAGGTGCCAGGCCTGGGCTTGTTAATTCATCACCATCAAATTCATCTCTTTCATTTTCACCGCGCGCTTTACGTTGGCGTAAATGATCGATGGCTATATTATTTGCAACTTTGTAGATAAAAGCCTGAGGATTATTGATATTGTGCGGGTTAGCATTACTCAAAAGGCGCTCATAGGTTTGCTGAGCGACATCATTAGCCTCTTGCAATGACCCAAGCTTACGCTGCAGGTAGTGCAATAGCGCATTATGCTGCTGACGGTAAAACTCTGTGACCAAGCTGGAGGACGAATTTCCTGCCATTTATCGACACCGTAATTGCCATATTTCAAGAAATGCCGACCATTGTCACCAATCAAACCGCAAATGACAAGTGCTAATTATTGCCGAGCTTTGACATCCACCAACACTTGAACTTCATCACTGACCCAGGTTGTTTCGGCCCAATCACCATGCCCCACGCCATAATCCAGCCGTTTTATTGTCACAGTAGAGGTTAAATGAAAATGGGGCTTACCGTCCTGCGCGACGATACGCAAGCTGAAGGGAAAGACGATTGGCTGAGTTTTGTCACGAATGGTTAGCTCTGCATCAGCGACATAATCATTACCGGATTTATGCTGAATCTTCAGTGTTTTAAAGCGTGCCTGAGGCCATTTTTTTACATCAAACATATCTGCAGAATGCAGAATTTCGTCACGTTCAGCATCGCCGGTATCGAGGCTGGCAATATCGATAGTGACATCAAACGCACTGCTCGCTAAATCATCTGGCGCAAACTCAAACTTAGCAGAAAACTGTTTAAACTCACCTGATTCGTCAGCACCGGCCTGCGCAAACTCAAAGCCGAGGCGACTCGCCTCGGCCTGCATATGCCATTCGGCTGCTACCGCCAGCCCAGGCAATGTGCTGGCAAATAAAAATACGATTAATAGCTGTTTTAAGCGCACGCTGATACCCCATTATTGTTTTGTCATTCGGTTTACTCTGATCGCTGGCGGCCAAAACTTGGCAACATGCGCAAGAGCACATCATCTTTGTCCTTAAAATGATGTTTTAGTGCCGCCAATAAATGCAATATTACAACAACGAGCAGTGCAGTACCCAATGCCTCGTGAACCGTTTTACTGGTCTTCACCATGGCTTTATTCGGATCAACAAGATCAGGAAAATGAAACCAGCCAAAGAAATCCACCGGTATTTTCGCAAACGAAGACATTAGCCAACCACTCACCGGAATAAGAATAATTAAAGCATACAGCAGCCAATGAGTAAGCTGGGCGATGCTTCGTGCCAAACCAGGCATACCTGCTGGCAGTGCTGGCGGCGTATTAAACACACGCCACAACAGACGCATAACGGCTAACACCAACACCAACATACCCAGCTCTTTATGTCGCACAATCCAAGCAATTTTTTCTAAGCCTAAAGGCATATCCTCAAAAATTGAAGCCAGTGTATATTGCGATATGATCAAGCCAACGATCACCCAATGAAACAATTGGGCAATCACACCATAACGTGTTGCCGTATTTCGCCATTGCATAGTAGAACCTCTTTGAATGTTATGAGTACCTGTTACTGTTGAGCATGCCAATCATCAGTGAGCTTAACATGAGCTATATCCTAACAGTCTTACTTATCTTTTTTGAACATTTAATCAATTATCTAACGTAGTGCCAACAAGCAATCGCCAGCCTGTCAGCTGCACAAAAAACCGAAATGTATTTGAGTATTCACTCAATTTAAACAAATAAGCAAAAACACTTACTCAGCATGAAATATTTATTTCATTCGGCAATATATTGTGAATAAATTCATATTTTAACGGCGGAAAACCATTGACCATTTCTTATGCTTGCGTATTATGCGTATATAGTGATTAGCGAAGCAGGGATGTTATGTACAATACAGTTGTACCACTATAGGGATATTTTATCTTGGCTACTCCCCTCCTCTGCTTCAATCGTTTTATATATTTATAACAACAACATTAAATAATAATTAAAGCCCACTATATAGGGCATAAACATTTTCAAAAAATAATAATAGCGGTCTCTCTGGTTGTCCTCGCTTTATCAATCAGTTGACGGCTGCATAAAACGCAAGTCATTTCTTTTATAACAACTAAAGAATTGACGAAAATGGACTTAATCAATATTACGGGAACGCTCGCAATGAAAATTAGATTGAATCAATTACGGGTCAAGGTATTAATAGGTGTTGCTTGTTTGCTAGCCATTATATCTGCCTTAACTTATTACCAGTATATTTCCTGGCAACAAAACTCACAAAACTACACCTTACTCAGTCAATTGCGCGAACTGACTGCTACCGGCAAAGCGCTGGAAACACGCAGTCAAAACTATGTTAAAAATGCGCCACGTGATTATGAAAGTTACTATCGCGATATCGATGTGTTCTACCATGACTTTCAACAGGATGTCAGCAGTTTTTCTGACGCTTTAACATTAATTATCAATGACTACCGTAAGCGTGATGCAAGTTCACAATCGATTTTTAAAGCATTGTTTTATGCACAACAACCCGTTGAGCTGACTGAGCTATTCCGCACACTCGAACAAGACTGGCGCGAGTTTAAAGCCAATTTGAACGACAAACTTGGTCGTGATAAAAATGAGCCGCGTATCGAATGGGGTGCAAAGTTCATTGTCAAAAATATTCCTGACATTCAAAAGAAATTAAACAAGCTTGATACTCAGTACAAAGCTTATCTAAGCGAAGAAGAAACATTGCATGCTGATGTTGTCTTTTATGGTGTCTGCATGACAGGCATTCTAGGTGCATTGTCTTTTATTTGGTTCTATAGCCGCATTATTCGTCGTATTAGTATTACAGCCGCTGCCTGTCAACGAGTAGCGAATGGTGATTTTGGTTATCAAATCAAAACTGCTTCGGATGATGAAATTGATCAGATGATTCATGCTTTTAACTCTTTATCTGATCGTTACAAAGTCATGATGGGCTTATTAGGCCAACTCAATAAAGCAACAACTATTGAAGAAGCACTTAATCAAATCTGGCGCGAATCTAAAAACTATCTTGAATTTAACTGGCTAGGCTTTTTGCGCATGGATGAACAAATGGGCGTACTATCCTTATCACATATGCGGCCTAAGTTTGTTTTCCAAAACAACCGAGCCAACTTAAAAATAGATGACGGTGACCTTGGTCGCAAAGTGGCAGAGTCTTTCAGCTTAGGCAAACCATTACTTATTGAAGATATGCGTTACTATTCTGTGCGCTATGCTAATCTGGCTTTTATCGGCCATGTTGTGCGCAAAACAGGTTCACGTTCTATGATTGGCATTCCAATGGTATCTTCTAATCACGACTCAATTGGTATGTTGCTATTTGCTAAACCAGGCATTAGCAATCATAACAAAGCACAAGTAGATTTATTACAAGCGCTATCGGGACTGATCTCTGATCACTTCGAGCACTTACTCGAACAAGAGAGTCAGTCTAAAGAAGCCGCTGAATCAATCATCCAAGCGAAAGAAACAACTGGTATTATTCAATCAACGGCTTAATCCTGGCAACAACTTATGCCTGAGCAAGTAGTGGCTTTATTGATTCACTCTACTTGCTTGGGCTGGGCTTGGGTTTAGGCATTGGCTCTACCAGCAAAGCAGGATCCAAACGCGTATTAAACCAATTCATTCCCCAGTGTAAATGCGGCCCTGTTGCTCTTCCTGTCATACCAACCGCAGCAATCTTCTCACCTTGTTTTACTTCCTGACCTTCTTCAACAAAGATTTCATTAAGGTGAATATACATGGTTGATACACCATGCCCATGGTGTAAAAAAACAGTGCCGCCAGTATAAAACAAATCTTGCTGTACCAGCGTAACAAGGCCATCGATTGGTGCAACAATTGGGGTACCTGTTGGTGCTGCAACATCAACACCGGAATGCGGCCGCTTTGGCTTACCGTTGAGCACTCGGCGACTACCATAAACACCACTAATAGGGCCTTTGACAGGCCAGATAAAAGACTGCAGAAAATCCTGACGATCATCTTCATATGCACGCGCACGGTTAAAGAACTTTTGCTCTGCGACTATACGATCCAGTTCTTTTTTATTGGGTTGCACTTTATTGTTGGGCAAGCCATTAATTCTTTCTTCTTTATAAGTTCTTTTTTTAAGCACTATCTCATGTTGTTCAGGGGTCTTATTGGGCAAAGTCACCGTTAGCGTGGACCGCAAGGCAGCGTCACGACCAAACCCCAACACAAAAAAACCTTCGGCGGATACACGCAACTCGCGCTTCTCAAAAACAACTTTAGCCCCAGGTTCCGTTTGCCCTATCAGCAAACCGCCTTGCGTAAATGCGCCATCCAATGAGAGCGCAGAAACAACAAGAGGTTGTAGCAGGCAGTAAAGCATTACTAAGCCTGTGATAAGCCTATGATTGACCTGCCAGCCTCCCGCCTGCTTGCTGCTAGTGTTTTTTGTCATTTCCATAAAACTCGCCTTTATCTTACGGTTAAAGAATGAATACGATAAATCACGTTGAGTATTAGTAGCACAATATAAAGCCAGACTTTACAAATTCGTCCTAAGCAATATTGGACAAAAAAACTACCAATAAATATTCAATACCTGGTATTTATACGTATATACCTTGAGTGATTATCTAAATAGATTATATTAATCACTGATTTTAATATAGTTGATCATATCTCTGATTATTGGATCTTGACAATGCCAACAAATAAATTGACACAGTATGGTCTGTTGTTGTTTGTTCTGCTGGGCCTGCTCAACAACTCAGTAAGCGCCGTTGAAAAACTGCGCATTACGATCCCTGCAGGCTCATTCAACATGGGCTGCTCTAGCAAGGACAGAAGCTGCGACGACGATGAGGGTATCGGCGGGGGCGTCAGTGTTTTTGTGCCAGAGTTTCAAATTGATAATACTGAAGTCACAGCGCAAAGCTATTTTTCTTGTATCCGTGATGGTTATTGCCGCCGACCGAGTATCGACTTTGAAGACAACAAGTACTGCAACTTAGGTGCCCCTCGACGTAACAAGCACCCTATGAACTGTATTAACTGGACAGATGCCGCCAGTTACTGTCGTTGGGCCAAAGGCAGCCTACCGACAGAAGTCCAATGGGAAAAAGCAGCCCGCGGTAACACCAGCAGCCGCTTTGCTTGGGGCAATGAAGCCGCCAGTTGCAAGCATGCCATCCTCAATGATGGCCGTACTAAAAATGCTCGGGGTGTTTTCGATGGTTGCGGTAAGGATCGAACAGCCCCTGTTGCCAGTCGCCCAGCAAATAGCTATGAATTATATGATATGCATGGCAATGTTGCCGAGTGGACAAACACTTGGTATGTCTCCAACGCCATCACTTACTGGTATGCCAAGCGCAGGCTAAAAGGTCCTCCCGGTGGTGACCGACGCGTTGTGCGAGGTGGCGGCTGGACTGACCGCAGTAACAACCTACGTAGCTCATTCCGTAATGCCTTAGCGCCAGAAAGTCGCTCATTACCTTATGCTACCATTGGCTTTCGTTGTATCTATGAATAGTTTATGTGGCGGCATTAGCATTAACTTGTAAGCCATATCTTACAAACAATCGGCTGTTTCAAGATTTGCATCGCCATCAGATCCAGGCAGAATAAGCCTCACATGGACGTACCACCCCTTCCCACTCACTCTCAAGGATGAGCCTTAAGAAGCCCTGGCAATGCCAGGGCTTCTTGAGCGGAGCGGAAAAGCTAACAACAAAATATACAACCAACAGTTTCTTCCTCAAATCACATAAACCAACATCCCCTCGTCATAGCAGCTTGCTATAATAGAAGCGTAAACAGCTCAAACCAACCAGACATTGATTAATTATGAATCTGCAAGCGCTCTTCTTTGCCTGCTATGCTCTTATTGCATGTACTGTGATTAGTATTGTTTTTATAACTCAACTAATTCCAGGACAAGCCCAATTGTTACGTAGTATGACTATCGAAAGCGGCCCGTTTGAATTAGGCACTGTATTTATTTTACTCATTATTAGCCTGCGTTCATGGCAGTTCTTATTATTCACAACATTAAGCCCACGTACCGGGCTTAATTACCATAAGCTTTTTATTTTGGCATTTAGCTTAGTCGCGCTATTAGCTGCGCTAGAAGAGCTTAGCTGGGGGCAACATCTGTTTCAATTCGATGCAGAAGGTGTCTTTGCAGAACATAACAAACAGCAAGAAACTAATTTGCATAACTTTATTGCCCCAGAGCTTTTTGGTCTGGCTGTGAACATTGCGTTTTATGTGCTGTTTGTCTTTATTCCATTATTCGCTAAGCTGGCCCCTCAAGGCTTTATTGCTCGCAGCTTACAAAAACTTGGGTTAATTGAATTCCTGCCTCATATACACCTCATTCTGATCTTTTGCTTTGGTTTTGCATTACAAGCTTATTTCAAAATTGAAACCATCAGTGATACTTTGGCCTTAGTCGCAAGCTTAGTACTGGCAGGGTATATTATTTTTGTGCAAAAAAAGGAGACAGCGCCTTACCTGCAGGCCCATTTTATTTTGCTTATCATGGCAACCGTATTTTTTATGCTGTGTTACCGTATTTTCGCTTATGAGAATATGCAATACGAAATACGAGAGTTTATCTTCATATTCGCACTGCTAGCCTGCTATCAACACTATTTAGCCACACTGATTCAGCGTCGCCCACCAGAAAAATAACGTAAAGCGGCCAGAAAACGTTTTCAAATCATAGGCAAGGCACTATACTTGCCCGCCACAAGTTTGCCCAAGTTCGCCAAAGATATCCGGAGATTTTATCGTGCAATCCAAATGGTCAAGTGAAGACTACGCCCAGCTTTTAGCCCACTATCAGCAACAAAATATCAGTGAGGATATCGTTGCCTGTTTATATGCCAGCCGCCTGCTTGGTCAGGACAGCTCCCTGGTACTCCACGGCGGTGGCAACTCCTCTGTCAAAAGTGAGATCACTTCTGTATTTGGCCAGCCAGAATCGGTTTTGTTTGTTAAGGGCAGTGGTTGGGATATGGCTTATATCGAGCCTGCAGGCTTTCCGGCCGTTAAGCTCAAAGCAGTTTGCGCATTGGATACTCTCGATACCCTATCAGATGAAGATATGGTCAATTATATGCGTAGCCAGTTAACTGATCAAAAGATGCCCAACCCTTCAATCGAAACGCTGATGCATGCCCTGCTACCGGAAAAGTTTGTGCTACATTGCCATGCAAACGCTATTGTCGCACTCGCCAACCAGGCAAATGCTGAAACAATATGTCAGCAGGTTTTCGCAGAAGAACTGGCGATAGTCCCTTACATTAAGCCGGGGTTTGACCTCTCTATTGCTTGTGCACAGGCATTACAAAACAAACCCGATGCTAAAGGCTTACTGTTACTCAACCATGGCCTGGTAACATTCGCCGCCGATGCCAAGACCGCTTATGAGAATCATATTCACTATATCTCACTGGCAGAAGCTTATATCAATCAAGCAGCACAGGCTGCCGACAGTTTTGCTAATATCGACAAATCGCTACACGAGTCGTGGTCTTATGTCTTACCCATGTTACGACGCGCCTTAGACCATGGCACAGCACAAAACAGTCAGCCGGTTATTTTAAAACATCGATATAATAGCGCTATCCTTAATTACATTGATGCAGCACTGGGCTCTGATATTGCTCAACGTGGCACGGTGACACCGGAACACGTTATTCGAACCAAGCGTATGCCAATGATCTTGCCATCACCGGCGAACTACAGCCAGGACGAATATCAGCAAATTATTATTCAACACATTGCTGAATTTGAAAGTCATTATCAAAATTACTTTACACGCAATCAAACTCGCTTGGCACCTGGCTTAAACATGGTCCACCCTAAACCGGACGTAGTCTATATTCAAGACATCGGCCTGTTCGGTGTCGGCAGAACGGCAAAGGCGGCTAGTGTCATTGCTGATATGGCAGAAGCAACCATCGCGGTAATCAGTGATGCCGAGCGTATCGGCAGCTTCTCACCACTGAGTGAAACCGATGCTTTTGATATTGAGTATTGGCCGCTTGAACGTATTAAACTAGAAAAAGCCCGCCCTAAAGCCAAAGCTGGTCAAATCGTTGTGATTCTCGGCACTGCATCGGCAATCACAGAGGCTATTGCTAGACAATTGCACGCATTGGGTGCTGAAGTGACACAACTGGATACCAATATCGACACTCGAGAAAACATTCAAGCTGAACTCAGTAAAGTTGTACAGTCTTTGGGTGATATTGATATTCTAATTAGCAACACCGCAGCGGCAGCACATAAGGAAATCATTAATAGCTTGAACGATTTACCACTGGCATCCGCTAAAATTTATTCGAGCGATATGATCGCCAATACTATTACAAGCATATTATGAGTATGATTAATAAATTAATTCGCTTCACCGCAAAGCCCGGCTGTTCGAACGACTTATTGACACTGTTGCGTGGGCTGGTAGCGCCTTCGAAAGTAGAACCTGGCTGCCTTAAATACGAACTCTATCAAAGTCGAAGTGATCGCTTTATTCTGCTGGAAAGCTGGCAAGACCAGGCAGCATTAGATGCACACAAAAACACAGCACATTTTGCACACTTCAAAGCACAATTGGATGCCTATTGTGTAGATAAAACATCAGAGGCAATAACAGCTATTGAATAGCTGTTATTGCTATTATAAAAACTGCATACAACAGGCATCGCTGCCTTTAGTGTTTGCCGCCAAGAAAGTCGCGTTTACCTAAGTCCACGCCATTATGCCGCAGAATATCGTAAGCAGTCGTAATATGAAAATAGACATTCGGGAAAGTAAACTGCAACAAATAGTCTTTACCTGTCATCGTATAGTCAGCACCTGCCCAGAATGATACTTCTCTATTTTCTGCTTCGGCAAACTGATCAGCCGTAAAACCTTGTAAAAAATTTTGCACCTTATCAATACGTGCCTGCAACTCGATAAATGTTATCTCTACATCTTCATACTTGGGTGGCTCTTGACCTGCTAAACGCGCTGCGCATGACTTGGATAAATCAGTAGCAATATGCACTTGCTTATATAAGGGCAACATATCTGGGTACAAACGCAAGTTAGCAATAACATTGGGATCAATACCTTTAGACTCAGCATAAGCCTGCCCCTTACTGAGTATATGGCTGAGATTACTCATCGCCACAGATAAGACGGGTACTGATAACTCATACATGGAAAGTGACATAATTACCTCCAATATAGTTATTCACTTCGTTGCCATACCAGTAACTGGTTATTTGCTGGCATTTTATGGTCTGCGATCAACTGTAGACTTTGTTCTTTAGCCAAAGCATCAACTGCTTCAAAATCACGAATGCCACTGCGTTTATCTCGTTGCTTTAACCACACATCAAAATTGGCATTACTATCACTGGTATAGGCATTGTTATAACGGAAAGGTCCATACACGCATAAAAAAGCATTCGTCCCGGATAGCACACTGCCAACACCGGTAAAAAAAGCCTGCACAGCGTCCCAGGACATAATATGTAATGTATTAGCACTGTAAACAGCATCAACAGACTGCCCCCAAGGCAGACGCTCTACATCTAACTCAACAGCAGCACTAATATTATCCAGTTCGGCTTCCTCCAGCCGTGCATTGATATCCTCAAGGTTGCCTGCCAAATCACTGCAATGCCACTGTAAATGCGGCATATGCTCGGCAAAAAAAACAGCATGTTGTCCTGTGCCGCTACCCACTTCCAATACATGAGCAGGCTCAACAAAGATGGCTTTGAGTTTTTCTAGAATAGGCTGTTTATTTCTTTCACAGGCTTCGGAAAAAGCTAACATCATAATTCCTTTGCTTGATGACTATATATAAGGTATGCCAGCTATGAGTTGATATAAGGCAAAAGCATAAAAAAACTAATGCTTTCTACTAGCAATACCACTCTTAATAAAGTGCGTATCTCGCGGGAATGAGCAATATAATAGCTAAGCCCTGCAATCAATACGCAACCCAGTACCAATAACAGGGATAATTTACTCTGCAATATCACCCATTTGTCCGCCAAAATAGCAAGCAATAATGACACTATCATGAGCAGGCTATTAAATAATAGGGTTACCAATAGCCGACGTTCATCGTTTAGCATCGCTAAGTCTCTAATCCTGGAGGGTTTATTAAGAAACGACAAGGTGCAATATTACACCACAGTATTGAGAAGAATGCTCTAAATGATGGGGTTTATCAGCCGCAAAACGTTTAACAGTACAAGAGGATCATAGCATGGCAAAAGCGGCTAAAAAAAGTGGGCAGCTCCTTGAAGCAGGTCAAAAACCACGCGGTCAAGGAGCTAAACAAGTAAAAGCCCTATCCATAGCCATTACTTGTGGTCTTGCCCGAATATACGCTCATTTTCCGTGAACCTATGAGCCAACTTCACAAATATTTGGGCGCATTCACTTGGCCTACACAAACCAAGCTCACTATGCACATGCTCCTTAATACCTGCAAAAGTCGAATACGATAGTAAATGGCTTGGTCACAAATTGACATTACACAACATTACAGACAAGCAGTCCGTGCCACTAAAGAGCAGTAAGGTATTGCATATAGTATAGCTGCCCACCTTCATGGCTAAATCGCATACTTAGAAAAGTGCGTAGCAATCTGCTGTTTAATCGCCTTACGCTTGTTTAATATTTTTTTGCGGTTATCAAAACTCCAATAAGCATGCTTAGCAGCTCTGGCGAGTACATTGTCTTTAGCCATTTCTCGGCAAATAAGTCGTTCCAACTGCAGACTATCCTGTAACACCTCTTCATTACGGCTAACATCATCGACAGCTCGCCGAACACGTGCCATCAGCTGTGGATTGAATATCACTGCACAACGGTTATATAGCTGTAATTGAAACGCCCAATCTTCATAAACAGATAAGGCGGTATCAAAAGGCTCTGCATCGAGTTTATTAAACGCACTTCTTTTAATCACAAGCGCACTACTTGCAAAAAAGTTATCATTCAACCAGCACTCGTTTTCCCAGGAAAAAAGCCTGGGCTGATCTTTTTCACACACGACCCCTGCCAATTCAAACCAGTTCGACACGACCTGCTTGCCAAAGCGCCACATTTCCGCATTGGAGATCACAACATCCACTTGAGGAAAGCGATTAAACAGCGCTATGTCATTGCTGAGTTTATCAGCCAACCATTCATCATCTGAATTGAGAAAAGCAATATACTGACCGCTACTGAGTCGAATACCTGTATTCCTCGCCGCAGCCGCACCACGGTGCCGCTGATAGACATACTTAATACGGCTGTCTTGGCAATAACGCTGCTGCAAGAGCGTTTTGGTATTATCTGTCGAGCCATCATCAACAATAATGATCTCAATAGCACGCTGCTGCTGAGCCAGTACACTATCGATGGCTTTGCAAAGACAATGTCCACGGTTATAACTTGGCATTATGACGGAAAACTGCAGAGAAGCTTCATTCATCAGCTTGGCTTACCTTATCCTTGTAGATTCAACGCAGCTATTGATAGCCAATCAATTTATTGGCAAATAACACTCAGTTAAAATACCTACATGGACATAATTAAACCATTACGGGCGATTACAGCGGATGCATATATGGGCTAAAAAAGAGTTGGGCAAACTTATTTGCAAGTTATTTGAGGTACCAACAACAGAGCAAAATATGAATTTATACTTATATATAAAGTTCTAAGGCATTCAGTGTATCCGCGCTTGCATCAGCCGATGCGTATAAGCGTGGGTTGCCATATTGTGGCCACATATGGCAAGTGCCCGGTACAATAACTTTTACAGTACTCAGGGGAATATCAGCCCGTTGGTAGTCAAAAACAATAACTTCCAGTTTTACACGCTCTATAGCTTGCACACAGTGGCTAATCGCATCTTTGATATCAGCATAATCAGGGGCGTAATAGGCATCCAATGCTTTGTGCTTGCTACTGGATAGTTCATTGGGTAATAAATAAGGCTCTGCTTTAATACTGTCAAAATTAAAATCTTTATCGCCATGTTCTCGAACAGCAATTAACTGACATAGTTCTGTTAAAGCTCTCTCACAGGCCAATACCGGATTTATATGACAGCCAAAGCCCAGACTGAAACCGCCCGACGTGTTGTGTTGTGCAATAGCGGCCATTACGGGTATACCAATATCATGGGTAAGATCTAATACCCAATAAGACCACTGGCTATCAAGCAAGCGTTGTATCGCTTGTAGCTTACTCTGCAGAAGTTGCATAATATCAACAACGGGCTTGCTCTGTTTGTTATACCACCACACCGCGATCGCATCGCGTTCAATCACTTCAAAAAGTCCTTGTAATACGGCCTCTTCACGCGTATTGCCTGCAGCATTACCATTGGATGTCCAACGACAATAGCTTTCATCAGCAAAAGGGGTATGGTTATAACAATAGCTCAGCGGTAGATAAACCGTCTGCTGTTTTGTCAAAGACCAGGCTGGTAACCAGCGTAAAGCTGTGCTCAGCGTAAAACGCTTTACCGCCTGCTTATGCGGTGTGCCTGTCGCCAGTACTTGATCAAACTGCGCATACTGCGAATCACTAAAGAACGCTAACTGATCAGGGGTAAAGCAACGCTCAGTTAAAGCCGTCACCGGTATAGCATCTGCTATAAATTGAGGCCTGGCAGTATGATTCATTGCCGCAATACGCGCATCATATTGTGCAACATAACGCTCGATAGACTCACATAGCGCACTCACCTGCGACTGACTATCACTGACCCCCTTGCCTAAGGACCTTTGTAAAAAAGCATTAGATGTCAATATCGCTTGTTGTGTTGGTATTTTAAAAAAAGCACTGCGATACACATTAATCCCGGCTTGCGCCTGGCTTGCATGTAGGGCTAAGTGGGCAATAACACCTGTGATTGGACTAATAAATGGTTGCAAAGCAGCGAGTGTCTGATCAGCGGTATGCGTGCGCCAACCGCCATCACTGGCCGCACTTCTGAAGCAGGATTGCAATTTATATTGTTCAGCGAGTGATGATAATTCTTGGCCAGACTTAATATTAAATGGCGCACAATGCTGGCAATAAGGGTCGGCCTGCAATCTATGTTTGTTCACTGACACATTACCATCTTGTATGGCGACAATGCTGTTATATTCGCGGCTATCAAGCATTGTTTGTAAGGTTATTAATATAAGAGGCTTGTTCGCTTGCAAAAGCGGCGAGGAATATAAGATCGGCACACTCAATACTGCTTGTGACAATTTAGTTTGTAACCATTCACGCACAGGTTGATTTCGTCGCAAGCGCGCATTCAAGCAATGCCAGCAGGCACTCAGAGGGTTGCCGGGTGCTAATAATGGACCAACAAGCGTCTGTTCACCACTTAGCTTTAGCAAAATATAATCAGACAGTTGTGTTAGCAATGTTGCTAAACGCGGGTCTAAATAATCATCTACAATAATAATATTGATAGGCGCACAGAGCTGCAGTTGTTGCAAACACTCAGCAAAATGCTGAATGTCAGGACATTGCGATAAATAATAAACTGTTAGGTGACGGCTATAGCTTTGCTTAGCATAATCACATTGATAATCTGGACTAAAATAATGCGCGGGTTTATCTTGCGCAACAAGGCGCAAAAATTTTCGCTGGATAAGCTGGCTTATATGGTTGAGTAACATTGCCTGCTGCATAGGGTCCATCGAATGAGGCAATTGTTGCATAAGTTCATCAATGGATATTACTTTTCCTGCAGGCAACTGTAATAGCGCTGCAGCATAAGAATGCTCATCCAACCAATAAGAGATGCCATCGCCCAATAGCAATAAACTATTGTCGAGTTTAAAAACAGCAAAGCGTTCATGCCAACATATCTGGCTAGCGGGATCAAACACAAAAGCAGCCTATAACACTCAGTGCTTTCTAGCGATATACTGTAACCAAGCGACTAAGCTGACCGCAGCCGTATCTGTCAGCCAGTGGTGCATACTGTTTAATAAGGTTTGTAATTCACTCTCTGAAAGCAAGCCGGAACTGACCGCTAAGCACCCCAACTCACCTGAAAAAATACTCTGATACCAATTGAGTAGTAACTGCATATCCTCTTGGCCGGTATAAACCTCAGAACGACTATTAATTGCAACACATTCAAAACCGGCCTGCTGCAAATACGATTTTAACTGCACCGCAATATAAGGCTTGCCTTCGTTTAGCCCAGTCACGGCCATAAGCAACTGACTCAAATCAATATAACGAGATTGCAAGGGAAAATCGCTAAAATGATCAAAACCACCCGCACCTTCGCGAATAGCAATAACCCCCCCTGGCTTACAAACTCGCCATAACTCCCGTAAGGCTTTCGCTGGATCGGATAAGTGCATAAAAACAGTATGTGCAAAAACACAATCAAACTGATTATCCGCAAACGGCAAAGCATAAACATCAGCCTGCTGAAACTCAATATTTGTAACATCTTGCTGTGAAGCCGCCTTACGTGCAATAGCAATCTGCTCGGCATCAACATCAATTGCTTGCACATTACCTGCTGTTAATGCTTTAGCAAAGCCTAAACTAATCGAGCCAGGCCCACAGCCGACATCCAGGAAATTATGATCGGGCTGTAAATAAGGCAAAACGAAAGCACCTTCTCTGGCAACAGAGCGGGTATTAAGTTGTTTGACAATATTATCTGCATAACCTAACACATAGGTTTCAGAGGATTCTGCTGGCATAGTGAGCCTTCTTTTATCAATATCAATGGGTAAGATACACTTACCGTGTTTATCGGTTTATAGTTTTGTGTAGCAATATTGCATTAGCTTAAGGCTAGCGCCGGTAAATTACTGGACAGATATCAGGTTTATTCAAATAGCGACAATAACCAAAGTCTTCCACTCCCGATACGGGCTTGGCATTTGCTGTGCGCAGATTAATCGCAATACTGCAACGTGCTGCTTTTGAAGTGTTCTCACCGCTACCATGCCACAGCTGACTTTGATGTAAACTCATTCCTCCCGCCGGTAACAATGCAGGCACTTCCTGCCAATGACTACCCGCTGGTGCTTGCTGCATGATAGACTGTTGCAAAGTGTTAAGATCTTGCTCATAAGCATCACCGGCATTTAAAACACCCCATCGGTGTGAACCTTGAATAAAACGCAAGGGACCAGACTGCAAAGACACATCGGTTAAGGCCAACCAAAGGGTAAACACATCTCCTTGCCAAAACGCCCAGTTCTGCTGATCGGTATGCCAGCCTATATTACCTTGCTGGCCACCGCCACAGGGTTTATAAAAAAGCTGCGTTGCCCATACCTGCAACATATCCGCCTGCGTAACCTCTGCAGCCCACTCAGCAATAGCACTATGACAAACCAGTTCAAATATCAGCCTATCGGTTAAGTGTATTTGATCTATTTTTTGTATTTTTTGCGGGTCACCGACATTCCAGCAACGCCAGGGTGGTAAGCCAGTATCGTACTCACCTCGCATGACCGCCGCAATACGTTGTAATACAGAATCAATAAGCGACTTTTCAATCACGCGTTCAGGTAAAATGCAATAACCATCGACTTGATAAGCATCACTAACTGTTTTTGGCACGGCATTCATAATAAGTTAACGAGCATTGATACCATAAAATGTTTTAGGGTTGTCCTCTAAAACGCAACGCAATTCATCAGGTGAAAAAATATTCTGTTGGGAATTTAATGCTTCAATATCAAAATGCAAATGATCCGGATGCGGATAATCGGTACCAAACAGTAGTCGATCAATACCGACGGTATCAATAACTTCTCGTAAACAGGGTTCTTCAAGCTCAAAACCAACCCAACACTGTCTTTTAAAATACTCCGAAGGTTTCATTTTGATCCGGTCTGCTATTTCGCCTGGCATTGAGGCATAGCATATTTCATCAAGGCGCCATAGCCAGTGCGGCAACCATGATGCACCTGCCTCTAAGAAAGCAAATTTTAATTGTGGATGGCTTTCAAGCACCCCTCCTTCAAGCAGTGATAAAAAAGCCATTTGTGCTTCTAGTGGATGCGAACAGGCATGCAAGCCAAAACGACTGTCAAAGCGGTCATGGCCAACTGTTGGTGCATTTAAATGTGTGCCACCATGAATAACCACGGAAATATTATTATCAGCACAGGCCTGCCAGAAAGCAGCATAATCAGCATGACTTAGTGTTCTATTCAAAATCGGCTCGGGTCGCAATACAATGATATTCCAGCCAAAGCTGATAATGCGCTGCAACTCCGACAGCATCGCATTCGGGCAATGCCGGGAAATTAGTGCGGCAGGCAATAAACGTTTTTTATCGTACTGACAAAAATCGTATAACCAATTATTGTATGCCGTTGCAAAAGCAGATGATAAGTCTGGCTCTAAATATTGACTATATACACAATAGATTGCCATCGTCGGGAAAAGAATGGCTGAATGCACACCAGTATCGTCCATCGCTTGCAGCTGCCCTGCTGGACTTGCCGCCGCATTAACAGGATCACCATTGTCTGCATTAACACGATTAGCATCGACTTTGGCTTTATGAAAATATTTATAAAATAAAGGCTGGCCATGCATGTATAACTCAACATTGGCTAAATCAACCTCATTACTTGGGCCTTGTGTTACCAGATAGGGTGCATGAACCCTGAGATCCTCGGGCAGATATTGTTGCCACATATTTATAGGTTCTGAAACATGCCTATCTGCATCGATGATATTGTAGTTCATTATTTAATCTCAAATTCCTTATTTGAATCCATGCACAGTATCTAACTAGATTACTTTAATTGCAGTATAACAAGCCTTATTAACAAGTGAATGGCAGACTCTTACCAGCTGCATCATAATCCACTAGCGCAATAGGCTGCACACTGTCTTCTGGAGGTTGTGGCATAACCATCGTCACAGAACCTGCCATTTCAGGCACGTGTCCAAGCCAGCCATTAACACGCTTACCATCTGGGCCTGTTAAGTTGGGGTCATAGGGAACAAACTTTTCTACTACATTCAGCTCCAGACCATCGGCTAGATGGTAGCCAAGTTTGCGTAGTTCTTCCCTTGGGTTTTCCTTAAACTTGTTTAAATAACGAGCATCACCCGTTTCATTCCATGTCTGCCAACTCAGTGCTATCACACGCGGCCATGCAACTTGCCATTCAGCAATACCCGCAATACCGACCAGATAACCTTCATCTCCAGTTTCTTTCTCAAACGCTTCACTATCATTATTACCCACTTTTCTCTCCTTTTTCCTTATGGTTAAAAAACTATTGATCTAACTTAGCTTTCTGTTGTTGCCTGTTATTTTTATAATGCGACAAATCGGTCATACCTGAAGCTTTAAAAAACAAACTGCTTGCAGCTTGATACAAAGGTGAATCATGACCTTCGCTTATTTCAGCAAGCAATGCACCCAATGTATCATTAATATTATCTGGCGACCGACTCTCCAGTAGCGCCTGGTTATAATGATAAGCAGCATCCAGCGCTAACCATTTAGCACCTTGACGCTTACTTTCATCCAGCGACGCATTAAAATGAAAATGCACATTATCATTTAGCTGCTGCGCTTGCTGGTAGTATGCTTGCGCTAACACTCTCTCTAGCATAGGCAGCGCCCCTGGCTCTGCTTCTTGCTTGCAACGTGCGATTGCACTATTGATGCGGCCTATAGCCTTATCCGCATGTCCTAAGTTTTTTTCGGTATCGGCCAATAGTGCTTCCCACCAACCTAAGGCACCACTTCGGCCTGACTCTAGCAAACTATCGACAAACCAGGCATGATCAAGCTTGTTATTGGCCCAGTCATGCAGCACTCGCCAGTATAATACAATCCACTCATTTTCTGTGGAAGCCTGTAAGCCAGAATAAAAATCGGCATTTTTGTTAACCTTATCGATATCACCACATAAACAAGCGACTAAGGTTGAAAATAAAATTGCACCATCAGCTGACATAGAACAGCCGGTTTTTTTGGCCCAATGTAAAGACTCTTCAGCAACCCGATAGGCTTGATCAGGAAAGCCTAAACAACACAAAACATGACTTTGTAAAAATTGCGCTTGGCTTTTTGGCTCAACGCCATAATCCTTCCATAAGTCGATATCATCATCTTTATATAGCGTTATAGCACGCTGACAACGATCATTTGCTGCCTGCAAATCTCCGGCCAAATGATAAGCTTGTCCTAATAGAGGTAATACCAGCAACTCTCTTTGCCTATGCTTGGCTTGCTGAGCGGCAGCGATAATACGCTCACCTAATGCTATTGCATCAGCACGCCGGGCACGAAAGTGGTGATCCTGAAATAAAATCCATTGACTCAGGTAATTGGTATTCGCATTTACTTCACTAACATACTCTTCACCATGCTGTTCTAGTGTTTGATACAGCTCGTCACTACGTTGCGTGAGTTTTACCAATTCATCCGAACCCAGGCCTTCCAAGGCCATCAACGCCGGAAACATCATACTATTAATTTGCAGCTCTGTTTTTTGTTTATGCAATACAGCCTCTGTTGATAGTTCATTCCACTCTAATAGCTGCTCACTCAAAGCAACCGTTTCCTGGTTTACCGAAAGTGATAAAGCACTTTGTGCCGCTAAGGTTCCAAAGCTGATGGCATGTTGATACTGTGCTGCACCCGCATAATGTCGCGCCACTTCAGCAGGTTGTTCTTTAACCAGCTCAGGGAAAAAATCTTCCAGAGTAGCTGCTAAACGAGCATGCGCCTGCTCACGCAACTCACGTGGCATCGTGTCGTAAGCAGCATCACGAATCAAGGCATGACGAAAAATATAGCTCTCACCTTGAATATGGCGTTGCCGATAAATGAGATCCGCTGCTAATATTTGTTCCAAGTCCGCCTGCAGTGAAGCTTCATCTTTGAGTGATGCATTCGACAATAGCTTGTAGTCGAACTCACGGCCAATAGCGGCGGCCAACTGCGCCGTTTCTTTTACCGGGCCTAAGCGATTTAAACGTTCGTTTAAAGAGTCTCTTAAGGTAATCGGAATAGAGGCTGAATCAAGCTCTTCAGATAACTTATAGACGCCACTATGCTCCATCAAAACCTGATTATCCAGTAACATACGCGTGAATTCTTCAACAAACAGTGGCACGCCATCGGTACGTTCAGAGAGTTTACTCAGCGTTCCCCGATCAACTGGCACCTCACCCACAACTTTTTGAATCATCGCTTCGGCATCTGTAGGCGATAGCCGCTCCAAGTTCAACTGAGTAATATCTTGCCCAGCCCATTCAGGAGCAACACCTGGCCGGCTACTTAACAACAAGAAAATACCACTAGCAGCAGTCAAGCCGACAACGCTTTCTAAAAACTCCATACTGGTAGGATCAATCCAATGAATATCCTCTACAATCAGTAAGTAAGGTTGACTATCAGCCAAACCGATAATAATTTTGCTCAAAGCTTCAATGAGTATTTGCTTTTGCTTATCTGGCGACTGTTCAATCGCTGCAAAGCCTTCTGGAATGGGTAATGATAGCCAGGCACAAATAATAGGCATGGTAATATCAATTTCGCAAGCGGCTTGCGCTAACAACTCAGCTAAGCGTTGCAAACTATCTTGCGGGTCAACATTATCCTGAATGTTCAAATAATGCTTGAGCATAGCCAATATAGGGTATAAAGCATCATGCTTATGCTCTGGCAAACAACGACAATCTCGAGACAAATAGCCTGCTGTACGCACCTGGCTACGTAGCTCATACATTAAGCGTGATTTACCAATACCCGCTTCACCAGTGAGTAAAGCCACTCTCCCTTGACCTGCTTTGCTTTGTTCCCATAGCGCCTGCAATGTTTCCAGCTCACGCTCTCGACCCACCATTGTGCGAGATGCACTGCCCATTCGTAAGAACGACAACGCTTCTGCACGCCGCTCAGAGATCAATAAATGAGTATTAACTGCTGTCTGACTGATACCTTGCACTTGTAATGCTGAAGGTTCAAACTCAATATGCTGTTCTAACAAACGCCGAGATGAGTCACTGACTAACACCGCACCAAGTGGTGCAATATGTTCGAGCCGCATTGCAATATTAGGCGTGAAACCACTTGGCAGGCTTTCTCGGTTTGTTAATACCAAACCGGTATGCATACCGATACGAAACTGTAAGGCAATACCTTGTTGTGATTCAAGCAAAGCACTACGTCGCTGAATTTGCCCAGCTAACTCCAGTGCTGTCCGAGCAGCACGCCGGGCATCATTGTCGCTGACTTGTGGATAGCCAAAATACACCATCATGCTATCTCCAAGCATGCCAGCTAAATACCCACCAAAGCGCGAAGCGGTATCAGAGCATGAACTGAGCTGATCACGTTGTATCGCTTCTAAAGCCTCTAAGTCCGGCTCGTGATCATTCACGCCAATAACACTTAAATGACAACACAACACCGTAATTTGCCGACGTTCTCGTTGTAGGCCACCGCCCCATAAAGAATCATTAGCGATCGTCATGGTAGCCGTCATACCGTCATCTGTATCAGGATCACTATCCTGGCGCAGGTCGCCAACAATATTACTTAAATTAATTTGCTTAAAATCGTTATACAGGCTAGCTGCCTTCGCTGCGCGATCACGTGGGTTTTTCTGCAGTACCCGTCGCAACACATTCGCCACTGGATGCCCAATAATAGCAGCAGGCAATGGCACATCCATCGGGCTTAATTGCTTATGAAAAATTTCTGCTAATGTCGCGCCATGCATGGCAGGCTTACCCGTTAAGCACTCAATAAACACCAAGCCCCAGGCATATAAATCAGACTTCACAGTAGGTGGCTCACCACGCAACTGTTCAGGCGCACTGTAAGATGGTGTACCCAACGCTTCTTGAGTCAATGTCAGGCTTTTATAATCAGCCTGGCGCGCATCCGGGGTAAAAGCACCAATACCAAAATCCAATACTTTGGCATGCGAACGCGTACCGGTCGTGGTAATCATGATATTGTGCGGCTTAAGATCTCGATGCACCACACCCTTGGCATGTGCGCTGGTTAAGGCATCGAGCACTTGCCCCATTAGCTCACCTGCCTCAGCGGCAGACAACATGCCTTTTCTCAATAGTACACCTTTGAGCGTCTCACCTGGCACATATTCAAATACAGCATAGAGTTGATTTTCACTGGTCTGCCCTTTATCCAGTAGCTGTACGATGTGCGGGTGATTTAATTCGGCACATAGCTTGGTTTCTCTTTCAAAACGTTCTATTTGCCTACGTTGATGCTGCTCATTGAGCACATCATCGAGTCGTAATATTTTTAAAGCAACGATTTGCCCTGTACTAACTTGCTTTGCGCGATAAACCGTACCAAAACCACCCTGACCTAAGGTTTCAAGAAGCTCATAGCCTTGCAAACCCTTTATGCCAAAGGCCTCATTTTGAACACTGTACGTATCCGACTGCATGTCCTTATTCCTCAACTTATATTTTTATTCGTAGTACGCTAATACCCGGCAAATATCCGAGTAAATAGTTTACTAACGCAGCAGCCCTATTTATTTTTAGTAATAATTAACTCAGTGTATTATCTGTTGCTTGATTTATCAGCTCCCCTTCTAATGTTGAACCACGCATAATACGAAAGGAAGAAAAAGCAAAGCGAACATCCCCTTTACGCCGCTCTACAACCTGAGGCAAATTCATGGTTTCTGACAAGGCTTCACTCACCTGCTTTCTTGCTCTAAAAATTTGAATATTAAGATGCGATGGTTCAAGTCCTAGCATGGACGATAATTGGCTTAATTCAATCCAGCCTTGCTCATTGGGATCATAACCACTTTGACTATCTTTTAAACGCTGCCTGGCAAGCGTCAATAACAAATAATGGTGAGTACGCTCACCCAAATCATACTTTGTCTTTTTAGTGTCTAAAGACAAGAAGACATGCTCTTCATCAAGGCTTACCCGAAACTCGAAGGATACTTGCTCGAGCGTTGAATAGTTCTTATCACTGGCTTCCAGCGTTGCATCAACTGAATCCGAGCAATAAAACTGCCATATATCGTTACCAAGACGAACAATATCGCCATCACCTAGACGCTTTGGACCCGACTTATCTTCACACATCCACTGACCATCGTCAGACATGTAAAGTGAAAGCTCTGGTGTGGCCTCATCTGGCAGTGCATGAATATTGTTTAGCTCAATAATCGCTGCACTATTATCCATTGGCACCAGCACAGCTGTTGGTGGTCGCAAATCAGAAATTTTCCAGACCGACTCAGGCGCACGGCCAAACTGAATCATGTCGAGTGCTTTAAGGGTTTGGCTGGCACCATTGTTGAGTTGCTTACCTGATATCCAGGTACCATTTTTGCTGTGATCAGTAATTGTCCAGGACAGACCATCCCACCGAATTGAGGCATGAATATTTGATACATCCTTGCCATCGAGCAGTGTGTCTGCTGCTGATTTATGCCGACCAAAAGTATGGTGGGCACGCAAAACAACTCTTTTGTTATTTAGTGTATTTTCCAGAACCGCCATGGTATTTCCTGGCTCCGTCAGCCATAGTTTTCAAATTCCATTGATTCCCTAACCTCTTATAGAATCCTGTTTGAATTTGTCACATCAAGCTCAGATTCACATCCCATTCATACAGCGACTATACTAAAAGGCAGGCTTTTATCAATAGGCATACAACATAAAAGTCCGTCTTCTTAGGCTTAAAGCCAATAAACAAAGCAACCTGACTAAATGTCAAAGCCTGATTGCCCTGACAATGGCGGCCAATCAGTGCCAAAACAAGGTTAACGCTTGCTGAGCGCGATAAAATAACGCAGCTGATAACGCCGAATCTAACTTTCAATTGGCTGCGTATAAAAGACTGTAAAGCGATATTGCGTGCTGGCAGCTCAAAGCCTTTTTTGGCACAATGTCCCAATACCAATAATCAATTATTATTTGCACCATATTCGATCCGTGACTAACACTGACACTAATTCGTCATCAGCGCTTATTCGTCATTTACGCCAAAAACATCCACAAATAGGTGACAGAGTAGGCCCTTATGAGATTCAAGATAAAATTGGCGTTGGCAGTATGGGCCTGGTTTATAAAGCGCTCGACAGCCGACTACAGCGCCATATCACGCTCAAGTTCCTGCCCAGCCAACTCAGTAGCGACAAATTAGCGCGTAAACGCTTTATTGCCGAGGCACAAGCCATATCCAAACTTGATCACCCCAGCATTTGCGTGGTGCATGACTTTGGTGAAACCGAAGGCGAGCAGATGTATATGGCGATGCCTTTTTATGAAGGCCAAACCATTGAGTCACGTTTGCTCGATGGTGTTATCCCTAGCGCCATTGCCTTAGATATTGCGATGCAGGTCGCCGATGGTCTTGCCTCAGCTCATCAGCAAGGCATTATTCACAGAGATATAAAACCCTCTAATATCATGCTCACACGCGCAGGCAATGTAAAAATTTTGGACTTTGGTGTCGCCAAAATTGCAGGCCTCGATTTAACACGCACTGGCTCAACAATGGGCACTGTGGCTTATATGTCACCTGAACAATTTAAAGCTGAAACCATCGACGAACGCACAGATGTATGGGCTTTGGGAGCCACCTTATTTGAAATGCTCACTGGCAGCCGGGCCTTCCCTGGCAAAAGCCTGATTGAAATTTTAAATGCGATTGTCTACTCAGAAATTGCGCCAGATTTTACCGAACTCGGGCATATCCCGAGCAACATTGTCGATGTGGTTCGTAACAGCCTGCAACGTGATAAAGAACGCCGCTATCGCAATATGCAAGAAATGTTGAATGCCTTCAAAAGCCTCTAAAGAAATAGCTGGACCGCTAGTATTTGCATCGCTTTAATAACGCACCTCGACAGCATCACATAAAAAACTGATTAAAGGCCTAATGGCTTTAAATGTTTGCTCTACCTCTTTGATAAAGTCTGGCTTGGTGGCCAATGATGGTCTACTCCTGTGCATCGCCAAAAAGCTTTTCAGCTTCAAATCTTCAAGCAAGGGGTGATCTACCGCAAACCCACGTGGAGGGCGCTTTAAACGATCACCTTCAACACCACTGGTATATTTATGTAGTGTTTTGTTATTTTGTATCTTTTTCCAAGCAACAGGATTATCGGCAATCGCATTGCGAATTTTTAACAGTGCAGCAGAAGGTGGCAGCCAAACCCCACCACCGAAGACTAATTCAGCAGGCGATATATGCACATAAAAACAAGGGGCATGCGCATCATTGCTTGCAGTATGACGAAACTGACAAGCAACATGCTCTTTATAAGGCCGCTTATCTTTCGCAAAGCGCACATCTCGATAAATACGAAACATAGAACCACCATGCGGCCGTGGATCAACAATAAAATGTGGCGAGATTTTTTTCATCCGAGGCTCCATCGCCATAATGAAATCACACATAGGCTGAACAACACTGGCGTAATAACGGTCCTTATTGGCATGAAACCACTCACGGTTATTATTTTCAGATAAGGCTTTGATAAACCCCAATAAGTCTTTGGGAAAACCAGGAAAACTTGCCACAACTTACTCCTTTAATTCATACAATTCGTTTTTTAACGACTATTTTCAAACAAGTAATAACACCTACTTAAATCGCTATCCAAACCATATCGCAACAGAGCAGCCAGCATTAAGCCACTGCAAAAGCTGACAACTGAAAAATCACTCATAAGCAGTAAATCAACAGTAAGCCAGTAGCCGCATTGTCAAAATCAGCGACAATTTTAATTTGAATTCAACCGTCAGCTATCTCAAAATTACGCTCTTGCCAGCATTTTACGCTAGGTTCTAGTCTTCTGTAGATTACGTTGTTACACTTACGTAAAACTTATAATGGCAGCCATAGAGAACAACTTTCATCAGGCTAGAGCGCTTATGCAAAAATACAGTGGACAAGTTGAGGGCAATAGCGCTCGATATAATCTTTTGGTTGAACAATTAAAGCTTCTCTATAACTACAGTAACAATCTGTATATAGCCAATCTTGTCGTTTCTGCCATTATGGCAATCGCACTATACAAGATTGCTGATAACCAAGTATTACTGACCTGGTTTGTTGCTATCTGGCTCTGCATTATTGCCCGCTTTTTTTTCACACAATTTATTTTTAAACCAGAGCATATTGCACAATACCCCAAGCAAAGCCTGGCTTACTTCTTTGTGGTGTCATTATTATTTGGTTGTCTCTGGGGTAGTAGCGGTGCCTTGTTTGTCTCACCTTTGCAACCAGAATCAACTGTTTTTGTTATTATCATCTTGTGCGGCATGTTGGCCGGCTCACTCGCACTTGCAGCTCACTTGCTGGTATTCTTTGCATTTGCTATTCCATTAATGGTTCCTGTTGCTATTCAGTTATACCTGCAGGAAGGAGAGCTGTATGAGCTACTGGCGCTCGTCACTTTCTTCGCCTTGCCCTCAATAGGGCTGTATTCGCGCAACTTATCAAAAACCATCAATGAATCGATCAAGTTAAAATACGAAAATATAGACCTCGTCAAAGAGCTTACCTACAAAACAGAACAAGCTGAGCAAGCCAATTTAGCGAAATCTAAATTTCTAGCCGCAGCCAGTCATGATTTACGCCAACCGTTACATGCACAAGGCTTGTTTCTGATTGCCTTAAAAGCACGCCTGAGTGACCCCGAATTAAGTGAGCTGGCACATCGCATAGAAAAATCTACCGACACATTAAGAACATTGCTAGATGGCCTGCTGGATATCTCAAAACTGGATGCAGGCACCCTAACACCCAGCTTAGAAAGCTTTGCCTTACAAGATGTCTTTGAATCAATCGCCTTTGAGTTTTCAGCCAATGCTTCCGAAAAAGGCTTAACACTGAAAATTGCACCAACCAGTTTACATGTCACCAGTGATCACAGCATGCTAATTCGTATTATGCATAACCTGGTTGCTAATGCAATTCGTTACACAGAAGCTGGCAGCATCCTCATTGGTGCCCGACGTGAAGGTGACAGTGTCTGGATTGAGGTATGGGATACAGGCATCGGTATTCCCAATGAACGCATTGGTGAAGTGTTCGAAGAGTTTTATCAACTCAATAACCCTGAAAGAGACCGTAATAAAGGCTTGGGTTTAGGATTAGCGATCATTCGCCGTTTAGCCAATTTACTCAAACATAAAGTGGAAGTCCGCTCAGAACCCAACAAAGGCTCAGTATTTAGAATCCAGTTACCACGTAGCCGCAAACAATCTATCCTAAAAATGCAGCATCATGCCAGTGTAGATGACCACCTTAACAATACGCGCTTACATATTCTGGAAAACGAATCAGATATACGCTCAGGAATGGAGCTAATTCTGCATGACTGGGGCTGCCATGTACTATCGGCGGCCAACATTGAAGATGCGATCACCCAAATCGATGTGCATAACCCACCCGACATATTGATCACGGACTACCGTATCAGTGAAGAAATAACTGGCTTACAAGCTATCAAAACGCTACAGAACCTGTTAAACAAGCCAGTGCCAGCAGTCATTATCACCGGTGATACAGACCCGGAACTACTCAAGCATGTCAAAAAACATGGCTACCCATTGCTACACAAGCCAGTGGAGCCTGCAATATTGCGCAACGTACTCAATAGGGTATTATCTGAATCACGAAAAAACAAAACAGCTCATATCGGATAGTCAGCTTTATGAAACTCAGCTTGAATGAAACACGCGTAATTGGAGTACTGGTTGAAAAAGAACTCACCACGCCAGACCAGTACCCATTAACCTTGAATGCATTAACACTGGCCTGCAATCAAAAAACTAACCGCGACCCTATACTCAACTTAAGCGAAGCCAGCGTTAAAGCAACCCTCGAAGACTTAACCACAAAGCACTTGGTTGTCAGCCGCAATCAGCATACCGGACGTGCTATTCGCTACCAACATCGTTTCTACAATACCGAGTTCGGTGAGCTACAATTCACAGCAGCCGAAATTGCTGTCATTTGCACTTTATTGCTGCGTGGTCCACAAACAGCCGGGGAGCTACGCACCCGAGCAAGCCGATTACATGAATTTGCCAACCTGGCAGAGACTGAAAAAGTACTTGAAGATTTAAGCCAACATGAAAAAGGTCCTTTTGTCAGCCGCCTTGCACGTGAACCTGGCAAACGTGAATGCCGCTATGTACACTTATTCAGCAACCAAGATGACGTTATTGCCGCAGCCCAAGCAGTGGCCTCAGATAGTGCTGCCGCTACCGACACAGTGCAGGTATCGACAACACACAAGCATGACCACATCAATGCTTTAGAGGAACAACTACAACGTTTACAACAAGAGCTGAGCACTTTGCAAGACCGAGTAACTCAGCTAGAAAAAAAGTCATAATTTTTCTGCTATTTTTTCCTTAATTTATTTAAGCAGCTAATAAAGCTGCTGGTAATTCAGAAAAAAATATGTAATGCTTTTTAGTATTCATACATAATACAAAAAATAACAAAACAATAATTACAATTGTATTAACTGCTCAGCAAAAGATTAAGCGCGCGTTAAGCTTACACAACGCAAAATAGACCAGCAATTTCAATTGCTGATTGTGGATTACTGCGAGTGCCTCTGACTATTACAAGGAGAAGACAATGTCTAATATTGCAGGCAAAGCTTATGCAATGAATGTTATTACCCCTATTCGCTGGTATATGACTTGGCTAAACAGGCTTATTTTCAAAATTGCCTCCAAAAAGCCATCAACCCTCACTGGCTTGATTACCTTATCATTAATCCATTACGCACGCTGGGTAATTATTCCACGCAACAAGTTCCCTCATCTCGACCCCAGCCAACCCAAAGAAAAGCTTAGATATTCTTATATGCTTTTTTTCAGTAATTTTAATGGCAGCTGGGATCAATATGTAGACTCGTTTACCTTCGCCATCCCTGCCGGTTTAGACTCATTTTGGAAGTTTAATATCCGTTACCCAAAATCAGTGCCGCTGACGCCATTTCATGACTACATTCATCATAATCAGATTTTCACTAACAACTATTACAATGCCTACCCCATGGCAAGCTCCAACGATGTCAAGTCAGCCAAAAAGGTCAAAGCGGCATTATTGAGTTTTGATTCGATATCCAAAGACAAAGCGGCTGATGAGTTTTTAAAAGACTATCACTGTCTGCTGAATGAGCTCCAAAATGACTTAGGAGAAATGCGGCCGTCACCTATTGTCAGTCTATCAGCACAAGCCGTCGCTGAGAGGCGCCTGGAAGAAAAAATAAGCGCCAACCATTAATTTATAGCTGATAACTCAATATTAAGGAGCATTAACATGGTAAACCAAAGTGGTAATGCATATTCACTGACCATGATGTCCCCGATAAAAAATGGCAATATTCCAGGCACACAAACATCCTATGCCGACGAAACACGTTATCGCAGTACCCGCCTGCCTTTACATGAAAAAAGCCCAATTGCGAAAGTGCCTAATACCTATCTTGCCAGACTGTTTATTCTTGATGATGTTTTTTTTGAAGACACGCCCGCCAACGACAAGATCTTTAACTTTAATGACGTTCTATCATTATTTTCAGACCATTTTCGCAAAGATAACTGGCCCAAAAAAGATACGCTACAGTCCAAATACCTGATTTTTTCCAGTAACTTTTATGGTGACCTTGACACTTACTTAAGCGGCATGTGGGAAAACTGGTGCTTTAGCGAAGATGGTCAAGATTATGGGGTTAAATATGTTTGGGAACACTGCGTTGCTTTTGACAAAGTCAACAGTGTCAGTGAATTTATTACTTATGTAAAAAAATGTCAGCTCGACTCAAGCCTATTTTTTAATGGCTCTACCGATGAACCACTGCAAGAGCAGCTCAAGTCTCTCTATTTAAAGCAGGAGTTCACCAAGTTCGCAGTGGAAAACCAGGGCAAAAGTGCCAGCGAGATACAAGCCGCTTACAAAGCGTTTATTGATCGTGTGCAACCAGACAATCTGCAAGAGCCAGCCTGGTTACCAGGGCAATCCTGCCTATAAGACAGCGAACATAAAAAACGAGACTTATTGACCATGACCGAAAAATTAGACTTAACTGATATTCAAGGCAACATTATCAAAACTTACGGGCGGTTCAGTTTTGTTAAAGCTCGCTATCTACTACTACGTGTAAACGATGCTGATAATGGTAGAGCCTTTGTTGGTGCCATCAGTAAAAAAATAACCAGCGCCGTTCGCTGGGCAGAAAACAAACCTGATTGTTTGCCCAAACCCAATGTGACAACCAATATTGCCTTCACGTTTAAAGGCCTGCAGGCATTAGAAGTCCCAACCGCATCATTGATGAGCTTTTCCAAAGAATTCATTATGGGCATGCAAGGTCGTAAGGCTATTTTAGGCGATGATGAAGCAAGTGACCCACAACACTGGGACAAGGTATGGCATGAAGATATTCACATTTGGATTTCGATTAACGGTTTAACTGAAGACGATGTTGAACAACGTTATCAATGGATTCTTGAACAAATTGCCGATTGCAAGCATGGCGTTACGCTACTCACAGGTCATCGCGGCTCAAATGGTGCCGAGGACTTACCGTTCCAACAGGGTTCCAGCGTATTCGAGCATGGCAAGCCTACCGCTAAAGAGCACTTTGGTTATCGTGATGGTATTGGCGACCCCGTCTTTATTGGCCAGGAAAAAGACCCTGATCAGGTGATTGGCCGTGGCAAACTGATGCGCGACGGCAGCTGGCAGCCACTGGCAACGGGTGAGTTTATTCTCGGTCATATGGACGAGGCATTGGAATACCCGGCAGCACCAACGCCGCGCCTGCTCTCACGCAATGGCACTTATATGGTATATCGCAAACTGCATGAGAACGTCGGTACTTTTAACCGCTTTCTTGAAGAACAGAGCCAAAGTTTTGATGGCAGCAAGGAAATGTTGGCCGCAAAATTTGCCGGACGCTGGCGAGATAATGGTGCCCCTATCGTCGATGCGCCAGATGATGCCAGCAAAGCAGAGTGGGATGAACGTTACAAAGCTGCAGACCGCAAAACAAGAAATAAAATGCTCTCTGGCTTTGATTATAATAATGACTTAGATGGTGCAAAGTGTCCACTTAACTCACATATACGCCGCATTAACCCACGCGGCTCACTGGAGTTCGGCGTGAAGGATGCATTTGACACACCTTGTGCTCTGGCCAATCGCCGTCGCATTATTCGTCGCGGCCTGCCTTATGGTGAAGTTGATGACCCTAACCGCGATGATGGCAACCATGGTATCATCTTCATGGCATTGAATGTCAGCATTGAGCGTCAATTTGAATTTATTCAGCAGCAATGGATCAATTACGGCAATGACTTTAAAGAAAGCAATGATAAGGAACCCTTGCTGGGGAATCATCATAGCGACTGCTCTGGGAAAATGATTATCCCAGCAGAGACAGGCAGTGGCAAACCACCTCACTTTGTTAAAAACTTACCGCGTTTTGTAGAAACCCGAGGTGGCGAATATTTCTTTTTGCCGAGCATAACAGCCATTAAGATGATCGCAGCAGGTATCGTTGATCCAACATAGCCGCCAACATAGCCGCCTCGATAAAAAAGAAAAAGTCTTATTCAGCCGCTGCTTTCGCTTCTTTCAGAAGAGCTTTCTGATAAGTACGGTAGCGGCTTTCAAATTGATTATTCTCATACTCCACCAACGCAGCATATTGCTCTATCGTTAACAAAGGCTTGATACGATCAAGATAAGCTTGTGTTTGCTGACGCAATGCGTCAATCAAATAATCTGCCCGTTCACGATGTTGACTTTCAGCATACACAGGCATTGCCTGTATAGCATGGGAAATATTTTTCCGGCTGCTAATTTTTGCCAATAGCAGGTCACGCTCTTGATCAGCAGTCAATACCGCACTGGGTACTAACTTACTTTTATACTCAACAAGCTGCAACCTTTCTGCTTCAGAGTTTTTTAAGTCATCGTATAACTGATAATCAGCTGCGGTTAACAACGCACTGACTTTTGTATCTATCGCCTGCAAAAGCTGACTTTGACGCCCTAATAACACATCATGTGCATTACTCGCCTGTTCCCGCTCGACCAATAATTTCTTAAGTTTTTCCCGGTCATAATTCGACAGAGGCAAGGCAGCAAATAGCAAATCATACTTATACAGTAGCAATTCGTCATAAGCGAACTCATAATAGCCATCGGCCATCTCTTCTGTTGCGACAGCGTTGGTAACATCGTGCTCATGATATTCAGCCGCGACGACAGGCGCTAACGCTTCTAACTGGCCACTGGCAGCGCTATCTTCGACAAGCTGCTGAGTTTTTTTGTGCGCAGGCGGCTGATTTGCTGGCTCTGAGAGAAATATCAGCCAACTCCCCAAAATAAGCAGCACACCGACAAAAGCCGTTAAAACAATAGAAGGTTTCGACACAAAAAGGAACTCACTAAGCCTTATGCAACGGATAATACTGCCACAGTTACAATAAAACACAAGACCCGCGCCTGTGAAGCAATCGAAGTTTCTAAGAAATGCGTTATTTGCTAGGTAAATACCCGTTAATCAAAGCACTATCACGGTATTTATGCACACTGCGCAACAGCGCTATATATTAAGCTGTCGCATACGGCGCTATTGCCTGATAGTGTCGACTATATCATCTACCATATCTGAAATTTGGCTTTTGAAACCATGCAAACGACCGAACAGGCTTACCCCATACATAAAACACATAATATAGTTCGCTAACTTTTGTGGGTTCTTATGCTGAGGTATATCGCCCTGCCCTTGCGCCGCTAGAATGCAGTTTTCCAATAAAGAGGACAATGTACAATAATACTCCTCTATCTTACGAATAGCCGCGGCACTAACAACCTCAGTATCAGTGAGTGTATTGCAAAAAAAGCAGCCCTTGGATGAGTCATCCGCCATGGCACGCATATTTTCTAAGTATTGTTTAATAGAATCAAGACCGGGGTTATTCCGCAAAGGCTGCTGCAGTGGTACTAATTGGTTATTGTAGAAGCTATCTAAAGAGGCCTCGAACAAGCCCTCTTTATTGCCAAACTCTTTATACATGCTAAAGGTGTTTAAGCCTGTCGCTGAAACTAAGTCGCTCATCGAAGTGGCCTCATACCCCTTAGCCCAAAACACATGTACTGCCTTCGCCAGCACATCATCCCTATTGTATTCCTTGACTCTAGCCACAACCTTTCTCCACAACAATCTATCGAACTTATAATACCAAACTATCGCTGACTATTCCGCAAAAACAAAAAGTGAGTTTACCTAATCGGGCTTAATTCACTCAAGACGGCATTATACAATTGTTATGTTATTACACGTAGTGACAATACAATCTTATGTGAGAACAATGTTGAGTTCACTATCCCTATTGACCAGCCTATACCATAAAACGGGTTTATGAAAATGCAGAGTTCCCCAAACCAAAAAAAAGCTAACTTCAAACTTGTTATAAGTTTGGTTTTATGTGCCTGTATAAATACCGTACTGGCCAAGCCACATCTGAAGAAAGTCTGGACTACACCCTCTACTTTAACCGGCAGTGAGTCATGCGTCTATGACGCCAACAGCCAGGCCATTTATGTATCTAACATGGGCCAGCAACCAGGCGATAAAAAAGACGGTGATGGATTTATCGCTAAGGTGAGCCTAGGCGGCAAAATTATCAAGCAACAGTGGCTGACGGGCCTACATGCACCCAAAGGAATTGATATTTACAACAATAAACTTTATGTCACAGATATCGACAGTATTGTTGAAGTAGATATTGCCAAATCGAGTATTATCAAAAGACACCTTGTCGGCGGCGCTAAGTTTTTAAACGGTCTTAATATAAGCCCGCAGGGTGATGTTTATTTTATTGACTCTCACAATGCATCCATCAACCTTCTGAAAAACGATCAAATATCATCGTTTTATAAAAACCGTGACCTCAATGCCCCTAATGGGGTTTATGTAATGGATAATAGTATTGCAACCTTATCCTGGGGTGATGGCCATCTCCGACTGTTTGACCTTAAAGGTCAACAAACCCAGTTATTTTCTACCAATATCAAACAGGGTGACGGCATTATCAAGTTACGCAAAGGCTTCTTGGGCTCCAGCGCGACAGGTAAGGTCTATTTCATCGATGATAAGGGTAATGCTAAAGTTGTACTTGATATACAACCGGCCAATGCAGCTGATATCTGCTATATAGCGGAACAACAACTACTGCTGATACCCACGCTTAACGGTAACTCCTTACAAGCTTATCGTCTGAATGAACAAGCAATCACCGCATTATGACATGACATTAAGCTGCGATTGACTATCACGAACACAATATAGCCTATGCACTGCTCATCAGCAGTGCATACCGGCAAAACCTAGTAAAAACCCTTACCCGCAATACACTTTTCCTCACACCACTTGTGCCCTGCTCATCCATAGCTTAATAAAAAGCTTTTCAAAAACAACAACTTAAAAAAACCTTAACAATTCATCAACAACTTAACATGCAAAAACGCTTCGTAAACCTGCGACACTTCTTTACAATAGCGCCTCTTATGACCAAAACCAGACAAAGGATCATTCAAATGAAAACCATTACAGGCGCACTGCTGCTGGCAATGCTCTTACCTACCGCCGCCAATGCTGCAGATGACGCTAATAAAGGGGGGGAGCCAATCCCGAAAGAGCAGAGCTTTAATCTTGGTGCTTTAATGGGAAACCAGGCCAAAATCAATACACCGGGCCAGCTTGATATTGAGCAGTTCATCAAGGGCTTTAAAGATGGCTACAATGGTAAATTTGACCAAGCCAAGCTTGCTGAATTTAATCAGTCATTGCGTACTTATATGACAGCACAGCAACAAAAACTTGGTGATGCGGCTATGGAAGCCAGCAAAAAATTTCTCGACAAGAATGCCAAACGCAAAGGTATTAAAACCACCGAAAGTGGTTTACAGTATGAAGTTGTTAAAAAAGGTAAAGGCACGGCACCGAAAGCGACTGATAAAGTGACAGTTCACTACCGTGGTACATTAACCAATGGTGAAGAGTTTGATAGCTCATACTCGCGCGGCGAGCCAACCTCATTCCCATTAAATGGCGTTATTCCTGGTTGGACTGAAGGCGTACAGCTTATGAAGCCGGGCGCAAAATATAAATTTTATATCCCACCACAATTGGCTTACGGCCCACGCGGTGCGCCACCGAAAATTGGTCCGAATGAAGCACTGATTTTTGATATTGAACTCATTAAGGTTGGCGAATAAATTAGTTTTACCTTACCTGATAAACCGCTAACGGCATCGTTAGCGGTTTATTTTATGAGACAAACTATACTGACCCCAGCCTACTCCAAGCCTGATCCAGCCCGATTAAAACTGGAATTAAGACTGGCTATCTAACTTCAACTCAAAGACCCATACCATGTCACAAGTCATTCTAAAAGCGCTCATACTTGCATTCACTATTTCACTCGGTGGCTTTCTCTTCGGCTTTGATGCCTCAGTTATTTCAGGCGTTGTCAGTTTTGTCTCATTAGAATTTGCTTTAAATGACTGGCAAACCGGTTTCGTGGTCAGTTCACCGACATTGGGTGCCATTATTGGTAGTTTTTTGGTTGGCCCTGTGAGTGATTACCTCGGCCGTAAACGCACTTTGATTTTGATAGCCGCTTTGTATCTGATATCGGCCACCTTATCAGCATTTGCTCCCAGCTACGAATTGCTAGTGCTTGCTCGCGTGATTGGCGGCTTGGCGTTTGCCTCACTCATGCTGGCGCCTGTGTACATTGCTGAAATAGCCCCGGCCAAATTACGTGGGCTTATGATCTCAATCAATCAGCTGGCAATTGTCTTGGGCTTTTCTGCGGCTTACTTTGCCAATTATTATTTGCTCAATGCCAGTGGTGCCAGCGGCGACAACCCAAACGATATGGCCATAGCATTAGGCATTAACGATGCGAATGTCTGGCGCTGGATGTTAGGTGCTGAAGTATTACCTGCATTCATATTTTTGCTGAGCGTCTTCAGCCTGCCCGAAAGCCCGCGCTGGTTAATCTTGAAAAACAAAATAGCAGCAGCAAGAAATGTGTTAAGCAAGCTTAATCCCGGCATTGATATCGAAACGCTGCTGCAAGATATACAACAAAACGCCAAAGATAAAGCCGCATCGGCATGGTCACGCTTACAAGAACTTCTCAGCCCAAAAATGCGCCTGGTACTGACTATTGGTATTCTTATTGGCATTATTCAACAAATTACGGGTGTGAATGCGATTTATTTTTATGCACCAAGCATTTTTGAACAAAGTGGTATCGGTACCAATGCAGCTTTTGCGCAAGCCATTTGGGTTGGCATTACAAATGTTGTCTTTACAATCATTGCGATGCTCTGCATTGATTTTATTGGGCGCAAACCATTGATGGTCATTGGCCTTGTTGGCGTATTAGCGAGCATGACCTTATGTGCTTATGGCTTTTATAAGGCAGACTATCAACTTACCGAAGCCTCCGTGCAGACATTAGCTGAGAATACTAAGCCTGAAGATATTAACTTAGAAAAACTCAAGCCACTAATAGGTAAAGAGTATGCTAATGATGTCGACTTTAAAAATGCACTTAAGTCAGCACTGGGTGCACAAGAGTACAAAGCTAACGAAGGTGCATTAATTCAAGCAGCCATTGTTATGAATCCAATGATTGTACTGATCGGGATTCTAGGTTTTGTTGCATCGTTTGCAATTTCCTTAGGCCCGGTCATGTGGGTATTACTGGCCGAAATTTTTCCAAACCATTTACGTGGTGTGGCAATCTCCTTTGTTGGCGTGCTCAACAGCGGCTGTAGCTTCCTGGTGCAGCTTATGTTTCCCTGGCAGTTATCCAATTTAGGCTCAGCGATTACCTTTTTAATTTATGGTGCCTTTGCCTTTATTGGCCTGATTTTAGTATTGTGGCTGCTACCCGAAACCAAAGGCAAATCATTAGAACAACTAGAAGATGATTTAGCCTGACCTTACATAATCGTGATGACAAAAAAAATACGCTGGGGTGTGATTGGCCTAGGTCGAATTGCCGAATCGTTTGCGCAAGATATTACCTTAACAGACAACGCCGAGTTATGTGCAGTAGCAGCACGCGATGGTGCTGCTGCTAAGGCATTTGCCCAACGCTATCAAATTGACCAAGCTTATGCCGGTTATCAGGCACTATTTGATGATCCGAATATTGATGCGGTGTATATTGCCACACCGCCCTCTTTTCATTTATCACAAGCACAAGCCATACTCGAACGTGGTAAAGCAGTATTGTGCGAAAAGCCACTAACCACCACGGTTGCCGAATGCCAGAGGCTATTGGAGATTGCCCAAAGCAGTAACGCCTATTTGATGGAAGGCATGTGGACTTATTTTCTACCCGCTATTCAAAAAGCCCAGCAATGGGTTGCTGCAGGCCGCATTGGCCATATTCGACATATTAAAGTTGACTTTGGTTACCCACAGCTACCTTATGATATTAGCAAACGTGAATACGATAAAAGCCTAGGTGGCGGCTGCTTACTTGAGATGGGCATTTACACCATTGCCCTGACACATTTATTTTTGCAGCAAGATCCCAGCGATATCAACGTTATGCCGCATATCACAGCCCATGGGGTTGAAGATGAAGTCAACATGCTGTTTAACTATCATGATGATGTGTACGCCACCTTAGGGACGTCGTTTCGTTGCAAGTTGCAGAACTCAGCTTATATTATTGGCGAGGATAATTATATTGCCATTCCTGATTTCTGGCGTGCTTCAGAATGTTTTCTCTATGAACTTGATCGGTCAGCTGATCATTATCATGATCAACGCGCAGGCTTGGGATTTAACTTTGAAATTGCATCGGTGAGCCACGACATTCTTGCAGGCAAAACCCAGTCAGATGTTGTACCACAGGCACTTAGCCTTAAATTTCAGCAATATATCGAACGCATTAAACAGCACTTCTGAGACAGAAGATAAAAAACGTATTGCGTCTTTCATCTTCTGCCGATAATTAGCCTTAAGCGACCTGGCAACGCAACGCTTCACCCTTGAGTGCACGCTCAACTTCCTCAGCAGCATAACGCTGTAAGCGCACAATACTGGCAGCACTATAATAAGCCATATGAGGTGTTAAGGCAGCATTCCAACATTCCCGTAAAGGGTGATCAGCTTCCATTGGCTCAGCTTCAAAAACATCAATGCCTGCATGCGCAATCTCTCCACGCTGTAGAGCGTCCGCCAAAGCATGCGTATCAATCAAGCCTCCTCGCGAGGTATTAATCAAAATGGCATTGGACTTCATGGCCTTAAGGCGCTCTGCATTCACCAGATGCTGTGTCTGTTCAATCAATGGTAAGTGCAATGACAGAATATCCGCCTCTGCAAACACTTCATTGAGCGATAACTTTTGCACATTAATGGCGGCTAAATCTTCCGCAGAGACAAATGGATCATACGCCGCACAGTTAAAGCCAAACGCTTGCATACGGGCCAAGGTTGCCCGGCCAATGCGGCCTGCACCCAATGCCGCAAAAGTCATATCACTAAACGATAACATCGGCGTTGGCGTCGCTGCTGGCCACTCACCCTGGCGGATGGCCCGGTCAAAATACGGAATCTGCCTTGCCTGCGTCAAGGCCAGTGCAGCGGCATGGTCGGCCACCTCATCGATACCATAATCTGGCACATTACATATCGCCACCCCATGCTGTTTAGCCGCCGCAAGGTCAATACTATCGACCCCAATGCCGTAGCGCACTATAACCTTACAGTTTTGTAAACGGGCAAAAACAGCTTCGGTGATTGGAGCATATTGCACAAACAAAGCATCAGCATCGGCGGCCTGCTCGATAACCTCATCCACTGTTTTGCATTGGTATATGGTCAATTCATGCCCTGCCCGCTCACACATTTGCTGTTCTTCGGCAAACGAGGTGAAATTACAATCTGTGACGACAACTTTCATAGCGTCTATCGAATCCTCTAAGTAATTGAAACAACTGGATATATTACCACCACCAGGCCAGAGTCTGCCGACCGCAGGCCTGCAAGGGCAGCGAGCACAGAGTCTAATCAAACTGGCCGCCTAAAACAAACCGGATAGCCTATAGAAGCCCGGGGAAAAATTGGTAAAATGCGCTACAGCAGTATATTGCTACAGCGGCAATTACCAATGACAAATAAAACGGTGGAGATCAATTATGCGAGGTTTAAAGGGGAAACGTGCCCTAGTCACAGGCGGCGCACAGGGAATTGGGCGTGCCTGCGTAGAAGAGTTTATCCGACACGGCTGCTCAGTCGTCATTTCTGATATCGAAGAGGAAACTGGCAAGGCGACCGAACAGGCGTTGCGCGATAAAGGCGCTGATATTCATTTTATTCATGGTGATATGAAAGACGAGAGTTTCTGCCAAGCCCAAGTCGATTTCACGGTTGAAAAGCTTGGCGGCCTGGACTTCCTTATCAATAATGCCTTTTCCTTTATCGCTGCCGGCTTACAGGCCAGCCGTGATGAATGGCAGCGCTCCATGCAGGTTGGTCCAATGGGCTTTGCCACGATGACACAACTGGTCAGTGGCCCCATGCAACAAGCAGGCGGCGGCGCCATTGTTAATATCAGCAGTATTTCCGCGCATATCGCGCAACCTGGGCGCTGGACCTATAACGCTGCCAAAGGGGCGGTGATGCAATTAACCCGCTGCAGTGCGCTTGATCTAGCCCCCATGGGCATACGTGTAAACGCGGTTAGCCCTGGCTGGATTTGGACCCGCGAAGTCCTAAAAGCCGCAGGCTATGATAAAGAAAAATATGAGCCTGTCTGGGGAAAATACCATATGTTGCGCCGCTGTGGCCTGCCCGAAGAAGTCGCGAGTGCTTGCATGTTCCTGTGCAGTGATGAATCCAGCTTTATTACCGGTACCGACTTGCCTGTTGATGGCGGTTACTTAGGCCTGGGCGGAGAAGGCATCGGTGAAGATGCTGAGTATGCCGGTAGCGAATAAGCCCAACAGAGAGCCAACACAGAATAAGTAAAGCGACACATATTAAGGTGGGGAAAACACTATGACGGAGATAAAGTGCGAATGGGAAATACCCTCGATCCTGGGCGAAGGCCCGACCTGGATCGAGCACGAAAATGCCCTTTACTGGGTCGATATTGTCAGCAAAGACCTGCACCGCTTGTCATTAACAGATGGCGCTCGCAAAAGCTGGCACTTCGAAGAGCAAGTCACCAGTATTGCAGCACGTCAGCAAGGGGGTTTTATCTGCTCAATCCGCGACGGCTTTGGTTTTATTGACCTAGCAGCCGACAAGATAGAGCCCATTGTCATGCCGGAGAGTGATATTGCCGGTAACCGCTTCAATGATGGCAAGCTGGATGCTCAAGGTCGCTATTGGGCAGGTAGCATGGATGAAGGCGAAAAGCTCGATACGGGTATTTTGTATCGGCTAGATGCCGATCTGTCATTACATAAAATGGATGATAACTACTGTATTACCAATGGCCCTGCGTTTAGCCCGGATGGCACAGTGATGTACCATAACGAAACGGCTAAAAAAATCGTTTATGCCTATGACTGCGATGCCAATGGTGCGATTAGCAACAAACGCGTGTTTACTGAGCTGACCCACGATGATGAAGGTTATCCTGATGGCATGACGATTGATAGCGAAGGCTGTTTATGGCTATGTCATTTTGATGGTGCTCGCATTACCCGCTATTCTCCACAGGGTGAGATTTTGCAAGTCATCAACATGCCCGTACCCAATATTACCAGCTGTACCTTTGCTGGCCCCGGCTTGGATACTTTATATATCACCACAGCCCGCTATTTATTAAGTGAAGAAAAAATACAACAGACACCACTTGCAGGTAGTTTGTTTTCATGTAAACCCGGCGTAACAGGGCTGGCAACGCCCTTATTTGCTGGTTAATTTTTAGGATGTAATAAAACATATGATTGATAATAATTACCAAGCGTTTTTACCTGAAGATGGCTTTACTGGCAGCTTAATTGGTCGTGCCTGGGTGCCAGCACTATCAGACAAGCCCGCTGGCCCTAGCCCTGTACTGATTAGCGCCGACGGTATTTTCGACCTCAGCAGTATTGCACCAACCTGTGCAGAGCTGATGAATAATAACTTTTCGACCAAGTCTGTTGATATCAGCAGCCTTGCACATTTAGGTAGCTACGATGATGTGATGGCCAATACACTGGCTGCACGCGCGCAACGCAACAATGATGTCGCTTACTTTTTATCGCCTATTGATGTGCAATCCATTAAAGCTTGCGGTGTAACCTTTATGGTTAGCATGTTAGAGCGTGTGATTGAAGAACGCGCGGGTGGTGATGCTTCAAAAGCAGATGCAGTGCGTGACAAAATTCACTCACGCATTGGCGCTGATATTACCAGCATCAAACCAGGCTCACCAGAGTCAGAAGAATTGAAAAAGATCCTACAAGCCGAAGGGCTTTGGTCGCAATACTTAGAAGTGGGCATTGGCCCTTATGCTGAGGTATTTACCAAATCACAACCTTTATCATCGGTAGGTGTCGGCGAACAAATTGGAATTCATCCCATTTCTTCATGGAATAACCCAGAGCCGGAAATTGTATTGATCGTCAATGGCAACGCTGAAGTGTTAGGCGCCACCTTGGGCAATGATGTCAATTTGCGGGATGTTGAAGGTCGCAGCGCATTATTACTTGGTAAAGCCAAAGATAACAATGCTTCCTGTGCCATTGGGCCATTTATTCGTTTGTTTGATGATAGCTTTAGTATTGATGATGTACGTCAAGCCGAAGTCTCACTGACAATCGATGGCGAAGATGACTTTAAATTGGCTGATGCCAGCTATATGACCAAAATCAGCCGTGATGTGTTAGATCTGGTATCACAAACGATTAATGAAAATCATCAATACCCAGATGGCATTGCCCTATTCACCGGCACACTATTCGCCCCAACTCAGGATCGCGATGGTGCTGGCCAGGGCTTCACTCATAAAATGAACGATGTGGTGCGTATCTCCAGCCAAAAACTGGGTTGCTTGCAAAACAATGTCACTCTCACCAACCAGGCACCACCTTGGGAGTTTGGTATTAGCGCTTTGATGCGCAACCTAAGTGAGCGTGGCTTACTATAATATTTAATTGCAAAGCAGACAGTGTTTAACTCACTTCACTTAAAACCCCGTCTTAATGCTCACCCACGCAAGACGGGGTTTTTTGTATTTAGCAAACAGCTTATTTTGCTTCAAGTCTGTATTTTACTACTGACCGCAAGCAATGTCTTGGCAAGCGATGCTAGCAACATCATACAAACCGACCAACATCAGTTTAAGCTTAATATTCTCACCGAGAAGCTAGACCACCCTTGGAGCTTAGCCTTTCTACCCGATGGTAGAATGTTAGTCACCGAAAGGCCAGGGCGCTTACGGATTGTTGACCAGCATGGCCGCTTATCGCCACCGTTAGCCGGTTTACCCAACATCATTGCAACAGGCCAAGGCGGTTTAATGGGTATCGCACTGCACCCTGACTTCAAAAACAACAAACGTGTTTATTTTAGTTATGTTGCCGGCAAGCACCGTCGCGCTATCAATACCGAACTGGCCTATGCCACACTCGATGGCTTAACGCTTAAAGACCGCAAAACGATTTTTATTGCTCAACCGAAAACCAATGGCGGTCGCCACTTTGGTGGACGGTTGTTATTTGATCAACATGGCTTGCTTTATTTAACCTTAGGCGACCGTGCTAACCGTGAAAGCGCACAACAACTCAGCAACCATGCAGGCAGCATTGTACGCCTGACAGATGAAGGCGCAATACCTGATGACAACCCTTTTATTAACAATAAAAATGCACAAGCTGCCATTTTTACTTATGGCAATCGTAACCCTCAAGGTTTAGCACAACACCCCCAAACCCAAACAATATGGTCGCATGAACATGGTCCACAAGGTGGTGATGAAATTAATATTATCAAAGCCGGTATAAACTATGGCTGGCCTGTTATTACTCACGGCGTGAATTATGTGATTGGCACAAAAATCGGTGAAGGTACCGCCAAAGCAGGCATGCAACAACCTATTTACCATTGGACACCTTCCATAGCGCCTTCGGGTATGGCTTTTTATAACGGTGAAAAGTTTCCTCAGTGGCAAGGCGATTTATTTGTCGGCGCATTGAAGGACCGTATGTTAGTGCGACTGAAAATAAATAAACAAAGTATTATTAAAGAAGAGCGCATGCTGATCAATGCACTCGGTAGAATACGGGATGTAAAAATAGGCCCTGATCAATTGCTTTATTTACTCACTGACTCAAGCCAAGGTGCTATTGTTCGTTTAGAACCCATCAGCATTAAACAATAAACAAAACTGATTGAACGCTGTTTAAAATGATACAAAAAAAGGCTGCGCTTTATTAGCACAGCCTTTGTTCTATCGCTATTGTTAAAACGTCGAGCTATTCAACAGCGGCTTGTGACAGCTCACCATTGAGCAAACGGAAAATACCCAGAGGGTTTTCGTTTTTCAACGCATCTGGCAACAAATGGTTTGGCATATTTTGATATGCCACATAACGACCAAAACGGCTAATCGCATCGGCACCCACACTAGTGCTCGAGGCAATCGATGTTGCCGGATAAGGACCACCATGCTGTTGCGAAGGACAAACCTCAACCCCGGTTGGGTAACCGTTATAAATCACCCGACCCGCTTTTTGTTCCACGATCGTCGCTAACTGTTCAGTGATCTCTGGATCTTCATCGCCATGAATACTTGCGGTTAAGTTACCATCTAAATTATTAGCAACCGCCAGCATCTCTTGCTCAGAGTTACACACTACCAACAAAGTGACAGGACCGAATACTTCTTCAGATAAGCTAGGATCAGCCAGGAAGTCTGTCGCCGTGGTTTTAAACACTGCATTCGGCGGTGTCATATTGCCCGCTTCAATTTCAGCCTCGTTCAGCCATGTCACGTTAGCGTGCTGATGTAAACGACTCATACCATCGGATAAAGACTCGGCAATGCGTGGGTTTAGCATCACACCACGCGGTGCTGCTGACATCGCTTCTTGTAACTGCGACTCAAAACCTTCGTTGGCGAATGTCACTACCAAGCCAGGTGAGGTACAAAACTGGCCAGTACCCAAACAAACCGAGCCACTCAAACCAGCCGCAATATCGGCTGCCTGCGCGGCAATTGTTTTCTGGCCAATAAACACCGGATTAATGCTACCCATTTCGGCATACACCGGAATTGGCTGTGGACGACGTGCTGCCAGATCCATAAAAGCACGACCACCACCGACTGAGCCAGTAAAGCCAATTGCCTGCACCACAGGATGCTCAACCAAGCCAGTACCCAATGCGCGTTCAGCACCTTGCAGCATGGAAAAAACACCTTCTGGAATACCACATTTTTTCGCGGCACGATCATAGGCCTGCGTAAATAACTCAGATGTGGCTGGATGCGCCGTATGGCCTTTCACAATCACAGGGTTACCCGCGGCTAATGCAGAAGCCGTATCACCGCCGAGCGCACCAAAGGCAAAAGGAAAGTTAGATGCACCAAAAACACCCACCGGTCCAATCGGCCGCATCATACGGCGAATATCCGGCTTGGGCAGTGGCTGGCGATCAGGGATCGCTGTATCAATACTGGCACCGACCCACTCGCCTTTCGCGGCAATCTGTGCAAAGGCACGTATTTGCCCACAGGTACGGCCACGCTCGCCGGTCAAACGTGGAATACCTAAGCCAGTCTCCTGGTCACCGACTTCCAACAATTGATCGCCCAGCGCTTCAATTTCATCGGCGATGGCATTTAAAAATGCCGCGATTGTCGCACCGTCAAGCTTGCGATAAGCCTGATAAGCGACATTGGCCTTCTGTAAAGCTTGCTCAAGCTCAGCAGTACCACAAGAGTTAAAATTATTCATTGACTCCTGTGTCCGCGGGTTGAAAGACTGGAATGCTTTACCGGCTGGTGTTACCCATTGACCTGCTACATAAGACTGGCCTGTTAATTCAATCATCTGATTACTATCTCCACACGTTTAACCCATTAAAAACCCCTCACGCCAATGCTGTCACGTGAGCCTGCCGATTTTACATGGTTTTCTATTGCAATAATATTGACTTAATAAAACCGAACGGGCCGTCCAGGGTCACGAAAACGACCCGCCAACAGCATCAAATAGGCCTGCGCTACCCCTAAAAAGCCACCAGAAAAGCGACTAGCGGCCGAAAAAACCCAAAGGAAATTAGCAATATTTTAATAGAAAGCGACAAAAAACCTACATATCAGCGCCAATTAAAACAATAAACTTATATGAAGCTTGCTAAGGAGGTCCTATGGCCCATATTCAAAACCCTATTCTCCGCGGTTTCAACCCGGACCCTAATATTCTGCGTGTTGGCGACGACTATTATATAGTCACCTCAACCTTCGAATGGTTCCCTGGTTACCAAATTCATCACTCACGCGACCTGCGAAACTGGCAACTCATCTCTCGACCGATTGACCGTGTATCACAGCTGGATATGCGCGGCATACCGGATTCCTGCGGGGTTTGGGCACCTTGCCTGACCCATCATGACGGCACGTTTTACTTACTCTACACCAATGTCCGCAGCTTCGACGGTCACTGGAAAGATACCCCCAACTTTGTGATCACAGCCCCCAGTGTGTTGGGGCCATGGTCAGACCCTATTTACCTGAACTCCAGTGGCTTTGACTCCTCCTTCTTCCATGACGACGACGGCCGTACCTGGCTGGTTAATATGCTGATGGATCACCGTGCTAACCGCTTTTTTGGCGGTATTGTGCTGCAGGAATACGATCGTGAGCAGCAAAAGCTCATTGGCGAGATTCATCATATTTTTCCAGGCACTGAGCATGGCTGCACTGAAGGCCCACATATTTATAAGCGTAATGGCTATTATTACCTGCTGACCGCCGAAGGGGGTACCGGCTATAACCATGTCATGTCATTAGCACGCGCCAAATCGATTACCGGGCCTTATGAGGTTCATCCGCAAAACCCATTTATTACTGCCAAAAACAACCACCGGTTGTATCTGCAACGCACAGGTCATGGCGATCTGGTGCAAACCCAAGATGGTGACTGGTATGCAGTATTCTTAACTGGCCGCCCCTTTGTGCTCGGTGGCCGTAGTTACTGTACCCTCGGACGAGAAAGCTCTATTGAAAAAGTTGAATGGCGAGATGATGACTGGCTCTACCTGGCCTGCGGTGGCAATGAGCCGCGCGCACAAGTAGAAGCACCAGACTTGCCTGAACACCCATTTCCAGAGCAAGCCAGCCGAATTGAGTTCGACAGCGAAGCCTTGGATATTAACTTCCAAGCACTGCGGGTACCGATGACCGAAGATTGGGTCACACAAAAAGAGCGTCCAGGTTACCTGCGCCTCTATGGTAGAGAATCTCTGAGCTCATGTTTTGAACAAAGCATGGTTGCCCGTCGTGTGCAGGCACACCACAGTGAAGCCTCCACTTGCATAGAATTTACCCCGGATTCATTCCAGCAAATGGCGGGATTGGTCTGTTACTACAATACCGTACACTTCCATTACCTGCATATCTTTGGTGGTGACTATGGTGACTCAAACAAGAAAAAATATCTGGGCATTATTACCTGTGATAACTTCGATACCAGCGAACCTGCCGGTGAGCCGGTCGATATCACCGGCGTCGATAAAATTTATCTGAAAGCTGACTTTAACTGTGATGATATACAGTTTTACTATGCAACAGAAAAAGATCAGTGGCAAAAGATTGGGCCTAAGCTGGAAGGTCATATTTTATCGGACGAATATGTTGAAAACATCGATTTACGCTTCCATCCCTGCTTTACGGGCGCGTTCTATGGCTTATGCTGCCAGGATTTATCAGGCCGCGGTTTACATGCCGACTTCGAGTGGTTTGACTACAAAGAAATTGCCAGCTTATAAGTCTGTTGGCAGGTGGTTGTTGCTCTATAAGCAATGACCACCTGCTCTCGACAACCTCACGATCACTTGGCCAGATTAACGACACGCAACACCCCCAGCACAATTGCCATTATGCGCCCCCACCCCGCTCTCTCAGCAAAGCTTAACTCGGGCTTACCAACAAGACGATGCCTAACAACAACCTACCTCAAAACACGTAAAGACTGGAAACTTTTTACCATTGACGACTTTATCACACACCAACCCCATGTATTAACGCACTGACAAACGCGTGTAAGTTTATCGAGCATGATAAAGTGCAATGCCTCAACTCAGCGCTAACAAAGCAAGCACAGAACTGCAAATTCAATAGCCTGCGCACTCACAGCTCCCCCCTTAGCAGCAAAATAACGGACAACCTTTTATACTTAACTCATTTTCACCATCGGCTAACGGTAAATTTACAACGTTTTTAGTTTTACTTCCTGAGCTTAAGGCAAGCATAACCATGTATTTGATGGCTGATAAATACCACTACACTAAACCACACAGAATGTAATCACCATTGACCCAATTTCATAAAAAATAATTGGCCATTTAATACCGTTACCCAACAGAGTCCATCGATAGGCAGTCATTGTTCACAAGCCCTTGCTTAACGATTCAAGTGCCTATGGATTGTTCAGACAAAAACCTCTCTTGAGCCAAAAAAGCCTTTCATTTATACAGTCATTCAACTTAAGACTAAGCATTACTTAGGGTGGACCGTGTTAAATGCGTTTTTTGGTTTAACACCGTGTTTCAGTGCCTGATGTCATATTCTGACTATGGCAAATTTAAAAAAACATGAGGAGTGGGGAACATTATGAACTTACGCATAATGCGGCGGCTCGTTCGGAGTCGTGCGCTTTTCTTATTACTCGGTAGCTTGGCGTTGCCAGCGGTACAGGCACAAAGCTGTATTGACCTTAGCAACACACAAGCTTATTCGGGTAACAACACAGGTAGCTTTAACGACAATGGTTGTTCTATTACGCTAAGCGGTAATATTTGGCGTCAAACCAATCAAACGTATAACATTACAGCCAATTCCAGCATCACCTTTGATTTCACCGCCAATGGCACCGGTGAAATCCACGGGGTAGGTTTTGATGCAGATACTGGTGCGAGCAGCAACCGTATCTTCCGTTTGTCAGGCACACAAAGCTGGGGTATCAGTGACATCTCCTACAGTGGTAATGGTGCTGCGCAATCGATCACGATTGATGTAGGCAGTTACTATACCGGTAGCAGCATGGGTTTTGTTATCGCCAATGACAAAGACAATGGCACAGCGGATAACACCACCACGGTGAGCAATGTGATTTTGAGTGATGGCTCTTCGCCACCACCACCACCACCACCGCCACCACCGCCTCCGCCTCCGCCTCCGCCTCCGCCTCCGCCACCGCCACCGCCACCGCCACCACCACCACCACCACCACCGCCACCACCACCGCCACCACCGCCTCCGGCAGGTAACTGCGTCGATTTTTCCAATACCGTCGCTTATGGTGGCAGTAACCCAGGCACGCATACAGCCAATGGCTGTTCTATCAGCTTAAGCGGTAACGTCTGGCGTAAGACCAGCGAGAACTTTAATATCACCTCTGATACCAGCGTAAGTTTTGATTTTGCCAGTAACGGCACTGGTGAGATTCAAGGTGTTGGTTTTGATGCAGATACCGGTGCCAGCAGCAACCGTATCTTTAAGTTAACCGGTAGCCAAAGCTGGGGGATTACCGATTTCAGTTATACCGGTAATGGTGCGAGCCAATCATTTACGATCGCCGTGGGTAATTACTACACAGGCAGCAGCATGGGCTTTGTCGTGGCGAACGATAAAGACAATGGCGCAGCAGACAATACCGTGACGGTTAGCAATGTGGTGATTAGTACGGGCAGTAACCCACCGCCACCGCCACCGCCACCGCCACCGCCACCACCACCGCCACCACCACCACCACCGCCACCACCGCCACCACCACCACCACCACCACCGCCACCACCGCCACCGCCACCGCCACCGCCACCGCCACCACCGCCACCGGGTGGATCACAGCAGATTGAAGCTGAAGCGGGTCAAGTACTGGGTAGCGCATCTGTCTATAGTGATGGTGCTGCATCAGGCGGCCAAGGGGTTGCATTCTTAGATACAGTGAATGCCGGTGTAGGCTTCAGCAATGTGCAAGCCTCTGACACCATCACCATGCGCTATGCTTCGCAAAACAGCGGTGCATTATCGGTTACGGTAAATGGCAGCGATGTCGGCAGTATCAACTTCACATCGAATGGTGTATGGACAGGCTCTTATAGCGATGCAACAGCGTCTATTAGCATTCCTGCGGGTGCGACGGTACAAATCGTCAATCTTGGCGGCGGCGATGCCGCGGCAAATATTGACTATGTAACGTTTAGCAATAATGGCGGCAATCCACCGCCACCACCGCCACCACCGCCACCGCCACCGCCACCGCCACCGCCACCACCACCACCGCCACCGCCACCGCCACCGCCACCGCCACCACCACCACCACCACCACCACCACCACCACCACCACCGCCACCACCACCACCACCACCACCGCCACCTAACGGTGATATCGAGTTCTGCCTTGACTATGTCAACAGCACAACCGGTTTAATCCGTCATCGCGATAAACCGTTTACCGCGAACTTCGCCAACCTGTGCCTGAACGGCCAATGTGCTGGCGCGCAACTGGTTAATGGCTGGTGGGAACGTGAAGTCAGTGGTTTATCAGCAGGTACCTCATACACGATTGGTACGCAGATTCAGGATAACGATACACCAGGTGGACAGTGTCTGGCAGAAGGTACGGTTACCTTCCAGCAGGGCGGCCAATGTATCGACAGCCCATGTCTGGATGGCACACCACCACCGCCACCACCACCGCCGCCGCCTCCGCCACCACCGCCGCCAGGTGATCCACCACCACCGCCACCACCGGGTAACGGTAACTTTGACCACCTGGACTGGACATCCAACTCTGACCCGGCCCATAACGGTCGCCAGGTTGGCCCGGCGCCACGCGCCAACCCGCCGGATGCCTTGCGGACACCACAAAACGGTGCTTCACCCACATCCCATGGTTTTGCCTTTGATATCAATGGCAGCACCTTAACCTGGCGTTGGGGACCTTCCATTCAGCAGGCCGCGGGTGATGCCGGTCTGCAGATGCACTGTTCAACGGATAATGGCGCGACCTTCCAAAGCGCCAACTTAAGCGGCGGTTCATTGACTATTCCATGTTCCGGCACTTATATTTATTTCTTCCGTTATCAGCATGTGACGCACTCGCTCAATAACAACCCGGCACACCGCTGGATTTACACCGGTCTGTTCACTACCGCCGGTTCGCGGGTGAACGTTAACAGCTACGCATCATTCACCGATGGCTCATCCAACTGGATGCGCTTCCGTCATCCGGTTTCACACGACGGGACTACCGCAGCCATCCTCGATGCGCAGCACAACAACGATCTGTTGAGAAACCTCGACCGGTACACCATCCACGTGAATGATTCACCCGGGAATGTACAGCTGAACCTCGGGGTTAACGGCGGCGTCCAGCGTGTTGAATCCATGCGCAATACCGCCGGTGGCCCGAACGGTCAACAGTTCTTCGCACTGAGTCAAAACCCGGGGTTTGGCAATACGCACAGCTATGGCCAGGTCATTCAGTTTGAGGTGACTGCGGTTGCCGGGGGTACCGGCGCACAAACCTACAATGACTTCTCTTACTATACCGTTGGTCTGGGTTGGGGTAACTATGGTGACCCACGTTTGAACCCGGCCGGTAAAGCCTCAACAACGATGATCTTATCGGATTCCGGTCAGTATTCTGATCTGGAATACAATGCGATCTTCACCCAGCCATTTACCACCGTGCACGATGAAGGCATGGTCGATGACTTTGTGATCGGTCACCACTTGTTCCACGGTGTTGACCCGAACAAGCAAGGCTCTACCCTGTTTGATGATCCCGATGCGCAAATCGGCTCACGCACTTGCGGTGACTGTCACTTCCGTGATGGCCGCGGCTCGGAAATCATTCAGACCAGTAAAGGCCCGCGCATACCGATGCCAACCTTCGGGGTGAAACTGCTGGAGTCTATTCCGGGCCGTCAGTCCGGCTTCTCCTGGGATGGTTCTGCACCGACGGTTGCGCAGCAAATCCGTAACGCCTTGCAAGCTGATCATGGTGTGAACCCAGATGACCTTCCAGGCCCAGTACTTGACTTGATCACAACCTATGTTGAGGTCTTAACCGTACCCGCGCGTAACCCGGGCAGTTATGATCTGCCAGGTGTGGCCAATGGTGATGTGCTGTTCAACCAGATTGGTTGCGACAACTGCCATACGCCCACACAACGTACCAGCAGCTCAGCAGCAACCCACTTGCGTAACCTGAACCTGCGGCCGTACACTGATATGCGAAACTGGAATGTCAACGGTGGCAGCTTCCGCACGCAACCATTGTGGGGCCTGGGTCATAACATCCGCCTGTTGAACCAGAACGGCCGCGCCCTGCGCCTGATGCATGACGGTGGCGCTTCATCGGTTGCTGAGGCTATCTCGCAACACAGTGGTGATGCCGCTAACGTCAGAAGTTCATTCAACAGCTTGAGCAGCAGTGAGCGTCAAAACATTATTGACTTTGTTGAGACACTCTAAGTTGTGATGCTCTGGTAACATTACGGCGTAGCTTCACGGCTACGCCGTAAGCAAGATAGAAAGCCACACCGCTTTAATCAGGTGTGGCTTTTTTTATTGCCAGGCATTTTAAAGACAGATAATGCATTGCAAACCTTGCACCGGTTCAAATACTCACCTAACGCCTATGTGGCCTAATGCAGCGGGATATCAGCCATACAAACCATTCAATACTGTATGCACTACAATGATGATAAAAACTCAATAGGGGAAATCCCCCACAACAACACTGCGTGATATCACTTTTTTACATATCCAACAATGTTTAACAAGCGCCTGATTTGCTAAGGCCACAGCGCCTGGGCTTTTATCCAAAATAAAGAACGAAGTTAATTTGGACGCAAAAAACAAACTGTTTTAATACTCCAACTAAAAACAGACTCTCCGAAAACAAAAAAAAGCTAATAAAAACAATTCACTAAACATATACGCTGCTTGTACATTGTAAATAGCTAACAAGGCTTGACAGAACAGGTCTAAATCGTTTTTTTTCACCTCACGCAAATTCACCATTACTGCAACAGCTTATTGCCTGTAATAACCACTTACTCTTGCAGCGTCTTGACGATTGTCAGACATGACACATTGTTGCCTCGATTTTTTGATTAATTTATACCTGTTATCGATTATTTGGGGAGGTGCAAATCGGTCAGGAACAAGGCTGTGCTGCATCATTTTTTTTATAACGCCTACCTTCTGTCGAAGATGTAAGGTAAGGAGTGGGGAAAACTATATGAACTTACGTATGATGCGTAGGCTGTCTCGACAGCCAGCGCTACTTCTACTGCTTGGTTCACTTGCGACACCGTTTGCGCAAGCCCAAGAGTGTATTGATTTCACCAATACGCAGGCCTATACCACTAACAACCCAGGCACTTTTGAAAGCAATGGTTGTTCTATTACGCTAAATGGTAATATTTGGCGTCAGACAACTGAGCGCTTCAATATTACTGCCGATACAACAATCACTTTTGATTTTTCAACCAATGAAACGGGTGAAATTCATGGTGTGGGTTTTGATGAAAATACCGGTGCAAGCAGTAACCGCGTTTTTAAACTCGCAGGTTCACAAAGCTGGGGGATTGCAGACTTCAGCTATACAGGTGAAGGCGCAACACAATCGATTACTATCGCCGTTGGTCAGTATTACACTGGCAGCAGCATGGGCTTTGTCGTGGCAAACGATAAAGACCGTGGCACTGCAGACAATACAACAACGGTGAGCAATGTCATTATCAGCAACGGGGCACCACCACCTCCTCCGCCTCCTCCTCCCGTTGATGTACAGGCAGTTAGCTTATCGAGCAACCAACAGTTTGGCTCTTTCCTAATTGGCGGTGCAGGTTCAGCGCAACCAGATTTCACCCTGTATACTTTCGACAACGATGATGGCGGCCCGAACAGTACATGTACCGGTGGCTGCGCCGATGTTTGGCCACCACTGACCGTTCAAGCGGGTGCTAATCTTGTTATTCCACAAGGTCTAATCGGTGAATTAGCGGTTAATGACGCCAATATTGTCACTTACCGTGGTGAGCCACTGTATTTCTATGCCAACGATGAAGGCCCTGGCGATACAACAGGTGACGGCGTCAACGGCGTTTGGCATGTGGCTGATGCTCAGGTATCAGGTAACCCGCCACCGCCACCACCGCCACCACCGCCACCACCACCACCACCACCACCACCGCCACCACCGCCACCGCCACCGCCACCGCCACCACCACCGCCACCGCCACCACCTAGCAATCAACAAATTGAAGCTGAAGCAGGTCAGATATTAGGTAATGCCTCTATCTACAGCGATGGTCCAGCTTCAGGCGGCCAAGGTGTCGCTTTCTTAGATACGGTTAACTCTGGCGTACAATTCAATAATGTACAGGCCTCTGACACCATCACTATGCGTTATGCTTCGCAAAACAGTGGCGCATTGTCAGTGACAGTGAACGGCAACGATGTTGGTAGCATTAACTTCACATCAAATGGCGTTTGGACGGGCAGCTATCAAGATACAACGGCATCGATCAGCATCCCAGCCGGTGCCAGTGTACAAATCATTAATCTTGGCGGCGGCGACGTTGCTGCGAATATTGATTATGTAATCTTCAGCGGCGGCAACGGCAATCCACCGCCACCACCGCCACCACCACCACCACCACCGCCACCACCACCACCACCACCACCGCCACCGCCACCGCCACCGCCACCGCCACCGCCACCGCCACCGCCACCACCGCCACCACCACCGCCACCACCACCACCAGGTGATGTCGAGTTCTGTCTTGATTATGTCAACAGCACAACGGGCTTAATCAGACATCGTGATAAACCTTTCACTGCCAGCTTCAGCAACCTTTGCCTAAACGGCAACTGTGCAGCAGCACAATTGGTTAACGGTTTCTGGGAGCGTGAAGTCGGTGGCTTAACATCGGGTACCTCTTACACCATTGGTACACAGATCCAAGATAATGACACGCCAGGTGGACAGTGTTTGGCTGAAGGTACGGTTACCTTCCAGCAAGGCGGGGCTTGTCTTGACAGTCCATGTATCGATGGCGCGCCACCACCACCGCCGCCTCCGCCACCACCACCGCCACCAGGTGATCCACCTCCACCGCCACCACCCGGTAATGGCAACTTCGATAACTTAGACTGGACGTCTAACTCTGATCCAGCGCATAACGGTCGTGCAGTAGGACCAGCACCACGGGCTAACCCACCAGATGCCTTAGCCACACCACAAAACGGTGCTTCGCCTACTTCTTTTGGTTTTGCCTTTGATATCAATGGCAGCACACTAAACTGGCGTTGGGGGCCTAACATTCAGAAAGCCGCTGGGGACGCCGGTCTGCAAATGCATTGTTCTGAAGATGATGGCGATACCTTCCAAAGCGCTAACTTAAGTGGCGGTTCACTCTCAATTCCGTGTTCTGGTACTTATATCTATTTCTTCCGTTACCAACATATAACCCACTCGCTGAACAACAACCCAGCGCATCGCTGGCTTTACACTGGCTTGTTCACAACAGCGGGTTCTCGCGTGAACGTCAACAGCTATGCATCATTCATTGATGGCTCTTCTAACTGGATGCGTTTCCGTCACCCAATTTCACATGACGGTACAACTGCGGCTATCTTGGATGCGCAGCACAACACCGACCGGCTGCGTAACTTAGACCGTTACACCATTCATGTGAACGATTCGCCAGGTAATGTCCAATTGAACTTAGACGTTAATGGTAACATTCAGCGCGTTGAGTCCATGCGTAATACTGCCGGTGGTCCTAACGGTCAGCAGTTCTTTGCTGTCAACCAAAACCCAGGTTTTGGTAATGCTTTCAGCTATGGCCAGGTGATTCAGTTCGAAGTCACCGCAACGGCTGGTGGTACTGGTGCTCAAACCTATAATGACTTCTCGTACTACACGGTCGGTCTTGGCTGGGGTAACTATGGTGATCCGCGCTTGAACCCTGCGGGTAAAGCTTCAACAACCATGATCTTATCGGATTCCGGTCAGTTTTCTACTCTGGAATACAATGCGATCTTCACACAGCCATTCACCACCGTGCATGATGAAGGTATGGTCGATGACTTTGTGATTGGTCACCATTTATTCCACGGGGTCGATCCAAACAAACAAGGCTCAACCTTATTTGATGATCCAGATGTGCGTATCGGTACCCGCACTTGCGGTGACTGTCACTTCCGTGATGGTCGTGGTTCTGAGATCATTCAAACCAGCAAAGGCCCACGTTTGCCAATGCCAACCTATGGTGTGAAACTGCTTGAAGTGATGCAAGGCCGTCAAACCGGTTTCACTTGGGATGGTTCAACACCAACGGTTGCACAGCAAATCAGAAATGCTTTGGAGGCCGATCATGGTGTGAACCCGGATGATGTACCAGCACCGGTACTTGACTTGATCACAACCTATGTTGAGGTCTTAACAGTACCTGCGCGTAACCCAGGTAGTTATGATCTGCCAGGTGTCGCCGATGGTGATGTGCTGTTCAACCAGATTGGTTGCGACAACTGCCATACGCCGAAGCAACGCACCAGCAGTTCAGCGGCAACCCACTTGCGTGACCTGAACATTCGTCCGTACACTGACATGAGAACCTGGAATGTGAATGGCGGCAACTTCCGCACGCCAGCATTGTGGGGCTTAGGTAATAACATTCGTTTGTTAAACCAAAACGGCCGGGTATTGCGCTTTATGCATGACGGTGGCGCTTCATCGGTTGCTGAGGCTATCTCGCAACATGATGGTGATGCCGCAAGCGTTATCAATGCATACAACAACTTGAGCAGCGGTCAGCGTCAAAGCATCCATGCTTTTGTTGAGACACTCTAAGCTGTGACACTCTTGTGACATTATGGCGTAGTTGATTACACACTACGCCATAAGCACAAAAGCAAAACCGCGCCTTTGTTACTTAATGGCGCGGTTTTTTTTTTACCTATACCGTACTGACAAAACTATTACACTTTTGCTTGCCGCACTTTATCGCTGCCAAAATAGATCTTGGATAATCTCAAAATTGATAAAAAATGCATTGTCACTGTAAGTGCAATATTAGTTTGCACAGCAAAAGGATTTACCGCCATGTATCGACAAACCAGTTATCAAATCAGCATCTATAAAAAACCTTACAAAACAAACACTAATCAACCCATCAGCGAACAGTAGATTTATATAGCATACCAGCAGCAAGCCACGCACACATTTACCATTGTTTGCACATTGATGAAATTTTACTTTTTATCAGTCTTTATAACTTTTTATTTAGCCAAATCAAAACGCCCAATCTTGTATAGACACTTAAAGCTATTGCTCGAAAAAGTGCTTTCACCTATCAATACGTATAACACAGTGTGGATTCATTTGGGGCAAGCGGTTTGATCCACACTCTTTTTCAAACACCAGTGGGGATCAAATATGGATTTATTCAATAAAATAAATCAGTGCTTATATCGTTGTCGGCTTATGCTGGCAATGAGCCTAGCAATCAGTTTGTTTGCATCAAATTTATTTGCACAGGCTCAACCATGTATTAACTTTAATGTTACGCAAGCTTATACCAATAACAATAGCGGTAGTCATGAAGCTGACTTTTGTAGCATTACACTTAACGGCAATATTTGGCGTCAAACGGTTGCGACGTTTGATATTACCGCCGAAACACGGATTCGCTTTGAATTCAGCGCCAACAGTACAGGCGAAATTCATGGTGTAGGCTTTGATGAGAACAACGGTGCCAGCAGCAACCGTATTTTTAAACTCGCAGGCAGCCAAGGTTGGGGCATTAGCGATTTTGATTATACCGGTAATGGTGAATTCGAAACCATTGAGATTCCTGTTGGCCAATATTACGTTGGCAATGATATGGGCTTTGTTGTCGCCAATGATAAAGATCGCGGCACAGCAGATAACACCACAACGGTTCGCAATGTGATTCGCAGTAATGGCCCACTACCACCGCCACCACCACCGAATCAAATACAGCCATTGGATATTCGCAATGTTGCAGGCACTGGCTGGACATTAGTGGGTACTCTGCCAGGTAGCAATAACGGCGAGAAGTTTACGCTGTATACATTCGATAATGACAACGCCAGTGGCAATAGCACATGCACAGGCAGTTGTGCCGATACTTGGCCACCACTGACAGTACCGGCTAACAGCACTATTGGTCCGCAAATACCAGGGCTGGTCGGCGCAGTCACTATCAATGCTGCCAACCAAGTCGTTTACCGTGGCGAGCCATTATATTTTTATTCAGGTGATGAAGGCCCTGAAGATCGACTCGGTGATGGCATTAATGGTGTTTGGCATATAGCCGATGCAGAAGTTGTGCAAGGCCCGCCACCACCGCCACCGCCACCGCCACCGCCACCGCCACCACCACCACCACCACCGCCACCGCCACCGCCACCACCACCGGTCAGACTACAAATTGAAGCAGAATCCGTACAACTGTTGGGCAATGCTTCTGTTTATAATGATGCCCCAGCTTCCGCTGGCCAGGGTGTCGCATTCCTGGATACCGTTAATTCAGGTGTTCAATTCGACAATGTCCCCGCATCTGACACCCTTACAATGCGCTATGCCTCTCAACTAACAGGAGCACTGTCAGTTGTTGTGAATGGTAATGATGCAGGCAATATTGACTTCACCTCTAATGGTGTTTGGACAGGTAGCTATCAAGAGACCATTGCACCTTTTGATATTCCTGCAGGTGCCAGTGTGCAAATCGTTAATCTTGGCGGCGGTGATGTCGCTGCGAATATTGATTATGTAATCTTCACTGGCAACGGCAACCCGCCACCACCACCGCCACCGCCACCGCCACCGCCACCGCCACCACCGCCACCGCCACCGCCACCGCCACCGCCACCGCCACCACCGCCACCGCCACCACCGCCACCACCGCCAACAGGTGGTGATTTCTGCCTTGATTACATCGATGCGACAAGCGGTATGATTCGTCATACCGACAAACCGTTTACTGCCAACTTCAGTAATCTTTGTTTGAATGGTGCTTGCGCGCAGGCCACACTGGTTAATGGTGTCTGGGAACGACAAGTCGATGGTTTAAGTACGGGTACAACTTATAATATTGGCACTCAAATCCAAGACAATGAAACCGGTCAATGCTTAATCGATGCCGATGTTGTCTTCCAGGTAGGTGGTAGCTGTGTACCAAGCGCCTGCTTACCGGCGGATACCGAAGCCCCGAGCGTGCCAAGCGGCCTGACGGGTAATGCACCCAATGGTAATGCCATTGCCTTAAGCTGGAATGCCTCCACTGATAACCGTGGCGTTAACAGCTATGAAGTTTTCCGCAACGGCAACGCGATTGGACCAACACAAACAACGGCTTACAGTGATACCGGTTTAACCGAGTTGACCACTTATGCTTATACGGTAAGAGCTTGTGATGCTGCTAATAATTGTTCTGCACAATCGAATGAGATTAGTATCACCACACCAGAGTTTGTACCGGACACAACTCCACCTTCGGTGCCAAGCGGTTTAAGTGGCCAAGGTGACAGCCTGACATCAATTACATTGAGCTGGAACGCTGCGACAGATGTGGGAGGTGTTATCGAGCTTTACAGGGTATACCGTGATGATGCTCAGATATCAACTGTCAGTGGCACAAGCTTTGCCGAAGAAGGTTTGCAAGCCGCGACGACTTACGCCTATGCTGTTAGCGCTTGCGATGACTCCGGTAACTGCTCTGCAAGATCGGCTGCTGTTAACGTTAGCACCAATGCACCTAGCTTTGACCATCTCGATTGGCAATATAATTCAGATCCTGCCCACAACGGTCGTCAAGTCGGCCCGGCACCACGTGCAAATCCACCCAATGCCTTAGCCACACCACAAAATGGCGCAGCACCGACATCACACGGTTTTGCTTTCGACATTAATGGCAGTACATTGAACTGGCGTTGGGGTGCAGGCATTCAGAAAGCCACAGGTGATGCGGGTTTGCAAATGCATTGTTCAGAAGATGATGGCGCAACCTTCCAAAGCGCTAATTTAAGTGGCGGTTCATTAACTATTCCTTGTTCTGGTACTTATATTTATTTCTTCCGTTATCAGCATGTAACGCATTCGCTGAACAACAACCCAGCGCACCGCTGGATGTATACCGGCTTATTCACCACCGCCGGCCAGCGTGTTAACGTGAACAACTATGCATCATTCACCGATGGCTCCTCTAACTGGATGCGTTTCCGTCACCCGGTCTCACAAGACGGTACTACCGCAGCAATTCTTGATGCACAGCATAACAATGACTTGCTGCGTAACCTGGATCGCTACACAATTTATGTCAATGACTCACCAGGTGAGGTGCAACTGAATCTGGGTATCGATGGTAGCATACAGCGGGTTGAATCAATGCGTAACACAGCCGGTGGCCCTAATGGTCAACAGTTCTTTGCATTAAGGCAGAACCCAGGCTTTGGCAATACACACAGTTATGGCCAGGTGATTCAGTTTGAAGTCACCGCAACGGCTGGTGGTACTGGCGCACAAACCTATAATGACTTCTCGTATTACACAGTTGGCCTGGGCTGGGGTAACTATGGTGACCCTCGCTTAAACCCAGCAGGCAAAGCCTCTACTACGATGGTCTTATCGGATGGTGGTACCTATTCTAACCTGGAATATAATGCAATCTTTACGCAACCACTTACCACTGTACATGATGAAGGCATGGTAGACGACTTTGTGGTTGGCCATCATTTATTCCATGGTATTGACCCAAGAAAACAAGGCTCGACTTTATTTGATGACCCGGATGCACAAATTGGTAGTCGCACCTGCGGTGACTGTCACTTCCGTGATGGTCGTGGTTCTGAAATCATTCAAACCGCTAAAGGTCCACGTTTGCCAATGCCAACTTATGGTGTGAAACTGCTTGAAGTAATGGAAAGCCGTCAAACTGGTTTTACCTGGGATGGTTCAACACCGACTGTCGCGCAACAAATCAGAAATGCTTTAGTATTAGACCATGGTGTTAACCCTGATCACCTGCCAGGCCGTGTGCTTGAGTTGATTACAACTTATGTAGAAGTATTAACGGTACCTGCGCGTAACCCAGGCAGTTATGATCTACCTGGTGTTGCTAATGGTGACCGTTTATTCAACCAAGTGGGCTGTGATAATTGTCATACACCAACGCAACGCACCAGCAGTTCAGCCGCAACGCATTTACGTGACCTTAATCTGCGCCCTTATACGGACATGAGAACCTGGAATGTGAATGGTGGTAACTTCCGCACACCCGCACTGTGGGGCTTAGGTCATAATATTCGATTGCTGAACCAAAATGGTCGAACTTTACGCTTAATGCATGATGGTGGCGCTGCATCGATTGCTGAGGCTATCTCACAACATGATGGCGATGCCAGCAACGTTATTAATGCGTATAACAACCTGAGCAGTGGCCAGCGTCAAGACATTCATGCTTTTGTTGAGACGCTCTAGCGTGTTATGTGTTATTAACACTATGGCATAAGGTGGCATAATGCCATAAAGTGCCTGCATGCTATAAAGATAAAAAGCGCGCCTAGTAACATTACTAGGCGTGTTTTTTTATCACCACATTTTTTTGTTGTTTATTTTCTCTGTTATTTTCTTTTTATAAAACAGCATGACAATGGTAAAAAACTGACGCAGTTTTTTATATCGCAACAAGTACATTTTTAATTTGCACTGATTATGAAACCCGTAAAAACAGCTAAACAAAATTGCGACACTTGAATAGCAATATAACGACACTAAAACTGCTAAAAAACCCTATAAAAACAAACGTTAAGCAACATATTGAATCATTATTCAAATAATCAATTTCATTTTAAAATCACAACACATCACTGACTATTTTTTCAATACACTGATTTACCATTTTTAAACACATTGCATATTTTAGTTTTTATCAGTACAGCTGCACACATCGACATTAACAAGACACCAAAAGTTGTTGATTAAAAGCCCCCCTTAAATTATCTATAGGCTCGGCTTGGTATTTATCGATTTAGGGGTAATGGAAAATGGATAAATACTTTCTTTCAAACTTCGCTCGCCAACACGAACTTAGCGGCGAGTTATTTATTTAAGTGGGGACAAACATGGATTTATATAGAAAGGTAAATCAGCGCTTATATGGCTGTATACTTATATTTATATTGAGTTTACCAAGTAGCTTATTTGCTCAACAAGCAACGTGTATTAATTTTGATAACACGCAAGCTTATAGCAGCAACAATACTGGCAGCTTCGACGCGAACGCTTGTACGATTACACTCGATGGTAATATCTGGCGCCAAACTGTCGAACGATTTGAGATCACAGCTGCGTCCAGCATTACCTTCGATTTTAGCGCCAACGGTACTGGTGAAATCCACGGTGTGGGTTTTGATGTGAATACTGGCGCAAGCAGCAACCGTATTTTTAAGCTGGCAGGTTCGCAAAACTGGGGCATTCGAGATTTCAATTACAATGGTGAAGGTGAAACTGAGACGATCACCATTGCCGTTGGTGAATACTATACCGGTAGCAGTATGGGCTTTGTTGTTGTTAATGATAAAGACCGGGGAACGGCGAATAACACAACGACCGTCAGCAATGTAGTACTTAGCGATGGCTCACCACCACCACCACCGCCACCGCCACCGCCACCGCCACCACCGCCACCGCCACCACCGCCACCACCGCCACCACCGCCACCACCGCCACCACCGCCACCACCGCCACCACCGCCACCACCGCCACCACCGCCACCGCCACCACCGCCACCACCGCCACCACCGCCACCACCGCCACCACCGCCACCACCGCCACCACCGCCACCACCGCCACCACCGCCACCGCCACCACCGCCTGCAGATCTATTGGTTGAAGCTGAGAACGGACAGCTGCTAGGTAGTGCTGCACGCTATAGTGATAACGCTGCCTCGGGTGGTCAGGGTGTTGCTTTTCTCGATACGCTAAATTCAGGCGTACAATTTAATAATGTCCCCACAGCCAATACGATCACCATGCGCTATACCTCGCAGCTGACGGGCGCTTTATCGATTACCGTCAATGGTTTTGATGTTGGTAACCTGCCATTTACCGCTACAGGCTCATGGCTTGGCAATTACACAGAGGTTTCAACCCCTGTCGATATTCCTAATGGGGCAACTGTACAGGTCGTGAATCTTGGCGGCGGCGATGTAGCAGCGAATATTGATTGGGTACGTTTTAGTGGTGATCCACCGCCACCGCCACCACCACCACCACCACCACCACCACCACCACCACCACCGCCACCACCACCACCGCCACCGCCACCGCCACCGCCACCGCCACCACCACCACCACCGGGCGACTTTGCTCACTTAGACTGGACCACCAATTCAGACCCTACTCATAATGGTCGCCGAGTTGGACCTGCACCTAGAGCTAACCCACCTACGGCATTGGCCACACCACAAAACGGTGCTGCACCCACATCGCATGGCTTTGCCTTTGATATCAACGGCAGTACATTAGATTGGCGTTGGGGGCCCACTATTCAGAAAGCAACAGGTGATAGTGACTTGCAAATGCATTGTTCAGAAGATAATGGCGCCACCTTCCAAAGTGCTAACTTAAGCGGTGGTTCATTAACAATTCCTTGTTCTGGTACGTATATTTATTTCTTCCGCTATCAACATATCAGTCATTCATTAAACAATAACCCGGCTCATCGCTGGATTTATACTGGTTTGTTTACTACAGAAGGTGCGCGGGTTAATGTGAATAGCTATACAGCCTTTATTGATGGCTCGGCTAACTGGATGCGCTTCCGCCATCCTATTGCCCATGACGGCATTACCTCCGCCATTCTGGATGCACAACATAATGCAGACCTGTTAAGAAACTTAGACCGCTACCCTATGCATGTCGATGACCGGCCGGGCAATGTTGCTTTAAATATGGATATAGATGGCAACCTTATCCGTGTTGAGTCTATGCGTAGTTCGGCTGGCGCTGGTCCAAACACGCAGCAGTTTTTTGCCCTTAACCAAAACCCAGGCTTTGGCAATACTCACAGCTATGGTCAAGTCGTGCAGTTTGAAGCAACAGCCGTTGCCGGTGGTAGTAGCGCCCAAACGTATAATGACTTCTCATACTACACGGTTGGTTTGGGTTGGGGTCATTATGGTGATCCTCGCTTGAACCCTGCGGGTAAAGCATCAACCACTATGATCTTCTCTGATAGTGGTGTTGCCTCCAGCTTGGAGTATAACTCTATCTTTACTCAACCACTTAAGACAGTCCATGCTGAGGGTATGATTGATGACTTTATTGTTGGCCATCATTTAGTGCATGGTGTTGTACCGACCAAGCGCGGCTCTACCTTGTTTGATGACCCTGACGCACAAATTGGCAACCGCACATGCGGTGACTGTCACTTCCGTGATGGCCGTGGTTCAGAAGTGATTCAAACGGCTAATGGCCCACGTCTGCCTTTACCGCATTATGGCGTGAAGTTACTGGAGTCGATTGAAGGTCGCCAGGCAGGTTTTTCTTGGGATGGCTCAGCGCCAACAGTTGCACAACAAGTCCGCAATGACCTGACAGATAAGCATGGTATTAACCCTGATGATTTACCAGGCCCTGTATTGCAGCTTATCACCGGCTATGTTGAAACATTAACCGTACCGGCTCGTAACCCGGGAAGTTATGATCTGCCTGGTGTGGCCAATGGTGATCAATTGTTCAACCAAATCGGTTGTGACGATTGCCACACACCAACACAGCGCACCAGCAGTTCAGCCGCAACGCATTTACGTGACCTGAACATCCGTCCGTACACTGATATGAGAACCTGGAATGTGAATGGCGGTAACTTCCGCACACCCGCATTGTGGGGCTTAGGTCATAACATCCGTTTGTTAAACCAAAACGGTCGGATATTACGCTTTATGCATGATGGTGGCGCTGCATCGGTTGCTGAGGCTATCTCACAACATGATGGCGATGCTGCAAACGTAATCAATGCATACAACAACCTAAGCAGCAGTGAGCAGCAAAACATTATTGATTTTGTGGAAACACTCTAAACGCTGACACTATTGTGACATTATGGCGTAGCCGCTTGACAATGCTACGCCATACACGAGAACAAAAAGCCACGCTTTTGCCCTGGGCAAAGCGTGGCTTTTTTATGCCTCTTAGACTTTTTTCATATAAGTCATAAATAATTTTCAGTCTTTAAAATATTACTAATAACAAAACTCGTAATACCAACCATGAGTATTAGCCTTACATATCAGCCAAAAAAGCGTGTTTTAAGACGAACGAGAGAAAATTGGACGCTGAAAAAGCGCCAAATTTAAGTATGCAACACGTACACACTCATATTTGGCATAGCGCATAGCACTACAAACCATTATAAAACAAAAACTTAGCTGTTTTTATTATTTTGATTTATTAAGTAAGGAGAAACCAGGCTTTACAACTTGACAGCTAACCCCTGATCAATCAGAAAAGAGTGTTGCAAAACCATCATAAACACTAATGTAAGTGCTAAAAACAACCACACCTAATTAGCTGCTTTTACAAATCGCCAAGCATCGTCAGACATTTGAGATATTTGCCTCGATTTTTCGATTATTTTATACATGTTATTGAAAATTTGGCGTGGTGAAGCAGTGCTTTTCGGGCTGATATCTCATCACTTTTTTTATTGGGCCTACCCCCTTTTGGGGAGTTAGGTATGGAGTGGGGAAAACAACATGAACTTACGCATGGTGCGCAGATTGGCTAGCCAGCCTGCGCTTATTCTACTACTTGGTTCACTTGCGACACCATTTGCGCAAGCCCAAGAGTGTATTGATTTTAGCAATACACAGGCCTATACCAGCAATAACCCTGGTACTTTCCAAAGCGACGGTTGTTCGATTACGTTAAATGGTAATATTTGGCGTCAAACAACTGAGCGCTTCAATGTTACTGGCGCGACAACAATCAGCTTTGACTTTTCAACCAATGAAACGGGTGAAATTCACGGCGTAGGTTTTGATGAAAATACCGGTGCCAGCAGCAACCGTATTTTTAAACTCGCTGGCTCACAACGATGGGGTATTGCAGACTTTAGTTACACCGGCGAAGGTGCAACACAACGCATCACTATCGCTGTTGGTGAATACTACACCGGTAGCAGCATGGGCTTTGTTGTTGCAAATGACAAAGACCGTGGTACTGGCGACAATACCACCACTGTCAGCAATGTGATTATCAGCAATGGTGCACCGCCACCGCCACCACCACCACCACCGGTTGATGTTCAGGCTGTTAGCTTACAGAACACACAACAGTTTGGTTCTTTTCTGGTCGGTGGTGCAGGTTCAGCTCAGCCTAATTTCACGTTATACACTTTCGATAACGATGATGGCGGCCCGAACAGCACCTGTACCGGTGGTTGCGCCGATGTTTGGCCACCACTGACGGTTGCCGATAATGCTAACCTGGTGATCCCACAAGGTTTAATTGGTGAATTAGCCGTTAATGCCGCGAATATTGTGACTTACCGTGGTGAACCACTGTATTTCTATGTCAATGATGAAGGCCCTGGTGATACATCAGGCGACGGTGTCAACGGCGTTTGGCATGTAGCTGATGCTCAAGTACAAGGCGAACCGCCACCACCACCGCCACCGCCACCACCGCCACCACCGCCGCCACCACCACCACCGCCACCACCGCCACCACCGCCACCACCACCGCCACCGCCGCCACCGCCACCGCCACCACCACCACCACCACCACCACCGCCACCACCACCACCACCACCGCCACCACCTGGTCCACAGCAAATCGAAGCTGAAGCAGGCCAAGTATTGGGTAATGCCTCTATTTATAGTGATGGCCCGGCTTCAGGCGGCCAAGGTGTTGCTTTCTTAGATACCGTTAATTCCGGTGTTCAATTTGATAATGTGCAAGCCTCGGACACTCTTACTATGCGTTATGCATCACAAGTGACAGGCGCACTATCGGTTACTGTGAACGGCAGCGATGTTGGCAGTATTGACTTCACATCGAACGGCGTTTGGACAGGTAGCTATCAAGATGCCAGCGCATCGATCAGCATCCCTGCAGGTGCCAGCGTACAAATCGTTAACCTTGGCGGCGGTGACGTTGCTGCGAATATTGATTTTGTAACCTTTAGCACAAGTGGTAACCCACCACCGCCACCACCGCCACCGCCACCACCACCGCCGCCACCACCACCGCCACCGCCACCACCACCACCGCCACCACCGCCACCACCACCACCGCCACCACCGCCACCGCCACCGCCACCGCCACCGCCACCGCCACCGCCACCGCCACCGCCACCACCACCACCACCACCACCGCCACCGCCACCGCCACCGCCACCGCCACCGCCACCACCACCACCACCGCCACCGCCACCACCACCAGCAGGTGGAGACTTCTGCTTGGCCTATGTCAGCCCAACAGCGGGTGTCATCCGTCATACAGACAAGCCGTTTACAGCTACCTTTAGTAACTTATGTCTGAACGGTGCTTGCTCACCAGCTACGTTGGTGAACGGTGTTTGGGAACGTCAAGTTGATGGCTTAAGTGAAGGCACAACGTATAATATTGGTACACAGATTCAGGATAACGACACTGGCCAGTGTTTGATTAATGCTGATGTTGTGCATCAAGCCGGTGGCTCATGTGTACCAAGCTCTTGCTTACCACCTGATACTGAAGCACCAACCACACCAGCGAATCTAAATGGTGAAGATCGCAATGGCCGTGCAGTATCATTAACGTGGAATGCCGCTACTGATAATCGTGGTGTTGCCAGCTACAATATCTTCAGAAACGGTACGGCTAACAGCAATATCGTTGGTAGCACAGCAGCAACAAGCTTTAATGATTCTGGCTTAACTGAGAACAGCAGCTATCAATATGCAGTAGATGCTTGTGATGCGGCAGGTAACTGTTCACCAGTTTCGGCACAAATCACCGTGAATACAGGTAACTTTGTACCTGATACGACACCACCAACAGTACCGGGTAATGTGAGTGGTTCAGCACTATCAACGACTGAAGTAACGATTACTTGGAATGCGTCAACAGATGCCAGTGGCGTTGTTGAAACATACAATGTATTCCGCGATGGTGCTTCTGTTGGCTCAACCGCTGAAACGTCATTTGTTGTTGGCGGCATGAGCGCTGGTGCAACACATAACTACAGTGTGAATGCCTGTGATGACTCAGGTAACTGTTCAGCGCGCAGCCCAAGTACTTCAGTGACAACCGAACTACCTGACTTTAACCTGGATTTCACAACCAACGATCACCCAGGTAGCATGGTTGGTCCACAACCACGTGCGAACCGCCCAGAGGCATTACCAACACCACAAAATGGTGCATCAGCACCACAACGTGGTTTTGCTTTTGACTTAGACGGTAATACGTTCACATGGCGTTGGGGTCTATACATGGAATCACCAGGGCAAGGTGTACCTAGCATCCATAAAGTCAGAACTGACGGTGATTCTAGCCTGGAAGTTCACTGCTCAATGGATAATAACCTGACTTTCCAATCAGCACAGTTCAGTAACTCAACTGCGACTAGCCCATGTTCTGGCACGTATACTTATTTCTTCCGCTATAAGCATCCGTTGCCATTAAACAACAATCCTGCATCTGACTGGGTCTACACAGCCTTGTTCACAACAGCAAGCCGTGTGAATGTGAATAGCTACCCATCATTCACTGATGGTTCTGCAAACTGGATGCGCTGGCGTCACCCGGTTGCGCATGATGGTTGTACAGCAGCAGTCTCTGATGCTTGCCATAACAACAGCTTGCTGCGTAACTTGGACCGTTATGTTATCTGGGTAGATGATGCACCAGGTAATGTACAAATCGGCCAAAACATCAGCACTGGTGTTATGCGTATTGAAGCGGCTCGTAATACGCTGGGTAATCAAAATGGCCAGCAGCAGTTCAGCTACAATATGGGTACTTGTTGTGGTAATCAGTTTGGCTATGGCCAGGTAATTCAGTTCGAAATCACCAGCTCACATCCAACGACTGCGCAGGTTTATAATGACTTTAGTTATTATACTGTTGGCCTTGGTTGGGGTAGCTATGGTGACCCTCGTCTGAACTCGGCAGGTCGTGCGGGTACGACCATGATCTTCTCTGATCAAAATGGTGGCCGTGGCGCGGGTAACAATAGAGTTGAACATGATGCAGTATTCACACAGCCAATGGTAACTGTGCATGAAGAAGCGCTCATGAATGACTTTGTTGTTGGTCACCACTTGTTCCATGGTATTGATCCAAATGTACGTCGTGGCCCACATGATCAAGTGAAAATTGGTGCACGTACTTGTGGTGACTGTCACCACCGTGATGGTCGTGGTTCAGAAGTGGTTCAAACACCAAATGGCATGCGTATCGCTCCACCGGTCTATGGTGTGAAGCTACTTGAGTCAATTGCGGGTCAACAAGGCTTCGGCTGGAATGCCTCACAACCAACCGTTGAAGCTCAGATCAGAGCAGCATTAGTGGCTGACCATGGTGTTAACCCTGATCACCTGCCACCAGAAGCACTGACTAAGATCATCAACTACGTTGAAGTGCTAACTGTACCAAACAGACAAATGGGTACTTATGATCAACCAGGAATCTCTGCAGGTGAAGTCGCCTTCAATGATGTTGGTTGTAACTCATGTCATACGCCGGTACAGAAGACACGTGGTGATGTTGCGCCATACTTGAGAAACATCACACTGCGTGCTTACACAGATATGCGCACGTGGAATGTGAATGGCGGTAACTTCAGAACACCAGCATTGTGGGGCTTAGGTCATAACATGGACTTACTCAGTCGCAATGGCCGTCAATTACGCTTCTTGCATGATGGTAGCGCCTCATCTGTCTCTGCTGCTATTCAAGCACATGATGGCGAGGCACAAAACTCGAAGAATGCGTTTAATAACTTAAGCAGCGCACAACGCCAAAACGTGATTAACTTCGTAGAAAGCCTGTAATGTTAAAAGGGTTATGCTCGCTGAGCATAACCCTTATCCACAAGGATGTGATGTTGTAATAACATTATAAAGACGTAATTTAAAAAGCCCTGTAGATATACAGGGCTTTTTTTATGCTTTTCAAAAAAATTCTAGTTTATCAACACAAGCATCTTTATTAATTTTCTTTGCCTTGTGCTGGCAATAAAGGGCAATGACTCTTCAGAATTATTTTTTATCATACTTAATAAGAAACAAATGATACAAAACAGGCATTAACAATAACGTCAATAATAATGCCGATAATGCACCTCCCAACATAGGTGCTGCAATACGTTGCATAACATCTGTGCCTGCAGCCGTGCCTAACATCACAGGAATCAAACCGATAATAATTGTGGTCGATGTCATCAGAATAGGTCGCAGACGAGAGACTGCGCCTTCTATAATCGCCTGCTGTATTTGATCTCTAGTACTGCTTACGGTCGCTGCTTGTGTTTTATCTAAATACCCTTGGTAAGACTGCTTGATATACATCAGCATTAGCACACTTAACTCTACACTGACACCGGCCAAGGCGATAAAGCCCACAGCAACGGCAACAGATAGCTGATAGCCTAATAAGTAAACCAACCACAAACCACCAACCAAAGAAAAGGGTAGCGCCAGCATAATCACTAAAACTTCGTGCAAACGTCGAAAATTTAGATACAGCAATAAAATAATAATCAGTAACACCAAGGGAATTAATGTTTTTAACTGTGCTTCGGCACGCAGCATATATTCATACTGCCCTGCCCAATTAATCGAGTATCCTGGCGGCAGGCTAAGCTGCTCATTGACCGCCTGTTGAGCAGCCAGCACATAGCTGCCCAAATCTGAGGTATTAATATCAATATAGGTCCAACCATTTAAACGTGCATTTTCACTTTTGATCACTGGCGGTCCGGTATCAATATAAACTTTAGCAATATCAGCCAGAGCTATACGTTCATTATTAGGCGTGATCACTGGCAGCATTTGCAGCTGCGCGAGTGAGTCACGATACGCCTGCGGATAACGCAAATTAATAGGGTAACGCTCTAAGCCCTCGGTGGTCTCTGTAACATTCATGCCACCAATAGCCGTACGCACAACCGCTTGGACATCAGCAATATTCAAACCAAAACGCGCGGCTTTATCACGATTAATATCGACTTTAATATAACGACCGCCAACTACCCGCTCTGAATAGACCGATGCTGTGCCCGGTACTGTAGAGACAATACGTTCTAATTGACGACCAATTGACTCTATTGTCGCCAGGTCTGCGCCAGCCACTTTTATACCTACAGGTGTGCGAATGCCAGTGGCTAACATATCCAAACGGTTTTTAATCGGCATCACCCAGGTATTGGTTAGGCCAGGGAAATTAATCATGCGGTTAAGCTCGTCTTGTAAACCTTGCAGGGTCATACCGGGACGCCACTGCGCTTTTGGTTTTAGTTGTATCATTGTTTCAATCATCGTGAGTGGCGCAGGATCGGTGGCTGTCTCAGCGCGGCCGATTTTACCAAACACCGTTTCTACTTCAGGCAGTTGACGTATTAGCTTATCGGTTTGCTGTAGCAGCTGCCTGGCTTTACCGATGGAAATACCTGCATAAGTGCTCGGCATATACATTAAATCCCCTTCATCTAATGGCGGCATAAACTCACTCCCCAATCGGGTCAGCGGCCATAGACTGGAAAGCAATAACAATACCGCCAGTAACAACACCCACTTAGAGTGCTTTAACGAGCACTGTAGTGTTCGCTGATAAAACCGCTGGCTGTATTCTGCTATTGTTGCTAACAACTTTATTTTGCGTGATACATTGATTTTTCCCCTGACTAAATAACCAATCAATACCGGCACTAAGGTTATACCTAATAGAGCCGCAGCAGCCATTGCATAGGTTTTGGTATATGCCAGAGGAGCAAATAATTTGCCTTCTTGTGCTTGCAAGGCAAACACCGGCAAAAAGCTCACGCTAATAATTAATAAAGAATAGAACAAAGACGGGCCAACTTCGACAGCAGCTTGACTGACTATTGTCCAGCGATCTTTGTCTGGCTCACTATTTTTAGCTTGTTTATGAAAATTTTCTAACAAGACAATGGCCGCATCAACCATGGCTCCAATAGCAATGGCTATGCCGCCTAACGACATAATATTGGCATTAATACCCTGCCAATGCATCACAATAAAGGCCATTAAGATGCCTAATGGCAAAGTAATAACAATGACCAGCGCTGATCGAAAGTGCCATAAAAACAACACACACACCAATGCAACTACAATAAATTCCTGGATAAGCTTGCTATATAAATTTTTAACTGAGCTTTCTATTAATAGAGAGCGATCATACGTTGGTACTATTTCTACACCTTTGGGCAGGCTTTTTTGCAGGTCAGCTAATTTGTTTTTTACCTTAGCAATAGTTCTTTGCGCATTCTCACCATAGCGCATTACTACAATACCCCCAACAACTTCACCTTCGCCATTAAGCTCAGCAATACCGCGTCGCATCTGTGGACCGATTAGTACTTCGGCAATATCGCCTAATTGCAATGGTGTACCAGTGGCATTTAGCCCTAAAGGAATTTTTTTAATATCAGCCAAACTTTTTAGGTAGCCGCTGGCACGTACCATATATTCGGCTTCGGCCATTTCAATCACAGAAGCACCAACCTCTTGATTAGCGCGTCTAATGGCACGGCTAATATGTGCTAAGGGTATGTTGTAGGCGCGCAGTTTATTTGGGTCAATCGTTACCTGATATTGTCGCACCATACCGCCAACAGCAGCGACTTCCGCAACACCAGGCAAGCTTTGCAGCTCAAAACGTAAAAACCAGTCTTGTAAACTCCGTAAATCGGCCAGGTCATGTTGGCCCGTTTTATCGACTAGAGCATAGGAGTAAACCCAGCCCACACCGGTTGCATCAGGCCCTAAAACAGGTTTGGCGGTTTCTGGCAAAGCACTGATTTGTGCTAAATACTCTAATACCCTAGCACGCGCCCAATATAAATCGGTGCCATCTTCAAAGATAACATAGACATAAGAGTCCCCAAAAAAAGAGTAACCGCGCACTGTCACGGCTTTCGGTACTGCCAGCATGGCAGTGGTAATGGGATAGGTAACTTGATCTTGCACCAACTGCGGCGCCTGCCCTGGAAAAGAGGTTTTGATAATCACCTGCACATCGGATAAATCTGGAATGGCATCGACAGGTGTCTCTTTAACCGCATAAGCGCCATATAATATTAGTAACAAAGCCGCCAGTAATACCACAATACGTTGCCGAATAGACCAACGAATCACTGCCTCAATCATGTAAGTGATCTCCATGAGTATGGTGGCTATGTTGATGCTCCGACTGCGAAGTGTTGATAGACTCTAGCGTTGATTTTTTCGTCTGTTCATCAACTGTCCTGTCCATTGAGTTATCCATTCGCTCCAGCTCGGCCGAGATCGCAGACTCAGAGTCAATTAAAAACTGTGCTGAAGTCACCACTTTATTACCGGCTTGTAGACCTTGCAATATTTCCAAGCGGTCATCTGTTTCAATGCCTGTTTTCACAATCACAGATCGATAGCGCCCATTACCAAGTGCTTTGACGACCCTGCTATTATTGGCATCACGGATAACTGCTTGCCTGGGTATGCTTAATGTATCTTTACGAGGTTTGGCATGAATCGTTAACTGCGCAAACATATTGGGTTTTAAGCGTAGATCTTTATTATCAAAAACAATACGTGCTCGTAAGGTGCGCGTTTTAGCATCTAATACGGGATAGAGATAATCTACTGTGCCCTGCCAACTCTCACCAGGAAAGCTACTCACTTGCATATCGACACGCTGGCCTGGTTCAACCCAGCCCGCTTGCCTTTCAAAAATTTCAGCCGTTACCCAAACACTTTGCAAATCACCTAATGAGATAATCATAGTAGAAGGTTCAATAAACATACCATGTCGAACATTGAGTTTAGCGACATAAGCATCACGCTCTGCATGAAAAGAAAGTCGTTGTCGGATCTTGCGAGTCTTTTTCAGGGCTTGTATTTGTGCCTGGCTCACCCCGAGCGCACTTAGCTTACTCGCTGCAGCCTGCTGTAATATATTATTTTTCCCTATATTATTATTTAGGGCAGCCAAATATTCTTCTTGTGCGGTCACAAGTTCTGGTGAGTATAAATCAAATAATAATTGACCTTGTTTAACCGGGTCACCTTCCGCATGAGTTGCCAAATGGTCAATCCAACCACTCACACGACTATGAAAATGCTCTAAATGATTTTCAGCAAATGACACATAGCCAACAGTATTAATTTTTAGTGGTAGCTCACTCCGCCGAACTGTTGCCACTTTAACACCCAGGTTATTCTCGACTGCCGGATTAATCGTCACCAAACCCTCATCATCGATTTTATCATCAGCATAAACGGGCACCAAGTCCATGCCCATCGGTGATTTTCCAGGTTTATCTCGGCGATAGCTGTTATCCATAGGTGCCACCCAATAGAGAGGCTTACGCTCGGTAGCTTCGCTTTGCTTAGCACCACTGCCTGAATGCATTGCAGTATTCTTGAACATTAACCATGCTATTAGCCAACCGATTGCCATAGCTGTTAATAATAGAAAGATTTGTCGCAGTTTATTATTGAGCATGAGTGTGCTCCATAGAAAAAGGGTTCAATGCTGTTAAATAATCAAGCTCAGCAAATGTTTTATCTTTGTCTGTTTTCAACCGAACATAGGCCATTTGCGTCTCTAAATCAGCAATATAAGCACGCATCACATCTGAAAAGCCTAAAGTGCTATTCTGATAGGCATGTAGCGCAGCTTGTGCTTGTGCTTTACTTTGCTGCAATATCGTTTGTGAATATAGCTCGATACGTTGCTGTAATTGCAACCAATGCATATGCCTAGTCTGCAACTGGCTCTGTAAGTAACGTAGCAACTCATCGCGTTCATTGACACTGGCCGCACGTTGATATTGCGCCGCACTCACAGCTTGTGTCTGCTGCTTACGCGTAAACAACGGCATATCCAGTGATACGGTAAAGCTTAAGAAATCATCACGCGGCAAACCTAATAAATCATCTTCCCGCTGACCATAGCGAAAACCTAGCGATACGGCTGGTTTTAATTGCGCACGTGCTTTATTTATTGCTGCGTCGGCTGCCGAGACTCGAGACAATGCGGCCGCCAACCGCGGGTGATCTAATAAGCGCTGCTCTAACTCACTCAATGGCATGATTAACTGCCACTCAGGCCAATCACCTGCTAATGGCAAACTGCCCCGCTCAAGGCCTAACCACTGAATCATCGCTGTGCGGCTATGATGTTTTTGCATATCAATTTGCACTAAGCGCTCATCTAAACGGCTTAGCTCCAGCTTCGCTGCTAATAGCACTTGTTGATTTTGGCGACCAACCGCATACTGTGAGCGCGCTACTTTTACCAGTTGCGAAAATAGCTGCTGATTCTCTTTCACAATCGCTTGCACGTGCTGCCAATAATGACTTTCCAACCAGGCATGCCTGATATCTCGTAATACCTGACGCTGACGATCATCACTGATAAATTGATAGCTCTCAGCAGTGGACGTCCACTGCTGCTGGCTGGCTTGCCGAGAGCCTCTCGGTGGTAATGTTTGCCGAATAGCAATTTGTTTTTGTGTCATAGGCTCTTGATGAAAATCATATGAGCCCACCGGTAGATTTAAAATGCCCAACTCCAGCTGCGGGTTAGGCAAGCTGCGCGCGGCCTTGCTAGTGGCAATAGCTGCCCGCGCCTGGGCTTTTGCGGCTAATACGCCCGGCTCATTATTCAAAGCCCAACGTTCTGCCAAAGGTAAGCGCAAGTATTTTGCCGCCAATACAGGATTCACGATTAGTGTCGTCAGCACGAGTAAGCAATAAATTAATATAGCTCTAAAGGTCATCCGAAAAACCTCAATTAAATGATCAGAAAACAATCAGCCCTTACGCCTTAGCGTTAACAGAGCAAATCAGACATATTAATGATGAGGTATATCGTTATTCGAGAAAGCGACAACAGGATAAATAGGGGGGAGTTGCTAAGGGCAATATCGGCAAATGAACAGGTTTAGACAAACCCGACGATATAGGAGATAGTAAGCTTAATACTGCCGAAGATACACTAACGTCAATAGGCAGTGGGTTATCTAGTAAGGCATCAGGCCCATCACAAGCTGGCATAACCAGGTCTGCCAAGTCACAACAAGTTTGTTGCTCATGACAATGTGACATTATATCGGCTTCAGCGTTAGAGTCGGTTGCATCGACCGTTAGCTGACGACTATCTGAGGCATGCGAGTGATGCACCACTGACGCAATGACCTCGACAGGTTCATTAACCGTAGCCGCATTGGCGACTTGCAAGCAACAAAACAGCAGCAAATGCCCTAAAAAACTAGTAAGGCTTAGACAAGTATAAAGCTGTTTAGTGTGCTTAAAAAAGACCATATAACCTTAACCGCATTGAAAAATGCTAACTAATGTATATATAAGGTAGCATAATGCCAGATAAATTGCTCATTTATCTCTATTTTCTGATATCTGGATAAAATATGACGCCTTAAGGTCGCTGAACAGAAAATGACAAATGCAGGCGATAAATGTGATGACGATCAAAGATTATGCCTTAATGCTGCTCTACAACAAACTCAATATTGACAAAATCAAATAAGCATAATCTTGTACACCAAATATCATCCCAGGCTGCAACTGTAGTAGTTTCGTTGATCCAGTGAAACTTCTACAAACTCAGTAAAAACTATACAGCTATTTAAAAATGTTTTATAACCATAATCTAGTAAATACCCTAATCTTATAACGATATTAACTAAGTTGGACTATGCTTATTTAAGTCCTTTAACTTTCAAGTATTTATGATGAACACCGAGTCCACAAGCGCATTTGACCAGTCCTTATTGGCTAACTTCGAAGGACACAGCCTGGATGCATTGAATAACTCCAGATTGATGCAAAGAATGGATAGCAAGTTCATTTTTCACATCAGCGCATTTAATACCATTTTACAAGCTATAAATGGCGCTTATAGTATTCTGGAAATTGATAAAACCCGTCTATTCCACTACCAAAGCACCTATTTCGATACCGACAAACTCAGTTTTTATTATGCGCATCACAATGGCAAGCTGAATCGTTATAAGGTTCGTCACCGCTTATATGCTGACACGCAGACAGCTTATATTGAGATTAAATTTAAAACGAATAAAGGCATTACCATAAAACAGCGCTTGGCCAGTGTGTTAGAGCCACTGCCTGCCTTAACCGAATCCTATGGCTTTTTAAAAGATCATGGTATAGCACAATATAAAAATCTACATGCTGAACAACAGACACAATTTCACAGAGTCATGCTGGCTAATGAGCAAAACAGCGAACGAATCAGTTTTGATATTCGACCACATTTTATCAACCCTAATACCGCGTATAAAAAAACCTTGGATGATTGGGTAATCGCTGAGCTCAAGCAGCCTAAATTAAACAGGCAATCAGCTTTCTTTAAGGTCATGCGTCAATTGCACATCCCACCTATTTCTTTTAGCAAATATTGTATGGGCATGTGTCTAGTGAGTGACAAGAACATTAAAACCAATCGCTTTAGTAAAGCTTCACGCAACATTACCAAACTGGTTAAACGAATTGAGGACAATTTTAATGAATAGCAGCTTAGCCTTTTTTACCGCAGATTTTATGCTGCGGTTTTTAATCAATATTGCAGCCCTCGCTGTTTTGCTAAGAGCTATTTATTTTCCTAAAAGTAGAAACAGTGAATCATACAGTGGTTTTTTTCTATTTGGCTGTGGTGTTTTCTTAGTAGCCAGTATCTTACATGGTGTTGAAATATCAATGGGGTTTGCCTTTGGCCTGTTTGCCATATTCTCCATGCTACGTTACCGCACTGAGTCTTTATCAATTCGAGATATGGTCTACTTATTCGTTGTTATTGTGATCGCGTTGATCAGTGGTGTGGGCCCTCTTACTTATATAGAGCTGTTAGTACTCAATGGCATCGTATGTTGCCTAGCGGCATTATCAGAAACCTCACTTTTTCAATCTGATGCATTAAGAAAAACCATCATTTATGAAAATATAGAGCACATTCATCCTGATCAATACGATCAATTACATCAAGAGCTTGAAAAACGCACTGGCCTGAAAATAATTAATATAGAGATCGATGATGTCGATTTTTTACGCGATACAGCTAAATTAAAAATCAGTTATAAAAACATCCCAAAAAACATTAATGATTGATTTATAAAAAATCATGAAAAAAACGCATAAACAATTCATCGGCACTACCATAATAGCGCTAACTTGCAGCCTAACATCCATAACGACTTACGCTAAAAGCAAGTGGTCATTGGATGGCTATATAATGCTGGACTACGATCAGTTTGATGCTGTACATAACAACACCGAAGAAGATGATAGTGATGCAGAAATCCGTCGTGCACGCCTATCAGTAAATGGCAAAATTAATAAAAAATGGCGCACTAAGCTGCAGATCGCTTATGACGGTAATGACGAGCAGCTAGAAGAGCGGGATCTATACTTACGCTATAGTGGCTGGAAAAATACCAGGCTCACCATTGGTAAATTCAAACAACCTTTCGGCCTGGAAAATGTTACCAGCTCTCGTAATATCACCAGCATCGAACGCAGCATGGCCAGCAATGCATTTCGCCCCGGCCGACAATTTGGTATTTCACTGGCAAAATCTAAAAAACGATATACCTGGTCTGCCAGCGTATTCAATGAAGACAGTGATAGCGGTAGCGAAGGCAGTTTAAGCTTACTTGGGCGCTATACTTTCACGCCAATTAATAATGACGATAATATCTTACACTTAGGTGTATCGGGTGCTATCAGAGACTGGTCAGGTGGACGTTATCGTATTAATGAAACGGCTGAGGTTAACGCTGCTGTCCGTGTAGTCGATAGTCCTACGGTGCTGGCCGATACTATTAGTCAATACGCCATAGAAGCAGCCTGGGTATCAGGGCCTTTTGCTATCCAGTCTGAGGCTATACAACAGAATGTTGAGTTACAAGCACCTAATGCGGTCGATGAACTGCTTTATTATGGTTTCTATACTGAAGCAAGTTTCTTTATTACTGGCGAAAGCCGCAATTATAAAAAGGGCCGGTTTACTCGCGTAAAGCCCAAATCGACTAAGGGCGCTTGGCAAATCAGCGGTCGTTATAGTGTACTAGATGCCCTAGAAAATACCGTTGGCACGGAAGCAAGCAATATCAGCTTAGGTATCAATTACTACCTTAATAAAAAAGCACGCTTTATGCTGCATTTTATTAAAACAGAACTAAAAGGTGCTGATGCCACTGATGATATTGACGGTAATGCCATTTCATTCCGAGCACAATACGTATTTTAGCAGCAAGTTAATACCGGAAATAAACCTATGCAAACAATAGCTCTCGCCACTTTTATTATACTAATCGCTATCTTAAACAGTGGCTGCTCCAGTGAGGATTTAGCTAACCCTGCCCCGGACACTATTGATAATGATACTCAACCAAATCGTTTTTTTGATCCTAACCAAGTATTACGCTACGACATCACGCTAAGTGATGCCGATTGGGATGCACTACGCAATGAAGGACGACAAATATCTCTACTGGCAAATCAATGTCCAACCTTTGTGGATTATACCTTTTTCTCTGCAAACCTGACGATCGATGGTCAGACAATGGAAAATGTTCCCATACGGAAAAAAGGTTCACTAGGGTCACTTTCACGCTTTCGCCCTTCTTTTCGCATTAGTGTCGGACGGGGCCCCGAAAACGAAGGTAGAACCTTTGATGGCCAGCGACGCTTTACTTTAAATAACAACTTCCAAGACCCTTCTGATATTGAACAGTGCCTAGCTTATTCTGTGTTTACAGCGGCTGGTTTACCCGCTCCACGTTGTAATTTTGCCGAAGTCACCGCTCAAGGTGATTTTTTGGGCACGTATACACATGTTGAATCTATTAAAAAACCTTTTTTAAGGCGCGTGTTTGGCAATGATAGCGGTAATCTTTATGAGGGTCAGGGCTCGGATTTTTCTGAAAACATGAAAGACAGCTTTCAGCTAAAAACCAATGAAGAACTCAATGACCGCTCAGATCTTGATCTGGTAATTCAAGCACTTGCTGTCCCTGATGCACAGCTCTGGGATAGCCTTAATAATGTGATCGATATGGAGCAGTTTTTGAGCTTCATTGCGGTGGAGGCATTAACTGGCCATAGTGATAGTTATTCCGGTTTGCAGAATAACTTTTTCATCTACCACAACCCAGACGATGACCGTTTTCATTTTATTCCCTGGGGGCCAGATCAATCCTTTCAGTCATTACATATTAGTGGCTCTGTAGTGACTAACTCTATTTATCTAGCCAGTGTTATTAATCAGCGAATTTGGCAAGTACCTGCCTTGCGAGCACGTTACGATACGCGCATGCGAGAGCTATTAGCGACAGCCTGGGATGAGACTACTTTATTAGCCGAAGCAGACCGTATGGCGGCTTTGATTAATGCTGACCCAAGCCAAGTGAATATTGTTAAAAGTTTTATCCGCTCTCGTCGTGCTGCTATTGAAGCTGAATTAGGGACTAATCGCGTCTGGCCATTACCACTAAGCACGGGCGGTTCAGCGAGTTGCGTAGATTTACCCGAAATCACAGGAAGCTTTGATAGCACCTGGAACTCGAATATTGCCAATTTCAGCTTTACCTTTCCTCTCAATGGTATTGATACAACAATCACAAATGCCGTAGGTAGTAGCTTCTTTGTCGGCAGTAATGGTGGCGACCCTAGATTAACTCTGCTTTTTATGCGCGGCGATGATAGTGTCAGTGGTCGCTCTTTTCAGGTTATTATAAATATGCCTAATCAAGCCTTTAGCTTAGGTGAGATGCCTTTTCATGGTTTTGAAACAGTCGGGTTTTTATTTGAGGTAACGCCCAACCCTACCCAACCCACTATTTTTGCCTTTATCGGTGACGGCAGCATAACTTTTGATAATGTTAGCCGAACACCAGGCGAGACCGTCAGTGGTAGTTGGCAGGCTAAATTTATTTTACCGTAGCAACATATATAATTTGAAGCAGGCATTATTTCAAAATAAAGGGTGAGTGATTTTTATTTTTTATAACACCTGCTTCAAAGAACATGGCTTAAAATCTGTGATTGCATTAATATTGCGTCATATAAAATCTAGCAAAGCCCTATTAAGACTAGCCTTTTAAAATCGATAAGCCACACTAACCGAAGCATATAAGTTCACACCGGAATAATCATCGCGTACTCTCTCTATCTCTTGATTAATGTCCTCAGCCGTTACATTATTCATCGGATCAACCACTGTAAAACTAACATCGGGATCTTGTAAGCTAAAGAGCAAACCAAGTTCACTTTGAAATGAGAAGCGTTTATTGCTGCTAATAGGGTTGCCCCAGCCTATCCCAATATAAGGTGCAACACTATTGTCTTCGAAATCAATTGTTAGCGACTCGATATCACCTGGGCGAAGTGTTTTATTAGCAAAACGAATATTCCTATCTGTTTTGGCATCAGCTTCAAAATTAAAGTCAACAAGCGCTAAGCCACCTGCAAAATAGAGTTTTTTAGCCTTATTATCAAAAGGGTACCAGTCAACGGTTGCCATTACAGCGCCAAGATCAAAATCACCTTCATAATCAATATCGCTAAATTCGATATCTTCATTGTCAATATTAAAACCACTGAGCATTAGCTTGGCATTAATATTTTCATTAATTTTTGCAATACCTTTAAACCCAGGTCCTAACAGTCCAAACGTAAAGCCTACTGCATAGTTACTATCACTTGCTTGTACTGAATCACTTGCCTGTATCGAACCCATGGATACTAGCGCTAGAAAAGAGATTATTATTGATTTTCTTAATAACATTTTAGACTCCAACGTTACCGTTATAATTGAAAATTTTTGATTACATATTTTTCAAATAGTCTAACGATAGGCTGGCTGGCTATCTGTCACACTCTGTGTCAATTTGTAACATATGCTCACCGAGCCGTTACATTTTGATAACAGGCCATACGAGTAAAACGATGAGATTACCAATGGGCGTTTAGCACTCCCCAATTACTTGGCAAAATGATACAGCGAATATCAAGCCAGCTGTGGCTGGCCGGGTTTTGAACGGCGAGGTCTGAGCAGCTTGCCTGTTTCTATGCGTTTTTTTAATGCCGCTGGCCCTTGAGGAAACGCACTGGCTAACTTTGCCTGCATTATGAGTTTATGCATCAGCCAGCCTATCGGACCAAAACGCACATTATAACTAAACTCAACTGTTAACTTCGACGATGTATTATCGACAGGTATAACGGACCAGCGGCTGTACGATACGCCCAATGGCCCTAAGGGAGTTATGCTATAGGTTAATGTCTTACCCTCCTGCCACTCTGTAATAATCTCTTCAATGCTCCCAAAGCCTTCTATATCACAGTGACGGCCAGCGCCAACACCTCTGTCTTGTTTAGGATCATGACTGTATGACTTGGTCACTTGTGCGGCCCATGTATCGGGTGTTGAGAAGTCCGCTAATACGTCCCATACTTCAGAGACGGGTGCTGCAATATTGAGTTCGGTCTGAAGCTGATATTTTCCCGGTAGTGCTTTAGCAATCATCTTAAAAACTATCCTCTTAATATAATAGTGAATTAAATAATAACCAACCAGTTAGTTTTATTATAAATCAACGTGCTTTGCAAGGCACTGGCTGACAAAGCGCGCATGGTTGCAAGCTATATTTTGCCAACAGGCATTAAAAATCGAGATTATTCAATATGTTAGCAGGACTTATCGTACGACTGGTGCAAAACTGCAACCGACCTACGCAAAACCTATCGCTCCTCCCCTGCAACACTAGACTGTGCTCTACAACTAGCATTTCTGCCTAATTCACATCTATGCTATGCTTTTGCTCATTGAGCACTGATATATTGATCGCTTTAGGTAGCTTACGGAGATACCGGTTTGGGGCAAAAAGGCGAAGCCACAAAGCAGCGTATTTTAGATACCGCACGTATCTTATTCTGGAAAAATAATTACCACGGCATTACCGTGGATCAGATAGTTGCTGCTGCAAGTGTGAATAAAGCCAGTTTTTACAACTACTTTTCCTCAAAAGAGGATCTGGCACTCGAAACCATCCAGGCAAACTTCACTGCAACGGTGGAATATGTTTATGCCGACAGCTTTGCCACATCTAAAAACCCTATCAAACGTCTGGAGAGCATTTATAAGAAAGTCTATACAACACATAAAGAAGTTATAGATAGCGAAAAAAAATCTCCCGGTTGTCCTTTTGTTAATATCGGCATGGAATTGGCCTTTGAAAATGAAGCCATTCGGGTCGCTGTGGATAATATTCTATGTAAGCTCTACGACTACTGGGCAGAAATATATACCGATGCGTTAGCCGCTGGCTTGAGTAATGTTCATGTTGCCGAGAAGCAAATGGGAAAAAGATTACATATGGTCATGAACGGTGCAATGGTCAGCTCTAGGATACACAAAAACCCGAAAGATATACTAGATGCTATAGTGATTGCGAAGGCTGTATTGGGTATACAGCAAGATTAACGGCCAGCGAAAGCTATTGCAGAGCAGCCATTAGCGGCTGCTCTGCCAAAATCGAATAACAAGGACTAGTGTAAATTACGATGATTTGCGACGGTGACGACTAACAAGACTCAAGCCAAGCAAACCAGATAATAATAGTGGTAAAGCTGCAGGTAGTGGCACTTCCGGAATTTCTTCTTGCTCTACAAAGCCTGATATACCCACAGCACTATTAGCACTTAGTGAAAAACTGACAAGAACAGACATTAAATCATAATCAAGATCACCGTTTATAATATTGCTGCCAGTATAAACTGGTGAGTTTTGTGTTTCTGGGCCACCTGTAAAAAAGAATGTATCACCAACATTCACACCTTTATCTAAAGGTGCACGACCACCAATACTGGTATCAACATCTTGTGCAATAACAACATTACCACCAAGCAACGGCGCTATTTGCGCACCTGCAGATGTTTGCGACGTTAATGAGTATGACACGCTTGATGTTGCTTGAATCGGACCAGATAAGGCAATTGGCAAATCAAAAGCGAATGAAAATGTTCTACCTGTGCCTTGGGTTGAAGCGCCCAGACCAAAACCTAGTATTGGATCAGCATTACCAAACACAGATGATACTCTTGCAATTGATCCATCACCCATTGTCCACATAATGCCATCATTGACAATATTGGCATTACCACGAATATTATTTAAATCTAATGTAATATCGCCTGTTTCTGAATTATATAAAATATTTCCGCCACCTACTTCATTGGCTGAACCGTTAAAGAAAACCGAAAAAGATGAGGAGCAGATTAACTGGCCACAAGAGACGATTGTCCCAGCAGACGTATTTCCGGCAACGGCAAAGAAAGTAAGAAAAATTAAGCTATTGATAATACTAATATAATGCTTGAATTGCATGCTTGTTCACCTTCGCTAAAAATAGCTACTGAATTTGTATGAAGCAGTACGATTTAAATTTGCTAGGAAGGTTAATGGTAAAAAATTACAAAACAATGTAAGAATTGTAAAAGAAACTGACAAAAAACATGTAGAAATACTATGATATTGGAATAAAGAGATATTCAGAGAACAGCCGCCGTACCTTTTTGTTACTGCTTAGGCCAGCGGCTCCTCTGACTGGTGGCATCTAACCTTCTTTTGGTAACTCAATAGCTGCCAATAATTGTTCTGCCCGCTCTTTGCCTTTGAATTGCTTGCCACTATTTAAAGACTGCAGCAGGCTTTCTTTCGCTTTTTCCGGACTATTATTTTCATAATACGCCTCGCCCAAATGGTAGCTGATAACCGGTGACTCGGGCGCTCTTCTTGCGGCTTTTTGTAATGCCGCTATCGCTTCCTGATAATTACCCAACTTTAAGTTAACCCAACCATAAGTATCAAGATACGCAGGATTTTTAGAGTCTTTGAACTTTTCAGAAAACTCCAACGCCTTTAATAAGCTGTCTTTATCTTCTGATTTATAATTAGCAAGCAACATAGCATGGTTATTATCAGCAACATCACTCCTGACACCTTTTTCAGCTAGCTTATTCAGCTTATCGATTGCAGCCTCATGCTGACCACTTTGTTCAAGCAGAGCAGCCATATTGACTACTAAAGCGTCAGCATAGCCTGTTTTAGTCAATGCATCTTCATAAACGCCTAGCGCTTTATCTGCAATACCGGCACTGGCATGAATTTTTGCCAAGTTATCATATGGCTTCCACCAGGCAGGCTTTTGAGTGATTGCTTTATTTAAGTTGCCTACGGCACCATCATAGTCTTTACTGATGATTTTCAACTCAGCCTGCATATTATTGAGTAGTGCAGCTGTTTCATGCTGCTCATCAATGGTTGTATCCAAATAAGCAATTGCTTTATCTATTTGGCTTAAGCCCACATAAGATTTAACTAATGCAGTTATCGGCTCTATCGTCATCGGTTTAATTTCCAATGACTTTTTAAATTGATCAATACTCGCCTCAAATTGGCGATTTTGCTGCAGTAAATAACCATTTAAGTAGAAAACCGAAGCATCTTTCGGGTATCTACCTGCAAATTTATTTAGTGCTGTTTGCGCTTCAGAGTAATCTTGTTGTCCAATAAATGCTTTTACTAAACCGACGTTTGCAGCATAGTTATTGGGTGCTAGCTTCAGTGCATTGGTATAGTTTTCAGCTGCCCGAACAAATAGACCAGAGCTCATTTGCATCGACGCCAAGTCCAGACGCACTTGAATATTTGCAGGTGCCGAACTTACTGCCTTACTTAGATTTTCTCTCGCTAAATGTGGCTCTTTATTCAATAAATGCGAACGTGCCAATAATTTTAACACAGGCACATCTTCAGGATTATCATTGAGTATAACGCGAAGATCAGCAATCGCCTCTTCAGGCTTATTGTTGGTAATAGAAAAACCTGCTCTCAATAGCAGCGCATCTCTATTATTAGGGCTCTCAGCAAGAACTTCTTGTATTAAGTTATAAGCGGCATCTTCTTTTTGGTTTTGAATATGTAACTTAGCTAAATTTGTTCTAGCATTTAAGCCATTAATATTCACACCATCATCTTCTATGATCGAGTTAAAAGTTGCTTCGACTTTATCGGCCTTTTCATTTTTCTCATAGAGCTTAGCCAAGGCAAATCTTAAATCATATTCTTTTGGCTGTGTCTGGATAAAACTCAATAACTCTTGCTCAGCCGCCTCAAAGCCTTTTTGGCCATTAATAAATTCTACTAATGCCAGTTGTGCAACCAGTTTATCTTCGCCAGATTCGATCGCTTTGCGTAAGACGTTTTCGGCTTGTTCAAAATCTTTATTAAAGCCAAGGGCATTGGCTAACCGTATTGTGTCTTGAATATTATCTGGGCGAATTTTTTTATTTTCTTCCAATACTGCAATTGCATCCTGATATTTCTCTTGCTTAATAAAAAGCCCAGACAAAATAACACGTATCGACGTATTCTCAGGATGATGTTGTAAAGATTGCTCCAGTGTCTCTGCTGCTTTATCAAACTGCTCAGTTTTGGTATACAGCGATGATAGCAGCAAAGTTGCATCTAGGTTTGTAGCATCAGCCTGTAAAACTTGGTTAATATCGGTAACAGCAGCATGCACATCACCGCTATTGGCTTTAATACCCGCAGCGATAACGGTTGCATTTAAATTATCCGGGTCTCGTGCTCTGAGCTCGTCGACCATTTGCTGTGCTTTTTCCAAAGCTCGCCCAAGCAAGAATAAGCGACCTAGCTTTTCACGGGCCTGAATATGTTCGGGCTGAAGCTCTAGTACAGATGAGTACTGACGGGCTGCGCCTTTATAGTTGTTCAATAATTCTAATGTCTTACCCAACAAAAACCTGGCTTCAGCGTCTTTAGGGTCGATTTGCGCTGCATTCTTGAATTCAATACGGGCTTTCTCATAGTTTTTTTCCTCAAGAAAAGCCTGACCTATTTCAATGTGTTTTGCTTTGCGTTGTTCAGCGCCACCACAGGCAGTCATCAGGAATACCACAAATATTCCAAGAGTGAATAAGTTATTTCGCATAGTAATTTCCATGATTTAACTGAGACTTCGTTTATTTACAAAGGAAGTTATAAAAAGGTAACAAAAATGTCACAGAAGGTTATGAAATAGTCATTTGACAATAAAAATAACAATTATTGATGACAATTAAATTAAAACCACTCCTTTAATCCCAATCCAGACCAACGACAGATACAATACAATTTTTGAAGAAATTGAAGCTTTATCGAGCTTTCCTAATAGCAGCTCAATGCCATAGAAAAGCACAATAAGCTTCGTTAGGGCTACTCCAGGATTGATATTATATACCGAGCCTACGGGCAAGATAGGCAGCGCTAAAGCTGTAAATACCACTAAATAATCCAGGGGAGTCGGCGAAAAGTTTTTCTCTCTGCCGTAGCGAATATTCAAAGCAACCGCGACTGCAACGAGCACCAATATTATATTCAAAACTGTTTCGATATTGACATTCGCTGCATCACCTGTCTCGGCTAAATAAACGATAATTGATATCGTAATATACATACAGGCTTTTTCTAGCCAAAGCACAGCATCTCGCTTATTGCGAATAAGCACTTGTGACGCAATGAGCAAACCGAGTAACAATAATGCCAATAGACCAATATCACTCGAAATCGCACTATTGCTCGCGAAAATAATGACTAAGTAAACAGGCAGTGTTATAGACGCCAGATAAAATGACCAGCGAGAGAGTCTTGGTCTATCTCTGAACCATTTTATATGCCGCGTAATAAAGTGTGTTTGCTCGGTATCATTATCGCTATGCATAGTCCAATCACTCTGCTCTGCATAGCGAATAAAACTAATTAGAGATAAACAGAACAAGCCATATAGCAGAATAATCAGCCAATCTGAATTATATCGCAACGTATATGCGCCGATAATAAAAGCAGATTGAATAACATAGATCCAAAAAACGGCTTCATGGTGATCAAACTTCAGTGCCAAAAATTTATGATGTATATGGTTTTTATCGGCTAAAAATGGCGACTTACCTTCACTGATACGTTGCACCATCACTGTTAAAGTATCCAAAATAGGCAAACCCAGTATCAATAATGGCAATGCTGAGCTCAGTGCTGTATTTACTTCTTGAGTGATATAAATTGCCAATACACCTGCAGAAAACCCCAGAAACTGACTACCACAATCACCCATAAATACTTGGGCCGGGTGAGTATTAAAGCGTAAAAAGCCAACAATTGAACCAATAACAGCCAGGCTTACTAAAACCGCCTGATGGCCATCACCCAAATAAGCTAATAACGCTAACAAGCCAATGGCTAATAAGGAAGTTCCACCCGCCAGCCCATCTAAACCATCAGATAGGTTTATCGCATTAGTAACACCCAACAAACAGAATATCGTTAGCGGAATAGAAATCATTGAAGGCAGCTGGTAATCCAGTGGCAAGAAAGGCAAATGTATAATTTGCACACCGCCAAACACTACCGGCAGGAGGATCGCTAAAAACTGTCCTGCAAACTTTATTTTATAATTGATATCGTCACGATCATCCCAAGCACCAAACACAAGGATGACTAGGACGCCAAGCAAATAATAAATAACAATAGTACTTTTATCGACCCATAGCAGCACGGAAATCAATACAGCGAGTACCATTGCCAAACCGCCAATACGAGGAATTTTACGAGTATGAACCTTCCTATCATTGGGAACATCAACAAACTTCCACCGCTCTGCCACATTCATCAATAATGGCATTATCACCATAGTGATGAATAACGATGTAATAAAAGCGAATAGAAAGTCCATTTTTACTATCTTAGTCTGGAATATAATCTGGTAATAAAGGCGTAATATCGTGCACAAAGTCGTTGAGCAGCTCATCAGCTGCTTCAACACCACCTACCGAAGGCACATCTACTGTTAAGCGAACGAGCGCACCGTCAGTTCTGTTGAGCGTGATAGCGTCCCACAAAATATACCAGCGCGCCCAAAACTCATGAGTAATGATGCGGCCTCGTTGCTGAAACCAGTAGTAAACCAATTTACTATTATTTTCCAGTTTAATCAGTGCCCTGTTTACTCGCAGAGGTTGGCCGTTAACCGAAATATTTTCTATTGTACGCTCTGAAAAATCTTCAATCCGCCAACCACCTCCAGGGATACATGCTTTCGGCGAGTGAATAGAGGCACCTTTCTTTTGTGACTCGTAGTAAGCAATATAAAAATTTACTTTTTTAGACTGAGTATTTTTATAATCGACCATCACATAGTCGTTCAGCTTTAATGCATCCAGATAGTGCTGCTGAAGAATATCCGGCACGCCTCGCCAGGTATTGATTTTAAGTGGAAAAAACTCAAAAGCATCACGCTGCGGAATAACTTCTATACGCTGTGAAAAGCCCATGGCAATTGTTGAGAAGCTGATAAGCACTAATAAACCGGCAATATAGATACTCTTTGGGAATGATCTTACTTGTTTGTTAAACCCTTCATCAGATTCCCGCTCTTTTATATCGATACCAAACACCTGACTAAAAGGCTTGTCTTTATCAGTGCCTATTTTAGCTAAAACCCATGCTTCGAGGAATAATACAGCGAAGGAGAGCATAAACACCACCCAACCTTCAAAATCATGCAACAAGCCTTCTGCTGCAGCAATACCCCAATATTCCACAGTACACCCAATCAGGCCAATGCGAAAACTGTTCATTAACACAGTTACTGGCACACTGGATATAAATAACAGCACTCTTTTCCAAAATGCGACTTTATAAAAATAAGCCATCATAAAGCCTAAGGTCATCAGTGGAAAGAGGTAACGCAAGCCGCTACATGCCTCAACAACCTGCAGCTTCATTTCGCCTAAATCGATGATATTCCCTTCCAAATAAACACTGATACCAAATAAACGAATAACGGCAACACCTATCTCAGATGAAATCAATTGTAGCTGACTAGATAGATTATTATGTATCAAGTTTGGCAAGGGAATCATAAATACTAATATTAATAGTGGAATAAGAATTATTTTAAACGCTCTCCATCCCATAAAAGATAACAGCACACCATATAACACAATCAAAAAAGAGTACTGTATGATAAAGTACATTAAGCTTAGCTCACCCAGTAAATACCCCGCCATACCAATAGCTATAATGGATACGCCTAACCAGGAAGGCTTAAATTCAACTTCTTCAAGCTCAGCCTTTTTTTGCCATATAAGATAAAGAGATATCAATGGCACAAGAAAACCATGACTATACTCAGGCAGTTCCATCCACATATTAAATAAAACTTGTAAGCTGCCCCCAAAAGGAATAAACATCACGGCCAACACAACTAATAAACACACCCAAAATAGCGGCGTTGTTAACCAGAGTACTTTATCCACTTGCTTATTATCTAAAATGAATGACATTGCTACCTCTCACTTACAAATTTTCTTCAGCTGCATCTAATGCCAAGTTCTCTAGACTTGACATCATCTCAATATAGCGATGCGCTAATACTTTTCGATCAAAGTTCTGCGCTACATAATCTCTACCACACCTCGCCAGTTTTATATAGGCATCATTTTCCTGGTATAGTTTTAATATTATGTCAGCAAGCATTTGGCTATTTTCAGGCTCAAAATACAAGCCTGCACCTGATTGCTCAATAATCTCTCGACTCTCTCCATCAACTCCCAGCAAAATCGGTTTAGACATTGCCATGCTTTCAAAAATTTTAGATGGAATTACTGTCTTAAATAAGTCGCTTTTTTTCAGGCAAACTGCACTTATATCGGTCAGCCCCCATATTTTTGGCATCTCTGTTTTAGGCTGCTGCTCAAGCATCGTAACATTTGTTAAATTCCACTGGTCTCGCAGCTTTGACAAATTTTCTTTGTCTGCACCATCCCCCACTAACAGGAAATGTATACTTGTATGCTTCTCAAGCATTTTGGCAGCTTCCAATAATGTTCTTAATTTATGTGCCATACCGTGGGTACCCACATATGAAATAACAAATTTGTCGGCAAGCCCTAAACTGCTTTTCAGTGAGGTATCAATATTATCTGCCTTATAGAAATCTAGATTTACACCATTTTTGATGACATAAACTTTCTCTGCCGCAACACCCTTTGCAACCATATATCGTTTAAATGAGTCTGTAACGGATACAATGCGATCAGACTTCTTATAGACAAAGTCTTCTAAGCCTTGTAACAGCTTAATGATCATTTTATTTTTTATAGCCCCTACAGCCAGTATCGATTCCGGCCAAAGATCCCTAATTTCTAAAACCCAGGGCACCCTCTTGATCCGGCTAAGCAAATATCCCGCTAAACCACAAAAAAACTGTGGCGAAGTTGATATAAGTAAATCATGTTTTTTAAGAAAAGGGGCCATTAGCGTTGCAGCTAACATATATGACACATAATTGAGTGTTCTTTTAGCAAAGCCTTCATTGGCGGCCAAGTACGTCCACAAACGAATAACTTCAACCCCTTCAATATTTTCGGTTTGATATAAGCGGTTTTTATATCCGGGATACACTTCACCACGCGGATGATTTGGCACACAGGTGATAACGGTCACCTTATGACCCTGACGCACCCATTCTCTACAATGCTCAAATGTCCTGCTAGCAGGTGCATTCACTTCTGGTGGAAAATAGTGGCATAAAAATAAAATATTCACGACATTAATGCCTATTGTAAGATTTTATTAATGGTATATTGTGTCGTTATTGGCAGCTCTGCCTTAACATGAATATCTATATATTGGCATTTATACATTTTACCAAATTCAGGGAAATACCAACCTTCATTAATAGTGAAATGATGAGCAAAGAGAATATCAATAACAGCAATTGCCCGCCCTTGCTCTGATAAAATAACACTCTCGCCTACTTGCTCAACTGTGAAATCGGGGTGAATGCGAATATAGTTATTAATTTGATGCTCACCTTGACCATCTATTGTATCGCGTACTGTCAATTGCCCCTTCTTTTCATACTTAATTTGCCGTTGATGATGAATTTTATCGGACAAAGCAGCAAACCCAGTATAGCCACCGACAAATTCAAAGTGCTTTTGAGACTCCATTAAAGACGCCTGAAAAACAGTTGCTCGACGAGCAACACGAAACTGCTCCCAAATCTCTGATTGCTCAGCATTATCGACACTAACAGTATTATGCGCTGCGGTACTACGTGAATAATCGCGACACCAGCTCTTGTTATAGTCATGCACACCTGTATCCACAATCAAGCGCTTGCCATTAAATGCTAATTCATAACTTAAGGTATCGCAGTGTGCATGTCCTGGCTGATACTGCGGACCAATATCACCACAATCCAGAATTAAAAAGTCATCTTGATAACGCGCAGTATAATAGCCACTCGCTGCTAAAGCGGACACTTCAAAACCACCACTATGTGGTGTTGACATAAATCCTAATACTTGCAAGGCATAATCAAAAACCTGCTGTGGTTTTGGTGCTATACCGATTGCTGAATCATTAAGCAAAGCTATTTCACCATCAGGCAGCACAACTCGCTGCAAAAAGCTCAATGCTAATAGCAATTTAGTTTTAAATTTTAGGAGAGTCGTATCTGCTACTTGCCCAGCTTCACTCGAAGCAATATTAACAACATCTAAGTAATCTAAGACACAAAGAATGTGATACATTGGACTGCGCTCGTAATGTCCGCCGTCACTCAAGAATTGTTCATCAATCTCACTGACGAGAATAGCAAGCCCTTTTTTATGCCAACGATTGGCATTATTATCAGAGAAAAAAGTTCCTGCAAAAAATAGCGCCACACCATTTTTCAAATAATGATTGGCCAATATATGATACTCTATATTTTGCTCTAACCATTGAGATTGCTGATAAAGACTCAGCGTTATTTTACTCAATTCAATTTCATAACAATCTGCAAGAGACTCTGCATTATACACAAGAAACTTAACCCAATTAACAATTCTCAAAGAAGCTGTATAGGGTTCCCAGGCGTCTTCACTACCTAATGGATTGCTATCAATCCAGCTCAACATCAGTTGCAAACCACTCTCGATACTACAACTTTCATGCAATAAATAATCAAAATAATGTAAATTATAACGCCATAGTTTCGATTTATCTTTTGCAACCCAATCGATACTATCTAAAGGCGCTAATTTTTTTTCATTAAGAAAAGTAAACGTTTTATCGATATCATATTGATACAAACAAGGCGACGGCTGCATTGTTAGTTCAGAGCGACAAAGCATCTCCGCTGGCACTTTAGGAATATACGTTTTTTTAATAATTCGTCTGACGAAAAAAAACATCATCTGCTTAGCACGCAAATTACGCATCGTTCTGAAATACAAGAGTGATTTCCTTAATACCTCTTGCATCGCACTCAATGGCGGCTTAAGCAACAGCTGTCGATAGTTACTTATCATTTCTTATGCAACAAGCTGACTACATCAATAGTGGCACGACTCACTTCCATTAATTCGCTAAACGCTATTGGTGACGATTGCTTACTTTGCAGGCCAGCAACAAAAGCATCAACACAAGCATTATTACCCTTGTCTTGTCGAAATAAATTCATCTTTTTAAAACCAGACCAACCATAACCCTGCATACGTCGAAAATTATCTAACTGTAAAATTTTACCAGCTGTGAAAATTTCCAAGCGTTCCTTTGGAAAGCTTTTGTGCCCATTAGCAAAATAATGCACTGTGCCGATCGAGCCATCAGAAAAACTTAGGGTAATTGTCGCTTTATCATCTCGGGTAAAGCCACCATTACCTGGCCCTATGCGAGATGCCTGCATGCTTGTAATAGGTGAAGCTGCCAAAAATCTGAGCAAATCAATAAAGTGACAAGCTTCACCGATAATGCGACCTCCCCCTACTTTAGAGTCTTGCGTCCAATGATCTGTAGGTATTTCTCCCGCGTTTACAGTCATCACAAATGTTTTAGGCTCTTCAATATTTTGCAAAAGCGCTTTAGCCTGCACAATATGTGGTGCAAAACGACGATTAAAGCCAACCATTAATGCTGATGATGTCTGCTGCTTATAAGCTTGCTCTACTTTACTTAACTCATCATGTTTTAATGCTAACGGCTTTTCTACAAATACATGCTTGCCTGCAGCCAATGCTGCAACAGTCAAACGCGCATGGCTGTCATGCCGAGTTGCAATGACGACTGTATTAATGCTTGAATCAGCCAGTAGTTCATCGACATCTGTCGTTGCCTTGTTAAAACCATATTTTTTACCGGCATGCACACTACTCACTCCGGCAACCGAAGCAATTGTCTGCAAATTAACCGTATTACGCGCAAACGCAGGAATTAAAACCTTGCTTGCATAGCCGCCTGAACCAATAAACCCAATATTAACTTCACCTCCGCTCTTATCTGCTTTGCTGGTGCTCGCAGGTAAGCTGACCGTTCTTGCGGTTAAAATCTCTAACGCTTGCTGCTGCTTATCCGGGTAAGACAGCAAAATACCCAAAGCGGGTTGACCAGCAGTAATTAGATCATAGGCTTGCTGAGCATCAGCAATCGCATAACGGTGCGAGATCAAGCGATCGGTCGATAGTTTATTGTCGGCAAACATATCCAGCACCGCTTCAAAGTTACGTTGCTCGGTCCAACGCACATAGCCCAGTGGGTAGTCCTGGCCTGCTTGTTCATATTGTGGATCGTAACGCCCAGGTCCATAGGAACATGAAACCTGAAAGCTTAACTCTTTCTCATAAAAGTCAGCTCGAGATAGTTGCAATCCAGTTACCCCGACCAATATTATCCTGCCACGCTTACGAGACATCAGAGCAGCCTGATGCACAGGCTCATTACTGCTGGTGGAAGCTGTTATCAATACACCATCGACACCTCGCCCACGCGAGAAGTGCTTAGCTGCCTCCAGCGGATCACCTTGGCGTAAATCAAAAGTCTCAGCACCAAACTGTTCTGCCAGCTTGAGTTTCTCAGGGTCAAAGTCCAAGCCAAGCACCCGGCAACCATTTGCCTTGAGTAACTGCACTGCCATTAGGCCAATAATGCCCAATCCTGAAACCACTATCGCCTCACCAAGTGTTGGTTTGAGCAGGCGAATCCCCTGCAAGGCAATCGCCCCAATCACCGTAAAGGAGGCTGTTTCATCCGCCACACTGTCAGGAATTTTGGCACATAAATTTCTAGGTACTGTTACTAGCTCCGCATGTTTGCCGTTCGAGGCGACTCGGTCCCCTGGGCTAAATTCTGTGACGCCCGGCCCTACTTCGATCACAGTGCCCACATTGCAGTATCCCATCGTCAGCGGTTGATCTAATTTACTGCGGACAGCCTCTATAGTAGGCAACAAGCCATCTGTTTTAACCTTATCCAGCACCATCCTCACCTTATCCGGCTGCTTTCTTGCCTTATCGATAAAGTTTGCTTTACCAAAATCAACTAGCATTTTCTCAGTACCTGTCGATACCAGACTTTGATGACTACGAATTAGGACGTGCCCAGCCAATAAACGCGGGCAAGGGATGTCAGCTACTTCTGTAGCCCCAGATTTGAGGTTTTGCAGGATCTGTTTCATGTGGGATATGGGGGTGATTAGCCAGACTACTAAACGTTGCAGAATAACAAAGAAAAGTCACAAAATTGTTAAAGTTGTGGTGCTGACGACCGACTATTTATGTAACGAATAAACATAAATTACCAAGGTCAATACGTGTTAAATAAAACTAAAATAGCATTAACAGCCTCATTTATCATGATTACAAGCAGTACCAGTGCTAGCAATATAAAAGCAGGTTATCAATCATTCGCGACGTTAAAATCGACAGATTTTGCATATTTAACAATAACGAAAAAACCCAAATATATTAAAAACAAAACACGTCATCGCTCTAAAAAAGCATTGACTAAAAATATTAAGAACTTCAACCGAATATTTGAGCATATTAATTGCATCGACTACTCAGTAACAGCACTACCGACTCAAAAAATGCGTTTACAGAAATGTTTTACACCATAGTTCTGGAAAAAGCTACTCATCTGGAAGCACTAGACCTTGCTTACCTTCTAGAATATTTAACGGGATCTTTTGTACAATCATCATGTGCTTACCATTTTTAGTTCGAGAAATACTATCAACCTCTCTAACATTAACCTGCACATCTTTACCTGTTTTATTTTTTACAGATTTATAAATTTTATCTCGATCTGAATCCGTATAACCTGGCTTAGGCACAACCATAAACGTTACCTCGCCAGGTTTATCTTGGTAGTACTGGGTCTCATAAACTTTATCGAGCACATCGAAATGCGCAGCCCCCATTGTACAAATAGATATCAACCTTTGGTCTGCAGTAACAATAAACTCTTGCAAACGGCCTTCAACATCTTGCAAAACAGGATAGCGTCCGCCTCGGGGATCAGCACCACCAATCACACCAATATCCTGAGTACGGTAGCGAATAAATGGCATTAAAATATTATCGAAGCTTGTACCAACCAGCTCACCCTGCTGCCCATGCTTTTTAAGAATCTCACCGCTTTCATTTATGACTTCTAAAAAGCCATACTCAGGGAAAAATAATAAATCATGACTATCTTCTGCTTCCATACCAAGTAACACCATTTCAGAATGCCCATAATGACTGAAAATACGACAGTCAAAAACTGACTTTAGTAACTCTCTTTGCCAAGGATAAACATTTTCTGAGGCTAAAAAAATACCTTTTAGATTGGGGATCTCTATATTGTTATTTTGAAGATATTTTGCGATTAGATAAATTGACGATGGAAAGGCAATAATATATTTTGCACCGAACTTTAAAATGGCTTTTATATAATACGGAATATATTCCTGCGTTAAGTAGTTACTATCCATCTCAAGGATATTCTGAATTGGCTCATACTCCCAAAAAACACATTTGTCAGGATTACCGACTGAGCGCCCTTTTATTTGTATCGCTTTAACTCCAGGTTTATATCCCAACCTATTCCATCCAGCATAAATAAATGCTTTCTCCTTACTCCGAGTCAAACCTTTGATATGCAAAAAACGCATAGGCTCTGCGGTACTACCACCCGTCGTAGTAACGAGATGTTGGTGTTTTGCTATATTGGGATTAATTAACTCTTGATAGTTTTCTTTAACATCACGTTTTGTTAGCGTTGGAAATAGGTATAAATCTTCTGGGCTTTTCAAGGTACTGGGCGTTACCCCAAACTCATTAAACCGCTTTATATAATAAGGTATATATCGATACGCTACCTCAATCGTTTCTTTTAGTTTTAGATATTGATAATCCAACATGGCTTGCGAATCCCAATACCTGGATTCTTGCAACATATTGCGAAATGAAAGATATTCTTTGCCTAACCTCATTTTGATTGGCATGGACGCGTAAGTTCGACCTACGGCTGACTTTAACCATTGAGGCGAAGCATAGTAAACACCTCTTACTTTTCGCAGGTAATCTTCAATCATTATAAAGCTTTTGCAAACAATCGATGTAGAGTTGATATTTTTGCTGAAGCGTTGGAATTTCCTTCAATCTCTCTTGCCCTTTCTTTACCAACGAGTCAAATTTTTCTTCACTAGCCATCAAATTCAACAACAATTTTCCTGCTTCCTGGGGGTTTCTTGGTTCAAAATATGCAGCCGCATCACCGCATATATTGCGATTAAATTCAAAATCTGTTGTTACTATCGGTCTTTGCATTGCCATCGCTTCTGGAAAAACGGCTGTACTGGTTTCCAACAGCGTTGGCAAAAAACATACATCACAATTCTGGTAGGCTCTAGGAGCGGCTTTAATAGGCACAAAACCAATCGTTGTAATATATTTTTCAACAGACAGCTTTCGAGCTTCCGATAAGATATCAAGATAGGCAGAGTGATTTTCCGATAACGTTAACACAAACCTAAAGTCTTGTTTGGCTTTTTTACTCGCTATATATGCTGCAACTGCAGGAATAATCTCCAGATTTTTATGCGGGTAATATGAAGAAAATACAAATATTTTAAAAACCTTATCAGATAATGACTTATTTATATCCTGACTGTCTCTCAAAAAAATATCTGAACACGTATTTGGCACAACATCTATTTTATCTTTCGGAAAATTGTATTTATTAATCAAATTTTTCTTAGCCACATCGGCCTCAACAACCCAGGCATTCGCCTGTTTATACCAGTAACGTCTATACTGCTTACCCAGTTTTGAAAGCAAGCGATTTTTAAACGACAAGCTCGAATAAGCATGCTTATTAGGGTGAGTAACCCAGGCATTAGCAATTCCACAAAGGTGCTTAGATCGGAATTGGGTATAAGCAGGGCCAAAAAAAGTAAATACAATATCGGGCTGTAAAAAACTCTCATATTTCAGTAAATCTTTTTTTGCTGATTTGTTTTTTGCAGGTGAAGCAGAAAATACTTTATGCCTACCAGACATGCTCTGTGTATCCACTTGTTCAGCCACTTGCTCTGATAAAGCGTAATGCCATTCTATACCAGAGACATTTGACTCCGACAATCTAATAAAATTGATACTCGCCTGCAGAGCACCACCAGTATTCAATGTAGTTGTATTAAGCAACACTTTCATCAAACTACAGCTTGCTTAACAGCCGTCTCAAATGCCAAACGCATGTTATTTAAGTTATATTCAGCATCTACAACACGCCTAGCAGCTTGACTCATGTCAGCCAGTTTTTCTCTATCATTAATCATGGTAGCCATTTCTTCGGCTAATATATCAACATCATCCGTACGAAACAAAATAGCATTTTCACCATGCGTTAATGCTTGTATCTCAGGACCATGTGCTTCGTCTTTGGAAACCAACATTGGTATTCCATATGCCAAACTATGAATAACATTAAGCCCTACTCGCCCCGAAGATACCGAGATAAGCGCAGTATTAAAATATTCAGCTAATTCTGACTCATCAAAAATAGCCCCAGTAAACTCAACACGATCAGACAAGCCCAGCAACTCTACTTTTGCCGCTAAAGACGCCAACTCAGGGCCTTCACCAATGATTGTTAAACAAACATTACCGGGCAGTTTTCGAATAACTCTCTGATATGCATCTAGCAATATATCAATCTTTTTATTTTTGATAACCCGACCAATATGAATAATTCGAAAGCGCTTATTGGCCACCCAGGCATGGGAGAGTTTATCAATTGACTTGGTGTCTATCGTATTCGGTGCAATAAATACTTTGTCTTCTTGCACACCCATATTGACCATTTCAGCAGCTTGACGCTTCCCATAAAGTATTAATCCTGAAGTCCGCTTAATCAACCATAGTCTTATTTTTCTTATAAGGCTATTGCCTTTTTTACCCATACCATGCCCCCACCAAATGAAGGCCCTACCAGTTGCTTTCATATACACCCATAACAACATGGTACTTAATATTCTTATATTAAATTCAGCAATAACCACATCTGGCTGCCATTCTTTAATAACCTTAAAAACGCCAGATTGCACAACGACCTTTTCATTAGCCCAAGAGTAGTTTTGTAATGAATATGTCTGCACATTCTTTGGCTGACTTTCACTACGCAAAGCAGAACTTTTATGTGCTCTACCATAAGCTACCATCACATCTATAACATCAGATTCACATAAGGCCTGAAACAAGGCAACACGATAGGGTGGCAAAATACGTTGAATAATAAGAACTTTTTTCTTTGACACTGAAATAAAACCTAACAATTCCTGTAAAAACTCAACAGCTTAAGCTTGTAAATTATATAGCTTCTTTAAATCGATCTTCTGGCTCAAGAATTTCAAGCAAGAGATTCAATATACGCTGCGCAGACTTGCCATCACCATAAGGATTGTGTGCAAGCGACATTTTTGCATATATTTCCTCATTTGATAGCAACATTTCTGTTTCCTGAATAATTTTATCTTTATTAGTCCCCACCAACTTGACAGTACCCGCTCTTACAGCCTCAGGTCTTTCTGTCACATTCCGCATAACTAAGACAGGCTTGCCTAATGAAGGTGCCTCTTCTTGCACACCACCTGAGTCAGTTAATAACAAATCACTCTTATCCATCAACCATACAAATGGCTCATACTCTAAGGGCGATATTAGAAAAACATTATCAAATCCAGAGAGCATCTCATAAACCGGCTCTTGCACACGCGGATTAAGGTGCACTGGATAAACCAAATCAACATCTTTGTGCTGCTCTGCTATTTCGCGTATGGCTGAACATAAGTCTATAAAGCCCTGACCGAAGTTTTCCCGTCGGTGTCCCGTGATTAAAACCATCTTTCTACTGTTATCGATGATTCTTTGATACAAACTACTCCCAAAGATCTCCAACCAATATTCAGCAGAATATTGCTGTACCCTATCGCGAACTAATAAGAGTGCATCAATAACAGTATTGCCTGTCACCCATATTTGATGAGATGACACACTTTCAGCAAGTAAGTTATTTCTTGCGCGGCGCGTCGGCGCAAAATGATAGTTTGCAATTCGTCCCACTAAAGATCGATTTGCCTCTTCAGGAAATGGTGCTTTAAGATCAAACGTGCGCAAGCCAGCTTCGACATGACCTACTGGTATTTGCTGATAAAAGGCGGCTAGTGCTGCGGCAAAGCAAGTGGTTGTGTCACCATGAACTAACACAATATCAGGCTTTGCCTCTTTTAAAATATCCCTCATGCCCATTAAAGCACGACTGGTAACATCATATAGATCCTGCCCTGGCGACATTAGCCCAAGGTCATAATCTGGTGTTATATTAAAAATTTCCAACACCTGATCCAACATTTGTCGATGTTGAGCTGTTACACAAACTATTGATTCAAAGTAATCAGAATTCTGCAATTGAAGCACTAAAGGAGCCATTTTAATGGCTTCAGGTCTAGTACCAAATACCAGCATTACACGTTTTTTCATGAGACAATGCCGCATGTGTCAATGACGATTTTTTCGTGTAAATCACTCATTTTTATTTTCTGAAATTCTTTATGATTGACTAACATCAATATGATGTCTGACTCTGCAATCACTTGAGTGTAAGGCATTAGATCAAAATCTTTATGCGCATCAATATTCGGCTCACAGACTAAGATTCTACCCAAGGACTCTTTTTGTAGGGCTTTAACAATTTCTAAGGCTGGTGATTCACGCAAGTCATCAACATCAGGCTTAAATGACAACCCCATACAACCAATAACCGGGTTTTTAAATTTATTAGCACTAGACTTAACACGTTGCACAACCCAGTTTGGCTTTGCATCATTAACAAGCCTGGCTGTTTTAATGAGCTTAGCCTGCTCAGGCGCACTTGATACAATAAACCATGGGTCTACAGCAATACAATGCCCACCAACACCTGGTCCAGGCCGAAGAATATTAACGCGCGGGTGTCGATTAGCAAGACGAACTAAGTCCCAGACATTGATATCGAGTTGATCACAAATGAGTGATAACTCATTGGCAAAAGCGATATTCACATCACGAAACGCATTCTCTGATAATTTAGCCATCTCTGCTGTACGAGCATCTGTGGCTAACACTTCCCCACGCACAAATAACTGGTAAAACTCAATTGCTTTTTCAGTCGCTGTTTCATTAATGCCACCCACAATGCGATCATTATCAACAAGCTCTGCCAATATATGTCCCGGCAGAACACGTTCAGGACAATGCGCTATATGAATATCATTATCAATATCGTGTCCAGCATCTTGTAAAATTTTGGCAACAGTATTTTCTGTCGTACCAACCGGACTCGTTGACTCTAAAATGACAATATTGCCCGGTTTAATATGCGGCGCAATACTTTCTGTGGCTGCCTTGATATAGGCCACATCAGGCTTATTGGCATCATCAAATGGTGTGGGTACAGCTAAAATATAAACATCTGCGGCAGCTGGCTCTTGGCTTGCAACCAAGTAGCCTGAATTGACGGCTGACTTGACCAATATATCTAAGTCAGGCTCTACGATATGAATTTTTCCTGCATTAATCGTACTAACAACATCAGGGTTAACATCAACCCCTAAAACCTGAAAACCTTTAGTACCGAGTAGTGATGCTGTTGGTAAGCCAATGTAACCCAGACCGACAACACAAACTCTCGTCGTTTCAACCCGCATGTAATAAAACCTGCTGTCATATAAAGTAAGGTTAGGAAGGTTACGACTAATTTATAACCAAATTATGAACTCCAGCCAGCCAGTTTCACCGCAATGTAACCAAACCGTCATATTTAGAACCTGGATTTGTTTTACACTTTATGAATAATAAACCTAATTAATTTTTATTGATTGATGCATGGTGGCCTTATGTTTGAAAAATATAACGTCCTTTTTTTATGCACGGGCAACTCCGCAAGAAGTATCATCGCAGAGTCATTATTAGCTTATTGGGGAACCGATAAATTCAATGCATTTAGTGCTGGTAGCCAACCTACAGGTGTTGTTAACCCTCTAGCGCTAAGTATTTTGGAGCATATGAGAATCCCTGTCATTGAGCCACGTAGCAAAAACTGGCAAGAATTTAGTACTCCAAACGCGCCAAAGCTCGATTTCGTTTTTACCGTTTGTGATAACGCTGCTGGCGAAACCTGCCCAGCATGGCCAGGGCAACCAATGTCAGCACATTGGGGGATAAATGACCCTGCCGCTGTTGAAGGCAGTGATGTACAGAAGTCCTTAGCCTTTAGACAGGCTTTTAACGAGCTTGAGCACCGAATCAAGATTTTTGTCAGTCTGCCAATCGAGTCACTCAGTAAAACACGCTTACAAGAGCAGCTCGATGCAATTGGCAAAGAAAACGGCCATAGCCAGCCAGCTATATTGAGCAAAAACAAGTAAGTCATCAAAAAAGCCACCTCATGTCTGTGCGGTGGCTTTGCTTTGTAAAATTGGGTAAGAAAGCAGTATAACTAAAACTTACTGTCTATTACGTCGGTAGCTTAGCGAACTGAAGAGCAAAGCCATACCTGAACTTAATAATAATAAAGCTGCCGGCACAGGCACAGGGGTTACTTCAAAATATGTATCAATCGTTACACTATCACCTGCTGATAGTGAGAACAGCAAGTCGATGCCAATCGTATTTTGTACTGCAGGGCCAACTAAGCTAGCACCAACCGGTAAGCTATCACCAGCCATGACAACACCTGGTAAACCATCAAAAACACCTGGACCACTAACCGAACAACCAGGCCCACCACAAATAGTGGTTTGAGTGAAATCGAGCAAGGTTAACACTTCTGCACCATCAATGGTTGCACTGTAAACGGGCGTGCCCGCAACAGTAGAGAAATTTAAACTACCATCAGCGTTGCTATCATTAGCTTCAACAAAGATAGAACCGCCGTATAAAGACGAGCTGCCAGGGCCGATAATCGGCAATAAGGCATTGATAGAAAAAGTTCGATCTTCACTCGATAAGTTGCGCAAAGTAAATTGCGAAAAAATAAAAGGGTCTGGATTAACCCATAGGTCCCAGGCAAAATCGACCTGATTCGCCTCATTACCCAGTACTTCATTGGTATAGTTTGTTATACCATCTAGCGTTACCAATGGAAAATCCCATTCGAGCGGTACTCCATTGTCTACATGCAAATCCACGCCTACTTCAAAGTTACCTGTGCTTGTAACCGGTGCTGCAATAAGCAGCTGAGAAGTCGCCATAAATACGCAAGCCAAGATACTCAGTCGCATTAGTTTCCCCACTCAAAAGATACTGGAATTATTTTAGTAGCCTGTGCAGACTAAACACCTCAAATGACAAAATAATAAAAGTCTGATGAAACTTTCTGTGAATTAAATACGCTATGTATTTAAACTAAGGTGTAAAATACAGTGAAAATAAGTATTAACTACTGGCTTCAAGCAGAATATACTCGTATTAAACCGTACCAGCAGCCATTCTTATTCTGGGCTTGGTTTTTTGTAGTGGTAGAATTTGCATTCTCAGACGGTCATTAACAACTTCTCTTATAGTATCTACTGAGATTTGAGCTTCTTGCTCAGCAAAACCATAAATCAATGCCATATCACATATGATATTAATCAATCTAGGCACACCTCTCGAATAATAAGCAATAACACCAATAGCTTCACTGGAAAAAAGCTTTGGGTTGCCATCAACAACTTTTAGCCTATGTTCAATATATTGCTTAATCTCTTGCAGATCTAAAGGGGTGATAAAGTAATCCATTGTGACACGTTGAGAAAACTGTTCGAGTTTTTTATTTCGCAACGTCTGGCTCAACTCAGGCTGCCCAACCAATATCAGCTGCAGAAGCTGCTGCATACCAATATTCACATTCGATAACAAACGTAACTCTTCTAGTGACTCCATTGTCAAGTTCTGTGCCTCATCAACAATGAGAATTGATTTTTTACCTTGCGCATAGTTTTTCTGCAAATAACGATTAAAATCATTAAACATTTCAACTTTACCACTAGCGCTAGAGGCTATTGAAAAAGCATTTAATATCCAAGGCATAATTTCACCCATGGATTCATGAGTGTTATAGATATAAGCAATATTACTGGTATGCTGCTGCTCACCGAGCAAATGCTTAACCAATGTTGTTTTACCACAACCTATCTCACCTGTTAGCACAGTAATACCGGCTTGCTCCGTCAAACTGTATTCTAATAATGATAGTGCAATAGAGTGTTTTTTACTCAAAAACAAGAAGTTGGGATCGGGTAGCAAGGAGAATGGTTTGCCATTTAAGCCATAAAAAGATTCATACATAATATCTCACCTTCTGCTATTTCAATGTTACCTTAGCACCAGACTTATTTAAAACCGACCCTAAAAAGTTAACTTTTTTCAAATAATCCATTGAGCGTTGCAAATCTTCTTGGCTGCTTTTACCATCTTCAATCACCATTAGTACAGCATCAATATAAGGCGAAAAAGCTATTACATCGTCAGTATCCAGTAATGCGGGCAAATCAAAAACAACAATTCTTTTGGGATAGCGTGTTTTTAACTCATTGACAAGCTCAATCGCTTTCGGTGACGATAGAGCTTCAGAAGAGTTTATTAATGCCTCCCGTCCAGGCAACATTACTAAACCATCTATACCTGGATTAATCAGAATTTCATTTAGTGGTTTATCATATAGCAAGTAATCGCTAATGCCTGCCTCTGGATGAAAATTAAAAAACGTATGTAAAGAAGGGTTTTGCAGATCAAAATCAACCAGTAACACAGTATGCTGTATTTCTTGAGCAATACTAATTGCCAAATTGATCGCTGTTAAGCTTTTTCCCTCATTCGAGCGACTACTAACAACACCGAAAGCATTCCAGTTATTTAACCTTAAACGCTGAACAACTTGCGTACGAAGAACTTTATAAGCATTTTCAATTTTTCCAGCAGTTGCTATCGATATTATTTTCTGCTGCTTAATCTTATCAAAATCAAGATTCAGCTTTTTAGTTTCTGTATAAACTATTTCATCATTACTTTGCATTCTGCCAATGTTAACAACATTAGCAGCATCCTTATTAGGATCAACTGGCTCTGTCGATTCAGTATCCACTGACACTTCTTCGACTTCATCATGGCCTATTTTATCTTTAGCAGCCTGCAACGCTTTTGTTAGTTTTTCCATCATTCAAAACCTTTATTGATACAAGTCTACTAAAAACCAAGACGCCGCAACATGATAAACCAAAAGGTATCAATCGGCATAAATAAGAAATGGAATAACAGCGCCAATACGATGATACCAACAACCATTACTATTAGGGCAATACGTAATATCTTGAATTTATTTGCCCGCTCTTGCTCTGTTTGTATATACGGTATTTCACACAGTGGCAGCTCCCCAATGATATTTACAACGGCTTTCCGACCATGAATATTGCCATCAATAGCATCAAGTAGAAAAGCCAATGAGATACCTGCACCAATCGCAAAGCAAAAACCTAACAACAAAATCATTATTCTATTCGGCTTAATTGGCTTACCAGGTAATAAAGGCTGTTCAATCAAAGTAAACCTTTCACCTTTACGCTCAATCTCCAATGACTCAGCCAGTCTGGCTTCCATTTGTTTTGCCTTAATTTCCCGATATTTTATTAAGGCATTGTCGTAATTACGTGATAAATTGTTATATTCCCGCTCTATTTGCGGTGTGGTCACTAAGCGGTTCTCAAAATCACTTAGTCTATTACGTAATAAACTACGCCGCCCTGTCAAAGATACAATTTCGTTTTGCGCAGCATCTAGATCAGCCTGCAATTGAATATAGGCAGGATTATCTGATTTTATAATGCGGTTGGTTTCTAACTGATTCTGACGTCGACTGTTAACCACCTCTTCTATTTCAGCAACAGATTTTTCTAACTTAATAACATCAGGGTGATCGGCAGAGTATTTACGTTTAGCAACTGCTAGCTCTGTACGGATAGCGACTAGCCTTTTGCTAATTTCATCAGATTCCACATAATCCCCTGTTTCGGATCTTAGCGCTTCCATTTCCTTAACGATACGAGCAACATCAGGATGATCCGCTGAATAAGAGGCTGATAGCCTTACATATTCGGATTCGAGTATTTTCAAACGACCTGCAGGACTTAAAATACGCTCACCTGAGCCAGAGATGACTGTAGAGCTGGGATTAAGCTGAGCCAATTCTGCTGTTAGATAAATTTTCCTTTCTTGCACTAGGCGCAACTGTCGCGCTACCTCAAATAACTCTCTTTCTGTACGATCCATTAAAGAAAAGTTTAAATCGGCTAATTCAGGAAGATTATTAACATTCTTAGCTTTAAATTCAGCCAGCTTTTCTTCTAAGCCAGAGATCTCCTGCTCAAGCTTCCTCACTTCTTCAGAGAGAAACACAGATGTTTCTGCTGCCATTTCTGAACGGCTTTTTAAATTCTCATTTAGATATAAGGTTGTTAGCTCATTTGCTACTTTTTGTGCAGTGCCTGCTGCATTACTCTGATATGCTAACTTAAACGCGATCGTTGCTTGCACTGGGCGCCCACTACGTGGGTCAACCACATCTGCACTAATTGTATTAAGGCGAATATCAGATCGCATTTTTCTGATAATGACTTCTCTAGGCTCTTTCTCTCTTTCTTTCTTATAGATATCGTATTTTTGGATAACACTCCATAGATTATCTCTTGTCATCACGCGCTGACTAATAACTTGTATACGCTGATCAGCATAACTTGTGATTGTCGAACGTACTAAATCCTGTGGTATTTCCTGCTGCTCTACTAATATTGTTGACGATGACTGATAGATCGGGGGCAAACCGAAAGCTGCAGCTAAAACAATCAGAAAAATAACAAACATTGTGATTAATGCCTGATACTTTCGCCGCTTAATAACTAGCAAGTAGTCTTTTATGCCTTTAGGTGAATACTCCATTTCACTTGTATCTTGTAATATTGCCGCCATGTTTAATATCTTTACTGTTATTTTATGGAGTTACTAAATGAAGTTACTGGCGATAACTAACGCCAATTCGCACGATATTAGCATCAGTCGAATCTGTACCCGCTTGACGCCGCTCACGATATAGGTATGAGCTGTTTAATATCCAGCGTTCTGTAAAACGCCACTCGACACTCAGGCCCAGCGAGTTTATCTCGGTACTATTTAAAATATCCTGAGCAGCTACAATCGCCTGATTTTCAAGCCTGCTTGCCCATAATCGAGTATTAATTTTCTCATTGAGCCTTTTTGAGAAACTTATTTCTAATAAGTCTCGCTCATTACTAGAGCCAACACTGCTTGGCTGCAAAGACCGCTCCGCCTTAAAGCGGATACGGCCATCAGTCAAGCGATAGCTCAAGTCAAAGTTTGCAGTATCATTTTTGTCTTCTTGCTCAAAGATAAAAATAAACTGTTGTATGGTTGATGTAGTCTGACGCCGCCCTAAACTTAAAGCTAAATCTAGCCTTTCTGAAAAGGCATGATTTAACCCCAGAAAAAAGCCATCAGTATCCTGTTCATTGACAATAGCATCAGCCTTATAAGAGCTAGTATAAGCTGTTGCATTAACAGATGTTCTCTCAGTAAAGCTATTTACCCAGCCAATACTGAACGAGTCAATATCATAGTCTAAAAAGCCATTAACTAAACCATTTTCAAACTCTACTGTCGAGCTACTAAAACTCGCTTGTAAAGAGTTTTTTAAATCTAGAAATGTACTGTAAGCTGCAGAGAACATTAAGCTTTGTCTAGGCACTCGAAAGCCAATTCGGCCAGAGTCTGTTAGCTCACTGGTACGCGTACTTGCATCGGAGTACTCAGTTGCAAAACTAAAACTATTGCGCTCTCTAATGATATCAGCCCTGATATCAAGATAACGATCGTCGCGATCTAAATCTAATGACTCGTTTTCATCATTATACCGTGCGCTGTTATAGCGCGGATTAATACTAAGACTAAAGCTTTCACTGCGCAGACGACCATCAGCCGACAGACTAAGCACTGAACCCAGGGTGCTTTCAGCATTGTCTTGAGTTGTAAGCAAGGGGTTGTCATCATATTCAGCCGACAGACTGCCCTCATACTTAATCGACCAATCGTAGCTATATGCTGTCTTGGATATCATAAAGAAAACCAGTAGAGATAGCGTTTTAGTATTGCCCATATAAGAGTCATTACTAAACTTAAGGCACTATTACAATATCACCACTGAGCAGGATGATATTTTGTGCCAGGTTTTTGCCTTTTTCGATCTGGTTATAATTAAACTTGATGGCTTGTTGCTCGCCTTCAGCATTGCGCCTTAATATTTTGATATCGCTGACATTGGCAAAGGTTGTTGCACCACCGGCCATACTGAGCGCTTGCACAACATCGGTTCTGGCCCCCATTAAGAATTCACCTGGACGATTAACTTTACCAATCACAAAAACTTTATTACCTTGAGGGCGTACGACACTAGCCGTCACAACTGGGTCGGCAATGTACTTGGATAGTCGCTGCTGTAGCTCGGCTTGTACTGCTGAAACAGTTTTTTGAAGAGTATTCACTTCCCCGATCAGTGGAAATGAAAACCGACCATCTGGCTGCACCAGTAACTCCCGCTGTAGATCTTGCTCCTTCCATACGGCTATTGATAGCACATCACCCGGCTGGATTAAGTACTCATCACTTGCCTGTGTTACACAAATGTTAACAAAAGAGAACCATAGCAATATAACAGCGCTAAGCCTCATACGAGATTGTAATCGGATCATACTCATTCAACTTATTTTTGAGTCAAAAAACCAGGCGGACGGGTATTATATTGCGGTTTTATGATAGTTATGTTTCAGCTACAAGGATTACCCCGTAGCATATGAAGAGAAATAGTTGCGCATGCACAATAATATGCGCAACTATCTAGCGGACAAATAAAATAGTGACTATGCGGTATTAACTAGCTCGACGTCTAATTAACAAAACTGTCATAATAGATGATACAAACAGCAAACCAAGTGTTGCAGGCTCAGCAATACTGACTGTGCCAATCTTTAATGCCACAGGTGAACCAATGAACTTCTTCTCTATAAACGCAAGCTCGCCCATTTGCTGAGTACTCGCTATAAGCACATTTTCGATAGCCAGCTCTACAGCTGCATCAACCGAAGACTTCCAGTCACCACTTGTTGTTGTATCAATAAATGCAGAAGCTTCCCAGTTATGAAAGCCTGGTGAGTTAAGCGCTGTGTTCGCTACGATTTGAGACGTTGTTACCTCAGCAGGATCTTCTACATTATTGACACGCATTGTGCCAAATACGTCTACTGATGCACCAGCGCCACTGAGTAAATAGTCACCACGCTCAACCAAAGAAAACGAATCAAACATTAAATCATTGTGAGGGACAAGCGTAAGCACGATTTCACTAATGATCTCTGCTGCACTAAGGCCATCGAGCGACTGAGCAGAGAACTCACTTGGTGCAAAAAATATAGTATTGTTACTTATTTGAGGCACACCAAAAAGACTTAACTGAGTGTCATCATAAGTTAAGTCAAAATCTGAACCAAAGTCTGCACCAGACAATGTAATTAAAGCAGCTGATGCCATATTCGAAAATAGTAGCACCACAGAAAAACAAAAAGCGTGAAATAAAGTTTTACTTCGCATAACACTCATAATAATTGGCCCATCCTTAAAAAGGTCTATTCGCTTAGCTGAATTATAGCTGAAAAAAATAAACCAGGATTACTACGTAACTCACATTTTACAAGCCCACTCTTATAAAGGAAGAGTGGGCTTGCAATATATTGTTTCACTCATTAAATCCAATAAAACTTTTTTTGAAAAGTTTTAGAAGTTTCTACTTAAAACGTCTCATACGAAAGCCAAATAAGGCTAAACCTGAAGCCAATAGAACTAATGCACCCGGTACAGGTACAACAGTAACTTCCAACTCAATGGGGCTAGCAGCAAATTTCTTCTCTATAAACGCCAACTCACCATAGTCTTGTGTTGACGCAATCAGTATATTTTCGATAGTAAGCAAAACGGCTGAGTCAGTTGGTTGCCAATCACCCGTTGCTGCATCGATAAAGGCTGTCGCTTGCCAGTTATTTAAACCTGGTGTGGTTAATGGTGCATCAGCTGTAATATTACTGACACTTTCATTTAACACATCACTGATATTTCTGGCACGAATTTGACCATTTAGCTGCACAGAGGCATTATCACCGGTCAAGATATAATCACCACGCTCAACCAAAGAAAACTCACTAAAAATAGAGTCTGAGTTAGGTGTTAGTGTCAGTTGGATGGTGCTATTAGTAAAACCCAAGCCTGAACCATCTGTCGAAGTTGCTGAGAACTCAGAAGGCAGGAAAGCAATCACATTGTTGCTGAGAATCGGGGTACCAAATAAACCCACCAACTCGTCATCATAAGTCACATCGAAATCTGAATTGAACAAGCTACCATCAATCGTGACGATATCTGCCTGAGCAGTGTTGCAAGCCAGCATTGTTACTCCAATAGCAAAAAGGTTTTTAACGCCTTTTTTTGAGAATAAACTGATCATTTGTCTCCCCACAAAAGGTTTGCAGTATCTTTTTAAAATGTACTCACCCAAGTACGGTAGCTAATATACCTATTGCTGCATATTAAAACTGTGAAACTTTGGTTAACGTTTGGTAATATATCTAGCTCATCAAAAAAATAAAGTATAATCAACCACTTAGAACAGCACAAAACTGTCACAAAAGATTCACATGTGTAAAATTTTATTCTACCGGCTGTTCACTCATGGTGGGCGCATCGAATGTATCACCACCGGCACTGGACTCATTTACCTGGTTCTCAACAACACTTTGTTCCAGAACAGGATCCGGCTCGACTTGTAAGTCTTCAATACGGTATTGGTAGTCTTGGATTAGGTTTTCAATTTTAACCTTTTGCAACTTAGTAAATGGCTCTGCCTTTGCTAAAGCTTTCCATACGCCTTTTTTCTGGTATTTTTCCAACATTTCTGTGTTCACATCAAACAGCTCTTTATTATTAGCAATGCACAAAGATAGCTTTTCTGAATATTGGTTGATCAGTTGCCCCTGGTTTTTCTGCTGAACCTGCATATCTCGGAATTTATCATTGGCCTGCAAAATCATTTCGCGCATCTGGCTATTCCGTGATTTTAAGGCATCAACAGTATTAGACAATTTTTTATTGCCCTGCTGAGATTTGCTTAATTGCTTTTCATTATCTTTTTTAAGCGCTTCGATTTCTTGCTTAAGCTTGGCATTCTCTTGCTGTAGCGTTATTTTTTCAGCGTTGAGCTGGCGAAGCATATACTGTGCTTTGGCCAAGGCTTCTTTGCTTTGTGCCATTGCCTGATGACTTATGCCAAACAGCGGCGCGATTGTAATTAACAATAAAATGATTTTACGCATAATCATGCTCCTATAAAAACATGATGAAAATTAACTAAACTTAAAACTGCAAATTGTAATCCAACTGCCAAGTATCAATACCAAACGGTGCGCCATCAATCTCATCAGAACTTAGCAGACGTAGCATTAACCAGCTATTATCTGCCAAACCATATTGGCCGCTTAATATATAACCTTCAGCATTGGTACCACCCAAATGAAAATTTGAATCCGTATAAGCATCGACTACCGCATCACGCTCTAAACTTCTGTATGTAATAGAAGCTCGCCAAGCATGGCGTTGTGCCACCTGAGACCAGCCAAACGATGCTTTTAATAAAAAGCCTTCGCTTTGTTCATCAATGATTTCACCTGTTCTTTGCAAAATCTCGTCCTGATCAAAGCCCAAATTCTTAACAAAGTCTGCCACTAGAGAAACTCGTTTGGCCGCCCCGGTGGGAATATCGTAAGTTACAGTAATATTAGCTATATCGTAATCAGATGCTAAAGCCGCTAACTGGCCGCCGCTGGTATTAATATTAAAAAAGGTATTGCCCTTCTGGACAAAGTCTGGTGCTGTAAAATCATTTAAAGTGCTATTGGGCTCATTGATTTTACCCACTATATTACGGTAATCATAATAGGCAATAGCAAGCTTTAGCTGATTATCACTGTCATCTTTACCACCGTAAGCAAAACCAAACTGAAAACCGTAAAGCCATTTATCTTGCGAGTTTAACTCAAACTCTTCGATAGGAAATGCACCTAAACTAATAAAAGGATCAAAGCTGCCAGCTGCACGCGAAGCTGACTGTATTGGTCGATAGCTTGTCCATACACCATCAAAATTCAAGTCGTTATCCCATAAAAGATCTGTGCTTAACCATGGGTTTTGCATACGGCCTGCCTGAACCTGCCACTTTTTATTGCTACTTGCGAACTTATAATAAGCTCGATCCAATGAAAAATCGGCTGAAGAAAAAGAATCACCCAATGTATGATTATTGGATACTGGGTTATTACGATTACCCGTTGCCAAACGAGTAACAATTTGTGAAGTTTCGTTGATTTCTGCCGTCATACCTAATCGCAAGCGTATACGCAGGCGATTTCTATCTTCGGTAGAATTCAAAAAAACATTTTGTCCTGCTGGGATTGCACCACCGGCTGCATTGATTTCGGCTATATCAACAAACTGATTCGCATTGTCCTCAGAAAACTGATCGTATTGATCACGTAAGCGAAAGTCACCTGACCACTGCATACGCTCAATCCAGGTCGGCCAAGCACCCGGCACACCCCAACGCTCTTTACTGGCTTTTTCGATGATATCTTTACTAACATCATCTGCCAGTTCTTTTTTAATTTCATCTCGAATCTGCTTACGAATATATTCTGGCACATAAGGTACGCGCACAATATCAGGCTCATCGGGTAAAGGCTGGTCTTTTTCTGAGGCTGGCACTACCTCAGTTGCTGCACCGTACTTTTCAGCAGCAGAGGAAGAAGCTTTTTCCAGCATTTCACGCGCTTTGCTTTGTGTAATAATACCTTCGTCAACTAACAACTTGATAAGCTCAACTGTTTTTTGCTGTGTTTCAAAAATATCTCTTTCCGTTAAAAACGATGCTTCTGTTTCGTCTTCTTGCTGAGCCGCAACAGGTAAGCATAGCGGCAGTGCAAATAGTACAATTGTAGAAAATAGAAGACCTTGTTTCATCAGAGCCATTTTGTTACCTATTTTATTCATTATATTAAAATCAATTACTGCCTCAAACACATTACAGCCTGGAGCTCACTTTAAACTTTAATGGCTGCGGCATTTCCAGCGGCGCTGGACCATTCATATCAGCTGCCTGTGCCAACAATAAGGCAATACGTTCCTTAATAATCTTGACTTCACTTTCATCCCCAGAACGCTGCAACACATCAAACTTTTGAATGCCACCTTCAGGTGAAAACCAGATTTTTAAATTAATTACATAACTTAATCTCTTTAATACCGAATCTTCAGCAATCAATTCATTGATGGTTTGCTTAATTTTGCTTGGATAGCCCCCACCTCGGCCAAACATACCGCGGCCACCCTTACGCCCACGCAAGCCAAAACTATCACCGGCACCAGTGCCATCAGCATCTAGACCTAAATCATCAGCCAAATCTTCGCCTGCTTCATCGGGCATTGCCTCTTCGATTTGCTCTTCAATAACTTCCTCTTCAACCTCTGGCTCAGGCTCAGGTTCGTCAGGCGGTGGTGGTGGCGGTTCTGGCGGCGGTTTAGGTGGTGTTATAATTGTGATTTGCTGCACTACCTTTTTTTTCTTCGGCGCACTATCAAGTGAACTAATCAACAGGTATATGCCTGCCGCGACTAAAACCACCACAATACCGCCAATAATTAACGGTATATTTTTTGCCCAATATGACTTTGCCATATGCTTTTTCTAACCAGCACCATTATGTAAGTTGCAAGCCAAGTACATTACCACGCACTCTATTTGACCAACTTCTTGGTCACCAGACCCAGTTGATTGATTTCTAAACGCCCCATTAAATCTAAGACATCAACAACTCGTTGATATTGAATTTGCGCATCAGCTTTAATCACAACAGGCAAATCGGGCGTCACTGCTTTATATTGTCTCAACAGTGATTCTAATTCGTCTAAAGTGACAGGGTATGTATCTAAAAAGATCGTACCATCCTGTGTAATAGTAACTGCCTTAGTTTTTGGCTTGGCTAAACTCGGTGTTGAACTGGCTTTGGGCAAATTAACTTTAATACCCTGCACGGTCGCAGTCGTCATAATGATGAATATAATCAATAGCACATAGGCTAAATCAAGCATCGGTGTAATATTGATTTCATCATACGGTTCATTATCGTCTTGAACATTCATATGTCTATCTCTCGAAGTTAGATTAACATACTATGGCTTAGCTATAGTACTCGGCCATTTTCGTTACAAACTCATCGACAAATACCCGCATATCAGCAGTAATGTCTTTAATTTGTGACCCTAGATAGTTGTAACCAAACAGCGCGGGAATCGCCACTGCCAAGCCTGCTACGGTCGCTAACAGGGCCGCTGACATACCTGGTGCAATCGCATTAATATTGACATCACCTGCAGCAGCAATAGCCGCAAATGTAATCATTACCCCAACCACAGTTCCCAACAAACCAATAAATGGGCCACCACTAATCGCGATTGTCAGAATTACCATTTTCGAATTGAGCTTCTGCATTTCGCGAACCATGAAGGCATCCATTGATGCGCGGATTGACTCGGTCGATCGCGCATTAAGTTTTTGTGAAACATCAGCACCTACCGCAGCACCTCCTCCAATTCTCACTTTGACTTCTTTAATGCCACGGTGGTACATGTGATATAAAGGCGAGCTTTGGAAATGATCATGTTTGCCAAATACAGCTTGTGTAATCGGCGATGATTGAGAGGCAGTATCTTCTTCGTCTTCTTCACGGTCTAATTGTGCCGGATCATCTGTACCCAGATTATAATAAGCCTCTAAAAACTTTTTATTATCTTTTATCACTCTGCCAAGATAAAGCCACTTCATCAGCATAACCAGCAAACTAACAATCGACATGATGATCAATATGATAATTACGGCTAGGCCAAACTTATCTTCGTTAGCATGATGCAAGATAGCCATAAATGTCGATGTACCACCCGCATTACCTAACTGTTCTGCCTCATCAACAAAGAGCAACTGATTTTGTTGACCCTGGTTTTTACTGGCAGCTTGTAACCAGGCAGCTGACCTGACGGTGTTAGCAATATGTAGCTCGTCCATTTCCCCAACAAATGCGTTTTCACCTGAAGGTGATGAGCCAATAAATATTGGACCACCCATTTCAGGCAAAACTATATCAGTGGCCGCCATTTCAATACCATTAATGAAAACAGATAGCCGCTCATTGGTAATAGCGACAGCAACATGCTGCCAAACATCTGGCGTCAATGGCGCAGTGCGTGGTGTTTCAATATTTTCATCACCTATAATCAAGCGTGCATAGAGTGCTGCTTGATCAACATTGAGTGATAAAGTATTAGCACTGTCAGAACGGTAAACCAAATGGGCATCTTGCTGAGTGCCCACTGGTTTTACCCACACGCTCATGGTCATGCCACTATCGGGCAAAAACCGCAATGCAGGGTTATCAGATAATACAACCATGCCATTACCATCAAACTTAAGGCCCGGCCCAATAAGCGATGTTGGGCTTAATGCCGCTGTAATACGTTCAACATTATTACCATAAGCACTATTATCTTCTGGTAAACCTGCACTCTCCTCAAAGTGGTGTACTAATACTTGGTTAACATCATAAGTACCACCAGAGTCGGCATTGCTGACGGCTTCTTCATTACCATAATACATCCAAACTTTCTCAGTATTAATGCCTGAGGTAAGCTGCGGCACTTTCACCCAAATAAACAGCATTTGATTAATCAAATCAAAATATTCGACATGGTGCTTAAGTGGCGTTTTATCGTCACCAGCAATAAAGCGCAAATCGGCCAAATCTTCTTTTAACACAAAGAAGTCTTGAAAATTACCTGCATGCAAACGAATTAGAACAGGTACTTCATTTAAGCTTTCATTTAGGTTTGCACCGGTAACTGTGGTATCCAGTGCAATAGGTGCTCGGTATGGCCAGGCATCATTCCACCAGGCGAAGGCCGAACTCGGCAACCAGGCTAATAAAAAAATTGAAGTTATTAACAAACGCATGAGAACTGCCCTTCTTTGCATAAAGTTAAACGAATAATTCTTAAAAATAGAAGCTTATAAGCCTAATTTAAAAACGGTATTCCAAACGAAAATTGGTACGACTATCATCACGCTCTACATCAGCTGATGGGTTACAGCTATCACTACAGGTGCTTTTTAGCGGGTTGGCCCAATCCAACTCGATGTTCAAACCGCTAAATGCACTGAACCGCAAACCGATACCATAGCTAGAGAGCAAAAAGCGATCTTGCTGATCTGGTAGCGGATCAACGATACTGACTTCAGCACCTTCAAAGAAAGTAAAAACTCGAAAATTGCTGATTTTAGCTGAGCCTTTAAAAAAACGTGGTGAATGTAACTCAAGGCCAGCACTCTGCCCTTTATCACCTAAGCTCTGTGATTCAAAGTAACCTCTAACAGAGAGTACACCGCCAGAGGAAAATTGTTCATTACTGATTAGCGGCTCTTCTGTTAATTGTAGATTTAAACGGCTCACCAACGATAAACCAGCAAACAGTTTATCGATACGCCGGAAGTTAGCCTTGATATAAAAGAAGTTGGGTTCTCCTTTGAAGCGTTTATCTTCAAACTCATCAAGGTCATTACCTAAACCACGTATACCGTAGAATGAGCCTATACCAAAACGTGTTAAGGCTTTCTCACCACGTAAGGTCGCATTATATTGCGCTGACCAAACGCCGTAATTTACTGGGGTTTGTAAATTTGCTGGAGCATCAGGATCATCAGGGAAGCTAACTGTCTCCAATACATCTTTTGCGTCCAAACCTAACGTCAAAACCTGCTGAAAATTCGCACTTGAATTTAGAGGCTTAACATAACGTGCCCCAAAGATTCTGCTATCACCTGTTACTAATAAGCTGCTGCCGCCAACGGCAACATTGACAACAGGTGCCTCCCCAGTATCACTGTCTGATTGACCATCGGTTGTAATACTAGAGCGATTATCTGAGTTCACCAAATAGAAAGCTAAGCGGTCACTCTTGCCACCTACCGGCAATACATATGTACCCACAAAAACCTGTATTTCGTCGGTATCTTCTGGTGTCGTTTGTGCCTGTAAAGAAAAGCTATGGTATTTCTGCCATAGGTTATCGTAACTTACACTAGCACTCAGACGGGTATCTGTCGTGTTCGCCGAGTTATGGTCGTTATACTCAACCGCACCGTGTAGCGGTAAGTCATCTTTAATTTTTAAGTCAATGTCTAAGGTACCAGGACGGCGTCCTTGTTTAACTACAGGTATCACACGCAGGTCAGCTGTTAAGCTATTTAGCGTATTAATCTCATCACGTACTGCTGGTCCATAGAGTACCTGACCTGTTGATACCGAGGGTAGACGCTTTTTAATATCGCTGGGTAAGAAGTAGTCTGAGTCTTTAACCCAAACCCGGGCAATTTTTCCTTCAGTGACGGCGAGCTGTACAACACCATTGACCACATCCTGCTCTGGGATGTAAACATCAACAGCGGCATAACCCGAATCAACATAGAGCTGTTGTAACTTATCTTTAGCCGCCTCAATATCGGCGTAACTTCGATTAGGCCCTAAAAAAGCTGATAATGTCTCTTCAATTTTTGCCGCTGGCAATAAACTGACGCCTGCAACGTCATATTGCCAAATATTAAATCGAGGCTCTGGTCGTGTTTGCGCCTGCTGAATAGGCTGAACAGCTTGCGCTGTTTGCCCGCCATCATCCGTGAAAGCTTGATCATCCTGCGCATCAACACCAGTACCACTCTCATTAGCTGCACCACTAGTATCAGCACTAGCCGCAGTGACTACCAGCAAAAAACTGAGTATTAAAAAAATGGATAATTGCATCACGAAAGTCCTGCCCCGCTTTGTTGTAAGACGGGTTGGATATCAATAATCTGGTATGCTTCAAAAATCAGGCAGGCATTATAGGTTATCGAGTGCTGATAGAATTTGAACATTTTTTTACAGTTTTATGAACGAGTGATATAACGCCCAGATATATAAAGGGAAATAGAAAGAGTTTTATCCGGGCATTATGAAATTCCAAAGGCTTGAAAAAAGAACCTACTGTCTCAAGAACGCCTCTTCATCATCACCAAAGCCAATCAATTCAACTGTGACAAAAGCCACACCGCTTTGGTCTTCTTCATCCTGAGACAGGCCCTTACTTGCATCATCTGTCGCCGCATCTGTGGCCGAAGTGCCTGCTGAACTGGCCGCTGCTAAGCTGGCAGAAACACCCGTGGTAACCGGTACCCCAATTGAAATACCATCTGACTGGATATTGTCAGCATTCACGACTTGCTGTGCAGCGACGAGCAAGTTACCGTCACTACCAATACCCGCATCACCAGCATCAATAATACCTTGTGGTGCAAACAGCAATACATTGCCACCTTTACGATTCTCAGAAAAGCGTGAGCTGCGAATACCACTACCAGCCACTGCCGCTGAGAATTCAGTCTGCGGGTTACCATTTTCATCTAATACAATACGCGGCGGTGAAGTTGAAATTGCTGTCTTGGCACCCCGGCCCGCATCAATATTACCTTCGGTTGCCCATAGTAGAATATCACCACCATCTAGAGTAAACACACGTGATGTATTAACATTAATACTGTTGGCTAACATGCCATTAATATCGCCTGTTGAGCGTGTAATAATGCCTGACTCAACCGCGGCTTTAGGCTCTAATCCAGCAAACTCACCAGTAATACCAACATCCACACTGCCCCCCGGAATCAGGAAGTTTAGATTACCACCATCTTCTGTTTGCAAAGTGCTGAAAATTAGACTCAGATCACCCTGGTAGTTATCTGCTGGAAACAGCGTATCAACCGCCGCCACACTACGGGCAAAGCCATCGGTTGCCGGATTTTGTATTTGCCCGGTTTCATTAACAATACCGCCCTGTCTGATCTCATTGTAATACGCGTTGAGTATCAGTGGACGCTGCTGCATAACCGTGGCAGCCTGGAACTGTTGAAAAGCAACATCATATTGTTCTGCAAGTGGTAAAGCAGCCAATAGCGCCATTGCTTGGTCTCGATTTTGCGCAGGAGATAAATTTGTATCAGGCGTGTAATTCACTGCTGCAAACCAGTCATCGTTAAAGCGTGATGATGTAACATACTCAATTAAATCACCAACATATTCACTACCAACTGGTACACGTCCGGCAATATTATTATTCTGCCCCTGACTTTCAATTGATCTAAACGCCAAAGCACGAAAAGCAATCATCTGCTGCTCTGCAAAAGACAAGTTAGCCATATCGGCTCTAGCAGCTGTTAAATCATATTGGATATTTGCTTGATTTGAATCGTCTTTATAATTCAGCAAAGTCACTTCACTGACAAAAGGTGTAAGAATATCACCCCGTGCATCAAAAGCATCTGATAACACAAAGGTAACCAAGTCTTCTGTCGGTAACTGTTCGGCTTGAAAATAACGTTCAACAAAACTTTGAGAAGCAACATTAGCTTGGCCAGCATCGCCTACCCCCACTAATAATGACACTGCCGCACCACCTTCTGCTAATACCGGATTAACACTGTTGCCAATTGAGCGGATACCATCAGAGGCTCCCAAGTTCACATTCCGGCCTGCAATGACATCTAAGCGCCCAGGACCAGCAACCGAGATGCGTTTCACCGCATCATTATTCGGACCAGAAACAATTGGAAAGACAATATCACGGCCTGCCTGTACAAGACTGATATCACGCGCATTAACATTTTGTAGATTTAATGTGATATTACTAATATCACGACCTGCACTGATTAATGCTTTCTTAGGCGTACTTAATATAAAATTTTGTGCGGTATTGCTGATATCACCAGATTGCGCAATTAAAATAATCGCCTGGTCAGCCAGTATTTCAGCTTGTGATACTGCACCATCATTGTTGCTATCAAGATCTGCATGTAATGGAACAGCTGCATGCAATAATCGACTATTACTATCTTCAAAAAGTGGCGCAATATTTTCACTTGGAAACAACTCAGGGATACCAGTAAATGAATCTTCAGCTTGCGGCAACAAGGCTGGATCAACATCAGAAATATTAACGGATACGACACTCCCCGAGACATCAGAGCTTTGTATATTATTAGCCGCTAACAAACGCATACCACCTTGAGAAGATGGGTATAAATCCATAACACCTGCAATATTAATACTACCCTGCAAAGCCGATGCATTGACTGTTGGCGGATATATCGTTGCTAAGTTAGTTGCAGCAGGCACATCGAGTATTAGTTGCGGATAAGCTGCCCTAATAGCGTCGGTGTTATTACTGAATAATATATCACCCGATAAAGATGTTAAATTAACAGCAGAGTCATCACTATAGGTAAAAAAGTAAGACTGAAAATTACGCACATCAGCATTCGTGCTGGACTGTGCTGTGCTCTGAGCTAACACGGTTGTATTGAGTGCGGTTTCTAAAGCAATCGAGCCATCTGCCTGTAAATCAAACTGTCCTTCGCCTAAGGCTAAAATTGTATTTAAACCATTATTCGCAGCAGCAATGTTACCACCAGCTTGTATATCACCATGCCCATCCCCCAGATAAAAGTTGGCAGAGAGAATATCATTACCCGCTACAACATTAAGGTCACCACCACCATTAATTTCCAGGTTATTTTCCACATAGGAAAAACCATCACTATTGGGCAGAAGGTTAGGCTCTAATTCACCTATTTGTTTACCTGTCGTCGGAATGGATGCAGAAAGGCTATTAATATCACCACCAGCCCGAATATTGATATCTCCACCACCTAAGGCAGCAACATTTTGCGCAAAATCTTCAAACGCTACAACCCATGTCGTTGGCAGGTTTAGCCCTGAACCACCGGTAAATGTCACCGGTCCACTAATACGCTGTAGCCAATCAGTAAATAGCTGATCTGAACCAAAACTCACAATATCACCCAGACTATTTTGGTTGGCGCTAACAATATCACCACCGGCAAAAATATTGATATCACCGCCATCTGCGTTATAACCTGACAAGCCCTCAAAAATCAGGTTAAAGGTAATATTAGCGGTTTGGTTGGAAGCCGAAAAAGAACCCAATGGGTTGGTTGCATCAGGCGCGCCAACAGTATAAATTGATGCTGTCTGCACCAGGACACCGTCATTATCAACTTCACCAAGTAAGGTGATATCACCTGCAGCAACAACATCAATATCTCCTGTGCCTGTTCTTATTGCAGCATCCGCAGCAACAGTTAGATCACCTACGCCACTGGCCAAGCCAGTATTCACGGCAAGTACATTAGCACTACTCTGGTCGGCACCACCAACAATTCGATAAGACCATGAATTACCACTGGCGAGTACAAATGACTCTGTACAAAAGCCCGGAATGGTAGCACAAAACTGTTCAAAGCCTGGTGGGTTCGAGACTAACCTTGTTTCAAAGCCATCATTTATGGTCGCATTGACATTAATATCACCTGCGGCGTTGAGTGATAATATGCCCGCTTCATTGCCATAACGCCAAGATGATAGGTCTATGCTATCGGCTATATTTAAATCACTACCACTAATGATTTCTACGCCAGGCAATACTAAGAATTCAGGCAAAGCTGTCATACTGCCCAAGCCATTGGTGTTTAATGCCCCCATAAATGCATCAGCATCACTGCGAGCTTGTGCAATAAGCGCCTGGTTAACCGTATTTGTGTTATATGTTGCGAATGCTTCCACATTAACTCTGTCTGCACCTGTGACTGTTGCATTTAGCTCAGAGTTAGCAAGTTGTTGACGGCTGACTCTTAGTGCCAGTTCGCCACCACGACTGTTACCTGTAACATCGATACCGGCGCCATTAAGTAAGTTAAGCACGCCGTTTTTCACAGCCAACCAAATACGACCACCTACACCGGCTTCCTGTGCAGTCGATATTAACTGCGCACTGCTCTCTAATGTGAGATCGCCATCAGCAAAAATATCAATACGGCCTGCCTGCACACCTGGAGCATCTCCAGAAGCGTCTAAAGTACCTGCAATACTAATATCACCCGCATCAGCCGTAAGGCGAATATTACTCGCATTAATACTATCGCTTGCCAAAACATTAATACTGCCATTGCGCTGACGAATATCAACACTTTCAGTGAAGTTGGCACTTTGTATACCACTTAATAAAGCAGAAAAATTATCTAATTGAGCCACATCTAAAGCGAAGCTTGCACCTTTAGCATTAGCACCCGAACCCGCATTAATATCAGCATTTAAAAAAGCCTGGCCAACATTAGCCCGTATTGATAAACCGCCAGCATCGCTACCCAAATCACCACTAACACCTGACATATTTAATATCGAGCCAACTTGTAAATCCACATCGCCCATTAAGCTGCTCAAACGAATATCGCCACCCGAAGAAGCAATCAGCTGCTCACCAAATTGTACAGCCTGGCCTGCCACATCGATTGTTGCATTACTTAATATCACCCCATCAGCACTGTCATTACCATTAGCATCTAATGTTACAGTACCGCTTGGTAAACTAATTTGTCCTTGATGTAAAATCCGGCTACCGGTAATACTAAGTTGTGAGCCTAAACCCTGTAGCGCCAGGATATTAGCAGCAAGATCGCCATTGCCTGCAAGAGTGACTTGGCCATCAGATATAATATTGGTATTCGCAGCACCCGTGGCTGTAATAACAGGCGCTTGAATCGACAAACCATTATTATTACTGTTTATCTGAAACTGGCCACGCGCATCCCCAATAACACCTGCAGTGGCACTTAGGTTAACTTGGTCAAAGCCAACAATAGCCATCGCTCCCTGACCCAAGGTTAGTTGGGCTGCATTTAAATCGAGTGAGCCAGTACCTGTTGAAGCAAGCGCTGCTAAGCTATTAACCGGGCTGTTTAATTCTAAGGTATTTGCTGCATTGATTGTCACATTATTAGTAGTGCTATCAGCACCTCGCAGCGCAGCAGCACGCAGCTCAACGTCGGTAAAACTCAAATTAATATCACTATAGAAATCGATGCTGCTACCACTAGTTAAAATAAGCTCATCAACTGTCAACGCTGCCAAATCAGCATTTGAAAAAACCAAGCCTGTATTCACTGTAGCAGGCACATCGCCTAGGCTGATAAGACCAGAGCCTATATTGATAGAACCGCCATTCATCAGAATATTGCCATCGATTTGCGTATCAGCGGTTGCGAAAAACAGCATAGAGCCATCGGCAGATAACTGTGCTCCATCTGCAACCTGCAATATGCCGCTAGCACCGGTGGTATTCGTTGGCGTTATTTGGGCTTGTGGGCCAGCAGAAATACGCAGTAATGCAGCATCACCGTCCAATAAGAATGTAGGTGCTTGCGCAACACTATCGCCGCTGCCACTGATGGTTGCACCGCTATTCACAGCAACCAAATCGTTGGCAGCTAAAATAATATCAGGTGCAGAAATATTGCTATTCTCACCAACGACAACCTGTTCCGCACCAATGTTAATCCGCACGCCCTGAGCCGTGTTCACACGACGACCACCTAAGAGAACACTGTCGACATTAATACTACTTAACTGACTATCTAATATTTCAACAACACTAACATTGTTGCTCAAACGACTAACGACGGATAAGCGGTCAGAAACAATATCTAATTGACTACCTCGCCCACTACCGGCCACATCAGACAAAAAGCTGGCCTCTAAATTCAAACGGCTACTGGCATTGATAAGCAAAGAGCCTGCATCATGCGGCGAGGAGACAGGCAAGCCGTTATCACCTGGCACAAAGAATTCACTGGCAAGATTAAAGTTAAATTCACTACGCGTTGCGGCGATACTACCTGGCTCAATAACAAAAGATGACCATTGGCTATCGTATATATCGCTATCAGCAATAGTAAAGCGCCCAGCAACAACATCAGCACCATTTAAGCTGGTAAACGTCTGACCGGGTAAAATATTTTGGAATTGATCACTTGGCGTTATTAAATATGCACCCGGCAAAGAGGCATAACGTGGTGGCAATATAGCATATTCTCCACTGGCCAAATCACCTACCCCATTCAAAAAGATACTTTGCCCTGGCTGAAAAGCGAATTCTTCAGCGTAAATCGATGCATCATAAGGTGCATAATTTTGACCTAAGGTCGGCAATATAGCAAAAGAGCCTCCCGAGTTTTCTAAAGCCAGAATATCACGCGAGCCACCCGGCCCTGGAATAAACTCATAGGCAAGCAAGTCGCCGTCACCGGACAAATTAACAACCGAGCCTTGCTGCAAATCCACTACAGCAGAATTAATTGTAATATTCTTCTCCGGCACCGAGTCCACAAAAACAATGCCACCATTGGCTGGATCATAAACCCACGAGATATTCGCTTGTACTTCACCAAAAGGTATTAACTGCTCTTCTGCCGATACTGAAGTGATGCTGCTATTAGCAAAAGTAATTGCGCCTGTTGTTGCACTCGTCGCTCTGGTATTAAAAATAATATTTCCCACTGGGGCTTTGACAACACCTTGCTGATCAATAACTGGTGCATCAAAAACCAGCGAGCCTGCAGCTGATAGCACAGGAGAGTCAGCTGACCCTGGCAAGATGGTTAAACGCCCTTCACTATCACCAACGAGTGTTTCATTAATATTAGTAATCGAGAAGTCGACCAGCTCTTGCGACAGACCAACAGGTAATTGAATAATATCACCAACTGCTAAACTACCAGCGATCACATCAAAACTTTGCTCAGCATTGGGAATCGCTGTGGTCGTGCTCATATCATCAAGGTTGAGAACATCAAACTCAAAGCTACGCTGCCCTACAGATAGCACAAACTCAGATAAGGTATCTGGATATACCTGATCTGCTTGTAGTGTTAAATCGCTAAAGCTACTAAAGCTGCCAAAGCGACGAACATCATTAGAGATTGTCAAACCACGTAATCTTATATCACCACTACTCAATAAATTAACCTGGTCTGCGCCATTGACCGATGCATGACCGACAACCTCAAGTAAACCTGAGTCATCACTGCTGAGAATAAATTGCGAGTAATCAGCAGAAGGCCCTGCGGCTAACTGCGCAGCAAAAGCATCACTGGAAGTATTGCTTGCCAATAATGTCAAGCTTGTCTGACCACCGGACACATCGGCGACCTGCTGCTGGCTAAGAATATCCGATTGCGTACCAAGCCGTATATAAGGTGCTGCCACCAAGGCATTACCCGTACTTGTCGCCAACGTTGGTGCACGCAAAACAATACTCTGCTTTGCCGTTAAGGCGACATTACCATCAAAAACGATACGCCCAATGGCAGGATTACCATTTTGATCCACAGCAATTTGGCTACTACTTTCACCGCTTATTGTGGTGTTACTGACTGCAAGGTCTAATTGATCAAAACCCGCTACTTGCAGTGTCTCAACAGCAAGCACAGCCTGTGCATTGAGATCATCTGAGATAACGTCAGTCTGGCCTAATGATAAAGGGTCGAAATCAGCTGCAAAATTATCCGCAATTAATGTGCTTGGCGTTTCACGAATAAATAACTCATGCGCGGCAAATGAAATACCATCGGTACTATTACTCGGGTCATCAGTAAATATCTCACGCAAGTTACTATCAAGAACCAGCTCTAAACGACCACCGCTAGCACCACCAATATTGGCAGCTTGGGCATTTAAGCTGCCTTCGAAAATAATACCCTCAGCTGCTGTCAGCTTAATCGTGCCCGCATCAGCCGCCACATCAACCACACTGATTTCAACACCAACGCCATCTGTTTGTGTTAAAAAATCCAGTGCTTGTGCTGTACCAGAAACATTTATATCAGCACCGGCTTCAGCAATGATAAAACCTTGTTCAGCATTTAAACTCACTGTTCCAGCATCTAGCACTCGCCCCTGACGTAAACCGAGTTCGTTTGGCTCTAATAAGGCAGTAGCACCAGCAAACAGTCGGCTAGCAGCACCTAACCAAATTGCACCATCATCATGATACTGCTGAGTACGATCAGGCAACAAATTCAAACTAATATTGCCTGCAGGTGACAATACTGAGCCATTAACATACAAACTACTATCTGAAGTAAAGACAATACTCGCGCCAGCGTCTGCATCGATAACAGAACCGCTTTGCATAACAAATGGCACAGCTTCAGATTGATTACTTGAAAAACTACTGCTTTGCCTCAGAGTGAAACTCAGATCAACAGGCTCACGTTGAAAATCTGGCAAGCGCGCGATTGACGTAAATTGAGAAATATCAGTGCCTGTCGGGCGTAGAATCAAATCCGCATTATCCAAGTAACGTAACTCAGCAGAAAAAGCTGCCAATACTGCTGCTTGCTCTGCAGCAATACCATTATCAATCAGTACTTGCTCAGCATTATTTTGCAAAATGGCTTGTGAAAATATATCCGCAGGTAACTGCATAAAAACATCTGCAGCAACAATAGCTTGATCTAAACTTATATCATTATTTACTAATGCTGTACTTAATTCAGGGCTAAGTGTTAGCAAATCATTATTAACATAAACACTTCGATTATTAACACCTGTGGAGATAAGTGGGTTGTTAGCCAATTGATCGAATGTTGCAAGGTTCTGAATTTCAGGTGTTATAACCGTATTTTCGGCAATGGTCAGGCTATTAAATGCGGTGAGATTATAAGCGCTAAACCCCCCTTCATTAAAGAACGAACTATTGCGCAGCAAAACAGACTCATCCAAATTTAAAGCGGCTCGATCAATAGTAGCGAGGTCATCCGAAGTAATGTAAACACCAGGCGCTTCTAAAGATAGCGTGCCCCCCTGATTAAAAGCAAAGCTTTGCAGCTTACCCTCTAGCGTAAGGCTTACCATTTCATCTTGTAATAGATCAATCGCAGCACGGTTAACCGCTAAGCTAATATCACCACCTTTACCCGCAAGCAATTGACCGTTTGAAGAAAAATGTGCACCGCCGCCAGTATCGATTAGACTGTCTTGGGCAAGTGTTAAGTCGCCATTGGCAACTAAAACAACATTACCGCCATCAATCCACAATGGTGTATCGAGTACATCAGCATTGCCGAATAAGGTGTTAACCAGCTCATCATCATTTATCCAAAGGCCGCGAGTATCTAAAACACTACCCGGCTGTAGTGTAATAGGCGCACTACTGTTCTGATCAATAAATGTCTCTGTATCAAAGAGCTTTCTATTTCTGCCTAAAATATTATCAACAATCGCGTTACCTACTGTGCGAATATTAATATCACCGCCAGCAGTGCTTATACTACCGCCAATATTAATATCATCCTTAGCCAAGAGATCAAGATTAGTACCTGGGCGAAAGGTCAAATCGACACCATCAGCAATTGATATCTGCCCACCGGTACCAATATTAATGGACATTAAGCCACTCTCTTCGAATAAACGTTCAGATAAGCTTAAATCCACTAACTGTGTGCCGCCTGGCGCTTCCTGCTCTTCAGCTAATAAGTCTTCATCGAATGCGGGGTTCAACAAGTTATCAATAGCATTTATTATGATATTTTGTTTATTATTAATTAAGAATAAGTCGAGTTGACCGCCGCGAGGAAAGTTATTCGCTGCCACATCGCGTTGAAAAGGCCCAGTTATCGTATCGGCTCTAATTTCACCTTCTAATATAGCGGCTCTGGATACAATACTGACATTACCCGCGTCGCGCCCTTCACTATACGCTTCAACGAACTCTCCACCCATACCGATAAACGAGCCTGAAAACTCTTCAGTAATGCCCCAACGCTCATGCAATTTAGCCGTATCACCGAGAATGCCATCGTAAATGCGATCAGGGTCAGCATCACTAATGTCGTATACACGACCTTCAGAAATTAACTTAGTGGTTTCTATAATACCGGCCTGGTAATGCACTGTACCACCTGATACATCAATCACAGAGCCTTCGCGCTGTATTACATCACCACGTGACAATAACTGCACCGAACCACCTTCGGTTAATCGTTCAGCAACAGTTCTCGGGGTTGAATCGACAGCGCCACTAATATTGGCAATATCAGTGCCTTTACGCGCATCAATATAAACAGTCGAGCCATTCAGAATGCCATCACGTTGTAATGGTGAGTCCTGTAACTCATTGCCGCGCAGCTCTACTTCTATTACATTAGCGTCGGCCGCCAACTGTACTTCAGTACCTGACACATCAATCAGGCTGCCACTATCGAGAAAGATGCGGCTATTATCAGCATCGGCATTATCTTGAAAAAACAAATTGTGATTATTAGGTGTACTGGTCGCTAAAAACTGTACATTGCCTCCTGCGGCAATAATGCTAGAGCCTTGCTCCATATGAATATTTTCGGCGACAACTTCAACGCGCGATAAGTTCTGTGGCTGCACATCTGGCGCAGTTGCATCATTATCTAGCTCAGGCAATATTTCAGTAACACTGCCCTCGGCAAAACGCACATTACCACCACGTTCTGCCAGTTGAAACGGTGTACCGCCTGGCACAGTCGGCAGCTCTCTTTCATCAGGGTTATCAAAAAAGCTAGATAACACTGTTTCGTTGACTAACGTTACATCTTGCCGCAATGAATCACGCGCTAATAAACGAATAGTGCCATTAAGATCAACCGAGGTTGTTGCTCTTAGTGTGCCTTCTTGGTTAACGGCCATACCCAATAAAGTAATATTACCTCGCTCGGCAACCATTTCACCGACATTGGTAATATTGCCGCCTGTTTCAACCTCTACTAAAAAACCTCGTAAATCCGGGTTACTATCTGAAAACAACAAAAAAACCTCATCTTCGGCAGCAGCCATTAAGGTCTGGCCTTCTGGCGTAGAGACCTTGCCTTCATTTCTTATATTGGGCGCAAATACTAAGACGCTGCCGTTATTAGCCGTATTAATTTCGGCACCTTCTGCAATTAAAATATCACCCGCTTGCCCCTGCACTGAAGCTGCTAATTCTGCCTCGCCCTCAGCATTAATCATAAGGATAGGGCGATCAGCAGCGGCAGTGTCGTCATGCATAAATGCTGGTTCGCCTTCGGCAACTGATTGTGCAATCGAAGAATTAAGAAACAAGTCCTCATTGATATCCAAGGTAGAGGCGACTAAACCACCTACATTGACCTGCGCACTATCACCAAACAAAATACCATTTTGGTTGATTAGATAAACCTGACCATTAGCCTGCAAGCTACCCAGTATCTGGCTCGGCCTGGCTGCGCCAGTTACCCGGTTTAATGCTGCTGCACTCGCATCAGGCTGCCTAAACTCCACCAGGTTAGCCTCACCAATATCAAAACTTTGCCAATCAATAATCGCACGCCCACTTTGCTGGTCTATTTGCAGGCGACTGGCTGTCTCATCAAACGTTGCCGCACCGGATACAACACTGCCACCAACCGGCAAGCCAGGAATCGGTGCATTACCTAATACGGTGCCATTAACCCATACGCGATTGGCAGCACTGGCAGAAGTACCGGCCATCAGTACCGCACTGGAAATAGTTGCACAACATAGGATTTGCTTATAAAAAGCTTTGGATTTATTCAACATATCAATAGACCGCCTTGACACCATAGTGCCCTGCCCTAACTTCTTCATTAATTTTTGAAACGAATGCAAAAGAACTTATTGAAGAGACTGCAGCCATAATAGCTACCTCTCTATGGCGCAATAAATACGATTCTCCGAGAACTATCTTGAGGTCGCTAACTATAGCGACACAATATGACAGTCTTGTTTAAGAAAGTTGACAGAGATACGCGTTTTGCACATATTTTTCTGCTTACTCGCTTTAAGCATTTCCCAACCACCTAACAAGCTGGGAAATATTTTGCATTGCCATTACAAGCATATTAAAAAACACGGTTTTGCACTTACCTCAAATAGCCAACAACAAACTGATAATTAGCGACGGAAAGTTTGATTTTAAAGCTAACATGCTTGCATTTAATGCATATGACTATACAGGCGAATCATATTGCGAGTTGTAAAAAATTGTTTTACCCCTAAAATCAGGAAAACATTAAGATAAGAGCCTAAACTTTTCAAACGAGCAGATAAATTTAAATATAAAAAAAGGCCAAGCATATACTTGGCCTTTTTAAGAAGTGCAAGCTGTAAGCTTTACACTTTAATTTTTATTCTTGTTATCTCAGGATATTGCATCCTGACATTACACTAAAATCTTAGTGAGCAATGCTATCAACATTAACGAAAGGCGTACGGCAAGAGTTAGAAGCACCACCGAAGAAGTGAGTAGATGTAGCAACTGGGTTGTTAACAACATCTAAAGGAAGTGCAGTGCTTGGAACGTTACCTGGGATAGTGTTAAGTGAAACATAACCAGATTGACCGAAAGGTTGAACGAATTCTTCGTTAAGGTCAACAATGTTAGTGTTAGAACCTGCTTGAGCAGCAAGAGCTTGCATAACAGTTAATACATCACCAGATGCATCAGTACGCCAGATCATTACTGACTCTACCCAGTCAAAGTACTTGTTCAATAGTACGTTTTCTACAGTTGGTGCAGCACCGTCAACTTTGATGAAACGGAAGTCATCACCAAGATCAGGGTTCTTCTCTAAGCTTTGAATACCGATAGCCCATGTACCTGCAGCTGCTTGAGCATTCAAGCAAGTCGTCATACGGCTAGAGCTTGAAGTTTCAGAGATAACTGGACCGAATGGGTTTGAACCTGCAGTCAATTGGAAGTTAGCAACAGTGTTTGTGCTAGTTGAGCTAGCTGGAGTATTGTCTAACTGAGGATCGATTGAACCTGTAGTACAACCAGTATTATGGAACTTAACAGCATACTGAGTACCAGTACCTGAAGACAATGTACGACGACAAACGTGTACGCGAGGCGCAACGAAAGGCAGTACAGAGTTAGGATCAGTACTTGGAGAAACAAGATCAGCCGGATCAACGTCAGCATCATCAACAAGTGCTAACAAAGACAAAGCAACATCAGGTGTAGCTGGGTTAGCATCGTCATCAACAGGGAAAAGTAAGCTACCCCAATCTGGAATACCACCACTGAACAAAGCAGCAATTTGTTGCTTAGTCAAAGAAGGCATATTGGCTTCATCTTCAGCACCAACAGTTAAACCAGTAGCAAGCTGCAGAGCGTTACGCAATTCAGTTGTAACTGGAACGTTGAAAATAGTGCCATAAAGCGTGTTTGTTACAACAGGTGTGTTATCACAAGCATCGCCACCGTTACCTAAAGGCAAACGATCGATTTCTAAATCAGAGAAACCTGCATCTGAAGTACGTTGTACCAAGTTAGGGCACTCATAAAGATCACCAACACCATTAGGACCAACTAAAGCACAACCAGCAGAGATGTCTAGTGAATCAAGACCACCTTGACATACGCCAATTGGACCTTGACCTGAACCACCTGAAGAACGCTTATAGATAACTGCATCTGTATCAGCAGCCAAGCCAGTAATTCCAGCGTCTAATGTACAAAAATAGGCGTTGAAATCAGCTGGAAAACCACCACCACCAACTTCTGTGTAAAAATCTAAAGTGCCACCAACGCAAAGATCATTGATCATTGCTAAGTTAAGAGCATTGTCTTGAGCACTTGCACCAGAAATAACTACTTCAAGAGTAGTACCAGGAACAAAGTCACCTGGTGGTAATGCTAAAGCTGGAGCAGCAGCGAAAGCTAACGCTGCTAATGCAGTAATTTTTTTCAACATGTTTTATATCTCCCAGAGATCTAAAAAAGAATTAAGCCTTACGGCGACGAGAAATTGCACCCAAACCGATAAGACCTGAAGCTAAGAACCAGATAGCAGCAGGAACTGGAATTGGGTTGTAGTCTAATGTGCCAGCAGTTAAGTCAAGTACCCAAGTGGCAGCTGACTCAACGATTGGACCTTGACCGAAAGTAACTGGATCAAAAACAGCAAAGAAGAACATGCTCATTTCTTGATCAACAGCTGTAGCGTTATCAACAGCTAAAACACCAGAGAAACCATCATTGTATTCGCCGATAGATCCAGCAATGCTAGTGTCAGTGCTGTAGTTTAAGTCACCAGCAGCGCCATTTTGGTTGTTTAAGCTGCTAACTAAACCAGCATAACGAGTTTGCAAGTTAGCATTGATTGTAGAATCTACAGGAACTTGAGCAGAACCAGCAGCTAGTGTTGAAAGAGCACCAGTAGTAGCAAGGTCGTTAAAAGAAGCATTTACAGCTGAGATGCCCCAAGTTAAACCGCTATCACCCAAGAAGCTAGTGTCGCCCAGGTTGAATGACAAAGCATAAGATGGGTCAGACATACCAGCTAGGAACTGGTCAAAAGTAACACCCAGATCTTGGCTGTAAGCAAGATTGTTAACAGGGTCATAAACATTCAAAAGCAACTCAGCGTTGCCAGTAAAAGAGTTATCTAATAAAGCGTTAGCGTTTCCTGCTAAAGCGAAAAGACCAGCTGCAATAAGAGCTTTAACTTTCATTTAAAAAGCCTCCAAAAAGATTGTTAACCAAAAAACAACATACCCCTATGCCAAATACCCTCAGGATTGACGATACCGGCAAACTTGTTGCGTGGTTCAGTGAATATCCTAGCATCACTGTACTCAGCCAAGTTTCCTTACTAAAGCTATAGATTAATTCGGCATAGCCGGATTACTCTTATAGCGCGTAACCCGGCTGTCTTAATCTATTGAAGCAATAAGACCCGTGGCTTTCCGACCCAACCTCACGGTAGGTGTGGCAACTGAAATGCTAGAAGCTCGGTATTAAGTTCTGTTGTTCCGCTCTTCTAACAGGGCGGCATTAAAAGCGAAGTCAATGAAACTGGCTTGACATAGAAATGAATTTTTATTGAACGAGATATGACCAAAATTTAATGTGTAAAATCAGCGTTGAAAACCTGGCTCTTTGGCCGCCGATATGTTTATAGATTAAGACTAAAGCAACATGACAGTAATGTTTAAAATTTATGTTGGCTGTGCATAACTCTAAATGGCAACTTGTTTTATGACAGATTTTTTAAAAACACTTTAACACTAGTGCCCAAATTGTTAATTACTACTATATTTAGTATGCACTCTATTGAATAAACTGCTTTTAGCTGATTCATAATATGATATCAATTGCCCAAGTTAACAATAAGTTTTATTTCGCAAGGCATAATGAACATTTTAAAAAGCGAAACAGCTTTTTTACTGGTGAAAAATTAAATACCTGTGGTGAGAATTTGAAACACACTAAAAGCCTTAATATTGAAAATGCATTCATTAAACTTCTCAGCAATCACTTTTCAAATAATGCTTATTGATCAAGCTTTGCTCAACTGTAGTGAAAGTGGCATCAATCATTCATAAAGCTCAATATAAATACCGGCTAGTAACACTACTGGCTTGACCTCATTAAAACCAATCGAATTAAATAGACGACTTGCTAATACTGATAGACAACGCCCTAAGCTACCGAAGTCATTCTTAAAGCTAGCAAGTTATTAACCATAAAAAGCTTAAGGCGATGTCAGCTACATAATGGTGAGCAACCCTACAACGGCTGACAGTGGATATTACATACTTTGAATAAGCCGGCTTGCTCAATAATTGCCAAGTAAATATTACAGCCATGAATGCTCATACCATTAGGCGTGCAGACACTCACCGCTTGAAACCTTGCTTCACCACGCCTAGCATCCCTGTTAACGCCTTCGGGTAGTGCCATTTCACCAAAACACTTTTTAGCGCCCGCCTCACCCACATAGACTGATATCACTTCGATATGATCGGCATAGTCAAATGTGCCGTAATCTTGCTCTAATGCGCCCCAGTATTCACTTAGCCATGTCTCGCTATGCTTCTGTGCTATTTGCTCTGCAAACATGGTCGATAACAATGTGAAGTTTTTTCTCACCAGATTGCTTGCAAAATACTGCGTATAAGCCCTGATACGCTCGTGTAAATTCGCCGCTTCTGCTAAATTCCCAACCACCTTCAGCTGAGTATAAGGCCGCAACTCGATATAATATTCACCCGCCTCATCTTGCTCAAGACTGGACTCATCAACGGCAGCACAATAATCTTCGGCAATATTGATATCCTTATAGATAAAGTTATTGAATGCGAGAATATAATTTTCAGGATCTTTAAATAAATCAGCCTCAATATCAACCTCTTGCTGACCATCTTGGGTTTTTATCACAAACAAGTCTTCGACTTGCAGAAAGTATAAAGCCTGTTCCATATCAGTCGCTGTGACATCACTTGATGTGCTGCTGGCATTGGCTTTAAAAATAGCCATAACATCGGCTAAGGATAACTGCTTATGCGCCTGTAACTGCTGTAAAAAAGCTTTATGTTGTTTCGGTATTGTCACTTTATGACTCCCCAGATAGCGAAAGAGCGGCCTCTAGCCGCTCTTTCTTATATAGCACTATTTTAATAAATGAATACTAGAATGCACTTACCATAATCGGTACTACACCTTTTTTGACAGCTTCCCTTGCCAACAGCCTGGATAGTTCAGCTTGATTTCGTCTTGAGCTCTTCTTACCACCATTGTATAGCGCTAAGAATACCGCTGTTCTTGAATAAACCCTATCTTTGGCGAAGCGTATAATCTGATTAAATTGGTTCTTGTTATAGCCTCCGTTCTTCACATAGGCATTATAGAACGTGGTCAATGACAACTTGCTCTCACCAATCAAATAAGCCTTGATGCGTCGCTTACCTTTTCTACCCAGATCTTTCGGCTCTGTTTTACTCAACATAAAATCTGGCTTTGATGAACCTGCTGGCGCAAATGCGCCGCCACCGCCTGGGCAACCAAATCCATTCGCCGAGGCAAAGCCACCACTGATTGTTGGCTCAAACCAGACAATTTCTCTAAAGGTGTCAGGGATCGTCGAGCAAATAAAGTCTTGTATTTTTTGCTCCCAGATACGGCCAGCTTCGCGTGTACTATCGACGCCTATAAAGCCCCAAGGATTGAAGGAGCTTAAAGCCGTGAAATTTTTCAGCGCACTAAGAACCAGTGAACCGATAATGCTTCTGGCCTTATCAATTAAATAGTCTTTCGCAATATTGACCGCAATAGAGCGTAATGTTGCTTGAATATTAATACTGATATTCACACTCACCAAGGTAAAGCGACCTGTTGGATCAGAGAACAAATACGGATTCGCATTAGCAAATAGATATCGGTTCAGGCTCTCTGGCTCGCGCAAATCTGGCTCTGCTGGATCTGCTGATAAAAAGCGGCCTGTTACAGGGTCATAATCGCGCGCCCTAACATGGTACAAACCTGTTGCTGCTTCCTGCCATTGACCATGAAAGCGGAAGTCGCCACCAGCAGCAGCTGGTAAGCTCATATCGCCAGTTTGATCAAGCTGACCACCGAAGGCATCATATTTTACTGAACCCAGTAAATTACCGGCTGCATCGGTGATACCGATAACCGAACCTAGCCCATCGGTTAAATAGTAAACCGTGGTACTGCCATCGGTTCTTTGCAGTGGCGCATCACCGGCATAAACATAGCTTTGCATAATGTTATCACTCGCATCCAAAATAGCCTGCGGATTATCTAAGCCACCTGCAACAGAAGGCACGGTTAAAAAGCGACGGCTGTTACTAGCATCGCTAGCTGCAATACGGCGACCTGCATGATCATATTCATAATCAATCGTGCTGCCTCCTGCCAGAGCAACTGAGCTGATTTGACCTGCAAAATTATGACTCAGGCCAGCATCAAGTCCGCTACGATCAATGCTGCTAACACGACCATCTGCATCATAGCTATAACTTTGTGTTTCACCACCAGTGGCAGACTGTAAGCGATGGCCTGCAGCATAGCTATAATCAGTTCTCACACCATCGACAATCCTAGCAGTACGATTACCCACAAGATCATATTCATACTGAATGCGGCGGCTTAGTGTGCTACTAGCATCGAAGAACTGCTCATCAATAACGCGTAGCGCACTATCATAGTTGATATCGACAAAACTACCATCCTGCCAAGTCACTCGGCTTGGCTCTCCCCCGATATTACGGGTATAGCTGACTGAGCTAATCACTGCACCACTGCCATTGGTATGCTCTACCAGCATAATTTGATCACGCAAATTATAGGTATAACTTGTGGTAATGCCATTTGGCATGGCCCGTGATATTAAACGACCTGCTGCATCATAGCTGAAGTCAGTGATACCTGAATTTGGATCGGTAATACGCGTCAAACGACCTGCACCATCATATTCATATTGCGTCGTCTGTGTTGTTGTTGCCGCACTATTGCTAATGATCTGCGATGTGATACGACCAACACCATCATAAGCATAATCTACAGTCGCGCCAGCGCTACTCTCGAAGCTGGTAATATTGCCATTCGCGTTATAAGTAAAATTAGCTGTACCTAAGGCATCGCTTGCCGACAATAAATTACTACTGGCATCCCAGATAAAACTAAAGCTCTCACTACTACCGCGCTGGTCACTTACGATCCTACCAAGAGTATCGTAAGCCAATGTCTTCACCGTACCCGATGACAAAGTCACTGATGCTATTTCACGGCTGGCATTATAGGCAAATTGTTTAGCTGCACCATCACCCAGCGTCATTGAGGCAATATCACCAAAACTATCATAAGTGAAGCTAATGGTTTCGCCTTCAGCATCTTCAATTGTGCTTAAGCCATCAGTTCCATAACTATAATCAGCAAGCTGGCCAGCATAATCGGTAGCACTAATTAGGCGACCTTCAGCATCGTAACTGTAGTTACGTACTCTACCCGCCTCATCCGTAAATGATGTCGGTAAATCAGTACCATCGAGAACGGCTGTCGGCGCAAGATATGTCCAACGCTGATCAGTGCCATCTGGATTTACCATGCGTGTCACTAAGCCCTGTGAATTGGTTTCGGTGGTGAAATTACGTAACAACGGGTCAATTGTCATCGAGCTGGTCGGCGTATAGCTGAAAGACCATGTTCGGCCTGAACCGTCGGTCATACTACGACGTTGATCATTTGGATAATAACTAAACTCCGTTCTCTCAGTCTCAGCAGAAACTACGGCTGTTACGCGGCCACTCCGATCCATCTCATATGTCGTCGTATTACCCATTGGGTCCGTTTCTGTGCTTAAGCGTCCAGCCGCATCATAAGTGAAGCTGGTACGGCCGCCTAAGGCATCGACTTCCGTTATAACACGACCTGCAGCATCATATTCCCAGTCCACAGAAGAACCATCGATTTGCATAATACTTTGTGGCGCACCACGAACACTCAATTCGCGTTCTATACGTGGAATGGTTGAGCCTTCGAAAGACGTCCAATCATTGCCCAAGCCATAACTTTGTGTAAACGACAGCCCATCACTGTAGTTAAAGCTGGTTTCACGGCCCATTGCATCATAGGAAAAGTTTGCTGTGATACCGCCGCGGGTATAAGACGTGACTTTTCCAGCTCCATCGTGAGTGAAGTCAGTCACTATGCCCGACTCGTCCGTGATTGTATTGATAAAGCCGTTACTATTATAACTAAAGCTCAGCTCACCAAATGGCCCTGTTTCAGTCGCAGGACGACCTGCAGCATCATAAGTGTACTGACCGATGACAAAACCACCATCGAGTGTCTGCGACAGAATATTACCCGTCGCATCGTAGGTGCTGGTTAACTGTGCACCTGTCGGTGAGTTAATTGTCAAAACATTACCATTAGCATCATAGGTATAAGAGGTTGTGAAATCAGCCGGATCTTCACCCAGCTCAAACGGTTCGGTCACTGACAACAAATTACCATTGGCATCCCAGGTCTGGCTTGTCACATTGCCTTCTGGGTCTGTTTCCTGAATAACGTTACCATTGGTATCATAAACATAGCTGACCGTATTACCTAAGCCATCGGTCTGACTAATAACATTACCTTCATCATCATAAACATAAGTCACACTACGCCCCGTCGCATCAATGCTTGTTTGACTGCGGCCGACAAGATCATATTGTGCAGTAACACAACCTGATTCGGTACACGACTCTGTCACACGACCACTCGGGTCATAATCAAAGCTCGTTTCTAAACGGCCATCTGGCAAACGTATTGACTCCAAGTGATGCGGAATAGCTGCAAAGTATTGATATGCCGTAGTTTCATTTAATTGATTACTAAAACTCACCAAGTCGCCATTCGCATCGTATTGATAAGCCACACTATTACCCAGTGGATCAATAATTTGTATGATGCGACCTTGGCCATCGCGGACAAACTGCACACCTGCACCTGCGGAATTTGTTACACCACTATTACTAATAAACAATTGTCCGCCACTGCTATCACCAATGCGTCTTATGCCCGCATTAATATCAACATCAAACTCACGGCCATCAATAGTGGTTAAGCGTACCCGCGTTGGTTCCCAAGGGTCGCCAAAACGATCATCGCCCAGATCATAGGTTATGGTATTAGAGCCATTGAGATAGACAACATTACTGCTTTCTAAAGGCACCAGTGTTGCACCCGGGATGCCATCGACTTGCGTAAAACTCATTTGCCCCAAGCAACCACCACCAATCAGGCTACCAAACCCTGAGAAGCTAGCAACCGGTCGAAACTCGTAAAACTCACGATCACTAATGCGGACTTCAGTGACGTGATCGGCTAACTCAACCGCCTGACTACAAGGAATATTGAAAAAGCCACCTGAACCCACAACATCCCAACCTTCACCCGGCTCACGATTATTGGTGTATCGACCTTGTCGGACCTCAAGATTCCAGCCAATACCTAAATCACGCCCCGTCTTCACACGGCTGTCGTAGTTACGTTCAATGGTTATTGGAATACCCGCCAACGGCACAATCATATCGGTAAAGCTTAGCTGTACAACCCCTGGCTTTAATTCACCATCGACTTGAATATCGACAATGTCCTGACTGCTGAGGCCATTAATATCTTCAGCAATCAATGCCAAACGGTATAGTCCATTGCTTAGCATACTGGCATCGACTGCACCTAAACTTGCATTAAGCACTTCATTATTACTGGCAACTAACTCAGCGAATTGATTCGTTCCTGATGGCGCAATCAATAAGCGATATTCAAATAAGTTAGCATCGCTCACCGTACCAATAACATCCGTTAAACTCATTAGTTGTTGCTGTTCTGTCGGCGTTGCAATGATAGCCGTTGGCGCTGTGCTATCACTGGCGTCTCTAACTCGCACAAAGCTATCCACAACTTGCGAGCGCCCATCAGCAGATAAAACCGTCACTGTAATCGGATAAGCACCTGGTGCAGTCGCACTAAAACTTGCTGTATTATTAGTCACAGGCAAATTGGTTGTATCTTGCACGACAGTAATCGCAGGACTGGTCGCACCTGCCACCTGCACCTGAATACTGACCACTTGATCTGGGTCGGCAATTTCAGGACTGATAATGACCTGCACATCAAATGCCGGCAACTCAGCAGTCACATTAACAGGGAAACTTTGCTCAACAAAAGATTCAGCATCACTTGCTCGCACAACCACACTTTGCGAACCAACCTGACTGGCCTCAGGCACCCAGCTAATAACGCCTGAAGCTGCATCAATTGTCATACCCACCGGTGCCACAGTCAAACTAAAGCTCAAGGTATCATTGTCCACATCGGATGCTATCACCGTGTACTCATAGTTAAAGCCTACAGTCGCTGTGACAACAGGCACACTATTGATTTGTGGCGGGCTATTTGGTACTGCCGATATCACATTAATACTAAAGGTTTGAGTGGCAAAAGCGCCATTGCCATCATCAACACGTATGGCAACATCATTCAAACCCAATTGCGCCGCTGTCGGTGTCCAGCTAAGCAAACCACTTACTGCATCAATCGTCATACCCACCGGTGCCACAGTCAAACTAAAGCTCAAGGTATCACCATTCACATCAGATGCTATCACCGCATAGCTATATAAGCTGCCTTCTTCAGCGCTAGTACTTGGCGAGCTGGTAATCGTCGGCGGCTCATTTTGAGTCGTTAACAGCACAACAATGGTGAAGCTTTGTGTAGCAAAGCCACCATTACCATCGTCAACACGCACCACCACTGGATTATCACCTGTCTGAGTACTATTCGGCGTCCAACTTAACAAGCCGCTACTTACATTAATACTCATGCCTGCTGGCGCTGTTGTCAGACTAAAAGTCAAGGTATCATTATTAGGATCCGTAGCATTCACATCATATGTATAAAGCGTATCCACTTCTGCATTACCTGGGGGCGCACTGGTAATTTGTGGTGGTTGATTATCAACTTCATCAATAACATTAATGTTGAAGCTTTGTGTTGCAAAACCACCTTCATCATCATCGACACGAACAACAACACTATTAGCGCCCAACTGTGACTGGTTTGGTGTCCAGCTTATCGCACCCGTATTCGCATTAACTGTCATTCCCGCTGGGGCGACTGATAAAGAAAACGTTAACGGATCACTTTCTGGATCACTTGCTTGTGCATTATAACTATATAACTCATCGACAATGGCATTGCTTGATGGCGTACTGTTAAAGACCGGCGACTGATTAGGTGGTGCTGCAGTGACTGTTATCACGAAAGATTGTGAGTCATCACCACCATTACCATCACTGACTTCGACAGTAACGGTATTGTCACCAAGCTGAGCATTAATAGGCGTCCAACTGATAAGACCACTATTCGGATCAATTGTCATACCCGATGGGGCTACCGTTAAACTAAATAATAAGCCATCACCATCAAGATCAGCTGCATTGACATCATACTGATAAAGCGCATCTTCTTGTGCTGTGGTTAATGGCGAGCTATTGATCGTCGGCGCACGATTGCCAAAATTCACGCCCACTGAAAAGCTTTGCGTATCAAATAAATCAGTCGCATCAGTCACACGCACAACAACATTTTGTGTACCAACCTGCGCTTCTGTCGGCTGCCATGCAATCAAACCGGATACCGGATCAATACTCATCCCGGCTGGCGCAACATCCAAACTAAAAACTAAAGCATCGTTATTACCATCGCTTGCTAACACCTGGTATTGATACACAGCATCGGTTTGTGCTGTCAACACAGGTGATGAATTAATTTGTGGAGCAACCGGCGAGCCTGTCACAATCACTGTAAATGATTGCTCCTGGAATAAGCCGCCATTATCAGTCACACGAATCGTAACCGGCTGGTTACCTACCTGGTCTACCGTTGGTGTCCACTCAACCAAGCCATTATTACTAATGGTCATACCTGCTGGTGCTTGCGGCAAAGAAAATGCCTGAGCATCGCCGGTGTCTACATCCACCACGGTTACTTGATAGCTGTATAAAACACCCTCATCAGCAGATAAAACAGGCTCTGAGTTAATCAGCGGCTCATCATTAACATTAGCAACGGTTATCGTGAAAGTCTGCTCGGCAAATAATCCAGCGGCATCGCTTACACGCAAGGTCACATTATTGCTGCCCACATTACCATTGACCGGCAGCCACTGTATCAAACCTGTTTGCGGGTCAATATTTAGTGCAGCAGGTGCGGCAATAATAGAGAATGTTAGAGTATCACTCGCATTTGGATCAGTTGCAGTCACAGTAAAGCTATAGGCCTGATCTTCTGTTGCATCAGGCAGGCTAGTAATGCTGAATACAGGCGGCTGGTTTTGTTCGGCAACAAATACATTAAAAGACTGTGATGTTGCGGCATTACGAGTATCCGACACCACCACCACAACTTCATTAGCGCCTGTCTGCTGTGCGGTTGGCGTCCAGTTAATTAAGCCTGTACTTGGATTAATCGTCATCCCTTCGGGAAAAGTACCTAATGAATAGGTAATGACATCTGCAGCATTGGCATCTGTTGCTGATACTTGATATGCATATAGCTCATCAACCGTTGCTTGCGTAACCGGTGTGCTATTAATGGCTGGTGGGAAATTACGTTCAATCACATTGATCGTAAATGATTGAGCATCTTGTAAACCACTCGTGTCACTGACAACAACTGTTACTGACTGATTACCCGCCTGCCCTTCTGCTGGCGTCCAGTTAATCAAGCCACTACTTACATCAATTGTCATGCCACTTGGTGATGAGTTTAATCCATAGGTTAAAACATCACCAATATCCGGATCGATACCAATCACTTGATAGCTATATTGTTGTAATTCAGTGGCCTCTGTTGGTGGCACGCTAGAAATAATCGGCGCCTGATTCACATTAGCGACATTGATCGAAAACACCTGCTCGGCAAATAAACCCTGGTTATCTGCAACCCGCACAATAACCGTTTGCTCACCGACCTGTGCATTAATCGGTGTCCAATCAATCACACCCGTGCTAGCATCAATAATCATACCTGTCGGCGCAACCTGCAAAGAGAAACTTAAACGCTCTCTTGGATCGGGGTCAGTTGCATCCACATCATAGCTATAGGCAACACCTTCGGTCGCGGCAGTAACAGGTGTTGAGGTGACTTGTGGCGGCCGATTATTGACATTAAAACGACGCGCTGTTGGTGTTGCAGTAATTTCACGTGACCGACAGACTTCACGACCCGCATTATCCAATTCTGCAACCACGTAGAAATAAGGTGTATCCAATTCTAAACCAAGGTCCAGATACGTTGAAAAACGGCTGTCTGTCACGGCGATGCGTGTATATGGGCCACCTTCAGTTAAGCTACGATAGACGGCATATTGATTTGCCCCTGAATCAGTCCACGTTAACTGCACTTTAGTAAATTTAGGTCTAGCTGCTAGGTCAGACAAACAGTTACATAAGGCATCAGAAGCATCTCGCACACGCACCTGAGTAACTGAGGTATCGGTAAGATTTGACTGCCCACTACTTGGGAACGATATCGCTGTATTATCTTCGACTTGCAAACGTATTAAATGATCGCCAAGCCCAAGCGCCTGTAATTGTGTTGTGGCGTCAATCAGATCGCCGCTAGCATCATCAAACTGCAGATCGTTATCTAAATCCCAACGATATGCTGTAATACTATCCGCAGGCGAACCCGGCTCACTTAAACCATCATCTGGGTTAATAGAGCCCCGCCCATCCAAACGCCAAGGTGTATTTTGTGGGCAGAATAAATAAGGACCACCGGCATCAGCTGTTGGCTGTAATGGCGGTGTATTCACATTAATAACAATTGTTGCTTCCGCACTTAATGGTGTTTCGCTATCATCTATCACTCTCAAGGTAACAGGGAACTCACCTAAAACTGGAAATGATGTACTGGCAAGCGGGCCTGACACATCAAATGTACCATCATTATCAAGGTCCCATTCCCAGCTAATAATTGAGCGCCCCTCAATTAAGTGGAATGAGTTTGAACCGTCTAAAGCAATTGCCTGCCCGGCCACCGCTGGATTAGGTGTTGCCTGGGCAACAGCCACCAAATCACCTGTTGGACGTTGATTAAGAATCTCATCAACCTTAATCGATAAAATGGCGGCAGTAAAAGACTCAGCAACCAAACCGCCTCGGCGTAAAAATGATAAATCCCATGCCGCACCACCATTTTGTAATGCCAGATCAACATAGTGCGCTATGGTCGCACCACTACCTGAAATGGCTCTAGGGTTAGTACATGTTGTAAAACCGCCTGAACCATCAGCGATATAGCCAACCCCCTGGCTATCCATACCCAAGGCATTCGTACCATCCTCACAGCGGATACGAGCATTGATGACAGCATTTAATAAAGCGCGGTTTTCACCCAAAGCAGTTAAAACGGTATCGAATGTAATCGAGCTTTGTGTGTTATCACGGTCTTCGTCAGTTGCCAGAATAATGTTTACTGCAGCACCATTACGGCGTGGATATTGATCTAGTGCGAATTGAATCCCACGCCAACCATCTTCTGTACCACCATTAATTACCAATCCCTGTGCTGCTGTAATAAATTCATCAGCGCTGCCCAGCAAATCATCACCCACATTAAAGCTACGTGGCACAACCGAACGGCTACCATAGCCAACCAGGCCATATTCGTTAGCCTGACCTTCACTACCAATACCAAATTGTAAGAGGCTATTTTCTAATAGCGGCACAACCTCTCGTATCCAGGACTGTTCGCCTGACATAGACCCCGACTCGTCTATTACGACAATTACATCGGCAGCAACAGGACTGTTGCTTTGCGCTTGCACATTACTGGCAAACAATAGCAGTAACATCATTGTTACAGGAAAAAATTTCATTAAGAAACTGATCATATTCCACCCTAGTTTGTATTTATTCACCCAAAAAATACTCAATACCCAATATCCATTTATAAAAGCCCGCATAAAGCCTGCTCACAGAAATGTGAGCAGCAATAACAAACTTTTATCAAAACCTGTTACAAGAGGATATGTAACAACATATCCTCTTGTAATAAGACAGTTACGCGTTAAAACGTCTGCGCGTAAAAGACAATGCAATCACACTGGCAAAACACAATAAGCCAAAACTACCCGCTTCAGGCACATCAACAACGATACGCTCTATTTCTGCAATACCATTAAAGAAGAAGGTTAACGCTGAATCAGGATCGGTATGACTTAAACCGCCAATATTACTAAGGCTAGTTTCGAATAGACCTGTCAGGATATCACCGACAAACAAGTCTCCCAGCTCAAAACCCAGCGCCAAAGAGACATCGTCCTCGAAACCTTGCGGCACACCATTGGTATCCGTTAAGAAACCATTCTCGGCATTGAAAAATATATCACCTAAAAATGGCTCACCAATTTGCCAACTATCAGCAGCATTATCATTGGCACCAGTGCCTGAGACATCAACCAACTCACCATACTCATTGAAGAAAGTGTTAGTTGCCTCATCAATTTCAGCATCAAGAAAAACAAATAAACGAGCATCTTCTAGCACACTACCCGTGTTATTTACAAACTCCCAGCTCACTGAACCAAAGCCATCAGCATCCAAGCCGTCATTAAAACTGACATCGACGCCTGTGCCAGAAAAATCATTCACAGGTCCTAAAAAACCTATTTCACTATGTTTGAGCGACTGTGCACCAAGTGTTGGCGAAAAAAGAAAAGCGGTGTACTCACCGATAATAATTGCATTGGCATTGAAGGATGCAAAACACGCCAACAATGTCATCAAAGATAATATTTTACGCATAATCATACCTAGTCAAATTGATATAAAGATATTTAAAAGTAAATTTGTTAAGAAGATATTTCACACAACGACATAAGAAAACCGGCAAGCACATTAGCTTGGGTTATTCATGAAAAACAAAAATAAACTTTGCAGAGAGAGTCCTTTTCATTATTCAGCATTCCGTTAGAGCCCTAGTAGTTATTTTTATAGCAGCTTATATTATCAAGTCAATGTATCTAGCAACTTAACCCCCAAAAAAAATAATTTTTTTCAATCGAATTTTGCACCACTTAAAGATTCGCTTTAATACAAACAATATATTGACACGCATACTACAATTTTTTTTAACACTGATGATAGTTAGATTAAATTCGAACTATAAACGCGTGCTTAATAAGCTTTATATTACTAACAGCGAAAAACTGTTAAAAAGTTCGACACAAATATTTTGCATACCGTAACACACACAATGAACAGCAAAACTGCTACCACAATCGCACTGTAAAAAAAATTGACACCTAAAATTTTTTTCGTTCGGGTAAAAAGCGCTTATAGAACTAAAAATGACACTTATTAAGATCACCAATAAGCAATAAAAATGGCCGGGAAAGTTCCCGGCCATTTAATGAATCAATATAATATCTTTCTTACGATAATAAAAAACCTATATTAAAAGTTGAACTTCCCTTCAACATATAGTGTTCTTGATGGCCATGGATGAAAAACGTAAACTTCTTCATCTGTAATATTATCCATACCAACACTTAATATAGCACTTTCTGTTACCTGCCAATTTACTTTAGCACCAAGTAAGGTAAAGGCATCATGCGCACCAAATACGTTATCAACGTTGTCAGAGTTGGCCAAGTTGCCAGAGCTATCACTGGCATAACGCAGGCTACCATTAATATCGACTTTTGAGTTTAATGGATATCCTAAAATGAGATGACTGCGCCATTCAGGCATGCGAGGAAACTCATTACCAACAATATCGTTTGTTGGGTCGTTATCTAATCCATCGAAGACATTCTCTGTAATCTCAGCATCGGTGTAAGTGATGTTGAAACGCATATTTAACTGAGAACCCAACACTTGCCGCTGATTATAAATAAACTCCACACCGGTTGTAGTAACTTCATCAACAGGCACAGCGCTGGTAACACTGGTATTAGCGTCTCTTGCCGTACTGTTAAAAATAACATCTTCAATCACTTCATGAAAAAGATTCACTTCGACTGAACCATTTTCAATAAGTTTGGTAAAGGAAATATTATGATGCAAACCATCTTCAGGCTCTAGTGTAGTATTAGCAATACGTTGGGCACCACCAGCATCACGCTCATTACGGAACAGTTCCTCTACAATCGGAAAACGCATTGCTTTTGCTAATGAATAACGCCAGGTAATATTTTCTGTAGGCATATAAGCAATCGAGAACTTAGGTGATACTGCACTATCAGTTCGAGTCGGCACTGACACAAAACCTGCATCGCCCGGCACACCAGTAAAACCATTTTTAGCTTCCCAGTCTTCATAGCGCAAACCTAACGACAAATCCCATTGTTCTGAAAGACGATAGCCATATTGCGCAAAAATAGCTGTCATGCTTGTTTCACCACCACTGGAATCACGTGCTGCTCCCCGTTCACCAGTAATTGAGTTAAACCTCACAGGATTAATTTCTAATTCATATAGGTCATAGTGGTAACCAATCGACAGGCGCATATCATCATTACCGCCTAGGGATTCGGTACCCGCTTTAAAATCAAGAATCTGCCAACCCGTATCATCAAACTCGGTAAAACGACCTCTAAATGAATCATTGGCGTTTTGGAAATTAGGGTCAGCTGGATTAGCGCCCGTGCGAATTTCTTCGTCTTCAAGAATCTGAAAGTTACTATAGAAGGTATCGAACGCCCAGCCCTGATTACCCAACAGGCCACTCAAACCCACACCAATAAGTAGACTTTCACGCTCTTGATGGCGGTTTTGAAAAGCACTGGTGCCAAACGATGTTGTGTCATAGACAGTTGCATTAGGATCACCGGCAATCGTGAAATTACGATCAAACACCAGGTTACCAGATGCATCGCGTAGATAGTTGTTACGCGCACTCTCATTGCGCTCACGCTGCTCATAAGCAATAGAGCTGCGGAACTGGTAATCACCAAAATCATAACCTAACTTTATTTTGAATAAATCAGTAGTTGCTTCTTCTGGCCCTGAGTCCCCAAAATATACACCTGGGTTACCCTCTTCATCAACACCTGGTATTGGTCCGCTATTGACTGTCGCAGTTGCTGTGCGCGAACTCGGCTCAGAGAAAAAAATTGTCATTGGCTGGCTTTCATTATCTAAATGGTTATAAGAAGCAAATAAGCTTAAATCACCAATTTTATCTTCATAAGAAAAGAAGACTCTGCTGCCATTAAAGGTTTCATCTGTACCAAAGTTGTCATAGAACTGACTAAACAAAGCAGTTTCTAAAGTAAACTTTTTCTCGGTTGGTATTCTAGTCTCTATATTAACAACCCCGCCCATAGCATTGCCGCTATATTCGGCAGAAAAAGGTCCGTATAAAACTTCAACTTCACTGATTTCGCCAGCAGACACTAAAGACCAGCGAGGCGAACCAGAAAAACGCGTCTGCAAATGATAATGCAATGGCATGCCATCAACGAACACCATTGAGCGTGTTGTTTGAAACATGTTTGAACCACGTAAGCCTATCACCCCATTGGGATCACCGATAAAACGCTTACGTACAATTAGGCTAGGCTCATGCGCTATCGCATCTTCCACAGTAGTTATATTAATACCCTGTAATTCAACTGCTGTAATTTTCGAACTTGGCGAGACCCGGCTGGTGTCTTTAAATAAACGATCAGCAATCACTTCAACTGACTCAAGGTCATCGGCCACAACAAGCGTACTGCTCAAGCATACCCCCAAAAAAAATAAGGCTTTATTCACAGTTTTCATTATTATCTCAACTCTTTAAATATATTAGGATTGTTATGCCCAGACGGGCAGCTGTGGGCGAAATTTTACCTAAAATAAAATTTGATCAACATGCGACATACTGTCGCATAGCACATTTATACTCTTTAATATGACTTAAAAATGGCACTTTATAAGTGATAATAATTACAGAGAAGGGAAACTGCGACAATTTGTCGCAGCTTAAAACAGGCCCATCACTTACTACTACATACAGTAAGCCGTTGTTGCTGGCTCAGAGACCGCATAACACTGCTGGCTGTCAGCTTAAATTGAGGTGAAATATTCAAGCCTGCACTAGCTAAAGCTTTTACTGTCCACTTATTACAAGTATTCATAAAATGATATTGGCCAATACCTGCATAAAACTGGCTATTGCCATATATCCCTTTTTGCTTAGTAATAAGTTTCCCTTTTGCATTTTTAGCCATGCTACTTTCAATAAATACTAACAAGTCAGCATATTGCACCTTGTTAAGACATATGACAGCAATTTCACTTTTCGAAAAGTAAGTCTCTACAGTTTGTGGAACATCAACGACATGTACTACCGACTTTGTTGGCCAAAATAATGCTTTAATAAGCAATGGTAATGTAATTTTTTTGGCCTGATAAAAACCTTGATCCCCCCAGCCTATTTCTAAATGGCTCGCATTAGGAAAGCGCTCTTGTAAATCGGGTAGTCGGGATTTTAATACCACAGCCGGAATAATCAGACTGGTATGCCAACCATGATTGACAATGAATATTTTTTTATCAGCAATGGCTGCCACTTGCTGCTCTAACACCACACTATTATTTGCATACGAACATACCGTAAATATAGGCTCTAGAATACTTATCAAGAGTACCAATATGGGAAGTTTATATTGAAGCATAATAAAGCTTTGCCTCACTATCCTTATTATTGCAAAACAGGCTGCGAGTATGTGAATGTTTGATTAATACTAATCACGGAAAAAAGCGGCTTCTGACCTTCCAATAATTTTAATGCGGGGATATCATCCGCATTAATATCTAGACTCAATAGCTCACCGGCGTAGCCGTTACTAAACCAAGGAACAGCTGTTAAAAATAAGCCTTTTTGAGATTTCGAAAGCATATTCACCACACCTTCGGCTGAAAATGTTTTATCTTTTAGTTGGCGCATTTTAATATGGATAAGTGCCTTATCTGGAGCGCCAATAGTTGCTGAGTGCAAACCTGCTTCTTTATTAATGGCTATATTAGGCTGAAACTCAAAAGGCAGTGAAAAATATCGCTGCATATTGCGGGCAACAGGTTTGGGGCTAACATTCCCCCACAGCGGCCAATGCCCTGGCATACCATTACTACTATCATACCCTTTCACTTCAACAGCGATAAAAGCCATTTTATAATTGGGCAAGCCATATATACGTTTAGTTTCATATACTTCCAACATAGCAGTTACTCTGCCTAGGTTGTTTACTTTTGCTTTGATATGTTTCGGTAATAAAGGCTGCACATCTGAAAATTTTAGCTGAAATACTGTCATAAAAAAATTATTGCTATACGCCATCCACGGTGGAGCTGCCTGAGTTACTGTCGGTAACTGTGCATATACATTCTGCAGATTAACTATTATTAACAATAAAATAAGTCTTGTAGATATTACCTTCATTTTTATTCCTTCTTAGTGCTGCTATTAATGACTGTCAACATCTGTCACAAATAATAGTTTACGGTCACCCTCCAACATTGACAATTCACAAAACAGTCAAATAAGTATCATATAGCTTAGCCTAATCAATAGGCCTTATCCAATATATTGCTTAAACTGTAAACAACTGTAAAAAGGCCTGTTGCAAGATTGCAGCCTGCTGAACGACTCGTTAGTTTTAGCACTTTAAAATTTGGAGAAAATAATGAGTTATAAAATTGATGAAGTAGAAGGTATTGGGCCGGCTTACTCTGCAAAACTTGCTAAAGTTGATATTACAACGACAGGCGCCTTATTAAAAAAGGGTGCTAACAAAAAAGGGCGTCAAGCAATTGCTAATGAAACCGGCATTAGTGAAAAGCTTGTACTCACTTGGTGCAATTTGGCTGACTTGATGCGTATCAGTGGTATTGGCCCTCAGTTTTCAGAATTGTTAGAAGCAGCTGGTGTTGATACTGTCAAAGAGTTACGTAATAGAAAAGCAGAAAATCTTGCTGAGAAGATGCAAGAAATCAACGATAGCAAAAAATTAACGCGCCAAGTACCTCCTGCATCTAAAGTTACTGAGTGGGTTGAACAAGCTAAAAAGCTTGCCCCTGTTTTGCAATACTAAAACTGCATTGACCATACTACTTTTATATTTATTTTTATAATTTAACCAAAGAGGCTTGTTATGAGTTTGCTTAAAATCGGCGCCGAATTATTTCTCAAACAACTGGGCAATAGCGGTAATGGCCTGAATACATCTTCTGTTAGCAGCGCGCTTTCCAAGTTATTACCGACTAACAAGGGTGATCTTGACCTAAGTGCCCTAGTCGGCCAATTCAGCAATGGCAATTTAGCATCATTGGCAACGTCCTGGCTGGGAAATGCTAGTAACGATGCTATCTCACCGGCACAAATATTATCTTTATTTGGTGATAATAAAATGAATGCCTTTGCATCCAGTTTGAATATCGATATCAATCAAGCGAGTCAAGGCTTAGCAGGCGCTTTGCCACAGCTTATCGACCAAAACAGCAAAGGCGGTGAATTAACGAATGTCGCCAAAGGCATATTAGGCAAGTTTTTCTAAGGTAGCTCCCTGAATTATAAAGCCGTACAACGCGAATTATTTGCAGCATACGGCTTTATATTTTATGTGTACGTTAAGGCTTAACGAAGTCGCAAGGTATAAGCCATCAAGCCACCTAATAACATGGGAATGGCAAATATGATAAAATTTGTTTCCATATTAACCCCGCGATCAATTAAGACTCCAGCAACCGCTGGCCCGACAACAGCACCAATACGCCCTAAGCCTATAGCCCAGCCTAAGCCAGTTGCTCTAAACTCACTGGCATACATTTTTGCAGCACAAGCATAGAGACCGGTAAAGCCGCCCTGCTGTAACACGCCGATCAAGAAAATAATTAGCAACAAAACACTATACGATGCCTTTGTATAAGCAAAGATAATCATAACAACAGAAGATAAAGCCAGAAATGTTCCAACCATCACTGTCAGATTAAGGCGAGTACTCATAAAGCCGAGAATAATTACTCCTAGCACTCCTCCAATATTAAATATCGCAAATGCTGTTCCACCTTGTTGACGGGTAAAACCAGACTTCTCTACCAGGTATGGAATCCAACTCATCAAAAAATACAAAGTAATAAAACATAAGAAGAAAGTCAGCCAAAGCAATAGTGTTTTGCGCCACTGCCCTTCTCGGAATAAAGCCTCTAAATTTTTAAACAGCCCCAAAATAGTTTGCATAACGCCAGCACCATTAACATTTTCTCTGGCAGGCAACTGCTCTACTGTCGCATAATTAAGTCTACGCATAATTTTATTAATTGCTGTAAGTGCATTTTTGGGCTGCTTGGCAAATAAAAATTGTAGCGACTCAGGCAAAAACAGGAAAGCCACAACGGTCATACAAGCGGTCGCCGCTGCACCAAAATAGAAAACGCCCTGCCAACCCCAAACTGCAATCAAGTCAGGTCCAAAAGTACCCCCTAGCATGGCCCCCATTGGGTAACCCGCTGTTGCCAGGGTAACGGCAAGACTTTTATATTTATCGGGCGAATACTCTGAAACAATGGTTGCAATACTGGCCAGCATAGACCCAACACCTAGACCAGTAATTAGACGAATCAAAAAGAACTGCTGAAAGTTTTGCACCATTGCTGTTAATAACATGGCTACAGTAATAATCGAGATACTCACCAAAATCATTCGTCGCCGACCAATCAGATCCGACAGCGCCCCCAGAAACATAGCTCCCAGACACATACCTGCCAAAGCAACACCATCGAGTATACCTAACTGACTGGCGGTTAGGCCTAAGTCTGTCGCGATTGCCGTTTTGCTAACGGCCATCGTTGTTACATCAAAACCATCAATGATATTTAATAATACGCAAACAGCGATTATCAAAACCTGCGGCAATGTAAAACCGTTTTTATTTATTATCTCACTTGAAAAAGCCGAGTCATTCGACCCAATATCGACAGCAGCCACAGCAACCTCCCTTCATAAATTACTAGAGTCAAGAGTACTTTTTTAATTGATTTCAATAGGCCAAAAGCATAAAGCCTAAACAGAACTACAGGCTTGCTTGTTACCGCCCTCGTAAGCCCTTATTTTAAGAATGTGACGCATTCAAACTCAAAACTCAACTAGCTACTGCATAAATTTATGTATTAAATGAAATGCTCAGGCTTTTAACCGTAAAATATCAGTCTTTTATATCTGTCTGATCAATCTCGGCCTGCATAATATCTGCCATAGTTTGTGTCCCAGTCTCCCCTTTAGCCCGCAGGCCTGCAATCACACCCAGCTTATCGTCAAGCGATCGGTTTTGGCTTAGTTTCCACTTACCTGTTAAAGACGTTATTGGAATTTCGATGCCGACAATAGCTTGACTAAGCTGCTCAATAAATGCCTGAGGCGCATCGCTGACTTGCCAAGGCATTGACGCGGCGGCTTCCTGAGAGTCGGTAAACTGCTTAATATGCCGCAGCAACCATGCCTGCTCCTCAATAACGACAGCTTTACCCTGTGCATGCACCACAATATAATTCCATGTCGGCACGACTTTGCCATGCTGCTGCTTGCTGGGGTACCATGATGGGGAGATATAAGAGGCAGGCCCATGAAAGATAATAACAGATAGGTCGGCTTGAGAGAGTGAACACCATACTGGGTTTGCCCTGGCAACATGCCCTTTCAATACACCGTATTCGCCTTGGGTTTTATCAAGCTCAAATGGGATATGATTAACAAGCAGTTCCCCGTTCGTCTGTACCACCCAGCTTGCCAAAGGATAACCCTCAATTAGCTGATGTAATACATTAATACGTGACTCTAAAAAGAATTTAGGACTATACATTTCTCTGCGCTTATTTCTACAATGGTTTCTACAGTGGTTTCTATACCGGTATAGAAACCTGCCTCTAGACTGCTTTATTCTGTCATAATAAGCGACTTATTTAAATGAGATAAAAAACACCCCCGCACTCTGTAAGCTAGAATGAGCGCGGAAGGCGTTATGCGGACTAGCCGCAAGGGGCAGCAACATCACTAATTCATGGATATACGCTTTTTATAAGCCCGCGGTAATTTATAAACTGTATATTTTTGCAGGCGACCTTTCATATTCGAAAATGGCCCATAGTGAGAAACTCTCGCTTTATCAGCTGAGGACTTAATAAAAAAATCATGCTCAACACTGACAGCCTTACCTTGCTGGTCTAACACCGGTAGCTGCAAGTAATCAGCTGTTATTTGTGGCATCTCACGCTGATTAAACTCACGTTTCCAAGTGAGTATCAGCTGCATCTTATTATTACTGTCTTTAACTGCAAACTGCGGATCAAAACTGGACACAAGGCTATCCTGGTCCTGAGCACTTTTTCTAGCACCTTTTAGAAACAGGTTGTGATTCATACGAAACCCAGCGTCTGCAGGCGCATCTTGCAAACCTGTACCAATAAAAACATTATTAAACCAGCTAGCATCTTTAACGGGCGGCCTGTCACCATAGGTCTGATTTTCCCAACGCATTTCAACATCGATGAACATATTATGCACCCAGGTCTCTCCCTGGGATGACAATGAAGCGATCTCACCCCCGATAAAAATATTATTATCGATCAAAAATGGCCCGCCCCAGTTAGCTTCAAATAACAATGAAGCACGATCTGTTTTCGAAATAACATTACGGGTAATACGAAAATGTTTATTGCTGTAATCAATCCAAATGCCGTGCGCAGCAGCCTTTTCTTTCGGCCCATAAACACCACGGATAAAATTGTTATCAATCAGGATATAACTACCATGATGAAACTTTATTGCTGCTGTTTCCCAACCACCAAACTCTTGTCGATAGTTGATATCCTCAAGCACATTACCTTGTATGGTAGAGTATTTATTCCAATGCTCTCCAGCAATACCGGCCTGACCACAGCGACGAATAATATTATTACGAATAATATGGTAGCCACTCGCCACATGATCCGCTTCCGCTGACGGATTACCAATCGAAATACAAACCGCTTTGGAGTATTGCACAATATTATCTTCAATAATCCAATGATGACCGCCATTACTGGCAATCGCACCAGGCTGAAATGCTGTGGGTGGCGCCCAATGTGTCGCAACATTCAACACGGTAAAGCCCCGCACAGTAATATAAGACAGTCCAGTCGTCTCAGGGTAAAAAGCCTGTTCGCGCACATTAATTTCAACTTGTGCCTGCCTTGGGTCTTGTTCAGCAAAATTTGCCCAAATATAGGTAACACCAGAGCGGATCTCGGCATACCAGGTATAGGGTGCTGTCAGCTCTGCTCGCGATGCTTTCTCGGTTAAGCCTTCTCCATCGATATAGACATCACCACGGTGCGTCCACTTGCCGTAAGTCATCCAGCCCCAACCTTTAGCGCCGTCTGTGTGATCCTCTTCAATCGTTTCAGGGTGACGACTTAGGGTATTAAAAGGGTTAAAGTCACCGAAAAAAGCTGCTGGCACTACCGCCCTCCACAGCTGGCCATCCGGCTGCCAATCACTTAGCTGCTCCGAGCCTAACAGTCTTACACGCTCACCAGGCGCTGCCCGATACACAATCCGATCAGCGTCAGATGTGCCACCCCGAGCCGGATTGACCCACTCGCGGTAGTCACCCGCTTTAACAGTGACGATATCACCAGGCTGAGCCACCTGCGCTGCCCGGTTAATGGTTAAATAAGGTCGCGCTGCTGTACCTGGGTTATCATCATTGCCTGTTTTGGCCACAATAATCTCCCGCGCATCAGCCACAGACAGGTTTATCATTAATAATAGGCTGCAACAAAGCCGACAATTTGCTAACACATTCATACAATGTACTCTTAAAAAATGCTTATAAAACAGATACCTGTTAAACAGTCTAGCAACTCCAGGCATTTAGTGAAGGCAATAGCGATGAATTCACTGTTCGTATTGACGTATAATAATAACAATATAAGCCATTCCCTCGGGTTAGCCACATATTAATGCCGATTAATGCCAATTAATTCCGGATAAATCATGAAATATTTGACTTCTACTGCCCCATTGTTCGTATCTATCGTCGAATGCGGCTCTTTTACCCAAGCCGCAGAGCAGCTGGGGGTGTCCAAGAGCTACCTGTCGGAACAGGTCAAACTCTTGGAAAAAGAGCTGGCAAGCACACTCCTACACCGTACAACACGCCAGCTTAGCCTTACCGATGCAGGCCAGGTGTTTTATGAACAAAGCAAGAAATTACTGGAATGGCGGCATGACACTCAACAGCGCCTGGCCGCCAGCGGTTCTGATATTAGCGGCAGCCTGAATATTACGGCAACCCAGGCATTTGCCGAACGTCACCTATTTCAAGTTACCAAGCATTATTTACAACATTGCCCAAATGTACGAGTTAATATCGAGGCCAACAATCGACAAAGCGATTTATTCAGTGAAGGGTTTGATCTAGCTATTCGCCTAACTGATAACCCACCACAACATCTAATCGCTAAACAAATCCTGGAAGTTGACTATATTTGCTGCGCAAGCCCAGCGTATTTAGATGCTAATGGACAAGCTCAAACACCTGCCGAACTGACACAGCATAATTGCCTAACTCGCCCTGAGGTACGGGCTTGGGAATTTACTGAACAGTCGCAAACAATTTCACAGACAGTGCGTGGCAACTGTACTGCATCGAGCAATTTGATATTGCGTGATGCTGCTATAACAGGTCTGGGCATTATTCGCGCACCGCATTATGTCGTTGACCAAGACATCTATAGTGGAAAATTATTGCCAATACTTACAGCTTACCAAGCATCTCCCCGGCCACTTTATCTACTTTACTCACCACAAAAATTTATTCCCTTAAAACTAAAACTCTATATTGAACACTTACAAAAATATTTATCAACTACCTCCGCCAAAGCAGAGTAGTCAACGACCACAATATTGATATCGATCACTTAGGGCACTGGTTATTTGCTAACAAACTGCTCGCATTATATGTGGGCATAATGCGAGCAGCTTACAACATTATATTTTGCATACAATGTATTTTTGTGAGTATTAAACTGGCACAGCAATAAAAACCTGCGGCCGACGAGCCAGGTTTTTCACCTGTATATTCGTACCTTCAACGATAGTACTCGTATTTGTCTGCGTTAAAACGACCACTTGCTTACCTTGCAAAAAAACAGCCAGCTTTGCATTATTAATCGTGCCAGCCACACTGACACGAAAGGCTCTAAGGTTTTCACCAACATACACCGTGGCTGTGGCATTGGGCGGCAATACTCCGCGGTTGCTACTTTGAATTTCGACAATATCTTCGGCGGTGACAAGAAAACTCTCTACATTGATCTCGGCATCAGCCTCTGTATTTGCCTGGACAACTTCGCTTGACATGTTTTACTCCTTTTTATGATGCAGTTTCTATCCTATAAACTGGTATTTACCTATGCTTACTATCCAATAGTAATAAGCATACGCACAACAACAAATACCTTAAAAAAACAGTACAAAGCAATTACAGATGATTACACGGTGTGTATTTAAAGGCAACCAAGCTCATAAAGGCATTGCCGCATTTGAGATAAAACAAACTTTTAGCGCTCGAATTTAACAATAGACCTAATTTAACAATAGAAAAGCGCAGCCCGACAGGCTGCGCTTTATACATACTATAACGACAAATAGCTCAACAACGGTGATTAAGCATTTGGCTTGCTACGCCCTTGTAAACCAACTATTCCGACAATACCTATTATAGAAACAAGTAACGCCCATAGTGGCACAGGCACTGCCACCATCGGTGCAGCGGTTTGTGCCACATAATTTGTAGGACCATGCAATACAGCACCACTGTTATCGGTCAGTAGAATTTCCGTTGTTTGCGCAGTCGTTGCCACCCAGGCTGACTGATCTGTCCATACCCCACCGGCTTGTGCTTCATCACTTCGGTCATCTGCCGAGGTATTATCAACACCATCAATACTCCACTGCACATGATCAGCAATCGTATTACCATTACCAAAACTGACGGGTGGAAAGTATAGCTGCATGCCATAAGCGCCTGAATCCAGCGGTGTAGCAAATGCGCCTAATGCAGAAATATTAATACTATTGCTATCAATAGGTGCATCATTATTAAAGTGAATAAACAATGCGCTATTCGCCTCAATAGTGACACCGTTTAAGCCATCTGCGGCGGAATAACGTCGTACTTGATCTTCATCATGTGTACAAAACCGGTAACCATCCAAGTCTTCATTGTCTGGGCCAAAATTGAACAACTCAACAATACCCGTCTCAAAATTGATAGAACGAATCTGTACATCTCTGGATGCGGCTGATACTTGCATAGCACCCAGCATACAAGCAGCAGCAATACATTTAACAATTATTTTTTTCATCATTTCTTCTCCCAAGATACATCGTTAGTTAAACACTCAACTTACTAAAAACTTGACTGAATCTAAGTTGAGGCGATGACAAAAAAATGAAAAAAATATTATTTCAGCCTTACTATTACCCATGAATTACATTCAATACTCTCAGGGCGAAAGTATAAAAAGCACTAGCTTTAGCGCTAAATAACTCATAGATACTCATAATCACACAAAAGATTCATATCATTTTTGTGACGGCATTTTATAAAAAAATCAAATATACTGGTAGGCAGCAACACGTGCTAATGCCTACTTGTATATTTGATTTATTTCAAAACCAGTCTTTTGCTTATAAAAGCATGCTAATCTCACCTTACAAGATAGATATGTAAAAATTTAAAATTTCAGCGGATAGATATTGCAAAATAATATACGAACCTGTCGCAAAGTGGTTCTAGTTCACATAAGTACTAATGGAGCCTATCCATACTTTTCTGCTTAACATTAATGTCATATTGCTTTGCAAGAATTCCGCGCCTAATGCTAGCCAGCCTTCTTTATTAACAATATCTCTGCAGACCTAAAATATAAGAATAATGTATATTATGAATATAAAATCCTTTATTACTTGCTTAAGCTTTATCATAACTTTATATGCAATCAACAATACCGCTATTGCCAATCAGTTTGACCCCGTACTGTCAGACGAATTTAATAACAATACGATCGACCTACTTAATAATAATACTTCAAGCTGGCAAGTTTTACATGCAGACCGCACCCAAAGTGCTGATATCGGTATCACTGCAGTTGGTAAATTGGTTGTACTGGCAGATCCTTCATTCAATCAAGCTTGGTTTGAAAACCAATACGGTCCTCTCATCTACAAGAATGTTAGCGGTAACTTCGCAGTAATGACATTAGCACGCGTTGTTAGCAGTGATGACCCTAGCCGAGCGCCTGCCGGATCATTTAATGCGGGTGGCTTCGTTATTCGCGACCCAAGCGGCACACATCAGGGCAATGAACGCTGGGTAATGCATAACTTTGGCTCACAGGGTCCTGGCGGTTATGCCAGAGAGCTAAAGAAAACCTTACCAGCACTGCCTGGTTCTAGTAGTTCACGCTCCAATTTATTTCTAACGCCCCAGTTTAACCTTGAAGAGCATTTGATGGTTTGTCGCTTAGGCGATGAGTTTCGATTCTACACCTGGGATGAGGACAATGAGAGATGGTTAGAAGAGCAATATTATAATAACTACCCACTAGCCAATGATATGCAAAACCCGCTAGGCGTTAACTTTTCACAAATCAACACTTCAATCGGTAACGGTACGGCACTTATTAGCCAAGAAGAGATTGACACCTCGATTAACCCTGGCGAGAGAACAACCATGCGGTTCGATATGTCTGGTATCGCTAATACTGTACAAGTTGGTATTATGGGGCATGTTTGGTCAGGGCAAGATCAGCATAATACCCGTGCCGAGTTCGACTATGTCCGCTTTAGCGCTAGCCCACCGCAAACAGCAGCAGACTGCGTAAATGCTTTTAACATGACAAATAACCCGCATGAGCCGACACAAATACCCTTACCTTGGCTTGCTTTAGTGATAACGGGAATATTATTGAGCACAATTGGTTTGCGCCGAATGAGATAAGCGTATGGCAATAAAATCAGGCCAACTGACTGCGTGGCACCAGTTTGAGGAGTTGTGGCTTGTTCCTGACTAAGTCAGCAATAGTGTATTGATCTAGCACTTTCAAAAATGCCGTTGTTGCCTCATTTAAGACCCCTTTCAACAAACAAGCAGGCAGCAATGGACACTGGCTACCGCTACAGTCAATAATGTCCAGCGTAACCTCCATGGCACGCACAATATCACCGACAACAATTTCTTCTGGCATCACGGCAAGGGAAATACCACCACCACGCCCCTGTGTTGACTCAATATAACCAAGCGAGGCCAATTTATTAACGACTTTCATCAAGTGGTTTTTAGAAATATTATATTTCTCTGAAATATCTTTAATGGTACTCAACTCACTCGTGTTAATCGCCAGATGCATCATTACACGTAGTGATAGGTCTGTATGTTTGGTTAACTGCATAAATTACCCACCTGGAAAAGTACTTATCCGCCATTATATTTATGCTGGCACTATTCAACCAGCACTTTTTGCCTAACGCTATTCATATCACCTAAAAAGACGGGCAGCAGCCAACTCACGCTAAGTGCCGCACCTATCAACAAGAAGCCTTGCCCCAGCCAGACTTGATCGGTCAGCAGATAGCTATTGCATAGCCTCTCAGGTGAGATCAGATAAAGCCAGCCTAAGCGAAACAGCATCGCTAAGAATTCAATCTTGACTACCGCGCGTGTAATAAAGTGCGTCAATGGCCAACTCATCGCCAAGGGTATACCCACCAAGCAGACTAAAGACATATATTTCAGCTGAGCAACCAAAGGGTCAGTTAATGAGGCATCCAGCCAACGAGGTATCATCCAAAAGCCTAGTGTAAAGGTCGCCAACAGAATACCGCATATCCCGCCACGATTAATCATTAACAAAAATGCCGGATAATGTACCTTCAACTGCACACCAATACCAACACCTAAAAAAATCAGCAAGGGTATTTCCAATAACACATGTGAAACCATGGTTGATTCCAACCACTCTCCTAGCGGAGAAAAGACAATGCTCATCAGCGCACTGAACAGTATGATATTTTGTGTAAGCAGTTTCATATTGCAGATACACGATAATCAATCAACTGCTGTTTAATCATATTACGCAGACCAACTTTATCAGCATAATCTAATATAGCAATCACTCGGTGGTCTTTGACCAAATAAATAGCAGCATTATGCACATAGCCTATTTGTGGCTCAGGTATTGCAATAACACCTATTTGCTGCATAAGTACCTCTAATTCTGCCTGCTGTGAAAAGCCAGCGGCCCACCAAAAACGCGTGTCAGCAGAAAACCGACCAAGATAATGCTTTAGTTCTGCCGGTTTATCCTGAAGGTCAAAACTGAGACTTAACAGCTGCACATGATCTTGTAATCCAGCACTAATGAGATCATGTTGCAGCTGCCGAAACTCAGCCCCCATTGCCACACAGACTGTTGGACAACGCGTATAAATAAATTCCATGACCAGCAAAGGAGCATCTATCGCTGATAACTGCAATGTTTGGCCACTTTGAGTAAAAATTTCAGCATCAGCCATGGCTAATGGCTCGCGCTGCACTTGCAGACGTCTAGCTGTTTCGGCCGTCCATGCTTGCCAGTTATCGGTACCAGTAGCTAAAGAAAACAAACCAATGATAACAACTAACACTGATGTCAAGATGGACGGCCACCAACTCATACAACCCTCGCTTGCCTTAGGCTACTTAAAAAACGAATAGCAAGAATAGCCGCCGCCAATGCCACCAAAGTACCTGCAACAGCCGCTGATTGACTATAGCTAACCCATTCAGGCAAATGTTCAGCCCAGCGCCGTGGTATTGAATGATAACCACTGATCAAAAATGTGATTGAGAATAACACACCACCTAACGCGTAAAGCCAGAAAGCAAACTTGTCAATAATACCAGGCTTGCCACCCTGATTAACCAAGTAGTATTTAAAGCCAAATAACATGGCGACCAAGCCAACAATTAAATACATGTGAAAATGCCCTGGTACCCATAGGGTATTATGCATAATTCGATTAACGGCAATCGTGCCATCAATAACAGCAGGCACAACACCGACTGACCAGCCAAACATAGACAGAAACAATAAACCTGATGGCATATCCCATTTAATACCGGAGCGATGCACAATCGTTAATGCACCAAATGCGGTAACAACCAGAATAGGAAAGCCACCGACATAAGACAGTACCTGGCCAACAATTAATATCCAGGTCGGCATAACAAAGTCCATTAGTAAGTGATGCGGGTACACGGCCATTACCATAATCGTTGATGCTGTCCAGGCTAATAAAAACACCCGATTTACTTTCCATGGTCGATTAGTATACTCAGGCAATATTTCATAGACTGCAATGACTGCCTGATAAATTGTGGCATTAATAAAAACATGGCCAAAGAAATAGATTAGGTTTTTTGTTAACAACGGATCAACAGCGAAACTAGGCACAAATAGATTAACTAGCATCAACACAAGTACCACTGCACCTGCAGCAATACCTGCGATATTGATAATTAATACCATGGTTGCTGCCACAACGGGTGCAGGAGGTGCCTCGGCCTGACTGCCTGCAAATAACTGAGGCCAACCTAAGCCTTTCGCCAAAGAGCCATAACGGCTGATAATAGCGCGCGCGACATCTAAATAAAGCAATAAAAAGCCAACACCAATTAACAATAATCCGACAAGAAAACTAGCTGCACCGAATGGTCCCCACAGACCCATACCATGCATTGGCAAGGGAAATAAAAATGTCCAGCCACCCGCATAGCCGCCAATAAATATCCCACCTAAAATCAACACGACACCTAATAGGAAAAAGGCCAAATTAGCCCATAAGATAGCAACGGATAAATCTACATGGCGACGCAAAAAGTACCACATCACAGCACTGCCCGCTAAACCGGAAATACCTACCATACCAGCACCATGTGCGGTCATTACTTGGTAAAAGAGGTCGAAAGGGATACCGATCCAATTAGCTTGCCCCACCCGCATAAGAACACCAAGCAGCATCATTAAGACATAAACCAAGGCTGATATTGACAAATAAGTGAGAATGGCGCCCCGGGAAGAACCTGGCAGTGGTGCTAAGATTGTTGGTTGACTCATATTTTTTTCCTCTGCCCTGATACTTGAAATTCGCCGATCATGGCATGATGTGCGAAGCCACAATATTCCAGGCATAATAATTTATAGGTTCCTGGCTTTTCGAAGGTCATTTGCAAGGCATTGGAATAGCCTGGCATTGCCTGGGTTTGACCCAACAAACGCATTTGCTCATCATAAATACCCAAACCATGGGTAACATCAGCCGCACTGACATTAAAAACAACCGTATCACCTGCTTGCGCTGAAGCTGTATCCAATTGCCAGTACCACTGATAACCAATAACTTCGACATGCTGATCGACATCGGCTAATTGGCCTCGCGTTGCAGCATAGGGCAAATCACGGGTTGTCATTAATGCAATGATAATTCCTGCAATAACAAGTACTAAAAAGAAAGCTGCTCGGATACTGTAGGCGCGCTTCTGAATAGGGGCATAATCTCCGCCATGCTGGCTCGCATTGAGCGCGACAAAGACAAATGCCCCTAGAACCACGCCCATCAGCCCCAACGTCACAATAAAAACGGTTGCCTGAATCATTGTTCTTAGTCCTCACTTGGGCAATATAAAATGTATTTTAAATACATATTTGCAGAATATCGGCATATTGTCAAGATAGCTCAAGCTAAGACCTCCCAAGCTATACCTTGTTACTTGGGCTTATTTCAGTGTAAGAATTGATCAAAATCACTGATTTTTGCTATTTCGCATTATTTTCAAAGATAAGTGGGATTCAAACAAGAAATTAATGATGCATTTTATTTACATCTTTAAAGTTTCAACATATACTCCTTAGCAATTCCGAAACAAACGCGGATTCAGGCAATGTATGAAAAAACCCTAGGTTATTTTGCCCAGGTGGGTCGCAAAAAAGCAGATTTACTCCAGCAGTCACCAACGGCATTTTTTACTGCAGCAATGATGGCAGGTGCCTATGTTGGCTTGGGTATTATTCTTATTTTTTCAGTAGGCGCATCCATTGATCCGGCATGGCAAAAGCTTGTTATGGGCGCATCCTTTGCCATTGCATTAACGCTAGTGGTATTCGCCGGCGCAGAGCTGTTCACCGGCCATACGATGTATATGGTTATCAGCTGCTTACATCGTTTGACCGGGATTTCAGATTTACTGAAGGTTTGGTTGAGCGCCTGGTCATTTAATTTACTTGGCGCTATTTTACTGGCACTAATCTTCGTCACTGGCGGCGGTGGTGTTTTATTGGGCGATGGCGCTTATCTACTAAACAAGATTGCAGCATATAAAATGAACTCCAGCGCAAGTGAGTTATTTGCCCGAGCAATTCTCTGCAACTGGCTTGTTTGCTTATCGCTATGGATGTCTGCGCGCACCGACAATGACGCAGCTAAAACGATTATTATTTTTTGGTGTTTGTTTGCTTTTATCGCCAGCGGTTATGAGCACAGTGTTGCCAATATGACACTTTTTTCAATTGCATTATTAGGCAACCCAACAGAAGCCGTCACACTCGGTGGTATGGCGCATAACCTCTTCTGGGTAACATTAGGCAATATTGTTGGTGGCGGCCTGTTTATGGCATTTGGCTATTGGACAGCATCGGCCAACAACGCTGAACAAGCAACTGTACGCAATATTAAAACAACCTCGAATTGGAAGTAATTGAAATACACATTAATTAACTCAATAAGCTATTAGGAGATATTCCGATGAAATCTATTGTTACGCTAATTACATTATTGACCCTATCCCCGGTGATACAGGCAGCTGATATTAATGCTGGCAAAGCAAAGTCAGTCACTTGCGCCGGATGCCATGGGCCAGCCGGAATCAGCGCTAACCCTGAATGGCCAAACCTTGCAGGCCAACAAGATGTTTACCTTAAAAAGCAGATTATTGCTTTTCGAGATGGTGTACGTAAGAACGCACTTATGGCACCGATGGTAAAACCCTTATCGGACGAAGATGCAGCGAATATAGCCGCTTACTATGCCAGCCTTAAACCTTAATGATATCAGGTAGAGATTACTCGTCATGTATACAACAGCGCTATGTTGGTTATGGATAGGCATCATTATTGGTGTCAGCTTTATTGCAACACCTGCCAAATTTTTAGCACCGTCTTTATCGCTGGCTGAGGCACTGGATGTAGGACGCGCTACATTCAGTGTCTTTCGATGGATTGAGTTTGGTTTGTTTTTTATGCTTATTTTTACAATTGCCATATCCAACATAAAGCTGCCAAATACGTTATGGCCAGTACTATTTTTTCTGACACTAGCATTACTGATTAATTATGCCTGGCTACAACCCTTATTAGATTCACGTGTACAACTTATTATAGATGGCCATGCAATACCAGCATCGAATATGCACAAGCTTTATATATTCGTTGAGTTTATCAAACTAACTATGCTTGTTGGTGCAGCTTATCTTACACGCAACCCTCTGCAGTACTCGATTTAATGAACGGAGAGATATTATGAATACGCCTTGGGCAAAATCTCTACTACTTTTCTTTGTAACACTCGCCGTGATCAGCACAACATTTGCTTTCGCAATATTACACCATGATGATGGTAGTTCCCGCATTAGATATTCTTTGGTTGATCACAATGGCCAACGGGTTACACAGAATAACTTTGCGGGTCGTCATCAACTGGTCTTTTTCGGTTTCACCCGTTGTGCTGCTGTTTGTCCAACACAAACTGATAAGATCACACGTGTTATGCAAGCCTTGGAAAAAACAGGGCATGCTCATCGCATAACACCAATGTTTATATCGGTCGACCCTGAACGCGACTCGCCGCAAGACTTACAGGAGTATCTGGCGTATTTCCACAAAGACTTTGTTGGTCTAACAGGCTCACGATTTGCGCTAAAGACAGCCGCTGACTCATTTAAAACGCTACTGGCTGAAGCACCAGCTAACCCAGAGGCTGGCTACCAAATCACGCATTCTTCGGTAGTCTATGTTGTAGACCCATTCAGCCGTGTAATTGATTTTATTTCATTCGATCAACAGGTTGATGGAATGACAGAACGTGTACGCAAGTTACTTTAAAGTAACCAGACCCAATAAGTAAGAGAGGCTTTTATGAACAGTGCCACAGCAAGTGTGCAACAACCTCCCGGCCACGACCAAACAACGAAAGGACTGTTATACGCTTACCTTGTCTCCGCCAGTGCCTGGTTGCTCGTTGGCACAGCTTATGGCTTATTAGCTGCAGTAAAGCTGTATTGGCCAGAAACACTAGAGTTTTCTATTTTTTCATTTGGCCGCATCAGGCCAATCCACACGAATGTGGTTATGTTTGGCTGGTCATCTATGGCCTTAATGGGCTTGGCGCTTTATGTTGTCACACGCACCTCCAAAACCTCATTATACAAACCTGAGATAGCTCGCTTAGGTATGCACTTATGGAATTTAACTATGGTGCTGACCGTTGTTTCTTTATCACTGGGTTTTAACAGAGGTCCGCAGGAGTATCGCGAACTTATCTGGCCGATAATGGCTTTATATGCTGCTGGCTTAGCATGTAACTTTTATTCAGCCTACCGCACTCTATCCAAGCGGGAGACAGCCGAAATTTATGTCTCCAACTGGTACATCATGGGCGCTTTTTGCTGGCTAAGCATTATCGTATTAATCGCTTACTTACCATTTTATCAACAAGGCATGGGTAATATTGTTATCCAAGGCTATTACATGCATAACGCGGTGGGCATGTGGTTTACTCCCATGGTACTAGGTATTGTCTACTATGCGCTGCCCAGAATGCTGGGTAAGCCCATCTACTCTTATGCTTTAGGTGCTTTAGGATTTTGGACCGCTATTTTATTCTATACTTTGATCGGTGCTCATCATTTTATTTTTAGCCCAGTCGCTTGGTGGTTACAAACAACGGCAATTCTATTTAGTGTTGGTATGATGGTGCCGGTCTGGTCTGGCTTTGGTAACTTCTTTTTAACCGCTCGCGGCTCATGGCATAAAGTGCGTCGTAGCTATGCATTGATTTTCTTATTAACAGGCGTTTGGGGCTATGCCCTAGCCTCTTCCCAAGGAACGATTGAAGCTTTTCGCGCTGCTAATATTTACTGGCATTTCACCAATTTCACAGTCGGGCATTCACACTTGGCCATGTATGGCTTTGTTGCCTTTTGCATTTGGGGCGCAATTTATGGCCTAGTACCTCGTGTCACAGGTCGCAGCCCTTCTAATACGGCTATTGGCTTACATTTTTGGCTAGCTTTTTTAGGTGGCAGCTTATATGTAGTGGCCATTTCAATTGCCGGTATTCTACAAGGCGCTTCCTGGGTTGCTGGTGAGTCTTTTATCGCTTCTGTTGATGCCGCTGCCCCCATGTGGCTATGGCGTTCCGTTGGGGGTTTTATGATGGTTGCCAGTCATATTGTTTTTATTATCAACCTCTGGAAAATGCGGCCTATTTCTGAACAGGATAATACCGCCGCTACCACAACAGCTGAGCCATTGCTAAAGAATAAGGTGTCATTATGAGCTTGCACACACAACATCGAAGCTTAATTGCAGTTGCGGGTACGACATTTTTAACCTTAAGCCTTTTGATTGCTGTATTACCCGCATTCGAGGCTGAAAAAACTGAACCGCTACCAGGCATTTCGGCCACACTATCTAACGAAGTGCTACGTGGTCGAAAAATTTATTTACAAGAAGGCTGTGGTACTTGCCATACCCAGTTCGTAAGAGATTTGCCGGTTGACGCACCTTATGGCCGCGGTTCCTTGCCAGGCGATTACGCTTTAGAAGACCCTCCCTTACTGGGTACACAACGGACTGGTCCTGATTTAGCTAATGTAGGTATTCGTCAACCTTCCGAGACCTGGAACCTTATTCATCTCTATAACCCGCGTGCTGTGGTCAAAACCTCGGTAATGCCGGGCTACCCCTGGTTATTCACTGAAAAAACAACTGCTGCGGATGACGATATTGTTGTGCCTGTCCCAGAAAGCTATGCGCCAGAGGGCAAAGTGATTGTCGCTAAGCAAAGTGCTATTGATATGGTCCGCTACTTACAATCATTAAAACAAGTTAAGGTACAACCATGATTGAAAAAGTCAGCTACTACCTCGATTTCTTTATCACACTATGCGGCTTTGATGGCAATGATAGTACTGGCTACTTTGCCTGGTTGATAGTAATCCTGGCTACCATTGTTGTTATCTATGCTTTTTACGAAGGTATTAGCAAAATGCTATGGCCAGGTGAAACTGATCAAAGGCATATTAAATATCAAATATTCGATGAGCATGCGCTCGACCATAAATTATCGCAAACCAAATTATTAGAAAAATCTCTAACAGAGGAGAGCCACAATGTATATTGAGGTTTACCTTAACAAGGACCCAGTACCTATACAGGTGTTAACACCGCCAGAAAAATTTAATTTAGACACGACAACATTGGAAGATGGCAGACATGAGCTAACGTTCAAGGCATTTGATGCTAACGGTGTATCCAGCGTTCGTGTTATTCCTGTTATTGTACAAAATGGTCCTGCTATCGCAATTCATGGTATCGAAGAGAACGAACAACTCTCTGGTCAAATATCAATTCTGGCTAATGCTTACAGTGCAAATATCGGTGATGAATTTGAACCCATTCGAATGGAAACGCCCGCACCGGTTCCAACGTGGGCCTGGGTTTTATTTCTGTCTATTATCGCCTGGGGAGCTGGTTATATATCACTGGAGATCCATAACCGTGTTACTGAATCAAGCATTGCGAGTAGCGATCAAACAACTCAGAAAAATAATGCTCAACAGACAAGTTCAGCAAACACATCAGCCGAGTGGGCTGCGCTAGGCGAACAGGTATACGGAAATAATTGTGCCTCTTGTCATCAGGCAGATGGCAGTGGTTTACCTGGCGTATTTCCCCCCCTAAAAAATAACCCTGCGGTTATCGACAGTAATCCGGCAATACATATCCGTGCGGTGCTACATGGTGTCACAGGAAAAGTGATAGAAGGTATTGCTTATGCTTCGCCTATGCCGGGCTTTGCAGAGCAACTCAATGATGAAGAAGTTGCTGCGGTTGTCAATCATGAAAGAACACAATGGGGCAACAATGCCGCAACAGTTAATGCTGCAGACGTAGCTGCACTACGTTAAGGAGGCTATTATGCTTAAATTACCAGACAATGTTAGAGCCTATAAAAAAACACCCGTATTTTCACACGAAAGCGTGCCTGCGGGTTTACTCAAAGATCATAGCACCAAAGCAGACACTTGGGGCGTGCTGCATGTTGAACAAGGTGCGTTAATATATATTGTGACGGAGCCAGGCTATGAAGAGGAATGTGTTATTTCAGCTGGTTCAACAGCGATTATTGCGCCCGAGCATAAGCATTATGTTGCTTTACAGGAGGATGTCAGCTTCTATATTGAGTTTTATCGCTAAGCATACAAAAAGAACAAAAACATAGCAAAAAGCAACCTGAAACAATAACACTTTACTTTTCACAGCTACGCTGCTGTAAAAAGTCGCGCAAGACAATGGCATGATTATGGGTTTCAGAGCGGCTTGCGGTTAATAAAGTAATATCCCCCATATCACTTAAGATGCAGAGGCTGGATAAGTCGTCTGTTGGCTTTAACAACTCAGCATGATAACGCCGCTGAAAGACCTCCCAGCGCGCCGCCTGATGCCCAAACCATTTTCTGAGCGCAGTGCTCGGCGCAACATGTTTTAGCCAGTGGTTAATCTGTGCCTGCTCCTTGGTCAAGCCACGCGGCCACAGACGATCGACTAATATACGAATGCCATCATCCGCAGAGGCTGGCACATAAATACGCTTAATATAAATCACTGAATATCAACCGCTGGCGAGGCATTGTATTGTTTGACCCATTCTGTCGGCGACATACCCAGTTGTGCTCGAAAAGCACGCGACATGGCACTGGCACTGCCATAGCCTACTGTGTCCGATATTAATTGCACCGGTTTACCTTGCCGCAATAATGATTGCGCCACCGCCAGGCGCCACTCACTTAAATAATGCCCTGGTGTCATCCCCACAATGTCACGAAACTTCACCGCAAAACGGGCACGCGACATACCAGCCGTTGCCGCAAGCTCAGCTAATGTCCAGGCCTGCTCTGGTGCAGCATGCATCGCATTAATGGACTTGGCGAGACGTTGGTCGGCCAGACCTGCCAACAAACCCACTTGCAAACGTTGTTGATTCATTAAGTCACGCAATACATTAATAATCACCACTTCCATCAAACGATTCAGCACAACTTGACGACCACATTGCACTTGCCTGGCTTCACTAAACAGCACTTGCAGGATAGCTGCCAAATCGGGCATGTCGGACAAACTGATTAACACCACCTGATTAAGCGCTTGTACCAGGGGGTTTCTTAAGCTGGCTCCAAACTCAATCGTGGCACAAACCAGTTGAATTGACTCACTTGCCTGCCCCGCTTGCGGCTGCAAGGTATGGCTCATTGGCCCCATATAAAACAGCAGACTGGGCTCATCCACCAGCAATGTGGGATGCCCTGGAGAGCTCACCAAAATCTGTCCAGCCTCCAATACATGGATATAACCCAAGCCATCGGACTCATCAAAACACGCTGAATGGCATAGCGGCCCCGAATGGAATACCCCCGCCCTTAGCTCAAAGCATTTCAGCAATTCTTGTAAACGATCTGTCATACAATACCTTTTTGAGACTAAAAGTACAATAAATAAGACTAAATGATACCATAAGTATCGATTACTTTGTCAATATACGTCTGCGCGCAACGATGCGCCTTAACCAAACAACCTTAACCGGAGGATTGAAGATGCCCCGCATTACACCCATTAACCTAACGCAGGCAGATGCTGCCACCACCGCCACACTCAAAGCCATTGAGAACAAACTGGGTATTTTGCCAAATATGTTCACCACCTTTGCCCATGCACCCGCCGCACTGAATGGCTTTTTGCAATTAAGTGAATCATTAAGCCGAGGACGCTTGAGTGGCAGACAGCGTGAAATTATTGCGCTCAGTGTGGCACAGGCAAATACCTGCCAGTACTGCTTAAGCGCCCATAACGCCATTGGCAAAGGCCTGGGTATGACTGAAAACGATATACAAAGTGCCCGCCAGGGTAAGGCCAATGATGCACTGGATAATGCTATTGCTCATCTCGCACAAGCGATCACACAACAGCGAGGCAATATTAGCGATAAAACATTTGAATCTGCCAAATTGGCTGGCCTTGATGATCAGTTAATTATTGAGGTGGTTGCTAATGTTTGCATGAATTTGCTAACCAACTATCTGAATCATATTGCGGATACTGAGGTGGACTTTCCAGCCGTCACGCTGCAAGAAGCAGTGTAACAACAAACCCACTGATTAAACTTTAATAAGGAGCATAGTGATGAGACACTATTTAACAACGATATTATCTACGTTATTACTATTACTCGGCCCAATAACACACATTATGGCTGCCGAAAAAAACAATAGTATTGGCGCCGCTATTTTTAATCCCGAAGGTGAACTGGTACTACCCGATAATTTTCGCGAATGGGTCTTTATCGGCGCACCATTAACACCGCATGGCCTCAATAATGGCAAAGCCGGCTTTCCTGAGTTTCACCATGTTTATATCAACCCAGATGCCTATGCTGTGTATAAGCTTACAGGCGAATTTCCTGAGGGCACAGTCATTGCCAAGGAGCTGGTACTACTCCAAAAAAGTGACTTCCCTGATGGCTCAAAAAATGCACCTTCAGGAAGAGGTTATTTTGCGGGCGAATTTCAGGGTATGGATATTATGGTCAAAGATAAAAAACGCTTTAAAAAAACTCGTGGTTGGGGGTTTTTCAACTTTGGACACCATGCACCACCTTATGCTAGCGCCGCTAAAGCAGCACCGGCAGCGAGCTGTGCAGCCTGCCATCAAGCAAACGCTAAAAAAGATATGGTATTTACTCAGTATTATCCGATATTGCGGCAATAGATACGACCTTGCTTGAGAAATACGGCAGACACAAACATTGTGTCTGCCTTTTTATGCAGTGCGACCTATCGGCCGACTGAGTTATCTCTCTGCTTTAATTAGCTTTAGTCGCTATCAGCTGCTGCAATATTTCACCACCACAACAGAGCACTAACCATTCAAGGACTTTAATATCGGGTGAACGTACCGTTGAGACAATGCTAATATGAATTTTATTACTACTGATATACAAATGAGAAACAAAAAAAGTGCGATTATATTGTTTAAAGCAAGTCAGCCAATCTCTCAGCCGCCACTCAATACCATACTCAGCCTGCAAAGATTGCTGTTGTAAATCAATATCCAGTGCAGACTGCTGAGCGGCAAGCTGTCTGTCAGGTAAAAAACTATAGACAAAAAGGCCGGGCAAGATATCCCGCCATTGTTCATGGGTTGGCCAAACCCCATCTAAGGATATTTTATCAATTAATATCAGGATTTCTTTAATTTCCTGGCACGCCAGCTTAGGATCTACATCACAAGGGGAGTAATAGTCAAACTCATAATATTGGCTAGAAAACGGAACATAGGTATTTTCTTGCAGTGCCTTAAGCTCTTTAGACACATTATCGATAAACGCCATTTCGCGTTACCTCGTATATTTATCAACATTGACCATTTCCTAATATATTTATCGCCCAATACCTTAGCTTATTTAACAACAAACTGCTCATTGCTAATGAATGATAATAGTTGATATCAGGCTATTTTTATAGAATAAAAAAACAATTATTTTAATACCTTGTATAAAATATTTATAAATACGCCTATTTTTGCAATGTGAACCTAAAAAACAGGTGTAACAATGAGAATATTTCCCTCAAGTAGAGGAAAACCAGAAAATTTGTGGGAAAGTGTATTTGTCGATATAGCGTGCTGATCGTCATACTGGCCTAGCGGCATATCCTTATGCCGCTATCGCCATTATCAAACTTCTTTGCTAGAACGCGTAGCGCAGACCAATTTCATAGCCGCGTCCCGCTTCTGGCGCGAAGAATTTCAGAAAAGACGTATGGTTACGAATTTCTTCATCGGTAAGATTATTGCCTTTAAAGAAGACAACCAAATCATTACTGCCCACTTGCGTGTGATAATCAAAGTATAAATCAAAACGGGTATAGCCATCAGTTGCCGTTTCTGTTCGGCCAATATCGTCTTGATCTTCTACAACAGTGCCACTGAATTTCACTATCCATTGCTGTTGGGAAAAGCTTACCTCAGCACCGAAGCGTTGTGGCGGGATGCGTGGTACATTGCCACCCCGGTCAAGTTCAGCCCGCACGTAATCGGTAAACAAGCGTAAGTCCATATGGTTATCACCTGCTAGCTCAAAAGGCACCGAAAGCTCCGCTTCAATACCGCTGAAGGTGGCATCATCTTGTAAATAATGACTCTCGATAATCTCGTCATCTAAACCAACATCTTCCAGATAAATATAGTCATCAATTTGATTGTAGAAAAAATTAACTTCAGCTTTAACTCTGCCAGCATGTTTACGATAAGCCAACTCAATATTTTGTGACACCTCCGCATCCAGATTAGGGTCACCAATTTCAATACGGCGGGTGGCGGCATGCACCACTGGCTCTACTAATACTTGACAGTTAGTTACATCGATATTAGAAAACAATTCTTCTGCTGAAGCAGCTCGCTCAGCACGGTTAATAGAGAATAACCAATTACTGTCTTCACGGTACCGCCAAATAGCCGCAACACTGCCAGCCCAAGTTGATTCATCGCTGTTACACGAGCCTTGCTGTGGATCAATCGACTGATTATCTAAGCGTAGACCATACTCATAAACCCAAGTATCGCGATCAATTGTCTTAACCGCAAATAGCCCTGTAGATTGAATATCAACGACAGGAATAAAAGCCTCATCACCTACAGCTGAAAATTCTCTATCGCCGAGCTGCAAACCAAGCACACCGCTACGCTTTTCTCCACCATGCCTTAAGGTAAAACGCCCTTCCCAACCTTCATTACTGAATACAGTGCCCTGATCTGCGCCTTCTAGTTCAGCATGCTCATAATCATTAACCGTTAAGCGTCCACGAAACTCATTAAAGTAACCACTTAGTGCGCTAGCACCTTTTAAGTCTATTCGGGTCTGCTCCATATCGATGCGGATGACTTCTTCTTCCTCTTCCTCCTCTGCTTCATGCCCTTCTTCCTCGTGCCCATGGGCACCTGGTGGCAGACCATATTCGTTTTCTAAGCTATTAACTGATATCCCAAAGAAGCTATCATCACCAACCCAAGATATGCCTACTGTTAGGTTATTGGCTTCCGTATCTGAGTTTGCGATAAAACCATTGGTATTCTCGACTTCTTCCTCTTCATGCATGCCAGCATCACCGCCTGGTGCCGCTAAGTTATCTTCTAATAGCTCTTCGAGCTGTTCCAATGCCTCTGCATCAACAGCCAGACCCGGCACTTCAACATTATCACTCTCACGTGTTAGACCATCGATATGCCAAGCTACATTACCTGAACCGCCATCCACTTTAAAAGCAACGCTATCTTCTTCTGATACAGTGTTATGACGAACCGATAACTCACCCTTTAAGGCCTCAGGTACTTTCTCAGGAATTCGATTATCGATAACATTCACAACACCGCCGATAGCACCATTACCATAGAGTAACGTTGCTGGCCCACGAATAACCTCGATACGCTCTGCCACGAGCGTCTCAACGGCATTAGCATGGTCTTGGCTGGCAAGCGATGCATCTAGAGTACCGACACCATCTTGTAATACCCGTACACGATTGGAGGTTTGCCCACGAATCACAGGCTGACCAACCCCTGGCCCAAATGAAGCCGAGCTAACACCGGCTTGAGAGTGTAATGTATCACCTAATGTTTTAGTGGCACTTTCTTTTAATTTTTCGCCACTCAATACATTGACCGGAAATGCTGTATCAGCCCGCGCTCTGGGCTGTGCGGCTGTGACAACGATCTCTTCCAAACTATGATCATGCCCTGGGTGTAAATCTTCTTCAGCCTGGGCCACGATTTGCCATGGCAGCAAAATGCAAACTGCCTTTAATATAAACTTTTTCACCTTTTTCTCCTAAGCAATAGCATGGCCGTATCGCAAAATACAGCGCCGCTAATTAATAAATTTTTGATTTAGCTTAGTAGTGTGGTCGGTGGTGAACGTGCCCGAGGGCTTAATAAAGAGCCTTCGGTTGATAAACAAGCATAGTGCTCAGCATTAATACCAAAGGTAAATGCTGGCTGTAGTGCTATCGCTTTACTTGAAATTGAGAACTGCTCAACATTGAGCAACTGAACACAAAAATCACACTCATGGCTGCTTTGGCTTTGCTCATCATCGCTGTGATCATGTTCATGCGCATGATCATGGCCATGATCATTTTCAAACTCATAAGCATGATAATGTAATGCCGCCGCCAACTGCGAAAACAGCAATAGCCACACTGACAGGCAAACCAGCCTGAAACGAGTATGCATTGATTTTTTGCTGTTAGAAGTGAAGATCATATACGTAAGCACCGCAGCCGGTAGCTACAAAACCAGCCGAGCAGTCTACAGGATTCCAGCAGAAACTCAATAGTGCGACTGTTTATCCCATATCCTGCAATATAAGCATTTTTATACTGCCACCCTCTGTCGATATACGGCAAACTGCGGCTACCCGCTTATTTGATCGGGTTTATTTGATCAGTTTTTGGCTACAGCTCTCTGCCAGCGCATAATACCTAAACCCAGCAGTGGTAGCAGCCAAGGCAGCGTCGGCAGTGGCACCTGCGCTATGACGGGTTCGGGCACTGCCCGAATATTATCCATAGCCAATTGGGCAACCACCGTATCGCCGCTCCAGGCAGGCCCAGACTCAGCGGACAGTATTCTTAATTCGGTAACATCCGCTAACACTTCAGATAAGCTATTGCTGCCACTGACGCGACGCATCGCTTGTAATGGAAAAAACAGCTCTCGCCAAACCCCATCGGGTGGCAGCGTTATCGCGATTGTTGATGCATAGCGGCCATTTAAAGCAGAGCGGCTTTCTACTGCAATACGCATATATAAATTGGCATCACCAAAATTTGCCATTTGCGTTCTGATGCCAGCAATACCCTCTAATAGGTAGTCACCGGTCCATTGCGCGGTGTTTCTAACCACCATCCTACCGCCTGGCCCACCATTAGCATCACTGGTATTTGCCAAAAAACCATCACCTTCACCGGCAGGCCCACCTGTAGTGAAAACAAAAGGCGCTGTTGTGCTCGGCCCACCTTCGCGCCAGCCCTGAGTCGAGCTACCGTCTTCAAAGTCATCGAGTTGATGAGCATTCAAGGCAGACACCTTGCTTGGCGCAATGCAGAGCAGCAATATTATCGCCATAATACGTTTAGCACACATAATTCCCCCCTTGACTTTAAAATACTAGAGTATGCCCTTCGGGCGGTAGTTGTGTTGACTCATAAGAGACTTGATCAACAATCTCTTGCTGCGCATTTAACAAGGTAATGGTATCGCGCTGATTACTCAGCCGTACATTACTCGCTAAACTCAGCTGCACTAGCTGTCCTTTATTCAGCATGCCATTCAGTCGTTGTTGACCATTGTTGTCGGCTAACAACCAACCGTCCAAACTGACATCAGCGTTACCAGCATTGAGTAATGTCACAACCTCATTACCAGCTTCTGTACCGGCAGGATTTACTAACGCTGCGATAAGCCGTATATCAATAGTACTATCGCTCGGTAAGACAGGTGGCTTAGCCGGTGGCTGGCTTGGCTCACTTAAAACAAAATCATCCGGCACGATCACCACATCTTCAGGTTGATAGGCTAAACGCAACTGATTACCATCAATCACAAGCATATCGTGCATATTACCCAGGCTACGATTAGGCAATATTAACCTGTCATCTCTGTTTACCGGATCAGCTCTTAGCCATGCATCAAAGTTAGCTAAGCTGGTAAAGCCTTCCTGATAAAACGCCGCTAAACGCCGAAATAACTTGGGCCAAATAACCAGCGACTCTAATGTTTGTGCATCATTGATAAGCGCACTCTCAGTCGTTGTCGCCGTTGCTAAGGCCCATAAGCCACGCTCAGCATTTCTTGCAGCTGTGACTTTATCCAATAGGCTATCACGCAAATCCGCGGGTAATGATAAATAAAAAGCGCCATAAGCCTGCCCCGCATCGAGCATCATGGCATTAAGACTACTGTCTAACATGTCCGGTGTCACAAATATACTGGTGCCATCAGAGCTTGGGTGATCACCAATAAATGCAAAAGCAACCGTACGACCAAAGGTGTCTAAGCCATTTGATAAAATATAGCCACGCCGTGGATGATGCTCCACCGACTTCACTTTAAAGGGCTTATCAGCAAAGTATTCAACAGCACCAAAACCGGCAAAGGCCAATAATTGATCACGTGCTGCTAAGGCCAGCTGTTCGTGCTGGTGAAATTGTTCACCTGCAACAGCAAAGTGCGTTTCTAGTGCATCGATACCTTCAAAACGAATGGAGGTCATGCCATTGCGAGTAAATCTAGCCGGCCTGTTAGATCTTGGCAAGGCGTTCACGAGTTGTCGGTTATCTGGCTGAAATTTCAGTGTATCGCCATCAGGCTCGGGCCCTTGTCGTGGTGTTGCCGGATAATGGATATGAAAATCGCCTTTAATCAGGGTATACGACACGTTATTTTCCTTGCTATTATCGTTTAGTTCTCAATATATTCGAGCGGCTTGTTTGTCACTCAACATAAGCTATTGGTCAATAGCACAGTAGAGCCTAACGAGCTAAAGTGTCGATAATATTAAAGTCAAATAACGCGTCGCTATTAAACTTATTCTGTATCAGCTATATATCCGTAGCAAAATCGTTTAAGCGTTCTGCCGCATTTTTATTCGGCGCATACCGTTTACGGTTGTATTGTTGCTCATATAAAAAGTCAACGATACCATCGGTTATTTTATGACTGGCTATTAAGGGCAAGTCATGCCCCATACCATATAAATACAGTGTCTTAGCATGCGGTATTAAACTGGCCATTTTTTTGGCATGCTCTATTGAGATCAAGGGATCATTGATACCATGAATAATCAAGACAGCTATCGTTAACCGCTTTAAACCGGCATATCGAGCAGGCATATTCGTCGCAACATGGGTATGCTGCTGATCCACATTCGGGTTAAACCCCTTTCTTTTCACGATCTCATACCAAGCCATCTGTGCAACCCAGCTATTTTCAGTGTGGTAGTCATCAGAACCGCGCAATACATTAAAGATGCCGACTTGCTCTTTAATACGCCGCGCCACGCTATTACTGTCCGTTTTATAATGAGTAACCGCCTTCACAAACTCATCAAAATAGCCAGGTATCGCCGGGAGTGCCGGTAATGCCGGCTCCATTAAGTAAGCCGAAGAGCTAATCGAGGTTAAGCTCAACACTTTTTCCGAATGCTTAATGGCCAGCAGCTGCCCTAGCATGCCGCCTAAAGAAAAACCAATGACATGCACCTGAGTAACATCGAGGTGCTGTAATATCGCCAGCATGTCAGTCAGCATATCATCAGCACTATAGGCTGTTGACGCTTGCCAGTGCTCAAGCCAGTCCGATAGCCCCAAGCCTCGGTGATCAAAGCGAATCACATCATAACCTGCTGCTAATAAGGGCTCATATAAATACGGTGGCCATGTCATCGCCGAAGCTGAGCCCCCCATGATTAATAAAATAGTGCCCTGCTTAAGCCTTTTAGCTCGCTTATGTTCATACCAGATTTTGACCCCTCTATTCACGGCATAAGCTGTCTTGCCATTAACAAAATCAGGGGTGCCTTCCTGCATCACACGGTCAACGATAAAATTGAGCTGCTTATCATCAGGCAGCTCACGCGCTGCTGGCCATGTCGGCAATAACAGCAATATACTTATAAAGTATAAAAATCTTTGCTTTTCAAATACTTGCATCATACTCAAGCCCTTCTATACTAAAAATATGGCTGCTCTAGTGGTATAAACAGCTGAGCAACACAGAAATGAATCACTATGTTAATCAGTGTAACATAGTGATTCATTTTGGTAAAATAGAAAAGCAGACAAATGACTTAAACACGCATAAAATGCGGCACTTATACTTTATATATAGAGAATGATAATAACCTTATGCCAGCTATTGACCGACACCGACGAGAACTGAGTTCTGCCAAAGAAGCACGTCGCCTATTGATTCTCGATACTGCAGAGCGACTTTTCATTGAGCACGGCCTGGAAAAAGTGAATATCAAGGATATCGTCAAAGCCACAGAAATCAGCCGAGTAACATTTTATCGCTACTTTCCTGATATCCATCCATTGGCAATGGAAGTTGCCGGGCGCATGATGGGAAAAATGTATGCCACTATTATTACTAAAAAAGACTGGCTCAACACGCCCCCCACATTTCGAGGTAAACATATCGCCATTGGCTTTTTTTCAGCAATGGTAGAGTGCTTTCACGATATCACCGACTCTTTGCAATACATCGGCATGTTTGATTACTTATACGCGCGACAATACCCTAATGAAGAGCTCGCCAGTTTTTATCAGGAAGCGCTAAATCGTGGCTTCGAGTCATCTGGCTTTCAAGCTGTATTTAACGACATACTCACTGAACCGGACGATTGTCGCTTCTTCTTGGGCATTGGTAATATTACACTTGCCGCACTGGAAAAGTTAGCAGCCCGCGGTAAGCTACTTGAAGCTGAGCAAAACGTGGCCGTTGATTATCAATTAGATCTTATTCAGGATATGCTGCATAACTACCCTTTGAATTGAACAATAAACTTGCTACCTTTTAGCTCTTATAAAGAGATGTTGTAAACAACCTGGTTTAATGTAAACAAAGACGACGGCACTATGGATAAAGCAGCTACCAGCACCACAATAAAGGATCTTATCTTACCCATCGTAAACACCCTCAGCTTAGTGATTGGCATTATTGTTGGTCTGACGCACTTAATTAGCTTGAGTGAACATGCCCATGAAAGCCTGGACACACTTAAGATTCAATCAATCGACCATATTGACCGCTTTATTGATCATTATAATGATACACAAGCTTCCCGTACTTCACTGATCACTCAGGATTTATCTCAGCTTGAGCAAGAAATTAGCCAACTAATTAAAGTTGGCCAATCAGGACAAACTATTTATCATTCAGAAAAGCTCAAAGACTATCGTATTGTCAGCAGTTACTGGGAAAGAGTGGGCGCACTTATTTATCTTAAGTATATTGATTTCGATATTATGTACGAGACGGTTCCATTTCCCAAAGAGTTTTGGTCAAGTACAGGAAACATCCGCAAACTACTGGCCGATAATTGGTATGGTAAAGGCCTGGTACTGGAAGAATTTCTTGTTAATATTGATCGGTTAAAACAACGTTATGATAAAAAAAGCGCTCCAGCTAACAAGCAACACTAGAGCGCTCTTTCGTCTCGGGGTGGCCTCACTGAAAAACCAGTATCCTTTAAAACTGATAGGTAATTCCCAAATATCCTGCGCGCCCTTCACCCGGGGTAAAAACAGCTTGGCCACTTGCGGTTGCCAGATTAGCCACTGTTGATACATTAGAGATAAACTCCTCATCCAGTATATTTTCAACCGAAGCAAATAAACGCAGTGCAGGCGACAACTGCCAACCAGCTGTTAGGCCAAATAGTTCATAACCCGGTGCCTGTGCAGTATTCGCATAATCAACAAAAGCACCATCTTCTATATAACGGATATTAAAACCGACATACCAACTCTCAGCATAGTCCAGACGCAACTCTGTCACATAGATAAGTTCAGGAACACCCGCTAAGGTATTACTGCCATAGATAGGATCATTATCGAAAGTAAAGTCGTTGTAAGTCAGAATATTACGCCAAACCAATTGCCAACGTTGGTCTGTATCATCATCGAGAAACCTGACATCCAGGCCTAACTCCAAACCTTGGTGTATTGTGTCACCAACAGCATTGTCTGTATTGGTTACTGTCCCTGCCCCAAAACCAGGTGCAGCGACATCAATAAACTCATTTTCCAGATGGCTGCGGTAAAAAGCCATATCCCAAGCAAGATTACCCTGCTGTCCACGAGTACCGACTTCAAATGTTATTGACTCTTGTGCTTCCAAAGGTGTAAATGGTAAAGCCCCACCTGATGTGATATCTGTTATCCCTGGCGGCTCATAGCCCTGACTAATATTGATAAAATGTTGAGTATGCTCGCTTGGCTCCCATAACAAACCTATACGGCCATTCACATTATCAAAGTCGATTGAACCTGAGTCATCTTCAACAGGTGCACCTGGAAAGCGTGGAAGTCCAAACACATGTTGGTTCTCTCGCAGACTATCGCTGTATTGCAAGCCAGCAACCAGCGTTAAGTCATCTTTTAACGGTAAGTCCAGCTGTGCATAAACCGTCAGATTTTCAGCATCCTGATCATCTTCGCTGGTTAAAGCACCGTTTTGACCGAAAAGGTTCTCAAAAACTTTAGCTTCATTGTCGCTTTGAGAAAAGCTAAAACCTGCTATCCAGGCAATAGATGAAGTATCAGCCTCATTAACACTACTCATATGTAATGAAACACCCACCTCTGTTTCACTTTGATCAATAATTCCCACAAATGGCGTAATAGCGTGATCTAATTCACGGGTTGCAACCCAAACACCTGTTTCTAGCTTTACTTGTTCAAGCATAAACACCGTGCGATTAGAAAAGCGGAAGACATCCAGATTGCGATCTTGGTCAAAAGGCGCATTGCTAGCACCCGCCATCGATGGGTTATTCAGCGCATCTTCTAGCGTCAGGCTACCTGCCAACTCAAAATCATCCTGCAGTGCGGTTAAGTAGAAGCGTGTTTCGATATTATCACTGGCAGCAATACCGATATTGCCAAAGCTGTATATGCTGTCCACTTCACTATGATCACGGAAGCCATCAGAATCCAATTTAGTGATGGCAGCGTAATAATCCAGCTTATCGGATTTACCTGATGTGTTCACACTGAATCGTGAAGTACCAAATGAACCACTTTCAAATCTTAATGTACTACCAGCATCTTGCGTTACGCCTGTTGGTGTCACAATATTAATCGCTCCCCCTAAAGACGCTGCGCCATAACGCAGACCATTCGCGCCCTTAAAAACTTCAATATACTGAATCGATAAGGGATCTATTTCCTGAAACTCAGTAATGCCACTGGCACGCGAAATCGGCACACCATCGCGCAATACCGTTAGCCCACGCCGCTCAAAGGTTGCATTCAAGCCTGAGCCGCGTACCGAAATTCGGTTTTCACGCTGTGCAGATGTGTCAGCGTATACGCCTGGTGTAAAAACCAGTGTATCACCGAGGCTTTGTGTGAAATTGTCGAGGAAATCATCTGCCGTTACAAAGCCAATAGCACCCGGCACCTGCTCTAAAACCTCTCTTGCCTGCTGAGGGCTAACCGCGGTCAAGGCATCATTTGCTTGTGCAACAACAAGAATTTCTTCGTCTACACCCTGCTGGCCAAGGCCTGCTGCATGGCCTTGAGTAAAGACAAGAGTAGAGGCAAGACTTATGAGTAAAAAAGATAAAAATAGCCTAAGTCGTAATAAAAAAAACATGCGCTGCCCTTATTAAACTTTATGAGTAAGATTTTGCGCGATTTTAGGGCAAGGTGCATATTTTTAAAGTGACAAATTGTCGCACCCACATATCAGATAAGATTGAAGAAATCTTAGGCTTGCCAGTAACAAGCCACTACTTCATCTTTTTTACTGTGTTTTTACTGGCTTTTACTTTGTTAGACTTACTTCGGGTTAGACTTACTTGAGGCTAGGCCTAGCTATTATTAACAGGCAAGTTTTGCTTTTTCCGTAAATAATGCAAAGTCAGTGGTTTGCTACGCGGGTAGTATTCGAGCATATCTTTCAAATGCATAAACATCCATGGGCTAGACAGGTTGGCACCATTTTTAGTAAAGATAATATCATCTGCAATATACGTCGCGGAATGCAACACATCTTCACCATCCGCAAACAGGATTAAATCTCCCAGTTGCTTACTTGCAAATGGATTAATGCGCACATAATCACGCGTTATCCATTGCATTAAATCAGTACCGCGACCATATTGATCATTGGCTTGTTGATTGAAAAAATTTAAGGATGTCCAATGACAGTCGCGCTCAATTTTTTTATCTTTAGGCTGCAAATTAAAGTCTGGGTATTGATAAATATGATTTTTCACAAAGGGTGGTAAAAAGTGCACTATATCAATCACTTTATCCTTACCCGCTGGCTGATTCTGCAGACTCTTGAGTAGGGGATAGACATTTTTAGCGCGGCCGCCTTGTCCCCAATATTGGGCTAATTGATGAATATCGGTCTTATCATTCAGCCGCAAAGAAATTAACATTGTTTTTTCTCTCGACAAGGCTTGAAAGACCTGACTACGCTCCTCTGACTTTGCAATATGATTAAATAATGTATCTGTGTCAGCAAAGAACATTAAATCACCATTTTGATATATCAGCTTCTCCAGCAAACCAAAGGTTTGCATCGATAGCTCCACACCACTCATCCAGTCGTTAATAACCTTTGATGAATAACGGCGAGCATTATCATGCGCACGGTTAATGGGAAAGGTGGCTAATTTATTATAGATATAACGCCGCGATTCAGGCGACATATTAATAATGAGCTCTTCTTTAGGCTCTAGCTTTACACCGCCATATTGTGTATCAACCTGAATACTTTGAATAAGCTGGTCTTTATACTCAGCTTTAAGTGGTGAACCTGCTAAAAACTCTTTCAGCTTGGCTTTGTCCCAGGCTGAAAAAAACCATTTAGTCGCGATATTGTACTTCCGCAGCTCAGGAGAATATTCCAAAGGTGGCTCGATCTGAATATAATTGATTTCGAGCTGTCCCCATGCCCCATCCCGCACTTGTGTTATGTTGGATTTGGCAACAACTGATTGACTGGCACAAACTGTAAGCACACTTAACAACGCCAGTGTACATTGAGAAAACGATAAAAACCTATGCATAGCTACTCAGTAGCCCCCCTCTGCAAACAGATGATGCTAAAACCACAAAACAACGACCTTATTATTTTTGTTATTTACAGCCTGTCATAACAGGGGGCTAAGCTAACAGCTCTTGGCATTAAGAACAATTAAAAATGACAAAAAACGGCTTTATCAGGATAAATAATGGTTATTACTAGTCAAAGGATATAGGGGATATACGTTTTTTAACGCTTATAATTTATTTGCCAGCGCTTATAATTTATTTGCTAGATTAAATCAATATTATAAGCTGCATGGTGAAAGTACAGCATCCTACAAGACCCGTAATGCGTAAAGGCAAACGTCTGCACATCAATAACACTTTATGTTCGGGTATTTTTTACTATAAATGACCATATAGCTTTATGGCTTACAACTAATCAGCCTTTTTATCAAATCATCGCGTATGATTAAAAATATAATCATATCTTTGATACAGTGTCTGTACTTTCAGCATTAATCGATAAACTGGGGCAGATGTGGATTCTGCCCCATTATGTAACCTTTATATATGAATAAATGCTGATCATTTACTCCTACTAAAGATATATCGCCCAAGCAATAGCAAGACAAACAAAGATGCTATTAATAGTGGCAAGCTATGAAATAGTGCATGCCATCTGCTGTAATTCAACACTTCAGCATGCGCACCATGTGCCAGAACGTAATTGGGTATTAAAATGGTTAAAAATAATAAGATACTTTGTTGTTTCATGTGTTTTACCTTTTGCAACAATATCAACATTAAGCCACTTGCCTTGGGTCAAGCATACCTTCCTGGATAATGAAATCGATGATTGTCTGCAAACCTTCACCCTGCTTTAAATTGCTGAATACAAAAGGCCTGTCACCTCGCATACGTAAGGTATCATCCCGCATAACATCCAATGAAGCACCGACCATGGGCGCCAAGTCAGTTTTATTAATAATTAATAAATCAGATTTCGTAATACCTGGACCACCTTTGCGGGGAATTTTATCACCCGCTGATACATCAATCACATACAGCGTGAGATCAGATAGTTCAGGACTGAAAGTGGCACTAAGGTTATCGCCACCACTTTCAACCAACACTAAATCAAGTTCTGCATGGCGTTCACATAACGTATCAATAGCAGCCAGATTCATTGAGGCATCCTCTCTAATGGCTGTATGAGGGCAACCGCCGGTCTCGACACCAATAATTCTATCTTGTGAGAGTGCTTCATGCCGAGTTAAAAACTCTGCATCTTCACGGGTATAGATATCATTAGTCACCACGGCAATATTAAAATGATCGCGCATTTTCAGGCATAGATTTCTTAGCAATGCTGTTTTACCTGAGCCAACCGGCCCACCAACACCAACGCGTAATGTCTGCTTCATATTGGTCACCTTTATTAAGAACGAAATAGTCTTGAGTATTGAGTTTCATGTCGAGCACTGGCAATCGCTAACGCTGGCAAGCTATTACCGATACTCTCATCATTTATATTGGTAGCCACATTGATTGCAACAGGTATCTGGTTTGACAGTCGTAATAACAAACGCTGAGTGGCTGTTTGGCCCAGCGGTAACAGCTTGCTGGTCGCCATCACCTGGTTTTCCAGCCAAGACCAGAGAAAACCCTTACAGCTTTCATATTCACCAATTTGCCAATGAGCTGCAGCCCAGGCGAAAGCCGTTACAAAACTGCAATGATCACAAACCTGACTTGCAGCTGGGTTCTCTGCTGGCAATAGCATGTCTAGCGCTGGCAGCAGCTTAAATAATGCTTTACCCATAGCTATATCAGCTTCATACAATTCCCGGCTTTCACGGCTGGCTAATAAATAATTATTCCAATAATCTAATGTCGGCATATCGCTTTTTTGGCTTGCTTTGTATTGCCTTAATAATATGGGTATATCTGTTTTCGCTTGTCCTTCAAGCATGGCATTAATCAGCCAATCTTCTATATCACTTACCGTTTTAAGCCATTGGGCATCAATAGCATATTCCAAACCTTGCGAGAAACTATAGCCCCCAACCGGTAATGAAGCACTGGAGAGCTGCATTAACCGCAAACTCTGCAGTTGTTTACTGATAAAGATATTGTTTTCCTGATTCTGCATCGTCACTTAGTGTTTATGGTCATGTGTATGATCGTGATGATGATGACTATGCCCGGCTGCATAAGCACCTGCTTCTGGCGTAAAAACAGCGCTATGCTCGGTAACCGTAAGGCCAAAACGCTCGGCCAGTTCTCTTAAAACATGGTCTGGCTTAAAACGTATCCATCGCTCACCGACCTGTAAGCGAACATGGCGGTTCCCCATGTGATAACAAACCTGACTGAATACTTTCCAGCTATCAGCCATCGCTGTCATAACCTCTTCCTCCGCATAAACCACCATTAATTCATGGCCGCAGGCACTTTTTAATATTTCATTGGGTTGCAGAACCTTGCCACGCTCAAGAAAGAGCCGCACTTCATGGCCTGCAGCACTGGTTATTTTGAAACGTCCTTTTTCACGTTGCAAATAATCCAATTTAATATTATCGGTCACAACGCCAAACTGATTTGAGCGTTGCGTAATATCGACTACCAGTGATTTAGTATCTATAGTCATCGTGATCAATCTCTAAAATAAGCTATATAACTGCGCTAGTGGTAATTGTTTCGCTGGTTCGCATGTTAATAACACACCATCAGCCCGTACCTCATAGGTTTGCGGGTCAACCGTTATTTGTGGCATAAACTCATTCAAGCGCATATCAGCTTTGGTGATATTGCGCGTATTACGACAGGCAACAAAACGTCTATTCATTTTCAATGCACCCGCATCGAGTGCGGCCTGACTGACAAATGTTACGGCCGTATGCTGCGGTGCACTGCCAAATGCGCCAAACATATATCGATAATGCACAGGTTGCGGTGTCGGAATGGAGGCATTAGGGTCACCCATAGGGGCAGCCGCTATAAAACCGCCTTTAATAATCATACTGGGCTTAATACCAAAAAAAGCCGGTTTCCAGAGTACTAAATCCGCTAACTTACCGACTTCAATTGAGCCGACTTCATGATCAATGCCATGGGTAACCGCAGGATTTATGGTGTACTTGGCAATATAGCGTTTAGCACGGAAATTATCATTGCGATCACTATCGGGTGCTAATGGGCCACGCTGTACCTTCATCTTATGTGCTGTCTGCCAGGTACGTGTGATCACTTCTCCGACCCGTCCCATCGCCTGTGAATCTGATGCAATCATACTAAACGCACCAATATCATGAAAAATATCTTCGGCAGCGATAGTCTCTTTACGGATGCGTGAATCAGCAAAAGCAACATCCTCGGGAATTGCCGCATCTAAGTGATGACACACCATTAACATATCAAGGTGTTCATCCACGGTATTTATCGTATAAGGCCGCGTTGGGTTAGTCGATGATGGTAAGACATTCGGTAGCGCACAGGCTTTAATAATATCAGGCGCATGACCACCACCTGCCCCTTCTGTATGGTAAGTATGAATAGCACGGCCTTTGAAAGCCGCAATCGTATCTTCAACAAAACCTGATTCATTCAAAGTATCGGTATGAATAGCGACCTGTATGTCATACTTATCCGCAACGGTTAAACAGTTATCAATGGCCGCTGGTGTTGTACCCCAATCTTCATGCAACTTTAAACCACAAGCACCGGCCTGTAACTGTTCTTCTAAAGCAGCCGGTAGGCTGGCATTACCCTTACCTAAAAAACCCAGGTTCATCGGCATGCTTTGTGTTGCTTGCAGCATTTTATGAATATTCCAAGGACCTGGAGTACAGGTTGTAGCATTGGTACCGGTTGCCGGGCCAGTGCCACCACCCAGCATAGTGGTCACACCAGACATTAATGCCTCTTCAATTTGTTGCGGGCAAATAAAGTGAATATGCGCATCAATTCCACCTGCTGTCAGTATCTGGCCTTCTCCAGCAATTACTTCTGTGCCTGGGCCGATAATAATATCAACATTATCCTGCACATCTGGATTACCTGCTTTGCCTATCGCTTGTATACGACCATCTTTAATACCAACATCTGCTTTGATAATGCCGCTGTAATCAAGAATTAAGGCGTTGGTAATGAGCGTATCAGCAACTTCGGCTGCAGTACGTTGACTTTGCCCCATGCCGTCACGAATAACTTTACCACCTCCAAACTTTACCTCATCACCATAGTCGGTATAATCTTTTTCCACTTCGATCCACAACTCAGTATCACCCAAGCGCACACGATCACCCGTGGTAGGACCAAACATTTGTGCATATGCAAGACGGTTAATTGTTGTCATAGATCACCTTTACTTTATTTTTCCCATTACAGCACCGCGAAAACCATATACCGTTTTATCGCCAGCGTACTCAACCAACTCAACGTCCCGTTGCTGACCTGGCTCAAAGCGTACAGCCGTACCGGAGGTGATATTTAAACGATAACCACGAGTCTGCTCACGTTCAAATTGCAAAGCAGGATTGGTCTCATAAAAATGATAGTGAGAGCCTACTTGTATTGGACGATCACCGGTATTTGCAACAGTAATCGTTAATGTTTTGCGTCCTGCATTTAAAGTATGCTCACCAGCTTCGACTTTTAACTCTCCAGGTATCATGTGTTTCTCCTAAACGATAGGGTTGTGTACTGTCACCAGCTTAGTACCATCAGGAAACGTTGCTTCTACTTGAACCTCTGCAATCAGCTCAGGTACACCTTCTAAAACCTGATCACGACTTAATATGGTTTTACCATAGCCCATTAACTCAGCAACCGTTTTACCGTCTCGTGCACCTTCGGTAATAGCTAAAGTTAATAATGCAATCGCTTCTGGGTAATTCAATTTAAGTCCTCGCTGCAAACGCCTTTCGGCCAGTAAGGCCGCAGTAAACACTAATAACTTATCTTTCTCTCTTGGTAATAGTTCCATCGCTTAATTCCAATTTTTAAGATTATTGAGTATCAATTGAATATTAACGCTATATTAGGTTCGCCAAATAGCCGGATGCACAGCTTCACGTTGTATTAAATATGGCCTAATATCCATCCACAGCGATATAAACCAATCTCTGGCTACAAAAGCACTTTGCCCCAGGAAGCGGGCAACAATGAAGTTATTCACATAACTTATGCCAAGCAAGTTATGCTGATTATCAGACACCCTGCCAGCCTGCAATTGTTGCAATAAATCATCAGGTGATTGATCAAACGGTCCTGCCAACATAACAGCAAAAACACTATTATTTTTTAAGCCGCTACTCGCTGCAGATAGCGGTTGCGGCTGCTGTAATTGCAAACGATCAAGTAGTGCCAGCCGACCATCAATGCTTACTTGCAAGGTCTGTTGCAAGCGCCCTGCATTGAAAGGTTTATCACTGGCAGGCAGGCCGAGACAGACTATTTCCCAGGCGATAAACTGGCTACCCTGTTCCATCTGGATATGTGTTTGCAAATCAGCATTTGCAGATGGATAGACGATTGTTTCCATCGGCAACCATTCAATACTGCTATTACCGGCAATATGCAAGCGATTAACAATACGCTGTGGTTTGGCATTGCTTGAGTTATCCAAAGGCTCATGATTAGCGGCCGAACGTGCTTTATACAAGCGTGTGGCACCTGGTGATGTAATTAACACACCCGCTTTATTGTCAGCGTTGATTGATATTTGTAAATCATCACCAGAGCATAATCCGCCAGGCGGGTGCAATAAATAAATATGGGCATAATCCTGACCTTCTGGATAAAAAGGCTTTTGTACATACAATGGCCCGTGATGTTCACTTTTGGTCAGTCTGGTCAATCTGTTCGAGGTTGATGAGTTAGACACACTGCTATTAGCATGCCCGGCAAGCTGCAAACGTAAAAAAGCAGGCCACTGCTGCTTGAGAAAGTCTGCTTCTATGACGTGTTGGCTAACACTGTGTCCCATAAGCTATCACTCTTCAAACGGATAAATGCTGTTTAACAAGCTCATCACTTAAACCACTCATCACATCAGATGCGACGACCCGGCCTTTTTCCATTAAATGAAAGTATTGGCCGACACGGCGTGCAAAATTAAGCTTCTGCTCAACTAACAACACTGTTAGGCCATGTTCTTTATTTAAGCGCGTAATAACATCACCGATCTGTTGCACAATATTGGGTTGAATGCCTTCATTAGGCTCATCCAAAATCAATATTTTTGGATCAATAACTAATGCACGACCAATCGCTAACTGCTGTTGCTGCCCACCAGACAAGTCACCGCCGCGTCGATGCAGCATACTGGACAACACAGGAAACAACTCAAAAATCATCTCGGGAATAACTTTACTACTATCGCGACGACCAGCTAAGCCTGTGCGTAAATTTTCTTCAACTGTTAACTGCGGGAAAACATCACGCCCTTGCGGTACATAAGCCACACCTATTCGGGGTCTGAGCTCGGCCGCTTTATGGGTCATATTCTGCTGATTAAGTATAATCTCACCAGACGTGACTGGTAGCAGGCCCATTAAACATTTTAATAATGTGGTTTTACCAACACCATTACGGCCCATAATACAAGTACAGCTACCTTCCTCAATTTTCAGATCTAAGTCCCATAAAATCTGGGTCCCGCCATAGAGCTGATTAATCCCCTTGAGTTCAATCATGATGTAAGGCCTCCAGCTGATACCTGCGTTGCATCGTCTGACTCGCCTAAATAGACCTCAATAACACGACTATCATTTTGCACTTCGTCCATTGAGCCCTCGGCCAATACAGAACCTTGATGCAGAACGGTTACCTGCCGGGCAATACTACGGACAAAAGCCATATCATGCTCAACCACAATCACTGTATGATCACCAGCCAATGAGGTTAACAACTCTGCTGTTCTTTCCGTTTCTTGAGGTGTCATGCCAGCGACTGGCTCATCGACAAGTAAGACTCGCGGATTAGAAGCGAGTAACATGCCTATTTCTAACCACTGCTTTTGCCCATGCGAAAGAGTGCCTGCAGGCTTAGGCCATAAGTCCTTTAAGCCAATGATCTCCAATACTTGAAAAATACGATCTCGTTGTTCACTATTAAAGCGTGAAAACAGCGTCGGTATCACCGCTTTATCCATTTTAAAAGCCAGTTCTAAATTTTCATAAACACTGTGATTTTCGAACACACTGGGCTTTTGAAACTTTCGACCAATGCCTAATTCAGCGATCTCAGCTTCTGATTTATCCAATAGATTAATGGTTTGACCGAAATAAGCGGTGCCACTGTCAGGACGCGTTTTACCGGTTATACAATCCATTAAAGTGGTTTTACCCGCGCCATTTGCACCAATAAGACAGCGCAACTCACCATCATTAATATACAGATTTAACTTATTTAATGCTTTAAAACCATCAAAACTAACTGTCAGACCATCAATATAAAGCACGATGTCTTTATCAACATTAACAACTGGCAAATCATTATCAACCATAAAATCAAAGACTTTGTCTCGCCGCACAAACTCTCTTATTTGATCGACATAACTCATAATATACCGCGCCTCTTCTTATGAGTGTTTTGCCATAAACCGACAATACCTTTAGGTAAAAATATTGTGACCAATACAAATAAACCACCTAAAGCAAATAGCCAGGCTTCGGGAAACACACCGGTAAATTTCGTTTTTGCATAATTCACTAAAATAGCACCCAAAACAGCCCCATAAAGTGTGGCACGCCCACCAACAGCAACCCACACAACAATTTCAATCGAATTAATGGGTGAGAACTCACCAGGGTTAATAATGCCAACTTGCGGTACGTATAAAGCACCCGCTATGCCAGCCAGCACAGCTGAATACACAAAAAGGGTGACTTTATAAGTTTCCGTTTTATATCCAACAAAGCGGGTACGATCTTCTGAATCACGAACAGCCGTTATCACACGGCCAAATTTTGATGCGATAATCATTCGACTAATGATATAAGCGAGCACTAAAAAGAGAGTACTCATTAAAAACAAGCCAATACGTGTGCTATCAGCCTGCAAATCAAAGCCTAATATATCCTTAAAGTCAGTCAGGCCATTATTACCGCCAAAACCCATCTCATTGCGGAAGAAAGCCAACATCAAAGCATAGGTCAAGGCTTGGGTCATGATTGACAAATACACACCAGCCACCCTTGAGCGAAACGCTAGCCAGCCAAATACAAACGCTAATAAGCCTGGAATTAACAGCACCATCAACATAGCAAACCAGAACTGATCAAAGCCATACCAAAACCAAGGCAGCTCAGACCAATTTAGAAAAACCATAAAGTCAGGTAAAACAGGATCACCATAAACACCTCGATCACCAATCTGACGCATTAAGTACATGCCCATGGCATAGCCACCTAAGGCAAAAAAAGCACCATGGCCAAGGCTCAAAATACCGCAATATCCCCAAATCACATCAACAGCTAACGCTAATAAGGCAAAGCTTAAGTATTTACCTAATAAAGTAACTGTATAGGTGTCCACATGAAATATGGAACCTTCCGGTATCAATAAATTACCTACAGTGACATAGATCGCCACCGCCATCAGTGCAGCAATAAATACTGCACTGGCTTTTTCCGATTCCAACAGTGATGCAAAGTAACTTTCTCTCATGACTCTGCTGCCCGCCCTTTTTGAGGAAATAAGCCACGTGGTCGTTTTTGAATAAATAATATGATAAACACCAACACCAAAATTTTAGCCAGCACTGCGCCAGTCACGGGCTCTAAGAATTTGTTCACTACACCTAAAGAAAAAGCGCCAACCAACGTTCCCCATAAATTACCCACACCACCAAATACAACCACCATAAATGAATCAATAATATAAGCCTGTCCCATATTAGGGCCCACATTAGTTAATTGACTCAAAGCAACACCAGCAACACCCGCTATTCCTGACCCTAAGCCAAATGTCATCGCATCAACCCATTCACTCCGAATACCTAAGGCTTTAGCCATATTTCTGTTTTGTGAAACCGCACGCACATATAAGCCTAAAGCCGTTCGCTTTATAATAAATAACAGCACCAAAAACACTAAGATTGAAAATATCAGCACATATAAGCGGTTGTACGTTAATGCAAATACCGGATTGATTTCCCAGGAACCGCTCATCCAGTCAGGGGTCGACACTTGTCGGTTGAGTGGAGAAAATACCGTGCGGACAGCTTGCTGTAAAATCAAGCTAATACCAAATGTGGCTAGCAGTGTCTCTAAAGGCCGTCCTTTAAGAAATTGAATAACACTCCGTTCAATACCAATGCCCACTAAACCTGAAAATAAAAAGGCCAAAGGAATGGATAGAATAATCGACAGACCAATATTATTCGGCAACAACAACTGCATGACATAAGTCACATAAGCACCCAGCATAATCATTTCACCGTGTGCCATATTAATAACACCCATCACACCAAAGGTGATGGCCAGACCAGCTGCAATAAGCAGCAGTACAGAACCTAAGCTAAGACCAAAGAAAACAGTTTCCAATAAATCATAAAAGCTTATTGAAGATTTAATTCTGGCCACAGCATTCTCTGCTTCTAAGCGAACAGCCTGGTCAAATTCTTCATTATCAACAATGGATTCAAGACGATTAAGCACTGCAGGTTCAAGGCTACTACTTAATACTGATATTGCCGTAATTTGCTGTTCTGTGGTTGAGTCACTTTGACTAAAGACATTCATTGCGAGCGCAATGTTAATATATGACAATACTTGTTTATCTTTTTCGGTCTGCTTTATTTCTTGCAACAAAGGGGCAATGCTATCCGAAGGCTTTTCAACAAACTGCTTAACAGCAGACCTGCGAACCGGTACCTGATCACTAAATAAGCTCAGGCGAGCAATACTGACACGCAATTTTGACCGTAAAGAATTATTAACTCTAACTTTTTTAATTTTCGATTTTTTAACTACCCCTAAAGGCTGGAGGCTAATAGCATCTTTTATCGCATACTGACCATCATCTTGCTTCTCAACGATAACAACTTTTTTATCTGACTTTTGATAATATAAATTGCCGCCTAACAACGCTTCAAACAGCGTCAATATATCCTGGCCTGCCGAATCTTCCAGTGTAGCCACGTATTTAGCTTTATCTTTCAGCTTGGCCTGTGCCAGCTCTTGCACCAGTGTTGTTACTGTTGTTGCCTGACTTGGGTCAGTCGCATCACTCTTAGAATGCACATCATCTGCGGCAGACACGAAACTCATTGATGCTAATATTAGCAAGCCAGCGATCAACCACTCGCTAACTATTTTATTTTTTTTGATAATCATCAAAAATACTCATTAGATTGCAATACCAGACATATCAAAAAACATCGATCCAGTCGCTAGATACGACTGGATCGACTTACTACCGAGCCTAAAGGCTCTTATTTCGACGTTAATTAGTAATTCTGGCCTGAGCACTTAGCTGTTTTTGTATTGTAGTTACCGCATTTGATAGGTGCAGTCCAATCAGCAATAATCGCTTTTGACCCAGGTAAGAAGTCAGACCATGCATCACCCGGCACCAGGTCCGTATCCGAAACCACTTCGAATTGGCCATCTTCCTGAATTTCACCTATCAGTACTGGCTTAGATAAGTGATGATTTTTACCCATCACTGCTATGCCGCCTGTCAGGTTTGGTGTACTAATACCAATCATGGCCTGCTCTACTTTATCAGTCGCTGTTGATTTTGCTTTCTCTACCGCTTTCACCCACATATTAAAACCGATATAGGTTGCTTCCATCGGGTCATTAGTGACACGCTTTTTGTCACCGATGAATTTTTTCCATTTTTTGATAAATGCAGTATTCTCATCAGACTCGACACTTTGGAAGTAATTCCAGGCAGCTAAGTGACCCACTAATGGTTTGGTATCAATACCTGATAACTCTTCTTCACCAACCGAGAAAGCAACGACAGGAATATCTTCTGCTGAAATACCCTGATTACCTAGCTCTTTATAAAACGGTACATTAGCGTCACCATTAATGGTTGAAACCACGGCTGCTTTCTTACCTGAGTTACCGAACTTTTTAATATCGGACACGATACTTTGCCAGTCAGAATGACCAAACGGCGTGTAGTTGATCATGATATCTTTGGCAGCAACACCTTTTGCTTTTAAGTAAGCTTCTAGAATTTTGTTGGTTGTGCGAGGGTAAACATAGTCAGTACCCGCCAGCACCCAGCGTTTTACTTCCAACTCTTCCATCAAATAATCTACTGCTGGAATTGCCTGCTGATTAGGCGCGGCACCGGTGTAAAACACATTCTTTGATGACTCTTCACCTTCATATTGAACAGGGTAAAATAACAAACCGTTCAACTCTTCGATAACCGGTAGCACAGATTTTCTGGAAACAGACGTCCAGCAACCAAAAATCACATCTACTTTTTCTTGACTGATCAATTCACGCGTTTTTTCAGCAAACAATGGCCAATTTGATGCGGGATCAACAACAACCGCTTCTAATTTTTTACCCAGCAAACCACCTTTTTTATTTTGCTCTTCAACCATCATTAAAACAGTATCTTTAAGCGTTGTTTCACTGATCGCCATTGTGCCTGACAAAGAGTGCAATACACCCACTTTGATTGTATCGGCAGCTGAAGCCGCCAAAGGCAGTAACAGAACTAAAGTGGCAGCCATTGTTTTAAAAGTTTTACATATATTCATTAGTATTCTCCTGCAAAGAATTGCTTATAATTACAGCTGAAGCTGGATATTGAATGAGAGCGTATCAGTATCACCGCCACGGTAACCGGTGATATTGGCATCACCAGAGCTGTAATTCAGATTCAATCTGGCGTTATGACCATCCATTACAAAATTGATACCGATTTCTGTTAAGTCAGAATCTAATGAGTCGCTTGGCTCATTACTGACAAAACGGATATAAGGCTGATAACCTTTGCCCGGACCTGATTTGATAAAATAGCCAGCTGATGCGAAAAAGGAATCACCATCAAACAAGCAAAAGCCTGTTGCTGGCGACAGATCACAACCACTCGGTGGTGCTGTACCAACACCCGTAAAATCAGACTCGAATGTTTTAAACTCTGCTTCAACAGTTAAGGCATTACCACTATCAAACACGCCTTCATATAAGACGTCCACACCAGTCCCATTAAAGTCGCCACCGACACTTGCATCACCAACACCGTCAGATTGAGATTGGAACGTCAACGCAACAGTGAAAATGTCGCCTAAACCACCGAAGTAAGTACTACTGGTGTAGTAGCCTGGGTTTGATTCTTTATTGAGGAAATTGTAGGCAAAACGACCAGCAATCAATGGGCTGTCCGGTGACGCCCCGTTAAAGCCGTCAAAAAGACCTATCGCATATTGAAACTTGCCAGAAGAACCCCAGAAAGTGATACCGTCATCACGACCAAATGAACCCGCTTTGCCTTCAAAGCCATCGCCTGGGGCATCCTGGTCCTGAGCATAGAGTGGCTGTGTATATTGGTTCCATGTCAGACCGTAGTATGGGCCATTCATCTCGATGCGAGATGTTGGTGCAAGCATTTTACCAACCCAGACATTAACTTGATCACTATACTCAAACTGAGCAATAGCATCTAAAACATCTATTTCCCCATCAATACGCTCGGTATTGAATGTTAATTTGACATTCTCATGTATTTGTCCACCCAGATATAAGCGCATACTTTGTAGCGAAAAATCCAGATCATCCTCCCCCACATCTGGACTAATACTGCTGATACCTGTTCTCAGGCCAGCGCCAACAGTGATATATTTATCGTCACCAAACTCGATTTTGGCGCCAGCCAGAACCGGAGCACTCGTGACTGAGGTCGCTAACACCGCAACCGCCGATAGAATTGAGAAATATTGAGACCTCAACATAGTAAAAACCTCTATTATTTTAATGAAAAATAGCAAACGGATACTGTTTGCATAATAATGTCCCTAATGCTGAAAAATGGCTATGCGACAAACTTGCTATAGCACTACGTCATTTACCCCATAGACAACCCGTCTCAGACTGGTTATGAAGGCATAGCAACAAAATCGGAAACTACTTACACCATGTCCAAGAAGCTGGATGTTTTTCAAAGTCGGCGGCAATACAATAAATGGGTCGCTAATGAAACCTTAGAAGATTTTGCACTACGCTTTACAGCAAAAAAGAGCAGGCGCTGGTCTATTGCGCGCATTGCTAATACAGCCTTGGGTACAGTATCTTTTTTGGTGCTCGAAGCATTAGGCGGCAGCATCACCATGAATTATGGTTTTATCAATGCGTTTTGGGCGATTGTTGTTGTGATGCTGATTTTATTTACCAGCGGTATTCCTGTGAGCTACTACGCGGCCAAATACGGCATTGACATTGATTTGCTCACCCGCGGTGCCGGCTTTGGCTATATTGGCTCTACAATATCATCGCTAATATATGCCTCATTTACTTTCATCTTTTTTGCGCTTGAAGCGGTTATTATGTCGCGCGCATTGGAGATTCTGTTTGGTATTCCGCTATACATTGCCTATGTGATTAGCGCGATTATTATCATTCCTCTGGTGACACATGGTATTAGCCTAATTGGCCGCTTTCAGCTCTGGAGCCAACCGATTTGGTTAGCCATGCAGTTTTTACCGCTATTTTTTGTCGTGCAATATAATATTGATACTTTTCATGAGTGGGTGCAATTTCAAGGGATAGCCGCCACATCCGAGTCCGCACAAACCCAACAAGCATCACAAGGTTTTGATATTTTATTATTTGGCGCATCTGCTGCCATCTTATTTGCTTTAATGGCGCAGATTGGCGAACAAGTCGACTTTTTACGCTTTTTGCCAGAACCGACCAAGCAAACCCGCAAACGCTGGTGGGCAGCCGTTATTCTGGCAGGCCCTGGGTGGTCTATTTTTGGTGCCATGAAACTGCTCATTGGTTCTTTTTTAGCGTTCTTACTGTTCAAGCAAGGCATGGTCTATATTGACGTGATAGATCCTACGCATATGTATACCTTAGCATTTGGTTACCTCACGCATTCACCCGATATTGCACTCATTATCGCCGCTATCTTTGTGATTATTTCACAGGTCAAAATTAATGTTGCGAATGCTTATGCCGGATCACTGGCTTGGTCAAACTTTTTTTCCAGAGTCACTCACCATCACCCTGGCCGGATTGTCTGGGTTTATTTCAATGTTGCTATTGCACTACTGTTAATGGAAGTGGGCTTATACGCCGCACTGGAAAGAATTCTGCACACTTATTCAGCCTTAGTCTTGGCCTGGTTTGGTTCAGTCGTCGCAGACCTGATTATTAACAAGCCACTCAAACTAGCCCCAGCAGGAATTGAGTTTAAACGCTCAGGGCTATATGACATTAACCCCGTCGGGGTTGGCTCAATGCTATTAGCATCGGTGATCGGTATCCTCTCCAGTTTTGGTTTTTTTGGTGAGCTAGCCAAAGCCATGTCAGCTTTTATTGCTTTTTTATTGCCTTTTATCACAGCGCCACTCATTGCCTGGATAACCAAAGGCAAATATTATTTGATACAAGCAGAGGCAGTCCAGGCCGAAACATCTTCTGAATCGGTAGCCGAGCAGCAGCAATGCGTACTTTGCCAGAACTACTTTGATCGTGAAGACATGAGCTATTGCCCTGCATACAGCGCACCTATTTGTTCTTTATGCTGTGCACTTGACTCACGCTGTGATGATATGTGTCGCAGCCAAGGCACCTTGCAATACCAATTCGCCTACCCAATCCGCAAACTGATACCGGCAAAGATAGAAAGCAAAATACCACAGCCAATAATGCCTTTTATTTTTATTAACCTGAGCATTTATATTGCCATGGCATCTATTTTTGCGCTGGTTATCTATAAAGCCATTTATTTTAGCGAAACAGATTCTGTCACATTTACTGAGGTCATTATATCCTCCTATGTTGAAAGCTTCTTATTAATGACTATCATTATTGGTCTGATAACCTGGTTATATGTTCTCAGCCGACACAATCACAAAATGGTATTAAAAGAATCCCAGCAACAAACGCACTTACTCGAAGGTGAGATTATTGCTCACCGCAAAACAGAAGAGCAGTTACAGCTTGCCAAGACAATAGCGGATGATGCCAACACCAAGAAAAGTCGTTATGTTACCGCACTGAGTCATGAGCTACGTTCACCACTTAATGTCGTGCTAGGCTATGCGCAGCTACTGGAAAAAGATAAAAACAAACTGGGGGTCTACACTGAGAATATTGCAACCATTCGTCGTAGCGCTGAACAATTAGAGTCTTTGGTGGAAGGCTTGTTAGAAATTTCCAAAATTGAAGCTGGCAAACTGGAACTCAACAATAGCAATATTAACCTGATTACTTTTCTCGACAACCTACAACAAGTATTTAGTGAACAGGCTAAAGCCAAGAACATAGAATTTAATTACACCAGAGGCAACAACCTGCCGCAATATATATATACGGATGCACAAAAACTGCGTCAGATACTCACTAACCTTTTATCCAATGCGCTGAAGTTCACCAACTCAGGCAGTGTTTCGTTTATTATTACTTATAAATTTCAAGTTACCACATTTAAAGTGATTGATACTGGCCCTGGCATCTCTGCCGAAAATCAGCAATATATTTTTGAGCCCTTTCACCGCATCACAGCCACTTCTAAAACACCGGGATCAGGTATTGGTCTGACCATTAGCCATTTATTAGCTGAAACAATGGGTGGCTCCATCGAAGTTGATAGTCAAATCGGTGCTGGCTCTTGCTTTACACTAAAGCTATTGCTCTCTGAAGAAAAAAGCCATCAACCCGTATTTGATAGTGATAGTTTTAACACCTATTACTCTATCAGTGGCTATCATGGCAGCACAAAGTATATCGTACTGGTAGATGATGACACCAACCACCAGCAACTGATCCAGCAAGCACTACGCCCTTTAGGCTTTGATATAATAAAAGCCTCATCAGCTGAAGAATGCCTGGAGATTATTGATAGCTGCCGTATTGACCTGTTTCTACTCGATATTTCATTACCAGGGCAAGATGGCTGGCAATTATTACAAACACTCAGAGACAAAGGTTACCTGCAAGCGGTCATTATGATCTCCGCAAACGCTTATGCTATGCAACCTGACGGCTCACCCGCTAATAAAGCGCTGATTGAAGATGTTAACTTTCTTACCAAACCTGTCCATATCGATAGGCTGGTCAACCGTATTGGTGCTCTATTGGATATAGAATGGATTCATCAGCATCAAGCATTAGAAGAAAAGCAGGATAACACGATCAAAATCAGCTCACAGAAAAAAGAAGAACTTATTGCACTGCTGGAAATTGGTCACTTAACTGGCTTTTTACAAACACTCGATGAGCTTGAACTCAATTATGGTAAGCAGGCAATACTCACTGCGCTCCGTGATACTGCGAATAATTTCGCATTTGCTCAAGCGATTAACATGTTAAAAAATAAAGATATCTAATCACTATGCTAGATGTTTTTTTAGAAAACTCTGATATTACGGCTTTAATTATCGATGACTCACCCGAGTCTTTGGGGATACTGAATACCGCCCTGCATCAAGCTGGCATTACTGTGCTGGTAGCGACAGACAGTAAACAAGCGCTGTCTATTGCTCAAAAAATACAACCTGATGTTATTCTGCTTGATGCCATTATGCCCAATATTGATGGCTTCGAAACCTGTCAATTATTAAAACAAATCCTACCAGCCACACCCGTTATTTTCATGACAGGATTAACAGATGTTGAGCATACTGTAAAAGCACTAAAAGTAGGTGCTGTTGATTATGTCACCAAACCACTCCGCACTGATGAAGTATTAGCGCGCATTAAAGTACATGTGACTAATGCGCAACTAACCAAAAGCGCTCAATTCGCCTTGGATATTACCGGCCAATATATTTTTTCGGCCAATATTGCGGGGCAAATTCTTTGGGCAACTCCACAAACTCAGTCGTTTATTGAGGATAAACTAGACCATAGTCAACTAGAACAGGAAATAAGCCAAACATTACAACACTGGCTTGTTGACGAATCCTTTAAGCAAGATCAGATTCTCAACAGCTTTGATAACAAAGTTAAAGTGTCTTATATTTATGAGGAAAGCCCTGATCGACACTTACTGCGCCTGATCGAACTCGATGACGATAAAGCTATTGGCACGATTGCCGAAAAACTATCGCTAACAGGCCGAGAAGCTGAAGTTTTGTTCTGGTTATCCAAAGGCAAAACTAATCGTGAAATCGCAGAAATATTATCATTAAGTCCACGAACAATTAATAAGCACCTAGAACAGATATTTCGAAAATTAGAAGTTGACAACAGAACGGCTGCTGCACGTATTTGCTTACGCATTTTTTCAAGCAATTAGTGCAGCCCGAAGCCACTGACAATATCGTTATTTTGCCGTCAGCTTTGCTGCAACAACGGGCGTAAGGCGTGTTAAGCCAGCAGCTTTACCTATACGCATTGCCTCTTCAGAACTCTGCTCCAGGATATAATAGGCTCGCAAGGCAAACAATCCACCAACACGGTTACCACTGGCACAATACACAAACGCTTTGCCTTTATTGCGTTGTGCTAGCGCCTGATCGAGTTTTTGTGCATTTTCACGACTCATGCCCTGTGCGCCTGCAACCGGAATATGCACATAGTTTATGCCCTCAGCAGCAAAGGCCTTTTTCTCATCAAACCCCTGATACTCAGCTGCTGTTCTCATATTGATCACCGTGGTGACACCTGCCTGCTTCAGCTTGGCAATATCACTTTGCGCTGGCTGCCCAGCCGTAATAATATCTGCAGCAGGATGGCGCACATTAACCGCATCAAGTGCCAATGGTTCAGCGCCGACATTGATAACAATGCTACTGAATAATAGCAATGCCCATCTTAGTTTTGTTTGTATCGAATACATACGCAATATATCTCCATTAATCAATAATTTTTCTCAGTGACTCATCAGCAACGCTTATTCTACTTTCACATTACCAGGCGGTATTCCCATGATACGCTTAAAGGCTCTAGCGAAAGCAGCCTCTGATTGATAACCCAGCTGCTCAGCTAATTCGGCCAAACTGATTTTATTTTCTAACAGCTTAGCCCGTGCCAGCTGCATACGCCATTGCGTTAAATAACGCATAGCAGACTGACCAACTAATTCAGTAAACCGGGCAGAAAAGCCAGAACGGGATAAACCGACCTCTTTGGCTAACAAGTCCACTGTCCAGTTTTTCTCTGGCGCACGATGAATGGCCATCAGTGCAGAACCAATATGTTTATCACGCAATGCGGCTAACCAACCTTGATTTGCCTCAGGCGCACTGTCGATCCAACTACGAATGGCCTGAATCACCAAAATATCAGCCAGATGTGTGATAATGGTTTGACCACCGGGTTTTTGCGTACTGGCCTCACGCGCAATAAAACCCAGGGTATGCTGCAACCAGCGATCAATATCACTCTCCCAGGCATCAATATGCAGTACCTCGGGCAATTGTGCAATAAGTTGCTGCCCGGCGACATGATCGAAACTCATCACGCAACAGGTGAGCTTGGTAGCAGCACCATCCCCACCAAATCGCAAAGACTCATAACGCTCACTGATGCGTTTAACCGGCAAGTCAAAAAAGTCGGTAATGTCAGAACCCGGCACATCCATGATGCGGTGCCCTCGCCCATGCGGTATCAATACCAAGCTACCCTGCCGCAATAATAGTGGCTCTTTATCAGCCACCTGCAGATAGCACTGCCCCTGGGTAATAATATGAAACATCATCTTACCCGGCAGCACCGGCATACTGACGCCCCAGGGCGCGGTCAGGTCTGACTGCGCATAGAGGCTACCATCTAAGCGTAGACGATACAGGGTTTCACCCAGCGGATCGGCAAAATCAGGGAATTCTCGGCTGTAATCAGGCATAAAACCATTTTGACATGCCTTTGCCATTCATCCAAGCAATATAGATGATCTGCAAAGATAAATAGATACTCTGCTATTAGAAAACCAGCCAAGCGGCGGTATTGTTACCCTCAAGCAGGCAGCACAAGCAAACAGCCAAGCTGCAACAATCCACAACCAAACAGAGGGAAGCACAATGCAAGATAAAACTATTTTGGTAATTGGCAAAAACGGCAAAACAGGTGCTCGCGTACAACAGCGCCTGACACAGCTGGGCTTAACCAGTCGCGGCGTTTCACGCTCGACCCAGCCTAGCTTCGACTGGCATCAGGCAGAACACTGGCCAACGGCATTGGCCGGTTGTCATGCCGCTTATATTACCTTTCAGCCAGATCTGGCGGTGCCTGCCGCCGAACAAATAATGCGTAATTTTGTGCAAGCAGCTAAAGCCGCTGGCCTACAGCATTTAGTATTACTATCTGGCCGAGGTGAAGACGGTGCCTTACGGGCTGAGCGTATTGTGCAAGAAAGTGGCTTGCGCTGGAATATCATTCGTGCCAGCTGGTTTGCCCAAAACTTCAGTGAGGGTTTTATGTTGGCAAGCATTTTACATGGCGAGCTGGCATTACCCGGCGGCGATATACCAGAGCCCTTTATTGATATCGATGATATCGCTGATGTTGCTGTGGCTGCACTGACCCAACCGTCATTACATAATCAACTGTTTGAAGTCACAGGACCACGCGCCATGACATTTGCTGAGTGCATGCAGGAAATTGCTCAAGCCACGGGTCGGAATATTCAATATAAAGAAATTCCGGTAGAGATGTTTATCGATCACCTACAAGCACAAGGTCTTGATGAAGATATGCAATGGTTAATGCGAGAGTTATTTACCGTCGTGTTCGACGGTAGAAACTCAAACACTATGAACGGTGTTGAACAGGCATTAGGCAGACCCGCCACTGACTTTCGCGACTATGTACAAAAAGCTTTCGCTAGCGGAGTTTGGAATGCAAGCCCTACTATCAAAACGGCTTAATACCATAAGAGTTATTATTTGCGAGGACAATATTATGCAAATCAACAAAACCATGCTTTTAAAGTTTTTATTAGTCATTGCCGGGCTTATATTATTAAGCGTGGCGCTACCAATCACATTCACACCACATAGCTTTTATGCATCCAGTGGTATTGAGTTAAGCAACGACATCAACTTATTAAATGAGTTGCGTGCAGCGGCCGGTTTATTAATTAGCGCGGGCATTTTGATTATTGCCGGTGCATTTGTAAAGCCATTGTTTTATACCGCCAATATGCTCGCGGCATTAATTTATTTATCTTATGGTTCAGCGAGAATATTGAGCATCATATTTGACGGGCTTCCCAACAACAATCTTATTGCCGCAACGCTGATCGAACTTGTCATGGGTCTGGCTTGCTTAATGGTTGCTTTACATTATAACAAACGAGACAAAACCAACACATAAAATGGCTCTAAAAAGAATCGTAGCCGTTTTATAGAACACACTGAGTCAGGCAGGTTAAAACTTTTAGCCAGCCTGACTTTTCAATAAGCTCAACGTAGCAACGACAATAATGCTTGACGTTTTTCCTGGCTCATTTTTTCAATGGCATAGCGCAGTGTCGGCCGGGTCATCTGCTTATAATGACAATGAATAAATTCAATAACCTCAGCCTCATAATATTGTGCAGTGACTTTCAACAACCAACCAACACTTTTTTGTACAAAATCATCTTTATCGCTGATCAGCAATTGGCAATTATTGAAAATCAGCTTTTTATCCAGGCAATAGACTTCGCGGCCTATTTTGCGCTGCACAAACTTCACCCACACGACATTACTCGCCCGGCGACACCATGAGACTTTCGAGTAAGCCCAGTGCTGGGTTTGTTCAATAAGGTGTGGCCGAGACAAAAAGAACTGGTAGATCGTCTTTATACACAAATCATCAACATGCGACCAATTACTGGCATAATGTTCTAGCCAATACTCAAAGCGCGTTAACAAACTATCATCATAATGCCGTTTAACAAATTTATTAATCAGGCCAAAAGCGATTAATACTTCTTCATTATATTCGGCCTTTTTCAAAAGATATTCTGTTATTAGCAACATATCATCAGCATTGAGTGCCGAGTTGTTATTTTGAAAATCGATAACAATCTGTTTTATATCTGCTGCATTGATGCCTGCACACTGTACATCTTCTGGGAAGTAGCGCTGACTGGCCACAGCCTTCTCAGCTGTACTGAGCTGCTGTATTTGCTGTCTAATTTGTATTAAGTATTGGGCTTTGCTTGGCATAATATAATTTTAATTATTTATTGCACATAATATGCACAGATAACAAAATACACTAGCGCTCATGATCGAGTTGTTGAAATTGTTTAAGCAAGTATTCCATTAAAACCTGCGTTCGTTTTGGCAAGTTCTCCCGGCTTGGATAAACAATATACAAGGGTGACTCCTGGCCTTGATACTTGGTAAGCACAGGCAGCAATCGACCATTTTCAATATCGTCCAACATATCAAGCTCAGACTTATACACAATTCCCTTGCCTTCAACAGCCCATTGTCTGGCCAGTGAACTGTCATCGGTGCTAAAACGGCCTTGCACATTAACGGTAAGCGTTTCCTGCTGATCAAAGAAGCGCCATTGCCGATCAAGCTGATCTTTTACATAATAACAAATACAACTGTGTTGCTCTAATTCATAAGGGTGCTCCGGCGTACCATGCTGTGCCAAATAAGCCGGTGAAGCACAGGCCAGCCGCCGACGATTGATCAAAGGACGTGCGATTAAGCTGGAGTCAGCTGGTACACCAAAACGAATTGCCAGATCAATTGCAGACTTTTTTAAATCAGCCAAAGAATCACCCAGCCTGACGGATAAGGCAATATCAGGATAATCATGCTGAAATTCATTCAAGTATTGATTGAGTAAGGTTTTGGCCAGGTCTGTTGGTGCGGATAACGTCACCTGCCCTTGCGGTATCTCTGTCGCCCCGTAACTTAGCTCAACCGCTGTATCGAGCTCAGCTAAAGCGCGCTTGCATCCCTGGAAAAAAATTTTACCCTCTGCGGTCAGTCTGACTGAACGCGTGCTGCGCTCAAATAAACGCACCCCCATCGACGCTTCCAGTCGCTTAATCCCCGCACTCACCGCAGCGGTCGTTTGATTAAGTGCTTGCGCGGCCTTGGAAAAGCTTTGCGATTGCGCCACCTGGATAAACTGGCGTATTTCAATCAGGCTTTGTAACGGCTCGCTGCTCACTGGCTTCACTCGCGTGGTCATCAGCTTACCTATATATATGATATTTTCTTAGTCACTCTATTATTAAATATTTATTGATAATAATTCAATAAAAAAAGCAATTATCAATATCAGATAATTAATCAATAATACTGTCAACCTTCACAATACATATTCAAAGGCAATCGACATGACACAGCAAGCAACACAATACGACCTTTACTACTGGTGCACCCCAAATGGCGATAAGATATTGATTTTAATGGAAGAACTGGGGCTAAACTACAAGCTAAAGCCCATTAATATCCTCAAAGGCGAGCAGCATACTGAAGCGTTTTTGGCGATATCACCGAATAATAAAATCCCAGCCATCCAAGCCAAGGTGAGCAATGGCCAGCACTACAACCTCTTTGAATCAGGCGCGATATTGATGGACCTAGCAGAGCGCTACCAGCGCCTGATGCCTGCTAAACAACGCGGCCAAATCATGCAATGGCTATTCTGGCAAGTGGGTGGATTGGGTCCTATGGCTGGTCAAGCTCACCATTTTAACTTCTATGCGCCCGAGGTGGTTCCCTATGCCAAAGCTCGCTATATAAAAGAAACCAATCGCCTGTATACTGTGCTGGAAAAGCAGCTAGCAGGCCAAGATTATATTGTAGGCAGTTTCTCAATTGCTGACATTGCCTGCTACCCCTGGGTGGAGTGCTATGCCTTACAAGAAATCGACTTAAGCAACTTCCCGAACATTCAGGCCTGGTTAGCGCGTATCGGTCAGCGACCAGCCGTTAAAAAAGCCAAGGAAATCAATCAATTTTATAGTCAGCCTAATCAATTTGACGAATCAGCCCGCCAACATATGTTTAAATAGACCGCAACAAATCTAAAAGCTTTGTCAACAATCAGGAGTCGCGATGAATAATTATCAGTTAACAGTGCCTGTATTCACTCATTATTTGCAGCAACTCGACAAGTTGTTGGATAAAGTCAGTTTGTTTATAGCAGAGCAGGCTATTGATGAACGTGAATTACTCGATCTACATTTTCAAAAAGATATGCTGCCCTTAGCACAACAAATCAATGTTGCGGTGAACTTTGCGATAAGAGGCTGCTTGCCTTTAGCGGGCAAGCCCATGCCAACGCCCTATTATGAAAGAACCAGTCTGGCCGCTGTGCAGGATAATTTGCAAACCGTACTCAAATCACTACAGGCATTAACAGAAGAAGAGTTTATAGCCGCTGCAATAAGCTCTTTAGATATTCAGCCTGGAAAAGCTGCCAATAAACAAACTTTATCAAGCAATGCTTATATTCAACTGTATGCCCTGCCCAATTTCTTTTTCCATTGGTCTATGACTTATGCCTTACTGCGCCAGTACGGCATGTCCATTGGCAAAAATGACTTTGATGGTTTGCATCAATTTCCACCTGGGTTTTCTTTTATGAAATAAAACAGAAGGCTAAAGACGCGAATAGCGCCTTTAGCCTTTTTGTACATATTATTACTGATTACTTATTGCTTATTGCTTATTACAAGGAACGCACAAACTTAATCAGGCTCGCCTGATCATCTGCACTTAATGCATTAAAACTACTAGTACTCGCTTGTGCTTCACCCGCATGCGCAGCAATGGCTTCAGCAACACTGCTCGCCCGCCCATCATGCATCAACATTAGCACACGACCATGGCGATCGAGTAAGTCCAGATTATGACCTAAACCCCATAGCGGCGCGGTACGGAACTGACCACCCGTACCAACATCATGTACTTTCATATCACTAAATGGACTAATCTCCAAATTGCGAAACATGCTCGGCGCACTACTGCTGGTACGTTGATTTTCCTGATGGCAATCCGCACAGCCTACCGTATAAAACAGCGTATGCCCTTTGCCAACATCAGGGTCATCGTATACACCTGGCTTACGATTTGGCACTGTAATAAAGCGCGTGTAATCTTCTAACAACGCAAGATCACCCGGCGGTAAGCTATTGGGATCAACGTTATGATCATTAATCAAAGCATTAGCAACTTGTTGCTCAACAGTTGCCACATCGCCGTCCCAAGTCAGCTTAGCTTCAGCGCCAGCAATATGTTGCAGCAAACCAACACCATACGTCGGTGGTGCGATTCTTGGGCCATCTGGTGTATCAATCACTTCAGAACCACGACCATCTCTGAAGTGACAACGCCCACAGATATCATTACCAATATTTACCGTGAGGAAGCGTAACACTTTCCTATTAGAACTCGGGTCCAAGCGCCTTAAACCATGGAAAATATGGTGGCCCTGCAAGAAGCTATCAACATCATTTCTTGAGGTTAACGTCGTAAGATGCTGGGTAAATACGGCATCTTGCTCTCTACGGGCAGATGATGTAAAGACCATATTGGTCGCAGCCTTACCGGCCATTGTCAATCGCGGATCGCCGATAGGTGAGTCAAAACCTTTACCTGCAATCATATTGATATGCGTGCTATAGGTTTGTGACGAAATAGCACCAACCACAGCAGTGATCTCGAAGCTGATAGCATTGCCATAATCAAAGGCTTCACCACAACAGCTTTGTGCATTGTAGTTATATACCGGCACAAAGTCTGGGAAAACACCATTCTCCAATGCTTCTATTCGCAATGGCCCCACCCCAGGGTTCAAGTTAACACCAGAACCACTATCAGTTACTGACATCTCAAAACGCTCTAAGTTAGCCAACAGCGAGTTATTACTGCGCGCATCTGTTACCGCTTCTGTCACGCCATCATGGGCATGTGGATGCCGGAAGCGCATCCAGTTAGCCGCCTGGTCAGTGATACTCGGGCGAGTCTTAGGATTAATTCTGGCACCGGCTGTGGTAAACAAGCCAGAATATGTCCAGCGATACTGTGGCTCACCACGGGTGGGAGATCCACGCTTCTCAAAACGGAAGAAATAATAGTAATTATCACCGCACACGGCTGGCACAGTACCTTGAAACTGATCAAGAGCAACTGGGTCCAGGTCGGCCAAATGCCATTGCACCTGGTTTACCGAGCACCACATTTGGAAGTCATTATCACCTAGCGCAACAATCACATCACCAATACCATCCCGATACTGCGTCTGATTAACCATCATTTGCATACCGATACCTAAGTGTACGGCAATATTATTGCCGTCCAGGTCAAAGGTATAACCATGCGAACCTGGTTGCACGCCATTAGTCGGTGTTGCTAATCCGCTCATTGGGTTCGGAATAAGTGGCAATTGTTGTTCAACAGTCGCTTGCGCCAGATCCCACCCCTGAATATCTGCCCCAGCTGTACTCTCTGGGCTATCGTCTCCGGCATAGAAATACAACCCTTGCCCGTTATAGGTGACTTGCTGGAAGGTCACGTCAAGCGTTGTACCACAATCCTGCGTAATGGTAACCACACGTTCTTGCACACCAATCGCACCGTCAAGTCCGGCAGCATCGCGAATATATTCAGGTTTGCTGACCGTTAACATTGGCCAGTTGTCTAAACAAGCCTCAGTATTACAGGTACCAGTTGTTGTGTATAAAGCATGGTCAGGTTTATCAGAGTCACTACCGCCAGTTAAGCGTACAGCACTTGGGTTATTGGCATCATACACAATTTGCACAGAGGCTTTGGGTATTGGCTCAGCAGTGTCTAAGCGAAAACCTGCACAATCTGCCTGATCAAATGGAATACCTTCACCAGGCCTAACTGAAATCGTATCAGTACAGCTGACACCACCTGTCGTTACTGTTTGGAAGGTCAGCTCATAACTTCTATTTAAATCGACATTTTCGACAAAAGTTTCATATCGCTTGAACGTGTCACCCTGCGTATCAGTATAGAAGAAAGGCCCAATAAACGGCTTACCGACGGTCGTTCCATCTGCACCTAAAGCAATATTGAGGAAGTTAGTATTAGGTCGGTCGACATGATAAATCAGACCATTGCGGGTCATACCAAACACCAAACCATCACCATCATCTTGTACCGGATCGTAATCACAAGCAAATGGATCTGATGTTGGCGGCTCAGGAATAACAGGACCAGGTGGTATATCAATATCAAAACCAAAGGTCACAACATCAATATTCATCGCCAGATCGCCAGGCTGGTTAATAATATCAACTGTTGCACCGGCGGGAATATCAATCGGCAATGCTATCTGAGAGTAGTTAACTCCCCAGCCATTGGTCGTTTCAAACTCAATATCGCTTGTATCAACACCATTGACGAAAACAGAAATCTGCCCAGTGTTCATGGAAGCATATGTCACGATCATTGTGTCTGATAGTGGCACATTACTAAAACGAATACCGTTACCCACATTATCGAGGAAAGCAATACCTTCCCCGCCTGAAGCAGAGCCATCACCATAAACCGATGCGCCGCCAAGTGGCTGACCATCTTCCGCTTCCATTTGTACAGGGTCGCTTGGTGGTGGCGGTGGTGGCGGTGGTGGTGGTGGCGGCGGTGGTGGCGGCGGTGGTGGCGGTGGCGGTGGCGGTGGCGGTGGTGGCGGTGGCGGTGGTGGTGGCGGCGGTGGTGGCGGTGGCGGTGGCGGTGGCGGTGGCGGTGGCGGTGGCGGTGGCGGTGGCGGTGGCGGTGGATTATCTGCCACACTAAAACGTACCCAATCAATATTCGCCGCAACATCGCCACTGCCTAAATTAACAATCGCAACTGTCGCGCCCTCAGGGATGGTAATCGTAGCAGATGCCTCCTGATAAGCACCAACCCAGGCGCCATTTGATGCGAAATTAATGTCACCCACATCATTACCATTCACTGTTAGTGATAGAGCACCTGTGTTCTGCGAAGCATAGCGCATGGTCAATGTATCTGACGCTTGCACATTACTAAATGCGACACCCGCATTTAATGTATCTAAAAAGGCAACACCCTGCCCACCGGATGCCGGGCCATCACTGTAAACCGACGCGCTACCTAAAATTTGGCCAGCCTCAGCTTCTATTTGCTGCGGTGGCGGTGGTGGCGGTGGTGGCGGCGGTGGTGGCGGTGGCGGTGGCGGTGGCGGTGGTGGCGGTGGTGGCGGTGGTGGTGGCGGTGGCGGTGGCGGTGGTGGTGGTGGCGGTGGCGGTGGCGGTGGCGGTGGCGGCGGTGGCGGTGGCGGTGGCGGTGGCGGTGGTGGTGGCGGTGGCGGTGGCGGTGGCGGTGGCGGTGGTGGCGGTGGCGGCGGTGGCGGTGGCGGTGGCGGTGGCGGTGGCGGTGGCGGTGGTGGCGGTGGTGGTGGCGGTGGCGGTGGCGGTGGCGGCGGTGGCGGTGGTGGCGATGAGCCATCCGTTAGAACAACATTACTGACTGTTGTCGTATTATCTGCTGTGCCATTGTCTTTATCATTCGATACAACTAAGCCCATGGCGGTACCCGTGTAATACTCACCTACAGCAATTGTGATATTTTCCACTTCGCCCTCACCATTATAGGTAAAGTCAGCGATACCCCAGTTCTGGCTACCCGCCAGGCGGAATATGCGGTTGCTGCTGGCACCGGTATTTTCATCGAAGCCGATACCATGGATTTCCCCTGTGCCATTGGCAGAAAAATCAAAACTTATCGTAGAGCTGGCGGTTATATCAAATGTCTCATTGGTCTGACGCCAAATATTACCCGTTAATGACAGAGAACAACCATCTGAGCTAAAGCTCCCAGTATTATTACCTGAATAAGCTTGGGTATTCTCAAAAGAAATACAACCTTGCCCATAAGAGACTGGCATCATTAGCATATTAAATAAAAAGAAAAGCGCATAGGCAAAAGCAAGCCTACGCGTTATACGTAACCTAATCATATTATCCCCACTCCTTTGCATGCTCGCTGTGCTCAGCGATATACATAGACTTAATTAACAAATACAGATCTTATTTCTATTGTTCGACGACAACAAAAATGAGTCTGCAATACCCCACACTAAGAGAGTAGTTATAACGATAAATCAAAACGCTGTTCAAGCATTGATTTAGTATGAAAACAAATAGGACCGAATGCGAAAAGTTCATACCTAAAATCAAAAAGCAAGGTAAATATACTGTAAAGCCAAAACCACGTCTGATGCTTTTACTCGATAGACAAACTCAATAGATTTTTATTTACATATTGCGTTGTTAAAATATATCAGACAGCAAACAATAAATTACCTACGTATAAAAACCAGTTTATTGAGAATAAATCTTAACTGTCATTTTAAATATCGAATGCTTTTTTAACGATGCTAAAACTTACTGATAAAAATCAGCATATCTTCATCGATATGCCAGCCCATAATTATTTATAAAACTATAAAAACGCCTTATTTTTTATCACCGCACTTGAAATAAAAGCCATTGCCCCCATATCTTGACCGGATAATTTTCTTTTATTTTTCAAGCACTAACCAAGCGAATATTATCTAAAATCCCCTTGAAAAAAGCCCAATCATACCTATCTCTATAAGCAAGGGCCAGAAGCCTACTTTAGGGTCTGGCATCACTATTTACATATTGCTTCTTATGGAGGATATAACCAATGACAACGATTGATTTAACACCACTGTACCGCAGCAGCATAGGCTTTGATCGCTTTACCAACCTACTCGATACTGCCTTGCGCGGTGCTGACCACGGCGCTACCGGTGGCTACCCACCCTATAATGTTGAAGTAAAAAGCGAAAATGAATACAGCATTACACTTGCTGTGGCAGGCTTTAGCGAGAGTGAAATTGATATCCAGGTTGAGAATGGCGTCTTAACTATTCGTGGCAAAAAAGCTGCCGATGAACAAAGCAAAAACTTTCTCTATCAAGGCATTGCTACCCGTGCGTTTGAGCGCAAGTTCAACTTAGCCGATTATGTTGAAGTGGTTAACGCCGAACTCAACCAGGGTCTATTGACCGTGAGTTTGTTAAGAGAAATACCTGAGGCCATGAAGCCAAAACGTATTTCGATCAATAATATTAACAATACGGTTGAGCATAAACCAAAGCATGCCGCTTAATTCGGCTTAATTCGATAATGCTTTAACAACCAGGTCAGCAGCGCTTGTCTGCTGACCTGGCATAATGTTCACAGCACTAGTGAACCTGAAAGTTTGTAACGGTCATCAGCAGAAAAACACCGCATAAAAATGCCAACGATATAATACCCGAGAACCAGAGTTTAGCTTGCAGGCAGCTCGGAGATACCGCTGTACTCGCCGACGGCTGATACTGCTCATCTTGTAACTCGCCATAAGCTTTGAAAAAAGACAATGCCAATGCTATAACGGTTGCAACAATGACACAAACTCTTATACGCATCTCAATATCATGACCTAAATCTAACGCCGAACCACTCACCCCACCCACCAAGGCATAGAATGCGCCAAATACGGCATAAACTGAAAACCAGACGCTCCATAGTTTGGCAATACGCCAGAGCACCTTGTTATCTTTGTTCTGACGCAAATGGACATGATGATAAGCTTCGTATAATGCTGCAACTAAAAAGCCTACTAACATAAGCACTACAATCAGAGAAGTAATCGCCAAACCGGTATCAGTATTGCTGCCACTGGAAAACACATGGGTAATTAAATAAAACAAAGCCATGCCCGCAAATAAACGAAAGAAAGGCTTTCTAAGAAAACTCTCAAGTGGCCCTAACTTAAAAAAGCCAATCAAACCAAATACCAGCAAATCACTCAAGACAGCTACCATACCAAATGCAATCTTGGTTTCGACGGACTGCTGAGCCGTTGCCAGGCCAAAAGTGGTAATATAGTACGCCACGGTTAATGGATTAGCTGCATGCGCCATAAAGCCTGTCACAAAAAAATTCTTAGGCTTATTGAGCAGTGCATAGGCTTCATCATATTGCGCAACCCAAAGCACCGTCGATGACAATATGCGTCGGGCAGCTAAATACATCAAATAGGCAGTACCAATATAGGTAATCAATTGACCACCCCACGCGCTAAACCAGGAATGTCCGGCATATAAAATAAACACAGCCACAAACACCCAGATAATATTGGCTGCGGTCACACCGGCAATGGTTTCACCGACGGCTTTCTTACCGGCACTCAAGCGGGTTTCTATCACCAATGCCAGTGTTGGCCCCGGAATCAGGGTTTCAAATAACGTCGCTAAGGCAAATGTGATAATCAGTTGTGTGTTGATATCCATAGTCAATCACTCTATAAAAAGTTGCTTTATTCAATCAGCAAGGTCTGCCGTGTTACCTGATCTGCAGTGACACTGACATTTTGCACAACACGTTGCTGCTTGTATTGCGCTTCAATACGATATTGCCCTGCCTGCAGCGTTAGCTTGGGCTTTGCCAGTCCAATTTGCTTAATCGATTTATATTGACCAAACTTATCAGCTTGTCCTGCGGAGATAGACCAATAAACATCGTTTGTTAAAGGCTGCTCTGCGCCCGGCAACGTAGCCTCTAAGAATAAATAACCCGCGTTCATAACAAAGTTTTGCACTGTTGTTTTCTCACCAGCCTGCACTGCCACTTCCTGCTCAACCATACTGTTTTCGCCATAGCGTGCTTGCACCAAATATCGCCCGGATGGCAGGATAATAATCGGTTTATCCAAGCCCGTAGAGGCAATTTCTTCATGCTTGCCATAAACATTTGCCTCCGCCTGCTTGATAGTCCAGTACACATCTTTATCTAACAAGGCGCCATTGACTGTCGGTCGAGCACCTAAGGCCAGATACCCAGCATCAATAATAAAGTCACTAACAGTCGCTTGATCACCTGCCTGTACGGTAATGTCTTGCACGGTTGCCGCATGGCGGTCATACTGCCCTCGCACCCGATAACGGCCCGCTGGCAAAATCAATAAAGGTTGATCCAGGCCAGTCGAACCTATCTCTTTATACTGGCCAAACTCATCAGCCTCTGCCGCATAGACGGTCCAATAGAGTTTTTCATCTAATACTGGCATATCCTTGCGCAAGCGTGCAGCCAACTTCAGATAAGCCGCATTAATTTCAATATCTTTGAGCGCTATCGTTTCGCCCGCATTAATGTCAACCTCCTGGCTGGCTTGCGCACGAAAGCTATTACTTTTACCGTGTTGTGCAATAACCTTATACCGGCCTGCTGGCAAGGTAAATTGCGGCTGAGCACGCTCGCTATAAGCAATTTCCTCAGCGCCAACGCTTGCATCAGCGTGTATCGCATAAACTGACCAGCGCATATGCTTATCCAGCAGAGCTGTCTCACCGGGTAAATGAGCCCCCAGCTGCAAATAGCCTGCATCGAAGCTAAAATCCTGTGCTATCACATTTTGCCCTGCCTGTACGGTCACCTCCTGTACAGCCACTTTTTTAGGCTGACGACCATAAGATGCTTCAACGCGATACTTGCCTGCTGGCAAAGTGAAAATAGGGGCGGCTCGCTGCTTAAAGCTCAGCTGTTTGTATTCACCATTGATATCGGGCTCAGGCGCTAATATATTCCAGCTTATTGGCTTATCGAGTAGTGCTGCATTGGCCGCCACTCTGGCACCAAGTTTGAGATTAGCCGCCTGTAAGGACAAAGCAACTTTAACGACTTTGTCTTTTTGCACATTCACAGGTGTTTCTGCACGGGCCTGATCAGCCGTTAATACGACACGATAATCACCGGGCGCCAATGTCATCGTCTCTTGAGCCTTACGACTGCTGCCGACCTCACGGTTTTGCGCATCATAGATTGTCCATTTGATATTATTCGTGGCAGCCACACCGGGGACTAACTGTGCCGTTAATTCAATAGCACTTTTATCTGCAACAACATACTGCTGGCTCACAGCAGCTTTAGTAAGACGTTTATCATCTCCAGTACTACTTTGCTTACCGGCTAAGTAACCACCGCCGCCACTGATCGCCGCCACCACCACGGCAGCAGCGACGGCTTTACCGGTTAATAGGCTGAACAAGCCACGCTTGATATTATCGCCAACATCAAGACCGGCACCTGCTGGCATTTGCGTAGCGCTTGTCAGACTTGGCTCGCTGACATTCGTACCGGCATTCGTATTAGTAGGCGCATTAGCAGCACTGTCATGAGCAGGACTAAACGCTGATAATGTGCCAGCCATAGCCGGTTTAAATAAATCATCCAGTATGGCAGGTGCCAGTACCAGTGGAATAAGCGCAAACAGTTGTCGATGTCGCTTCAGCGTTTCAGCATCCTCAAGACAAATAGGGCAAGTAGCAATATGCTTTTCGACTACTTTCAATTGCTCTAGCGACAAGTCACCGCCACCAAACGATTGTAGTATGCGCTCCAACTCATCACACTTCTTGCGGGTTTTCGCAATACGCGCATACATCTGCTGCGTCAGATTTTGCTCAAACTTAATGCGTGCTCGATGCAAGCTGACTTTAACATCCGATACACTATAGCCGGTAACCTCAGCAATCTCTGGATGGCTCATATCTTCCCGGTAACGCAGTAACATTAATTCTCGTTGTTTGCTGGGCATTGAGCCTATAATGACTTCCAGTTTTTGCCGCATATCATCATCTTCAGTCAATGTTTGTGGCTGCGCGGCTAGACTGGTATCTTCAATATCAATATCTGTATCGGGTAATGCGGTTGGCTTCTTTTTCTTCCATTCATCCATCAGCGCATTACGGGCAATCGTATACAAATAAGCTTTAGGGTGTTCCAGCGAAGCGCTATTCGGATCCCCGATAGCTTTAAGAAAGGTTAACTGGGTAATATCCTGCGCCAAGTGCGGATCCATGCAGAGACGGTACAGATAGTTATAGACTGGGTCTTTATAATTCTTATAAAGCTCTTCGATCGAGGTCTGCTGTTTATTTGCCATAACAATACGCTTAGTTAAGCTGCTAAAAAGCCTGCTTTATGGTTGTGTGAAGGGATTGAAATTAAAACATACCTTATATAATAAGCCAATAAGCAATACCGAGTAGTGCTACCTGCCTCTGATTTATTTCACCCATAACCTTTAAGCTATTGATTTAAATAAGAAAAATATTTCCCTATAATTGTAACCCAATCGCCGCTTGGCTCGTCTCTAAATACGAACAATATCTATTATTTAACCAATGACCCTGGAGGTTTCAATCGTGTTTAAGGCTGTTAATCAATTTATTTTTGCATTGTTATTATTAAGTATGGCCGCTTGCAGCAGTGGTGGCGGGGGCGCAAATGATGACGCTGACAATAGTGGCAGTGGCGATGATACCAGCATGGACGATAACGGCAATAATACAGGCAATGACGATAGTGATGATAATACCTCAGTCAATACAGGACAGTTTGATCTAGCCGATTACTTGTTTCATGACAATACTGACACGGTGGGTGGCTCTATCAGCTACACATTGAAAGTATTTTCACAAGAAACGGGCAATATGATTTTAGAAGACACAGAAGAGGTGGCAAGAATCAATGACAACACAATCACCTTTACATTTGCCGAGCAATTAAATAAAAGCTTTATTATTGGGTCTAGCGTTATTGAGGAAATCTTACATGATCTCGATGATATCTCAAGAGACACACAACGGTTTGTCGACATTGGTACAACCTACATGGATGCGACCAACACCAGTGGTAACGATGAGTTAATGCTCACACAAAATGCACGCTGCACGGTCATTGAGCATCTCGATTCATTTGACACCTCTACCGCAACAGGTATGTTTGCTCTGACCAGTGGGGTTTATCAAGATGTTTTAAATATTCGTTGCATCACAAGCTTTGTTAGTGAAGATGGTACGCTTGCCCCTCATACTGATATCAATCATTTCTTTGCTCGAGGCAGAGGTGTTATTTTTCAGACAGGCAGTGCACTGTTTATCGGCGAAACTTATTTTATAACCGAATTCTAATAATAAAACCACAGCAGGAAAGATTATGGGCCACGTCTTAATTGAGTGTTACAACGGACTGTGCTGGGCTGGCTTATCAATAATCATGGCACAGGGCCCATATTCTTTCTCTATACCCGGCATTAGATATCAGACGGCATAACGCTAAAACACTTTATAGTGAATTATTCATTGCTGGCGTTACACATTAGACCCATGCAATAATACTTGGTGCTTAGTCAATCAGCGCAAGGTCGTGAGTTATGCCTATACATCATTTACTTTTTTTAATCATGCTCGGCATACCCTGGCTTTTGCTGATTAATGGCTGTGCTAAGCAAGATGCTATAGAAAGTATACTCGATGATTACTTGCGCCGCATTAATCAGGTCACAGCCTCTCAAGATACTCTGCCCGGCACTTATCATATCTCACTCACACCCTACCCACGCCACCGCGACTTATACCTGTCAATACCCGCTACCAAAATTAATCTACTTGATTTTCTTGCCTTGCATGAGTGCGATTTACAAACATTGGTTGGCGAGCGCAATAGCGGCCTCGGTCGTGTTATGGCAGATTCTCAAATCTTAATCTATGAACATGATTTTTTACTCAAAGCACAAGCTTGCCGAGGGCAACCACAAAGCACAGTAGAAACAACGTTATTAGCACTACTAGACACAGCAATCGCTGATAAAACCGAAAGCCTGCCCAAGCGATATTGGAACGCCACATTTGCCAGCGCTGAATTCCAGGCATTATTCTCATTCTCAGCAGGCCCTATCAAGCCAAGCAATGATGATTTTAGATATGCCGCAGGCTTGCAAGCTTTACAACAGCTGTTATCACTACAGCAGCAACTCGGTCAGGCCACATTGTCACTTAACAGTAAAACATTGGAGCAACAACTTTTCCTACTGCAAAGCCAGCAGCATGTAGGCTCTTTATTACTGTCGATGGATATACTCACTTACTATTTATCGCATAGCGCCAATACTATTGAGCAATGGTCAACGAAAAAAAACGTGTGCTTTCAAGGTCAAGTAGACCCTAAGACAAAAATCTTACAGACTATTTTTTATCGCTATTATATAGCGCATATACAGCCTTATTTATCATCAACACACAGAGAGTCACAACAATGGCTAAACACTATTGATACGGCCCTGAGCAATAAGCCCTTAGCTACCACCACCGCTTTCGATCACTATCATCAAAAAGAACTCAGCCTAAACGCAAACAATAGCCGCTGGCAGTTATTTAATAATGCTATTGCCCAACACACTCAAGCCTGGCAAACACTGTTTCAAAAGTGCAACTTGATGCCAAACTCTCCCTAAACCTTTGCAACATTTTTTGTAAAACTTATAAAAAAACAAGGGCAGGTAAAAATAACAGCGGCTACCCACCCTTGAAAACATCTCTTCCTTGAGGTTTTATGGTCGTATTCAGCGTTACCGACGCAATAAAGCCCAGGCTGTTTGAAGCTTCTGTCGCATCGAGCTGCTAAAAGCAACCACACTCTGATCTACTCCCCAGATCAAATAAGCAATGGCATTAAAGTCAGCGATTCGCATTTTCATCCCTTTGCCATTTCTATCTCCCCAGCGACTCTCCGGGCAAGCTGCATTTACCTGGAGCACATTACCATTAGCATCGACTTTATTGGGGCCCTGATTATTGCATAGTAAAAAGCGTATCCCACTGATATTGTTACGCTCGATAAAGTTGCTATTCGCATCGCCATAGTCACGGATAAAACGCCCAACGCGGCTGACATTTAAAAAATATGCATCAAACCAATCATCAATCGCACGCCGCTCAGCACGCGCATTGAGGGTGGTAAAGTTTAAGTCTGTCGAGTTGGAATTTGGATAAGACTGGGAGAAATGAACGCGATCCAAGCGAACCAGTTTTTCATTGAGCACAAACGTATCCCGCACAAGATGATACCAGTTAAATCGACGTTGAATGGTACGTGTTGGCATATCTTTACCTGGCTCCTTTGAGTGAGTATTGCACCTCTAATCTGTTGACCAGTTTTAACGTACCACTACAAGTACAGTTTAGCGGATGGTAAGTCAGCTGCTCTCAAAAAGAACCGTTAGGAGATGATAAGTATGTCTATAAAAAATTTATTTAAATCACCCAGTGACCGTGGTGTAAAGCGTATAAAACAAGACGCGAAAGCACTCGCTAAAAAAGAGGGTGTTCTTTTAAACAAAGCACTTGATATTGTTGCTAGCAATAACGGCGAAACACCTAATTGGAGTTTGTTTACAAAGACCCTGCATAATCGAAATATAACTCGAAAAATACAATTACTAAGCACTTCTGAGCGGCGTAAGTGTGTAGATCGTGGATGTTCAAGCTCGGCGTATCAGAGTATCGCCTTTATCCTATTGTGATTTAATCTAAGAAACGGATATATTTTTCAGTTTTTTAATTGAATGTTTTCATAACAATGAGTTGTCGTAGATATTGCTATGCATTATAAACTTATTCGATTCTTGATGAAATATCCTTGATAATTATTGTTCTATTCTTCATACGTATTACTATGAAATCCAATTTTATCCATAAAGTTTCTTGCCATAGATTTTAACTTAACTTCGCTTGTTTTAGATTTCGAAAACACGCTAAAACCATTCATAAACACTAAAATCATGTTGGCTGTTACTTCAACGTCTGTATCGTTTGGCAGTTCTTTTTGATCGATTGCTTGCCGGACAAGAATTTTTAAACGCTTTTTTAGGCCTTCATAGATTTTTGAAACATGTTTGTTTAAATCCTCATCGCCACTCATAAGCTCATTCATACAGTTTACTGCCATGCAGCCACGATTTTTATGATCGGCTGCATATGTCTTCGCCAAATTTTTAAACAGTGCGAATAGTCCAGATCCCACAGGGTCACCTTTTTTAATGTTCTTAAGGGCGGCTGCGGGCGAGTTTTCAAGATACTGTTCAAGCACTTTTATAAAGAGTGCTTCTTTTGTTTCAAAGGCGTTATAAAGGCTTGCGCGCGTTAGGCCAACCGCGTGCCCGATTTCATTAAAAGATAAGTTAGCATAGCCGCGATCCCAAAACAACTCCATAACCTGATCAAGCAATTTTTGACGGTCGAAGGAACTGGGGCGACCTCTGGGTTTTTTATCCTGGCTTTCTGCGCTCATTTTTAATTCCGCATGTATTGACTTCGCTTAATTTTAACATAAATGTAATTTTATACAAGAATGTATAAATAATTTGACAAGCCATATTTTTATACTATACTGTATAAAAATAACATGTACTGAAAGGAAGTACGATATGCCTAAAGATTATTTTAGGGTTTTTGGAACTGTGCACGTAAAGCCAGAATATTTTGAGCGGCGCAGCAAGCTGTTCAGGACATTATTCCGCAAGCTTTAAAGGAAAAAGGGTGTGTTATGTTTGACCTTCATAACAGCGCAGAAGTACCCAATACGCTCTTCTTGTTTGAAGTGTGGAAAGACCGAGCGGCCTTCGATTTTCATCATGAACAAGACTATACAAAGAATATCTTCAGAAAATATGAGGACTGGCTTTCTGAGCCTGCAATACTTTTACAAATTCAAAAAATCTCTTAAATGAAAGGAACTTTAAAATGTCAGAACAAAAAATCATTCTTATTACAGGAACTAGCAGTGGCTTTGGTTTTATGGCCGCGCAACAGCTCGCTGAAAAAGGGCATATTGTCTATGCGTCTATGCGCGGTGTTGAGAGCAAGAATAAAAAGGCGGCAAACGCGTTAGAGAATGCCTCTAACAATATTCATGTCGTTGAGCTGGATGTGTCCAGTGACGATCAGATCAAGAATGTAGTCGCTAAAATTATCGATGAGCAAGGCCATATTGATGTGGCCATTAACAATGCCGGTGTCATGAATGTCGGGATTACCGAAGGATATACGGATGTGCAGCATTACACGCAAATGGAGGCCAATTACTTTGGGCCTATGCGCTTATTCCGTGCTGCCTTGCCGCATATGCGCGCCGCAGAAAGTGGCTTGATCCTGACCGTGACCTCGTTGGCTGGACGACTGATCTTTCCGGCTTTCACCACCTATAACGCATCAAAGTTTGCGGCGGAGGCTTTGGCTGAAGGGTATCGATATGAGCTTGCGCCTTTTGGTGTGGATTCTGTCATTTTGGAGCCCGGTCCGTTTAACACCAGCCTTATAAGCAACTCACCTAAACCTGCTGATAAGGATGTTGTTAAGTCCTACGGCAAACATGGCGAACGCATTAATGGCGTGCTTGAGGGCTTTGAATCTTTTTACGAAGAAGAAGGCGAAGGTCTCGCGAATCCTCAAGTTTTGGTCGATGACATGATTAAACTCATCGAAACACCTTATGGGCAACGTCCACTCAGAACTGTAAGCGGTGTTGATTACGGCACGCGCAAGCTCAATGAAGCTAGCACACCTATTCAAGCTAGTGTTTTGGAAGCTATGGAGATGACGGATCTTGATCCTCATCGGCCTGAGACGATAAATGCAGAATAATAAATTCACAAAAAAGAAAGGAGGCATAAAATGTCTAACGATTTCACTCTATACGCTATGGATAACGCCAAGGACGAGGCTAAGCCTCTTTTTGAAAAATCTATTGAAGCATTCAGTATGATTCCTAACCTACACGCTGTAATGGCAGAGTCGCCTCAACTGCTGGACGCTTATCAAAAAATTCACGGATTGTTCCAAAAAACATCGTTTGATGCGGATGAACTGACTGTCGTTTGGCAGACCATCAATATTGAGCATAAGTGCCATTATTGTGTGCCGGCGCACACGGCTGTGGCCCATATGATGGGGGCCGATCCCACAATTACTGAGAAGCTTAAGGCTGGTGAAGCGCTATTGAATCCAAAACTGCAAGCACTTCATGAAACGACACTGGCGTTGACCAAAAATCGTGGAGTTATTTCTGATGAGCAGAAGCAGTCTTTTTATGATGAAGGTTACGGCAATCAGCAATTATTGGAAATTGTTTTGGGTCTCGCGCAAAAAGTCATGAGCAATTACACGAACCATCTGGCGAACACGCCGCTGGATGAGCCGTTTAAGAAATTTTCCTAAGGTTATGAGAATGAATATTCGGCTCATTTTGGCGGTTGTTTTTTTCTTGGTGTTACCGCCAATGGTCGCTGTTTGGATTGTACCAAACTCCAGAGCGGAGGATGCGCAAGCATATGCTGTGGCTTTGGTGAGTGTCAAAAATGAAAGCAAAATGACTGAATATCTTTCTAAAGCTTTACCATTATTTCGGCTGCATAAGGCGGAGGTGATTGCCCAGGGCGATGTCGAGAAAATTCTGGCGGGCCAACTTAACTCAAAATCGATTGCCGTCGCTAAGTTTCCAAATGCAAAGGCGATTGATGAATTTTACAACTCTAAAGCTTATCAGGAGATCATTCCTTTGAGAGATGAAGCCGCAGATGTCGTGTTTTTTACAATTAACTGAAAGGAGAAAAAATGACTGATTTATTTTCACCACTGCAACTTGGGGATTATGAGCTACCGAACAGGGTTATTATGGCTCCGTTAACGCGGGCGCGATCCTTGCCGGGTGCAGTGCCGAATGTGGAGCTGAAAGCCTCTTATTATGCGCAGCGTGCGGGCGCCGGATTGATCATTGCCGAAGCAACATCCGTCTCGCCGATGGGTATTGGTTGGCTGGATTCGTGCGGAATTTGGAATGATGAACAGCAAGAGGCGTGGTCTAAAGTGACAAAAGCAGTTCATGATGAAGGCGGCAAGATCTTTGTTCAAATTTGGCATATGGGTTCTATAGTGCCGAGCGATTTTATTGATGGGGAAAAGCCTTTGGCACCGTCTAATGTGTTGTTGGAAGCCGAATTGCGCACCCCTAAAGGTCGCAAGCAAAAGCTTGAAGAACCACATGCTTTGAGCATTGATGAACTGAAAGCCACACAAAAAGAATTTGTTGAAGGCGCGAAGCGAGCAATTGCCGCAGGCTTTGATGGCGTGGAAATTCACGCTGCGAATGGCTTCTTGATTGATCAATTTACGCGTGATGGCACCAATAAGCGTGACGATGAATATGGCGGTTCGATTGATAACCGTTTGCGTTTTTGTCTTGAGATCGTTGAACAAACTTGCGCTGCGATTGGCTCGAGCAAGGTTGGTATTCGCATTTCTCCGACAAACAGTGTTTGGGGTATAAAAGACAGTACGCATCGCGAAACATTTGGCCGTTTGGTCGAACGACTGAACGATTACGATTTGGCCTACCTGCATATCCTTGAGCCTAAACCAAATAGTGGTCATATGCTTGAAACATTCGACTTTATGACACCGGATATTCGTAAAATTTATAATGGTACTTATATCATTAACGGTGGTCATACAAAGGATACTGGCAATAAAGCTATTGCGGATGGTGTTGGTGATGCTGTGGCTTATGGTTTACCGTTTATTGCTAATCCAGACCTTGTTGAACGTTTTAGAATAGATGCCCCGCTGGCAGAGCCGGATCAATGTACATTTTACACTAATGATGCGAAAGGCTACGCCGATTATCCGACCATGAATGATGATGTTCAGCAAGCATCTTAATACAGCTTATTTAACTACCCCCTTGAAAGGAAAAACTATGTACACACTTTATACAATCCCAGGATCATGCTCAACAGGCATTGCGGTGCTGATGGAAAAGCTCGGCGTGGAATATACATCCGTCAAACGCGATGACGTGCCTAATTACACACAAATCGTTCCAACCAATCAAGTACCAGCCATTAAAACACAAGACGGCCAAGTCATTACCGAAGGAGCAGCGATTGCGCTTTACCTTTTGGAAAAACACGGCAAAGATTTATTGCCTGATGATATAGAAGATCGCGCAGAATTTTACCAGTGGCTGAATTTTGATTATGCAACGCTGCACCCTGCTTATAGCAAAATTTTTGCAACAGCTTGGAATGAAAATCTGGCGGATGATGTGAAAGCTGAGATCATGCAACACCTCGCTGGCAAAGTTTCAGCAACGTGGGCGATCTTGGATAAACGCCTCGCAGACCAAAAGTTCATTTTACGTAATGAGCCAAGCCACGTGGATTATATGGCGGCTATCTATTCAAGTTGGAACAATTATTTTCCCGACATAAAAATTACGCTTGGTAAAAATGTTAAGCGTTTTATATCTGATGTTAAGGCCTTGCCGGAATTTCAAGCCGGTTATTCCAGCGATCAGGCCGAGTTTAAAGAGGCAGCATAATCGAATGTGTCGCTATTGATTTGTAGAATTACAAATTTTCTGCGCAGAAAAACGCAGCTTTTGTAAAATAAAAACCTCTCTCCCCTGAGGGCAGAGCCGAGAGTTCTGCCCCTTTTTATTCAACTCAAGCCTATATCATTCAAAATTTATGGTGGCTTTAAAAGTTTATAATCAATAACGAACAATTTTATTTGAAAAAACATATTGACTGACTAGTCAGATTATGGCGTTTTGATGTTAGAGTGACTAGTTAGAAAGGAAATGAATATGAGCGATAAAAAAACACAAATCATAGAAGCTGTGATTGCGTTGTTTGCTAAAGATGGTGTTGGCGTGACAACGACAAAAATCGCGAAAAAGGCGAGCGTTTCAAATAGAACGTTGTTTAATTACTTTGAGACTAAGCAAGCCCTCATTGATGCGCTTTATTTCTACATCAAGGAAAAGGTTGACAACGAGATTATAGTCGATGTTGGCCCTGAAATGGATATTAAGGCGGTCTCTCATATCATTTGGTCCGGCTATATTCATTGATCATTGAACAATATTCAAGATCATAAAGTCTTGGAGCTTTTAAAGAAGAAAAAGAACTAAAGCTATTTAAGTGGCATACTGACCTTCTCTAACTCCGATTACGGTACTCCACTGGGCTCATGCCTGTCTTTGACTTGAAGAGCTTGCTGAAATGCTGCGGATATTCAAAGCCTAGCTCATAAGCAATATGCCCAACCTGCTCATTTGAGTTAAGCAGTTGTGTTTTAGCACGCTCTATCACAAACTTTTGAATATGCTGCTGTGCATTATTGCCGGTTTCTTTTTTTAGCATATCACTTAAATAATAAGGTGACATATTCAGCTGTTCACCACAGTATTTTACTGTAGGCACGCCCATATCCAATGGTTTACCGGAGTTATAGTATTCTTGCAATAAATGCTCAAACTTCGAGAGCGCATCTTTGTTTAAATCAGACCGTACATAGAACTGCCGCTCATAATAGCGTGTACAGTAATCCAACATTAACTCAATGGTGGCAATAATCAGTTTATGACTATGTTGATCGGTATTCGATTGATATTCCTGTTCTATATTTCTGACCAATGCCGTCAAGCTCTCTTTTTCCTCTAAAGACAAGTGCAACGCTTCATGACTCTCATAAGAAAAAAACGAATAACTATCGATGGTTTTGGCTAAAGGTGTTTTTCGAATAAGATCTGGGTGAAAATATAATATCCAGCCCTGTTCTGTAGGTTCATAGGTATTATTTTTATATTGAAAAGCCTGCTCAGGCTTGCCAAAGATCATCGTACCATCCTGAAAATCGTACGAATTCCTACCATATATGATAGAGCCTTTAACCCCACTTTGAAGCGCGATCTGATAAAAGCCAAACACATAAGTGACATTGCCGTAATTATAGTTTGCCACTTCTTCATTTAATGGCATCACATTAACCAAAGGATGCTTTGGCTGCTCCCAACCAAAGTTTTTATACATATCGCCAATACTCTCAACGTTGAGAATTTTTTCCTTGGAATTCGCTTTCATCTCTATTCACTGTCAATGTGTTTGTCAGCTTGTCATTCGGCAACCGCTCAGTGTCTTGCAAGCTAGCTGACCAAGCAAAAAAAGCAATACCGACACAGCGTCAATTATGTATCAGCGGGATAAGTGCTGAGTATTAAGAATAGTACAGCAGAGATGGAAATGTCACTTTGTATAAACGCTTACTAACATTGATAGTTTTCGTAATGACACTGTATCAATAGTCAATAGCGCCAAAGTAAGGAAGAGAAGATATGCAAAACACTTTAATGACGGCTGCGATATTCTACCGGACTCATACCCGTTTTGCTTTTAAAAAGCTTACTAAAGTGCTGCGGATACTCAAAGCCAAGCCCGTAGGCAATTTGCGCAATTTGTTCGCTGCTGTTAAGGAGTTGCGTTTTGGCACGATTGATCAGAAATTGATGGATATGCTGTTGCGCACTATTACCAGTTTCTTTTTTTAATAAATCACTCAAATAATGTGCTGACATATTCAGTTTGTCACCGCAATATTTGACGGTTGGCACACCCTGCTCACGCGGCATCATGGAGCTATAGTACGCAATTAGTAAATTCTCAAACTTAGCTAAAATACCCTGATTCAAGTTGGCACGCATATAAAACTGTCGATCATAATAACGAGTGCAATAGTCCAACACTAATTCAATATTGGCGATCATTAATTTTTGTGTATGCCTATCAATATTATTTTGGTATTCCTGTACTATTTTTTGGGTTAAATCTGTTAAACTTTTTCGCTCATCTACCGAGACATGCAATGCCTCATGTAAGTCATATGAGAAAAATGAATAACTATCAATGGTATTTGCCAATTTAGATTTTCGAATTAAATCGGGGTGAAAAATCAAACCCCAGCCATCAATACTACGCTCATAAGTTGTTTGCTTGTATTGCAGCGCCTGACCTGGCTTGCTAAAAATCATCGTGCCTTCTTGAAAGTCATAATTATTTCGACCATAAACAATCGAACCTTTTATACCTGATTTGAGGGTAACTTGATAAAAACCAAAAACATAAGTGACATCACCATTTTCATAATCTGACAAACATTTAGTTAATGGCAATACACTCACCAAAGGATGCTTAGGTTTATCTATGCCTAAAAAATCGTGTACATCCGAAATACTGTCAAACTTAATAATCTGATTGCCATTAGACATTTTATCTCGCTTCCTTTTTTAGTTGCACTGCTCTACCGGCTAGCAATTGATGCATTTTTTGATACGCGGTTTGCACATGCTCTGGATCCCAGAAATTAACTGCAACACCACGATAATCTTCCTGCATTACCAAACGAGTTCCACCCTCTGTAGGGTATAAGAAATAAGCTTGTTTCAATGTGAATATACCAGGAATACCTGCCGACTGGTATAATAAGGCATCATTAACCGATTGCCTGACCATTAACGATATAATAAAAGGCAGCTTTTTATCAGCCTGTATAAAAACATATTTAATACGCTTACCCTGTTGCAACACCTCATCACCCAGAGGTAGTAACACCGTATTCCATTCTTCATAACGTGATATATCTGTTAAGACTTGCCACACCAGCTCAGGTGCAGCCTCGATAAATATTTCAGTCTTTGTTGATTTATGCCCTAAGGCATAGAGCACAACAGCAATAGCGCCGACGATCAAAATAACAGGATACCACTTTGATGCCAAAGTACCCATTAACCACATAATGACCTCATATTACTTTCCGGTTGGTTCAGGCATAAACATTTCAGCCATACGTTTTTCAAATACATGCGGCGGTTTCGACAGCTTCATATCGTAAAGCATATGCGCATCAACACCGACAACATTATGCATAGGCATCTCTTCTGTGGCACAGGCGTAAATCATATCAGCGACATCTTGTGGCTCAGCGTCTTTACCACTATAACTGCGCAAATGATCTATCAGCTTGGCAAAATGAAATGCCATGCTTTCAGCTTGCACACGTAATTTATTATCGCCCATATGCAAACTATTATCGGCTGCCGCCATAAAGTTTGTCTCAAACACACCCGGCGCAACAGTCTTAACTTTAATATTAAATGGTGCTGACTCTAAAGCCAGCCCTTCAGACCAGCCATGTAGGGCAAACTTGGTTGCCGAATAAATGGTGTTAAAAGGCAAGCCAATTAGACCGGCAATATCTGTCACATTAATAATCGTGCCTGACTTCTGAGCACGCATATAAGGCATAACAGACTTGGTCACATACATAGGACCTAATACATTAGTCGCAAACATTCCTTGCACTTGTTTTTCATCAAACTGCTCAAATAGCGCATAACCACCATAGCCCGCATTATTGACCAAAACATCGATACTACCAAAATGCGCAACAGCATCAGCCACCGCAGCATCGACACTCTTCTTACGGCTAACATCTAATTCACTCACAAGCACATTATCAAGATCGCTTAAGATGGATTCTTTTTCAGGGGAGCGCATAGCGGCAATAACATTCCAACCATTGCGCTGAAACGTTTTCGCAGCCAGACGGCCAAAGCCTGAACTACAACCGGTGATTAAAACTGTTCGTCTACTCACTTATATATTTCCTCAAGTTAATTTCACTTTATTCAACACAAACATCATTCAATGCTATATCACCAAAGTAGGCCACACCCAGATGGATATATTGCAATTTTAAAGAGCTACCTTCTTGCACTCATTGCTAGAGCGTGGCTTCAAAAAATCGATCAGCTATTACAAATTGATGATTTTTTTAATGCTACTTCCTCCAACCTAACACTTTAACCATTAGGCAATAAACATCCCTGACTCTATTGATATAAAGTCACCCCTAATGCATCCTACTTTTATTATTAATAAAGAAAGCACATGACTGACACAGCACAGACATGGCAAAGTGCTCTAAGCAAAGCAGCACAGGCACTTCTCATACAATCTGGGTTTGCACACTGGAGATTGAACACTATTACTTCGTGCTCATTTACCCTCGCAAAGTCGCTATTACCGTTAACAGCCAAACACATATTATTTTCTCTAGAGAGAATAATATGCCCTATCTCACTTTCTACCGGTTTACACAATGTCAATAGAATACGCGATTCCGCCGGCAGCGATGTATACATATTGCAGTGCGATGTATATAAATTACAGAAATTACGCAGCAGAGGGGCTGATATGGTTAAATCATGAAAAAAATACGGGTTTTTACCAGGATAAAGGCCAATATAGGCAGCCTCTTGTTTCTATGCGCTTATCGGCAAATAGTTAGCACTCAGTGATATGGCAACACCATTGACACTGAACATAAGGTCTTCGCCCAAAGACTCCGCTTAACAACGCTGGCAAAAGCAACGTTCATGGCTTTCGAGGTTATAGGATATTGATCAAAAAACTATTGATAGATTCACTTAAATTGAATTTTTATCTAGGACTTGGACAGCTCAGCTCTTACCTTACCCGGTGTTACACCCAATACTCGTTTGAACGCTTTCGAAAAAGAGGACTCATTTTCGTAGCCACATTCTAGCGCCGCTTCTAAGATCGATACTTTGTCATCAGCCAATAGACGATAGGCTAATGAGAAGCGCCATTGAGCCACATATTCGATGGGAGACAGGTCGACAAGCTGTTTAAACAAACTTGCAAAAGCCGCTCTGGACAAGTGGCTGATGGCAGCCAGTTTTTCAACTGTCCATTTCTCATTAGGTTGTTGATGAATAGCTTCAATTGCCGCACCGATTTTCGGATGCAGGATTGCGGCAAGCAAGCCTTGCTCGGTCGAGAGATGCTCTGTGAAGAGCAAGCCTAAAATTGCTTCAGACATCTTATTTAGCACCCAATTAGAACCATTAGTGCCGTGTAAAGACTCTTCAAGCAGTGCTTTAATCAGCAATGAAAGGGTACTACTGCCCTGCTCTGCTTTTGAGTGAATAACAATATACTCAGGCATATCATTGGTTAGCGTGCTTATCATGGGGTGCTGATGAGAAAAGTACCCGCAGATCAGCCCCGTGCCACCTTCTATCAGACCCGCCTGATAATCTGTGGAGGTCTCTGTATTCACTGGCAGCGAAAAGCTCTTATCGTTGGTGATACAATGCTTACAATCGCGTGGAAACAACACAATATCGCCTTGTTCCAAGGTTTCTACCAGAGTTTTACCCTGGTCAATCGATAAAAAACAGCGCCCATAGCTCACAATATGAAAGCTAATATACGTTGTGCCAGATGTATCAATAGCCCAATTACCGCAATATTGGCCATTGTGAAACACATTTGCAGACACCTTAAAGGTGGAAAAAAGCTGATTGAGTACATCCATAGACGATCAGACATAACCTAGCGTGAGTTGGACATAGTCAGTTTACCAGATAATCCCTAATATCTCTCTCAACGTTACACATTACCCTAATTAACCGAGAGGAAACTGACATGAACACATTGACTAAAATAAAAAGCGCCCTGGCTATTATTATTATCACCGCATCATCTTTTGCCGTTGCCGGTGTCGACACCCAGACTGATAAGAATGGGGTTATTTTGGCTGGCCATGACGCTGTGGCTTACTTTACAGAAGGCAAACCCGTACTGGGATTAGCAAAGTTTACAGCCGTGCATAACGATGCAATATACCGGTTCAGCTCAGCAGCCAACCGAAATGCGTTTGTTAAAAACCCTGACAAATACGCACCTGCTTACGGTGGTTTCTGCGCCTACGGTGCAACCTTTGGCAAGAAATTTGAAATCGATGGTAAAGCTTTCGAAATTGTTGATGGCAAGCTGTATGTCAATAAAAACCAGAAAGTCTATAAAGCTTGGAAAGAAGATGTGCCGAAACACATTGCCGAAGCCGATGCCCACTGGCCTAAAATTGAGTTTAAAAAGCCATAAAGCTTACCAACCATAAAATATTAGGATAGGGGCAGATGAAGCGCTTGATTAAGCAATATAATCAACCTTCATTTGCCCCCAAATATTTCATCTCATCTTTTTTCTGAGTTATGTATTAAATCGATTAAGACACTCTCTAATTCTGCTTTACTATGAATAATATCCGGTATAATTTTCGTATCGCTCAGCTCCTTGCCCTCTTTATCGACAAAGGAATGCGTTGAAAATAACGCCATAAGCCCCCCACCGATTGGGTATAGACTATTTAACGGCTTAATATTATCAGAAGCGACACCAATGCTAGTGGCTTGCGCCAAATTTTTTAAGACAATACCCAATAAAACCGCTCCCGAGGAAGTACCTTTATTAACAAGAAGATAAATATTTAAATCGTTCCTATACAACGCGCCAGTAGCAGTAAATTCCTGTGAATCTGTTTTACCTTTTAATTGAAACATAAAAGTATCTTTAGGAATAAAAGCCCCAGCGATTACAGCAATAGTCTGCAACACACCGCCATCGTTATCTCTCAGATCAAAAACCAGATTGGTAAGCTTATCAAACCCTTTTGCTACAAAAACATTCTGAAAACGCTTTGAGCTTTTATAATCAAAGGTATTTATATCAATTAAACCAATATCATTAGCCAGTGTTTTAAACAATATACTGGGCTCACTAACCTCAGCTGCAGTATAATGCTGTTCTTCACGTAGAGTGATAAGCCCACTCTCAATCGCGGCATGAACATCTTTATCATCACTCAAAGCAAAGTTTTCATAGTTCCATTGCAGTTCTTCAAGCTGTTTCGCGTCAAGCGTCTGCCTGGCACTTTCTCCATAAGCAGAAAATGTCACTCCAAGCCATAAGCTGGTAGTCATGGCCAATAACGTTTTTAACCGATTTTGAAAAATAGGATTATTTGCTTTTTTCACACCACGTTACCCTATGAGTTAAAGTCTATTTCAAATGTATTCTACTATCATCTTGCTGATAACGTAGGGCAATATTCGCCGCCCCTCATGCATTATTTTGCTGACATACCTCGGCACATTTATAAACAACGGCAAATGTATCTATTGTTATACCGCATGATTATCTGTACATTAATCAAAACATGCCTTGCCAATGCCACCAACACTGGCAAGGCACTAACCACAACCAATACGAGACTATTGATTATGACTGACTGGCATCATACCTTAATTTATGAAGTTCATGAAAAAAGCCCGCCACCTTATCTTGTCGCAAGCAACGAACTGGCCTTAATCGGTAATGCACTGCGACGTGAACGCATTGCACAGCAACGCACACAAGAAAACATTGCTGAATGTGCCAATATCAGTACACGCTATTACCAAAGCCTTGAAGCTGGCAAAAGCGCTGTCGGCGTATTAATTATTTTCAAACTCTGCCGGGCGCTCGATTGTCATTACACACAGCTTTTAGAATCGGCTTGGGAATATAAAAATACTATAAACAAAACATCATAAAGCAATGACGGCCAATATCTTAGATCAAAAAATCAGGCTCGATTTTTTCCATCATTAAAAATCGAGCCCACACTTATCCTCAATGACTGCTATTTTTACTTACCTAAAACCTTCCACTCACTTCCATCTGTGATTGGCTTTTCAGCATCAAGATCACTTGTAATACTAATAAAAGTCGCTTCCTCTACTCTTTTATCGTATTTAAACCGGTTATTAGGCCCATATATAGGAATATCTTGTTAAACTCTTACGTTATAAAACCCTGTTGGCCCTCTTACAACTAAATCATAGCCAGCCTTTTTTAAAGCTTGATAGAGTTTATCAATAAAAGCGTTATCCCCACGCCCAACATTGCATGACATAAATACAATTTCTTTAGTATCAGCTGTTATATAGTTATCAATTAATTGCTGTGCCCACCGTTCAGGAGTTTTACCACCCACCATAAAAGGGTCGCCGTGTGCGACAATACTCAGTATTTCAGGACCATCATCTGGTAATAAGCGCCCATATGTAATTATATTTAAATCATGGCGACCACTTTGAGTTGTCGCATCAACAATATCTGCTTGCAGGCCATAAACATCAAATGTTGGCAGAAGAGACTTTTTACCCCCTGCTTGCATTTACCATTCGAGGCCGAAGGCGACTTATCTAATAGCCGTTGTTTATGGCTTAATACCTTATTATAACCATACCATTGACGGTTTTTCCTAGTGGTGGAATGGTTAATTTAGCAAGCTTTACTTTAATACCGATACCTGCAATGTTGTTATTTTTGTCAAGCGACATCAGTGGCTTTGCATGCAAAGCAAGTCGTAAATCAATTAGGGCCAGGCTAGACTTTTATAACATCAAGCCAAGCCCTAGCTTGACTGGCTTAACACAACACTACGCCTGCTCACTCAAATCAGCTTCAATAATATTCTCCGCATAGGATTGATAAGCCTGTTCAAACTGCTTAGCCATGCTATCGGGAAACAAATGGAAGTCGCCAGCGTTGAGGGAATTGACAATGCCCTCTGCCACCACCGAAGCTGGCTCGCCCATCTCCTCCATGCCCGCTTTTACGGCCATATCCGTTGATATCGGACCAGGATGTACACTGAGCACATGAATATTCCGCGGTGCCAGACTCTCTTTTAGGCCCTGCGTAATAGAATAGCTTGCCGCTTTAGACGCTGAGTAAGTCGTAAAAGGCAAAAAGTTTTTAATCGACGCCACCGAATTCAGCTGCACCAAAGCACCAGCGCCGTTGCTTTCAATGATCGGCACAAAAGCTTGCGCAATGCGAATCAAACCTAAGGTATTAACGGTAAATTCAAACTGAATAGAGGCCTCAGCATTCTCGCTCAAAGGCTCAGCTGTCTCTAACACACCGGCATTATTCACAACAACATTAACATCTTTAGCCTGCTCGGCCAGCGCTTGAATACTGCTGGCTTGTGAGATGTCGACTGACAATGGCACCACTTTATCGCCAAATTGCTCGACCAGTGGCTGTGCCGACGCCAGGTTTCTCACCGCCAAATACACTTTTTGCGCACCGCTGGCGACAAATGCCTCAACAATCGCCTTACCAATCCCCCGGTTTGCCCCGGTAACCAATGCGACTTTATCGCTAATATCAACACTCATAATGCCTTCCTTATATATAGTTAAAATAAAAAACCCCAAAAAGCCTGGGTAAAGCCGACGGCCTGAATTATACCGATCGGTACAGTTGATATTATTGTACTGATCGGTATAATTTAGTCAACATTTATTTCAATGCGGTCGGCAATGTTGTGCTACACCGCAGACAATGGGGTAATACCAGCGATGGCAGGTGGTCGCCAACGAGAATTTTGTAAAAAAGAAGCGCTCGACAAGGCCATGAAAGTGTTTTGGAAAAAAGGCTATGTGGGCGCATCCTTGTCTGACCTGACAGAAGGTATGGGTATCAATAAACCTAGCCTGTATGCTGCCTTTGGCAATAAAGAGCAGCTGTTTATTCAATCAGCCGAGTATTATATAGAGCACTATGTAAAGCCCATGAGCGATTGCCTGTCAGAGAACAAGCCACTCAAAGAGCGCTTAGCGCAATACTTACTCAACGTGATTACCAGCCAATGCACCCCTGAGTGCCCTAAAGGTTGCTTTATTTCAGTATCAATATCGGAATCCGAGAGTGAGAACTTCCCGGCCGAGGCGGCTGATATGGTCGAGAAAGTACTCAACCATGCTGAAAATCTGCTAACCACGTTTTTAAACGCAGAAACCCAAAAAGGGAATCTAGATGCTAATACGGATGCCGCAAAAACAGCACGCTACCTGGTAGCGATAATGCACGGCACCGCCGCCATGGCGCGAGGCGGTAAGCCCCAAGAAGAACTGCTGCCCATGATTGAAACCGTGGTTAACTCAGTTTTTGCCACCAGCTCTGTGCAACAATGCTAGTCAACATTATTACAACGTACATACCCTAGAGGTCACAAATGCCTTTGAATCTTAGTCATGTCTTGGCTTATCAAGTGCCTATAACGATATGTTGTAACATCTCAAGCAATCCGCTATTCTCACTTCAGAGACTAGCTTTTAAGCCCTATTTCACCCCCAGGCAAAATGATATAGAGAAGCAATATGGCCCTTAACACAAGACTCCCCGTTACCGTACTGTCTGGCTTCCTAGGCGCAGGAAAAACCACCGTACTCAGCCATATTCTAAATAACCGCCAAGGCAAAAAAGTAGCGGTCATTGTGAATGATATGAGCGAGATTAACATCGACGCTGCAATTGTCCAAAACGAAGTCAGCTTCAATCGCAGTGAAGAAAAACTGGTGGAAATGAGTAATGGCTGCATTTGCTGCACCTTACGCGAAGACCTGTTAGAAGAAGTAAACAAGCTGGCACAAGATGGACGCTTTGATTATCTTGTGATTGAGTCCACCGGTATTTCTGAGCCACTACCTGTCGCCGAAACCTTTACCTTTGCCGATGAAAATGGCGTGTCATTATCTGATGTCGCCAAGCTGGATACCATGGTGACCGTGGTAGATGCGGTGAACTTCTTAAGAGACTACGGTAAAGCAAAGCCCCTGCAAGATACGGGAGAATCGCTTGGCGAAGAAGATGAGCGTAGCGTTGCCGACTTACTCGTTGACCAGGTAGAATTTGCCGATATTATCCTGATCAGTAAAACTGACCTGGTAGAGCCCGCTGATATCGAGCGCTTGTCAGCGATTCTTAAAACACTCAATACCGACGCTCAAATTATCCCGATTACCCAAGGTCAAGTGGATATAGACGCCGTGCTCAGTACAGGCTTGTTTAATTTCGAACGTGCCCAACAAGCACCGGGCTGGTTAAAAGAAATGCGGGGAGAGCATGTCCCTGAAACCGAAGAATATGGTATCGGTAGCTTTAGCTATGTTGCCCGTCGCCCCTTCCACCCCGAAAAGTTCTACCAGTTTCTACATAGCGCACAAAAATATGGCAAGCTGATTCGCTCCAAAGGTTACTTCTGGTTAGCCTCTCGCCCAGAGTTTGCTGGCCAATGGAGCCAAGCAGGTGGCATCGCCCGCTACGGTTTTGCGGGAATGTTTTGGAAAGCCGTGCCCAAAGAAAACTGGCCGACCGATGAAGAGTATCTCGCATCGATCAAAGAACAATGGGTTGAACCTTTTGGTGATATGCGCCAAGAGCTCGTGTTTATTGGCCAAGGGTTGGATAAGGCTGAGATGACACAAGCACTTGACGATTGCTTATTAAGCGAGGCCGAAGTACTGCAAGGCAAAACTTACTGGAAAACATTGAACGACCCTTTTCCTGCATGGGAGCAAGGTGCATGATTGCTAAAAAATGCGCTATTAAATAATGGGCTAAAAATGAAAGATATAAACACGATTATTGAGCATGCTGAACAACACTGCAAAGCACAAGGCATGCGCTTTACACCTAAACGAAAACAAGTATTATTAGGCTTATTACAATCAGACAAGGCATTGTCGGCTTACGAGCTAATTGAATTTTGCCGAACTGAGTTTGATGAAAACCTACCCGCGATGTCTATGTATCGGATTTTAGACTTTTTACAAAACGCACAGTTAGTGCACAAATTAAACCTGACTAACAAGTATGTAGCCTGCGCGCACATTCTATGTGGCCACGAGCAATCTATACCTCAGTTTCTAATTTGCAGCCAATGCCAAAAAGTTGAAGAGATTAGTATCAGTAAATCGGCTATTGCAGAGTTTCAACGCAATGCAGAACATGCAGGTTTTCACCTAGTAAGCCCACAATTAGAAATGAATTGCATCTGTGACAACTGCCGCTAAACCATAAAAAAACCTATGAGAAAACTGCAACTTTTTACCGATAAAGCCGCTATTGGTTTGTCTTTACTTTGCGCAGCCCATTGCCTTGCGCTACCACTATTACTCGTTCTAGTACCGAGCTTAACGGCTTTGCAACTCGACAACGAAGCGTTTCATATGTGGATGGTATTCGCTGTCATACCCACAAGCACTTATGCATTAACCATAGGCTGCAAACAACACAAACGCTATCGCTTACTCATACTTGGCTTACTGGGACTGAGCTGCTTAATACTGGCGGTCGCTTTAGGCGAAGCACTTCTGGGAGAGATAGGGGAAAAAGCCCTTACCGTAGTGGGCGCCGGGTTTATTGCTTATGGACACTACAAAAACTACCGTTTGTGCCAGCAACACACACATCAAAAAGCTTGTTAGAGATCATTCATGAAAACACCGATTATTGCAGTACCTACCAATGTGATTACCGGCTTTTTAGGCGTTGGCAAAACCTCAGCGATATTACACTTGTTAAAAACCAAACCAGAGAATGAAAGTTGGGCCATACTGGTAAACGAGTTTGGTGAAATCGGCGTAGATGGCAGCTTGTTTACCGGACAACACCAAGCAGCGCAAGGCGTATTCATTCGTGAAGTCCCTGGCGGCTGCATGTGCTGTACTGCGGGTGTGCCCATGCAAGTTGCATTAAACCAATTACTCACACAAGCCAAACCTGATCGCTTATTAATTGAGCCTACTGGCTTGGGCCACCCTAAAGAAGTACTAGAAGTGCTCTTGTCTGAGCATTATCAAGATGTACTGGCTTTACAAAATGTTATTACACTGGTAGATGCTCGCAAGCTCTCTGATAAGCGCTACACTGAGCATGCAACCTTTAATCAACAAATTGCTATTGCTGATATTATTGTTGGCAACAAAATCGACTTATATCAGCAAGACGATAAAGCCAAACTCGTCGACTATGTGACACAACAAGGTTCAAGCAAAGCACAGGTGATATTTACCCAAAATGGTGAATTGGCACTAGATTGTTTAAACCACAAAATAGCAGCTACTGAACATCATGATCACGATCACGATCACAGCCACGACCACGACCACGACCACGACCACAACCACAACCACGACCACAACCACAACCACGACCACGACCACAACCACAACCACGACCACGACCACAGCCACAGTCACGATCACGACCACAAAGCATCACCACTCGCTGCTGATATGCCAATTCCAGCATGCGGCTATCTTAAAGCCTGCAATAGTGGCGAAGGCTTTCACAGTGTTGGCTGGCGCTTTTCACCCAATAAGATATTTAGCCACGATAAATTATCGACATTTTTAAACAGCATACGGGCAACCAGAATGAAAGCCGTGTTCATCACTGAACTCGGCGTGTTTGGCTATAACCTGACAACCGATGCTTTAGCCGAACAGAAGCTAGACAATGAAGTAGCAGAAAGTCGCGTGGAAATTATTGCCGATGCAATTAATGATAGCTGGGAGACAGGGTTAATGGCTTGCGTGAACGGCGGCAATTAATAATAATATTTGCCTTCAATGAGCACTAAACGGCAGACGCCTCAGAATCTGACAATGGTTTTGCTGGCCGATGCCCTAATAGATAAGCCGTCCAGGTCAGCACACAAATAAACAAACAGGCTGTTACTGCGATAATGCCCAACACCGCACGCATAAAGTCACTGCCATGCACATGGCCTTCCTCATTATCGCCTTGCAGCGCTTGCAAACAGTGCTTTGAGCCATCGAGCGGATAGAAAGTGAAGTCGATAACGGCCTCTAAACAGCGCCAATAATAATAAAACCGGCGATCACTGCTCTTATTCGCAAAATACCCAACTCTGGCCGAAATCGTGATATCAGGATTACCGCCAGCAATCGTGTTGCCGAGCTGATCAATTGCAACCAACACATTCCATAACCACTTGGCTATTTTCTTCATGATTGCCTCCTTTCTAAGATTACAGGCGCTAATATTAACAATTATCGCATTGTCAGTCAGACCAAGCCTACTGCACACCAAATAAAGGCAGGTATTCTTGTACTATTATTACAAATACTTTGACGTATTGCCATATATTAACCTGCAAAGCAAGGATAAAATGGATAAAGGCTTCTTACTGCTAACGTTAAGTCTTTTACTGCATGAATAAAATATTCGATCAGCACCGACCAATGAAAATAGCAAAAAATATCTCGAGCAAGCAATCAGAAAAAACTTTACTATGATAACTTAAGCTAATGCAGCTTCGCGCTGTATTGATTTTTTAGTAATTTTCTCCGCAAGAAAAGCAGCATCTTTACCGACATGAAAAAAACGCCCTGACCCCCAGGTATGCATCCAATTCAGGCCGAGAAAGAATAAACCCTCTACCGATGTAATACCTCGCTGTTGTTGCGGATGACCTTGACCATCAAAAACGGGTAACTTTACCCAATCAAAATGCATCTTAAAACCTGTTGCCCATATAACCGTTGTTATATGGGTATCACTAAGTTTTAAATGTAGAGGCGATGTAGGCAAATAATCACTGTGGACATTATCATCTTGTGGCGCATCAATATTATTGTTAATAATAAATTCTTCAATACTGTCACGAATTCTTTTGGCAACGTCATCGGCATAATCCAAGTTCTGCTGTAAATCAGCAGCAAATTGCAGTACGCCATTGTCCGCATTTTTTAGCTTACCATATAGCTGCATGCCTTGCTGCGCAAACAGCCTTAGATTTAGATCACGACCACCATCACGCCCAGTAACATAATGATTAGTCGAGTGCGGCGCATTTTTACCATCAGGATGGTTCTCAATCGTTGTTTGATAGTAGCCCATTTCTTCCAACCATAGCACCACATCTTTGCCACGGTAGCGACGATTAACCCGTGGTGCAGTACCCACACATAAATGGACTTTACGCCCCTGCAAATGTAAGTCTTCAGCAATTTGACAACCACTTTGCCCGGTTCCCACAACCATAACATCACCTGCAGGCAAGGTATTGGTATTTTTATATTCACTGCTATGCACATGCATAATATCTGCAGGAAAAGACTTGGCAGCCGATAAAATATAAGGCTTGTGATAACTGCCACAGGCCAGCACAACTTGGTCAGCGGTATATTGCTGAAGCGCTGTTGTTATGTGAAAGACGCCATGACTTTTTGTTAACTCATGCACCTGACTATTAAACTGTACCTTTGGCTTAAATGAATCGTAGTAAGCATTCAGATAGTCAATAATTTCATTTTTCAACATAAACCCATGTGGATCATTGCCAGCATAAGCAAAGCCTGGCAATTGGCACTGCCAATTTGGTGTTACTAAACAAAACGCATCCCAACGCTGGGTTTTCCATGTCGGCGCGATAGTCTCTGCTTTTTCCAATATAATATGATCGATACCTTGTTCACTAAGGCAATAGCTCATGGACAAGCCTGCTTGCCCGGCACCAATAATAATGACACAGTAATGATTGGCTTTAGCCATGATACGCTCCTAATTATTTGACGCTAACAACACGTACGACACCTGTGTTGTTTTTTGCTTTAAGCTCATCAAGCTTTTGCTTGATCTTAGACTTTTCATCCATGGCGGCTGAACAATAGTAACCAAACTTTTTATAAACGCGCTCGGATGCTTGATCAAGCCCCTGAAAAATTTTCTCTGCAAAATCAGGCTGTTCATACGCTTCATTCTCTCGAATAAAATCATGAATAATAGTCGAAGGCGAGTAATATGATTGCAGCTCTCCATCAGGCCAATCTATATCAAAGTTTACTGACGGCATTACGCTCTCCCAAAAACGTCAGTGGTGTTTTTTTAAGATTCCAAAACTCAGCGTTTGTGCCCGACATGCCTACTTGTATAACACCTGTATCATCGATACTACCAATCGGTGCGCAACTAAGATGACTTTGATTAAAGTAGCTTAACATGGCACTGATTTTTTCCTGATCAACAGCCAATAAAAAACCAAAGCTCTGAAACGCGCGCATCCAGCGAACCAGCTGGCCCCTCGGTCGGGGGATCGCATTTAAATCGACCGTGGCACCACAACCGCTTAACTCAAGCATCATAATCAAGGTGCCTAAAATACCACCATTACTAATATCTTTGGCAGCAACACAAAGCTCAGCTTCTGCCAGCTCTGCGGGAACCTGCCACTGCTGTCGTATTTCTTCATCTGATTTACCTCGCACACATCCCCAATAAGGTAAGTCGCCATGCCAACTCCCGCTCAGATCGGTTAGCATAAACAGTCGCTGACCAGGTTTGATATGATGGCAAGAAAGCAGTTTTTGTGCTTCACCGATAATGGCAACCGCCAGCCCTGGTGTAAAACCCGCTTGAATACTGCTATGACCACCGGCAAAAACCAATCCAAACACATCACAGGCACGCTTAATATGATGCAATAGCTCAGCACTTTTTTGTGCATCATCATGCCAAAACGCATTCACAATCGCGGTAGCTCGTCCACCCATGGCAGCAATATCACTCACGTTTACCATTACTGATGACCAACCAGCTGCCGCAGGATCAAGCTTAACAAACTGTGGCAGCATACCTTCCATCGCGAATAACTGATAACCGCCCGCCGTTTTAAATGCCGCAGCATCATCACCTGGCATAGCATACTGCCTATCATCTTCAGTAATGAATGCTATACCAGGCGATACAGCAGTCGATGTGTACTTGGCAGCATGCTTAATCGCCATTTTGGCTTTTATCTCCGGCAGGCCTCGCAACTCATCACATAAAATCTCCAAATCATTGGCAGCGGCATGCTCCCAACCTTCATGGCGGACTAAATCATTCATGCTGGGTCTCGCGACATAAAAGGGTAGCAATCTAGATCAGCAATCATATGCCTATGAGGTAGCCCTGCTATTTCAATATCACCAAGTGTTTGCCAGTGCACACTTTGAAAGTATCGCTCATTTTGTGGCTGCACATTAGCAAGAAAACGTGTACAACCAAGCTCTTTAGCACGCGATACTGCTTCGTTGATTAATGCTTTAGCAATACTCTGATGACCACGGTAGCTACGAGCAACACATAAACGCCCGCCATACCAGACATTTTCTGGTCGTGCATTAACATCTTGATAAATACGTACAGCCCCAACCACTGCATCACCAATACTCCAGCTTGATGCCAATGCCACTATCGGAATAGCACGAAAGTCTTTCTCATCTTTCTCATCAACAGACAGTATTTGTTGCTCATGTGAAAAAATTTTCTGACGCAATTCAAAATAACCCCGCTTTTCCCATTGCGACTTGGCTACCTTAACGCGTACATGCTGTGAACGAAAATCTCGGAAAGTGTCGTCAACCAAGGCATAATTGGATTTAGCCACACGTTCTCTCCTGAGGTTGCTCCAGGCCAGGTTCCAGACTTTGCTCAAAACTTTTTAGCGAAGAACAAGCGCCGCATTTGGCACAGCCAGCTTTTAACGATTCAGACTGAATGCCACGCTGCACTAACAATGGCCCTAAGGTTGAAAAAATGCGCTGCAACATGGCAGGGTCTGGCATAGGATGATTCTCCAGTGGCGTACCGCCAACCGGCACAAAAGGAACAACAAAGGGGTACACACCAATTTCTATCAGCTCACGGCTTATGCTGATAATATCTACCTCTTCATCGCCTAAGCCTGCCAAAATATACGTACTGACATTACCAGCCCCAAACACTTTGACTGCGGCTTTGTAGGCCGCCATATAGCGCGTCATAGAGACGGTGGCTTTACCTGGCATGATTTTTTTACGCACCCGATCAGTCACGGCTTCAAGATGCATACCCAGCGCATCTACACCAGCCTCTTTGAGTCGTTCAAACCATATATCGTCATTAGGCGGCTCGCATTGTGCCTGAATCGGAATATCAACTTGCGCTTTTACTGCACGCGCACTCTCAACTAACACTGCCGCACCACGATCTAAGGTTTTGGGCGTGCCGGTTGTCATTACAAACTGACTAACACCATCGAGCTCCACCGCCGCTTTAGCAACCTCGGCCAGCTGCTCCGGTGTTTTATGCGCAATAGTACGATTATTGGCTAACGACTCTTCGATAGCACAAAACTGGCAAGACGTATCCCGATTCCGATAACGCACACAGGTCTGCAACACGGTGGTTGCCAGCACATCCTTACTGTGTAAGGTAGCGATTTTCCAATAAGGGATACCATCACTGGTCTGCCTATCATAAAACTTAGGACGCAAAGGTAAGCAAGCTTGATCAATCAGCTGATCTTTTTCATAGATAAAAACCTGCTGACTCTCTGCATGATGCTCCGCCCTAAAACGTGAATGGGCTACCTGCTCGTTATACACTGGTATCATCGAGGTCTGCGAGCCAAAACTAATTGCTTTATGATCAGTAGGGCCAGCGCCACCGATGCGGCTGACACCCTCTTTACCCGCTTCAACCCAACGAATACCCTGCGCCTGAATTTCTGTCAGCTTTTGTCTGTTTAACGCCATCACTATCCCTCTTCTGTAAGCGTTTCCGTCTGCCCAGCAGCGACAGCTTGAAAACCCGGCAACATTGGCTGCTCATAGCTTGTTTTAGCTGGCAGCTTTTTTTCTACCGAATGAGCATGCTGCACAGCAGTTTTATCAATCAGCAAGCTTAATAATTCAGGGCGGCTATAGTGTCCAACCGAATCCATCATACGCTTGCGCTTAGCAATAAGACTCAGATCAAGCTCTGCAATACAAGCACCTTCACCTGAGTCACTGCGCAGTGTTTCACCGAGTAATTTACCTTCAGGAGATACAATAGCGGTAAAGCAACCACCACTAATGGCTTTTATCGGTCCGCCGGTATCAGCCGCTATTTGTTGCTGTTGCGCTTCACTGAGCCAGCTGGTTGCATTCACCACAAAACAACCACTCTCCAGTGCATGATGACGAATCGTCACCTCAATCTGCTCAGCAAAGATTTCACCAACCAAGGAGCCTGGAAACATACTCACATGAATTTGCTCGCGATCTGCCATCAAAGCGTAGCGTGCCAGTGGGTTGTAGTGCTCCCAACAGGCTAATGAACCGACTCTACCAACCGCAGTATCCACAGCCACCAAACCAGAACCATCGCCCTGCCCCCAAACCATGCGCTCGTGATAAGTTGGCGTAATTTTGCGGCGGTGCTGCACTAAACTGCCATCGGCATCAAATAACAGTTGCGCATTATAGAGAGTGCCGCCATCACGTTCGTTCACTCCCACAGACACCACCACACCAGCTGCTTTAGCAGCCGCTGCAATTTGTTCGGTGTAAGTTGATGGCACCTCAACACTCTCTGCTAATAATTTAAGGTGCTGCTTACCCATCGCAAAGGGCGCTTGCACAAAAGAAAAATACGGGTAATACGGCACCAGCGTTTCAGCAAACACAACCATCTGCACACCTTGTTTGCCTAAATCGGTAATCCAGTCACAGACTTTGTTGACAGTACCCTGGCACGAATACAGTTCCGGACTACATTGCACAGCGGCAGCGATAACAGTAGACATTATTCACTCATGTTTTTTGGGTTTCTCAATACAATGGCAAAACACTAAACATGCTTGCCGCAGTTCCCTTGCAGGCAAGCACTCGCAATACTTTAGGTCGTCCAGGTATGCACCATAAAGGCATTCTCACGCGCCATTAATAACTGCAGGTCCATCACATCCAATGGATTAATCGGTCGTATACCTTCAATCAAGGCTTTTTCTGTTTGCCCATAGAGCGCTTGCAAGGCAAAACGGCAGGCATACACCTCACCACCCTCAGCCATAAACGCTTCAAGCTGCGCGTTATATGCCAGATGCCCTGGAAAAGCCTCAGAGCCTAGCTTAGGAAAGCCTCGCTGCACGCCCAACAACACACCCGGCCCATATAAAAGCACTTTGGTTTCGAATCCCTTGCGCAATAGGCGTTTTGCCTGCAACATATTCACAAGCCCAATAGATCCCTCAAACGCGACCGTATGAAAAGTGACCAACGCTTTGTCACCAGGCTCAGCCTGCACATCTTCAAAGACTTTCTCTTCATAGTCGACAAGGTAATCTCCGGTTTCATAGTGCTTGATATCAACAGTTGGCATAACGTCATCCTCAATAAAAAAATAATGTTGTAAGCCGACAAAGTCGGCATTGTTTGTGCAATGAAAAACACAACAACAAAACTATTGCGAGTACCGTACCAACTTATCTCAAGATAGCGGTATTTATATTAGGCAATAAAAACATCTATAACTTTCAAAGAGTTACTAATAGAAACTAAAAGATAGCCTACGACACAGGCCGAATAGCCACTCGACAGAAATAACGCATTTACGTAGCATTATTCAAATGCGTTATTGTTTTCTACGCAATTGCGTATTGGCTGAATAGATAATACTCAGGACCGTATATGTATGTTTGCACTTGACTCAAATGATGACTGGAATCAACTTGCCTACTGGATGCGCAATGCGGCATTTGAACAATGCCCAGAGCCCTTAATGTTGCTCGACCCACACCAAAACCATTATGTCGATTGCAATATCACTGCCTGCAAAATGCTTGGCTATAGTCGCCAACAAATACTGGAAATGCCCATATCATCCATCCATGACCGTGAATTGGGGCAACTCATTGTTTTCTCTGAACAAGTCTTGACGCAAGGGCACGCTACCAACAACAGGATTTCATGTCGGCAGGCTAATGGTCATTATATTGCGGTAGAACTCAATGCCGCCCGCATCGTTATCAACAATCGTGAATTAGTCATTCTCAGTATAAAAGATGTAAACCAAGAAGCACGCAAACGGCAGCAGCATGCGGCCGACAGCATTACGCGCAGCGGCCTGCTGGAATGGAAGAACCTGCACAATATTTTTCAACAAGGTGAACGCGAAAACCAGTTAATGCTAACTTCAGTGGGCGATGGTATTTACTGTGTTGATACCAGTGGCCTATGTACCTTTATCAACCCGGCAGCCAAGCGCTTGCTCGGCCGCAGCGATGACGAGGTTATAGGGCAAAATATCCACTATGTGCACCATCATACGCACGAAGATGGTTCACACTACCCGGTTGAAGAGTGCGCTATTTATGGTGCAATACGCGACGGTGTGGTGCACGAAGGCAAGCAAGAAATCTTTTGGAAAAAAGATGGCACCTCTTTCCCGGTTGAATTTACCAGCACGCCGATTATTTCAGATAGTGCCATCGTTGGCGCTGTTGTGGTTTTTAGAGATATTAGCGAGCGCCTTGAAACTCAGCGTAAACTGCAAGACACTCTGGATGAGTTAAGTGAGCTTAAAGCCCGCCTGGAAGATGAAAACGCGTATTTACAAAAAGAGTTTTTGATTGAGCAAAAATATCACGGCATTATTGGCAAAAGCGCACAGATAAAGCGCTTGCTGCAACAAGTTGAACTGGTGGCACAAACCGAGGCCAGCGTGCTGATTACCGGCGAGAGCGGCACAGGCAAAGAGTTACTTGCCCGCGCCATCCATGAAAACAGCGCTAGAAAAGACAAGCCACTGATTCGCGTTAACTGCGCAGCCATTCCGCATGAATTATTTGAGAGTGAGTTTTTCGGACATATTAAAGGCGCATTTACCGGTGCCATGCGGGATCGCATTGGCCGCTTCGAGCTGGCCAATGGCGGCACCCTATTTTTAGATGAAGTGGGTGAAATCCCATTAGACCTGCAAAGCAAGTTATTACGCGTTTTACAAGAAGGCGAGCTGGAACGTGTCGGCGAAGAAAAAACCCGCGCTGTAGATGTGAGAGTCATCGCCGCAACCAACCGCGATTTAAAAACAGAATCGCAACATAACCGCTTTCGGGAAGATTTATATTTTCGTTTAAATGTCTTTCCTATTCACTCGCCGCCCTTACGTGAGCGCGAAAAGGACATTGGCACCTTGGCCCTGCACTTTTTAGAACAAGCGGGCAAAAAAAGCGGTAAACAATACAAGCTGCGCCAATCCGACTTAAAACGGATTGAAGCCTACTCATGGCCGGGTAATATCAGAGAACTACAAAATGTGATAGAACGTGCCGCCATAACGGCGGTAAGTGACCGAGTCACGATTGACATTCCATTGGAAACCGAACTTCAAGCTACACCCGTAAAGACTCAGCAAGAGACCTGCATTATCCATACAGATGAAGCCATGCAAAACATGCTTAAAGACAATATGCTAAATGCCCTGAAACAAACCAATTGGCGGTTATTTGGTGAAGGTGGTGCTGCGGAACTGCTGGGCATGAAACCGACAACTCTGGCTTCACGCATTAAGCGGCTCAATTTGAAGAAGGCTTGATAAAACGATAACGGCATGGAATATCCTTTATCGAGGATAATTTTTATATCAACCCTGACCCAGTCTGGTACTACCTGATTACAAACCCGGCAAATGACAAACAGCCGTTATTATGTCATGCCCGATTTGATTGCATGACTGTCCGGTAATCTAGCTGCGGTATTCTAAAAGCGCACTATAGTCGTGAGGTTGTGCACGTATTTGGATATATAGTGCATTTTAACAATACTCGCAGCCGTTGATTCAGGCTAGCGAATCAACTCCGCCTGGATACCCACTAGATCTCCAGTCAAGCTGGGTATGACTATATTTTATAGCTTACTCTTCAACGACAAACGCCAATAACCTTTATACATAGACTCTACACTCCTTTTGCTGCTTTTATCCCGGACAGTCATGCGACTTGATTGGCATCCAGTAAAGGCATTGAGAAAGTAGCACATAAATACTGTCGTTGTTATTTTCGTTTAAGGACTTTGCTTTACCGCTAAGGTCGCAACAATATTCCTTAATTGACTGGCTGCTGCATTAACATTCTTTTTTAGCGCTCTTAACTCAAAGGTATGCACCCTATGCGAAGGCGTATACACCAATAAAGCATGTATTTCCGCCATACCGGCTGAGAATTCATAATCAAATACCAACAGCCTGCCTTCACCAATGGGCGTATTATAGACTTCTTCTCTTAAGAGTTTCGACCCCGGTTCGGCAGATGGCATACGTTGTTTTAAAGTATCACTATGCCGTGCCAGATAATACAAAGGTGTTTTACCTTCTTCTTGGCGTTGCAGGCGCTCAGAGTCTTTGGGAATATAAGTCATGATTGACAGCCAGCCCACACCTGTATCGCCATCTTTAAGCTGCATTTTACCATGATGAATATCGGTACCGGTAATGTTCAGACTATAGCTTTCGGGGTAAGCAAAGCCTAATCCAGCAACCTGATTGGTATAACGTGCATAATTGGCCGGAGCATTAACTGTGATGGATTCACGTTTAGCGATCACCTCATCAACCGTTTTATTCGGATCAAGGCGCAACAAATTAGCGAACAGGCCAACGCCAATAATCACCAACTCAACAATCAACAAATTAAATAGCTTCTTTTGCTGATCTTCATCAGCGAAGCTTATCCACCCCACCAAAGAAGCTGCGGTGATTATCGCCGTAAACACCAATACTGCCGCAAAAGCATAACCGACTATGAGTTGAATGATTTCAATTTGGTCCATTTCAATCCCTCTTTATACACATTTAATCAGTGTATATCTGTGCTTAGTAATGGCATAGCTTAGCAACTAAATCCTACTTGAGACAACCATATTTAATCATACTTATAGTCATGCCACATACTATGCAGAGTCCAGCCAAGCCATTCTGCCAATGGCTCTATTGTGTCAATACCCAGCCTCTCATTTAAGTCGTAATAGTCTGTAATAGATAATAAGCAACAAAAGGCTTAAAATTTCTATTATCAGCAATATATTTTTCAATTTATCATCAGCATTAATTTTGGCAGTATTTAATCTTCATGTTTTATAAGGAAATTATTTCATGATGAAAAAAGGTGCTTTATTTTATATGTCTGAATGCTTTTGGCTTTTTCTATGGACTTTTGAGCGCTTATTTATTTAGATCGGCTCTATTTTTCATTGATTATTTTTATTCGAGCCCCCTGATATTTCTCTGAGCTGCTTACCTTATGCCTGTGCCTTAGCCTTTTTTCTATGTAACCCTAATCAGATAAGGAACGCTTATTATGGCTACCAATATTAATCGACGACGCTTTTCTCTCTCAGCAAACACTTTTCAAGCAACAATGGTTGATGCTATCAATGCCAACTCGGCTATTATGCAGTATGTCTTGGCGATTACCACCACCACACTGCCGGTATTAGATAGCCCGCCTATTTGGTGGTCGCAGTTCGAAAGCAATTTTGTCTCAATCAAAGAAAATGCCAATCTGTGGACAAGCTCCATTTCTGATACGCTGACAGACCTACCTAAGTCTATCGCTAGTTCATCCCCATTAATGAACGCTAATCTATTGGCAGCTTCTGGCTACGTGACAATCATTGAAAATGCCATTGCATCGGGCCAGCAACCCTCAGCCAAAGACATCTCATCATTACAGAGTGAACTATCGAACATGTTGAAACTCGCTGAAGATCAACAAAGCGCTGCCAGTAGTGTCAACACACTCATGGAAACATTCTCTGGCAACTTGAATAACGATATCCCCTCACTGCAAACAGCCATTGAACAAGCAAACACAACGGTTAAGCTGGATAAAGCAATCATTCAAAACCTCCAGAACGATATACAACAGTTACAACAAGATATCGCCTCGCTACGCGCAAAAATAAAAGTTGATCAGGCCGAGGCAACACTTTTTGTTGGCGTCATTGCGCTTGGCCTCAGTAGCGGCTGGTCGCCAGTCGGTTTTATTCTGGGCATTCTGGGTACTATTGGTCTGATCAAATCGATCACCGACTGGATCTTGGATCAGGAAAAAATTAAAGCCGACCAGGCCCAAATCGCCAATGACATGCAAAATATCAATGAAGACCAACAAACAGTTGCTGCATTAAACTCACTGATTCCCACTCTCAACAGCTTGGTGACACTAGCACAAAGCGCTCAACAAACTATGCAAGCAATATTTACAGCCTGGGATGAGCTAATGAGCGATATCACAGCCGTAGTAGACGACCTTGAAAGCGCTGAAACTGAGTTCAATGTACAGGACTGGGCACAATTACAAGACGACTTGACTCAAGCACAAACTGATTGGAACACCCTGACAGATTTCGCCAAGCAATTCTCTGGACTCAATTATTCAACGCAACCGACGGTGACTATCAATGTGCAAAACAGCAAGGCCGCTTAAATAGCGAGGAGATCTTATGCCCACAAAAATACCGCAAAGATTTTCACTTAATGTTGCACAAGCCCAGCAAATGATCGTTGATGCTGTTAATGCCAACGGCATGGTCTTGGCATTTTCTGCTGCCATTACCAAGACACAGTTGCCCGTGTTAGATGAACCGCCTACTTGGTGGGGCCCTTTTGAAGAAGCATACACCACGATATTGGCCAGTGTTAATCTATGGCCAACAGATATCTCCAATACGTTTATTGCGTTGCCACAATCGATTGCCGATGCCAGCAGCTTATTTACCAGCCAGCTCAATACCGCTCAGCAATTCGCTCAAACAATCCAGTCCTCCTCTGGCGAACAACAAAAGACCGCAATCGCTGACCTTAAAGCAACATTAGCAACGCTTTTACAAGAGTCTCAAGCCATCCAATCCAGTACCCTTGGCACGCAAACACAAATCAGCAGTTTCTCCAGCAACCTTAATCAAGATCTACCAACATTAAGCAACGCTTTGAGCAATGCTAACAATACGGTCGGGATTGATCAACAAACTGTTGAGACTCTTCAAACCGATATCCAGAACCTGCAAAACGCCATTGCTGAACACATCGTCATCTTAACAATCGCTGAGGGCGCCGTTATCCTTGGTAATGGCACAGTAGTATTTGCCATAGAAGCAGCGCCCCCCTGGCAGTGGGCGATAGCCATGCTTGGTTTACTTATCACCGCCCTCGGAGAGGTTACATTATTACTTGAGGCAAAAGAGATTAAAGCAGAACGCATACAGCTGGCCAATGATATCGCCCAACTCGGCCCAGAAGAACAAACCGTTGGTACCTTAAATTCCTTCACAGTCACGCTACAAAATATCATCAAACTGGCAAACAATGCCAGTTCTGAGCTGGGCAAATTAAATTTAGTATGGTCCGCTATAGAGACCGATGTGAGCAACCTTCTGGCTGACATCACCCAAGCCGAGAGTGACCTCACACAACAAGACTTTAGCGCCCTTGTCACCGAATTACAGCAGGCAAGCCAAGACTGGCAAACACTCAACAATTTAGTGCAGCAATTCGTCGGCTTGGGCTATAAAACGCTGCCAACAGCCATCGTTGATCTTCACTCAGGAAAAATTATACAGGCGGCCTCATGAACGCAATCAATTACCTTAACGAATGCAGCCAGATCACCAACTACTTCCTGGGCAATGCTGCTTACCAGGCACCCAGCTTTAGCCCACCAGAGCCGCAGTGGGTGAGTGAAGGCATACTGGCCTCGAACTTAATAGGCTTACAAACCGATGCCGATTACTGGTTAAACAATCTCGACACTGTCACTGCTGTGCCCATTGACATCGCCAACGACACCACCATGACAAGCACACTACAAACCGTTGTTGATTATGCCAGCGAACTGAACAATGACCCTAGCAACCCAAATGCAAATCAATGGGCCAGCTCGCTCAATGCACTGCTCACACAATTAGTCACGCAAGCAACATCCTGGGCAACCGATGCACAAAACGCTCAAACCATATTGTCCAATGTCGTCACCAACTTGTTTGCTGAACAAGGCATGGCCACATCTTATATTAGCGCCTGCGAAGAAACCTTAAATTCGATGGGGGTAAGCGCCGTTATTAAAACCGCAACAACACTCAGCAATGCCGTGACAGATAGTTCACAACCTATTCCCAGCAAAGACGGTGGCGGCATACTTGAATGCGGCATCGCATCGCTGGCCTTTGGCGCACAAAGCGCCACCCAGGGCATTTCAGCCTTTAATAGCACGATTAAACAACGCTTATCGTCAAACAGTATTATCACAGCACAAGAGGCACTCAATACAACACTCAATAAGCTGCCTGCTAATGTGAGCAGTTATGTTAACTTACTGGTGTTTATGACGTTCATTGCCAATGTAAAGCAATATACTGACAATGCAGTCACGCTAAGCAATGAATGGAACGACGAAATGACTGTCCTGGCAGATTATGTGTCCATACTGGCGATGACACAACAAGATAGCCAAAATAAAAATTGGTCAAAGACATTGAGCAATATGCAATCCGCTCAACATCAGTGGTCTACCATTCAAACCGATTATGGCGGCCCAGTGGGCATTGGTTTTAAAGCCTCTACCACGCCGGTATCGATTCCTAGTGATTGACAAACCAAGCGCAATTAGCCGTTATCGGTTCAGGGCAGGCATATAATCAGCAAATAGAATTCTATATATAAACACTTTACTCATCTTCACTTCAGATGATGCCTGTCCCAAAATTTTTCTTCTAGCCCCCTCGCTTCTCTGTATGGTTCAGCCCGACAACACGATTTCGCACAGCATGCCGGGCTGGATTCTCACTTAGCTTTTTCTATATTAGTCGCAAGGCAAACAAGCACCAGTGGTGAAATTTCCCGTATAATCCTGACCACTCTGCATAACATATTCATCACTTGTTAAGACACGCCTTATTATCGGTCTATTACTATTATCCCTGTCACATACCTGAAAAGCATAAATATCGCCTTGATTTGAATTATTATTATTTTGAATATTATCCATAAATATAGAATAGGAGGTGAACTCCATAGTCTTCGGCATATTAGTGCTGAAATATATGTTTGAGGAGGAATCAGTCCGCCAGTTATCCAAGCAACTACCCACACTAACCTCGGGATGAAAGTCAATATCATTTTTATTCAAATTACTGTATTTATTAGCATCAAAATACATATGGCCATTACAAGAATGATCGCCCAGATCCAAACCACCTATACGCCTATTGTTAATAAACAAATTAAAGTTATCATCCAAAGCTTCATTCTCATTGGCTACCCATAAAGCCATTTCTGAGTCTGAGCAAAGGTTTGGTTCAGCTATAAATACCGTACTACCTGCCACGCCAGAGTTTTCTAAACTAACATCACCATGACCAATATAAACTAACACAAACTCACCAGATGCATCCTCAGGATAGTCTTCGGGAATAATATCTATTGTTATAGAGTGCCCCACAGGTAAATTGATTTCGCCATTATGGTTGATAAACCCAAGCAATCCTCTTCTAACATCACCAATATTATTATCATAGTAAAACTCAAGGCGGCCATCTAAATCGTATTTACCGGTGTTAGTTAGTGTTATCTGCAGCTGATCTTCATCATAAGTCAGAGAAAATCGATGCCCAAAAAAATGATTAATTAAGCCAGCAGAGTAACCCACAGCTCGCGGCATTAATAACTTCATTTGTTCACTGTAATTAAAATAATTAGTCGTGAACCTTGGTGGTGCTGTTCGACGTCTATTCACGTTAGCGTTAGCAAAAACAAATTTCTTATCAAGCCTTTCCTGAAACACCGAGAATGATGCCATACGATCATTATGGATAACTTGATTGGTATAAGCATCATGTGTTGCTTTGCCAACAAACTGAATATCAGCTTGCAAAAAACTCTGTGGCAACCGATTAGCAAACTGTGGCGAAATTAAATCCGCTAGCCTAACCCTGTCCCCTAGGTATACGCCTTCAGGGCTGACATCACTCGGCACGCCATTGGGCAAAGGCAACTCATCACTGTGTGGCCCTAAAGTACCAAGATCCAGATCGCAATAAGCACAGGTTAACCCAAAAGAAAAAGCTGTATCCGTAGTAATAAAATTTTCACTGGAAAAATCAGCGATTCCTGCTCCTCTGGCATTGGTCCAAAACTGCCTTGGTGTAAAATTATCAAGGTTATTCGTACCGGCCAAGATAGCGGTATCCACCACAGGATAAGTATTTAACTGAACACTTTCGGCATCATAAATAGAATACCATTCAACAAAATTCTCCTGACGATTGCTGACACACCCTAGCGACCTGGGAGCTTCATTTGGATAATCAAAAGCAGAGCATCTAACCAGCTCCTCAATAAAGCTTTCGTAAACACTATAAGTTGCATCTCCAAACGTAACATAGTTAAGCATTATACATTCAGGCGTATCACAGTGAAAATCTATACGAGTATGCTGTGGCAAGCTCATATCCTGAATATGATGCACAATATGGCCAAGCGTATGAATAGTCCGGCCAAGGGCTTCTTCCCTATCGTACTTGCTAAACGCAGTCTGTGAAGTATAGAAATGCGCCATCGCATCAACATATGAAAATCGCTGTGCAGAGATTGCCTGCCGATCCTCTAAAATCCAGTCAGGTGATGTATAGGTATCGGCTCTGAGTATAGTATCAACCATGAAAACAGATAGCTTTTCGTCAGCTTGCGGATTAAAGTAATGGTTATAGGTTCGAGATGCACCAAAATCCTGTGGTATTTGTGCTGAACCTAATAACTGAGACAACAATATCTCTAGCGCTATCCCCTGAGCAGATGATTTTGCTTTACCCAATAATTTCTGAAGTACTGATACTAGATCACTAAGTGCACTGACAATATTCAGTGGCAAAGTTGCTGCTGCATCCAGCTCACTTTCTTCAATATCAGCACCAAATGCCATTAGCTCAGGATACGGCAATCTTGCACCAACTCGCATAATGCCATTTCTGTCACCTTCAATGGTCGGATCCAGATGGGCTCGCCACTCAGTTCTCGACATTGGCATAAACCTTTCCGCTGGCAATAAGGTAGCTGATCCAGACTCTATTCCCCACTCTTGCCACAAACTCTCATCACTCAAAACTGATCTTTTGGCTGCTTCTTTCGTCATAATGATATTGGCATCAACATTATATGCCATACTGTTACTGACTAATAACATTGAAAACAGCATTGATGACAACATCACAAATATTTTCTTAAGGTAATTTCTTTGCTCTACCATTTTTTTCACCTGAAAAATAAAATTGCGCAAACTAAAAATGACTATTAAACTCTTAATATATTTATTCATTTAAAGCTCCTTTATTTTCCAGCTGCCATCAAGCTGCGGTTCAAACGTCATGGTATGAATAAACTCTTCACCCGCATCCGACTGCTTCCTCAACAAAAACACTGCCATCTGACTATTAATAATAAATGGCTGCATATCCTGAATTTGCTCGAAAACCTGGCTAATTTCATCACCTAAGACTTCTTCTGCCACGTTCAACTGTTCCATATACTCAGCAGTGGCATATTGTGAAGCTGTCGCCATATCTCGATCACTCACTGCTTGACTGAATAAGTCATATGTGACTCTAATCGTCTGCTCCAGGCCTTCTCTTGCATCACTGATAGAATCATCACCGACTGTGACCTGACCATAAAGAATAGGACTATGAGAGCCATAAGTTGCGCTGAAATTAATTTTTTCTACTGAAAGGCCATTGATTGCATATGTAATAGCGCCACTCAACGCAGCATTATAACCTACAGTAAAATAAGTAAACGGTGGCGCAGCAATCGAAACACCTGCACCAGGGGTATTAATAAAAGCAACCCCCTCCCCTCCGGAAGCCCTCACATCAACATATGTCTCTGCACCGCCATAAATCGTCATATCTTCTGCTTGCACAACTGTCTCTATTGCAACACAATCTAATTCGCTGCCAGGATCACAACCAAATATAATATAATCAATATTCATTGGCACATCTCCACTGACAAACTGAATACGAAAATCGGCGCCGTTAACTCTATTAATTACAGAAACAATTTCACTATCAATAAACGTAAATAATCCATCTGCCCTGGCAAGATAGACGCTGATAAAGCGACGGCCATCAAAAACTCTAAGATCATTCCTGCCATCATTATTCTCATCAGTTATTTGAATTTGTACATCTTCAATATCTACAAACGCTTCAGCCTCTGCAACGTTAACATAATCACCGGCACTAACTTGATGATACAAGATAGCGTTGTTTTCCCTATCTTTGTCAATAGCAATAAAATCCTGCATTCCATCACCATTAAAATCACCCGCATAATAATCTTCAGGTATTAAGCGTAATCGATCAGGCAACACCACTGGGTCACTACAACCATGCTGATTACACGCCTCGATACGTAACTCATAATCTCCCAAAACAAATGCATGGCTATCAATAAAAGTTTCATTTATTTCGTTTAATTGATCCCAGCGATCAGAACCATTGCGTCTGAAGTCGATACGATAAAAGGTCGCATTATCAGGCGCCGACCAACTCAAGTTTAATAAAGAACCCACTAAATAAAACTCACCCAACACAGTTTCCGGTGAAGTTATTTGGTCATCGACTCTGGCCTCATCGTAGGCCGCCACATGACTCGGTATTGCAGTAAAGTTAATCTGCCCCTGATGAGCATCATCAACATAATATGAGATCGCACCATTCAATACTGATGTATAGCCGAGCACAATGTAATCAAAGGTTGACACGTTAACCGACACACCTGCACCTGGCTCATTAATAAAAGCAACCCCCTGCCCATTTGATGCTAGCGAATCAGTATAGGTCTCAGCCGAACCTAACAGATTTAAATCTTCCGCTTCATAAACTGTTTGAGAACCAGCACAAGGATGGCTGGATTGCGCGTCGCAACCAAAAATAATGTAATCAATATTGACCGGCGTATCACCTTGAGTGAATTCAATTTTGAAATTCACATTAAACGACTCGATATTCATCTCAATATTAGTAGGCGCAGAAGGTGGGCCTGGTGGTGGTGGTGGTGGTGGCGGTGGCGGTGGTGGCGGTGGTGGCGGTGGTGGCGGTGGTGGTGGTGGTGGTGGTGGTGGTGGTGGCGGTGGCGGTGGTGGTGGTGGTGGTGGTGAGCTACCCACTATCACAGTAAATACAGGACCATAGGCACTTTGACAACCAGGAGCGCCACAAGGATTAGCGCCTCTAGATCGATATTGATAGGTACCACTTTGGCCATTTAGATTTTCACTATAGGTGACTGAACTGCTATTGGTATTATAGGTTCTGACAACCGACCAACTGCCACCCGACAAACGCCGCTCCAGGTAATCCTGATAATAATTACCTATATTCGATATTGTTAATGCAAAGACCCCATCTGCGTCAGAAGAAGGGCCACTGATAAGATATAAGTTTGTTGTTGGCGGTGGCGGTGGTGGGCTTACTGTACCAACATTAATTGTATAGGTTGGTCCATAAGCACTTTGACAGCCAGGCGCCCCACAGGGGTTGAAGCCTCTTGCTCGATATTGATAGGTACCACTATGGCCGCTTAAGTCTTCATTATAGACAACCGAACTGCTGTTGGTATTAAAAGTCCTAACAACTGACCAACTCCCTCCAGATATACGACGTTCTAAACTATCCTGATAAAAATTGCCAATATTAGATATTGTTAATGTAAACACACCATCTGCATCTGATGCAGGCCCACTAATATCATAAGCCGCATAAGCACTTAAACTGCATAGCCCTAGCAGTCCCGCTGACATCCATAAAAAAAATATCTTTGATCGCATTTCTTTACCTGCGCATTTGTTTTATTAATAATTGATTAACTCAGAACAAACAACCACAACAATATTCAGTTATAAATGAAGTCATTTTTCTGAAACATTGAGATTATTCGTATAGCCGCATTAAATATAATAATGACTAACCATCCAAAACACATAACACAATATGCGCATGAAAAAATTATTGATATTAATTATCAAACATAAATAACTTGGAGTCTATTCGGTTTTTTTATATAGCGATAAAGTATTTCTGAAGTATTTTCAAAAAACAAAGCACTTTAACAAAGCCTTTACTCATAAGCTTCTTCTAATAAATAGAAAACTTTATAGCGATCCTGCTTTTAGCATAAGGTACGTTACTTAAATCAACACTTATTCTATTAATTCAATTATGATTTATAGGCATTATCACAGCTCCACAGTAATCATATGCAGCTATCAACATCACCAACCCAAGCAATATCAATTTTGGCATTAAGCGCTCATGCAAAAATTCCCTTCTCACAAACAAAGATTTATTTCTAAACAAACGACAATATCTAATACTAAGAGAAAATCAGTAACACAAGAAAAGATCTACCAAAAGCTTTAGTCAGTAAAATTCAGAACTTTCATATTTTTTCAATACAGAATTCGGTACAAAATTTAGAACACTCATACAGAATTCAGAACACTAAGGTAACCTCGATTTGACAAGCACTTCTCAATCAAGCAGTTTAGGACAGGCATATTTAACCCCATAAAAAAAGAGCCAGGCGAACCTGGCTCTTTTGCATTCAGCTTGTTTTGACCAGTTTATTCTGGGCAATAAAACCGAACACGATAATCCTGACAATAATCACCATGGGGTTGATCATCTTTGCGACAAACCAGCCCTGCTTCCTTGGTACAGCTCAGTACATCTCTAGTTTGCGTCCAATCTTGCCCCGATAAGGTCTGACAGCGAATATCAACTGGCGCTGGGCACACATTGTTATAGGTAATATGATTACTGAGCGTTTCATAATCGCCACTACCGCCCGGCCCTGGATTATCCAGATCTAACCACGTTGTCCAGCCACGACGCTCAACGATATCCATTTGATATTGCAACAATGGTGAGTCTCTACATTGATCATGTGGTGCAGGCCTGGACGCTGACGTGCCGCCTTTAAGGCACTGGTTATGTCTTGGGTATGCAAGTCGATAGCCCAGCCCCTGATCTGCCTGCTTCCAGCCAAAGCTACTATCATCATGGCAGCCCCATGATTTTACCAGCGCATTGCTATGCTGATGTGCATACAGACATTGGTTAGCCATTGTGGTTTTAATCTGAAACTCAAGATTACCAATATCATTTAGCTCAAATAATTGCGTATCCACACTGTCGCAATAGTTGCTATGAATAACGGTGCCGCTTGTCGTACCACCGGTAAGACACAAATTTGTATCCGGATCTCGCAAGCGAAAATAATCGCCAAAAGCCACCTCACCCTGCTTGGGTGGGTAATGCTGTAATGTTTCGGGCGTACCGCAGTCATTACATTGCGGCGAGTATTTAGTTTTGATAATGGGTCGATTATTACTATCATAACCATAAAATACCAGCGGTGTGCTCAAGGTATTGCCATTAACACGTGAGTCATTCAAGCTAAATAGAAAATAGTTATCATCAGTAAAGCGCCTTGAGTAGACTCTGCCATTACTAATTCGAGTACAGTCAGTCTGCGCCCCCAGTAGTGCTTGCGCGCCATCTAAGGCCGACGAACTCCAGCCATTAACCTGCCAACACCTTGGCGTGTCTGACTTTAACTCATAATCAGAGACCAACGATACTTCTTGCTCACCATGAATATGGTGGCCTTTAACCACCAAACGCCAATCACCATGCTGATGCTGAGAAAAATCAACATCGATCACCTCAACATTATTCAAATGGTCGTAACAATTAAAAGAGCTTCCTGTACAGGTATTGCTCGCAGGCTTTACATCAGCGACTCTAATCGGGCCATTAGCGAAAGGCTTTAGCACCCAGGGATAAAATTTTCGACCATCTGGCGCAATCAAATGCATATCCACATCATTAATTAAGTGGTTGTTGCCCGCTTCAGCCGGGATATCATCCCAAGTTGCTGTCACACGAAAAGATCGTCGGGTTTGCCCTGTGCGAAAATGAAATACTTTCGTTTCGTTATCCTCAACAAAAGTCCTGGATATTTTTTTGGCATCCACGGCTTTCAATGCTTTGTTTGCATTAACCAAGCCCCAACCCGTCGCGAAGTCCGGCCCTTTATGGTAAACCGTGGCATGTTGTCGGCCATCATTTTCGCCAGCGGTTAAATCTGGGTTATATAAATATTGGTCATGACGGTCATTCTCTAAGTCTTTGGCGGTATGAATAAGCAATGCTTTAGATAATGAATTACGTGGCCCTAAAGCATCAAGATCAGCACAGTCTTCTCCCAATGGGCAGGCAAGAATTTTGTGCGCATACTTCTCTAACATTAACGCGACAATACCAGTGACATGTGGGGCCGCCATTGATGTACCCGTATTGTCGCCGTACCCCCCACCTCTGTTGGTTGATAAAATACCGGTATTGATATTTCTGTTAAAATCCAACCGAAAGCTTTTAATTGGTCCAATCATATGCCATTGGCTGCCGCCATATATAGGCAAGTCACTAATATTAACGCTAAGTGTCTCATATTGACCGCTAACATCTAACACCAATGGTAGAGAATAAGCGTGTTCTTTGCCTTGTGAATCAACTGTATTCCCATATAATATCCCGTCCATCTTTTCAAAATGGGGTTGACTGTGATGCAATACGATTTTATATCTAAGTGTCAGCTCATCGTTAGCAAACGGTATAAAGGTGGAGCTTAAGTCAGGTCCTACAATATAAGATAGCCCCTCAATCTTTTCAAAGTAGAGTGAGCCACTCTCAGTGGTATGATTAAGATTTCTGATACCTTTCCAACCTTTCCAACCTTGTAATGACCCATTAAAATCATAATGAACACTTGGCTCGGGTAACCAGGGGCGTTTAATGGAAAAGGAATCTACCATGACTTTAACCGGGCTATCTACCGTTGGATCTGGAAAGTAATCTCCCGAGCCAGGTGCGACAATATCGGGTTTAATACGGCCATCGTTGGTCGGCCCCATACTACTGCCTGCATAAAGCTTGCCGGTGTATTTATTCGCATTACCAACAATAATCGGGTTTTTCATTTTTGTTGTTGAATAATAACCGTCTTCTATACCTCTATTATTCGCAGAAAAGACAATTGTTTTGCGGCGATTATCTCGAAAATTTTGCAAGTGTAATGCCCGATCAGTACTAAGAAATGTTGACGAACTATGCGAGTGATTCGTCACATGACCTACCTCATAAACACCGCGTGCTGTCAGAACATCTGACCAGAAGTTAACCTTTGGTGCAACGCCACGCATCTGATAAGGCCTAAACCTCACCGACGACGAACGCCAACCATTGCCACCGACAATACCCGCTACATGTGTACCATGATTAGGATATTTACTATTGTAAGTATGAAAATAATTACAATATTTGTTAGGCAAGCCACCATTTTCACAGTCCATTTCTCGAAAATTAGTAAGCTTGCCCTGATAAGCATTAGCACCAGAACCAGGAATAGTCTGCCCATTGTCATCAAGCGTAATCTCTCTGAAATCGGTATGATCTCTATCGATACCCGAATCATAAATGCCGACATCAATATGGTGCCCTGTGTATTTTTCACCGGCTAACCAGTTATTATCCGGCGGAAAGTATGCATCAAAATCAACCGATAATTGAGCAACATCAACAAAGGTACGCTCGCGGGCAATGTCATTATCGGGCGTGTTCTCTTTAAAGACCTCTATTGCCTTAACCTCTTCATGCTGTAACAAAGTATTTAATTGCGTAGCCGACAGGGATATTGCAAAGCTACTAGCATCGATTACCTCAAAGCCTTTATGTATACGGCCAAGTAACTGCGTAGCCTGGCTTTCTTTTATCGAATCGAAAAACGACACTCTGTATTTTATTATCGACTTGCCCTTAGGCAAGGCAACCGCTGCTCGCTTATAATTAATCAGGTTATAATATCCAGGCAAGCTGCGAATTAACTCGCTGGTATGGCTTTTTAGAGTGTTTGAGCTGGATACCAGATACTGTGAACGCGAGCGGCTTAGCTTGACCACCCCTTCAATGGTCAAGCCATAACCGGCAAGCTGGGCGAGACTCTTTTTCGACAACACACCATCAACCACTAACACACCATATTGACTATGTGTGCCCTCTGCTGCCCGGTAGGCGGCTTTGTCATAACGATGTACTGTTTGATACTCACTACCGTTATACACAGACTCTTGTGCCGATAGTAACGGTGCGACTAGAAATAGCATAACAACTAACAATATGCGCATAATTCCCCCCATATTAAAAATCACGCTTGACAGCCCTAATGCCAAGCAATTCAACAGATATCATGCCATCCAAGCGGCTATCAGCGATTAATAAGGGCTGCTATCTGCTTTCCAGTAAAGTATTGGAAACTATAGTGCTTGTTTGGGTCTATACGAAGTGGATCTCATTGATAAAAGCTAAAATGAAGGATATATCAAGCAACTTACCATACGAATATAATCTGCAGGGCAGATTCAGACAATGCTTAAACCATCTCATCATTACAAATATCATGAAAGTGTTTGGTATTATGCAGGGCATACCATCAAATACACTATAAGCCGTTATCAAACTATATCGGCATAGCAGTGGATATTTAATAATGACGACCTATGCGGTAACCATAGCCCCAGGATAGCCGCGAATATGCCTAAAGCCATCGCTATAGCCGCCAGACATAATACTGCTGTCATTAACCACTGCCTATACAGAAATTCAGGACAGGCATATCCCAACCAATAATATTTCTATACATACAAAATTTATATAGCTGGCATATAAAACTATGCCTGTTCTTATCTAGTGCTTGAGACTTAATAGAGCGGCATGTCATTTAACGATTGCGCAATGGGCACTATCGAACCTTGCGGGCCATCGATCTGAACATGAATATGATCTTTCACATTTTCATGTATAAACACCATACTTTGAGTTTTACCCAATAGGGTTTGGCCACCATAAACAGGCATACCCGGTTTAATATGTTTGCTGGGCTCGACATAAAGCACTTTTATCTCGTAACGATTATCCACAATATTTTTGATCACAATCGCTTTTAATGGCCCATTTTTAACCGGATCGGTATAGACATTACTCACTCGGTCAATAATACCTGTTACCGGGCTCACCACATCCGAACCCGCTAAGCTTGCATAATCAACACCACGATGCCGCCTATTACCGCGCGATGCCCCAAAAGCGCCGTCACCACCACGATCACTCCGGATTTCACCGGTGCCATTCGGCGCAGCCATAACGAACCCGCGAGGCTCGCCAGGCCATGTGGATTTATCATTATACGCCGCGACCGCAGCTATAAATGCCTCGCTGTCAACATACAAGCTATTACCTTCAAACAGCTCTGCATTTAAAAAATAATAATCTAGCTTTAGCTCATCACTTGTAATGACAGGGTGGCTAGTTTCAGCACTGGCATTAGTCACGCTGACGCCAGCATTGCTATCGTAATTCACTCCAACATTACAATTAGAACGGTTTTTAACTTCGCGCATTGCTTTAATGTATTTGGTCTTGCTAATCTGACCCTGATGCAGTTTACGCGCTAACTGTTTCGCCTCACTGCTCTCGCCGCAGGCGGTGGCCATAAAATAGTTATATTCAGTGACAATATTGCGCCAAAGCTGCTCGGCTTCTCTTTCGATATTCGACAAGGTCTCGTTCACAGCGCTATTAATGGTAGAGGCGGCAGACATCATTTCATTACTGATATTGCTTTGCAACACGCCCAGCTCTACACCAATATTACCGATCACACTACGATTGCAGGCTCTAGCTTGTTTTTTACTTTTCCAAAGCTCTTTAGAGCCACAACTGCCACATTGAAAATGCGTTTTGGCTCGGCAATGCCACTGGCCATCGCTGCGCCGTCGAAAGCATTTTTTACTCTTTATCTTTTGATAATGGGCCGACGGTGTATAACAACGCCCTTTTTTATAGGTTCTTGCTCGTTCATCGGCTTTTATCATGGCAATGGATTTATCTGCATCTTTGACATGATGCCATTTACCTGCCATGGCCCCAGGGCAAACCAGTGCCGAAACAATAAGTAAAAGTGTTAACTTAAGCGGCATGTTATTCCCTTAGCAAAATCCATAATATTTAACGAAATATATTTTTCGTATAAGCACTTATTATCTTAGCATAATCGCAAATTCAGGAAAGACATATAAGCAACCAATAGAACCTGTCTTGACGCAAACACTTTACTTACTTTAGACTATGCCTGACCTTATTTAGTCTGGTGTTTTGATTGACCACAAAAAAACGCCCTTTGATAGCGCGTCTTATTTTGCAAATCGCCAGTAAGAGTAAGTTCAACATATTGACAGGTAGAAAATTGGGCGTATTGATTCCCCCTTAAACATCAGCAAAAACCCAAACCCTCAACAAACTACCACCTTATAAATAGCTAAAACCATATTGATTATTTGATTACGCCAGATATCAGCAATCATCTACCGTAATTATTAGGCTAAAAAGCAACATTGGTAATCGCTAAAAAATCGAGTTTACAGCGATAACGCTGACAACATAAACTATATTGCATAATAGATAAGATTATTTCGGTAAGGAGAATTTATGAAAAAAGTACTGCTCCCATTATTATTTTGCTTTTCTATGGTAGCGTCTGCCAATGATATCGCCAGCAATAAAAAATTAGTGACCGATTTTTACACGCAGGTAATTTTATATGGCAAATATGATGCTATCGATAACTATATTGGTGACAAATATATTCAACACAACCCTATGATTGCTGATGGAAAAGAAGCTCTCAGAGAAATGGTGAAAAGCTATGCACCTGCAGGTGGCTTACCTAAGCCTGGCGGCGAGATCATTAGAGTCATTGCTGAAGACAACCTGGTTGTTTTACATGTAAAAAATTATAACTGGCCCAGCAGTGCTGGTGGTGCCATTGTTGATATTTTTCGGGTTGAAGATGGCCTCATCGTAGAGCACTGGGATGTTATACAAGAAATTCCTAAGGAATCAGCAAACTCAAATGGTATGTTTTAAAGTTTACAATCAAACAAACTTGCTATAAACAACAAAGGCTTACTGCTTTTTATAGCACCAGTATAAGCTATCGAAACATCTCACATAAGCAGTCTATGCTTCGGCATAGACTCTTATGCGTTACTACCCACCTAGTTTCAACTTTTTAAACCCCGCCTGGCAAACTGCCAGGCGGGGTTGTTTTTATACATACTGCTCACTGCAGTTTATCTAGTCACAAGGCAAACAGGCACCAGTTTCAAAGCTTCCTTCATAATCCTGGCCACCTTGCATAATGTATTCATCAGTCGCCAAAACTCTTCTTATTATCGGACCGCCATTATCATCCGTACAAACCTGAAATGCGGTGATTATGCCGTGATTAGTGTTATCATTTTGCCGAATATTATCCATGAAGTATGAGTACGTCGAATTTTCCATGGTTTGTGGCACATTAGGGCTAAAATACACATCCGAGGTGGAATCAGTCACCCAATCATCCAAACAAAAACCGGCTTGTACTAATGGGTGAATAGTAATGTCGCTCTTGTCCAAAGTATTATTATAAACATTGCTGTTCAAATACATATAGCCATTGCATCTATTCGCACCAAAATCCAATCTCCCTATACTGTCGCCATTGACAAAAAAGTTAAACGTATCATCAATTATCTCATTATCATTGGCTACCCATAATGCCATTTCAGAGTCTGTGCATAAATTCGGCTCTTCGATAAAAACCACGCTACCAGCCACACCGGAATTTTCCAAGCTAATATCACCATGTCCACGATAAACGATAGTAAAGTTTCCAGAGGCATCTTCAGGGTATTCATTTTCGTTTACGCTGATTCTCCTTGAGCTGCCTACCGGCAAGCGAATATCACCATTGTGATTAAAAAAGCTAATAATCTCCCGTCTAATACCTCCATCATCATCATAATGAAACTCAAGCTGGCCATCCAAGGGGTATTTACCCGTATTAGTTAATGTCACTTCAAGCCGCTCTGCATCATAAGAGAGCGTAAAACGATGGCCAAAGAAATGATTAATCAGACCAGCCGAATAACCCACTGCTCTTGGCATAAGAATTTTTACTTGTTCATCGTAGTTAAAGTAGTTGGTGGTGAATCGTGGCTGAACAGTAGCACGCCGATTACCAGAAGTGTATCTTCTATCAAGCCTTTCTTGGAAAATTGACAGCGATGCCATGCGATCATTCTGTATTAACTGATTGGTATAATTATCACGTATCGCTTTACCGACAAACTGAATTTCTGTATTGATAAACCCACTTGTGTAATTACTGTGGAACCGGGGAGAAATTAAATCCGCCAACCTGACTTTATCACCAAGATAGATGCCCTCTGGGTCAACAGCACTGGGCACACCACTGGGCAAAGGCAGATCATCGCTATGAGGCTCCAAATTGCCCAGGTCGTGATCACAATAAAGACAGTTTGCTGCAGTCGAAAATGCCGTGTTTGTTGTAATGAAATTTTCACTTGAAAAATCTGCTATGCCAGATTTTCTTGCATTGGTCCAAAAATCTCTGGGCGTGAAGTTAGCAACATTGGCTGTGCCAACCAAGCTTTCCACATCAACAACAGGATAACTATTTAACGCAAGGGTGTTGGCATCATAAACTGAATACCATTGTGCAAAGCTTCCTGAGCGATTGATAACACACCCCAGTGGCCTGGGAGTGGCATTGGGGAAGTCAAATACTGTACACCCTTGTAGCTCTTCGATAAAAATTTCATACGGGCTGAAAGTGAGATTTCTTTCTATAACCTCATTAATAAGCACACACTCAATGGTATCGCAATGAAAATCTTCTCGCGTTTGTTGGGGCAATGTCATATCCTGAATATGGTGGACAACATGGCCCAGCGTATAAATGGACAGACTAAGCGAGTCCAGCCTTTCAAACTCTAACGTTGCGGTCAGTGAATGATAAAAAGCATCCATCGCATCGGCATATGAAAAACGTTGCTCAGCAATGCTTTGCCGATCCTCCAAAATCCAATCGGGCGAGGTATAATTAGTGGCTCTAAGAATAGCACTCACCATGGGGTCAGACAGTTTTTTATCAACCTGTGGATTAAAATAATGGCTATAAGTACGTGAAGCACCAAAGTCTTCAGGAATAGCATTGTCTGTTGCTCCCAAAAACTGACTAAGAGCAGCCTCAATGAGCAACCCTTTTGGAGAAATCTTACCTACTTTCCTAGCATTCTGTAAGACAGTTAAAAGATCGCCAAGGGCACTAATGACATTAATGGGCAAGGTTGCCGTTACATCCAGCTCACTCTCTTCAAGGTCAGCACCGAACGCCATCAGCTCAGGATATTGAAGCCGCCTGCCAGGCTGCATGATGCCATTTCTGTCGCCTTCTATTCGTGGCGCCAAGTACTGGTTCCATTCGGTGATCGACATAGGCATAAAACCTTCAACATTCAACAAGGTGTTTGTGCCTGATTCGATACCCCATTCGCGCCATAGGCTCTCATCACTGAGTACAGATCGTTTAGCGGCCTCTTTTGTCATAATAATGCTGGTATCCACATTATAAGCAAAGCTCTGATTGGAAAATAACATTGCTAATACAAGCAACAACTTTATTGCGGTATATTGTCTACGTTTTATCATTTGTTCTGTCCGGTAAATAGTGTTACTCAACGCCCTAATGACCGTTACATCTTTAGTTTGCTTATTCATTTAAAGCTCCTTAATTTTCCAGCCACCATCGAGCTGTGGCTCAAACGTTACGGTATGAATAAGCTCTGCACCTGAGTCCGTTCGCTTTCTTATCAGGAATATAGCCATATGGCTGTTCATAACATAGGGCTGCATTTCCTGAATTTGATCAAACACTTGCGTAATTTCATCACCGAGTACCTCATTGGCTTCACTGAACCATGTCATATAGTCTTCGGTCAGATATTGAGACACCATATCCATATCACGATTGGCTATAGCCTGGCCAAGCCTATTAAATGTGGTTCTAATAGTTTGATCGATTTCAGCTTGTTCAGTCTCGGTAAAGCTGCCACCACCAACATTAAACTGCGCATACCTAACCTCTTCAAAAGGTCCGTATGATGCAGCAAAGTTTACTTTTTGAAATGTTTGCCCACCGATTGAATATGAAGTACTTCCCTGTACAGACGAGCGATAGCCAACGGTAAAACTGTTAAACGGTGGGGCATTAACTGAAATCCCTGCGCCAGAGGCATTAATAAAACCTACGCCCTGACCACCTGCTGCCAGTGTATCGTTATAAACTTCAGCGCCACCAAAGACTTGCATATCCTCTGCCTGCACAACAGTCTGTGCGCTTCGGCAGTTCAGCCTACTCGAAGAGTCACAATGAAAAACAACAAAGTCGATATTAATCGGGCTGTCGCCGCTGGTATATTGAATGCGGAAAGAAGCGCCATCCACTTCGTTGATCACCTCTTCTTCGGTTTCGGTGATCAGGAATGAAAAGACGCCACTGGCATCAGCCAGATAAACACTCACAAACCGCTGGCCATCGAGTACAGTAATATCATCACGACCATCGCCATTGAGATCACGAATCTCAATAACAATATCTTGCACTGCAGCGAACACACCTCCACCAGTTGCGATTAAGTCATAACCGCCACTGCTATTTTGATGATATACGATAGCGGCATTGCTATTATCTTCATCAATTGCGATCAGGTCATCACGGCCATCGCCATTAAAATCACCCATATAGCTATTATCGGGAATAAATCGATGGGTAACCGGTGATTCAACGGCATCACTGCAAATATATTCATTGCAGGCACTAACACGGAACTCATAATCCCCTGCGTTTTCAATGACAAAATCATTAATAGACGTACCAACGACCTGCTCCAGCAGCTCCCAATCACCATTATTGAAACGAAACTCAATCCGGTACCTATTGGCATGCTCTACAGCCTGCCAGCTTAAACTGAGGGTAGAGTTTAGCGAATAAAACTCATCCAGCACTTTTTCAGTTGCGCTAAGGCCCTGAGCATTATTTATTCTGACTTCACTGTAAGGATTGACATTACTGGTTGACACAAAGCTCAGCGGCGCTTGCCTGACATCATTAATGTAATAAGCAATATCACCTGTCAACGCCGTATTATAACCAACAATAAAATAATCAAATGCTGGTGCTGTCACAGCAATACCGGCGCCTGGCTCATTAATAAATGCCACGCCCTGACCATTGGATGCCTCATTATCATCATAAGTCTCTGCGGTGCCGAGTATCTCTAAGTCTTCAGCTTCGAACCGTGTTTGTGATCCGGCACAGACATGATTGCTCTGTGCATCGCAACCGAAAATAATATAGTCGATGTTTATCGCCGTATCGCCCTGGGCAAATTCAATTTTAAAATCACTGCCCCCGCCGTTAACAGACACGGCCAGAGCTGGCACATGCTCAATGGCCCAGCGTGTGAAATCGCCACTCCAATTATTTGGCTGTTGCCGCAATTCGCCGCCTGCAGCAGGCAGGTAAATAAATTTTCGGGTTGCTCTGTTTTGCAAATGACCATAGCCATCTGCGGTATCAACATAGCCCCACTGCGTCCAATTGCCCGTCCAGTTATTTGGCTGAATAGAAATGGGTGAGCCATTGTCAGTGGTATCAGGCTTTATAAACTTGCGGCTGTTGGCATTTCTAATATGGAAATAACCGCTATCGGTATCAACCAATTGCCACTGCGCACAGCTATCAGCGGCACCCAACGCCGTGCCGACAGGTGTCCCGTTAACATTACTGCAAGAGCGCATTCTCAAGCCGGTAGGCTTATGCGAAATAAAGACATTGCCATTGGCACTTATTGCATCTGGCACAGCGGCAACAGTCACAGCTTGCGACGGATCACTGCCCACACACGTGCTGGCAAGACAGGATAGCACCCGAAATTCGTATTCACCTAATGGTAGTGGGTTTGAGCGCCAACTTGTAGCGCTTACGAATGCACCTGAGACTGATGACCATGCTGATGCACCCAATGCCCGGAACTGTACCGCTCTGCTAGTTTGATAAAATGTATTGTTAGCCCAGTTTATGCGTAAGCGCTGATTATCAAGAATGACATTGCCATTGATAAGGTCACCTTCCTGGTGAATGAACAATCTAAGGATGTTTGGTGCTGTGGGTGCCGGACCGAAAATTCTCAGATCACAGGTCCCACCGAAAGTCCCGAACGACCTTGGGCCAAACACTTCACCATGATGGGTGACTTCACAAGCAATATTTTGTCCGCCAAGGCCTGGAGCGTGCCGATCGGTAAAAATCGTTAATCCGGCAAATAGGCGGCCTGCACATCGTAAGTTCCAACTATCAGTGCCCACATTGGAGCCGTGGAAATCCCACTGGCAACCTGAGATCAGCGTGGCATTGCTGCTACCCGGAGCATTACTTGCATAAACCAAACTGCCCTGTGGCGGTGGTGGTGGCGGTGGTGGCGGCGGTGGCGGCGGTGGCGGCGGTGGCGGCGGTGGTGGCGGTGGCGGTGGCGGTGGCGGTGGCGGTGGCGGTGGCGGTGGCGGTGGCGGTGGCGGTGGTGGTGGCGGTGGTGGCGGTGGTGGTGGCGGTGGCGGTGGCGGTGGTGGCGGTGGTGGCGGTGGTGGCGGTGGCGGTGGCGGTGGCGGTGGCGGTGGCGGTGGTGGCGGTGGTGGCGGTGGTGGCGGTGCTTCAGTACCACTAATCACAAATGAACAAACACCACCTGCACTACCGTAATCACCGCCTCCTGTTAAACCTGCACGCTCAATCGTGACACGACAAGCAATGGTTTGCACAGCAATATTGCCCTCATGATAACGGCTCAAATTGGCAAATAAGGTATTGTTGCAGTACAGGGAATATGACGCTACGCCCACGTTATCGCCTAGAAAGCGCCACTCGCACCCTCTTGCAAGAAACCGTGTTGAGGTACCAGGCAAGCTTGGATGTACCGGTGCATTACGCGCAAATGTCTGTACTTCATTTGGCGATGGTGGTGGCGGTGGTGGCGGTGGTGGCGGTGGTGGCGGTGGTGGCGGTGGTGGCGGTGGTGACGATGACCTCCTGCTGATAGTAAATTCACAAGGCTGACCATATCGGCCATAATCACCAGCGCCGGTTAGACCAGAAACAAAAGTACTGACACTACAAGCTTCACCACTGCTGCCAGGTGCGCTTGGACTGGTGAAAACCAATAACTGCGCATTACGTGTGCCTGAACAATACAGATCCCAAATATCGGAACCGATTTGAGAGCCCTGGCTGCGCCATTCGCAGCTTGAATGAATCGTTGCGCCACTGGTCCCTGGCGCATTGCGTGCTAATGTTGTGACTTGCCCATTTGCAGAATAGGTAACAAGCAACAATAGCATTGCTACAAATTTTATTTTATATTTAAACACAGCTTTTTAACCTTATTGAGATTAATTTGATATATATCTAATATCGCAACGAGCAACTCATTGACTTACCGATATTAAAATCTGATCAGATAGAAATAATTTCATATCCAAAACGCTATCTATTTTTACAAGCGTTCTTACCCAACTTAGAGAAGAAGCCAGTATTGCAAAATATTTGTGCTTGGCATTATTTCTACAATTTGACCCAATCTCAAACAAGTAATATTTATTATGGGTTTTAATAGAACTTGAACCATCATTCAGGAAATCGTTTTCATTGAGCCGACCATCATGCTTATGCCATATTTACCGCAGATATACGCTAATAGAATGCATAAAAGTCATCCTTATTGTCTTTTGCATTTCATATATCAGATGCCAAAGAATATCGGCATTAGCGCCTTAAATTAGGCACCCTGGCGACTATTAAAAAGAAGGAGAGAAACAGCCAGTAAGATTATCGAGCTTATACAGCCAAACTGAGCTTGGAGATTACGTATGAGACAGGCAAATAACAGCGACCAAAGCTTCTATAGACCTGTCCCGTATTATTATGGTCATCTTAGATGATAGCGCCGCCAAAGCCTGCTTACTCATATACTTTAATGATTAATGCCGACAAATCATCTCGATCAGTAAACAGGCTCAGCTCTTTGTTAGTCGCATTCCATAGAGGTAATGCGCCTAAAAACTGCGCTTCTAAGATACTTTTCTTTGATTGTATATATTGTTCAATACTCTCAGCAGGTATTTTTGCCTCAATAATATCAAGATAGAGTCGCAGCAATGCCGTCTCGGCAGACTGCTTACGAAATTTATTACTAAGCTCACACCCTTTAAGCCCGCCACCAAGAAAAACAAGTGCGGTTTCTTCTTTATACATAAAAAAATAATTCAGCGCCTTTAGCAAGGCCACTGGCTTACTTTTTAAATACCTGTCTTTTATACTCGTTTGCTTGCAATTTTTAATCAGCGCTTGAGGGGAATCAGCAAACCATTGTTTTTCTTGTCTTACTCTCTTAAAAAAAGCATTCGGTACAACATGAGGGCGATCGAATGATGCTTTGAAAGCACAAGGATAGATACCTTTATAGCCAAACTCTTCACCAACACAAGTATTCATTTCCCATAAAGCATATTCTTCTCTGAGCATTGCATCTACATCAAAATCACTAAGCCCAGGTATATCTAAAACGTTATGGACTGATGCAAAGTCAAAACCCTCATCAGGACGATTTCGCACAATATCATTGAGGTGAATTAAACTGAAATCATAATTAACACGCATAACGGCGGCACTTACAAACGGCATTGGTTTTCGCACCAGGCTCGACCAAACTGTAATATTTTTCAGCCAAAGACTATAAGCTTCGCTATATTGTTCTTGCTCTAACAGCACACTAATTTTTACCAAAACCAAATAATTTATCAATATACTTTTAGGCAAATTACGATCGAGACCCATTACCCCCCGCCATTGACTATAATCACCTAGTGTAAAATAGCGTTGTACTAACAATTGATTATCACGCCACATCTGATTGACTTCATTAGCCTGAGCACAACCTGACCCACTATCGTCTGGGATATTTAACCAACATAATAGCTTTTTATAATTACCGACAAAGTCAATCTCGCCTTCAATATCACGAATATTATTACCGTGTGTATTTTTACGATTCTCTTTTAACTGTGCTATTGTGGCTCCTACCCGCTTCACACCATAAGCGTGAATATCTTTTATATTGGACGGCGCGGTTAACCCAACAAAAGCATAGAGCGCATTATCTTCGAGCAATACTGCTTCTCGCTTTTCATAAAGCATATCGAGCGCTTCTGGGTTTGGCGAGTCATCAATAATAATGGCACTATAGGTCCAGACCACTAAAGCCAACAATAAAATAAAGACAATGAGTAGAGTGTATTTCAGTCGTTTAGCCATGCTTATAATACCCTTATTAGAATCAACCCAAGCAGAAATCAGGGTTTGGGGATGGCTATATTAGCATAAACATATACATAGAATCTGGCGGCAAGTCTGGTGGTAAGTCTGGAAAAGGCAAATAACAGCGACTAAAGCTTCTATATATATATATAAACTTTTCATATCATTCATCTGGAATCATGGCCTGGAATCAGGCCTGTCCGTATTATGCTATGCCCTATTACAAATACACTTACGACATATGCGGCAACCATAGCCCCATAATAGCCGCGAATATGCCTAAAGCCATCGCTATCGCTGCTAAGCATAATACGGCTGCCATTAACCACAGCCCATGCACAGTAGGTTTTTTTGTATATAAAAATATAACTCAACAAGCGCCAATGGCAATAGATACTGCGCAAAAGAGAGAACGTCAATAAAGGGGCCACGAAATGTCTCCACATCAAACCCTACCGGGGCCTATTGTCTTTTTTCATTAGCCCGACACGTCAATTATTGTTTGAATAAAGCATCTTATATTTTTTATTAAACTGCTTACTTAATTCATGCAAGCACCAATATTAATATACAAGATAACAAACCATACACTGCTAGCTTCGCTGCCATATTTGTAGTTCCCTTATGCGCTTGAAAGCCAGCAACCCCACAGATAACAACTGCAACCACACTAAAAAACATATTAAGCCTCTACATCTTCTAAAATTTTTGCCGACCAAACAACAAAGCCAACGGTTATCAACAAAGAAATAGCAAGAAACTCCCAACTAAAAGACAACTTGGCATCGGGAATGCCACTAACCTCTATTGGCAACCACAATGGCTGCACAAGAATATAGGTTTTGGTTTCCAGCCAATAGCTTGCCTTCAATATCAAAACAAAAAAGCTCAAACAGCCTAAATACTTGGCCAATGTTAGTATGCGGCTATTGCTGTCACGGTAATAAGCGGTATCAACCGCCGACAACAACAGTGACAACCCTAGAAAAAGCGGCACCAAAGAAATAAAACGATAAGCAAATGCCAGATTAACAACCACACCGGTTTCGCCTAGCATTAAAGCATGCTCCCAACCATACACATTAAAGCTAATAATTACTAAGGCAAAAAATACTGCGGCAATGAAAAAATACACAGCAAACCGTGCAACTTGTATTTTATAAAAGCTAAAATCGCCCATAGCAATCATTTGAAACTGGCCACTTTCCCATTCTTCTTTGCTTCGCAATGGCAACCATATCAACAGCAAAAAACCCAGAAAAAATGACAGCAGCACTACCAAAAAAGCCGGAACGACATTGAGGATTTTTTTAAACACGACAATGTCTTCTACTTTAGCCGAGCCACTCTCCACAGATTGAGAAAACTCCGACGCCATTTGCACTTTGGTATTCACTGCACTACACGTACTCAAACCAAAAACACAGGCTAATACAATGCCAATAAGCAGCCAGATGCGCGTCTTGTTTCTGGCATATTCCAACCAGGCGATAGCGAAGAATAATTTTTTATGCGACATTTGGCTTATCTCCCATCAACATCAAAAAACGATCAGCAATAGACTCGCCCTCTGCCCGAATATTTTCCGCCAAGTCATCGGCGATAATCTTTCCCTGGCTAAGGAAAATAGCCCGATCTAAATAGGGGTCAACATCATTGATTTCATGTGTTGATAAAATCACGCTGGCATTATGGTCCCAATAACTCATTAGCGTTTTAAGAATACCGTTACGGGCAAGCAGGTCGATGCCCGCCAGCGGCTCATCAAGTAAATATAAATCTGACTTGCGGGAAATAGTGGCAGCCAATTTTAATTTCTGCCGCTGCCCTTTCGACATTTCAGCTAATGGCCTAGCAGGAATCTCTAGCGCTTGTAGCAAGTCATTAAATTTATCTTGTTGAAAGTCACTATAAAATGCCGACATAAAGCGCAACATATGCTGTGGCGCCATCCATGAAGGGAAACTCTGCCGATCACCTAAAAAGGCAACGTGCCGCCGTCCTGCTCTGGGCGTTTTACCCATTACATCAACACTGCCTTGTTGCACCTGCAGTAAGCCCGACATGATTTTCATTGTGGTGGTTTTACCAGAGCCATTGAGCCCTAATAAACCGATGACCTGTCCACGGTCTATTGTAAAACTTAAATCGGATACACCCTCACCACTGTGATAATGCTTGCTAACATCTTTAAAGCTTATAATCATAAAGGTAACTCCTTAATTAACTGTATTGCATCTTCACTTTCCAGCCCTATGGCAGCAACCTCCTTAAGATAGCTTTGAGTTATTTGCACCAAGTGTGCTTGCCTGAGTTGCTCGATATTAATGGCTTCCCGCACAAAAGTGCCTTTGCCTCTTCTGGTCTCAGTGATCGCCCGCTTTTCCAGCTCTTGAAATGCTTGGATCACCGTATTTGGGTTTAGCCCAGCACTCAGCGCCAAGTCCCTTGAGGAAGGCAACTTATCCCCGGGTTTTAGTTTTTCTGCCAAAATTTTATGTACCACCTGCTCTGCCAATTGCAGATAAAGCGGCCCTTTTTTAGGGTCAAATTGCCACACACTTTCGCCTCGATAAATAATCAAACCTATATAGTGAACTAGATAACTAGTGCACTGATACAATAGACCATGATAATCCTTCTGTCAAATGCTTTTATGCGCCTGCCCTGGCAGACGGTGCCGTTTGGTCATTAAGAACTTAGGTGAGCATCCCCATTGGCTGCACATTTACTCACTCTGGCCATGGCTGTATTGGGGGCATAGTAACGTTATTAAAATCAGTCACTTAGAATGGAAAAATCAAAGCCAGCAATATTTACCGATATGACATTACCCATAATAAGGAGACTTCCATCATGCCCACTCTGAACATCTCCTTACCAGAGCAGCTTAAAGATGGGATATCCGAGCAAGTGAAAGCAGGAAAATACGCCAGTGCTAGCGACTATAAGCGCGATCTGATTCGCTCAGATAAACGCCAACAAGAGCAACAAGGATTTAAATGGCTAAACCGGCACCTGGAGCCTTTACTCAACACACCAGAAGAGCAATTCATTTCAATGAACGCTGAGCAAGTCAAAAGGCTGGGCCGACAACGCGTAAAATAGAACGGAATTTAAGACAGGCATATGGCCACTCACCAAAGCCAATAGAGCCATTTTTCTTGAGCATCGACTAAGATGGTAGTTACCGTTAAGTTTACACAGCAATCACGAATAGTAGATTTGCATTAATCTCTCACTGCATCTTCTACCACCCATTTAAGCGGATAGCCTTTTGAGCCAGCATGCTCTTCCAAGTAAACCACTAACTTGGCAGCTTCAGAATTGCCAATATTTTTGCACACAACACCCTGCCCTGATTCATGCACTTCTAGCATTTTTCTTATAGCATCCGCTGAGGACATTTCAAATACCCCCATAAAAACTAACACCACATATTCCATAGGCGTTATATCATCATTTAAAAGTGTTAAACTGCATTGTGCACCCTTTGCATTTGAAAACGCTAAGCGTTTAATACCTACAGGCAACTCCTTCATGAGTTTCTCCTGACTATGCGCTAGCTCTGCCGCTCCATAAAGCGCCTTATGCTTACGCTCATTGTCTGCAACGTATTTTTTTATCGCTTTTAACATTATATCAATCTCCTTTTTTGCGCACAGTTCTGATTACCATTAAAACTATGGGTAATAGGCGCAGCCGAACAGAGATCATCGTTAACATAAAAATGGATGATTAAACGTATATTTTTTTACTTTTCTCTAAACAATAGGCTCAGGGTTTGTGTAAATAGCATTATTCTTTGCATCATAATATACTGGCTTTTCATTCTGCAATATTACAGTGATTGCCGTAAATTGCTCTGCAGCCACAGGAATCGTTAGCATCTCCCCTGAAGTCGTTGCAAATTCCACTAAGCCTTGATTGTTATCAAACTCCCAACCTAACCTGTATTTAACCACTTCCTCTTTTGCCATGTGATTCTCCTTGTTTAATGAAAAGTTAAATTTGTAGTAGCATCATAATAGACATCACTTGTAACACTTATGCCTATTCGGGACAGGCATATAATCAACAATTAAAATCCTCATATACAAACTCTCCACTTTGCTTTATTCAGAATCATGACTGCCTGTTACAACTGAATATATTCTATCTGCGATCGTGCCCGTCCTCATTGACTGCTCATTTAGCTGTTATTTGTTGTATGTCGCAGTCTCTACCATTAAGCCTAAGCCTGCTATTTTTTATTTACTTTGTTTTACCCTTTAAGCATCAATATTTTTTTCACCAACATCAATACATGTAGAAAGCTTAGCCCTGCCATCTATTGTGCATTAACACGATTAACTGTACAGTAATCAACAAGCGTGCCTTGCCGGTGTTCGCCCACCAACAAGGCACTCACCACAACCAACTACAAAGGAGTTGATGATGGCTAACTGGCATCATACCGTAATTCGTGAAGAAAGCCCGCCTTATTATATTGCGACCACTGAATTAGTGCTAATCGGCGATACCTTAAGGCAACTCCGCCTCGCACAACAACGCACACAAGAAGATATCGCTGAGTCTGCCAATATTAGCCCGCGTTACTACCAAAACATGGAAGCGGGCAAAAGCAGCATTGGCATTTTAATTATTTTTAAACTGTGCCAGGCCTTGGGTTGCCATTATACCGCACTGCTGGAACCGGCTTGGGAGCACCTTAGCAATAAGGCTAAGCTTTTATAATAGGCTATTAGGGCCAAGCGTTGAGAGAATGTTTGGCCCTTTTCTTTTTTCAGCATAGGTAGAGATGAGTCTGGGACAGGCATGTACTAGTTTGTCTTTGTAAATATTTCTAAGCTGCCTATGCGGCAGTCAACGGTCATTCATTACAGGCCGTCTATCGTTTTTTTTCTAAGCTGCCTATGCGGCAGTCAACACTACACTTAATATCCTTGAAGGTTCTCAAATTTTCTAAGCTGCCTATGCGGCAGTCAACTCACAGCCTCTTCTAGCCATAACTCATATATTTTTCTAAGCTGCCTATGCGGCAGTCAACTATTTCATTGAAATTTCTATCAACATGAAAAATTTCTAAGCTGCCTATGCGGCAGTCAACGCTAACTTAAGCTTAGATATTAATTATCTCAATTTCTAAGCTGCCTATGCGGCAGTCAACTATCCCTTACCGCCGAATGAAAATGTGTCATATTTTCTAAGCTGCCTATGCGGCAGTCAACTAATGAAGAAGGCTGATGGCTTTTAACCAATTTTTCTAAGCTGCCTATGCGGCAGTCAACCGCCGTATATGCTGAGTCTCCCACAACCTACTTTTCTAAGCTGCCTATGCGGCAGTCAACTCTTGCCAGGGTTATGCTGAGTGAGCTTGTGATTTCTAAGCTGCCTATGCGGCAGTCAACTTTCAGCACCAGCAATTCACGAAACTGCTGCATTTCTAAGCTGCCTATGCGGCAGTCAACTTATTCGACAGCCATGCATCCAGGTCTGTGCCTTTCTAAGCTGCCTATGCGGCAGTCAACCGGCCAACAGTGGTAGTTTTCAGTTCTGTTACTTTCTAAGCTGCCTATGCGGCAGTCAACCGATATTGAGCAATTTATTATTGATGTATTAATTTCTAAGCTGCCTATGCGGCAGTCAACAAAAACTACACACTCTCTCACTATTACACAAAATTTCTAAGCTGCCTATGCGGCAGTCAACTTCATTGAGCGATGATTTTCAAAGAAGGTTATTTTCTAAGATGCCTATGCGGCAGTCAACGGTGAGTGAATATGAGTGAGAATTTATACATATTTCTAAGCTGCCTATGCGGCAGTCAACTCATATGTTTTTAAAACACTTACAAAATATTCTTTCTAAGCTGCCTATGCGGCAGTCAACGTCGCCCGCTGCCACGAAAGAGCACTTTTTGCTTTCTAAGCTGCCTATGCGGCAGTCAACTGCGGATTTGATAGATTCAGAGATTATGGTAATTTCTAAGCTGCCTATGCGGCAGTCAACTTATCAATATGCAGCACGGCAGGCACATGGTCTTTCTAAGCTGCCTATGCGGCAGTCAACAAGTGATGAACAATGTGACCAATAGCTTTTTTTTTCTAAGCTGCCTATGCGGCAGTCAACACTACTGTAAATATTGGCTATGAGCTTGTTTTTTTCTAAGCTGCCTATGCGGCAGTCAACTTTGCCTTTTTTAGCAACTGAAAAAATAACACTTTCTAAGCTGCCTATGCGGCAGTCAACATTGCGCGGGCGACGAAATGTATTATATAGAATTTCTAAGCTGCCTATGCGGCAGTCAACATGAATGATTTTGTATGTGAGAGCGTATATTCTTTCTAAGCTGCCTATGCGGCAGTCAACAAGAGTTTAGACCTGGGCGTGATCGTTATCGATTTCTAAGCTGCCTATGCGGCAGTCAACATTCTCCTCTTTACTTAGCTTCCTGTCATCACTTTCTAAGCTGCCTATGCGGCAGTCAACAAACGCAAAATCGATTAGCTCTGATCGCATCATTTCTAAGCTGCCTATGCGGCAGTCAACGTGATTCCGGTAAGCGGAACAAAAAATATGACTTTCTAAGCTGCCTATGCGGCAGTCAACTGATCACTGATTTTTTCTAGCGCTTTAAACTCTTTCTAAGCTGCCTATGCGGCAGTCAACAGAGTGGAAAAATAAAAATAGCGCAACTTATGTTTCTAAGCTGCCTATGCGGCAGTCAACGCAAAATGATGTAACCCCGATTATCTTACATATTTCTAAGCTGCCTATGCGGCAGTCAACTTATGTGTAGCGAGTTCCACCAAACGACAAGTTTTCTAAGCTGCCTATGCGGCAGTCAACTAATGAAGAAGGCTGATGGCTTTTAACCAATTTTTCTAAGCTGCCTATGCGGCAGTCAACCGCCGTATATGCTGAGTCTCCCACAACCTACTTTTCTAAGCTGCCTATGCGGCAGTCAACTCTTGCCAGGGTTATGCTGAGTGAGCTTGTGATTTCTAAGCTGCCTATGCGGCAGTCAACGATTGACTGTCACAGCTCAGAGAAGTATAGACTTTCTAAGCTGCCTATGCGGCAGTCAACTTTCAGCACCAGCAATTCACGAAACTGCTGCATTTCTAAGCTGCCTATGCGGCAGTCAACCCAGCCATAGTCCTGACGCTGACGACCTTTGTTTTCTAAGCTGCCTATGCGGCAGTCAACTTATTCGACAGCCATGCATCCAGGTCTGTGCCTTTCTAAGCTGCCTATGCGGCAGTCAACGGTGTGATGAATGGTGATAAGGAGCGTAGTATTTTCTAAGCTGCCTATGCGGCAGTCAACTAATCTTGATCGCGGTGCTATTGATTGTAAATTTTCTAAGCTGCCTATGCGGCAGTCAACCTGGCAATGTCGCAACAGTGAAAGACCTTAGCTTTCTAAGCTGCCTATGCGGCAGTCAACGAGTGTTTGGCCGAGGCCGGGAAACTACCGGGTTTTCTAAGCTGCCTATGCGGCAGTCAACTTGTCGAAAATTAACATAGCCTTCGCCAAATTTTTCTAAGCTGCCTATGCGGCAGTCAACGTGAGCAACCACTGAAAGAAATAAAGCTTTATTTTCTAAGCTGCCTATGCGGCAGTCAACCCGCTATTGCAACCGCGAACGTGCGCGGCATTTTTCTAAGCTGCCTATGCGGCAGTCAACCCTCAGCTGCTGACGTCGCTGCTCATCGCCAATTTCTAAGCTGCCTATGCGGCAGTCAACACTCTTTGAAAATCAGGTTTACCCCACATGTATTTCTAAGCTGCCTATGCGGCAGTCAACTTACCAATTAGGTAACATTCGCCGTGGAAATATTTCTAAGCTGCCTATGCGGCAGTCAACTGAACATCGAGTCAACACGGAACTACCACCTGTTTCTAAGCTGCCTATGCGGCAGTCAACTAGACTTGGCGAAGAAGATGAGCGGAACATGTTTTCTAAGCTGCCTATGCGGCAGTCAACTTGAGGCAAAGCTTACACCTGAGCAGTTTGAATTTCTAAGCTGCCTATGCGGCAGTCAACCTTAACCCTGTTTGGGAGACGATTAAGATGAATTTCTAAGCTGCCTATGCGGCAGTCAACCGATTCTGGATGAAGCTCATTCGCTGTGCAAATTTCTAAGCTGCCTATGCGGCAGTCAACAAGGTAAATTTAAGTGTCACGCCTTTTTCGATTTTCTAAGCTGCCTATGCGGCAGTCAACGTGCTTACACCGCATGCACTCGTGAAGCATTGTTTCTAAGCTGCCTATGCGGCAGTCAACAGTAAAATCGAATGCAAAAAATAAGTCATATCAATCACTTATCGAAAATCATCCAATTCAACCAATGATTTTCGCTATTGATATAACCTATTGATTTTAATATGATTTTTTAAAGAGCGTATTTTATTGGTCAAAAACACTAACTACCCAACAGCTCTACTATCAATCGCTTAGTCTCTCCTACCAGATAAAGAGGCAGAGACAATAAACTGTAAATCACTTCCCCTTGAGCAGTTACCGCCGAAGCACCTTTCATCACGGAAGGCAGTTCGCTGTTAAAGCGTAATGCATGGCCTTGTTGCTTCTCCTTGCAAAACTGATGCAAAGACCGGAGCGCTCCCGTCGCGCCCGCTTTTATTTCAATTGGAATCACTTCATGATCCACAGCAAGCAAATAATCCACTTCTGCTGCTGCACTTTTAACTTCACGCACCCAATAAAATAACACCGGTTCGTTATAGTACTCACCGGCATAAAGCAAATGTTGACCGATAAACTGTTCTGCTACCGCACCTCTATTAACCAAATAAGGACCGTCATCGCTTATATTCAACTCGTTTATGTTGAGTATCGAACATAGCAACCCAACATCCATGAATACTATTTTAAACAGGCTTTCTTTCCGTTCAGCCCCTAATGGGATACCATTTGCCGAGCTATGATGAACTTTGTGTAGCACCCGTGCCATACATAACTGTGTCAGCGCATCACGCAGTTCCGCTGCACGGTGCTCTTTACTTACATTTACATATTTGAATTTGTTACCGACCATCGCTGGAGCACGATCAAACACGAGTTGCACCCGGCGCGTTTTCGCACCATGACTGTACTTATTAAAATCATCTCGATACGTTGCCAGGATACTACTCTGGACTATTAATACCTCTGCATAGGAACGACTATGGGCGTAACGAGCAACCGCTTCCGGCATACCACCTACTACACAATATTGCCTGAATAGCTTCATTGCTTTTTCATGCACTGCTACAGGCAATGCGTTTTTCTCAATATCGCGCAATGCAATGCCAGCCAAATGTTTTGCGAGGACTTGCTCACCCATGGCGGATAAGAAATCTGAAAATTGCATTGGCCCCATATGCATATATTCAACACGGCCCACCGGCATGGAAAAGCTGGCATGCTCCAAAGTGAACTCTAATAAGGAACCGGCAGCCAGGATGGCAATATCCGGCCTTTCCTCATAGAAATAACGCAAAGCAGTAATGGCCTCAGGTGCTGCCTGAATCTCATCCAAAAAAAGCAGCGCATTTTCAGTGGCCAGCTCGATGCCAATAAGCAACTCAAGAGTGGTCAATATTTGGGCGGGATCATTTGATGAAAATGCCTCACGATATTCCGGATTGCGCTCAAAATTCAGCTCCAGCAACTGAAGCCCGGCAAGATCAGCAAACTGGCGCACCAGCGTCGATTTACCCACCTGGCGCGCACCCCGAATAATTAAGGGCTTACGATTTTTACCGCCATACCATGCCCGGAGATGGCTTAATTCACGGCGCTTTAATGTCGCTTCCATTAGTCTCCTGAAAAACCGCCAAATCACTAAATATCAAGAGCTTAGACAGAAAAATGATATTTTACAACCCTTTTTTATTATTAGTCATGCTATTTTACAACCCAAATTTAAACACCCCCTGAATCAAAAGCAAGCCCATGTCGCGGTTAAAACCAAGGGACAGCAGCGGTTTTGGAGAGGCCGTAACAATCAAACTTGCCTTGCTGCGGCCCTGCTAATTCAACCTTTTTTATAAACAGTTTAAATCTTGGCTTTCGACTATCGGTTACGCTAGATTGACTTTCTACTTGTATATAGGGCAACTTTTCTTCACTGAATACATGTTTCTTTTTTAACTTTTGCAGAGTGTCGTTAAAATCCAGGTCAAATTTACCCGAGAGATGCTTGGCTTTTCTTTGAAGCGACTGCTCAAGCCTCTTTTCTCCTTTAACTCGCTTTTGTCTAAAGCCTGTATAAGAGACCGAATTGGGCACTGTTTTTATCGAAGCAATTTGCACATAATCCTGTAATCTGCTTAGCCATCTTTCTATATCGAGTTTATCCAGAATTGCTTGCTCTTGAGCTAGTAAACGAAGTTTGTTTCCCAAAGGATAATCTTTATCGCCATAACATGGAAAAGATACAGCGACTACTGAGCCTCTCAGAGTAGTTTCCGTACCATTGTTTTCTTTCCTTACATAGTCGTACCCATTTTCAACCAGAGCGATATGCATCTGTTGAAAGACTTTCTGCCAGATATAGCCAAGGTTAATTTCAGCATTCGCTATAAGCGTTACATCCTGATAATAGTTCATGACTACTCCTTTTTATCGCTCTTCTTGCTGAATACACCGCCACGAATTAAATTGGCCGCCACAAAGGATTTTTGTTCATCCGCTATGTCTTTATCATTAACCCAATCAACCATCAAATTATATAAATCACCTTCTTTTTTATTTTTACGATAAGCGTCACCACGCTGTGTTACTGCACCAAAAGGTTCAATCGCAATAGGCTGTTTTTCTGTATTATAGCGGGGATACCAAGTATCTATGGTACGTATGGCGTTGCCGATTTTGACATTATGCATAGCAGCGCAACCATCTAGTTGAAAGAGAGTTTTACCCTTTTCTTTCATATTCATTTCCTGAGATGGAAATATATGTTGAAGCACCCCAAGTTTCACATAGGCGTCAACATTGATCAGCACAAAGCTTTTATTATCACCCTTTAAGCCTTTCTCAATTTCATCAGCGAGCGCACTCAAATGGTCATGATCACTATTTTTCTTAAAATCATTCAATGAAAAATCATAAGCATTGAAGGGCAAAGATCTTTTATTATTTAAAGTCACGCAAATATCAATCGCTTCGGCACCCACTCGATTCCGCCACAAGAATCGGCCATTGGCAATATTATAAGCATAGCGATAGGCTAATTCTTTTACTCCGTTTGAATTTTTAAACTCATTGACTTTCGCAACAATTGCGGATTCGAAACCTGGATCATTACAACCAAAGGGTTTTCCAAGATTGCCGATAACTCTCAAGCTGAAACTTACCTTTAGTGTGTCTTGATCAATCGGAAGATTGGCGTCATCGCTATCTGACGAAACCGGGTTTGGTTTTAATTTGTCCTCATCACTCGTTCCGTGCGCACTTTGTGTCGATCTATTCTGTCTTGTAGTAATAGGTATTGCTTTCCATTTATCCTTGTCTTCCCAATCACCAGAAAACATTAAGCCATCAGATGTTTCCAATTTACGCTCAAATGCCAGCATGCTTGGTAATTCTATAGTCATGGTAAATTTTCCTTGTTAGTAAAATCAAATAAATTAGTCGTAAATACTCGATGAGTGCGCTGTATCTTCAGGTTTATGGTGCTCTATACCTTGTTTACACAGATACCAATGCTCTTCGTATGGCGCGTAATACCAGAGGCTGTTAGCCAGTGCCTCAATGGTTTTAATGCGGTGTACGCTCTGCCATTCGCCAACAGAATGCACAGACTCAACAAAACAGACATCGGTCGCATTATCACGGGCCCCATCCACAGTATCTTTTTCATACACTTGAGATATGGCTTTATAACCGGTCATGATTGGCACCAAGTATCCTTTTTCAGGTTTTTTTACATACTCCCAATCGGCATCAGTCTTTTCTGTTGGGTTGCAGTAGCTTTGCCATTGTTCTAACAGTTTATTGTTGGACTTGCTATCTAGAGATGCGAAGTAAGTTTTTAACAAAGATGGAATATTGTTCTGGTCGTAAGGTTCACTTTTGTGGTCTTTCCAGCCAGTCAAAAATTGTTCGAATTCTTCATCACCCGAGTTGTCTTTGCGTCGTTTCTGTAAATGCTTTTCTATAAGGCCGATTTTGGGTCTTGCTTTTTGTTTTAGTGCAGAAAAATTCAGCCAGGCATCAATTAGTTCGACATCGGTTTTTTTTTGTTGCAACTTTTCATAATGAGAGGCCAGATATTCAGAGCGATCTTGGAGCACAAATCCGGGTAGTAATTTTTGTTTCAGGCTGCGCAGGTTAGATTCTTCGCCAAGGTCAAGTAAATCTACGGAGTCGATATCCAGCACGGTTCCGCCTGCCAATCTTTGTATCTGGCTTATTTTCCTTATCCATTCTTTAAAACTTTCTTCCTGGTTGCCTGCATACCCATCAAAGCCAATCAACAGTGACACGGTCATATTCATTTTTGCTTCTTCTATAACGGAGGGATCTTTTAGACCTCCACCATCTTTCTTAGCTTTGAATTCCACTTTCATAAAATGAGATGCTTTGTTTTGTGAAAAGTTAATATTGCCCGATGTTCTGTAACTGTGTACCTGATGTTCATGGGCAATGACGGCACAGCCTTGCAGGTTGAAAGCATTAAAATCAGGATGTTGTTTGAGCTTCCGGTGCAGGTTATGGGTGAAACCTAAAAAATGCGTGATCGCAGGAAATCCCCAGGTGAACCCTGAAACGGCATTGGCATTTTGCACGCGTACGCGATTGAGTAATACATACTGACTCATGCTTCCACCTCCATCTTACGCTTGTGTTCAAATTCCAGAGTTTCAACAAATTCTCGTAATTCTGGCTCAAACAATTTATACCAAAGTTGGGTATGTTGGGCTTGCGGGGTGAACTTTTTATCCTTACCTGCCAGTTTGTTGTTGAGCCAGTCAGCAAAGTCTTTACAAACCACTGATGACCAGTCTGTATTTTCTCTTTTAGTCTGAAAATCTTCATCTTCTCGCAAAGGATCAAGCAAATACTGGTGTTCCGATTTAAGTTTGGCACCGGCAGCTACTGACCAACCAGCAGGAAGGTTCTGGATACTGCCAATATAAAACAATAACTCATCAATAATGTTCCCCACCCATTGTCCAATCCATTTCAACCGCTTAGGGTCTTTAATGCTTATCTCGATACGATCAAAACGGATTAAGAAATCGCGCAAATAGTCAATATCATCTTTTGCCTGCCAGTAGATCGAAGGCTCAAAAAATAGAGATTTTTTAAAAATAGGTGGCTTGATTTGGGATTGCCAGATAGGTGGCTGACAACATAATAAGGATAAATTACCTGCCCTTGAACCGTTGAGAACAGACACGTTTTGTGGTTGGCTTGCAACCGTAGACAGTTTTGCGACATTGGTTAATCTTCCGAATACAGAATCACTGTATTTTTCCTTTTCAACTATTTTATAAATTTTATCTCTAGATACTCTTGCAGACTTTTCAAAATAATTTCTATGAATACTCTGACTTATTGAAGATGAAACTAAAACTGTCAACAAATGATACTCATTACCAACAGGAAAATATATTTGTTTTGCCAATGCATCTGATTTGATGGACGGGGTTAAATTTCTTTGAAAGCCCCTAATCCATCTGTTGAGCTCATGGTCATCTTCAGAAAACTCTCTTAATAATGTTGAATTTCCTGCCAACAACTCTTGGCCTAACAAAATACCATTTTTTTTCAACAAAAAGAACTTTGCTTGTTTGGAAAAAAATGCATCAGGATATGCGCCATCAACGACTATATTTCTCAAATTAGAAGTTGTCACATACCCATTAATCTTTGTATCTATTTCATCATATAGCGAAGAAGCTCCTGAGCTAGAGTGACTTAGTTTGGCAACATGTGTGGCTGGGAAAATGCCCATCCCATCAATGAGACACCTACAAATCCATATATTATAAAAGTTGTTTTTATTCTTCAGCTTATTTAGCTGTTCTTTTGAATCAGCCAACAAACCTTTAGCAATGAAGGTCAGATACTTTGATTCCAGCTCTTTTTCAGTAGATTCCAGGGCTTTTGGCTTCGCCCTCAAGAAACTCTTTTTTATTACCCCCTCTATCTTATTTTTTTGCTTGCTTAATTCCTTATCAGAACAATCGAACAAATTGACTACTTGCATCAGTTCATCTTTGTAAAATTCACACACCAACAATCGACGATATTCTTCTAACTTTTGATGCTCATCTAAAGTATCAATAAACTGCTTTATTGTATCGCTCCAGCATAATTCTGGTAATTTGTCACTCATGCACCCACCTCTTGATAAATCCCACAATTCTGAGAATAAATATATTCATCCGGTTCGTTTTTGTCGTAGCTCACCAATCGCACCTCACCAAAACAGCGCCCTACTTTTTCAATATCCATATCCTCTGACAGATCTTCAGTCAATTTATGATAAATATCTTGTACCTTTAACTCGAACCAGAATCCATTGCCATCCACTATATTTATATTTTCAAATAAGATAACACTGAAACCAGACCCTGAAATCTGATCTGTCCATCTGGCAGGGTGAACATGTTCGTTTTTCCATAGCCATTTTGGCTCGTCATTCTCCAGTGTTAAATACAATGCCTCATCTTTTTTGGAATCACGAAATCGTTGTTGCTTCTGCACTTCGCCACACCAGAAGGGCTTTTTCTCCCACCACAACTTAGCTGATATCGCTGACGTCAGCAATGTTTCTCGAAGCGCCTTATGTTCCAATGAAACCAGGTTTTTTGTTGCGGTTTCGCTATACCTCTCAGGCACCGCTATTCGCTGAATCGAGTTGATGACCTGGTATTGCTCCTCATTCAAGACATTAATTAAGTCATGTTTCTCCATCCTAAGTTTTAATTTTGCCAGTTCAAACCCTGGCTTTTCAAAGCACGGCTTTTCACCCTTAAGGCATTTTATATTCCTATCCAGAAGCAGAATATTGGCATGTTCGGGTTCGCTATCCCGGTGTCTCAATACCCTTCCGGCTATCTGGATAATTGAACGCATTGAACTGGGTTCAATGATAGCCCAGTCATAATCATGATCACGACCTACTTCGGCGACGGGTGAGGCTAACACGATAAAAATTTGATGTGCTTCCGGGAAGGTGGCCACCTTGGCTTTTAGCTCTTGCGGTGGCCAGTCATTTTGTTTTGAATTGCGTTTGAGCATCAGATCCAGTTTGTTTTCAAGATAGGAACGAACCGCCAACGGAAAACGGCTGTGATAGACGCATAAGTGAATTCGGGTGTCCGATTGAGTAACCTTAAGTTTTAACAATTCTTTGGCGATCGCCACCAGTGGATTAATGTTGGCTATGCGCACCAAACCGACGGATACACGCTTTTGTTCGATTTCCTGGTCATGATAGCGGTGTAATTGCAAGGCACCTTGTTGTATGACTCTGGCAACCGTTTGAAAAACCGTTTCCTGATCGATTTTCTCGACAGGAAAAATTTCAGCTTTGTGTTTAACCTCGCCTTTTTTTTGCAGATAGGATTTACGGTCATCGACAAATTTTTTGTGTGCCTTTTTAAATGATTTAAAATCGCTCGAACTGAAATCATTGCTATTTTTTTCGTCAAACCAGGCACAAGTAATCGCGCCACTCCAGTTTGCCAGATTGGCTTTGGCATATTGCGCCCACCCGGCCTGATAAGCTTCAAATGCCGCATAGGCCAATGCCGGTGGCATAGTGGCGGTTGACAATAAAACCCGGCTACCTAGCATGCCCGCCCAGTGCACCAATCTACATAATGCAGGCAAATCGTCCAGGCCAAAGTCATCCGGCTCATCTATTACTAGATCTGATGTTAACAGCCTCAGCATGGGTGCGATTTGTTTTCCACCCTTGGTACCTTCGGTGGCAGGAACTAAATGATCAATGGTGCAAACCAGTACCGGCGCCTGAATGAGCTTTTCGATACGCGGGTTATCTTTGGTCCATTTCGTCAAACTATGCTCTCGAATACTCCCTTTGTAATCGACATACAAATCTGGATCGAGATAATCGTTTTGGGATTCGCTGCCGGTATCCATTTCTTGACGACTCATGTTTTTCATTTCTTGCGCATTTTCAAATAACTGCTTAACTGCCGTCCCACCCACAGCAATCGCTAATTGCTCGTTGTTTAAACTCAGTTCTGCGCGATACTCTCTACCGGTTTGTAGCGTAAGCGTGCGCAAACCTAATGCCACACTGAAACGCCTCCTTCCTGTTTTCTCGCCCAAGGCATACATGATTTTGGCATTCGCCAGAGTCTTACCTTTTCCGGTAGATGCCATATTAATACCGAAAAACCCCTGCTGGGAACTTGACTCGCTCAGCTTGAGCACGAGTTCTTTGGCATCATCCTGCCAGCCAAATTGTTCCTTTTGTTTTTTTTGAACGCCGTCTTGAAGAAATTTATTATTCGAAAGTTGCATCAAACTAGCATTCAATCTTGGCAAGGCTCTAACAATATCTCTGGCATGATAGGCAACACCGATCAGGTGCTCATCCAATTGTTGCTTTAACGCTCGCGTTTCTCGATTCGTATTGGCATACACTTCATAGTTAGGCGCTCGCCACTCATTCTTTTTCGGACGTTTGTCATCGGACCAATAATGATCAGCCAACATCAAGCTTAAGCGTGCCAGATGTGAAGTGAAAATATTGTCTTGCAGAAATCTTGTGCCATCTATATACCTCAGGACTGTTTTAGCTTCTGATGCAATCACACAAGCATGTGATCGCCATTTCATACTTCGATAAGGCAGGCCGAAATCTGAAAAATTCCAGTTATCATTTATTAGACTTTCAATGCCAGCGTCTTTGCAGTTGTATGAATTCCAGATAGCCTCAAAACCAATTGTAAGCCACTGATCAATACATTCGAGCGGAGCATTCTTTTCTTTACCATTCCAGCTAGGTGTTAAAGGCAACCTATGGTGAGTCAGAATTAACCAGGCAACCAACTGGGAAAAAGGTGGCAAATTCTGTAACGGATGTTTGTCAAAATCACTTTTATTTTGTGTGTCAATTCCATCCCTAAAACACGCAGTGCTTTGCTCTTTTTCGACCTGACTCAATGACTCAAGCCACTCTTCATCTGATTGGGTGCCGACAAATGCCTGAAAAAGACGTAACGACACCCATTCATGACGATAAGGCTCATAGGATTTAGAGCCATTTATAAGCTTTTGCTGAAACAAAATAATAGCCTTACCAAAGTCATGAAACAGTCCGGCAATGGCGGCAGCATACTTGATAACTTCCTGAGTATTCCAATGAGCACTATCCACGAACTGTTTAATCTCGTTTTTTGTGAAGTTCACTGGTACGATACCCTTATCGTTAAACTTATCCCGACTCCCCACCACCCAAACCAATTCACTGCGAGAACGAGACCGTATCCAGTGACAACTCACTGCGGTATTTTTACTGGCGGTTTTGCGTAGTAGTTTTTTAACGGCTAATAGCCCTTCTTGAGTAATCACGGTTTGCCAGGTGTTGTCGCCAATGCGATCTGCAAAGGCATCGAGCACTCTTCGCGTTCTGCTGAGCGCTTTTTTCTCGCATTGGCTTACAAACGTCACCATCATGCCTTTTCAGGCTCCCAATCAATTTTTAGTGCAGTCGATTTAACCTGCTCAAACATAAAATCCAACGCCTTGTGCTGGGTGAAGTTTTGCAAGCACTGCTGACGAAATTCCTGCTCTGTGGCTTTTTCACTGGCACAAATAAAAGCCCATGGCAGTATCAGTGCATCTTTAATGAGGTCTGCAATATCAAACACCAGCGCGCCACGTCGGGTTTTGCCATGCATCACCGCAAAGCCATGCGGTATCCCCAGCACCCACAAGGTGGATGCAGCCAAACCATAAGCCAGGTAATTACCGTGATTGAGAAAAGCATTCGCACTGTCTTCGGCTGCATGCTGCCGAGTAAAGTCACTATATTGCGTGCGGTTTGCTGCTATTTTGTATAGTTGTTTGGTTAGTTGTGCCTCAGTTTGCAACAGTTGTGTTACTGTAGGCGCTTGTGCTGTGCGCTGGTTGAAGCTCTCCAGTGCGCTGACAATATCAGCATCATCGGCATGAAACCCTGCAACATGCAGGTCTCTGTCTTTGCGCCAAACCTGCTGTAAAAATGCGATACGCGCCTGTTGAAACTGCCTGGCAACTTGCAGACGCTTATTGTCATCAAACCAGAACGCCATCCAGCCTTGCACATATTCTGTTGGCCTATATTCGCTTTGTGGGCTAAGCCACTCTACTTCATTCGCCATTAATAAAGGCGTACCGCCGCCACCACAAAAACCGACCAATACCCCGGCTTGGGCTAGCATACGCATGGCCGCTTGTGTAATTGACGTCCCTGTGCCCAGTAGCAGGCAAGTTGTGTTGGCAATCGGAATATTCCAATATTGGTTTTCATTTTTGGCTTCAGTTAAATAAAGTACACGACCGTCTTTTTGCATCACCCGGCATTTCTCCAGGTAATAAATATTGGCCCGCTTTGAGTGCAATATTGCTTTCAGGTCAGTAAGTTGTTCCATAGATACTCATATACTTTTAAGACTTTTCCGGCACAGGCAATAACCCGCCTTTTTTTAGCTCTAGCTTGCCCTTCTCAGCGAACCTCTTTACTCATAACCTTATATGAGCATACAACTGCCGGGCTCCCTAGGAGTTATCTTTTTATCACACCCACTAGGAATTTTCGGTTCCCACCGAATGATTATTTTCATAAATTTGTGCCATTTTATGAATTCTGTCAGCAACCGTTCTACGCAACTCATCTGGCGCTAGCACTTCAACATCGGGCCCGTGTTTTAGTATATCCATCACCAGTTCAGTCGAGTCACCATAGGGTATTTTTAGTTCACAATGACCACTGGGTAAGACATTTAACGCTTGTTGCGGATGCCAATCTTCATCAGCAACCCACTTAGCAGCACTTGGGTTAAATCTTAAATAAGCCACTTTATCGGCTAATCCAGCAAAAATGCCGTATGCCTGGGCATAATGCGCATCAAGCACATCATCACTTATTTCTTGTGCTTGCTCATCGAGCATACTGACGGGATATAGTCGATCAACTGAAAAGCTGCGCAAGTCTTTACGCAAATGGCACCACGCGTCTAAATACCAATTCCCTCGGTAATACACTAATCGCTGTGGCGAGATATTACGATCTGTCGTCTTATCACTTGCGCGCCCGTGATATAACACTTTTAATTGGCGGCGCTGAATTAATGTACTACTGATTTTTTGAAAATGCTCTAAGTTAGTCGGCCTTGCCGCTAACTGCAATATTCGTACGCGCCGCTGCACCTCTACAAAACCCTGAGCCGCATCACCAAGTAGATTTTCTATACTGGTTTTAAGCGGTTCAATGTAGTCCTCTAACCAGCCAGGTTGCACTCCAGACAATAACTGATAAGACGTTAATAGCGCATATAACTCAGACGCATTAAACCATACACCAGGTAATTCAAATTTATCTGTGTCTTGATCGAGGTGGTAACCATTAAGTTCGCGATCATAAATAACAGGTGCCCCTAAATCACGCATCTTCTGGATAATTTTCTTAACATTACGATCGCCGCACTCGAGTAACTCGGTCAGTTGGCGCATAGGCACGGGATAACGACGGGCTTTTAGCTCACGATAGAGACGGACAGTGCGTTCAAATCGATCCATGCCTACTCCCTAATTCAAGCCCTATCTGCACGATATTTATTTCGCTATACGTTTACTAATACAAATATTGTAATTATTACAATATTTGATATATTACTTTTTGATCAGCCTTCAATCAACAAGTATTTAACACTACGATGTATAGGATTTTTTATTTTATAAGGTTTCTTCAGAAAGTTTTATTACACCTCATTACCCCACTAAAGCTTTACACAATAGCTTCCTATGCTTACCTTCAGTAACTTATTAAAGCTTTAGCGAACACGAGACAGCGTGTAACAGCTAGTATTCACACTAGCCATTCAGAGCTACTTCAAAGCCCACTCTTTTATAAACACAAAGACTCTTTAGTAAAATACAATTAGAAATTTGACATTACTAGCATCAAATATTTATACATATGCCAACAATTCAAGCCACATAGCCGGAGTAAACAATCTAATTTAGTGCGCCAAACTAGATCAAACTTTTTAAACCTGCTTGCACGGTAGTAAACGCAACCTAACCACTTAATAACGCACAAAATATTTTTAAGCTGCCTACTCGGCAGTAAACCATACCTCTTAACTCAGACGTAGATCTTTCAATTTCTAAGCTACCTACTCGGCAGTAAACCTATGCGGCAGTTGAGGTTAAAATCTAACACATTTCTAAGCTGCCTACTCGGCAGTAAACAGCAATAAAATCAGAAAAATATCTACCCTTGATTTCTAAGCTGCCTACTCGGCAGTAAACCATCTGAACAAACGGATACCGTATCCGACTGATTTCTAAGCTGCCTACTCGGCAGTAAACGGACTATCGGATATGGACATAAAATCTTACCTTTTCTAAGCTGCCTACTCGGCAGTAAACGTTTAAGAAAAATTTTACCGCTAGTTGAAGAATTTCTAAGCTGCCTACTCGGCAGTAAACTCAAGCGTGACATTGGTCGGACTACTGTTAACTTTCTAAGCTGCCTACTCGGCAGTAAACGACACAACAAAGGTCTTGAATATCATTACACATTTCTAAGCTGCCTACTCGGCAGTAAACATTAAAGTGTAGACTTCTTCATAGGATTTTTTTTTCTAAGCTGCCTACTCGGCAGTAAACGGCTCTCCGTCTCTCCGGCTTGTCCCCTGTTCTTTCTAAGCTGCCTACTCGGCAGTAAACGCGTACTTTGTCATTTTCCTGACGAGTCTGGCTTTCTAAGCTGCCTACTCGGCAGTAAACGGGCCCACATGGCAGTGTCTTACTTACACGCTTTTCTAAGCTGCCTACTCGGCAGTAAACCACCTGAGAGCGGAAGCCTGGAGTCAAATGGATTTCTAAGCTGCCTACTCGGCAGTAAACCAGTCAATGCAGAACCTAACGCATCACGTAATTTTCTAAGCTGCCTACTCGGCAGTAAACCAAAACCAACCGCGAAACGTTTTACAACTATCGTTTCTAAGCTGCCTACTCGGCAGTAAACCGGGTTTCCCCTAAGTGTTGAGTACATTATAGTTTCTAAGCTGCCTACTCGGCAGTAAACGCGTACTTAATCTTTACAAGCATTTTGGTATCTTTCTAAGCTGCCTACTCGGCAGTAAACCGCTGATCCCGCTTTCTGGGAATAAATTGTTTTTTCTAAGCTGCCTACTCGGCAGTAAACTTAGCAAAGCTATCAAACACACAGCGCTGTGCTTTCTAAGCTGCCTACTCGGCAGTAAACAAGACTTACAGACGAAAAATTCCCCCTCCTAATTTCTAAGCTGCCTACTCGGCAGTAAACTTGGCTAAGCACAGAATAATTTATGACTTATGTTTCTAAGCTGCCTACTCGGCAGTAAACATTCATTGTAAACAATGCGGGCGATGGCTATATTTCTAAGCTGCCTACTCGGCAGTAAACAGATCAACATTAAAGACCCAATCGGGTGAGGTTTTTCTAAGCTGCCTACTCGGCAGTAAACGCCACGGCAACGTTTAATAGTTGGGTCGTCGTTTTCTAAGCTGCCTACTCGGCAGTAAACTTTCAAGGTATAGCTGCCTGTTTTCGTCGTTCTTTCTAAGCTGCCTACTCGGCAGTAAACTACGTGCGATGGCTGATAGAAAAAGATGTTAATTTCTAAGCTGCCTACTCGGCAGTAAACTTTTTTGCTACAACCTCAAAACCTGCTATGCGTTTCTAAGCTGCCTACTCGGCAGTAAACACAACATAAAACACAAAAACAGTAGCTACATCAACAAGTTAGCAGAAAATAGCTTTTTCATTAATGTTTTCCAGCGACACTGTAACTATTTGATTTTTAAACGATTTTTTAAAGAGCTAAAAACATTGGTGCTTAGCTAACAATACAGGAAAAATAACTTCTTAGCAGCCTATGACTGTGCTGCTGGTTAGAAATTTTCATGGCTGCTGCAGGTGTATTTTTTTGTATTCGGGGCGGACGAGCCCCAAGGGGATTGCGCAGGGCTTCCTGCCCTGCGTCGCTGCGCGATCAGCGGCATAGCCGCTGATCAAAATTGCTGTGCTGGTAGCAAGCAACTTGCAGGTCGGTTAGAGGTAATTCTTTTAATATCGTGCCCGCCGAGCGGGGATTGACTCGCACCTTCCATGGCGCGAGCTGCTTCGCAGCAGCCTGCGGCTGTCCAAATCGGCTGTTTAGCTACTAGTTAGAAATTTTCATGACTGCTAGAGGTGTATTTTTTTGTATTCGGGGCGGACGAACCCCAAGGGGATTGCGCAGGGCTTCCTGCCCTGCGTCGCTGCGCGATCAGCGGCATAGCCGCTGACCAAAATTGCTCCCGGCAATTTTGTCGAACCCCAAACTTTGATGAGTTCCCAATATCCCCTTGGGGGCGCCATGCATATAAAAAAACCCCCGCTCTTGCGAGCGGGGGTTTTTTTATATGGCGTCCCCAAGGGGATTCGAACCCCTGTTACCGCCGTGAAAGGGCGGTGTCCTAGGCCTCTAGACGATGGGGACCTAAAACAGCTGAATCGATACGGCTGATTCAGTTTTGAATAGTGGCATCCAATTGCTTTCACCAATTGGCTATTCGAATACTTATTTGCTTCATCTGGCATAGCCTGCGAAGCGCCAAATACGTCAGGTATTTGGTGGAGCTAGGCGGGATCGAACCGCCGACCTCTACACTGCCAGTGTAGCGCTCTCCCAGCTGAGCTATAGCCCCTCGCGGAAGACGGCGCAATTTACGGAACCTGGGCCTGCTTGTCAAGCGCTATTTGTATTTTCAAGCACTTAGCGCTGTTTTTCACGGCTTTTAGCGGTTTTCGCTGAGCTTGGGCTGCGCCTAATGGCGTCAGCTTAACTCGGCAATATATGCCAGCGCTTTGTCAATGCGGGCCAGGCTACGTTCGCGGCCGACTAACATCAATGTTACATCAATTGCCGGTGACATGCCCGTGCCCGCTAAGGCTACGCGCAGGGGTTGGCCTACTTTGCCCATTTTCAGCTCCAGCTCTTCGGCGGTTTGTTGCACTATCTGGTGCAGTGGCTCGGGCTGCCAGTCGGTTAGGGCGGCAAATTTTTCTTTCAATACCGTTAGCGGTTTGGCGGTGTCGGGCTTGAAGTTTTTCTTGGCGGCTTTCTCGTCATAGCCGTCAAATTCTTGGTAGAACATCAGGCTGCTGGCAGCCAGTTCCACCAGGGTTTTGGCGCGCTCGCGCAGGGCGTCGGCCACCGCTGCCAGTGGCGGGCCTTGCTTAATCTCATCTTCGCGCACGCCTATGCGCTGCAAATAGGGCTGTAAGCGTTCGCCGAGTTCGGCGGCGGGCATATTCTTTATATAGTGCTGGTTTAGCCACAGCAGTTTTTCGGTGTTAAAGGCCGAGGCGGCTTTGTTTACCGCTTCTAAGGTAAACAGCGCTATCATCTCGTCAATGCTAAACACTTCCTGGTCACCATATGACCAGCCCAGGCGAATCAGGTAGTTCAGCAGGGCTTCGGGCAGGTAGCCGTCGGCTTCGTATTGCATCACGCTCACCGCGCCATGGCGTTTGGAGAGGCGCTTGCCGTCGTCGCCTAAAATCATCGGCACGTGCGCATATAAAGGTGGCTCGGCACCTAAGGCGTTTAAAATATTAATCTGTCTTGGCGTGTTGTTAAGGTGGTCATCACCGCGGATCACATGGGTCATGCCCATATCCATATCATCCACTACCACCGTTAGGTTATAGGTCGGGGTGCCGTCGCTGCGGGCGATAATCAGGTCGTCGAGTTCGCTGTTATCAATAATCACGGTGCCTTTAATCAGGTCTTTAATCACCACCTGGCCGTCGAGCGAGTTTTTAAAGCGCACAACCGGCTGCACGCCTTCAGGAATATCCTGGCGATCACGGCACAGGCCATCATAGCGCGGCTTTTGTTTGGCGGCTTTTTGTTGTTCTCGCAGTGCATCTACCCGTTCTTGCGAGCAGTAACAGTAATAAGCATGGCCACTGTCGAGCAGCTGTTGAATAATGGCTTTATATCGATCAAAGCGTTGGGTTTGGTAATGCGGCCCTTCGTCTTCGCGCAGCCCTAGCCATTGCATGCCATCGATAATGGCCTGCACCGACTCGTCGGTGGAGCGCTCTCTGTCGGTATCTTCAATACGGAGTACGAACTTACCGTCGGTTTTTTTGGCATACAACCAGGAATACAAGGCAGTGCGCGCACCGCCGATGTGCAGGTAGCCTGTTGGGCTGGGGGCAAAACGGGTTTTTACGCTCATAATCGGTTTTGTCATTGGGTCCATTGCTGTTGAGGCGCGAATTCTATCATTGATAATCCCCCACAAGCCATGAGACGTGCGTTACTTCACAGCGCGAATACGGGAAAGTTTTGCCTCAGACGACATTGATAGCTATAGTAGGGGCTGGATTCGATTAGATGGCTTATTATGGTTTATATCCCTGAAACAGAGACAGACACACCGGAAATTGTGGCTGTCCCCAGCCCTTTCGATTGGCGCTCTTGTGGCCTGACCACGGTCGGCACGGTGCGCAAGCACAACGAAGACTCTTACCTGGCCAAGCCTGAAAAGTGCCTGTGGATTGTGGCCGATGGCATGGGCGGGCATTTACGCGGCGATGTGGCCAGCCAGTCGGTGGTTGAGGCCTATGAAAACTTCCACCCCAAACGCACCCTGGCACAAACCATTGACGACCTCGAAGAACGCTCGGTCAAGGTCAATGCCAAGCTGCGCGAAGACCTGGACAATAACCCCAGCAATATTATGGGCAGCACCATCGTGCTGATGTATGCCAAAGAACGCTATGCTTATTTCTTGTGGGCCGGTGATAGTCGCATTTATCGTTATCGCAATGGTCATCTGGAGCAGGTCTCGCACGACCATAGCTTTATTCAAGAGAGCGTGGATAAAGACGTTATGAGCGCCGAAGAAGCGGCCAACCACCCATCCTCTAATATCATTACCCGTGCGGTTGGGGTGCATAATCAGTTATTTCTGGATGTAGACTTTGGCGATGTGCAAAGCGGTGATAAATATCTGCTCTGCAGTGATGGTTTATTTAAAGATGTCGTGCTCGATGAAATCGCCCAGCAGCTCGACAAAATCCCGTTTAAAGCCGCCGAGGGGCTAATTGACATGGCTGTCTCTAAAGGCGCGAACGACAACGTCACGGTGATCGTCATCGAGGCAATTGAAAAAGCCGGTTAACAAGGTATCAGCACAACACAAATAGCCACTTTTTTAAGGCTTGGCAAACTTTTTCAGCTTTTTCATACTAAGGTATAGTGGCGAAAACACTTAAACAACGTATTATAAACAGCCTAAAGCTTTTAAGCTGTTTTATTAAAACAACTTAAACTAAAACAACAATTGAGCATCGCATTGTATGGCGAAAACGAAAACAAATAATACAGGCACCAACCTGCGCAAACTGTCTATTGCTTACGCCAACAACCGCCTCGATCGCGACAACTATATCAAGTTACGCACGCGGCAATTAAGCGCACTGGATTTTGGCAAGCCCTTGCCCGAGGTACCCGCTGAAATCGCTGAGATTGTAGTGCCCACCATCAAGGTTGATCCACCGCATATTGCGCAACAGCGCCGTAAAAAGTCCCCAGCGATATTGATAATCATCTTTGTGATTATTGCCTCGGTCGCAGCAGGCGCTTATCTCTATTGGGCGCAAGGTGGCTTTGGCCAACAAGCCAGCACACCGGCGGCGACACCGGTCAGCATTACCTCACTGGCGGCCAAGCTGTTAAAAAACCCCGCCTGGGGTGAGACTGAGCTGCAAGCTTTTCAGCAACGCTGGTCAAGCTATTCCAGCGAGGCGCAAAGCAAAGCCCGGCAAACCAATTGGTACAAGGCCTTAGAAAACGAGTCGATGAAACGCATCAACCGCTTAAAGCTGCAACGCGAACAAACCGATAATGTGCGCGAATACCAAAAGCAGCTCAACAACTTGCGTCAGTTCCATAGCGCGCTCACGGCAACGGATGCCAACGCCCCATAGCCACAGCGCTTTCTCTTCCCAACGTTTGCCCTACTGCGGCTTTTATCGGGCGCGCCACACCTTAAGTGCCTGAAGAAGCGCTTATCCGTAGCAGTTTGTTTGCGGCGGTGTTTGTCTTGCTGGCGCTGCTTGAAGCCTGGCGGCCTTGGCTACAATCTGACCCAAACATACCCAATAAAGCACAACGCTGGCGCAGTAACCTTGGGCTGTTTCTTATCAATACGCTACTACTGCGGCTGTGCTTTCCTATGGCAGCGGTTGGTATCGCCTTGTATGCCGAGCAACAACACTGGGGCGTGTTAGCCTTAACGCCGCTTAGCGATACGCCCGACACTCCGGCTATTCACGGCATCCTGGCCATCATCATCAGCCTGTTGTTATTCGATCTGCTGCTGTACTGGCAGCATCGCTTGTTCCACACCCTGCCCTGGCTGTGGCAATGCCATAAGGTCCACCACAGTGATATGGCCTTGGATATCAGCACGGGTTTGCGTTTCTCGCCATTAGAAATTTTTATTTCCATGTTATTTAAACTGCTGTTGATCATTTTGCTGGGGCCACCTGTTATCGCTGTGTTAATCTTTGAGACCTGGCTCAGCAGCAGCGCGCTATTTACCCACAGCAATATTCGCCTGCCACACTGGCTGGAGCGTCGCTTACGTTACGCCCTGGTCACACCCGATATGCACCGCATTCATCACTCCACCCTGCACTGCGAGACCGACAGTAATTTTGCCAGCGGCCTATCTTGCTGGGATCATTTGTTTGGCAGCTATCGCGCCAGCGCACAAACGCCAAACCCGCGCATTGGCCTGGCTGAGTATCGTCAAGCCGATAAGCTCACACTGTATCGTTTACTATGCATGCCGTTTAAAAATTAAATTTATTAAATTGTGATGACTTCACCGATAAAAAGCGTTCTAATGCGGCTTTAAGTGTTTTTTTCATAAAAGTTAGGTTTAAGTTTTATCCAACTTTGACCGAAAATACGTAATAATAAAGAGCGCTTATCTCAATAGGTCAGTTGTGCAGTCAAGACGCGGTGAACGGAGGCAACACCCTTGGCAACAAGCAAATGACAACGCAGGGTTAATCAGTCAGCCCTGTGTTTGAGAGACGTTCTCGTAACCCGTGCCAGCACTCACTTCGGAGTTTTACTATGCATGCCATGCTGCCTCTGTTGCAACAAACCGACTTTCCAGCACTACAGCGTGGCCAACTCTCCACCCTGCAAATCAATTTAGGTTATGTGTGCAATCAGGCCTGCTTTCATTGCCATGTCAATGCTGGCCCTAATCGCACCGAAACCATCTCGCGCGCAACGGTTGATGCAATCTTTGGTTTTATTGAACAGGCGCAACAACAGCAGTTGGGTTTAACCACCTTAGATATCACCGGCGGTGCGCCGGAGTTGAGTCCTTTTTTTCGTGAGATTGTCACGCATGCCAGAGCGCAGCAATTGGCCGTGATCGACCGCTGCAACCTGACAGTATTACTGGAGCCTGCACAACAAGATACCATTGCCTTTTTGGCCGACAATCAGGTTGAAGTCATTGCCTCACTGCCGTGCTACTTAGAAAACAATGTTGACGCACAACGCGGCAATGGTGTTTTTCAAGACAGTATCACCGCCTTACAAAAACTCAATGCCGCCGGTTACGGTAAAGCTGACAGCGGCTTATTGCTAAAGCTGGTGTATAACCCACAAGGCATTAATCTGCCACCACCACAAAACGAACTAGAAGCCGATTATAAACGCGAATTAAAAACCCGTTATAACGTTGAGTTTAGTCAACTGCTCACTATCACCAATATGCCAATTGCCCGCTTTGGCAGCACCTTGGTGAGCAAAGGTTTGTTTCAACAATACATGCAAACACTCAAAGACACTTACGCCACGCACAACTTACAACAAGTGATGTGTCGCAGTTTAATCAGTGTCGACTACCAAGGCTATCTCTACGACTGCGACTTTAACCAAATGTTGCATATACCCTACGCCGGCAAACGACAACACATTAGCGAACTCGACATTAACAAGGTCAAAGGTGAAAAAATCGCGGTGGCCGATCATTGCTATGGCTGCACTGCCGGTCAAGGCAGTAGTTGCGGTGGGGCCATTAGTTAAATAGCCGCCATACAACAAGACACGCTGCAAACTTTTATCATGCCAAACTTAGCGTTTATTATCCCCACCCTGAATGAAGCGGCCAACATCGAGCGGCTGTTGCACAGCTTACAAGGCTATCGGCAGCAAGGACATACGCTGATTGTAGTGGACGGTGGCAGCGCAGATAATACCGTCGCATTAAGCACGCCCTTGGCTGATCAGGTTTTACAAACAACCGCACAACGCGCTGCGCAAATGAATCTCGGTGCCGCCAATACTCATGCCGAGGTGCTGGTGTTTTTGCATGCCGACTCGGTGCTACCCGCTCACGCCGATCAGTTAATCTTACAAGCACTGTCAAGCCATAACGCCCAATACGCCGAATATGATTGGGGCCGCTTTGATGTGCAGCTCAGCGGCCAGCGATCTATCTTTAAACTGATCGCCTGTCTTATGAACCTACGCTCACGTATCACCGGCATTGCTACCGGTGATCAATGTATTTTTATCACCGCCAAAACCTTTCGTGCCCTTGGTGGCTACCCGGCTATCCCGCTGATGGAAGATATCGCTCTATCGGTCAGCTTAAAACAACACGGCTATAAGCCCGCTTGTTTAACCGCCAAGATCATCACATCAAGTCGGCGCTGGGAACAGGCAGGTATTGTTCGCACGATATTACACATGTGGTGGTTACGACTGTCCTATTTCCTGGGGGCCGATCCAACATCATTAGCCAAGCAGTATTATCCCAAACAACATAAACCCAATGCTGAATAAAGTGGCTAAGCCGCATAAGGCAATATCGCCATGAGTAACTATCAATACCCTAATGGCCGTATTTTAGTGTTTGCCAAAGCGGCCATTGCGGGCCACGTAAAAACCCGTCTGTCCCCTCGACTAAATGCTGCGCAATGTGCGCTATTGCATCAACGGCTGGTAGAGCAAACACTCACAATGCTAAGCCAGGCTATGCTCGTGCCGGTTGAGCTTTGGTATGCCGAAGCCGAATGCCATCGCAGCGTACAACAATGGTGCTCAAGATATACAGTTCCATGCCGTCAGCAATTACAGGTAGACGACTTAGGCCAACGGCTGGCCCAGGCCATGACCGACAGCCAACGCCGCAATGCATTTACCCTGATTATTGGCTGTGATTGCGCCGTACTCAACGCTCAGCATATTGCCAAGGCCTGTGCGTTTTTAGCCGCACAAGACAACCGCGTTTTTATTAACCCAACCGAAGACGGTGGTTACATTTTGATAGGTAATAGCAGTAAGCAGGTCGCCAGCGATTTATTTGCCAATATCGATTGGGGCAGCGATAGCGTGTTTAGTACCAGCCAACAACGCCTGCAACAACTGGCGCGAAAATGGGCGCTGACCTGGCAGCAAGGGGATATGCTATGGGACATTGACCGGCCTGCAGATCTTGACCGCTTACAAGACTCAGGTTATAAACATTTATTACAGGGCCTTTTATAATAATGACAAGAATAATGATAACCCAACAACGGTTTTTTATCTGTGCTGCCATTTGCCTCAGCATGCTGCTGAATCACGCCATGGTGTTTGCCCAAAGTGAGCAGGCACCAAGCAGCCAACAGGCAAAAAAAACAGCAGCGAAAAAGCCAACTAAGCAAACACTGCCGCGAATTGAGTTGGGTGTGGGTTTAGCCGCTATTTATACTAATGAATATCGCGGTTCTAAAGAAAGCCGCTCAGGGGCTTTTCCTGTACCCTATCTGGTGTATCGCGGCAAAATCCTCAAAGCCAACCGGCGCGGTGTTCGCGCTGAGCTTTATGAGAATGACAAGCTGGCCTTTAATATCAGTATGAACGGCTCAGTCTCCAGTAGTAGCACGGATAATCCATTGCGGCGCGGCATGCCACGCTTAGACCCCAGCTTTGAGCTGGGTCCTTCGGTCAACTTTAAGTTAGTCGATGACCGCCTGTTGTTTCGTTTGCCTGTGCGTGCGGTCTACACGGTGAACTCCGATGGCATTGATTATATTGGCAATCTGTTTAATCCCAACTTTCTATGGCATGGCCGTTTTGGCCAGCGCTGGCGCTATCGATACACTGCCGGCTTTTACTTCGCCGATGATGACTACCATGACTATTACTACGCGGTGGACCCACAATTTGTCACCGCCACCCGCCCGGCTTATGTCGCCGAGGGCGGCTATAGCGGCTTCTCTAATCAGATAACTGTCTCGCGACGACAGGGTAAATGGTGGCTAGGGGGCTTTTTACGCTATGACAATTTATCGGGCACGAACTTCTTAGACAGCCCGCTGGTCGAAACAAAAAACTTCTACACCATGGGCTTGGCAGCCACATGGATATTTGGGAATTTTTAAGCTTTATCATGAGTTTAGCTTGCATTTTAACCAGGGCTTTTACCCTCAACTGGCAGTTTATTGCCCAAAGAGTGATCTTTGTGGGCTTCGCAAGGGGGGATTTTTCCAAAGATTATTCGTACCCTCGGATTTGCCTGCCAAAATTCATTCGCACCCAGGGGTTCTTTCGGAATATGACCGGAATATGGGAGGTATTTATCTAATGTTATTAGATATTTGGGTAATAATTTGTTTTTCTGCTAAGCTTGCCGCGCTATGAATATGAAACAAGCCACGACAATGAACACCGAGCAGCTGCAAAAATGGCTGCCGAATATCCTATCGGCCATCATTGTAATTTTGATCGCCTATACCTTGGTCAATGTCGTGTGGCTATTTTTGGCAGAACCTGAAGAAGTCGTGGCGGTAGCCCCGCAAAATAATACGCAAAAGCCGAATAAAGCGCCTAAATCCATCGAATTTGCCAGTGCAATCGTGCAAAAACACTTGTTTGGCGAGGCCGAGATCAAAGCCCCCGACGTGGCGCCCAGTGCTGTGCCGCTCTCGCAGTTAAATTTAAAGCTGCGCGGCATTATTGCCATTGGCGAAGAAGATGGTCTGGCCATTATTGCCAAGAGCAATAAAGAGCAGGTTTATAAGGTCGGCGAGAATGTCGCCGGTAACGCTAAGCTGAAAGCCGTATATGCAGATAGCGTCATATTAGAAAGCAGTCGCGGCTTAGAAAAACTGGAGCTTGCTAAAGACAAGCCGCTATTTGAATTCTCTGAAGCCAGACCGAGCCGGTCGGCGCGGGGTCAGCCGGTAGCGCCTGCCAACAATGCCCCGGCTGCCGCCCCTCAATCTCTGGCCGAATACCGCAAGCAGTTTATTCGTAATCCGGCTGCTTTGGCCGAGATTGCCGATGTCGCACCGGTACAGGTTGGCGGCAAGTTTCAGGGCTTTCGTATTAAGCCGAAAAAAGATGACCCGGTTTTTGGGGCATTGGGTTTAGAAGATGGCGATATCGTCACAACCGTTAACGGTATTGCACTGGATAAACCAGAAAATGGCATTAAGGCCTTACGTAAATTAAGTAAGGCTAAACGACTGGATGTCACCGTGTTGCGCAATGGCAGCCCAACACAGATCCAGCACCAGATTCGCTAGCCAATAGGCTGGCAAATGCAGTGAAGCCAATGCTATTAGCACTGGCACAGATTACAAATTAGGGAAAGTAGCTGTATAACCATCAAGCTGTATTGGCGGTTATTGTGAATAGGGTTACTTTGGAATGTGGGGGGCTTACCACTTAATGGCAGCATGCTAACTATCATTAAGTGGTGAGCTTTAATAAGAAAACGTTACTTTTTATATAGCGCTTTTATGAAAATAACAAAATTGAATACCGATGTCTCACACCACGACAGGCCAGTACTGAGCTTGGCAGCTCAACTGCGCCGCTGTGGCCATTTACTCAAACAGTCATTGCAGTCGGGCTTTCTGACGATTATGTGCTGCTTGCTGATCAATACGGTACACGCACAAGAAGGCGGTGCTGCGACCATTAACCTGGAAAACGCAGATATTCGCCAACTGATCAATACGGTCTCACGTGCCACCGGCAAGAACTTTATTATCGACCCGCGGGTAAAAGCCAAAGTGACGGTGGTCTCGTCCAAGGCTATGGAGAAAGAAGAACTCTACGAAGTGTTTCTTTCTATCCTGCAAGTACACGGTTTTTCAGCCGTACCGGGTGATGGCATTATTAAAATTGTGCCCGATGTTAACGCCAAACAAGGGGCGGTACCCACCGGCAGCACAGCCGGTAGCTATGCCGGTACTGACCAATTGATCACGCAGGTTATCAGCTTAGAGAATGTTGCGGCTAATCAGCTAGTGCCTATTTTGCGTCCATTAGTGCCGCAGCAAGGCCATCTGGCAGCGTATGCGCCATCGAATGTATTGGTGGTCACCGACAGGGCGATCAATATCAAACGTCTGGCCCAGGTGATCAAACGCATCGACCGCCCAGACAGCGATGATATTGAAGTGGTCAAATTAAAGTATGCCTCAGCGGCAGAAATTGTGCGCATCATTACCCAGCTGCAGCAGAAAACCCCGCAAGGCGGTGCTAACTTACCTGGCCAGTCTTCGGTGATTGCCGATGACCGCACCAATGTTATTTTGCTACGCGGTGACCGTGCCGCACGCAGTAAAGTCCGCAAGATTGTGGCGCAATTAGATACCCCGCTCGATAGCGCTGGCGGTAATACCAAGGTTATCTTTTTGAAATACGCCGATGCCACCGAGATGGTGAGCATTCTGCAAGGCGTCTCAGCCAATGTGGTTGACCCAGAAAACCAGCAGCCCGGCGGCAATAACAACGCGAACCGCCGTCGCAGCAACCGTCCAGAAGTCGATATTCAAGCCGATGAAAACAACAATGCGCTGATTATCACAGCCTCACAAGCCATTATCCGTCAGCTGGAAAGCATTATTTACCAACTCGATATCCAACGCGCACAGGTGTTGATCGAGGCCGTTATTGCTGAGGTGTCATTGGATCTGGCCAAAGAACTGGGCGCCCAGTTTATCACCCGCGACCAGGATGGCGATGGCGTTATCGGTGGCAGTTTGTTTTCCCAGTCACTCGACTTAGCCGCTTTTGCTGCCGGTACCGGTGGCTCACCCGGCGACGGCTTAACCCTGGGTATTGGTGATGAGACAGGCAACCGACAATTTGGTTTTGTCTTGCGCGCGCTAAACGGCGATGCGGCAACCAATATTTTATCGACACCCACGCTGGTGACGCTGGACAACGTTGAAGCCGAAATTGTGTTTGGTCAAAACGTACCGTTTGTGACTGGTAGCTTTAGTAATACCGGTGCCAGCAGTGGCGCGACTAACCCGTTCCAAACCATCGAACGTGAAGATGTGGGTATTACCCTGAAAGTGAAACCCCAAATCAATGAAGGCGATGCGATCCGCTTAGAGATCGAACAGGAAGTATCAAATATCGCTGAGAGTGCGGCATCGGTGAGCGATGTCATCACCAATAAGCGTTCGATCAAAACCGAGGTCATGGTCACCGATGGTCAAATGATTGTGCTCGGTGGTCTGATCGAAGACACTTTTCGCGACAGTGTACAAAAGGTGCCGATCCTCGGCAGCATTCCCATTCTGGGACATTTGTTTAAATCTACCCGCACAACCAAGCTAAAAACCAACTTAATGGTTTTTATCCGGCCGGTGATTTTACACAGTGATGAAGAGATTGATTACTACTCCTCACGTAAGTACAAGCTGATTCAAGAACGTCAGCGTGAGGCGAAGGTCAGCAAACGCGGTCTGATTCGTAAAGCAGTACAAGAACTGCCAGAGATCGAAGTGTTGTTTACCCCAATGCCAGAAAAAAAGGTTAAGCCTGCCGACGACGCGCTTGAAGCTGAGAACTTCGAAGCTTCATTTGATGACAACTAACGCAAGCGAATATGAGTAATACTGTGGTTGATGACGAGCTAACACCGAACAGCGACAATAGCGAAGCCAGTAGCCCCCGCCCTCCGGAAGCCACGGAGCAAACGGCGGCAACGCCAATCGCCCCCGAAGCCAACACCGAAGAGACGACTGCGGAGGCTGAGCCTGTTGATCAGCGCCCAGTGGCCATGCCGAGCTACTTATTCGCCAAACGCCATGGCACGATATTGCACACCGAAGACGATGGCAGTATCACCATCATTTACCGCCCAGGCATTAAGCCTGCCACACTGGCTGAGCTGCGCCGTTATACCGGACGGCCATTCAAGCTTGAGCAGGCCAAAGACGAGGAAGACTTTGACACTCGCCTGGCTGCGGCCTATGACCGTGGCACCAGTGGTGCCCAGGCCATGGTGGATGGTATGGGTGATGAGCTGGATTTACACCAGGTGGCCGAGTCGTTACCCGAGCCTGAAGATCTGCTCGAATCAGAAGATGATGCGCCGATTATTCGCTTATTAAATGCCCTGCTATCGCAGGCTATTAAAGAAAACGCTTCAGATATTCATATTGAAACCTTCGAGTCGCGCTTATTGGTCAGAATGCGGATCGATGGGGTGCTGCGAGAAATTCTAGAACCGCCGAAAACACTGGCTCCGCTGGTTATCTCGCGTATCAAGGTAATGGCGAGGCTGGATATTGCTGAAAAACGCTTACCCCAAGATGGTCGCATCTCATTAAAAGTGGGTGGCCGACCGGTGGATGTGCGGGTCTCAACCCTGCCCTCCGGCCATGGCGAGCGGGTTGTTATGCGCTTGTTAGATAAACAGGCAGGCCGCCTCAACCTAGAACACTTAGGCATGGCGGACAAAACCCTCGAACAAATCAAATCGGTGATCAGCAAACCGCATGGTATTTTCCTGGTCACAGGCCCCACGGGTTCGGGTAAAACCACAACCTTATATGCCGCGATTATGCAGCTCAATGATATGAGCCGTAATATCCTCACCGTTGAAGACCCGATTGAATATTATCTCGATGGTATTGGCCAGACGCAGGTCAACACCAAAGTCGATATGAGCTTTGCCCGTGGCCTGCGCGCTATTTTGCGACAAGACCCGGATGTGGTGATGGTCGGTGAGATTCGTGACTTAGAAACCGCCGAGATTGCAGTGCAAGCCAGTTTAACCGGTCATATGGTGTTCTCTACCTTGCATACCAACACCGCTGTGGGCGCGGTAACCCGCCTGCGTGATATGGGTGTTGAGCCATTTTTGCTCTCCTCGACGCTGCTTGGGGTACTCTCACAACGGCTGGTGCGGGTGCTTTGCCCAGAGTGTAAAACACCGTATACCGCCAACGAAAGTGACTGCCGAATTCTTGATCTGGATCCCAGTGATCCACCAACGCTGTACCATCCTAACGGCTGTGCCGAGTGTAATAACCTGGGTTATATCGGCCGTAGTGGTATTCATGAGCTGGTGATCATTGATAAAAACCTGCAGCAAATGATCCACGATGGCGCGGGAGAGCTGGCCTTAGAGCATGAAGCCCGCAAAACCACCATTAGCATGCGACAGGATGGTGTTGAAAAAGTCTTAAGCGGTTATACTTCACTCGAAGAGATACTGCGTGTGAGTAAGGGTGATTAATTACGCTTAACACCCGTGCAAACACCGGCGGAACGTTCTTTATTGAACATTCTGGGGCGATCAAAGCCTAAGGAAGCCTAAGCAACTGCTTAATAGACTAAAAAAACATTATGCCTGCATTTGAATATACCGCGTTAAATACCAAAGGTCGGGAAGAAAAAGGCGTCTTAGAAGGCGAAAATGCCCGTGCAGTACGCCAGGCATTGCGCGAGAAGGGCCTGACACCCACAGCGGTTAACGAGACCAATAAAACCGAGTCGCAAAGCAGTGGCAGCGGCCTGTCATTTAAAATCGGCGGCAAAGTCGGCAATAAAGACCTGTCTTTATTTACCCGCCAGCTGGCAACCCTGGTACGCTCCGGCACCCCGCTCGAAGAAGGCTTATCCACGGTCTCCAAACAAACCACCAAAAATTCAGTGAAAAGCGTACTGCTCAATGTGCGCTCCAAAGTGCTTGAGGGTCATTCGCTGGCCTCAGCACTCAAAGAACACCCACGGGTATTTCCAGTCCTCTATCAAGCCACGGTTGCTGCCGGTGAGCAGGCTGGCCACCTGGACTTGGTGCTTGAACGCCTGGCCGAATACACCGAAGCCCGCCAGGAGATGAACCAAAAAGTCGGTATGGCCTTGTTATATCCGGTGATTCTCAGCTTATTGGCCATTACCATTGTCGTTGGCCTGATGGTTTTTATCGTGCCGCAAATCGTCGGCGTATTTGAGGATATGCAGTCGGAGCTACCCGCCCTGACCCAAATCCTGATCGGCACCAGTGACTTTATCAAGGCCTATGGTCTGTATTTACTGGCCGTGATTATCGCGGGCTATATTATTTTCAAACGCATGCTGCGTAATCCGCAGTTTCAGTTTCGCTATGACACCTTTCTGCTGGGCTTACCGGTGATCGGCGAGCTGGTGCGGGGTATTAACACGGCCCGCTTTGCTCGCACCTTAAGTATTCTGGCCGCCAGTGGTGTGCCTATTCTGGAAGCGCTTGGCATTGCCTCTGAAGTGGTGCGCAATATGCCCATGAAACAAGCTATTGATAATGCCACCATCCGCGTGCGCGAGGGTACCAGCATTAGCCGCTCACTGGAGCAGTCGGGCCTGTTCCCGCCGATTACCATGCACTTGATCGCCAGTGGTGAGAGCAGTGGTAAGCTCGAAGAAATGCTCGAGCGTGCTGCCCAACATCAGGAAAAAGACACCAGCAATGCCGTGGCTGTATTTGTTGGCCTGTTTGAACCGATGATGATTCTCTTTATGGCTGTGATGGTATTGGTGATTGTGCTGGCCATTCTGTTGCCAATTTTTAATATGAACCAGTTGGTGAGTTAGCCTACTAGCCTAGTCCTCTGCTTTGGCCTGCAGCCGAGCCCAAAGCCATAGACCCAGGGTACTGAGCAGGCCACCTATCGCCCCATATAAATGCGCATCAACCACAACATTGCCGCCCGAGCTGGCCTCAGAACCCGGTAGTGGGCCCTGCCACTGTTCCCAAAATAACTTCGCGGCAAACCCCAGCAAGGTCAGCCAGACAATCGGCCGGGGCAGCTGCTTATCAGCCAGTAATCCCGCCACAAACAATCCATGCAAAAAACCTGACATGCCCACATACCAAGACACCGCTGGGCTGAATACATATAAGCCAATCGCCACAACCGCTATGCACACCCCGATATGCAATAACCACTGTTTAGTCGTTTGCTGGCTGCCAAATAAGCCCCAGAGCAATAGCAGACCAATATTGTTGAGCAGCCAATGTGACCAGCCCAGATGCATAAATTGACCACTGAGCAATCGCCAAAGCTCACCCTGGGCGATCAGACTGCGTTCATAGCGCAGGACTAGACTTAGTTCGAACCCTTGCAGGCCAGCGGTGATAATTAATAGTGTGCCTGGTAGAACCCAGGACAAAAATTTTGGACTAAGCATTTTATCCGGCATCATTAAAAATGGTATATTGGGTGATTGTTTAGGGGGCTTTTAGAGCATTACATTAACTTCGTGCAAATACCATCATAAGGAGCACCAAGTGGTTAAATTTCGTCAAATTACAAAAATACAGTCTGTTCAACAGGGTTTCACCTTGATTGAAATCATGGTCGTGGTTGCCATTATCTCTATTCTCGCCGTGGCTATTGTGCCTAATGTTATCAGCAATATCGACAAAGCCAATGTCAGTAAAGCACAAAGTGATATCCGCGCGATAGAAGGCGCTCTGGACATGTTCCGTCTGGAGAATGGCAAATATCCCAGCACCGACCAGGGCTTACAAGCATTGACACAACCTTCAAAAGCCGGTGGTGAAGGTCAATTGAGAAAGCTCAGCAAAGACCCTTGGGGCAACGAGTACCAATACCTGTCGCCTGGCGAACATTCACGCGTTGATATCTACTCTTTAGGCGCTGACGGCGCGATTGGTGGCGAAGGTTACGACGCTGATATTGGCAACTGGAACCTTTAATGCGGTATGTGAGTGGTCACTAAGCGCATTCACTCACACTATCGCATGCAGTATGCCACCCTCCACAACGATATGAGCAATACACCCAAGGGCCGCTACCCGCACTCGTCTGCAGGCTTTACCCTGATCGAAATTCTGGTCGTTGTAGCCATTATGGGTGTGGTCATGGGTATGGTGTCATTAGCGATCAAATCGGATGTTGATATCTTAGAAAAAGAACAAGAGCGGCTGGCCGCTATTATCAGTTTACTCAATGAAGAGTCTATCTTGCAGGCCCGTGATTATGGCATCTCTTTTTGGGACAAAGGCTATGCGTTTTATGAGTACGATGAAGAACGTTGGCAGCGCGTGCGCGATGACCGCAAGCTACGCGCCAGAGAGCTACCTAAAGATGTCGAAGTGCAACTGATCATAGAAGATATCGATGTGGTGATGGATGTCCATGATAAAGGTGAGCCGCAGGTCTTTGTACTCTCCAGTGGTGAGATGTCACCGTTTACCGCCGTGCTGTCCTGGGATAATGAAATCCATCGTGAATTCAGCTTTGATGCACTGGGCAGTTTAAAAATGCCTGGCGATGACGATGATGACAACTTTTTAGATGATGACTTCTAAACAGGATGCACGCTATGTCAGCACGCACTTGCCAAACTAAACACGCACAAGGCTTTACCTTAATTGAAGTGTTGGTTGCCTTAGTGATTGTGACCATAGCCTTGTTTGGCTTGATGGATAGCAGTAGTAGCAGTATTCGCAATTTAAGTTTTATGCAAGATAAAAGCGAAGCACAATGGGTGGCAATGTCATTAATGTCAAATGTGCGTACGGATGTAACCTTTCCAAATGTCGGCAGCCGCTCCGGTGATATCGAGGCCTTTGGTAAAGAATGGCAATGGTTTCAAAAAATCAGCAAAGTACCCGCCTTCGATGATGTGCGTCGGGTAGATATTTCGGTCGCCACTGCCGAGGGCGATGAAGACTCAGCCCTGGTCACCCTGGCCGGATTTGTGGTTAACCCCAAAGTCACCTCTGAAGAATAGTTAAGCGGAGCCAGCTTATGCAGCAACAACAGTCCAAAGGTTTTACGCTACTCGAACTGCTGGTTGCTATTACTATCTTTGCGATTCTGGCCACCATTTCTTACTCAAGCCTGAGCAATGTTATCCGGCAACAGGAAGCCAGCGAAAAATACGGCGACAAGCTGAAAAAACTGCAACTGGCCGTGACCATGATGCAGCGCGACTTCTCACAAATTACCTTTCAGAGCAGCCGTGATGAATATGGCACCTTACAAGCACCTGTCTCAACCCGCTCTGACCCAGATGCTTTGCTGGAGTTTTCCCGCAATGGCTGGCATAACCCGGCCAAGCAAATGCGCAGCACTCAACAGCGTGTGAGTTACTATGTGGAAGATGACACTCTCTATCGGGCTTACTGGCCCACGCTACACCGCGGCCCACAAATGGAGCCGGTGGAAATGGCACTGATGGAAAATGTGCTGGAAGCCAAGCTAGAGTTTCGCGACCACAATGGCAACTGGCACGGTGACTGGCCATTAGAACGCAACAACGATAGCAACAAACAACAAAACCCCATTCAAATACGGATGGAGTTGGAATTTACTGACGAGACACTCATGGAGTTGTCCTTTGAAATTCCTAAACATTTAATTGGCCCTGGCGAAAACCCATTCAACCAGGAAAACCAGAATGCAAACCCTAACCCGAATGCCAATGACGATGAAAACCAGCCACAGAATGGCAATAATAATGTGCGCGGCAATAACAATAATCGCGGCAGGCCGAACAATCGCAATAATGAATAATGGCTAACAGCATGAGACCGCTTAAACCACACAGCCCCTTACTGTTTAGCGCAAAGCCCCGACAACAGTCCGGCATTGCCTTGGTGATGGTATTACTGATTGTAGCCTTGATCACGGTCATCGCCGGTGAAATGTTTGAGCGTTATCACTTAAGTCTGCGCCGCACAACCAATATTGTAAGCATGAATCAGGCCTATCAATATGCGCTGGGGGCCGAAGCGATTGCAATGAGCATGATGTACGACGATTACCACGGCCGCGATAATCAAGAGCCGAATAAATTCGATAGCGCCGATGAAATCTGGGCTGATTTACCCACCGATACCTTTCCCATCGATGATGGCTTTATTACCTTTAAAATCGAAGAAATCAGCAGCCGCTTTAATGTCAACAGCCTGCTCAATTTCGACGGTACCGTGAATGCCGAAGCTGTGGCCATGTTTGAAAACCTGCTGGAGCAATTTAACATTGAGCGCCAGGTTGTCTCGGCAGTGGTGGACTGGCTCGACAACAATATTGACCCCAGTGGCCCCAATGGCGCTGAAGATGACTACTACAGCGGCCTGGACAGACCCTACTGGGCAGCGAATGGCCCGATCAGTAGCGTTAGCGAGCTACGTCTGGTCAAAGGCCTGGATGTTGAGAACTTTGACCGGCTGGCCGCCCACCTGACCGCGCTGCCACGCCTGAGCACCATCAACCCTAATTTTGCCTCACCCCAGATTCATCAGGCGGTTGCCGGTTTTAGCTCAGATCAGGCCGAAATGGTCTATCGGGTGCCACCAGGCGGCCCACCGGCCAGCCACAACGCTGAAAATAATGTGATCGACCCCAATCAAGAGGAACAGGCCAGAGCCGCCCGGGTCGCTGATGATGAGGAAGACGAGGATAATCAGGTACCGCTGTCTGCTGTTGACCAGGAAGAACCTGAAATTGAGGCCAGCACGCCATTTGAAAGCGTGGACGACTATTTTAATGAAATCCAGCCTTCAGCCGAACAATTGGCTACATTGGCGCAAAGAAGGCAATATTTTGATGTGTATAGCGAGTACTTTTTATTGACAACGACTGCAGAGATTGACCGAGGTCGGGTCACACTAAAAAGCGTGTTACACCGGGATAAAAAAAACGGTATTATGACAGTCGTCATGCGTAGCCAGGGCGATATATAACGTATGCGATATAACAAAACAACATAGATAAAGTAAGCAGCTATGGAATCACTACTGATAAAACTTGATCAAAACCACCCCACACAAGCCCAGTGGGTGGTGATCGGCAATGACGGCACCCCACATGCGGCAATCCGCGAGGGCTCTCTGGCACTTGCGCGCGAGCATGCCAAACAACGCCGTATTATCTGCACCATGCCCTCAAGTGATATCGCGCTCAATCAAGTGACTTTGCCCGCCAACCGTAATCGCCGCAAGTTGCTGCAAGCCGCCCCCTTTGCGCTGGAAGACGACTTAGCCGAAGATTTAGACAATCTGCACCTGGCATTTGGCAAAGAAACCCAAAATACCGTGGTTGCGGCAGAAGATGACGAAGAAGGCAGCAAAACAACCACCAAAACGGTCAATATCCCCGTGGCGATTGCCAGCCGCGAAACCGTCGAAAACTGGCTGAGCACCCTCGAAGACTTCGAACTCAAGCCACATATTTTTATTCCTGATGTATTGACGGTACCGCTCAGAGAGGGTGAGTGGAGTGTCTTAATCGACCATGAAACGGCCCTGATTCGCACCGATAAATTAGATGGCCTGGCCTGTGATTTAGACAATCTGCAAATTACCTTGCAGGCCATTATTAATGAAATCCCCGAAGAGGAACGCCCAACACAGATTCGCATTTGGTCACATAATGAAGAAGAGCACATGGCCGACCTGGATCTGGCAATGGCGCTGGAAGTCCCGGTAGATACCACCAATACCGACCAAGCTGCCTTGAGCACATTGGCGCGTGGTTATCGTAAGGAAGATCAAATCAATCTGCTGCAAGGTGATTACAGCTACCGTGAAGAATATGGCAAGCTGTTCAAGCCTTGGCGTCTGCCTGCTGCCCTGTTAGCCGTTTGGGTCATCGTGGCTTTTGGTGCCAATATGCTGGAATACCAATCACTGAAAAGTGAAAAGTCGGCTTTGCTCAAACAGCAAAAAGATATTTACAAAAGCGCCTTCCCGGGTGCGCGTAATATTCCAAGACCTGTTTCGCAAATGCGCACAAAGCTCATTGAGCTGGGCGCCGGTGGTGAAAGCAGCGAAGGCGAGTTTCTACCCTTATTAAAACTGGCGGCCAATGAAATTGGCCCGATGGAAGCGACCAATATCACCAGCATTAACTTCTCAGACGAGCATCTGGATATTGAGTTGTCGGTTCCTAACTTACAAATACTCGATCAACTCAAAGAGCGCCTAGACAAGCAGGAAGGTGTTTCAACCGAACTGCAAAACGCCAAAGCAGAAGGTAAAGAAGTCACAGGCCGCTTACGGCTGGTCAAGTCATGAAGCGAACCGCCTGTAAACAATTAGTCTACTGGATATAAAATCATGAAAGAATGGTTTTTCACACTTGAGCCTAAACAACGCTTATACCTTATTGGCGGCAGCTCGTTTGCTGTCCTGCTTATTTTATACCTGATGGTGTGGGCACCGGTTGCCAGCGGCATCAGCAAACATCAGGCGTCGATTGATCAAGACCGTAAAGACACTGCCTGGATGAAATCAGCCTCGGCGCAATTGCAACAGTTAAAAAGCCGACCTGGCAGTACTAGTCGCAATCAATCACTGGTATCCATCGTCGATAGACGCATTAATGACGCAGGCCTGAAAGCCTCACTCAAACGTATGCAGCCCGACGGCAAAACCAAAGTGAAGCTATGGTTATCGCAAGGCAGCTTTGATGCGATTATCAATCTGATCGGCACGCTGGAACAAGCTGACGGTATTACCGTGAGTAACTTCTCTGTCTCCCCTGCTGATGCGCCTGGGATTGTTGACGCTAGGATTTCATTGGCCCGAGGATAATGAAACGCTGGTTAGCCTTCGGGTTCTTAGGCGTCACGACATTTATTGTTATTTTGGCCGCGACCTTACCGGCCAAAATACTCACCAGACAAGTGTCCAACTACGCGCCGATTCATTTCACTTTTACCAAAGGCACTCTCTGGAATGGCTCTGTGGAAGAGATCATTACCCCTGAAATGCCTGATATTGTGTTGGGCCCTGTTAGTTGGCGTTTAAGCCCTTGGTGCCTGTTCAAACTCCAGCTCTGCCTGCACCTGGTGCTTGAAGAGCGGGCAGACAATCTTCAGGGTAGCGCCCGGATCACCGCCAAAACCAGCGGCGTGGTTGATGTGCGCGATGCGCATGTTGATATTAATTCCCAATGGCTAATGGAGATAGCCAATGTACCGCTCAATGCCGAAGGTATATTGCAATTAACCGTGGCACGACTGACCGTCAACCCGGATAACACGCTACCTCAAGTCAATGCCAAGCTGATCTGGCGTAATGCCACCTTGTCCTTATTGCAACGCTATGAATTTGGTGATTACCAGATTGAACTCGAACATCAACCAGAAGATGCTCCTAACCGCCTGATGGCAAAATTTAAAGACCTCAATGGCATCGTCAAAGTTGACGGCAAAGCCCGCTTGAATAAAAAGTGGCAATACAACGTTGAAGCCACACTCGCCCCAACAGACGCGACGCCTAAGGGACTACGCCGTGATCTCAAACAAGTGGTCCCGGTATTTCTTGGCGGCCAGCTAATGCCAGATGACTCGATTGAAATTCTTCAGGAAGGCAGTATTGCGGAGTTAATGCAGGATTTTTAAACAGTTGTATTAACTTAGTAATTCTATTTAGACTATTGTGCCCTGATTACCAAGTGCCCATCCACTCGGGGTTACCTCAGTGTCCCAAACTAATCCTTATATATACAGATAGCTAAACGTTCTCCGATTGTGAGCGCCATAGATTGATTGATAGATTGTGAGCGTCCCAAACTGGAACTGTCCTAAACTGGAACTGTCCCCATATTTGCTATTTGCCTTATGTCAAACAGCCATATTCGAGCGAGCAGTGGCTACAGTGCTCATAATGGCAGTGTGTCGGCAATCACATTTTTTTATTATCTGTCTTCAAAAATACTGGGAGTGAATGTGATGCATGTCTGAATTTTGAGGGGCTTTCAATAAAAATAGTGTAAGTGTCTGTACTTGTTCTAGACATTCGTTATATTGACCATTCAATAAAAAACTGTGGTGAATAGTTAGCCGTAAGCTGTCTCTACTATATGCTACTCACCATCACTATAAAAACTTTGTCGGCTAAGTAAGCTGTATATTTATTAGGAGTCTCTGACATGCGTAAGCCCATGTTTAATAAAACCCCTTTGGCATTAGCCGTTGGTGCCGCACTCTCGGCAACGGCGCTGACGCCACCGGTATTGGCCTGTACACCCGATGCCAGTTCGCAAACCTTTACGGTCAACACAGTTGATGATAGTGACGATAGCAATGACGGCGTCACCAGTTTGCGTGAAGCGATCAGTGCAGCCAATAGTGCTGCAGGCTGTGACATTGTTAATTTTGATCTGCCTGAGAACAGCACGGTCATGGTCAATACAGCGAATAGTCTGATAAACGTCAGCGATGATATCAATATCCAGGGCCCTGGGGCAGCACAGCTAATCATCAGCCATGTCGCAGTTCCCCCTCTATCAGAGGTTCTATTTGGCAGCGGTTCGTTGATCAGGCACACTGCAGCGGATGTCAGCCTTAGTGATGTGACTTTATCCAATGCTTTTAACTCAGCCATTGTCAGCACTGCCAGTGATCTCACCGTTGAGCGTGTGGTGATATCGGATAATCGCGCCTTTAGAGGCGCAGGTATTCGGTTTTTAGAAGGAACTAACAATAACCTTGTGATTCGCGACAGTGTCATAAGTAACAATGAAGCGATTGACCGGGGCGGTGCGCTTGATATTCCTAACAGCTTCGCCAGTGGTTTGATAGAAAACAGCACGATTGAAAATAATACATCGCAGACAGTGGTCGGTGGCATATTAATCTTTGAGAATGACCCTGATTCTTTTAGCGTTCCGGGTGAGCCAGTCGTGCCTGACGACGAGGTTGATTTTGTAATACGGGATTCCATCATTCGTGGCAATAGTGCACTCGAACCTGTAGAAGGCGGCTTGGCAGGCGGGTTATATTTTTCAAACAGCTCAAATAGCAATAATGTGACGCTCAGTATCGAGAACAGCCAAATCAGCAATAATGATGCAATAGGCGATAACGGCGGTGTACATGTTTTTTCTAGTGACGATATGACCATCAACATAACACAGACAACCTTCGCTGATAATATTATTAACCCCAACCCCGCAAACGGCTTTAGCTGCAATGGTGCGGGTTTGCGACTTAACATACTCAATGGGTCAGTGGACCTCACTATTAATGATTCAACCTTTTCAGGTAACCGTGTAGAAGGCGATTGTGCGAGTGATAGTCTTGGTGGCGGCATCTATGTGAGTGGAGGAGAAAGTAGTGGTTTGTTGTCATCATCGTCAGTAATCACGCAAAGCACGTTTTCAGGCAATGCTGCTGATCAAGGCGGCGCTCTATACATTGAAACATTTAGTAGTCTGAACATTGCGCACAGCACGATCACTGATAACACGGCTGAGAATGGCGGCGGTATTTTTTATAATGCTGGTTTAAGCGCCCTCACGCTATCGAACAGCATTGTCGCAGGCAATACCGCCACCGTAGCCGATCCGGATCTACGAGGTCTGTTTAATGCAGGCTTTAGTTTTATTGGTGTGGACAGTGCCAACGCCAGCATTACAGATACTGGCGGCTCGGTATTAAATGGTGGCGACCCTGGTTTGGGTGCATTGCAAGACCCACCGTTTAGCAGCCGAACCCAGCAGGTGCATGTGCCTGCCGCCGATAGTGCGGTGCTTGATGCCGGTGATGCAAGTTTGAGTGCCGGTGTTGGTGATACGCCATTGTTAGATCAAACTGGTCGCTCCCGCATTGTGGGTGATCAGATTGATATTGGTTCGGTCGAGCGTAATAACAACAGGCCTCCGGTGCAGAGCCCAGCGATTGATGCGGCAACGGCTCAGGTGGGTGTAGAGTTTACGCTGGCGCTAAACAACTTTTTCAGTGACCCCGATGGCGACAGCCTGACGTTTACGATTCTCAACCCAACAGAGTTGCCTGCCGCGATTATGCTCAATGGCAGCGTGGTCAGTGGCACTTTTGCCGCTGAGGATGTGGGCGAGTATACCGTGCAGTATCAAGCTTGTGATGCAGAAGGTTTTTGTATCACCGGTGATGGTGCGCTGACGGTAGTGCCAGCGGCCAGTGATAGCAGTGGTGATGCCGGATCTAACGATAACACCAACAGTGGTGGCGGCGGTGGTGGTGGCGGCAGCCTGGGCTTAGGTTGGCTGAGCCTGTTGTCTTTACTGCTGTGGCGTCGCAGGCGGTAAGATTAAACAACAAACCCGGCCGCTTGTTGTGAGGCGGCCGGGCTTTTATCTGAATAGCAAAAAAGTATACTCGAGCGAGTGGTAATTGTCTTAACTATGCCACTCGCCATTATTATAAAAAACTGTCGGCTAAATAAGCTGATTTATTAGGAGTCTCTGACATGCGTAAGCCCATGTTTAATAAAACCCCTTTGGCATTAGCCGTTGGTGCCGCACTCTCGGCAGCGGCGCTGACGCCACCGGTATTGGCCTGTACACCCGATGCCAGTTCGCAAACCTTTACGGTCAACACGGTTGATGATAGTGACGATAGCAATGACGGCGTCACCAGTTTGCGTGAAGCGATCAGTGCAGCCAATAGTGCTGCAGGCTGTGACATTGTTAATTTTGATCTGCCTGAGAGCAGCACTATCATGGTCAATACCGTAGGTAACCCACCGATAAATGCAACCGATGATATCAATATCCAAGGCCCTGGGGCAGCGCAACTAATCATCAGGCATGACGAGTCAATTGGGTTATGTGATGGTACAGCAGAATGTGGCTCATTGATCAGCAGCACTTCAGCGGATGTCAGCCTTAGTGATGTGACTTTATCCAATGCTGCGAGATCAGCGATTGTCAGCACTGCCAGTGATCTCACCGTTGAGCGTGTGGTGATATCGGATAACAACATGGCCTTTAGAGGCGCAGGTATCCAGTTTTTGCAAGGAACTAACAATAACCTTGTGATTCGCGACAGTGTCATAAGTAACAATGAAGCGATTGACCGGGGCGGTGCGATTGATATTCCTGACAGCTTCGCCAGTGGTCTGATAGAAAACAGCACGATTGAAAGTAATACATCGCAGACAGAGGTCGGTGGCATAGCCATCTTTGAAAATGATGTGCCAGTAGAAGTCGTTGCTGGTATGGAATTTATACCTGATGAGGTTAATTTCGTAATACGGGATTCCGTCATTCGTGGTAATAGTGCGCTCGCATCTGCAGAAGGCGGCTTGGCAGGCGGGATGTATTTTTCAAGAAATGCAAATAGCAATAATGTGACGCTCAGTTTCGAGAACAGCCAAATTAGCAATAATGATGCAGTAGACTCCAGCGGTGGCGTAAATATTGCCTCCAGAGACGATATGGCGATCAGCATAACACAGACAACCTTTGCTGATAATATTCTTAATGGCATGAATGGCCGCCTTAGCTGTGATGGTGCGGGTTTACGGGTTTTTACAAGTGAGAGGCCAGTAAATCTCACGATTAACGACTCAACCTTTTCAGGTAACCGTGTAGAAGACGGTTGTGCTGTTGGCCGTGGTGGTGGTATCCAGGTGAGCGTAGGACAAGGTGGTGGTTTGTCACCATCGTCAATAATCACGCAAAGCACGTTTTCAGGCAATGCCGCTGATCAAGGTGGCGCTATATTTCTTGGTGATTCTCTTAGTCTAACGATTACACATAGCACGATTACCAATAACACGGCTGAGAATGGCGGCGGTATTTTTGTTAATCTCGATATAGAAGGCGCAGTCACTTCCGCGTTATCCAACAGCATTGTCGCAGGCAATACCGCCACCGTAGCCGATCCGGATCTGCGAGGTCTGTTTAATGCTGACTTTAGTTTTATTGGTGTGGACAGCGCCAACGCCAGCATTACAGATACTGGCGGCTCGGTATTAAATGGTGGCGACCCTGGTTTGGGTGCATTGCAAGACCCACCGTTTAGCAGCCGAACCCAGCAGGTGCATGTGCCTGCCGCCGATAGTGCGGTGCTTGATGCCGGTGATGCGAGTTTGAGTGCCGGTGTTGGTGATACGCCATTGTTAGACCAAACTGGTCGCTCCCGCATTGTGGGTGATCAGATTGATATTGGTTCGGTCGAGCGTAATAACAACAGGCCTCCGGTGCAGAGCCCGGCGATTGATGCGGCAACGGCTCAGGTGGGTGTAGAGTTTACGCTGGCGCTAAACAACTTTTTCAGTGACCCCGATGGCGACAGCCTGACGTTTACGATTCTCAACCCAACAGAGTTGCCTGCGGCGGTTATGCTCAATGGCAGCGTGGTCAGTGGCACTTTTGCCGCTGAGGATGTGGGCGAGTATACCGTGCAGTATCAAGCTTGTGATGCAGAAGGTTTTTGTATCACCGGTGATGGTGCGCTGACGGTAGTGCCAGCGGCCAGTGATAGCAGTGGTGATGCCGGACCTAACGATAACACCAACAGTGGTGGCGGCGGTGGTGGTGGCGGCAGCCTGGGCTTAGGTTGGCTGAGCCTGTTGTCTTTACTGCTGTGGCGTCGTAAGCAGTAACGTTATCGCTTTACATAACACGTAATACAAATAACATTTGGATATTTTGCTTAATACCTCCCAACTCAGCTAAGCGGTGTTGGGAGGTTAATTTGACTCGGGGCTAATCCAACCTGCCCTAGACTACCGCAGTATCGACGATATCAGATAAAAGACTCACATCAACACTGAGATTGTCATGGTGTTGTTGTGCAAGCGGCTTTTTATCATCAGCATCAGAGCCACCGCCGACATAGTAATAATTTATATCGAGTACCGATGCTATCAAGTGAAAATGGCATTGGCTATCTTGATCTATTTCATCTACTTTGGTATTGCGTATTTCTACCAGACTTGTGCCAGCATGCATAAACAGGCAGTTGGTAAGCGCAGCACCATGAATAGAAACAATACACTTTGCCTGCCGGAATAACTTTATTTGTTCTACAAAGGGCAGTTTGCCGGGGTCTACAGCGGTAAAGCCTTTTTCCTCAAGTGCTTTGCAAACTTCTTCCTCATTGACAATAGCTCTGCGGTTACTATTGCGTTGTATATAGATTAATTTGCTGGCTTCTAATGAAACCGTTTGCGTTTCATCAAGAAAAAAGCGGCTGATCGCTTTAAGGTGCTCTGGGTGATAAGACTGCTTTTTGTCGGATATACTGCTGGTTAACAATGACTTAGGGTTTATAACGCAATTTTTAGGAATAGTGACACTGTCTGTATAGTTTATATTAAATAACGACAACGATTCGTAGTGAAATACTGTTGTTAGCGTCGGCAAAATAACTTTGTGTTTGCCAATTAGATCTTTGAGTAGAATTAAATTACCGAGCACTTCGACAATCCAGTGATAATAATTCACATTGGTGATACTGGTTGCTTTAATATACTTTTCACTCGCATTTGAGTAGATAACGGACTTTTGCGACATATCCTCAAGATAGCAAGCCATGCCTGGGTATGCTGACAAAACTGACTCATCATAGATTTTTGCTAAAAAAGCCTCATCAATAACATCCTGATCAATACAGTTTTCTTTAGCAAGCACACCAAACTCATCGAGTGTGGCATCAATAATTTCTTTGCGTGTAATGCCTGTAAATTGCCATTGTTCATTATAATCAGCTGCCCAACTAGGTGCAGAATCATCAATGTTTTTTTCCCAGTTTTTAGGCGTTTGTTTTTTTAACGATATTGGCGGATAAAGCACTTGTATTTTATCTTGCTTGTATTCGTGAATATCTTGTTCAGTGATCGCAGTCTCTGCCATAATTTGTTGCATTCTGGTATGACTGCTTTGCATAATCGCCAGTGTTGCAGTAACAACCGCTCGCCAGTAATAGTTAACATCCTCATAAAGTGAATCTAATTGCGCCCAGTCAACGATATTGCTGCCCTCTTCTATTGACTCAAAAAAGTTATTGCATTTTGCAACAAGTTTTAGACTCAATGATTGCAGCATTTTGGTAAACTCATCGTGTGATAAGTGTGCGGCATCAACAGGTTGAATATCTGTTTTCTTTAATAGCGTTGAATAGCAAAGATAATGTGATCTTTCAGTTTTTATGACGTCTACTTTGAACAGACGATTAAAAAAAACCATTTTTAAAAAGCTAATCGCTGTTTCTTTAATGGCATTTGGCGCATGTTTCATTTGATCTTCAAGACTTAAAATAGCACTTAAGCTTGACAGTTTTTCTGTATTTATTGCTTCTGAGGTCGCTTTATTGCTCGACATGCTTTTTCCTTTAGCGCTTGACATGTGATAAGTTATATTAGAGCCCATTAGCCTCGTGATTATTAACGTGAATTAATCCATCATAATAAATTAACGCCAGCAGATTGCGTGTAAGTATGACAGCAAAAAAACACATCTTAAGTTTTTAGCAAAAAAGGCTTGAGCAAAGTACAAACTTTATAGGCTGTCAACAGCCGCATCGAAGAGTGAAATACCCCTTATTTCACAGATACTTATCCTTATTAGACTATGGCCCTGATTTTGAAGCCCCCATCAAACTGGGATTACCTCATTGCCCTGGACAACCTTAAAGATCGAGATTACTTCAGCGCTCTATAAGCGTCAACAATTACCTCAGCTGATGCTGAGGGCATCTGTATTTTAAAAAACCAAACCCCGTTATAGCTACCCGCAATTCATCAAAATTTCTGTATTTTTAACGAGCAAACCAAAGCGCGCAAGAACAATGACAACCTTGAGATATATCCATTTGTGTTATTTGACGCGAGCTTTCTCAGATAAGGGAAACCACGTAACCATTAATAAGAATCAGACTGAGTTTTTTATTATGTCACCCACTTAATTGAGTCCAGACGCACCCCAGCAAAGTAAACACTATAACTAATCGAGCCTGACCCTATTTTCTTAAATAGGTACACTATTTTTTCAAGGAAACATCAAACCGCTCTATATTGATGAGTATTAGAGAGTTATTGATAAGAAGCCAAGGCTTTATTGATAAACATTAAAATCACCCTATCATCATCAAGTATTCTAAAAAAAACCTGCCAAAAAATTCTCCTTATTCCAATATCAAAACACTTTTATTGATCATAAAAATGGCTCCATAGAAAACCATTGACCATTATTTTAATCATCGCAACAAATATTTACCCACTTAGAAAAAAGTGATTAACTGAAATTCGTTTTCTAAATGCGTTCAATAATTTTTCTTAGAGGTTAATAACAAATGAGAATGGCAATTCTTTATTTAGTGGCTTTTATATCTATAGTAACGGCCTTCCTTAGCCTACAATCTTTGAATAGTGAAAAAAATAAAAATAATGATTTAACAATTAACACACAGCAATTAAATAAGCATATTAAAGTACTACAGAGAGAGATAGCGCTATTAAAAAAAGAAAAAGAAACTTTATCGCAAAGCTTATCTTCTATAGAAAACGTTTTATCTAGCAAAGTAAAAAACAACAAAAACCAAGAAAGGCTGACACCTGAAAAATCACAACACAGCAAAGGCACTGCAAATAGCAGCCTTATTGATATTGAAGAATATAAAAAACTGCAAGAGACAATAGCATTATCAGTATCTTTAAATACCAATGACTTAGTAGCGCATATGGATGAAAAATTTTCACAGGAACAGACCGATAACAATTGGGCCAAAGATATTGAAAACAATTTAAATACAATAATTAATAGCGCAGAAAAATTTTCCGATTACGCCTTTCTTAATACAAAGTGCAAGTCTTCTTTATGCAGAATATCTGTTTACGTTAATGACATAGAGCAAGCCAACCAAGTTATGGAAAAAATCACTGACGCTATCAACCAACAAGAAAGTGATATTCGCTACAGCCAACTTATCGCCACACCAGACATTAATAACAATAAAACATACCTATACCTTGTTAGAAAAAGCTAACCAATTTTTATTATCAATGGAACGGTAATAAAGCCTGCAACACTTCAGGCACTTTGAGCATCGCTCAATCAAACACGGCTAAACCAGGAAAAGTTGACCCGTATCATTTAAATCTTTGGAGATATCAGATGAAAATAAAATCGCTTCTGTTAATTTTAACGACGCTAGTTGCCAGCTTATTAACACATAATAGTTATGCATCCGGCAGGTTGTTAGCGCAGCCTTTCTTTTTAGCGCCCGGTTGTAGCTGGGTTTACATTGTCAACACACCAACAATTACTGTCAGCAACTTAGTTTGTGACGGCCAAGTGGCAGCCTCAAGAACTGTCAACAATGGTCAATGTAGCTTTGATGCACAACCTAACTACAGTGTTACAATAAGTAATAGCAACACACCGTGCTGGTCTTATCAAATTAGACAAGTCAGTAGCAACAAGGTATTACTGCTTTCTAATAATTACGTTAGACCTGGCTGCACAAGCTTTCTACCAACAAGCACTGGCCAAACACTCCAGCTATTTAACGCCTCTTGTGGTGTTGGCGACAATTATCGCCTTATTGCCACCAAATCGATTGTGCAGGGCAATTGCAAGGTAAGCTCGATCAGCCCGCAAGAACTTCGCGGTGGCTCAAACTGCAATACTTTTGAAATCTGGGGAGAGCCACCTCTCTAAAGTATAAAGCTTAAGTTAATCAGGGTCAGACTCGATTTTTTATTGTGTTAGCCACTTAATCGAGTCTGACTCTATTTTTTACTGAGCAGATTTTGCGGTTGTTTGAAATACAAATAAACAAATAAAACCATGATTAGCGTTCCAATGATAGAAGGTGTGATCTGACTCCAGGGTTAGAACGCGCTAATTAAATTACCCGAAGCTGCCGAAGCGAGGGCAAAATAAGTCGCTATCATTTTGAGGCCATGGTCTATCGGCCAAATTTTGTCTACCCAAACAAGAGGCTTTTGCCGGAGAGCCGGACTTATCACCAAGGTCGTCCCAGGCTGAGCGTGTAATGATATTTGCGCATGAGCTATCGCATGCCGCCTTACGGACTCAGGATTCCAAAGGCAAATCATGGCGGGATAACTCTAAGAGTGATCGTAATAATGACGTTATACTACTTCGCTTAGAGAACTCCTATTGCTGGGAGAGATTGTTTAATAATTAGTATTGGTAGTTTGTTGAGTAGCATCTATGCTTGCTGTTGTCCGGCTTTGTCATTCCGGTGCTCGTTTAGATCTATTTAAGATTTTAAATACTCTAACATGCCCCCGGCCCTATTATCTTGGGCTGGGGAGCATTAAATAAAAACGGTTAGCTGGCGCAGCATTACCCCCAACAATCAAGCAAAGAGGTAAAGCCCATTAACTCAAACTGAATCACGATCTTCGACCGGCTTAATTACAGTTAAGTTGGTCACTCTTATTTATAAATTTTATAATTATAATTATCACCCAAAATATAAAAATATTTGCATATAAGAAAAATTCAAATAAAGCCAAAACCATTTTATATTTTGTCCGTTTTATTAATAAGCCTTTCATTCATTAATGCTTTGGCCCATACTTCACTCGCAGTTGTGCTCGCCCAGCACTATTCATCACGATTGTATAAACTTTTAGATATATTCCTGAATTCTTTGCAGTAGACTGCAAAACTCCGACCTCAGCAGGATCTTTAGAGAACAAACTGGCGTATAAAAAACTAAACAAGTCAATTATGCCATTGTGTTTTTCACTGCTAACCGCACGGGAATATCATGCCTTTTATACTGCTAAAAAAATTCCATAGCACGTTTACACTTTCGTTATACTTGGCACTGGCGTGTTTGTTTTTTGTCAGCAATGCTGCCAACACCAAAGAAACGCTGTCAGGCGATCAAGCCAGCCAGCGCTTTATTGCGCTGCTACGAGCCGATGACCCTGTTGATATTCACAGCACCACCCAGGCACTCGAAGATGCCTGGCAGGATGCTTATATTCCTTTCGCGATTGAAACTATACTCTTTGCCCGCAGCGCTTATACGGGCAGAAGGTTGCGTGGTATTTTACAGCGAAAAACCGGGCAAAAATTTGACCGCGATATGCATGATTGGTACAGCTGGATGTGGAACCGCCCAGAAAATATTGCCCCCGGCTACGCTGACTTCAAAGCTTATCTTTATAAGCACATCGACCCTAAATTCGAAACCTATTTTAAACAACGCCAGTCACTGGCCAGAATCCGACTGGATGAGATTCGCTGGGGTGGTGTTATGCAGGATGGTATTCCACCACTGCGCCAGCCTAAGATGATTAGCGCCAAAAAGGCCGATTACCTTGCAGACGACAATATTATTTTCGGTATCGAAATTAACGGTGATGCCCGCGCTTACCCCAAACGTATTCTTGCCTGGCATGAAATGTTTGTCGATAAAGTTGGCGGTGTTGATATCGCCGGTGTTTATTGCACCTTATGTGGCACGGTGATTCCCTACAAAACCCGTTATAAGGATCGGCAGTTCAACCTGGGTACCAGCGGTTTTTTATACCGTTCCAACAAGCTGATGTACGACAAGGAAACACAATCATTATGGAATACGCTACAAGGTGAACCGGTATTGGGCCCCTTAGTAGATAAAGGCATTGCCCTGGAACATTTGAGTGTGGTCACGACCACCTGGGGTGAATGGCTGAAACGCCACCCGGACACTACGGTGCTGTCACTGCAAACCGGTCACCAGCGTGATTATGGTGAAGGTGTAGCCTACCAGGATTACTTTGCCACCGATGAGTTGATGTTTCATACGCCCTTTGAAGATAAGCGTCTGAAAAACAAACAAGAGGTACTGGCGTTACGTTTTTCAGCCTCACCGACACAACAATTGGCTATAGACACTGACTTCTTAAACAAACACCCGCTTTTTAAGGAAAACATCGGCCTGCAGAAAATACTAGTGCTAACCGACAGTTCCGGCGCCAACCGTGTTTACGACCCAAAGGATGTCGACTTTGTGCATTATGACCGCGAGCATACATTGCGGGACAACAAGGGGAATACCTGGCAGCTCAATGAAGAAAACCTGGTCTCGGATGATGGCCGCGCATTACACCGCCTGCCGTATCACCGGGCATTCTGGTTTGGCTGGGTGGCAGCTTATCCGCAAACCCGTTTGATAAAATAAGTACGCCTCGACAGCTTGTCCTCATCTATTATTTTTATTCTTACGCCCTCAGCGCAATAAAAAAAGCACAACTGCTGCTGCAGCTGTGCTTTTTAGGGTTAAAGCAGTCTTTAGCTTAACGTGCTCTAATCAAGATCGGCACACGCCAGCCTCGCGCCATCTTCAGGATCATGCACAACAACCGATTGCGCTTCAGGCCGGGCAGTATGACCCCGAGCAAAATCAAAACCAATTGCTTTGCCCGGATAAGCTCGCAGTGCTGGCCAGATTTCATTTTCTTCAATAACACCTGGCACAGAGGGGTCTATTTTATAATGACCGCCACCACCCAAGCGGCAAGGCAGGTTATGCACATGCGAAGGGTAAGTCTCGAAAGGTTTTAGCCCAGTGGCAATACTGCGGACAAAGGTCGCTCCTGAAGCTTGCCGTAGCAGGAGAACATCACCGTCAATATCGAATCCACGGGATAAACCCACGGCGGTCGTTAAAAATTTACCCCGGGTAACACTGGCTGTTTTTGCCGTTGACAGCAGATCGGCACAGGCGATTCTGGCGCCATTGGTGGCATGCACTACAATGGATTGCGCTTCAGGCCGGGCGACATGCAACGCTGAGTCGGCACCACTACCCGCACCATCTGCATCGGTGGTAAACGCCGGCCAGATTTCATTTTCCCTCACCGTACCGGCAACCGCCGGATCAATCTTATAATGCCCACCGCCATTACTGACATCACAGGGCAGGTTATGCACATGCACCGGCAAGGTACTTGATGGCGGCAAACCTTGCACGCTGGTGGTGACATAAGTGGTTTTATTCGATCGGATTATTTGCGCAGTACCGGATATCTCCAGGCCCAGATCAATACCGGCAGCAAAGGTTTTAAATTCACCTTTGTGCAAAGTTGATCCTTTACTGTTTACCAGCAGGTCTGCACAAGCAATACGACCACCATCGGCTGGGTCATGCACCACAATGGATTGCGCTTCAGGGCGGGCAATATGCGCAGCCTGGTCGAAGCCTTTGCCAGCACCATTGGCATCAGCCTGCAATAACGGCCAGATTTCATTTTCTCTCACTGTACCGGCAATGGCGGGATCAATTTTATAATGGCCACCGCCGCCCAGGTCACAAGGTAAGTCATGCACATGTGCAGCATATGAGGTTGATGGCGATAACCCCAGCACCTGCGTGTAAACTTCTGTTGTGCCAGCGCCCCGCCTGACCATCATAGCGCGGCCGGTAATGGCAAAGCCCCGCTCTTGACCAAGATCGGTTGTCATAAAGTCTCCCAGCACCACTTGATCACCATATCCAGCTTGTGCGACAGGCGCCAATAAAGAAAGTACCACCCCCAAAACCATGAGATTAATACGGCTTGTGCGTAAACTTCTCATTAATTCTCCTCCTCAAATATGAAATACGATTACTGCCTGTTGATAAACAGGCAAGCGATTAATCAAACCAAGTGTATTTACTTATGATGTTTTCACTTAATCGACGAGGGATTTACACTACTAGAAAACGGTATGAGATGAAAACACAAAACAGAAATTAGTGCGCACAATCACAAAGAAATTTTTACAACGATACTTTTTAAAACTAACTGCATACTGACGATTCATAACTCACTGTAATCTTAATACGGAAATATACCGGCAGCATTATTTTTTAGTCCGAATAATGGTAAATTAGAGACATCCATAATCTTTATACTGTTAGCTATATAGATGAACCTATAAAGTATAGCGCTGTTACACTATAGGCTTTATAGACTCATTAAATCATGCCTGTCATCATTTATTTCATCTCAAAAACGCTATAATTCTTTGTATTTCAACAGCTCCCACCCTGCATCGCTGGTCTTATTTACATTAAAAAGGAATCACTCTATTCATGGCCTACGTATACATGGAACTCAAACCCCGGGTTCATCTGCCACAGGGCGGGGCATAAGATTTTGGTACTCGGTTTAAACATGATCGTGAAGAGTTGCAATTAACTCATATATTAGCGTAATAGTTTTCATGCCCATCAAAGCTGTCTTTCGGCTCTAGATAACGCTCAATTTCAAAAGGGCCCTGTAGATTCTCAAAAAGCAAATCGTCTAATCCGTATATACTTGGTGACCAACAGTACTCAACCCCATCAGAGTCAAAGTTGCTATACAAACAATATTGCGCTATTTTCAATTCGCCCGAAGATTCGATAATAAATAATGCACCAACAAGTCGTCGCTGAGTAGGTCTGGGATTGGCAGAAGAGCAATAAGCGACGAACACGTCACCGTGATTCGGGTGACGATAGGCACTTATTTTAAAAAGAAAGCGAGGCAAAACATCAAGTGCATTCTTAAAACGTTCATAAAACTCATTATCTTCCGCTTTTGTTAAACAGCTGAGGCTTATTTTCCCGCTCAAATTCACAATTGAAAACGAATAAAAATTCTCTATTTTCTTGTTGAGTTGATCTAGATTTGATACTTTATAATAAGCGGTGTATGCATCCGCCTCTGCTACAAAGCATCGCTCGACAAAATCTTTAACATTCTTTAGGTTATTTTCACTCATTGCTATTTCCCCTCAAAATACCCATCATTTCTCAATAAACCAATTTTAATCAATGGAACCAGACACCATTGACCTTAAAGGCTTGAGCAAACGATTTATTATATAAATACAAAATTTTAAGTTACTTTGGGTATACGTAAATACTTGCTTAACGGTTGCAGATTCTAATGGGTGTGAAATGAAATAAGATACATTATTCACATGTCAAATATAATAAATAACCCAAGCGTAAAATCTTTTACTCAACTTTTTAGCAGCGCCTATTGATTAGATAGTGATAAGATTTGTAAAACTGAACGTTGGTCGAGCCGCATGAAGAAAAGGAATATTCCGCTTCTGTGATTATCGGGGTTAAGTTCACATTTCTCACTAGATCACAAAATCATGAGGACTATAATTAATTTAATTTGGACCAGCCCCCAAATACCAGGTGATTATACATCTATTGCACCCGACTCGATGTTATACGATTTAAATACCCTTTCATTAAGGCCGTATTCTTTCGCAATTTTTCTCCAAGGTTCAATATGAGGAGCAACTAAATGTTTTTCTAAGGATTCGCGGTTTGGCCATAACTCAGAAAAACGAATGACACCTGGATCGAATGGGTCCTCGGCCACATCGTATGAAATACAACCATCATTTTGATACGTTTTATCTACCAAAACTTTTAAATGCGGTAGAACTTTTTCAATTTGATCGGGAGGAAATCTTAATGTTCCAAAAACTGCAACTTTAGCTTCCATATTTAATCCTTATTAGTTCCAACTTTTCACCTAACGCCCCAAGCCAGCTTCGCTTGCGCTTGAACAGTTTGTTATGCGTTTACGATCAAGATACAAAAATTGGGACACTCACACCACAGGTAAATTGGAGGCCAGGACCGGATTCGAACCGGTGAAAAACGGATTTGCAATCCGCTGCATTTCCTCTCTGCCACCTAGCCATAAAAAAACCTCGGGAGCTTACGCCAACCGAGGTTTTTAAAAACCAGATGGAGGCGCAAGCGCCTCGTTACTTTTTTATCGAAGCGCAAAAAAATAACTGCTATAACAACAACAGAGCATTTTAATTTTTGTGTTAAGTGCGAAATTCATAAAAGTAACCTTATTAATGATGAAGAAAGATTAATACTCTTTTGAAGGATTTGCAACACCCAGGAGGGAATAATTACACGATTTTTTTGACGCATAGCGCCACTGTAAAGGGCGAGCGCCGCCAGAAGCGAGTCCTTGCGGCGTAGCCGCAGTTGCGTTAACAGTTTTGTTATGTATTTTGCGCGAAACCAATGGATAAAACCTCTAATTGGCCAATACCGTTGAAATTAAAACGGAAATGCCTGATATTTTCATTTTCAGCAACTACACCTTGCTTCAAATATTCTTCTAACCATTTTGAATTCGATATTTCGTAGCAACAGTCATCCCTCTCATTTTCTAGAAAGGATTCACATTCCTGCCATTTGAAGGCCACTGTCTCATGAAAACAGACTTCGACCATTACTTCTCTCCAATCTTCGTATTTAAGTGTAAGCAAGCCTCCATCTTTAATAAGCGAAGGATACTCAGCATCAGCCGTCGAAAATTTTGTTTCTAGTGATTTAGCTTCTTCCATATCTAATTCATACATAATGCCAGCTTAGCAGGCGAGCCACGGAGTGTCGAGTCTGCTGCTGAAGCGCTTGTTATACGCCATTTAGTTTACCTAATACCTTTAAGACTAAATAGCCGGTTGAATTACCAGCCCCTTTCAATCTCTCTGAAGTGTCTACTTTCTCTGTCACTTCTTCCCAAATATAAAGTTTAACTATTTCAGTACGATCTTTAGAAAAATCAGCTTCAAACTCGAAAAACCGTCCGTCCTCCGATATCACTATACCCTCATCGGTGCTGCAACCAGGAAAGTCCTGCTCATAGTTTTGAAGAATGCATTTTTTAGATTCAATACCCTTGTTTTCGATCAATTCTTCTAAAGCTAGAGGCAACCCCTTCTCTCTCCAATAACGAGCTTCCTTTTCAATACCGTGCTCTGAAAGCGCATTTTGCTCTTGCACATTCAGCTGACGCTTTTTCTTTAACCTATCTATATCCATGGCGTATAACGCCTTTGTAACGGGCATTTTTTGTGTAGTGTAGTTTTGCGGTAAAGTGGCAAAGCCACCGCAAAACGGGGCGTAGCAAAAAATGTCCTGTTGACAAATTTGTTAGGCATTTTTAACAACCCCATTATGCCATTTAGGATAGCTAACATGTTTTCTCAGAACATCCGCAAACATAAACTCTGTGTAGCGCGTCGGAGGACCCTTCGGGTGAATACTAGGGTACATCATCGCGTGGTCAGCAAAGTATGCAGCATTTAATAGAACATCTCTGGCATTAGTGATTTCCATTGTCTCTTTAGCATTTATCATTTTGTTGATTTTTTTCTGAGGAATAGACTCTACGTCTTTACACCACACTGCTATCTTGTCTGGATTAGAATTGTATTCGATAAAAAATGCTGCGCCTTCTGTGTGCCAATTGTACTCGCTTACGGCATCCCAAGAGACTTTCCCAGATGCAAATTCCTGTGCTAATTCAATTCCCTTACGACTTTCTTCCTGTGGCAGCAAATCCCAAATATTACTACATGATTCTAGATAAAATTGATAAAGTGGTAATTCATACTTTAGATATTCTTTCCAGTTTTCCTTGGGTGGATAACTTATAAACTTTTCTCTTATCGATAAATATGGTTCCTGTTCCCACAAGAATTCGATCATCGATTTTACGTCATCACATACTTCCCATTCATTTTTTGTCATACGTGCTTCTGATATTTGCCTAACGCCTCAATCAGCCGACGCTTTAGCGGTCGGCTGCATTGACTTGTTAAGTGCGATTTCGTGTGGGAACGGAATTCTAGTTGATACAGCCCACTTTTTGCCATTGATTTTTACAGCACCCTTTTCGTTGCGAGTGGCAATAAACTTCTTGAACTCATCATAATGGTTAAAAGGCAAGTATATGCTAAAAGAATCACCGCGTTTTTTAGTACTATTTGACTTAGTGTCAGGCCAGTTATTAGGCCATATAATGGATTTTTCTGGAGCATATTCATATGGCCAAATCATTACTTCAATATGGCTTGGATTCCAATCTTCAGAGTCTGATTTACTATAGCTAGTAAAATAATCGAATTTAGCTAAAAACTCCTTCGGAGCTTTCTTCCGGACTTCTTCTTGTTTTCGGAGATTCCCATAAACGCTGATTTTCTTAAAGTCGCCACTAGATTTGAAAGCAAGAATCTGCGTTGGTTGATCGGTCCAATCAGAGAGCGTGTACTCACCTTCTAAAACAGTTAACTTTTGAACTTCTGACAACTCAGCCTGCACAACGCTAGGATTTAACAAGATGCTTTGATATTTTTTTTGTTCGGCATTCCAGAATATTACTTTTCCTTCAGAATAAAGGATAAATGTAGGTGAGTCAGATCCTATGACCATACGCCAAGGGTCATATTCATATAATGATATTAGAATTTCATCAGCTCGTGCTAATGAAGCTGATAAAAGTAAAACTATAAGTAAAAATAGATTCTTCATATTATTTAGCACTTAACGTTGCAATTAGCCGGCGAGGCGCCAATATGCGCCGAGTCGGCTAGATGGCTTTGTTAATGGTTTTAATTTCAAATTCATAAACATACAAATAATCTTGCACCCCATCATTAATAAGGTCACTGTCTACTTGAAATCTCGACTTACTAATCGCTTTTTCAATTTTTTTCCGATCTAGCCATTCCGGATGCACTTCTATAACCGTGTACTTAGTTACCTTACCCATACCACTCAAATTGAGCAATGCCTTTACCTCAGCTTTTTTAATGTTTTCATCCTTAACGCCTTTAAACTTTGGCTCAATAAATGATACCAAGTTTGGAATTAAATGCGGTTTTTCAGGTCCAGGATTGTAGCAAGCCAACGAAATTGGTGCCGCAAACACCCAGACTAATAAAATTGACAATTTCTTCATATAAATACCATTAACGCCTAAAGCAGCGGCCGAGCGAAGCGAGGTCCAGCCCCGAAGGAGCGCCGCTGGCTTTGATTGTTATAAGTCATTCTATGGGTATTCAAAACCATATTTAAACTCAACTAATTTATTGTCTTTAAATCTGTATTGACCATAATAAATTGGCATGTTGTATTCTTCTAGCAAGTATTCATTATCCTCTATCCTATAATAGACTGCCTCATTTTCAGTCTTTGCTGGTCTCCCGAGAAGCGATATAAGTTCTTCAACTGAAATCCCCAACCGAACACCTTTGCTAGTTTCAAATTTTTCGATGCGTTCTGGATATTCCGGAAGATTTGCTTTCTCAGAAGAGTGTTGTATCTCTATTTCTGCAACGCTATATTTAGTCGAACCTGGATGAATAGACAACACAATTGTTTCTGAACCCGCAGGATTCATGAAGCAGTAGCCAAATTCAAATGAAGCACCGCACTCTGCGTTTGACTCAGCTAAGATACGCTTTCCAGATTTACTGCTTTCAAGCTCTAAACCATTAACTCCTGAATCAAAAAACGAGGGCGCTTCCGCCGCGAATACGCACCGGGAGAAAACTAAAATTAAAAATAGTATTCGTATATTCATTCGATTACTTATAACGCCGCCAGCAAAGGCGAGCAATTTGTTGCGAGTCCAGTGCAAGCTCGCTTGCACGATTTTGCCTGGCCTTGTTAAAAGTTTTCTTGCTCATAACCTGGATCTTCAAATGAGATAAAGCAACCAGAAGATACTTCTTCGTAGGTGCAAAAAGTCCCGTCATAGCAATAGTTGCCATATGAGTGAGACTTATGAATTTTGATAGCCTCATTTTTAGGGTCTTGAATCATTGGCCTCGCTGACAAGGATATGAGAACGATATCTCTCTCATTATTTCTCAGGATTTGTTCTAGCTCGTTGCCAGCTGCAATTTCTGATATGACTATCTCTCTTAAGGTTACAGGTAACTCGCCCCACCATTTTTGGGCGACAATATCCGAGAACCCATTACCATTCCATTCTGGGTTTTCAATGTATTGCGTACCTTTAATTTCTAGCACGTTACTCATGACTTTTAACGCCGCTGTAATGGGAATTGTTTACGGAGTGGCGCTTTGGGGTAAAGTGGCGCAGCCACCCCAAAGCTCCGCGGAGTAAACAATTTCCTATTGACGGCCTTGTTAAATTTATCTTCCATTTCCGAACGCATGCCACATTGCTTGGCAGGTAACATAACCGTTTGGCCTGCCACCTTTCCAGCCGCCAGGCACCCCCGCTTTTATTGAATCATTTGCTCGATATTCTGTGTTGCCATTGTAGATTGCATCGGCAATTTCGGCTCTTAAGATGTCTAAAAACTCTTGAGAAATATTGTGCCTCTCGAGTGTATTTACCGACTCTTCATGCCTGTACAGTGCAATGGCATAAGGAATGTATTGCATACTCAACTTCAACACTTCAGCTGTCGTTTCAATTTGCATTACGGTGTATTGATCGGACATACCGTACCTTCCTGGTAAGGCGGGACCGAGTTTCTGCAAGTAGCTTTGGAACGCCTTTTTGAGCTTGTATCGTTTTATGAAGTTGATCATGTTCGTAAATTTAACTAGATATATACAACATAAGTTCTGTTAATTGATAATAAAAACATTTGCCTGTTAATCTCCATAATAGCCATCACTTTTTTAACAGTTTCAATGACTTACGTTTTTAACCGGGGAGTTATACAACCAAGGTGGCTATTATCAATTAACACAACTTATGCGATGTTAATCGATTGCCGCTATTAAAAAATTTAATATTTTCAATCCGTTAGATTTTAGCCCGGTTTTTTATACAACTTATGTTCTGCTATATGATAAACAGAACCTTTCTTATTTGACAAGCACTGGATTGCCTTTGTTGCGAGAGCTAATAAACAGCCTGTTTCCCACCGTCATTAGTCAGGCGCACTTTACCTTGGTAAACCATTGATATAAAAAGCCTTTTGCTCATTTCCATAAAATACTTGCATTACGATACTGTGCATCACACAGTATACCGGCAAGTCTGGCGGCAAGTCTGGGACAGGCGTAAACCTCACCCTGGCGGCAAGTCTGGGACAGGCGTAAACCTCACCCCCACACTTAACGCTATCGATACCCTGCAGGCAGTACTGCTGATTGGCAGCAAAACCGGCAAAAATCGCCGATCTTCTGGGAAATTGACGACAAACCGTCAATACGGCCGCTTTCTAGCCAATATCCACAGTGGATTCAAAGCTGAATATCTACTATTATTAACGGTTTTTTTCACGGAGAATTAACACTATGTCCGTAAGCGTGGGCATTATCATGGGCTCTCAATCTGACTGGGAAACCATGCGACACGCGGCTGAAATGCTGGACAAACTCGGGGTTAGCTATGAGACCCGTGTCGTATCCGCACACCGCACACCTGATTTACTTTTTGAATACGCCGAAAGCGCGATGGCGCGTGGCCTGGAGGTGATTATTGCCGGAGCCGGTGGCGCCGCGCATCTGCCGGGTATGGCCGCCTCGAAAACGACCCTGCCGGTACTTGGTGTGCCTGTGCAGTCCAAAGCGCTCAATGGTATGGACTCGCTGCTGTCTATTGCACAAATGCCCGCTGGTATTCCCGTTGCCACACTGGCCATTGGCGTCGCGGGCGCTAAAAACGCTGCACTGCTGGCAACCAGTATTCTGGCAAACAAATACCCAGAACATCGTCAAGCACTGGCACAATTCCGCCAGCAGCAAACCGACGGTGTCTTAGCAAACCCAATCCCAGGCCAGACTGGCAGCTCAAAGTAGGCACTATGATTATCGGTATTATTGGCGGCGGTCAGCTGGCGAAAATGATGGTATTAGCAGGCTATCCTATGGGACAGGACTTTATTGTGCTGGACCCAGCCAGTGATGCAGCCGCGGGCCTGGTTGCTGAACAAATGCTAGGCGCTTATGATGATATTGACCAATTGCAGGCCTTGGCGGCTAAAGTGGATGTGGTGACATTTGACTTTGAAAATGTCCCGGCAGAAACCGTGCGTCTGATCTCCAAGCAAGTGCCTGTCTACCCCAGCGCTGTTGCACTGGAGATTGCCCAGGACCGTTGCAGCGAAAAGCGGCTGTTTTCTGAATTAAATATTCCCGTGGCCAATTGGGCAGCCATTGATAACTTAGCTGACCTGCAAGCTGCGGTTGATACAATTGGGGTACCGGCTGTTTTAAAAACCCGCCGCTTAGGTTATGACGGCAAAGGCCAAGTCGTTATCCGTGACAAAGAGGCCGCCACACTGGCTACTGCCTGGAATCAGATACAACAACAAAACGCCATTTTAGAAGCCCTGGTCCCCTTTGAGCGTGAAGTGTCATTATTGTCGGTACGTAATCAGCTGGGCACTATCGCCAGCTACCCTTTAGTACACAATGTACACCGCGAAGGTATTTTACGGGTTAGCACAGCACCTTATGCTTGCGAAAAACTACAGCAGCAAGCCGAAGCCCTGGTTAGACCTTTATTGGAAAAGCTCGATTATGTTGGTGTGCTCGCTGTTGAGTTTTTTGTCAAAGATGATGAGCTGATTGCCAATGAGATGGCACCACGGGTACATAATACCGGCCATTGGACGATCGAAGGGGCCGGTGTCAGCCAGTTTGAAAATCATTTGCGCGCGATCACCGGCTTGCCACTCGGTGCCACCGAGGCACATAGCCATGCCGCAATGATTAACTTTATTTCGACCATGCCATCAGCCGAAGAGATTTTAAGTATTCCCGGTTGTCACTTTCATGATTATGGCAAAAAGCCACGTGCCGGACGCAAGCTGGGGCATGCCACGCTCAGAGCATCGAGCGATGCCAAGCTACAAGAAAAAATAGCAGCCATTAACAGCATTATCGATAGCCATCAATAGCATCGAAATAAATGGCGGAGCACCACACTATGGTGTAACACTCCGCCGAGCTGACGCCCCTTCCCTCCACAACTCTTTGCTAAACACGGCTATAGAGCCTTATTACTCCCAACAACAGCATTGATTTCGTTCGACGCCCGATTCCCGCTTGCGCGGGCATGACAAGTTTATGTAAACAAATCCCAAAAGTTGTCACGTCCTCTCCTTATATTGTCACTCTCACTCCTTGTGTTATCACTTCCTCTCCTTGCGTTGCCACTTCTGCTCCTTGTGTTACCCTCCCTCAGCTCGACTGAGGATCCTGTGAGCATAGCCCAGAACGGTTATGGCACAAAGCATAACGCTCATTTCGCTTATTACCTGATTCCCGCTTGCACGGGAATGAGAGAAACGCATGCACCGAAATAACTGGCTTATGTGTATTAATATAATTGAATTTAAGCAGCCGTGTTAAATAGTATTTATTGATGACTATTAAAAATATTTTAATGAAGTCAGCCAAGAAGCTATTAATCATGACATATCATAAAATAATGTCAGGACAGACCTGCTTTTACTACTGGTGCTGTTATCCCCAGCTTGACGGGGTATCCAGTAACACACCTATAACGCTTATTTCGTGTATTACTGGATTCCCGCTTGCGCGGAAATGACAAAGAAATATATGGGGAAATAACAGAGGAAAGCTAGAGTTAGACAAGGTCCAATGGTGTATTAGAGCTTACCCACCACATTGATAAACAGCCCTTGGCTATCAAAATCTAAATCAGTCAGGTCATCTGAGAAGTCGGTAAAATTATAGCCGACACCGACTTTCAGGTTATCACCCAAATGTCGATAAGCCGCAGCCAACATGCCTGTGCGTTTATCTTGTGCTTCTTCAACTTCCAATGTGCGCGCTTCGATCAATAGGTCCCATAAGCGAACGACATGCCAGTCAGCTCGCAGCACATAGAGATTGGCATTACTTTCGAAAAATTGCGGATCGGTACGCTCTAATGCTACCTCACCAACACGGCGGGCTACTTTACCCCCGAGAGACCAGCGCTTGCTGATATCATACATTGCATCAAACGAATAAATATTACTGCGCTGAATAAAGTCAGAGCTGCTGCCATTGTTTGTCGACAACTGATCAGCAGCCGGTAGATTTTCGAAGAAGGTGTACTTAAATAACATATTTAACTTATCGTTAAATACAGGCCGGTAGGCATAACCCAATACCGCCTCGGTGTAATCGCCATCGTAGAATTCACCCTGGGTACTTTCGCTCTCAAGAATGTTGAGCTTACCAACAAAGCGCCAGCTTGAGCTTAGTTTGAAAGAGAAGTTATTTCTCAGCAGAGTCGTTGTTCTTTCCACGGTCTCTTGAGTATCTTCACGAAACTCCATCGCACCTGAGTACTGTAAGCGATCGCCACTAAAGCCCGCACTAAAGCCATAGGCTAAGCGTTCGGTTTCTTCGGCAGTGCGGTTATCTTCTAAAGTACCAGCCTCAACACTTAAGCCTAATGTCCAGCGATCGGCCGGGGCAATATCCACCCCATAGGCATGCGTTAAACCTGCTGGCTGGTCACCAAATAATAAACGCTCTTCACCATAAACACTTAAACTGTCTGAGTAACGTGTTCTAAAACCTGCAGCTGCCCGGCCATTACGCCCCCGTAAACCGGTATCGGATCGTTCGGTTTCAATTAAATAGGCCATATACAGGTTAGTTCGATCTGTCACTAAATAGTCAATACCCAGTTTTGCGCCAGAGCCACCATCACCGTTGGAGACTTCACCATCGAGCTTTAAGCGATCATTGATTTGATAAGCACCGCCCACCCCAAAGCGATTATTATCTTCCCGGGTTTCAGTACTGCTGGCGGTACCTTGCAAATAACTATACGCTGACCACGCCCCCAAACTATCATAAGCACCTTCAACCGCAACATCGGTGCGGCTGCCCTGCGTCTGTGTTAGTGGCACTTGCACTGAGCTGTCTTCACGGTCATCATGTCGCACACCCCCTGAAAAACGCCAGTGGTCGCTGATTCTATAAATGGTATCGACTTCAATATTCGAGGTTGATACGCCTTGGTCTTGCGAACGATCGTCCAGTTTGGCGCGCAATTGCACTTTACTCGACAATGGCATATCCACAGTTGCGCCCGCCTGACTGATTTCGGTATTGGTAAGCTGCCCGGGTGCAGAGAAGCCTGCTTCACGCTCTTGCACATACAAGGTCACTTTACCCGGCGCATTTTTAAACAGGTCACTCAACTCGGCAGCGGCTTCTACCCGATAAGCAGCGGCTGAATCATCTTGATTATTATTGGCTTGATTAGATTCAAAATTATTAAATTGAAAACCACCATCGTTGGAAAAAGACTGTCCAAATGCTGGTCCTTCTGAGCTGGCCGATTCGAGTTTGACATAGGTATTAGGCGTTTTGCGCAAAGTCAGATCTAAGCCGGAGAGCTCTTGCACTTCACCCAATTGCTCTTGATTAGAAAAGGTTACACCGGCTTTAACATTATCATTAAACCAGCGCGCCACCCGACCACCACTGGCCACATCATCAATATCATCAAAGCCTGGTGTGTATTCATAGCGAGCTACTAAATAAATAGGGTTACCGCCTAATGAACCGTTCTGCACCAGAAAGCCATCATCAGCGGTTGACGGTAAAGGCTCATTTAACAAAATGCGGCCCTGCAAATAATCGATATCATAATCTTGCGCATAAATTAAATTTCTCGATTGCAAGACGATATCAGAGTCTTTATCTCGCACTTCTATGCGCAGCCGTTCTGAGCCTTGGGTTAAATCGCGTCGCTGCAAAAAGTATAAAGAGCCACCGGTACCCCGAAACTCTTCGCGCGAGAGTAAGGTACCTGGTTCGGCAACAAATAAATCAGCCTCGGTACGGCTTTCGCCATAGCGGGTAGTCGCTCGACTCTCAAAATGCCCATTGGCACCGTAGAGTGCGCGATCAATCTGTGTTAAGTCTGTATCGTATAGTTTGGTTTCAAAGTTGCCCCAGAGGCCATACCACTTATCTTTTTCGGCCTTGATATAAAAGCGGCCACTGGTCGGTGCATCTTCCAAGGTGGTGCTATCATCGCCAAAGGTTGGGTAAAAATCATCAGGGTCCAGGCGGCGGAATAATGCTTGCGGGCCTTTATCATTGGCATTATTTAAAATGTTTTCGGATAAACCTTCGGTACGATCAACACTGGAGGTTAGGGTCACGCCGTTTTTTAGTTTGCCTTTGGTATAAAACGACAGCTGACCATCTAACCAGAATTCGCTGTTATAGAATTTATCATCGGCCGTCACTAATGCTGCCGGGCCTTCGGTATCGTCAATCCCCATCGTGAGATCAGCAATACCCACGATAAACCAGTCACTGCGTTTGAGTTCAAGGTCACGCAAATACAGGCTGCCATTACCCTGCTGATCCAGAATAGCCACTTCGACCGAGTGCAAACCATCTGGAATAATTTGTTCGGTAATAAATTCGCCAGCCGCTGTCGCGGGCACGGCCTGGTTCATCACCCAAACAGAATAGTCCTCTGGCAGCTGCTTACCATAAGCGGTTATGGTGCCACCTTTGAGTGGAATATTTTGTGTGCGTAAATGGTTTTCACCATAGATCACCAGGCGCTCTGATGCCAGGTCTAAATCTTCCAATATCTCTGGCGACTTTAGTTGGTTAACCACCCAAAGTGGTTTTGCCGCTGTTTCATCAAAACGCCCCTGACTATCATAGACCCGTAATAGGTAACGCAACTCTTTGACAGGCCCTTCAAAGGAATCTATTTCAGGAATCGTCCACCACTCACCAACCAGGTCTTCACTGAGCGGCACGATCGCTAAAGGTTCGTCCTGCAAAGACTGCTCTTTATTAAATACCCGTACCTCAGCACGATTAAAGAAGTGTCGATAGTTGCTATAGGCGGCAAAGCTGACTTTGCTTTCCATTGGCTCGGTTGCCGGATCGTCCCAAAAGGTAATCGTGGCGGGGACCGCTTGCACATTCAGGCGCGGCTGCAGTTGCAGGCTGTCATAGCGTAATTGCACATCAACTGAGTCTAATGCGACATCGGTACAACGTTGTACATCGGCAGCATGGCGACGCGAGTCATCCAATGTTTCGCCATCCACACTGATGCGAATCGGATGTAAGGAAAACGGACTCACCGGCTGTTCTTCCTGTTGTACCCGAATAATTTCTAAATTTGGGTCTTCAACAATTGAGGCCACTTCATCATAGACAATTTCCAACTCAACCCGCGCATCAGCTGGGTTAACAATACGTTGGTCGGCTTCGCCAAAGCGATTAAAGGCTTTACGCGCAAACGGTGAATCATCTGGCTTATTCAGTGGATCAACAAAGCCACGTCCTTCAAAGGAGACTTGCTCACTATCTAGCACCAGACTGTCTTGTACATAGTTCATCACGCGTTTAGCCCGGGCTTCAGAGAGCCCCTGGTGATCGCTATACACCATAGCCGCCCGTCGCGATAAACGCTCATTGGTGGTATGACCCACAAAGTGTATGCGTAAGTTAGCTTTATCGGAAAGCTGGCCCAAGATACGTTTAATGCGTTTGATAAATCCGTTTGGATAAGCGGGTTGACCATTTTTGAACGGTACCAGTGGCTTATCGTCCTGATGAATCACACTGACCATCTCAGCCTGACTACCACCCGGACAAGCCTGTGGCTCACTAATATCACTGCCACGCGGATCATCGTGCCAGATTTGTACTTCAATCCGGCGGTTTAAGGCACGGCCACTGGCGGTGGTGTTTGAGTCAACCGGCTCGGTCTCACCTTTACCGACCGCAGATACCGCACTGCTGCGAAAACGAAAATGTTCTTGAATTTTACGCGCCGCCTGACCGGCCAGCGCCTTGGATAAACTCAGGTTGTCACCATAGATACGTTCAACTGCACCGCTCAATGGCTGATTATCGGTATGACCCACGACCCGAACCGAGACATTCGGCATGCCTTGCACTTCGGCCAAAGCCATGGCAATTTTTTGTAACTCACTGGCACCAACATTAACGCGTGTGCCTTCATAGCGAATCGGCGGTACGGCATTACTTAGTTGTACTTTTTTATAGTTACCCACCAGGCGTTTATAAATACAACGTTCCATCACACGACAGACTTTAATTCTTGTCATGCTCGCTGGCTTAACGGCAATCGCCTCTTCCTGACGCTGTTCGGTAACTTCGTCATACCAGACTTCAACTTCAACCCGGCGATTCCGCTGGCGACCGCCGACAGTATTATTTGAGACTAATGGCTGACTGGCACCACGGCCTTCAAAAGAAACTGCTTCTGGCTGTAAATCCAGCGCACGCTGAAAGTATTCAGCCACCATTTGCGCACGGGCTTCTGATAAACCGACATTATCACCAAAGCGTGCTCTGCTCTCGCTGCTTAAGGCTTCATTATCGGTATGCCCTATAAAATTCAAACGCACATTTTCACGGCCTTGCATTTCAGCCAGCACATTGCGTAGCTTTTCAATAAACTCTTCTGGGATCTCTGAGCCGCCCGAGGCAAAGCGAATTGGGTCAACCCGGTCAGTTAGTTTAATGGTCTCAACATTGCGAATGATCCGTTGCTCATAGACAACTTCTTCGCTGGCCTCCGGGGTAAACAGGTTTTCGTCTTGTGTCCACAAGGTAAACCGTTCATTCGGCAGTAGCTGCTCTGTATTGTTGGCAATATGTCGCTGACCATAACCTGGCTTTTCCAAGCCATTGTTATCACGCATGCGGCCACGCGCACGCGATTGGTTTTTATACTGTTTGCAGTCTTTTTTGCTCAAGCCTAATTCTTCGCAACTTGGCGCAGGTGCACAAACACCATAAGGGCACTCTTGCTTTTTCTTGGCGACTTCGACTAATTCAGCAAAGGCTTTTTTATCTTTAATGGTTTGACCATTACCGTCACCATAACCAGCTTGTTGCGCATGCAATGGCAACACTAAAACCAGACCAGCCATACAGGCCAGGCTTCTGTTTAGTAAGGCATGCAGGTGGGCTGAACGCATTATCGCCCGCCTCCTGGTTTACCGGTACGCCAATACAACTCGGTTTCCACTGGCAGGTTGTAACAGCAATTCAAGGCATTCCAACGCTTTTTAATCAGCTTTTCTATGGCTTTCAGACGGCGCTTGGCCAATGCGGCTGACTCGGTATCTCCGAGGTATGATAAGCGCAATACCGATGGACCTTCGCGCAGTTGCACGATTAAGTCGTCTAATACATATTGCCAATGCTCTTGCACTGCCGCAGCGGCTGGTACAAACGCGGCATCAGCCAGATCTAAACGCACCACCCGGTGTAAGCTGGCACCGAAGTTAAACTTAACGGCTTTACCGCGTGTTAAGCGTTGCACCCGAGGATTCTCTGTAGTCACCCGGTAACCTGATGGCAGACTGCGTTCATCGAGCTTGACAATAAAGTTTGAACCGCGATCCGCATTTGGTACTGCTGCACAGACAATATGGAAGCGGCCGTATTTATCGGCGGTGGTAATTAAACCCTGCGCCGTGACAACTCGCGCACCGGCTATACCTGGCTCACCGGCATCGGGATAACCGTTGGCATTGCGGTCATCATAGACTTTACCGATAATGTCCGAGCAGTCGAATGTAGGGTCTGGCACCACGCGCACAGTTGCCGATGCAAGTCCTGAGACGGGATCGGCTAAACCAAAAATAAACGATTGTGCTGTATTAACATATTCACCTTCACCAACACCTGAGCCTACAATCAGCAATAACTTGACTGTGGTTGTGGCCAGTGAGTCTATGGTGATGTCACCCCAGTTCAGACTTAAGCCATCGACCATTGGCTCACGCTGCTGGTTATCGACGATGGCCGAACCTTCTACATATTTAAAACCGGCCGGGAAGTTATCACGCAAGATAACGCCGGTTAATGGGAAGCCAAAGGTATTGGTCAGTGTTATGGTATAAGGCACCAGCTGACCTTTAACAACATTTTTCAATGGGGTTGTTTTGGCAATGGCTATCGCACCATCGAGCACTGGGTCTAGCGGTATATGGTTATTAAATAAGTCTTGCGCACTGCTACTTTGTTGCAGATCAAGATAATAACGTGTGCCCGAGCCTCTTGGTGTAAAAGGATCTGGCGGGTTCGCAATATCCAATACATCACAGCTATTATTCGGCGGTGGCGGTACGGCATCAATAATGGCGCCTGCCAGATCAGTACAGTTATCGACATTTAGCGGCCCACTCTCTGGTGGCAAGACACCTGAGATACCGGCAACCCAATCGTCTGTGTTGGGCACAATAACATTGACAATGTAGTCGCTTGCGCTGTTCGGACAGTTCACAGGATCTGAGTAATTCAAATCAAACCGATAGAAGCCCGCTTGTGCATTAACGCTCTCGCCACTGATACTGCTCTGTGGCCCTTGCGTAACCTGCCCTTGCTGATTACCCAAATGCGCCGGTGTGTTAAAACAGCTGTCTGGTATCGCGGTGCCATCCGGTCTGACCAGGCTTACGGTGGCACCGGCCACCGGCACTCGGCTAATCGAGTTATACACCACCCCATTTGGCTCAACCGTTAAGCTTTGATCCAGCACATTACTGCCAGCACCGGCAATAATATTATTGATTAACATCAAGCCCGCATTACCATTGGTCGCAACCGTGTCACCTAAAGCAACGCGATGTCCTGGCAAGGTAAAGGTAACGGTGTAAGGCCCACCTGGTGGCAAACCGTTAAACGCATACGCGCCGATATCAGTCGTCAGTGGTGCTGTGGCAATGGGTGTATCCGCCGCGCTTGGATTCGGATTATTAAAGTAGACACTGGCTTGCCAACCTTGCAGCAAGACTTCACTGGCCGAATCAAAGCTGTCATTGTGGTTACTGTCATGCCAGACCAAACCATTTAAGTTAACCACGCCAGGCGCACCGCCCACATCGACACTGGCTGAGTCTTGCGCGACAAAGTTTGGTGGACCACCATCATTCCAACTCACGCTGGCCGTGTTATCAATTGTCGTACCAGCTGCGGCTTGCGCATCGATTTGTACTCTAAAGGTCACCAGGAAGTAATTGCCTGGCTGCAACTGATTAAAGTTACTGCTGTAGTTGGCAAAAACGGTATTACTGGCAAAAGACACGCCGGTGCTAACACCATTGATCATACCGGAGTTCGGCACATACACGGTGTTGGCAGGAACAACATCACTCACGACAATATTATCTGCAGCAACCGGACCGATATTATCAATCCGAATAACATACTCCAGAACACCACCCGCTTGTGCAGTACCCCCACCCACAATAACAACTTCTTTAGTAATCTCTAATTCAGGTACTCCGCCGACAATAATATCTGTCGGCTGATCACCGTTCTCATCATTGCCATCCTGATCTGTAGGTTCTTCGGGTTGCTCAGCAGAACCAATAAAACCCTGGTTAGTAATCACGGCCCCTGCGCTGACCCCAGCATCAATGGTCACCTCAAAGGTTACCACGGCATTATTGCCTGCGGTGATAATGGCATTATTAATATTCGGCAACGGCGGCGTTAAGTCAGCTGATGCGATTGGTATGCCAGCGACTAATGGTGAGCCAGCCGCATCGGGTACGGCCAATCCATTGAGCACAACGGAGTTTGGCACATACGTTGTATTCGCGGGCACTGCATCGCGCAGCGTTACTGCAGTGGCATTGCTATTACCACTGTTAATCACGGTCATGGTATAGCGTAAGGTGTCACCCGGATCGGCCGTACCATCAGCACCACCGGCAACAATCGCGACGGTCTTCTGAGCATCAATAATCGGTCCCACACCGACAATAACTTGCGTCGGGTCATTGGGTAGTGCGGTGCCAGGATCATCACTTAAGATAGGAATAAAACCCAAGCCATTAACCTCACCGGTACCGGTGACCCGCGCCTGGTTAGAGATAATCGTGCCATCAACCAGATTATTATCGACCCGTACGGTAAAAGTTATGGTGGCAACATTATTCGCCGCTACATCAGGGTTGGCTGTTAAAAAGCCTGCGGTGCTGTTATCGACTGAGTTAATCAGTAAACCATCGCTTAATGGCGACACCCCAGTGGCAACATCTGCCACAGCCGCACCATTTAAGGTAGTACTGTTGGCAACATAGCTGGTGTTAGCCGGTATCTGATCAGTGATCGTGACATTGGTAGCATTTTCGTTGGCAATATTGCGCACGGTGATGCTGTAGAGCAACTCATCACCGCTGGCTAACACACTCAAATCACCCGTCTGATCCTGTGCGGTTTTCTCAACGAGTAAGGCCGGTGATTGGCTTAACTCAATCTGTACGGTATTAGATTCGGTGGCATCAAAACCTTGCAGTTCTACAAAGCCTGAGTTTTCTAAGGTAGCTGCGTTGAGGACTTGTTGATCTAAGGTAATATCAAAACTAATGGTCACCGAACTACCCGGTGGACAAGCCGGTGGTGCAGGACAAGCCGCCAAGGTCGGCAACATGACATCCAGGAAGCCAGCATTATTCACACCACCACTGATTAAGGAATTATCAGTACCGGCTGCCCCGACAATGGTCACATTACTCAAAGTGCCCGCCGGGAAATTTTCGAAGTAACCTGGCGGTGTATTTAATAACTCTGGGTCATCAAACACACGAATATTATTTCCGGCTACCGGGCCGGTATTATCGACCAACAAAGTAAAGCGTAAAGTATCACCCGGGCTGGCACTGATATTCACGGCTGCAGCTTGCCCGCTGGTCAGGTTCTCAACTGTTTTATTAATGCCGATAACCGGCCCTTGCGTGAGCAGGGTGTGCGCATCTTCGTGGTCAACCACCGCTGTTGTACCATCGGTCAATGTACGGTTATACGCGCGCACTTCTGCCGGGATTGTAACACCATCGGTATCTTGGCTAAGCCATTGTGTCGCACCTGCAATATTGGTTAAGGAAATAGCATCGGGCGTGTTGTTATCGAGCACATGATCATAAACGATCGTTAAGGTCTCTCCGGCATCAATTCTGGCATTGTTTGCTGGCGCTGCAGCATCACTTGGCGTTAAGGTGATCAGGAAGGTACAAGTCGGTGCTGGATTGAATACAGTGGTGAAGTCCACGCCAGCGGTTAACACTCTACCCGCAACATCTATCGCGGTGATCACCGGTGCGTTATCACACATGCCACCAGGACCTGGAACTAAGTCCGGTAATTGGTCGGTAATGGTCACATCCCAGGCTGTTGCGGTACCCACGTTTTGCGCCGTAACCGTAAAGCTATCGACCAGCGATGGGAACATGGTGGCTGGCCCTGTTTTAGTCACAACCAGATCCGGTTCAACAACGGCAAAAGGCCCTAATGGCGGCGCATTAATGACTTCTGTGCCTGCATTTTCGCCATTGGTGTAGTTGGCATTCGCTGCATTTTGTAAGGTCGCCCCTGCAATGGTGGCAACATCATTCGCCACGCGCGCGAAATAGTTAATGGTAATGCGCGGATTCACAGCGGAGGTAGCCGGGTCTTCTTCAACTGCCGTCACAACACTGGCAAAGTTCCAGCTCACAGTACCGCTGGCGCCATCGATTGCGGTGAATGCGGCCAGCGCGGCTTCAACATCTGCCGGGGTAGCAAAACCTGATACCAGATTACCATTAATACTGACGATATCCTGAAAGCTATAGCTCACATCAAAGCTGGCATTGTTTTCCAGAATAAAGCTGGTGGCACCGGCGGCTAAGTCATCATTCACAACCACCCCGTTACTGACGCCTTCAGGAAAATCCAATACCACTGCAAAGTTCTTACGCGCGCCAACGGCAATCGGCAATGCCGGTGATAAATCATTTTTCACAATGCTAAGTGGTGGCACTGCTTCAAAGTCTGTGCCTTGCGCTTCGTAATCGTTAACCGCATCACCTGCGGCCGGTAATGCGCCAATACGCATACCATTAGGCGCACCATCAAGACCAATCACCGCAAGACTGTTTAGCGCAACGGTATTGTTGGGCAATGAGGTAAAGCTGGCAAAGACTGTATTATCTAACTCTTCCAGCGGTTGTACTGTATCGGCAGCACGCACTTGGAAGGTAAATGATAAACTGGCCGTTGGCGCGAGCGGGTTATTGAAGGTAAACCGTGGTGCTGCCGGATTGCTGACATCGATCACATCTGGCACATTGGCGCCACCTTCGCTACCGATAATATAACTGAGATTAATACCGGCCGGTGTCAGGTCTTCGAGCAAACGTAAATTATACGCCGGTGAGGTACCATTGTTTTGCACCTGTACTGTCACATCAATAATGTCATTCGCATCGACTGTTGTGGCAGGCGCGACAGGCGCCATGGTTTTGGTCACTGCAATCACTGGCTCTTGTACGGTCAGACGTGCTTCAGCGATTGGAATATTGACCTGTGTATTACTGGCATTCAGATACGACACTAATACATTGGTTGAGGTACCACCATTGGCAATAATATCATTGTTATTGGTTGCCACTGTATTTTGCACGCGAGCAATAAAGCGCGCTTGCACATCAAACTGCATGGTACCGCCAGAGCCTTGTAATACCTGGTCGCCCGCTGTACTTAAATCCCAACGCACTTGATTAGCATCACAGGTCACCGCCGGAAATGTTCCACCTGGCACAAAACCAGGATCAGCTCCTGGAAATGCCGGTAAATTAATATCCAAGGCTTCGATACACTCAATACCCGCCGGTAAATTATCTTCTAAGCTAAACGAGCGCAGCTCTGATAACGGTACGGTAAATTCAAGCTCGACTTCAATTTCTTCACCAACTACCACATTTTCATCAACACACGGTGATGCGCAAACACCTCCGACTAAACCGGCATTGCGTCTGGCGGTATTGGTAAATTCTTTAGAGCCCGGGTTAATGGTAATATTGTCTAACTCAACAGTTGCTTGCACATCGGCAATCGTATATTGACGGGCCCCGCCGATAGTACCACTGGCACCAAGTGGTGCTGATTGCGCCCCGGACGCCCCAGCCAAACTATCATAAGTACCATTGGCGGTATTGATAAGCTGTTGAGTTGGCGTGACCATCGGGTCAAGCCGTGCACGATAAAACAATACCGCACTATCACCAGGATCGATCTGTAATAGTGCCGAGCTATGTGAACCATCAAACGTTAAATCAGCCGGGTTGGCATTAATCAGCGTGGTATCATCGACGGTACCTTCACCGCCAGCATCTGCCCCATCAATCAAACCATCGCCATCATTATCTAAACCATCTGTGGCAAACGGTAATGGCGCGATCTGATCAGTGGCATCAAAAGCATCGTTAATCACCACATCATAAGCCGGTGCTCGATCAACACCACTGGCATTGGCTTCATTCGCCACGGTTAAGCGGAAAATAAAGTTATCGTCTGAGTCACCCATAACCAGCGAAGGTGCTGGTGCAAACGGGGTACAGTTAATACCACTGTTGGCTGGATTGGCCGCTATCGATATCGACTCATTACACACTTCTTTAGTCAGTGTAATATTCGGCTCGGTTATCACAATGGTTTCTGAACGCAGACTCAGTGGCGGATAACCCACCACCGTTTCATCAAATGACAATAAGGTACCTGTGCCACTGAAGAACACATCGAAACGGACATTGGCCTCATCGGTAATATTAGCCGCATGCACATTCGGTGCTGCTGAGCTGTTTAATGCATCATTTAAGTTGCGGGTGCGTACCCGCGCAATAAAGCGCTCTTCGGTATTACCCACAGCCACAATATTATTTAAGCGCCATGCCAAACCTGTCTCAGCCAATGCCGCTGGTGCTGCCGGGTTTTGTGCAGCAACACTGATACCACTGGAGCTTGCTGATGTATCGATACTGATAAAACCCTGGCCATCAATCGCATCTGGCAGATTGGGTGGATCACTGGCTGGGTTTGCTTCTACCGCGGGCGGATTATTACTCGTTGCACCCTCGTAAATGCGCGCATTGCGAATTTCGATGTTACCGAAACCTGGCGTGGCAAAGCCAAACCACTCTGCTTCTATTTCATACTCACATTCTTCACCGATAATGACATTGGCATTACTGCTTGGCGGTGGATTATCTTCGCTACAGTTGCCATTAATATTTTTAAATAAATTAAAACCAATGATGCGTGCCAACACATTATCTTTGGAATAGTACGGATAACCAGCAACGCCTCGATCTGGTGGGGCTGAACCATCGTTTAAAACAGTGCGCGCTAACAGGTCAGCTCTGAAGGTTAAGTCACCTGAAACACCCAAAGGCAACATCCGTTCGACCACAAAGGAGAATGTATCAGAGTCGCCCGGCGACATTGGGTCATCGATAATACAGCGGAATGTTTGTGAGTCGGCCGGATTATACTCCGGCGGTAAAATACCACCTGGATTCGATGGCGCAACACCAATTTCTGCCGGTGGCGCTACCGGCCCAGTACAACCAGATGGCAATGTCCCTGGATTAATACCACTACCGATAGTGACATACGTGTCATAGTTGGTTGCTATATGTCCACCGTTATTGCGCACAACAACATCTAAGTTAAGCACTGCCGTTGGATCACTCAATACAAATAATAAATCTGGATCACTGGGGTTAATATCAATATCTAAATCTTCCGGATTAATACTGACATTAAAGGTATTGCTCAACGGCACTCCAGGCAACGGTGGATTCGCACTACAGGTATCATCGAAGTTCAGGCTGATATTATTATCATCATCGGTCGGCAGTGTCAGACTGTAATCAGGATCTGTACCATCACCACTGTTCTCTGTTCTCACCTCAGGATCATTCACATCATCAAAAGGCCCAATGCGTACAGCCCGAATGGTAAACACAATCTCGTCACCATTACGCATTAAGTTCACCTGATTCGGCGAACCTGAGGTTGAGCTGGTTAAGGTAAATACCGGCGCATTTGGATCAGTGCTGTTTAACGTAAACTGATCAACAATACCGGGGTAAGTGCCAAATGCCGGTGTCACGGCCAAGATATCAGCCACAGAGGCTGCCGATAAATCAATCTCGTAATCCACCGGCAAGGTATTGGTTAATACTAAATCGCGGATAGTACCACCGCTATTATTGGTCACAGTAATAGTTAAAATACCGTTGGTACCAACTGGCAATAATGGGTTTGTGCCTGTGAACGTGCGTTGAATTTGCACACCGGCTGGATTAACTTCGGTACTTAAAATTGAGGTATCATCATCTGCGCCGGCTGCTAAGCCTGCATCCAGATTACCACCACTACCGTCGGCATTGATACCGCCTAAGTCTGTAGCACTGTTAACCTCACAACCCCATTCTATTTCGACCGAGTTGGTTTCATTGGTACATTGCTCTAACACAATACTGACGTAATACAGTAAGGCACTGCTACCCGCTGCCGCATCAATAAACGCACCTGGCTCATCATTGCCTGGATTGCCAAATGGATCATCAACATCATCATTCGGGTCAAAGATCACACACGGTGCGACCGCGCCCGGTGTGCCACCTTCTAAAGAGGCAGCCTGTGCGGTTGCATCTGCATCGCTGGGACAGACAAACAACATATTTAAGTTGGTGTTTGGTGTTAAGGACTCTACAACCAACAAATCTTCCAAGTCAGCTGAACTGCTAACACCGCTATTGGCAATATCAACCTGCCAAATAATTAAGTCGTCACTACCACCGAATACTGTATCGGCATAATCAGCAGCGCCTTGTCGCGCAGAGTAGTTACGGCCGAGCTTATCAACTTGCGGTTGCGGCTGATTGAGTGGCACTTGAAAGTTATCAATCACAGGGCCTAAACCAGGATCACCACAAAACAGATCAAACGTGCCAGTGGCGCTGATATCGCGGGTGGCGTTAACTAAGTTTTCCGGGTTGACATCATCGGAGCGCACCCCAAAACGAATTGTCATCTCAGAAGGCACACCGTTTAATTCAGAGAGCAGTTGCCCAAGATCAGCAATGATTGAGCTATCCCAAACGATTTGTGTGCTTGTAGTGGATGGGTGATCGGGTACCGCCACAAAACCGGCACTGCCTTCAATAAACACTTCGGTGCTGCCAGCAATATATTCTAAACCGGAACCCACCAAGCTCTCGTTCACCACCACATCGTATAGATCAGAAGCACCTTCATTGCGTATTTCCAACTCTACAGTGCCATCGCGACAAAGTTCGCAAAAGCTACTGCTTTGATGTTCGACTTGCAGGTCGATTACTGGGAAAACAATATTCGGACCATTTTCAGAAAATAAATTAGCACCGCCATTACAACCAAATTGCACTGAGGTCACATTCGGGTTACCAACATTACAACCACCATTTTGCGGCAATTGAATCGCGACAATAATTTCAGTAGAGGCACCAGGCGCCAGTGTTGGCAAAGTACCTGTGCCGGTTTCCCAAATCATTAACTGACTGGCGACCTGGTCGGCATTTGGTGTAGAGTTTGCCGCATCAGGGATATAACCGGTCGGCACCAGATTGGTAAACACATAATCGCTTACCGGAGCCACGCCCACATTGGTTATTCTTACACGCCAATCAAACACACCATTGGGACCGGCCAATATGGTTGGATCACCTAAAATAATATTCGGCGGGAAGAACTCCACATCAAGGTTAGCACTGGCCGCCGCAGGTGTAATGCTAAAAGATGCTGAGTAATCTTCGGTACTACCTTCACCAACAAAGTCCGGCGAGGTGTGGTTACTATCATAAAAAATCGTACCGGTAATATTGCGCGCTGAGGTATCGAGCAGCTGCACCGGGAAGGTAATATTGGAATCACCTGTTAAGTTAGCACCGTTTGGTGTCACTTCAATCGTTAAATTACCATTTAATGGTCGGCTGATATTCGTGCTTAAGCCACTTAAGTTACCGACTCCCCCCACAGCAATCGCTGAGTTAAAGGCCGGTAAGGCATCTGATATTTCTGCGCCAGCACCATCGACCACTAAGCCATAGTTAGTCCCATCAATTTCAATGCGGATATTATCGGCATTTAAGGTACCGGCTAGGGGTGCACCAATATCAATAACGGCATTCACCGGGCCACAGATATCAAAATCATTGCCGCCATTGATGCTTGCAGCAATCGTTGGTGTGGCACGCTCTAAGGTGACACCATTTAAACCCTGGGTAAATGCGACCCCGCCTGAACAGCTGGTGTTACCAGTGGCAATAGCAATGGTTGAGCGCTCAGTAAAAATGCCAATATTGTTATCTTTTAGTGGATCATTAACACCACCGACAGGTAAACCCGTATTGATTGCATCGAGTGTACCTTCAGGCGCTGTCGCGGTATAGCGTACCACTAACGTTGAATCATCAACCAATGCTGTACCGGCACTTAACACCGCATCAAGATCAGCGATACAAAAAGCCCCGCCGCCATTCACAAAGGCACCAATACCACAGCTGGTACCTGTGGCATTGTTCAATGCAGCTGTTGCAATATTCGCAGTACGAATCGGTGCATCAACACCAATAGTGGCTGTTTCTGAGCTATAAAACTCAACCACAACGGCCGGGCTATTAATCAATGAGAGTGGATTACCCGCCAGTGATGACGATGCTAAGTCACCCACAAAGCTGGTACCGGCTAAAGTACCACCACTGCCCGCAGGAAAACGATACACCGCTTCGAATTGAATATGCTCGCCTTCATTTGCCTCGTTTGCGGGGATGCCATCGGTATCAGGTCGACCTGTTTCAAATGGGCCTGCACTGATCAAACTTAAATTTTGTGCTGAGGAATTAACCGGGCTGTCGTTAACGGTTAAGACGGTCGCATCAGCAACATTCACACCACAGCTTGGATAATCCAGCGTTGCAACATTATTAATGGCAATCGGTGGATTGGGTGGACAAAACGGTGTGCTATCAACATCAAAGTTAACGGTGATAGAAGGCAATGGCGTTAAATCTTCACGGTCACCCTGCCACTGAATAACATCACCTGCGGTCACCGCGATATTGGTATCTGCATCGGTGAACGTGGTCGCGCCTATAGTAATCGTGGTGCCTGCTGGCACGCTTGGGATAATACCGTTACTCACACCGGCGGGCAATGTATCGGTGACTGACCAGTCATCATCATCATCGACTGCAGGCACATCGGCTGTTGGTAAGCTGGTCACACTGGCACCGGTTAAGTTGATGGTGTAACTCGCAGGCTGACCGAAGTTGGTAATCAATGGTGCGACGGTTTTGTTAATGCCAATCGTTGGGTCATTCACAACGGTAATGGTCGATGACTGAATCGGTGGCGTGAATGCAGTACCACAGAGGTTTTCGTAATTCGGTGTCCATGTCAGTGTGCTGGCTGCGGGGCCACCACAGGTTCCCATACCGACATCAAATGCTAATAGCACAGATGCACCGCTGGCTAAGCTGCCACCGGTGTAAGTAAATGTATCGCTGCCATTGAATGTCCAGTTAGCCGCAATATTGCTGACGGTAAAACCGCTTAAGTCTGTGACATTGAGCGAGATATTTTTAGCCGAGCCCGTACCGGTATTTTGCACATTAAAACTAATGCGGTCGGTACCACCGAAAGGCACGGTAATATCATTCGGTGCATAGGCAAGTAACGGGTCTTCTAAATTAAACTCAACCGCTGCGAATGCAGCACTACTGTTATTGAGCCGGTCAAGCGCACTGACATCATTGCGCAAATCAGGACAGGCTGTTGCGGTTGGTGGGATGGCGACAGTGGCATTAACATCGAATGTTAATGTCTGACCTGTTTGCAAATAAGGAATCGTGTATTGGTTGGTTCCCAGCGGTGGTGCTGGCGGCGGGGGTGAATCGGGTGTGATCTGCAGTGTTGCCGGATTAAAGTTAGCGCTTGGCGTGTCGGTGATCACAACCGCGAAGCTGCCACCTGAGCCATTACCAAACACAGAAACATCCCATTGCGCGGATTCACCATCAGCATAAGAGCCATTCGGCCCAGGACCATTCACGGGACTTTTAACAATAATGATATCGCCGCTACGAACTTCTACTGACTGGCTGTTGTTACTGCTTTGTTGGCTGCCTGCATCATCATCAATTTCATTGTAACTAAAACTGTAATTGAGCTGATAGTTACCTGCCACAACCAAGGGTGCTGAGTCATTGGTCGTTAAGCCAAAATTAAAAGTGTACTGACATGCCGAGCCAGTACCTTGTGCCGGTAAATTGGTATCGGCTGGAATATTGAAGGTAATGTCGCTGCCAGCACCGCCCGGCTGGCTTGCGGTAATACTGCCGCCACCTGGGGCAACACAATTGGCCGCAACAGGGTCACCACCAGCAGCTGCAGTGCTAACGGTAAAAGGTGATACTGGTAAACGAAAACCGGCTGGCACAGCAAGACTTAGACTAATATCAAATGCGATATCATCTACCGCGGCATCCGGTGCGCCTGCGGCTGTGTTACTGATGGTAACGGCGAACGCGTCGCCTGTGGTGTTGGTAACTTCTGCTGTACCGTTCCAAACACCCCCTGAGTCCATATACTCATCACCATTATTGGCAATATTATCAGGGTCACGCGCACTATCAGCAGGCGTAAATACATCTGAGATTGATATGGCAGGCACAGCCATTGTCTGCTCGGCGTACATAGCTGTACACAGCAGAATAGCCTGAATAACACACATCAGGCGGTTTTTCGTAATATGAGTAATACCGCAAGAAATCATTAATGTGCCAATATCTCGCCCGGCTATCCCACCAGACTCTAACCAAAATTGGGTATACCTATTATATAAATGGCCTTAGGGAAATAACGTGAACAAGCGCTCAGATGTCGTAATTATCTTTTATAAAGCTGCGCTAACTAGCTGTTTTTACATATCTTTTTGGGCTAGTCTGCATCACGTCCGCTTAGACCTTATGTTAAGCTTTCGCGCTCCCTGCTAAGGCTCAACGTATACCATGCAAATCTATAAATCTTTTTAACTTATTACTACTCAGCATGGCCAAAACGCTCCGGTTTTGTCATTGGTTAACAGCCTGTCTCACCTACTGATTTAATGGCCGTATTTTACCCAGACAAGCACACAATGCATCGTAAAAATGTATGATTTAAAAGGATTTTTTTCTTAATCACACTGATTTACGCAGTGCAACGGTTCTTATTTCGCCAAAGTCGCAAATATGCATCAAAAGACCATATGCGAAACTCTTTTTTAGGGTTAATCTTTGATGATTATCTGGCTCAATTGCACAATATAGGCGCATGACGGAGCCAGGGTAACAGCATGCTGCTACCCTGACAGTGAGAAAATTTAAGGAGAATCAGGCAGATTCAGGTTTGCTTAGCGGCGGCATACTATTGAGCATATTGGCCGCCATTTGGGTGGAGACATCAGACCAGCGCCGATAAGCATCTTGCACTGAAAATAGGTTTGCTGAACGGATATTAGGACAAAAAAACTTGTGGATGGTATCGGCCAGGTTTTCGAGTACTTTGTGATGGGTTGTTGGCACAGCCAAGGATATGACGCCAGCTCCCTGACGCTTTAACATCATCATCGCAGCCCGTACCTTGACCGCACTGCACAAACCATCATCAACTAATAACACTTTTTGTCCTGACAGCGGCAGTACTTGTTGAGGCATGGTATCCAAACTCGCCTCTACACGCTCAATGGCGCGCTTGATGCCTTTATTCACCTCATCTCTACCGAGTTGAACGCGTGTTAACAGCTCTTCGTCAATATGTATCGAACCATCATAGGTCACAGCTGCGTATTTTGTATCACTATTCCAGGGCAAAGCGGCTTCAGCAATCTCGGCCGCATTAATATCAAGATCAAACATTTCGGCAATTTCAGTGGCAATTGCCACACCACCCGCAGACATCGCAAAAACCAGGGGATTATTATGTACAAATGGCCCTAGCAGGCCAGCCAACATTGCCGCCGCATCATGCCGGTCTAGGAACACACGTTCACGTTCACGCAAAACGGGGATTTCTGCAATGCGATCTTGGGCAATAGCATTGAACTCAATAAGCTCCATATAAGATAACTCCATTTATCATTGTGGTTGTCTAGTTATAAAAGTTTTCTTGCAGGTTCAAACAGTGATTGTTGTCGTACCATACTCTTACTTTATTAAGCACAGTGTATGCCAAGCAATCAATACTGCGATTTGTCGACAAATTCGCTACCTTCCCTTAGCGGCGATCAAGCTACTTTCTTGAATGACTTATAAAGACTTCGATAAAATATCAATAAGTTATTTATAACTATAGCTTAAGCAGCGCGCAAACTAGCAGTTTATTGTCTATTTTTTATGACAGAATGCTTACGTCGTAAAACGAAAGTGCATAAAACAGATTGTTTTATGCGGGTAGAAAATCAATGGGGTAGTTGATCGTGACTTCACCAACATCTTTAGCACCGAAGTTAAATAGCTTAACCCGCGTGGCAATCTTACTTTCCAAAACTTTATCACCCAGATCGCTTGATACAATTGTCGACTTCAGTACTTTACCTGAAGGTGCAATGGTAATCCGCAAGACCACCTTACCTTTTAAGGTTGGGTTTTTACGTAAAGCACGCTGATAAATAGAGTAAAGTGCACTTTTGTTACGGTCGAATACGAGTTGAATCTCTTCGTCGGTACGTGAACCTTTAATAGAATCTGATAGAGGTCGCTGCGCATCACCAAATTCATCGCCGATAACACCTGTCACTCGACTAGTACCCCGCCCACTCAGTCCTGAGCCAGCCACGTCACGACTTAATGAAGCGGTATTAATACCACCACTGCCTTTACTGGCAGCGGTTGTAATCAGTGAGCGCTCAGTCCGGCGTGCTTTTTCGCCACCGCTGGTGACCCGAGCCTGCTTACCAAGCTTTTCATCCAGCTCATTGTTCATTAAATCAGCAAAGTCATCACTAAAGGCTAACAAGCCTGAACGCTGAGCTTTTTCCCGGGCAATTTGTTGCTCCGGTGTTTTCGGCTTAGGCGCTTTCTTTCTTGGCTTTAAGTCTTTTTTCTTGTCTTTCTTTTCATCTGGCTTTTTCTCGGCCAGCTTCGGTGGTGGCGGCGGTGGCGGTGGCGGTTTACGCTCCTGAATCAATTGTGCCACACGATCAGGTATTTCCACTACTTCTGTTTGTTTCGGCTCTGGCACAGGAACAAAAGGTAAAATCAAACTCAACAACAGCATAAAAACGGTGACACTGACCAGCCAACGTTTAAAGCGGCGTTCGTCCTGACTGGACTCGGCCCATGGCATTAAAGCATCACGACGATAGAACACGACAAAGGTATGACTGATACCTTGCTTATCAACCCGGGTAATGGTGCGCGCTTCGGTTAATGGCCGTGAAGCTTCTAACTCAGCAGAAATCTTTCTAACTTTAGCCTCAACGTCAGAAAGCGCTTCACTCGCAACAGTTAAACGCTGATCAGATTCTTTATAGAGTGCCTTAAAACTGTCAACCTGTGTCTTAACCTGTTCAACCATACTCGCATAATGCTGATTAATCTGCGTAGTATCATTGAGTGCAGCACCGGTAATCGGGCAGTCTTCATTTAATGGCTCGCGTTGCGCAAGCTCTGCTAAGTTTAAGGCTAGTTGATCAAGGGTGCGTGAGGTTTCCAGCTTCTTGGTTAACTGGCTACGCGCCATATCAGCGGCTTCATACTCGGCACGCACCTCAGCAAGCCGGGCTTGCTCCTGCGCGAGTTGCTGCTCCAACTCCTGCTCTTTTTGTTGTTGCCGCTTATTATCCATATGACTAATGCTATAAGACCCGTTTCAACAGCTGACTATCAAGATTGCGAGGCTTTTTGCACAACAGCCAGAGAAATTTTCTCATAGCCAGCAGACGTGCAGCTTGCCATCACTTTCTTTAATAATTTAAAAGGTACGGCCTTGTCACCCATAATGGTCACCTCTTTACGACGTGCCGCTGCACCATCTGAGTTGACCCGCGTCCTATTTGCTTCTGCTTCCAGCGCTGCTCTAATTGGCTCAATAATTGCGCCCTCTTGACCGATCACATCATTGGTTGCAATGATCATCTCACCTTTAATTAATATTTCGTCCGGTGTGACCATCACAATAATCGTTTGCTCAGGTTTGCGCTCAGCAACAGAGTCAGGCAGCTTTAATGTTTTTGGGTTCGGTAATTCCTCGGTATTCGATGAGTTTACCAATAGAAAAAATACTAAAATGGTAAACACATCCATCAACGATACCAGGTTCATGGTAGGAATCTTCTTCTTACCACGCCCTCGACTCATACGTTTTATGCGACGTGTATTCTTCATACCAGCATAGCTACCTTGGTGTCACGCGCATTAGCATATTGCTTGTTAGGCTGGTACCTATAATAGGTACTTGCCGGTGCCTTACTCGACTTAGCCGCCGTCGGCGCGTCCCCAACAGATATTTGTGGAAACAGCTCACGCTTGGTAACAGTACCGTCCTCTTCTGGTATTTCTGAACCGCTCACGGCATCCATAACTTTTACCAGCACTTCATATTCCAAATCAGGTTCCATTAATACCGTTGCATCTAATTTATTAGGATGCTGATCTTTAATCTCACCTAATGCTTGAGCAAGGCGAGTAATATTATATTCACCTTCTGGGGTATTCATAAATGGCAACATAATCAGCTGACCGCCATCACCTAATTCAATGCGATCACTACGCACGATGACTTCTATCGTCAGCTTTTTATCATCAGCCTCACTTGCGCCTGAGCCCGAAGGAAGATTCAATTGCAAAATTGTGATGCGCGAAAACACTGCCGTAATCAGCAAAAACGGCACCAATACCACCATTAAATTTAAAAACGCGGTGATATCGAGTTCGGGCGGTTCACGGTGATGACGATGACGTCTGGACATTATTAGCCGCCACGCTGGTCTTGTACATTACGCGCATCTTGCTTGGCAAACTCGGTGATAATATTTAAGGTTTTCACCTGCGCCATCTCTAAGCTATCAACGATCTCTGTTGTTTTCGTCGTTAAAAAAGCGTGCACTAATAATAAAGGTATACCTGACATCAGACCAAATGCAGTCGTGTTCATCGCCACCGAGATACTGGCAGATAACAAGTCAGCTTTTTCAGCTGGGTTAGCATTAGCAACAGCGGTAAACGCTGCAATCAGACCCATAATGGTGCCCAATAAGCCCAATAGCGTCGACATATTGGAAAATAGTGCTAAATAGTGTGTGCGCTTCTCCAGTTGAGGAATGATCTCCATCATGCCTTCCTCCATCGCGATCTCAATATCATCACGACGCCTGACTGAGCCCTGCCGATTAAGCCCTAAGCTCAGCACCATACCCAACTCGGTATCTGAGTCACTCGCCACTTCGCGTGCTCTATCAAAGTCCCCTTCCTGTAACACAGGTTGTATTTCTTCCCATGTTTTACGATTGCGACGCGTTGAGGAGTTTAGCTTCAGCCAGCGCTCAATAGCGATTGCCATACCAATCCCAAACACAACCAGAATGGGATACATAAAAAGGCCACCCGTCTGAAAAAAGCGAATAATGGCGTTAAAGATATCCATGATCATGATACTAATAACCTCTTTCTCTACAGCGGCTTATTGCGTTAAACCACATAATTTATTCGAGCATTCTAACCAAATTTACAGCAACAGTCTTTGCCAGAGCAAAGGCTTTTACAACAAAACTGTCAGGGTATTTAACAAAAAGCGCTTATTGACCTACGCTGGGGCATTGCCAATCCTAAACTAGCCCTAATCCGGCCCTATTCCAGTCCTTGGCTAAACTCGTAGAAATCCAGCTCGCGCATAAAAACATCTGGGTCTACCGGCCGCATACCTTCATCCAATGTGTTGGTCAGCTCTGTTTCCACACCCACTTCTGAGTTCTTCCAGGGTACAATAAACAACGTTTTGGGTAATTCACGGTTACCAATAATCGAAATACCGCTTAAATCGACCACTTCCTCTTCTTGTGCATAGGCTAGCGTTGGCCCACACAATAACAACAAAATCATCAGAATGTTTTTCATGGCGCACTCCCGCTTGCCGCTGGCAATGTCTCTGTTGATGGCTTAGTCGCTGCCGCAACCGGCTCGTTACTGCTTGCACCTGAATTTGTACCGGTATCGGTACCCGTATCGGCTTCAAGCTGCCCTTCCATTGTAGCTGATACCTCAGCGGATTCTGTTATATCCTCCGACAGTACATCCTCTGGTGCTGGCTCTGGCTCATCGGCTGGCTGTGGAATACCTGCTCGCGGATAAAGATCTGATAACCACAGTTTCACTTTATCATTATTTTCTGGCACGAGACGGCGATACTTCTCAAAATGCTCAATCGCACACTCCAAAGCTTGCATATAGATATCACATAGAATACCTAAATTCAGACGCGCCAAAGCATAATCAGGCTGTAAGTCGATTGCCGTTTCATAAGACTCACGTGCCTCCGGAAAACGACCCGTTTTACGATATAACAACCCGAGTTGATGATGTGCAACCGCTGATCGCGCATTAACACTGATGGCACCTTTTAAGGCCTGCTCGGCTTTGGCATAGCGCTCAGAGAATGCCGTTTTATTCTCATCACTATCTAACTCGATGGCATCCGCAATATGCATATGCGCAATCGCTAAGTTAACCAAGGCACCAGGCAGTTGCTTATTTCGACTTAATATATCCTCAAGTGCAACAATGGCTTCTGGATACTGCTGCTTTTTCATTAGCCCCAGCGCTTTTTTAAAATCACTCTGAACAGCAGCACTGATCGCAATCGGTACTTGCGGCGCATCCGCCGCTGTCCTCACCGGCTTTCTAATCGCAGGCCCGCCACCACCGGTGGAACAAGCTTCTAGCAATAGCAAGACAGCACAGAGTGCTGGCCAACGCAATAGCGTCGCAGCATGGCTAAACTGACCCAGCAAGCGCTTAATAAATGGCTTCAACAAACGTTTCACCCTCTTCTGTCTTGGCATAACGTACTGGCAACAGGGTAGCCAATTGAGCCAAGCTCTTCATAATCCAGTGGTTATAAACATTCACCGTAAACAACTCGACATTCTTTTGGTGTATCTCAATGGCTTTTTCCTCAAAAGGATAAGCTTGTTCTTCGAGAATCAGTTCATATTGCGCCAACTCTTCATCCGATAAGTTTTTAGGTCGCTCTGATTCTAATAAATCCACACTAAACTCATAATATACACCGGCAATCTGAAAGGTGGCTGCCGCCGTAATTTCAGCTATACCATAGTCGGCCATATCGCCATAGAGTTTGAGCACTTTTTGCATTTTTTTCTTTTTAGCGGCCAATGTTTTTTGAAATGGCTCACCGAGATAGGCATCTTGAAAATCTTTTAACGCAGGCTCAGCCAAAACAAAAGAGGCCTGCGCAGCCAGATAACGGGTTCGGTCACTGCGCTGGCTACCGGCTTTGCTATCAACTTTTACGATCTCTTTTAATAAGTTAGTGTAAGCACGGCTCTGACCTTCAGCTTTATATAACACGGCCAACTTCTGACGAGCTTCCAGTGCTGGCTCAATCGGATCGGGAAAATTCTTAATGTAGCGCCGATAGGTTTTAATCGCTGTTTTGTTATCTTTCGCTTCGACATAAAGTTCAGCCGCAACGATTAAAGCCTCTTTACGTACGCTATCATCGTCACTCTCATCAGCGATACGCACATATTCCTGCGCCGCTTTTGCTGCCTGCCCACTTTTCTGATACACAATGGCCAGCTTTTGTGTCACATCGTATTGCAGTTTATTACGCGGATAATTTTTTCTAAAGCCTTCTAAAACGCTGGCTGCACGCCCCCAGTCTTCCAAAGTAATCAATACAGTTGCTGCATCAAACTCTGCTGTTACCCGAAACTCAGACTGCGGTGCCACTTGCGCAATACGCAAAAAGTCTTCAACAGCTGCCTCTAACTCGTCTAAGCTCTTATGCTGCTCGGCCTGCTGATAAACAGATGCTGCCAATTTATCCACAAAACTTTTACCGCGTTTATCCCCTTTGGGCAACAATGCCAGCACTTGCTGATAGCCCTGCTCAGCCTCGATATAGCGGTTTAAATCGAAGTTAGAGTGAGCAACCACAATCCAGGCTGCGGTAATTAATGTTTTCTTGGCCTGCGCATGATCACTAATCACTTTTTGGGCTGCAGCGATCGCTCTTTCATATTCTTTTAAGGCATATAAATTCTCTGCCGCTGCCGTTAAGACTGCCGCCGCCTCAGGGTGTGAAGGATAGGTATCGGCAAACTGCAAGGAACTGCGAATTGTCTCATTATGCACACCGGCTTTTAAGTGTTCCGGTGCCTGCTTTTCATATTCACGGTATGCCAGAATAGCTGCATAGCCTGACTCAGCCGATTTGGGATGCACCGGATAAGCATAAGCGGTACGTTCATATTCGCTTGCCGCCTGATCAAAGGCTTTATTATCAAATAATAATTCAGCTAACAGGAAATTAAGCTCTGGCGCCTGCTCATCTTCAGGGAAGTTGCTCAGAAAAGTACGATACCAACGCGCGGCTTCTAAATAAGCAGTATGACGGTCAGCACGTTTTTTACTACGCTGCGATAAAGCATGGTAGTGCTTCGCCAAGTCATTCAAATTGGTTTTAATAAAAGCCAGCACTTTTGGCACAGCGTTGACATCATGGTAGCTCCAGTAATTACCATTGAGATCGTAGCGTTCAGCAAAATCGCGTTTAGCTTCGATAACCAATTTTGGAAAGTTACCTTTCTTATAAATATCAATAGTCCGCATATGGAATACCGGTGATTTAGCATGCAATGGATAGAGTTCCATAAAAGCATTGTAAACCAACGCTGAATCCTGAAAGCGGCGCTTGGTGAGATAGTGTTCTCCTAAATACTCGTAGACCAGATATTCATAGTCTCGATTACCATGCCGACGAAAGTAATCGGCAATATTACGCGGATCGCCCGGCAGATAAGGATCTTCGATATAAGAAAAACTTAAACTCACCACTCGAAATGTATCAACCACCCGTTGATATTCCGTTTTATTACTCTCCGTCTGAATGTGATAACCGGCTGCAGTCTTGATATCTAATAAGGCAACAAAATCATTCATTGCCTCTTCGTATAAGCTTTGTTTGAACAGAGACCAACCACGTTTAAATAAAGATTGATCGTAGAATGCTGAGCTTGCACCGAAGTTGATCACTTCCGAATACGCTTTTTCAGCATCAAAATACTTACGACGTACAAAGAAAATCTCGCCGCGACGAAACTGCGCTTCATCATAATGTATGGAGTTAGGATATTTGATGACCATCTTATCCAGTATCGCTTTCGCTTCTTCCTGACGGCCGCCCTCTTCATACGCTCTGGATAACTGATACATCACTTGATCATTGCGCTCATACAAGGGGTACTTATCCAGTAATTTTTTATAAAGGCTGATTGCCTGTTCAGTATTATTGTTAACAAGCTCAGCACCACCCTCACCTTCTGGTAAAACCACAGCGGCTTGTTTGCCTGAGGGCAAATCGCTGATTTGCGTTGCACGAGACTCAAACGCTTGCTGAGACTCTGCCGGTTGCGGCTGTTCATCATCGCTCGCTGCTGTCAAAATTGGCGATTCAACTTGTGACTTACCAAAGTCGCCAGGGGCAATCGTATCTTGTTTGACATTCGCCTGACGGGCCCGATCAACGGTGGGCGCAGGCTTAACGTTTTGCGGCTGCTGCGCTTGTTTGACAAAGTCATAAGTCCCGGCACCGGCCTCTAATTGCAAATCCGCCAAACGGCGAATCGCCTCAGGTGTTGCTGCGGTACCATCTTCTTCGGTTTCTTCTAAAAACTGTTTATAAGCCTGCATGGCTTTTTCTAAAGCATTATCAATAACAGGCTCTTCTATTTTGATTTGTTTTTTATTTAAACTACCAATACTGCCTTTTTTAGTAGTACGTTTGCTACCACCTGTTGAACAAGCCGTTAACAATACTGCACTTACCGTCAGTACGCATAACAAGTTAATCCTTATCATGGCGTTACCTCACCATTTTGATCGTCATTGGTTTGACCTTCATCGGCTTGATCTTCATCAACAGGCTGTTGCTGTAATGCTTCATCTAGCTGTGCATCATCGAGTGGCACTTCCTGCACTTGCTGCTGCCGAATGGCCTGTTCTGCTTCTTCAGCCTGTTTCTTGGTGGCACGGTCATAACTCTCTGCCAAAGCGAAACGGGCTTTGACCCGGTAGTCAGCTAATTTCTTACGACGCCGATCCAGCTCCTTCACGGCGACTTTCTCCAAGAACCGGGCTTGTTGTAGTTTTACACCTTCGATTCGATTGTTGAGCGCTTGCAGCTTGGTCGTAGCACGCCGAAAAGGCACTTCATATCCTTCATAGCTTTGATAAGCTTCACGCTTAAAGCGCACTACCCGCTCATGTTGTTGGCGCAGCTTCATAATTAATTCATCGAGTTCACGCAGGTGTTTATGCGCGGTATCCAGGCGGGTGTCATAACTGGTACCAATACGCCACTGCAACGCACCTTGCAAACGCTTAACACGAGCCTTGGCTTGATCTAAACCCGCTTGCGGTTTGAGTTTAGCTAAACGAAACTCCAAACGATCAAGTTTGCGTATCGCGGCCAGCTCGTCTTGTGTTGCAAAAGCTTGTACATCTCGTTGGCGTTGGGCTAGATCTAGTTTGCGTGACACTTCATCTCGGCGTAATAAAACTGACTTCATCAAAGCATCTTGCGTTTTAAAATCACGTTCAATCACCGGTAGCAACGGCTCGAAGTATTGTCGCCTGACTTTAATCAAGTCATTGTAAGCAACAATGCTAGTCAACCAGTTATTCAAATTCAGCCGCAAGAATTCCATATCGCGATAGTTTTTTACTGACTCCTGAAAGTCATGACTCGCCATCAGGTCAAGTAGATAACGGGTTTCAGGCGCATCAGGTAAAGCTCGTAAGCTTTCTAAAAAAGAAGCGTTGCGTTCTTCTGGGTCTTTTAACAAGGCCGCTCTCAAACGCCCTTCCAAAATACTTTGCATCGAGCCATCTAAACGCTGAATCTCTTTATCAAATTCGGTGACAGCTTTACCGTAAAGCAAAGCCGCACGGCCATAGGCTTCCAGCTGCGCATAGGCATAAGGCACGGCTAATAAAACTTCTTGTACCGCCGGATCGGTTGGATCTCGTTCATGCAATAAGGTCCAGGGTACCAGAGCTTTTTCAAATTCTTTTTGTGAGGAGTCTGCCCAACCTGCCCACAGCAGTGCTTTATTGGAAAACGGCCCATCCAGGCGAACACGCTCGAAGTACAAACGTGCTTCATAAGGGTAACCTTCTTCTAATAAGCGATTACCTAAAGTGAGGTTAGCTTTATCGCGTAGAGCAACAATTTCGCGGCTATTACCTGGCAACTGGCCAACCGCATTCAATTGATCAGCGCCTTGTTTAAGAAAGCCTGCCCTGATGAGTGCGACACCCAGGTTATACGGCGCATAACCGGCAACCTGTTTGGACCGTCTTAAGGATTGTAATAGGTCCACAGCCGTTTCGTCATTGCGCTGCGTCATATGGACTTGCGCCAGCAACATGGTGATTTTGTCTTTGATATCCTTAGGAACTTCGCCATCGATTAACTGTAATGCATGCATCGCATTCACGTAGTAACCTTTGGCAAAGTAAATCTTGGCTAAGCGGTAAGCGGCTTCATTGCGAATCGGCTGCGCAATATGGCTGGCATCCAATACACGTTGAATCGCCCTACCCGCTTTTTGGTGCATACGATAGTTGAGCTCCAAGTCACCCACGGAAAACTCAGCATCACCACGATGCACAATCAATGGATCCAGTGTTGGCTCATCCAGTTCATAATGCTGGGTCAATTCAGCATCAAGACGGGTAATCGCGCTAAAGAATTTTTCCTGAAAGGCATAGAACAATGCCTCGCCATAATAGAGATCTTTTAAGCCATCATCACCTTTTGACTTTTTAGCCGTCGCAGGACTGACTGCGGCATTGAGCAACATCACTGCCATAAGCAAAAATGTTCGTAATAATGATTTATTGATCATTACACCACGCTTGCCATTTGATCAGGCCACCCAGCATCCTCGTCTTTACCAGTCTTTAAAGGTGAGCTTAGGCGCACCCGCACTCGCATCAAGCTGAATTTCGACAAATTTAGGCTTAACATCTTTATTCACAGAGAAACTGCCGCTTTGCTCAAAGTCATTGCCACCGGCGGTCTGGCCACGAAAAATTGCTGCCACTTTGTGAGTACCATTAGCGACATTGCCGGTATGTAAGCGCTGCACACCACCTTTTTGTAAGGCCTCTAGCTCGCGATAGGTATAGATATATTTAGCAACGATCTGACTATCCACTGTGAGCTCAACTGAGTCCAGGCGAAAACCGGGTTTGCTTTGCAAGGACACGAATACTGACAGTTGTGTGGTGGAGGGGAAGAGCAGCTTTTCCTCCAGCAATGACAGCTCATTATTAATCTGAATCACTTCTGTTTTGAGTGTCTGCACCTGATCATCAATGCCTTGTAATTCTTCGCGATCACTGCCACTCACTGCAGACGCTTGCGCCCATACAAAGGTAGGCATAAGTACTAGCAATAACGAAAATACACATTGAACAAATGTTAGTCGTGATCTGACCACAATAACCTCCACAGTGCCTGGGCAACTGTATATTCATAAACTGATTTTGTACTGATCCCCGAATATGACACAGCAAATACGCTAAGTACTCCGCCCAATAAGTCATTTATTATAAAACGAGTGCCAGCAACTACAGTGGCTAAAGTTATGTTATTTGCAGATTTATGTCCAGAAAACCGTAACATAGCAGCATTATTTCAACAAAAATCTACTCATTTGTCAGTCTATATTATTATACCTTCGACCGTCGGCAACCAAGTCACACTTTGACAATGATCACCCATTGACCAGCAAACTGGCCATCATAACGGACTCTATCAGTATAGACTTTATAAGCTACTGATTTTTAAAGTATTACGTAAAGTGAGAGGCTAATCAGCTGATTTGAGCCGGTCAATCAGGGTTTGGCTGGAATGACTAAAGCCAGCCACAGCCTGTGCATCCCCTTGCAGGGCCTGTAAAGCCCCTTTGGCAAGCTGCTTACCATATTCAACCCCCCATTGATCATAGGAATTAATCTGCCAAATAACCCCCTGCACAAAAACTTTATGCTCATACAGGGCCAGTAGTGCCCCCAGGGATGCCGGGTCAAGTCGTGGCAGAATAATCGTATTGCTGGGGCTATTACCCGGAAAGGTCATATAAGGTTGTAATACTGCTTGCTGAGCTTCAGAAAAGCCTCGCGTCTGTAGCTCCAAGGCCACCTGCTCAGCGGTTTTACCCTGCATTAAGGCTTCGGTTTGTGCAATCGCATTGGCCAACAGCATCTGCTGTTGCTTATCGAGCTGGCTGTGCGTTGCCTGCACCAAGATAAAATCTGCCGGAATGGTTTTACTGCCCTGGTGCATCAGCTGAAAGAACGCATGCTGGGCGTTAGTCCCCACACCACCCCAGATAATCGGGCCGGTTTGATAATCCACGGGCTGGCCTTCGCGGTCAATCCGCTTACCATTGCTTTCCATATCGGTTTGCTGCAAATAGGCGGGAAAACGCTCTAATAATTGGGCATAAGGCAAAATGGCATACGAATCAAAGCCCAAGAAGTTGTTATACCACACTCCGAGCAGCGCCAGGATAACGGGCATATTCTCGGCCAATGGGGCGGTCTGAAAATGCTGATCCATCGCTTCAGCACCGGCCAATAAGGCGTCGAAATTATCCATGCCAATACTGATCGCAATGGCCAGACCAATGGTTGACCACAGGGAATAACGGCCACCCACCCAGTCCCACATACTGAATTGTGCCTCGGGAGAAATACCAAACTCGGTCGCCAGCTTATTATTCGACGTCACTGCCACAAAGTGTTTGTTGATATCGTCCTGGCTGGCACCGGAGGCCAAAAACCAAGCCTTGGCTGCCAGGGCATTGTTTAAGGTCTCTTGTGTAGAAAAGCTCTTTGAGGCCACAATAAACAGGGTGCTTTGTGGGTCACAGCCGCGCAGCGTATCGTGTATATGTGCACCATCAATATTCGACACGAAATGCACCTGCAAACCGGCTTGCCGATAAGGGTCCAGGGCATCACAAACCAGGCAAGGCCCTAAATCAGAGCCGCCAATTCCGATATTCACAATAGACTTAATGGCTCTACCACTATAGCCAGACCACTGGCCACTGCGAATAGCGTGGGTAAACTCACGCATTTTGGCTTTTTCGGCAGCAATCGCTGGCAACACATCTTCACCGGCGACATGAATCGGCCCCTGGCTGGTACGCAAGGCGGTATGCAGCACGGCACGTTGCTCGGTATGATTAATCGTCTCACCACTAAACAATCGACTGCGCCATGTTTCCAGCTCCGCCTCTTGGGCCAAGGCGAGCAACTGCTGCAAAGTCTCATCAGTGATACGGTTTTTGGAGTAATCCAGATAGAGGCCTGCTGCCTCAAGACTATAACGTTGCGCCCGCTGCGGATCCTGCTGGTGCAGGTCACGTAAATGCAGTGGCCGAATGGTATCGATATGTTGTTGCAGAGCCCGCCAGCTTGCTGTTGATGTCAGTTTTGACACACCAACCCCCTTAAGATTTGCCAAGTTATACTAAAAGAAATAGCAGGATTGACAAAAAAGTGCTCGATGCAGCGCACTCCCTAAGGTTATGCCAACTGGCAGACGCTCAGAAACCGGGCGAAGTCTTAGGCGACTTGCACAGGAATGGTATTCGCAGTCCTTACTATATTATTGCTCTCATTAACATAAACCAGCGTTGGCTTATGCAATATGGCTTCGTGGCTATTAAATTGCGCATAGCTGCAAATAATAAGCCGGTCACCTGGCTGTGCTTTATGGGCCGCTGCCCCATTTACCGAAATGATCCCCGAACTTTCTTCTGCTCGAATCGCATAGGTGGTAAAACGCTCACCATTAGCAATATTATATATCTGAATTTGTTCATATTCATGAATACCGGCAGTATCCAGCAGTAGCCCATCAATCGCGCAAGAACCTTCATATTCTAGCTCTGAGTGTGTGACATGAGCTTTATGCACTTTGGCTTTTAACAATGTAATTTGCACGACGCTTTACGCTCCCAAATCGCAAGTCTATACCTGTGAGACTGCACGCCCCCACAAGCATTAAAAAAATTAATAATAAAAAACTTGATCCTCAAGTTTGTTGTATTATAGCCCTGAAGTTTGGTGAATTTCCAGGTTATCAAGCAATCTGGTCGCGCCTAAATGCGCTGCCACCAGAATTATCAAGGCTTCATCCCCCTGCCAAGGCTCAGTACCCGGTCGCAATGCCAGGTCTTGCTGCCGCCGAACGTCTAAATAGTCTAGGCTAAACCCCAGTGCAGTCAGACGGGTTGCTACTTGTTGCAGACCTGGCTGATACGGTGACGGCTGCCGGATATGATCGGCTAACTGGCATAAGCCTTTATAGAGTTCAGCCGCCACAGCCCGCTGTGCATCACTTAAGTATTGATTGCGTGAGCTCATGGCCAGGCCGTCACTATCCCGCACAATATCGCCGCCAAGCACTTTGACTGGAAAGTTCAACTCATCGACCATGCGCCGAATAATCATCAACTGTTGATAGTCTTTCTTACCAAATACGGCGATATCTGGCTGCACCAGATTGAAAAGTTTAGCCACAACAGTGGTCACGCCATCAAAATGTCCTGGCCGATACTGCCCACATAAAATATCGCTTAAGCCGGGCACTATCACCCGTGTTTGTGCTTGCGGTTGATTACCGTACAAACTGAGAACATCCGGCGTATAGACCAAATCGGCATTGGTCTTGGCTAACTGTTGCAAGTCTGCCTGCAGGGTACGCGGGTAATCGTCATAGTCTTCACCCTCACCAAATTGCAGCGGGTTAACGAAAATGCTGACCAGCACTTTATCGGCCGCGGCTGCAGCACGGCTTACCAGAGACAGATGTCCAGCATGTAAGTTACCCATGGTTGGCACAAAAGCTATCCGCTGACCGGCTTGCCGCCACTGTTGGACTTGCGTACGCAAGCCACTGATATCATTGATAACAATCATAAAATATGGAAGGTGAGCACGCTTTATTCGAAGCTATGCTCTGGCCCTGGAAACGCACCCGATTTGACTGCCTCGACATAGCTGCTGACCGCAGCGGCCAGACTATCATTACCCTGCAAAAAATTATGCGCAAATTTCGGCACACGCCCAGGGGTAAGACCAAGGATATCGTACAGCACCAAAATCTGCCCATCACAATCAGGTCCAGCCCCAATACCAATGGTTGGAATATGCAGTTGCGCTGAAATTGTTTTGGCTAATGCTGATGGTACAGCCTCAATAATCACCAGGTCCGCGCCCGCCGCTTGCAGGGCCAGGGCCTGCTGTTGCATCTGTTCTGCCTGATCTGCTTCCCGTCCTTGGACACGGAAGCCGCCCAGTTTATTCACCGCTTGCGGTCGCAAGCCCATATGCGCACAAACAGGAATACCTTCATTACTCAAAGCACGCACAATATCTGCCTGATGTGGTGCACATTCGAGCTTGACCATTTGCGCGCCACCTTCCTGCATCAACCTGGCCGCATTCTGCAGAGCAATGTCGACTGACCAATAGCTCATAAAAGGCAGGTCTGCAATCAACAGTGGCCGGGTACTCGCCGCACTCACGGCTTTTGCATGATAAATAATATCATCGACTGTGACTGGTACGGTCGTGCTATGCCCCTGAATTACATTACCCAATGAGTCACCCACCAGCACCACTTCGATATTGGCTTGCTCTAACAACACGGCAAAACTGGCATCATAAGCCGTTAACGCTGCAATTTTCTGCTGGCTATCTTTTAAACGTTGCAGGGTTCTTAAGGTAATACTGGCCCGCTTGGGAGCATGTACACTCATGACTTTCTTCCATCACATTAGGGTTTATATTTACAAAGGTCTTACAGCTAAAAAAGCTTATCTTTAAATCAGCACTGTCTACAGACTCAGTGGCACAGGATTAAAATAGTGGCGACCACTACGTACTTTCAATAGCTGTGCCATTAAAGCCTGGTAGTCTTCGTCACTTTCGGCAAAATTAAGTTCAGCCGCATTCACAATTAATAGTGGCGAATCATGGTAATTGTAGAAAAACTCTGTATAGGCATCTGCCAGACGCTGTAAATAAGAGGCTTCAATTAATTGTTCGTATTGAATACCACGCTTATTAACCCGATTGAGCAACACTTCTACCGGTGCTTGCAGATAAATCACCAGGTCAGGCTTAGGGGCATCCAGCGTGAGGTGCCGATAAATTTGCTCATATAAAGCTAACTCATCACTATCGAGCGTTAACTCCGCAAACAGCCGGTCTTTTTCGATTAAAAAGTCAGCAACCCGCACAGGCTTAAACATATCACCTTGCCGCATATCATTGAGCTGCTGCGAGCGTTGCAACAGAAAAAACAACTGCGTAGGCAATGCGGCCTGCTTTGGCTTACGATAAAAACGCTCGAGAAAAGGGTTATCCTCTGCCGCTTCCAATAACAGCTCAGTCCCAAACGATTCAGCCAAACGTTTGGCGAGTGTGGTTTTGCCTACCCCTATAGGGCCTTCAACAACAATGTAATCAGGATGATCTTGCATATTTGCTTACACTTAAGCCTTATCGCACTTTTCTAAGCCGCCAGCATGACACTGTGGCCCTTGGTTTTCCACCAGTTTTTCAATCACTGATGTCAGCGTGCCTAGCCCCGGTATGTCCAATTCAGGCGCAATTTCCTGCAAAGGATACAGCACGAAAGCCCTGTTAGGCAGCTCTAAATGCGGCACAATTAAATCGTCCTGCGCAATTTGGCAGTCACCATAGAGTAACAGGTCTAAATCCAGGGTACGTGGCCCCCAACGCCGCTCGCGACGCCGCCCCTGTTGTTGCTCAATAGACTGTAGGGACTGCAACAAATTCCTTGCGTCCTGGGTTGTTTGCAACGCTGCAACGGCATTAATAAAATCAGGCTGCGATAAAGGCTCACCGCTGGGCAGAGGCAAGGCTGGGCTACGGTAAAAACTCGATACGGCAAGCAGCTGTGACGCCGGCAAATTTGCCAAGGCATTGACGGCATTGTGCAGTTGCTCAATGGGCTGTGCTAAATTGCTGCCCAAACCAATATAGGCGGTAATCAAGTTAATCACACTCTAGCTAGGATAAACCACTTAGGTCTTAGGCGAGGCAGGACGCTTGACCGTTTTGCGCTTACGGCGTGAGCGACGCCGCCGAGGCTTTTGTGGACTTTGCGAGGCAATACGCAATTGTTCGCCGGGGTCTTTATCCTGAATATCGGTCCACCAGTCAACACTTTCCTGCACAGGCTCGCCCGCACTGGCACGCAAAAGCAAAAGGTCATACGCCGCACGAAAGCGTGGGTGTATCAGTAGCTTCAATGCGCGTTTGCCACGATAGCGTTGCAAGCGGGTTTGCAAGGTCCAGATGTCGCGCATAACGACGGTAAAGCGCCGTGGTACTGCAGTATGCTGTGCCTGTCGGGCCAGCAACTCGGAAGCTGCTTTTTGCATATCCAGCACATTTGGCAATTCATCTTTCGAACGCACACCGGCCAGATCCAGTAAAGGCCCCCACAAAAACATAGCATACAAGAATGCAGGCGTAACGGATTTACCTTCTGCTAAGCGACTATCAGTGTTGGCTAATACCGCATAAACCAATGCCTTTAAACACGGAAAGCGCGGATCATCTAATAATGGCGCTGTCGAAGGAAACAAATATTTAAAAAGATCGTACTTACATAGCTCGGTGAAACTTTGCTGAGCATGACCATTATGAAACAGTTTGAGCGCTTCATCGAATAAGCGAGCTGGTGGAATATCTCTCAGCAAGCCGCCTAATTGATAAATCGGCACCTTACTGTGTTCTTCAATGGTAAAACCTAACTTTGCTGCAAACCGGACAGCACGCAACATCCGCACCGGATCTTCACGATAGCGTTGCTCGGGCTCACCAATCAAGCGGATCAAGCCCTGTTGAATATCATCGATGGCACCAACATAGTCCGTCACACTGAAATCGGCAATATTGTAATACAGGGCATTCATCGTAAAATCACGACGCCAGACATCTTCATCCATATTGCCATAGACATTATCACAAACAATACGGCCATTATCGGCATTGATCCGTGCCTGATCGTCATTACTGTGCTGCCCACGAAATGTAGCCACTTCGATAATATCTTTGCCAAACAGCACATGCGCCAAACGAAAGCGGCGACCGATCAAACGGCAGTTATCAAACAAGCGCCGTACATCTTCCGGATGCGCATTGGTCACCACATCAAAGTCTTTTGGGTGACGTTTGAGCAATAAGTCGCGCACACACCCCCCGACAAGGTGTGACTCATAACCCGCATTATGCAGCCGGTACAAAACTTTTAATGCAGCTTCGCTGATATCGCTGCGTGAAACCGTATGGTTCGGGCGGGGTATTATGTTGGTTTGATGTGGCAAAATTTAATGATTTATTTTTAACTCAGATCTGAATCAAGCATTTTATACGCATAGCCAGCGTTATAGAACCCACTAGTGCTGGCAATTTAAGCTTGAATTGGGCTCAAATCAAACATTTACCCAAGCTAACCATAATGGCAGGGTCAATAAGCTGATAATCGTGGATATCGTTACGGCAGCCGCATAAAACGCGGTATTCAAGCCAAAGCGGTCACAAATCACAATACCGAGCACCATACTGGGCATCGCGGCCTCTAATACTGTTGCGGCCAACCACTGGCCTTGCAAATCTACCGCATTGGCGAGCAGCCAGGCAATGGCAGGCACTAAAAATAGCTGCACTAACAGCACTAATACCAGCCATAGCAATAAATGCTGACCGATACTGCGCCACTGTAAACTCATCCCCAATGACAACAGCATCAATGGCACCACACAAGCTCCCAGCATAGCCAGTGTTTTATCCAAAAGCGCTGGGCTAGATACACCACTTATATTCAAGGTAATCGCAATCAATGTTGCCCATAACGGCGGCACTTTGAGTAAGGTTTGCCATAATTGCGGGCGCCCATCGACTTGGCTGCCATAGCGAGCTGCCAGCCAAATACCAACTGTCATTAATAATGGCGTGCCCGCCAACATATCATATTGAATCGCCACACCTCTTGCCCAGGGACCAAAGGTGGTTGCCAATACGGGTAAACCAAAGTAAATCGCATTCGGAAAGGCTGCAGCCAATATCACAGCCCCAGCGGTTGCTGCGGGTAGCTTTGCCAGATAAGCAATACCCCCAGCGAGTAACATACCGCTGATAATACTCAATCCCGCCACTGTCGCAATGCGCAGAGAATCCCAGCCAATAGGTGCCTGCCACATCACCTGAATAATCAGTGCTGGCAATAGCAAATAGTAGACCGTTGAGGTAATCGCTAACCTAAGTTGTTGCACATTGACTGAGCCCGGCTGCCAGCAACGCCATAGCACACCGCAAGCGATGATTAATGTCATTTGCAACATGACATCCAGCATACAAACCAGCCTCTCTAACAATGCATAAAAAAGACCGGCTGCGCGCTAGGCTTTTGCCGGTCTTGAGATTCTTGAGGAGCCAATAAAAGGCTCCTCGATTACTGCTTGCTAGAATTATAAAGCGTCGCTATTTTCCTCGCCAGTGCGAATGCGAATAGCACGCTCAACAGTCGTGACAAATAGTTTACCATCACCAATCTTGCCAGTGCTGGCCGCTGCCTTGATTTTCTCCAGGCAAAGATCAACCTGACTATCATCGACAACAACTTCGACCTTGGTTTTAGGTAAAAAGTCGACAACGTACTCAGCGCCACGATAAGTCTCTGTATGACCTTTCTGGCGACCAAAGCCACGCACATCTGTCACTGTCATCCCAGTAATGCCTGCTTCACCCAGGGCATCACGGACATCATCCAGTTTGAATGGTTTAATGATTGCTTCAATCTTTTTCATAATCTATACCACCCTGTCCTATTCGTTGTAATCACAAACACAGCTGTCATAGACAGCCTGTTATGGGTTGAATTTCGGATTTGCACTAATCTTATGAATACTCAAGTCAGCACCTTCGTATTCATCTTCCTCAGAGAGGCGAATGCCCATAATCGCTTTAACAATACCATACACCAAAAAGCCACCGACTACAGCGACCACAATACCTAATATGGTGCCAACCAGCTGTGCCATGAATGTTACACCCCCCATGCCACCGAGCGCTTCCAGACCAAAGATACCCGCAGCCAAGCCGCCCCAGGTACCGCATAGACCATGCAATGGCCACACGCCTAGGACATCATCGATTTTCAATTTCTTTTGTGTGAAATCGAAAGTCCAGACAAACAAAGCACCCGCAACCAGACCTGTGACTAGTGCCCCTAATGGATGCATTAAATCAGAGCCCGCGCAAATCGCTACCAAACCGGCCAAGGGGCCATTATGCACAAACCCTGGGTCATTTTTACCAACAATCAAGGCTGCCAAAATGCCACCCGCCATCGCCATCAATGAGTTCACGGCCACCAGGCCACTGATACCATCAACAGACTGAGCTGACATCACATTAAAACCAAACCAACCGACGGTCAGTACCCATGCACCTAAGGCTAAAAACGGGATACTCGACGGTGCAAACGCCTGCATGGTGCCATCCGCTGAATAACGTCCTTTGCGGGCACCGAGCAAAATAACCGCTGCCAAAGCGAGCCAGCCACCAACACCGTGTACCACAATAGAACCTGCAAAATCATGGAACTCAGCACCAAAGGTTTCACCAATCCAGGCCTGAATGCCGTAATTACCATTCCAAGTGATTCCTTCGAAGAACGGATAAATCAAGGCAACAATCACAAACGAGCAAATGACTTGTGGATAGAAGCGAGCACGCTCAGCAATACCACCGGAAATAATGGCAGGAATCGCTGCAGCAAATGTCAGTAAAAAGAAAAATTTAACTAACTCATAACCATTATTGACAGCGAGTATCGGGGCAGCAGAGAAAAAGCTTGTGCCATAAGCTACCGCATAACCAATAAAGAAATAAGCAATCGTTGACACCGCAAAATCACAAATGATTTTAACAAGTGCATTAACTTGGTTTTTACTACGCACAGTCCCAACTTCTAGAAAGGCAAAGCCAGAGTGCATTGCCAAGACCATAATCGCGCCAAGTAGTACAAATAGGGTATTGCTACCCGAGAGTAAGTTTTCCATCGTCTCCCCCCATGATAATTTTAATGAATAGTGGTTTGTCGTTGACGAAAGGGATCAAGTTTGCCCGAAGTATTTTATGATGTAAAACAGTGCATTGCCGCACCATTTAATGCTTTGCATGCTTGTCAACGTTCAAAGAGGTTTTTTTTCTGACTTTAGTGCTGTTTTTCGCACATATATAGCGCTTTTTGTCGCACTACAATGAGTCAGCACAGCATGCACAAAGAAGGTGCATAAAGAATAGAAAGTATTAGTCGCGTTGATACTTGTTAGCCATTAGCTGACGCCGGTCACGCTTGCTAGGACGACGACTGACTTTGGGCGCGCCCAGGCTGTCAATTTTAACCTGCTCCTGACGCAATGCTCTGGCCGCGACACTCTCATCGGTTTCAAGGTAAAGCTCCTGAGCCAGCTTGGCAGCCAGTCGCTGCTTACTGAGCGCCTGAATATCAACGGTATATTCATAAACGCCACGACGAATGATCAGTCGATCGCCCACCTTAACCATTTTGCCTGGCTTACCGCGCTCACCATTACAGCTCACTTTACCACCACTAACAGCTTCGCTGGCCAATGAACGGCTCTTAAAAAACCTGGCTGTCCAAAGCCACTTATCTAAACGGACTTTATCTAGCGGCTTATGTTTGTCTGTTGCAACGCTCATCGGGAAATGCTGCCTATCATGCTGAACCCAGTGATCTTGAATGATGGTCAATAATCACGGGGAACTCTCTGCCTGCAATAGCCGGGCTGCCAAACTGATACCACTTTGAAAGGCACCTTCCACCCGTGAACTGTGACACCAATCGCCACAAGCACCGATACGCTGCTGCGGATCATAAAGGTAACCTTCACTTAAACCGTTGACCACCATCGCCTGTGACCAGTATTTGCAATCAGTATAATCAGGTTGCGGCAACACTTGCTGGGTAGCGTTAGCAAATTCCTCAAGTAGGGCCTCGGCAACTTCCGCATGGGATAGTGACTGATTCTGTTCCGACCACTCTGGCGATGCATGCAGTACCCATGCCTCCTCACCCGCCAGTGATTGTTCTCCCCGCTCGGGCTTACTCGAATCACGCGCGGCCCAAGCCAACTTTGGCTCAACCATAAAAGCGGCATCAAACCCGAGATTAAGTGGTCGATCGAAAACAACCATTAGTGCCCAGCAAGGTACCATGGTTACACTTTGCGCTTGCTCAGCCAAAGCAGGCACTGCTGTTGATAATAAGGTTTGAGCTTGCGGTGCAGGTACTGCAACAAGCACAGCATCAAACAAACCTAAGCTTTGGTCATTCTGATCAAACAACTCCCAAGCTTTATCAACTGCGGCCAGACGCATAACATTGGTTTTATAACGCACATCACATAACGACGCCATATCTTCTACCACGGCCTGCATATTCGGTCGTCCAACATAGCGCTTAACATCATCTTCCCGGCTCAATGCATTACCTTGATATAAATCGACAATCCAGGCTTGCCATTCATCGGCCAGCCAGCTCTCCTCCCAGCTACTGATTAAACGCTTGAACTCAGGTGTTCTGGCTGTGAAATACTGCGCACCACAATCAAACTGAAAAACCGCTGCCTGACGCGTGCTCATGCGCCCACCCGCACTGTCAGCCCGTTCAAACACTTGCAGTTTTGGAATGGCTTTATTCAGCGCAATCGCACAGCTAATACCTGCCATACCGGCACCAATAATAGCGACTGATTGAATATTGTTGGTGGACGTTAAACTCATGGCAGCATCATAGTACGACTTGGTATACAATAGCAAAGGTCTTTATTCTAACGATTAGTGGATAGTTTAAAATGCAATGCTTTGTTTATAAAAGCGATAAGCACTTTGATATGTATTTATACATTGCGACACAAGATGACTTTAGCCAAATACCCGATGCCTTATTAGAACGCTTTGGCACACCTTTTTTTGTACTGGACTTTGATATTAACCAGCGTCAGCAGCTTGGTCGGGAAAGCCTTGCAACTGTCAAACACAATCTAACAACACAAGGTTTTCATTTACAACTCCCGGAAAACCCCTGCAGCATTACAACACCGGAACCACCGGGCCAGCATTAATATTGACGGCCGCGCTTACTCTGCAACAACCGACAAAATAGGGAACTTGCTGTAACCAAAGAAAATCGTTTTGGTTAATTGCTGTTTACCTTTTAGCATTTCATCCAAACCCGCAGCATAACTTTGACTGCCATCGGCAAAAGTGGCTACCAGGTTTTTATTTTTTAAGAAGCGCTGCCCAGCTGAGGTATTCTTGATGGTCATTAATGCCCAACGCTCACCTAACTCATTACTCATTGCGGCAAACTGCACAATCTCAAAGTCATTGCGTGTTGGGTACAAGGGATCATCCTGGTCAAAGTCTATAGCACCAGACACAGTGGGCGATTGATCAAACGTTAAGACACTCGCTGCAGCATGCTGCAGTGCTGAGTCACTTCGTGCCAGCAGGTTTTGTGAGACAATAGACAAACAAACTATAAATAACACATAACAACTCTTATACCGGTTAAGTATCATATTTATCGCCCACAGATTGCCAGATTTTTAATTGGCTCATAACGCACATAATCGAAATCTGCCGTAACATCCGCCTGCTCCGTCCAGCCGTTAACGGTAATCCCGGCTTGTAATGTTGTGGGTAAATCAGCTCGGTAATACTCGCGCAATTTCCGCCATGCAGACTCATTTTCTAACTTGCGATACATAGCAAATACATAACCATAACGACATATCCGCAACTCACCACGAGCGACATCTGCTGCTTGTATACTTAACTGAGAGACTGACCGTCGAGTTGTTTTGGTTTCTGTTCCTAAACGCCCCGCTTCTTGCGCGCCGACATTTAACATCACCCAGTTTTGCTGACCTGCTTGTGATGACGCATCTCGCAGCAACAAACCGGCAGAGTTGTATTCGGCCAATGGCAGCGGCTTAGCAGGATCCTGGTTACGCACCGTGACCGCTGTACTTAGCATAAAATTGCCGCTCAAGTGCTTATAGAGAAAAGGTGCCTGACTGTCTTTATACCAGCCCGTTAATGCTTTAGGTGTGAGTCGTAGATAAGCTGCTTGTGGCTTAATCTCAAGTGCCGTCCAATCAGGCGTAGCCGCTAATGACTGCCAGTCAGCAAGACTTGCTGCATCGGTAAACTCATCATTAAATTGCGGCTTGGCATAGGCTGTACTACTTGCTATGCAAAGCATCAGCATAGCAAAGAAAGGTTTGGCGCAAACGCCGGTGAAAAGTCTCTGCATTTTGTCGTTATGCATACATACCACCCAAGTTAATCATTAACCCATCTTGTGTGCTTCAAGAAGAAAGCTCGCTTGAGTGTAACGTATCTATATGACAGATACGAGTATCAGGGCAGACTGCACATTATGTCAGGCGGTGCCGCCTGCCCTGCTAAGCCGTTATGGCAATCACTTGGAAATCTGCGCTGATTCTTCAGCGCGGATACCATTATGACAGCAATATTTTATTAACCTGCTTCACAAAGCTTGCCGGGTCTTCCAACTGACCACCTTCTGCCAGAATCGCCTGGCTCAACAACATCGATGCCCAATTATCGAACTCAGCATCATCTTGCTCAGCGGCGACTTTTTCAACCAAAGGATGGTTTGGATTGATTTCCAATATAGGATTAGTATTTGGCACTTCCTGGCCCGCCTGCTTCATCAAACGCTGCATGTGCAGTGCCATTTCAAACTCACTCAAGACCACACAGGCCGGTGAGTCAGTCAGGCGTGTTGAAGCACGCACATCAGAAACTTTATCTGCCAGTGATTTTTTAATACGCTCGACCAGCTCTTTAGATGCTTCTTTGACTTCTTCAGCTTGTTTTTTATCTTCTTCACTGCTTAAGTCACCCAGATCTAGATCACCTTTGGCAACAGAGACCAGCTTCTTACCAGAGAATTCTTGCAGGTATTGCATCATCCATTCATCAATGCGATCTGTCATTAAAATGACTTCGATGCCTTGTTTTTTAAACACTTCCAAGTGTGGACTGTTCTTTGCAGCCGCATATGAATCAGCTGTCAGAAAATAAATTTTATCCTGACCTTCTTTCATGCGATCAACATAATCTTGCAATGCAACCGATTGGTCTGCGCTATCATTATGTGTCGAACTAAAACGGAATAAGCCTGCAATTTGTTCTTTATTGGCAAAGTCTTCTGCTGGGCCTTCTTTGATAACATTACCAAACGCCTGCCAAAACTGAGCGTAGTCTTCCGGCTTATCTTTTGCCAGGCCTTCGAGCAAGCCTAAGATTTTCTTGACTGAACCTGAACGAATGCTGTCGATCACTTTATTACTTTGCAGTATTTCACGCGAGACATTCAGTGGTAAGTCGCTAGAATCAACTAAACCGCGCACAAAGCGCAGGTATTTCGGCATTAACTGGTCGCTGTCGTCCATAATAAAAACGCGTTTGATATACAGCTTTACGCCTTGCGCTTTATCGCGATCCCATAAATCAAATGGCGCTTGAGAAGGAATATATAACAGCGTAGTGTATTCGTGCTTGCCTTCTACACGGTTATGCGTCCATAGCATAGGATCCTGGAAGTCATGCGCAACCGTTTTATAAAATTCTTTATACTCTTCTTCACTGATATCTTTTTTAGCACGTGCCCAAAGCGCAGTGGTATTATTAACCTGCTCTAATTCAACAGCATCAACAACTGTCTCGTCTTGCTGCTCTTCTTCTCCCTCTGCGGCTTCTGGCGTTGGCACTGCCTCTTTGATCATCATGATAGGTAAAGATATATGATCAGAATATTTACGCACGATACTGCGAATGCGCCAACCATCCAAATATTCATCAGCATCATCGCGTAAGTGTAAAATAATATCGGTACCACGCTGCTCGCGTGTTGCCTCTTCCAGCGTATAAGTGCCTGCACCTTCTGATTCCCAGCGCACCGCACTGTCACTGCCTGCACGACGCGTCACGACACTGACTTTATCTGCCACAATAAAGGCTGAGTAAAAACCAACCCCAAACTGACCAATGAGTTGTGCATCTTTCGCCTGATCACCTGTCAACGACTGAAAAAATTCTTTGGTCCCTGACTTTGCGATAGTCCCGATATTGCTCACCACTTCATCACGGCTCATGCCAATACCATTATCAGAAATGGTGATCTGACGGCTATCCTTATCAATATCAATATTGATCTTCAGCTCTGAGTCTCCAGCATATAAAGCATCATTCTGTAGTGCCTCAAAACGTAACTTGTCACAGGCATCTGATGCATTGGAAATCAGTTCACGCAAAAAGATCTCCTTGTTGGAATACAAGGAATGGATCATTAAATTTAATAATTGGGCAACTTCAGCTTGAAACTCATGGGCTTCGGGCTTTACCGCAGTCTCAGCAGTCATATCTCAGCAACTCCTTGGTTAAACACTCTAATAATGGCAGATATTGGGGACGCACAGCTGAATTTCAAGGCCAAAACATGCACTGACAACGATATTGATAATACGCAGCGAGCCTTACAGGCGAAACCGACGGTTATGCCTGATAAAACAAGGGTTTATACCTAGTTAATGGTGGCCGGGAATGCAGCCGTTGAGGGGCACTGCGTCACTGGGAAAGCAGCGGTCAAATAAGGCTTAACACGCCTTATTTAGCCTTCTTCGAGAATAGGCAGGTACCCGCGACGCCCCAGATAGCTCAATATCACTCCCCAGAGGATAACACTGGCAAAAACAATAATCGCAAAGCCTGTATGCGGCAAAAATGCCGACAGAAAGATCACAGACACCAGCCAGATGCCAGCCATAATGATAGCCACCCGCCAAAAGCAGGCTGCCGCCGCCTGGGCCAGCACCGCCATTTCTTCAAACTTCTCGCGAGAAGGCATTAGCTCTTCGAGCTTTTCTGGTTTGCGGCGTAAAATAAACACTTTGATCACCGCCCACAAGACGCTTTTGCCGAGAACGCCAAAAGCCAATGTTTTTAAACGCGCCACCCAAAACACATAACCAAACACAATAACAGAAAAATAAGGCATGACCACATAGAAATAAACACCAATTGAATCACGCTCTATTGAGGCCCCCAATATTGCCCCGAGTATTAAGCTGATAACAACCGCTACAAATAAAATAGAAAATTGCAGTATACGACTTACAGGCTGATAGAGCGGCCCATATGGGGTTTTAGTGCTTTTAGGGAGTAAGTTTTTCATTTGATCCGCCAGTAAAAACAGCATAAAACAAAAGCATACCAGCTAAACTACCTTATTTTCATTATAGCAGCTAGCACTTAGTTTGCCGATGTGTCGTATAGGCACTTGCCTTAAAACTTCGCATTAATGCATTGAAATGAAAAAAAAGCTGCAGTAAAGTGGCGCTTCCATGATATCGGCTCAATGACATGATAACAGAAAACACCACCAAAGCCGCACTTACAACAGACTCATCGGCAAAGCATAAGCTAAGTAAGCATAAAGTAACTTGGTTTGCCTTAGTTGTTGCTATCGCCATTGTGCTTGGCGTTTACAGCTTTGGTTCAGGTAACGTCATTAATATCTCTGCAAACTGGGCAAATGAGAGTGGCCCTATTGCAAACGCCGTATTAAAAAACTATCTCTTTTATGCTGTACTCTGCGGCCTAGCCATTGGCGCATTACTGACACTATTATTTTGGCTGACTGGCCGCATGTTTAATGCAGGCTGGCATATGCTTTATCTAATCAGCGGTTTGTGTTTTGGCTTATTGATCACAGGCGGCATTTTTTTATGGGCCATTCCGGCTTTCTTATGACGCTTAAGTAAGCTGACAATCACATCACCGCCAATATAAGGGTGACTAGCCTTGTCGGTAACCATAATACCAGCGACTCTCTTGCTGACCTATATTAACGACATCATGTTCTTGGCCTGCTTTAATTAAAACTGTCTCACCGACCGTTGGGTAATAAACCTTACCCTCAATTGTTATTTCTATTTGTCCTTCGATTAACATGATCAACTCGTCAACAGTATGCACAAAGCCTCGCCATGCCTGCCTGGGCGGATCTACCCAGGTATCACAACTAAAGCCCTCAGCACACCAACGTAAAGCAATATCATTCTCTTTAGCATTCATCTTTTGACATTATCTCAAAGCACCCCAAGAATGCACAACGTTGCGTGAAATGATCAAATTTACCATGAAGAGCACCGATTTTAACCTGACCACCCGGTCAGCGGTCAAGCAATGCCCAGGTGTACTACTTATTTTACGACCTTTATTTAATTGGTCAGTAATTTTCATTTGGTACTCTGTAAAATTTATCGTAGAATTTGTCCCAGCTATATCGACTGGTGGTAGTCGCTTATAGTTAGTCTGTCTGGCGGGTGGCGGCCTGCCAGGCAGATGCTAATAATGATCTGCTCTGCCAAACGCTCTGTTAATACTTCTAAAAGCTTTCAGTAAAGTTTTTCGACAAAAACGTTAGCTTGCTTGCTGCCTATTTAAGCACCTCAGTGAGTTGTGCTACGGTTAAGCCAAGAATATCTTTTGTTAGTTTGTTCAATGCGGCAGGCTCACCTTGAAAGTGAAATGTTCTATGCACATGTGCAGCACTCTCGCCAGCAGCCAATGCTAATGCAGGTGATGATGACTCTAGCTCGTAAAAAGGCCCTAGTTGTGGCACACCTGGCGCAGGTGGCCCATCGTTATAACTGTTAACAACATCACCGGCATAAGGCTCTTGTTGCATTTCCCACATCGAGTTCACATAGCCCTCATGCTCACTGGGTAGAGAATATTTAACAATTGTTAATACTGCCTGGCTGTGACTGCTAGCGGCTTGATAACTCGCGATAATATCTTTAGCACGCTTGGCTGATAAACCTACTTTAGAACGATACTGGCCATCACCTTTAAAAAAAGCATAGCCAGGCAGTATCACCAAACGTTCTTCAGGCACTTTACCAAAATAGGCATCATTTATGACTGGGCCAAGTGCTTGCACATCGCCAGCTTGATAAGGCAATATGACCACCGTATTGCTCGACGGCTTAAGCATACCGAGAATCCAGATAGATAATAAACCACTCTCCTTACGCCAGGGCTTATCACCGATATTATGCAGGATATTATTTGACTCATAACCCACATATTGGAGGTCAGCACTCAGCGCAATGCCCAAAGTTTGCTCAATCTCTTGCTGACCATATACCTTAATCAACCGATCGACCTGGATATCAAATACCGTCTCCGAATAATTACTTAGGGAAAATACTTTACGAAACAATGCTGTGTTTTTAGCAACAACCATTGTTTCCCAAGCCCCCCAATCAATCGGTGCCGGTGTTTGCCAATGTTCAAGATCAAAGGGGTCACCTGCGGCAAAAAAGACACTATACTGCCCACCTTCGGGACCCAGCCAAAAGCGGTCTTCACCACCGAAAGCATTCATATGTGGCTGCCGCTTAGCACGCTTTATCAGCTCGTAATTAATCCAGCCAAAGCTGTCACCTACTGCACCATTCGCTGTACTGGTTAATACACGGGCTTGCATATCAGGTACCACAGCCACCCTGCCGTTGCCATCAGGGGCTGTTAATACGAGTGTTTCAACATATCGCTGTAAAAAACTGATATCGGCAGCAAAACTGTTATTACTCGGAGATGAAGAATCAATATCGCATGCAATGGGTAATAACGATAATAATAAGACCAAGATAGCGTGGTGCTGCCTCATAAGCTTTGATCGTCCTTAATCAATACGTTGAGTAACAAAATCAGTTAACCACTTTCCAAACACCATCGATCAATTTCATTTCTGTTACCGTCGTAAAATCAGGGTGCTTCTCTGAATGATAGTAATGGATTTCTATATGATAGTTCTCCGCGCGTAAAATATGCGGCCGCAGTTTAATTTTAAACAGCTTTGAATAGTCTGCCTTAGGCAACCATGTGTCATCGCCTATACCCCCAAAACGTTTATTGCGAAAGTCCAACGCTTGCTGGGTATAAAATGTTTTGAGCAACTCAAGGTTCTGCGTTCTCGCCACTAAAGCATAGTCAAAAGCCGCTTTTTCAATTGAGCCTGCTTGATATGTATACTCAAATGGCTGCTCGATTGTCAGGCGCAACATTTCTTGCCGTTCAGCTGTTTTACTGTTCTCTTTATCCGCAGCCATTGACACGGGTATCGCATTACCCAGTATAAACATAGTATATAGCGTATATTTTAGTAGATGACTCAGTAAGCCTTTCATCATAACCCCCATTTAATTCCAAAATATAACAGGCAATTCTCGCTAGATCTGGTAGTTACCACAGCGGAAATTGTGCACGTTTTCAATAATTAAGCGGGATTTTACTTGATATTGCGAACACTGACTAATACAGACAAGACTGTAGATAGGTTTTTTTGGGGTTAATTTGCTCTATTTTACTGCGCATTAGGCCCCGGTAAAATAGAGCAATAATAAACATTTATCCGTTGGTAGCAGATAAGCTATCGGCTATTTACATCGGTAGCTTAAGAGGTAAGTATGATGCTTGATCCATATAATCAAACAGCTCATCGCCTGCCAGCTGTTCATGGCTAACACCCATGGGTGCCGGAAACATACCGTCAACCTGCTCTTGCGCCTGCCTTTTTTGAATATAGCTGTTCATACCAATATGCACACACTCAAAATCAATCACTTTGCGATGATGCTTCTCATATTGGTTTTTAAAGATCACATCATCCCAGCGATGATCTTGCGCAAATTCCGAATAGCCAGTAAACGTGCTGCCATGAAACATTTGAAAGTAACCAATATTGTGCTGCATATGACCTTCAAAATTAATCGGTAGTTTATGCCACTCTCCCAAATTGAACAGACGCCACTGCTCATTGGTTGGCGGGATATTACTTTCTAATAAGCCCTGCTGTTTAGCCTGCATCAAAAACTGGTCATACTGCTCATAACTCAAAGGCTCGCCCTGAGTAATTGTATCGCTGAATAGCTCATAGTATAGCGTGTATAGGCCTTGCAGGTTTTCAATATTGCTGGTGCATTGTTGGTTATATTCAGCGGGTGGGTTATTCACCATACGACGCAGCTTAGGCCCATAAATACAATTACATGAACTTTCATCCTCTGGTATCTGCTGCACGATATTGCGAAAGTTACCTGGCAAAATAATGTCAGCATCCATCGCAATCAGCCAGCCTTGACGAGACACTGTCTCAAAGCCCTCATTCAGTGCCCGCCCCTTGGCAAATAAGGCACCATCTGCGTAGAGCCGCTCACTAAACAATGTTTCAATCTCATACTGCCGACATAGGGCAATCGTATCGAGATCATTAGCTGTTGTTACAACAACCCAACGATCCAATAGTTTGCGATTATCGACACAGTGCTTTAAAGCGGATGCTGAATTAACACATACCGTAACGGCTTCAAGTAGCATAACTGACTCCCTAGATCATAATTTAAGCCCATGGATATTTTCTTTAGCGGCCAGCTGTTTTTATTAAGCGCTAACATAAGCAAACATCGTATCTACTACAGACATTGAGCAGACAAATACTTAAGCGGTTGGCATTTAACGGGCCGTTAAAGATATTAGCTTAAATTATAAGGTACTGATGACCTACAGACTCAAGCCCAAATAGGCATAAGATACACAGCAAATGCGCAAAAGTGTGAACTAGAATGAGTTTATACTTTATATATAATCTATACACAGCTTTTATCGTCAAAAATCATAAATTTTGCCTGTAATATGTAGGATTCATCCTTAGCAGAACGTCTTTACTAAAGAGACTGCCCATTATCACATTGAGGTTATTATGCTGTACTCGATACTTATTTACGCCAAAGAAGGGGTTTTCGAACGGCTTCCAGAAGATACTCAAGCCGCTGAAATGCAAAAACACATAGACTTACAAAACGAGCTGCAAGCCCAAGGGTCACTTGGGCCAGTTGTCAAACTCATGAGTACAACCGCTGCCATGACGGTACGTAAAACCAACAAGCAACTGTTAGTCACAGATGGGCCTTTTGCAGAAACCAAAGAACAGTTTCTCGGCTTCTACGTGATTGAGTGCGACTGTATTGAGGAAGCGATTGCTGCGGCTAAAAAACTGCCCGAAGATTTGGCCAGCTATGAGATTCGCCCCATTGCCTGGGCAGGCGGTACTCTCTCAACTGACTAGATTTGCTGATATCAATCACAGAATATGCAACAGCAAAACTCTCTGACGGCGCATTTCAATAATGCCAGACCAACAGCACTCGCGGCTTTACTACGCTATTTCCGTGACCTGGAAATTGCTGAAGACGCCTTACAAGAAGCTTATAGTCGGGCAATACAAGCATGGCAGGACCAGGGGATTCCGGCTGACCCTAGCGCTTGGCTTATTCGCGTTGCACGTAATATTGGTGTTGATCATATTCGCAAGCAAAGCCGCATACGTTACACCGCAGATATTCAACAGGCTATTGACACTCAACTCAGCGATGAAAGCTATCAAGATGCCGCTGACACTTTAGATAAGGCGCATTACAAAGATGATGTATTGCGCTTAATGTTTATGTGCTGTCACACAGAACTCAATACGCAGGATCAATTAGCACTTGCACTGAAAATCTTAGCTGGCCTTTCTTCTAAAGAAATAGCCAGAGCTTTTATCGTTGCCCCTAAAACGATGGAACAACGCATTACCCGCGCTAAGAAAAAAGCAGCAGCAACAGCTCAACAACTCGACACGCCCAGCCCCTTTGAGCGTTTACAACGCTTGGAAGCGGTAGGCTTAATGGTCTACCTTTTATTTAACGAAGGTTACTCCGCCAGCGGTGGCACAGATCATATACGCTTAACACTCTGCGAAGAGGCCATACGCCTGGCACGTTTGCTGGTATCACTATTTCCAAGTCAAGCCGAAACCAAAGGCCTGCTGTCTTTATGCTTGTTACAACACTCACGTGCCAAAGCTCGCCTAAATAACAACGATGAGTTGGTAACCTTAGAAGAACAAGACCGCCGTTTATGGAACCGGGCATTAATCCAGGAGGGGCAGGCACTACTCGAACAGGCACTGCGCAATGGCCAGCCCGGCCCCTTACAAATCCAGGCAGCTATTGCCGCCACACATTGTCGCGCAAGAATAGCCGCCGAAACAGACTGGCAAGAAATCGAACGCCTATATACACTGCTGTATCAACTACAGCCGACTGCCGTTGTGGCGTTAAATCATGCCGCAGCTATTGCCAAAAGCATTAGTGTCTCGGCAGCATTGGCACAATTAGCCCCGCTGGCCAGCGAGCTGGCGGCTTATCTGCCTTACCAGGCAACACTTGCAGATTTGTTAGCCCAAAACGGCCAAACCACAGACGCCATTCGAGCACTAAAAATCGCGCTTACCTTAGAGAGCACCCCGCAGGAGTCAGCTTATCTACAGAAAAAACTTCGACAACTTGAAAATAAATAGCACGTTTGTAGAAATTGTCTTGTACCAAACGTCCTCTGCAATACGATCAATCATGAAATAGAGGATAATATATGACAACGGATAATAAAGCGCATGGCGCAGCCAGCTGGATACAACACAGTTGTGACGACCCGGCTAAAGCGGAAACGTTTTACAAATCGGTACTCGACTGGAATATTGTCGGCATGCCTATGCAAGATGGCAGCACCTACAATGGCATTATGCTAGGCGAGGAGCCTATTGGTGGTTTTTGTCCAACCCCATCGGCCACAGGCAGTTGGCTGATTTATATCACCGTCGACGATGTCGATCAGCGTTATCAAGCAGCATTAGACGCAGGCGCAAAAAGTATTGCTGAGCCTTTTACAGCCCCGGGCGTGGGTAGAATGGCAACCATCTGCGACCCTTTTGGTGCTAATCTGGCACTGATTAGTTATCAATAATCCAGCAAACGCTTCAAGTGGTGTAAGCATAGCTTCGCACCACTTGAAGTGATATACGGGAAGAGAAATACGGTAAACTTGATAGGATAACGCGGGCTTAGCGAGGCCTTACTTTATATAAAGATCCGCATTAACAATTTCCATCAGCCTCTCTGGATGGTCGCATACACTAAAGCCAAAGCCCTGATAAAAATCCTGGGCATCATTCGTGGCCAGCATAATACGTCGCAAACTCTGCAACTGTGGATGCGCCAGAATATTAGCGATCAAGTACTTACCCAATCCCTTGCCTTGATAGGCCTTAAGAATAAAAACATCGCTTAAATAGGCAAAAGTCGCAAAATCGCTGATGATACGGGCAAAACCCACTTGTTCCTGCTTGTCATTGAACACAGCAAAGCACAGTGAATGTTCAATCGATGCCTGCACAACTGCACGCGGAATGCCTTTGGCCCAATAGGATGCGGATAAAAAGGTATGCACAGCATCCACATCAATCAAAGCGCTATCTGTTGTTATCGTAAAACCTTTAATGAATCACCTATGACGGGCCTGAATGGTACTTTGCATAGCGCAATATACTATTGAATCACTCAATAGCGATATAAAAGGTATAGATCTGAAATAATATGCAAGGTGTTTATGCCATTACTCCGATGGTTTACCTGAATACACTCGCACATAATCAACTTCCATCGCCACAGGGAGCTGCGTTGTACTATCTGGCGAACCCGGTAACCTACCGCCCACAGCAAGATTCAAAATAATATAAAACGGTTGATCAAAGGGCGCAGGAAAGTCGGCTTTGCTCGTAGACCAGGTATTTTGTGTGGCATATAAAACATCATCTACATACCAGCGCATTTCAGTAACATCCCACTCCAAAGCATAAACATGAAATTGCTCAGTAACATTATTGGGAGGGTCATAGGGGTTTCCGGTAAACACATTGCTTGGCCATACACCGCCATAATGAATTGTCCCATGTATGGTATTACCCCCTTTAGCGCCTAGATTGACAGCCTCGACAATATCAATCTCACCCGATGCAGCCCAGCTGCCATAGGTATCGGATTGAGGTAACAACCAAAATGCTGGCCAGACCCCCTGCCCACGAGGCAAACGGATTCTTGCTTCAATACGTCCATATAAAAAGGCGAAACGATCGCGGGTATTGATACGCGCAGAGGTATACTCATAACCCTGAACTGATTGACGCTTTGCTGATAAGGTTAGAATACCATTGCTCAATACAGCATTATCTGGCAAGTACCACTGCAACTCATCGTTACCCCACCCTAAAATGCCATATTGAGTGCCATCACCCACCTCAAAAAACCATACATTTGGGTCTAACTTTTCACCATCAAATTCATCCTGCCAAACCAACACACGTTCTTGGTTAGCAGCAATGGGTTGATACAAACCTGTTTCTAGCGTCGGATTAGCAATATTGATATTTACTTCACCTTGCTTATGGGCAGTAGAACCAGCGCCTATATCCTCATTGACACTACCACTACCATTGCAAGCAGACAGCATATAGCTTACTACTCCGACTAAAAAACCTATGCTGACTATTGTATTAATTTTGCTCATAAACCTCATCCTGACGCCCTGGCATTTGGGTAGTCTATTTTATGTAAACGTATATACCCAATATGGTACATACATCAGCTGGAAAGATACTACTATCAAACAATCAGGGTGTTGAGTCAACCATTCCGAATGCCTATTTTTACCACTGCTGCGCTAATTTTTTCTGAGTCTCCTTTGTGCCATGCCAATTAGCACTGCCCATTAAGGCAATATGATAGGTATCATTTTAGCAAGACACACTGACTGAGCTGATATTACCTTCGTGATATAACATAAAAAAAGAGCCGATAGACATGTCGGCTCTTTGATCTTTTCGTTGATATTTGATGAAGTTAAATTTACATAATGATTAATTGTTAATCACAACATTACTCACCGTAACGGTATTATCTTCGGTGCCATTATCTTTATCATTGGCAACCACAAAACCCATATTGCTGCCCGTATAAAAATCGCCAACCGGGATCGTAATACGCTGTGTTGCACCATTACCAGTATAACTAAAATCGGTAATACCCCAGCTTTGGCTACCGGTTAATTTAAAAATGCGGTCACTGCTAGCACCACTGTCTGCATCAAAACCCACGCCTTGAATTTCACCGGTACCGTTACTGGCAAAATCAAAGCTAACTGTCGTACTGGCAACAATATCAAACTGCTCATTGCTGATACGCCAAATATTGCCAGACAAACTTATCGAACAACCATTGGCATTAAAACTGCCCGTATTGTTACTCGAGTATTCACTCGTGTTTTCCAGACTAATACAGGCCGGTGGCGGCGGTGGCGGTGGCGGTGGCGGTGGTGGCGGTGGTGGCGGTGGTGGCGGTGGTGGCGGTGGTGGCGGTGGTGGCGGTGGTGGCGGTGGTGGCGGTGGTGGCGGTGGCGGTGGTGGTGGCGGGTTGCTACCTGAGCCAAGCACGACATTATTAACCGTTACTGTATTATCCGCTGCACCACTGTCTTTATCATTGGCAATCACAAACCCCATATTGCTGCCGGTATAGAAGTTACCCACAGGAATTGTAAACGATTGCATGGCACCATTGCCGGTATAATTAAAATCACTAATACCCCAACTTTGGGTGCCTGTTAATTTAAAAATACGATCACTGCTGGCACCGGTATCCTCATCAAAGCCCACGCCTTGAATTTCACCGGTACCATTACTGGCAAAATCAAAGGTAAACACTGAATCAGAGGCGATAGTAAAATTCTGGCTGGTTTGACGCCAAACATTACCACTTAAACTGATAGAACAACCATCGGCGGTATGCGTGCCTGGGTTACTGCCACCATAAGCAACGGTATTGCTGAAGTCGATACAGTTACCTGCCGGTGGTGGCGGTGGTGGTGGTGGTGGTGGTGGTGGTGGCACATTACCGCTAAACGTGACGAAATCAATATTGGCCGCAACATCCCCCCCACCTAAGTTGACGATTTGAACATTAGCACCTGCCGGGATATTAATTGAAGCAGTGGCATCAGTATATGAACCTGTCCAAACGCCATTGGAGGTAAAGTTAATACTGCCTACATCACTGCCATTGACTGTCACTGAGAGCGCACCACTATTCTGTGATGCATAACGCATGGTCAGCGTATTGGCTGCGGGCACATTATTGAATTGCACACCCGCATTAATGGTATCGAGAAAGGCAATTCCCTGACCACCGGATGCTGCACCATCACTGTAGACCGACGCATTGCCTAATACTTGGCCACTCTCAGCTTCAATTTGTGTACCCCCTCCTGGTGGCGGTGGCGGTGGTGGTGGCGGTGGTGGCGGTGGCGGTGGCGGTGGCGGTGGCGGTGGCGGTGGCGGTGGTGGCGGTGGCGGTGGCGGTGGCGGTGGCGGTGGTGGCGGTGGCGGTGGCGGTGGTGGCGGTGGCGGTGGCGGTGGCGGTGGCGGTGGCGGTGGTGGCGGTGGCGGTGGCGGTGGCGGTGGTGGCGGTGGCGGTGGTGGCGGTGGTGGATTTAGCGTCACTTCGATATAACGCTCACCGTTCTTCTCTAGTGTTATTGTAAAATTTCTTCTTGGTCCATTACCATCGAAATAGACATCACGATCGACTGATGAGAACTCAAATGTCGCCCCTTCTTTAGAAGCGGCAAATATATGAATATTATTGTTATTACCACGATAACAACTGGCAGCAGAAAAAGACCCTAGTTTTTCACGATAACATATTCGATTACCTTGCTGAGAATACTGGCTAAATAAACCACGTGTTGTATTGACGGTACTCCACCAAAGACCACCCAGGCCACCATATTCTTCGGCAATAATCATCTCAACTAAATTATGCACCTCACTGCCAAAATATTGTTTACCATCATTTCTCACTTGCTTAACAAAATCGGTATACGCCTGGCCTGAACCATTAATGGCATGTGTTGCCCCCCAGTCCAAGGTGTCTTTCATAGGGTCATACCATTTTTTCGCAGCCCCTGATGCCAGAGTAGATGGCCCCACTAGTGGTATACCATTGAAATCTGAGTCGTTGCGAAAGCGTTGCTGAATATTATTTAGGTTTTCCGGACTGCCTTTTTTATTATTAAAATCTTGCTCATTACCCACTTCGATATAGGCAACACTAAGACCGTGAAAATCAAAGATATGATTTTTTACTGCTTTAAACAGTGCTAACCAGCGAGTACCTCTAATATCTGTGCCATTTGATTGCACATACCAATCATTAATACCATTACCACCACTACAGACCAGACCTACTCGCATATTGCCATTGCCAGCAAACACTTTGAGGGCGGCTTGTATTTGTTTATCAACTTCTGCACGCGCATCAGCGACCAGGCTATTATTACTCAGTGCCCACTCTTTTGGGCAACCAATTCGAACAACATCAATTTGTTGTTCACCACCCATGCGCCTAATACTGGCTTCTGTGTTACCAACCCAACCAATCGCCCAATAACTCATACCCTTAAACGTTCCAGGGTCATTGGTATTAAACTCAACAGCCGCATAAGAAGCTGAGCTTATCAATAAGCTCAAAGTTGCCAGCATAGACATCAGCAAAATATTAATATATCGCTTAACATAAACAACAGTCATACAAGTTCACCCCTCTTCTCTTAAATTCATTGGATTTGTTTAATGTATATCCAGCAAGTTTTTTACTTATTGAACTTTATAATTTTATTCCTTTAATACGGCGTGCTTTTACATATACTTGCATAACGTTCCAAAACGGCAATTTGTGAACGGGGCATAGAATATGCACCCGCTCACAATCGATACTCAATTAATTACTAATGACCAGGTTATTCACCGTAACAGTATTATCTTCTGCACCATTGTCTTTATCATTCGCAATCACAAAACCCATATTATTGCCGGTATAAAAGTTCCCAACGGGAATGGTGATGCGTTGTGCCGCACCATTACCGGTATAAGTAAAGTCTGTGATCCCCCAACTCTGCGAACCGGATAATTTAAAGATACGGTTTGAACTCGCACCGGTATCCTCATCAAAGCCCACCCCATGAATTTCACCAGTGCCATTTGCAGTAAAATCAAAAGCAATACTGGTATTGCTGTTGATCGTAAACGTCTGACTCGTTTGCCGCCAAATATTTCCGCTGAGTGAAATAGAACAACCATTGGCATTAAAACTGCCCGTATTATTACCAGAGTACGCAACGGTATTATCAAAACTCACACAGGCTGGTGGCGGCGGTGGTGGCGGTGGTGGCGGTGGTGGCGGTGGCGGGTTACTGCCCGTACTAATCACCACATTATTAACCGTCACAGTATTATCTGCTGCGCCATTGTCTTTATCGTTCGCCACGACAAAGCCCATATTGCTACCCGTGTAGTAATTACCCACGGCGATCGTAAATGATTGGGTCGCACCATTACCGGTATAGCTGAAATCGGTAATCCCCCAGCTTTGGCTACCGGTTAACTTAAAGATACGGTTGCTGCTGGCACCGGTATCTGCATCAAAACCCACCCCTTGAATTTCACCGGTGCCGTTACTGGCAAAATCAAAGCTTACACTGGTATCAGAGGTGATACTGAAGTTCTCACTGGTCTTACGCCAGACGTTACCGCTTAAGCTGATAGAACAACCATCGGCAGTATAGGTGCCTGGGTTACTGCCACCATAAGCAACAGTATTGGAAAAGTCGATGCAGTTACCTGTCGGTGGTGGTGGCGGTGGCGGTGGTGGCGGCGGTGGTGGTGGTGGCGGTGGTGGTGGTGGCGGTGGTGGCGCGCTGCCACTAAACGTTACAACATCAATATTCGCCGCAACATCGCCGCCCCCTAAGTTAATGATTTGAACATTAGCACCCGATGGTATATTGATTGAAGCACTGGCCTCAGTATATGAACCTGTCCAAACACCATTGGAGGCAAAGTTAATACTGCCTACATCACTACCATTCACCGTCACTGAAAGCGCACCACTATTCTGTGACGCATAACGCATGGTCAGCGTATCCGCTGCGGGCACATTATTGAATTGCACACCCGCATTAACGGTATCGAGAAAGGCAACGCCCTGGCCGCCGGATGCTGCGCCATCACTGTAGACCGACGCATTGCCTAATACTTGACCGCTCTCAGCTTCAACTTGCGCGCCACCTGGTGGCGGTGGCGGTGGCGGTGGCGGTGGTGGTGGTGGTGGTGGTGGCGTTCCATTACGCTGATAAACCCGTACATAGTCCACTAAATACTGCGTTGGAAAAGCTGTGCCTGACGGGTCTCCGCCATTCGATCCCAAGGCAAGATTCAGTAATAAATAAGCTGGTTGCTTAAAAGGATTTTGTCCAGCACACCTGGAAGAACCATTAATCGTGTTGCCTAACCACACATCATTTAAGAAAATGCCATCGACATAAATACTCATGCGATTCTCATCCCAATCGAGCTCCCAAATATGGAAGTTATCCACCCAATTGGCACCAAAGCTATTCACTGCTTTACTCGAACCATCCCATTTAGCTTGCCAGCGCGTATCCGTCCCCCAGGCAAAGTTTGCTAAAATATTACCGCCGTAGTTCTCCATAATGTCAATTTCACCATTCGATGGCCATTCACAACTGTTGCCTAACATCCAAATAGCAGGCCAAGTGCCTTGTAAATTAGTGACTTTTGCACGGACTACAAAGCGACCATATTGCCACGAGTGCATGCCCCGGGTATTGATACTAGAAGAGGTGTAATTAATAAACTCGCGTGATGTTTTCCAATCACTCGAGCCAGGCTCATAATTAGGATTAGGTCGAGTTTCACGCCGACCTTCAATCACTAAATTGCCACCACTCTGAAAAGCATTTTCGGTTTGATACCATTGCAACTCTTGATTACGCACAAAGCCATTTTCGAAACGCCAGCTATTGCTATTAACAGCACCATTACCATTGAACTCATCAGACCAAACCAGTGAATAAGGCGAACCGGAATCAAAGGCCAACTGCATATCGTCACCATAAGCAGCACTACCTGACGAGCCTTTATAAAAGTACACAATGGCTGTTGTGCCGACCCGGCCTGTAGTAAATGTTAATGAAACCTGTGTATAGTTAGTGCTAGTAACTGATACAGACTTCTCATTGCCTCCGTAACGCTTAACCCCAAGACTGACACCCGAGCCATCCGATGAACGCAGCCAGCCTGTTAATCGATACGTTGTATTGGTGTTCAACCCGCTGATTGTTTGTTCAGCGCCACTATTTTGTACTAATGAAACCGCCCAGTTACCCGAGCGTGCATTATTCTGTACACGACTCGCGCCACCATAGATATTCCAGTTATCGTTGCCATTCTCAAAACTATTATTACTAACACTTTGTGCAGCGACTTGCTGCAACGCACCTAATAGACATAGCAACAATAATATTATCGCTTGCGTCACTCTATTAACCATCTTCCCCTCCTAACAATTTTATCCGCATGATAATGGGCTAATGAACTCTGCATTTACGTGTATTGGCTTTGCTAATTTTTAAAAAGCCAATATATTCACTGATGTTGACAACGTAATCATTTACCCAAACAACATGCTATTTATATATCACTTGATATACTGATAAGCATTGGCAGGTGATATAGCTAATAAGTTAGTCTTGCATCACTCTATCTATGAGACATTCATATACGTTTATATACGCTTATGCCTATCTCCGTATAAATTTTATGAGAATTGACTTTGTAAAAAGAAAGTGGATTGCATTATCTTTAGCTATATCACTTTAAAAACGTCAAGGACGTTAGCAAAGCCAATGGCTGGATTCAATCAAGAAGATAGGGTTCGTCTCAGATAGGACATACTTTAGCGTTTAAATGTCTTTTTCTACCATCCATTAGCAGCCACCTCTTATCGACGCTTGTATTAAGCTTTATTAAGATATGGCTTGGTTTCTTTATGGTCCTGAAAAAATAAGACAATGATAGTAGTTTAATAAGTTATTTAACCCAATCGCTATTAAAGCTATTTTCATGGGCTGTTTCTAATGGCAAAAACATTCAATAAGCGCAAATAGACCCACTTACCCCCTGAAAATAACCTTTTAAAACCTTGCATTATTTTAATCTTAATTATTTTTTTAAAAAACAAATACGCCCTACTGAGAAAAACACCTATATCCCAGCAATACAATACGCTTTAAACATTCAGGGCTATAGATATATAGCCCTGAAGCAAAACAGCGTTACCTTAATTACTCAAAAGCACATTACTGAGCGTCAAGGTATTATCTTCCACACCATTATCTTTATCATTCGCAATCACAAAGCCCATATTGCTGCCCGTATAAAATTGCCCTACAGGAATGGTGATTGATTGTGTCGCACCATTGCCAGTATAGCTAAAGTCAGTAATGCCCCAACTTTGACTACCGGCGAGTTTAAAAATACGATTGCTGCTCGCACCGGTATCTGCATCAAAACCCACCCCGTGAATTTCACCTGTCCCATTACTGGCTATATCGAATGTAATACTGCTTGTGGTACTGATAGTGAATTGTTCATTGGTCATTCTCCAGATATTGCCGTTTAATGTAATGGCACAACCACTGGCATCAAAGCTACCGGTGTTATTACCGGAGTACGCCACTGTATTATCAAAATTGATACACGCTGATGGCGGCGGCGGTGGTGGTGGTGGTGGTGGTGGCGGTGGTGGTGGCGGTGGTGGCGGTGGCGGTGGCGGTGGCGGCGGTGGTGGCGGTGGGTTACCACTGGCGCTGAATGTAACAAAGTCAATATTCGCCGCAACATCGCCGCTGCCAAGATTGATGATTTGTACCGTCGCACCCGCTGGAATGCTAATGGAGGCTGACGCATCCGTATAAGAACCGGTCCATACACCATTTGATGTGAAGTTAATGCTACCCACATCCGCGCCATTCACCGTGACCGATAATGCACCGCTGTTTTGCGAAGCATAACGCATGGTGATGGTGTCAGAAGCTTGCACATTACTAAAGCCTACACCGGCATTCACCGTATCTAAGAATGCAACCCCCTGACCGCCCGACGCTGGGCCATCACTATACACAGAAGCATTACCTAATATCTGACCGGCTTCCGCTTCAATTTGGCGGCTGGCGGGTTGGCGGTTGGCGGTGGTGGCGGTGGTGGCGGTGGTGGCGGTGGTGGCGGTGGTGGCGGTGGGTTACTGCCCGTACTAATCACCACATTATTAACCGTCACAGTATTATCCGCTGTGCCATTGTCTTTATCGTTCGCCACGACAAAGCCCATACCGTTGCCCGTATAGAAATCACCGACAGGAATGGTGAATGATTGTGTTGCACCATTACCGGTATAGCTGAAATCCGTAATCCCCCAGCTTTGGCTACCGGTTAGCTTAAAAACACGGTTGCTGCTGGCACCAGTATCTGCATCAAAACCAACACCTTGAATCTCACCAGTGCCGTTACTGGCAAAATCAAAACTTATGCTGGTATCAGAGGTGATATTAAAATTCTCACTGGTCTTACGCCAGACGTTACCGCTTAAGCTGATAGAACAGCCATCGGCAGTATGGGTGCCTGGATTACTACCACCATAAGCAACAGTATTGGAAAAGCCGACGCAGTTACCTGCCGGAGGCGGCGGTAAGGCATCATCTGGAAATGCTACTGGCATTGCAACAAGCTCGCCTGTTGCTCTTAACGTTGGCAATGGTGCATCCACACCGATTAGCCACTCAATAAGCTGATTGGATAAGGTATTAGCGAGCGTACGATTGCCTGCCGTCACTGCGCCTGACAGTAGATCATTTGATTCAGCCAGATCTGTTACTACATTGTACATCTCGTAACGGCTATCTTCATAATTATAAATTAGCTTATGCTGACCTGAGCGTATGATAGACTGTGGTCGCTGGTTCCTACCACCACCAATCAAATATCCGGGTAAATGCCAAAATAATGCCCGTTGCAAACTGGCGTTATTATTGGCAAATAACGTTGCCAGATTTTCACCATCGATTGGCCCTGTCGGCAATTGAGCATTAGCATAACTGGCGAAAGTTGGATAGAAGTCAATCGAGGCAACCGGCGTGGTATTGACACTATCAGCCTCAACTAAATTAGCATTGCCACTCCACACAATCATAGGCACACGAATTCCACCTTCCTTTAACTCACCTTTCTGACCACTTAATGGGCCATTATTCGATTGGTTTTGTCGGCCACCGTTATCTGAATAAAAAACAACTATGGTATTATTCGCTAACACTTGGCCTGGGTTACGTGGGTCATCCGCTGTATTTAAGTAATTAATCACTCGAGCAATACTTTGATCTAAGCCCTCAATTAAAGCACCAAAGGAAGCATTACTATCCTGCTGCCCGGCAGGCTTTTGTTGGTACTTATCTAATAAGTCATCTCGTGCTTGTGAGTTGCCAATAGGCGTATGCACCGCATAATGGCTAAAGTGCACAAATTGTGGTGTTTGTTTATTTGCTTCCATATAGCCAATAAACGCATCAGTCAATGCGTCGCTAATATGCTTGGGTGTGTTCACCAATGCATTCATTGCCGCATTACTGACACCCTGCGCAAATGGCTTAATATTATTATCTACATAGGCTTGTGTGTAGTTATCGGCATATTCATCCATAGCAGCATTAATACTCGAACCAAAGCGGCCATTATTTGCATGATAATTACCCGGGCCACCATTGCTATTTCCGCCAAAATTAACATCAAAGCCATGCGAACCTGTTATTGTTGCGCCATTCGCTGCCACATGAAACTTGCCAAGATGCACTGTGCCATAACCAGCCGATTTTAAGGTTTCAGCTATGGTAATTGAGTTAGTCGGTAATTGGTCCTCACCATTAGGCAAACCTTGAGCAGGCCCTACTAACAAAGTATTGTTTCCACCTCGATTTAAATTATCAACCAAATAAACGTTATTGGTTGGTCTCGGCGCATATTGACCTGTTAGCAACGCTGTTCTGGTTGGCGCACAGTTAGGGCCGCTGGTATAGGCATTATTAAACGCCATTCCTTCAGAAGCTAAACGCTCAAGTGTTGGTGTTTCATAATAATCACTAGGGTTACCAATGTTAGTCTGGGTATTACTGGTATCAGACCAACCCAGATCATCTGCCATAATAAAAATAATATTAGGTTGGCCACTCTGCGCATAGCAAAAGCTACTCACAGACATCACCAGCAAGGAAAATACTGCATACTGTAACAAGTGATACAATCGATACCTAAGACACATAAAGTTTAACTCCTATCTATCATAACAATGCCTAACAACAGTGCCAGGCACAAAAAAGAGCTGGGTATAAACCCAACTCTTTTTCATTATTTAACAGCCTAATTAATTACTAATCAATACATTACTTATTGTTAAGGTATTATCGGCAGCACCATTATCTTTATCATTAGCAATCACAAAGCCCATATTACTGCCCGTATAAAACTGTCCTACCGGGATGGTGATTGATTGTGTCGCACCATTGCCAGTATAACTAAAATCGGTAATACCCCAACTTTGACTACCGGCGAGTTTAAAAATACGATTACTGCTCGCACCGGTATCTGCATCAAAACCTATACCGTGAATTTCACCTGTACTATTCGTCGCAATATCGAAAGTAATGCTGCTGGTGACACTGATAGTGAATTGCTCATTGGTCATCCTCCAGATATTACCATTTAATGTAATGGCGCAACCATTAGCATCAAAGCTGCCGGTGTTATTACCAGAGTACGCGACTGTATTATCAAAGTTGATACACGCTGATGGTGGCGGTGGCGGTGGTGGTGGTGGTGGTGGCGGTGGCGGTGGTGGCGGGTTATTGCCCATACTAATCACCACATTGTTAACCGTCACTGTATTGTCTGCTGCGCCATTGTCTTTATCGTTCGCCACGACAAAGCCCATATTGCTACCCGTGTAGTAATTACCCACGGCGATCGTAAATGATTGGCTCGCACCATTACCGGTATAACTGAAATCGGTAATCCCCCAGCTTTGGCTACCGGTTAACTTAAAGACACGGTTGCTGCTGGCACCAGTATCAGCATCAAAACCGACCCCTTGAATTTCACCGGTACCGTTACTGGCAAAATCAAAGCTAAGCACTGGTATCAGAGGTGATATTGAAGCTTCTGGCTGGTCTTGACGCCAGACATTACCGCTTAAGCTGATAGAACAACCATCGGCGGTATAGCGTGCCTGGGTTACTGCCACCATAAGCGACGGTATTGGAAAAGTCGACGCAGTTACCTGCCGGTGGCGGTGGCGGCGGTGGTGGCGGTGGTGGCGGTGGTGGCGGTGGTGGCGGTGGTGGCGGTGGTGGCGGTGGTGGCGGTGGCGGTGGCGGTGGCGGCGGTGGTGGCGGTGGCGGCGGTGGCGGTGGCGGTGGCGGCGGTGGTGGCGGTGGCGGTGGCGGTGGCGGTGGCGGCGCGCTGCCACTAAACGTTACAACATCAATATTCGCCGCAACATCACCACCCCCTAAGTTAATGATTTGAACATTAGCACCCGATGGTATATTGATTGAAGCACTGGCCTCGGTATATGAACCTGTCCAAACACCATTGGAGGTAAAGTTAATACTGCCTACATCACTACCATTCACCGTCACTGAAAGCGCACCACTATTCTGTGACGCATAACGCATGGTCAGCGTATCCGCTGCGGGCACATTATTAAATTGCACACCCGCATTCACGGTATCGAGAAAGGCAACGCCCTGGCCGCCGGATGCTGCGCCATCACTGTAGACCGACGCATTGCCTAATACTTGGCCGCTCTCGGCTTCAACTTGCGCGCCACCTGGTGGCGGTGGCGGTGGCGGTGGCGGTGGCGGTGGCGGTGGCGGTGGCGGTGGCGGTGGTGGCGGTGGTGGCGGTGGTGGCGGTGGTGGTGGCGGTGGTGGCGGTGGTGGTGGCGGTGGTGGCGGTGGTGGTGGTGGTGGCGGTGGTGGTGTATTACCATGATGTATATAGCGCGTACCATTACCAAATGTATCTAACCAGAAATTTTCGATATTAGCGCCATTAGCCTCTACACGAGAATCAGCCCATTCAGGCCCCCAACCATGTGATTGCCAGTCTGAGTTAATATATACCAGCGCGCGTACATCATGTTGCTGCACAACATTATGCAAGCGCTGCAGATAATCAATAAAACCATTTTCACTACTACCTGCTGGATTTTGCACAGCGGCTTCAGCAATCATGACAGGTTTGCCTAGACCATTCGCCCAATTCATCACCGAAGACAAATTAGGGTCAAATGATTGCCCTGTACAATTATTAACACTGCCAGCGGCTAAACAAACATCATTGTTGAACACGGATAAAGCAATCCAGTCTACGAACTGATTACCCGGATACATCGACTGAGAATCGTTGGTAAACCGAATCGGGTGGTAAACAAAATCAGCATTGGTGACACCATTTACATTTCTCAAACGATTAGCGATATAGTTATAAGCATTAATATAGTCATTAGCATTGCCAAACACACCAAGGCTTACTTCATAGCCAATACGAATAAAAAAACGAGTATCTGGGTGCGCATTTAAAATATTCGCAATAGCATCAATATTAGAATCTTCCTGGCCATTTGCGATGGCAACTGTTGCCTGATTCGTTGAGCCGTAACCGCCAGCAGCAAAGTTATCTTTAATGCTTAAAGCAACTAAAGCATAAGCAGCAGCATAATTATCATCGACATAATTTAAAAAACTGTTATTCGGTCCGTCATCACCTTGCTCAATGGTTCCCCAAAACAAAGTACCATAATGCGAAGAACCCGAAGGTGCTAGACCAGTACCATTGATATAATTGATATATTCTTGCTGCCATGTTTGGCCTATCATTAAGATTGTTCTACCAGAACCTGGATCATACTGAGCCGCTGATACTAAACCACTAAACTGCATGAATAGTAATATTATTAAGCATTGCACCCTCTTACACATACCACCCCTCCTGAATGTCATAATTGAACATCAAAATTCCCAGATACACTTTTGGACTAATAACCAAGCTGTTATTAGCTGGCTATCAATACATGACTTATAGATCGGCGCTATTAAATAACATAACTGCATGACCATGCGCACTGAACAGTTATATTACATAAGGCATTTTAATTAGATTTATAGTGATGACGCCTATATAGCTATACTTTATAGAAAGTATAAAAACGCTGGATATTGTAAGATAAGGCTAACTTTAAAAGTGGTCAAAACTCGTTTGTTGATGGTTATTTTCAGCCACTTTATTGTTTATCATCGAAAATTGCCGGCTTCAAAAAATTTTGCTATCGATCAATGAAGGCAATCCAAGCAGGATACGTAAATAAACTTATCCCAATAACATACTGACACTTGAATACATTTTGTAATTAGTGATGTCGTATAATAAAGTAATGTCCCTATCGTTTATTCCTATATTATTAATATCTATAGCCTAGATAACAAACGAGCTGCCTATGCCTTACCGCCAATACACTACTATACTTTGCCTTGCACTCAATATATGCCTGCCTAATGCAATAGCAAAAGAACACAAAATCACTTCTGCTGACTGCGACTCTTCAAGCAAAACAGATCACTCAGAGCAAGTTTGGATAGCAACTCAGCCTGACCGCTTTCCAGGCATCAAAGGTTTTTGGATTGATAAATATGAAGTCACTAATGCACAATTTGCACAGTTCGTCAAAGAAACTGCATATGTGACTGTTGCAGAAAAACCACCACCTTTTATTAAAGGTGCCCCTGCTGAGTTTAATAAGCCTGGTGGCGCAGTTTTTAAACAACCTAAAAAATTAAGTCAACGCGGTATAGCAGATTGGTGGCAATATGTACCTGGCGTATCCTGGAAAAAGCCACTACAGGCAAATACGAAATATACGAACCCGGCATTGCCTGTAGTACAAATTGCTTATGAAGATGCTATTGCTTATGCAAATTGGGCTGGCCGCGCATTACCTACAGAGCAACAATGGGAATATGCCGCTAAAGCCGGTGCAACAACATTCTTTCCATGGGGTGATCAATATGCCCCTGATAACAAACATTATGCCAACACCTGGCAAGGTAACTTCCCATTAAAAAACGATCAAATAGATGGCTTTGCGGGCATTGCACCGGGCGGTTGCTTTCCTGCCAACAATTGGGGTTTGCATGATATGATAGGCAATGTTTGGGAGTGGGTACACTCCAAACCTAAGCAGAATACTGCCTTAATGAAAGGTGGCTCTTTTTTATGCTCACAGAATTATTGCGCAAGATATCACCCTGCAGCAAAGTTCAGACAAGAGCTAACCATGGGTACGAATCACATTGGCTTCAGAACCGTTAAGCCAGTACCCTCTGAGGATAATAATTAGCACTCTGATTTTACTTGAGCTGACTACTGAGTTTGCACTTCCCGTCTATATTACTCGCATACTGCTTAAACATAGCGTTTTATCGGTCGTTACCGCTTAGCTTTGCCGATGATGGCGCACTAATAGGCTATTACTTCGCTTAACTGATATTGATTCTTAATTACTTTTAAAGACTTTTAGAGGCAGATCATCTAAATATAGGTTTAATATGCGACAAAAGCGGTAGTTTGCGCTTATCTATTCGCTTACTTACAAAGAAATATTAAATTTTTTTTAGTGATTAATCGGCAATCAATACCGTGTTTTTCTCAACCTTATTGGCAGTTTTTGGAACATGCGAGTTACTTTTGAACAATACAGTGACAAACAACAACACAATATCAAACATGATGCGTATGAATTTATGAAAAGCCACATAATTCAATACACAAGATGACAATAATCTGTACCTTGCAACAAAAAAGCGAATAGCCTCATTTTCAGAACATTTTTTTAAGTCTCTATTTTGTACATTGGTGTGTTTGTGACCTAAAAACCTTTGCGCTAGGGTTGGGGTGACGAAACTCCTTACTAGAGGGCTGATGTAAATGAAGAAAAAACTTTTATTTTTCATGTTGGGTGCTTCTGTAGCGTTGCCTGGCGCAAGTACTGCACAAGGCACGATGCTCGAAGAGATCATCATTACGGCAACCAAACGTGAAACTAATTTATTAGAAACACCTATTTCGATCACAGCTGTTACCTCTGACAGCTTAAGTCGAAATAATATCACTGACATTTCTACACTCTCACAAATCGTGCCGGGTTTACAAATCCGCGATACTGGTGGTGGAGGCCAGGGTTCTGTTGATATTAACTTACGTGGTGTCGGTAACTCTGTATTTACTGAAATTGGCGAAGCTAATGTCGCTTTAAACATTGATGGCATTTTTACAGCCAGACCACAAGCGGCCATGCAGCTTTTTAATGATGTGCAACGTATCGAGGTTGCCCGTGGCCCACAAGGCACTTTAGCGGGCCGCAATGCAACAGTCGGTGCAATTAATATCATTAATAACAAACCCAACCTGGTTGACTGGGAAGGCAATATTACTTTAGAAACAGGCACTGAAAGCGCTAAAGGTATCACAGGTCTATTGAATATTCCTTTGGTCGAAGATGTCTTTGCTGTTCGCTTGAATGCTAAAACAATCGAGCATGATAGTCCTTATAAATTGATTGCCGATAACGATACCTCAGCAGCAGCAGCACCAACACCCGTACAACTGCCGCCAAACCCAAATGCGGATTTAACACCTTTTTATTCACTTAACTTTGGTGATCCTGCCGATGATGGGCCAGGTTCGCATGGCTCCTCAGACTCCAAAACGGCCAGAATCAGTACTTTATGGCAACCTAATGATACATTGAGCTGGCAATTTTCTTTAGAGCGTTATCAAAATAATGCTTTAGGAGCACCCTTCTCATTCGATTGCCAGCGCGCTGACTGTGAAGCGTCACTAACAGCCGAGCAAATCTCACAAGCCCGCCCTTTTACCTCGTTCTTAAGTCTTAGGGGTGAGATGGATCAGGAAATCGATAACATTCGTACGACACTTGAGTATGAGGTGCCGGATGTCGTTGGGATTAAATTAAATATTGGCCATACCGAAATGGAGCAAACATTAACGCAAGATCTGGACGCTGGTGCTGCTATTGAGATTGTTTTTCAAGATTCAGCAGAGGTGCCTTGGATCAATGAGAACGATACGCTGGACTTACAATTTACCTCACGCAGCCCAGGCCCCGTACAGTGGACTGCAGGTTATTTTCAATTTAGCGAAGAGACCAGTCGTTCTTTAGGTATTTCTTTCTTCCCATTTGGTTTTAGCGTTTTTCCTAACCCCAACTATGAGGCAGAAAACACCGCATTTTACGGTGACCTGCAATGGGATGTTACAGACAAAACCCAGTTATTCTTTGGCTTACGTTATTCTGAAGATGAGAAGTCCAACACCGGTGCTGGCCAATATACTTTCTCGGCCAATAACTTTGCTTGTCCTGGGGCATTAGCTGGAAACCCTAACAACCCTAATGCTGGCCTCCCTGCGCCTGATGTGTTTTTAAACACCGGCATCGATTTGATTATTAATGAGCCACAATGCTTTTTTGCATCCACCGAATCACCTGTGAAAAAGGATGATTATGTAGACTTCCGCCTTGGCATCAACCATCAAATCACCGAAGATGTTATGGTCTATGCTTCAGTATCGTCTGGGCATAAAGCCGCTTTGCAGGATGTTACCGTACCACTACAACGCTACTTTGACCAAGCCAACCCAGACCCATCTTCAGTCTTACAGTTGCCCGTTGAAACAGAGAAGCTGATCAACTACGAAATTGGCTCGAAGGGTACCCTCAATGATGGCCGTATAACCTATTCTGCTGCCATGTTCTTTATGGATTACAGCGATAAACAAGAGGCACAGTTATTTAATTTTGGTGATATTAACTGTGACTTCAATGGTGATGGTTTGAATAATGATGGCCCGTTGGTTAATGGCATGCCATCTCCTTCAGCACCTGGTTGCGATGATATTAGCAACTTTGTTATTGGTCAAACACCAGACTTAAACGATGCCATTTTCCCAGATCAGGTTGAATTTGCGGTTGTGAATGCTGACGAGCTGGAAATCTTTGGTTTGGAGTTAGAAGTAGGCGCTCAACTGGGTGAAAACGGCTATCTGTCAGGCTTTTTCACTTACACAGATGCTGAATATAAAGACTTCCTATTTGCCAACACATTGGGCTGTCCAAATCCAAACCTGACGAACTGTTTGCCACATAATGTCGAAGGTAATCAACCTAGAAGCTCGCCTAAGTTCACATTGAACTTAACGTATTCGCATACATTTAATTTAGCAAATGGTTCATCTATCGTGCCATCGGTTAATGCCTATTACCGTGGCGAGTACTTCCTAACGCCGGACAATGTGACAGGTGTTGACCCAACATTAATCGTACAAACACCACAAACCGCAGATGGCTTACCTGCAGTGAATAATGCTGAAGGCGAGTTGTTTTCAGACAGACAACAACCATCAACCAAGTTAAACTTTAATGTTACTTGGACATCGCCTTCTGCAAAGTATGCTGTTGATGTGTTTGGCACTAACATCACTGACGAAGAAGTGATTTCCAACTTCCGCATTGATACGGCACAAACACCTTTATTAACTTATGAAGAACCTGCTAGATACGGCGCGCGCTTTCGCTATAACTTCTTCTAATCAATAAAGAACGATACACCATTAATAAGGGCTGTTTTAAAACAGCCCTTTTTTTATTCATAGCGATTATATAAATTAAGACTTACTCTTACTCAAAGCAGAAAGTAAGATAATATTTATCGACTAGAAAGCGATGATAGCTCACGCCTTAATTTGCTTGCCTTCAGGCAAAACCCAGGCGCGGTCAACTTTCTCAAAGCCCAAACTTGGATAATAGTCATTCGCCGCAGGCGCTGAGACTAGCAGCAGTTTACATTCAGGTTTAAGTTGCGCATGCGTCAATCGAATAAGCTCTTTACCAATACCTTGCCGTTGATACGCTTTATCAACCGCTAAATCCGATAAGTAGCAAGTATAGTAAAAGTCGGTCATAGAGCGCGCTACAGCAATTAACCGCATCTGATCCCAGGCCGTTACCATTAAATTGGTATTCTCAAGCATACCCTGCATGGTTGCAAAATCGTTAACCGGTCGCCGCTCTGCCAGTGTTGAGCGCTGCAAGAGGTCAATAAATTCATCTGCTGTCATTGCTTTATCAACAGCATACACAATACTCAAAACGCAACCTCACTCTGCTCAGTATTCGTTTTTAAACGTGCTGATCTATTAATATCGCATTGCCATCTGGATCTACCACTGAGAAGCTCGATGGCCCTGAATTATTGTTGATTGATGCATTCGCAATCTCAACACCTTTAGCTTTAAACTCGTAATATAGCTCGCGCACATCCGGAAATTTATCCAGCTTTTGGCCGCTTTTATCCCAACCGGGATTAAATGTTAATATATTCGACTCAAACATGCCTTGAAATAAGCCAATGGTATGATCGCCATTACGCATAATGAGCCAGTTTTGGGCCTGATCACCTGCAACAATGCTGAAACCGAGCTTTTCATAGAAGCGCTTTGACTGCTCTATATCTTGTACGGCCAGACTCACTGAAAATGCACCCAACTCCATAGTCCCCTCCTGCCCATTGTTTTATATTGTGCTTTCAATTAGTTCTATATATATTTCATCTAATAATGCTTCATCAAGGCTATCAAATGTATCATGATCGAATAATGTCCAAAACCAAACTTTGCGCTCTCGCCAATCTACCCCAAGATCATATTTTTTATAATACGCCTTACGTGCCACGATATCTAAGCCATTGAAAAACGTAATAAATGAGCGCATATAAGCAGCGGCTTCAAGAGTGTACCAATAAAAAGTATCTTTTTCGCACCATACACTAAAGTCAATATTCAGAGCGACCATTTCATCTTGCGAGATTTCTTTAGGGTAGTGATACAGCAACCATGGCGGCAACAACTCACCTGCTGTTTTGGTAAACGCCATTTTGCTGATTAAGGCTAGAACGTCTTGCTTAAAGTCAGCAATAAACGCATCAAACCGTTGATGACTTTCGAGTAACTGCGCATCTGAAGTGACTTGTTCTTTATCAACCATTAATCACCCATAGAAATATTTACCGGCATAACATAGCTTAGCCTAACAAGGAGTGCCTTGATAAGGCTTTGACTCAGCATAGCAATACTACTTATTTAGATCAAAAAGAATTTTACGCTAAAATTTTAGCTAATAAGAAAAGTTCGGATGGTGCCTTTTACCTATCCGCAAAATACTAAACCACAAATATTTCAATATGATTTATTGTTTAAATTCATTCACTTAGCCAGTATTTTGCGATAAATAAACGACTGAATAATACTGACAATCAACCTTGGTCAGGCTACAAGCTTTATCAACGGTATGGCAATTCTTCATTGTCGTCAACTTAGTGGAGCTGGCATCCTCGCGAGTCAGTCAATAGCCTGCCAAAGGTTTTGCAGACGCTTGGCTGATACAGGCTCTGCCGTTCCCAGCTCTTGGGCATAAAGAGAAACCCGAAACTCTTCAATCATCCAGCGGTAATGTTGCAATGCCTCGTTAATAAAGCCTTTTTTCAGCTGCTGTGTATGTTTTTGCTGGTATTGCTGCCACAAAGACTTTACTTGCGCACTCAACTCTTTGTCTCTAGCAGGGTTTTTCTCTAGCTTATCTAAACGAAAGCCAATCGCCTGCAAATAACGCTCCAAATGTTTGAGTTGATGATAAGGCGTCTGTGTAATAAAGCCTGGGTACACCAAAGACGATAACTGCTCCTGGATATCGCCCAAAGCACTTAACCATTGCGGTGCAATATTGCCTTTCAGGCGTTTACGCACTTTATGGTGCGCTTGTAGAGCGGCTGATATTTTTTCACTCATATCGTTTGCAACTTGTAATAATTGTTTTTCTGCCCAGTCAGATTCCATATGAAACACTTGTTGCTCGCGTATTGTTAGCTGCTTACTGAAAAGCGCTATCTCCGTCACAGCTCTGACAAAGTCTTGTTTAAAGTGCTCACATTGTCCGATCGGTGCATAGTGCAAACAGAGCTTATCAATATTCGGTATATTTTTTTCTAAGTATCGAATATTTTTTTGTGCTTTTAACTGAAATAGTGCTAACACACCTTCATGATGCATCACTTGCGATTTGTCTTGTGCATCCAGCAAACGCAAATGAACTTTCTTCTGTTCAACACATAGCGCTGGATAGGCACGTAAAGTCAGGCCATGCTGTTGAATTTCGACAAACTCAGCCAAATCGCCAAAATCCCAAGCTTGTATATTACTGCGCTCATATTGTTCGGTAGGTAAACCTTCAAAACTGGAGCTGGCACTAAAACTTAACTCTTCTTTGAGTTTATTTAAATCACGTCCTTTTGCTAATACTTTGCCATCAGGCCGTACAATATGAAAATTCATAAAAAGGTGCTGCGGTAATTGCTGCGGCTGCCAGGCTGCATCACCCGCCGCTCTTGGCACGTCCATGCCACTCATGCGCTGTAACTGCTCTGCCAGTTTTTCAATTAATGGTGCAGCTTGTGGTGTAATGGCTTCTACACAGGCTTTAGCATATTCCGGTGCTGGCACAAAGTTACGGCGCAACGCTTTAGGCAGGGACTTAATTAACAACGTCACTTTCTCTTCAAACAAGCCTGGAATCAGCCACTCGAAATAATGTGGGTTTATTTGATTTAAAGCAGCCAACGGCAATTTCGCTGTCACCCCATCATCCGGGTGGCTTGGCTCAAAATGATACTGTAACGGAATCAATAGCCCATTAATATTCAATGTAGCGGGGAAACGACTATCCGTTACAGCATTGGCGTCATGCTGCATTAACTGTTGTCTATTAAGATAAAATGCCTGCTGTGTTTTTTCATCAGCTTTGCTATACCACTTTTCAAAAGCAGCAGTACTGGCAATATCCTCTGGCACGTACTGATCAAACAAAGCATACAAATCCTGCTCTTCAGCTAAGACATCCTGTCGTCGTGATTTTGCCTCCAACTCCAACACATCCGCTTTCACCTTTTTGTTATGCTTTAAGAAGTCCAGGCGCTTACCTTTTTTAGAAGGTATATAAAGAAACTCCTCTCGTACTAAGGCTTCCAAGATGAATATTTCGCGTGACTGCTTGCGATTAATATTGCCATAATCGACTTTACGCCGAGCAACTAAAATCAAACCGTACAGCGTTACTTGCTCATACGCTGTGACATGGCCACGACGCTTTTCCCAATGCGGATCAAAATAGTGCCGCTTTAATAAATGCTGACCGAGTTCTTCTGCCCATTGTGGATCAATTTTAGCAACAGTATGCGCATAACGTTTAGCGGTTTCTATCAACTCAGCTGCCACAATCCATTTAGGCGATTTTTTGTATAAGCCAGAGGCTGGAAAAATATTTAGCTTAATATTACGTGCGCCACTATACTCTTTATCATCAGCTTTAAACGCTATATTGTTAAGCAAGCCGGTCAGCAGTGCACGGTGTATTGCTGGGTAATTCCATTGCCTATCAGCAGACTGCTGAGCATTACTTTTATTCACCTGTTTTTTGCGCTGACCTTCAACAGCTTGCATACCACTTAGCGAAAACCCAAGCTGCTTGCAGACGGTTTTTAACTGCAAATATATCTCGCTCCATTCCCGCATACGCATATACGATAAGAAATTAGTCTGACAGAGTTTACGCAAGCGATTTTGCGACAAGCTCTGTTTTTGCGATTGATAAAAAGCCCATAAATTGAGATACGCAATAAAATCTGATTGTTTATCAGAAAACTGCGCATGTTTTTGATCCGCAACCTGTCTCACTTCACTGGGTCGATCACGCGGATCCTGAATAGATAAGGCTGAAGTAATAATTAATACTTCACGCAAGCAGCCTTCCTTGTGCGCTGCCAGCAACATACGTCCCAGACGCACATCAATGGGCAGTCTCGCCAACTGACGTCCTATCGTCGTTAATTGATTGTTCGTATCTATCGCATTGAGTTCGTATAGCACTTTAAAGCCATCATTGATCAATCGCATATCCGGCGCCTCAACAAACGGAAAGCTTTCTATATCACCTAGTTTTAAGCTGAGCATTTGCAAAATCACTGATGCCAGATTTGTGCGTAAAATCTCCGGTTCTGTAAATTCCGTCCGCTGCAAGTAATCTTCTTCACTGTACAAGCGTATACAAATACCAGGACCTGTTCGCCCACAACGCCCGGCCCGCTGGTTGGCTGACGCCTGTGAAACAGGCTCTATCGGTAAACGCTGCACTTTAGTGCGATAGCTATAACGACTGATACGTGCCAAGCCTGTATCAATCACATAGTGTATACCGGGCACGGTTAATGAGGTTTCAGCAACATTTGTCGCCAGCACGATTCGTCGGTTTTTATGCGTTCGAAAAATAGTGTTTTGTTGCTCGGCTGAGAGCCTGCCATACAAAGGCAAAATATCTGTTTGTCTTAATTGACGTTTGCGTAAGGCTTCTGCGGCTTCACGAATATCACGCTCGCCAGCCAAAAACACTAAAATATCACCCGGTCCTTGCTTTATCAGTTCATCAACAGCATCTAACAAAGCCTGGTTCTGATCACGGTTTTTATTATTTTTATCTACATCGACGATAGGCCGATAGCGTATTTCGACCGGATAGGTACGCCCTGATACTTCTACAATAGGTGCGTTATTGAAATGTTTAGCAAAACGTTCAGGCTCAATAGTCGCCGAGGTAATAATGACTTTAAGATCTGGACGTTTCGGCAATAAGCGACTTAAGTATCCTAAGATAAAATCAATATTCAAAGAGCGCTCATGCGCTTCATCAATAATAATCGTATCATAAGCTAACAGCATTGGGTCGCTTTGCGTTTCGGCTAATAAAATACCGTCGGTCATCACTTTAATAAAAGTGCCATCGCCGACCTGGTCCGTAAAACGGACTTTATAGCCAACGGCCTGCCCAACTTCGCTGTGTAACTCTTCAGCAATACGCGCTGCCAAACTACGCGCTGCTATTCGACGCGGCTGGGTATGGCCAATCATGCCTTGCACGCCACGACCTAACTCTAAACAAATCTTCGGTAATTGCGTGGTTTTACCCGAACCGGTTTCCCCGCAAATAATAACCACTTGATGGGCCGCAATGGCTTTGCGAATCTCTTCTCGCCGGGCAACTACCGGCAAGTCCAAAGGGTAATCTGGCACAGGGCATTGTTGCTGCCGCTGCTGTTGACGCATAATTGCTGTTGTTAAGGCTTGCTGCAAATTTGCGATTGCTTTATCAGCGGGCTGTTTCTGTTGCAGTCGCTTGCGTATCTTGCCGAGACGCTTTGCTAAAGCAGCCTGCTCTGCCAACAGGCAATCATTTATTTTCACCTGAAGCTCTGCAAGTACTTTTTTTATTTCATTTGTGGCTTTTTTTTCTGGCATCAATGATCAAATTATGCAGCTTAAGCACAGAGCATGAATAGTTAACACATTAGCGCAACAAGGCTATTATCGATACAATCATGATACCAACCTTAATCAATCCAGTTTATTTCAACCAAAGCTCTTGTAGTTTATTTTTTAACATCGCCCGACGAGCTGGCTCTGCAGTTACCTTTAATAGGCCTTCATAAATACGGCGCGCATCTTCGGGCAAGTCTGCCTGTGTTAATACTTCAGCAGCACGAAAACGGGCCGTTTGCCCCCAAGGATCCATACCCACTGCATCAATAATAGTGGCTGACTGCAAATAAAACCAAGCTGCTTTACTAAGATTATCTAATGCTTTATATGAGTCTGCTTTCCAGAATAGCAATTCCCGTTGCGTTTGCGCTGCTAAGGGGCGTTTGAGCAAACGATCAAATAATACTATAGCCTCGGCATGTTGATTAACCGTTTGCAAGTCAAAAACAACTTGCAACAAGCGGTCGACCTGCGTTTTATCAAGTACTGCATCAATATTAATGAGTTTGGTTAATACGCTAATACCTTCAGCATGCTGCCCACCCAATACCAGTACCCGCGCACGCCGCAAACCCCATTCGAAAGCATCGGCCCCTGGTGGCGCAGCTTCCAACCCTTGCATTAAACCTGTGGCCTGATCTATTGCATTGCGTGCCAGGGCATCATCAACCAATAGGTAACGTGCTTGGTCGGGTATGCCTGCTGCTGTTGGAAATATCTGACTGTCTAAAAATAATTTATTGAGCAAACGAATACCATGCTCTTTGTTTTGCACGCTCGCTAGAAATTGCGTATAGGCCTGTTGCCGCGCTGCTGGATTCACGCCTTTGAGCATAACGATACTGTACAAGGCTCTGGCTTTATCCGCTTCTGTCTCTTGCCACTTAGCCGCTTCTTGCAGCCAGCGTTCATCTTGACCAATCAACAGTTGTAAACCATTACCAATTTTTATGGCATACGCCTGATAAGCCTGCCACAGGTCATCACCTCGTATAACGAAAAGCTCATCATTCCGCGGCAACTTATTGGCAATAACAGCGGCACTCTCAAGCGCGCGTAGTTCTGTTAGATAACTTTGAAAGTGTTTAGCCGCCTCAGCTGCAACCCGCCATAATCGTACCTGATCAGCAGCTGGTGTCGCCTGGTCTTGCGCTAAACGACGTGCATCACCCAGGATAGATTGTGGTGTACGTGCGCCCGAACGCAGTTGTGCCAACAAACGTAATGCCATTGTTTCTGCGTCGAGTTTCTCTTCGGCTGTTGCTGCTATTTCTGTTGCATTGAGCATGCGCACCACTTCAGCCGCACGCTCGGTGCGCAATAAAATTCGTGCTCTAAGCTTGCGCCAGGCATGGCCTTTATTACCATAGTCTTGTTGATAACGGCGCATGGCTCTTTGCGCATCACCTAAATTGTCGTCAACTAAGTAACTGCGAATGATGAGTCGACGATACAAGGAAAATTGTTGGGTACTGACAGTATTTGCTGTTTGCCAAATGAGTTGACGCAGAATGGCTCTGGCTGGCCCACCCTGCTCTAACTGCAAGTACGCATTGGCTTGCTCGACACTCGCCCAAAGCCGAAACTCAGGTGGTACTGTTGCCGGTGCGGTATTGAGTCTGTCCAGCAGTATTTGCCACTGTCCCCAGTGTCGCAAAATTTCTATTCGCTGACGCTCAAAAAACAACCAACCAGGCAAGTTTTCTTCGGCACTGGGTTGGACATTGCTGAGTAGTTGCAGCGCCAAACCGGGTGCGCCATCACGCGCCAACTGACCGATCCCGCGTAAGTCCTGCGCTATTGCGCTGGCGCTACTGAAGCATAATAGAATAATCACCAAATACTGGCGTTGTCGCTTAAACAAATGCATATTAATTTCTTTGAGTTCTGTCGTATTTATAGTGTGATAATCCGTTGACTATTATACGCACTCAGCTGCCACTATGTTGATACGTAGTTGGTTTAATTTACCCATGCTGCAGGCGGGCTGTGACAACGGCAGACGCGAGACGGCCTCATCAGCGAATAGGGGCTTACTGTAGGGGATGTCAGAGGGCCAAACGGGCAGCGTAGAGGCTGAAAATGAAACGTGTGCGGGCTGTGGGTATAACTAAGGCGGCAAACTGTAACAAACGGGCAGCCCGGAGACTGCCCGAAGCAAGGTGCATTGTCATTGCAATGCTACAGGGGGGAAACTCAATTCAGGGCAAGCCCTGATTAATAGTACCTATCGGCCTATTTGAGTTTTTCTTTAATACGCGCAGCCTTTCCTGTTCTACCGCGTAGGTAGTACAGTTTGGCGCGACGTACATCACCCCGACGCTTGACTTTAATTTCTGCAATACTTGGGCTGTGCGTCTGAAAAACACGCTCAACACCCTCACCATGCGATAATTTACGCACTGTAAACGCTGAATTCAGGCCTCTGTTGCGCTTGGCTATCACAACACCTTCGAATGCCTGTAGACGCTCGCGGTTACCTTCTTTTACTTTTACTTGCACCACAACTGTGTCACCCGGTCCGAAGGCCGGAATATCTTTAAGCTGCTCGGTTTCAAGTTGTTGAATTATATTACTCATATCAATCACCTTCTTACGTCTATCGCTCGCGTTTATGCTCGCGCTGGTATTCCTGCAATAACTGTTTATCTTCGTCGCACAGCGTTAATTTGGCCAATAAATCTGGCCTTCGCTGCCACGTGCGGCCCAATGACTGCTGTCGCCGCCAGCGGGCTATTTCACCGTGATCACCTGTTAACAGGACAGGTGGCACACTCTGGCCATCGAGTAATTCTGGCCGGGTATAGTGAGGGCAGTCCAACAAGCCATCACTAAAAGAATCCTGCTCGGCGGAATCTGCATCGCCCAATACACCAGGTAATAAGCGTGCAACCGCATCGATTAGCACCATGGCTGCTAACTCGCCGCCACTGAGAATATAGTCCCCAATGGACCATTGTTCATCAATTTCGGTCTCGATAAAACGCTCATCGATCCCTTCATAACGCCCAGCCACTAAAATCAAACCTGGCTGAGCTGCAAATCGCTTAATCGCAGCCTGATCCAGTTGTCGACCCTGAGGCGATAGATAGATCACCTTGGCCTGGGCTGCTGCTTGCGCTCTCACAGCGGCTAAGCAATCTGCCAGGGGCTGCACTTTCATGACCATGCCAGGCCCGCCACCATAAGGCCGGTCATCCACCGTCTTATGGCGATCTAACGCATAATCCCGAGGGTTCCAGTGCGTTAGTGATAAACGTTGCTGATCAACAGCCCGACCGACTACGCCACTACCTGCTACGGCAGATACCAAGGCCGGAAACAGGCTTATGACATCAAAGCGCACTGCGCTTACCGTGCTTTATGGCTCTGACTCATCATCTGAGCCCTCATCCCAATCCCAGTCAACATGTATCACCCCGCTATCGAGATCGACCTGCTGAACCACCTGCCCCGGTATATAGGGTATCAGGCATTCCTGGTCCTGGTGTCGCAGCACGAGCACATCATTCGCGCCCGTCTCAAAAATATATTCCACGCTACCCAGCTCGACACCTGTCTTATTGAGTACCCGTAGGCCCTGCAGGTCGTGCCAGTAAAATTCATCATCTGCCAGCGCCGGTAACTGCTGCCGGTCAATGACAATATCTAAATCCATTAATGCGGCCGCTTGATCACGATCATCAATATCGGCCAATTTGGCAATCATGCCCTTGCCATGCTGCTGCACAGCACTGACTTTAAAGGGCTGCCCCTGCACTAACCAGGGCGCATAATCACCGATTTGTTGCCGTGGCTCGGTAAAGGACTGTATCTTAATCCAGCCTTTAACACCGTGCAGGCCCACAATACGGCCGATCACGACTTTGTCTGTCTGTGCCACGAATGCCACTTCTATTTGCTGCCGTTACGCCAGTAACTGACGGCACTTGAAACCACACTCAAACACCCGGGTTTGAGGCATAACTCATTGATTAAGCGTTATTTTTCTTGTGGTATTTCAATAAACTGGCAACACGATCAGAAGGCTGAGCGCCCTTTGATAGCCAGTACTCAATTCGCTCAAGATCCATTGATAACGAATTTTCACCACTACGGGCCATTGGGTTGTAATAGCCTAAACGCTCAATATAGCGGCCATCGCGACGATTGCGACTGTCTGTTACCTGCAAGTGGTAAAAAGGTCTTTTTTTGCTACCACCACGCGATAAACGAATACTTACCATATATATACCTAATTTTGGTCAAGCTGAGCTGGCGATGGCGCCAACACAGCGGGAAAAATAAGGGTCGCTCATAAAGAACGAGCGACCCGAAAATATAGGGAGCGAATTCTACCGGTTTTTACGAAAAAGTGAAGCCATAAGTGCTTTAAAAGCCTACAATTTCCTGCTTTTTGGCCATTTTAGTCCGCCAGCGGCCTATAGGCACTGTGCTCACCGATAAGATTCAGCGACGCGCCCGAAAAAAATCCCGTAACAAGGTGGCACTTTGCTCAGCCAACACCCCTCCAAGCACCTCAGGCTGATGGTTGCTGCCGCTGATGGCAGGCAAATCAAACGCACCGCCTAAAGCACCCGTTTTCGGGTCACTGGCCGCATACACCAAACGGGCCAATCGAGCATGCACAATGGCACCATAGCACATCATGCAAGGCTCTAATGTCACGTAAAGGCTGGTCTCAACCAAACGATAATTGGTCAAAGTCTGACCACCTGCGCGCAAAGCCATGATCTCGGCATGGGCACTGGGGTCATGCCTACTTATCGACTGATTCCAGCCTTCAGCCACAATTTGCTGATTGTGCACCAGCACAGCACCAACAGGGACTTCGCCCTGCTCAGCAGCTTTTTGCGCTAAAAGTAGCGCTCGCTGCATAAATTTTGTATCAGCACTCTCAGTCATATTGTCACACTGTCATTTAAGCGCCACTGCAAATACTTTACTTCGCATAAAACTCAGTGGGTAAGCGTCTATACTCAACATATTACTCGGTGGCTTGGGACAGCCACCCCTATTATTAATAGATATCGAGCCATTGTCATTATGCGTCAATATACCATAACGATAACCCTGGTTCTTATGGGGGTTACGCTGGTCTTACTTACCAGCCTCTATAGCACCGATATTGCGACACAGAGCAATTCGGGCAAGCTATTTATTGTCCCACTGCTACTCGCCAATTTATTGGCCATCACTATTATCTGGGCTTGGTTTCGGCATGATAAAAACAAAGACGTCCAGGCTCTCACCGCTTCTCATAAACAGCTTTTTACGATCGAACAACGGCATAAAGCACTAATGGACAGTATCCCCGACTTGGCCTGGGTAAAAGATACTGAAAGCCGCTTTATTGCGGTTAACAAACAGTTCGGCGTGGTATTTGGTATCGAGCCAGACGAGCTTGTCGGCAAAACCGATTTTGACTTATCGCCCTCTGAAGATGCACAACACTATCAGCAGGATGATATGGAGGTAATGCAATCGGGTCAGCCTAAGCGCGTCGAAGAACGCATTACCGGTGCAGGCGGTCAGCCTGCCTGGGCGGAAACAATTAAGGTACCCGTATTTGATGAAGCAGGTAATGTTGTTGGCACAGCAGGTGTTGCCAGAGATATTACCGAACGCAAAGCGGCAGAAGCGCATATTGAGTTTCTTGCTAATCATGACGCCCTCACCATGTTGCCAAACAGACGCTTGCTCGAAGACCGCTTGCAACAATATATTGCGCATGCACAACGCCAGGATGAAAAATTAGCTGTACTGTTTCTCGACTTGGATTATTTTAAATCCATTAACGACTCAGTTGGCCATAACGCAGGAGACCAACTGCTACAGCAGATTGCCAGCCGCCTCAAAAGCTGTTTACGCGATGAAGATACTATCGCCCGTATTGGTGGTGATGAGTTTGTGATTATCTTACCGGGCATACACAGCAAGGAAAATATCAGTGGCGTTGCGCAAAAAATCCTAAGCGCTGTTAACCAGCCTTATTACATTGATAAAGAAGAATATAATATCTGCACCAGTATTGGCATTAGCCTGTTTCCCGACCATGGCGATAATATCAGTGCTCTATTAAGAAATGCCGATATCGCCATGTATCACGCCAAAGAACTTGGCCGCGACCGCTTTCATTTCTTTATGCCAAACCATTATGGTGAAGCGCTGGAACGCTACTCACTGGAACACCAAATTAGAGAAGCGCATAAAGCAGGCGAGTTTACTGTTTACTACCAGCCGATTATTAATATCAAAACGCGCAAGATTCATAGTATTGAAGCGCTACTGCGTTGGAACAAAGCAGGCCAATCGATTATCTGCTCCAATGAGTTTATTGCTGCAGCCGAGGCTTCAGGGCTCATTATTACCTTAGGTAATTGGGTTTTGCGTCAAGCTATTGCGCAGAACAAAGCCTGGCAAACAGCAGGGTTACCTGCAGTACCTGTGACGGTTAATATTGCCAATATTCAATTTAGACGCCAGCAACTTTATAAAATCATACAAAGCGCTTTACAAGAACACGACTTGCAAGCCCAGTACCTTAACATTGAAATGACAGAAAATGTCATCATGCAAGACCCCAATGCAACCAAAGCGCATTTGCAATTAATCCAAGCCCTCGGGGTCAGTATTATTATTGATGACTTTGGTACAGGTTTTAGTAACATGAATATGTTACTCAGCATGGCTATTGATAAAATCAAGATCGATCATTCTTTAATTCATAATTTAGGTAAAAGCCAAAATGCGCATATTGTTGCCAGCAGTATTATTCAAATGGCAAAAAACTTACAACTTGAAATTATTGCTGAAGGCGTGGAAACAGCAGAAGAAGTTGCCTTTATAAAACAATATGATTGCCATGCTGCACAAGGTTTTTTCTATTGCAAACCCGTGCCAGCTGACACAGTGAAAACAATGTTACTCACCGGTAGTATTGTTGAGCCGGAGCTGAGCAATCAAGAATAATGGCAAAAATGATAACTTTTCCCTAAACTTAGCTACCTTTACGGCCAGTTAATATTGACAAACACAAGTCAAACTGAACACAATACCCGCCCTAAAATAACAACAATACAACGCTGGCAGTTAAAACCTAACTGCCGTTAATAATCTTCATGAGTTCACTACCGTTGCATAAAATACCACAGTCGCAACAACTATTGCTGGTCGCATTCCTGGTGTTCGGCTGCGTGCTGACAATCACTAGTACAGTTGCAGCTTTAGTACTACTCTCCAGCGAAATTACTGATAATAATCTGCATATTATCACCATTGCCATCATTGCCAATGCCTTAATGACATTTGCACTCATCATGTGGTTTCGTTATGACAAGCAAAAAGCATTGCGCCATTTAATAGAGGTTAGTCAAAAACAACAATTACTTTCTCAACGCTACCAAGCGCTAATCAATAGCATTCCAGACCCTGCCTGGATAAAAGATAAAAATAGTCGCTTTATTATGGTAAATAAGCGCTTTGCTGAATTAGTTGCCACTGAACTACCCGAGATTATTGGCAAAACTGATTTTGACTTCATGCCTGAAGAACTGGCAAAAAAGTATCATAAAGATGATCAGGAAATTATGCGCTCAGGTAAATCCAAACGGATCGAAGAACGCATGCGAACAGATCACGGCGTTATTACCTGGGCGGAAACTATTAAAACACCGGTGTTCAACGAGGATGGTAATGTTATTGGCAGCGCTGGTATTTCACGCGACATTTCGGAGCGCAAGCAAGCACAGGCCCATATTGAATTTCTAGCCGACCATGATGATTTAACAAAGCTACCTAATCGTCGCTTACTGAGTGATCGACTACAGCAGTATATCGCGCGGGCGCATAGGCAAAAGGATAAGCTTGCTGTGTTATTTATTGATTTAGATGGCTTCAAACAAATCAACGATACAGCAGGCCATAGTGCAGGTGATATGGTGCTGCAAATTGTCGCCGAGCGCTTACAGCTTTTAGTCCGCAAAGAGGACACTGTGGCACGGCTGGGCGGTGACGAGTTTGTATTAGCCCTCACCGGCATAGATAATATCGATGCAGTTAAAACAGTAGCCAATAAAATACTCAAAACAATCAACAATGACTTCACACTAAACGGCGAAACCTTTCATGTTTGTGCCAGCATTGGTATTAGTTTATACCCAGATCATGCGACTGAACGCCGATCTTTATTACGCAATGCCGATACAGCAATGTATAGCGCCAAACAGCAGGGGCGCAACCGTTATCAGTTCTTCGCTGGCAATGAGCAACACACGCACAATGTAGACGGCAAACTTAGCAAAAAGGCATTAAAAGCGCCTGCCGAAGGCGAAGCCTAATCGTTGCTTATTTTAAGCGACCTTAAATTACGTTAGTGCGTCTCGTGCTGGGTTAAGGCACGTATAGGTTGTACATTTAACAAAGCACGCACCCCTAACAAGCCCGCCACACCAATCACAATACTGGCAACTAATACTGACAAACCTAACAATACGCCATTTAAATTATAGCCAATATTAAATATCTGCTCTGAAACAAAATAACCAATAGTCGCCGCCATTATCATACCGGCAATAGCCGATAAGCTACCCAAAGCAAAAAACTCCACTGCAAAACTTGCAAAAATATAACGACGTGAACTCCCCAGAGCACGCAACAGTGAGGCTTCTTTACGCCGAGCATTTTGACTGGCTGAGATACTGGCATACAACACCAGTAAGCATGCGCCTATGGTAAAAATAAAAATATACTCAATTGCCATCACCGCTCTATCCATAATACTTCGCACCTGTTGGATAATCGCGCGAACATCAATGATTGTAATACCTGGAAACTGCCGAATAATATCTAATACGATATCAGATTGTCCTGGCGGCATATAAAAGCTGCTGAGATAGGTGACAGGATAGTCTTGCAACACAGCAGGCGTGCCCAGTATATAAAAGTTAACCTGCATAGTATCCCAATCAATATCACGCAAGCTTGTCACAGCAGCGGATACTTCTGCGCTACCCACACGAAAGGTAACCTCATCACCCAGCTTTATCCCCAAACCTTGCGCAAAAGATCGTTCCAGTGACCACTGTGGTTGCTGGCTATTGGCCTGTGTCCAAAAGCTGCCTTCTACAAAATGATTGCCAGCTGGCACCTGCTCAAGATAGGATAATCGCTGATCGCGCTCGACTAGCCATTTGCTACGACCATCGGTATAGTCATCAGTACTCACAGTACGACCATTAATCGCCAATAAGCGGCCGACCACAATAGGCCGCATGACTGGCTCAGGTAAATTATATTGGTCAAATAACGCTGATAACACCGGCTTTTCTTCCGCCTGAATATTCACCAGAAAATGATTAGGCGTGTCATCAGCAAGTTGAAATTGCCAATTATTCAGAATATCTACTCGTACAATCGTCAATAACAACAAAGCCATTATGCTTAAGCTAAAAGCAATAAGCTGTAAGATACTAAACTGTTTGCGACGCTGTAAATTAGATAAACCATAACGCCAGGCGAACCCTGCCCGCGGCATACGCTTTAATAGCAACAATAAAACCCAGGCCAATAAACCACTTAATATAACAGCGCCTAAAATACCCAGCAAAACATATAAAGCTAACCGCAAGCTTTGTGCCTGCCAATAGATCAACAACATCACTGCACACAACGCTGATAGCAATAACAACGCAGATGATAAATCAGGCAGCCCTAAATCACGACGCAATACCCGTAAGGGTGAAACACGGCGCAGGCGTATCACAGGCGGCAAAGCAAACCCCAACAATACGACCAAGCCGGTTGACATGCCCAATAGCCAAGGCGCAATACCAGCTGGCGGCAAGCTCACTACAAACCAGTCCGCCAATAGTTCAACTAACACTGCCTGAAACATAAACCCCAGCAAGCAACCCAGCCCACTGCTCAGCAGTGCCAACAGCAGTAATCGCCCAATATACAGCGCTGTTATAAAACCCTGGGTACCCCCTAAGCACTTCAACACAGCGACAGCATCTGCCTGACGCTCACTAAAGTGACGCGCTACCACCGCTATGGCCACACAGGCAATAATAACGGCGACAATTACCGCCAATCCTAAAAAGAGCCTAGCACGTTCTAATGCTCTACGTATTTCGGGCCTGGCGTTTTCAACAGTTTGTATTTGCATAGGCCCTGCTAACTGCGGCGTCAGCCAATCCTGATAAGCACTGATAGCTGCGGCGGGCCCGGCTAACAATAGTCGATAGCTAGCTAAACTGTAAGGCCCTAATAGTTGGCTGCGCTCAACATCAGCGATGTTCATGAGTAAACGAGGTCCGACCTGAAATAAATTACCACCGCGATCTGGCTCATGTAATAAGACTTTCGTTATGATTAACTCAATCTCCCCCAGTGCAATTGACTCACCTACCTGCAGCTGCAATTGATTAAGCAAACGATTCTCGACCCAGGCAGTACCTGCTTGCGGGATATCAGCAGTAATTGATTCAGATGCATATGGCGCGTCGGCAATTTTTAATTGCCCATAAAGCGGATACTCAGCACTCACCGCTTTAATCTCTGCCATAACAAAGTCATCATGGGCACTGGCTAACATACTACGAAACTGCGTTGTACTTGCACTACGCAAACCTTGCGCCTGCGCTTGTTCAATCAATTCTGCAGCAATAGCTTTATTGTCACTGACTAATAAATCAGCCGCTAAAAGTTCTGCCGCCTGATAACTGATGGCACGCTCAACCCGGTGTGTAAAAAAACTTACCGAGCTTACCGCAGCAACAGCAATCAATACCGCAAAACCAAGCAAACGGACTTCGCCGGCTCGCCAGTCACGCCACAAACTGCGCCAAATAAAACGCCATATCACCGTTATTGATAAACGCTTATACAAAACAGCTTGCTCACTCATGCTTGCCTCTCTTAAACGGGCTGGCTTTGCAGCGGCTGTTGCGGGGTTTGTGTCTCTGCCAGCTCAGTATTGACCTGTCCTGCCTGAATATATAAGCGCCGTTGACAGCGAGCTGCCAAACTTTGATCATGTGTAACGAGCACTAATGTAATCGCATGCTCACGCTGCAAATTAAAAATCAACTCAATAATACGGCTGCCAGTTGCATGATCTAAATTACCTGTTGGCTCATCGGCAAATACCAGTTGTGGCTGACTGACAAATGCCCTGGCAATAGCAACCCGCTGCTGCTCCCCGCCTGATAGCTGGCTTGGGTAATGGCGTAGGCGTTTATCCAGCCCAACGCTGGTCAAAAACATTTTGGCCCTCTCTTCGGCATCCTCTCGCCCAACCAACTCCAAAGGTAACATAACATTTTCTAATGCCGTTAAACCCGGCAATAACTGGAATGTTTGAAAAACAAAGCCCACTTGCGTTGAGCGCAGGCGGGCTCGACTATCCTCATCTAAACCGTTAAGGTTTTGCCCCAATAGTTCTACATGACCTGTACTTGGACTATCCAGGCCCGCCAATAAGCCTAATAGGGTTGATTTACCTGAGCCAGACGCACCTAAAATCGCCACCGACTCTGTGGCATTCACCGCTAATTCAACATTATCGAGAATTTTTATCACACCTTCTGGTCCAACAACTTGCTTTCCAAGCCCATGGGCAGAGACAATAAGGGTATCTTTAGATTTCATATCCATTTATCAGTGACTCATATGCAGAATAAATACCAACAACGATCATACTTTTATATAGTATTAATCACTAGCTTTATCTATCAGCTTCTTCTTCCGACAGCAAATGCGCAGGAAATATCCACAGCACCAACAATTTTAGTCATGGGTGATAGCATTAGTGCTGGCTATGGCATGGATATAAAATTGGGCTGGGTTAACCTTTTGCAAAACAAGCTGAAACAGCAAAATTACGCTTACAACGTCATCAATGACAGCATCAGCGGTGAAACGAGCCAAGGCGCGCTTAAGCGCCTATCCGCTACACTAGCGCAACATGAGCCCAGCATTATTATTATTGAAATTGGCGGCAATGATGGTTTAAGAGGCATGCCTATTAAACTTATACGTAAAAATATTGCTGAGATGATTGAATTAAGCCAAGCACAAAACACTAAAGTATTACTGCTTGGAATGCAGATACCGCCCAACCTTGGACCGCGCTATGCTAGTGCTTTTGCTGATAACTACGCCTCTCTAGCCAAGCAATATGCCGTCGCTTTTGTACCTTTCTTTATGAAAGGTGTTGCTGATGTACCCTCACTGATGCTCAGTGATGGCATACATCCCAAAGCGGCTGGCCAAACCGTTTTATTGGATAACGTTTGGCCAACATTGACTGCTTTATTAAAGCAAGCTAATTAATACTTCGCTCAAACCAGCACAATAAAGCAGCCAGAAAAAACGCTGATAAGCAATAAGCCTATCAGCGTTTTTTAATATATGAGCAACTAACAAAAAGCTATCTGTTATACACCTGAATCTCATTAATACGGGCATAAACACTCTGATTATCAGGACCTTTGCTGGCATTGATACGAATATAGCGAGCGTATTTACGACTAAAATTCGAGGTACGAATGGTTGAGGTATTGCCCGTCACGGTTGATGCTGTTGACCAACTCACACCATTATTAGAATACTGAATCTTATAGTCTTTTATTGGGTAGCCATTGCTGGTATACAACCTGACTTGCGAAAAGTTTATCGCCTTGCGGAAATCCAGCTTAAGCCACTCTGGCAATGAGCCACCTGCCGAATGATAATTAGTCCAGCTGTGCGCACCCCCTACAGTACGGTTAGTCGAACCGTCATTTGCACGTTTTGCCGAATAACCAGGGTATGTCGATGAGGCACTGGCTTTAGCATGCGGCGCCAAGTTTCTCGGCGGAATATAATAAGCCTCCAACTCATTAATCCGTGCATAGATCGACTGATTATCCGGTCCCCGCGTCGCATAGATCCGAAAATACCTTGCGGTAAATGCATTAAATTGCACTGTTTGATGCGTTGATATATTACGCGTAATCGTTTTGACCGTTGTCCAGCTACTACCATTACTCGAGTACTGTATTTTAAATTCTTTTAACTCATAGTTTTTACTGGTATACAAGTCAACGCGATTAATCGTACGAGCAAAGCCGAAATCCACTCTCACCCACTCAGGCAAGCTCCCGCCTGCCGGATGGTTATTAGCCCAGCTATAAGCACTGCCAACAGTAGTATTACGAGAGCCATCTTTTACTTTTGCCACTGAATATCTCGGGTACGTTGATGAGGCTGATACGCTGGCTGAGCGCACATAGTTAGTTTTATTACCGCCATTCCAATTAGTCACATCCCATTGACCATAACCAAAAAAACCTGTGCTGGTACGATAGCGGTCTAAACCACCTGTACTTACGCACTCTAAAAAAGCTTCTTTAAACGTCACCCAAACAATACACTCCGCCAAACCTGACTCAAATACAAATCCGACATGCGTACCTGTGCGACCGAAATCATTGCTATTGTCTTTTGGGTCCCAACCCCAAATGTATTGTACTTCAGGGTGCGACTGATTCCATCCGTAGCGTGCATCACCTGTGCGCTCAGTAAATACCACTGACTGAAAATCATAAACACGCGGGTTACCATTATTATCTAGATCAGAAGGGTCATTGCTTGGTTCTTTAACAGGGTGCTGCCAATCAGCGCTATCACTAAAGGTTTGTGACTGATCATACCAAGTGCCCCTGTGCTGCCCGGCCCAAGCCTCCAGACCTGCGGCATTACTATAGCCCTGCGTAAAAGTAAGGGCGTTAACACAGTCTTGCTCAAAAATAACCACCCCGGAAAAATCAGCATTGCTTTGCAGCTGACCTGAAGCTGTATTGCGTCCTGTATTATGGCGGCTCACTAAGCGGTTACAAAGCTGTTGTCGCGTTGTTATTGAGCTATCATACTCTAAGTTAATATTATCGCCTGTCACGCTATGGTAGATATTTTGAACATAGTTGCTGTATGTGGAGTCACCGGGGTAAACATCCGCATAGGTATTGTTTATAAGCAACAATGCCACCGCCGCAATTAACTTCTTCATTAATACTCTCCATGGGATTAGTTGTTGAATATTTTCTATTTAGAAGGCAATGGCCAGCATGAGCAATAATCAAAACTTTATAGTAATTATTGTTTACAGCTTTTTATTATTTAATATTAATAAGCTTAACAAGGCTGCTGCTTGTGGAGCAAACCTTAATACGGTCATTTTTCAAACCTGTGACAATATTATGATAAAAAGCTCAGCCCTACGAGCGAAAGTCTATACCAGACTACAGCAATCAAATTTACCCTGTAGTTAAATTGATACCGAATACACTAGCCACCCTGAATTAGACATTAATTTTATATTTAAGATCTTTTACCTCATCACCGGTCATGCCGCGAAAGCCCCACTGATAAGGTGCTTGCTCTTTAATAATCACCTCAACATCAACCGGCTCAATCGCAAGTTGCTGCTCAATTTCATGGAACAGTGTTTTGATCAGCTTTTTCTGCGTCTCTTCTGTCCTACCCGCTATCATATTCACTTCGATGACGATATAAGCATCAGAACGCCCCCCGGGATAATAAAAATCCGACTTATCCATCGGCATAAACCTATGAGCCCGCTTATCTTCCGGCAAACCCAACACAGACTGCATACAACCGTGTATCACATCCGAGAGCTTGGCTTTAATGGGATTAAGGCTTTCTTTGATACCATAAATAACGATCATATTGACCCCTGTTCAGGTTCTGCTAAACATCCTATTCTAAATGTATTACCGTCTAAGTCTTCAACTAACATTTCACGCATCCCCCAGGGGCAGTTTTGCGGTGCTTCAATGATGCGGGCCGATGCCGCTTGATATTCTTGATACAAACGCTCCAGCTCAGCTAAATGACTGACATTCAAACAAAGCCAAGCACCTGGCTTACCCTGATGCTTCTCAGATAAAAAAAGGCTAATCTCGCCACGATTCACACATGCAAAAGTAGGCGCACTCGTCTCAGCAAACTCACCGTGCTCTGACCATTGCCAAGATAGTTCAAAGCCAAGCACCTGCTGATAGTAAGTTAAGCTTTGTAGCAAATCAGACACGCATAATACAGGTGTTACCCAAGAAAAACCGACTTTATCCATCTGTCTTATACCCATAATAATATGGCTATGCAAGCACCTTAACATAGCAATAACTTATAGCAAAATAATCGACTGATGTTGATTAAATTGAAATGAATCTGAAGAGAGGTTTATTACAGAGGAGAGCTATAAAACAGCAGCTCTCCTCTATTTTAAGCAATAATGCGAGTTTATTTATGTTTATGTTCAGGATAATACGTTAACAAAGCCTCAACATTTTTCTTTAGTGTATCCACATAAGATTTATCTGCATTCTGTTTTACTTTCATTGCTGACACTATGACGGCATGGTGCTTTACCAGCCGCTCTTTATAATCTTTTTGTTTCGCCTTAACACGCTGCGTTAAAAAGTAGTCGCTAATCGTTGCGATAATATTCTGCGCATGTTGTTCTTTGTTTGTCACCCAACGAACCAATTGATTTTGTGACTGTGGATCTGTCTTCGCTGATAACTCAGCAATGAGTTTAACCGCTTTTTCGACTGTTGCCACATCTTCGAGCATAGCCTGCACACGTGCATGATCATCATATATACCACAAGGAATCTGGCAATGCGCAAATGCAGATTGCGCAGGCAAAAACAGCGCCATCATCAAAGTTAGCAATACGATATGAGTTTTTTTAAGTTGTCGAATCATTGTCTTTCTCCAGGTTAACATCGATATATTAGCCAGCTTGTGCACACTTTACACCCGTCTTTTTGCCAAGCTTATTCGGCCATCTGTCGTGTTGTTGGTGTATATTTTGCAGCCTCAATTTACCAATAATGAACATTAAGAGTGCAAATTCACAGCAGTGCTGCTGATGTTTCAGCAGAACTGACCCGCTTTATAGGCAAAAGTTACCAAACTTGCTTTTATTAGTGCTGCAATAGCTTAACGATGAATACTGCAAAAAACAATCCAGTGAATACCGGTATTGTCACCTGTAGCGAGCATTTCTATCGCTTTTTAAAGCAACAATAACAGCTTAAGCGATTCACTCATCCTGGCTGTTATCGTAGACTGTTATTATCTTACAGGGCATCCAATAACAAGCTCAAGCTGGCCAGCCCCATCACCGCTGCTGCACAACGATTGAGGCGGGCACGTGCAGCATGACTATTCAATAACTGTCGAGCTTGTTCTGCCGCATAGGCATAAGCCAGCATCACAATTAATAAACAACAGATCACCAACGCGATAATGATCAGCATATCGCTAAATGTTATCGCTCTCAGATCAATAAATGTTGGCAAAAAACCTAAATAAAAAACAATCACCTTAGGGTTGCTTAAGGTGATCAATAAACCTGTCATAAAATTACCGGTCAATGAGTCATCCCTATTTGACTCAAGTGCAACGCGCTCCGGCTGATACCGCCATAAATTAATCGCTAAGACGAATAAATATAAGCCGCCTGCTATTTTCACCCAGACAAATAAATGCCCTACACTATCGGCCACCGCTGACAAGCCATAGATTGCCAACATCAAATAACTCAGATCACCTAATACCACGCCAAACACGAGAAAAGCCGCTGGTTTAAAGCCTGAGGCTAGAGCACGAGCAATGGTTGCCATCACCCCAGGGCCTGGTATAGCCCCAAAGACCAGCATTGCCGTCATAAATCCGATAATGGCATAGAGAGTCACAGTAAACGCTTTAGATTATATCGCCGCTAGAAAACTCAGGCTTTTTGCAATATCCCCCAAGGGGTCTGATGACTTATCTTGCTCGATATAACAATGCGCCACCTTGGCCTCGGCAGCCGCTTGTAATATGGCATGAATATCCAAGCAACCTTGACCTAGTGCTTTAAATGCCGTTATAGGTACTGTTGATTCATCAAAATCATCCAGACTGAGAGCATGATGCTGCGCCAAAAAACGTTTATCCAGATCTTTTAGATGCAGCAATTTTAAACGCTGTTTATACGCATGGATTAGTGCGACAACATCTAAACCCGCCAAGGTAAGCCAAAACATATCGAATTCAAAACACAGTAACTCAGGATCAGTATTTGCCAGCAAATAAGAAAAAGGCTGTACGCCCTCTAAGGCTTTAAACTCAAATACGTGATGATGATAGCAAAGTTGTATACCATTATTATGGCATTGCTGCCCCCAATAATTTAAAGCATCAGCCAAACGCTTATAGTCATCCAATGTACGCCGCTCATCGGGCAATAAATATCCCTGCACTAAATACTGCAAATCAAGCTCTGTTGCTAAAGCTATTTGCTGTTGCATACCACGCACAGCTGGCGGCCATGGCCAAGCCAGCGACTCAAATAAATCCCAACGCTCGGTCAAATGACTCCAGAGAAAAAAAGAGCTGTTCGCCTTGATAGCATAATGATCTAACATCGGTTTGATTTGCTGCAAACAGGCTAGATCAAAGCCTTCAACAGTCTGCACATCCATATCAGCCAGCTTAGCGAGCGTTTTCTCAGCCTCCGTCTGCAACAGCTCATAGAACGTAAATAGCTGCACACCTATGGGCATAACAGGGCCAGCGTCAGGCTTAAGAAGAACAGTCATATATTTATATTATCCTGATATTATTAGCAGCACTAGAAGTTAGCGGCGAAGATCTTACAAACCCGGCAGATTACAATTAATATGTTACCGGCATATATTGCGATAGAAAATTCTCGGTAACCTGCAGCAATCGTTGTCGTTGCTGCGCCCGACTGAAATAATGATTCGCCTCGGCAATTTCTTCATAGACGACGGGTTTGGCAATACGCGTTAAGCGCTGCGCCATATCACGCGAATGCTCTACATTAACAACGCGATCTTTTGCACCATGCACCAGCAGTACTGGCGTATTGATTTTGCCAACATAGTTTACCGGCGACTGACTTTTCGCTTTACTGAAGTTTTTACTAATAAACTCATTCCATATTGTATTAGGCTCTTTATTAGCAATATATTTTTTAAGATTGGATACACCGGCATAGGAAATAACACAACGGTAAGGATAGGCTTGCCTCACTGCCAGCATTAATGCAGCATAGCCACCAAAGCTACCGCCTACAGCGCAGATATTATCTTCAAGCACCAGACCTGATTTGATGAGTTCCGCAATACCCTGTTCAATATCAGCAATGACTTTACCGCCCCATTCATTATCCGCCGCACGAATATGCGCTAAGCCATAGCCTGTAGAGCCACGAAAGTTTGGCTCAAACACCAAATAGCCCCGCGAGGCAAAATATTCCCGCAAATAACTATATTCTTTGGTAGTCCGCAAATACGGCCCGCCATGCGGCATAACGATCAGTGGCAGTTTTTTCTCTGCCTCTGTAGGTCTTTGAACCTTCTGAGCAGGGGCATCATTGCTGATCGTATTTGCCGGATACGTTAAATACGCGGTAATGGGATAGCCATCTTGACTTTCATACTCAAGACGCTTGGTTTTGTGTAGGTCGTACTGACTTAATGCAGTATAAAAATCAGAAAAATACTGCAATTCATTTTTAGCCTGCTGATAAATATAGTATTCACCAGCGGTATCATAGGACTCAGACGCCACTACAAAAACATTACCCTGTAGATCGTCACTGACAATCGTGTTATTACGATTCGGCAACTGCTGGTTGATGTCGTTAATGACCGCCTGATAATGGGAGTCAATAAATACTTGCTTGGGATAATCATCAACCACACTCACACCCAACACGCGACTACGATCAGGTGATAAGATCACCGACTGCACATCGTATTGCTCATCGAGAAAAACTCGCTGGTATTCATTAGTGTCAAGCAGATAACGATACAGACCATCAAATCCCGTCTCATGATTTGATATAACATACACACTGGGCTGCAAGCGATCCTGACCACTGGCCACCGGGAAAAATAAGGGGTCTTTAACAAAGCGAGAGCGCTTCAGCTTTTTCCAGCGCCGCTTTTTATCATAGTAAAAGCTGATAGCATGTGTTGTACTGTATTGCGTGCCGACAAAAGGCTGCCCCTGCCCATCATAAACCCACTGCGCAACGCCTGTATGCGTTTTCTCAATAATGTCGATCTTGCTAGGGTTTTTCAAGGAAACTTTAACAACTCTAAACTTACCGGCATCAAACATTAACACAGCATTATTCTTACCACTGGTATCTATCACCCTAGAGGTCACCAATAAAAACCATACATGCGCATCAGCATCGTAGTTAAAATAGTCTGCTTTGATAATTTCGCCAGGAATGGGCAGTTTAAGACGCTCTACACTGTGGTCAGCGGTATTGACTACAAGAAAGACTTTATCGCTCATGGCCGCTAAGGCCGGACGCGCATTAGACAACTGAGGCTTGGCTGTCACTAATAGATATTGATTATTCGCCCAACGCAAGCGTATTGGTGTATATTCACCCAGTTTGATGGTTATGGGTTTTATTGACTGTTCGATAGCACTGATTTGCACATCATAATTATGTGTTGGGGCATGATAGTGCATAACAGCGATACGTTGCCCATCAGGCGATAAGCTTGGTTTTTTTACCGTACGCATTTCAGCCAAGGCCGCAATCGATAGCGCCTGCTTTTTTATTACTGGGTTTGTTATTGCTGAATTTGTTATTGCTGGGCTGGCCAGTACCGGCTTTGCCAACACTGAGCTGGCAAGCATCGGCAAACTCAACGCCAGCCCAACCATCAGCCATAGCACTTTTATCAAACCCATGCCACACCGCCTTTTATCAATAACCCCTATATCAAGATACGATACCGGCATATCTACAGATGCCTAATAAGTGCTATTTTAGGCTTGCCGCGATGATATTTAGACCTTATTCCCATTCAATGGTTGCGGGCGGCTTACCAGAAATATCATAGGTGACCCTAGAGATACCTTCCACTTCATTAATAATACGGTTAGAGACATGCCCTAATAACTCGTAAGGTAAAGGCGCCCAGTGCGCGGTCATAAAATCCACCGTTTGTACGGCCCTTAAGGCAACCACATAATCATAACGGCGACCATCGCCCATCACACCAACCGACTTGACCGGCAAAAATACGGCAAATGCCTGACTGGTTTTGTCATACCAACCATGCTTGTATAATTCTTCAATAAAAATATGGTCCGCTTTGCGCAACAGATCAGCATATTCTTTTTTGACTTCGCCCAGTATACGCACACCCAAACCAGGGCCAGGAAAAGGATGTCGATAAACCATCGCTTCAGGCAAGCCAAGCGCGACACCAATCTTGCGCACTTCATCTTTGAATAACTCGCGTAATGGCTCAATCAATTCCATGCGCATATCATCCGGCAATCCGCCCACATTATGATGCGATTTAATCACATGTGCTTTACCGGTCTTGCCTCCCGCTGATTCAATCACATCGGGATAAATGGTACCTTGCGCCAGCCAACGAGTTTGACTTAACTGCTGGGCCTGCTCATCAAAAATATCAATAAACAGTTTACCAATGATTTTACGCTTTTGCTCTGGGTCCTGCTCACCCTGTAATGCTTCAAGAAAACGCTGCTCAGCATTGACCCGAATAACATTAATGCCCATGTGTTGCGCAAACGTCGCCATCACCTGGTCGCCTTCATTTAAACGCAACAAGCCATTATCAACAAATACACAGGTTAGCTGCTTACCAATCGCTTTGTGCAATAAAGCCGCCACCACCGAGGAATCAACCCCACCTGATAAGCCCAATAAAACTTGCTCATCTCCCACCTTCTCGCGAATACGGGCAATACTGTCTTCAATAATATTGCTGGCCGTCCATAAGGAATCACAAGCACAGATATCATGCACAAAGCGCTGAATAATATGCTGACCTTGTTTGGTGTGTGTGACTTCCGGGTGAAACTGCACGCCATAAAACTGCCGCGTCTCATCAGTCATACCCGCCAATGGCGCATTATCAGTGCTGGCAATTACCTTAAAGCCTGCGGGCAAAGTGGCAACCCGATCACCATGACTCATCCAAACATCCAGCATGCCATAACCTTCTTCGGTCACATAATCCTGGATATCTTTGAGCAGCTTGGAATGACCTCGTGCACGCACCTTAGCATAGCCATATTCACGATGCGTGGAAGCTTCAACTTCACCACCGAGTTGCGCGGCCATGGTTTGCATACCATAACAAATGCCTAATACCGGCACGCCTAACTCAAAGACACAATCTGGCGCTTTAAAGTCGTCGGCCTCATTAACCGACTCTGGCCCGCCTGATAAAATCACACCATTGGGTGCAAATGCCTTTATGGCTTCTGCATCCATATCAAAGGGGTGTAGCTCTGAGTAGACGCCAGCTTCACGTACACGACGTGCAATCAACTGCGTATACTGTGAGCCAAAATCGAGGATAAGAATTTTCTGCGAGTGAATATTGCTTGTCATATTACGTCTTTGCTCATAACGGAAAACAGCACTTTGTTCAGTGCTTACTCCACTCCACTTAATTTAGAAGTAAAGGGAGTAAACACTGCATCAAGCTGATATTAAAACTTTTCGATACGGTAATTCGGTGCTTCTTTGGTAATTGCTACATCGTGCACATGGCTCTCACGAATACCTGAGTTGGTCACACGGACAAATTTGGCTTTGCTGTGCATGGCGGCAATATCGGCACAACCCACATAGCCCATACTGGAACGTAAACCACCGAGCAACTGATGCACAATCACATTCAATGAGCCTTTATACGGCACACGCCCTTCAATACCTTCGGGCACCAGTTTATTCTGCTCTTCATCATTATCTTGAAAATAACGATCACTGGAGCCTTGCTGCATCGCCCCCAAGGAACCCATGCCACGATACGATTTATAAGAGCGACCTTGATATAACTCAATTTCACCAGGTGCTTCTTCTGTACCGGCAAATAAGCTACCAATCATCACCGCATTGGCACCGGCCGCTATCGCTTTGGCAATATCGCCGGAATAGCGGATACCGCCATCGGCAATCATCGGCACACCTGAGCCTTTCAAGCCTGCAGCAACATTGGAAATTGCGGAAATTTGCGGTACACCCACACCAGCGACAATACGCGTAGTACAGATTGAACCAGGCCCAATACCGACTTTAACCGCATCGGCACCGGCTTTGACCAAATCCTGTGCGGCTTCTTTGGTCGCAATATTGCCACCGATAACCTGTACTGTGGGATAGCTACCTTTAACCCATTGCACCATATCCAATACATATTGCGAATGACCATGGGCCGTATCAACAATAATCACATCCACACCAGCATCAACCAAGGCACTGACTCGATCTTCTGTACCTGGCCCCGTACCAACAGCCGCACCCACCAATAGTTGGCCATCACTGTCTTTACAGGCATCAGGGTAGTCTTTGGACTTTTGAATATCTTTTACCGTCACCATGCCACGCAAGGCGAAATCGTCATTGACGACCAGCACCTTTTCAATCCGGTGCTGACGCAATAAATCAATAATTTCCGACTGTGGTGCATTCTCTTTCACTGTCACCAAACGCTCTTTCGGTGTCATGATGGAGGCCACAGAGGCATCAAAGTCAGTTTCGAAACGTAAATCGCGACTGGTGATAATGCCTACCAGCTGCTCACCTGATACCACAGGTACGCCTGAAATATGCTGGGTCCGGGTAAGTTCAATAACCTTGCTAATAGGGGTGTCTGGCCCCACCGTAATAGGGTCTTTGACAACACCACTTTCGAATTTTTTCACTTTGCGCACTTCAGCCGCCTGCTGCTCTATCGGCATATTCTTATGCACAATGCCTATCCCACCTTCACTGGCCAAGGAAATCGCTAAGCGCGCCTCAGTGACGGTATCCATCGCGGCGGATAATAGCGGGATATTCAAGCTGATATCGCGGGTCAGCTTGGTTTTCAAATCGGCTTCTTTGGGCAGTAATATGGAGTGGGCAGGCTGGAGCAGGACGTCATCAAAGGTGAGGGCTTCTTCAACTATCTGCATGTATACATGTCCTCCAAGGTAAGCGCGCAATTATATAGTCTGGCAGATAATCGCGCTATACTAATACGCACCTTATTATATGTCCGGCAACGAATCAGCCTATATTCTGTCAATCCGACCCGAAATTGAGCTTATGACCACAACAGCCCCTGCGAAAAACCGTGATATTTACACCATCTCACGCCTGAACCAGGAAGTCGCCCAAATGCTCTCTGGCAACTTCCCTGTGATTTGGCTCGAAGGCGAGATTTCTAACCTGGCTATGCCTCGCTCAGGGCACTGGTATTTATCACTCAAAGATATTGATGCGCAACTGCGGGCCGCCATGTTTCGCAACCGTAATACCCTGGTCGAGTTTAAACCCGAAGATGGTATGCAGGTACTCGTCCGCGGCCGGGTTGCCCTATATGAGCCTCGTGGCGACTTTCAGTTCATTATTGAGCATATGGAAGCTGCCGGTGATGGCTTGTTGCGCAGAGCCTTTGAGCAACTCAAAAACAAGCTGCATGCTGAAGGCTTATTTGACGAGGCCCGGAAAAAGCCATTACCACCACAACCTCAGTGTATTGGTGTAGTTACCTCGGCTACCGGGGCCGCTATCCGCGATGTGCTCAGTGTGCTACGCCGCCGCTACCCTATCGCCAATATCCTGATTTACCCTAGCCTGGTACAAGGCGCTAATGCGGCACAGGATATCAGCAACACCTTGCTATTGGCCAACCAGCGTCAGGATTGTGATGTATTACTCCTGGTCCGTGGCGGTGGCTCACTCGAAGACCTGCACGCTTTTAATGATGAGCATTTGGCACGCACGATTGCGGCTTCTGATATCCCCATCATCAGCGGTATTGGCCATGAAATTGATTTCACCATTGCTGATTTTGTGGCTGACTTGCGCGCTGCGACACCCTCGGCAGCAGCAGAATTGGCTAGCCCAGATATTGAAGAGTTGCGCTTGCAAGCTAATATGTTGCACGAGCGCCTATACGCTGCTATGGAGCAAACGCTGGAAACACGCAGCGAATCACTGGCTATTTTGCAACGGCGTTTATCGTTGTTACACCCACAGCGACGACTTGAACAGCAAAACCAGCGACTCGATGAGCTAGAAAAGCGCTTAAAACAGCTTTGGCAACTACAGCTACAACAACGCCAAGCACAGCTTGGCACACTACACAGTAAGCTTTTCTCTTATTCTCCCATAAATCAGGTGAAGGCGAAGTCAATTCTCTGTAGCCAATGGCAACAACGCTTACAATCGGCCACTATCAATATTTTCAAACAAAAAGAAATGCAACTAAAGCAGCTAAGCCGTGGTCTAAGCGCTGTCAGTCCGCTGGCTACGCTAGAACGTGGTTATGCCATTGTGACGAATGACTCAGGCAATATTATCAGGGACGCTCAAAGCGTTAATCAAGGCGATACACTTGCGGTGCAGCTAGCAAAAGGCCAGCTGACCCTCACCGTAAAATGACGTTGACATCGCTATACTAAACTCAACATTCAGGTAAGCCAGCTCAGGTAGCATCTAGAGGCAATAGGCTGTGAAGTATTATAAATACCAATACTGCAGCGTATCGGCATTTGTTAAAATGCCTAAACCATCAGCCACCCTGAAATAACAGTATTTAACCTATATAACGAAAACAAGATGAAATCATTAATACCGCATAAAACTCAATCTAATGAAGCAGCTTTGCTAGCCAGACTCGGATCACAGCAACTTGGGCTAAAAGTACTGAGGCTGGTAGCTGTGACGTTTGTCATAATAGTGACACTTACAGCATGCAGCGAACCTGAGCCGGTAGCTACACGTCTACCGCATGCTAAAGTAGTGGCCTTATCCAGTTTGTTAATGCCTTACCAATACACCACGCCTGCCAAAGCCATCAGTGTTAACGATAGTCATATCAGCGCAGAAACCAGTGGCACTGTCGCTAAAATTGTTATTGATGTCGGCGAACAAGCCAAAGCCGGACAGGCATTGATTGAGCTAGATTGCCTAGACACACGCAATCAATACCAAGAAGCCAAAGCCAGCTTAAACAGCTTAGAAGCCCGGGAAGTATTAGCAGTACAACGCTTTGAACGCGCGAAACGACTCAGAGCGCAACGCAGTATTGCCGAAGAAGATTTGAACTTACGCCAAAGCGAGCAACAATCAGCCATTGCTGATCGCAAAGCACAGACCGCACGCGTGGCAATCGCCAAACGCAATGTTGAGCATTGTATTATCAAAGCTCCTTTTGATGGCGTTGTGACCGAGCGCAATGTACAACTGGGTGAAATGGTCAACGCGGGTAGCAATGTACTACGGTTTGTTGACAATATTAATTTAGAAGTCACAGCCGAAATCGTCACCGAAGATGTTGCCAGTCTTAACACAGCCGCACAAATCAACTTTGAATACAAAGGTGTTAAACACCCATTACGCTTACGAGCGGTTGCTGGTGTTGTAGACTCACGCACACGTACCCAGGAAGCTAGATTGCGCTTCAACGCGCAAAAACCGATTCCAGGCAGCGCAGGTCGTCTTAGCTGGCAAGCACAACAGCCTGCGCTACCCACACACTATATTTCTCGACGCAACGGACAGCTCGGTATTTTGTTAGCCGAAGGAGATGTCACCCGCTTTCATGCCCTGCCAGATGCTCAAGAGGGGCAACCAGCGTTTGTCGACTTGCCGGCTGACACCGATATTATTACCGAAGGTCGCTTAGGATTAAGCATTGGCGAACAATTTATTCGCGTTGAGTAAGACCTTGATAGACCCTCTACACAAACGCTATACCATTGAGCTGATTCATAATTAACAAAACAACAAGTGGCTAAATAAAATATGTTGCAACGTTTTCTGCAAAATCATGTGCTGGCTAACCTGGCTTTCCTGATGGTTATCGTTGTGGGCATTGTCTCTTATATGAGCTTACCCAGACAACAAGACCCAACCGTTAATTTTAATTGGATACAGGTGCTGGCCTTTATGCCCGGCGCTTCTGCTGAGGATGTCGAACAACGCATTACCGATCCTTTGGAAGAAGCGATTGCCAATGTTCAGGATATTCGTTTCGTTAACAGCAGCAGCCGCGAAGGTATTGCCAGTATATTAATTCGTTTTAATGATATTAATGATCGCGTCTTTGACAAACGTGTTGCTGATTTACGACGTGAAATCCAAAATAAAGAAGATGAACTACCTGACGATGTTGATCAACCGCAGGTGCTGGAAATCACTACCTCCAATGGTTTTCCAACCGCAATGGTCGTCGTCAGTGGTCCTGCTAACGACGAAAACTTACGCATACAAGCGCGTAATGTTGAAAAAGATTTAGAGTTTATCAAAGGTATTGATAGCGTTTCATCCAGCGGCTTATATGAGCCAGAGTTGCAGGTGCGTTTTATTCCAGAGCGACTACAAAGCTTAGGGATAGAGCCTAGCGATATTAGCGATACCATTAGAGCAAACTTTCGTGATATTTCTGCAGGCTCGGTGGATATCGGTTCGCAGCGCTGGTTAATTAGACTGCAAGGTACAACCTCGGCACCAGAAGAGCTTGCGCAACTTCCCATTGTCACCAATGAAGGTGAGATCACACTCGGCAGCATCGCAACTATTGAGCGCGCCAGAGAGAAAGCCTCTGTGATGGTGAGCTATCAAGGCCGGGCAGCAGTATTGTTTTCAATTACTAAAACTGCAGAATCCAACACATTAAAGCTGGTTGACCGCATTAAAGCCTATACAGAAGAGCGTGATCAGTACAGCGAAGAAACTGGGGTGAATGTGGTTCTGGTTGACGACCAAACCTCGACTACCCGTAGCGCCCTGCAAGTCATGCAAACCAATGCGTTACTAGGCTTATTAATGGTGCTGATAGTGACCTGGTTATTTCTTGGCTGGAAAATATCTTTTTTCACCAGTATTGCGATTCCATTTATTTTATGTGGCACATTTTGGGTGTTGATTAGTACCGGCAACACGCTCAATGTTGTAGTACTGCTGGGTATCGTGATCAGTTTAGGTATGCTGGTTGATGATGCAGTTGTTGTGGTTGAAGCTATTTATTATCGTTTGCAACGTGGCGCGGATGCGGTAACCGCGTCTATAGAAGCCTTAAAAGAAGTATTTGCACCAGTAACGACCTCGGTACTCACAACCATTGCCGCGTTCTTACCGCTTATGTTACTACCTGGCATCCTGGGTAAGTTTATGTTCGTCACACCCTTTGTGGTTACTGTGGCACTAGCGATCAGTCTGATCGAAGCTTACTGGATGCTGCCTGCACATATCATTGCGGGCAATGTTAACTTTAAAAATCCATCAAAGACACAAATCAAGCGTACCAAATATTTACATTTATTACGCCTGAAATACACCCGCATACTGACTAAAGCCATGCGGCGGCCCATGCTAATACTTAGCATCGCCTTTGCATTACTCTTAACCTCAGTCGCGGCTATTGGCTTAGGCGTAATTAAGTCTAACTTTTTTGCCGCTGATCCATTGCGGATTTTTTATGTCAATATCGAAATGCCCGCAGGTACGACATTGCAAGATACCTTAAAAAAATCTGAGGAAATCGAGCAACGGGTTAGAGCCAGCTTACAGGCGGGCGAGTCCCGCTCGGTGGTTAGTTACAGCGGTATTATGTTCACTGAGACCGAGCCATTTTTTGGTGATAACTTTGGTCAGGTGATTATCAGCCTTAATCCTCATAACAATGGTATGCGTAGTGTTTACGATATTATTGAAAGTGCCCGGGCCACTGTGCAGGATGTCGTTGGCGCACAAAATATTTCTTTTCTGCGCTTAGATGGCGGCCCGCCGGTCACAGCGCCGATTACTATTAAAGTGATTGGTAATACTTTTGAAGACATTCGGGCAGGCAGTCAAGCACTGAGTGAGATTATGGCGAACACTCATGGTGTGAAAGATATCAAAATTGATGACAGCCCGGGTCAACGGCAACTGAGCTTACAATTAGATCATAGCGCTTTAGCCGATACTGGGCTGGACCCACTCACGGTGTCACGCGCACTGAGCTTGTATATTGATGGTGAAATTGCTGCATCATTCCAACATGACGGCGAAGAACTTAATGTGCGTGTAAAAGCACAAGCCGATAAGCTGGTTTCCATTGAGCAGATTCTGCGTCAGCCGATTGCATTACCCAATGGCGATAGCATACCGCTGGGTGAGCTCGTGATTGCCGATAGAACGACCGGCATGAATCGTATCCGACATTTTAACTTTCGTCGAAGCATAGAAGTCTCTGCCGATATCAATAAGGCTGAAACGGATACGGTTAAGGCTAATAAAGCCATTCTCGCCGCCTGGGATGAGATTGCGGCACAACATCCTAACGTCAGCCTGGACTCTTCAGGCATACTCGATGATATTAATGAAAGTTTTTCTGCCATGCTCAAGTTATTTGTGTTTGGCTTGTTACTGATCTATATGATCTTGGGCACCCAGTTTAAAAGCTATACCCAGCCACTGTTAATCCTGACCACGGTGCCATTGGCATTTACCGGGGTCGCACTGGGTTTGCTTATCAATGGTAATGCGTTGAGCTTATACACAATGTACGGTGTAATCGCACTGGCCGGTATCGCTGTGAATGCGGCAATCGTGATGATATCAACCGCTAATACCAAATTAACCAACGGTATGAGCACATTGCATTCGGCAATTTATGCAGCTCGCCGACGGGTAGTGCCGATCATTATTACCTCACTGACAACGATCGCCGGTTTATTCTCACTGGCTGCGGGTTTAGGCGGCTATTCTCTACTGTGGGGCCCAATGGCAACATCGATTGTATGGGGCTTGAGCTTCTCTGCTACCTTAACCCTGTTGATTATCCCGATTATCTTCCGCTTTCATGCGGACTTTATGCCCAAGCTGGGGGCTTATTGGCAAGCAGCCTCAGCGGTTAAACGAGTCCTTATTGCACTGTTGCTGGCACTGTTTGGCCTGATCTATGTGCTAATACTGGAGTTCTTTGTTTTGTCCGACAAACGTGCAAAAGCCAAGCAGCCAGTTGCTCGGCGCAACTATTTGCTGCTCGCCCTCCAGGGCCTTCTGGCGCTGGTTTATGGGCTGGCTTACCTGGCAATTCATTATGGCTTTATAGCCTTCTTGGTGAGTGCTTTTGTCACATAAGCCGTCTTTATGGGGGGCATATCCCGAAAATTAAGGGTAAATTGCCCCCCTCTCCCATATACGCGATATGTAATGTCTGAGTTACCACAAAATCAAAGCTATACTATTGATATCCGCCCAATATTGGTATTTAATTCCTCCCCTTGTTTTGGAGAAGTCTCTAGAGAACAATATGTCTACAAGCAAAAGCACGGCAACACAAACAACTAATAATCGCCCGGTCAAGGCTGACACTAGCCAATATACTGACTTCCAGCCTTATGAACGCGCTCCTGATGAAGAGTATATGAGCGATGCTCAACTGAATCACTTTCGCGCTATATTGAATGGCTGGAAGCTGAGTCTGATGCAAGAAGTTGACCGCACCGTTGACCATATGAAGGACGATGCAACGAACTTCCCAGATCCGAATGATCGCGCCACCCAGGAAGAGGAATTTAGCCTGGAGCTAAGAACGCGGGATCGTGAGCGCAAACTCATTAAAAAAATTGATGAGTCCCTGGAAAAGATCGAATCTGGAGAATATGGCTATTGCGAAGCCTGTGGTGTTGAGATCGGTATTCGCCGCCTAGAAGCACGCCCTACTGCAACGATGTGCATCGACTGCAAAACGCTGGAAGAAATCAAGGAAAAGCAAACCAAGGCATAATGTTTGGGCTGGTCTGCTCTGACTTTAGTCTAGTATCGCCCCTTGTTTCTATGCGTTTTCTTTGTGGCGTGGGCTGCTGAGAGAGGTTAGCTTGAATGTACTTAGGACGCTTTGCACCCTCTCCGACCGGCCCATTGCACTTTGGCTCCTTAATCGCTGCCGTTGGCAGCTATCTGGATGCCCGGCAACATCAGGGCCAATGGTTATTACGAATTGATGACCTGGACCCACCACGGGAAGTCCCAGGCGCTGCCAGTGATATTTTAAGGACACTGGAGGCTTTTGGCTTCGAATGGGATGGCAACGTCAGCTATCAAAGCCAGCGTCAGCAGTATTATGCTGAAGCACTCGCAACACTCACTGCACAACAACTGACTTACCCCTGTATCTGCTCGCGCAAGCAAATTGCTGCGCAGGGACGTAGTGGTCCTTACGGACCTGTATATCCGGGCACTTGTCGCCAGCGACCAGCGACCAGCCACGCGACTGATGAGCCAGTTAACGCAGCGATCAGACTGCGCACCGATAGCAAGACCATCGGATTTATTGATCGTATTCAAGGTCAATATGCGCAGAATATTGCCCTAGATATTGGCGACTTTACCTTATTACGCCGAGACAACATCTATAGCTACCACCTGGCAGTGGCCGTTGATGATGCCGAACAGCAGGTTAGTCATATTGTTCGCGGCTATGACTTGCTCGACTCCACGCCTCGACAAATACTTTTACAACAACACTTGTGCTTACCGACTCCCGCTTATGCACATTTACCATTAGCTGTCAGTCAATCCGGCCAAAAGCTCAGCAAACAAAATCTGGCAACACCGCTTGATACCCAACATGCCCCGCAATTACTTTGGCAAGCCTTATCATTTTTAGGACAATCGCCTGACACCATATTAAAACAAGCAAATTTAAGCACGCTATGGCAGTGGGCATTACAACACTGGTCACTGAGTAAAGTCCCTCGAGATCCTGAGTTAGCTGTAGCGCAATAAACATCTTTCAATCAGCGGGCTTAAGATTTACTATCGTTCACCTGATCGATTCTAGCTATTTAACAATGATAACTAAAAGCCGCTTTAAACCTGCCTGGTGGTTACGCAATAAACATATGCAAACCCTATGGCCTTATTTTTTCCGAAAGCGCCCAGAAGTTGTAACTCGGCGTGAGCGATTAGAATTGCCTGATGGTGATTTCTTAGACCTAAGTTTTACAACTAGCAATACAGGTCCTTTGGTTTTGGTATTGCATGGTCTGGAAGGCTCAATTCGCTCCAAATATGCAGCAGGTATCATGCATGCCCTGGATAAAAACGGTTATCGGGGTATATTAATGCATTTTCGTGGTTGCTCCGGCCAAAGTAATCGCAAACCTTACAGCTATCACTCTGGTGAAACCAAAGATCCGCTCTATGTTATTAAGTATTTACAGCAGCGCTTTCCGAATACGTCAATTGCGGCTGTTGGCTTTTCACTCGGTGGCAATGCCTTACTTAAATTACTCGGCGAACACGGCCAACAACAATCGTCGTTACCGCTCGCAACCGCGGTGGCGGTTTCTGTGCCTTTCCGTTTGGATATTAGTGCCAGCGCATTAAACATCGGTATCGCCAAAGTTTATCGACAATACTTGCTGCGTTCTATGATCCGCTCTGTAATGAACAAGAGCAAGAAAATGTCGCTGGATAATATTGATCTTGATAAAGTTGCCAACTGCCGTGACTTATGGGAGTTTGATAATGAAGCGACCGCAAAACTACATGGTTTTGCTGATGTACATGACTACTATCAGCGCTGTAGCAGCCGTAGTTTTCTTAAGCATATCCAAACGCCCACATTGATTTTACATGCCAGCAATGATCCGTTTATGACACCCGCAGCAATCCCACAAGAACATGAGCTATCCACGCAAGTCAATTTAGAACTCAGTCAGCATGGTGGTCATGTCGGTTTTGTCAATGGACAGCTACCCTGGCAAACACACTACTGGTTAGAACAGCGGATCATCGAACATCTCAGCCATTATCTAAAATAAAACCCTAAAAGAAAATAGCTTAGCTATTGGCTTTTATCTTATACATGGTCGCTTTAGGATAACCCAGCGACTGCCGCGCATAACGCATAAATCGCTTAGCATCTTTACGACTGGCAAAACCTTCGATCACCAATTGATACACTTTGTTATCATTACTGCCAGGCTTGCGTTTTAATAAGCGACTCAGCGTGGCGGCATAACCATCTTGCTGTAACTGCTGCACTCGCTGCTGGGCTTCGAGCTTGTTATTGATACGGGCTAAGGCAACTGCATAGCGCCCATCTGCACTCAAAACACCATAACCTGCATCCAGTTCGGTTTCCTGTGCCCATAAGGCAAGTGTCTTGGCGTCAATATTACTTAAAGGGTCAGCGGGTGCATTTCGCTTCGCCGTGTAAACTGATAAGGGCTCTGACATATCCAACGCAGCCTCTGTACCTCGCTGTATAGCTATTTTGCCTTCTATCAAACACACCAAATCCTGTTCAGCCGTCGCTCTCCCCCAAATATCGGTACCTCGAATACCCGCAGTGGCTGTCCCGACCCGAATACGAATATCGCGCTTTTTCTGCTTCCCTAATAACGTTGTCGTAAAACGAAAAGCGCCTTTTAATACATTAAAAACGCCCTGAAATACGGTCCGCTGACGTGCATTACCAATGGCAAATTCACTATTCACGCCCAGCTTAATATGACTACCTTCAGCTAGTCTTAACAAGACTTTGCCGGTCCCCCCAGTCAAAATGCGATCACCGCTATGTAATACAGTATCGTGTCTTAGCGCTTGCTGTTGTTTACCACGCTGCACCCATACAGGCATCTGCAAGCCCTCGACAACACCCAGTGGCTGTGCTTGTTTTTCAATTTGTTTTGCTTGAGCTTGAGCAGCTGGTAGGGACAACGTAAAACTGACCAGTAATAACAAGGTATTCAGATAGCGCATAGCTACTCCTTTAAATTCGTATTTATCCCTGGATACGCAAGCGCCAGCTTAACGGAGGCAATTAAGTCATGTTTATGTTAAATAGTCGACATTTATTCGCTATCAGTCGCGTTTGCATCAGCCGGTATCGGACCTCGAATCAATAACAACGCCCCTTGCACAGAGCATGCATCCGGATGTTCACAGCCCACTGTTGCAACATGGAAGTCCCCTGCTTGCAATATATGCTCACCAAACATGACCTCACCTTGTAACACCAAACACTCCTCAACCTCTGTATGTCGATGCATGGGTATTTGTGCTTTGGGCTGTACCCGCCAGAGCGCTGTTTCAATACCACTGGCAAGATCCCGGTATACTACCTTGCGCTCAATTAAGTCAGTCAATGGCAACCACTCACCCTCATTCGCCCGCACAGTGTAGCTGCCCGCAGGTGCGGGTACCGATAAAGCTGCTGCCGGTGAATCTTTGATGCGCGCCATGAGTGCTGACTTGATTGCTGCTTGTCGATCACTGGCCAAAGGTATTGGCTTTAAAGCTTCCGCTAAAGCGTTTTGCATAGCTTCATCTAACACTGGCTCGGTATTGTTGGCTTTACTGTCAGACATAGGCACCTACTCAAATGCTAATTGCTTGTTTAAGACTTGCAAAGCACGCCGCACATGCGATTTTACTGTGCCTAAAGGTATGCTTAAGTGTTCAGCGATTTCTGAATGACTCAGGTCACGAAAGTAGGCCAGCTGTATCACTTGCCGTTGCATTTCACTTAGCGATGCCAGCGCCGCTGTGACGGCAAAGCCTTCTTGTAAGGCGACTAACAGGTCATCGGGCAAGCGATCAGCTGATGCTGTCGTATCTGCCAAATCAGTCGAGGTATCCACTACAGGCTGTCCTTGGCGACGTAAACAGTCCAAAGCGCGCGAACGGCATATGACCATTAACCATGCCATCACCTCACCTCTAGCGAGGTCATAACGGCCTGCACTTTTCCATACCTGAGTGTAAACATCGCAAGTCACTTCCTCAGCATCTTGCGCATTTTGTACAATACGATAGGCCAGCGAGTACACTTTACTCACAGTCTTATCATAAAGCTGCGACAAACCAGCTTCATCACCTTGCTGTACTTTTTGTATTAAGTGGAGCAGCTCCTGTTTCCAGGCTGCTGTCTCTTGTTGATACCTTGTCATAAACCTTAGTAGCCAGCCGTTATAACAGGTTATTTTAAGGCGCTCTAGCATAATAAACATCTGTTATTTACTGACTTTTTTGTATCTGGCCGCGTCACTGTCAGGCAAAGCGGCTATAGCATGCAATTCAACCATATATCATCGTATATCATTAGGCTCTCCTGCTAGCTTATAGGAATACTACGTGTACAAGACGGCGACTGGATGCAGTTTTTGCGAGCTGTGGACTAATAAAATAAGGTTAGAGTACTAACGGGAGCGCTTTGGTATAATTGGGCGCATAAATGGGGGGCAGAAACCGGCACAAATAAGGCAAAACCTGCTGTTTTGCCTTATTCATTTATGCCAATTTATATCATCGTCGGGCCACGGTACATTACCGGGCCACTCGGTCCTTGCTCTGTGGAGCCACCGACTGGCTCTAAGCTAATAAGTAACTCTTCAGCATCATGCAAGCCCTGTAATTGATCAAGCGATAGCTCAAAATGGGTTCGACCTGACTCAAGCAAACCTACTGAAACCGGGACACCACCGTCTTTAGGGACACACCAGATCTGCATAACCTCGTGCGACTGCATATTCATTTCAGCGAGCATGCTTACCTCCAGGGCCTTGCCTCCCTGAATCAAGCTGGCCACAAACATTGGCTGCGCCTGTTGGTTTTGCAATATTGCCAAATATTCAGGTTGCTTGTTAAACGATGTCTGGGTATTAAAAGCTACAAACAATCCCACTATCATCATCGCCGTGGCAACCCCAAAGCCTCGCCAGAACTCTAAGCTGTCCCACCAGGCATTGGCTATTTTCGTCATGGACGACTCAGCTTCAGCCGCTACCGGAGCGGCTGGTGGCTGAATACGTTGCTGTATCTGCTGCCAGATATGGTGTGGTGGCTCAAGCGGTTCGACGGTTTCCCCCAAGGGGTTTAGACGCCGCTGCCAATACTCTACGGCTTCTTGCAAACCTGGCTCAGTAGTTAATAACCTTTCAAAGCGTTTACGCGCCAATCCTTGCAAACTACCCAAGACATACTCAGCAGATAATAAAGATTGCAGTTTTGTATCGCTGTAATTCATAGGGTCTGTATACTCAGTTTTCCAAACACATGCGTAATTTCTCTAAACCTCGTCGTATCCAGCCTTTCACAGTACCTAAAGGTGTGGTGAGTTTGTTAGAGAGTTCCTGATGGCTATAACCATGGTAATAAGACATTAGAATGGCACGTTTTTGCTCAGCTTCTAATGTCCCTAAACAGCCTATTAAAGACTGCATATCCTGGCTCATTAACGCAAAACGCCCAGGATCCATATCTTCACTTAAGAGCGGCATTTCAGTAACATCATGCAGCATATTTTCCTGCAATAGTGGGTTACGCTGTACTTCCCGCAGCTTATCGACCGCTCGATTACGTACAATAGTGCTCATCCAGGTCATAGCACCACTTTTGTCTGGTTGGAACCTGTCCGCATTCATCCACACTTTGACAAATGCATCTTGCAGCACTTCATCTGCCCACTCATTGCGCTTCACCACGCTCATGGCCAGCGCATATAATTTGGACGACACCCGGCTGTATAGCTCCTCGAGTGCTTTCTCATCACGTTGTGCACAACGTGAGAGTAGTTGATTAAGTTCTTCCACCACTATTGCTGAACCTAGCTTAACTTGATTAAGATCCGTTATGATACAACCGATTGCCTTTATTGGCACAGTTTCTAGCGGCTTAATTAGCGGTAATTGGCAATTTATCTGAACCATATCAAACTTTACTCCATTATCAGCCAGGCTTATTCCAAGCTAATGACAGGCATAGGTTTGTGCTGTATCTGGCCACACAATGCTGTCTTAGTAATCTATACGCGATAACTACCTAACTGGATCTTACCCCTTATCCATAAAAAAACCGGCCAGCTATAGGCATATAGCTGGCCGGTTTAAATACTAACAATAGGCTGAAATTATGCGGTGGCTTCCGCCTCTTCAGCCGTCACAGCTTTCATGCTCAACTTCACGCGACCCTGCTTGTCAATCTCAAGCACTTTGACTTGTACCTGGTCGCCTTCGGCCAGCTTGTCACTGACATTGTTGACCCGTTCCTCGCTGATTTGTGAGATATGTACCAAACCATCACGGCCCGGCAAAATAGTGACAAAAGCACCGAAATCCATGATTTTCGCCACGGTGCCATTGTAAATCTTGCCTACTTCCACATCGGCGGTGAGCTCATCGATAATATTTTTGGCAGCTTCACCAGCCTGCTTATCAACCGAAGCAATTTTTATCAGACCATCGTCTTCGATATCAATCGTGGCACCGGTTTGCTCTGTAATTGAACGAATCGTCGCACCACCCTTGCCAATAACATCACGAATCTTATCTGGGTTAATCCGTAGAGTAATAAAGCGCGGCGCATACTCTGACATTTCAGTACGGGGTGACGAAATCACCTCGTTCATTTTTTCCAGAATATGTAAGCGACCTTCTCGAGCTTGCGATAGTGCAATTTCCATAATTTCTTTGGTAATGCCGTCAATCTTAATATCCATTTGCAAAGCATTCACACCATTGATAGTGCCAGCAACTTTGAAATCCATATCGCCCAGGTGATCCTCATCACCCAGGATATCGCTTAAAATAGCAAAGCGATCATCTTCTTTCACCAGCCCCATCGCAATACCGGCTACTGGCTGTTTCAATGGCACACCAGCATCCATCATTGACAAGCTACTACCACAAACAGAGGCCATCGAGCTTGAGCCGTTAGACTCGGTGATTTCGGATACAACCCGTATCACATAAGGAAACTCTTCTTCCGTTGGCAGCATTGACTGTACGCCACGTTTGGCTAATTTACCGTGGCCAATTTCACGACGCTTAGGTGAACCAACCATGCCGGTTTCACCCACACAATATGGTGGAAAATTATAATGCAGCATAAAGCTGTCTTTACGCTCACCTTCTAATGCATCGATAATTTGTGCATCGCGGGTGGTACCCAAAGTCGTGGCAACCAAGGCCTGGGTTTCACCGCGGGTGAAAATCGCTGAGCCATGTGCACGCGGCAGTACGCCAACTTTGACATCAATATGACGGACCGTCTTATTGTCGCGACCATCGATACGAGGCTCACCACGAATCACGCGGCCACGTACAATGGTTTTCTCTAACTGAGAAAAAGCACCTTTAACATCATCAGCTTCCCACTCAGACTCGTCTGTGGCTAACTGCTCAACTAAGGCATCACGAACTTCACCAATACGCTGCTGACGGGCAACTTTGTCAGCAACCTGATAAGCAGCACCCAAATCAGTTTCACAGGCACTGGCCACTGCAGCTTTGAGCGCCTCATCTGTCGCGGGTGGTTGCCAATCCCAAGCTGGCTTAGCCGCTTCTGCAGCCAACTCTTTGATCGCCTGGATTGGCGCTTGCATATGCTCATGGCCAAAAATCACTGAGCCTAGCATTACATCTTCAGGTAGCTCATTCGCTTCGGACTCAACCATGAGTACTGCATTCTCGGTACCTGCGACAACCAAGTCCAGGTCGGAACGCTCTAGCTGGCTTAGCTCTGGATTGAGCACATATTGACCATCAATATAACCCACACGGGCTGCACCAATTGGGCCATTAAATGGCAGGCCAGAAATGGCTAATGCAGCTGAGGCACCAATCAGTGACGGGATATCAGGATCCACTTCATTATTCAGTGAAACGACTGTGGCGATAACCTGCACCTCATTCGTAAAACCTTTGGGGAAGAGTGGACGCAGTGGTCTATCAATCAAGCGGCAAGTCAGGGTTTCTTTCTCGGAAGGACGGCCTTCACGCTTGAAAAAACCCCCTGGGATTTTACCAGCAGCGTAGGTCTTCTCCTGATAGTTGACGGTTAACGGGAAAAAGCCCCGACCTTCAACTGCCTCTTTTTGACCAACGACAGTTACCAATACTGTGGTATCTGCCATATTCACAATGACTGCGCCGTCAGTTTGACGAGCAACAGCACCAGTTTCCAGCGTTACGGTATGAGCACCGTACTGGAACGTCTTTGTAATCTTATTCACCAAAGATTTCCTTCCGCTTCGCGGCGATAGGTTAGTTGTGGGCAGGACTTAACGACGTAAACCAAGACGTTCAATCAGACTTTGATAACGGGCCTGATCCTTACGCTTAAGATAATCTAACAGTTTCCGACGCTGATTCACCATTTTTAACAAGCCTAGACGCGAATGGTGGTCTTTTTTGTGATTTTCAAAATGCGCAGATAAGTTATTGATATTTGTCGTTAATAACGCGACCTGTACCTCCGGAGAACCAGTATCTCCAGAAGAACGACCATATTCGCCAACAATCTGTCCTTTTTCAGCTGTACTTAGGGACATTTAATAAAACTCCAGATAATTTACCTTCTTTTCAGGGGCGCACATTCTAGCAGTGAATGTACAGGAAAAAAACACTCTAGGGTGGGTATTTTTTAATAAAAAATCAGACGTTTAGGCCCAACCCGGCCATCATCCAGCATTTGACCAATTCCGATAAAGCGCTGCCCTTCATCCATATCAGCATATAAGCGAAATAGGCCGCTACTGGGGGCATTTGCCACAGCAACTGACTGTCCACGCTGAATATGACCTGACAGCTCAGCACTCAATATCAGTTTGGGCCAATCATGCAAGGCTGTCTCGGGCTTTAACAGTTTTGCATCCAGGGCTGCCGGACCCGCTGCTGCCAGCTGCTCCAACTCGTCCAGGCTTAGCATCGCTGCCGCCTCACCCTGCAAAGCCATGCCAAAAGGTGCCGCCGCCGTCCGGTGCAAGGCCGTCATATACGCCCCACAACCCAAGGCCGCCCCAATATCTTCAATCAGCGTGCGAATATAAGTCCCTTTGGAGCAATGCACCTCAATCTCCAAGGTATTCTCAGTATAGCTGAGCAAGCGCAAAGCATGGATAGTGATTTTGCGGGGCGCACGCTCAACCACCTGACCACGCCGAGCCAACTTATATAAAGGTTGGCCATTGTGTTTCAGTGCTGAATACATCGGCGGTACTTGCTCCTGCTCACCCACAAAACGTTCTGCCAGCAGCGCCTTTAAATCCGCTGCCTGCAAAGCCGGTGGTGTCTGCTCAGTCAGGACCTCACCTTCACCATCACCGGTACTGGTCGTAACACCCAGGCGACAACTGGCCTGATAGCGCTTATCAGAGTCTAATAAGAACGCTGAAATTTTTGTGGCCTCCCCAAAGCACAAAGGCAGCATGCCGGTGGCCAGGGGGTCTAAATTGCCCGTATGCCCCGCTTTAGCCGCGCCATAGAGCCACTTCGCGCGTTGCAGAGCCGTATTTGAACTAAGCCCAAGCGGTTTATTGAGCAGTAAGATGCCATTAACCGGTCGGCCACGTCTACGCTTGCGCGCCATACGCTAAGACTCCTGCTCTCCCGGTGGTGGTGTAGCCACACTGGGGGCATCACTGGGGGCATCATCAATGCCAGTCTCACTGTCATCATGCTGTTGTTGCTCAGAACGCGCTGCCTGATCACTGGCGACAGCTGCATTTATTAAGGAGTCCATCTGCATAGCCTGCTCGGTACTGGTGTCATAGACAAAGCTAAGCTGAGGAATATGCCGCATATGCAATAGGCGACCCAACTGTCTGCGTAAAAAACCGCTGGCTTGATTGAGCACTTGCACAGATGCTGCACCATCACCGTTGAGTACAGAAATAAATATCTTAGCCTGACCTAAATCGGGCGATACCCGCACTTCAGCCACCGTCAACATGGGGGCCAAGCGCGGATCTTTGACTTCCGTTCTAATTAATGTAGCCAACTCACGTTGTATTTGGTCACCAACACGCTGATGACGAGGGTAATCTTTTGGCATCTCTACTTACAACCGTCTAACTGTAACAACACCGCTTACAAAGTCCGCTGCACTTCGATACGCTCATAAACTTCAATCTGGTCACCCGATTTAACGTCATTATAGTTTTTCACCGCAATACCGCACTCGGTACCTGACTTAACCTCTTTCACATCATCTTTAAAGCGGCGTAATGACTCGAGTTCGCCTTCGTAGATCACCACATTATCACGCAATACACGAATCGGCTGATCGCGTTTAACCACACCTTCTGTGACCAGGCAACCTGCAACCGCACCTAGTTGTGATGACTTAAAGACATCTTTAACTTCGGCCAGCCCAATAAACTGTTCACGAATTTCCGGTTCTAATAGGCCAGAGAGCAGTTTCTTAACATCATCAATGACATCATAAATCACACTATAATATTTGACGTTAATTTCATCTTCAGAAATTTGTCGGCGCGCCGAAGCATCAGCCCGCACATTAAAGCCAATAATTTTCGCTTTGGAGGCTATCGCCAGATTAACATCGGTCTCGGTAATACCACCCACTCCCGATGAGATAACATTAACTTTGGCTTCTTCAGTAGACAACTTAAGCAGTGATTCACTCAAAGCTTCCGCGCTGCCTTGCACATCAGCCTTAATCATCAGTGCAACCGTTCCCACTTCGCCTGCTTGCATCTGCGAAAACATATCTTCCATTTTCGCCGCTTGCTGACTCGCCAGCTTCTGGTCTCGGAATTTTTGCTGACGTTTCTCAGCAATCTCGCGGGCTTTACGCTCATCAACAGCAGCGACTACATCATCACCGGCATTAGGTGCACCTGACAAACCCAGTACAACAACCGGGATCGATGGCCCAGCCTGTTTCACAGGCTTGCCAGCTTCATCGAACATAGCACGCACACGACCAAACTCTTTACCACTTAAAATCATATCGCCCTGGTGCAACTCACCCGCTTGTACCAGTACTGTCGCAACCGGACCACGCCCTTTATCCAGACTGGACTCGATGATCACACCGGTAGCAGGGCCTTTATCAGCGGCTTGCAGTTCCATCACTTCGGCTTGCAATGAGATATTATCCAGCAGATCATCAACCCCTTCACCTGTTAAGGCTGAGACATGCGAGAAGATCACATCACCACCCCAGTCTTCTGGAATCACTTCGTGCTTGGTTAACTCCTGCTTGACACGATCAGGGTCAGCTTCAGGCTTATCAATTTTATTGACCGCAACAATGATTGGCACGCCAGCTGCTTTGGCATGTTGAATCGCTTCTACTGTCTGTGGCATCACACCATCATCGGCAGCAACCACAAGAATCACAATATCAGTCACCTGCGCGCCACGTGCGCGCATGGCTGTAAACGCGGCATGGCCTGGTGTATCAAGAAAGCTAATCACGCCTTTATCGGTCTCGACATGATAGGCACCAATATGCTGGGTAATACCGCCCGCTTCACCAGCGGTCACTTTGGTTCGGCGAATATAGTCGAGCAATGAGGTTTTACCATGATCAACATGACCCATAATGGTCACTATCGGTGGCCGTGCAACCGGCTCACTCTCATACTGAATTTCAACTTCCAAGCCCGCATCTTGTCCATCTTCATTAGCAAATACGGCTGTATGCCCTAACTCTTCGATCACAAGTGTGGCAGTATCCTGATCCAGCACCTGGTTAATGGTTGCCATAACGCCCATACCCATCAGTGCTTTAATAAGATCGCCGGCCTTAATCGCCATTTGTTGGGCAAGTTCACCCACGGTATTACTTTCAGAAACTTTGACTTCACGCACAACCGGCGCTGTTGGTTTCTCAAAGCCATGCTTACGGTCACCACCTGCAGCCATTGCAGGACCTGAACGGGATTTTTTCTTACGTCCCTTACCCGCATCGACATGCAGCTCAGCACGCCCATAGCGACCTTTGCTGCCATTATTTGCTGGAGCACCTTTGGCTTTTTTACCTTTTTTGTCTTGCTTCGCCGGAGCTGGCGCAGCTACTTGTTGTTTCTGCTGCTTTTCTTCCTCGGCGGCTCTGGCTTGGGCCAAAACAGCTTCTTCTTCCGCTTTACGCTTGGCTTCTTCTTCCTCAGCTTTGCGTTTGGCTTCTTCTTCTGCTTTGCGTTTGGCTTCTTCTTCGGCTTTGAGCTTTTCTTCCTCAGCCCTACGCTTGGCTTCCTCTTCGGCTAAGCGCTTTTCTTCTTCTGCTTTCAGTTCAGCCTCACGTCGCGCATTCTCGGCTTCTATTTCAGCACGTTTACGCTCTTCCTCTTCAACGACGACGCTACGCTTTATATAAGTACGTTTTTTACGAACTTCGACACTGACTGTCTTATTAGCAGCCGCACCACGAGGCGATGTTCTACCACCGCTGGCACTACCAGGCAGTTTTAATTCACTGACACTCTTACGCTTGAGCGTAATGCGCCCAGCATCACCCGAGCTAGCCGGCTTGCCATGGCTACGTTGTAAAAATTCGAGGAGCTGCATTTTTTCGTCATTGGAGACATTATCTTCTGCAGTACTCTTTGGTAATCCGGCCTCAGTTAGTTGCTGCAGCAAGCGGTCTACCGGTGTTCCAACCTGCTCTGCTAGTTGTTTGACTGTTACCTCTGACACAATGCTTCCCCTCTTTGCTTACTCGCTAGCCTCTGCAAGGCCAGCTTCCTCGGTGAACCAATGTTCGCGAGCCTTCATAATCAAAGCTCCCGCACGCTCTTCAGTCATACCGTCTATATCCATCAACTCATCAACAGCTAATTCTGCCAAGTCATCCAGTGTGACAACTTCCCGCCCTGCTAAAGTAAATGCCAGGGTATCGTCCATACCTTCCAGGTCTAACAACTCTTGAGTTGGCTTGGCATCGCCTAAGCTTTCCTCAGTCGCAATAGCTTTCGTTAATAAGGAGTCACGGGCACGATTACGTAACTCTTCAACAATGTTTTCATCAAACTCATCAACTTCCAATAATTCTTGTGCGGGCACATAGGCGACTTCTTCGATACTGGAAAAACCTTCTTGCACTAAAATCGCGGAGAGTTCTTCATCAACATCGAGTTGTTCCATAAAGAGTTTCTGCAATTCGCGCGCTTCACCTTCGCTTTTCTCTTCAGCCTGCTTCTCATCCATCACGTTCAACGTCCAGCCGGTCAACTCACTGGCCAGGCGTACATTCTGTCCACCACGTCCAATGGCCTGAGATAATTTATCTTCAGAGACGGCCAGATCCATACTGTTGGACTCTTCATCAACCACAATAGACAGTACTTCAGCAGGCGACATGGCATTGATGACATATTGCGCCGGATTATCATCCCAAAGAATAATATCAATCCTCTCGCCCGCCAGCTCATTCGATACTGACTGCACCCGTGAACCTCGCATACCGACACAAGCACCTACTGGATCCAAACGTGGGTCATTGGATTTAACCGCAATCTTGGCCCGTAAACCCGGGTCACGCGCTGCACCTAAAATTTCAATGAGATCCTGGCCAACTTCCGGCACTTCAATTTTGAACAGCTCCACTAAAAATTCAGGACAGGTTCGGCTGACAAACAACTGTGGGCCACGCATTTCAGCACGGACATCACGCAAGTAGCCGCGCAGGCGGTCACCAGGACGTACCGCTTCGCGTGGAATCATTTCGTCTTTTTCGACACAGGCCTCGGCATTACCGCCCAGATCTAAAAAGACTTTACCGCGCTCAACCCGTTTAACAACACCCATAACCAAAGTACCTACCTGGTCTTTAAACGCATCAACCACTCGCATTCTTTCAGCTTCGCGGACTTTTTGTACAATTACCTGTTTGGCCGTTTGCGCGGCGATGCGGCCAAACGCGACAGACTCAATGGACTCTTCAATATAATCACCAGACTCGATATCCGGCTCCAGCTCCCTGGCACCCGATAAGGTATATTGTCGGTCTGGAAACTCAAGCTCTTCACCTTCAGGCAGGACTTCCCAACGGCGATAGGTATCATAATCACCGTCTTCACGATTAATCGACACTCGCACTTCAATATCCTGTGTATGTCGTTTCTTAGTCGCCGTGGCTAATGCTGTCTCAATAGCATCAAAGATCACTTCTTTATCAACATCTTTCTCATTCGAGACCGCATCAACAACCAACAATATTTCTTTGTTCATTCTACGCTCCAAACAATACTCATCTTACTTATTGGCATTTATTGTAAGCCCTAAATCCTTCTGTGGGCCGCAAAACACATGACTCAGTCAAACCTCAATCAAACTGGGGTGCCAGTTTGGCTTTTTCGATATGCTGGTATTCCAACTCAAAAACCTCCTGGTCTACCTGCACACTGACCTTGCCATCCTGCATACCGAGCAAGGTCCCGGTAAAATTACGCCGCCGTGCCAATGGCACTGACAGCTTGATTTTGGCCCGCTCACCCGCAAAGCGGGCAAAGTCTTCAGCCCTGAATATCGGGCGATCTAAGCCGGGCGACGATACTTCTAGGTCATAGGCCGCTTCAATAGGGTCCTCTACATCCAGTACACCACTGACCTGATGACTCACAGCCGCACAGTCATCTACTGTGATGCCTTCAGGCTTGTCGATATATATCCGTAAAATCAAGTGCTTACCATTTCTGATACGCTCGGTACCCACTAACTCATAACCCATTTGCTCTATCACGGGCTCAATCAGGGACCATTCTCTATATGCGCTATGCTGCAACGCTTGCTACCACCTGTTTATCGTCAATAACAACAATACTATGTTTAATACATATATTTTGAGGGCATAAAAAAAGGGCTCAATAAAGCCCTTCTTGCATATAACCCATAACAGCCATAGCCCACTCTTAACATGCCTTGTTTGCACAAAAACAGGCATAGCAAGCCGATGCTTGCCCAAGAGCCGCTTCAAGCGACTAATAACTCAAGAAAAATAAATCATTTTCTCTCTTCGCTCTATGACTAATCCAACACAGCACCCTCAACCGGTGCCAATAGGGTTTCGCTTATCCTCAAAAACCACAAAGGGTCCATACGGACCCTTTGTTATTTTTATTTGGTTGCGTAGTGTGCTGGCATTTATATTTCAGGGTAAATATCGCCTGAAAAATAGCAGAAAGCCGCTATTGCCCGCATCCCATAAAAAAAACCGATCAAAAACAATCGGTTCCCGCAAAAAGGCAGGCGCATTATATATAAAGTTGACAGAAAATTCAAAGGCTGCCGCCACGATAACAGCAGGATTTTGCGCATTATGCTTATAGTGGGCCAAATCGGCCACCACAGATCAGTTAATCGGGAGCCACCACAAAGCCAGCTACTCTCGATAGCCTTGCTCACTACCTTGAAGCTGCTCTCAATACCTAGACGGCCCCACCATCAGAAACAACAAAGACACCATTTTTAACCCTGCGGCTGCTCGCCGCTTTGGCTATACGCCAACGGAAATCATTACTCAACGTGCCCATGCCTAAGGCCTATCATTGGGCATATGATGGGTATTTGAAAAACTAACGTGATACCAACGAGAAAACAGCCATTAACATAGCGTGTAAAGCTTCGGCGCAACGCAAAGATGGCTCAATACTGCCATGAAGGCGGATATCAATGAGATAAATATAAATGGAGAGCGGATATGCGTGGTCACGATTTGCGATATAACCGCAAGAAAAGAGGCTCAAGAAAAAACAAGAAGCTAGACTGTACACCTTGAAGCCATGTTAAACACTGTTACTGTTTTGGATAAGCTGATTACGACTAACAGAGCAAGTATGCACGAATGAAGCTTTGCGTCGGGAACGGTTAAAATACAGCTTTACCTGATTAAGCTTAGAATGCGCGAATAAGATTTTCTGTCAGGAATAACTACACGAAGCTTTTTACCACAAAGAGCTGGTAGCGGCAGCAGGATTTGAACCTGCGACCTTCGCCGTTTTAGTGAACAGCCGAGACCGACGACTTCGTCGGGCTCATAACCCGAAGTGTTTGAGCAGCATAGCTTTCAATAAATGCTACAAATTTGGTAGCGGGGTGAGCGCAGGGATGCGCGAATGAGGCTTTCCGTTGGGAACGGTTAAAACAAAACATTCACCTTATCAAGCGCAGGGATGCGCGAATGAGGCTTTCCGTTGGGAACGGTTAAAACAAAACATTCACCTTATCAAGCGCAGGGATGCGCGAATGAGGCTTTCCGTTGGGAACGGTTAAAACAAAACATTCACCTTATCAAGCGCAGGGATGCGCGAATGAGGCTTTCCGTTGGGAACGGTTAAAACAAAACATTCACCTTATCAAGCGCAGGGATGCGCGAATGAGGCTTTCCGTCGGGAACGGTTAAAACAAAACATTTACCTTATCAAGCGCAGGGATGCGCGAATGAGGCTTTCCGTCGGGAACGGTTAAAACAAAACATTTACCTTATCAAGCGCAGGGATGCGCGAATGAGGCTTTCCGTCGGGAACGGTTAAAACAAAACATTCACCTTATCAAGCGCAGGGATGCGCGAATGAGGCTTTCCGTCGGGAACGGTTAAAACAAAACATTCACCTTATCAAGCGCAGGGATGCGCGAATGAGGCTTTCCGTTGGGAACGGTTAAAACAAAACATTTACCTTATCAAACGCAGGGATGCGCGAATGAGGCTTTCCGTCGGGAACGGTTAAAACAAAACATTCACCTTATCAAGCGCAGGGATGCGCGAATGAGGCCTTCTGTCGGAAACGGTTAAAACACAGCTTTAGCTTCGTCCTTATTAGTGAACAGCCGAGACCGACGATTTCGTCGGGCTCATAACCCGAAGTGTTTGAGCAGCATAGCTTTCAATAAATGATACAAATTTGGTAGCGGCAGCAGGATTTGGACCTGTGACCTTCGCCGTTTTAGTGAACAGCCGAGACCGACGATTTCGTCGGGCTCATAACCCGAAGTGTTTGAGCAGCATAGCTTTCAATAAATGATACAAATTTGGTAGCGGGGGCAGGATTTGAACCTGCGACCTTCGGGTTATGAGCCCGACGAGCTGCCAGACTGCTCCACCCCGCATCAGGAAGGCCGCAAGTCTATAGACTTTGCATTTACTTTTCAAGCACATAGAAATTTTATTACAAAAGCGGTTATCAGCTGGCTAATGACTGCTCATTTAGTCATTTATCTCAACTGCCAGCCATGCGGGACAGTAAACACTTGACAAAAAATGCCATTAGCGTCCACTTGCATGCATATATGAGAGAAAAGGACAGCACCACTGTTGTGTGGGCTCGGGACTACGCTTTAAGCTGTTCTTATCGCCACATACTCACCATAGTGTGTCGCGGCAATGCGGTCATCAACTAAGATATCAGCCGTAAGGGACAAGCGGCTTTTACCCTTTTTGGCAAAAATTTTGCTAAAGCGCTCCCACTGTCCTAATACAGGCAAGTGACATGTGGTGACAAAATCACTTTCAACAGGACGAATAAAACTGGTTTGGCTTTTCTGAATCACTAGCCGAGCTGGCATATCAAACTCACGCATTTTTAAATGCAATAAGGTCCAACCTGATAAAATGCCCAAGGTTGATAAGCTGCCACCAAAAGCAGTATCGCGATGGTTAAGGTTCGGCTCCAGTGGTGCATAAAGTTTTACCATATCACCATCATAAGCCTGCACTTTAATCCCGATCGCCTGCGTAATAGGGATATGCTCATACAAATAAGATTCAACGTCTTCCAGCGCCACCATCACCTGTTACCTAAACACACAACACACTAAAGGCGCAATAGTAGCACACTCGAATGACAATTTAGCGAACAATAGCGCGCGGTTTATTGAGTCGCAAAATACTGTGTTAAAACACTTTCAAAAAACAACAAAAGTGCATAAATCAGCACCTTTGACAGCCTGTAAAAGCCTCATAAAGCCACTATTAATGAAAAGGCTGGCAACAAAGGCATACATCAGAAATAACGATTGTATGCCTTTGTGCCAGCCGCCCGGTACTTACTTACAAAGCCTGCACTTTTTGCTTAAAGTCTGCCCCACCACTTTTCGCGGTATAGCTGACCTTCAGCGTCACATCGGTGATATTTAACACTGTCGTTGCTGATAGTGGGCTATCCTGCATGTCATCGGGCACTTTGGCTGTTTGCAGATAGGCTTTGAGTTTACCGGCAATGGTTTTCTGGTCAGATTTACCGAGAGCTTGCTCAATCACGGTGAGGTTTTTGTTACCTAAATTATTGAACCAGGTATGCAAAGCCTTATCAGCCATCATAGCTGTTACAAATGCGCCTAGATCCGGCATGCTGATATTACTGTTTAAACGAGCCATCACCTCTTTATGAAATGCGCCTGCCATCTGCGCATTGCTTTGCAAGTCTTTCACAAAGTCGATCAGCTGTGCGACAGTTAAGTTGCTAATAAAAGCGGTGATAGATAGCGCCTCTCCCAAACTGGCGCATAACTTCGGATTTTCATTCAAACCCATCTCCAAGTGCCAATCTGAAATCGCCCCAGTACCCTCAAACGGTAAGTAACGCTGATCATAATCAAAGCTAACATTAAATAAGCCTGCATCATTATTTGCCGATGAAGTCGCGATATGTTGATTATTACAAATATCCACTCGCAACTTCTCCGCAGTTAACGCATCCAACTCCGACTCACCTTTGCTGGTCTTACCGGTTTGCAGATAGTTCACTACATCCACATTCGGTTCCAGCACAACTTTATTGCCAACTTGGGTCAAGGTTGCATTTACACTGCTCGGTCTTGATTGACTTTGCAGACCTAAAGAAAAGCTCACACTTTTAATTCGGCGCATATAATGGCCTGGGTAGTCCGCATTAAATAGCTTTTCATTTAAATTGATATGACAACTACCTGTTTGCACCAGTGTTAGGAACGCCATTGGGTCGGTTTCAGCTAAAGATACATACTTCACAATCTCCAGGCTTCTTTCATTGCGATCTAGATAGGCTTTGTCCATACGCAACAAATCTGCCTGCAAGCTTTCACCGGCCAAAAAGCCTCGGTATGCATCTTGCCAATAAGCACCACCAATAAAGTTGGTTTTATCATCACCGATTTCATACTGCCAGCAACGTTGGCACTCAAGTGCTAACTGATGCGCCATGCCATAAGCCTGCTTATAGAGCATCGTTAATTGTTGAATCATCCATGCATATAACTGCTCATCTAAAAAGTTATCCTCATAGAATTTTTGCACTTGCTGCTCTTGTGTCAATTGAGTTTGATAGATCTCATATTGCTTTTGTGCCGACGCTAAGCGTTCTTTAGCAATATTAATGCGCTTATTAATTTCTCCGATTTGGTCCTCTGCTTCTTTCTTGGTGAGATAGTAATTTTGCGCTTGCTCTAATTGACCTGCCATTTGCTCCAAGACACCTGCTTGTGTTTGTGCAGCAAAACCGGTTTGCCCCATGGCATGACTGGCACCATCAATAGCCGCAGCTTCATCCGAGCCACCATCGGCCATACCAAAAACCAAACCACTAAACGGGCCAGTCACCATTTTCACAAACATCAGTGCCGCACTACCTGCCATATATTCAGCCGCCAGCTCTGTGAGCACCACACCAGTATCTTTCAAGCCTAACGCAGCTTTAAAACGATTAACATCACCAGACTTTTTGCCTATACCATCGTGTAATAATGTGTCGTAGTAGTCACGACGATACGTTGTACTGGCCAATGATAACTTGGCCGAATCCAATTGGTCCTGCGCTATTTGTATCGAGGAGCGCTTAATATCATCCATCATTTTCATTATTTCAACCTGTTGCGTGGCACGCAACTTGGTAATGACCGCTGCATCCTTACTGCGCATTGCACCTTGCAACTCCGAACCAAAACGGGTGACATAGTTAACAAACTGCTGCGCCTTGTTACTTATCGTACTATAACGATAGGCCGGAATTGCCACCTGAGGTGTTGTATACCCTTGCGCACCGGCACTACCGGATGCCGCTGCACTAATCAACGCCATGGGGTTAGCGGGTGGCTGAAATAACGGCAAACTATTTGGCTGCCCATCAATGGTTAACTGGTGACGCAAATTATATAAGCGGTTATCAACAGTATCCCATAAACCGATAAATTGCTTATTCTCCGGTATACCAAAGTACGATGAGCTGATCTGGTTATTAGGCGTATCAACTGCCTGCACATTAATCGGCCCGGTATGCGATAAACTATTTTCGATCCCCAACAAAAACTCTGAAGTGCTGCCAGAGACGGTATCCAACTGCTTAAGACTTTGCGGTGTTGGCGCAGGGCTCTCACCCACATCCAGTGGCTTTTTGCCAAGCAAATCAGTGGTCACCGTATAGAGCATATACGCTTCTTCCAGTGTTTCACGGGTATTTTGCCGATAAAAATCATCTGCCCAATTGATCATATTATTAACATAGTCTTTAAAAATAGCTTTTTGATAAGCAATCGGCCTTAAACGGGCAATCGCATGTGGATCAAAAGGGTCATCATGATATTTTTTAACTGCCGGCAAATGCATATCCCAACTTGGCTGTAAGTTAATATTGTCAGAGATCTCTTCGATCAACTCAAAGCTGGCATTGGCAAAATGCTCAAACCGCAATGTTGGGTTATTGGCAACTTTCATACCCACGAATGACCAGAAATGATCATTGGCATCCACCGAGCTTACCTTAGAAGGCCGCGCTTTAACCAATGGGTTAAAGATATACTCAAACCACTTTTTCGCCGACTCATATTGATTATTACTACTGTAGCTTCTGGCCAACATCCAAGGCACATAGAAAAACAATTCCCAATAATAAATGCCATCTGCACCTTCTAAGTCAACAAAGGTGTCTTCAGGCCAGTATAGCTCTGGGATTTTGCTAGCATCAGGCAATAGTGCGGTAAAAGCTGCCTCTGAGGTATTCTGCGTAGCCGTTGATAATAAGCTGCTTATACCATCAACATGTTGCGAATAAATATTATCAAACTGGGTTGCCACCGAAGTCGTTAAACGATGTACATATTGATACTGCATATTGGCATCATTAACAACCAGGTAAGATGTATTGCCAGACTTCATCAAAATCATGCGTTGATCAGAATTAGGCACATAACAGCAGTGAATATCTTTTTTACCGACATGGACTTCAGGAATATCCGAGAAGCTGGCACCGGAAGTACTTGCCATTTCGTGAGTCGGTAGCAAAGTATTATAGACTTGAACATTATGCACTTCACCAGTCCGAAAACTAATGGTGTATTGGTCCTGTCTAATACGCATTGCGATTGCTTTGAACTCTTGCTTTCGAATTGCCGATGGTAAGGCGGCAAATGCGCCTTTGACTGTGGGAAAGAAAGCTTGCTGGATTACGCCCCGACAAGGCACATATTGCGGCTTAGTCCCTACCAGCTGATTATTCTTCACACTACCTTCAATGACACCGAACTTCGTAAAGCGATAATAAATACAACCGGTGTCAGTGAGCCTGGATGCATCACGCGTTAACTGCAGCGCAAAGTAATACCAGGTATTCGGCGATAATTGATACTGACAATCACTGAAATGCTGCAAATTATTTTGATCAATCAGCAAGCGAGCCTGCTTATTCTTTTCTGCTCTGGTAGCAATACCAAAGTGCATACCACTCGATAAAGTACCTAATTGCAATAACGACTCAGTACCACTAAACGCTGCGGGCGTTTTAACCCAGGCTGTGATTGTCAAATGATCATTCGCCGGACAAGTAACGCCGACGCCTTTTTTCTGTGTCGTCTTACATGCCCCCTGCAAACCTAAAAAACCTTTGCCAGCATCATATTTCGTTTTATCGTTTGGAATTGTCACTATCGGCTTTAATAAGCTTGCAACTTTATCCGCACTTACTTTCATATGCGGATCTAAATGATAAGTATGCTTCTGCTTGGAAGATTCATCAATGTAAGTGAAGGTAATAACATTACCACTATTATCAACATTTAGCGTATGGTAAACCTTATTATCTCTGTCTGCCGCAGAATCAGGTGCGGCCTTAACATTAATATCATCAACCAACGTCTGTTGTATCGACCATTTTCCACGGTAGTTATAAAAGCAACATTTTAATATAGCGGTACTGGTGCCTTTCTTGTCTTTATCAGTTCCACTGTAAGGCTTCAACTCTACCCAAAACAGATACAAGCGACCGAAAGCATTAACAGGTGTTATCCACTTGGTTGGGATCTTGGTTTCAATTTCCTGCCACGTCCCCCAATCATCTGGCACATCTGCTTTGAGTCGTTCGTTTTTCTTAAAGTTTGCAATTCTAAAGTAGTATTTATAGCCATCACTTTCTGTTGTACGCCCAATAATGACTAACTGCTTACCATCATCCTTATTACCTCTATTACTATTATTGTGTATGCGGACATTAACAATTTCCAGATTAGCTAAACTTAAAAAACCATCTAAATACTGCTTGTAGGCGGTATTGATATGCTCTTCACTCACCTTGTTACGCTTGAGAAAAGCAGAGAAATCGTCAAACAATGGCGTACGTTCTTTGCGTAAATCAGGCTCTAAATAGTTTTCAGGGTACAAAAACACCATTCGATTGGCTTCCCAAACACTATAGCTACGCAACCACTGCCAATACTCATGGAAGTCACTGTTTACACGCGTACCATCTTCAATATTCATTTGGCAACGATAAATATACAACTGCAAAGCACTAATGGCCTCTTTCACATAGGAGGTTGTTACTAAAGAGGTAACATCAACATCAATCAACAAATATTCTGACAATAGCTCACGATTTGTAATATGTTGATAGCCTGGTGTTTTGGCAAAGTTATATAATAGGGCATCGACTAATACATCACGCTTTTCTTGCTGTATCTTAGTCAACACAGGTTTAGCAACCACGCTCCAATCTTCGGCCTGATACTTCGCTTTGGCAATATTCTCTAATTTTTGTGCAGCCTCTTCCCACTGAGAATAGGTACCGCCATTAATAAGTTTAGACAGATTTAATATTTGCGCCACAGGCGCACCTGTTTGATTAGCCAAAGCAAACACCTGGCCTAGTTTATCCACTAGAGAAAATGTAGGTGTTTCAAACAGCTTGGAAAGCAAGATATCTATACGAATCACTTCCTCATTGGTTAACAAATACAACACACCGTCCTGATAAGACATATCAAGAATGTTTTTACCCGCATACTTAATGGTTGTACTGCTAATATCTGCTGCAGCTAATGTATCAAAGCTCTTAGCGGACTTTGGCAGCGATAGACTTTTTGCACACGACAGCTTAATAGATCCAGCAACACCCGGGTTAATAAACACCTCACCACCCAGTGCGGCCAAACCACTCGCCTTACCTTTGATTTCCAGTGTTGTTTCTTTGGCTGTCAATAAGTCATGAACCACATAAGCACTATCATCATCGCTATAACCACAATTGGATAACACACTTTGATCCAAGAAGACTTGCTTGACACCGTTTTTCGCCGCAATGGATTGCGACTTGGCAATCTGACCGGCTGAAGCAGCTTTACTGATATCACTCAATAGATAGATATCAATATTGCTATCAACGCTAATAGCAACATACTGCGCATTAACAGCAATTGAGCCTGGCGCTTTATCATGATTGATTGTATTGGTTTCTACCCATGAGTCACTGCTCTTTTGATAAACATGCGTCGTTTGATTATTCGCGTCAACGGCTAAAACCAAACCATTATGCATGCTCACAGCGACGCCCAGGCTACCACCTTCAGCTCCCCGCAAAATAGTTGGTAACCACTCATCACCAGACTTTTGCAAGACTACAATTTCATTATAGTCCGCATACCCCATAACAATATATTGGCCATAGGCTGCGATAGACGTTGCGCCATCATTTTTAAATAATGCAGGGAAAACTTTATCCTTAGCGTCTTGCTGAACAGAAACAGTATCTAACTGCCAATGCTGCAATATAGCATCAACATCATCTGCCGCCCAAGCGGCTAAATTAGTGAGTGCTTGGCTATCATGTTGATTTTGATACTGATAAAGATTGCCTTGTTGGTCGTTAAATTGCTTTTGCAATGCAGGCATAAAGGCCATTTCTTTAATATCTGCAAAAGACAACAGCGGATTAATATCGCTAAAGTCACCTAATTTGAAAACAGAGAATTTTTGCAATAATTGGTCGATATCAGCAACTTTTAACTGTAAAGCACCGATGAGTTTCTGGAAACGGTTAATCGCATTAAAATAAGCAGCCTTTCTATCAACATTGCTTTCCTCCCCAACGATATAAGCCAAACTGACTGAAGACAAAACATAAGCAGGCCATGCGGCAAAACTCTCAACAAATGCTTGATCAACTTTGAAAAACTTAACCAACGTTGCAATCATTGTGGATTGCTGCCTTTGCTGACAATAGATCAAAATATCACGAATTTTTTGCGCAAGGCATAATGCAGCTGAGTTAAGTGCTTTTTTATCCACATCGGTAAAGACCAGCTTATTGCCATTAAACAAACCCAATAACTCTTGAGTGCCAGGTATACGCAACACAACACCTGATAACACGCTTTGACTAATAACTCGCATTTCAGTTAGCCAGGCACGTAATTGCTCACCCGTGAGATCTTCCTTACCATACTCGATCTTAGCCGTTGGTGTGCTTGCGGTAATCACTTTGAGTGCGTATTCTATGGCAACGGAGGCAACCGAATCACTCACCAAGTAATGGGCAACATCATTATTGATACTGGTTTGTAGCTGCATACACGTTGATTGGTCAAGATCACCAAAATGATCACCAAACTGTCCATTGAGTAAATAATTCAATGCCATGGGTGACCAATTACGTTGTGTTAGCCATGCATGCACATCACTAGCCGATGATACAATGCCACAGAATGCTAAGGCATGTTGCTGAGGGCCTGCGAAAGTACTACCCTGAGCAGTTTCTAAGAGCATCAATGCGTCGAAAAATGAAATATTGAGCACATTAATCAATTTAGCAAAGCGGTATAGCGCTGAGAGTACCTGCTCATCCAGCGTGATAGGCGTATTATCAAAATAAGCAATCAACTTATTCATTAATGCCTGCTTTAAATTATCACTGACGGCATGATTATCAAATACATCTTTGATTAGCTGGGCCAGCTGCATTGGTAAATTGCCAAGATTACCTGACCAATCCAGAGATTTACCTTGTTTATCAAACAGGCGAATACCAAAACTCGCATTGCCTTGCTTGATTACAATCATAGACTTACCTTTCGCAGGTATCTCAGCACTATCGGTAGCAGGAATAAGCGCTAATTCACTACCAGCATATTGAGTACCTCCCATGCTAGCCGAGCCAGCTTGAATAAACTGCTCTTTCACAAATGACAACATATAACTAAAGTCAGGATCAGCAACACCTAGAGCACCGATCAAAGCATAGCGAAGCTGACTGTTCGCATCATCTTCTGCTTTTGAATCAAAGCTTTTCTGTAATAAATCGGGGAAGATTTGCTGTAAAAAGCTAACGCCTGACTTACCTGCAGTATTACGCATAAAACCAACAAGGCCTAAAGCCTCATCAAGGGAAATATTAAACTGCTTTTGAAATTTCTGTAGTTGTGTAATATAAAAGTCGGCTCTAATTAAAAACGATGCATCAGATGTTGATATTTTTTCCTGTAAAGAAAATGCCTGTAATATCACCTGCAAATCAGCAATGGCGATACCCGACATTTTATGTAGCTTAACTAACTTCACCAACTTATTTAAACGCAGCAAAGTAAGGTTTGTAACTTTCTGCACCACCGGCAAAACCTGAACAGCTGGTATATTTTCATCAAGATTAATATACAACCGTTTACCTAAACCTTTGCTACTGTCTTCCTCGCTGAGATCTGCCGATATCAGCGCATCAATATCTTGATAAGTTATATCAAGCTGCTTACTTATATTAGCTACATCAGCAGAATATAGCTTTGCATCACCTTGCGCCTTGACCGCTTCCAACTCCAGCATAAATAACGACTTAAAATCATGCAGGCTGAAAGATCGAGCATAGAAACTCTCTTCAGCAATATAGTTAGCATAGGTATGATTTTTTTCAACTGTTGAAAAAGTGCAGGTGCGCCATAATGTATCCAGATCGCTACCCAGCAAATCCAAATAAGCTTTACTTTGCTGTAAAGGTAACATATAAGGCTGGGACATTGGATAGCATCCCGTCGCTAATTTCTCATAAGCCACCCCATCAAACTCGCCTAATTTGGTTTCTAAAATTTTATTGACAATTTCAAGTTTATCCACCTCTTTACTGGTATTATCTTTGGACAGTAAAAGGTTATCGATATCGGGCCGACGCTGATCGATTGTATTAGCATTATTATTATGTTCGATATTCTTATCTATAGCGGCTTTTAGCTCAGACAAATACGCCGCTGGTGATAACACGCTATTATCATGATTTATATCAACATAGACATCTTTTCCGAAAAGGCTTTGATAACTAGGCAAGTCACCTAATTTATGATCAACGGCATCTTTATCAACACTCCAAGGAGTTACTGAATAATGACTTTGTGTTGCTCCCTGAATATTCATATAGTGCAATAGAATGCGACTTCTGATATCTAGTGCATTATTGTAGGCTTTTTCAACAAGCTCAGAATTATCAGGAAAAACCCTAGCAAATAATTCGCTAAAGCTTTCAATAAAGGTTTGCGGCGTGTATTTATCAACAATGTCGAGCGCTGATGATAAACCTATTGCTAAAAAGTCTAACGATATAAAACGTGGGCTAATATGTGGCTTCACCTCATGCGGAATAATATTATGCTCAAAACGCAATATCGCTTCATGCACAATCTGTACTGCTTGTTGCTTATTGAGTTTTTTACTTTTCCATTGTAGATTTTTTTCCTTACCGATTGACTCAGCTTGCCAATTGATTCTTACAAGTTCCACTTTAGGGTTTTCTTGCTTAAACCTTGCCAATACTGATGCAGCATCAAGGCTCACTAAATCTGCCGTTACAACAGCTGTCTTTTTTACTGCTGGTTTCTTTGGTACAGGCTTTTTCTTTGCTGGTTTTTTTGCTACCGGGCCTATACTCGAACTCGCTTCTCCCATATAAGCTGATTTTGGTATTTCATGAACATGAAAATGACTTGCCATATAGGCTAGCGCTGGCTTTGGAAACTTTTTAATTGCTGCCTGAAGAACCTTCGAATTTGTACCTGGGTTAATGATCGCCACTATATCAGCAGGCGAAATACCATCGCTTTTCTTAATCAGTTTTTTGGCGCCTAATTGCGCATAGATCATCATACCCGCTTGTTCTTCAGCCTGCATTTTCATCATGTTTTCTGCCATGGCAAGCTGTGCTTTTGTGGCTTTTTTAACTACTGTAGACATAACTGCAAATTCCTTTAAATTTTCAATTCGTTTTTAAACCAAATATCATCTTAGTGATTATCATCCATTGCTAGCTTGGCCATTATCTCAAGCGGAGTTCCCTGCTCATCATACAGAAAATCGTTAATCCCAAAACCTTCATAGTTTTCTGCACTGTAAGCATTTATCAATCCAGTAGAATCAATCGGGTTTGGTATACTGCGCATCACATCATTGCGCCATGCGTTCACTTGGTTTGCTGAAGACAGTGATAGATTCTGTTGCTCTGACCATTGCATATCAAAGTTTTCGCTTTCATTCCAAAACCCCTGGTCTGCTGTCTGGTCAGCATTAAACTCTTCATATAAATCTTTTTCGATTTCAATATCCATTATTTTACCCATCCTTAAATTTGTATTTAGCTACAATTAATAGCGGTGAATTTCATGGTAAATATTATGAACGATTCATTTTTACCAGCATCAGCTATTAGTATGAGCAAAATAATTTAATTTATTTTATATGAAAGAAATCATGCCTACTTGTAATAGCATGTAATTGGCTGTAATAAAAAAAGCAGGCCGAGAGTAGATTGACTACTCTCGGCCTGAAGCTCTCTCGTTCTTAATTTTCTAATTTAATACGTTTTGAATAATAAATTATCATTTAGCATAAAAAGCTTTATAGGCATCATTTTTTGCGGCTTTGATATCAGCTACATCTTCCAAATTTGGTACTTGTTCTTGCTTGCCCAGATACGCTTTGGCACCGCCCATTTTCTCTAACATTTGCCCAACCATAAATATTTTTAGCTGTTCTTGAACTTCTTCATGCAAGGTATCATCAGTTCTGTGATTCAAACCGACTGAATAATCCATCGCTTTATTATATTTATCTTCATTACCACCTAAATCATCACCATATTTTTTGAAGAATTCCTTTTTATTTTGGTCATACTCAGTTCGAATTGTTCTTAAATAGTTTTGTCTTTCCTTGTCCCCAAAGGACACTATACTGTTTTTATCGACAATCTGAAACTCGCTCTTTTTAGCTTGTAACTTCCCCATATTATCGGCATTAGCAAAGAACGTATCTTCTGACATAGACTCAAAAACACCATCTTTAGAGCCACTAAGATAGTTCACTCTATTGACTCTTCGACTTGCATCACGATTGGCATGCTCAACATTACAGCTATCAACTTTATCAAGCGGCGCTCTAATGCTATCCTCAAAAATATCGAACAACTTTTGACTATAAACATCATTTATATTTGCTATATCTTGTGCATTAGCTTCATCACCATGAAAGTCTTTATTTAATAAAATATCTTTATACAAATTACCCAGCGTGAGCTTTTTATTTTCTGCTTTCTTTTTCCCAGGTTCACTTTCTTTCTTATCTAAGATATTCTCCTTTATTAGTTTCTTAAATTCAGCTTTTTCACTAAAACCTATCTCTAAAGCCGTCTCAAATACTGCTACAGATTTCAACCTACTGGTTTTTCCACTTATTTTTTTGGCTTCTTCTTCTTTGCTTAATCGAGGACCACGTATGCGAGTATTATTAATCTTATCGAACAAATGTGCTTTTCGCATTTCTTCTATATCTAATGCATCGCCGTCATTGTGTTCATTTACAGCATCAACGATATCCTTGGTACTCACTTCCTTAGCAATATCAAATTTTTTGCTTTGAGCTAAGCCAGATTCTTTAGACTTAGTGAAAGTTTCCATCACCTTTTCTGAAACGGTGGCTTTCTCAACCCAGTCTTTAATATTAGCATCTAAGTATTCCTGGCTTGAAAACCCCTCTTTATGTGATAACATTTCTTTATAGCGCTTAATACGACCTGATTTTCCAGCATCATTTAAATCACTTTTATATATTCTGTCAGAACCTTTTTCGACACGTATAAAACCACCAATTTTTCCTGTTTTCTGACCAGCATCAATATCAAGAACATCTTCTTGCTTAAAACCAAGCTTTAAGTTTCTTTCAACTCGGGTTGCGGTGTGATGCATTTCAATCAATTTCATCACGCGTGCTTTTGAAGTATTTTCATCAGCAATATTGTATTCTACATAATTAAGAATACTGACAAAGTCATTTTCTCGACCTGCCAGACTATGCATTATTTCAAGACGATTATAAGCAGCTGCTTTTATCTCATAAATAGAAGACTGGTCATATGGCTGATCAAATACAGCGTCGGCATACTCTAAAAACTTCTCTTTACCATATTGACCTTCTATTTTCTCCGCCATGGTATCAACAACGGTTTTAACCTTGTCGTAAAACTCTTGTCCTTTTAAAAACAAGTCATCACCAGTCAGGCCCATCTCTGCATATTCAGGCTCCCAACGCTCCAAGATACTTTTTATATCATCTCTATCGTAGCCGGCAATAGCTTCCGCACTCAGTGGAATTTCCTCACCGTTGACACCTTTAACATGATACTCACTCTGTTCAGTGGTTTCTTCTGCAGGCTTTTGGCTTTGCTCTATAGCTTTGTTACCACTTTCTTCTGGCTGCACCACCGTGCTCTCAGACACCTGTTTTTTTTCTGTCGTTTGCTGCGTTGCAAAGATGTCATCAGACAGGCCATTCGCTACGCCAATACTGCTGCTACCAGTAGCAGTAGCATTAGTCTTATCAATTACTGTATGGCCTGAATCTTCTTCCTGATTATTTGAGGCTTCAGTCGACTTGCCGAATAATTCATCACTCATATCAACATTCGCACTCATTGCTGAAGCCGCTTGTTCACTATCAGGAACAGATGATAAACCTGTTTTTTCACTCTGCCCCGAAACCTTCGATTCTGTACCGCTGACAGCAGTAGCCGGTGTTGCAGCAATGTTATTTTCTTGCATCTGCAAATTAGCATTGGCAGTATTATTTTCATTACCAAGATTGGCACCAACATCACCTTGTTGACCAAAGCTTGGATCTGCCTGCGAACCTGAGACAGCTGTATTTGATGTTTCAGGCGCTGTCATGCCATTATTAGTATCGATACCTGAATTTATACCAGCTATACCGCTGGTTTCAGGTTCTGAATTTATAGCACTATTGGTTTCATTATCACCATTGAGATCGTTACCTTGCAGTGCTTCATTGAGGTTATTATTATTTTCAAAAGTATCCTGCTCCGGGGTAAACGTTTGGTTTTCTTCAAAGTTTGTTTCAGTCATTTCCTTATCCTTAAATAAAAATTAAATTAATAACATTGAATAATTTTGTTGACCGAAATTATCTACAGGCAAGCCATCAACAACATCAGCCATTGGTATGACGTTGCGTCAGCTTTTATCCGTTATGTGAGCGATTACTCTGTGACGTGTAATATGCTGTAAGCAGAAGTCTAAATAACTGCACACTCTGTATACTTACATCAAGTTTATATGAGCGGCTGTAATATTATGTAATTGACTTTTTTACAAGCTTTACTTTTTGAATACTGTCTTGCTAACCAAACAGTGGCTTTATAATAAATTTAAGTTGTATAAAAAAGGAAGGAGATCAGGTCAGCCAAGCAAAGCCTTACTGCACCAAAACATTAAAAATGAAGGATACAATCCTAAACCTAATACTAATAGCCCATTGGTGCTTAAAACCAGCTTTACGTCCATACCTTTGTGAATCTGAAAGCCATTCTCTGGTTCATCAAAATACATTAACTTAATAATACGCAGATAATAAAATGCCCCAACCACTGAAAATAGCACTGCAATAACCGCTAACCATACCAGGTCTGCTTTAATCACAGCTTGCAATACTGCCAGCTTGGCATGAAAGCCAACCAATGGCGGCACACCGGCCATCGAGAACATCATGATTAACATCATAAAAGCAAACCAGGGCTTGCGCGCATTAAGCCCTTTATAATCTTCCAGTTTATCGGCTTCGAATTCTCCGTGGCTGAGCAATACGATGATACCAAAGCCACCTAATGTCATTAAGGCATAGACAATGCTGTAAAACATGGCTGCCGCATAACCCTCATTGGAACCTGCCAATACTCCCATAAGCACAAAACCAATATGGGCAATAGTTGAATACGCCAGCATACGTTTTAAGTTCGTTTGCGCAATGGCAACTAAATTACCCAAACTCACCGATAGAATAACAAGGATAATCAGCATACCCTGCCAATCGTGATGCAAGCTGCCCAATGCTTCTACCAATAAGCGCATTAGCATGGCAAAGCCTGCCAGTTTAGGCGCAGTACCAATAAACAGTGTTACGGGTGTAGGCGCGCCTTGGTATACATCTGGCACCCACATATGGAATGGCACAGCACCCAATTTAAAAGCTAATCCAACGACAATAAAGCACAGCCCAAAAACACTGACCAGCTTACTCTCATCAGGTATTTTGCTTATTGCCTGATTGATTTCGGGTACACTCAAGCTACCAGTCACCCCATAAATCATAGAAATACCATAGAGCAACATACCAGAGGCAAGCGCTCCTAAAACGAAGTATTTCATCGCTGCCTCGGTTGCTACTGGTGAATCTCGATTAAACGCCACCATGGCATACATGGATAGTGACAACAACTCCAAACCAAGATACAACACCAACACATTATAAGCTGATACGATGATCAACATGCCCAACATAGCGAATAAACCTAAAACATAATATTCACCTTTGTTCATATTGAGTTGTTGCAAATAGGCTCGTGAGTAAAAAAACACCAACGCCACAATAATATAAATGGACACCTTTAAAACCACTGACATTACATCATGCACAAAAGCCATTTTGAAAACATAGGCAGTGGTATTGAGTGGCAAACTCACACTGAAATAAATGGCCGCCAATAATGTCAGCTGTGTCAGCCAGAAGGTCCATTTACGTTGCGATTCGCTTAAAAACAAATCAACAATCAAGATCACACAAGCCATAATAAGCACAAATAGCTCTGGGATAAGAAAAATTAACTCTGATAAGTTCATGCCCTATCCTTCTTATGACTTACCACTAATCACTTGTTGAACTAACTGTTCTACGCTTGGCTGCATCACATCCACTAATGGCTGTGGCCAAACCCCCAATAAAATCACCGCGATAGCGAGGATCGCTAAAATGCCAAATTCCCTATTGTTCACGTCCTGCAAAGCAGCCACATTATCATTAGCCACTTCACCAAAGAGCACTCGCTTCACTAACCAAAGTGTATACGCTGCACCGAGAATCAACGTGCTCGCCGCTAAAAAGGCATACCAGAAGCCTGCCTGAAAACTGGCCAGAATCACCATAAATTCTCCAATAAAACCCGAAGTGCCCGGTAATCCCGCATTGGCCATAGCAAATAACACCATAAAAGCAGCAAATACAGGCATGGTATTGATAACACCGCCATAGTCGCTGATTTGCCGCGTATGCATGCGATCATATAAAACACCGACACATAAAAATAAAGCCGCTGAAATAAAACCATGCGAAGTCATTTGCACCATCGCACCAACGATACCTAATGTTGCAACTTGCGCTTTATCTGTCGGAGCACTCTCGCCAGCAGCAATAGCAAAGACAACAAAGATACCCAGCGTGACAAAGCCCATATGCGCTATTGAGGAGTAAGCAATAAGCTTTTTCATATCCTGCTGTGCTAGTGCAACAAAGCCAATATAGACAATAGCAACTAAAGACATGAACATAATCAAGCCAATTAATTGCGCACTGGCATCTGGCACAATAGGTAAGACAAAACGCAAGAAGCCGTAGCCACCAATCTTTAGGGTGATCGCGGCTAAAATAACTGAGCCGCCAGTTGGTGCTTCGACATGCGCATCGGGCAACCAAGTATGCACCGGCCACATTGGCACTTTTACACCAAACGCTAAGAGGAAGGCCAGGAATATCCAGAATTGCTGAGTTGAACTTAAGTAAAGATTATGCAAATCCAATATTGCAAAACTACCTGATTGAAAATACATATACAGCAAAGCAACCAGCATCAATACCGAGCCAAGAAAGGTATAAAGAAAAAACTTGATGGTGGCATAAACTCGATTCGGCCCACCCCACATGCCAATAATCAAAAACATGGGTATTAACATGGCTTCAAAGAAAACATAGAAAAGTATTGCATCTAAAGCCAAAAACACACCAATCATCAAACCTTCCATCACGAGAAAGGCTGCCATATACTGCGATACACGTGTTTTAATCACGTCCCAACCTGCCATAATGACAAGCACACTCATCACCGAAGTCAGTATTACCAATGGCAAGGCAATCCCATCAACGCCCAAATGGTAATAAATATTTAGGCTTGGGATCCAGATATGTTGCTCGACAAATTGCATATTTGCCGTCGTGTTATCAAAGTAAGTATACAGTGGCACACATAAATAGAACGTTAGCATGGCAAATAGTAGCGCAACGGCTTTGGCTAGCTGCTGACGGCGCTCACCTATCCATAATACCGCAATGCCACCGATAATTGGCAGCCATATTAGCAGGCTTAATAAAGGCCAGTCTGAAATTACCGCCATATAGTCCACCCCAGCAACATTAGCAAGCCTAGTATCATGGCAAAGGCATAGTGGTAAAGATAGCCAGTCTGAATATAACGTAATGCTTTCGCACATCGGCCTAATAATTGGGCAGTACCATTGACAATCAAGCCATCAACCAACCAGACATCACCCGTGCGCCACAGACGGTTTGCCAAACGTTTAAAGCCTGAAGCAAAAACTATTTGATAAAAACTGTCAAAACCATACTTTTGCTCCAATATATTATATAACAATGCAAAACGCTGCTTTAACTGTGCCGGTATTGTCGGCTTGTGTATATAAAACAGCCAAGCTATAAACACGCCAAAAAAAGCCAGATAAAGCACTGGCCCTGCAACAAAAGCATGTAGGATAAAATTGATTGGTCCATGATATTCTTTAGCTAAAGCAGCAACGACATCATGCTCAGGAAAAACAAATAATGCATTACCCAAAAAGTTATCAAACAGTAACAACTGCACAGTAAATGCACCGATCCCCAGGGATGGAATCGCCAGTAGCACCAATGGCAATGTCACAACCCAGGGTGATTCCTGCAAATGGGAACGGGCCTCCTCGGTAACTCTTGATTCACCATGAAAGGTCATAAAGATCATACGAAAGGTGTATAGCGCTGTAATAAAAACACCAATAACCACTGCATAATAAGCAAAACCAGCGGCAGCAAGTTGGGAGTGATGCACAGCCTCGATCAACATATCTTTTGAATAGAAGCCCGAGAACGGTGGCATACCAATAAGCGCTAAAGCACCAAACAGGCAAGTACCATAGGTTATCGGCATCAATTTATATAGGCCGCCCATTTTGCGCATGTCCTGCTCATGGTGCATACCAATAATAACTGAGCCTGCCGCTAAAAATAACAACGCTTTAAAAAAAGCATGCGTCATCAAATGAAATATTGCTACCGAATAAGCTGAGGCACCCAAAGCAACGGTCATATACCCGAGTTGCGATAAGGTGGAATAAGCCACAACCCGTTTGATATCGTTTTGCACAATACCGACAAGCCCCATAAATAAAGCGGTTATTGCGCCAATGACCAGGATAACATTTAAGGCTATTTCTGAGTATTCATACAACGGCGACATACGGGCCACCATAAAGACACCGGCCGTTACCATTGTTGCCGCATGAATTAACGCCGAAATCGGCGTCGGACCTTCCATGGAATCAGGCAGCCAGACATGTAATGGCACTTGTGCTGATTTGCCCATAGCACCGATAAACAATAGGATGCACACAACATCGAGCAAGCCCCAGTTTTTATCGCCAACAATATTGATAGACTGTTGGGCCAGCATGCCAGATTGCTGGAAAACCTGCTGATAATCCAAGCTGCCTGCATACATAGCAATTGCTGCTATGCCAAGCAAAAAACCAAAGTCACCAACCCTATTCACTAAAAAAGCCTTCATATTGGCAAAAATAGCCGTTGGCCGCTTAAACCAGAAACCAATTAACAAATAAGAAACCAAACCCACCGCTTCCCAACCAAAGAAAAGCTGTAGAAAGTTATTCGACATCACCAGCATTAGCATAGCAAAGGTAAATAGTGAGATATAACTGAAAAACCGGTTATACCCAGGATCACCCCGCATATAGCCAATCGTGTAGATGTGCACTAAGAGTGAAACGGAGGTCACAACAACCATCATTAAAGCGGTCAACTCATCGACCAGGAAGCCAACCTCTAATTGCAGGCTGCCAACAATTGCCCAGGTGTATAATGTATCATTATAAACAGGCTCAGCCGCAAAAATAAAACGCCCCAAAACAAATAACGATAATAAAAAAGACAGCGATACACCTAATATCGTCACACCATGTGCAATCACATTATTAATTCGCCGACATAACAGGCCAGCCAGCATGGCACCTATCAGTGGCGCAAGTGCAATTTCTAAGTAAATTTGTTCCATCAGTTGTATTTACCCTGTTTATCTTTTAACTTACATCGATAGCTGCCCGCATCAGCTATAATGTAGTCCAAAAACAGCTTGCAACATGCATATATCATCCCTGCATGCTATCCAAATCAGCCACATTGATCGTACTATGACTGCGAAACAACACAACTAAAATAGCCAAACCAATTGCGGCTTCAGCAGCTGCCACGGTTAAAATAAAAAACACAAATATCTGCCCTGCTTCATCCTGCAAATAATAAGAAAAAGCAACAAAATTAATATTCACTGCCAACAGCATTAATTCTATGGACATTAACAAAATAATTACATTTTTACGGTTGATAAAAATTCCCGCGACACTCAAAGCAAATAATAAGGCGCCGAGTATTAAGTAATGAGATAGTGAGATGGTCATTGCGCACCACCTTTATCACTGGCTGCCGACAAGTCACCCTGTTCTATATTGGTTTGATCTTTTGCAGAGCCAGATGGCATTTTGACAATACGTAGCCGATCTTGCTTACGTACAGATATTTGCTGAGATGGGTTTTGATATTTGGTTTCTGGCCTTTTACGCATTGTTAAAGCAATTGCTGCAATAATGGCCACGAGTAATATTAACCCGGCTATTTCAAAAGGGTATAGATAATCGGTATACAATATCTCACCCAGCACTTGTGTATTACTATACTCTGCTGTTTTACGTACCGGCTCGGCAACTTTATCCAAACCGAAATTAGGCATAATCACCCAAATCATTTGTCCTACCAAAACAACTGCAATTAATACTGCCACTGGCAAATATTGAATAAAGCCTTCACGCAATGGGCTAAGGTTAATATCCAACATCATTACTACAAAAAGGAACAGCACCATTACTGCACCGACATACACCAGCACCAGCGTAATAGCAAGAAACTCGGCCTCCAATAATAACCACAGCGCAGAACAACAAGAAAACGTCAACACCAAAAACAAGACGGCATGCACTGGATTATTCACGGTAATCACTCGGAATGCGGCAAACAACATTACCGAGGCAAATAAATAAAAGACGATAACTTCAAAGTTCATAAGCTCTCTTCTTTAACAATCGCTAACGAAACATAGCATCCGCTTGCCTGTCTTTCGCAATTTGTTCTTCATGCTTATCACCAATGGCTAACAGGTCTACTTTACGCATTATCTGCTCACCACGATTCTCGAAGTGATATTCATAAACACGTGTTTCCACAATGGAGTCAACAGGGCAGGCTTCTTCACAAAAACCACAATAAATACATTTGAATAAATCAATATCATAGCGTGTTGTTCTACGCGTACCATCATCGCGCTCTTCAGATTCAATAGTAATCGCCAACGCTGGGCACACTGCCTCACACAATTTACACGCTATACAGCGCTCTTCGCCATTGGGGTATTTTCGCAAGGCATGCAGACCACGGAAGCGAGGTGACTGTGGTGTCTTTTCTTCTGGATACTGCACCGTCACTTTACGCGCAAATAAATAACGACCGGTTATACTCATGCCTTTTAACAGCTCCCACAATAAGAAGCTTTTAAAAAATTTGCTGATACGCTGACTCATACCATCACCTTAGCAAACTCAAACTGCCCGATAACATCATGCAAACCAAGGGCCGACCTTGTAATAAACCGCAAAACCTTCCACAACCAGCCATACGATAGTAACAGGAATAAACACTTTCCAGCCTAAACGCATAATCTGGTCATAGCGATAGCGTGGAAAAGTCGCCCTAAACCATAAAAACAAAAATATAAAAAAAGCTGTCTTCAAGAAAAACCAATGGAAGCCATCGCTCAATATCGCACCAATCACTGGCATTTCCAACAAGGCTTTAATAAGGGCCATATCATGCCAAGCAATAGGCAAAGGTGATAACCAGCCCCTAAAAACAGGGTTGCCGTTAAAGCGGCAATAAGAATAATATTGGCATATTCAGCTAAAAAGAATAAAGCAAAGGCAATCCCTGAGTATTCAACATGAAAGCCTGCCACAATCTCTGACTCACCTTCGGCAACATCAAATGGCGCTCTATTCGTTTCAGCCACACCTGAGATCAAATACACCAAAAACAACGGCAACAAAGGAATAATATACCAATGCAAAAATCCACCTTGTTGCGCAGTAACAATCTTACCTAAATTCAAACTACCACTGGCCATTAGCACGCCCACCAAAGCAAAACCCATGGCAATTTCATAAGCGACAATTTGCGCTGCTGAACGCATCGCACCAAGAAATGCATATTTGGAATTGGACGCCCAACCCGCAATAATGACGCCATAGACAGCCATTGATGTTAAGGCCAAAATATACAGCAGCCCTGCATCCAAATCGGTAATCACAGACCCCTCATTAAAAGGGATAACAGCCCAGGCCGCCAATGCAGGCCCCATTGCCAATACCGGCGCTATATAGAATAAAAAGCGATTTGCGTTGGTTGGCAAAATCACTTCTTTAAACATCAACTTCACCGCATCAGCGATAGGCTGCAATAAACCTTTTGGTCCTACCCGGCTAGGCCCCATACGCACTTGCATAAAGCCAATCACTTTCCGTTCCAAATAAGTCAGATAGGCCACACAGGCCATCAAGGGCGCAACTACAGCAACAATTTTACCCACATTGAATAGCAAGACCTGCAAGCTCAAAGGCAATGCCTGCCAAGTATTTACCAGTGGCTCGATAAGCAGCTGCTCCATATCTTTTAGATACTCCAATCTTTAACTAACATTACTGATATCCACTTCTATCGCTCCATAAACCGGCCCCAGCTTTTCACTACCCTTTACTCCCATCGCAATATTGATATAGCCATCAGGTATATCTGCATTGATTTGCAAAGGCAATGCCACTGTATTGAAACCATATTGCACATTAACCATCGCTGCATTTATTAAGCCAAAACGTTCTGCTGTTATTGGGTTCAACATCGCTGCCTGCGCTGATATACCATCCGCTGTTTTTTGCAAATCACTAGCACGACGCACCAAAGCATCACTAGAATAAATGGTGATTTCAGACATACGCAACAAATCACTATCTTCGAAGATAGTCTCAATCGACAAAACAGACTGCGTCGATATATTATTATCCAGTACAATATCGTTACATAAACCTTGAACGTCTTTACGAATAGCCTCAATACTATAATAGTCAAACCCGGGCAAATTCAGTTCATCACCTAGTTTACGTAGAATTTTCCAGCCGGGTCGAGCCTCACCTTTGGGCTCAACAGCAGCCGCAAAGCTCTGCCAGCGCCCTTCGGCATTGACATAGGTACCTGAGGTCTCACTAAAAGCAGCTAAAGGCAAAATAACCTCTGCATATTCACGTAAAAGCTCACTGGCAAAAGCACTGATGGCAATCACATGCCCTGCCTGCTGCAAAGTCTCCAGAGCAACCGATGGATCCCAGCTTTCGTTTTCAATTTCAATATTAAATAACACATAATTGCGCAACGGCTTGACCAACATTTGTCTTGCATTCAAACCCGGTTTAGCCAGTGCAACACCTGCCGGACCACGATGCGGCACCGCCCCAGCTAACCAAGCACCAGCTGCGTTCGCACCATCACTCAGATAAGCTATACGTGCTGCTGATAACTCAGCAATCGCCGCTGATAATACTTTTATTGCCGAATATTGCGGATGCAACATAGCCTGCGAACCAATAAACACAACGGAGTTATTCGCTTGCAATAAGTTTTGCGCAATCGCTTTATGCTGCTCACTCACGTTAATATCGGACAAAGCTGCCTGTATTGCGTAACTACTGGTCTTGCCTGTTATTGTTTGTAATGTTGCGACAATACCAGACAAAGCCTGAATCATATTTTGCGGTGATGCGACTAGCTGCTCACTAACAGGAAAGTGAAACTCGTAGTGACGTTGATTAGCAAACATAATCGATGCGCCTTGCAATGCCGCTTTACGTAAGCGGTGTGCCAACAAAGGCTGGTCTTTGCGTACATTAGAGGCAATCAGTAATGCTGAATCCAGCTTTTCTAACTCAAGCAAATCCATACCCAGCCATGGCATCATAGGTGCGAATTCATCGTCGCTAAAATCAGCCTGCCGCGTGCGATGGTCAATATGATTACTCCCTAAACCTCGAATCACTTTTTGCATAAGGTAGTATTCTTCAATAGTAGCACTCGAAGATATCAAGCCTGCAATTGAGGGTGACTCTTGCTGGGTTTCCTGGCTTAAGATTTCGCTGACTTTTTGCAGTGCATCATCCCAGTCAACGGTATACCACTGACCATCACGTTTTATTTGTGGGCGAGTTATTCGCTCTTCAGCATTGAGCGCCTCGCAGCTATAGCGATCACGATCAGCCAACCAACTCTCGTTAACAAACTCATTGTCTTTTGGCACAACCCGTTTAACTTCGCCTCGCAAGGTATGCAAATACAAATTCGAGCCTACACAATCATGCGGACTGATTGCTGCATGCTGCACCATTTCCCAAGCACGCGCACTAAACCGATAAGGCTTATTATTGAGCGCACCAACCGGGCACAAATCAATAACATTACCTGATAGCTCTGAAGCCATAGCATTTTTAACATACGTACCAATGCGAACGTTCTCACCGCGTCCGGTCAACCCTAATTCACGCATACCTGCCACTTCATCACCAAAACGCACGCATCGCGTACAATGAATACAACGTGTCATATCGGTCGAGACTAAAGGCCCTATATCTTCATCTGCAACTACTCGCTTGCTTTCGGTATAACGCGATACGCTATTGCCATACCCCATGGCCATATCCTGTAATTCGCATTCCCCACCCTGATCACAAATTGGGCAATCCAAAGGATGGTTGATCAATAAAAATTCCATCACACCACGTTGCGCTTCAATGGCCAGCTCTGACTTAGTAAACACTTTCATACCATCCATCACGGGTGTTGCACATGCTGGCACTGGCTTAGGCATTTTTTCCACCTCAACCAAACACATACGACAGTTCGCCGCTACGGATAGTTTTTTGTGATAACAAAACCGTGGCACACGTACTTCGGTATTATCCGTGACCTCAATTATCATTTGCCCTTTGCGGGCTTCTACTGCACGGCCATCAACTTCAATTGTTATTAAATTATCATCTGCCATAGTTGCTTTACTTTTAAGTTAAGCGGCTTCGGTTTGCTCAGCTTCAACCATACTGCGCTTATGCTCTATAAAATAGGCAAATTCATGCCGATAATGTTTGAGCATTGCCTGTACAGGCATCGCCGCAGCATCACCCAAAGCACAAATTGTTCGACCAGCAATCTTGCCTGCTACATCTTCCAACATTGCTAAATCTTCTGTACGACCATCACCTTCACGAATTCGCTTAACCACACGATACATCCAGCCTGTACCTTCTCGACAAGGTGTGCACTGACCACAAGACTCAGCATAATAAAATCGTGATATGCGTTCTAACATGCGAACCATGCAAGTTGTCTCATCCATCACGACAACTGCGCCTGACCCTAATAAAGAACCCGCTTTACTAATCGAGTCATAATCCATATTGGTTTGCAGGATAATCTCCGCAGGCAATACAGGTACGGAGGAACCGCCAGGAATAACGGCTTTGAGCTGACGGTTACGCCAGACACCACCTGCCATCGCTAACAGCTCTTTAAAAGGTGTTCCCAAGCGAATTTCAAAATTACCTGGGTTAGCGACATGACCACTAACAGAGAATAGTTTCATACCACCGTTATTTGGCAGACCTAAGCCCGCAAACCATTCCGCACCATTGCGCATAATCGCAGGTACAGAAGCCAGTGACTCGGTATTATTAATTGTTGTAGGAGCACCATATAAGCCAAAATTTGCCGGGAAAGGCGGCTTATAACGCGGCTGACCTTTCTTACCTTCCAAAGATTCCAGCAATGCCGTTTCTTCACCACAAATATAGGCACCCGCGCCATAGGTGGCAATCACATCTACATCAATACCACTACCTTGAATATTTTTACCCAGTAACCCTAAGGCATAGGCCTCCTGCAGGGCTGTTTCAAAATGCTGGCCGGGCTCATCCATAAATTCACCACGCATATAATTATACGCAACCGTTGCACCAACGGCATAAGCGCCGATCGCCATACCTTCAACTAGTGCATGCGGGTTAAAGCGCAAAATATCGCGGTCCTTACATGTGCCTGGCTCACTCTCATCAGAGTTACACACTAAGTAATTTTGCACACCCTCACGATGCGGCATAAAACTCCATTTGACGCCAGTAGGAAAACCAGCTCCACCACGCCCTCGCAAGCCAGCAGCTTTTACCACTTCGACAATATCACCAGGCGATATTTTTTCAGCAATAATTTTTTTCCAAGCACTATACCCACCTGTCTTGAGATAATTATCTAACAGCCAAGGCTGCTGTTCTTTGTAAGTTGCTGTGCAAACAGTATCAGTCATTTTTTATCATTCGATACTATCGAGAATAGTATCCACCTCAGCAGTCGTTAAGTTTTCATAGTATTTATGGTTTATCTGCATTACTGGTGCGCCACAACAAGCCGCCAAACATTCTTCTTCACATTTAAGATAAAACTTGCCGTCACGGGTACTCTCACCATGCTCGACATCTAAACGCTGCTTTAAATGTGTCAATATCTCATCTGCACCGCGCAGCATGCAGGAAATATTAGTGCACACAGAAATACTATTACGCGCCACCGGCTTGGTTTCAAACATAGAATAAAAAGTGGCGACTTCATAAACAGCGACTTTCGGCATTTGTAAGTAATCGGCCACAGCATCCATAATCTCTTCGGTTAAATAACCTTTGTTCTCATGCTGTGCTACCGTCAAGGCGCCAATCACAGCTGACTGCTGACGCCCATCAGGGAATTTTTGCATTAGCTTATCGATTGCTTCGCAAACATGTGGCGTTAATATTGATTCACTCACCGGTCTATCTCCCCAAAAACAACATCTTGCGTCCCCAGCACAGCCACCACATCGGCTAACATATGCCCTTCGACCATATGATTCAGCGCCGACAAATGCGCAAAGCCAGCAGCACGTACTTTGAGACGATAAGGTTTATTCGCACCATCAGAGACTAAATACACCCCAAACTCGCCTTTGGGGTGTTCAACAGCAGCATAGACCTCACCTGGCGGCGTGCAATAGCCTTCCGTAAAGAGTTTAAAGTGATGGATTAATGATTCCATATCACTTTTCATTGCTTCACGAGAGGGTGGCGTCACTTTATGATCTGCCGCTAATACCGGCCCTGGGTTTTCACGCAGCCATGCAATACACTGCTTAACAATCCGTATCGATTGCCGCATTTCTTCAACGCGCACCAGATATCGGTCATAACAGTCGCCATTGGTACCAACCGGTATATCGAAATCCATAAGATCATATACTTCATAAGGCTGTTTCTTGCGTAGATCCCACTCAATACCTGAGCCACGCAGCATCGCACCTGTCAAACCCCAGGCTTTGGCCTGTTCGGCGGTAACCACACCAATGCCGACAGTGCGTTGCTTCCAGATTCGGTTGTCTGTTAATAGTGTTTCATATTCATCTATTTTATTAGGAAAATCATCCGCGAATGTTTCGATAAAATCTAATAAGCCACCTTGCCGTCTTGCATTCAAGGCATCGATTTCTTTTTGGCTTTTCCAGCGAGACGCTTCGTATTGCGGCATTTGTAGCGGTAAATCTCGGGCAACACCGCCCGGCCGGTAATAGGTTGCATGCAAGCGTGCGCCCGAGACTGCTTCATAGCAATCCATTAAATCTTCTCGCTCTCGAAAACAATATAAGAACATTGACATAGCACCTACATCCAAAGCATGTGCGCCTAGCCAAAGTAGATGATTTAAAATCCGAGTAAGCTCATCAAACATGACTCTTATATACTGTGCCCTTAGCGGCACTTGCACACCTAAGAGCTTTTCTATTGCCAAAACATAACCATGCTCATTGCACATCATGGAAACATAGTCCAGGCGATCCATATAGCCAATGCTTTGATTATAAGGTTTAGATTCTGCCAATTTTTCTGTCGCACGGTGCAACAAACCAATATGCGGATCAGCGCGGGTGATTACCTCACCGTCCATTTCAAGCACTAAACGCAACACACCATGTGCAGCAGGATGCTGTGGCCCAAAGTTAAGTGTGTAATTGCGAATCTCTGGCATTAGTCCTTCCCGTCTTGCTCAGTCGATGCTGCGAGTGATACTTCATTAGCAGACGCTGCATAACGATTATCGTCGCGAATAACTCTTGGCACTAAAACCCGTGGCTCTATTGACACTGACTCATAAACAACCCGCTTTCTCTCAGGGTCATAACGTGTCTCAACATTACCAATGAGTGGGAAGTCTTTACGAAAAGGATGACCGACAAAACCGTAGTCTGTCAGTATTCGCCTTAAGTCTGGATGCCCTTCGAATAACACACCGTACAAATCGAAAGCTTCACGCTCGTACCAATCCGCTGCAGGCCAAATATTTATTAGCGAAGGAATGACGGGCATGGCATCATTTGGTGCAAAAGTTTTTATTCGAAGCCGATGATTTTGATGATAAGACAACAAATGCGTTACTACTGCAAAGCGCGGATGACTTAACGTTTGATCATCATCATCCAGCCCGAATTTTAATCTGCCAGTGCTTTTAGGCGTGACACCACGGCTAAAACCTGTGTTCGTACTTGTTTCGGTGGCCCATTCATTACGACCATAGTGCAGATAATCGACAACACAGGTATCAATTAACTGATCAAAAGCAAAGTCATCCTGCTCTTTCAATACCGATGCTGTTGACAGAAGCGCTGTTGTCGGCACTTCTAAGGTTAGCTCGCCATATGCACTTGTGAGTGCGTAATCAGGAAAGGCATATTGTAGTGCTTGGCTTAAGGTAGCAATCGAAAGACTCATAGGGTTTGTTTACCGAGCGATAGTATTGGTTCTTTTTATTTTATTCTGTAGCTGCATTACCCCATACAACAAAGCTTCTGCCGTTGGCGGGCAACCAGGCACATAAATATCAACAGGAACAATACGGTCACAACCGCGAACAACTGAATAGGAATAGTGGTAATAACCACCACCGTTAGCACATGACCCCATAGAGATTACCCATTTGGGTTCAGCCATTTGATCGTAAACTTTGCGCAAGGCTGGAGCCATTTTATTAACAAGGGTACCAGCAACAATCATTACATCCGATTGCCGTGGACTTGGCCTGAAGATGACACCAAATCGATCTAAATCATAGCGGGCAGCACCAGCATGCATCATTTCTACCGCACAACATGCCAAACCAAATGTCATTGGCCACAAGGAGCCTGTTCGCGCCCAATTGATTAACGCATCCGCGGAGGTTGTGACAAACCCACGCTCTAGTAAGCCTTCTATTGCCATTACGCCCTCTTTAACGATTTAATTAACTTAGAATAGACCTCACTCCCACTCTAATGCCCCTTTTTTCCATTCGTAAATGAAGCCAATTACCAACAAACCGATGAATATAGCCATAGCAATAAATCCGGCAGTCCCTATATGGTCCAGTGCTACAGCCCAAGGAAATAGAAATGCAATTTCAAGATCAAAAATGATAAATAAGATAGCGACGAGGTAATAACGCACGTCGAACTTCATGCGGGAATCTTCGAATGCTTCAAAGCCGCATTCGTAAGGTGAGTCTTTTTCACTGTCAGGGTGTCTCGGCCCAAGAAAGGTGCCTAAGGTCAACAATACAACGCCGACGACAATCCCTATCGCCAAGAAAATTAATACTGGAAGGTAGTTTTCCAGCACTAGCTCGACTCTCCTTTAAGAAGTTAGCTCGCCTTCTATACTGAGGCATATTGCCAATAAAAGCAAAACCAAATTTGCCAAAAAAGCCTATTAATTCTTACTGGACTTGTTATTCTCATACAAAAACTGACTCACGCTTTATGCTAAGTGCATTCAGTGCCTGCCTTAGAACAAGTGGCGCTCAACCGCAAATATGCAGTTATACTTACACCTATAGTCTTTAAATTTTATCGCCTACCTTTTATATATATTCGCCTGCGACCAGACAAAACCAAAGACCAGCCAAATGAAGCGCTTATTGAAAGCAATAATAAATACTCTGCTGATAAATAAAGAAAAGGCCCGGCTTGGGGAAACCGGGCCTGTAAAACGCCATGGGGCGATGTGGGGTAAAAATATTATTATCGTGAGTTCATAGGCTTATAGTGACTGCATATAACGTATAAGCGCTGTTTGGTCAGTTTGAGACATATTTAAGTACGCTGTCCTTGATGACGCCGCCTCACCACCATGCCATAGAATCGCTTCTTCGCGACTGCTGGCACGACCATCATGCAACCATGAAGGTGTGTCTCTTAATGCTGATGTAAACGGCAATTGTGCATCAGAGAAATTACTGTTAGCCGCTACACGCTCTAACAGGCGCGTACCCCACAATGGTGGCGTACGCCATTCAGTCGCCGAAGCATCACCTTCCGGCAAACCTGCTAAGTCACTCCCCATATCATGCAATAACAAATCAGTATAAGGGCGAATATCCTGATTACGGAACTGCACCCAAGGATGAGTATTGCCTGTCTTAATCAACGGAATATGGCAATCTGCACAACCGGCTTGTGCAAACATATCTGCACCACGCTCGATTTGTGGATCACTCAATGTGGCTGGCTCAGGATTTAAACGACCACCATTAGTGCCGTATAAGCCATACTTAACATCTGGGTGACGACGCACAGGAATACCTAAACCACGGATATAAGACTCAACCAGATCCAGCTCAGCATCTTGAATCTCCGCACCACTACCACCTGGACCATCATGATTTGGAAACAGGGAGTTAGTTACCCCCATATCATTACGATAAGCCTTGGCAACCTGCTCACGAATACTCGTAGTGCCCGCTTTCCAACCGTAACGGCCAACTTGACCATTGATGATATGCGCTCGACCGCCGCCAGGACCACCTTCAAAACTTCTGATAGTCGCTTCATCAATCGCTTCCAATAACCCTAAACCTGGTAACTGCGGCGCCATACGCACTTCAATTTGCCCTGGGTCACCTTGGGTCGTATTGGTTAGCTGATAGTTAGGCCGTGAAGTGCCGTGTGGTCCGGCTACTGAGCCATTCACTGTTAATGTTGCTTCCGGCGTAAAACCTGCAACAGCATCGGTGCTGACAACGTCACCATAGTTGCCACTGCTAGCATGCACAACCAAACCAACACCATCACCATCGGTACCACCGGATTGACCGCGGGTACCATTGATATGACAGCTCAAGCAACTCTCACCAGAGAGTAAAGGGCCAGCCGTCATACCACGAGTTGCGGTAAAGTCATCACGGAACAATACACGACCAGAAAGGAAGTCACCCATCTGCGGGCCATTAATGCCCATAAAGTCTTGCGAGTATTCCAGACCATCACCAGAGACTGGGTTAGCTGACGCTAAGCCACCGGTATAGTAACGATAGTCAGGTGCTTCACTATGGTATTTAGGATCTTCATACTTCCAACCAAAACCACCCTTACCTGAACGATAACGCATAATCGATGAATACCAAGGACTGGTTGTATATTCCCAGTTTAACAACTCACCATCACGGCGGAAGTCCGCCCATGATTTATTGCCATAAGCGGTATATACATGCATTTCCTGCGAAGCGCCATCGGCTGGATTAGATACGTTTGGACAGCCAATAGTGTAGGTCGGTACTTCAGCGTGGCTATTTGGCCGCACACCCATGACACAGTTACCGACCGATGGGCGCCCTGGAAAATTCCAAGTACGGATGACAACATGATCATCATAGTCAATAATTTCGCCCCAGTAATAACCATCACCATCATCATAGGTTTCGTCAAAGCGGTCATGCGATTGCGGTGCATTTTGCTCACCTTCGTGACGTAAGCGGAAACGAATCGCAAACTCTGTTTTTAACACACTCGGTAAGAACTCTGTGTTATTAAATTGACGCGAGAATGTATCTAAGGTGATACGACCGCCCAATAATCCAACCACATCAACTTGAATAGTATGTGTGCCATTAGCAAAATTTGGCGTCACATTACCTTGCTCACCTGTTCCCTGATTGGTAACAACGCCAATCGAGAAAGCACCGCTGGCAGAGGTAACATTGGCCAGATTACCATCAATAAATACTTCAACACGTGCACGACCCAAGTCATCACTCGCCGTACCGGTTAAGGTTACCGTACCGCTCCAATCATTACCTGGCGGTGGGTTTAATGTACCGGTCGGTGGTGTTGTTGTGTCATACGCATTAAAACACTTCATATTGCCCACACCAGGACCTGGTAAGAACGTTTCGCCATTACCATTAGCCTGGATGCGATAGCAGAACTCACCACTACCATTCCAGCTATAAGGGCTTTGCCATGAATAGATAACGTTTGGATTGCTATCTGACGCTGGCTGGATAACCGTTGCTGATATCTGGCCGAACGGCTGTCCCGCACCATTAATACTGGCTGCTTGGTACATCGCGTTAATGCCATCTGGTAATTCGAAAATAAATAAAGCATTACCATTCGCCCCTTGCACTAATGACTGACCATCAAATGAAGAAGGTGGTGGCGGTGGTGGTGGTGGTGGTGGTGGTGGCGGTGGCGGTGGCGGTGGTGGTGGCGGCGGTGGCGGTGGCGGTGGCGGTGGCGGTGGCGGTGGCGGTGGTGGCGGTGGTGGCGGTGGTGGCGGTGGTGGCGGTGGTGGCGGTGGTGGCGGTGGTGGCGGTGGTGGCGGTGGTGGCGGTGGTGGCGGTGGTGGCGGTGGTGGTGGTGGTGGCGGTGGTGGCGGTGGTGGTGGTGGTGGTGGCGGTGGTGGCGGTGGCGATGTATCATTACTTACAGGTCCCTGACCCAAAGCACAATACATTGCTGCCGCTGAACCACCAACCTGATGCACAACAGCCTGATTCTCTAAAATACATTGGCCAGCAAGATTATCTTGCACTTTAAAGCCAATATTTAATGAGTCGCCTAAACTTAAACCGCCTATTTCACGCTCATAACGACCCGTCGCTGAATTGACATTCACTGTCGCACAGTTACTGCCTAAGCATAAAAACCGGAATGTTGCAGAAAAGCCTTCATCACTATGATAGATGAGTGCGGTTGAATCATTCACATACTCTACGCCAAATTTACTTTGGGCATAAGATTTTGCGGATATAAATAAAAATGACATTACCAGACAAGCAACAACCGTTGCAGCTCGCAATGATATTAAGTTAGATTTATACATACTTCCCCCTCTGTTCCATATACATATAAAGAATGGCTGTCATCATGACTCACCTCCTCCCACTTAAGTACATAAAAAGGGCTAATCTGGCTTGATTAGCCTAAACAATATTATTGAAACAAGCTGTATTCAGGCACAAGCTCTAATAAAAGCGCCGCCCAAACCGGACTATCTGAGTGTAGTACTAAAAGAATCGGGTGATAACGTTTTCAGTATGATGAAAAGCCAGAGAAATATTTTAATCGTGTTGCAATATATCGATTTTTTGATAACAGTCTGTTGTTAGAAGCTGTTATTGGTGCAAAAACGCCATCTTCCGACACTGTTTCTCATTTATGATTTAACCAATAACAAAAAAGCACTCCACAAAAAGCCGGTAAATATCCGCAAAAATATAATACAAATCCTCATGTAACCGGTTCATCTAAAATAAATATGCGTATTAGTGCATAACACAATTGAATATGCTTAATTCATTCTTGTTATAAAAACATCATTTTAAATAATCAGATTTTTATACTTAAAGAAAGAACGACTTCAAAAATGTTACTGTAACACTTGAAATAAAGACTCAAGAAAAGCCACCTTTATTAAATTTAGTGTGAATACTCTTCATACCCGACCAAAAACACTCATCAAAAATTTGATCAGCGGGCATTAAACAAAAGTAACCGGTTTCCTCACGAGATGAAAAAAATTCATCTGCTCTTTAATTTTTCTTAAGTTAACGACTGCTTAAGTAAGTGTTTATTGTCATCCACTCAATAGCCAGAAAATATTAGAGCATTGCCGATCTATTTTAAAAAACCTATACTGATTAAGGTGCTTATGCGACAGAAGATATAAAGCATAAAGATAGAACCCTGGGAATAGAACAACTATTGTTATTAATAAAGCCTTTAGTCGAATTTACAAAATACTTACTAAACAACCGCATTATTCGTGCCAAAAATTTAAAAACACAATGATGGAATAGGTATTATGATTTCTTTGTCTTACACGTCACAATATAAGTTTATTTTTTTTACAGCTTTACCTGTTACAGGCCAGCACCAACAACAAGCGTGTAACAAGCGTAGTTGGCACAATGCGGCATGGCTGCTCAGCATAATCAGTTTATTATTCTGTCATTCGATTTATGCTAACGCCTCAAACATTATTGAGGCTGCCGCAAAAGGTGATAGCAAACAAGTTCGAGCACTCTTAAAGAACGATATCAACCTTGATGATAAAGACGCTAACGGCCTGACCGCTTTATTTGCTGCAGCAGAGAAAGGCCATTACAAAATCGTTCAACAACTCCTCAAACATGGTGCAAAGGTTGACCAAAAAAGCCGTAATAATTGGACACCATTACAAGTTGCCGTATTAAGCGGGCAAACAAAAGTCAGTAAGCTATTACTTAAGCATCAGGCTGACCCTAACACGACTTATAAGCTTGCATGGAGCATGAGCATGATGGCTGCGCGCAATAACCAGCTTGATATTGTAAAAGCATTATTACGTCATGGCGCCGATGTAAACGCCCAAACAGAACAAGGCACCACTGCATTAATGGAGGCAGCCTTAAATGGGCATGAGAGTATTGTACGTTGGCTACTCGCAGCAGGTGCTGCAACTGATAATACCAATAGCTTTGCTTACTCGGCATTAATGCTGGCCAGCTCCAGAGGCCACACCGACATTGTTAAACTATTAATTGCGCACGGTGCCGATACTAAGCTGGCAACGGCAGATGGCTCAATGGCAATCGATATTGCTCGCCATTATCAATACCAGGAAATTGTGGCTTTATTAGCAGAGCTAGAACCACAAAGCTAACATTGTGGGAACACGGGGCTGTTATCTAGCATATTGACAGGCTCGCAGAAGAGCGCTCTAAACGCTTTACTCAGCCACACTCGACTGCACGGGCAGCCCGACAAACAACCAAAGCAAAAATTTCACATTAAGACTTATCAATGCTTTTGTATGCCACATACAAACCACTCACATTATTTTATGGATAAACCAGCATAACCTGCATTTTCCGAATATTCGCCCCCGGAAACTTATCAGCAATAGATAGCTTGTTAAAAAATGCTTTTGCCGTCGCTTTATTTTTACCCGCATAGACTGCCATAAACGAATACTTTTCATTTACATTAGTATAGGTAATGAGATCTTCACCCACATCATCGCAATAAAAGCGGTTTACAAACACTTTATTATCAGCAAACAGCTTTTGGGCAGCCAGGCGTTCTGCCTCCTCAATTGCGCAAGGCTTATCGGATTTTAAAATAACTGCATAAAAGGCTTCTGATTTAAACTCCGCTCGGGCTATCTCATCCTGTGGTAAGACAAACGGCATCTGATGCGGCAGAAAGCCTTGTGGCTGTTCGGACACATCGGTATAAATGGCGCCAGGCTCAGCCAAAACAGATGACATATAAAGCAAGAATAGCATCAAAAAACCAATAAGCTTCTTATAAAAAATAAGCATATATGCACCTCATCAATTTACCTTTAAACGCACTAGTGTTTGACCTTGCTGTTACTTGGATAGCAACACAATATCAACCGCATAGCTATCTCATCGCGTAGCTATATCACTAAGCTAAGTGGGTTTATTAATATAGTGTACCAACCGCAGCAATTTTGCCACTACCCTATGGTTGAGCCAGAACTCACCATTATAGCAATAGGACGGTAATAAGCTGGCTGCCAACAAATAGATAAGAGTTCGGCCTTTAAACATAAGAGGCGCTTTGATGGGTATTACAATGATGACTTCCAGCTAATGGTGCCGATGGCCGGAGTCGAACCGGCACGGCTTGCGCCACTGCCCCCTCAAGACAGCGTGTCTACCAATTCCACCACATCGGCAAGCTTGGAAGTATTCCGCACAGCCAATGCTTGATTAGCCTATGCAGAACGCTGAGAAAAACGATTACTATAATATATGTGTATCAGGGACTGACTAATTAGCCTTGCTGCTATCAGACTCAAGCAGTTCTGCCGCTGCTGCGTCAACACCCGCTGATTCGGCAGCATCAACAGCATTTTCAGCGACATCGGTCACCGCGTCAGCCGCATTTTCAATGGCTTCGGTCACAGCTGCTGCCGTGTCTGCAGCAAGTTCCCCTTCAAGCGGTGCTTCAACTTGCACATTATCAAAGATGCTGCTGTCTTCAGGTGCTGCTTTTGAAGACAAATAAGCCAGCGCGATACTGTTGGCAAAAAAGCCGATGGCTAATAGCGTTGTGGCTTTGGTTAAAAAGGAGCCAGCGCCCCTTGCACCAAACACTGTCGATGAAGCTCCACTGCCAAAAGCAGCGCCCGCATCTGCGCCACGGCCATGCTGAATCAGCACTAACACGATAAGTGATATGGCCAGTAAGACATGTAAAATGAGTAAGATTGCTTGCATTGTCTGTTCTCTCAACCTGCAGCCTGACAGATTGCCAGGAAGTCTTCGCTCTTCAAAGAAGCGCCACCAATAAGACCGCCATCAATATCTGCTTGACCAAATAGTTCGGCGGCATTGTTCGCTTTAACACTACCACCATAAAGAATTTGAATACCCTCAGCAATTGCTGCATCTTGCTCAGCAATACGGCTACGGATAAACGCATGTACAGCTTGGGCTTGCTCTGGCGATGCTGTTTTGCCAGTACCAATCGCCCAAACAGGTTCGTAAGCGATAACAGCCCCTTTCAGGCCTGCGATCCCTTCTAAAGAAATCACGGCATCGAGTTGCTCAGCGACCACTTTTTCAGTGATATCCTGCTCACGCTCTTCAAGTGTCTCGCCGACGCATAAAATGGGTATTAAACCAGCACGCTTTGTCGCCGCAAATTTCGCTGCGGTCAGCGCATCCGACTCACCATAGACATGGCGTCGCTCAGAGTGGCCAATAATGACATAGCGGCAACCCGCTTCAGCCAGCATAGGCGCTGATACTTCACCTGTAAAAGCCCCACTGTCCTGGTCACACACATCCTGCGCACCCACACTGATCGCTGTGTCGCCCAAAGCCTGCTGAACCTGCGCTATATATAGGTATGGTGGACATACAGCGACTTGCGCCTGCCCAATACTACCAGCACCCTCTTTGAGCCCAGTTGTAAGATCAGCAACACTACTTTGATTGCCATTTAACTTCCAGTTGCCTGCCACCAGCGATTGACGCATCGACCTCTCCGACTACTTGTGAAAAGGCAGGAATGGTACTCGTCAGCTGGCGATAAATCAATGCACAAAAAAGCCTCAGACCGGTTTAAAACGCATTAAACTGGCCAGTTTTATGAAAAAGTGCCTAAAAGCAGCGAAAAGACTTGATCTAGCTGATAATGGTCAACTTCCCAGGTGCAACTCACTCACCGATACACCGGTTATATAGCCGTTATATACCTGGATCAGACATAGAAAACTTGGGCTGCTTGTGGTCATATATCGACCCAATCCTTCGGGTAATGCCAGACGAGTATTTGGGCATTCTATAAGTACTGTGTAGATTCTCGCGCTAGATCCTCTAGTCTCAGCTTGAGCACAGACTAATATTCAATATATCAACATTAGCCGGGGTAACAACACATTATGCGCTGGAATTCCAAACAGCTACACCATGATACCCCCTAATTATGGTCAACTCAGCTAAGCTGGACAGCCATTATCTCTTGATTTCGCAAATAGTTTAGTATAACGCATATATTAAAATACATGTAACAAATAAGACAACAACAGAAAGTGTTTGACGCAAAACAACATAGGTTGTAGCTTACGGCACTTCATAAATTTTGGTTAAAAAACGATATTACTTGCTACTATGAACTTAGGTGACCGTATAAAACAAACCCGTCAGGAGAAAGGCCTGACTCAACAGGAACTGGCTGAAACCAGTGGTGTTTGCCAACAAATGATTTCAAAACTAGAAGTTGGTAAAGCCAATGGTACGGCTGATATTGTTAAACTAGCTTATGCACTGGATGTTTCCCCCGCATGGCTCGAAGGTATTGAAAAAAATCGCGCCATTGTTAGTGCTGGTGCAAATAGTAAGAAGAAGAAACAGACTGAAGGCGATGCTTTGAATCAAAAAGCGATTCAAGCAACGATCGAATATTTGACAAAGGAGCCGCCTGCCTTATTTACGCGTAGCAGCTTCCGTCGTCAAAGCGATCTGTTCTCACGTTGTTATGAAATATGTACCCAACCTAAGAATAAACGCTTAAATAAAGCAGATTTAATGAGCTTATTAAAGCGTCGTGTAAAGCGTGCTTAAGGTTTTTGTAAGCACTTTATAACGGTTGGGAATTGCTATAGCTCCCTATAGCTTCGAGACTCGAAGCACGGAGCTATAGCATATCAACCCCAAAAAATCTCTTCAAAAAAATAAAAAAACACCGAGAAACCTCGTGTTTTACCGTAGCCTAGGCGACTTCAGCAACTGCGGCGGCAATGTCTTCAGCGATTTTGGTCACTTGCTGCTTATCCTGTCCTTCAACCATCACTCTTAACAATGGCTCTGTGCCCGATGGACGTAACAAAACTCGCCCTTCACCATTGAGCGTTTCTTCGGCAGACTGTACAGCTTTTTGCACCGAGGCATGATCGCAAGGATTAGTCCCTTGTTTTTGCAATGGCACATTAATCATGGTTTGTGGATATTTCTGCATGCCCTGCTTTAGCTCATGTAATTTGCACTCTGATTGTGCAACGCAAGTTAATACTTGCAGTGCCGCAATAATACCATCGCCAGTCGGGGCTTTATCTAAACAGATAATATGCCCAGATGTTTCACCACCTAACGTCCAACCTTCTTCATTGAGTAATTGCATCACATAACGGTCACCCACTTTAGCTCGTCGAAAAGCAATATCGCGTTTTTTCAAAGCAAGCTCTAGCCCGATATTACTCATCACCGTGCCGACAACACCGGTATCGAGTGTTTTATTAAATAGGTGGTGGTTAGCCAATATAAATAATATCTCATCGCCATCAATCACTTGGCCTTTATCATCGACCATAATAATGCGGTCACCATCACCATCAAGTGCGACACCCACATCAGCTTGCTCAGCAATAACGGTTTCTGCCAACAACGCTGGTTTGGTTGCCCCACAATCTTGATTGATATTGACACCATCTGGGCTGACACCAATCGTTTTTACCTCAGCACCTAATTCACTAAACACAGCAGGGGCAATTTGGTAAGTCGCGCCATTCGCACAATCGACAACAACTTTTAAGCCACTTAAGCTTTTATCTGAAGGGAACTTACTTTTACAAAACTCAATATAACGCCCTCTGGCATCAGCCAAACGCGATGCTTTACCCAATTGTGCTGATTCCACACAACTCATCGGGCTATCTAACAAAGATTCAATGGCATTCTCTATATCGTCACCCAGCTTAGAACCTTTGCCAGATAAAAATTTAATACCATTATCATAAAAAGGATTATGCGAGGCACTAATAACAATACCCGCAGAAGCACGTAGGGTTTGGGTCAAGTAAGCGATTGCTGGCGTTGGCATGGGACCTAACAAGGCCACATCGACACCCGCTGCTGATAGCCCAGCCTCCAAAGCTGATTCGAACATATAGCCTGAGATGCGTGTATCTTTACCAATAAGCATGCGCTTCTCGCCCTCAGCGGCTAATACTTTACCCGCTGCCCAACCGAGTTTCATCACAAATTCAGGCGTTAATAACGACTCACCCACCTTTCCGCGTATCCCATCTGTTCCAAAATATTTTTTACTCATTCTCTGGCATCTCTTTCTCAAAACGATTATTGATATTAAATACGCTAGCTCAGCGCGCTATTATGCGGCATCCAACTCGCCACAACATAGCATATTTTATGGCATAGTCTTATTTTTCTGGGTTAACAATTGACACACTCGCCAATGCGGAGACAATTTTCAGTGCATCCACGGTCGCTGCCACATCATGCACCCGCAGAATACTGGCTCCCAGGTAAGCCGCTATTGTTGCTGCGGCAATACTGCCGAATAAACGCTGATCTACCGCAGCGGGTTGATCTGGCTGATCACTGAGTATTGCGCCAATGCTGGTTTTACGCGACAAACCGACCAAAAGTGGCAAGCCTATTTGGCCTAGTGATGGCAAGTGCTTTAAGAGCAACAGGTTATGCTCGGTGGTTTTGCCAAAACCAAAACCAGGATCAATAAGAATACGTTGGCGATCAATACCAGCCTGCTCGCAAGCCGCAACCCGAGCCTGTAAGTAAGCGGCCACATCAGCGACCACATCCTGATAAGCGGGTGCTTGCTGCATATTCTCTGGTTGACCTTGCATATGCATTAAGCAAACCGGTACGTTTAAGTCTGCAGCCGTTTTTATAGCATGCTCAGCTGACAAGGCAGTGACATCATTAATTAAGTCTGCACCGGCAGCAACCGCCTCCCGCATAACCTCAGGCTTGCTGGTATCGATAGAAATGGGTATATCAATGTCTTTGAGCTTTTCAATAACGGGAATAACCCGGTCAAGCTCTTCGTTAACCGATACAACGGCAGCACCTGGCCGGGTCGATTCACCACCGATATCCAGGATACTTGCCCCCTGTAGACACATTTGTTCAGCCTGATAGAGTGCTGCATCCAACTGGGTATAACGCCCGCCATCGGAAAAAGAGTCCGGCGTAACATTTAAGATACCCATTACACGAGGCTTGCTAAGATCAAAAGGTTGACCGGCAATATTAATGCTTAACGGCATATGGCTCATTGTGTACTGTACTATTTAAGCGCGCTGATATATTTAGGATTCCCAAAAACACGAAAGCTGCATACCCAGCAAGAATATGCAGCTTTTCGTCAGAGCTAGATCAATCGCTAATTAGTGTAGACTGGCTGGCCCACCAATAGAACCTTCAGGCTCTTCATCTTTATCTTTCGCGGTCTTACTTGATGAGCTATCACCGCCTTCTGGTGGGTCGTTTATATCGCCCCAATCAGCAGGTGGCCCAGGCTCACGACCATCCATAATGGCATCGATTTGACCAGCATCAATGGTCTCATAACGCATTAAGGCATCGGCCATTACATGCAGCTTTTCAATATGCTCCTTCAGGATGGCCTCTGCCCGGGTATAGTTATGATCAATAAACTCTTTGACTTCATCATCAATCGCATGCGCTGTCTGGTTCGAGACTTTCTTATTCTGGGTCACACTACGCCCTAAGAAAACTTCGCCATCGTCTTCGCTGTACGACAATGGCCCTAACTTATCGGATAAGCCCCACTTGGTCACCATATTACGCGCAATATCCGTCGCTCGCTCAATATCATTGGAAGCGCCGGTCGTGACTTGCTCACGCCCAAAGATAAGCTCTTCAGCAATACGCCCACCGAATAAGCTGGAAATCTGGCTTTCGAGTTTTTGCTTACTCAGGCTATAGTGGTCTTCTTCAGGTAAAAACATCGTTACCCCAAGGGCTCGACCACGAGGAATAATACTGACTTTATAAACCGGGTCATGATCAGGCACTAAGCGCCCAACAATCGCATGACCAGCTTCATGATAAGCGGTAAGCTTTTTCTCATCTTCGCTCATGACCATAGAGCGCCGCTCAGCACCCATCATGATCTTGTCTTTAGCACGCTCAAAATCTTCCATATCCACTGTGCGCTTATTGGCACGGGCGGCAAACAATGCTGCCTCATTAACCAGGTTTGCCAAATCTGCACCGGAAAAGCCAGGTGTACCGCGGGCAATAATGCCTGGCTTAACATTGTCTGCCAGTGGCACTTTACGCATATGGACTTTAAGAATATGTTCACGACCGCGAATATCTGGCAACGGCACAACGACCTGACGGTCAAAACGACCCGGCCGCAATAGTGCGGGATCGAGTACATCTGGGCGGTTGGTGGCAGCAATAACGATAATGCCTTCATTGCCTTCGAAACCGTCCATTTCGACTAATAGCTGGTTTAAGGTTTGCTCACGCTCATCATGACCACCACCCAGACCGGCACCACGATGACGGCCCACAGCATCAATTTCATCAATAAAGATAATGCACGGCGCATGTTTTTTTGCCTGATCAAACATATCACGCACGCGGGAGGCACCAACACCGACAAACATTTCAACAAAGTCTGAGCCGGAGATTGTGAAAAAAGGTACTTTGGCTTCACCGGCAATAGCACGCGCCAATAAGGTTTTACCTGTACCTGGCGAGCCTACCATTAATACACCACGTGGAATATTGCCGCCTAAGCGCTGGAACTTGCCCGGATCGCGCAAAAAGTCGACCAGCTCGCTGACTTCCTCTTTGGCCTCATCAACACCGGCCACATCAGCAAACGTCACTTTTACCTGATCTTCACCCATTAATTTGGCTTTACTCTTACCAAACGACATGGCACCACGGCCACCGCCGCCCTGCATTTGCCGCATAAAGTAAATCCAGACACCAATCAGTAGTAAGAATGGGAACCAGCTGATAAAAATCTGCCAGAGTGGTGACTGGCCTTCAGGCTCCTTGGCTTTGAATGTCACACCACTTTTATGCAATGAACCGATAACCGGGTTGATATCTGTTTCCGGGCTATAGGTCGAAAATTGTTCGCCACTTTTCAGGTTACCTGTGATTTTATGGCCACGGCCGTCGCTGTCGATCACCACATCGCGAATTTGCTGCGACTCCACCTTATTCAGGAATTCGGAATAATCCATCTCCGGGGTTGACTGTCGCTGGCCCACTTTGCTGAAAACTGACATCAGCACAGCAGCAATAACGACCCATAATAAGATATTTTTGACTAAATCACTCAATGGCTTTTCCTCTGATTTACACGGCCATACTCAGGCTTTTTTAGGCTTAGACCACTCTATCACAATATGTTCAGATTCGTATAGATATACACTTCACGCTTTATACCCGGATATAACCCCGTATATTTAGGCTACGCGGATACTTCACGCCTTAAACCCGGATGCCAGCACATATACTTCGCGGCTGCGTGGCCTGGAAGCTTTAGGTTTTTTGATCACAACCTTGTCAAAATCCTGGCGCAATTGGCGTAACCACTCATCCGAGCCTTGCCCCTGAAATAGCTTGGCAATAAAAACCCCGCCTTTTTTAAGGGTTTGCCGGGCTAAATCATGCGCCAGCTCGACCAAATACATGGCCTGCGGTATATCGACAGCCTCCATACCACTCATATTGGGGGCCATATCCGACATTACAAGGTCTGCGGGCTGATCTTGTAATGCCTGGAGAATCGCTGCTAACACACTGTCTTCACGAAAATCACCCCGAACAAAGGCCACATCAGCAATGGTATCCATCGCCAGGATATCGGAAGCAACTATCTGCCCCTTGCCTGCCAGGCGCTTGGCCGCATATTGCGACCAGCCACCAGGTGCAGCCCCCAGGTCAATGACCCGCATACCTGGCTTGAATAGCCTGCCCTGTTGATCCAGCTCAGCCAGTTTATACACCGCACGCGAGCGATAACCCTCTTGCTGAGCACGCCTGACGTATTCATCCTCAAAATGCTCTTGCAACCAGCGGCTGCTACTCTTTGATCGGGCCATGTTTGCTGTCTCTGCAACACCGTGCTATGCGGCAATATGATAAGATCGGTCTTTTCCAATACCTTATTATAATCACATGTCACTCAATATTAGCCAAAAAAAATTCCTGCGCGGCCTAGCGCATAACCTCAAACCTGTTGTGCGCATCGGCCAGCATGGCCTGTCAGATAACGTCATGCAGGAAATTCGGCAGGCACTTGAATACCATGAGTTGATCAAAATTAAAGTCGGCGCTGAGGATCAAACCGAACGTGATACGTTTATTGAACAAATTATCTCAATCACAGGTGCCAGTTTAATACACAAGATTGGTTATATTGCTGTGTTTTATCAGCGTAATCATAAAAAACCCAAAATCCAATTACCACGCAACTAATCATTAAGGAGAAACCAATGGCAAGCGTCACTTTAAAAGGTAATTCCATTAACACCAATGGCGAATTACCTGCGGTAGGTTCACAAGCACCGGATTTCCGTCTGGTGAGCACTGATTTACAAGATCACAACTTAGCCAGCTTCAGCGGCAAGCGCAAAATACTCAATATCGTGCCCAGCCTGGATACCGGTGTTTGCGCAACCTCTACCCGCAAATTCAATGAACAAGCGGCCAGCCTGGACAACACCGTGGTATTAGTTATTTCTGCAGACTTACCCTTTGCAATGGGCCGTTTTTGTGAGGCCGAAGGCATTAAAAATGTCGTATCGCTCTCAATGATGCGAACACGTAATTTTGCCAAAGACTATGGTGTACTACTGCAAGATGGCCCACTCGAAGGCGTGACTGCCAGAGCCGTTGTGGTGCTCGACGAAAATGATAAAGTCATCCATGCCGAGCTGGTACCTGAAATTACCCAGGAACCCAATTATGAGGCAGCATTAGGCGCACTATAGTTGTCTAATAGTTAAGGATAAGCTCTGACTTACTTATAACCGATTGATCTATTCGGATAAGCCAAGTCAGAGCTTGCTGTCAGCAGGCAAGCTCGCCTAACAGGGATCAACGTTGTTAATACCAACATAAGCAGGAACCAGCAGCATGAGCGATAAAAACAAACTCTCTTTAACGACACAAATTTTAATTGCCATGACCATCGGTATTGTCCTTGGCTTATTGATTAATGTATTTGTCAAGGATGTGGCCTTTGTAAAACAATTTATCACTGGCGGCTTATTTCTTGTTGTTGGTAAAATTTTTGTTGCCGCTTTAAAAATGCTAGTCGTACCACTGGTGTTTGTTTCCCTGGTAGTGGGCGTCACCTCTATGGGTGATATCAAAGCCTTGGGACGCATTGGCATTAAAGCCTTGAGTTTGTATTTATTAACAACTGCGGTCGCTATCACTATCGCCTTAAGCTGGGCAATAACAATAGCCCCTGGCAGCAGTGGGCAACTCGACGCCACTGATGTCAGTTTTACCGCCAAAGAGGCACCACCATTAAGTCAGGTATTGATTGATATGGTGCCAAGCAATCCTATCGCAGCAATGGCTGATGCCAATATGCTGCAGGTAATTGTGTTTACTATCTTGTTTGCTGTGGCGATCACTATGGCAGGTGATCGCGGCAAACATGTGCTGAATTTTTTTAATGACCTCAATGAGGTCATTATGCAAATGGTCAATATTATTATGAAACTGGCGCCAATCGGCGTATTTTGTTTGGTCGCCAGTACATTTGCCGAGCAAGGTATCGCTATTGGTGGTGACTTATTAATTTACTTTGTCACACTGGTCAGCGCTTTACTCTTACACGCTACACTGACCTATGGTGCCTTATTACGATTTATTGCCCGCCTAAACCCGCTGGTGTTTTTTAATAAGATGCGTGCCACACTGTTATTTGCTTTTAGCACGGCCAGCAGTAACGCCACCATACCGGTCACCTTAAGAACCTGCCATGAAAGACTAGGCGTTGATAAATCAGTTGCCTCATTCACGGTGCCTTTTGGCGCAACCATTAATATGGATGGCACCGCCATTATGCAAGGTGTTGCAACCGTTTTTATTGCCAATATTTATGGGATTGACTTAGGTGTCATGGAGTTCCTTACTGTGATCCTTACCGCGACTCTGGCTTCCATCGGCGCAGCGGGCGTACCGGGCATTGGCTTAATTACGCTGACACTGGTATTACAACAGGTTGGCTTACCGGTTGAAGGTATTGGCTTAATTATCGGTATTGATAGACTGCTTGATATGATTCGCACCGCGGTTAATGTCAGTGGCGACAGTGCGGTGAGCTGTATTATTGCGCAAAGCGAACAGAAGTTTGATAAAACAACTTTTGATGATGCAACAGCGGGCACGCTTGAGACTATTAATACTGGCACTAAACAAAGTACATAGCGCGGGCACGCTTGAGACTATTAATACTGGCACTAAACAAAGTACATAGCGCGGGCACGCTTGAGACTATTAATACTGGCACTAAACAAAGTACATAGCGCGGGCACGCTTGAGACTATTAATACCGACGCCAAACAAAGCACATAGCGCGGGCACGCTTGAGACTACTTAGGCTACTAGGGCCACAAGCCGTCATGATTCGCCGCTATCAGGAATAAAAGTAAGGACAATGCCTGGAAAGCTTACGCTTGAGAATGTATTGCGAATCATCGTGACACTGAAGACTTAAAACTCAGTCATACCCAGCTTGACTGGGTATCCAGGGCTTGAAGACTATCGCTGGACTCATTAGCCTGACAACTATTGAACAAACCTTACATAAAAAGCGCTGATATAAAGCACAGCTATGATCACTATTATGTAATGCGATTGGAAACTCGCTATCAAGTAGCCAGGTGACAATATTTTAAGTTTATTACAGACACTAATACATTATTCGGGATAAAAGTATTTTAAAATTATTGGCCGGGTACTATGATAGACGACTTTGAACTTCGCGACCCTGTTAACCAGACTGCTTCTGATTAAGGTGTTTGATATTTTGCAATAGACGTTCTGCTCGGGCTATTTTGGATTTAAGCTCGGTATTATTAGGCGCCAATGGCAAAACATCACGCCAAACGGTTAATGCCAGCTCGACTCTGCCTTGACTATAGAGCACCTTACCGCGCTCAGTATCGTTGATGACCTTAGCATCAATGGCTGTTTTCAACTCAGCCGATAACACGTCCAATTCAATATTTGACGGGTAGGCACGCTGCAAACGTGTCAATTGCTGTTGCACTTGTAATAGCTCACCGGCTGCCAGACGACTCTTCAATGCCAGCAGCTGCGAATCAAATGTATTGCTCGGCGCCGCTGCTTTGGCGACGACAGCTTTACGTGGTGACAGTTTACGTGCTTTTGGTGTTAATGGCTTTATGTATTGATTCAAGTCATTTAACGCCAACACAGTCGCAGGTGTTGAGTGCAAGCGATTTGCCAGACTTAAACAACGACGTGCCAGTGTATAGTCGGTACGCTGCACAGCCAGCTGACTGTGGCGCGAGAGTTTTTTGGCAACCCGCTTGCGGGTCAAATTCACATTCATCGCACGCCAACGTTGAATAATGCTCGATGACTTTATATCGATCAGCTTTTCATAAGTACGCGCATCTTTCATTAAGCGCTCACCTTCGGTGATCAACAACTCAGCCTGTAAGACTTCTTCGTGTACCTGTCGACGCTGTTTATATTGCTGATACGCTGCACGCATAATCTGACTATTGGGCAAGTGCCTTAAACCATTAAGAAATGTGCGTTGCGCCGTACGCCAGTCACGCTGATTTTCAGCCTGTACAGCGGAGCGAATATATTCTCTCTCTTGTGTCCAGATAAGTTCTTTTACCAAGGCTAATCTGTCACGGCGCCACTGCTCATCAACATGAGGACCTGCACCCTGCTCGAGCAACTGCTCTACTTTACTGTATTGTTGTTGTTCGATCAGATCACTAATCCATGCTTCATCGGGTACTGACAATCGCTGCAGCTGCGCACAAGCACCCAACATTAATATGAGAAAAATACCGCTAACAACTTTTTTGACTAACAACTTCATACCGCTATTACCTTTTAGATGCCAACACTTCCCTTAGATTTGCGTTGAGCACCGGTTTATGCCTCATATGCACGTCCAAAACATTGCAGGTTTTTACCTGCTCTGATTTGCCACGAATCCCTATTGTTTTATAAGGTATCCACTCTATTTGTTGTTCGATATCATGCGCTGTAATCAGTGATTCACAAACGATAATTTGGCCACTGCAGGCAACAGAACTAAGGCGCGATGCCAGGTTCACAGCATCGCCTACTACGGTGTATTCCATTCGCTCATCAGACCCTAAGTTGCCGGCCAGCATTAGCCCACTATTGATACCAATGCGGAAATGGATTAGGGGTTTATCTTCTTGATGTCGCTTTATATTTAGTTGTTCAGCGAGATGCTGGATGAGTATTGCACAACTGACAGCATGAAAAGCATGGCTTGGGTCGTCCTCAACCGGGCCAAACACCACCATTGCACAATCTCCGATAAACTTGTCTATCGTACCATGATATTGCTTACTCGCCACAGAAATATATGAAAAATACTCGTTTAGCAGCTCAGAAACCTCCGCAGGCTGTAAACGCTCTGTAATACTGGTAAAACCGACGATATCGGCAAATAATACGGTGGCCTGAACATGGCGACTGCCTAGACGCACTTCATGTAAATTGGCCAGAACTTGGTCAGCGACTTTTTTAGACACATAGCGCGAGAACACATTTTCGACCTGCGATTTGCGCAACAAGCCTTCAGCCATATTGTTGAAACCGTCGATAAGAAAGCCAATCTCATCATTGCGTCGATCATCAATGCGGATGCTGAAGTCACCTTGATCAATTGCCTGGGTGGCCCGCATCAGGCTACGAATCGGCTGTGACAAGCGGCGGCTCATCAAAAACGCCAACACGGTTGCGAGCAGACTCATTAACAAAGTCCCCACAACAATGGTGTTTCGGGCTTTATTAAGCGCATCATCGAGTAATGAGGCAGATAATGTGACCACCGTAAAGCCTGCGATCAAATGCTGATATTTTACCGGCGCAATAAAACTGACCCGGCGCTCATTGGCGTCACTCCACCATAATCCTGGATTGCTCGACGTATCGCTGACTTGCACCCAATCCCGATATGCTGGTAACAGCGTTGCAGACTCGGTGGTCAATAGCGGATTAATGGTATTTGCCGCTGGCTGTAAGCCAGACTGGCTCAATACGGCCCCAGTATCAGAATAGATGGCCACACCTAAGACTTTTTCACTGCCTGCTAACTGCTTGGTTAGAATACGTAAAGCCAAGTTATCCTCAGACAAAATCGGTTCAGCGATAATTTCAGCCAGCTGTTGGGCCTGGGTTAGCCCAAAATCATGCAGCTGGGCCTGCATCACGCGGCTTTGGTGGCCAATCATCCACAACCCTAATAGCCCCATACCTGACACGATCAGCACTGTAATGACAAACGCCAGTTTGAAAGAAATCGGAATATGCCGGGGCAACAAACGCTGTCCGGCCACACTCAGTATTTGGCTAGCATTGCGTTTCATCGCAGTGGCAAGGTTCATAAAAGGGGCTTTTACTGCGATACGCATGCTATCCACCACTTAAGCTGATCAGAGAAAAGGCCTTTTACCCCAGCAACCTCTGAGGATAAAAAGCTTTTGATAGGCTTATTTTATCGAGCAAACTGTATTTGTTCTATCCCTGGGCAATTACGGATATTGCACAAATTCTCAATTATGCGGACTGCATTAAGCTTTTCAGCAACAATGGCCGATAAATGACCCATAAGTCGTATACCTACAGCACCGTAGCAGAAACGCTCAATATTCACGCTCAGCTGCTGTAGGCAAGCACTTTGTTTAACCGGCGCTGGCTAGCGCTGATAACCATGGATCTGGAGCACATAACACATGCAGACATACGATTTACTTGTCATCGGTAGCGGCCCGGCTGGGCAACGAGCAGCTGTTCAGGCAGCCAAACTGGGTAAAAAAGTCGCTATCTTTGATAGTCGCAGTACCATCGGTGGCGTATCCGTCCACACCGGCACAATTCCCAGCAAGACTGTCAGAGAAGCCGTGTTATACCTCTCTGGCTGGCGACAACGAGGCTTTTATGGCCGAGGCTATAAGCTCAAAGACCAAGTGTCAGCCGCAGATGTGACCGATAGAGTTGATATTACACTCAAGCATCAGGTCGATGTTATGCAACATCAGCTTAGTCGTAATGGCGTCATGGTCATTAATGGCCGGGCCCAATTTGAATCGGCCAACACACTGCTGGTCACCGATGATCAGGGTGAAACCACTTTGTACACTGGTAAGTGCATTCTTATTGCTGTTGGCACTAAAACCCATCGCCCCGCGCATATCCCTTTCAATGGCACTACGGTGGTAGACAGCGATGAGATTTTGCAAATAGCCAAGCTGCCACGCAATATGGCAGTGATCGGCGGTGGCGTTATTGGTATTGAATATGCTTCTATATTAAGCACTCTGGATATTGAAACCACACTGATTGAAAGCCGCAGCAGCATGCTGGAGTTTGTCGATAAAGAAATCATTGATGAATTTCAACATCATTTACGTGACCGCGGCGTGACGCTACGCATGAGTGAAGATGTAGCAAGTATCAAACATTTAGACAACGGCAAAGTACTGACACAATTAAAAAGTGGTAAGCGCTTGTGCACAGAATTGGTCCTGTTTGCCGCTGGCCGCGCAGGCGCTACCGACAACCTGGGCCTGGATAAAGCTGGCTTACAGGCAGATAAACGTGGTCGACTGAACGTCAATGAACACTATCAAACCAGTGTTAAACATATCTACGCTGCCGGTGATGTTATTGGTTTTCCCAGTCTGGCAGCAACCTCAATGGAGCAAGGACGCCTAGCTGCCTGCCATATGTTTGGCAAACCCAGCCATGCTCAGCCAGAATATTTTCCTTACGGCATTTATGCCGTCCCTGAAATCAGTATGGTTGGTAAAACCGAGGAGCAACTACAGGCTGAAGGCATTGCCTATGAGTCAGGGGTTGCACGTATTCGTGAAACCGCGCGCGGTCAAATAATCGGCTTGCGTGAAGGTGTGCTTAAAATGCTATTTTCGATCGAGGATAAGCGCTTGCTGGGGGTGCATATTGTCGGTGAAGGCGCGACTGAATTGATCCATATTGGACAGGCTGTCTTAGCACTGGGCGGCAAATTGGATTACTTTGTTGAGACGGCTTTTAATTACCCAACCTTAGCCGAAGCCTACAAAGTGGCTGCATTAAACGCTTGGAACCGAATTTCTGCATATGAGACCACTAATAATACCAAAACGGCAACAGAAAAGACTCCCACAACACCCCTATCTGCAGTAAAATGAGAAATAAAGTTGTAAAATTTTTATTTTGTGTTTCACTTAAAAAACCATGTATATTTAGATTATGACTACTCAAGCACACAACTGGCCAATGCCACACAGCGAAATTGTTGAGATGTTGCATAAACACCAGATTATGCCAACAAACCAACGTCTACAGATTGCAGAGCTCCTATTTGAAGCACCGCAGCATTTATCTGCCGAGCAACTCATGGAACGGCTGAAAGATCAGCAAAAGAATATTTCCAAAGCAACGGTATACAATACGCTAGGGCTATTTGCTCGCAAAGGCATTTTAAAGCCACTGCCAATAGATCCTGAGCGTGTGCTTTATGACAGCAATACCAGCCATCACCACCACTTCTACAATGTGGACACCGGTGAACTAACCGATATCGATGAAGCGAATATCAACATTGCGGTCTTACCAAACCTGCCTGAAAACACGCAAGTCGATAGTATTGATGTAATCATCCAAGTACGTGGAAACACATAGCTCCTTGCAAGCTGTTTAGTATCTTCACTGAATCTCCGCAAAGGTGCTTGTATAAGCACCTTTTGTTATGCGCAATGTTGTTAATCCCCTGAGCTATCCTGATCTATGCTGCCCTATTCCCTAATTCGTCCATTATTATTTAGCCTCTCTCCTGAAAGCGCGCATCACCTTAGCCTGCAAGCTTTGAAATGGAGCATGCATGGTCCAATTGCGCAGTTTATGCGCAGACAAGTCGAACAAAAACCCGTGAACGTTATGGGTATCGACTTTCCTAACCCAGTGGGTCTGGCTGCTGGCTTGGATAAAAATGGTGACTACATCAACGCCTTGGCCAGCCTGGGATTTGGCTTTATTGAAATTGGCACCATTACGCCACGCCCGCAAGCAGGCAATCCAAAGCCACGGCTGTTTCGCATTCGAGAAAGCGAGGCCATTATTAATCGTATGGGCTTCAATAATAAAGGCATCGACTATTTGGTCCGACAGGTCGAGCAAACACAGTTTGCTGGCATATTAGGCATTAATATTGGTAAAAATAAAGACACCCCTGCCGAGCAAAGTGTTGATGACTATTTACACTGTCTGCAAAAAGCCTATGCCTATGCCAGCTATATTACGGTCAATATTTCCTCACCCAATACCCCAGGCTTACGTGACCTGCAACAGGAAGCTGCTTTAGCAGCATTGTTAAATACATTGCTCGATGCACGAGAGTCTTTGCAAACACAGCATAGCAAATATGTCCCGCTGGTCTTAAAGGTTGCGCCTGATCTTGATGAAGCTCATATAGATAGTATTGCCAATACTTTATTAAACCATCGCATAGATGGTTTGATTATCAGCAACACCACGCTCAGTAGACCGACCCTGGAACATAACACACTGGCTGCTGAGCAAGGCGGCCTTAGTGGCAAGCCTTTAATGCCGCTCTCAACCAAGGTATTAAGTGCCATGCAACAGCGCCTGAACGGCAGCATCCCTTTAATCGGTGTTGGTGGTATTAGTAGTGCCAGTGACGCCAAAACAAAGTTTGCAGCGGGTGCCAGCTTGGTTCAACTCTACTCTGGCTTAATTTATCAAGGACCGGCTTTAATCAAAGCGGTGGCCAGTGCTGCACCCTAGCTAACAGGCTGCAGCGAACCTAGCTGAGTTTTAATTCACTCTGACAGTATTACCATTGGCATCGCGTGCTAAAAATAAGCCCATGTCAGCACAGCGGACAACAGACAGAAAGTCCATTGATGTTTTGCTTTGAGCAGACAGGCCAATACTGACGGTTGCCTGCACTTTATAGCCATTCATTTTTAGTACTTGGTTTTGAATTTGCTGTCGCAAACGTTCAGCAAACTCTTTAGCCTGATCAATATCTTTCGCCAACTGAATCGCATAAGAACCTTGTCCATAGTGACCAATTAAGCTGTCTTTATCCAGGTGATCACGCAAAATATTACCCACGGCCGCCAAAATCTGCTTACTTCTAGAACGTCCATATTTCTCATGCAAGGTATCATGCTTATCTAACTCAACTAACAGCAAAGACACGGGCGAGCCTTGTGATTTGAGCTGATCAAATGCTTTACCCGCACTGTAGATAAAATCATCCATACTTTGTATGGCAGGATGCACAGAGGCAACAGCTTCAGTCTTTGGCGCCACACGTTTAGCCGGTGCCTCTGCAGGCTCAGCTGTTAACGGCTTGCGGGTCGTCATACGGTTGAGCTGTAACTGAATACGCGCAGTGCGTCTTGCAAACATGCCATGAAAAACCATGCTCGAGGCCATATTCACTTCAAAGTCATTAAATGCCGGACGCGTCCGCAATAATGTAACAACACCATTCAATTCATTTTGTGAGAAGAAAGGAATATCTAACCGATAGCCAAAGCTAAGCTCATCACCTTCTACCGTGGTATCTAATAAGCCAACTGCCGCCGCACCGGTTTGCACACATCTTGAATTACGTAGATTATTAACCAGCTTACTATTCCACATGGCTTTCACAGATGTATCGCAGTCATTCACAGACTCACTGGCTTTGAAAAGCACGGGTAACATTTTACCATTGCGCAAACGCCCTACAGCAGACGCCTCGTAAGGCACAGCTGTTTTGATATGTTCGAGTAACTTGGTACACATAAAATCAAATTCATGTATACCTGCCAGTTCTACGGTCACCGCTTTGAGTGCCTGCGCCCAATCCGCTTCAGGCCTGGAGGTTGTCGGTGGCACGCCTTTAGAATCTTTGGCTACCTGATCTTTGGGCTTCAGCTCAGGTGGCAATGCCGTCAATGCCAAAGCACCTGTGCTATCACTGAGGAATACTAAACGTAAGCGGCGCTCATTCATAAACGCCAGCAGAGTGACGACTGATGCCGTTAGTAGTAACACAGTTAAAGACATCACCGCATAACCAAAAATCGTGCCGCCGAAAAACACAAATAGTACAGTGTAGACACCCAGCAAAGACCAAATAGTCGCCAGTGATAACAGATAAGGCACGCCGGTCAACAATGTAAACCAGGTAAATGTTACCAACACGGCAATGGTATAAACATGTGGCTGTATATTCGGCATTAAGCCAATGCCGAGTACACCAGCAATCATTAAGCATCCTGTAGACAGGGTGATCATTAATGGCTGCGTTTCAGCTTTGAGCCCATTAGATAAGGAAAAAATGACCAATGCCACCAAGCCCATTGTGGCGTAGGCTAAATTGGTTAATAGCGAGGCTTCTGTCAATAACATCTGGCAGATAGCCAACGTCATAAACATGAGCACCAAAAACCCTAGTCCAAACTGCAATAAGTAAGGGTAATGAGCAAGCTGCGCTTCATTATATGCTGATTCCAGCGCCTCATCTTGAAACTTCAAGGTGAATGCCTGCATGCCAGACTGGCCTTTAAGGCTTTGAAGCATAAATGACTCCCGAAAAATTTGACTTATATTGTAATGCCGAAGCTAACATCATTTGATAGCGCTAAAACCCGCTTCAAGCAAGGAGTTTGACAGGCTTTTGCGACAAGGCTCACAAGATGCCCACCCAGTATGAATTTGGTGTTACTTTGATATGACTTTACGCATATATGATAAGAAAAAACTAAGCGGGCATTTCTCTTACTGAACCACCGCTGATGGCTGATCTGCCGCGCTTTCTGCCGCACCTCGCAAAGCAATCCGGTCCATTATCTGCCGTACCATATCTCGCTGTAGCTCATTTCTGAGTTGAGCTTCTTCTTCACTGGCAGCTAATACACCTAAACGATCGAAGACAAAATCACGGCTGAGAGAGAGCGATTGCTTGGAAATTTGCCATTGACCATTGGTACTACTCACCTCAAAAGCGACTTTCAAAAAAACTTCATATTCAACCGCCTTGCCATCTGTACCCACTGACAGTGTTCGCCGCCCTGCGGTATTTTCTAAAATGGTAAGTTGTGCAGTTGCCGCTGTTGGGCTTTCGGTAACCGTAATATTACTAGCATTGAGTGCGCGTTTTAACTGCATTATCAGCGCATTATTGAGATCAGCTGCTTTAACATAGGTCATAGCCATTGTCGGCGGCAAAGTTTGCGAACCACGCAACTTAAAGCCACAAGCAGTCACAATGGCTAATAAAAATAAAACCCAACCATAACGCAGCAATGTTAATTACCCAACAACAATATTAACTAGCTTGCCAGGAACAACGATCACTTTACGTATCGTAACACCTTGCAAGTGGCGCGCAACATTTTCATCGCTAACCGCCTGCTGCTCGCAAGCATCCTTACTGGCATCGGCAGGCACATTAATACGACCACGCAACTTGCCGTTAACCTGCACAACCATTTCCAGCGTATCTTGTTGCAAAGCCGTCTCATCAACAGTTGGCCAGGCACTGTTAATAATTTCACCTTCACCACCCAACACTTGCCATAAAGCATGACAAACATGCGGAATAATAGGCGAGAGCATTAACACAATAGCGCGCATGCCTTCTTGCCGAATCGCATTAGCCACGTCTGAGGTATCTTTGAATTTATAAAGATCATTGACTAATTCCATATTTGCCGCAATAGCGGTATTGAAGGTATAGCGACGCCCAACATCATCACTGGCTTTAGCGATTGTTTGATGTATCTTACGACGCAGTGCCTGCTGCGCATCATTTAAGCTATCTACAGCAACAGTCGCATTCGCTACCGTACCTTTATGTTCATAAACCAAGCGCCATAACCGCTTAATAAAACGATGCGCACCTTCCACTCCTTCATCTGACCACTCCAAAGACTGATCAGGCGGTGAGGCAAACATCATAAATAACCTGACAGTATCCGCACCATATTTCTCAATCATCGGTTGCGGATCAACACCATTGCCTTTGGACTTAGACATTTTTTCTATTTTGCCTACTTCAACCGGCTGACCATCTTCAGCCAAAACTGCTGACTCAATCCGGCCTTTGCTATCATAGTTCACATCAACATGTTGTGGGCTATAATACGTTTTATTGCCATCTGCTGCTGTTCGGTAGTATGTCTCAGCAATGACCATACCTTGTGTTAATAAACGCTTAAAAGGCTCGTTACTGTTCACCAAACCACAGTCGCGCATCAGCTTGTGATAAAAGCGCGCGTATAATAAATGTAAGATTGCATGCTCGATACCACCAATGTACTGATCAACAGGCAACCAATTATTAACTGCATCATCTAGCATTGCATTAGCGTTATCACGACACAGATAACGGGCGTAATACCAGGATGACTCCATAAAAGTATCAAATGTGTCTGTTTCACGCCGTGCAGCCTGGCCACATTTAGGACAGCTGACTTCATAAAACTCAGGCATTTTTGTCAGTGGCGAACCTGCGCCATCAAAAACAACTTCTTCAGGCAATACCACTGGCAAGTCTTGCTCTGGCACCGGCACATCACCACAGCTTGGACAGTTAATCATTGGAATAGGTGTTCCCCAATAGCGCTGACGGGAAACGCCCCAATCACGTAAACGATAGTTAACGCGACGCTGGCCCTTGCCTTGCTTTTCAAGTTGACCGGCAATTGCCGCAAACGCATCAGCAGAGGTTAACCCTGAAAATTCACCGGAGTTATCTAAGACACCTTTATCAGTGAATGCTGCCTGATGTAAGTCAACAACTGTATCGTCAGCAGGAAAAATAACCTGCTTGATATTTAGACCATACTGTTTAGCGAATTCATAATCTCGTTGGTCATGTGCTGGCACTGACATGACCGCACCTGAGCCATACTCAATTAGAACAAAGTTAGCAATCCAAACAGGTACCTGTTCACCTGTTATCGGGTGTATTGCCATAAAGCCGGTCGCGATGCCAAGTTTTTCCATAGTAGCAATATCAGCTTCTGCCACTTTGCGACCTTTGCATTGTTCAACGAAATGCTTTACTTCGGCATTTTGGTCTGCGGCTTGCATCGCCAATGGATGCTCTGGCGCAACAGCCACATAAGTGACCCCCATCAGGGTATCCGGCCTTGTGGTATACACGCTTAAGACTTGCACCTGATCGGAACCAGCTTCAGAACCAGCTTCAGAATCAGCTATAGCAAACTCTAACTCCACACCTTCTGAGCGACCAATCCAGTTGCGCTGCATCGTTTTAACCGCATCTGGCCAGCCTTCTAAATTATCGATCTCACTTAACAACTCTTCGGCATAGTCAGTAATTTTCAAAAACCACTGCGGTATTTCACGGCGTTCTACTGTCGCTCCCGAACGCCAACCTTTGCCATCAATGACTTGCTCATTGGCCAATACAGTTTGATCTACAGGGTCCCAGTTAACAGTCGCTGTTTTTTTATACACTAGCCCCTTTTCATAGAGCTTGGTAAACAACCACTGCTCCCAACGATAGTATTCCGGACGGCAAGTTGCCAACTCATTATCCCAGGCATAAGCAAACCCCAAACGCTTTAGCTGCTCGCGCATATAATGAATATTTTCATACGTCCATTTCGCAGGCGGCACATTATTCTGCATAGCAGCATTCTCAGCGGGCAAACCAAAAGCATCCCAACCCATTGGTTGAAAAACCTGCTTACCCAACATGCGCTGATAGCGTGAAATCACATCGCCAATGGTATAATTGCGCACATGCCCCATATGCAAACGTCCACTGGGGTATGGGAACATAGAGAGACAGTAAAATGTCTCTGCATTTTTATTAACATCTATATCAAAAGCCTTCGCCTTCTCCCAATGGTCTTGTATGGCGAGTTCAATAGATTGCGGATCATATACTTCTTGCATTTTTATACCGGGAATAAATTTATCTAATATTAATTATTTAAGTGATTTACGTAATACTATTAACAACTCAAGCATAAATGCGCTCACGATTGCAAGCAAAATACCAAACACAAAAAACACGACGAACAAAATCTTGTATTTTGGCTTGGACGGGTTAACCGGCAACGTGGGCTCACGTAAAACACGTGATGGCTTAGATTTAAGCATTAGTTCTATTTGCAACAACCTATACTCACCTTCGAGTGTTGACTGCCGCTCTAGCAACTGCCCTAGCTCAATCAAAACAAATGAAGCTTGCGTTGGGTTTGATGACTTAAGACTATCAAAGAAAGTGGAAATATTATTCACTTCTTTATTAATATTCTCGACAGCCAACTGTTTCGCCGACACCAGCGCCTCCTGCTCCAAATAGGCCAGCTTGAAGGCTGCATCATGCTCTTTAAGCAGCTCAGCAACAATCTGCTTGAGGATTGACTGCGCTTGCTCAGCGGATTGACCGATACTGACCAGCGTCAAAACTCCGTCACTCGAAGAAAGACTGACCTTATCCAAGCGCGGTAGCTCAACACTGCCCTCTGAATCATCACCGACTTTATATTTTTCTAACAAGCTTTTGACAACCAAGCCTGGCTTTTCTACATAGCCTTTACTGGCCACCTCACCGATAACCAGTACAGCTCTGCTCTGATAAATAGGCTTGGCCAAATATAAGTAGACAGCGCCCAGTGCCGCAATCAATATAAAAATCGCAAGCATCACATACTGATGCTTGACGACAATCAACCATATATCTTTTAAGCTTATCTCTGCCCCATCATCCCAGAATGTCTCTGTTGGGTTATGACTTTGTTTACTTGAATTATCCAATGATGTCATACCTCAGCTCTTCAGTTTAGATCCGTCCATAGTTATCTTCGAGTCGCACAATATCATCTTCACCCAAATAAGACCCTGACTGCACTTCAATTAATTCCAAATCAATTGAACCTGGGTTTTCCAGCCGATGCTTCTCGCCTAATGGGATATAAGTTGACTCGTTCTCAGCGACCAAAAACTCTTTTTCACCACAAGTCACTTTAGCTGAGCCTTTCACAACAATCCAATGTTCCGCACGGTGATGATGCATTTGTAAAGATAAACGCGCCCCGGGTCTTACAGTAATACGCTTTACCTTAAAGCGCTCATCTTCATCAATGGTTTCATAGCTTCCCCAGGGGCGATAGACCTTACGGTGCAACGCCGCTTCCTCACGCCCCGAGGCTTCCAACTGTTTTACCAGAGCTTTAATGTTTTCTGATTGGCTTTTATGCGCAACCATAACAGCATCGGTTGTTTCAACAACAATATGATCACTCACCCCCACCAAACCGACTAAGCGATTTGCAGCATGCACATAAGAGTTTTTCACATCATGCAAAATCACATCACCGCTAACCAAGTTCTCATTACTATCTTTATCCGCAGCATCCCATAATGCTTCCCACGAACCTAAATCACTCCAACCAGCGGCCATAGGTACGACCATGGCACCTTTAGCACGCTCCATCACGGCATAGTCTATTGAGTTGCTCGGGCATTGTGAAAAAATATCTTCACTCACGCGCATAAAGTCCAGATCACGGGTGATTTCAGCATGCGCCTGATTACAAACAGCCAGCATCTCTGGCTCAAACTCTTGCAATGCTTTTAGGTAGGTCTCAGCCTTAAACATAAACATACCACTGTTCCAGTAATAACTACCTTCAGCCAAGAATGACTCTGCGGTTGCCTGATCAGGCTTCTCAGTAAAGGCCGCTATCTCAGTAATACCATCACCGTTAGCTTTAATATACCCATAACCGGTCGCTGGCTGTGTGGGCTGTATACCAAACGTAATCAGCTTACCCGATTCAGCATGGCTTAAACCCTGACTCACTGCTGCTTCAAAAGCACTGACATCTTTTATTAAGTGATCAGACGGCAGGACCAACAAAACACTGTTTTCATCAGTCGCTAGTGCCTCCAGTGCGGCCAGTGCGATAGCAGGTGCCGTATTGCGCCCGACAGGCTCCAACATAATCTTTGGTGACTTAACGCCCACTTGCTGTAACTGCTCAGCCACCTGAAACCGATTAGCCTGGTTAGATACGATGATCATCTCCCCATCGCTGGCTAACCCTGTCACACGTTCCGCTGTTTGCTGCAACAGCGATGCCTCTCCCATCAAAGGGATTAATTGCTTGGGATATTGGGCACGCGAAACCGGCCATAAGCGGGTACCGCTACCACCGGAAAGGATAACTGGAATAATCTTCATATTTAGCGCTCAACTAGAGAGTCATATTGTCCTAAGGCTTAAGATGCTGGCTATTCTACCTTATAAAACAGCCTCTTGGGAGAATTCATGTGATTGCCTTAGCTTATTGCATCGGCCTGCTGCGCGCGGCGCCAGGCCAGCAAAGCAACAAGCAAATAGCTGATCATCAACAATAGCACAATAGGTGCATTGCCCCAGCGTATAAACGGCGTGCTACCCGCTGCTGGCTGAATACTGCCGGTAACCACTGCCGCCTCAAACTGCGGCCCGACGACTTCAAGTTGCCCCTTGGGGCCAATCACGGCGGATATGCCATTATTGGTTGCGCGTAGCAAATACCGCCCCGCCTCTAAAGCACGCATACGAGCAATCTCCAAATGCTGATGCGGCGCAAAAGAGTCACCAAACCAAGCATCATTACTGGTATTGACCAAAAATGCCGCCTGCGGCTGTTGCCTAAATACATTACTGTAAGCTGATTCGTAACAAATACTGACACCAACAGGATGGCCCGCCAGGGAAATTGGCGCAAAGGTACTGCCGGGAGCAATATCTGACATGGGAATATTAATATAGTTATTCAGAAAAGCTAATAAACCACGAAAAGGCATATATTCACCAAAGGGGACCAAATGCCTTTTATGGTAAACCGCCTGATCATCGCCCACTTTATACATACTATTGTAATAACGTTGGCGCTCGGCATCATAAACAAAAATACCGGTAAACAAATCTGTCTGCTTTAATGCTCTCTGCAAGTTATCCAGATAAGGCCTCACTCGATGTTGAAAAGCCGGTATTGCCGTCTCAGGCCAAACAATCAGGTCAGCTTTATCAAAATAAGGCTCACTGAGTTGCCGGTAGCCATCCAGGCTAACATGGCGCTTGCTTGCTTGCATTTTAATCTGCTGGGGAATATCGGCCTGCACCAAAGCCACTTCAACGCGATCCTGCAAGAGCGTAAACCAGCTAAACTGTGCCAATATGGCAGTTGCCATGATACTGCCTGCTAAAACGCCCAATACTGGCCAGCGACTGCTTTGCCATTGTGTAAGCAATAAATAGATAGCGGCTGCCCATAGCACCGTCATGGTACTGACCAGCAGCGCACCACCGACAGGCGCATAAACCGCCAGCGGTGTATCCACTTGACTATAGGCTAACAACAACCAGGGGAAACCAGTAAATAGCCAACTCCGCAACCACTCGACCAGCACCCATAAGACAGGGAAAACTATTAACACGCGAGAAAGTTCATTGGGTGCTGGCAAACGCCGGTATAAATAGGCCACAGCCGCAATGTACAGCGCATTGATTAATACTAGTCCTAAAGCGATACCAGCAGACACTAAGGCAGAGGCTTCGCCAAAATCATGCAGGCTGTTATACACCCACGACACGCCAAGCCCGAACATACCGAGCCCAAACAAAAAACCCACTAAAACAGCGCGTCGTCGCGAGCAATTTTTTAACGCTAACAACAGGAACAATAAAGAAACAAAGGGTAATAAACGCCACTCAAACGGCGCAAACCCTAAGGGCATTAACAACCCTCCGACACAGGCCAATAGTTCCCGGTACCAAGACCGGCCAAAACCAGTTATGGTATGCCATGCTTTAGACATTTGCTTTATTCTTCTTCGCTTATTGGTATATTGGCTTTTGGTAGCGCCATCACTTGCAAACGGTGTATACGTCGCGAATCAGCACCTAACACTTTAAAACCAAAGCCACCTATCTCAAGCTCCTCGCCACGTTTGGGCATATGCCCTAGCTGCCCTAATATAAGCCCGCCAATCGTATCAAATTCTTCGTCATTAAAGTCAGCTTTAAAGTATTCATTAAACTCTTCAATCTCTGTTAATGCGAGCACAACATATTGTTTATTGCCGTGCGGACGAATATTTTGATCTTCTTCTAGGTCATGCTCGTCATCAATATCACCAACAATTAACTCCAACACATCCTCAATGGTGACTAAACCAGCAACACCGCCATATTCATCAATGACAATCGCCATATGATTACGGCTGGCACGAAACTCTTTTAATAGAACATTCAGGCGTTTACTTTCTGGAATAAAAACAGGCGGGCGTATGATATCGCGCAAGTTAAAATCACTTTCTTCTTCATCAACATATTGCAATAAATCTTTGGCCAATAGGATACCAACCACTTCATCACGATTATCACCAATCACAGGAAAACGCGAATGCCCCGACGGAGTAACCGTTGCCAAAATATCGGCTAAAGAACCATCTTGCTCTACCACAACCATTTGCGAACGCGGAATCATAACATCGCGTACTTGCTCTTCGGCAACATCGAATACGCCCTCAATCATTGCCAGCGCATAGCCATCGAATAAATCACGCTGCTGCGCATCTCTTAAAATCTCAAGCAATTGCTCACGATCTTGTGGCTCACCCACCAAGGCATTGCTGAGTTTCTCAAGCCAAGTTTTATTGGTACTTTTTACTTTAGGTTTCGTACTCGAAGGTTCTTCTGTCATTTTCTATCACAAATATTTAAGCATAGGGATCACTGTAATTAAAATGCGCCATGATCCGCTTTTCGACGGCTTCCATGCGCTGTGCATCTTGCTCATCAATATGATCATAGCCTTGCAAATGCAACATGCCATGAATAAACATATGGGCCCAATGAGCGTCTGATGCTTTATTTTGTGCCTGCGACTCAGCCAAAATCACCGGCGCACATAAAGCCAAGTCTCCCAATTGCATTACCCCTGCTTCATCCACAAAGCCCATCGGGAATGATAATACATTTGTTGGCTTATTTTTATTACGGTACTGTGAATTCAGCAATTGCGATTCGGCCTGATCCACAATTTTGACACTCAGCGTAGCTGGCTTATCACCCTGATAAGCTGCTGCAACCCAGGTTTCAATCTGATGACTATCGGGCACACCTGAAACACTGGATTCATTCAGTAACATCACAGCCAGTAAGGCTGAAACGCTTTGCTGACACTCATTACTCATCATTTTCATATTGCTGGTAAGCATCAACAATACGCTGCACAAGCGGGTGGCGCACAACATCTTTTGCATGAAAATTAATAAAGCTGACGCCTTTCACATCGTTTAAAATATTAACGATTTGTCTCAAGCCAGACATACGCTGGTTCGGCAAATCAATTTGTGTGATATCACCGGTTACCACCGCTGTAGAACCAAAGCCAATACGCGTTAAAAACATTTTCATTTGTTCTTCGGTCGTATTCTGCGCTTCATCCATAATGATAAATGCATCATTGAGTGTCCGCCCGCGCATGTAAGCCAACGGCGCAACTTCGATAACATTTTTTTCTATTAGCTTTTCGACTTTTTCAAAGCCTAACATTTCGTATAGTGCGTCATACATTGGCCGCAAATAAGGATCAATTTTCTGTGCCAAATCACCAGGTAAAAAACCTAAACGCTCACCAGCTTCCACGGCAGGCCGAACCAGCACCAGTCGCCTTACCTGATCACTCTCCAGTGCTTCAACAGCACAAGCGACCGCTAAATATGTTTTACCGGTACCTGCAGGCCCTATTCCAAAAGCGAGGTCATTGCTGCGTATCGCCCGCACATAGGCATTTTGGTTATTCCCACGGACTTTAATGACACCGCGCCGTGTACGAATAGATAAACTTTCATTATCACTTTGCTTAGCCAGCAACTCTTCAACATGTGATTGTTGCAGGTGCAGGTTCACCAAATCGGGTGTAATTGTTTTGCCTGAGCTAACCGTGTATAAGTCTTTTAACACTTCACAAGCACCATTGACTGCTGTCATATTGCCTTTGAGCTTAAAGATGTTGCCTCGGTTATTAATTTCAACGCCCAGGCGCTGCTCAATTTGACGCAGGTGAGAGTCTAGGTGCCCGCACAAATTCGCTAGGCGCAAATTATCTTCAGGCTTTAGGATAAGGTCGAGTGACTCGATAGAGGTGGACAATTTTTGACTACTTGCTGGTTACATTTGTGAATTAGGTTTTCGTTGGCGCATTCAATTGGCTCGTTTTATTCGCTGGCAACAGTATTACAATGATAGCCAAGATTTTATAGTGGTGCCACCACCTGTACATTAGCAACTATTATGCCATTACTACACTGCTACTACACTGGCACAGCGTTGTAATGCAGTTGCAGGCCCTATAAACTCGCCTCGCAAAGAGTTAGGCAGTGCTTCATTGATCATCACATTAACAAAGCTGCCAATATACTGCGAGTCTGCTGTAAAATTAACCACCCGGTTATTTTCTGTCCGACCTGCAAGCTGTGAGGCATCTTTTTTCGAGGGCCCTTCGACCAACACACAACAACTTGAGCCGACCATACCCGCACTGATCGCCTGTGCTGTCTTATTGATCTGCGCTTGTAATATAGCCAGACGCTCTTTCTTAGTAGCCATTGGCACATCATCGGGCAAGGACGCCGCAGGTGTCCCTGGCCGGGCGCTATAAATAAAACTAAACGATTGATCGTAACCAATATCATTTATCAGCTGCATGGTTGCGGCAAAATCCGCGTCAGTCTCACCCGGGAAGCCAATAATAAAATCGGATGACAGACTAATATTCGGGCGAATAGCTCTTAATTTGCGGATTTTGGCTTTATATTCCAATGCCGTATGGCCTCGTTTCATCGCCGCCAATATACGGTCAGAGCCACTTTGTACCGGCAAGTGTAGATGGTCGACCAACTCAGGAATCGTGGCATAAGCTTCGATCAGGCTGTCACTAAACTCGATTGGATGCGAGGTGGTATAGCGAATACGATCAACCCCCTCAATCGCTGCCACATAATGTAATAAGGTTGCAAAATCGCAAATCTCACCATCATGCGTCAAGCCTCGATAAGCATTTACATTTTGCCCAAGTAAGTTAATTTCACGCACACCCTGCCCGGCTAAATCTGCCACTTCGGCAATCACATCATCTAAAGGTCGGCTAATCTCCTCCCCTCGGGTATACGGCACTACACAGAATGTGCAGTATTTACTACAACCTTCCATGATTGACACAAATGCCGTCACGCCATTGGCTTTTGGCGCAGGCAAATTATCGAACTTTTCGATTTCAGGAAAAGAGATATCAACAATCGGAATATGCTTTTTTTGTACATCCGCCACCATTTCTGGCAGGCGGTGCAGCGTTTGCGGGCCAAAAACCACATCGACAAACGGCGCGCGACCTCGGAGTGCATCACCTTCCTGGCTGGCAACACAGCCACCCACGCCGATAACGACACCAGGCTTGGCATTTTTCAGCGGTTTCCAGCGGCCAAGCTCTGAGAAAACCTTCTCCTGAGCTTTTTCCCTTATAGAACAAGTATTTAGCAGGAGTAAATCTGCCTCAGCAGGGTCATCAGTTTGCTCATAACCTTGCGACTCAGATAAAACATCAAGCATTTTATCGGAATCATATTCGTTCATCTGACAACCGTGGGTTTTTATATATACTTTGCGGGACATCTCGGCAATCTTCATCAATAAAGCTAGTAAAACGCGTTATTATCGCATTTTACGCGACATTGATGAACTACCAATTTATCGCTAATCACTGCCTAATATGCGTTCTTGTCCACAAACCCTTTGAATATTGTCATCAGAATTATGCGCAAATCAAATGAAAGAGACCAGTTCTCGATATAAAAAAGGTCATACTCAATTCTTTTACGCATTTTTTCCAAGGTATCAGTTTGCCCGCGGTAACCATTTATCTGGGCCCAGCCAGTAATGCCAGGCTTTACCTTATGCCGCTGCATGTAGCCATCAATTTGATCCATGTATTTCATATTATGCTCGAGTGCATGCGGCCTTGGGCCGACAATCGACATTCTTCCCTGCAGCACATTGAAAAACTGAGGCAACTCATCAAGGCTGGTTTTACGCAAAAATCGACCAACCCGAGTTACTCTACAGTCGTTTTCGGTAGCCTGACTCACAACACCCTCAGGCTCTGTATGACAAACCATGGTACGAAACTTATAGACTTTGATGGGCCTGCCATCCCAACCATGCCGCAATTGCTTAAATAAGATTGGACCCGGCGAGCCAAATTTAACAGCAATGGAAATTACTATCATTAATGGCAAAATTAAAATGAAAATAATCAGACCTAAGAAACGGTCTTCAATTTCTTTGACTAAGCCATTCACACCATCCATCGGCGTCACTGATAAGTTAACAACCGGTAACCCAGCAACTTCTGAAATCGAATGATTAATCATTCTAAAACTTAATACATCAGGAATATAACGAATATCCACGGTTGAGTGCCTCAACTGATGGAGCACATCATCAATAATCTCTTTACCGCTTAGTGGCATGGCTATCCACACCTGATCAATCTCATTGTCATTAACAAATTCAATGACATTACGATGATCGAGGCAATGAAAGACATCTTTTTCTTGATAACGAGCTGGTACCTCAATATCCCCAAAAACACCAACAATTTTCAGTCCTGCCCATGGCGACACAGCGATCCGCTCTATCACTTGCGCCCCCATATCGCCGGACCCGACAATAGCAATTTTGCGGTAGTTAAGCCCTTCACTTCTTACCCAACTTAAAAACGACCGGAGCACCAGCCGACTCAGCACCAGCGCACTCCAAGAAAGAGTGCACCATAAGCCAAACCATACTCTCGAATACAAAGCACTGGTTTTTGTCATGACCGAAATCACCGCGAGCCCCAAAAATATGGCGGCCACAGCGGCAGTAATCACTCTCACTTCGTTCAGTATATGCTCGCCGCGCCATGGCCGATAAAGCCCTGACAGATAAAGAGTGAAAGCAGATAAAATTAACCCGGCGATAACGGGATATTTATAATCTGAATATACCGCAGGGTGCCCTAAATACTCCTTCAAGTAGAGCTGAAATGCCAAAAAAGAGACTAAAAAGATCAGCCCAACGTCCCAGAGACGCAATAAAAATGAAAAGATACTAGAATTTTCGCGCAAAACACCTGCCATTCTGTTTTCCCTAATAGTCAAAGTCTCAACACTTGATTTCCACAAGCAAATACTGTACCTAAAAACACATGCACATGTAAAATAAAGTTCCTATAAAAATATGCAAATATGCAAATATGCAAACCTAGTCAAAAAATTAACTCAAAAGCCTGACATTAGCGCTGAACCAAGCACAATATTCCATTTTGCCCCAGCCTCGCGGTATTATCGTTTAGCTTGGCTATCGCAGATCACCCAAGCTCATGAAAAGCCATTTTATTCTTTTTTGTTGTGCGTATCTGTAAAAAAATGTGAAGACGTTCTATTTTAAGTCGTTCTTACAGCACTGATAAAAGCGACTGCCGCTGCTGCCGGGCAGCCATCAGCATAGCGAGCCTGACATTGCTCAGCATCTACTTTAGACCAACCTTCAGATGATATCTGGTATACATCAAACTCAAGCTCTGAAACTTTAGCTGAAATTGCGTTAATTGCAGCCTGTATTGCGTCAAAATCAAAAACCTGGGAGGCTTTCTTGAGGGTATAAGGGTGAATTAAAACTTCTCTACAACCATATGGCACACTGATTAGAAAGCGCCCGCCAACATTAAGCAAATCAACTATTTTAACGATTGAGTTTACAAGCGGCTCAACCTCAGGCTCCGTATATATAGCTGGCACGGATGAGCCATATTGGGAATTATCATAGCCAATATGCTCTATAGTTGATAATGAAGTAATGACATCGAACTTACGACCATTTTGAAAAGCATCTTGCAAGGTCGATAAATGATAATAAACAGGTACCTCTACAGCAACCGGTTCCAAGTCGACATTACAAAACCATACGCTTTCGCATGACGTTGTCAAAACGGGATCCACTAAACTATTATTTAGCACACAACCTACATCTAAAATTTCTGCCTGTTTGCCTGCACGCTGCAACCAAGCTGAAAAATATGTATATTCCGCGACTCTTTCATCATACTGGCGTGCATCAAAGCCAGATAAAACCTGATCAACACTCTCTCCCATCCCTACTTTTTGGATAAAGCCCGTGATCAAAGTATTACGCGCCACGTAATAAGAATCATTCAACACTTTAGCCATAGGTTTGCTAGAGAACGCCGTATAGCAAGCAAGTCTCAGTCGCTTATAAGCCGAGCCAACAATCGCTTTAGGACTCTTTGAATATAGCTTATCAAAAAAAGTAAAAGCTCGTTTGTACATGACACTTCCTGTAATCATCATTATTGCCTTGGCTTGAACAGACTATCAAAATGCATACTCTTAAGAAATACAGTCTCGAAAGGAAAAGTTTACTTCAATTACTGACAAAAGCCCGCAATACTAAAAAGGCCACGTCATATTGCATAAATATGCATAATCTCAACCGGCAATTGCTGTTTTTTTATCTGCTTCGTAGTAAGAGAGCATACCAACCAGGATGGATAGTACCATACAGAAAAACGTAATCGAACGCCTATAATCCAAAAAGGAAGCTGATATCCCAAAAACACTATACGCTATTATTAACAGCATTCCAGCAAACCCCAGGCGTACTGCTACGTGATGCTTGGACCTGATAGCATTGAGAAATATAAATACTGCCCCTCCCCAAAAAACCAGCAAACCAACAATACCAACAAGGCCATGGGCTGCAAGCACTCGCAAATACTCATTATGCGGATCTGACAATTTCGCAAACGCCGGAATTTTCTTGCCAGACTCTATATCAACTTGCAACTTCTCGACAAAGCGCCCTGGACCTGCACCTACAACGGGATGTTGTAAAAATATACCCCATGCATCAGCCCACATTGCAAATCGCGCTCCCAAAGAGGTATTGAGGTTACCCTCCTTGAAATAACGGTTTAAGTTATAAGTGGTTTGGGTAACTTTTGCCTTAACACCTGTTTGAGGAATGAAATAAACAGCTGTAGGTACTGCAATTGAAATAGCCAGCACTAAGGCTTTTTGCCGAATGGATAAAACTCCAGCATATTGCAAAAACAATACCGCGATAAAAAAAGGTAGCGCAACCCATCCACCTCTTGCACCGGATAGCATACTGGCAAGGGTTCCTAGAATAAAAGCCATGATCGGTATCAATATCAAGGCTTTACCTTGTTGCTTGAAAAAACCTAGGCCTACAAGCGCTATAAATGCCATCAATAATGACAAATTGCCATAGATAATATGATGTGTGTTACCTTTTACCGCATAGCGCCAATGACCAGCCTCAAATAGATGCCATACCTCAACTAGGGAAACAGCGCCTGCACCAATGGCTCCCAAAGCCATGCCATACCAAAACCAGCGCTGATGCAATCCTATTCGCGTTAATAAAAAAACGATGGGTATTACTGCCAAACATCTTGCATAACGTTTGAAGCGACGAATGTCAAAGTCTGAAGCATCTATAAAAATATAAGTAATCGAAAAAGATAGAACATAAATAATGACGACCAGATAAAATATTTTCTCTACTTGGGTTAAGTTAAACCGGTTTACCGTAAAGGCCACTAAACCCAATAGTGTCACGATACCAAATAGCGTGCTTAAAGCATGATCAATATGAATAGCCGTTAACGGGAACAGCAACACTACTGCAGCCAACAAAAAAACAGCCAGCTTTATACTTAAGTTTATCGATGACTCATTCATAAGCTCTTAATATTAAGACAAAGTCTAAAATCTTTTCATAAACACATCTAAAATAAACTCGAAATCTGCTCATCGAGCTTTTCACAGAAAGACATAGTTATTGCCTTGCCCTCTGTCATTCCGCCAGGACCCGTAGACATATGAGACTTTAACTCAAAAACCTGCTGCTCATACGACTCAATAACGCCTAACAACTCATCTATCTCATAAACAGCGAGAATTTTATTATAACTTGACATATGCCTAACGAAATCAACCTGGTGATCGTCAATAGCTTCGACATATTTGCTCAATCGGGGAACAACAATAGGTATCTTGCCATTTTTCAAGCAGGTAAAAATAGTGCCAGGCCCTCCCTGGCATACCACCTTATCACTCAACCTCACTTTTTCTTGCATTTCTGTATAAGACAGCATCCTAGCCCATTCGACGTATTTTGGCTCAGTAGCCTTGGGACCAATTTGAGCAAAAACCGGGGTTTGCAGCTGACCGACCTCTACTAAACGATCTAAATGCAATATCAAGCGATCAAAGGTATGGTCATCGGTCCCCACAGTGACAAAAATCATATTAATGGCCCAAGTAATATCGAATTTTTATAAAGCTTCTGCTGTGATTCCCATTGAACAATGAATTTATCAGCAACCGGATGTACAAGCCTGCCTGTCAGAGTCCGTGAATTAACCCTGTCATATACCTCAATGTAAACAGTTTTTATCCCAAGGAGCTTAGCTAAATAAAAGAAAGGTACAGCAATTCCCGCTCCATTAGACACTATAAGATCAGGGGATTTTGAAAAAATTAGTTTAACAGCCAAGAAAGAATTCCTAAGCAGATTCCAAATATTTCTAGTTGTCGGAAAATACCCAAAAAAAACTTCCTCCTCACTCAACAGAGAACGAGCATCTACTTTATTTTCAGTCACCCAAAACCTTTCATGTTTTTGCCAAAAATCTTCCAGCAAATGCAGTTGCATTAAATGCCCACCAGCAGAGCAAATTAAGCAGATCTTCATAAGTCAGCCTTATTATCAGTCATGTTACGCGACAAAGTCAGCGCCTTAGAAAACATCAGCATTTCAGCAATAAGCGCACCCAGCAAGACAGGAACATGCAATTGAGCATCAAGATCTTCAGAAAGCTGCCACATAAATACTATTAACATAGCACACAGCACAACCCCATTTTTTCTCAGCATTCCCTCTACCTGGGAAGACTTACTGATATTAATTGAACGTATATAATTGCGCAATGCACAATATAATAACCAGCCCCACAAAAACATATAAAGCACTAGGCCAATTAGGCCTGTTTTCATAAAAACACCTACTGGCGTTGAGTGTGAACCTATAGAGATAACAGAATCAGTAGATTTAAGCTTATAACCAATACCAAACAAAAGATTGGCATCAGAGGTATGACTAAAAGCAATCGCATAAGACGCTAGCCGCGTACTAGTGCTACCACTCCTATAAGACATAAAATACTCAAATAAAAAAACACCTGAAGCAACCATGACAGCTGCAGTAAAAACAATCACTATCATATTGTAAAAAACATTATTCTTTACTTTACCAAAAACTGTTAACCTCAATAAATAATATAAAAAATATATGACATAGACTATTAAAAGCGCGATAACAATCGCCAGCACCACTGTTCGAGACATTGTTAAAACAATCATTGGCAAAAATAATAGCAGGTATTTAATACTAATCTTATTAGCTGATATAAAATATAACGCCAACAATAAAATAAAAAAGCCAGCCAAACCATTAGCATATGGTGACAACATCCTCAAACGAGGAAAATAACCACCCAAAAGCCAATCTTTTGAATAGAAAGTTGCCTCACTCAATGCTACCAAATGCGCCGGCAACCTTTCGAGCAAAGATCCAAACATCATACTCAAAAAAGGTGTCTGTAAACGAGCAATATCAAAGCCTACATAAACAAAAATACTTACCGCACCAAAAATCACACAGGCAATCAGGTTAGGTTTTATAGCTTTTTGTAAGTAATCAGAACGTAACACCCCCTTTTGCTTGTACACCAAAGTTAAAAAAATGACTAAAAAAACAGCTAGCCACGAAATACCACCTTGTATACTAGAAAGCACTCGACTAGGGCTTACGGCCATATTTTCTAATGGCACGAAGAATACTCTTAAAAAATAAAAAGCCAAGAAAAGAAGAAGCAAATTAAGTGCAACAAAGCTGTCAGTATGCACTGGTAATAATAGGAACCGAGCTTTCTTTGCCGACCGCAAAAAATCAGCGACAAAACACGCTAAAAAAACCACTAAGCTCAAACTAAAGAACCAACTGACTGGTAGTGTAAAGCAATAAATACTGAGCAGCGATGGAGCTTTTCTCATTCACTTCTCCTTACTTTACTTTTAAAAAAAATACCAGGCAAAAATATCATTATCAAATATCCAACTCTACCCTTGGGATGCTTTCATGCAACATACTCCTATCCGAAACCACATACAACTCAACCCCTTTACGCTCTAGCCATTCATACATTTCTAACGTAGAGTCAGCGATAAAGCCAGCCTCACCTTTTGCGACACCGGGAATATTAATAATCACCTCTCTACCAAGCAAAAACATCAAGAGCCGAAAAGCATTCTCTAAGCGTATATAAATCTTGTTGTACAAACCAAGAGATTTACTCATCAACCTTTCTCTTTGCATACTAAAAAAACTGGTTTTTTCATAAAACCGCTCTATTTTATCGGTTTTTGGCGCTCCAAGATCCCAACCCAAAACAAAAACACGTTTCACCCCCAAAAGCACAGGCAAAAAAATACCGAGCTCATGCATGATACCTGGGCCAAAGGGTCTGTATTGATCTCCTTCTTCCAATAAATAATCATCATACTGCTTAGTAAAAGCAAGACTTTTAGCGTGTGATGAATCCCGCTTTCTAACGACAAATTCCAAGTCAGACTTGCAACCAGGTACGCTCCATAGTGGATTATTGGTTTTCAGCATCATTACAACCGGATCAAACTTTGTAATATATTGATACCTTTGATAGTTAAAAGCATTTAATAAATGGTAATCGACAACACCATCTACTAGCTGATATGTCTGTTTAACCGCAATAGTCAGCTTATCTTCCAAAAAAACCTTTAATCGCTCAGAAGGAAAGCTCTTGACCGAAGGGCCAGCTGTTAAAATATAACAGTCTTCACCTTCATAAGCCCCCTTTAAAACAGCAATCTTATCCTGCAAGGTTTTTTGTTTATCAATTAAGCTCTTTAGCTCTTTTGTTTTAACATGCATATAATTTACCTAAAAAACTATAGTATAAAAACCTACGTAGAATGCTTCGCTTTTTCAAGACACACTCAGAGGAGCTTCGAGTTCTGAAAAGGGCTAATTTTTAACCTTATTACAATAATGTAATAGGCCATGCCCAATCCTCCCTGCACAGCAACCATGCCAAAAGCCGCTAGTATAGCTGCATTCACAAAATAATAACCTGCGGCTATAGTAAACAGTATATTGATACAAGCACCAATAATAACCACTGCTGAAAAATATTTATCTTTGCCTAGAGGCACCAGCCAATTAGCGCCAAGCGCCTGATTGATAGCGATAAATACAGGGAAAAGACAGAAAATCTGGAAGAATGGCACAGCTAACTCAAAACCACCCCCTAATAACAAGCGAATGATATCATCCGAAAATATATAACTAGCAACAGTTAAAAAAACACCTACCAACAGCATTAAAAAAAATGCTTTACGCGCTACTACTTTCGCATTTGATAATGACTCTTCAACTTTTCGGCTCATTTTAGGAAAAACCAAATCAGAAATAGGTGCAATCAGACCACGAATAGCATTAGCTACTCTAAGCGCACCAGCAAAATAACCTAACTGTTTACTGCCTAGGAAAAAACCCAATAAAAACACATTACCCTCAATAAAAAAAATAGCACTAGACCGAACAAAAAACAAAAGACAACTTTCCTTAAGGGTACTCCATAGAGCCGTTAGTGATGGCAATTTAAAAAGCATAAAGCGCCTCAACATGGCTATCGGCACTAAAAGGGAAATAATGTTCCCTAGCATTATGGCATAAAAAACTTTCGCAATATCCTCAGGACCTGACACTAAAGCCAATGTCAGCACAAAAACTATAAGCCGCATTAAAAAATCTATCATAGCAACCAGTTTCATTTGCTCAAGCCCGCGCATAAACCAAAGCAAATTAAACCCTTGCAAAATATACGCCCATACAGCAACCCAGAAAACATCCTGATAAAGTGCAATTGGACTTAAAAAGGGAATAATGAAAAATGTTACAAGAACAACGAAAAAAGATAACAAGCATTGAATTACAATTGCATTAATTAGAATACTTGATAGTACTTCTGGGTTATTTCTATTTTTTGCTACACTGCGTGTACCCGACATCGCAAAGCCAAACTCTATCAGCAAGCTCATGAAAATCCCATACGCCTGCATATAGGCAACCACGCCTAAAGCTTCTGGGCCCAGTTTTCTTGCAAGGTAAGGTAATAATAACAGAGGCAATAAATAACGCCCTGCATGCGAGCAGTAAAGCGCTATCAAGTCCGTACTTAGTTTTGAAGAAGCCAAATACCGGAATCTGGAGTAAAGTGACTCGTGCATTTATTATTCAAACAAATATATCTGTAAGCTGCGACTTCATACTATCTACACGCGCTATTGATTGAATATACTCATTATCAATTTTTGCAGCAAATCGATCATATGAGTCAAGCACTTGACCAACTTGAACTGATAGTGCTTTATAGTCACCTGCTGGTGTTTGCACAATATTACCAGCGCTATACTCTGCTAACACTGGCAACTCAAAAGCTACAACCGGTGTTTTGCAATACAGTGCCTCTAGAGGAGGCATCCCAAAACCTTCAAAAAATGAAGGAAATACCATTACTGAAGACTGTTTGATAATCTGAAACTTATCGTGTTCAGTCACTTTGCTTCTTATAACTACATTAATATCATACTTAGCCGCTTTACGTTTCAGCTCTTGAACAGTCGAGTCCTGTAATTGTTGAGAGCCTATAATCAGAACAAATGTAGAACCACTAATAGCAGGGGTAAATATTTCACCTAAACCTGACAATCCTTTATGCGGGTCATTACGTGAAATACAAACTATTTGACGTTCTCTTTTTGGTATATCGACAACTTCATCCGCTATAACAGAATTTATAGCCGTATAATAAAACACATGCTTGGCATTAACGGCCGATAAATAAAACTCTTTGGCATAGCGCTGGCTTTCGCCAGAGATAGATAATATAAGATCGGCTTCCTGAGCAACCAACTCCCAACCATACCAATCAGAATTTCTTTTCTTAAAAGGGGAGACACTGTTAAACCAGTTAGGTGTTTCGAAATTTAACAACACCACCTTGTCCGAACAAGCTTTTGCCGCATGCAACATTCTTTGATGTAGTTTTACCTGACCTGCCTGAGGTACGATAATACTGTAATCGGCTTTGGGTAAATTAGATGACTTAATTTCTGGCCAATAGTCAACTCCAGTTTTTTTGAGCACTTTATGCAACAACTCAAATTTTAATTGCATTGACTTATCTATTGTAACTTTACTAAAACCAGCAAAGTCTTGATAAAAAGCGGGCACATTATCCGTAACAAAAGTCACTTGGTAACCACTCGCACCCAGACTTTCCGCCAACAACCAGGACAACAACCTCCCTCCACTTATCGCTTTAGCTGGTTGAGTGCCCATAACGTTAATTCGCATTGTCAAACCTTTTCATCCTGATTAATAATACGACTCACTCCAGAGCTTAAATCAATAAAGTCATAGCCACCAAGCAGGCTTAATAGCTTTGTTATATCAGGTTTGCGTTTTATATGATCGCCTACTCTGGCTTCACGATGTTCAATACGTGGTTCTTTATCGAATTTCTCCAGCACCAACTCAGCCAATTCCTTAATGGACACCTCATCAGGATTACCAAGATTATAAACATCATTATAACCCTGCTGTTTCTGCATGAGCTGCCAGGTTAGCTCTATATGGTCATCAATATGACAAAATGACCGGGTTTGCTGACCATCACCAATTATTTGTAATGGATACTCACCTTGAGAAATGCGATTAATAAATTCTGGGATCACCTGACCATATTTTGTACCAACCATACGAGGCCCATAGACATTAAATATTCTCAACACAATCCAGTTAATATCTAGCTCACGACAAAAAAGTTTCGTATAAAACTCACTAACCAGTTTACCCGCCGCATAACTGTCTCTATCGTACTCCAATCTAACATAAGTCAAATCATCTTCTGAGGTTGGCAAATTAAACGGCTCACCATAATTTTCAGAGGTAGACGCAAAAACAAACAAAGGCTTTTTCGAGTAACCATTTGCTTTCGCTTTTTTAACAGCTTGCAAAAGGTTATATGTAGCAATAGAGTTAACCTCTACTACTTTAGCGGGCTCATCATAGAAATACTCAGTTCCATTAATAGCTGCATAATGAACAATCAAGTCAGGTTGCTCATCAATAATCAACGCAGCCAAAGCATCAACACTATCTGATTCCACCAAGTCCAGCTCACATAGCTTATTTTGATCATTTAGCAAGTGAGCCACATTGCTTTTCTTGCCACGAAACAAATTATCCACAATAGTGAATGACAGCTGCTCAACAGCCAACCGTTCACAGAAAAAAGAACCTATAAATCCAGCGCCACCGGTCACTAAGGCTTTTTTAAACATCAAGACACCTTAAATCAGCATATTACCCAAATTAAATATTTGTGCGTCTCCTAACTCACTGCTATAAGCTTCTAACGCACCCCATGTATCCAACACTATTTTTTTATTTTGAGCACCTGCAGATAAAGCAATAATGTCGACATTGCGATAAGCCCTGTTATTGTTCAGCAATAGCAAACAATCAACATCGGCAGATAACTCATATAAATCATCTCTCACCTCTCCTAGACCCAACGCCTGCATTTCTGTTTTATTGGCAACAAAATCGTGCAGATATAAAGTAAAGCCCAACTGCTTTAATTTATAGGCAATACTAACGGCATTTGAACCACGAAGATCAGAAGTTTCTGGCACCCCTTTGAACGCCAAACCACTAATACCAATTTTCCGATCAAGCCCCTTGGCCTGACTAACTGAACACACCCAATCAACAATAGTCTCCTCAAGAGACTCATTATATTTACGGGAGTTAATAACAAAATCCTTACCTTTAAAGTCCTCTAAATTATATGTGAGGATATAAGCATCTTTAGACAAACAGGGCCCACCGACAAAGCCAGGTGCAGCAATATTAGATCGCTCGTAACCCATATTGGCATCTTTTATTAGTTGAATACCATTCAGGCCAAACTTTTGTGCTATTTCATTAAATGCATTACCTATTGAGAAATGAATATCTCTATAAGTATTATTAAATAACTTAATCAACTCAGCCGCTTCTAAAGAATCCACTCTCACGACAAATGGCGTTATTTGCCTAAACAAATCTTCAGCCATCGCTAATGACTTCAGATTATTACCGCCGACGATTTGCGGCAGATTTTGCAGTTCTGAAATAGCTTTACCTTCCACTGTTCTTTCAGGGCAAAAAGCCACCAACAACTCTTCTACTGGCTTTCCCGATTTTTGGCTTAGGTAAGGCAAAACTATTTTTCTGGTTGTACCGACAGATACGGTACTCCTTAAAATTATCAGCTGCGAGCCATCATAAATATCAGCAATGGTGTCAAGCGCTGATAGAATATATTGAAAGTTCGGCTCAGCCCCATTATTAACCAAAGGTGTACCAACAGTGACCAGTATGGCATCCAAGTTTTGCTCAGGCACAAAACCATCTTCAACAAAGAAATTCTTACCTTGATGCAACCTTAACAGGTTATCAATACCGGGTTCATAGAAGTGAGCTTTGTTTTGCTTAATGGATAACTTAGTCGCTTGATTAACCTCAATACCATAGACATTAAATTTCTTTAAAGCCGCTACAATACTAAAAGTTAAACCTACATAACCTAATCCGATAACACCAATATTTTCCATGCTGCACCCAAAATCTGATTTATCTATCTAACACATACCATTCAGCCATTACTAAACGCCCAGATACTTATATAAATTATTCAATGTATTCTCATGCACATATTCTGTTGCAGACAGCAAATTATTAGCATTATGACTTCCTAATACAACATTATCCATTCCCAACAACGGACTATTTGCTGATAGCGGCTCAAGCTCATAAACATCTAATCCCGCACCTGCAATACCCCCTTCAAGTAACGCTGTAACAAGATCCACTTCATTCACCAGCCCGCCTCGAGCAACATTAATCAAAAACGCACTTTTTTTCATTAATGATAGTGTTTGAGCATTAACCAGCCGCCGATTTTCTTCAGTCAAGTTACATGCTAGACAAACGATATCAGAATTTTCAAAAAGGGCTTGCACATCTACAAAACTAACATCATGGCTCACTGCTTCACGAATCGTTTCACTATTCGGGTCAACAGCCATCACACTCATTCCCATTGCTATGGCCCGCTCACCAATTCCCTGACCAATTGCACCATAGCCAACAACACCTAACTTCTTACCTACAAGGCCACTGCCTTGCGGTTTAACCCATTGCCCAGATCGAACTTTTCTATCAGTAAAAGTTACGAAGCGTGTCAAATCAAGCATATAAGCCAACGCAATCTCCGCTACAGCATCCTTAAAAGCACCGGGAGAGTTACATATTGGCACGCCTAACTCAGCTGCAGCGTTTAAATCGATAGAATCAAGGCCAGTGCCCCATTTGGAAATAACTTTTAATCGAGGCAAAAAAGCCGTCAATACCTGATGCGTTATTTGGTCATCACCTGCCAGTATTCCATCAAACTCCCCAGCATACTCAAGTAGCTGCTGCTCTGTTAAAAACTGATCTACAGTAGGGAATGTTGGCTCCAACCCTTTAGCTCGCAACACAGACTTAAATCGATCGACATCCTTCAACATCATTATATTACTTACAAGCACATTAATCGTCATTATTGATAACCCTCAATAAGGCTTCAGCAATATCCAAATCCTGCTGAGTTTTAATAACGTGCCCAGAAATAGCACTCACTGGGAAAAAGCCTACTTTACCTGAATACGTAGCACATTGATTATCCACATAAGCTTGCAGATATTGCTTGGACTTCCACCCTGTTATACTCCAGGTTATCCTTTGAACAGGCTGAAGATCCTGGGAATTGGTTTTTTCAGCAAACGTGAAGTTCACCGGCTGATCGCCATAGGCACATTCAATTTGATCATGTATACACGATAACATCACATCATTATCGGACTTAACAAAGCTCTGCACAAAATCACGTACTTCATGTAACGTCAATAAAGGCGCTATAGAATGCACCTGAACCAAATAGTCACAGTCATTAACGGATAAAAACTCATGCACAAACTGCTCACTTGTTGCCTGATTATTCCCCAATACCTCAGGTCTCTGATGAAATCTTGCACCTTCTTCCTCCGCAATTTCCGCAAAAATTTCATTTTCTGAATTTACCCAAATTTCGGAAAAACAGTCCGCCTGCTTACATTTTCTTATGGCTCTGGTTATCAAAGGGATGCCATTCAACAACCGCAGGTTTTTTTGCTTTAATCGCTGGCTGCCTAAACGCGCAGGTATCATTGCTAATATTTTCATTCTGTATTATTGCTCATTAGTTAATCCCCAGTCGGGGCCTAGTAAAGGTTGCAGCTTAGCTATTACATCACGTGAAGCACATAGACTGAATAAGCTCTCACCCCACGCAACATCTTTACACAGGTACACCAACCCTGCTTCTTGAGCAATCAGCATACCTGCCGCATCATCCCAAACCTTGGCCTCCACACTTATATTGGCAGCCAGCTTGCCAGCAGCGACGTAGCATAGCTGTAACGCCTGAGAGCCCAAGATACGCAGCTTAGCCATTTTTCTAATTTGCTGTAAAACACTCGGCTTACACGCTAGAAAATAATCAATTACACCACTACTTACAGCCACTGATAATACGTCTATATTTTCTCTAGGCGTGACTGCTACAGCATTCATTCTAGCACCCAAGCCCTCTACCGCATCAAAAAGCTCGTGCCTCACCAGGTCATAAACACAAGCAACTTTCACCTGCCCACCAATAAATAAAGCTACAGATACAGCATAAAAAGGTACACCTGAAACAAAATTCGCCGTTCCATCCAAAGGGTCTATTAACCACAAAGGACCAGATTCAAGTACTTTGCCGCCAAATTCTTCACCTGCTATATGATGCTCAGGGTATTTTTCCTTTAATTGATTACCGATAAATTGCTCAATTTGGCGATCGAGCCGGGTCACATAATCTTGCGTAGCTTTCAACTCTACCGAATATAACGACTCGTTAAACTCAAACTGTTTCGGCAACGCTAAAACTATATCAACCAGGACATCTCTAAAGCCTACAAGCTCATTCATACTTATCCTGCCAACTGAAAGTCAAAAACGCCTAAAGCGCCAAAGTCTACTGTTATGACCTCATTCAGCGGTAGCTTAACACAACTGGTCAAACCACCAGTAGCAACTATATGCCCACTGCGTAAAGGCAGTTTATGCTCAACAGCCAAATTAATAAACTCATATAAAACCTGCAAAGGCCCTCCAATCAGGTTGCCAAATACACCCGCCGCTAACACGCCACTCTTTACCCTAATTGTCACAGGCTGCTCCGCCTCAAACGACATACCTTCATGCAAGACAAAATCGCCATGAACTAAGCTACCTGCGGCACAATTATCCGCTAGCAGTACATTTAAACCGTAAGCTGGTATATCCTCCACATACGATAGTGGCAATTCTATGCAAGCGGCTACTGACTCAATACAAGCATGCACTTCATCAACACTCACCATCGGGGCTACCAACGTTTCGATTTGGCTATTAAACTTGAATGCAATCTCCGCCTCACCACGGCACGAAGCAGACACAATGGGAACATGAGCCGCAGCATTAACTTCCTCAAGCGGAATTGAGCCAAAGTATATTTCATCGGTTTTGAATATTTGCCTGGTAGGCTCATTAGAGCCTCCAATTTTCCAGGCACCCACGTTCTGGCGACTCAGACGCCTTACATTTTCCTGAACTTCATACGCTTGAGGCTTAGACTGCGGAACAACGCTTTCCGGTAAATGTAAAACTGTCTTTTTGAGTAACCTACTTTGAACAAACCACTGCGCGATCTGATAATTTTTGTTCATCAGCACTTTCTAGAGACAGAGACGACGTTTCATACTCAGCTTTCTCAATCACCGCATCAATAGTTGCTGTAATCCAGATCATATGAATACATTCCACAACATTATAGGCATGACAGTCAACCCAAAAATTAATGTCACCCAGTTGCTTAAGTGGGTTATCAGACCTGCGGCCTGTAAACGTTACTACTTTCAACCCCATTGCTTTTGCAGCTTCAGCTGCTTTGACCACACTGGGGGACTTGCCACTGACACTGATTAGCACAGCAATATCACCAGCATCACCATATTGCCGTACAGATTCGGCCATCCAGTTGTCATAGCCATAATCATTAGCGAAGCAAGTAATTAAATTAGCTTCGTTGAAAGTCACAGATCTCACTTTTGCCTGCTTGGTAAAATCGACTGCCCCATGAGCAGATATCGCTGCACTTGCACCATTACCGGCAAACATTAATTTCTTGCCTGCACTACGCACTTCAATGGCAGCTTCTTTAAATTGCGTTATCATTTCATAGATAGAGAGATCAAAGGCCAATTCTTTATAAGTATCAAAGTAATCATCCAAAAACTTTCTCATCTCAATCATAAGCAATCTCCATTTTTAAACAACCGTTTTAAGTTTAGTGTTTAGTACACTATACTCATCCCTATCATTCTCGTAAATAGCATCAATTAAAGTCATTACACTTAAGGCATCTTGCGATGAACCAATCGTGACAGGCTTATTCTTATCAATGGCATCAAAAAAGTGTTCGACTTCACTGTTCCATGACGTATCAACACTAAAAACAATGCGCTCTTCATCATCCCAACTTGCAGCCGGCGCTTTGCTACGGTTTTTAGCGATGCTAAGCTCTTCGTCTCCATAAGTGCCTGAAGAAGTTTTTAAGCCATTTAATACCATGTAACCGGCCTCTAAAAAAACCTCTAAAGAAAACAAATGGCGCCACTGAGTCATGGTGGAATGTAATGAAGCGACTAAGCCAGTTTCACTGTTCTTCAAAATGGCAAAAACATTATCTTCAACGCCTTCCAACTGCCAATAAAGATTTGATACAAATGCATGCACTTTATCAAATCCACCGCCCAGGTAGCTAAACAGATCCAACATATGAATCCCCTGATCCAACAAAATGCCGCCACCAGCTTGCTCTTTATTGGCTCGCCATGTATCAAAGTAACTTTCATCCACACTTTTACCATAACGCCCGCGCATCCATAAAACACGGCCATACTTACCAGATGAAATCAACTCCTTCATACGAATTACCGCTTGATGATGACGATGATTAAAGCCATACATCAATTTCTTTCCTGAAACCGATTCGATCTGACGAATTTCTTCTACCTCTTGCGCTGTAAAGGCTGGCGGCTTCTCACAGAAAACATGCTTTCCTGCCTGCAAACATTTAATAGTCAACGGCTTATTATGCAAATTCGGCAAACACAGAAAAACGCTACCGATATTCGGATCGTTAATAATTTCCTCAGGCGACTTTGCAACACTGTAACCTTGATTTTCTGCTAACGATACATCATAAACCTTTTCTATCGTACCAACACCTAACTCCTGTACAGCTTCGGCACGAATTTTGCCCATCTTGCCAAATCCGATAATACCAACCTTCATTTTATCCATGCATAATTACCTTTTATCCATTCATAAATCAGAAAGGAATGTCATCATCAAAATCATCTGCCACTGGCGCTGCCGCAGGGGAACTTTGCGGCATACCGCCACCCGATGAAGCCGCTGGTGCTGCATCATAGCCACCACCTGCACCGCCACCCGCGCCACCACGACCACCGAGCATTTGCATTTCGGCAGCAATAATTTCTGTGGTATAGCGGTCCTGGCCGTTTTTATCCTGCCATTTGCGCGTTTGCAAGCGGCCTTCAATATAGACTTGCGCACCCTTACGCAGGTACTCGCCAGCGATTTCCGCCAAACGGTTAAAGAAAACCACGCGATGCCATTCAGTTCGATCTTGTTTTTCGCCTGTGTTTTTGTCTTTCCATGAGTCGGTAGTGGCCAGGCTGATATTCGCCACAGCGCCACCACTCGGCATATATTTCACTTCAGGATCAGAGCCCAAGTGGCCAACTAAAATAACTTTATTAATACCTCTTGCCATAATCCTCTCGCCTCCGCTTGATCCAGGTTAGACATTTGTTTATAGATTTACTGATTTGAAACCGCATACTGCTCTTGCTTCGCGGTTTCCTGTGCGTTTTGTGCGCCAGCATCACGGGCTGGCGACTTTTGCTTAATGGGCACTTTAATACCAATTAACACAAAAAACCATAGCCCCGTCACTGCGGCACAAAAGAACAAAACACCAGGGACCTGATACGCCGATAATACCCAGCCGCCAAAGACACCGCCGAGAAACGCCCCTAAAAACTGACTACTGGAATAGACACCCAACGCCGCACCTTTATTGTCAGCCGGTGCCATTTTTGAAACCAATGACGGCAAATTCGCCTCTAACAAATTAAATACCACAAAATACAAAAAGAATAAGGCCAAAAAGCCTGCCAGCTGTGTCGTAAACAACGCCATACCGGCCTGCGCCAAGCCCATGACGAGCACCGCGCAAAACAACATCGGCTTGACCCATCGACGCCGTTCTACCAGCATAAGCAATGGCACCATAACCAATAACGCCGCCAGCATAATGCCTAAATATACATAGCTATGCTGATCTGCCTGAATACCTAAGCTATCACGCAGTATAAAAGGAATTGCCAGAAAACTGGCCGTTAAAATCAAATGCAAACATAAAATACTGATATCTAAACGCAGTAATTGGGTATCGCCAAGCACCTGCGCTAAACCAAAGCCATGCGCACCACGCTGCAAATACTGCTGGGTATTGCCCGTTGTACTACTGGGCACGATAAATAACAATACTCCAATTGCCAGCAGTGCCAATATGGCCGTTAAATAAAACAGGCCTGAGACATTGATCACGGGATATAGCGCTGGCCCCAAGTACATGGAAAATACAAACGCCACCCCAATGCTGGCACCAATAATCGCCATCACTTTGGTGCGCTGACTGTCGCGGCTCAAATCAGCGGCCAGCGCCATCACCACCGCGGCTATCGCCCCCATGCCCTGCAAGGCTCTGCCAGCGATGACGCCGTAAATATGGTCCGACATGGCCGCCAATAAACTGCCCGCCGCAAAGATCAGCAAACCGGCAATAATCACCGGCTTACGGCCCAGGCGGTCAGATAATACGCCAAAAGGAATTTGTAGGGCTGCTTGGGTTAAACCATAAATACCGATGGCAAGCCCCAATAATAAAGGCGTCACCCCCGTCAGCTCCTCTGAATAGAGCGCAAACACGGGCAAAATCATAAACAGGCCCAACATGCGAACAGCGTAAATCATCGCCAGCCCAATGGCCGCCTGGCGTTCCTGTGGCTGCATTTTGCCCGAGGCCGCTGTGTTATTTTGTGTCGTTGTCGTGTTCATCGTTGTACTAGATTTCCGTCCCCCCAAAGCGGCATCTTAACAGATTTCGGGACCCAGCTCTGCCTCGCGGTGTTTTCTAGCAGGCCTAACAACACTCCGGACGCACTGTTTTGTCACCTTTTTGGCAAAATTCCCTGAAAAAACAGGGTAATACAGACTGAATTGTCAGCGTAATCTAATAATGCCCCTGTGATTCGTGATGGGGTATACTTGCGGGTTTACTGCTTGGCTTGGCCTCACTTTCACTTAACCCTAAAACGACGGTGTTTATGGATACTATACGCATACGTGGTGCACGCACGCATAACCTACAAAACATCGACCTGGATTTACCGCGCGACAAGCTGATTGTCATTACTGGCTTATCAGGCTCGGGTAAATCTTCGCTGGCCTTTGACACCATCTTTGCTGAAGGACAGCGGCGTTATGTAGAGTCACTCTCTGCCTATGCGCGACAATTCTTATCAGTGATGGAGAAGCCGGATATCGACCATATTGAAGGCTTGTCACCGGCGATTTCCATTGAGCAAAAATCCACCTCGCATAATCCGCGTTCGACCGTCGGCACCATTACCGAAATTTACGATTACCTGCGCCTGCTGTTTGCCCGCGCCGGTACACCGCAGTGCCCTGAACACGGCGTTTCACTCGAAGCGCAAACCGTCAGCCAGATGGTTGACCAGGTATTGGAGCTGCCCGAAGACAGCCGCTTAATGCTGCTGGCCCCGGTAGTACAATCCCGTAAAGGCGAGCATGTTCAATTGCTCGAACATATTCATGCACAAGGGTTTCTACGTGCGCGTATTGATGGCGAGGTCTATGAACTCGATGATCCGCCCAAGCTAGACCTGCGTCGCAAACACAGTATTGAAGTGGTGGTTGACCGCTTTAAGCCACGCGCCGATATCAAGCAACGGCTGGCGGAGTCCTTTGAGACCGCCTTACAACTGGCTGACGGTGTAGCCCGTATTGCGCCCATCGATGGCAATATGGCCGAGCTGACCTTCTCCTCTAAATTTGCCTGCGCTGTCTGTGGCTACTCCATTATGGAGCTGGAGCCTCGCTTATTTTCATTTAATAACCCAGTGGGCGCATGTAGCAGCTGTGACGGATTAGGTGTAGAACAATACTTTGATCCCGAACGTGTCGTGCAACAGCCGCACCTAAGCCTGGCTGGCGGTGCGATTCGCGGCTGGGATCGCCGCAGCGCCTATTATTTTCAAATGCTCACCGCATTGAGCAAGCACTATAAGTTTGATTTAGAAAAGCCTTTTGAGAAGCTCAGTAAAAAAGTGAAGCAAATCCTGCTCTATGGCAGTGGCGAAGAAGAAATTAAATTTACCTATCAGTCGGAGCGTGTGAAAAAACTCACCCGACAGCACCCTTTTGAAGGCATTATTCCCAATATGCAACGCCGCTTTCGCGAAACTGAGTCACAAGCGGTGCGCGAAGAGTTGGCCAAGTTTCTCACCAGCCGAAAATGCTCAGCCTGTAATGGCACCCGTTTAAATGAAGCTGCACGGCATGTATTTATCAATGGCACCACCTTACCTGAAATTACCGCCTTACCGATCGGCGAAGCCCATGCCTATTTCGAAAAGCTGACCCTACCAGGACGACGCGGCGAGATTGCTAAAAAAATTGTGAATGAAATCAGCTTACGCTTAACGTTCTTAGTGAACGTGGGGCTAGACTACCTCACACTAGAGCGCAGCGCTGATACACTCTCGGGCGGTGAAGCACAACGGATTCGCCTGGCCAGCCAGATTGGCGCCGGCTTAGTCGGTGTGATGTATATTCTCGATGAACCTTCTATCGGTTTGCATCAACGAGATAATGACCGGCTGCTCAATACATTGATTCATCTACGTGATTTAGGCAACACGGTGATTGTGGTCGAGCATGATGAAGACGCTATTCTCAACGCAGACTATATTGTCGACATTGGCCCGGGTGCTGGTGTGCACGGCGGCCAAATTGTGGCGCAAGGCAAACCAAAAGACGTGCAACAAAACCCAGCCTCATTAACCGGGCAATATATGGCAGGCGTGCGCAACATCGAATTGCCTGAAACACGTACCGAAGCCGACCTAAAAAAATGTATTCACATTAAGAAAGCCAGTGGCAATAACTTAAATAATGTCAACGTGGATATTCCTGTGGGTGTATTAACATGCATTACCGGCGTCTCTGGCTCAGGCAAATCGACGCTGATCAATGACACATTGTATAAGCACTTTGCCAATCATATTAATAAAGCCAGCCACGATGCTGCACCGTGCAAGAGCGTCAGCGGCTTTGACTATATCGATAGCATTATCGACATTAACCAAAGCCCTATCGGCCGCACACCGCGTTCCAACCCGGCCACTTACACCGGCTTATTCACCCCAATTCGTGAACTGTTCTCCGGCACACAAGAGGCTCGTTCACGTGGCTATGCGCCAGGCCGCTTTAGCTTTAACGTTCGTGGTGGTCGCTGCGAAGCCTGTGAAGGCGATGGCGTTATTAAAGTAGAAATGCACTTTTTGCCAGATGTTTATGTGGCGTGTGATGTGTGCAAAGGTAAACGCTATAACCGCGAAACCCTTGAAGTGCTCTACAAAGGTAAAAACATCCATCAAGTCTTAGAAATGACCATTGAAGAAGCGCATGAGTTCTTTCATGCCGTCCCCGTATTAAAACGCAAGCTGCAAACCCTGCTAGATGTTGGTTTGTCATATATTACACTGGGGCAAAACGCGACGACCTTATCGGGCGGTGAAGCCCAGCGCGTCAAACTTGCCAAAGAACTCTCGAAACGCGACACTGGCAAAACACTTTATATTTTAGATGAACCCACCACGGGTTTGCATTTCCATGATGTAGAGCAGCTACTAAAAGTATTACACCGCCTGCGCGATCACGGCAATACCGTCGTTGTAATCGAACATAATCTGGATGTGATTAAAACCGCCGACTGGATTATCGACTTAGGCCCTGAGGGTGGCAGCAAAGGTGGACAGATTATTGCTTGCGGCACACCAGAGGCGGTAGCAGAGGTTGAAGGCTCTTATACAGGGCATTATTTGCGTGACAAACTCAACCTGAAAAAACGCAAGCGCAAGCGAGCCTAACTTAACAAGGCAGGCAGGTTTTTAACAAACCTTGTCTGCCTATAACCACTATTGACTTACAACAACTCACCGGTGTGGCACGTAAATAGCGCGCGCTTTATGCCAGCCGTTTGTATGACAACCGTCAGCATATAAACTCACCGTATCACCTTTGGCATACACCATCATCGCCATTGAATACATCGCCTTCACATGCTCGGCTTCATTGAGCACATCAGCGTCTGTTGCATTTGAATAAATCACCCACTCTTTCGCAGTAGTACTACACTCATTGGCAATCGTCCAGTCACCTTTAATAACAAAAGTGCCAATTTCATCCAAGGAAAAAACAGCATCTATTTTGGCCGCTGAAGTATGTCCTGCAGCATAAACATGAGATATTATTGATAACATACTCAATACACATAACATTTTTAACTTCATTCTCTTATCCTCTATTGCGTAATCAGGTGCAGACTCGACTTTTTCCAATTATCGTAATATGTTTTTGCATTATTAATTTAATGGCTCGATTTTTCACATTAGTCGTTTAATCAAGTCTAGCTCTGTTTTTCTCAGCTAAAAAGCTAAAAGCCTTTTATTTGCAATGGTGTTTTTGCAAACGTCAAGCTATTTGATGTAAAGCCCCAATACTCAGCATACAACTGAAAGTGACTTATTTCTTCCTTAGGCGGTTGCTGAAAATAAATATCATTCAACACTATAGAAAAATCCTGACTTACCACTTTACCACAAGGCTCTTTCGCATAATGCGCATAAACCTCATCGCCATTTTCAGATATTGAAAGCGCCATATCAACAGAGTGATATATACTAGCAGAATCAAGGTCTTTTAAAGTATAGCGAACAGCTTGCGGAAATTGATGCCAAACAGCGTACTGACTACCACACTTCACTAAAGTAGAAAGCGTCCCCTGAACCACAATAACTTTATTCTCTTCATACGAGCCATGGTCATAGCTAATACTAAAGCCCTGATTGTCACTCATGACTTCACCTCCTATACAGTACCCACTCACCATCAATAGTAGATAAAAGCTTGTTGAGATTATTTTATTCTTTTTAAGGGCACTCATATTTTTTACACTATGTCTAGACAAAAATTCTCATGGACATTTTATAAAAACAGACCGCTTTGCCTTTCTTTTTTATCCATGTCCTCATTTATTTACGAAAACATTTAAATATTAATGACCGGCGTGCCAATGAATCCAATCCGCAATATTAATCCCTTCAAGCTGGTCATTTTCTGTAGCTGTTAATTCATCATAATAAATAAACTCATCCACCGCATTTAGTGCTGGCGAATAAATTCCGAGTTTAAGATAAGGGCCTAAGTCATCATTATAGTTAGTGCCGCCATGATAAGAGACTATTTTTTCATTATTCATCCAGATATATAAATAGCCACTCTCCATATTGCTCCAGCGAACATAAACTTCAAACTGAACCCACTGATTTTTAGGAATCAAAAAATCTTGCCCTAAGTTATTTTTATGATTTACTTTAACATCATCGTTATCCTCACCTGCAACATGCAACTTTTTACTCGACGTAATAGTTAATATTCCTAGTCTACCATTCTCATGCAGGGTGAAACTCAATGGCGGAGATCTAAAAGGCTCTAATTGCATACCACTGCCATTTTTATCCGGCCGCCCATGCCACTGTACTACAATTTTTCTATCTTTGGGGTATCCTGGATCTGGCAAAAAAAGACTGAATTTATATGAGTATTCCTCAGCCATAACAGTTAGGTAACTATGCGCAACTTCAGCGCGCCGACATCGGTTTTCTGAACCCATACCTGAAGATAACATTGCTTTGAGCGAGCGCTCTCCTGAATAGACTTGTTCAATCGATGGTTTAACAATTGCATGCGGGGTTTCATGCTCATCATTGGCATCCACAGGACACTCTTCCATGCCTGTCGCTTCCACGCCCCACAAAGCATCTGCAGGAAGGCTTGCCTGATTCCAGCTTTCTGATAAATACAGACTTTCTACTTCAGCTATAACCAATGGGCTTACCAACAAACCCGCAAAAACTAAAATTAAAACATGAGATAGACTCCGCATCTCTTCCCCCTGAGATATTAACTATCTGTTAAAGAAAGCCTATTTAAAATAGTTTTGCAATCTGCGCTTCCCCAGTAAGAGACACTTTTGCCTGAGAGTTGTGCAGAGATCATTAAACTCAAAACACTCTTGCGCATATCCACACTCCATTGGCTTGGACTAAGCTCAGCAACAACGCCATTGACGGTAAAAGAAACGGTGTCGTTATTATAATCTGTGTTTAACTTTACATTACTTACTTTTCCTGAACACCAAGTATTAGACGCAAGGGCTTGATTCATAGGAAATAGTATTATTAAGACCAATATAGATAGTATTTTTTTCATGTTCACACAATCCTTTTATTCATTAAAATTTATTTATCGTTTAATTTACTGAGCCACTACAAGTAATGTTTTCTGCCTTTCTAATAAAATGTATTGCTATATATAAATAGCTAACTTTTTCAATAGCAACAACTTATATACTTTTAACGCTAAAACAACTTCTAGACAAAATCGCTCATAGACATTTTATGAAAACAGACCGCTTTGCCTTTCTTTTTTATGCATGTCCTCATTATTCTTAATTATTATTTTGAGCAAAGCCCTTTTCTGCAAAAACCAACAAAAAAACCAATATATACCTCATTATCTTCCCACTTACTCTCAAACTTTATGACCAAAGCAATATTTAATCATTATTGTAAAGATCACTCTATTTTTCCTAGAAATTTAGAACGACATTGAATAAAAGAAAAAACAAAAAAATAAAGCAAAAGCCAAATTAAAAACAGCATTGTTGCTTGAAACCCATAGACTCTCCCAGCAAAAAAAATCACTAGCATAGAAAAAGCAAAAGAAAAATAGATAAAAACATTTATTTTATTTCGCAAATAATCAAACAAGCTAATTTTTTTTTCCAAAACATAAGAAAAAAACACCACAATCACAGCCAACAAAAAAGATATTACAGACTGGCCTGTAACCTCCCTTAGAGCTTCAAAAAAAACACAAGGAATAATCATAATAAAAAGCGTATTCCTTAAATTATATAGTACATTTTCCAGCTTCCGATCACCCATTCATTCAATCATCTTTCCAAGGAACATTGCCAATCACACCATCGGTAACTATCGTATTGATCAAGTCAGCAGCAAACTCCGCTTCTGCACCACCACCTTTAACTCCACGAGTTAAAAGCCCACCATAAATTTCACCTACAACATCAACGATATTAGATTGAGTAAAACCATCTTGCTTCAATTTCCAAAGCAAACTCCCCGTGTCGTAAGCCCCATAAATATTTAACAATACTTGAGGTGAGAATATTGGAGCCATAGAAAAAGCACCATATTTAGCTGCTGCATTTTGGGCTTCTCTAAGCCTTATATGCATTACAGCATCTATAATCTCATCTTCAGTAATGCGCGCAGCTGATGAAAAATTAACCTCAAGAATATCCAATGTCCTCAAGTGCTCAGCTAATGAAGATTGATCTACTATTGAGTCGCCTTTTAGTTCCAATAATCTTTTACGATAATACTGAACGTCCTTTTTCGAGCGGATACTCGAGTAGTCAACAGAAACACGACCTCCAGAAACAGCGCCACCACTATCAACAGATACATCACCCTCTACCCCTGGAGTTTCAACTTCCTTCTGTGAAACTTTAGTCGCAACACTCTGCACCCCCCAAACAACCGCCGCCGAAACCGCCCCCCGCGTCGCGCCTTCCAGCGCCCCGCGCACAAAATTATCCCCACTGGCCAAGGCCCCCACAGCGCCACTCACCGCACCGGTGACAATTAAGGACACCCATAACTTTTACAGTCTACCGCACCAATCTCTCTAGATCTACATTTATAGAAGTTGCGAGATGCTTTCTAAGCTTCTAAGTTTGTCATTCAATTTCAATTTATCTACATAGGCATATCTAGTAATGACTCAAGCCAGAAAAACACTAATCGCCATTGAAGACACACCTTATTACCACATCACTTGCCGCTGTGTTCGTCGTGCTTTTCTCTGTGGCAAAGACCCTTACTCTGGCATTGATTACGAACATCGACGGCAATGGATGGTAGAGCGCATTGCGTTTTTGGCCGAGCTGTTTGCCATTGATATTTATGCCTATGCCATTATGTCTAATCATTATCATTTGGTTATTAAACTCAACCCTGAACAGCTTAATGATCTCAGCAATCGTGAAATTGCTGAACGCTGGTCTCAGTTATGCCAACCCTCTCTACTACTTGCTCGCTGGCTCAAACAAGAGCCTCTTAGCCAGGCTGAAATGACGCTTATTGAGCAGTGCATTCAAAATTCAAGCCCGGATAAAGACCGCAAAGCATCAGAGCCAAAAAACACTTATACCCTTAGCCCCTTTGATGGGAGCTGAGCACAGCCATAAGCCCGAAGGGCTGCATTACTCATTACCTGATTACATCACCCTTGTCGACCAAACGGGGCGTGCTATACGTGACGATAAGCGTGGCTTTATTCATAATGACTTACCCCCTATCTTACAGCGGCTTTGCATCGACAGTGATGAATGGCTCATCAACTGCCAGCACTTTGAGAGCCGCTTAGGCCGAGCTGTTGGACGAATCAATCATCTTATTCATCATGCCCAGCAGAAAAAACAGCATTGGTTTAAGCGAATGCATGTTTTTGAGCATATGTTTTCTACATAAGCTCACACCAAAAACCTAGCTATTTTTATCTGCACTTCCTTTTCAGGAAGCAAAACTTTCTGCCCTTCTAATAATCCATATCGCTATATATAAATAGCTAACTTTTTCAATAGCAACAACTTATATACTTTTAACGCTAAAACAACTTCTAGACAAAAATTCTCATAGACATTTTATAAAAACAGATTGCTTTGTCTTTCTTTTTTATGCATGTCCTCATTTATTTGTTATCATTTATTTGTTATTTTTTCAATAGCAACAACTTATATATTTTTATCGTTAAAACAACTTTTAGACAAAAATTCTCATAGACATTTTATAAAAACAGACCACTTTGCCTTTCTTTTTTATGCATGTCCTCATTTATTGCACTCATTTATTCATTCAAATAAATATAGTCAGAAAATAAGTTCTGATGAAAAACCGAGATAGCACCAGCCTCTTCTAAACTCTTAAAATCATAAGAAACCTTTCTTTCCCCCAAGTACTTACCCTTAGGAGAATAATATTTAAAAACAGTATTTACTGAACAATTCTTTACCCATTCTTCAACATTAAAAACCTGCCCTTTAAAAAGACTATAACCTTCTCGCAAAGTAGCCGCATCAAAATCTAGTCCATTCAACAAATACTTAGCATTTTGATTTTTAACTTTTTCACATCCCTCACCATCAAAAGAGTCTTCAGCAACAACAACACTTCCAGGATTTTGACCTGAAATCTCATGCATAACTATCAAATGAGTATACTCACGACTTAACCCTGGAGAAATTTTCAAAAACGAAGACTCGACATCAAAATCACTCTTCCGGTCAATATCTCTACCCTCAAGAAAAGCGGGCTTCAACTTTATTTTATCTCTATTAAGTTTTTCATCAGCGTATATCGAAATCCCTACTTCACATTCATCTACTCTAGAACGAACAGTATTCAGCCTCATCAAAAACCATTCCCCAGAATTTAAAACCATATTACTTACTTCATTACCAGCCACAATAGTTGAAGCGGCATCGATTCGCCTTATAGATTCAGTATCAAACTGGAAGCCATTCAATGACGATCCAATTCCACCATCACTCAAAATACAACGCATAGACTCTATGGTAACATTCCCTCTAAAAACTTCTCCAGACACATTCTCCATTTTTAAAGCGTGATATATTTCCCCCTGATAATAAAAATTCTTTAACTCTACACTCAAACCATTATCAGTAGACACCGCATGACAAGAACTAATACTCATAGCAAAACAATAACAAAAACAACTAAGTATATTTCTTTTACTTAACATTTTCATAAACCTTATTACTAATAAGATCATCTCGATACCCTTTCCATTGGTTTCTTATGTATCTTGCATCCAACCCAAAAGAATCCTGATAAGGGACTAGCCCTTTCCAAGCATGATACTCTAAAACGCTATGCATAACAGAGGAATCATTACCAACTTTACTATACAAATTAAGATAATGCTTTCTATCAATCGTAAATTGTTTTATATGAAATAGTTCATGCGCAAGATCCGTAGCAGTTTCTTGCCCTGAAAAGTATATAGGATACTGCCCATTATCAAGCTTCCCTACAAATGCACGCACTGACTTATTCGGTTTCGAGCCATAACGTTCTTTATTTATTCTTCTCTTTAATTTGCGATAGCTATATAAGAATTCACGACTCTATTCGTACAAGATTCCAAAACTAAAACAAAACTATTCTCATACATTAGCAACCTATTATTTATTCTTTTTGTTGGACTAAAAAGCAACTTCACCTTCTTACCATACATGGTAATAACAGGGCTTTCATAATTATAATACCTATACTTCTCACCTAAATTTTTAGACAATATAGGAATAACCAAATTATCCTGAATATCTTTTGTATACAAAAACAAACATGCTTCTTTATCAACATTTTTAACTGCTGAACAACCGAAAAAATTTAAAGCAACCAAACAGAAAACCAACCGGGCAACATTTATCATCTTTTCACCCCCTGGTAAAATCTTGGTTTTGGACTCCCATTATCGTTATACCATATGAGGCCGGGCGCACCATGATCTAGGCTTGTACTCAAATCAGCACCAGAAGGAAGACTCGTACCACTCGGGTGAGGGTGCCATTCAAACACTAGATCTTTTTTATTTGTAACCGGAGGCAAGTCCATACATGTAGAACTGCCATTAGTGCAAGGCATAGCTTCAACAAAATCGACTGACAGCATTTCATTTCCACTCGAGTCAACTGCCCTATAAGCTCTTATCATGCGAGTTTCAGAACCAGATTTTACGGCCTCATCAAAAATCTTCATAGCCTCATCATTCACCTCGCTCATCTCCATTATTTGACAATTAAGGACACCCATAACTTTTACAGTCTACCGCACCAATCTCTCTAGATCTACATTTATAGAAGTTGCGAGATGCTTTCTAAGCTTCTAAGTTTGTCATTCAATTTCAATTTATTTACATAGGCATATCTAGTAATGACTCAAGCCAGAAAAACACTAATCGCCATTGAAGACACACCTTATTACCACATCACTTGCCGCTGTGTTCGTCGTGCTTTTCTCTGTGGCAAAGACCCTTACTCTGGCATTGATTACGAACATCGACGGCAATGGATGGTAGAGCGCATTGCGTTTTTGGCCGAGCTGTTTGCCATTGATATTTATGCCTATGCCATTATGTCTAATCATTATCACTTGGTTATTAAACTTAACCCTGAACAGCTTAATGATCTCAGCAATCGTGAAATTGCTGAACGCTGGTCTCAGTTATGCCAACCCTCTCTACTACTTGCTCGCTGGCTCAAACAAGAGCCTCTTAGCCAGGCTGAAATGACGCTTATTGAGCAGTGCATTCAAGAGTACAAAGACCGCCTCTGCAGTCTGAGTTGGTTTATGCGCTTTTTAAACCAACATATTGCTTGCACTGCTAACCAAGAAGACAATTGTACTGGTCGCTTTTGGGAGTCACGGTTTAAATCCCAAGCCCTACTCGACACAAGCGCTTTATTAACTTGCATGACCTATGTTGATCTAAACCCTATTCGAGCTTGCATGGCCGATACCCCTGAAACTTCTGATTACACCTCAATTCAAGCCCGCATAAAGACCGCAAAGCATCAGAGCCAAAAAACACTTATACCCTTAGCCCCTTTGATGGGAGCTGAGCACAGCCATAAGCCCGAAGGCTTGCATTACTCATTACCTGATTACATCACCCTTATCGACCAAACGGGGCGTGCTATACGTGACGATAAGCGTGGCTTTATTCATAATGACTTACCCCCTATCTTACAGCGGCTTTGCATCGACAGTGATGAATGGCTCATCAACTGCCAGCACTTTGAGAGCCGCTTAGGCCGAGCTGTTGGACGAATTAATCATCTTATTCATCATGCCCAGCAGCAAAAACAGCATTGGTTTAAGCGAATGCATGTTTTTGAGCATATGTTTTCTACATAAGCTCACACCAAAAACCTAGCTATTTTTATCCGCACTTCCTTTTCAGGAAGCAAACCTTTCTGCCCTTCTAATAATCCATATCGCTATATACAAATAGCTAACTTTTCAATAGCAACAACTTATATACTTTTAACGCTTAAACAACTTCTAGACAAAAATTCTCATAGATATTTTATAAAAACAGACCGCTTTGCCTTTCTTTTTTATGCATGTCCTCATTTATTCATGCTAAAGCAACTTATAGAAAAACCACTCACAAACATTTAACTAACATTAAGTCACTTTGCCTCTCTTTTTTATGCATGTCCTCATTATTCTTTCTCATTATTCTTTCGTGTTGGCATATTTTTACCTGGTTCCTTTGAGTGAGTATTATACCTCTAATTTGTTGGCCAGTTTTAATGTACCACTACAAAGAGCTCCATTTCTCTTTTAAAGCAAATAATAAAGAGTAAAGCTTTCACATTGGTCTTGTTGTAGTTTTATAGTTAATTCTATTCTAACTTCTTTCTGACCTACCACCCTATATAAAAAGATAATAAGCTCATCATACATTACATTCACATCGGAAATATTATCTTTTTTCATCAACAGAAAGTCTGCGATAATTTCAGACGAATTATCTGAATCTTGATGAATTTTACATAAACCAAACTCATTCATTTTATTTTTAAAAAATGATTGTGTATTTAAGAAATGCTTTAAAGCAATTTCTTCGTTCAAAGCATTATCATTTTCTATTGAAGGATTACATCCAAAACCTTGAGTCAAAAACATAGAGAAAGCTACAATAACAATGATTTTAGATTTAATACTATCAAACACAGAATCATTATTCATATAAGCTCCTTAAACGCTGTACGTCTTCCGGCATAACCTTTCTATTTGCAGCATAACTCATAATAGATCTTTCTTGAAAATACTGATTTAACGGAGGTTTCAATGGATACGTGTGATCCAAACCTAAAATATGTCCCATTTCATGCGCCGGAGTTGTCAACCTACCTGTTGGAGAGTGATAAATATTTCTACCTCCCGTGGTAGCAGCCCCACCCCCGTTAGGGCAAAAACTAGCACCACAAGGAAAAAGCCTTAAATCAGCTTGCTCTTTATTACTTACGAGACTTAATTTCATAGAAACAGACAACCCATCACCATGATCAACATTCCACATTGCATTTATACCATCAACATAGTCTTGAGCCACATGATCTGAAATAGAAGGATGCTTCCACATTGTCGCTTCCATAGCAACTCCACTTTCATCGACTGTAATTTTTCCTTTTCTAAGCAACCTTTTATTTACTCGATCTTTAGTTACATTAGAATTTATAGTAGCTGTGTCAGCATCACCAACCACAATTTCTATATCCGGTATTTCAGGAAGCTTTTGCGAAACTTTAGTCGCAACACTCTGCACCCCCCAAACAACCGCCGCCGAAACCGCCCCCCGCGTCGCGCCTTCCAGCGCCCCGCGCACAAAATTATCCCCACTGGCCAAGGCCCCCACAGCGCCACTCACCGCACCGGTGACAATTAAGGACACCCATAACTTTTACAGTCTACCGCACCAATCTCTCTAGATCTACATTTATAGAAGTTGCGAGATGCTTTCTAAGCTTCTAAGTTTGTCATTCAATTTCAATTTATTTACATAGGCATATCTAGTAATGACTCAAGCCAGAAAAACACTAATCGCCATTGAAGACACACCTTATTACCACATCACTTGCCGCTGTGTTCGTCGTGCTTTTCTCTGTGGCAAAGACCCTTACTCTGGCATTGATTACGAACATCGACGGCAATGGATGGTAGAGCGCATTGCGTTTTTGGCCGAGCTGTTTGCCATTGATATTTATGCCTATGCCATTATGTCTAATCATTATCACTTGGTTATTAAACTTAACCCTGAACAGCTTAATGATCTCAGCAATCGTGAAATTGCTGAACGCTGGTCTCAGTTATGCCAACCCTCTCTACTACTTGCTCGCTGGCTCAAACAAGAGCCTCTTAGCCAGGCTGAAATGACGCTTATTGAGCAGTGCATTCAAGAGTACAAAGACCGCCTCTGCAGTCTGAGTTGGTTTATGCGCTTTTTAAACCAACATATTGCTTGCACTGCTAACCAAGAAGACAATTGTACTGGTCGCTTTTGGGAGTCACGGTTTAAATCCCAAGCCCTACTCGACACAAGCGCTTTATTAACTTGCATGACCTATGTTGATCTAAACCCTATTCGAGCTTGCATGGCCGATACCCCTGAAACTTCTGATTACACCTCAATTCAAGCCCGCATAAAGACCGCAAAGCATCAGAGCCAAAAAACACTTATACCCTTAGCCCCTTTGATGGGAGCTGAGCACAGCCATAAGCCCGAAGGCTTGCATTACTCATTACCTGATTACATCACCCTTATCGACCAAACGGGGCGTGCTATACGTGACGATAAGCGTGGCTTTATTCATAATGACTTACCCCCTATCTTACAGCGGCTTTGCATCGACAGTGATGAATGGCTCATCAACTGCCAGCACTTTGAGAGCCGCTTAGGCCGAGCTGTTGGACGAATTAATCATCTTATTCATCATGCCCAGCAGCAAAAACAGCATTGGTTTAAGCGAATGCATGTTTTTGAGCATATGTTTTCTACATAAGCTCACACCAAAAACCTAGCTATTTTTATCCGCACTTCCTTTTCAGGAAGCAAACCTTTCTGCCCTTCTAATAATCCATATCGCTATATACAAATAGCTAACTTTTTCAATAGCAACAACTTATATACTTTTATCGTTAAAACAACTTTTAGACAATATCGCTCATTGACATTTTATGAAAACAGGTCTCTTTGCCTTTCTTTTTTATGCATGTCCTCATTTATTTTTGTCCTCATTTATTCATTTTAAGTCACTTTACCTCTCTTTTTTATGCATGTCCTCATTATTCTCTCATTATTCTTTCATTTATTATTTTTTCTCATTTATTTTTCCTATTTGCTATTCTCAAGTCAACCAACAACGTTTACTGTCTTTAAGAACACAAGAATTTTCTTTACACTCTACTAAATAAACATACTCTGAAATTTCACCACCAAATGAAGAAAAATTCAAATTAACGTAGTAGGCTGAATCACCAATAGAACTTAATCTTATTACACTAATTTTTAATCTTGTATTATCTAAACAATTAATATTTCTACCACCAACCTTATTCTTCCCTGAAACAACATCGCTTTTATTTTCCCCAAAAAAAATCAAACAATAGTCATCCTCAATATCGTTTAAAGCAGCATAAACAACCAACATCGGATCAACATCAAGACTACTAGCAGACTTCTTTTCATCTTGATGCCGCTTTAAAATGTAGCTTTCTGCCTCTTTAATAGAATTAAATGGTTCACCTTGGCTATTCGAAAAGAAACCTAGACATAAGTCATTGAGACTATCAGATTTCTGCCTTACAGAAGAGCAAGATATAGCACTCAAAAAAACCATTATTAAAGCTAAAAATTTTACTGTTTTCTTCTTATTCATCATCAGTTACTCTCCAGCCATTCCCAGTGACGACGTAAAGCCTCAAACCCTTCTTGATTAGCGTTCGGATGAGGAGCACCATTTGGCAGTCCCATATCAACACCAAAAGCATGAGAACGCTCATGCGCATATGTAAAAATAGCATGCTCCAAAGCACTTAGCATTTCTACACTAGAAGGTGATATCTGTGATTTTAATACACCCGACTCTGATGTTATTACTATATTATCAATACTCCCTGGTTGAAGTTGGCTGCTTGTGGTCGATACCACTAAGTTCTCCCATCGAGGTGACATATCTGTACTTAAGGGCATAAAAGCATCTACAAAAAGTATTATCTCATCACCATCAAAAGCACCTGGTACAATTTTATGGCTATCGAATAAGGGATCCACGCCCTTATCAACAAGCATTATATCTCCTGTTTTCTCATTATAAATAGCCCTAATATTTTCCTCAGCATGTATACTTACACCTTCAGGCTTAGGAAAGCCTAAGTCTTCTAAATGGTTTGCTATCCAATCTAACATTTCTTGATTTGACTTAAACTTTGGTATTTCCGATTTCTGAGTCACTTGATTAGCAGTTGAAACCACCCCCCAAACAACCGCCGCCGAAACCGCCCCCCGCGTCGCGCCTTCCAGCGCCCCGCGCACAAAATTATCCCCACTGGCCAAGGCCCCCACAGCGCCACTCACCGCACCGGCAATATAGCCCTGCAACACAGTAGCCTGGAATTTCGATATGGCGAGCTTGCCTGCCGCAGCTCTCGCCGCATTCAAGCCACCCACAGCAGCCTCACCGGCCGCATTACCCGCCAAACTCACCGCAATCGATAAGGCAATTTGTCCTGCGCTAGCACCATTGGCTCTGGCATACATAGCATTAAAGGCTGCGGAGAATACACCGCCACCGGGCACAAACATTAAACCGATGGATATCGCCTGCGCCAGTTTCGGGCTGATTTTATCCAGGAAATAGCCACTGGAGTCGGTATAACGCACCGGGTTATTGCGCACATAGGCATAACGATTATAGCTCAAGACATCTTTGGCAAACTGCACATTGGGGTCTGGGCTGAGAAACTTACCCAGGGTTGGGTCATAGACCCGGCCATTCATATGGATTAAGCCGACTTCGGTAATGGTCTCATGGCCGGTAAAGTCCAGGTTACCCGGGCTTGCCGGTAGATTGCCACTTGCGTCAGTCCAGTCGGTGTTGCGGCGCTTGCCCCATACGTCATGGCTGCTACGCAGTGCCACTGTGCCATTCTCGGCGGTCATGACCTCCAAGGAGCCTAAGTGGTCACGGTGAAAATACTGCAGGTCATTAGCTGTATTGGTATTGCTGCTGTCATTGCTATCAATCGTGTAAACACCAATCGGGTTAGGGCCATTGCCATAGATAAAATGCAAATGCTCTGAGGTATTGGCACTGTTATCGGATTCACGTTCATACAATGTGCCACCGGTGGCGCCTAAGCCAACATACACCCGCCGCTTATTGTCGCTGACTTTAAAGATGCGACTGCGGTCAGCGCTGTAAAAGAAAGTGGCAACCGTACTGCCCTGGCCATTATCAAACTGGTAGGGCTTATTAAATGAGGTATACGAGACGATGCGGTCTGTGCCGGTTAGCATATTGCCATTGGCATCGTATTGATAACTTTGTATGACATTATCACTGGCATCACGCACTTCACATAGCGCGTGTGGTCCTGCACCACTTTGGCAGTCACTGCCATACTTGTAATGCCCAACATCACTCTTATGGGTGATATTGCCCAAGGCATCGTAGCTATAGGTTTTAGACACAGTGCTTGTGCCTGCCTGTTGCACGGCGGCATGGGTCAGCTGGTCGAGAATATCGTATTGAAAGTTCTCTACCAGGTTTTGTGTATGATCTTTACGCCAAGTCAAGTTACCAATATCGTCAAAGTCATATTCACTGTTTTGAAACTCACCTATGCCAGCGGCACTGCTGGCTGAGCGAATACGCTTGATCCAACCATTGTCGGGGTTAATCTCCGTCCAGGTGGTGACATGTTCGCCCAGGTTCTCGGTGGTGACCTGGCCCCTGGCATTCATGCCAAGCGCTTCCCAGTAGACGACGAGATCATTTGGTGATGTGACTTTCGATAAAAAGCCAATATCATTGTAGTGGCGCTTCACCTGAAAGCTTGTGCCATTCACCGCTGGATAAGTTATCTCTTTTAGCTTACCTATATGCGGACCACTGTCGTAGTAGGTTTGGCTGGTGGCAAAGCTATCGTTATTCACATACAGCGGAATATTCAAGGCCATGGTATTGCCAGTCGGCCGTCCCAGGCTGTCATAGTCATAGTTTTTGGTATATAGCGCCGCTGAGCCATTCACGGTAGGGCCAGTGGTTTGCAACAATTTGCCGACACGCCGATGATGGGTGCTAAAGTCAGCGACACTGCCGTACTGCCAAGTGCTAACACCTTCGGCAGTGGTGCGCTCAATCATACGGCCCAAGGCATCGTATTCAATCGTCGTAATATTGTTCTTGGCATCCTGCTGCCAAACCAGTTCACCATAGCCGTTGTATTGGTATGACCAGCTACCCATATCTGGATCGGTCATGCTGGTTTTACGACCGAGCAAGTCAAAGCCAATGGTGATCTTGGTATCATCACGCCCCTGCACCTGGTTTTCTTTTTGGTTACCCTGGCTATCATATTTAAAAATATTGCTGGTACCTGCCGCATTGGTAATGGCTGTCACTTGGCCAATCACGTTTTTGGTCTCAAATTCCTGACGCAAAACACCTCTAATGGTGCGCTCACGCAGGTTGGTATAACCATTGTATTGGGTAAAGGTGCTTGGTGTGCCATCGGCAGGGTGCAGCTCTATAACGCGGTTGAGCGCGTCATACACTGACTCGGTATAAGCTGGTGTATCACCGGCAAAATATGGCTCTGATACTTTTATCGTACGGCCCTGCGCATCATACTCTGTATCGGTATAAACATAGCTACCATCAAAGCCTTGGCTGCGCACTTGTATGCTGCGACCATGTAAATCAAAGTACTCGGTCACCGGTGCTGCACCGGTAACGCTGACGGTGATAAAAGAAAATGCGCCTGCGGGGCAGCTGCTGCAAAACTGACGCTCGGTAGTGGTCTCGGTACTGTCAGCACGGACTTCTTTATACACACGGCCGAAGGCATCATATTGCCATTGCGTGGCTAACAGGTTTGGTCCGGTTAACTGCAGGCGATTACCGTAGGTGCCTTCAAACACATAGCTCTCAGTCTCGCCCAGGGCATTAGTCGTGCTCTCTGGAAACTGGCCACGGGCATCAAATTGTGTGGTGGTAATGCGATAAGGCAAACTGGCTGGCCCTGCATAACCAGCATTACCACATTGGGCAAAGTCGCTGGCACAAACAGTGGTGGTTTCAATATTACCAAAGCTATCACGGCGATAGTGCGTCACTTGTTTGAGCGGCGCAGCACGATCCGGCTCAACGATTTCTTTGGTCAATAAACCCAGGGCATCATATTCAAACGCGGTTTTACGCACACTATTACTATCGGTGGCTACACCACCATTATTATACCGTGTCACCACCGATTCACGCAGCAATCCTATTCGCCAGGCGCTGCCGGTCCAGTTGTCATATACATTTTGCGTAACAGTTTTATACAGATCACTGCTTAATGCATCGTCTATTTCAACGGTGATGGTCTGCGCATTACCGTAAGTATCATAGTTAGTATAGGTATTGGTGGTAGTCGCCAATAAAGAGGTGGTTTGCGCAGCCTGATTTAAGTGATAAGAATATTCACGCGCCTGAGTGCGATAAACAAACTGGGCATTATTCACTGTTGCCACTGAGGCAAAATCTGTTTCCACGCTGTTGAGTATTTTATTTGGCGCACAACTCCCTAAGCATTGCTGACGACGCTCTACCTGACCTGTATAAGGGAAGCCTTGTTTATAGTAGCTCTCGGTGACCAGGTTACTGACATGTTCGGTGGTGCGCATCATGGCAAAGCCCAACATACCACGGCCACGTTTATTCAGCTTTAAGCCTTCGTAGTAATAACTGCTAGTGTTAGTGCCGCCAATACCATTATTAAGGTTAACACTGCTCACCACCTGCATAGGCATGGTTAATGTTGAGTTGGGGTATTGTTCATAAGGATTAGTGCCTTGCGCATAGACATTGCTATCGGTCAACGGTTTGTAGCTAATCTCAATAACATTATCGGCGCTATCGGTAATATGCGTAATAAGCTCTGGGCTTACCGTGTTACGAAAATAATAATATTGCCCACCGCCGCTATTAATATCGCCATCTTTAGCATACACCAGCTCCACATCACCGTCGCCGTCAAAGTCCAGTGTGATATGCGGTGGTGACGCAGCACCAAAGGTCTCTGCTGGATGACTGCGTTGCGCAAAAAGATAGCGATGCACTGGCGTGCCATCTGGGCGGCTTTCCATAACTTCATAACTTCCCCCACCTACACCAGAGGTACCGGCACGCTCATAGACCATATCGACAAGGCCATCATGGTTGGTGTCCATTAGCCAGTGATTACCGTCATTAGCAACATCATGATTCGTCGGGCGTGCACCATAGTAAACATCAACTGCACCGGCATTCACGCCATCAGCATAACCGGTATTTTTTAACACCCGATATTGACCACTGTGCGAGGCATAGACAACATCTAATAAGCCATCGCTATTCACATCCATTGGCCAGTGACGGTAGTCAAACTCTGAAGGATGCGAACGCGTCACCCACCATTTTTCAGTAACACTGCCATTACCATCGTTAACCAGCGCATAATATTCTTGGCTGCCTGAGCGGTTGTACACCAGATCTTTAATACCATCGCTGTTAACATCTATTTCCCAATGCGCACCGGATAAACCTAAACCATAGGTTCGCTCGCCAATAAAGCTTTCGACAGCCGTACCATTGGCTTGTGAGATAAGCGCATAGTATTTTTTGGTGGTCGTCGTTGCCGCATGACCATTGCTAGCCGGTTCTAGTTCTTCAGTGCTGTTATAAACCAAGTCGGTACGACCATCACCGTTGATATCCATGGGCCAACCAATCGCTTGTGTTTCAGTGATTGACCCCACGGTACTGCGTGTTCCCCAGTGCACATCAACTGCCGTGCCATCGCCTTTGTTTTTCAGCACGCGATAGGCAAAGCCATCGGTTTTATACACCAGATCAATTAAGTCATCACCATTGACATCCATCAACCAATGGTGACCGGTTGTTGCAACTGGGCTAGCTCTATCAACCCATTTAAAACGTGTGGGCGTGCCAGCATCTGAATGACGTAACACCCAATACTCTGGAGAATCGGCTGCAATATACACCAGCTCCTGACGACCATCGCCGTCCACATCAATCGGCCAATGAGCGCTGCCGTTAAAACCGACACTATGGCCAGGCACGCGCGCACCCAAATAGGTTTCTTGGAGGCCCACATTACCGCCCTGCCAGCTGAAAACGGTGGGTCGCTTACAGGTATCTTGGCTACATTCGGTTAAGCTCTTTAAACGTTTTCTCGCCGTAGCGCCTGAGTTTTCGTACGTTAGAGTATAGTCTTTAACAACCACGGTTTGATCGTGCTGATTTTTAGCATAGGTTGAGATCTTCTCAAGCAAATCATCTGGTTTGATACGGCTGCCACCTAAATAACTTGTCGCTGTAGGCTTAGCGCCATAATCAAAGGTGACATAAGCATGGCGCACACCGGCATTATCAAAAGCATAATCAATACGGCTTATATAATATTCTGTATTGGCGTTGTTCTCGGAGTAGACAAACTCCATTTTATTACCGGCAACATCGGTCACTTTGTTGAGCGCCCACACCATGACATTGGTGCGACCTTGCGCTTCTATACGTGAATTAGTGGTAAAGCCATATTCCATAATCTCGCCGCTAGACGCATAAACACGGAAACGCTCTGGGCCACCGCCACCGGCTGTTTGGCCGAGTGCTTCAATTTTTGTAAAGTTATCCAGCTCAAGGCGGTATTCACTACTAGAAGCACCATAGTCAGCAGGGTCATTTGAAGTGGACACTAGCCGCTGACCATCTAAACAGAAGCGGTCTTTATCATCAAAGTCGACACCGTCAATTTCACCATCTTGATCGAGTGTCATGCCACAACGACGAATCTCTGATAAACCACCTAAAGACCAGCCCAGGCCTAAGCTGCTTTCACCCGCCTGGCTGCTGTAATTTAAAGAAAGCTTAGGCGCCATACCGCCAATACCCGGCGGCACAATTAATGGCACGCTGTAGCTGGCAGCCCCCATCGGGTTAACAGTAAAGTCAGATGCAATAACACCTGGGGTAGTGATAATTGAGTCACTCAGCGGTTGGTTATCAAGATGGTCTGGTACACCGTCATTGTCATCATCCGTATCCGCATTATTGCCAATACCATCACCATCGGTATCCAGCCATTCATTGGGGTCACGTGGGAATGCGTCTTGAGCATTTGGCACTCCATCGCCATCAATATCATCATCGAGCATATCGCCAATGCGATCGCCGTCTAAGTCTGTGCTATAACCTACTACATTGCCATTGGCATCGTAGAACACAATCACATCGCCATAAGAGGCTATGTTTTCAATTTTGTATTTCACCGCGCCCGCATCGAGTGCATCTTGTGGACAGTGCTGGACCATTTCGGTTCGGTCGATAATATAACCACCAGCAAGATGGTTAAACACCAACACATCCTCTTCGTGCTCACAGTTTTGCAGCGCATTGACTTCGGCTGGGGTTAGCTTAAACACATCACCAAATGTATCAGCGGCATACCAGTTAATCAGATACGACTCATAGGGCACGATTAGCATGCGGTTTTCATTAAAATCGAGATTAAACACCACATGAATATCGGGCAGGTTTGGGCTTGAGCCAGGATCAGTCGGTGTTGACTGTGCCGATGCTGGCACCCAAGCAGAGATAAACACTGCGTGCAGCATAAAAACCAGTGTCACAATAGGTGTTTGCAGCAATGGCTTAAAAAGTGTTTGCTTAGGAAGAATATTGAAAAACAAGCCGTGTGGCATAGAATACTCCGTTTTTAATCATCTCTATTCGCGAATGGTTATCTTAGCAAATGACTTCTGATGGACGGCCTGGGTTGCGACAATACAAACCCAGCTCTCATGGCGAGAGAGCCTTAAAAAAAACTTATAGAGCCCTTTGCTGTTACCCCTAATTGTTATTGATATGTCACTATTATTTGTATATGGCTAGCCGATAACTAGCTTTGTGTTGATATAGGATAGTAGACTATTAACACTGACAGTCAATAGACTAAAGTATGAAAGCGCAACGAGGTTTGCAGGTATATAAACAAATTGCGGCTACGCTAATATGTTTGATTGTTTCCACCGAGCAACACTTCATATATGCAAAAAAATGCATTTGCCACATTGCACAAAAATACCTTATATCTTAAGTAACAAAAATGATTAGTTGCTATTGAGCGTTATACTGGTGATTTTTGGCAGGTTATTACTGCCACAACCAGAAATTAAAAAACGCACTGTTTTTCTAGCAAGCTGGGCAGACAATAATGTGGACATCATTGCAGCATAGTTGCTTTGCATGGTTTCCAATGTGTAGCCATTGGTGTTTAAGCACTGATCAGGATTAGATGTTACCCCAGCCACTCTCACCTCTGTGTGCGCATCATTTGTTATCGTTTGCACAATCATCGTGAAACTTGAGAAACCGCTGGCATTTACTGTGCCACATAAAGTAATAAAAATGGAAAACGCAAGCGCCTTTTTAAGTATGCTCATTATTTAGCCCGTCCTTTTATAACGTTCATTTATATCATATAGGTATTACTAGTGAGTCACTAGTCCATGCTGGTATAGGATATTATGCGCCTCAATACGCGCAGGCAATAGACTAAAGTATGGAAGCAGCACTAAAGCTTGCAGGTATATGAATAACTTGTGACTACGCCAATATTTTTTGCCGACCTTAAACCAGCGCCACTTCCATATACGCAAAGACCAACACTAAGAAATCTCACCCTAAGAAATCTCACCTGGGGGACACCCATTATTTTTGATATTTCTTGTACAAACTTAATATGCTTTTAACGCCAAATTTATTTATAGACAAAATCACTCATAACCATCTAACAAACAACAGCTACTCCACCTTTCTTTGTAATATCTGCCTTTATTGCATTTATTCACACAGACTAATTCTAATATCATTTATATATATACATATATAAGTACGGCTTACATCACAAAAATAAAGGCTCCTGCAAAAACACAAAACTTAAAAATCTTAGTAATCATTATTTTACCGATAAGAACAGTATGAAATTATCAACATAGATCACTATCATATTGATAGTAAAGATGTAATTTTTTCTTTTGACAGAAGCTGTATAAACGTTTAAAAATACAGCTATAAGAATATAAATTTATTTTTACTGGGCTAGCATTAACAATAATTTCAAAAAATTCCATATGAATTAACATAAAAGCCCTTTAAAAATTTAGTCATTATAACTAATGAGGCTAAGCACATTTATGGAACCCAAAAACTCCGCTCTTCAAATTATAATATTTTTTATTTTCTTGATGATATCCAGTTTCTTTTCAGTTAGCTGGTCTGCATCGCAAACCTTTCAAGAAAACACATTGAAAAAGATCCTAGCATCAAAGCATATTATTGCTTGGAATCCCACTGAAAAATATCATTTAAACTTTGATATAGAAGCTAATGAATTTAATACATTATCCACATGCAATATCATATGCAGCCAAACAGCTATTGATGCTGGCGCAGTCAGATATAAAGTTTTTACGAATGTCAGCGGGTTTGGTGATATTTATGCATACTACGATGAGCATCATAATTTTTTAGGTATTGATGAAGACTCAGACAGCGATGGCATCATCAACAGCCAGGACAATGATACTGACAACGATGGCATTGAAGATGCGTACGATGAATTCCCAGAGGACCCAGGCCGCACATCAAGCGAAGTTATAACAATCAGTGGCAACCTTACTGTAACCCCCAGCGGAGCTGCCTCGTATAATCTGCCACTTGAAGTTCCGCCGGGCGTTAGCGGCCTGGCACCTAAACTATCACTCACTTACAACAGCCAAAGTGGTAATGGCTCAGTCGGTGTCGGCTGGTCAATCAGCGGTCTATCAACAATCCATCGCTGCCCAACAACCATTGCGCAAGACGGCTATGTTGATGGTGTCGACTTTGATAACAATGACCAGTTTTGCCTAGATGGACAACGCCTAAAACTCATTGATGGCACACATGGTATTGCAGGCGCAGAATATCGAACAGAAATTGACAACAACCATCGGGTTATTTGGAACGGCACACTAAATTCAGCCAATGGTAGCTTTACTATCCACACGCCTAGCGGTGAAACTATGCGCTATGGCTCGCGTAGCGACTCACAAATTGCGGCTCAAGGGCAAAATAAAGACTATATCTGGGCACTGGATACTGTGCGTGATGGCTTTGATAATATAATGACAATCCATTATAGCCACACAGAAGCATTCAGTGATTACTGGCCAACAGAAATTCGTTATGCGCACAATACCTCTGCTGTCGCGCAGGCAAGCGTACACTTTGCATACACAGATCGCAATGATACCCACTTAAGCTATATGGGTGGCAGCAAAGTAAAACGCCTTAAATTACTAAAAAAAATCAGTACTAAAGCGAATAACTCAGCTGTTAAAGAGTATGTATTGAATTACGAAACCTCTCATGGCAGTGGACGAAACCGTTTAAAAACCATTATCGACTGCAGCTTAATCAGTTTAAAACGTTGCAAACAGCCAATAACCTTTAACTGGCAGGGCCAACATAAGCATGCTGAAATCACATTGATGGGCTATGACGTCGGCAACCTTGGCTTTGAAGGCAGATACTGGTCAATCGATGTTAATGGCGATGGTGATGAAGAAATTGTCTACTATAAAAATGGTGAACAGTTTTACTATATAGATGGCTTTGGACAAAACAATGCTGTTGCATGGGGTGGCGGCTCAATCAATTTTCACCCTGGCCAATTCGACTTAGGCGATAACACAGAAGTTGCTAAAGCCTATCCCATGGATGTTAATGGTGATGGCCTGATGGATCTCGTTGTCAGTACACACTATCAGGTAGATGCTGGTTTATGGGCAATTATTAATGAAGGTGACGGTACTACGCATACTAAGCTGTGGGGTGTTAAAACGCTATCCATTGCCGGTAAAGGTAGCGAAGCCTGGCCGGTTGATATTAATGCCGATGGTCTTATGGACCTGATTTACACACCAGCAATTGGTGGTGGCAGCATTAATGATCTTTTACCCAGCAAGCATTACTACGCCATGATATCTCAAGCAGATGGCTCCCAGGCACAACAAGTACACCTTGGTCAACGGCGTTTTAATGTTGGTCAATCAGGTCAATGGTTTTTCGATATTGATAACGACGGTTTACAAGACCTGATGTATAACCGCGATAACACCGCTGAATATTATGTAGTACGTAATAAAGGCAATGGCCAACTGGATTTTACTGATGACGATGGTACACCTGCAGTTTCCCGGGCATTCACTGCTGGCTTTGGCTATGCTCATTGGCCAATGGATGTGAATGGCGACGGTGTTATCGATCTGGTTTACAACGCCGCTGGCACAAACAGTTATCGCGCTTTAATTAATACCGGCGGCAACCAATTCCTTGATCAACACTTCGCCAATCGCCTGTTTAATGTCGGCCTCAATGGCGCTCACTGGGTACTTGACGTTAACAGGGACGGTATGCAGGATTTGCTTTATAGCCCAGACAATACCAACGCTTATTATGTAATGCGCAGCAACGCTGATGGCAGCAGAACCGATGAATACTGGGGGCAAAGACACTACACAGCAGAAGATCGGCATGACTCAGCGGACGCCGATGGCAATGGTGGCACTGACCTGATCTCCCGCATTAAAGGCGGCCCACATTTTTTCGCATTGCAAAACAAAACGCTACCAGACTTAATGCTATCGCAAGTGATGGTATGGGAATCACCCAGTCGATTAGCTATGCACCACTCAGCCAAACGACTCACTACCAAAAGACCAGCACTGGTTACAATAACTATCCATTAAATTTAGTGAGAACCCCCAATTACGTAGTCACTGACAGCCAATACCCCGATGGCATCGGCGGCACACGTCATGTGGAATATCACTATCAAGATTTGCGTATCGACCGCCATGGCCGAGGCCTGCAAGGCTTTGCCCAAATAACCGAAATTGATATTGAAGCCCAAACAAAAACTATCACGGAATATAACCAGCAATTCCCTAAAACTGGCACACCTTCGCAAACACAGCAGATTTATTTTGGTGGCGCTGGTGGTGATAAAATAATTAATCACATCATCAACGGCTATAAACAGATTATACAAACAGGCATTGCCGGTTATTATTATAAAATTGTGCCTGAATCGATAGATGAAACCTCCTACCATCTCAACACCAGCCTGACTGCAAGCAGTGCCTTTGCAAAAACCTATACAGAATATGACTCGCATGATAGCTATGGTAATGCACAGCATATCACTGTCAGAATCAGCAACATTAATGAAACTGAGTCACAGATTACAACAACAAGTAATACCTATTTAAATATCGATAACGCCACCACCTATCGTCTTGGCCTGGTTCAGGGTGCTGTTGTCTCGCGTTACAAAAACGGCGGCTGGCAGACCAATGAAAGAACTCAAACAAGCTTTGAATATGATGCAAAGGGCTACTTGCTCAGTGAAACGATCGAACCCGGCGCTGGCGCACCGCTGGAGATAAAAACTGTTTATGCACGTGATCCATGGGGCAACATTAACAAAACCACTGTGTGCGCCGATGACTATGCAACTTGCGGAGATACAGGCGTTACCGGCCCTGCAACATTACCCTACCGTATCATTACAACCACATTTGGCCATGACGGGCGTTTCCCAATCAATACCAGCAACGCCTTAAACCAAACTGAAAGCTATGTTTATGAACCGGCTTTTGGCAACATTATCGCACAGACCGGGCCAAACAACTTAACAACCACATTCAGCTATGATGCATTTGGTCGCCAAACTGCAGAACACCGCCCTGACGGCAATAGCACAAGTATTGATCACGCCTGGTGCGGTAGTTGCCCAAGTCATGGCTACTACACAATCACCACAACAGTAAGCGGCAGCGCGCCGGTTATCGAATACTTTGACCAGCTTTCACGTCAAATACGTGCACAGTCCACAGGTTTTGATGGCACAGCAACGTATAGCGATACGGTATATGATCACCTGGGGCGAACCATCAAAGTATCAGAACCTTATTATGCGGGCAGCAACAATATCTACTGGACAGAAACCGCCTACGATGGCATTAATCGTATTACCCAGATTACGCCTGCCGATGGCAGCCCAGTCATTACCACACTCTACAACCCTTTCAGCAGCATACGCCAACAAACGGTTAATGCTGTACTGCGCCAGGAAACTACACTGAAAAACATTGCCGGACAAACTATCAGTACAACGGATGCTGACGGCACAGTCATGCATTATGATTATGATGTCCGCGGCAACCTTTTAACAACGCAAGTCGCCGAGCGCCCGGACACACTCATCAGCATACAATACGATCGCCGCAGCCGAAAAATCAGCATGACTGACCCCAGCATGGGCAGCTGGCAATACCAATACAATGCTTATGGCGAACTCATATGGCAACAAGACGCTAACAGCAATATTACAACGATGGGCTATGACTTACTGGGCCGGATGATCAGCCGGACTGATGGCGAAGGCACCAGCAACTGGACCTATGGTGATAACAGCAGTTATACCAGCAATAACCGAAACACCGGAAAGCTAATTGCCGTAAATGGCCCCGGTGGCAACTATAGCAAGCAGATCAGTTACGATGCTTTAGGGCGCCTGAGTTCAACAACAGTGACACTGGACACCATTTACCACCCTCAGGCAGAAACCTATGTCACAACACAATCTTATGACAACTATAGCCGGGTATCGCAAATCCAATACCCATCTGTCAATGGGGCACGGTTTACTATACAACGAAATTACAACACCTATGGCCATCTGCGCAGCATCTCCAGTCCAGCGGAGTTGTATACCTATTGGGAAGCCATGGGTGTTAATGCCCGTGGATTAGTGACTAATGAGAACTTCGCTATTACCGCTGGCAGTGACCCAGTAAGCAGCAGCTATAAAACCATCAACGATGCCAATGGCTGGATAAACCGTATTATGAGCAGCAGTGATGCCGCTGGCACTTTTCAAGATATGCAATACGAGTTTGATGATGTCGGTAACATCCGCTGGCGTAAAGACCATACACAAAACGGCAAAACTGAAAACTTCAGCTACGACGTGTTGGATCGCCTGACCAGCATTAATATCGATGGCAATAATACGACAGCGATTAACTATGATCGCCTGGGCAATATTACTTATAAATCAGATGTAGGCCACTATAAATATGCAAGCGACTGCAGCAATGGCTTTGGCCCGCATGCTGTCTGCGAAGTGCGAGATCAAAGCAGTAATGGCAACCTGCTGCACAGCTATAACTATGACAGCAATGGCAATATGGTCGCACGCAATGGCGGCACCGTGTCATACACCAGCTTTAACAAGCCTTATCAGTTCAATGAAAGTGGCACGATAGTGACTTTTCTGTACAGCGCTGAACGCAGCCGCATCTTCAAAAGCAGCGCTGGACTCACCCGGGCTTATCTTGGCCTAGGCGCAACCGGCGGCACACTCTATGAACATGAACGCTTAAGCAATGGCACTGAAAAGCATGTGCACTTTATTTATGCCACCGGCAGCAAACCCATTGCCGTACATAATATTACTGTCGACGGCAGTACCGAAACAGACAGCCTGCACTTTATGCATGGTGATCACTTGGGTTCTGTTGAAGTCCTGACCGATCACACTGGCCAGGTGACATTGCGCAAAAGCTTTGATGCCTGGGGTAAACGACGCAATACTGACTGGACGGCTAACACCAGCGGCAGTTTTACCAGTACTGAACCGGCACATGGCAATCTCGGTTTTACCGGCCATGAAATGATCCCAGAGATGGGCCTGATCCATATGAATGGGCGAGTATACGATCCGACGCTGGGACGCTTTTTAAGTGCAGATCCACATGTGCAATTTGAAAAGGATATTCAAAGTTATAACCGTTATAGCTATGTGAGTAACAACCCCTTACGTTATACCGACCCGAGCGGCTATTTAATTAGAAAAGTCCTGCGCAGTATATCGCCTAAAGTGGCATCCATAATATCGACAGCACTCAATTTTATTCCTGGGTGCCAAGCTTGGTGCTCAGCAGCGTTTAATGCCATGCATGCCTCAGCGAATGGTGCAACACCAGGGCAAGTGGCTTTTGCGTTTGCCGTCAGCTATGCCGGGGGAAAACTGGGCAAAGGGTCTGTTAATCCTACAGACGGCGTCATGAAAATTCATCACACCATGATTGAGAGCGCTGTATCAAGTGCCTTTAGTGGTGCCGCCTACGCCTTAAAAGATGGGGGTAATTTGCGACGCGGCATATTGCAAGGTGCAGCGAAAGGTGCAGCAATGGGGGCAATAAGGCATAGCATTCATGGCGATTACGAAATCGAAGCCGCACAAGGCTCACAAGGGAAAGCTGATCAAGGTCATGTAAATAATATTTCACAAAAACCAGAAGGCTCTTTAGCAGCGGAAGACAACGTGGATGACTACTCTTGTTCTAAATGCATTGTCAAGGTTATTAAATTACCCGATTCACAGCAAGCCGATAACGAACCTAACACAAAAAGCTTAAACACAAGCCCTTCTTCTGGAACCAGAGGTCGAGGCCCAATTCCTTGGCATAGATTACAAGATGCCAGAGATAGAGCCAAAATGCTGAAACGGGCTATGAGTCAACCTGGTTATAGCTTAGACATATCAGGACAGCGACTAAGTAACCATGATGTTACAAAAGGGCATGCCATTATCGTAAAAACCATGACGAAAATGACTGTCTTACCACTTTCTACGGGAGGAGGATTAGCTTATGGAACGGTATCAGTATTAAATGCAGAATCAACTATAGACACCGTTTTCGATGCAATTGATGATCCATCTGCCTGGAACATATCAAAAGTTGCCATTAGTGGGAAATTCGCTGTATTCGACTATGGCGCAAATGGACATGGAGCGCTTAGAGGGGTCGAAGCAGTAACAAATGTAATATTGGATTTAACAGAGTAAGTTCCACGATAGCAACCACAGGAAAATATAGCAGCCTAAATCTAACAAAATTTAATTTTTAATTAATAAACCCAAGGATAACTAGTATGAAAAACGTAATAAAACTAATGTTAATTTTTACATTGTTTATATCCAGCGCATACGCCGAAGACTCCGGCTACGGTACCATCGATGAGATGCGGGTATTCTCCGGCACAATTCTCATCTTTATGAGCGGCGACACCAATGTTTGCGGCAATCCCTATGCTTATAAAATCCCCCGGGACGAGGACCAGATGTACTCCTTATCATTGCTGGCCTATGCATCTGGCAAAGAAGTTAATGTGCAATACTTTTGTGATGCTAATGCTGACGCCATTATTACCGGTGTTAGAGTACGATAACCTTCAATAATTTTTAGCTTTTATGAGGCAAACAAAATGAAATACTTAAGCGGAATAATATTAGGGCTTTTAATCGCCATAACAACAGCTAATGCAGCAGATACCTACACGACACCATCGGGCGTACGACACCTTACTATTAATGGCAATACTGTCAGAGTGCGTGTTGCCAGCATGCAGACTGTACCGGGTTGCTCTGACTCCTACTGGTATGCCATGGACTTATCAGAGCCTTATGCACATGAGAAGTACTTGGCACTGCTTGAAGCGAAAAGATCCAAGCAACCGGTTTTCTTTCAACTGTTGGAAAACCAGTGTCACCTTAATTACCCCAAAATAGCCACTTTATACATATGTGATAATGCACAGTGCAAATAGTAGACCAATGACCACTAACAAGATAAAACTATCAGGTCGGGCAGCAAGCAGCTTTTTTTGATCATAACTGATAATACTGAATATTAAAAAGGCCTGCACAGGCAGGCCTTTTTAATAAAAAAACGCAAAAAACTAACGCTTAAATAAGCACCATTAGTTCAGAGAGAGCGTTATGTAATATAAAAATTTTCAATATCCTATATAACAGTTATCAATAATGACTAATCCGTATCTACCGGCTCCTGCATTTTCTTCTCTGCCATTCGCAATGCCACATCATTCGTGGTACAACCTTCGGCAGCGGCGCGATCAATAATCTCTAAGACAGTCGCGTGAATGCCAGCGACTTGCCGTATGGAGTCAGCATGGCTTAAACCGGCTATGCAACCAGCAATATCTATTACACCGCCCGCATTAATCGCAAAATCGGGAATGTATAGGATATTGCGTGCTTGTAACAGCTGTGCACTCTCAGGCACAGCCAGTTGATTATTGGCCGCGCCAGCGACGATGCTGGCTTTTAAGCGCGCAATATTAGCTTTGTTTAAAATAGCGCCTAGCGCACAGGGGGCAAACACATCCACATCTTGGGAAAAAATTTCTTCTGGTCGCACAATTTTTATCGCATAGTTCTCGGCGGCTTTTTTTCTGATATCAATATTAATGTCGGTAGCAATAACCTCGGCGCCGGTTTGTACCAGCTGTGCAATTAAGCGATGTCCAACCGCACCAATACCCTGCACTGCAACACGCAAGCCTTCTAATGAATCACGTTGTAATACTTTCTCGACAGCGGCTTTGATCCCCATAAACACACCGTAGGCTGTTGCAGGTGATGGATCACCATCGGCGATACCACCATGGGCTTTTTCTCTGGCTTGTATACCCGAGACATGGGCGGTTTGTGTTGCCATAATTTTAATATCATCTACGGTTGTGCCAGAGTCTTCAGCCACAATATAACGCCCGCCAAGCTGCTCTAGACATTGCCCAAAAGCAAGCAACAAGGCTTCTGATTTATCTTTTTGCGGATCAGCAATAATGACCGATTTACCGCCACCTAGCGGCAAACCTGAAATCGCAGACTTATAGGTCATCCCTAATGATAAACGCAATACATCTTCTAATGCGTCGTCGGTTGAAGCGTAGGGGTATATTCTACACCCTCCTAACGCTGGACCGCGTTGGGTATTATGAATAGCAACTATCGCCTTTAGGCCCACCTCGGGGCGATTAAAAAATACCAGCTGCTCGTGCTGCTTATACTCCTTATGCTCAAAAACACTCATGCCTTCTTATCCATCTTTAGATTTTATCTAAGAGCTAGCCATTTGCTTGGCACGTAACATATCCTGCTCAGTGTTAATATTCTCAAAGCAGTGTTCACAATCTGAAAAGTCGACAGCTTGCGCATTTACCGACTGCAGCCAGTGCTTGGCTGCGCGCTGACCTGTTACTAAATAGGTTAGCAGATCTTCAGCCAAACACGCAGAGAACAGTCCACAAAGATAATGGTTGTGTTGCGCGGTCTTGGCATAAACGGCATTAGCCGATGATGTTGCAGATGATAACCGCTGTACGTAATCGGCTGCAATAAACGGTGTATCACAGGGTACACAGACTAACCACTGTGTTTTTTGCAATTGTAGCAAGGCACCAGCAATGGCCAGCAATGGGCCTTGATAAGGGGCTTGAAATGCTTGTGCATCAGCAAATCTGCCAATCTGCTGTGTGATAAAAGCCTCATCTGACAATACAGGCACACCTAAGGTGGCATAACGCGTTAAATTCCGATTAGCGCTAATAATTACCCGACCAACCTGAGGGGCAAGCCGCTGCATGACATGTTCTACTAAGGGTTTATCATTCAACGTCAGCCAGCCTTTATCCTGGCCTTGCAAACGTTGACCCGCGCCGCCTGCCAGAATCAGTGCGGTTAGGTCTGTTGTATCAATCATGATAATGTCGCATGCCTGTTAGTATATGTAAAAAGGTAAAAGCAGCAGTTTACACTAGGCCGCGCAACAATAGCGATACAACAGCAAAACATGGGAATTTATGCCTGAATTGAAGGCCATTTTGGCATACAATAGGCGGTTTTATTTGCGAGTTAAGTCCCAATATGAGTAAGGCGGTTTTGGCTAAAAACATGACTTTAGAGGAGCAACAAAAGCTAGCGATGCGACGCTTAGCCGCTTCGGTCAGTGTGCTCTCAACGGTTGATAGTGACGGTAAGCCTTTTGCTATCACAGTCACCTCGGTCAGTTCTTTGTCCCTTGAGCCACCCTCTTTACTGGTTTGTATCAACCAACATAGCGCCATTCATGCACCACTGGTAGCAAAATCACCTTTTTGCATTAATATTCTGAACCAATCCCAACAGGCAGTATCTGAGTGCTGTAGCCGCCCACCAGAAAGTGATACGCGATTTTCAATCGGTGACTGGCAAACAAGAGACGACGGCATCCCATTTCTGCGAGATGCTCAGGCCAACATCTTTTGTATGCACGATAGTGCAATATGCTATGCTAGTCATACTATATTTATAGGGCAAGTGACTGCTGTTTCAACGCAAGGGGAGGTATCGCCACTCATTTACCTCGATGGACATTACACAACTTTGCAGCCTGCCAAGCAGGGCTAAGTAGGGACCTGACTCATGCCAATACCCAAAAAATCCGTAAATGCTTCAGATAGCAAGCCTAGCCTGCCAAAAACGCGCTTTTCTGATATTGACGCTGCCGCCAAACAAATCGCCCAATTTAATATCAAGCACCTGCAATACCTCGACGATAAAGCTAATATTATCAATGAGTTACCAGAGTTTGCCGCTGACAGTGCGCTACTCTTAGAGCTATTTCGGGTCATTAAGACGCTGCAGCTGTTTGACCATAAGGTACTGATGCTGCATCGCACTGGCAAAATGGGCACTTATACAGGTACCTATGGCCAGGAAGCGGTTGGCGCAGGTGCTGCCAGCTGCCTGCAAAAAGACGATGTTTTCGTGCCTTATTATCGCAGCACCACTGACTTGTATGTGCGTGGCGCCAAGCTCCATGAAATCCTCTTATACTGGGGCGGCGATGAACGCGGCTCTGACTTTACCGATCCGGGCATGCAGTCTGACTTACCCATCCCGATTGTTATTGCCTCGCAACTACCACACGCTGCTGGCGTCGCCACAGCCATCAAATTACGTAAGCAAAAAGGCCGTGCCGTATTGACCATGATTGGCGACGGCGGCACTTCAGAAGGCGACTTTTATGAGACGCTTAATGTTGCGGGTACTTGGCAACTGCCCTTGGTCATTATTATCAATAATAACCGTTGGGCCTTATCTGAGCCGAACACCTTACAAACTGGCTGCGACACCCTGGCGCAAAAAGCCATTGCCGGTGGTTTTGAAGGATTACAGGTTGATGGCAATGATGTCATTGCCATGCGGGCTGCAACGGAAGCCGCCATGGAAAAAGCCCGTCAAGGCGGCGGCCCAACCTTGATTGAAGCGGTCACTTACCGTTTATGCTCACATACCACCATTGATGATATGAGTCGCTATGTTGACCAAAGCGAGCATAAAAAAGCTTTGCAGGCCGAACCACTTAACCGCCTGCGCCTGCTATTACAATCACGCGACCTTCTCAATGAAGAGAAAGAAAGCCAAATGGAAGAAGCCATTAAAGCTGAGATTGATGAAGCTGTGGATATTTTCCTAAACACGCCATTACAGGCACCAGAAGCCATGTTTGATTACCTCTTCGAGGAGCTGCCAGAGAACCTGCAGGCACAACGTGCTGAAGTCATTAAGCGAGGGGATCAGTAGTGCCAACTGCAAGTTTAGTACAGGGCGTGAATATGGCGCTCGACCATGAGCTACACAGTAATAATGATGTCGTCCTACTGGGGCAGGATATCGGTAAGAGCGGTGGGGTTTTCAGAGCCACCGATACCCTTTATGAAAAATACGGTGACAACCGCGTCATCGATACCCCCTTGGCCGAATCATTAATTGTTGGCTTATCGGTAGGTATGGCATCACAAAAGATGCGCCCGGTGGCTGAGATTCAGTTTATGGGTTTTATTTTTCCTGCTTTTAATCAGATTGTCACTGCGGTTGCCAGAATGCGCAATCGTACCCGCGGCAGAATCAGCTTACCGATTGTAATCCGTATGCCTTATGGTGGCGGTATTCATGCACCAGAGCATCACTCTGAAAGTACCGAAGCCCTATTAGCCCATATCCCCGGTTTAAAGGTTGTGATTCCATCCACCCCTGCACGTGCTTATGGCCTGTTACTCGCGGCGATTCGCGACCCAGACCCGGTGATTTTTTTAGAGCCCAAGCGTATCTATAGAAGGCAAAAAGAAAATATTGAAGACAATGGGGAAGCCTATCCGCTGGAGTGCTGCTTTGTTGATCGAGATGGCACTGATGTTACCTTGGTCAGCTGGGGGGCGATGCTGCATGAAACACATCTGGCGGCTGAAAAAATGGAGCAGCAAGGTGTCAGTTGTGAAGTCATTGACCTGGTCACGATCAGCCCGATTGATATCAACACCATTGTCGACTCAGTGAATAAAACCGGTCGTTGCGTTATTGTTCAGGAGGCGCCACGTTCAGGCGGCATTGCCTCTGAAATTGCAGCCGAGCTATCTGAAAAAGCACTGCTTGCATTGATTGCACCGGTTGGCCGAGTCACCGGCTACGACACAGTTATGCCCTATGCCCGTACTGAGCATCGCTATATGCCGTCAGTACAACGTATTGTTGATGAAATCCAAAAAGTGATGGAGTATGCATGAGCGTATTTGAATTACCCGACTTAGGCGAAGGTTTACCCGATGCTGAGATTGTTCGTTGGTTTGTTAAAGTTGGGGATGTGGTCGAAGCTGAACAACCACTGGCTGAGATGGAAACAGCAAAAGCGGTTGTTGAAGTGCCTTCACCACAAACAGGCCGTATCGCCACCTTACATGGCGAGCCGGGCGACACAATAGAAACGGGCAGCCCCCTGGTCACTTTTGGCAATGCCGAAGAGTTTAAAGGCAAAAACGGCGCAGCAGATCAAGCACTCGATGATGTTGCGACCAATGGCAATAGCCATGATGAAAAGCCTGCTATCTCCCCTCCTGTGCTGGCACTGGCGCGTAAGCTTGCTGTTGACCTGAGCACGGTTACCGGTACGGGTAAGAATGCTACCATCACCTTAAAAGATGTACGTGCAGCAGCCGAGGCAAATCAGACACAAGCCGATACTAATGTTGCAGACAACACTGACGATAAAAACGATAACACGATCCCCATTGATTTTGGTAAAGGCGTGAGAGCATCACCAAAAGTGAGAGCGATGGCGCATGAGCATGATATTGATATTCGCTCATTAAAGCCGACAGGCCACACCGATAATGTCACGCTCGCCGACATTCATAATAAACGTGTGCATCAAGCCAATGCCGCTGATGCCCCACAAAATTATAAGCTACCCGAGCGCAAGCAAGATGTTACCGGGAAAGCCATGCCGGTCAGGGGTGAGCGACGCTATATGGCATTGAATATGGCTAAAGCGCGCGACAATACGGTTAATACAACGATTTGTGAAAAAGCGGATATTACTGACTGGCCTGAAGGCACCGATGTCTCAGCGAGACTATTGCGTGCTGTATCGGCAGCTTGCATGGTAGAACCTGCTTTAAATGCCTGGTTCGATGGCGAAAAAGCCGAGCGCACCCTGCATAAGCATGTCAATATTGGTGTAGCAGTTGATTCGCCCAATGGTTTATCTGTGCCTGTTATACACCAAGCTGAGCAGCAAAGCCCCCAAGAGCTAAGAGCTGAGCTTAACCGCTTACGTGAAGCGGTGTATGCACGCAAAATAAAACCGCAGGAATTACAAAATGCCACTATCACACTCTCAAACTTTGGTATGATAGCTGGCTTATATGCCACGCCTATTGTGACACCACCACAAGTCGCGATTGTTGCAACTGGCCGCTTTATGGAAGAGCTTAAACTGACATCAAACGGAATCATTAATGCCCGTTTTATTCCTATCTCTTTGAGCTTTGACCATAGAGGCGCTACAGGTGGCGATGCAGCACGCTTTTTGGCAGCTTTTGTAGCAGACCTCAGTTTGCCCTATTAATGAATGTGCGCAATTAGCAAACAGGCTACACGACAAAGGAGACGACAGACGACAAAGTATTTTTTCAGCAGCACCTTGATTATTATTTTAACAAGCATTGCAATAGGTGCATATTCAGCTGAAATGTATAAATGGGTTGATGAGGATGGCACCACACATTATGGTGATAAACCACCTGGCAATAAGCCCACTTTAGAAATAACCGGGGAAATCACAAGTTACCAACAAGCTACTGTTAGCAACTTACCTGAAGGTTTTTTTAAACGTAATGCCGCGTCGCGAAAACGCGTTATTATGTATAGCACCAGCTGGTGCGGCTATTGCAAAAAAGCTAAAGCTTATTTTATAAATAAAAAAATAAAATACACAGAATATGATATAGAAAAATCTGCTAAAGGTCGGGCAGATTATAATAAGTTAAATGGCCGTGGTGTACCAATTATTCTTATCGGCCAAAAAAGAATGAATGGCTTTAGCGTGGAGCGTTTTGACAAACTGTATAAAGACTAATTAACAAGCTACGCTTTTTTAACATTAATTGACGATATGATTTCATCAAGAATTTTTAATATTCACGATGTTGCGCTGATAATGACCGCGTGTGAAGCGTTGATCTTTGCTATCTTACTCACACTTAAACAGCGGCGGCAAATTCAGCATTACTTACTGGCATGCTTCCTAGCATTAAGCGCGGCTGGCACTTTGCAATCCATGTTGTTATATGCGCCACCGGTGAGAGATTGGTTTTTATCATTTGCTCCTTTCGAAACTCACTTCTTATTAGAAATCTCATTATTTCTCGAAGCCCCCATATTTTTTCTCTACATCAAGTCACTCACTTATAATGAGTTAACGTTTAACCGCTTAGATAGTATCCCACTAGTCACTTATCTAGCGGGCTTGGCTGTAGTCTTCTTTACACCTCTATCTGAACAACTGTGGCAGGCCAACCTTTACTTTCTTTCTTTATCACATGCCTTGTCTTTTATGTACGGTATTGCAATTTTATATCATATTCGCAAATATCGGCTGTTTCTGGAAAACTCTCTTTCCTCTTATGACAAATCCGACTTCTTTAGAATCAAGTTATTTGCTTATCTGTTTGCCATCGACTGGTTATGGCTATTACTGACCAGCATGACGTTAAGCTTTGCACCTTCTTATTTGGTCAATATTTTAGGCCTGATTCATTCTTATTTTGTCTTCGTTATTATCAATGTCCTGGTATTTTCGAGTCTAGGCTATACAGGCGCACTTGTTGGCATGCCACATTCCAAGCCTGGCAAAAGCAAAAAGAAAGAAGTCATTAAAGTTGAGCTAACCGAAAGAATCGAGGCTTATATGCGCGAGCACAAGCCACACTTGATCAATAATATTACTTTAGACAACCTGGCAGAAAAGTTGGATATGAGCCCAAAAACGCTGTCAAACATTATCAACAAGTACTACCAAAAGACCTTTTTTGAATTTATTAATGATTACCGAATACAAGATGCGATTTTGTTATTACAAGACCCTGCTAATAACAGCCGCCTGATTCAGGATATTTATGAATCGGTAGGTTTTAATAGCAAGTCGACGTTTAATACCATATTTAAAAAAGTCACCGGCCTAACACCGGCCAAATATCGTAACGTCCGCCAGCAATAAAGCCTGATCTAAAACACCCAGACACAAAAAAGCCGGTATAAAACCGGCTTTTTTGATATAAGGCTAAACCTTACTATGCAGCGTCTGCTTCAACAGCCTCTGTTTCAACTGGACGATCAACCAACTCAACAAAAGCCATAGGCGCATTATCACCCTTACGAAAGCCACACTTGATGATTCTTAAATAACCACCAGGGCGATCTTTGTAACGTGGCGCAAGCTCAGCAAACAGCTTACCAACAACTGACTTATCACCAAGACGGGCAAATGCCAAACGTCTACTAGCAACATTATCGGTTTTAGCCATTGTAATTAACGGCTCCGCTACACGACGTAATTCTTTGGCTTTTGGCAAAGTCGTCTTGATCAGCTCATGCGTAAATAAAGAAGATGCCATATTTTTGAACATCGCTTTACGGTGCGAGCTATTACGATTTAATTTTCTACCTGACTTTTGATGGCGCATTTTTGTATCCTAAATACTTCTCATTTTATGCCGTTAAGCAGAAATCTTTTCCTTATTGGCATCCAAACCTGGTGGTGGCCAATTTTCTAAACGCATACCCAGCGATAAGCTATAGCTCGCGAGCACGTCTTTGATTTCAGTTAACGACTTCTTACCTAAGTTTGGCGTCTTCAATAATTCAACTTCAGTGCGCTGAATCAAGTCACCAATATAATAAATATTTTCAGCTTTCAAGCAGTTAGCTGAACGTACTGTTAACTCAAGATCATCAACAGGACGTAATAAAATTGGATCAATCTCTGGTGTTTGCGCTTCAGGCTCAGCTTGCTCTGTCGCCTCAAGGTTTACAAACACAGACAGCTGCTGCTGTAAAATAGTCGCTGAACGACGAATAGACTCTTCTGGGTCAATCGTACCATTCGTTTCAATATCAATGATCAATTTATCAAGGTCGGTCCGTTGCTCAACACGTGCACTTTCAACCGTGTACGACACACGACGTACTGGGCTGAATGTTGCATCCAGTTGCAAGGTACCAATCGCCTTGGAGTCACCCTCTTCTGTTTTACGCTGGGTAACCGGCTGATAGCCGCGGCCTTTGACCACTTTCAAGTTCATGTTTAACTCGCCGCTTTGGGTCAAGTTAGCAATCACATGATCTGGGTTTTTAATTTCAATATCATGATCGATCGTAATATCTGATGCTGTCACCGGGCCTTGACCTTTTTTATGCAGCTTTAAGACAGCTTCGTCTTTACTGTGCATAACAATGGCTAAACCTTTGAGGTTAAGCAAAATATCCAGTACATCTTCCTGCACACCTTCAATTGTGGTGTACTCATGCAACACACCTTCGATTTCAACCTCAGTAACAGCCGAGCCAGGCATGGATGATAACAAAATGCGTCTAAGAGCATTCCCAAGGGTATGCCCAAAACCACGCTCCAATGGTTCTAAAACAACTTTAGCGTGCGTATCAGTATAATTTGTTACATCAACCAATCTTGGCTTCAAAAACTCTGTTACTTTACCTGTCATATAAGGCGTCTCCGTTAAGTGCAATAACGATTACTTAGAATACAATTCGACGACGAGTGATTCGTTGATTTCGGCTGGTAAATCAGCACGATCTGGTATGCGTTTGAATACGCCGAGCATTTTCTTAGTGTCGACATCCAGCCACTCAGGAACACCGCGCTGTTGCGCCAGCGCAATTGAATCTGCAATACGAACCTGCTCTCTAGACTTTTCACGAATCTCGATCTGGTCGTCTGGGTTCACTTGGTAAGAAGGTATATTTACGGACTGGCCATTGACTAAAATGGCTTTATGGCTAACTAACTGACGTGCTTCAGCGCGCGTAGAGCCAAAACCCATTCTGTAAGCCACATTATCCAACCTACACTCTAGCAGCTGTAATAAGTTCTCGCCAGTAGAACCTTTTTTCTGGGCTGCTTTTTTATAGTAATTACGGAATTGACGCTCTAAAACACCGTAAATACGGCGTAACTTCTGCTTTTCACGCAACTGTAAGCCGTAATCAGATAGACGACCACGCTTGGTCGCAACCTGGCCTGGCTGGCGCTCCATATTACATTTCGACTCAAGCGGACGTGAGCCTGATTTTAGAAACAAGTCTGTGCCTTCACGGCGACTGAGCTTACATTTTGGTCCAATATATCTTGCCATTGATCTCTACCCTTTAAACTTACACACGACGGCGCTTTGGTGGGCGACAGCCATTATGAGGTAATGGTGTTACGTCAGTGATATTGGTGATTTTATAGCCAGTAGCATTCAACGCTCGCACCGCTGACTCGCGACCTGGACCAGGCCCCTTCACCATCACATCCAGTGTCTTCAAACCGTATTCTTTAGCAGCTTCACCAGCACGCTCTGCTGCAACCTGTGCCGCAAATGGCGTACTTTTTCTTGAACCACGAAAGCCAGAACCGCCAGAAGTTGCCCATGACAGGGTATTACCTTGACGATCAGTGATCGTGATAATCGTGTTGTTAAACGAAGCATAGATATGTGCCACACCATCGGTGACAACACGTTTTGCTTTTTTACGTTTGCTTGGACTCGCCATTACTTATCTCTTATATAAAATAATCTGAAAATTGAGGTTATCGTTTAATTGGCTTACGTGGGCCCTTACGGGTGCGCGCATTTGTTTTGGTGCGCTGGCCACGCAGTGGTAAACCACGACGATGACGCAACCCTCGGAAACAACCAAGATCCATCAACCGTTTGATATTCATTGATATTTCACGGCGTAAGTCACCTTCAACAGTGAATTTACCCACTTCGGTACGTAATGATTCAACTTCACCATCTGTTAAATCTTTTACTTTAACCTCTGGCTTTACACCGGCTGATTCACAAATATCATAGGCACGGGTACGACCAATGCCATAAATTGATGTTAACGCGATCCAGGCATGTTTATTTACCGGGATATTAATACCTGCAATACGGGCCATTAAACTCTATCCTCCGAAACCTTAAAATTAACCTTGCCGCTGTTTATGCCGAGGATCGGAACAGATAATACGTACCGTACCTTTGCGGCGAATAACTTTACAGTTTCGGCAGATCTTTTTAACTGATGCTCTTACTTTCATCGTTTAAAACCTTTCAAATTAGCCTTTTTCATAAGGCTTTCATATTGGTGCGACATCAAGTGTGTTTGCACTTGGGCCACAAAATCCATAACAACAACCACGATAATGAGCAATGAGGTACCACCAAAATAAAACGGTACGTTAAAACTCAAAATCAAAAACTCTGGCAATAAACACACGGCTGCAATATAAATTGAGCCAACCAGTGTTAAGCGAGACATAACACCATCAATATAGCGCGCTGTCTGCTCACCTGGGCGAATACCCGGTATTAATGCACCGTTTTTCTTCAGGTTCTCAGCGGTATCACGTGAGTCGAATACCAATGCTGTATAGAAAAAACAGAAGAAAATAATCGCTGCAGCATACATAGCGATGTAAATCGGCTGACCCGGTGATAACAAACCGGTGATATCACGCAACCAACCAATATTTTGCGAGCCACTAAACCAGCCTGCAATCGTTGTTGGAAACAGAATAATCGAAGAAGCAAAAATAGGTGGAATTACACCCGCCATATTCAACTTCAACGGTAAGTGGCTGGATTGTGCTGCATACATGCGACGGCCTTGTTGGCGTTTCGCATAGTTCACTGCAATACGGCGTTGGCCACGTTCAACAAAGATCACAAATGCCGTTACTGCAATCGCAACCGCTAAAATAAAGATCACGGTTATTTCACTTAATTGACCATTACGCGCCAGCTCTAATGTATTGGCTGCCGCACTTGGTAGGCCAGCAACAATACCGGCGAAAATAATAATCGAGATACCATTACCAATGCCACGCTCGGTGATCTGCTCACCTAACCACATTAAGAATAGTGTGCCCGTTACCAGCGTAATCGTCGAAGTAAAGACAAAAGCGATACCTGGATTAGCCACAATGCCCGGCGCAAAATTAGGCAGGTTTAAGGAAATAGCAACCGCCTGAAATGTCGCCAAGACAACCGTAAAATACCGTGTATATTGGGTAATTTTACGTCGGCCTTGCTCACCTTCTTTACGCAACTGCACTAACGGCGCATACACATGACTTAACATTTGCATCACGATGGATGCCGAAATGTAAGGCATAATGCCGAGCGCAAAAATAGACATCCGCTCAATCGCACCACCTGAGAACATATTAATCATGCCTAAGATGTTATCGCGCTGCTGAGAGAAGAAATCAGCCATCACTGCCGCATTAACATTAGGAATTGTAATATGCGTACCCAAACGAAAAATAATCAGGGCAATAACCACAAAAAGCAAGCGCTGACGCAGCTCGGTAAATTTGCCCAAACTGCCTAATCCAGAGTTACTTAATGCTGATGTGCTCATTAGTCTTCAACCTTGCCGCCAGCTGCTTCAATAGCTGCACGCGCACCTTTAGTTACCTTAAGGCCTTGCACAGTCACTGCTTTTTCCAACTTGCCCGATAGAAACACTTTTACATACACAGTGCCTTTATCAACAATATTGGCTTCTTTAAGCGCGTCCAAGTTAATAACGTCAGCCGATACTTTTGCTAACTCATGTAAGCGCACTTCTTTAGTGACCAAAGACTTGCGTGAGTTAAAACCGACTTTAGGAAGTCGGCGTTGCAATGGCATCTGACCGCCTTCAAAACCTACTTTGTGGTAACCGCCTGAGCGTGACTTCTGACCTTTGTGGCCACGACCGCCAGTCTTACCAATGCCAGAGCCGATACCACGGCCACAGCGCTTGGCGTCTTTTTTGCTACCTTCAGCAGGACTGAGTGTATTCAGTCTCATAATTAAACTTCCTCAACCTTAAGCAAGTAATGTGCTTTGTTAATCATGCCGCGATTTTCTGGCGTATCAATCACTTCAACTGTGTGATTGATTCGACGCAGACCCAAGCCACGTAAACAGGCTTGGTGATTGCTTAAGCGACCACTGGAACTCTTGATTTGAGTTACTTTCAGCTTTTTAGCCATGTCGTTTCTATCTCACTCCGTGCACAGTCTGTTAAGACTGTACCTCTTCAACTGTTTTACCGCGTTTGCTGGCAATCATTTCTGGATTAACCATTTCAGTTAAACCCCTGAATGTCGCACGAACAACATTAATCGGGTTGCTTGAGCCAATGGTTTTAGCCAATACATTATGTACACCAACAGCTTCAAAAACAGCACGCATTGCACCACCGGCAATAACACCTGTACCTTCTGAGGCTGGCTTCATAAATACAATCGCCGCACCGTGTCTGGCTGTAATTGGGTACTGTAAGGTGCCATCAACCAAGGTTACGCTCTTCATTGATTTTCGAGCACGCTCCATCGCTTTTTGGATCGCCAGAGGTACTTCACGGGCTTTACCATAACCAAAGCCAACGCGACCATTGCCATCACCAACAACCGTTAATGCAGTAAAACCAAACTGACGTCCACCTTTTACTACTTTAGCCACACGATTGACCGCGACTAACTTTTCAATCATGCCATCAGCGGATCCACTTTCGTCGTAACTCGCCATACCTTAACCTTTTAAGCTCTATACTATTTATCAATCAGTGTTAGAACACTAAACCGTTTTCTCTTGCCGCATCGGCAAGCGCTTTAATACGCCCGTGGTATTTAAAACCAGAACGATCAAAGGCAACCTTTTCAACACCAGCCGCTTTTGCACGCTCTGCAACCAGCTTACCAACAGCGGCTGCGGCTTCGATATTGCCGGTCGATTTCAAGTCTTTCTTCACATCTGCTAGTAATGTGGAAGCACTTGCTAATACCTTTGAATCAGGCGAAATAACTTGCGCATAAATATGTCGAGGCGTTCTGTGTACAGCCAAGCGAACTTCACCTAACTCACGAATCTTTGCTCTTACTCGACGACTGCGACGAATTCTTGTTGTCTTTTTATCCATAGCTATTACTTCTTCTTAGCTTCTTTACGAATAACCTGCTCATCAGCATAACGAACACCTTTACCTTTATACGGCTCAGGTGGACGATAGGCACGAATTTCAGCAGCTACTTGTCCAACTTTTTGCTTATCAACACCAGAGACAACAATTTCTGTCTGACTGGGTGTTTCAACTTTAATACCCTCAGGTACCGGGTAATCAACCGGGTGTGAAAAGCCCAGCGATAAACTCAGTTTATTGCCCTGAGCTTGAGCACGATAACCAACGCCAATCAGCGTCAATTTCTTCTCAAAGCCCTGAGTCACACCAACAACCACATTGTTCAACAAAGAACGCATGGTGCCAGCCATGGCAACAGCACCTTTTTGCGGCACCATTTTCAATTCGGCTTCACCTTGCTCTAAACCAACGCTTGGGTGAAGATCAAATTCAATATTACCTTTGGGGCCTTTTACCGCAATGGTTTGACCATTTTGGTTAATCTCGACACCCTTGGGTATTGAAATAGGTTTATTTGCTACTCTAGACATTGCGCTTCTCTTTTACGCTACGTAACACAATATTTCGCCGCCATGACCAGCTTCACGTGCTGCACGGTCACTCATCACGCCTTTTGACGTAGAGATGATCGCAACACCTAAGCCACCCAATACTTTTGGCAACTCGCCTTTACCACGAAATTTACGTAAACCAGGTCGGCTTACGCGATCCAGTGTTTGAATAACCGGCTCACCTTCGTAGTACTTCAATTCGATAAACAGGGTTGTTTTGCCTTCTTTTTCAACCACATTGAAATTATGTATATAACCTTCATCTTTCAATACTGTCGCAATAGCAACTTTCAATTTAGATGATGGCAAGCTGACTTCAGCTTTCAACGCACGTTGTGCATTACGCACACGCGTTAAAAAGTCAGCAATTGGATCAGACATACTCATTTTATATCGATATCCTTTTGTTGCAGATTACCAGCTTGCTTTCACAAGCCCTGGAATATCACCGCGCATAGCAGTTTCCCGAAGCTTGTTACGGCTAAGCCCAAATTTACGATAGTAGCCATGTGGGCGGCCAGTCAGTTCACAACGATTACGTTGACGACTTGGGCTCGCATTACGTGGCATCTTTTGTAATTTCAATACAGCCTCATCACGTTCTTCGAGACTACTATTAGGGTTCTTAATAATAGCTTTTAACGCTTCACGTTTAGTCGCGAACTTAGCGACCATCTTAGCGCGTTTGCGCTCGCGTTGAACCATTGATACCTTAGCCATATTAAATCAAACCTGTTCTGTTAGTTTTTAAAAGGAAAGTTAAAACCTTCCAACAAAGCTTTTGCTTCTTCATCAGTCTTCGCATCTGTGGTGATAGTAATATCCATACCACGCAGCTTGTCGATTTTGTCGTAGTCGATCTCAGGGAAAATAATTTGCTCTTTTACACCTAAGCTGTAGTTACCACGACCATCGAACGCCTTACCACTTAAACCACGAAAATCACGAATACGTGGGATCGAAATATTGATCAAGCGATCTAAAAACTCATACATATGCGAACGACGCAAAGTCACTTTACAACCGATCGGCCAACCTTCGCGCACTTTAAAACCCGCAATAGATTTACGTGCATGGGTTACAACCGGCTTTTGACCAGCAATTTTGGTCATATCAGATACGGCATGCTCGATGATTTTCTTATCACCAATCGCTTCACCCAGACCCATATTTAATGTGATCTTGGTGATACGCGGCACTTGCATAACGCTGGAGTAGCTAAACTTCTCCATTAACTGTTTTATAACCGTTTCTCTATAATATTCTTGTAATCTTGCCATCTTAATAACTCACCCAATCGGGGTTATACATCCACGACTTCATCAGTCGACTTGTAATAACGAACTTTACGGCCATCTTCTAATGTTTTAATACCAACACGATCGCCTTTTTTTGTTACCGCGTTGTAATGCATAACATTAGAAATATGGATTGGCATTTCTTTCTCAATAATACCGCCAGCTTCACCTTTGCCTGGGTTTGGCTTAGTGTGACGCTTAACCATATTGATGTTTTCAACAAATACGAAATCACCATCTGGTGTCACTTTAGTTACCGTACCGGTACGGCCTTTGTCCTTACCAGTCGTGACTATTACGTGATCGTCTTTTTTAATCTTTTGCATCTATCTGACCCTACCAACGATTAGAGCACTTCTGGCGCTAATGAAATAATCTTCATAAATTTGGCAGTACGTAACTCGCGAGTTACTGGACCAAAGATACGAGTACCAATCGGCTCATGCTTATTATTGAGTAACACAGCAGCATTACTGTCAAAGCGAATTAAAGAGCCATCTGCACGACGAACACCTTTACGAGTACGTACAACAACCGCGTTATACACCTCACCTTTTTTAACTTTACCACGAGGGATTGCGTCTTTAACGCTCACCTTAATGATATCGCCTACGCCAGCATAACGACGATGCGAGCCACCGAGCACTTTAATGCACTGAACGCTACGAGCACCACTGTTGTCTGCGGCATTTAATAATGTCTGCATCTGAATCATGATTTATACCCGATTCGCCTGTTCTGTAATTTTCACTAACCGCCACGACTTGGTTTTAGACATTGGACGGCATTCTTCGATCAAAACTGTATCGCCAATATTGCATTCATTGCTTTCGTCATGAATATGCAACTTGGTTGAGCGCTTAATATATTTACCGTAAAGAGGATGCTTTACCTTACGTTCAATGAGTACGGTTGCACTTTTATCCATCTTGTCACTAACAACGCGACCTGTCAGGGTGCGTTTTTTGTTATCTGTAGTAGCTTCTGCGCTCACTGGTTCTCTCACTCTTAATCAATCGTTATTGAGCTGCTTGCTTTTGTTTTTGCACAAGCACGGTCTTAATACGGGCAATATCTTTGCGCACTTTATTAAACAGGTGTGGGGTTGTTATTTGGCCCATACCCATCTGCATACGCAAATTAAATTGCTCTTTACGTAACTCCAACAAGTTTTGCTGCAGCTCAGCCTCAGTTTTTTCAATCAAGTCTTTGGCTTTCATAATTAAATCACTGTTCTCGTTACAAAGGTTGTCGCAACAGGCAGTTTTGCTGCGGCCAGTTTAAACGCTTCGCGAGCGATATCTTCTGAAACACCTTCCATCTCATACAAAACACGGCCAGGCTGAATCTTTGATACCCAATATTCAACGTTACCCTTACCTTTACCCTGACGTACTTCAACAGGCTTTTTGGTAATTGGCGTATCTGGAAAAATACGAATCCAGATTTTACCGCCACGCTTAATATGACGAGTCATCGCACGACGCGCTGCTTCGATCTGTCTTGCAGTAATACGACCTCTGCCTGTGGCTTTTAAGCCAAACTCACCAAAGCTAACTTTATTGCCAGATTGGGCCAAACCACGGTTACGGCCTTTCTGTTGTTTGCGAAACTTTGTTCTTTTCGGTTGCAACATCGCAATCGTTCCTATTACTTCATTATCAAAATGACGTTATCTAATTAAGCGGCTGCGTTTTCTTTCGCAGCTGCGTTAGTCTTTTCCTCAAGGTCGAAAACTTCGCCTTTGAAAATCCATACTTTGATACCGATAATGCCGTAAGTCGTTTGCGCTTCCGCCACGCCATAATCAATATCAGCGCGCAGGGTATGCAACGGCACACGACCTTCACGGTACCACTCGGTACGAGCAATCTCAGCACCATTCAAACGACCACCAACGCTAACTTTGATGCCTAAAGCACCCAGGCGCATAGTGTTCGTTACCGCTCTGCGCATCGCGCGGCGGAACATGATACGGCGCTCTAACTGTTGCGCGATACCTTCAGCAACCAGGCTTGCATCAAGCTCTGGCTTACGAATTTCTTCGATATTGATCTTGATAGTATTTTTGGAAATACCCAGCATGCCAGCAACTTCGCCACGCAGCTTTTCAATATCTTCACCTTTTTTACCAATCACAATGCCGGGACGCGCAGAGTGAATGGTGATCACGGCCTGCTTGGCAGGGCGTTCAATTTGCACACGACTAACAGAGGCCTGTACCAACTTTTTCTTGATGAACTCACGCACTCTTAAATCTTCGTGCAGATACTTCGAGAAATCACCTTTTTCAGCATACCATTTGGAAGTCCAGTCAGTCGCGATACCCAAACGTATGCCAGTAGGATGTACTTTTTGTCCCATAATTGAACCTATATCTCTTTAACTAGTCAGCAACAGTCACTGTAATATGACTGGTACGCTTTAAAATATGCATGCCACGGCCTCTTGCTCGAGCACGCAGTCGTTTAAACGTTGGGCCTTCATCAACAAAAATTGAAGACACTTTCAGCTCATCAATATCAGCACCTTCGTTATGCTCTGCATTAGCAATGGCAGATTCGAGCACTTTCTTAACAATAGGTGCGGCTTTTTTGCTGCTGAAGTTCAGAATCTCCAAAGCACGACCTACCGGCAGGCCTCGCACTTGGTCTGCTACCAAGCGGCATTTCTGCGCTGAAATTCGAGCAAATTTATATTTAGCACTTACATTCATTGTCTGTCTTCCAAACTGTATCGTATCGGTTACGCTTACTTAGCCTTCTTATCTGCAGCATGACCCTTATAAGTACGGGTCGGTGCAAACTCACCCAATTTATGGCCAACCATGTTCTCATTTACCAGCACAGGCACATGTTGACGGCCATTATGAATCGCAATTGTCAGACCTACCATTTCCGGCATGATCATTGAACGGCGCGACCATGTTTTAATGGGCTTGCGGTTATTTTCTTCAATCGCCTTATTTACCTTGGCAAATAAATGGTGATCGATAAATGGACCTTTTCTTAGAGAACGTGGCACGGCACTACCTCTTTAACTGTTTAGCCTTTTTTACTCTTACGATGTCTGACAATCATATTGTCAGTACGCTTATTCGAACGGGTTTTATAACCCTTGGTTGGTACACCCCATGGGCTCACCGGATGACGGCCACCTGAAGTACGACCTTCACCACCACCATGCGGGTGATCAACCGGGTTCATAACCACACCACGAACTGTTGGGCGAACACCACGCCAGCGCTTAGCACCGGCTTTACCCAAAGAACGTAAGTTATGTTCACCGTTCGATACCACACCCAGTGTTGCACGACACTCAATGTGTACTTTACGCATTTCACCAGAGCGTAAGCGCAATGTTGCATGCGCACCTTCACGCGCAACCAGCTGTACAACAGCACCTGCACTACGTGCGATCTGCGCACCTTTACCTGGCTTTAATTCGATACAGTGAATTTCACTACCCATTGGCACATTGCGCAAAGGCAATGTGTTACCAACTTTAATCGGTGCTTCCTGGCCAGACATTAACTCATCACCAGCTTTAACACCTTTTGGCGCAATAATGTAACGACGCTCGCCATCTGCATAAAGCAACAAGGCAATATGCGCACTGCGGTTAGGATCGTATTCAATACGCTCTACCTTCGCGGCAATACCGTCTTTATCACGCTTAAAATCAATAATTCTGTAACGCTGCTTGTGACCACCACCTTTATGGCGTGTGGTAATACGACCCGCATTGTTACGGCCGCCATTTTTGCTTTTCTTCTCAACCAAAGGCGCATACGGCTCGCCTTTGTGTAGGTCAGGTGTAACAACCTTAACAACGAAGCGACGACCTGGAGAGGTTGGTTTGGTTTTTATAACTGCCATTGTTTAAGCCTCACCACCATCAAAATTAATTTCATGACCTTCAGCTAAACGCACATACGCTTTACGCCAGTCAGAACGACGGCCTTCACGCTGCTGAAAGCGTTTGGTTTTGCCTTTCACATTCAAAATACGAACAGAATCGACAACCACATTAAATACATGCTCAACCGCTTTTTTCACTTCCAGCTTGGTCGCACCTGGCAGTACTTCAAATACATACTGGCTGCCTTTGTCTGCGATAACCGCGCTTTTCTCTGAAACATGCGGAGCAACTAAAACCTGTAATAAGCGCTCTTGATTCATGACAATAACTCCTCAACACGCTTGAGCGAGTCGACCGTGATTAATACCTTGTCAAAACGAATCAAGTCCACTGGGTTCACACCAGATGCATCAACCACATCAACATCGCGCAAATTGCGCGCTGACAAATATAAGTTGATATCATCAGTTTCAGTGACGATCAGTGCATTTTCCACATCCAAGTCTTTCAACTTGCTAACCAACTCTTTGGTTTTAGGGGCATTGACTGAAATATTTTCGACGACCAGAAGACGGTCTTGACGGAGAAGTTCGGAGAAGATGGACTGCATGGCACCGCGGTACATTTTGCGGTTCACTTTTTGCGAGTGATCTTGATTCTTCGCTGCAAAGGTGACACCACCGGTACGCCATAATGGGCTACGAATCGTACCAGCACGCGCTCGGCCTGTACCTTTCTGACGCCATGGCTTAATACCGCCACCACGGACATCTGAGCGATTCTTTTGACCACGGGTACCTGCTCTCGCACCTGCCTGATAGGCAACGACCACCTGATGCACCAAAGCCTCGTTAAAATCACGCGCAAACGCAGCTTCCGATACTTCGATTTTTGTACTTTCTTTGTGAAGCGTAAGTTCCATACTTTAAAACCTTTACCGTTTCTTCACAGCCGGACGCACGATAACCGTACCGCCCGCAGCGCCTGGCACAGCGCCTCTAATCAATAATAAGTTACGTTCTGCATCAATCTTGACCAAATCAAGATTTTGCGTTGTAACCCGCTCATCACCCATATGACCTGGCATGCGCTTACCTTTAAAAACGCGGCCTGGCGTCTGGTTTTGACCTGTTGAACCCACCGCGCGATGCGAGAGTGAGTTACCGTGGGTGGCATCCTGCATTTTGAAGTTATGACGCTTAACCGCACCCGCAAAGCCTTTACCTTTACTGGTGCCAGTGACATCAACTTTTTCCACGCCTTCTAGCAAGTCAACCTTTAGCTCTGCACCGACTTCAATATCAGCACCTTCTGCTTCAGCCAAACGGAATTCCCAAAGCCCTTCGCCAGCTTCAACACCCGCTTTCGCATAGTGGCCAGCTAATGGCTTACTGACACGTGATGCCTTACGAGCACCTCGTGTAACCTGCAATGCACGATACCCATCGACCTCATCAGTTTTCACCTGGGTCACTTTATTGGGCGCTACTTCTACTACGGTCACAGGGATTGAGGCACCATCTTCAGTGAAGACGCGCGTCATACCTGCTTTTCGACCGACTAGACCTATAGTCATTTTCAATTCCCAATCGCAATCTACGTTCTGCAATAAAATGCGCCCGCTTTGTAAAGCTGCGGGCGCACCTCTTAAATTCGACAAAACGGCCCGACATGGGTTATTAGCATGTCGGGCCGAGGAAGCCGAGCATAGTACCACAAAATCTGTGGCTTATTACACCCCTATGACAATATTTGTACTGCTCTTTGCAGCGGGTGCGCCTGTTGGCGTTTTCACAACCCGCCAGAAGGGAGGTTTTACCAGGATTTATCCTGTTTCAGCGGCTTTTTTGCCCGCTACGTCCCGTTACTGGCAAGGGTGCGGTAATTTACAGCATAACTACCTAAAACTAAAGCACTTTTTGCTATTAATTTAGCTTGATTTGCACATCCACGCCGGCCGCGAGGTCCAGCTTCATCAGCGCGTCAACAGTCTTATCGGTTGGCTCGATGATGTCCATCAGGCGCTTGTGGGTGCGAATCTCGTATTGATCTCGCGCATCTTTATTAACATGCGGCGAGATCAATACAGTGAAGCGCTCTTTCTTAGTCGGCAATGGAATCGGGCCATGCACCCGCGCGCCGGTTCTTCTGGCGGTTTCCACAATCTCAGAAGCCGAGCGGTCGATCAATCGGTGGTCGAACGCTTTCAACCGGATGCGAATTGTTTGTGCCTTTTTCGTTGCCATATTGCTCTCTCGAAAGGTTAATCTACAAATTACTCAAAAATTTTCGCGACAACGCCCGCGCCTACTGTACGACCGCCTTCACGGATCGCAAAACGCAGACCATCTTCCATCGCAATTGGCGCTATCAAGGTCACTACCATCTTGATGTTGTCACCTGGCATAACCATCTCTGTGCCTTCCGGTAACTCTACCGCGCCGGTTACATCGGTTGTGCGGAAGTAGAACTGTGGACGGTAGTTATTGAAAAATGGCGTGTGACGGCCACCTTCATCTTTACTCAACACATATACTTCTGCTTCGAATTTCGTGTGTGGCGTAATGCTGCCTGGAATACACAGTACCTGACCACGCTCGACTTCATCACGCTTGGTTCCACGCAGTAACACACCCACGTTATCGCCAGCCTGACCTTCGTCTAACAACTTACGGAACATCTCTACACCCGTACAGGTTGTTTTTGTCGTCTCTTTGATACCCACAATCTCGATCTCGTCGCCAACGTTCACTTTACCGCGCTCGATACGACCTGTGACTACCGTACCACGACCAGAGATTGAGAATACGTCTTCGATTGGCATCAAAAACGGCTGATCAACCGGACGCTCTGGAATCGGAATGTAGTCATCCATCGCCGCGATCAATTTCTCGATCGAGGGGATACCGATATCTGAGGTGTCACCTTCCAACGCCTTGAGCGCTGAACCAGTGATTAATGGCGTGTCATCGCCTGGAAATTCGTAGCTGGACAGCAAGTCGCGCACTTCCATCTCTACCAATTCCAATAATTCAGGGTCATCTACCATGTCCGCTTTGTTCATGTAGACAACAATATAAGGAACACCTACCTGGCGAGCGAGCAGGATGTGCTCTCGCGTTTGTGGCATTGGACCATCGGCAGCATTCACTACCAAGATCGCACCGTCCATCTGCGCCGCACCCGTGATCATGTTTTTCACATAATCCGCGTGACCTGGGCAATCAACGTGCGCGTAGTGACGATCGTCTGATTCGTACTCTACGTGAGCTGTGGCAATTGTGATTCCGCGTGCGCGCTCTTCTGGGGCATTATCAATCTGGTCGTAAGCTTTGAACTCACCACCATTCTTTTCACCCATTACTTTCGTCAGCGCAGCCGTCAGTGTCGTCTTACCGTGGTCAACGTGGCCGATTGTCCCCACATTCACGTGCGGTTTATTACGCTCAAATTTCTCTTTAGACATTGCTTGCTACCCTTCTATATGTGTTCTCTTAAAATCAATTAACAAAAATTAAGAAAGCCTTTTAATCACAGCATCTGAAACGCTAGACGGGGCTTCCGCATACTTTTCAAATTCCATCGAGTAAGTTGCCCGCCCCTGCGTTGCTGAACGCAAATCAGTGGCATAACCAAACATTTCTGCCAAAGGCACTTCGGCTCTTACAACTTTCCCCGACGGCACATCATCCATGCCTTGAACCAGACCACGGCGGCGATTCAAGTCACCCATGACATCCCCCATATAATCTTCGGGTGTCACTACTTCTACTTTCATTATCGGCTCAAGTAGCACGGGATCTGCGTTTTGCGTTGCTTCCCGAAAGCACATTGAACCGGCAATTTTAAACGCCATTTCACTAGAATCGACGTCATGATAGGAGCCATCATACAAAGTGACTTTACAGTCTACCATCGGATAACCCGACAATACCCCGTTCTCCATTTGCTCCTGCACACCTTTATCAACCGCTGGAATGTATTCACGGGGGATTACGCCACCCACAATCTCATTCACAAATTCATAGCCAGTTCCTGGCGGCAGAGGCTCCACTCTCAGATAAACATGACCATATTGACCACGACCACCTGATTGCCTTACAAACTTGCCTTCTTGCTCAACCGCTTTGCGAATCGCCTCACGATAAGCCACTTGCGGCTTACCAACATTAGCCTCAACGCTAAATTCACGCTGCATGCGGTCAACAATAATATCCAAATGTAACTCACCCATGCCGGATATAATTGTCTGCCCGGATTCCTCGTTCGTGCTTACACGAAACGACGGATCTTCCTGGGCCAGCTTACCAAGTGCAACTCCCATTTTTTCCTGGTCGCTCTTGGTTTTCGGTTCGACGGCGACGGATATCACCGGCTCAGGGAACTCCATTCGCTCTAGTGTAATAACCTGTTTGTTATCACATAAAGTATCGCCGGTGGTCACATCTTTCAAACCAACGGCAGCAGCAATATCCCCTGCTCGAACCTCTTTAATTTCTTCCCGACTGTTGGCATGCATTTGCAGAAGTCGACCGATCCGCTCACGCTTACCCTTAACCGGGTTATACAGCGTATCCCCTGAGTTCAATACGCCGGAATACACTCTAAAAAACGTTAAACTGCCAACAAATGAGTCTGTGGCAATTTTAAATGCCAGAGCCGCAAATGGCTCAGTATCATCAGGCCGACGTTCAGCTTCAGTTTCCGCCGAATCATCCAGCACCCCTTTGATAGGAGGCACATCTATCGGTGAAGGCATATAGTGAATCACTGCATCCAGCAGTGCTTGCACACCTTTATTCTTAAAGGCTGACCCGCATAATGTCGGGATAATCTCACCTGATAGCGCTCGCTCACGCAAACCCTGATGAATCTCTGCTTCGGATAAATCCCCCTCATTCAGGTATTTATCCATTAATGCCTCGGATGCTTCAGCGACTGATTCGAGCAGTTGCTCCCGCCACTGCTGGCACTCATTCTGCATGGCCGCTGGAATCGGCTGTGCCTCATAGTTCATTCCCTGGCTGGCCTCATCCCACATAATGGCCTGCATACGAATGAGATCCACCACCCCTTCAAAGGCATCTTCAGCGCCAATTGGCAGCTGAATCGGCACCGGGTTAGCCCCCAGGCGCTCTTGAATTTGTTCAACGACGCGCAAAAAGTCGGCGCCTGCGCGGTCCATTTTGTTCACAAACGCCATGCGTGGCACATGGTATTTATTGGCCTGCCGCCATACTGTTTCAGATTGTGGCTCTACACCACCAACAGCACAAAAGACGGCAACCGCGCCATCTAACACTCTCAGGGAACGCTCCACTTCGATTGTGAAGTCAACGTGCCCGGGTGTATCAATTATATTAATACGATGCTGCTCAAACTGCTTATCCATGCCCTGCCAAAAACAGGTCGTGGCCGCTGAGGTAATGGTAATACCCCGTTCTTGCTCTTGCTCCATCCAGTCCATGGTGGCAGCACCATCATGCACCTCACCTATTTTGTGGGATACACCGGTATAAAACAGTACTCGCTCGGTTGTTGTCGTCTTACCGGCATCAATATGGGCCATGATGCCAATATTACGATACCGCTCAATGGGGGTTTGACGTGCCACAACGAATTAACTCAACCCCATATTTATCCAGAAACGCGCTCTACCAGCGATAATGCGCAAAAGCTTTGTTAGCTTCTGCCATGCGGTGAGTATCTTCGCGTTTTTTCACCGCCGAACCCCGACTTTCAGCGGCATCCGATAATTCAGCCGCCAGCTTTTGCACCATGGATTTTTCGCTACGACTACGCGCTGCATCAATAATCCAGCGCATGGCGAGTGTCTGACGACGTACCGCACGAACTTCAACGGGTACCTGGTAAGTTGCACCACCCACACGGCGTGATTTCACCTCGACCATTGGGCTAACGTTATCCAGAGCTTTATCTAAGACATCTACGCCATCACTATTGGTTTTTTGCCCAATAATATCCAAAGCCTGATACATCACTTTCTCGGCAACTGATTTTTTGCCGCTCAACATCAGCATGTTGACGAATTTGGCTAATTTCTCATTACCAAATTTAGGATCTGGTAAGACTTGGCGTTTTGGAACTTCTCTTCTTCTAGGCATGATGTACTCTATAAATAGGTTTATTTCTTAGGTCGCTTAGTACCGTACTTAGAACGGCCTTGCTTACGATCAGCGACACCTTGGGTATCCAGGCTACCGCGCACTGTGTGATAGCGCACACCAGGTAAATCTTTTACACGACCACCACGAATCAGTACAACCGAGTGTTCCTGCAGGTTATGGCCCTCACCACCAATATAGGAGGAAACTTCAAAGCCATTGGTCAGGCGCACACGAGCAACTTTACGCAACGCAGAGTTTGGCTTTTTAGGCGTTGTGGTGTAGACACGTGTACAAACACCACGTCGCTGAGGACAAGCCTCCAGCGCAGGTACATTGGTTTTAACCTGCTTGGTTTTTCTGGGTTTGCGTACCAGTTGATTTATCGTTGTCATGCATTAACACTCATTTATGTTTATTGACCTGGGGCCAGCTTTGCCTTTGCCAGGTTTTTCTACCTTAGAAAACAAACGACAGGCCATTTCGGCCTGTCGTTTCCGTAATTCGCTCACTCTACGCAAGCATACTTTTCGGGCATGCTTACCATTTTGGGTGGGCAATTCTAGAGATGGACTATGCTGCTGTCAAGCAAAGTGGGCCTGAAAGGCCCACTTTTAGTCGCAATTTCTTATATTTAGCGATTTAGGCGTTGATTTCCTTCTGCTCATCAGATGATGGTGCAGAACCTGCTGAATCTGCATCACCCTCAGCACCCGTTGTGGCTTCCATTGCTGCCATACCTTCAGCCAAAGACTCCTCAATACTCAGGCCACCTTTACGCTGACGACGGCGCTCTTCATGATAAGCCAGACCAGTACCGGCCGGAATCAGACGCCCTACAATCACGTTTTCTTTCAGGCCACGCAGATCATCACGCATGCCGCGCACGGAAGCTTCTGTTAATACGCGCGTGGTCTCCTGGAAAGACGCCGCTGAGATAAAGGACTCTGTCACTAATGAAGCTTTGGTAATACCCAATAAGATATTGGTATAGCCTACCGGATCTTTATTGGCGATAGCTAAACGGTCATTTTCATCGAGCACACGAGAGCGATCAACCTGCTCACCGCGCAAGAAGCGACTCTCAGAAGCATCGTCAATTTCCACTTTACGCATCATCTGGCGGGCAATCACTTCGATATGCTTATCGTTGATTTTCACACCTTGCAAACGGTAAACGTCCTGGATTTCTTTCACCAGATACTCGGATAAGCTGGTTATACCTTTTAAACGCAAAATATCATGCGGGTTTAGCTCGCCGTCAGAGACAACTTCACCCTGTACAACCTGCTCACCCTCAAACACGTTAACATGACGCCATTTTGGAATCAGCGTTTCATGTGTTTCGCCATGCTCATCGGTAATCACCAGGCGAATCTTACCTTTGGTTTCCTTACCGAATGACACCATACCGGTCTTTTCAGCCAGAATAGCGGCTTCTTTTGGCTCACGCGCTTCGAATAAATCCGCAACCCGTGGCAGACCACCGGTAATATCACGTGTTTTTGATGATTCTTGTGGAATACGCGCCAATACATCACCGACACCGACTTCAGAACCATCCTGCAGATTAATGATCGCACCCGCTGGCAGGTTATAGCTTGCTGGCACATCTGTACCGGCAAGACAAAGGTTATTGCCATCGGCATCGATTAACTTCACAACCGGGCGCAAGTCTTTACCGGCTGTACCGCGCTGTTTTGGATCGGTCACAACAATCGAAGACAAACCGGTAATCTCATCTGTTTGGTGATTGATCGATACACCTTCAACGAAGTCGCTGAACTGCACCTTACCGGCCACCTCAGTAATAACCGGGTGAGTATGCGGATCCCAGGTTGCAACACGCTGACCTGCTTCAACCAGCTCACCGTCGGCAACCGAGATCACCGCACCATAAGGCACTTTATAACGCTCACGCTCACGACCTTGCTCATCTAACAAACCAATCTCACCTGAGCGTGATACCGCAACCAGGTTACCACTGGCGTGATCAACTGTTTTTAAGTTATGTAAGCGAATATTACCTTTGGCTTTGACTTCAACGCTGTTAGCCGCTGCCGAACGTGATGCCGCACCACCGATATGGAAGGTACGCATTGTGAGCTGTGTCCCTGGCTCACCAATCGATTGCGCTGCGATAACACCAACCGCCTCACCAATATTCACAATATGACCGCGACCTAAGTCACGACCATAACATTTGCTACAGATACCATAGCGAGTATCGCAAGTAATGGCTGATCTGACAGTGACTTCATCAACACTGTTCGCTTCGAGCATATCAACCTGCTTCTCATCGAGTAACACGCCCGCTTCAATAACAACCTCTTCAGTACCGGGCTTATAAACGTCGTGCGCAGTTACCCGACCTAGTACCCGCTCGCGTAATGGCTCAACAACGTCACCACCTTCAATCATCGGCGTCATCACAATACCCGTTTGAGTACCGCAGTCATGCTCAGTAACAACCAAGTCTTGCGCCACATCAACCAGACGACGAGTCAGATAACCTGAGTTCGCTGTCTTCAATGCTGTATCAGCCAAACCTTTACGAGCACCGTGAGTCGAAATAAAGTACTGCAATACATTTAGACCTTCACGGAAGTTCGCCGTAATCGGTGTCTCAATAATTGAGCCATCCGGTTTTGCCATCAAACCACGCATACCGGCCAGCTGACGAATCTGTGCAGCGGAACCCCGCGCACCGGAATCAGCCATCATGTAAATCGAATTGAAAGACTCCTGCGTAACCATATCGCCGTCTTTGTTTTCAACGTCTTCGGTACCCAGTTTTGCCATCATCGCTTTGGCAACTTGATCATTAGTGCGCGACCAAATATCAACTACTTTGTTATAGCGCTCACCATTGGTCACTAAACCTGAAGCATACTGGTTTTCAATTTCTTTCACTTCAGCTTCAGCGCCACCGATAATGTCACCCTTACCGTCTGGCACAACCATATCATTAACACCGATAGAGACACCGGCACGTGTTGCATAACGGAAACCGGTGTACATCAATTGGTCAGCAAATACTACTGTCGCTTTCAAACCCACTTCGCGATAGCAGGTATTAATCACATTTGAAATTGCCTTCTTGGTCATGTCGATATTGATCAGGTCAAAAGACATTCCTTTTGGCAAGATCTCAGATAACAAAGCACGGCCCGCCGTGGTTGTGACGCGACGAATACGCTCGACTGGATTACGGTCTGCATCCAAGTCATATTCACGGATACGTGTGGTTACTTCAGCCTGCAAAGACAACTGGCGACTTTCAACTGCACGGTGAACTTCTTTGATATCAGCTAACAGCATGCCTTCGCCCTTAGCATTAACTCGCTTACGGGTCATGTAATAGATACCCAATACGATATCCTGCGATGGCACAATAATTGGCTCACCGTTGGCAGGCGACAAAATATTGTTGGACGACATCATTAATGCACGCGCTTCTAACTGCGCTTCAATCGATAACGGTACATGCACTGCCATTTGGTCGCCGTCAAAGTCAGCGTTAAAAGCCGCACAAACCAAGGGGTGCAACTGAATCGCTTTACCTTCAATCAACACTGGCTCAAAACCCTGAATACCTAATCTATGCAAGGTCGGCGCGCGGTTTAACATCACCGGATGCTCACGAATCACTTCTTCGAGAATATCCCAAACTTCCGGGCCTTCACGCTCTACCATCTTCTTGGCAGCTTTGATCGTGGTCGCTAAACCACGCAAGTGCAATTTACTAAAGATAAACGGCTTAAACAGCTCCAACGCCATTTTCTTCGGCAAGCCACATTGATGTAGTTTGAGTGTCGGACCTACTACAATCACAGAACGACCTGAGTAATCTACCCGCTTACCCAATAAGTTTTGACGGAAGCGACCTTGCTTACCTTTAATCATATCCGCCAATGATTTCAGTGGCCGCTTATTACTACCTGTAATTGCCCGGCCACGACGACCGTTATCCAACAAGGCATCGACTGATTCCTGCAACATACGTTTTTCGTTACGCACAATAATATCTGGTGCATTCAGCTCCAACAGGCGCTTCAAACGGTTGTTACGGTTAATCACACGACGATAAAGGTCATTAAGATCTGAGGTCGCGAAGCGGCCACCATCCAATGGCACCAGTGGTCTTAAGTCAGGTGGCAATACTGGCAGCACTGACATAATCATCCACTCTGGACGGTTACCTGATTCAATAAATGACTCAACCAGTTTTAAGCGCTTTGAGAAACGCTTCAATTTAGCTTCTGAGCGAGTTGCATTAATATCTTCACGCAGCTTAACGGCTTCTGTTTCTAAATTAATGCTAACGAGCATTTCAAACACGGCTTCTGCACCCATGCGCGCATCAAACTCATCACCATAACGTTCAATGGCCTCTAAGTAGCTCTCATCGCTGAGCAATTGGCCACGGGTTAAATCAGTCATGCCGGGATCAATTACCACAAAGGCTTCGAAATATAAAACACGCTCGATTTCACGCAAGGTCATATCTAACAATAAGCCGATACGTGAAGGCAGTGATTTCAAATACCAGATATGCGCTACAGGACTGGCCAGCTCAATATGCCCCATGCGTTCACGACGGACTTTTGATAATGTGACTTCAACACCACATTTCTCACAGACGACACCGCGATGCTTTAAGCGCTTATATTTACCACATAAACACTCATAGTCTTTAATTGGGCCAAAGATTTTGGCGCAGAATAAGCCGTCACGCTCTGGTTTAAACGTACGGTAGTTAATGGTTTCCGGCTTTTTCACTTCACCGTATGACCATGAGCGAATCATTTCCGGTGATGCCAAACCGATACGAATGGCATCGAATTCTTCAACCTGTCCTTGCTGCTTTAATAAGTTCAGTAAGTCTTTCATTGTTTGTGCACCTGCTATTTAGCGTTGTGGCAACTTGCTGCAGTTATAACCTATAAAATCGTCTCACATACTGCCCAGGCCTAGCTGGGCAGCCATCCAATAACGTTAAGAGTCATGCTCCAATTCGATATTGATACCCAGCGAGCGAATTTCCTTCAATAATACATTGAAGGACTCCGGCATCCCCGCCTCCATACGATGATCGCCATCAACAATATTCTTGTACATCTTATTCCTACCGTTGACGTCATCTGACTTAACTGTGAGCATTTCACGCAAGGTGTAAGAGGCACCGTAAGCTTCTAGGGCCCAGACCTCCATCTCACCAAAACGCTGACCACCAAACTGCGCTTTACCGCCGAGTGGTTGCTGTGTCACCAGACTGTACGGCCCCGTTGAGCGCGCATGCATTTTGTCATCAACCAAGTGGTTCAGTTTCAACATGTACATATAGCCTACCGTGACATCCCTTTCAAAGGCATCACCTGTGCGGCCATCGTAAAGCGTAGTTTGGCCACTTTCAGGCAAATCTGCCAAGGCCAACATTTGCTTGATCTCAGATTCTGCGGCACCATCAAATACCGGTGTCGCCATTGGCACACCTGCCCGCAGGTTCTTAGCCAGGTTTAAAATTTCCTCATCGGTAAATGAATCAAGGTCTTCGTTCTTCGCCATGCCTTTATTATAGACATCATCTAAGAAACCGCGGATTTCTGCGATTTGCGATTTGGCTTCAACCATTCTCGCCAGCTTTTTACCCAGACCTTTCGCCGCCCAACCCAAGTGAGTTTCCAATACCTGTCCAACGTTCATACGCGACGGTACACCCAGTGGGTTTAACACCACATCAACCGGCGTGCCATCAGCCATGTACGGCATATCTTCCATCGGCACAATCGTTGAGATAACACCTTTGTTACCATGACGACCTGCCATCTTGTCACCTGGCTGCGTACGGCGTTTAACCGCCAGATACACTTTCACCATCTTCAATACGCCTGGCGCCAAATCATCACCAGCGGTAATTTTTTCTTTTTGGTGTACATAGCGCTGATCAAACTCTTCGCGCTTGGCTTTGAGTTGCTCAACAATTTGCTCCAGCTGCTTACTGGCCTCGTCATCACGCACCCGGATTTCCAACCACTGATCCTTCGGCAGATCTGCCAGATATTCGGCCGTAATCTCACTGTCTTTCTTTAAGCCATTAGGGCCACCGTCAGCCACTTTACCGACAATCATACGCTCAACACGAGAGTACATATCAGCCTCAATAATACGGAACTGGTCATTTAAGTCTTTTTTCACCTGCTCCAGCTCGGTGGCTTCAATGTTTAAGGCACGCGCATCTTTTTCAACACCATCGCGTGTGAAAACACGCACGTCGATCACAGTACCATCCATACCAGGCGGCACACGTAGTGAGGTGTCTTTTACATCGGAGGCTTTCTCACCAAAGATAGCACGCAACAACTTCTCTTCTGGCGTTAACTGCGTTTCACCTTTAGGTGTCACCTTACCAACCAGAATATCGTTTGGCCGCACTTCTGCACCGACATACACAATACCAGACTCATCTAGCTTGGATAACAGCGCTTCACTAACATTAGGAATATCAGCGGTGATTTCCTCTGGCCCTAATTTGGTATCACGCGCGACACAAGTTAACTCTTCGATATGAATGGTGGTGTAACGCTCTTCACGCACAACTCTCTCTGAGATCAGAATTGAGTCTTCAAAGTTGTAACCATTCCACGGCATAAATGCCACCAGCATATTTTGTCCGAGCGCCAACTCACCGATGTCGGTTGACGGGCCATCGGCCAATACATCTCCACGCGCAATAATATCACCTGGCTTCACCAATGGTTTTTGGTTAATACAGGTGTTTTGGTTAGAGCGCGTATACTTGGTCAGGTTATAAATATCGACACCGACATCACCCTGCTCGGTTTCAGCATCATTGACACGCACCACAATTCTCGAGGCATCGACTGAGTCAACCAAGCCACCACGCAGCGCATTCACTGTTGCGCCTGAGTCGACAGCTACCGTCCGCTCAATACCGGTTCCAACTAACGGTTTCTCAGCACGTAGTGTTGGTACCGCCTGGCGTTGCATGTTTGACCCCATCAAAGCACGGTTAGCATCATCGTGCTCCAAAAATGGAATCAAGGCCGCAGCAACCGATACGATCTGACGTGGCGAGACGTCCATATATTGCACTTTATCCGCAGCTGATAATGAAAATTCGTTTAGATGACGACTTGATACTAAGTCATCAACAAACTTACCATTTTCATCAAGCAACGCGTTCGCCTGCGCAATAACAAAGTTACCTTCTTCAATCGCTGACAGATAATCAATCTCGGCAGTAACTACACCATCAACTACTTTGCGGTAAGGTGTTTCTAAGAAGCCAAAGTCATTGGTACGCGAATAAACCGCTAATGAATTAATCAGACCAATATTTGGACCTTCAGGCGTTTCAATTGGACAAACACGACCATAGTGCGTTGGATGCACGTCACGCACCTCAAAGCCCGCACGCTCACGCGTTAAGCCACCCGGACCTAAGGCTGATACACGACGCTTATGGGTAACTTCCGAGAGCGGGTTATTTTGATCCATAAACTGTGACAACTGACTCGAACCAAAGAACTCTTTAATCGCCGCCGCAACTGGCTTGGCATTAATCAAGTCTTGTGGCATCGGACCTTCACTTTCAACCAAGGATAAACGCTCTTTAACAGCACGCTCTACACGTACCAAGCCCACCCGGAAAACGTTCTCAGCCATTTCACCAACACTACGTACACGACGGTTACCTAAATGATCGATATCATCAACAGTACCTTTACCGTTACGGATGTTGATAATCTCATGCATGACATCGAGAATATCTTCTTTGGACAGTACACCTTCGCCAGTCTCGTCTTTACGACCTAAGCGACGGTTGAACTTCATGCGGCCTACTGCAGACAAGTCATAACGCTCTTCTGTGAAGAACAGGTTATGGAATAAGTTTTGCGCCGCCTCTTTAGTCGGCGGCTCCCCTGGACGCATCATGCGATAAATTTCAACCTGCGCTTCCAGCTCATTGGTTGTTTGATCGATATCCAGGGTATCACTGACATACGGACCACGATCTAGGTCATTGGTATAAATCAATGAAAAAGCATCCATATCGCGCTTACGGATCAGCTCTAAGCGCTCTTCGGTGATTTCACCGTTAGCCGGGATCAAGACTTCACCCGTCTCCATATCAATGATGGCTTTTGACAGACGTTTGCCGATCAAATACTCATCTGGCACGACCAGCTTGTCGACACCTTCTTTCTCTAGTCGCTTAATATGGCGCATGGTAATACGGCGGTTCTTCTCAACCACCATGTCATCGCCAATCTTAATATCGAATGCTGCAATCTCACCGCGCAGACGTTCTGGCAGCAGATCAATTTCAAATGACTCCTCTTTGATATGCACATCATACATTTCAAAGAACATGCCGAGGATTTCTTCTGTCTCAAAACCTAAAGCACGCAATAAAATCGTCGATGGTAATTTACGACGGCGGTCAATCCGCATAAACAAACAATCTTTCGGGTCAAACTCAAAGTCTAACCAAGAACCACGATAAGGAATTACACGGGCTGAAAATAGCAGCTTACCCGAAGAGTGTGTCTTGCCTTTATCATGATCAAAGAATACACCGGGTGAACGATGCAGCTGGGAAACAATGACACGCTCAGTACCATTGATAACAAAAGTCCCGGTATCTGTCATGAGCGGCAACTCACCCATGTAGACTTCCTGCTCTTTGATTTCTTTCACCACATTTGATTTTGCAGGCGCATCTTTATCATAGACCACAAGACGCACAAGCACGCGCAGCGGCGCTGAGTAAGTTAGGCCCCGAATCTTACATTCGCGAACATCAAATGCCGGCTCCCCTAAACGGTAGTCAACATATTCAAGGTGTACATTCCCAGAATAGCTTATGATTGGGAATACGGACTTGAACGCACCATGCAAACCCGCCTCATTGCGTGTATCTGGGTCTGTATCAAGCTGCAAAAAACTCCGATAAGAATCGAGCTGCGTTGACAACAAAAAGGGTACTTCCAAAATTGTTGGACGCTTGCCGAAATCCTTACGAATACGCTGCTTCTCGGTGAATGAATAGGCCATCTGTGTTTATCTCCTACATTGAGCGCACACTACAAAAAAACTACAAATATTACTGAAACACGCTACCTGCATAATGCCTGCCAAACAGGCTGTCATGTGGTAACAAAGTTATCAGCAAAACCTTCAGATATGCTCTTATTTCGCATAAACGAGGATAGGCTGAGCACAGCCTGCCATAAGGCAAGCTGTGAACAGCCAAACCGTTGTTGAATCCAAACAGTCTTTAATAACCGCCGATTCTTAATAAACGTATCCTTGTATTACCTGGATGATTACTTAACTTCAACCTGGGCACCAGCTTCTTCAAGCTGCTTCTTCACATCTTCTGCTTCTTCTTTCGCTACTGCTTCTTTAACAGTTGATGGGGCACCCTCAACCATGTCCTTGGCTTCTTTCAGACCTAAGCCTGTAATTGCGCGAATCACTTTAATCACAGCAACTTTGTTGCCGCCAAAGCTTGTCATCACAACATCAAACTCAGTCTTCTCTTCCGCAGCAGCACCACCAGCATCACCAGCGGCAGCCGGTGCAGCGGCTACAGCCGCAGCTGCAGTTACACCAAACTTCTCTTCCATATCAGAGATCAGATCAACGACCTCCATTACAGTCATATTGGAAATTGCTTCCAAGATATCATCTTTTGATACAGCCATCGTTATACTCCTAAAATCATTTAATCAAATACAAAAAGTGTTTTGCGGTTAACCTTTGCTATCTTTAACAGCAGCAACAGTACGCACCAACTTGCCTGGCACCTCGTTCAAGGTACGTGCAAACTTGTCTAATGGCGCTCTCATCACTGACATCAACATACTGATCGCTTCATCTTTCGTAGGCAGATCAGCTACGCGCTTTAGGTCTTCTGGTTGTAGCAACTCACCACTGACTGAAACCAATTTGACGACAAAGTTGTCGTGCTCTTTGGCAAAGTCACGGGCAATACGAGCCGCTGAACCTGGATCGTCCTGTGAAAACGCATAGAGCAAAGGCCCCACCATGCCGTCTTGCATGCATTCAAAATCAGTACCTTCTACAGCACGCTTTGCCAATGAGTTCTTCACAACACGAAGATACACATTAGACTCACGAGCCTTCTTACGCAGATCTGTCATATCTTCTACAGTCAGCGTATGGTACTCAGCAGCAACGGCAGAGTGAGCGCTGGCAGCGACTTGCGCAACTTCCGCAACAACCGCCTTCTTTTGCTCAAGGTTAAGAGGCATATTCACTCTCCAGTTTGGGGACGAGTCCCCGATTACTACTTTATGAGCGCCTACTTGCAAACTGACTACAAATAGTTGCTCCCCTATAACGGTGGCCTAACAATTTCGGGCTACACCGTCTGCGTCGGCATACCTTAACGGCATATTAAATAATCAACGATCATACCGACGGTCTTTGACGAAGCACATTACTGCGCGACGCCCTTTAAAAACTGTTATTTAATATAACAACAACAGCTTTTAAAATTTAGTTAACTCAATACAGCTTACAGCGTTGCACGATCGACCTGAACACCAGGACCCATCGTAGAAGACACTGTCACTTTGCGCATATAGATACCTTTGGCTGATGCCGGCTTGGCTTTTTCCAAGTCACTCAACAGCGCCTTCAGGTTTTCCAGCAAAGCAGGTACCTCAAAGTCTACCTTACCAATACTGCAGTGAATGATACCGGCTTTATCAGCACGGTAACGCACCTGACCTGCTTTGGCATTTCTTACAGCACCAGCCACATCAGCTGAAACGGTACCCACTTTTGGGTTTGGCATTAAGCCACGTGGACCAAGCACTTGACCTAAACGACCTACAACGGCCATGGTATCAGGTGAAGCAATCACAACATCAAAGTTCAAATCGCCACCTTTGATCTGCTCAGCTAAGTCATCCATACCCACAATATCTGCACCCGCTTCTTTAGCTTGATCAGCTTTCTCGCCTTGCGCAAACACCGCAACACGCACAGTTTTACCTGTACCGTTAGGCATTACAGTTGAACCACGTACTACCTGATCGGATTTACGCGGATCAATACCAAGATTAACGCTGACATCAACGGATTCTTTGAATTTCACTGCCGAGCAGTCTTTAATTAACTGCAAAGCATCATCAATAGGGTAAAGCTTATCCGCTTCTACTTTTTCGCGAATCGCTTTTAAACGCTTGCTTAATTTAGCCATTACTCAACCCCCTCTACATCTAAACCCATGCTGCGCGCACTACCAGCAATTGTTCTAACGGCAGCATCCATATCGGCTGCTGTTAAGTCAGGCATTTTCGTGGTCGCAATCTCTTCCAACTGTTGACGGTTAACCTTGCCAACTTTATTGGTGTTTGGCGTACCACTGCCTTTAGGAATACCGGCCGCTTTTTTCAACAATACCGACGCCGGTGGGGTTTTCGTGATAAATGTAAAACTACGATCATTATAGACTGTAATCACAACAGGAATCGGCATACCCGCTTCCATATTGCCTGTTTGCGAGTTAAACGCTTTACAGAACTCCATAATATTCACACCACGCTGACCCAAGGCAGGGCCAACCGGTGGGCTTGGGTTCGCACCCCCAGCAGGGACTTGCAGCTTAATATAAGCTTCTATTTTCTTCGCCATAGATACCTCACTTTGGGTAATTAACGGATAGCGTGTAGCCATCCTCCCCTATTGCTTAATAAATAAGTCTGCTGTCATTATGGCTTACAGCAAACTCAGCATCTCTACATTCGTTAGGCTTTTTCTACCTGACCGAATTCAAGCTCAACCGGTGTTGAGCGACCAAAAATCAATACCGATACTTTTAAGCGGTTCTTCTCAAAATCCACTTCTTCAACCACACCATTAAAGTCATTAAATGGCCCATCGGTAACACGCACGACTTCGCCTGGCTCGAACAGTACTTTTGGCTTCGGCTTCTCAGCACCTTCCTGCATGCGTTGCATAATAGCATCCGCTTCTTTCTGGCTGATGGGTGCAGGCTTGTCGCCTGAACCCCCGATAAAGCCCAGTACTCTTGGTGCATCTTTCACCAAGTGCCAAGACTCATCGTTCATTTCCATTTTCACCAGCACATAGCCAGGAAAGAACTTGCGCTCACTCCGGCGCTTCTGGCCTTCGCGCATCTCAATGACTTCTTCAGTGGGTACTAAAATTTCACCAAAATCTTCTGTCATAGAATAGCGCTGTATACGCTCTTCTAAAGATCGCTTCACTTGATTTTCGTACCCTGAGTATGCCTGCACAACATACCAATGCTTTGCCATACTTATGTTATCTCCAACGCTACAGTGATAATAGCCACTGGATAAACCAGCCAAAAAATATATCCAGCAGCCACAGAGCTAATCCGACAATAATTACAATCACCGCAACAATCAGGGTTGTTTGCAACGTTTCTGTGCGAGTTGGCCAGACAACTTTACGCAGCTCTGTTCTTGAGTCCTGCGCATATTGCCAAATGCTTTTACCTTTAGCTGTTTGGTATACAATGAGTAAAGACACCAGGACAACGCCCAGTAACGCCAATACTCTATAAATAAGCAAAAACTGCTGTTCAAAATGGTAGAACCCATATACGCCAGCCGCCAGCACCAATACCGCTAATGCCAGCTTCACTGAATCTAATTTGGACTCTGTTGCCTCTACTGTTGCCATCGACTTACCCGCCAAAACACTTTGTTGCAATTAAACACTCAACCAGTTGGCAGGCCAGGAGGGACTCGAACCCCCAACTTGCGGTTTTGGAGACCGCTGCTCTACCAATTGAACTACTGGCCTATCTCAAACTTCCCAACTAGCTGTGACACGTTTGATTCCAGTCCCGTTAAAAAGCCAACCGAGCCAGAAACCAGAAAGCGGAGAGGCTTATACCTCTCCGCTTACCTTTATACTTTACTTACTCAAAAATTTTCGCGACAACGCCCGCGCCTACTGTACGACCGCCTTCACGGATCGCAAAACGCAGGCCATCTTCCATCGCAATTGGCGCTATCAAGGTCACTACCATCTTGATGTTGTCACCTGGCATAACCATCTCTGTGCCTTCCGGTAACTCTACCGCGCCGGTTACATCGGTTGTGCGGAAGTAGAACTGTGGACGGTAGTTATTGAAAAATGGCGTGTGACGGCCACCTTCATCTTTACTCAACACATATACTTCTGCTTCAAACTTCGTGTGTGGTGTAATGCTGCCTGGAATACACAGTACCTGACCACGCTCGACTTCATCACGCTTGGTTCCACGCAGTAACACACCCACGTTATCACCAGCCTGACCTTCGTCTAACAACTTACGGAACATCTCTACACCCGTACAGGTTGTTTTTGTCGTCTCTTTGATACCAACAATCTCGATCTCGTCGCCAACGTTCACTTTACCGCGCTCGATACGACCTGTGACTACCGTACCACGGCCAGAGATTGAGAATACGTCTTCGATTGGCATCAAAAACGGCTGATCAACCGGACGCTCTGGAATCGGAATGTAGTCATCCATCGCCGCGATCAATTTCTCGATCGAGGGGATACCGATATCTGAGGTGTCACCTTCCAACGCCTTGAGCGCTGAACCGGTGATTAATGGCGTGTCATCGCCTGGAAATTCGTAGCTGGACAGCAAGTCGCGCACTTCCATCTCTACCAATTCCAATAATTCAGGGTCATCTACCATGTCCGCTTTGTTCATGTAGACAACAATATAAGGAACACCTACCTGGCGAGCGAGCAGGATGTGCTCTCGCGTTTGTGGCATTGGACCATCGGCAGCATTCACTACCAAGATCGCACCGTCCATCTGCGCCGCACCCGTGATCATGTTTTTCACATAATCCGCGTGACCTGGGCAATCAACGTGCGCGTAGTGACGATCGTCTGATTCGTACTCTACGTGAGCTGTGGCAATTGTGATTCCGCGTGCGCGCTCTTCTGGGGCATTATCAATCTGGTCGTAAGCTTTGAACTCACCACCATTCTTTTCACCCATTACTTTCGTCAGCGCAGCCGTCAGTGTCGTCTTACCGTGGTCAACGTGGCCGATTGTCCCCACATTCACGTGCGGTTTATTACGCTCAAATTTCTCTTTAGACATTGGTTTCCACCTTTGCTTCTATTGGTGTTACGCGCCAAACGCATTCAATCAGCACGACTTTATTGTTAATTACCAAAGCCTCCAACCCACCAATATGGCAAACTGGATGGCAAGGCACCATCTGGAGCCCATAACCGGAATTGAACCGGTGACCTCTTCCTTACCAAGGAAGTGCTCTACCGACTGAGCTATATGGGCCTACAAGATACCCAGAAAAAACACCTAGAAAAAGCCTGTTTTTCCTGTTTGCACCTCGTGTACAACTCACTGCCTTTACAACAAGCTCAACGTCAGCTTGTTATGAGCGGCGACCTGTCTTTGAGTCAGCTAAGTAAAACAAGCCACTCATACCGGCACCCACTTACATACCCATATAATAGGTAAAGCTGTAGCTGGAGCGGGTGATGGGAATCGAACCCACATCATCAGCTTGGAAGGCTGAGGTTCTACCATTGAACTACACCCGCCCTACTTAACCTATCTGCTTCACACTCCTGCCACACCACTTTGACATCGATACGGCAGCAAAGCACAAAACCCAACTTTCAAACGCCCAATCAGCCATATTTGACCAATTCAGCAGGTACATAACCTAGCTCAGCAGCAAAGCAGGCCCAAACAGTATCCTGCGGCCTGCTCATATACTTACCTGTATGCCATTCAAGACAAGCATTAAGCCAGCAACTAAGCTGACCAACCTCACTCAAATAGCGTTAATTCGTTATTTTGCCGGTATCTTCGCCATTAGCTTCGCAAGCGAGGCCTTATATAAAGGGCCTTCCAACCCGCGCGTCCGACTCAGCAAGAAAAATAGCGGCTCTAGCGCACTTTTTTAACGCAATGGTGGAGGGGGAAGGATTCGAACCTTCGAAGGCTTAGCCGTCAGATTTACAGTCTGATCCCGTTGACCGCTTGGGTACCCCTCCGGGCCAAGCACAAGACCGGAATTTTGCCTCAGACAGAGGTCGGCAGTCAACAAGGATTGTAAAATTTTTTTGAGTAGCCCAGCGTAAAGGACAATTAAGGCCAGAATAAGCGAGACACCCCGCTTTTTAGCAGCCTATTGAACACCGGCCATGGACACTTTTAAGCCAGTGAAATACAGGATTTTATATTTATTCTCGCGCGAGCACCTAGCCGCACTTTTCGACAAGCACTAAAACTCTTGCCAGTCACTACCCGATGGGCGCTCATTGGTCGCTGCGCCATTACTCCTAACCTTGCCCTTACGAGATGAATTCTCTTGGGATATCTGCATCATATTGAGTATATCCTGCTCTTGCTCACCTTTAACACTATCCACGGTCTTTAAGCGATTAGCCTGTGAAATATGGAAGAAGGAAATAGCTCGATCCAAGGCTGTCGCCTTATCACCTAAGGCCATACATGACGCTGTCACTTCCTGTACCAAGGCTGCATTTTGCTGCGTCATATCTTCCATCAGCACAATAGACTGGTTCACCTGCTCAATACCCGAAGCCTGCTCCTGGCTGGCATAAGAAATATCACCAACGATTTCGGAAACCTTGGTCACCGAGTTCACAATCCTATCCAGATTTTGCCCTGATTCATTTACCAGACGCGAACCATCACCAACTTTATTAACGCTATCTTCGATCAGCGTTTTAATCTCCTGCGCCGCTTTGGCACTTCGCCCGGCCAAATTACGCACCTCACTGGCAACCACCGCAAAACCCCGGCCTTGCTCCCCGGCTCGAGCTGCTTCAACCGACGCATTCAGCGCCAGCAGGTTAGTCTGGAAGGCAATTTCGTCAATCACCCCAATAATATCTGCAATTTTTTCACTGGCCTTACTGATCTCCGCCATCGCATGCACAGTATCGCGCACCACATTACCACCTTGCTCCGCTTCAGTCCTGGCACCCTTGACCAGCTCATCTGCTTTGCGGGCATTGTTGGCATTTTGCTTTACCGTTGCTGTCATATGCTCCATGCTGTTAGCGGTTTTTTCCAAATTATCCGCCTGCTCATCAGCCCGCTTTTTCAAACTCATATTGGCCTGCAAAATTTCGGCAGAGCCACGTCGCACCTGCGCCGCCACATCCTGCACAACCGAGATAACCTCGGTCAGCTTGGTCTTCATCGCCACCATCGCGGCAAACGCGCCGACCGGCACGTGTCCTTCAGTATGCATTTCAACCAGCAGGTTACCGCGGGCAATTTCAGTTGCCACCTCCCTTACTTTCGATGGATCAGCCCCCATTTGCTGGGTAATGGAACGCGACATAAACACCGCCAGACCGCCACCCACCACGAGCGCCCAAACCAAGCCAATCATTGCAGCATTTAGTAATGCTGAGTTATTGGCGATTAGTTTATCGGTTGCATCACTCAATAATAAGCGTACTTCGTCAACTCTGGCTGCGATCTTTATATCAATTTGCTCTGCAATTTCAGAGCCCACCGCCAAACGCTTATTCGCTTCTGCCCGGTTGTTATCCACATACCAGTCCAAAGCCCCTACCATGGCATCATGCAAGGGGCCTATCTGCGGCTGCACAGCCTCTACTAGTGCATTATCGGTTTCACCAAGCTCATCGAGCAACTGATACAACTCATCTTTGGCTTTCTCAGCCTCTTCTTCTGACTCTGCCTTCCAGCTCAACGCCATATGTGTCAGCCAATTATGATAGTCATCAAATAACTTTTGAATGCGCTCGAGCTTGGATAAATGCTGCAAAATCTCTTCCTGCTCATCAATAACGCCATTGATCACCGCATCGCTTTGCCGAATCTCCGCCACGATATAAATGAGCACACTGCCACTGAGCAATAAAATCGCCATGGTCATTACCATTAGCTTCTGTGTAATTGTCAGTTTATCCATACTGATCATAGGTATCTCACCAAGATAACTTTGCCAAGCCAGTTATTCGATTATAAAAAGCATAAATTCCTCTATGCCAAATCAACAGTCTGTTTTTCATCCAAACAAGGCGACTATTTCCTACACAGCATCCATCCTACATCGAACTTAAGCCTGCCTTGCACTTGCTATCGGCCAATGACAAGCAAAGCTTTATAAGCTGCCTTAACACTCCCATTTCAACGTGTTTACCTCAATATCCAACGCAAAACGCCGATAGCAGACAATGAAACACCCCCGTATTTCTATATGGGCCCCATTAAAGCAGACAATCACTTAGGGTGTAGATAATGGCAAATATCCTTGCAGTAGACGACTCTCCTTCCATGCGCAAAATGGTTTCTTTCACGCTCAAGGAAGCTGGTCACAATGTCACGACCGCAGAAACTGGTGAAGCTGGCTTGGAAGCGGCCAAAAAAATCCAGGCTGACCTTGTGCTTACTGATATTAATATGCCAGCCATGGATGGTTTATCTTTAGTAAAAGCACTCCGCGAACTACCTGATTATGAGCACATCCCAATACTCGTGCTCACAACTGAATCTGGCAGCAATAAAAAGCAGGAAGGGAAAAATGTCGGTGCCACTGGCTGGATTGTAAAACCGTTTAACCCCGAAAAGCTGCTGCAAGTCGTCTCCAAAGTACTGGATTAATATTGGCGGGCACAATATGGACTTCAAGGAAGTTGTAGAAGCCTTCTTTGTTGAGAGCTTTGAAGGACTGGACATGATGGAAAGCGGGCTGCTCAGCATGGAGCCAGGGCATACCGACCCAGAACTTATTCATGCCATTTTTCGCGCTGCCCACTCCATCAAGGGCGGAGGTGGCACTTTTGGTTTTGGCGAAGTATCAGACTTTATGCATGCTGTTGAAGCATTGCTGGAAGAGCTGCGTCAAGGCAAAAGAGAAACCACATCGGCGCTGTTGGAACTATTGCTTGAGTCTGTTGATTGCGCCAGAGAAATGTTACGCGAGTCGCAATACAACCACCCCTTACCACATAATCGTATTTCTAAATTGCTAACGCAACTACAAGGACAACTCCTTAAGAAAACAAATAATAACAATAACAACACCATCACAAACAATAACGGCACTCAACAACATTGGCATATCCGCTTTAAGCCTTTACCGGATTTACTTCGAAGCGGCAATGACCCCATAAAAATATTCCGAGAACTCCAACAACTAGGCCGGTTAGAAAGTCGCTCTTATAGCAATTCGGTGCCAAAACTGTCAGCACTAGAATCTAAAAAAATCTATCTGCGCTGGCATTTAGATCTACACACTGACGCTAATGAAGCACAAATCAAAGAAGTCTTTGAATGGGTAGACGATGAATGTGATTTGGAAATCAACTTACAGGAAAAAAAATCCAGCAAACCCAGCAACAGCGGCGATCCCCAAACAGCAGAATCTGTGCGCGTCAGCATTGAAAAAATTGACAATCTAATAAACCTTGTCGGCGAACTCGTGATCACACAATCGATGCTAAGCCGTTTCGAAAACAATGTCGGCGAACATAATATTTATCATTTACAAGCAGCGCTCAGACGCCTAATGCTAAACACACGCGAACTTCAAGAAAATGTTTTGCAAATACGCATGCTACCAATCCGGTTCTCCTTTAACCGTATGCCACGGCTAGTACATGACACCTGCAAAAAGTTAAACAAAAAAGTAGATCTACAGATTATCGGAGAAGAAACCGAGCTAGATAAAACCGTCCTGGAAAAAATCAATGACCCCTTAGTGCATTTAGTCCGCAACTCTCTGGATCATGGCATGGAGCTGCCAGAAGAAAGATTGGCTCTCGGCAAACCCGAAAGAGGCACAATTGAGCTCAAGGCATTTCACGAAGGCGGCAATGTTGTGATTGAAGTACATGATAATGGTCGCGGTTTAAATTTTGAAAAAATCATGGAGAAAGCCAAGCACAAAAACCTGATTACGCATGATGACAATATGACACAAGAACAAATTGGCAATCTCATTTTCCACCCAGGTTTTTCAACGGTAGATGAAGTCAGTGATTTATCAGGCCGTGGCGTTGGCATGGATGTCGTCAAGAGAAATATTAATGAGCTTGGTGGTGATGTCTGGGTTCAATCAAAACCCGGGCAAGGCACTACCATTACAATCAAACTACCGCTAACACTCGCTATTCTCGATGGCCAACTGGTTAAGATTAAAAACGAAACATATATCATCCCCTTAATCTCAATCATTGAAACATTACAAATCCAGCCTGAGCGCATTAATGAACTGCCTGGCAAATACCCGCTCTACCGTTTAAGAAACACACCGATACCCATCATCAATCTGCAAACAGTTTTTTCAAGCCTGCCTGACAAATCCGGCATATCCAAAGATGATTTATTGGTAATCGTCGACTCAGAGCGACAAAATTTCGGTATCCTAGTCGATGAGTTACTCGACCAACAACAAGTGGTGGTTAAAAGCCTCGAAACAAACTTTAAATCCATACAAGGCATTTCAGGCGCAACCATACTCGGCGATGGCACAGTCGCCCTTATTCTCGACATCCAAGGCATTATTCATGCCTTTAGCGATCAAAACTACAAGACCGCCGTGGCTTAAGTGGAATCTAATATGGCATTTAACGAACACAATGATTCCATCACTCACCTTCGCGATGATATTGACCAGTATCTCACTTTTTTTCTTGGCCACGAGGAATATGGACTTGATATCTTGCAAGTTCAAGAAATAAAGGGCTGGGGCGAGGTAACCAAAATCCCAAACACCCCCCATTATATGCTGGGGATCATTAACTTACGTGGCGCTATCGTGCCTATTATTGATTTACGCATACGCTTCGGTTTGGATTTAGTTGAGTACACACCCACAACCGTGGTTATCGTTGCCAAAGTCACCTCACCTGATAAAAACCGCATCATCGGCATTGTGGTAGATGCTGTCGCTGAGGTGTATGACCTTACAGAAGAAAACTTAAAACCGCCACCTGACTTTGGCTGTAACATTGACATGGATTATGTAACCGGACTTGCAAGCATAGATGAAAAAATAATTATTATGCTCGATGTTAATAAGCTTATTTTCGAAGAATTCTTTGCCGTTATTGATAACAAAATACAGCAGACAGAAAACTCTTCCAAAACTCAAGACAAAGAAACAATATGACGAGCAGCAGCAAAAAAAAGACAAGCCGCAAAGTTGCCAGCAAGAAAAAGGCAAGCGCAACGCGTAGCCCCACAACAAAGCGCATTGACAAAATCATCCAGCTTAGCGAAAAAACAACCATCAAGAATTTAACTGACACACAAACCATGTTGACCGAAGCACTGCAACAACACAATGAAATCAATATTGACTTGTCCAAAATACAAATTATTGATACCGCAGCATTACAGTTATTACTTGCCTTCAAGCTCGAAGCAGACAGCTTAAACAAACAACTAACATGGCTAACACCGAGTGAAGCATTTCAGCAGGCCATTAGCATACTAGACCTGCAAAATTATTTTACCCATGAAAATGAGCCGCAGCAGGCCAATACAGTCAACTTACAGGTATAGCCCCATGAGTAACGACGAAAACCTTTACGACAAAAATAAAGTGCAGTGGTCAGAAACAATGCATATGCTAGACCTCTCAGCCAATCAAATTGATGTCACCATTAAAGAAGGTAATGACTCTATCGATGTATTGATGGACAGCTTTACAGCTATGGCCAATCATCTAGACGTTTTAGAGAAGTCGATTAACCAGAGCGTACCAGACAGTCATCACTTGGCTGACAACTGCTATGCAATTAAAGAGAAAGTTAACCAATTGGTGATTGGCTTACAGTTTTACGATCGTTTTACTCAACGTTTAAATCATGTAAGGCAAAGCCTGGCTGTATTAGCAGAGCTAATTGATGATCCACAGAGACACAACTTCCCCGAAGAGTGGATCTCATTACATAACAAAATTCGCTCCAGTTATTCTATCGAACAAAAAAAAACCATCTTTCAGGCACTCATGCAAGGGGCCGATATTGATGAAGTATTTGAACTATTCGAAAAGAAAAGTCCGCAGCAGGAACACACTCAACATACACAAGAGGGTGGCAACTAAGCCTATTACTAAGCTATGAGTCGTTCTTCTCCACAAAATATCCCTCCCCCTGTCAATAACACTAACAGCACTCAGCAAAGCCAATTAGATATACAAGGCATGCAAACCATTCACTTAAAGGCTGGCGATTATCATATTACTAATCAAAACCAGATTATTACGACTGTGCTGGGTGCCTGCCTATCTGCCTGCGTCAGAGACCGTGAGCTGGGTATTGGCGGCATGAACCATTTTATCCTGCCCTATTTTGCTGTTAACGAAAATTCTGACTGGGAATATACCGCTGTTAACTCTGCAATTCGTTTTGGCACTCATAATATGGAGCAGCTTATTAACTCAATTTTGAAACAAGGCGGTAAACGCAACAACCTAGAATTTAAATTTTTTGGCGCAGGCAATGTCATTGGCCCCCCCAATAATATTGGGGAACACAATATTAAATTTATCCGTGACTTCATGAATACCGAAGGCTATGGCATCAGCGCGGAAAGCCTGGGCAATGAGTATCCAATTAAGATCAATTACCATCCGGTTAGCGGCAAAGCCTGGGTCAAGCGGGTGGAGATTGCCACCTTGGAAGTCGCTGCCCAGGAAAAGCTCTATATTCACCAGCTGGAAGAAAAAATTATGGACGGTACCATTGAGATATTCTAAGGGCGAGAAACATTAGCGTTGAAACATTTTAAAAACGCCACATTTTAGGGCAAGATATTTTGTAAACAGCAGATTTGAGAGAACATCTCTCAGGATTGCTGCTCCATTCAAACCACAACCATAACTGCAATATCACCAGAGGGCTTTAGTTAACCGTGATAACACGGTATTATCCCGCCCTATGAAACTGATTGTTATCAGCGCAATTTATAATATGCAGAAGTGGGTTGCGCAGAATATTGACATGCTGCAACGCCAAACCTTTACTGACTTTCGTTGTTTGCTTGGCGATGACCTGTCGACCGATAACACCTGCGATATTATTAATAAACAGATTAAAGACGACTCGCGTTTTCAGTTAGTCATCCATCAAGAAAAGAAATTTTCCATGGGCAATATCGCCACACTCATTGATATGGCGCAGCCCGATGATGAAGATGTTCTGGTATTGATTGACGGCGATGACCAGCTGGCTAACGAAACGGTTTTACAAAAAATCGTTGAGACATATGAAAACACAGGCTGCTGGATGACATACGGCAGCTATGGTGATACCTCAGGCACTATTGATGACATTTGCTCACCTTACTCAGCTGAGGATATTCAGCTAAACCGCTTCAGACAGGTTAAGTGGCGTGCCTCACACCTGAAAACATTCAAATATAAACTTTGGAAGCGCATAGACCCTAAGGATTTCACGATCAGTGAGGCCGAATACAAACAGGCTGTGCGACGCATGCTATTGAGTGGCCGCTTTCGAACCTGGTATGAGTGGCGCAAAATTAAACACACTGACTTACTCAACCCCTCACAGCAATATATTCGGCGCTGTGACGATAAAGCGATGACCTACCCCATGCTCGAAATGGCTGGCGATAAGGCGCACTTTATTCAAGATTTGCTCTATATTTATAATATCAATGGCGCACCTTTACGCTATGGCTCAAAGCGCACTACCCAGCGTTGGTATACTCGCTGCATTCGCCATATCCTTAAGCACAAACAGCCCTATCAGCGCCTAGAAACGCAGTAGCAGCCTTGCAGGCCCTTGCCGCCAGGCTGAGACGCTACCTTGCGCATCACTAAAGCCATTGCAAATCAAAAGCTTATCTGTGAACTAGCGCACCATACACATATGTACTTGTTCTATACTCAGATTGAATGGTAGATGGATTAACGCCTAATGATTGCATGGACTAGCATATATGCGTGTTAGTTTTGCTTAAGTTTAGCGCCTGTAGGCCGACCTATTCGTCATAGAGCAGCGTATATATTCACCGTAAGGGTCTTACTGAATACACAGAATATGAATGCCCAAGTCGATACAAAAAATGCGAATTCTGACATGGCCACAGATAGCAAAGACAAAAATACTCGAATAATCATCATCGATGATAGCCAGGACATCCATGAGGATTTTAACAAAATCCTGCTCCGCAAGAATGATCATGCCGAGCTCGATAACATGGAAGCCATGCTATTCGGTGAAGAGGACAACAATACTAAATCCTCTCCCTTAGAGAATATGAACTTTCAGCTTGACCATGCACTACAAGGCCAAGAAGGCTTTCAGATGGTGCAAAAATCGCTGGAGGATAAGCGACCGTATGCGCTGGCTTTTGTTGATATGCGCATGCCACCTGGCTGGGATGGACTCGAAACCATTGAGCATATTTGGCAAGTTGATCCTGATATTCAAATTGTTATTTGCTCAGCCTACTCAGACCACTCCTGGCAGGAAATTGCCGAGCGCCTGGACTACCGTGACAAACTGTATATTTTGCAAAAACCCTTTGCCGAAGAAGAAGTTCTGCAAATCGCACATACCCTGGTTGAAAAAAAACAACGAGAACAAGAAAGCAGTCAAAAGCTTGACTTATTAGGCACCGAATACAAAAAGCAAGAACATATCCTGGAAGAAACTAACCAGGCTCTAGCCGCAGAAAAAGCTCATACACAGCGTATTGAACGCGATTTAATCATTTACCAAAAGCTGAAAAACATTGGACAGTTGGCTACCGGTATCGCCCACGAGATCAGCATGCTTAGCCAGTTTACAATCAATAACATCAAGTTTTTAAAGAAAGACTTCGATCAAATTGATAAATTACTTAGCACTTATCGCGACATGTACAGCACACAGGCAGACACTCAAGAATATCATCGCCTGGTTGAACAAATTCGCAAACAAGAAAAAGACATCAAGCTGTTTGATTTAGAGACCGATGTACCTGACACCTGCGATCAAATGATGCATGCCGCTAATAACGTACTCGAGCTCGCTACCGCTATGCAGGAATTTGATTATTCCAGCCAAAAAAGCGAAGGCTTTTCTGATATTAACCGCATGATTCAAAACATGTTGCGCGTCTCTGAAAGTGACTATAAGTACATTGCAGATATTGAAACTGAACTTAAGGAAATCCCTAAACTGTTTTGCAATATTGGTGATATTAACCAAGTGCTTATCAACTTAATCAGCAATGCAATTCATGCGATTGCTACCTCTGACCTTAGCTGCGACAGCGAGGACAAAGGCAATATTCTTATTAGTACTGAGCATGTTGATGGCAATATTATCATTCGTATTAAAGACTCAGGTGGTGGCATACCCGAAGAACTGCACAGTGAAGTTTTCAAACCTTTTTTCACAACCAAAGCACCCGGCAAAGGTTCTGGTCAAGGTTTAGCCATTGCACGAGCCATCGTGGAAGACGATCACGGCGGTAACCTGACATTTAACTCTAACAGTGAACACGGCACCACCTTTATTGTCCAATTACCTATTGGAGAACGTCAGCCAGACACTGACGACGCATTTTAAAGAGCGCCTGTGAGTACTGCAACGCCAGCACCCTTACCTTAAATCCCTTATTGGGAATAAGGCAATTAAACAAGCACGCTCATGAAACAGTAAGATTCGTAGTGTCTCGGCTTGAAATTATATTAAGTTTTTGATTTCTGAATACTTTGCTAGTAAAAACCCTGTGCATGTACAAAGCCAAAGCAATATACTCAACAGTTTCACCTCGCATGAATGCTGGTCACTTAAAACCCAAGCAGGGTATCAATCATATTGCACTAGCATGCAAATATGCGACAAAAGGCGGAGTGATCAACATCTTCTCTGAAGATGATCAGTTCGGCAAGAAAAGCTGGTATAGCGCTAAGCCTACAGCTATTATCGCACACCGCAAAAACAATGACCTGAGGGAGGGGAAATGAAGAGAAGGCCTAAATCCAAAGCGCCACTGGCTGTTATTACGCTATTTTTCAAAAGGCGATTCGCTAAAGTAAGTGCTTATGTGGAAAAAAAGGTCAAAGCGCATGCACCCATTATTATTGCGACATTATCTATCGCAGTAGGCTTGGTTGTGGTTTATATAGGTATTCACCCAATTATCAATGCTCCAATTGACCAAGATAATCCACAGCTGGGGTATAACAGCAACGAGACTCACCTAACAACACCAGATTTCCTAGAAGCCCCTTTTGCCGTCAAGGAATACTATGTGCCTTCCGGCTATATGGGCGACGGACAAGAGAACCGGGAATCCATTCATGTGGAAGTACTAGAAAACTGCAATGATCGCGAAGACAGTGGTGACGGTCACTGCACGAAAGTAAGTTATACCCCCGGTGAAAAACATTGGGGTGGCTCTTATTGGCAACATCCCCACAGTAACTGGGGCAAATATCAAGGCATCACCATAAAAAATGCTACGCGGATTTCTTTTTGGGCAAAAGGTGAAACCGGTTCCGAGGTTGTCAGTTTTATGGCTGGCGGTATTGATGTCTTACATTACCCTCACCGAGATAGCTTCAAGGCTGACCTTGGCGAAATTAAACTTAGTCAGCGCTGGCTGCGGTATGATATGGATGTTTCCGAGATGGACCTCAACAATGTCATTGGCGGCTTTGCCTGGACCGCTGCCGATCATGATAATCCATCTGGCAAAATCACCTTCTACCTGGATGATATTATCTACGAATAGCAAGGCTGTTCTGCTACCTTCTTGCCTTCTCAAGCACGTAGCAGACAAGCCCACTTTTTACTAACACAAATTAATTGACACTCTTTCGCGTCAATTAATTGGCGCTTGTATAAGCATCCCACAACATACCAACCGATTTGCTCATGTAGTCCAGAGCAAAAACCCTCAAAGTAATTATGGCTTGGATTTTGCTTTAACCTACAGGCAACCATATTGCTTTAGGGACGAAGCTAATGCTCGGACATGCCAAACGAATACACGACAAACAAATTTATTTACACGAAGACCGCTTTGATCAACCCAAAGAATATTTCAAATTAATTGCCCAATATCTAGCAGCGCACAAGCCGGCGTTTAATAGCCTGCTGGATGTCGGCTGTGCGACTGGTGAGTTACTTTATTACCTTCAGTCTCAATTTCATCGGGCGAATATATTAGATGGCATGGATATCGTCGAAGATTTCTTTGCAACAGCCAAACAACATAACCCACAAAGTCAGTTCTTTATCAGTGACATTGAGCAAGCAGGCTTTAGCCATCAACAGCAATACGACGTTGTAACTTGTTGCGGCGTGATGACTTGTATCTTTGATATCGAAACCGCTTTGCATAATCTTTGCAGTCTTATCAAGCCAGCTGGCTATCTGTTAATTTTTAGTGCCTTTAATGAGGAAAATATTGACCTACACGCTTACTACCGCCGGGCGGATAGCAATACAGATTGGGAAACAGGAAAAAATATTTATTCTTTATACACGATGAATCAACTCATCAATCAACATGCCAAAAAAATTGACATTATTGATTTCAATATTCCTTTTCCAATACAAAAAACAAATGACCCATTGAGAAGCTGGACTGAACCTTTTCGTGATAACCCTAACCACCTGATCTACGGCACTGGGCAGTTTGTTACCGCTAAACTTATTGCTGCACAGTTTTAATGGAGAGATAGAATATGCAAGTTACTCAACAAGCAGAACATGCAGCAAAACACTCTTTAATATCAATTCAGAGTGCAATGCTAAAAACCTCACCTTTTCCTTATATGGTTGTCGACAATGTTTTTCCAGAGCGGTTTTATGCACAGATTCTAGCCCACCTACCAACAGAGCAAGACTGCATTAATGTGACACAAGGTGTTTGGCGGCTTGATTTAGTAGATGACCCCGGTAGCCCTTCTGATAGTGAGTGGGAAATTGATAATTTCTTTTCAGAAGGGCGCTTTTTTGAATTTTGGCAAGCATTTAGAAACGCTTACTTTAGCAAAAACTTTGTACAGGCATTGCTCGAACGCTTCGACAAACACACGAATGGGGACGAGTTTGCTTCGGGCCGCTTAGCAATAGACAAACAGGGTGCGGGTGCTGGCCCACATCGAGACCGGCGTGACAAGATGTTAAGCCTTATTTTTTACTTACCTAAGTCATACCAAACACAAAATGCCAAAGACAGTGGCACTTTAGTTCTCTCACCGAAAAACGCTAACATGATTGCCTCAGACAAACATTACACATTTGAAGAATTTGATATTGTTGATCATATTGACTACAAACCTAATCGTCTGTTTGCTTTTGCTGTCACTCGCAATGAAAATGGACAAAACTCATTTCATGGCTATCAACAGCTCTCACCCAATGATCGCTACACCATCAAATATCATGTTCACCACAATATAGACTTTAATAATTTAAAGCAGGAACTTGCCTGGACCAAGCAACATGCCCACGACTGGAGGAAGATAAATGTCAGCAATTAGTGAATTCGTTATCAAGGAAGATAGACGCTCCATTACTGAAATTGATATTGATCAATCGTTATATGAAACTTATCAAAGCTTAGATATGCCAGACAACCAAACGCTTGCTCACCTAGGCTTATTTCTTGATCGTATTAGCTGGGCAGATTATTTATTTATGATCGAGCTATACAAAATGTCATTGGATGTGCATGGGGTTATCGCTGAATTTGGTGTACGCTGGGGTAAAAACTTAGCGCTATTCTCAGCATTACGCGCTATCTTTGAGCCTTACAACCACACTCGAAAAATTCTTGGTTTTGATACATTTGAAGGACTCAAAGGTATACAAAAAAAAGATGGGCACTCTGAAGCTGTTTACCATGGCGCATTTGCCGTATCAGAAGGTTATGAAAATACATTGGATCATATATTAACCTGCCACGAAGCCAAAAGCCCTATTCCTCAAATCAAAAAGTTTGAATTAATTAAAGGCGATGTGCGGAACACCTTAACACCTTATTTAGAACAACACCCTGAAACCATTTTCTCACTGGTATACCTGGACATGGATTTATATGAGCCGACCAAGCATGTACTCGAAGTGATACGCCCCTATCTGACCAAAGGCTCAATCATTGGCTTTGATGAGGTTGGCCACCCTAAATGGCCTGGCGAAACAACGGCTGTGGCTGAAGCTTTAGGTTTATCGTCGGTGGCCATACAACGCATGCCGTTTTCACCTGGCACATCGTATATTCGTATTGAGTAGCTTCTCTAAGATCCTATATGCGTTGCACAAGCAGTAATGCTCATGTGCAACGCATAATAATCAACATGCTTTATACATCAAGACAACAAACGCTTAATCAATCCAAGCTATGCTTTATCAGATATTTTCGCCCAACTATCACGTAATCCGATTGTACGATTAAAAACAGGTTTACTTTGTTGAGTATAACGACTATCAAGACAGAAATAACCCTCACGCTCAAATTGAAAATTTTCCCCTAACGCTGCGGTCGCTAGACTTTGTTCGGCTTTGCAGTTATTTAATACTTCCAAACTATTGGGGTTAATATGCTCTAAAAAATCCTCAACCCCCGAACCTGGCACTTCGTGATTAAATAAACGGTCATATAAGCGCACTTCACAATCAATATGATGCACCGCTGAAACCCAATGAATAACACCTTTAGGTTTCACACCATCTGCAGGATCTGTGCCGACAGACCCTTCAATCACAGCGGCCTGTACTTCAATAATGTTGCCTTGCGCATCTTTAATAACATCTTCAGCCTGAATCACATAAGCATTACGTAGGCGGACCCGCTTACCTAACACTAAGCGCTTGTACTTTTTATTGGCTTCTTCGCGAAAGTCATCCTGGTCAATATATAACGTGCGGGTAAATGGCAAAGTTCGACTTGGCAGATCATCCCGGTTAGGATGCCCGGCTGCGGTAAACTGTTCTACTTTATCTTCTGGGTAATTGCTTAGCGTTACTTTTAGTGGGCGTAACACGCACATTGCTCTGGGAGCATTTTCATTAAGGTCATCACGAATACTAAACTCCAGCATACCAACATCCACCGCACTGTCCGCACGGGTCACACCAATAATGTCACAGAAATACCGAATAGATTTAGCGGTATAGCCTCGTCGGCGCATCCCTGAAATCGTTGGCATACGTGGATCATCCCAGCCATCGACATAAGCTTCATCCACGAGTTGCTTAAGTTTACGCTTACTGGTAATTGTGTAATTAAGGTTTAAACGAGCAAATTCATATTGATGAGGTTGCGAAGGCACTGGCAGATTCTCAATGAACCAGTCATACAAAGGTCGATGATCTTCAAATTCCAACGTGCAAATAGAGTGTGTAATACCTTCGATCGCATCGCTTTGGCCATGCGCAAAATCATAAGATGGATAAATACACCATTTGTCACCTGTTTGGTGGTGAGTTGCTTTTTTGATGCGATAGATAATCGGATCACGCATATTCATATTCGGCGAAGCCATATCTATTTTAGCACGTAGCGAACAGGCTCCTTCAGCAAACTCGCCCAGGCGCATTTTTTCAAACAGTGCCAGATTTTCTTCAACACTACGTTCCCGGTATGGGCTATTTTGTCCTGGCTCGGTCAAGGTGCCGCGATACTCACGCGCCTGACTAGCATCTAAATCACACACATACGCTTTAGATGCTTCGATCAAGTGTACTGCCCAAGCATGTAATTGATCGAAATAATTAGAGGTATAACGAATATCACCATCCCATTGAAAACCTAGCCACTCAATATCCTGCTGGATCGAGCTAACATATTCTTCATCTTCTTTTTCGGGGTTAGTATCATCAAAGCGCAGATTACAAGCACCGCTAAACTCATCAGCCATACCAAAATTTAGGCAAATGGATTTCGCATGACCAATATGCAGATAGCCATTTGGCTCCGGCGGAAAGCGGGTAACCACTTTGGCAATTTTGCCTTCACCTAAGTCTTTATCTATCAGCTGCTCAATAAAATGCTGTGGCTTCTTCGTTACGTCTTCACTCATATCGTCATGCAAACCTGTCATAATCAAAAAACACTGGCTCGTGCCAGCTACCCACCAGTTATCCACCGGCCCCCTAAATAGTTACTGCGGGTATTGTAATGCAATCAGCTGAAGTATTCACAACAGAATCCAGCACAGTCTTATACAAACCGCTTAAGCCTAAACAGCCGGATTTAAAAGTGGAGATAATTAAGAAAAAGCGGCAATGATTAATGTGGTGGCGGTGTATTCATCGCCAGCCAATATAGGCCCAATTGCTCCAACACATCTGAAAATGCTGAAAATTTAACCGGTTTACAAAGATAACTATTCGCGCCCAGATCGTAGCCTGCAACGATATCGCTCTCATCGTCCGAAGCTGACAGAATCACCACCGGAATACGCCGGTTTTCCTGGCTATCACGCAAGCGTTTGAGAATTTCAAAGCCACTGATATCAGGCAGCCTGATATCCAACAGTATCAGCGCCGGTTTATCCCTGGGGTCTCGCTGGGCATACTCACCTGCACAAAATAGATAGTCCAACGCCTGCTCACCGTTGCGAGCAATTTCAATCTGGCAATCAGTACGCATTTCCCGCAGGCCATGCATTGCCAACTCGACATCATCAGCATTGTCTTCTACCAAGAGAATCGTCTGTTCTACCACTAACCAAGCTCCTTATCCCAAAACGTGAAATAAAAAGTTGCACCTTCGCCAGGTGCGGCTTCGGCCCATACCCGGCCACCATGACGCATGATAATTCGTTGCACTGTCGCTAGGCCTATGCCTATGCCATCAAACTGTTCACTCTGGTGCAATCGGGTAAACGGCGTAAATAGCCTTTCCGCAAACGCCATGTCAAAACCAGCACCATTATCGCGGATATAATAAATTTGTGCACTACTCGTATTATCCACAGCAAACTCGATCACCGGATCTGGCTTATGTTGGCTGTATTTCCAGGCATTTTCAACAAGGTTCACAATCAAAACGTCCAGCAAGCGCCGATCACCTTGCACAACAACGCCTTCGGCAATATTGACAGTCATCTGCCGGTCAGGCTCTTTTTCCTGCAAATGGCGAATGGCTTTATTGACGGCCTTGGATAAATCCACTTTCTGCACTGTCAGATCAGCACGTGTTGATCGCGAAAGTGATAAAAAGCTATCGATCATCTCGACCATATCACGCGTGCCAGCCTCAATCCGCTGCAAATAATGCTGCCCTTTCTCATCTAACTGACCGGCATATTCATCCACCAGGATACGCCTAAACCCTTCAATGCGCCGTAGTGGTGCGCGAAGGTCGTGAGAAACAGAGTAACTAAAAGCGCCCAGCTCCATATTAGCCGCTTCCAGTTCAGCAGTACGCTGCCTAACACGTTGTTCTAAAACAGAATTTAAGCGGGTGACTTCTTCTTCAGCCCGGCGACGAGCGATATTATCCTGCTCCAGTGCAACATTCATAGCCTGTAATTCTTCATAGGCTCCTTTGAGACTAGCACACATTTCATTAAATGCATTAACAACCTTATCAAGCTCATCAATTTCTTTGGGCTGTTGCCGGTTTAGCTTTAACACGTTCAATGGCTGCCTGGGATCGAAGCCGCCCACAGAAGTAGCGATTGTCGCCAAATGCCTTGTAACCAGACGGTAAAAGATATAGAGAATAAATAAGCAGACTAAAAAGGTTTTAACACCCTGACTAAAAAGTATCACAACCGCTTTATCAATCAGGCGTTGATACACTTTGGTTAGGGTGGCCTGTACATATAAGGTTCCGATGACCTTAGTGTTGCCATATTCACTATAGGTAATCGCAAACTCACGATTAAGTGATGAATGCAGAGTATGCTGCCCCTTACTCAGAATAAGCGGGCTTTCCAAATCGCTACCCAGCTCTACAATTTGCACCGCCTGCAAATCAGGCAAACGCATTATGCCTTCCAGTTGTAAACCAAGCTGGTCTATATCTAAGTTCCATAAGCTAGCCCCAATACTATCAATATAGCTGCTTTCAATTTCGGCTAAGCGTCGTTCGATATCACCGACATCTCGCTGATAATCCAAATAAAGCTGAAATAAAGTTGCAAGCAATGTCACAACAGAACTGAATAAAACAATAGAAACTAATAAACGACGACCTATACCTCGGTGCGAGGCAAAATACTTCTTCAAGCGGGGTAAGTTACTCTTCATGACGAATAGCCGCTTACTCAATGGCCCTATCAAATTCGGATTGCATTGACGTCCTGCCCTCTATTGATTTCCTTTAACCATCCATATACTGCATGAATTTTATCAGAAGTGATACTTCTCTTTTATAGCATCAAGGCTGCCATCTTTTTGCATTATCTCAATGGCTTTATTTAAGACTGGCATTTGCTTTAAGTATTGAGACTTTTTCGAACACTGCAACAGAAGAGGCACATTGGCCAGCAATAAGCGATCGCCTAGATGCTCTTTTAATCCTTCTTGCTGAGCCAGATAAAAAATGGTCGGTATCGCACCAGCTATCGCATCTAAGCGACCTCGCGCCATCTTTCGTAAACCAATGGCATAGTCGGTATCAAATTCTTTATTAAGACTATCATCATTATCAAAACGCGGACTCATTGGTGCACCGCGCAAAACTGATATTGTTAAGCGACTTAAGTCTTCATAAGTCTTGAGTGGCACATCTTTACGGGCAATGATGCCGATAGGATGATATGAGACTAATGCTCCCTGTTCTGCAATACGGGCGCGCTCTTCACCCGTCACTAAGATAGTACAATCCTGCCGACCTAACTCAAGCTCTCTATCAACACGCGCAAAAGGGGTGAAGGTCATTTCAATTTCATGCTTGGTATGCTTTTCCATAAGCTTGATAATTTCTGGAAATGCGCCAACTGCCTGACCACTTTGCTGATCAATCGATGCCCATGGCGCAACATCAATAGTTATAAACTTTAAGTTAGCTGCAGACAATAAAGGAGAGGTTACTCCGCAAAGCAGTAATAAAATGATTTTATAATATGTTTGCATATCATCCTCGCCATTACGTGAATACAAATTCAAAATCACTACCACTTATTACAAACTTGTTTTGATACGAACAAACAATAAGCTGTCGACAAGCCTTACAACTCAAGATCAAAATCATAACAGCTGTCAAGCTATATAATAGTCATTATCTGAGATTTATTTTCCGCATACTGCATGGTATCTGCTGCTCATGCGTTTTCGCTAATAGCATCAACCCTTTATCTCATTTTCTTTGACTAATATATAGGGCATTGAACATTAAAACAAACGCTTCATTAGACATAATGAATTTTCACCCCTTGTAATACTACGTAATCTAGTTTATAAAGCGCCCCGTAAAACAATAACTAAGTAATAACACCTTGTACTTTATACAGTAAATATTGCTATATATGAAACAAGGTTACTCTCTCAAGGAAGTAAATATCAGGACGATCTATATGTACCCGCGAGGCTTAACGTTGGGCCTGTTGGCGTGGGCGGTTATTCCGTGCGCCGCGCGATGGATGTTCTTATGGAATGTATTATCGACGGTGGAAAATAAAATAATTTGAGGGATTTTGGGTATAGATGATGAGTAAACGACTACTACTAGTAGTAGGGGATAAGTTTGTGCAATTTGCCAGCGGCAAAGAAGCCATAACCTTATCTCAGCTACACATACTACTAAGTGATAAAAGTAAAGTGATGCCTAACCAGGTTAGGACTGTACTTGTTCCTGGTCAGGGGCTAGGCGATGATGATGTGAGCGCTTTGTTGGAAAAAGCCCAAACATCTGCTAATCGCGACAGCTTCGACTTTCGCCTGTGGCAGAGTATGCCTAAGCGAGCAACCAGGCTTATGTCACATAAGCATAATCCAGAGAATACACTGATTTCTGAGCCAGTGAAGCTCTGCGAAGATATTTATGAATTGCACTTATTGATCGATGAAGATTGCGAGTTAATGCGTGATCATCAGTCAGGTCAACATGTGCAAGGCATGGTACTAATGGAAGCGGCTAGGCAATCATTATTAGCTGTTACAGAAAAATATTTTCTGGCCGGTAATGGCGAGAAATATGCTTTTGTGTTTAATGATATGTCGGTGAAGTATAACCACTTCGCATTTCCATTGCAGGCTCGATTGCGTTACACCATTAAAGAAAAAGATATCAGCAAAAAGAATCGTTGCAGTTTCTCTTGCGAAGTTGCAGTTGAACAGTGCGGTACTGATACAGCTGTTTTCGATATGGTATTTAGTGCAATCGAGCATGATCGTATTAGTAAAAGAGAAGGCATGTTTGCAAATAAAGCAGTCAATGCATATCTTACAGATATCAACATTGACCTTGATGAGCAAAACAATGACCTGCCAACACAGCAAGCCAATATAGCTTAAAACATTCGGGCTATTGTTTAGAAACGGTGCATATAACTCATAAAGACAACATGCAAATGGAACAAAAAAATTACGCTTTTTTCGACGTAGACGACACGATTGTATCAGTGAAAACCATGTTTAGCTTTCAAGACTATTGGTATACACAGAATACAGACGTAGAAGGCCGGGAACGTTTCGAAACAGATATGCTGAAGCGACACAATGTGGATGCATCATGGGAAATGCTAAACCGCTTGTACTATAGACACTTTGCTGGGCGCTCTATAGCCGATGTTAAGCAATGTGGCATTGATTGGTTCAATACATTAGAAAACACACATAAGAACCTTTTCAATACTGCTGTTGTTAAAGAATTGCAAGAACTTCAAAATGCAGGAAATGAAATCGTATTTGTCTCAGGTTCATTTCCTGCTCTTTTAAACCCTATTGCTCAACGCTTGAATGTCGAACATATATTGGCAATACAAATGCAGGAAGACAATGGTTATTATACTGGCGATATTTTAATGCCACAGACCATCGGCGAGGGCAAAGCAGAAGCGATTGAGCTTTTTCTAAGAAACCGCAATACCGACAGGCAGAGTTGCCATGCCTACGGCGATGACATTTCTGACCTGCCCATGCTGAAGTCGGTTGGCAAGCCAACGGTAGTTAGTGGCGGCCGTGGTCTTGAAGATTATGCAAACAAAGTGGGCTGGCGAGTTATTGCGCCCAATTAATAATCAACGACGAATGCTACTTGACGACTGAAAACGTTCTGGCAACTTTTAAACGCTGACCACTGAGTTTCAAATTTAACTGTTTGGCAGGCACAGGCGGGCTGAACAGATACCCTTGCACCTGATCACAGGCACGTGGTGATAAAAATGACAACTGCTCATCAGTTTCCACACCTTCAGCAATAACACGCAACCCTAAGCCATGCGCCATCGCAATGATAGTTTCCACCAGTCTGGCTGAATTGGAATTATCGGTCGCATTGCTCACAAAGCTACGATCAATTTTGAGTGTCTGGAAAGGATATTTTTGCAAATAGCCCAAAGAAGAGTAACCTGTACCAAAATCATCAATCGATAGGCTCACACCCAAATCACAGAGCGCTTGCAAATTAACATGTGTCTCGGCCAAGTCATCAACCAAAACACTCTCTGTTATTTCCAGCTCCAGATTCCATGGCTGCAGATTATTTAATCGTAACTGATGTTCAATATAATCTGAAAAATCCCGAACCTGCAACTGCTTAGGTGAAACATTAACAGCAACCCGCAGATCATCACCAGCATGCCTTAATAAACTGGCAATATCAGCACACGCTGTGGCAATCACCCAGTCACCAATATCCTTGATCAGGCCAACATCTTCAGCCAAAGAGATAAATTTATTTGGCATACATAATTCGCCATCAGCCTGGCGCCAGCGCACCAGCGCCTCAAAAGCAACGGGCATTGATGTTTGCAAATCAAATATTGGCTGATAGTGCAACTCTAGCTCTTGGCGCTCGACCACACCGCGCAACTTTGCCTCCAAGCTAAGGCGCTCTTTTAGCTTGCCGTTAATATCTTCCGTGAAAAATTGATAGCGGTTACGCCCCAAATCTTTGGCTTTATACATAGCCAAATCAGCATTGCGCAATAACACCTGATGATCTGCGCCATCATTAGGAAACAATACAATACCGATACTGGCTGTTACATAATGATCTTGCTCTCCAATTCGGAAAGGCTTAGCAAACACATCAACCACACGTTCAGCAATACGCCGCACAATGGTATCACTGTCAATTTGCGGCAGAATAATCACAAACTCATCTCCCCCCATACGGGCGAGCGTGTCACATTTACGTATGCATGTTGATAATCGGGCTGATGCTTCTTTTAAAAGCTCATCGCCAACACTATGGCCTAAAGTATCATTAACATATTTAAAACGATCTAAGTCGATGCATAACAGTGCCGCTTCAGTGCCATTGCGCACCGCAGTCTTAATCGCCAAATCCAAACGGTCAAGCATTAAAACACGATTTGCCAACCCCGTTAATTCATCATAATGCGCTTGCCGCAATAGCTGCTCTTCATAACTACGCCGCACAGTGATATCTTCTTTGACCGCAACAAAGTGTGTAATCTCACCAGATTCGTTTTTCAGTGGTGAAACATTGGCATATTCCCAAAACAACTGATCATCCCGACGAACATTACAAAACTCGCCGCGCCAGTTCTGGCCGTCCTTAACGGTTTCCCACAAGTCACTGAATAAAGCACCATTGCTTTGATCAAGCACGGTAAAGTCAAGATTGCGGCCAACGGCTTCTGAAAAGCAATAGCCAGTGACCTCTTCAAATTTAGGGTTCACATATTCAATGACACCATTGCGATCTGTCAGCACAACCGATACCGGGCTTTGTTCTACGGCCAATGATAAAATACTGACTCGCTCTTCAGCATGGCGTCGATGGCTGCGTTCAGCAGCTTCGCGCATTTCCCGCTCTACTGCCGGCACTAAACGCGCGAGTGTTTCTTTATTTAAGAAGTCATGGGCGCCGCGCTTTAAAAGAGTCACTGCCTCTTCGGCCTGCACAACCCCAGACAAAATAATGAAAGGTAAATCTCTGCCACTGTCTTTTAATGTCTCCAATGCCTCTTCGGCACTGAATCGTGGCATGTGGTAGTCGCTAATAACAACATCCCATTCGCCTTCGGCCAGTGCCATGCACATGCCCGCAGCCGTATCTACCCGATAAGTATAAGTATCAAAGCCACCACGACTGAGTTCCGCAGTGGTTAGTTCGGCATCATCCTCTGAATCCTCGACGAACAATACTCTTAGCGGTTTTCCCATAAAAATACCACCCACTTTTGTATATACGCCTGACTGTCATTCGACAACATTGTCAGCTGACAACCTTGTATACCTATTAAAACATTCGTCAATCATAAAGCCTCATCAGCTATTGTGTTGACCAAAACTCTAGGTACAAGTCACAGCTCATTGTCTGAGCCACGCATCCTGCTTTCACAGCTAAATCTAAATTAAATAATATAATCTTGTATAAGTAATATAACCAAACTTCTGACAGTACGTCTACTACTTAAGTCATTATGTACACAGGCTAGCACGGAGTACAACGCCCAGCCTTTAAATATTAGCTGAGAATAAACTTTTTACATTCAAAATGACGCCTTTACGGCATAAAAATGGCTTTGACGGGCATGCGAATTCACTAACGCCGCCAAAAGCCACAAACTGTAAACTTTGGCAACACTTTTGCGCTATTTGGCGAATATAATGCCATTATGGCAACTCAGCAATCGCCGCCTTCAAGCTGTCATATGTGATCTGCAAAAGCTCCGCTTCTGCCTCTACTTCAGACATGACTGGCTTATCCATTTGCCGCAGCAAACTGGCTTGCCTAAGGCCAGCAATATTAGGGTCGGCTGCCGAACTTTGAATTGCAATAGACGCCAGCTGGGCGCTAGGCAGTGCGCTTAAACTAAGTCTCAGTGCCCTAACAGCATCTGCTGATACCTGCTGAGCTGGCAGCGCAATATCCGGTGTAATGCCATGCGCATTAAGCGATTGGCCATTGAGCTTAAAGATTTCCGCCTGTATAAAACGTAAATGACCCCGGGCCAGATTCGCTGCCGAATAAACAGCCCCATAGCCTATCGTAGCCTGCCCAAGGACAATGGCTCGTTGCCGACTTTGCAATGTATCGGTAAAAATTTCAGCCGCTGATGCGGTGGCAGAACTCACCCAAAGCAATAAAGGCCCACGATAAACTGCTTTGCTATCACTCTTAAACAGCTCAACAGCACCGCGTTTATTACGCAGTTGCATCACAGCACCCGGCCCAGCCAATAAACCCACCGCATCGACAACCTGCTGTAACGACCCTCCAGTATTCGAGCGTAAATCAATAACAACGGCATCAATATCGCCTTGCAGTTTTTCCAGGGCGCGCCTTAAATCTCGTACAGACGACTTATATTGAGGGTCTCTCGACCAGTAAGATTTGAAGTCCACATAAAATGCCGGGTAATCGATAATAGCAATCCGTTTACCTTGAAATGTTTTAACCTCATAGCTTATTTCATCCTGCTTGGTCACAGATACAGATGAAGACTGTGGCCAGTTAAATAAAAACGAGGCCTGCTTATTCTGTACAAGCAAAGGTAAAGCCTTAGCATGCGCACCTTGTAACTGCTGCATTAATTGCAGTTTATTCATCCCAAACACACTGCGTAAATGTCCTTCAGTATTTTTTATCGCAATAAGGCGATCACCTGTTGCTACTATGGACTGAGCCGAATCTGGTGCCTGTAGCTTTAAGCGCTTTATTAGCCATTGCTTATTCGGCTGATCGCGCACAACAGTGAATCCTGCATGACGATTTTGTGGCGCATCTTGCGCAAAATACTGCGCATCAGCACTCATAACAGCAACGAGGCTTGCCAACATCAATTGCAAATACTGCTCAGCCGACAAATTCAATGCATAATCAGCAAATGATTGGAATTGACTTTTTAATAACTGTTGAACCTGCTGTTTATTAAAGTTCTCTGCTGTGTATATAGCAGCATACTCTAACATCTTAGACTGAATACACTGCTTTACAGCTGTCTTATCCGCAGGCCAGGCAAGCGATTTATCCTGGGTTGGCATCATTGTTAACGTATCAAGCAAGAGGTATTCAGACAACCATTCATTTAAATGCTGCTTAATATAAGCAGCGCGTGCCTGTAACAAACTACGCAATTGCATAAATTGCTTTAAGCGCTTGACTGTTGGCCGAACAAATACTTTACTGTTATTTTGCTGAATCGCTGCAATATCTTCACGCAAGAACAAGCATTGCTCAATATCCAGACTACGTAAAAAAAAGGCTATCGCCTCTCGTTCCAAACGTGCATCAAGTTTCTTGGCCTGATAAGAAACACGAATAATGTTTTGCTTGAGCTCTTTGAGCCGATTCACCTGACTCTTACGAAAGTCAAGCTTATCGATAGCAACAACAGGCTGCCAAACAAATAGTAAAAATATCAAACATAAATGAATACGCCAGTAATTTTCTTGCATAAATACTTAACTCTATAGACAAGATAGCTGCTCATTTATGCCAATATCCCATAGCATAGCAAACAACAGCTTTATTAAACCAGAATAGATAACAGAAATGACACGACTGAGATAAAGAATGATATCACTGCCATAGTCGTGGCCAACTTATACTTTTTATTCTCATCTCTTAGATCAGCTAATACTGCCCCTAAGTATGGGAAGTTAATACAATGCTTATCTGTCCCCAAGCGAATGGCAAAAAATGGCACTTCAACGTCGTCACTCTCTTTATAACCATACTTATTATCTAGATGATAATACAAACGACCAAACAGCAAATCACTGTCAATCGCTAACTTATTGGCTATTTTCTCAAGGTCAATCGGCACATAGTTTTTAGTGCTTCGCGTTTTATTCTCATCGGAGTAATCCAGAAAACGTTCATAATAGTCATTATAAATAGTATCTAATATTTGCAAATCTGTTGGGCTTGGCTTCATTGCTATTCTCTTAGCATAGATTTTTATCAAATTATGCCAGCATATCTCATGAAGTGCATCTAGAATTACTATACGCCAAATCAAATAATTACTTACAGATTCCAAGTACGCCTGGATAACAATATATTACAAAACAGTAAGGCATCAATTAGATAACCCAGGGTTACTTATGATGCCAGCATTACATCCAACTTATTTTCTACTCTGACAAAAAACTCATTCACAAATTTCTCTTTTTGATGGCTATTACATTGTGAATAAGACCTTAATTGATTTATCTTCATATCGGTAAAACCAAAAATTTGCGCCTCTTCTAGACCTTTAAGATTATGCCTTTGAAAATTTATTTTTTTAATCAGCAATGGCACCACGTGCTTGGCTTTCGCTTTAACAAAAACCGGCAACTCTTTTTCAGTAATAAAATCTGATGCAAGAAATGAAGGACTTACCAATAACAAACCTAAATCGCAATTTGTGAGCGCCAAGTCAATTTCATCTCGCCAACGTGATCCCGGCAAAATATTATTATCTTGCCAGAAAGTATAGTGATATTTTTTCGAAGGTGCAGTGACCTCGTAAAACTGCTGCAGGAAGGCCTGAACAATAGTAGCATCCGCATGCGAATACGAAACAAAGAAATTAACATCTGTACGACACTTATCCAACATCAACTATACCTGTTTGCTTAGACAAACTTACCGCTATTGCTGCCTGACACCCTACCGCAGTTAACAAACTGCCCTACATAAGCAGCATTAATATCAGCTATCCTGCTATGAAAATGGACCGTTAGTCTAAACTTTGGTTCGGTGCAAAATAGCAACAGCTACCCGGCATATATGGCAACATCTTGGCCATGGAGTGATGACTACCCTATACATGAGCCTTGAGCATACTTGATTAAAAACAGTTAGTTGACGGCATGTACTACAATATCATTTACCCATGATGACATCAGACTGAACTTAAGCGACTACCCTGTCGTTAACAATAGAAGTCTACCCTTAGATAAAAACAATCTAAGTAAATTTATTTTCAGACATAATAGTATTAAGCCTAAGAAACACAGCATGCTCTGCTTAACATATCAACATTATGACAGGCAGATTATTGCCGCTATCAGACAGCATAAATAAGCAGGCATACCTAACACCATTTAGGTCTAGCTTGTGCAAGACAAACTGCCAAGCCTGTACACGCTGTTAATTACGTACCTATATTCAAGGTAGTTTAGGCACATTCAATGTTCAAAAAAGACTGCATACTGTGATTAGTACCTAGCATCACACCTGAAAAATTAAGTAAACATACAGACCTTGATATGGATTTAAGACCCAGTATAAATTCTTACAAATAATGTTGTCTAACACTCGAATGCGTAATTACCAATACGCTTGATACCCGATAAATCCTGTCTTTTTTTGTAACCGCTTACTTATTGATGTCTATAAAATCTCGTACACAGCACTCCAAGTCTGTAGAAAGCTCGCACACGATTATCACTTGAACTGATTATGCCACTGGTTAACTATAATTTAGGTAGTTACGGACAGGCTTTTGGCATGGTGGGGACTCGTTAAGCAAGGTGAATTTCACTTTACATACATCAGAAGCCTACTCGACTAAACTGACTCCTAACAATTCGAGGAGGGGAGTGGAGCAATGAAACAACACAATAAACGATTACTTCGCCCAGATAAATGGCGAAGATTTTTCTATGTGCAGAGCCTATTGCTATTAACTTTGTTAACAGCACCGCTTGCACAGGCCCAAAGCTGTATCGACTTTAGCAACACTCAAGCTTACTCAGGTAATAATTCGGGTAGCTTTAACGATAATGGTTGTTCTATTACGCTAACAGGTAATATCTGGCGTCAAACAACACAGACCTTCGACATCTCTGGTAGCTCAAGCATTACGTTTGAATTCACCGCCAACGGTACAGGTGAAATTCATGGCGTTGGCTTTGACGAAAATACCGGTGCCAGCAGTAATCGTATTTTCAGACTGGCAGGCACCCAAGGCTGGGGGATTTCTGACTTTACCTATAATGGTGAAGGTGAAACAGAGACCATGACCATTGCTGTCGGTGAGTACTACACTGGCAACAATATGGGCTTTGTTATTTCTAATGACAAGGACAATGGCACTGAAGATAATACCACGACAGTGAACAATGTCATTCTAAGTGATGGCACACCGCCACCACCACCACCACCACCACCGCCACCGCCACCACCGCCACCGCCACCGCCACCGCCACCGCCACCGCCACCGCCACCGCCACCGCCACCGCCACCGCCACCACCGCCACCACCTAGCGGCCCACAACAAATCGAAGCGGAAGCGGGTCAGGTACTTGGCAATGCATCGATTTACAGTGATGGCCCAGCATCCGGTGGGCAAGGTGTCGCCTTTTTGGATACGGTCAATGCCGGTGTAGGCTTTAGTAATGTGCAAGCCTCTGACACTATTACGATGCGCTATGCTTCACAAAATAGCGGTGCCTTATCTGTCACCGTGAATGGCACTGATGTTGGCAGTATTAACTTCACATCAAATGGCGTCTGGACAGGTTCTTATACTGATGCCAGTGCCTCTATCAGTATTCCAGCTGGCGCGACGGTACAAATCATTAATCTTGGCGGCGGCGATGTCGCGGCGAATATTGACTTTGTCACTTTCAATAATAGCGGTAACCCACCGCCACCACCGCCACCACCACCGCCACCACCGCCACCGCCACCGCCACCGCCACCGCCACCGCCACCGCCACCGCCACCGCCACCGCCACCACCACCACCGCCACCACCGCCACCACCGCCACCACCGCCACCACCGCCACCGCCACCACCGCCACCACCACCGCCACCACCGGGCGGATTGCCTAGCCCTTGGCAAAGCACGGATGTCGGCAACCCGACACCAGGTGATGCCAGCTATAGCAATGGCACTTTTACAGTACAAGCCAACGGTGACGATATCTGGAGTGCGTCGGATAATTTCCACTTCGTATATCGATCATGGTCTGATGGTGTTGAGGTGATTGCGCAAGTTAATAGCCTGAACAACACCGACCCTTGGGCCAAAGCGGGTGTTATGGTAAGAGAAAGCTTAAATGGCAACTCGAAACATGCCATGATGGTTGTGACACCGGGCAACGGTGCAAGCTTTCAATATCGCGATGCCACTGGCGGCAACAGTCAACAACAAAGCACTGGCGGTAATGCACCGCTATGGGTACGCGTCGTAAGAGCAGGTGTGACGTTAACCGGTTATAGCTCTAACGATGGTGTGAACTGGAATGAAGTTGGCAGTGCTCAGTTTGATACGGCACAAAATCTGTTTGTTGGTTTAGCGACGACCAGCCATTCCAATGGCGCTTTAACAACAGCCACTTTCAGTAATGTGGAAGTGAACTTTGTTGAAACACCGCCACCACCGCCACCGCCACCAGCTGAACCTCCCATTGGTATTATCGAGCCACCACCGGCACCACCATCAGGTCCATCGTCTGGCAATGGTACGTTTGTGACTGAGTTTGCCATCCGTTTGCGTTTCCGTCATGAGTCTAACAAGTTAATGGATCAAGGCATTGCACATGATATTTATGTGCCAGAATATGCCGATGGCTTGGCCTATTACACAGCGCGCTTAATTGATAGACCAAGCGGCTTAACTATCCAAACCTTTACCAACCAAGGTAAACCGGGCGTCACCAACTGTAACTACAATATCGATGTCGGTTCTTGTGCTGGTGGTTGTGATCCACCGAACTACACGCATCAGTGTAATGGTTTTAATGGTTCATTCCATGAGTACACTGTTGGTGACAACTGGGGTAGTTTACGTGCGAACAAAAGTTTGTTTACTTATGAATATACAACCAGCCCTTACTATTCAAGCCTGATCCGTGTACGTGCCGGTCAAGGTGGCTTAGGCTGGAAGTATGAGGATCCAACCTACCATAATGGCGCACCTGACTTCCGTTATTATACAGGTGGCTTTGCCTCGTCTAATCCTAATAGTGGACCTGGTTTACAGTACTCACAAGAGTTTGTGAATATCGGCCGTGTACAACTGCATGAGTTCTTACAGGGCCGTCGCTTGTTCCGTGCTGACTTTGTTGCTACAGAAGGCGGTAAAGGTGGCCCACTCTATACTGCAGAGGCCTGTGTCTTCTGTCATATCAACGCATCTCGTGGCCAACCGCCAACGATTGGTGGCAGCGATAGTGTTGGTATGGTAATCAAGGTAGCCGCTGACGATAACCCGAATGTACCGCATCCAGATTATGGCAGCACAGTCGATCAAGATGCGCTATCAGGTGTACCGGTAGAAGGTACGTTGCAGGCACTGACAACAGCGTCAGGCCCGCATGGCACCACGCGTCCGGTCTACTCAGTGGGTAATGCCGCCTACGGTACACCAAGCAATATTGGTGTACGCATGGCGCCACAGTTACCAGGCCTAGGCTTATTGGAAGCGATTAGTGATAGCACCATCCAAAGCTTTGCCGGTGGTCCAGGCGGTGGTCGAGTACATAATGTGAACGGTGGTATCGGCCGTTTTGGCTGGAAAGCCAGCGCCAGATCTATCCGCGAACAGGTGGCTAAAGCCTATCGCAATGATATGGGTGTTACTAACCCACTGTTCCCAACACATGACCTGACACCTGCTAACGTGGAAGCGCAAGCACTGGCAGACAACAATAACTCAGCTAACCAGCGTGAGTTGGATGTGGTTGAATCTTATATCCGCGGCTTGGCCATACCAGTCAGACAACATCCTGACGTGCAATGGTCACATGCGCTTGGATTGATGCAACAGGATCCACATACACTCAGCGACCCACAAATCGAACAAGGCGAAGATTTATTCCGCTCGGTCGGTTGTGCTGATTGCCATATACCATCTATCACCACAGGTAATACTCACCCTTATCCTCAGTTCCGCAATCAAACGATTCAACCGTTTACCGACTTGAATCTACATGATATGGGTTCTGATCTGGCTGGCTTACCAGAGGGTAATGCGACAGCAACCGAGTGGCGTACACCGCCATTGTGGGGTACACGTTTGCTCGAACATGTTGCTGAAAACACCGGTGCCTTTAACAATGCCGAAGACTTCGAGCGTAACCTAACGCGCACCGCGTTCATGCATGATGGTCGTGCAGCAACACGCGACGAAGCTATTCGCTGGCATGGTGGCGAAGCAGCCGCGGCTCGCAGTAATTACCTTGGCTTATCTTCTTCACAGAGGACAGCTTTGATTCGTTACTTAATGTCGCTCTAGCATGCTGAGTATCATATAAATAAAACCAGTGACTGGGTTTGCATTCTTTAATGCAAATCCAGCTCACTTAAAGTCTGTATATTAAAAAGGCCCGCCTATAGCGGGCCTTTTTTTATCGAATAGTTTTATCCGGCAACTTTAAGCAATAAGGTTTATCACCTTATTCATTATCTTTAAATAACTGCTTATAACGCGGATCATCACGGGGAATAATATCAATTCCCTCAATTACCTTACCTTCCATACCCGGTAAAGGAATACGAATATTTTGCTGTTTTTGCTCTGCAGTGGTATTGACTGGCGCTGGCTTTGGCAAGTTTTGGGGGGTTACGGCTTCCAACATTTTTATTAATGGTATTGAGTTATTTAAGCGGGCAATTTCCAGCGCAGTGACACCTTTCGCCGTTTGTATACCTGGATTAGCACGGTGCGCTAATAAGATTTTAACGGTTTCAACATGTCCACGTGCAGTTGCTGACATCAAGGCAGTTAAACCAAAACTATTCTGGTATTCAGTTGCCGCTTTTTTACGCAGCAGATATTTAACGACATCGTTATGCGCAAAATTAGCCGCCTCCATCAACGCTGAAATACCGGTTTTTGTACGGGCATTTACATCAGCCCCGTGCTTCACCAACGCTTTGACAATATCTATATTGCCCAGTCGAGCCGACATCATCAACATAGTCCAGTCTTCTTTAAAACGTTTTTGCGGATTAGCACCCTTTTTTAATAAAAATACAACCACTTCGGTATGACCACTGAGTACTGCTGCCTGTAATGGTGACCAATTTTTTGCAGACGTTTTTTCAATATCAGCCCCTTTGCTGAGCAAGCGCTTTACAATATCAATATGGCCGCGATTAGCCGCGATATATAATGCTGACTCTTGTCGTTCATTCTGGGCATCGACATTAATACCTTTACCCAGCAGTTTGCTGACTTGACGTGTATCCCCTTTCTCAGCCGCGTATAACAATGCACCCTGACCATTTGCGAATGAAAATGGTGAAAACAGTACAAGCAATATCAAGACTCTCAATGTTGACATTCCCTCCCCCCCTTTATTTAGCCAAGCGATGGAACCTATCAACTTAAAATAGGCACAATGGATAATAAACGATATTGCTACGCTTTTGAATATTGGCCAGACAACGCAGGCTAAGTATCGGCTTGCTGGAGGCAAATAATAAAAGCCAGGTATACATGCATACCTGGCTCAATATTAAGTCTTAATTATAATGTATTATTGTCCGTCAAAATAATGTTATTCAGCACAAGGGCTATCGATTGTTGCCCCATTCTGATCAAATACAATCGGCAGCTCGCCAGTTAAACATTGGCTAATGGCATTATCTTGTACTTTAAACTCAATCTGATAACTCGCACCCAGAGACAAGCCTGTTACAACACGCTCAAAGCGGCCGTTTTGGCGAGTACCCGAACGGCAGTCACCGTTCAAACACAGAAAGTTAAAGCTTGCTGTCCAGCCTTGGTCAACATGAAACAATATCGCTGATGTATCACTGATAAACTCAAACCCAAACTCGCCTTCACCGGGAGGTGGTGGTGGCGGTGGTGTATTATTTGAGAAAACCAGGCGATCTATATTCATGGCAGCATCACCATTTTGGAAAATGATTTCGAATGTTGCATCCTCAGGAATCGCAATAGAGAGGTCAACGCTGGTATAGCTACCCGTCCAGACACCATTACCATTGAAATTAACATTACCCACATCCTGACCATTCACAAACACCGATAAACCACCTGATGCTTGCGAGGCATAGTGAAACGTGACTGTATTCGCAGCAGGTACATTTTCCAGTCTAAAGCCAGCACCCTCAGTGCTAATAAAAGCCACACCTTGTCCATTAGACGCTACCGCATCAGCATAGACCGAAGCTGTACCTAAAATCACTGCCGACTCGGCCTCAACACTGACTGGCTCGGAGGCATTCAATAAGGACACATTCACTGTAGCAACGGCAATTTGACCACTAGCATCAGTAACGGTATAGGTAAAACTATCTGCTGTTAAGCTGGTATCAGCAGGTGTTGTATACTCGAGACTCAAACCATCGGTACTAATAGCAACCGTGCCAGCACCTTGTGTAACAGCAGTAATGGCTAGATCAACACCATTATCGTTTGCTAATACATCCAGTGTATTAAGACCGCTATCGATCGCTACACTCACGCTATCATCAACTACAGTTAAAATTTGCGCCTGAGCCAAAGCTTCGTCCACAGCGGCTTTAGCATCAATCAAACCATGCCCATAAAAGTTATCACGGCCCACTGTATCTTCTGAAGGGTTACCCACTTGGTCTCGTGCAGTCGCCACTAGAATGCTACGCACTTCATCATGTGTCAAAGCAGGGTTTACCGCTTTCATCAAACCCACAACACCAGCCGTCACAGGTGTCGCGGCAGAACAACCACCAAAAGAAGTGGTTGTATTATTGTTATTGAATGTACTAACAATCAAACCACTACCCGGTGCAACAAAGTCCAGATTAGCACCGGTACCTGAAAAACCAGCTCGCACATTGCTTGATGTTGTGGCACCAATTGACATCGTCAGCGATGATGCACCAGGAAAACTCACGTCTGCATTACCAATACCACCATTACCGGCACACGCTATCAAGATCACTCCCTCATTACGTGCGAATTGCATAGCATCGATCAAAGATTGTGCACCAGGATAGTTAATCAAACTCATGCTAATGATATCAGCGCCCTGCTCAGCTGAAAAAGTAATCGCTTCCACTAAATCCGCTGTTGTGCCACTATTATTTTGGTTAATAACTTTAACCGGCAAAATAGTTGCTGCATGATCTACCCCAGCGCCACCAAAGCTATTATCGGCATTGCCACTTAATAGTGCAGTCACAAAAAAACCATGATTCAAATCATCTAATGGATCATTATCTTCATTAACAAAATCAAAACCCTGCAAGAAGCGCTGACCGGTAAACTCTGGATGATTCGGCAATATACCTGAATCTAAGACAGCAATAGTCACCTCTGAAGAACCGCGCGTAACATCCCAGGCATCAATACTATTGATCGCACCTGAGTTGTGATGCCACTGCGAACCGATAAAGGTATCATTCGGCACTAAACCGCCTTGCCCGGTTGCCAAATCTTCCTCTGCATATTCACAGCTAGGATCATTAGCAATATGTACTAAGGTCTCGGCCAGCGACTCTGTACTGTTTTCAGGCAATTTAACCACATACATATTGAGTGCTTGAATATACTTTAGCACTTCGCCTTGATGTTTTTGCAGGATTGAATAAGCCTGTGCTGTATCAACACCTGGCTTAAATTTCACAATGATCTCATTGCCCGTTTCAGCACCAGCCACTTTAATAGTACTTATTCCCAAAATCACAACTACTAGCAAGTAATAAAAAATATTTTTTCTAACAAACATTATTAACTCCATTTCAATTAATACAAGCGTTATTTTCCACACAGACATGCCAACACCTCACGCTGAACGTGCACTTTGAAAAATAACATCAGGACTCCGGACCTACTCAATACTTAATTTGTATTTTTTTTGCACCGAGCAAGTCCACTTACGATAAGACAAGCAGACAAAAAGCTTCTATCGATAACAGAGTATGCTTTATCGCAAAACACACACTGCAAAATATCACTTCATCTGACTCATCTTAGACAAAGGTATCACAACATTCGCTAAATAAAAATTTATTATTTGTTAACAGCCTTCAATATAAAAACAAAAGTTGTTTAAGTCTTGACTAACAACAAGCAACAAACCTGAAAAACCATTTGTTTTATAGACTAATTCAACGGAAATCGCTTATTTTCTCAAGCAGAAAAAAAGATATTAATTTTTATAAAAATATAAAAATTAATATCTTAAAATAATTGAACGTTTATTACTTTAGCGATACCGCATTCAAAATACAGTATTTATAAGATAAGCGTTTTACTTATAGCCTGGATTTAAAACAAAACTATAACGCTCTTTAGAACAGTCTGTTTCCAAAAACTGACTATAGATGCCACTCCGAACAATGTATAACCACTCGATATCCATCAAGGTCTTCAAAGGTCCTGCCGGACTCATCCCAAAAATCATTATACGCTGCGACTTCAGCAAAGCCTGCCTCAAGCAAACGTTGACAAGCAGCTTGCCATTGCGATTGATCAGCAATATAAAAAACCAATAAGTTATCTTGGCTGGGAGCACGCCCGACTGTTGTACCCTGATGATGAGTGAACTCCAAATGATAGGGATGATGCTGATGCCCTATAATGGCACCATCAAAACCATTATGCCCCACAAAGCTGGCAAGTAGCTCAAAGCCTAAGCCTGCCGTGTACATTTGTGTGATGTCTGCCAAGTTATCGGTTGGTCTGGCGATTCTTAATGTCGCATTTTTAGGGATCATCACTCACCTTTTACTCATTGGATGATGTTAATATAGGCTGCTATCAATGACTAATCGTATTGCTTTATAATAACACGTAATTATACTAGTGACATATTACTAATAAGCACTTAACCTCATTCCTGAGTCAATCACAAAGTTTCTCTGCACTTCTTAGCAAACAAGACATGACAGCTTATCAAAAATCATAGAGGCAGCCATTATTCGATAAGGATGAGTATAGGCGCTATAGGGCGGCACAAAATCACTTATCCGCTGAATAAAAGCCTCAGCAGTAGCCAAACGGTCACTCAATTATTAGATCGAAGATAGCAATTTAATGCTGCTAGGATAGTTACTAGCTGCAGAGAATCCTACTATTGCTGAGACCAAAGGATAATGCCTGCAATTAAGTACACTTAAAAATGGATTCTCTTAACTTTATCAACTAGGTCCGAAGCTTATCCTGGTCATATCCTAAAAAAACCCAGCAACAAGCTAAAAATAACCCCTGCAACTATGCGTAAGTGCAGAAAAACACCATCGTTGTTATTCGTTTATAAACATTCCAACATAGGCGCTCATGGATTTTTGATGAGGAAGTTTTAGTCGTAATGAGTTGGGGTGAGGGAATGCTATTAATATAGCTAATCAATGCTTACTTAATAGCGAACAACTTTGTGATTAAGCCAATGGCCTTATAAACAAAGCACATGATGATTTTTTGGAGAGCTGGCCAATTAAAGCAGCTGCGGTTGAGCCTAAAATGAAACTGTATTAATTCCCCTCATATAGCGACTAAAGCTAAATACACGTGGAGGAGGAACAATGAACATTTTTAAACTTAGGTTAAATAATCTCTATGCGATCTGCCTACTATCGGTCTTGCCCGGTTTAGGTAACGCTATAGAAGCAGAGTCTGGTCAGACTTTAGGTAATGCTTCTATTTATAACGATGGTGCTGCCTCTGGCGGACAAGGTGTTGCATTTCTGAATACGGTTAACTCAGGTATAGAATTCAGCAATGTACCCGCCTCTGATACCATTGCTATGCGCTTTGCTTCAGAATTGACAGGATCACTATCGGTCACTGTTAATGGCAGTAATGTAGGTAGTATTAGTTTTACATCAACAGGCGCCTGGACAGGTAATTATTCTGACACCTCGGCATCCATCAGTATTCCTGCAAATGCCACAGTGCAAATCATTAACTTAGGTGGCGGAGATACTGCAGCCAATATTGATACGGTAACCTTTAGTAATAGTGGCTCTCCACCACCACCACCGCCACCGCCGCCACCGCCACCGCCACCGCCACCGCCACCACCGCCACCGCCACCGCCACCGCCACCGCCACCGCCACCACCACCGCCGCCATCTGGTAGTAACCCAGAGTTCTGCCTGGATTTCGTCAACAACTCAACAGGGTTAATACGGCATATTGATAAGCCATTTACCGCCAACTTCAGCAACCTATGCTTGAATAACCAATGTTCACAAGCACAGCTGGTCAATGGTTACTGGGAACGCCAGGTAAGTGGTTTAAGTGTTGGCACACAATATTCCATCAGTACTCAAATTCAAGATAACGAGACAGGCCAATGCCTGGCTTCTGGCGATGTTACTTTTCAATCTGGTGGCCAATGTATTGACAGCCCATGTATAGACGGTAGTTCAGGTTCGCCGCCTCCACCTCCTCCGCCGCCCCCACCTGGATCACCGCCGCCTCCGCCACCACCTGGCTCAAGCAGTAATGACGGTGGCGGCTTGATTACCGTCAACGGCAGCACTGTGACAACAGTATTTGCAGAACGGTTTAGACTGCGCCATGAATCTGATGCGCTACATGATGACTTTATTGATGAATACGCAGAACGTTCAGCATACGAAATCCGTTTGATTGAAAATGGCAATTCCCTCGAAGTGCAAGTCCATTCAGAAACACCATTGAGCATGGTTAACTTCACTTACGACCATATCGTTAACAATGGTTTTGCTGACCCACCACAGTACACCAGTGGCGGCTTTATGAATAAAGGCAGCCTGAATGGCCCAGCTGATGACAATGCAGGCAACCAAGTAAATTCATTATTCTTTATGATTAATGATATGCCGATCAATAACAATGGCGTTTTGACACTTGAGTTTACCCCACGCCGTGAACTCAATGGTAATTTCCCACAATACTACTCTGATATTATTCGCTATATACCGGATACAGGTGGTATCACATTCGAACGCGATGATGCCCGTTATTTCTCAGCTGGCCCAACCACAAACTTTGCACATGGCACAGTTGGTAAAGAGCTCTCACAAGCCTTCCACGGTATTGATGTGACTAACTTAGACTTATTCACTCAAGGTCGTGAGTTGTTCCGAGTTAGTTTCTTAGGGGGTAACTTGAGAGGTAACGGCGGTGGTACAGCAACCGGCGCTGATTCTGGTGCTGCTGAAGACGCGTGTATTAACTGTCACTTTGAACTCGGCGCTGGCGCACCTCCAGGTGTAGGTATCGCTGAGCGTCAAGGCTTTATTAACGCAGGCACTAGCGACTTACGTGTGGCACCACAGTTAGTAGGCTTAGGACTACTCGAAGCGGTTGATGATGCGACGTTTAATGGCTTCGGTGGTAAAGCTGGTAGTGGCCGTTATGGCTGGAAAGCGACTGAACCGACCATTCGTGACCAAGTACTCAAAGCGTTCAGTAATGATATGGGTGTACAAGAAAACGAAGTCTCAAGCACCTTTGTTGATAATATCGTAACGTATATCCGTACACTGGGTGTGCCGATTCGACGCCATCCAACCGCACAAGCGAATCAACGATTCAACACAGCATTACGAGTACCTGATACTCAAACTATCACTCAATCGGATGTTACTGCTGGCGAAACGGCTTTCAATGACTATGGCTGTGACGGCTGTCATATTCCACAGATGCAAACCGGCAGTGGCTCGGTGATACCACAGTTCCGCAATATCACTATTCGCCCATTTACCGATATGCGACTGCATGATATGGGACCAGACCTGGCTTCTGCTACAGGCGAAGGCAATGCGACGGCCAGCGAATGGCGTACGCCACCACTTTGGGGCACTCGTTTACGTGAGCGCGTGAATTCTGATAGCCGTTGGTTACATGATGGTCGTGCTGCCAATCGCGACGAAGCGATACGCGCACATGGTGGCGATGCTGCTGCGGCTAGAAATGCTTATGTGAATGGCAGCAATCAAAACAACGTATTGCTGTACTTGCAAACACTATAGGAGACATAACGAAAGTATCCCTAGTTGGCTTTCTCTCTTCTTACCTCAAACCTCACACACCTTTAAGGGGAGAGACAGCCAACAATATACATGGAAGCAACATATAAAAAAGCAGAAGGCGATTTAACCCCACACACTATTAAACCCGGTTTTTGACCGGGTTTTTTTTATGCTATAGCGAATCAGAGCTTAAACCTACCATCTAGACGCCCCATACCCTATATTAGAGCTATAACTGTTTAGCCATTTCTCGACAGAGTTGATCAACCCTTTTTAACAGTATTGGCATTCGATGCTCGCCATACATTTGTGTTATATAGGCTTTGGCATCGTCCAAATCATTTATTGTTGTAATATACAGTGGTTTACTGCTCTGACCACGCAACAGCGCATATTCATTGGCGATACCCGCAAAAGCCTGTTTAGCTACACCAATCACCTCAACCTTAGCAGATAGCGCATCATATAAATGCTTACCTAAGCCAGGCTTCTGCTGGCCATCTAGAAAAACATAGCCATCAACAACAATCGTTTTCGGTGATAATTGATACTGATCTAATAACTGCAAAATGCAAGGCAACTCTCGTTTGTAAAAGTTGCCCGGCTCATAATCAGCAATACCCTGCATAACGCAAGTATATTCTGCTGTGGGCATAGCAGCATGCCAGTTATCAAAAGCAACTGCTGCAACAAATGCAGTTTCGCTACTGTATTGCACATCGATGGCTAGCTTCATGCTAAGACCCTTTGGCGAAAGCACTAAGAAAAATGATTGAGCATAACTGATCGCAATGAGCTACCGAAATGATTTTACACTTAATCATCGTAGTCTTTACTTAATAAGCCTTCGACCTTTTTATTCACCCTTTTAGGAAAAGTAATGTCAGGCCTGACTGTTTTTACAGCAGCATACATCTCATTTATATTACTACCATAATTCATACAAATCTCATAAAAGCGGCCATCTTTAAGCACGACGCCACTTTCGCCAATACCGCGACCAGCATGAGAAAGCGTATTTCGATTTTCAAATCGCTTTATATCAGCAACTTTAATATCAAACGACCACTGCTGTGAGCCAGGATAATGCACAAAAAATCTGTCGGTGGTTATGATAGCTTCATAAGTAGCTGGGTTTTTTCTATGCCACCAGGCCACATAAAATAATATGATACTCGATATTGAAAAAGCGCTTATATAAATCAGCTTAAAGTTTTCTGAAACAGGTTTATCAGTATAGTACTCGTAGGCATAAAGCCCCGCAATATAAACCAAGCAGGCCACAGCCATATTGATAAAGGTGATTGATCGCTGCTTGCGACTCTTTTGGTAATAATATATAGCATCTGCTTGCATTCGCTTACCTTAGGTGACAACCTGACTTATATAATCATTTGACAAAAAGCTATTGAATTACCTCTCATAGCAATATCGACATTAATACATTGTATTACCATTTGCAGTCTCTGTTGGCATCGCTTGAATAGAATCCCAATGCTCAATAATTTTGCCACGCTCATCAAATCTAAAGAAGTCCATCGTGACATATTCATCACTACCTGGCCATGTTTGGTGAGTATGTAGCGCGACTAAATCATCTTCAGCGACAGCTCTGATAAAGTCAATTTTTTTCTCTGGGTATTCCAACGCCATTTTCTCAAAATACGTAACAAAAGCGTCATTGCTAAAGCGCTCTTTTCTGTTGCACAAACACCTCACCATTCCAGACAAACTCAATCTTATAATCGGGCTTTTTATCGGCCCAACGAGCTAAATATCGTCCATTGGGTTGCGCAGCAAAACTGCTATTATTTACAGCAGATAATATAAGTCGGCTATTTTGCTCTTGGCCAAATTGTTTATCTTTTTTCAGTAAATCATTATCATAAAGCGCAATAAAACCTAGGTCTTGCTTGCGTGCAGCGATTGCACCACTATCGGCAATATCAAAGAATATAGACTTATGCCGCTGCGCCCAATAGCTATTAATAATACCTAAATGACCACCCTGCTTTTTAGGCAAAGTATAAAACTCAAGTAAACCGCCCTCGACTTGTAACACCATTCTGCCAGTAGCTGTTTTCTTTAGTCTGCTGATGACGGCCTGATGAGTTCTTATTGATTCTACGATATTTAAAACTTCTTTATTATCTAAAGGCAAAATATCGTTTATGCGAAGCGCTAACTGGCCATACTCAGTCGCAACCAATTTATTTAAAAGATTGTTGTTTTCAGTTGCGAATTTCTGAAGTTGTTTAAACGCTTCTTCCTCAAGGAATAGCATTTCATGTAGCGGCAGATTCTTATACGCTATATTTATAAAGAATTCTTCAGCACAACACTCTGCAGACAAGGCATATTTTACAGGCATAGAAAAAATCAATATGACTAAAAATTTTTTGAACAGGCTCATTTATTCACCACTGAAAACAGCCCTACAAGAAAGAAAACAAGCAATATTTCTCACCTCCCCATAAAACCTTACCCTATATTTTTTTATGAATCTTGTTGTTTATATATAGCCCCTGGCAATTTACAAAGAAATCCTAAAATGTAAAAAAATAAAAAAGCCACTAGCAAGATACCTGTATTTAACAACCCATAAAACAAATCCTCATCAGAGCAGACACCAAACTCTAAGCACTTGCCAGAAATATAGACGTTAATCAACAGGCTATCAACAAAAAGGAATATTATAAAGTATGCGCTAGCAACAACAAACCGTCTAATTTTTGTCGGTTTATCGTTAGTATAAAGCGTTTTTCTCTCTTTTAACTTATGATTCTCGGGAACACCATGCTCTTTTTTAAATACAACAACAGACCCTGACACTAAATCATGAATCGCCTGATGTCTCTTAGTCAGCAAAATTGAAATAAAAGAATATAAGCTTAACGGTAACTTAATAAAAATCCGGATATAAGATCGAATTAAGCTTAAATTACCACCTTTCTCTGCATTAATAATTTTCAAACCCGCATAATGATGCCCAAGGCTGCCGCCTGTAAAAGCTGTAAACAAAGGCTCTATACTCAAAACAGGCAACAATATAAAAAAAACCTTATAGACATTATTAGCAAAATCAATATTACTTGACATTAAGATGATACCGATCAGAGACACTGATAAAATAACAGAGTCAAATAATAAGGCTTTCAATCTGATATAGAACTTTGGATAACTCATTTTCATTTAATCTCTTTAAACTCAGCAACATCAAATACTAATATCAATTATTACGCTGAAGATTTCTTGGCTTCTTTCCACAGAGACATTAACTCAGCAATAAAAGGAAGGTCGCCATCACCATCGTTTGAAACATAAAGTATAAACTCGCTATCATCATGCAAAATGATAGTTAATATTGAGTTATCAAAAAATTCAAAAGATCTTTATATCTTTTATATCTGCGTACTCAGCTGTTCTCACATGAAACTCTCCTTGCCATTCTTTCCAATTATTGCTTGCGCCACATCACGACCATCAATTCGAATGGTAGCGGTATGCTTATTGGTTAAGTTGACTCCCATAAAATGGCCCACTACCTATTCAGGTGAAAAAAAGCTTTTTATCAGTTACTCCACAGTTCCGGCTACAGCGAGTGTTATACTGTTTACAAAAAATAAGCATACAATATATTTCATTTCTATTGGCTCTCGTAGAATAAGTCTTTATCAATCAATATTTATACCTGCAACTGCCATTGCTTAGCAATAAATCCAAATAACGATGAATATTCATAAAACGCGGCTTTCTGGCAAGCGCTTATACATTGCTTGTCTTATGTATGGTAGCGCACTAAATTTATGCGCAAGCGGCACGCCTTCTAAAAAATAATTACAGCTGCTTCTCCTTATTTTATATTTTTTCCACGCTGAACGACACTGTTATTTCTGGAGAAGGCTATCATTTGTCTCGAAATCTAGAACTTTTTGAGCAAAAATAGATAAACCCTAGCCACCAAACCAACGAAGAAAAAATTACTGTAAAAGGCGCAGTATAGCTTCCTTGTCTGAGATAGCACTTTACATATTCATCGCTACAATAAACGGTTACCTCATCGCCTGGATGCAAAGACTCCACAATCGATCTTTGGCTATGATAGCGCCCATTATTACCCGTTATAACAAAATCTCCTGGGTAAATATCTTTAATTGTAAGTGCTTGGTTTTCAGGCCCTATTACCACAATAATATCTATTTCAAGCACATTCCTATCAAAATCCCTTCTATGTCTAAATCCAGAACGCTTTACGACCGTATTATACGACTTGAAGTCCCGCGCATTATAAACCTCAACAATTTTGGTCAATGAAAACAATCCCAGAAAGAAAGTTGACAGCGAAATCGCTGCAACCAAGGTGCGAAGCAGGCCTTGTCTTAGTTTCTTATTAACATTCTTTGCGCTTTTTTGCATAAAGCTTATATAGTACCTTAGGCTAAAACAAGCAACCTTGTCTTATCTTTGATCTGCTTCCACTTATTCTCTATTTATGAATTATAAGCAGTATTCTTTTAGATCGTGTCACTCTACACCTTTACTAGAAAGAAGGGTATTTATATTACTCTTACTTTTTTATTTCGCATGAATTCCACTGCCTGGCTTCTGGAGGCAAAAGGCTTTGGGGAATTTCCTGGCTAAACACCTTAGATAATTCGCCAACCAGCTTACTTAACTCTTCAGCCGAACGTGGTGAGATATAGTCACCTGGTTCTCCTGATGTCGTTTCCCAGCACCAGTTCCTCCCAAGAACAACGAACAAAATATCATCAGGCAACTTCGTTGCCAGATTTAATTTGGCTTTGGCTTGCCCGATCATAGCGATACACCCTGTACCCTCAGGTGGCGGGATGACTTGAGCAACGACCACCGATTTCTTATCGTTAGTATAGATGTCTGATATAAGCATCATGTAACACGGATTAGGCGTTTCTATCTCTATTGAAACCTCATGTATTTCTATTGCTAGAATATTTTTAGCAGAAGCCAGCAAGAGCACAAACACAAGCAAATTTTTACACATAGTTTTGTATTTTATTAGGCATAACATAGCGCCAACCTTTTTTCTAAGCTTTGTATTAATCATAAGTTTCTCACCCAACTTTTTATATTGATATGGATAGTCTTTGGCTTTTTTAAATTACTATAAACGCAGTAATTATGAGAATCATTTCCAGAATAATATGCTAATGGAGATTCCTTGCCAGACATATTAGTAAGAGAATACTGCGTCGCATAAAACATTATCTTTCGCTACTCTTTCTCAATATATTCTTAATGTCATGCCACCAAACAATTTTAATTATGCATAAGGCTTAACTCAAGCGACGGGAAGCCGGCCTTTTGAGTTTTTTGCATAGTTCATATTGCTAACCAATAGTCATAGATTAATGTTCGTCATTAGTGCAAGAAACTCGCAAGTAAGCTATACACTAGTATACCAACGAGAGGCATACTTGAGTTCTTTATCAAGTATTATCGCTTATAGCAGATACCCCTAGACATCAATTTAACACCTTGCCTCCGATTGATTTATATTTAATGATAACTCTGCAGCAACCTTAAATCTTTAATAAGTAAAACCACAAAGACTTTTTGACATTTTAGTTTTTCAACATAGTAAGGCACCTCACATGAACATGGTGACCGCCAATAAACAACCATCATTTTGGCTTAAATGGATCTCTTTGGCATTGACATCAATCACATAGTTTTCTGACAAACATATCTCTACTTTTATCTAAATATAAAAGCAAAAAAAAGACACCTTCACGATCGCGACGAAGTTTTTATCTGCGCATGTTCATTATATTGCGTTTAATTTCAAATTCTGAAATTGAGACGTAAACGACATTTATAAAATCACTTTCAGTTGATAATCCAGCCCTTAAAAAATTAAGTCTAAGTAGATTTATGTTTAGTTGCTTATTGAGCAAAAACGGGAGCACACCTTCTGATATAAGAAAAAAGTTGAGATGCTCTTAGTAAGCTTTTTTTTATTTTGTTTAATAATCAAATTAATTCTCTTTGGGTGAACTATCGGAGAAAAGAAATGAAGATAAAAACAATCTGGGATCAACTGACCAAGAGTCTTTTATTGCTAGTATCGATATCAATAGCCACTACAGCATTGGCTGGACCGAACAGTAAAAGGCTTCACAAGTATATTCCCGCACCATCTAGTACTGTGATTGAAGGCCAATACATCGTCGTCTACAAAAATGAATCTATTAAAAAAAGAATGTCTAGCCTTGCTCAAAAGTCTGTATCGAGCATGAGTACCGCTACCGTTAGAAGTTATCAACGCCAAGCTGTGCTGAGTAAAACACAAGAAATATCGCGGTCATATGGCGCTGAAATTAAGCACTACTATTCCGGTGCTATTTCGGGCTTTGCAAGCAAGATGGACAAACGTTCAATGGAAAAAATGTTGCTTGATGACAATATCGATTACATCGAAGCCGATCAAATCATGAGTATCAATGCAATACAACGTAATGCGACTGCGGGTCTCGACCGAATTGACCAAGCTAACCTTCCCTTAAATGGTGAATACGAATTTAACTTGGATGGTTCGGGTGTGGATGCCTATATTCTAGACACTGGCATTCTCGCTTCTCACTCTAATTTTAACGGCCGTGTAGATGCTTCTCGTGGCTTTACTGCCATTAGGGACGGTAGAGGCACTGAAGACTGCCAAGGTCATGGCACTCACGTCGCAGGTACCGTCGGTAGTGAAACCTATGGCGTGGCAAAAAACGTCAACTTAATTCCAATTCGAGTACTGGGTTGTAACGGCAGTGGCGCCACCTCAGGCATTATTGCTGGCCTTGACTTTATTGCACAAAACGCCAGCGGGCCTAGTGTGGCTAATATGAGTCTGGGCGGCGGTGCTTCAAGAGCCCTCGACCAAGCAGTGCAAGATGCTATTAATGCCGGTGTGACTGTTGTTGTTGCTGCGGGCAATGATAATAGTGATGCCTGTGGCGGATCACCGAGCCGAGCACCTAACGCGCTAACGGTTGCCTCTTCTGTGCCGCGCAACGATAACCGCTCAGGTTTCTCTAATTTTGGATCGTGCGTCGATATCTTCGCACCGGGATCAGGTATACGCTCAACAGCTAATAATGGCGGATTTACCAACTTGAGCGGAACGTCCATGGCCTCTCCTCATGTTGCCGGTGTGGCAGCCTTGGTTTTACAATCCCGCCCCTCAGCCTCACCAGCAGAGGTTGAAAACATCATAGAATCAGCCGCTGCAAGCAATAAGATTTCGAATGCCAATGGCTCACCTAATTTGCTGGTGCAAACTGACTTTGATGCTAATACACCGGACCCTACCCCTGCACCTGATTGTGTACCGGGCGCGCTAAATTTAAATGGTACTCGTGACTACTCTGGCAGCTCGCCAGGCAGTGCTCAGGTTTCTGCTAACGGCTGTACCATGACCTTGAGCGGTAACGAGTGGCGCATTACGGATTTCGATTTTGCACTCGAGCCTGAGACCGTTGTTAATTTTGAGTTCAGCGCAACAGGTAATGCGGAAATTCAAGGGTTTGGTTTCGACGACAATAACAGCCCTAGCAGCGATAGCACTTTTCGCTTAGCCGGCAGCCAAAACTACGGTATCAGCGACTTTAGCTATACAGGCAATGGCGCACCACAGCAATTCAGTATTCCTGTAGGCCAATTTATCACCGGCCAAAACCTCGGCTTTGTTATTGTCAATGATGATGACGCGGGCGCAGCTAATAATACAGTCACTATTAGCAATGTCGTGATTTCTACAGGTAGTGGAGATGACTGCACCGTTGAAGAGAGCTTTGAAAATACAGCAGGCGGTTGGTTCCGTCTCAATGACTCGTGCAGTACCGGTGCATTTATTCGTGGCACGCCAAGTGAAGTCATTAACGATGGTGTAACGACTCAGCCTAATGGCGCGGCAGATGGTACAAATGCGGTGTTTACCGCAGCTAACACGGCAGATGGCACTGATGATGTTGATGGCGGAACCTGTGGTGTGCAGTCACCGGGTTATTCAGTCTCTAACGCTTCAACACTTTCAATGTCTTTCTTTCATGGCCAACGTGATACCGGCGATGACAGTGGCGACTTCTTCAGCCTTGAAGTCTCACTCGACGGCGGCAGCAACTTTACGACCATTGCCAGTAACGGTGACAGTCGTTCAAATGCCGAGTGGCAGTCGGTGAGCACAGACATTCCTGCAAACTCAAATGTTGTAATTCGCGCCTTATGTGCTGATGGCGCTACTGCGGGTGATTTGGTTGAATGTGGTATCGATAGAATCAGTATCTGTCGATAACTGCGATTACTCGCGAAAAATGAAAAGCGGGCCACTGGCCCGCTTTTTTTAATACTGGCTTTACTATCGAGTAAGTTTTCGGGCAGGCTATTTTTCTGTAATTTGCCTCATTACTGTTTATAACCCTTAATATATTTAAAACCTAGCGCCTACTTCCCTATTACTAGAGACATTACAAAACTCCGTTTTTCCATGTTTTGAGTTCATCCTCGACACTCGCACAATATATTAATCATTGATTATTCGTGAAATATCACATCACATCAATAGAATTACGCTTTCGTTACCCGACCTATTGTAATCCCCCCATTATTGGGAATACGCCTTTGTGGGAATTCAAATAGTTTTTCCGCTATGAAATTTATTATTGCAGTGTCCTCATTTTGGGCTTGAATAGCCAGTGTTAAATAACGTTGGCTATTCGTTTGCCTGAAATGGGATGGTACTTCTTACTCAACCGACCAATCACTAATGGATTTTAAGTTGGTATACAAAGCTGGCTCTCCATTCCATCCAGCATCTAGTGATGAGCCATGTTGGATAGGAAATCTTCCGTTTTGTCCAGTGTTTGTACCACTGTTATTAGGAATACACATGCTGGGAATTTCCCGATCTGCAACACCCCAGGTAGGGGTAATAGCGGCATCCAGTCCATAGTAAAGACATCCTGTAGAACCAATGAGCGGCTCTCCATTAACTTCCCAATAATCTCGGGGTTTACAGTTTTCAAGATCTTCCCTTGGGTCGGGTGGAGCACAACTGTCCGGTGACATGTGCAGGCCGTGATTGAGAATGCGATCAACGTATTCCAGTAGTGGATCGTAATTTACCGCATTGCGTATTTCGGGCATTGCGAGCATTAGAGTTGCCATGTCATACATCCCACCGAATGAAACATTCTGATACCCACCGCCGCCATGTGGAGGGCCATCAATTTCATCATGGGGATCTCGCGCGGTTTTTTGCCCAGCAGCAAAACAATCTCCGGTGGCGCCGCTGTAACATTGGCCATCGAGCAGCTCCTGCCAATATGAGTTTGCAAAAAACCAGTGTACGTTGTCGCCGCCATCACCGTAAATGGCAGTGTCACCGAACTTATTAACCTGTGCACATTCATGTGTCGCTAAATTACCGCCTTTGTGACAAAGCGTCCTCACATTGTTTAATGCTTCAACGCCAAAGTCTCCTGTGGCTAAAGCACCCAAAAATGCCATTGGTCCAAGACGACCTAACCATTGCCCGGCGCCTGCGCCATAATACCAACGGTCTGTACCGTCAAATTCCACTGCATATAGGTCCAGCCCATAGGTAAGTACAGTAGCTAGAGCTGCAAGCTCATGTGTTTCGGGATGGTTATGAAAGTCTATTTCGTCAGACATAAATGCCCGGATAAGTGAGTAAAGGGAGCCAGCAATAAAGCCACCATAATTTTCTCCGATTGCATGAGAACGCCAGTTACGACCACCTTCACCAGTAAACTCTTCTTCACTATTAAAGGCTCCGAAAATCTCCGATGTGAAAGGCCAGTATAGAATAGCGCCCTCCATGTTGACATTAGAGCTGTCGATGCCAGCGATATTGGGGATTCGTGTTATATCAAAGTCATCAAGAGTCAATTGAATTTTCGGTAGGGTAACATTCGGACGAATAGCGTTTGTTATGGGCCGTTGCGAGACAATGGTCACCACCATGCTTGAATCCGCACAATGACCGATAATCTGTGCGGTGCCACAATCGGATGTTGAAGCTTCATCTCGTTGAATCATAGCTTTAATAGAATTAATGCCCGGGTAACTTTGTGGAAGTGCCGGAATAATATCCTGTTCGCTATTAAAACGGCCAAAGCCAGCACCACTATCCAATAAGCCGTAATTACCGACATCTATATCAGCATCAGCGGTGACGGCCAGACCTCCAGTTTGTGTTAATGATACCAGCCGAACACTGCCACCTTCAGGGTGCCTTAACCACCATTGTCCATCGGCATAACGCCCGCACTCTACGGGATTCCCATCGCCGTCATCAAAGACCCAATGATAGATATTATCGACACTGTTTTCAGTTTTTGCCGCCACGGTAACGGTTAGTTCAGTACCAAGGCCTACATTGCCAGATAAAACAGGAATTGCGTTTCCACTACAGTTCCCAGAAGCCACAACCGAGCTTTCGATAACGATAGTACGCTCTACCGAGACGGTTTGGCCTTCGGCATCCTGGGCTAGGTAGCGCACAATATATTCACCAGCCTCAGTTACATCCAGCCGGCTACTGTCAACAGTTACCGTTAAAGTACCATCTTCTATATCTGTTGCTTGCGCACCAGCATCTGCTTCCGAGAAGTTTCCATTAAGGGGCAGAGTAATGGATGAGTTGCCATTAAGAGAAATTTCAGGCGGATTGTTGGGGCCTATGTTTACTATGCGCGTGACGACACTTGCATTTCCATCGGAATCCGTAGCCGTATATGTGACGATAAATACCGTGTCGGCTTGTGATGAGTCAACGGCACTGTCTATAACAACGCTTATATTTCCATCCTCTGGATCTGTCGCAGTGGCACCAGGATCAGTGTAAGTAGACTTGAAACTAACATTAAAAGGATTTTCACCGTTCAGTGTAATAATAGGCCCTGGGGCTGTTGTATCGCCTGGGGCTGTTGTATCGCCTGGATCTTGTTGTTCGGTGGATGCTCCTCCACAAGCGTATAGGCCCAGAATGGCCCAAAGAGTGCATATCCCTCTTAACGTCATAATGCCTCCAATACTAAATACAGCATGCAATAAAATTTTGATTAGTAAAATGTGAACTGTACCTACTAAAAAAGTCTGTGAATAGGAATTGCATCGCAATTATTGAAGTACATTTTGAACATTCTAGGAAAGCTATATGAGGAACCCGGTCAAGTCTAATGAGATGACTCGCCTCCCATTCTGAAATAGGATGATGGTGACTAAACCCAAAAGATTTTTTGGAGCGGGTGTCCCTTTGAATTTTCTTTTCTGAACAACACCATTCACAACTTTTGGAGCCGTTTTTCTTGGATACATGAATATAACCCTCTAGTAGCCCTAACGCCGTTGTAAATTGAAGTTTTGGAGGAGCCCGTTTGTGCTATCTAGCACAAAAAGAAGCGACGGAAAAACTGTCAATTTGACAACTTTGTTAGGGCTAGGTATCCATTGGCACTTCATCCCAATCCTCCTCTACACCGTATGCCCAATCAATAGCCTTGCGGCGCTCTGAGACTATACCCTCGCTTAATTCACATTCTTGCCCAGTGAGACCGCAATTTCTTGCGTACCAGTGCATTCTGTATAGAAGATCGGACTGCTCTTGAATTTCAGCGATTGGTCGAAGGCAGGCCTTTTTAATAAAGTCTTGTGGGTCAGTTTTAAATGGAATTTTATGAGCCAAGTCATCATCACAGTGCTTAAAATGATCTAGGTCTACCAAACCAATGCACCAAGCAAGAGCTTGCGCGCTTTCAGTTAGCCAGGACATATTTATTTTGTCTTGATCTCCGATGATCTCTTGGTTCAGCAAGCCAGCCTCATACGCACTTACATATGACATCAGATCAAACTTATTCAACTGCGTAAGAAGTTCTTTGCCTTTCGCATCGAAACCCAAGCCAATGACATATGCCATTGCACTTAAACGACTAGCGATGTCTTGAGCTGTTCTAGGCTTCACCTCATCAAGGTTTTCTATCTGAGGCAAGTGACCTGGGACCTCAATGCCTATTGAGCTCAAAAATTCAGTATTCTTGTTTTTTAATTCTTCCATGCTCATTTCTCATATTTTTTTCAGGACACCCAAGATTTTTATAGCTTATCTCACTAAAATCCATATATCTATATTTATAGCGTTTGAATAATATCTTTTTAGCTTTTATCTTAGTTATTTAATTCCAACCCAACTAAGTAGGCATATCTAAATATGACTCAAGCCAGAAAAACACTCGTCTCTATTGATGACACGCCTTACTACCACATTACCTGCCGCTGTGTGCGCCGTGCCTTTCTTTGTGGAAAAGATCCTCTATCTGGGGCTGATTACGAGCACCGACGACAATGGATTGTAGAACGAATTGCCTTTCTCGCTGAGCTGTTCGCTATTGATATTTATGCCTATGCCATTATGTCTAATCACTACCACTTGGTGATTAAAATAGCGCCTCAACAGCTAGACTCTCTCTGTAATCGCGAGATAGCCCAGCGTTGGTCACAATTGTGTAAACCTTCTTTCATCATTTCCCAGTGGTTAAAGCATGAACAACTTAGCGCCTCGGAACGAACTCTTATTGATGAATGCGTTTCTCTCTATAAAAAACGCCTCAGCAGCCTCAGCTGGTTTATGCGCTTCTTAAATCAGTTCATCGCCTGTGCAGCTAACCAGGAAGAGAACTGTACAGGGCGCTTCTGGGAGTCACGCTTTAAATCCCAGGCATTACTCGATGAAACAGCACTCCTCACCTGCATGGCGTATGTCGACTTAAACCCTATTCGAGCTTGTATGGCTGATACACCTGAGTCTTCTGACTACACTTCGATTCAAGCACGTATTCACACAGCCAAACAACGAAAAAGCAATACCACCGACATCCGACTTGCGCCGTTTATGGGTGCAGAACATAAAGATAAACCAACAGGGCTTTATTACTCTTTAGTCGATTATATCGAGCTTGTTGACCAAACAGGCCGGGCAATACGTGAAGATAAACGCGGTTTTATTAATAACTCTTTGCCCAATATATTAAATCGCCTCAGCATTGATGGTGATGAATGGTTGATTAACTGCAAACACTTTGAGAACCGCTTAAGTCGCGCGGTTGGGCGTATTAATAACCTTATTCAACATGCTAAACATCAAAAGCAACAATGGTTTCAGCGAATGCGGGCTTTCGAGCATATGTTTTTAACGTAACAAAGTCTTAGCAACAAAAATCTGTCTAAATCCCTATCACAAGGTAGGACTCTACCTGCTCTCAACATTATAAATATTTACATATTTACACAGATAGATCACAAGCACTTTTCAATAACATTCTCTACGCTTAAAAAACTTAATTAAATACGAAAGTTACACAGCATTGATACTCTTATACTCTTTGATGTATGTGATGTATGCGTGTCTTAGATATCTCGGTTGGGCGTATTAATAACCTTATTCAACATGCTAAACATCAAAAGCAATAATGGTTTCAGCGAATGCGGGCTTTCGAGCATATGTTTTTAACGTAACAAAGTCTTAGCAACAAAAATCTGTCTAAATCCCTATCACAAGGTAGGACTCTACCTGCTCTCAACATTATAAATATTTACATATTTACACAGATAGATCACAAGCACTTTTCAATAACATTCTCTACGCTTAAAAAACTTAATTAAATACGAAAGTTACACAGCATTGATACTCTTATACTCTTTGATGTATGTGATGTATGCGTGTCCTAGATATCTCATGTATGCGTGTCCTAGATATCTTTTTTACTCTTTAGTCGATTATATCGAGCTTGTTGACCAAACAGGCCGGGCAATACGTGAAGATAAACGCGGTTTTATTAATAACTCTTTGCCCAATATATTAAATCGCCTCAGCATTGATGGTAATGAATGGTTGATTAACTGCAAACACTTTGAGAACCGCTTAGGTCGCGCGGTTGGGCGTATTAATAACCTTATTCAACATGCTAAACATCAAAAGCAACAATGGTTTCAGCGAATGCGGGCTTTCGAGCATATGTTTTTAACGTAACAAAGTCTTAGCAACAAAAATCTGTCTAAATCCCTATCGCAAGGTAGGACTCTACCTGCTCTCAACATTATAAATATTTACATATTTACACAGATAGATCACAAGCACTTTTCAATAACATTCTCTACGCTTAAAAAACTTAATTAAATACGAAAGTTACACAGCATTGATACTCTTATACTCTTTGATGTATGTGATGTATGCGTGTCCTAGATATCTTTTAGCGTAGCGTAAAGCGTAAAACGAATCACGGAAAATTTGTCCAGCCAGCTTGCTGGCGGGCAAGATAGCTTTGTTAGGCGAGCAACCGTTCTGCTGCACGCCTGATGTATTGTTTGCTAGAGTTTTTATATAATTCAATTTCTTTTATATAAGGTGTAACTCCAATTCTTTTAAAGAGCCGACTGTACTCCTTAAACTCTTTGAATATTTCACCAGTATTAAGCATGCCTAAAAATATTTTTGCCAATTCTTTCTTTTGATCATTTGTAAGCTCTGCATGACGTAATGCTCGGGACATTCGCTCTCTAATATATCCAGTGGTAGAACTCATTTCGTTATCACGTATGTATTCGATTGATAGTTGTACGCAAGCTTTGTCTCCAAGTTGAACTCCATCAACGATTGATTCCATAATATTGTACGTCCACGACGCCCCTCGTTGATTGGTATATCTTCTTGGTTCCGGATAGTAGCCACCTACGCCACCGACCTTTAGGCTTAACTCTCGATATCTGAGCTGGACCGATTTGACAGACCATTTTCCTTTAGGATTGTAATCTATCTTCATACGCAGTATTTGCCTAACGCCGCTGTTAGCGGCAAATTTGTAATTGTAAGTTTTGCGTTAGCGTAGCGGTAAAACGCAAAACGAGCAATGGAAAATTTGTCCGGCACCGTAGGTGCGTACTACACAGCCTTGTTAGCAGTTTTTGTTAAATATATAACTACGTCCCAAATATATAAGGTGAATTGAAGCGATAATTGGTAGTAGCAACAATATGGATAATAAGTTAAAGCCGCCTACATTAGCCATAAACAGAAAAGCTATAATTGCTATTACCCCAGAAGCCATGAATAGTTTTATTTTAAAAGGGCTCATAATTTGTGAGTCAGAGCCCATGATTTTTATAACTAGTGAAATCAATGCTGCCATACCAAGGCCACCACCAGCTAGCATTGCCAATAAATAAAGCCCACTTATTTGACCACTGGCTAGACTCGTAATACTAATTGGTATGACAATTAAGCCCATACCCCAAAGCAAAAAAGCAGGGCCATAACAAACGATTACTTCTAAAAGTAACAGCATTCTTTGTAATGGACTCATTCTATCTCCATAGACTGCTAACTAGATATATACAACATAAGTTCTGTTAATTGATAATAAAAACATTTGCCTGTTAATCTCCATAATAGCCATCACTTTTTTAACAGTTTCAATGACTTACGTTTTTAACCGGGGAGTTATACAACCAAGGTGGCTATTATCAATTAACACAACTGATGCGATGTTAATCGATTGTCGCTATTGAAAAATTTAATATTTTCAATCAGTTAGATTTTGGCCCGGTTTTTTATACAACTTATGTTCTGCTATATGGTAAACAGAACCTTTCTTATTTGACAAGCACTGGATTGCCTTTGTTGCGAGAGCTAATAAACAGCCTGTTTCCCACCGTCATTAGTCAGGCGCAATTTATCTTGGTAAACCATTGATATAAAAAGCCTTTTGCTCATTTCCATAAAATACTTGCATCACGATACTGTGTATGGCACAGTATTTACTGTGTGATACACAGTATACGGATAATTTATGGGGTCTGAACGCTTAGACAAAATGCGAATGGAGCTGCGCCGGGGTGCTTTGGTGCTGGCTGTTTTAGCGACTTTGCAGCAAGAACATTATGGCTATTCATTACGCAAATTCCTGCAAGCTGCAGGTTTAGAGGTTGATGAGGGTACGCTCTACCCCCTGATACGCCGCCTGGAAGGCTACGATTTATTAGTTAGCGAATGGCGTGTGGATGAGGGGCGTAAGCGGCGTTATTACAAAATTTCAGATGATGGGCTGGCGCTACTGGCTGAATTGCAACAGGAGTGGCACAACATGCAGACATCGCTGGACGTATTGTTGGAGAAAAAATGATGAGTTGGTTAAATCGTTATATTGCGGCTGTGAAAAGTTATTTGCCCACCAGACAACGGGATGATGTGGGCGATGAGTTACAATCGCTTTTGCAAGAGCGCTTCGAGGCTGAGGCCGAAGCGTTAGGGCGTGACTTGACTGACGAAGAACATATTCAGCTGTTGAGTGAGTTAGACCACCCCATGCGGGCGGCAGCAGCGTATCAGTCACGCAAAACCTTGATCAGTGAAGCGCTTTTCCCGCTGTATAAGCAGGTATTAAAATGGGTGTTCCTGGCTTTGTTGGTGGCGAATATTGTCATCGCTACCTTGAATGCCCTGCCTTTAGCAGAGTGGCCACTCACACAATTGCTAAATCAGTTTTTTGCACAGCTCGGCCATATGTTTGTGTATGCCTTTGCTTATGTCACTTTACTATTTTATGCACTGGATTCAGTGTTGCGCCGCAAAGCTTTTTTTAGTCAGTGGGATCCGCGCAGTCTGCCACCGCTTACGCGTGATAATAATGTGATCCCACTGCATGAGACTATTCCAGCCATTATTGCCACCCTGGTGTTTTTGGCCATTATTAATCAAGTGCAAACAATAGAGATTCCGCTATTTAACAGTGGTTACTTTCTACAGTTTCATCACACTCTATTGTCTTTGGTGCTTTGGGTTAATGTATTGCTTGTGGCAACGTTAAGCTTGCATTGCCTGCATTTGTTTACGCCTTATTGGACACAATTTAAATTAGGCTGCAATATTGCGCTGTCAATCGCGGCAATTATGCTGTTTATCGCCTTGTTTCGCATGGAGCCTATCGTACTTGCCATTCCTTATGCGGTTGCTGATCAAGCTGATGCCATTGCCCAGATAAATCGATATACCCAAAACTGGCTACGCTTTATCTTGACCGTAGCTTCACTTTTTCAGTTGTATTATATCTGGCGTGATGGCAAGCGTATTTATAAAGGCATTTATTAAAGCTTTTATCAATGTAGATCAACATATGACTGGGTAAAACCATGCAAAATATGCAAGCACAAACCATTCCCCGCATTCACTATATGGACAATCTGCGCGCCATTGCGATGCTGTTGGGCATTTATATTCATGCAGTGCCTATGTATGGTTTTCAAGCTCAGGAGTTTTGGTTTATTAAAGATATAGGCCAATCCTATGTAATGGAATATTCACTCTGGTGGCTGCATTTATTTCGCATGAGTTTGTTTTTCCTGGTCGCCGGTTTCTTTGGCCATTATTTAATAAATAAACGCGGCACTGTCGGTTTTGTAAAAAATCGCTTATTACGTTTAGCCGTGCCGTTTGCTTTATTTTGGCCATTGGTTATTGCCAGTATCATTATTATATTAGCCCTTGCCACCAATCATATCAGTGATATGCCACAGTTGCTGGAACAAGCCGGTCAGGATGACCAACAAAATCAGAACAGCGATATCATCAAAACATTTTATCTGTGGTTTTTATACTATTTATTATTGTTTGTCTTTAGTGCCGCCATATTGCGACGTGTAAGATTACCGGTCTTAGAAAATTATTGGCAGTCTTTTTTCAGCCAAGGCTGGCATTTGCTTTACCTGCCCTTACTGATTGCACCAAGCCTGTATCTGGCTGGGCATATTCCGCACCCGGCACCAGAGTCGTTTATACCAACGGCCTGGGCGTTTATGTTCTACGGTTTGTTTTATTTAATCGGCTGGCAGCTGTATCGCCAACAAGGCTATATTGAACAGCTAGCCTGCTATATATGGCCAATGGGGATATTCTGCGTGTTTGGCAGTATTGCGTTTTTTATCTTTCTGCCTGCACCAAGCACCAGTGGCAATATCAATCTCGCCATGTTGCCTATGGTTATTTTGCAGTCTTATCTAGCGGTTTATTTAGTGCTTATAAGTTTGTTTTTAGGCAAGCGCTTATTGAATATCAGCCATCAATATTTTCGCTACATTGCTGATGCCTCCTATTGGATGTATCTAGTGCACCTGCCTATTCTATTATTTATCCAGATTTATATGGCCGAATTAAACTGGAATGTCTGGCTGAAGCTAAGTATTGCACTGCTATGGACCAGCATAGTGACATTGGCCAGCTATGAGTTATTGGTACGCTATAGCTGGCTGGGCAGCTTACTCAATGGCAAGCGACAACGCAGCGGCCGTTTTAAAGATTGGTACCTTAAACAGTTGTTATTACCATTGCTGGCTTTGGCTTTATGCCTTGGCGTATTATTAGCCCTGATACCCGAAAAGCCAATCGGCGATGATGAGCATCTCATCAAAGATCAATTCGATCAGGTATATTCTGCTGAACGCTTAAATGGTCATGTGGCTTTATTATTTGTCTTTGAGGACAACAATGGCAAGTATTGCTCACGCTGGGGTGAAGCCTTATATCATGCAAGCACCACAAGGGCTGACTTAGCCGATATACGCACAGGCAGCATTATGAACTTGCAGCAGGCACCGCGTTTTTTTAAAGGCCTTATTATATTGGGTTTACCTAAAAACCCAGAGAACTGGGTTGCATTAGACTGGCAAGGTACGCTGGCACAGCAATATGACTATCAGCCCGGTGCGTGTAACATTAATTTATTAAGTGCAGATGGCGAGGTGGTTGCGCAGTTTTTGCAAACAGAACTAAAGACAGATATTGTTGATGAGATTGTGCAACAGTTACAGGCTTTAGTCCGTAAGCCATAGCATTTTTACTGCTTATTTACTGAGCTTGCGTTGATTGAGCATGTTTATGCTAGATACCTTATCCGGTCGCACAACCATTTGGAATATTACCAACCCCCTCATGCCCGACACCGATCGGGCACCCAGCTCGCGGCATTCTAAAAGTTTACGACAGTTGTGAGCTTGTGCAAGCCTTTGATATATAGTGCATATTTAAATAATGCAGCCTGGATACCCAGTCAAGCTGGGTATGACTGCGTTTTAAGCTTACTATTCAACGACAAGCACCCATATTCTCTATAGATAAGCTTTGCACGTCTTTTGTTATTTATATCCCAGACCGTCGCGCAATCAGGTCGGGCATGGCATGAGCTACACCCTTCAGGCCTGAATTAAGCGGCGGCTTTACGTGAGAAATACACATCTAACCACACTGCCAAGGCTAAGACGGCACCGCGAGCAATAAACTTTGTCTCAGGCGTGACGGCCATTAAGGTCATGCCGTTTAACAGTGACGCCATAATTAAAGCCCCAATTAAAACACCTAAAACATTACCACGACCACCGGCTAAGCTAGTGCCACCAATCACGCAAGCGGCAATGGCGTCGAGTTCCATCAGGTTACCGATAGTGGTGGTTGATGAGCCGGAGTAAGCGGTTTGCATAAAGCCGCTCAGTGCCACAATTGCGCCCATAATCGCAAAGGCACCAATAATCACTTTCTGCACAGGAATACCAGACAACACAGCGGCTTCTTCATTACCGCCAATGGCATAGAGGTAACGACCAAATGGGGTGTGTCGGGTAATCATATGAATACAATACGCCACTAGCCCTAACACGATCACCGCCAGTGGCACACCGCGGAATTGATTCATGACCAACACCGCTAACAACAACACTTGAATAGCAATAAACACTTTTAAATAAGAGATAGATCCTGGCTCTACAACAAAACCATATTCGGCGCGTTGTTTACGCTCGACTAATTTGTTGCGAATAATCAATATCGCCAATATTGCCAGCAAAACAAAGCCCGCCGTTGGTGGTAAGTAGTAAGTGGTTAATAATGACAACGCATTCTCACCGCCACCAGCAACAACCGGCACTGTTTCTGACTCAATCACTTTCCAGAACAAGCCTTTAAATACCAGCAAACCACCCAGGGTAATAATAAAGGCGGGCACACGATGTTTGATAATTAATGTACCCATTAGGCCCCACAGCATAACCGCCACCAATAAGCCGATTAACATTGCCGCCAAGGCTGGCCATTGATGATGAAAAATTAATACGCTGGCAATGCCACCGATTAAACCCACGCCACTGCCAACTGATAAGTCGATTTGGCCAGGCAGCAATACCACCAACATACCTAAGGCCAATACCGCCGTGATCGATAGTTCAATCGACAACATCGATAAATTACGCGCCGACAAGAAGTTATCGGTGGCTAATGAAAAAAACAGCCAAATCAATATCAGGCCGATAAACATAGAATAGTTACGCAAAGGTATCTTGTGTCGCTTGCTATTGCTTGCCGTTATTGGCGCTTGTTCATTCATAGGCTGTTGATCCGTTGATTGTCTTTAGCTATATCGCATCGCTGCTTCGAGCAAGGTCTGTTGCTCGACCTGCTGCGCGATAAACTCGCCACCGATTTGTCCTTCGCTGAGCACGATAATACGATCACTCATGCCCATTAGCTCTGGCAACTCACTGGAAATTAAAATGACCGCTTTGCCTTCGGCCGTTAGGCGATTGATTAACTCATAGACTTCTAGTTTAGCCCCCACATCAATACCACGGGTTGGCTCATCTAAAAAGACTAACGATGGTTCGGTCATTAAGGCTTTGGCCAGCACCACTTTTTGTTGATTGCCGCCGGATAAGCCACCAACTACACTTTCCAAACCTGGTGCTTTTATCCGCAAGGTATCAAAGAACTGCTGATTTAAATGCGTTTCTTTGGATTCATTAATCAACAAACCTCGTTTTATATTGAATAAGCTGGCTAACGACTGATTAAAACCAATATCTTTATCGAGCACCAAGCCATAACGCTTGCGATCTTCACTGACCATCATCATGCCTGCTTTAATCGCAGCCTGTGGGCTAACTTGATCAAAAGGTTTACCCAGAAACGTCACCTGTCCCTGCTTGCGTACACCTGCGACACCAAACAGATGCATAATCAATTCGGTACGGCCTGCGCCCATCAAGCCACCAAAGCCTAATACTTCACCTGCTTTGACGGTAAAGTTAATAGTGCTTAGTATGGGTTTGCCTGTCTGCGCATCAACCACACTCAAGTCTTGCACACGCAATACTTCATCGCCGGTTGCTGCAGCACGCCGAGGAAACTGCTCATCAATGCTGCGACCAACCATTTGTTGAATCAGTGCAGGTTTGCTGCTATCGGCGGCGACTTGGGTGGCAATGGAGCTGCCATCGCGCAATACAGTAATACGATCTGCAATGGCAAAAACTTCATCGAGCTTATGTGAGATATACACACAGGTGACGTTTTGTGCTTTGAGCGTTTTAATAATACCGAGCAGAATCTCAACTTCGGTTTCGGTCAGTGCTGCGGTTGGCTCATCGAGCAAGAGTATCTTGGCATTTTTAGCCAAGGCTTTGACAATTTCCACCAACTGCTGCTGACCTATACCTAAGTCTTTGACTTTAGCAGCAGGGTCTAATGTTAGTTTATATTTTACTAAGAGCGCTTGGGTTTGTGCATAGACTTTATGCCAGTCAATCTTACCCCAGGCATTGCACGGCTCAACACCCAAGAAGATATTTTCCGCGACGGTCATCTCTGACACTAAGGCTAACTCTTGGTAGATAACCGCAATACCGGCTTGCTCAGCCTCTTTAATATTATGAAAACGTACCGGCTGACCATTAACCTGTATCTCACCCTGGTAAGAACCTGCTGGCCATACTCCCGATAAGCATTTAATCAGTGTTGATTTACCAGCACCGTTTTCGCCGCATAAAGCATGTATTTCACCGGCTTGCAAATCAAAGCTGACATTATCCAGCGCCAATACACCTGGAAACTGTTTGCTTAAGTTTGCAACTTGCAGAACGGTTGTGCTCATGTCATGTATTTACGTTAGCCGAGGGAAGCCGCAGCCTTAGTTTAAATCGGTAGCAACATTGCTAGGCGCAAGGCTGGCTTGCGGTGGCGCGGGCCTATCTTCGGGTGGCACATTGCGGTATACATCTTCAAAGCTGTGATAACCATCTTTAATAACAGTATCGATGATATTGTTTTTATCCACGGCGGTAATTTCTAAAAATACCGATGGCACAATCGTGCGGCCATTATCAATTTCATGTTTGGCAATCAAGGGCTTACCCTGAGCCAACTTCACTGCCAGCTCGGCCGCATTGGTCGCTAATTCTCGCACCGGCTTGTAAATACTCATGGTCTGCGTGCCATCAACAATATATCGGCAAGCGGCTAAGTCAGCATCTTGCCCTGTTACCAGTATTTTACCTGCCAGGCCTTCTTCTTTTAATGCTTGAATGGCACCATTGGCAGTGCCGTCGTTAGAAGCCAGGATAGCGCTAAAGTCATGACCATGATTGGTAATTGCAGCATTGGTAATTTTTTTGCCGTTTTGTGGCTCCCAGTTAATGGCCCAGTCTTCATGGATAACGGTGATATCACCACGCTCGATATAAGGCTGCAGAATATTGTCCTGCCCCTGTTTAAACAACTTGGCATTATTATCGGTCGGTGCACCATAGATACGAATAATCTTGCCCTTGCCACCCAGCGCATCCACTAAATATTGCGCCTGAGCTTCACCCACTTTGACATTATCAAAGGTGATATATAAATCCAGGTCGCTACCGGTAATAAGACGATCATAAGCAATCACCGGAATACCGGCGTCATGCGCATTTTCGACCGCTTTGCTCATTGCGGCACCGTCATGCGCAATAATCACAATAACATCAACGCCGTCACTGATAAAAGAGTTTACATCGCGCAGTTGAATACTATCGTCACTGTTGGCGGAGTTAACTTTTACTTCTACGCCCAGCGCATTAGCACGCTGCACAAACAGGTCGCGGTCTTTTTTCCAACGCGCTTCTTTGAGGGTATCCATCGACAAGCCGATAAGCAGCTTATCATCTGCACGGTTAGCATCACTGACTGCATCAGCATTGCCGCGAGAGAGCGTTAAGCCAATTAAGATACTTAACAGTAAAGAGATAGAGGTTAGCCAAACACTGATATTTTTCATACGATGAAAGCTCTTGTTATGTCCATGATGCCTGTCTTACGCTTGCGCAACAATAGCCAAGCCAAAAGACATGCTCAGATTCAAACATGTTTTACCTACCATTACCAGTAGGGCGCTTTCAGGGTACGGATATCAGCTGTATTAAATGTTAATAATACTTTTTTTATTCTTCATTATTATTTATCAGAACTGATATCTTTTGCACCCCAATGCGGATAATGCTCTCGCACCAATGCATTTAAGCGCTGCTCAAACTCAGCGGCTGATAGGCCTTCGGTTAACATCACATTGATCGCCGCTTCCAAGCCAGTGCTTTGTGCAAACAGCGATTTATCACCGGTATCTTCTAATGCTTCGAGCACCATGCCTGCACCAACGGTTAAGTTGCTGATGCGATCGATGATGATAAACGCTCCACTACCACTGCCTTTTTCATACGGCTCGAGACACACGGGCTGATTCAGCTGCATTTCAACAACCGCAATACTATTGAGTCCTAAGGTTTCGGTGGATGTTAATTCCTGTGTATTAACATCAATCTGGTAGTCGATATTCGCTACGCGACCTGGCGTGGTCTTGCTAGCAAATTTAATCAGGTAGCCACGGTTTCTATTGAGTGGGTTTTCATTCATCCAAATCAGATGCGCACGCAGATGATTGGTCACTGGCATTTGCGCATCGGCATGGATCAGCATATCGCCACGGCTGATATCAATTTCATCTTCTAAGGTAAGTGTAATAGATTGACCGGCAAAGGCTTGCTCAAGGTTGCCTTCATAGGTCACAATATCTTTGACCTTGCTACACTTGCGCGATGGCAATACCATCACATCATCACCTTGACGCACAACACCTGAGCTTATCGTCCCACAAAACCCACGGAAGTTAAGGTTTGGCCGATTTACATACTGCACGGGTAAACGAAAGTCAGTGAAGTTTTTATCCGCACTGATTTCAACTGACTCAAAAATCTCCATTAAGCTCTGACCGTCATACCAAGGTGTGTTGTCACTTTTATTCACCACGTTATCGCCATTTAACGCCGATATCGGGATAAAGTACACATCTTGCATGTTCAAGCTTTCAGCAAAGGTTAAATAGTCGCTTTTGATAGCTGCATAACGACTTTCATCAAAATCGACCAGATCCATTTTGTTAATCGCGACCACAATATGCTTGATGCCCAGCAAGGAAGCAATATAACTATGGCGACGTGTTTGTGTCATTACACCATGTCGCGCATCAATTAAGATCACTGCCAAATCACAGGTGGACGCACCGGTTGCCATATTGCGGGTGTATTGCTCATGCCCTGGGGTATCGGCAATAATAAACTTACGTTTTTCAGTCGAAAAATAACGATAGGCAACATCGATCGTAATGCCTTGCTCACGCTCTGCCTGCAAGCCATCGACCAACAACGCCAAGTCGACTTTTTCCCCTGTGGTGCCATGTTTTTTGGTATCTGACTCTATGGCTTTTAAATGATCTTCATAAATCATTTTTGAGTCATGCAACAAACGTCCAATCAAAGTACTTTTACCATCATCGACACTGCCACAAGTCAGCAGACGCAAGAGTTCTTTGTTTTCATGTTGATGCAAATAAGCATCGATATCGGATTCAATAAGGGCTGATTGATGTGACATAACTCTATAGCTTATAAATAGTGTTTGATTTATGTATGCATTTGTTTACAAACAACAACAGACTAAAAATAGCCTTCTTGCTTTTTCTTTTCCATCGAACCGGCGCTATCGTGATCGATAACCCGACCCTGGCGCTCTGAGGTTTTGGTTAAAAGCATTTCCTGAATAATTTCAGGCAAGGTGGTGGCTGTTGATTCAACCGCACCGGTTAATGGGTAACAACCCAAAGTACGGAAGCGAACCATTTTTTCTTCGACAGTCTCATCGGGCTTGATTTCCATCCGGTCGTCGTCGACCATAATCAAAGTACCGTCACGCTCGACCACCGGGCGCTTGGCCGCAAAGTAGAGTGGCACAATAGGAATATCTTCTAAAAAGATATATTGCCAAATATCCAGCTCGGTCCAGTTTGATAAAGGAAATACGCGAATACTCTCGCCCTGGTTCACTTTACCATTATATATATTCCATAATTCTGGGCGTTGATTTTTAGGGTCCCAGCGGTGGTTGTTATCCCGAAAAGAGTAAACCCGCTCTTTGGCCCGCGATTTTTCTTCATCGCGACGGGCACCACCAAAAGCCGCATCGAAGCCATATTTATCCAGGGCCTGCTTAAGCGCCTCGGTTTTCATAATGGTCGTGTGTTTATCACTGCCGTGGGTAAATGGGCCAACCCCCATCTCAACACCTTCCTGATTGGTATACACAATCAGGTCCAGGCCCAGCTCTTTGCTGTGCCGATCGCGAAACTCGATCATCTCGCGGAATTTCCAGGTGGTGTCCACATGCATCAGCGGGAAAGGCGGCTTACCAGGGTGAAAAGCCTTCATGGCCAGATGCAACATCACAGCAGAATCTTTACCAATGGAATACAACATCACTGGATTGTCAAACTCAGCCACAACTTCACGGATAATGTGAATACTCTCGGCTTCCAACTGTTTTAAGTGGGTCAAACTATATTCTGCGGACATAAATCTCTGCTATCACCAATCAATTATCAAACTCACCCAAGTTATATGGGTGCCTATTATCGTGGCGAGATTATATAAAGTAAGGCGGCCTGCAGCGAGGCTAAATCCTTAAAACCTGAGGGTTTATTCAGACTATGTTTGCATATAATTATACAATAATGGAATATACTAGACGCTGTTTATATAAATTTGGAATAAAGCAAAAGATCAATAATTAACCAGCGCTACCTGGCCCGCGACGAAGCCTAGAAAATACCCCAGTAGAAGCCGGAGGAACGGCAGATCGGGTATTTTTCGCTTATTTTGCCGAAGCCGCTGGCTTTCGAACTAGCAGGTCAACTGTTTGCACACCAGGCTGTTCCGAATCATAGGGCTGGGTATGTGTCTTAATATAAAGTGCGTTATTAGTAATCAGCTGCGTTGTAACTTTTACAATTCTACCTGGCAACTCATATTGGCTGACAATAGGCTCCAAGCCATCATAGTAAAAGCTGGCCTCGCCCCACTCACAGTCTTTGGACTCACAGGCAGCGGTAACAGTAATGGTAAAGATACCAGCAGCGCCCGCCTTGATGCTGACTTCTCGCACACCCTGGGTTTCCAGGTCATTATTTATCCACTCACCGGCATAGTCAGTCGAACCATATTTAGCAGGGGCTTTCTCAACAGCAGCAACATTGAAGGCAATAACAAACAGGCTGAAAAATGCGATGGCTGTCACCAACACTTTCCTTATACCTGACTTGCTAAGTATAAGGTTTGCCGCCACTATCGTTTGAGCTGGTTCATTATTTGTCATTAGCTTTGCCCGTTTTCCTATGCTTTACGCGTTATATGAAATGATACTAGCACAAGGCACTATTAGCGACAATATACCCTGTCCTGTTGCCTATTAATCTGTGATCGCAATAACAAGCAAAATGACAATTTTGTGAATTATCACGATAAATATAAGCGGCTTCCCCAGCAGAATATTGCAAAAAACGGCTAGGCAAACTGCTTATTCAAACCTAAGTTAATCACTTTCTGTAACAGTGCCGGGTAGTCTAGACCAACAGCTTCTGCTGCCATACTCAACTCTTCATCACAACCGATATCAGGATTGGCATTGGCTTCGAGCACATAAATCTGGCCATCCTCCGTTAAACGAAAATCAATACGCGCATAACCGCTGAGCTCCAATATACGATAGATGCGCTTACTGAGCTCTATCAAGCGCTTCTCTATATCAGGCGGCAGATCATCCGCCAACTTCAACTCTATATCATGCGTCTGCTGATATTTTTTATCCCATTTAACCTTAGAGGTAGCGATATTCACCGCCGTTTTTGGCATATTACCAAAACTCAGCTCCAAAGCCGGTAATGCCTGTAAGCGGTTTTCACCAATAACCGCAATATACAGCTCACGTCCTTCAATAAACTCTTCGACAATAACGGGCGTCTGAAGTTTAGTATGTAAGTAGTCAACCCGTTCTAACAGCTTCTCTTCATTATGCACAATCGACGTTTGTGCTATGCCATAAGAGCCTTCTTCAACCTGAGATTTTACGATCAGTGGATAACGCAGCTTGCTAGGCAGACGCACTTTTTTACCCTGCTGGAAAACTTTAAACAGTGGTACGCGTATTCGATGATAGGTTAATAGCTTTTTACTCAGTGCTTTATCATGTGCCAGCAATAAGCCTCTAGGGTTACAGCCAGTGTAGGCTTGATGAGTTAACTCCAAATAGCTAACAACGCTGTGATCATACAAAGAGTTACCATTAAACTCTTCCAATAAATTAAACACAATATGCGGCTCAAACGTATTGAGTTCATTGCGAATAACACCAAGGTCATCGTATACACCAACAGCACGCACATCATGCCCCATTTTCCTGAGTGTTGTCAGCACATTAAATTCGGTCTTCCAATTGACAATTTCATTGTCGCTATAGCCTTGCAATGAGTCTGGCGGTATTAGGTCTTGATGCATTATAACGATGATACGCAGCTTTTTTTTCGGCTTTGTCTTCATAGTGGCACCTTGTAACGGAATTTTTTAAATTGGTCGGCAACGATCATGCTTAAATAGATACAAAGATCATATTTAATATCGGCCTCTGGTCTGCAAACATAGCGTTTGAGTTCACGACAGCGATGTATCAAGCCCCCTAACAATTGCGCAAAAACATAAGGATGCTCACCGGTATTACGACAACATATCTGACATATCTCAGGTGATAAGCGCTGCAACAGTGCCGCTGCTGTCTTACGATTTCTGCTCACATGATTATCTATTGGAAACAAACGATTGATATCACCATCGAACACTTCTGGCGCATTAATTCGATAATGCTTACGCTTTGCGGCGTAATGTTCTGCCAGTGTTTTATGACTAGTCGCCAAAGACTCTATATGTTTGCGGCTTTTAATTTTTCTGGGTTTGTTGGCTATTTCCTGCATCAACTCATCAACATACTCCAGCTTGCGCAAAGCTGGCCAGTCTTTATATTGCTTGTACCAAGCAGAATGGGGCGTTAACCAAACAGCAAATGTTTCAGCAAAATCTTCAGAAGGATGACTCTGCGCATACCACCAATCCAAATGTTGCACATAACGTTTGCTTTGCGGTTTGGGAGCATAGTATTCAGGATAAGGTTTGTTATAGTGGCCAAATAAAACTTGCCAGCGCTTACGCTTATGTAACTGATAAGCAGTATTAATCGCATGCCCTGCTTCATGCCGTAACAAGCGTAAACAGTGATACGCTTTCCTGCCTTCAACTTCGAACATTTGTTCATATTCCAAACGAATCAGGCAGGGATGTATCAAATAAAAAGGAATAGCAATACCTGGAGAGGCATCGGGAGAAAACCACTCTTCGGCCAACCAACAGTGAGGGCGAAAACGCAGGCCACGATCGGCTAATTCGGTATTGAGCCGGTCGATATGTGGCTGCAGCGGCGTGTCAGGCAAGCGCACATTCAACTCGCTAAAGCGCAGCGCTAATAATTGGCTTTTCGTTAAACCAGCCAGTTCGGCAAGTGTGATGGATGATTTGCCAACCATGCGATTAAGTTTAACAGTATTTTAAGTTTTCGCGGCAACTAAATGGCCAAAAGTCATTGTTTTAAAACAAATAATGACGATATACCCAGTGCTGGCGGCGAGCTGGTATATAATGCCAAATAGCATACTATTGGCAGCCAATTACAATTTTTAACATTTTTAAACACTAAGCTACCCACTGCTACTGGATAATACTAAGATTACTATTTGCTATCTGTAAGGCTACGGCATTGTCGAAAAAAACTCGAATCATCTGGCTTTTGTGCCTGTTTTGCCCAATCAATACTTGGGCAAATGAAAATGACTGCGATGCAGAAAACTCAGCCTGCGTGGCTGTGGGTAATTGGGACTTCAAGTTAGGCCTCGGCCTGGGCGTACGCAGTAACCCTCTGATCGATAGCGACAATATCCCACTTATCGTCATCCCTCAGCTGAGCTACTATGGCAAGCGCTTTTTCATCGACAATCTGGATATAGGCTATAGCTTGTTTGAAAGCGAACAACATATGGTCAATATTATCTCGACACCCAATTACGATAGAGTTTTTTTCGAGCGTAGTGACCCAAGTAATTTATTGGTTGACTTAACCCAGTCTGCCAGTGGCGCTATTCCAAATAGTAGCCTGGATAATAGCGACAGGTCTTCCTCTACGCCATCACCATCACGAAACGCCAACTTCACTCTCGACAGACGAGACTTTTCTTTATTAGGCGGCGTCGAACTATCGAGTGCTTTTAGCTGGGGAGAGTTACAATTAATGCTACTCAGTGATATTAGTAATGTGCATAATGGCCAGGAGTTTCGCTTTGCCTATCGCACATCCGCTCAAAATGACAAGGTTTATTTTGGTTTAACCTTGGGCTTCAATTGGAAAAGCGCTGAAGTACTGGACTATTACTATGGTGTGGATAACAACGAAACCAATCGTGCTACCGCTGTATACCAAGCTAATGCGGGCATCACACCGTTTGTACGCGTGCAATTTCGCCGCTTGTTAAATAATAAGTGGCAAGGGCTGCTAAGCTTACAACACGAGAGTTTAAGCAATCAAATTAAAAACAGCCCTATCGTGATAGATGAAAATGTCACAACAGCTTTTCTGGGAGTTATTTATGATTTTTAAGTTAGCACTGAACTTACTAAGATCTATTCGATTACCTTGTCCTAGCATCATATCTAATGCCATATTAAGCAGTCTGCTACTTTTATACGCATGCTTGATGGCAGCGCAAGCAAATACCACAGAGCCGGAGCAGGCAATTGAACTTTGGATAAAACCCAGTTTATGCATTATTTCCAAAGAAGATGAGCTTTGCATGGATCAAATAACAATTAACTGGCAAGCCAACCATTTACAATCACTTTGCCTGTTTCAAAGTGGTACCGAGCAGCCTTTATTCTGTTGGAACGATGAAGACAATGGCTTATTTCTACAAGAAGTTAACACAAAAACAAACCTAACATTTCAGCTACGCCAGCAAGGTGATAACAGCCTGCTTGCCAGCCAAGTATTTCAGGTATTAAAAGAATATATAGAATATCGCCGGCGTCGTAGAAACCCTTGGAACTTTTTCTAAACGATATACCATGCAAAAAATACTACTCGCCGAGGATGATTGCCGACTCGCCACACTGGTCAAAGACTACCTGGAAGATAATGGCTTCCAAGTCATTATTGAAGAGCGTGGTGACCTGGTCTTGGACCAAATAAAGCAGCACGAGCCCGATTTAATTGTGCTCGATGTTATGCTGCCAAATAAAGATGGCTTAACAGTGTGTAAAGAAGCACGCACTATCTACCAAGGCCCCATTTTAATTTTGACCGCACGCAATGAAGACATTGATCAAATTCTTGGCTTAGAATTTGGTGCAGATGATTATGTTATCAAGCCTGCTGAGCCACGTATTCTGCTGGCACGTATTCGCGCCTTACTACGCCGCTGCAATATTGAAAATGAAACAAGCAAAGACACGCTTGTTTTCGGCAAGCTTACACTCAACCGCATCTCAAGAGATGTACACTTCAATAAAAATCTCGTTGAGCTGTCGAGTCATGAATTCGACTTGCTCTATTTCCTGGCTAGCCAGGCAGGCAAAGTTATCAGCCGTGAGCAGCTTTTTAATGATATCTACAAACGGCCTTATGATGGCTTGGATCGATCCATTGATGTACGTATTTCACATTTGAGAAAAAAACTCGAAGACAATACTGACACACCTTTTAAGATCAAAACAATTTGGGGCAAAGGCTACTTATTTGTGCCTGACGCCTGGCATTAATCGCTAATGGGCAGAATTTTTATTACATTGTATGCCTTAATTGTACTGGCTGTTTTGTTGCTAGGCTGGGGACTGGACGCAATATGGAATAGCTATACACAAGATCAGGCAACATCTGAGGAACCTGAGCTACTGCGCCTAATAGAAGCTGAACTGCTTACATCCGTAGAAGCGGACTATAGCAAACAAGTACAACGCTTTAATCAAAACATTCATGCAGAACTAACACTTATCGAATTAGATAGCTTTTCCAAAACATCCATCAAAGAAAGAATTATCACGGGTGAGATAATTTTTTCTAAAGATGGGCAGGATAACAGCCTGATTTACAAACGTATTAGCAATCAACCTTATGTATTGCGCTTATCATCCCCAAGGCCAGGCAGCCGGTTTTCTTATTTAAAAAACACTCTGGCTATTTTATTTTTTATTGCATTGGCTGTTGTTATTTTTGTTTGGGTTTGGCCTTTATCACGCGATTTACGAAAACTTGAAAAACATACGCAGCAGCTCGGCAAAGATAACTTAGAAGTCAAAATTGAAGTGCCACCCAGCTCTGCAATCTACCAACTAGCGCAAGCTTATAACCGCATGGCAGATAGAATCAATCAGCTAATCAACACCCACCGAGAGATGACCCATGCCGTCTCCCATGAACTCAGGACACCTTTAGCACGCATGAAATTTGCTTTGGAAATGACAGATCCGTCTTCACTCCCGGAAAAAGCTAAGGAAAACTTACACAGCGTACGCCTGGATGTCACTGAAATGGACTCCTTGGTGAACTCCTTATTGAACTATGCCAGCCTGGAGGAAGCACAAAGTAAAATCATCTTTGAACCAGGCGATATGCCTTCGCTTATTCAACAGATCATTCAGCAAATAATAGCCAATAAGCCTGAGCACATAGAGTTAGCATTTACTAATAAACTATTAGATCATACTGTTGACTGCGAATGGCATTTAATGGAACGAGCGATTATTAATTTGTTACAAAACGCCTTACGCTTTGCTAAACAACACGTTAGCATTACTTTACAACAAGACCAGCAGAATTTTATTATTCATGTTGACGATGATGGTCCTGGCATAGCACAAACGGAGCGTGAGCATATATTTAATTCGTTTGTTCGCTTGCGCAACAGCACTAACTCGCAATCTAGCGGCTTTGGCCTAGGCCTGGCAATTGTTAAGCGTGTAATGCAATGGCACCAAGGCACTGTTACTGTTGACACATCACCTTATAACGGTTGTCGCTTTACACTTTGCTGGCCACGCCAACAAAGTCAGTAAGCTAATAAGCGCTGCCTGTTTCAACAATCAATTTCGAGACACGTTGATTCTTTGCGGCTGACAATGCAGTTAAGCCGCTTTTATGTCGTAGCAAAACATTTGCCCCTGCATTTAACAACATCTCTACAATTGGCTCATAACCACACTCGGCAGCTTTTATTAAAGCTGTGCCACCATTTTTGGTTTGCTGGTTAACATCTGCACCTTGATCAAGTAAGGTCTTTACAATATGTGCATGACCATTCAATGCCGCAGTGATTAATGCCGTCACACCATTATCAGCGGCCATATTAACATCAGCTCCGTGCTCTATTAATAATGCCACCATTTCAGCATAGGCCATTTTTGCGGCAATAATCAACGCTGTGCCACCATTGGCAGTACGTTGATCCACATTAGCGCCATGCTGCAATAGCTCTCGTGCAATTTCCAGATGCCCGCTCATCACGGCAATAATAAAAGCGGTAACGCCTTTATTGATTTCCACTTCGATATCCGCACTATGATTTAATAATAACTTTACGACATCTAAGTGACCTTCACGGCAAGCGATTGCTAATGCGGTTGTTCCCATATTGTCACAGGTGTTCACATCAGCATTATTTTGTAATAAAACTTTTACAATTCGTTCACGCCCATTTTGCGAAGCAACCAGCAAAGCGGCTCCGCCATGCGATGCATTACTTTGATTGGCGGCGTAGTCAGAAATGCCTTGAGCATCCTGTTGCTGAAAAGAAGTGTCCATTGCGTCCTCATATCTTTCTGGTGTCTTTATAATTTTATGCTGAGCACTTTGATGTACTCATTACATTACCTGACAAAGTGTTAAGACTATTAACTTTAATGATACCGTCGAAGTATGTGGCCAGTGAGTTTACATACGCACTTACTATTTACAGCATGTAAATATTTACCGGCATACTTTAATGGCACATCATTAAAAACCTTGTTGGCTGCGAGCTGACAGGCGGGGTTAATATAGCCGAAGCCCGGTTACGCAACAAGGTTTAGACACCGCAAATCACGGTCTTAACAAAAGATGCACAAATATAACGTGTTTGTTATATACAGCTTGTCCGAGAACTTGAGCAGATTGGCTTCATAATCTGCGAGCTTTTTGTCTATTCTGATAAAACAGACTAAATAATACGGGTACAACACCGAGGGTCAGCACAGTACCCACCATCAAGCCACCTGAAACCACTACCGCCAAGTCATAAAATAGAACATCACGCGATATAATCAGCGGCATTAAACCGAGTATGGTTGTTATCGTTGTCATGATGATAGGCCGTAAGCGTTTAATGGCAGCGGCGACAATGGCATCTTCCAGGCTTTGCCCTGAACCAAGCTCTATTAAAATCCGGTCAATCAATACGATGGCATTGTTAATGATAATGCCAGCCAACGACAACAATCCCAAAATACCAATAAAGCTTAAATTGGCACCCGGCATTATAAGCAAGGCACTCGTGACACCTACCAGCGTTAAAGGAATAACACCTAATATAATAACGGCATTGCGCAAGCTATTAAATTGCGCCACCAGTATCAGTACGATCGCCATAAATGCTAATGGCATATTCGCAAATAGTGCCCCCTGCGCTTCACTTGATGCCTGCAACTCACCACCTTTTTCGAGGCGGTGTGTATCTCCCAAGTTTAATTTCGCTAACACAGGCTGCATCGCAGCATCTAACTCAACAGCTGGCATTGTTAGGTGCTTAGCTGACACGGTAATCACTCGCTCCAGGTTACGACGCTGAATAAAAGCAAATTCCACCTCCGCTTCAAAGTCAGCTATTTGCATTAAAGGGATTGGCACATCACCCGTTTTAGCAATATTCAAAGTACGGAAGCGATCGATATTCGTGCGCTGCTCTCCTTCAGCACGGAAGTAAATAGGAATGAGTGTATCGCCATCACGGTAATCCGTCACCGCCACACCTGATAACGTTGACTCAAGTGCACTGGCCACAGCCTCTGAGGTTGTACCTGAACGACGGGCACGAGCCTGATCGATATCGACAACAATTTTGATTAAGCGGTTTTCCCAGTTATCTTTAACATTCACCGTCCCATCAATTGATCGCAAGCCAGCTTTAATCTCATCTGCCAGCTGCATTAATTGATTTGGATCATCGCCAACCACTCGGTATTCAACCAAGCCTGCTTCTGTGCCACCCATCGACATTGGCTTAACTTGCACACGCGCTTCAGGCATATGGCCTAAAGCATAGCCTTGTACTCTTTGCATAACCTCGGGTATCTGCTCTGAAGATTGCGTATTAACAATCAGAAACGTGCGGTTAGCATCAGGGTCAATCGGGTCTAAGCCTAAATAAAATCTTGGGCCACCACTGGCAACATACGCTATATGTGATTCAATCTCAGGGTTGGTGGCTTTATCATTTAACCAGGTCGTCATTTGCTTCGCTGCAGCTATACTGCCATAAGTATTGGAGCCCACAGGCAAATCGATATAAACCTGAAATTGCGAGCGCTCAGACGCTGGAAAAAATGATTGCGGTACAAAACGCATTGCCCATAGTGATACACCTAAACACAGCATAATAATTAGCAGAAACGTGAACCGATAATTTAATATTAAATCCAAGAACTTATAATAGTAGTCATATAAAGCCCCATCATATTCCTCTTTATTATTCGGCTTAGGTTTAGGCAGGGCCTCATGACAAAGCAATGGCGTAACGGTCATTGCAATAAACCAAGAACCCAATAATGCAATTGCTATAACTAATGAAAGAGAGCGGGTATATTCGCCGGCTTCATTTTCTGCCAACATTAGCGGTAAAAATGCAATAATGGTGGTTAAACTCGATGATAACAATGGCAGTGCCAAGCTAGTACCCGTATCAACAACCGCCTGAAAGCGCGGTTGACCAGAAGCTATTCGCTGACCAATTTCTTCGGACATGACGATACCGTTATCAACCAATAAGCCAAGCGAAATAATTAATGCTGCCAGCGACATACTCTCAAGCTCAATACCGACATAACGCATCACCAATAGTGTAAGCAGCATTGTCAATGGCACCATCGCACCCACAATAAGACCCGTACGCCAACCCAAAAACAACATAACAACCACTAATACAATACTGACAGTTTGGTATAGGTTGAACATAACCCCATCAACAGCAGCTTTAATTTCTTTTGGCTGAAAGGTGATAAAGTCCAGGACATAGCCAATAGGCAAACCAGACTCCAAGTCACTTATGGCAGTTTTAATTCGATGACCAAACTCCTCAGAGTCAAACTGGTCAACCATCTGCACACTCAACACAATAGCTGGCTTACCATTAAAAAATACCGGGCTACGCGGCGGATCAACATAAGCACGCTCAATCGTTGCCAAGTCACGCAGATAAACAACTTGTCCTTCTTCGTTAGGCAACTCGATTGTTACCTGACCTATATCATCTAAGCTTTCAAAGTTACCACTGGGTTCTACGGTATAGCTGCTAATACCCGCTTCAATTTTACCGCCTGGCGCAATAATATTGGTTTGTGTAACAGCCGCTATAATATCGTTGGCATGCAGACCTAATTGCGCCAAACGTGAATTATTTATTTCAACAAAGATGCGTTCCGGCTCAATACCATAGAGTGAAATTTTACTGATACCCGGTACAGTATAGAGTTTATTGCGCAACTCTCTTGCTTCAGCGCGCATTTCTGCCAGGGTGAACCCTTCACCGGTTAATGCGATAGTGGCCATTGCAACTTCGCCATAACTATCGTTCACATTAGGGCCTTGTACACCACTGGGTAATTCAGGACGCACATCTTCCATTTTATTGCGCAGGTCTTGCCAGATAGGTTCTAAATCGAAATAACGATCATACAACTCAACCCTTACGGTAGTTTGCCCTGAGCTAGTCGTTGAAGTAATTTTCTCTACTTCAGCCATCTCACGGACTTTCTCTTCTATCTTTCGTGTTATTAGGTTTTCGACACGCTGCGGTGACATACCCGGCAAGGAGGCCGTCACTACTGCTGTTCTAATCGTAATTTTAGGGTCTTCTCTTGAAGGGTGCGTTTGAAAGCTAATGATACCGGTCAAACCAATGACAATGACTAAAAGGATAACCAGTCGATTATTGTTAAGCGCTGCTGCCGTGAGTGAAAACATAATAACCTACTGAGCTTGAGTGGGGTCGAGTAATTTAACTGACATACCATCTACCAAAAACGATACGCCTGCCACTGCTACAATATCACCGACTTTAATATCGCCGATGACTTCCAACTCATTATCATGAATATTAACCACCGTCACCTTACGCTGTTGTACGGTACTGCTTTGCGCGTCATAGACATACGCCAAACCGTCATCTTGGTCTGCCACTGGCAAGATTGCTGTTAATGGCACAGAGAATGCTTCGCCCGTTGCCGCCGTTGTAAAGGTAAAGGCAACCTCAGCAGATATACCCGGCTTCACATCCGGGTCAGATTGAGTCAGTACCACCGTTACAGGAAACACACTACCGGCATTGGCTCTGGCAGCCACTTCAGTGACACGACCCTCTAATATTTTACCATTGCCTCTTGGATCACCCAGCGTAGAAAAAGTCACTTGCACCAAATCACCGACAGCAATATTACCAATTAAGCGCTCCGGCACATTCACATTTACTTTTTGCTGCCCTTCCGCACTGACCTGAACAATTCTCTCACCTGCGGTAACTTCGACAAACTTTTCAACATACTTTTCAGTTAAGCGCCCATGCAATGGCGCGACCAGGGTTGTGTGCTTGAAGTCACGCTGCGCCAGGCTCAACTGTGAGCTCGCCACGTCAACAGCACTTTTGGCACCATTATAATTCGCAACGGCTGTATCATAATCAGCTTTACTCACATAACCTTTTTTATACACTGGTGTGAGCTGTTCCAACTTGGTTTTGGTATCCTGCATCCTGGCTTGAGACTCATTCAACTGCCCCTCTGCTGTTTGTATGCGAATGCGATAAGGCTCAGGATCAAGCCGGGCAATTAAGTCACCTTGACTAAGGTCGTCACCAATATTGACTTCCAATTCGATAATGCGCCCACCCACCTGAAAAGCCAGCTCAGTCACAATTTCAGCTTCAGTAATACCAGAGATACGACGCACCTGCTGCCCCGCTCGCTTATCGATAACCATCGTTTTGATAGATCGCACTGGCTGAGGCACAGGCTCAGGCTGTTGTGAGCAAGCAGTTAAAACAACGACCAATAACACCGGGATAAAGCGCATCGTGAAAAGCCTCCTGAGTTTTTATGGCGCAGCTTATCGCTATAACAGTGCATTAAAGGCGCCAATAAGGGATAACACTTATCACACTTTTGGTTAAGATAAGCAGCGTTGACTGAGAGCGTGATTATAGAGGATTAAGGCTGGCTTGAAACCTTAAGCAAAGCCTCTGATGGTCATAATGCACAAAGAAATTGTGTGCTACTGACTACCAGACTACCACATCAGATCATCAGGAATTTTATAGTCGGCATAGGGATCATCTTCGGCCAAGCCATCATCTTGCGTATCTTGCCGGTCGTTTAACACCAAAACGGTAGCCGTATCGCGCTGCTGAATCTTTGCAGCAACAGCGGCTGGCACTAGCTCGTAGGCATCATCGGCAAGTCGCACAATCGCTAAGCGCCCATAACTCAGCTGCTGCTGCCACTCAGTTGATACCCAGATTTCCTTCACTTTGCCGCCATCGGTAAAGCTATACTTTATAGCTGCCTCTTCTGACAACGCTTGACGATTAATGCGATTGGTTTCAATTAGCTGTTTAATTTGAGCCGCAATTGCTTTTTGGTCAGCAGCACGTTTTTGTGCTTGGTTGAGCTCACGGTCACGTGCCACTTTGGCTTTACGGGACTGCTCTGTATCTTGCTGCAAGCTATCGTCTTCCGCTATATTTTGCTTTTGTACTTGATATGATTGCCGGTTTTTGGTTTTGGTATTTTTCTTAGCTTTTTTCTTATCAATCAAGCCAGCTTTCAACAATTGATCACTTAAAGAACCACCCACAAATACGTCCTCAAAACTATATTAATCATTAATGACCTGTATTTTAACAATCCCATGATCAGACACACAATACTTTTCATCTGGACCATACAGCGATATACAAAAATACATAGGAATATACCCGGGTAAGACTTATTAATTCAGACTTGCCGATTGAGCACGTTGCGCTTTGTAATATTCTCTTAATGATTGCAACGTTGATATTTGCTGTGGCTCATACGCTGGCGGGTAATGTAACGGGATAATAACATTCACATAAATATTAGATAATGACTCTGGTGTTACCACCAACCGCTGGTAAGGCCGTTCATTACTTGCCATCATGGGTTGCTTACGAAAAACATTAGCAAATTGCAACAAATCAATGGCGCTAAAATCGAAGATTAACGGCCGACTATAATCTAAGCTATAAGGGCTAGAAGGCAACCAATCAAACAAGCCTATATTTAAAGTCTGTTCATTCAGCGGGCCCTGATGTGAAAATACCGCATACAGACCTTCTTTAACATGTTGTATGCCTGGCTTCAGTGGCTCGTCAATATTATCATCAACTTCCAGCGCTGCACTGTACTGCGCTTGATCACCTCGGTAAAACTCTGATATGCCCGACACAACACCCAGCCAGCTTCGCTGTGATGGAATAGCGTAATCGTAATCACTGACAATATTCAGTAACTTGGCGAAAGCCTGCCAACCACTCTGATCAAAGCGTCCATTGACACAACCTTCACTGGAAGCCACTAATAAATTCAGATTATCTATGTGCACAATATCAGGCTCAACCTGCAATCTGCGCTGCGTTTTGGCATGTGCTAATTCCAACACAAATGGTGCGCCCTGATATTCAGCTCGATATTGAGACGGGCTTTGACCAAAGTAATGCTTAAACGCTTTACCGAAACCCGCTTGTGAACCAAACCCAGCCAGATATGCTAAATCGCCTATTTTCTCATGCGTCTCAAGCAAACGATGAGCTGCTTTATAAATACGGTTACGGGTCGTGAACTCTGACCAGGTCTCTCCCATAAACTGGGTAAATAAACGTTGAAAATGAAACGGCGAGTAGCATGAGATTTCTACAAGGTTATCAAATGCTATTTTTTCATCGAGTTTGTCATGAATATGTACAAGCACATCATCAATACGCTTACGATGTAATAATGTTGTCGCATAAACAGTGCGTTTTGGCATGACATTCCTCTTTTTTGTTGAGCTATCGGAAGATCGCCCAACAAAAACATCTTCTTACAACCACCAAGTCGTCATATTCAATAGCTTTTAACCTTAGGTTAAATTAAATATTAACACTATCTCAGTCAATCCCTACCGACTGACAAACCTTAAACTATACAAATTAGACGCTGATTCCAACTTGACAGTACCAACAACTTAAACGAAGAAAAAGAGCAAAGACATTCCCAAAAAAATACGCACTTCACAGCAAAAGTAGGAACAATGACACACCTTTTGCAGGCTGTGCATGCTGCCAATAACGGCTCAAAGACATGAAAACGCGATCAAGCTTACTTTTCACGCTGCTGCAGCATGCTCTGCAAAACCAAAACTTCCTGTTTGACGGCCTGTAACTCTTGCATAAGACTGGCCTCATCTTGAGCAGGCTTGTCAGTTTTCGGCTCAGCTTTAGACTTATCATGCAACGTCTGCATGGTATTGACGATTATCGCAATAAACAAATTCAAGATAGTGAATGTTGCGAGCAGAATGAATGGCAGAAAAAACATCCATGCATAGGGGTAGACCTGCATCACAGGGCGCGCAATTCCCATTGACCAGCTCTCTAATGTCATCACCTGAAATAAAGTATACATAGAGTGCCCGATTGTGCCAAACCATTGCGGGAAAGCCTCACCAAAAAGCCCTGTTGCCATAACAGCAAACACATAATATATAACTATCATCAAACCCGCGATAGAACCTATTCCTGGCAAGGAATGCAATAAAGCCTCCACCACAAAACGTAACTGTGGCATAACCGATATCAGCCTTAAGATACGCAGCACGCGCAGGGTTCGCAATACAGACAAGGCGCCACTCGACGGCAGTAAGGCAATTACAATAATGATAAAATCAAATATATTCCAAGCACTCTTGAAAAAGCGCCAATCATACGCAAACAATTTCAAGACAATTTCGAGAACAAATACTGATAAAATAATTGTATCGAAAAGATGCAGCATATCGCCATAGCGCTGCATAATAGAATCCGATGTTTCCAAACCTAAGGTAATAGCATTAACAATGATCAACCCAATAATAAATTTTTGCACTGGCAGCGATTCGATAAAACAACCTAAACGCACACGCAATGATTTTTTCTCTAGCCCAACATTCATTACTTTTAATACCCTCTTATGACCTTATTAATTTATCTGACTGACTTACCTTTGCCAATGAGGCTTGGCTTGTATTTAAATGACTATTAAGACGACAATGCAGTAATGCTGTCTCGTAACCATGCCGTTTGATCAACTGATAATCTTCTTGTTTGACCTTGAACAAGGTTGTCGGATAATGTTGCGCGGCAGCAGCATCTTTAGCTGATAAAAACTGCCGCTCAAAACCTAATCGCTCAGCGGCCACCCCCATCCGTCTGGCCTTCTCAATAAGATACGCCGCATCCCGACCTGATTGAATAAGCAATCCCAGATCCCGCCTATCCAGCAACTCATTAGCTAGCATTCTAACTCGCAAGCTTCGCACTTGGGCGTGCATAATACGCACAGCACGCAATAGGCGAGAAAAAATATGCAACATCGAGGGAAAAGGTTTATACCCTATTGGCGTGGATGCATCACTAACAATAAGATAGTTTAACGAAGGCTTAAGCTGTGTTGGGAATGATTGAAAAAGTGGCTCGGTCCCTAAGTTGTCGTATAAACCACCATCGGCCAAATGCAATACATCATCTATAGCTTGCGCAGATTCCATTTCATAGTTATCCCAGCTTTTATACCGTTTCCAGTGATAACCATAGGTTGATAAGCGGTATGGCCCAATCAGCCAAGGTACTGCCGCCGAAATTGCCATCATATCAGCAATATGAAAATCCGGCTTTTCAACATAACCTGCCTGGTAGTCACCCATTCTCCATTGATCAAAGCGCCAGTTTTTACCCGTCTCATGGGTCGTGGCATTAATAGACCAGCGCGGCCATTTAGGTATTTGTTGTAAGGTACCATCGATACGCCAGCACTTTCTAATTGTATATGCAACGGTATTCGCCCTTGATGCAATATGCTTCCATAAAAAAGGGTTTAGTATCTGCTGCATTAAAACATTTTTCCCCAAGCTGCTATGCACAAAATACTTTTCTAAGCCGGGCATAACATGAGATTGATATTCTTGACTGCTTGGCCATGTATAGTTATTGCAGTGATACACTAAGCCCGCTAACAAGGTACCACCAGAGACGGTCGAGATATGTTCTATTTGTTCTAACAAACCACATTCTGCTAAATACTCAAGCACACCGATATGAAAGATGGCTGCTCTCACCCCTCCTCCTGACAAAGCCAGCCCAATTTTTACTGTGCTTGCTGCTGGCATAAGCTAATCAAGACCCTGCAACAAAGCTTGATGTTTTTTAAATGCATTGGCCATAAAATCCATAAAGGTTTTTATTCTAGCGGTAAAACGCAAATCTTCATGTGTTAACATCCAAATATCATAACGTGGCTCCGCTTTACCAGGCGGTAAACGCTGTAAGTTTTTTTCTGGATCTGCTAAAAAACATGGTAATGACGCCATACCCATACCTGCTTTAACAGCAGCTAATTGTGTCAGTGCATTATTGATACGATTATGAATAGGCACTGTTGGATAATGACTATCGAGCACCCACTTGGGATAGGGCACCATATCATCCCAACCAATCCAGCGACAATCATCGGGCTTATTCATCGGGTCATGCTTAGCCAAATAGTCTATCGAAGCATAATCAGCGACCGCATAGGTTGCTAAACGACGCCCCACTAAATGTTCAGGCGGTCTATTGGTGACACGGATAGCAATATCAGCTTCACGTTTGCTCAAATTAAAAACCTCATAAGATGGAATAAGTTCCAAGGTAATCCCAGGGTATTGCGCAGTAAAACTGGCTAAATCCGGCATTAAAAATGTTGCTGCCAACATATCGGGCAATGTCACCCTGATTTCTCCGGTCAACCGCGCATCCTGACCGACAATGCGCCGTTCAACAGCATGAATTTGCTCCTGCAAATTTTCGGCTGTTTTTTCCAGCTCTTCACCTGCGGCTGTTTTCACATAACCACTGGATTGTCGCTCAAACAGGCGCACCCCAAGCTGGCTTTCAAATGCCGTAATCCGGCGTGACACCGTCGCATGATTTACGCCCAGTTGCGCTGCCGCTGAACGGATAGACCCCATTTGCGCCACAGCTAAGAAAATCTTTAAATCATCCCAATCCATGCTTTAACCCTCCGTAAACCTTAACTTACTATTTTTGCCTTACAAAACAATGCTTAAAGACAGCGCTCCTCAGCGCCTATCACGAGCAAAATAACTCGGTGCGATTTCGCACCGGGTTTTTGCAATTTTAAGGACTTCTAAGACAAAAACGCAACATATAATATACCCACATGCAAAATACATTAGAAATCCCACCTCATATAGCCACGGATAGCCACTCCCTCCAGGGCGCTGTAAAGGGAACTTTTTATGAAAGCGCTCTGGCGGGGTTTGGTTTACAACAGAAACACCTACCGTCTAAGTTTTTGTATGATGCGGAAGGTTCAATGCTCTTCGAGCAAATTTGCCAACTCCCCGAGTATTACCCTAGTCGAACTGAGGCCGCATTATTAAAATACTATGTGAGTGAAATTGCCACATTATTACCCCCAGAACTTAACCTGATTGAGCTGGGTAGTGGCGCAAGTATTAAAACCCATATTTTGCTCGATGAACTGCAGCAGTTGGCGGCTTATATTCCTATCGATATCTCCCGGGAAATACTGTTCACAACTGCCGAGCAGCTGCAAGATAAGTATCGGCGTTTATCAATTATGCCTATTTGGGCCGACTACACCCAAACATTTGAGCTACCTGAGCAAGCACATACTCGTCCAGCGTTATTGTTCTTTCCAGGCTCAACGATTGGCAACTTTATGCCATCACAAGCGCAAGCGTTTTTATCACGACTAGCCTCAACATTTCCAACAGGCACGAATATGCTGCTGGGTGTAGACTTAAAGAAAAGCAATCAAGTACTATGGCAGGCCTACAACGATAGCCAAGGCATTACCGCAGCTTTTAATTTAAATATTCTAAAGCGGGCCAACCGAGAGCTTGAAGCTAACTTTAATCTTGCAGCATTTAAACATTACGCACCTTACAATAGCAGCAAAGGACGGGTTGAAATGCACTTGGTGAGTAAAATGGATCAGCTTGCCAGCATCAAGGGGCATCAGTTTAGCTTTAAGCGTGGCGAGTCCATTATTACAGAGTATTCACACAAGTATTCTGTACAGGAGTTTCAACACTTAGCCACCAAAGCAGGCTGGCTTCCTCTAAAAGCGTGGGTTGACCAGAATAAACTCTTTAGTATTCACCTACTGAGTTTAAACTAATCATCAAGTATGCTGAGTGCTAAGTCTGCCATATCCTTTAGCACTGTCTTTTTAGGAAATACTCTAGACATAATACGAATACCAATATGCGCATTGGCTAAATGCCGAGCAATTTGTATCGCAGTAAAGCGCTCATTGACTTCATGTTTTTCCTGCGCTTCGCTAATCAGCTTCTCATATAAATCAACCAACGACTCAATGTCTGCCATTACCAGTTCAGCAAGCGCTTCATCAGCACCACTGAACTCCACTAACGAATTAACGACCAGACAGCCTTTCGCATCATTATCATTACTACCAATTTCTACTAACAATGAAAAAAAACGTTGCAGAGCAAACTTGATGGATGTTCTTTGCGATATATTTTCAAGTGTACGGCGTGGTGCGGTTGATTTATAGCGTTCAAAAGCTTCTTTAAAAATGCCTTCTTTACCACCAAAGGAATTATAAAGACTGCTTTTAGATATGCCAATCTCACGAGAGATATCATCTACTGAACTGACAAAATAGCCTCGACGCCAGAAGTACTGTATCGCTTTATCGAGTGCTTCATCCCTATCAAATTGTATATTCCTACCCATAAAAAACCCGTATCGAAAAACTGCAGCCAGAATAAAGTATAGTCGTTACTTTACAACTAAGCTGCAGTTTTTACAAAGTCGAGTCGTTTAGAATGGTTTATCGTCTAAAAACCACATCTCAAGCTTAGACATATCAAACGTCTTATTACGACGCTTAACATTTTTCTGATACTTTGGGTCTTCGAAAATTTTTGCTAAAGCATCTTTTGACTCTAAACGCCATAGGTTAACAATCTGCGGCTGTAAGGCGTCTGACCCCATCATTTTCTTATTAATAGAATATAGTTTGATACGATACAGGCCATGCTTATTAATAATCGGCTTGATACGCTCAAAGTAGGCTTCAGCATCAGCCATGGTTTTACCGGGTTGCAGTGTCAACATATCCATCATATAGCCTTGCGGCGCAGCGAATGCTTGCAAGCTGATTGACGAAAGCAAAACAAAAGAAAGAAGCGATAGGGCAGCTGTCAGCCGTTTTGTTAATTTCATCGTACTTACTCCATGTAATAAATAAAGTGTGATTGAGAATCATTTATAGCATTTTTTTGGACTAAGTGTATACAAAAATAAGCACACACAAGCTTTTATGCTACCGAATTCTCTTTTCAAAAAACAAACCAAGGTATCAATTTTAATTTTAAAAAACAAAAACTTATATAGAAAATCAAGCAACATCCAGGTGCATATTTGAACCTGTGAAATATACTTTTTATCATACAATTATTTCACAAAAATGGTAGAGTTTACTTGTAAGATACTCGTCCATTTCAGGCATCACAAAACACCACGGGCAGCCCTATCGGGAGACAACACAGATGAGATTAATGCTGACACTGTCGTTCATTTTCACTGGAGCTATGACCATGTTAATACCAAGCGCTTATGCCGCCGAACTCAGCTTCTATACCAGCCCGAATAACATTAAATACGGCGTATCGCTTCCCGGAAATTATTCAGCACAGACAGAATATGATGCAGTTTTATCGCTACCGCCTGGCGGGCAAGACAAAAGCATGGCTATTTTAGGCGTAAAAAACTGGCTCGATTACTTCTCAGACAAACAACTCATCGTTATCACACCAATAGCACCTAAAGGCAAAATGTTTTTTCGTGGCGCCGAACAAGTACTGCCAGAGTTTATGCAGCATATTACTGAAAAATACGCCATTAAAAACAAGCGATTCTATTTGCTTGGCGTGAGCAATGGTGGCATCAGCGCCTTTCGCGCAGCGACGCTATACCCTGAGTGGTTCAATTCTCTCACTGTAGTGCCCGGCTACCCAAGCCAGCCGGATAATAAGCGCTTAGAAAAATTAAAAGATATCCCGGTAACATTGATTGTGGGCGAATACGATGGTGGCTGGTTGAGCAATAGCCAAAAAGCACATCAGCAACTCAATGCCCTCGGCAGCAACAGCAAGCTCATTACTATCGCTAAAGAAGACCATTTTATGCATGCCCGTTTATCAGCTGAGACTATTTATCCCTATCTAATCAGACGGTAAACCAATAATAACTACAGCCCCTTGTATAAGGCTTGCTCGCCATGCAATGTCTCCAGTGCTTGACGCTCTATTTTTTTTAAGCCTTTGACGATTAAAGCATAAGAATGGTCAACCATTCGCTCTATTTCTGCACTGGGAATCGAGCCATCTAACAGCACAGTATTCCAGTGACGTTTATTCATATGATATCCAGGTTTAACCGCCGGGAATATGTCCCGCAAAGCATTTGCCTGATCCGGTTCACACTTTAAATTAACACTTGTCATACCGTCCTGCTCAAACAATATGGCAAATATTTTACCCCTCACCTTAAAGACTGGCGTATCTGGATAAAATGGGTACTCTTCAACAGCAGCAGGTTTACCCTGCAAATAGCTTTTAAGTTGTTGATAGTTCATTTTTACATGATTTAATAAAGTTGTTCGTATTATGCCAACACATCGCTATAATACACGCGTGAAACAAACTCCCCAACAAGTACTCAAACAAACTTTTGGCTATACTCACTTCCGTGACCAACAGGAAGCAATTATCACTGCCGCGATGCAAGGCCATGATGCATTAGTACTTATGCCAACAGGTGGCGGCAAGTCGCTTTGCTATCAAATCCCTGCATTATTACGCCCAGGTATCGGCTTAGTTATTTCACCGTTAATTGCCCTTATGCATGATCAGGTTACAGCTTTGCAACAACTTGGTGTTAAAGCCGCATATTTGAACTCCAGCCTGGAACCCTATGAGCAACAGCAGGTTTATCAGGATTTACAACAAGGCCATATTGATATGTTGTATATCGCGCCCGAAAGACTGATTCAGGCAGCAACACTCAATATGCTTAGCAAATTGACCGTATCACTTATCGCGATTGATGAAGCACACTGTGTTTCTCAATGGGGGCATGACTTCAGACAAGATTATTTATCACTGAGTATTTTACGAACCACATTTCCAGATGTGCCACGCATGGCGCTAACAGCAACAGCTGACCAACGCACACGAATCGAAATTGTAGACCGCCTGGAACTGAACGACACACAGCATTTTATTAGCGGCTTCGACCGGCCTAATATTCGTTACACCGTACAAAGCAAAACAGACCCGAAACGCCAATTATTACAATTCCTGACAGCTCACCGCAATCAAGCGGGCATTGTTTATTGCATGTCCAGAAAGAAAGTTGAAAAAACAGCAGAGTGGCTATGCCAACACGGCTTTAAGGCTTTACCCTACCATGCTGGCTTAACGAATGAGGTTCGCGCTAAACACCAGAATCGTTTTCTACGTGAAGATAGCATTATCATTGTCGCAACCATTGCTTTCGGCATGGGCATTGATAAACCTGATGTACGTTTTGTTGCACATCTCGACTTACCTAAAAGCATGGAAGCCTATTACCAGGAAACAGGTCGGGCCGGTCGTGATGGTGAAGCCGCCGAGGCATGGATGATTTATGGCTTGCAAGATGTTGTTCGCTTACGGCAAATGCTTGATGAGTCCAATGCCAACGAAGAACACAAACGACTGGAGCGCCAAAAGCTAGATGCTTTACTCGGCTGGTGCGAACTAACAAAATGTCGGCGCCATGCACTGCTAGCTTACTTTGGCGAAGAACGTCCGGAAAACGCACCCGGCTGCAACAATTGTGATATTTGCCTGCAACCTCCGGCAACATGGGAAGCAACAGTTGATGCACAAAAACTGCTTTCCTGCATTTACCGCACAGGCCAACGTTTTGGCGCCGCCTACATTATCGATGTTTTACGCGGAAAAAAATCCGATAAGATCACTCAAAATACCCATCAACAACTTAGCACTTTCAACATTGGCCAACATCTACCCGAGATGCAATGGCGCTCTATCATCCGGCAATTGATGGTACAAGGCTTTATTTATGCCAACGTGGAACGGTATGGCGCATTGGCATTATCTGAAAAAAGTCGCTCGTTATTGCGTGGTGAAATCACACTGCATTTACGCAAAGAAAATATTACTAAGCTCACAGCCAATACAACAAATCGCAGCAACAAAAGGCAATTGTCTGTTTCAGATAATGACAGACAACTTTGGGATGCCTTACGAGAATGCCGCAAGCAACTTGCCGACAAACAAGGCGTCCCCCCTTATGTTATTTTTCATGACGCCACGCTGATGGAAATGATGGAATACAGACCCAAAACAGCAAATGAATTACTTGGCCTCAATGGCATTGGCCAAACTAAGTTAGAGCGTTATGGCAACGCCTTCCTCAATGTTATCAATACCACCCCAGCATAACAGGTATGATTCATTGATTAAACGCCATATGCGGCTCAATCATCATCGGGGGGACGCTTTGCAAAAACTCCATACGGTACCCCACACCCCAGACATTACAAATTTTAGGAATCGAATGACTCTGCGCATGCGTTGATAATTTTTTATTGATATTCGAGACAAAGTTATCAACCGTTCTTTCACCAACATTGACCCGATTGCCCCAGACAGCCGCCAAAATATCGTCTCTTGAAAGCGCGTGATTCTGGTTCTCTACGAAGTACAATAATAGTTTATACTCTGTTCTGGTCAGATGTATGTTCTTATTATTTCCCGTTAACAGCCTTCTGGCTTTTTGATCTATTGTAAACTCACCAAACTCCAGATCACCGTTATCCATAACGAAGTCATTTTTATTTAACAACGCTCTGACGCGCGCTAATAGATCTCTGCCATCAACTGGGTTTATCAAATAATCATCAAAATAAACACCTATATTATTAACGATACTCGCACTAACATCTGTTTCAAAAATAGCCAATACTTTAGGAGATGTGCAGTTATTTTTTATCGTTTTGCATAGCTGCATCTCACTTTCAGAATTGTTTACATCAATTATAATGACATCGAACTGCTGCCACTTACAACTGGCAAACAAGGCATTAAAATCAGAAACAGAATGCACACTACAAGGATAACTTTGTAAATCCCCAAGTAAATCAAACGCTAACTCTGGCGTTTTTTCAACAACTAATATCTTATTCATCGTTATAACCTCCGCTTTTTACCACCTATAATATAGCTCGGCGAATCCCCTTTTAGCTTAATGCCATAATTATTATTAAATAAAAGTTTCCCCAAAAGCTTCCCATAATCCTAAGCCGCTTCAGCAAAGCGCTCACCTTCAATCCAGTAAACACCTAAACCTAAACGACTTACTTCCACATTTGTGGTCTCAGCATCACTCACTTCATGTACTGATAACCAGGCATCTATTTCCTCTAAAAACACCTGGCCACGCTGCGCCACATATTGATTAAATGCATCCACACAATCCGAGCGTACATGCAAATTCGTTGCGGACCTTTCAAAACGAAAGGTCTTGCTGTCATCTTCAATATAAAGATTGTGGTATAGCGTGTCTGATATATCGCCAATAACGCGACAAATTCGCTGCATAGCACCTAGGTCAGCAGATGAAGGAATATAAAATGACTTAACCGCTCTCACCACCCCTGGTTTTATTTCTTCAACTACCCCTGTACGCGATAACTCCTTGAGTAATGTAACAGCAGCTACATCGCTGCCGTATGCCCGGACCAGTCCCGCAAAACTCACCTCCCCTCCATCAATGGGTAAATCTCTTGGTGTCTTGTCTTTTTTCAGAAACTTAACATCGTGGTGCCATGCTGATAACACACGTGAAACCCGATCAGGTACATGCTGCCCAGGGATACTCATATCTTCCTCTGAGTTTAATAACTCCCTAACCCGCTTAACCTCTTTTCTATCCAAGCCTGTGAGCAAGGCCACTCTTGAGGTATTGGTCTGCCTACCAGCGATGCCATATTCACTGGCGGCCACATCGACATACAACATTTTGCAAATCTGGATGAACTCTCGATACATCAGACCATTTTTCACTGCAATACGGATTATCGGGCGCATAAGACCCCGAAATGCCGTCAGAATGTATTTTTTAGATATCTCACTCATATTTGAGGTAATTTACCTCAAATATAAATTAAGTCAAGCTGCTTTTGCCTCTAATAGACACTGTCTAAAAGTGAACACTGACTGACCCACTAAAACCTTGCTTATATTTGAGAAGCAGCACTACAAAACGCTATATTTACACCTATAATGGTAAATAAGCGCAATAAATCGTTGATTTTAAGCACTTTATTAGTGCACTGAAGTGTGACGTTGCGCACAATAAACTGGCATAGATGCTGCGTATCTATGCCTATGTCCACGAAAAACATCCAGAAAAAGCGGCGGCGTAAGGCCCTGCTTGAAGAATTGGAGCCTCGAATCCTGTTTTCTGCAGGCTTGGAGGGCTTACCGCTGGATATTGCCACACTGGATGAAAATGCACTGATTCAGCCATACAATGAAATCAGTTCATCAATAAAAACCCAAGAAAATCAAACATCTATAGCAGACATCCGGACTGAGCTTATTATTCTGGATGCCTCCACCCCAAACTACCAGCAGCTTATCGATGAAATAACAGGCCAGCAGGAGCAAAACCGCTACTTTGATATTGTCATCCTTGATTCAGAACAAGACGGCATTGCGCAAATCAGTGAAATCTTAAGTAGTCGTCGAGATATCGACACTTTACACCTCATTTCTCACGGTAATGACGGCCAAATTAACTTAGGCAATACGCTGTTACAGTTTGACAGCCTTTTAAAAAATGCCGGGGAAATCGCTGCATGGGGTGATGCTTTCAGTAGTGACGGCGACTTCCTTATATATGGTTGTAACTTGGCTGCCACAGACGCTGGCCAATCAATGGTTAATGCGCTATCCCGTTTAACGCAAACTGACCTTGCGGCCAGCGATGATCTGACAGGCCATGCACAGCTGGGTGGCGATTGGGTCTTGGAGTACCAAGTTGGCAATATTGATAAACAACAAATCATTGACCTTGGCAATGACAGCCAATGGCTAGGCACACTTGATATCACAACAGGCCTCCAAGGTCATTGGACTTTGGATACAGATGGCACAGATAGCAGTGGTAATAACTATAACGGTAACCTTGCCTTAGGTGCGGTTATCAATAACTACACCGGTGGTAGTGCTATTGGCTCTGGCAGTATTACTCTTGATGGTGTTGATAGTTCTTTAGATATCTCAGCACATGCCAGCAACTTCGATAACTTTAGCGAAGGCACGATAGCTGCCTGGGTCAGAACCAGTGCTAACCCTGTTATTGATGGCGGCGACCAAATTATTTTTAGCTTAGCTGATATCTCCAGCAGCAATGTGAATAGCTGGATAGCACTGGAGAATGGTCAACTAGAATGGCATGTCCAAAACAATGCAATAGAGCTTATTGATATTGAATCGACCAGATTTATTAATGACGGCAACTGGCACCATGTTGCTGTCACCGTAGATAGCGGCGGTACATCATTATATGTAGATGGTGTTGAACAGACAGGTGGCGATATTGCCTATTTCACGGGTAGCGCTGCATCAACAACCTTCTTTGACGATATCGCCAATCTGGATGATATGCGTATTGGTATTAATCTGCGTGATAATGGCTTAACTGACTGGGGTGCCTTCGATGGCTCAATAGATGATGTACGTGTTTATAACCGTGGTTTGAGTGCGGCTGATATTACCGAACTCTATAATGCTGGTGCACCTAACGACATTATCATCACATCCACCAATAACGGCGGTTTAAGTATCAATGAAGACGGCGGCAATGATGCTTATTTACTCGCTGATGATAGCAGTGCCATTATTGGCGGCGCATCGCAATTTACGGTCGAAGTTAGCCTTGCAACAACCGACTCTATTCAACAAATTATTTCCTATGCCTCATCTAACGGCACACTCGAAGGCACGAATCAATTCCGCTTGTGGCTCACAACAGGTAACAATGCCGCACTGGATATCAATGGCGAATCCGTTATCGCATCGTCTTTCGACTATAGTGTACTCACCGATGGTAATCAGCATACTATCTCTGCTACCTGGGATAATGCAGCTGGCGATTGGCAAATCTATGTTGATGGTGTTCTAGCAGACAGTGGTACCGGCTTACAAAGTGGCCATACTATTCAAACAGGTGGCGCTCTGGTATTTGGCCAGGAACAAGACGGCGTCAATGATTTCTTCGTCCCTTCATTAGCATTTAGCGGCACCTTTTATGATATTCGCATCTTTGATGATATTCGAACCGGTACTGAAATTGCAGACAACTATGATACGACAGTCAGCAATACTGAAAGCGGCCTGGTTGCCAATTGGATATTTGATAATGTTTCAACAAATGGCGTTATTGCAGACACCGTCAACGGCAACAACCTCACGATCAATCATGCAAACCGCGCAGGCTTTACCCCAAGCAACCCTAGTTTAACGTTATCGGCTAATGAAAGTTTCTTCACTGGTGCTGTTGTCGGCAGCATAACAGCAACAGATGCACAACGTGACAGCCTAATCAGCACCCTGTTAGCCAGCAACCCTAATTTAACCTATAGCGCTGAAACAGGCATGTTTTACGAATCTGTTGCAGCCCCTGTAACATGGGATGCCGCTAATACTGCTGCCAATAGCGCGACCCTTAATGGCGTCAATGGTCGCCTGGTAAATATTAACTCCGCGCAAGAAAATGACATTATTTTTAATATTGCCAATAACCTTGGCGCCTGGGTTTGGCTGGGTGGTTCTGACCTGGGTACAGAGGGGGAATTTCAATGGAATGAAGGCACAGCAGATGCGCAAACCTTTTGGACAGGTGGACTTGGTGGCAGTAGTACTGATGGTGCGTATGTCAACTGGGCTGCAGGCGATCCTAATGATGACCTAATACATGACGGGACAGGTGAGCATTACGTAGTACTATCTGCCGTTGATGGCACTTGGTTTGATTGGCCACAAACATTTTTCACAGCCTATGTAATTGAATATGATGCCGATGCTGTACTCGATGGCGCTCTAGATACTGTGCAACCGCTAACATACACCATTACAGGCCAAACGATTAGTGGCGCATTTACAATTGACAATGACACAGGCGAGATCACCGTTGCTGACATCAACCTGTTGGACTTTGAAACCAATAATAGCCATAACATTACTGTACGAGCAACTGATATAGATGGCAATTTTTATGAAGAAACGTTAGCTATTGCGTTAATTGATAATGATGAAGCACCTGTTAATAATGTTGTCGCAATACAAAACACCAATGAAGACATACCGATCACCTTTAATGCTGCGAACAGCAATCTTATTTCAATTACTGATGATGCAGGAGAAATCGTAGAAGTCACTTTATCTGTTGATAATGGCACACTATCATTATCGCAAACTACTAATCTGACATTTAGACTCGGTGATGGTAGCAATGATGCAAGTATGATATTCCACGGCAACATCGCCGATGTAAACGCTGCATTAGATGGCCTAGTGTATACACCAACACAACATTACTTTGGCAGTGACTCACTCACGATATCGACCAACGGCGGTAATGATTATGCCTCACTGAACAGCGATGTAAATTTGCAAGGCTTTTATGAATTTGAAACGGGTAACGCTAACAATGATAGCGGTCCAAATGCTGGTCCAAGCGGTACACTTAATGGTGATGCGACGATTATTAATGATGCTACACGAGGCGATGTACTTAATCTCGATGGCACCAATGACTTTTTTGAAATTAACTCTACCTTCAGCACGCCAAGCAGCATTACACTGTCCGCTTGGGTTAACTTAACATCAGCCGACCTGAGTGGCGCTCAAGTTATCACCTTAGGCGATAATGTTTTTCTACGTGCTGATAGTAACAGCGGTGGATTCGGTGTATTGGCAGGTATTTCTGTAGGCAGTGGCAGCTGGGACTTACTTAGCACTGGACAAAATATTGCTGGTACTGGTTGGCGTTTGTTAAGTTATACTTATGATGATACCACTCAAGTTGGCACTATCTATCTGAATGGTGTTGTTATTGGGTCAACCAACCATGGTTCTTCTATTGTTTGGGATCTCGGCTCAATCACACGCATAGGGGCACACACCAGTAACGCATTGTTTGATTTCAACGGCCAAATTGATGATGTACGCATTTATGATCGCGCATTAAGTGCTGAAGAGATTTCAACATTATTTATTCAAAGTGCTAATAGCGATAGAGATTCTATTGCTATTAATATAAGCGCTGTGAATGACTTACCAACCGGCGCGGTAACGATTGATAACACCACGCCGTCACAAGGCGATACTTTAACCGCCTCAAACACTTTGGCTGATGCTGATGGCTTAAGCGGTACCATCAATTACCAATGGCAGCGCAATGGCAGTGATATCGGGGGTGCAACTGGCAATACCTATATCACCACCCAGGCTGATGTGGGTGCTACCATTACTGTCGTGGCGTCTTATACTGACGATCTCGGTACCAATGAATCAGTGATCTCTGCGGCTACCGCAGCGGTCCTTAATGTCAATGACCTGCCAACCGGCGCGGTAACGATTGATAACACCACGCCGTCACAAGGCGATACTTTAACCGCCTCGAATACGCTAGCCGATGCTGATGGCTTAAGCGGTACCATCAATTACCAATGGCAGCGCAATGGCAGTGATATTGGTGGTGCGACCGGCAATACCTATATCACCACCCAAGCTGATGTCGGTGCCACCATTACTGTCGTGGCATCTTATACTGATGATCTCGGTACCAATGAATCGGTCAGTTCTGCCGCTACTGCGGCTGTAGCTAATGTCAATGATCTGCCAACCGGCGCGGTAACGATTGATAACACCACGCCATCACAAGGCGATACTTTAACCGCCTCAAACACTTTGGCTGATGCTGATGGCTTAAGCGGCAGCATCAATTACCAATGGCAGCGCAATGGCAGTGATATTGGGGGTGCGACCGGCAATACCTATATCACCACCCAAGCCGATGTCGGTGCGACTATTACTGTCGTGGCATCTTATACTGATGATCTCGGTACCAATGAATCGGTCAGTTCTGCCGCTACTGCGGCGGTGCTTAATGTCAATGATCTGCCAACCGGCGCGGTAACGATTGATAACACCACGCCGTCACAAGGCGATACTTTAACCGCCTCAAACACTTTGGCTGATGCCGATGGCTTAAGCGGTACCATCAATTACCAATGGCAACGCAATGGCAGTGATATCGGGGGTGCGACCGGCAATACCTATATCACCACCCAAGCCGATGTCGGTGCGACTATTACTGTCGTGGCATCTTATACTGATGATCTCGGTACCAATGAATCGGTCAGTTCTGCCGCTACTGCGGCGGTGCTTAATGTCAATGATCTGCCAACCGGCGCGGTAACGATTGATAACACCACGCCGTCACAAGGCGATACTTTAACCGCCTCGAATACGCTAGCCGATGCTGATGGCTTAAGCGGTGCTATCAGTTACCAATGGCAACGTAATGGCAGTGATATCGGGGGTGCAACCGACAATACCTATATCACCACCCAAGCCGATGTCGGTGCGACTATTACTGTCGTGGCATCTTATACTGATGATCTCGGTACCAATGAATCGGTCAGTTCTGCCGCTACTGCGGCGGTGCTTAATGTCAATGATCTGCCAACCGGCGCGGTAACGATTGATAACACCACGCCGTCACAAGGCGATACTTTAACCGCCTCAAACACTTTGGCTGATGCTGATGGCTTAAGCGGTACCATCAATTACCAATGGCAGCGCAATGGCAGTGATATCGGGGGTGCAACCGGCAATACCTACATCACCACCCAAGCTGATGTCGGTGCCACCATTACTGTCGTGGCATCTTATACTGATGATCTCGGTACCAATGAATCGGTCAGTTCTGCCGCTACTGCGGCGGTGCTTAATGTCAATGATCTGCCAACCGGCGCGGTAACGATTGATAACACCACGCCGTCACAGGGCGATACTTTAACCGCCTCGAATACGCTAGCCGATGCTGATGGCTTAAGCGGCAGCATCAATTACCAATGGCAGCGCAATGGCAGTGATATCGGGGGTGCAACCGACAATACCTATATCACCACCCAAGCCGATGTCGGTGCGACTATTACTGTCGTGGCATCTTATACTGATGATCTCGGTACCAATGAATCGGTCAGTTCTGCCGCTACTGCGGCGGTGCTTAATGTCAATGATCTGCCAACCGGCGCGGTAACGATTGATAACACCACGCCGTCACAAGGCGATACTTTAACCGCCTCAAACACTTTGGCTGATGCCGATGGCTTAAGCGGTACCATCAATTACCAATGGCAACGCAATGGCAGTGATATCGGGGGTGCGACCGGCAATACCTATATCACCACCCAAGCCGATGTCGGTGCGACTATTACTGTCGTGGCATCTTATACTGATGATCTCGGTACCAATGAATCGGTCAGTTCTGCCGCTACCGCGGCGGTGCTTAATGTCAATGATCTACCAACCGGCACCGTGACCATTGATAACACCACGCCGTCACAAGGTGATACTTTAACCGCCTCGAATACGCTGGCTGATGCTGATGGCTTAAGCGGCGCTATCAATTACCAATGGCAGCGCAATGGCAGTGATATTGGGGGTGCGACCGGCAATACCTATATCACCACCCAAGCCGATGTCGGTGCGACTATTACTGTCGTGGCATCTTATACTGAGCGGATCTCGGTACCAATGAATCGGTCAGTTCTGCCGCTACTGCGGCTGTAGCTAATGTCAATGATCTGCCAACCGGCGCGGTAACGATTGATAACACCACGCCGTCACAAGGTGATACTTTAACCGCCTCGAATACGCTGGCTGATGCTGATGGCTTAAGCGGCGCTATCAGTTACCAATGGCAACGCAATGGCAGTGATATCGGGGGGGCGACCGGCAATACCTATATCGCCACGCAATCGGATGTCGGCACAAACATCTCTGTAATCGCTTCTTATACTGATGACTTAGGCACCAATGAATCGGTCAGTTCTACTCCTACTGCAGCTGTCATTGATGTTAACGATGCACCTGTGGCCAATAATGACAGCGTTACTGTTGATGAAGGCGCTAGCGTTACTTTTAATATTCTTGCAAATGATACCGATATCGATAACGCACTCGATATTAGCAGCGTTGCAATTATCTCGGGTCCTTCTAACGGAACATTAATATACAACGGCGATGGCACTGCCACGTATACGCATGATGGCTCAGAGACCATCAACGATGCCTTTATTTATCAAGTCAGCGATGTTGCCGCGGCAGCTTCTAACTTTGCAATGGTCAGTATCAACATCACACCACAAAATGATGCACCCATCGCCCTTGATGACAATGTTATTATTAATGAAGACAGTCTGGCGATCATTGCCACAAGTAACATCTTATCTAATGACAGCGATGCTGAAGGCGATAGCCTCTCTATCACTATCGACTCTCAGCCAAGCAATGGCACAATCACTTTTGACGGTACTGGCAACTATCAATATACACCAGATGCAAACTTTAATGGCATTGATAGCTTCACTTATACCATTGATGATGGCAATGGCGGCAGCAACACAGCAACCGTTACTATTGACGTACAAGCCGTGAATGATAGCCCGGTAATCAATAACCAGCAATACACCGTTGCCGCGACTGCTAGTAACGGCGGAAATATTGGCAATATCAACGCAAGCGATGTTGATAGCGGCGACACATTAAGCTTTTCAATTATTGACGGCAATCTTAGTAATGTTTTTGCAATCGACCCGAACAGTGGCCAACTAACTGTCAATGATAGCAACGCACTTCAGCAAAATGCTGGGGGACAATTCGATCTTACAGTTGCCGCAACAGACTCAAGTGGCGCTATCAGTCTGGCAACTATCACCATTAATATTGATAATATTGCTAATGATGGCAGCAATAATAACGATACATCAAATAATGACAACAGCTCAAATTCAAACGACCCTATGAATGATCTGAATCAAATGACTGATTCGGGTACAGGTGGTATGTCACCCGGCGGCGATAATTCAGAAGACAGTGAATCACCGTTAGATCAGAGCCCTACCCCTAGAGCTAACCAAGCAGGTGCTAGCAGCCGCCCAGACAGCAATAATGATGAAGCAACTAGTGTCGTAGCAGAAAGTGACCCAGGGGCACCAGATAATAATGTTGAGGCTAATTTTGGCGACCAGCCTGACTTCTCAAACGATGCACCACCTGCTGAGAGTTTTGTTATTGATCAAAGCGATACAGTGGAAGTTGCAGCTGTGTTAGAAAGCGCTGCACCTGAAAAAGTAAACAACCCAATTGTACTAAAAATACCTGACGCTGTTTTCAATAAAATTTCTGTTTTACCTGAGGAAGTTGTCTACCCAACAGAAGAATTTGTTATCAAAGTTGCACAAGGCACAACCTTAAGTCTTTCTGCTGGTGTGCTAATCTGGGCATTACGTGGAGGTTCTTTATTAGCCAGCTTAATGAGCACGGTACCATTATGGCATGGCTTTGACCCGCTTCCTATTTTAGCGGCTGGTTCACGTGATAAACGCAAAAATAAAAATATCGAGAAAGATGAAATAGATTTACTTTTTGATAATTCTAACGAGATAAAAGTAGGTTAGCTCGCCATGACTCTTATGAAACCATCAACTCGTTTAGCGCTATCTATAACAGCTTTAACATTAAGTATCATTCTGATTAGCGAAATGCTTGGCTTTTTCCCTAATCATAATGAAGCTAAATTAGAGACGCGCAAGAACCTGACTGAAACATTAGCTATTACAGTTGCCACCAATGCCAGCAATGAAGATATTTCTGCACTTAAACAAATTTTAAACCGCGTTCGAGAACGTAATCTGGACATACAATCTATTGGCATTCGACGTAGTGATGGAATTTCAGTCATTGAAGTGGGCAATCACTACCGCCACTGGGATGAAAACAAAAAACGCAAATCAAGCTCATCTCATACTCAGGTTACCATATACAATGGTAGTCAGGAATGGGGGAAATTAGAGGTTGTCTTTGCCCCGGTAACACCTAAAACCATTCTGGGCCTAATGAACTCTCCATTTATGAGACTAATAGCCTTCATTTGCATCTCAGGCTTTTTAGGTTATATGTTCATCCTGAAACGAAGTTTACGAGAACTAGACCCTACCAGTGTAGTACCAGAAAGGGTTCGCTCAGCATTAGATACCATGGCAGAAAGTGTACTGGTATTAGATGGTGATGCGATTATTGTGTTAGTCAATAATGCCTTTACCGAAAAAACAGGCTGGTCAAGCCAGAAACTTCTAGGCAAAAACGTTAACACGCTGAATTGGCAACTGGAAAGCAAGGGCAGTGGCACAACACTACCCTGGCAACGCGCATTGAAAGAAGGCACACCCCAAATGGGTATCCGCATGTCTTTATTATCAGAGGCTGATAAAAAAAGTCACTTCATGGTGAACAGCGTCGCCATTATGGGTGGCAATAATCGACCACGGGGTGTGCTTGTTACGCTAGATGATGTAACACAATTACAACAGAAAAATGAAGACTTACAGAACATGCTTGTTATGTTGCAGGAATCACAGGCCGAAGTTAGTAAAAAAAATATTGAACTCGAAACGCTTGCCCGTGAAGACCCTCTAACAGGTTTACTGAATCGACGTTCGTTATTTTCTCGGTTTGAGAAAGTATATAAAAAATCCAAAGAGAAAAAGCTATTACTTAGTTGTTTGATGGTAGACATCGATCATTTCAAAAGAATTAATGACAAGTACGGACATTCTGTAGGCGACCAAGTTATTCGCCGTGTCAGCAAAATATTGAAAGACTCATTACGCAGTGTTGATATCATTGGCCGTTATGGTGGTGAAGAATTTTGTATTGTATTGATCGGCGCTGATGCGTCTCGCGCAGCCGGCAAGGCTGAGCTAATGCGCAATAAAGTTGCCGCGCAAACTTTCAATATCGGGGAAAGCTCAACCAGTTTTAGTATCTCTGCGAGCTTTGGTATTGCAGACATGTCTCCTGAGATCTCTGGTTTAAATGAGTTTATTGATCAGGCAGATAAAGCACTTTTACAAGCTAAAGAGTCTGGTCGAAACTGCGTTATTTGTTGGAATGAAATTGTAGAGCGTGAATATAACCGTTTATATTCCGGTAACGCCACGAATGATAACTATGTAATAGAAAAAACATCCAGCCACACTCTATCATCACTGAATGATCGTCGGCAGTTCATGAAATTAACAGATAAAGTCATTAAAAGCCATCAACGCCAAAGCGATCAGATAGCGATCATCTTATTAAATATCAATAAGTTTAAGCGAATTAATCATTCCTTAGGTCATGCTGCAGGTGATGAGCTTTTATCAGAAATCTCGCTACGACTTAAAGCATGCTTAAAAGCCAATGACTCTCAATTAGATATCAGCAACCCTGCACCACAAGCCAGCCTGGCACGTGTTGGCGCTGACGAATTCGGTGTCTTACTGATCAACTTTGAAGACACTGACTATATAGATACTATTTCATCGCGTATTAGAGAAGTTCTCTATAAGCCTTATAACCTGCAAGGACATCATGTTTATTTGACCGTGACCATGGGTGTAAGCATCCACTCTGCCGACTGCTATGATGCTGAGTGTCTGATGAAAAATGCCGATATTGCAATACAACATGCTTCACAAAGCAGTACACATGGTTTTCAGGTCTATAACAACGAACTTAGCCATATTAATGTCAAGCATCTTGAACTGGAAGATGGCCTGCATAAAGCACTGAAAGAAGATCAGTTTCAGCTATATTACCAGCCTAAAGTAGAGTCTTCGAGCCGCCGTATTATGGGCGTTGAAACATTATTACGTTGGAAGCACCCTGAAAAAGGGCTTATTCAGCCCAGTGAGTTCCTACCTGTTGCAGAATATAGCGGTTTGATTGTGCCGATTGGCGAATGGGTACTAAAAACAGCCTGCCGTCATGCCCGCAGCTGGTTAGACCAGGGAATTACAGACTTACGTATTGCAGTGAACTTATCACCACAGCAGTTTCAGGAAGATAATTTACTGGATGTGGTATCCGATACACTTAAAGAAAATAAACTGCCAGGCACTTCCTTAGAACTGGAAATCACTGAAAGCAGCATTATGCGCAACCTGGAAGAAGCTATATTAACCATGCAACGCTTGCGCCGCTTAGGTGTGCAAATGACAGTAGATGATTTTGGCACGGGTTATTCCTCGCTTTACTATTTGAAGCGCTTCCCAATCGACAACTTAAAAATTGACCAGTCTTTTATTAAAGATATGAGCATCGACCCCGATAATGCAGCTCTAGTCAACGCCATTATTTCTATGGCACATAGCTTACGCTTAAGGGTGATCGCTGAAGGGGTCGAAAATATGACCCAAGTTGACCAACTGGTAAATATGCAATGCGATGAAATGCAGGGTTATTTATTAGGTCGACCTAAACCTTATGCTGAAATTAGCAAAATTCTATCAGCGCCAAATGTTGTTAACCTGGCAAAGGTCACCATGCCTAGAAAAAGCTAAGTCACGACAAACCAGGCCCTTAACAGGCTAAAACAGCTGGGTTTTACACAATTCAGCTCATATAATGCTTGATGTTATCATCAGATTTATTTATATAGATTGGAGCATTTGTCGATAAGGATAATGCCGCATGGCAACATTAGATACGCTAACCGCTAACTGGTTAGCTCAACAATGCAAAATGATTAGTGGCATTCGCCGTGGCGCTGTCATTGTCAATGAACGATATAACAATCAAGACGCCCCATTATCCAATACACAATGGCCAGTATCAAATACGACTGACAGCTCTCAGGCTGGCATTGGCAGCTATTTACTGGAAGCTGCACAAGCCGCCATTGAGAGCAATCACTCAACAGTTATTAATACGCCCGACAACAAAAGTCAGTTCCTAGCTTACCCAATAACCGACCATGATAATGAGCAGATAATCGCAGCTGTTTGTATCGAAACCCCAGCACGTCCTGCAGCAGAGCAGCGAGCGACTCTACAGCTGCTACAATGGGGGGTTACATGGCTGTTAATGCTGTATTCGCAGGCATCATCCCCATCCTCTGATAAAGCAAACAAGCAATCTCCACTGGTCACGGTGCTTAACAGTATTGCCACTGTTATCGAACATAAACATTTTAATGAAGCTGCCACGGCTATCACGACGGAGCTTGCCGCTGAGTTGCAATGCGAAAGAGTCGGCATAGGTATTATCGACAGTAAAAATATGCAGGTGAAAGCCTTATCTCATAGTGCAGAATTTGGCCAAAGAACCAACCTTATTCGTGATCTGGCCAGCAGCATGGCTGAAGCAGTCGAACAATCATCGACAGTAGTGTATCAACTCACGAAGACAGACCAAGCTGAGAAAAATCAACAAGCCAGCCATTTAAGCAGCCTCAATCATGAGCAATTATTGTTAACACATGGCGGTTCCGCTGTCTGCACTGTACCATTAAGTGATGGACAAGATTTTATTGGTGCAATCACATTTGAGCGCAGCGATAACCAATTTTTTGCTAGCGAACTTATTCAACTTTTTGAGCACATCGCTTCTCTCATTGGTCCTATATTAGGCTTAAAAGCACGCGAAGACTCACCGTTATTGAGCAAAGTCAAATATACAATCGCTAAACGTATCCGTCATTTTGCTGGCCCCAAAAACCTGCAACGTCGGCTTTGGCTTACATTGATTGCATTACTGATTATCATACCCAGCTTGACGCCAGCTACCTTCCGAGTCAATGCTGATGCAGTCTTAGAAGGCACTTTACAACGCGCTATTGTCGCACCACAAGACGGCTTTATTGGCAATGCCCATTTAAGAGCTGGAGATACTGTCACCGAAGGCGACTTACTAGCCAACCTAGATGATAGAGAGCTTCGCTTAGAATACCTCAAGTGGAGTAGCCAACAAGAGCAGTACCGAAAGCAATACCGCAATGCACTGGCTGCAGACGACCGGGCTGAAGCGAATGTGGCGCGCGCACAAATGGACCAGGCTCAGGCACAAGCCGACTTATTACAAGAACAAATACAACGCACTCAGTTATTAGCGCCATTCGATGGCTTCGTCGTCAGTGGCGATTTAAGCCAGGCACTTGGCTCGCCAGTGTCACGTGGCGATATATTATTTGAAGTAGCACCACTGGATAGCTATCGTATTGCCTTGAGTGTTGACGAGCAGGATATTGCTCTTATACAAGAAGGTCAGCAGGGCCAGATTAATATCACCAGCTTACCTGGAGAGCGATACATATTCAAAATAAATCGAATTACGCCTGTGGCCACTTTAAAAAATGGCAAAAACCAATTTCGAGTAGAAGCTGAATTCGATAACAATTCTCAAAAGCTACGCCCAGGGATGCAAGGCGTGGGTAAAATCGAAATAGGCAATAGACAGCTCATCTGGATATGGACACGTAAAGCTGTTATTTGGCTACGGTTGTTTATGTGGAAATGGCTTTACTGACCATGAGTGAAAAGCTCTACAGCGCCAGCTGGTATCGCGTAGCCAATATTAAGCCTCAACTGCGCCGCCATATTAGAATAGAACGCCATAACTATCGTGGCGAACTATGGCATGTCATACATGATACGATTAATGCTCGTAGTTATCGTTTTGGTCCTGAAGCCTACTTCATTATTAGCCGTTTACACAATGAACATGACCTACAAAGTATTTGGCAACAGGCACTCGAACAATTAGGCGATGATTGCCCAACACAAGACGAGACTATACAACTACTTGGGCAACTGCATAGCGCTGACTTAATACAAGCGGATATCACACCCGATACACTTGAACTCTTTGAGCGTCAGCAACGAAAAAAACGTCAACGCTGGAAACAATATATCGGCAACCCATTAAGCTTACGCTTACGCTTGGCCGATCCAGATAGACTACTCACATTTCTATTACCTCTGGCCAAATTAGTTTTTAGTAACGTTGGGATTATTCTATGGCTGGCTGTTATTTGCTGGGGCTTAACACAGACGATCATTCACTGGCAAGCCCTCACTAACAATATAGCCGACCGGGTATTAGCACCGCACAACCTTTTCTTAATGTGGTTGCTTTACCCCATTATCAAAGGCTTACATGAACTTGGACATGGTGCCAGTACACGGCTTTGGGGAGGAGAAGTACATGAGCTAGGCCTTATGTTTCTCGTATTCGTGCCTATACCTTATGTAGATGCATCAGCCTCAGCTGCTTTTCCTGAGAAGCATCGTCGTATTATTATCGCCGCAGCAGGGATGATGGTTGAATTATTTATCGCCTCATTGGCACTGCTGGTTTGGCTGAATGTTCAACCTGGTGTTATTCACGATGCGGCATTTGCCATTATGCTAATTGCAGGTATTTCAACACTATTGTTTAATGGCAACCCACTGCTACGCTTTGATGGCTACTATATTTTTGCCGATGCTATTGCCGTACCCAACCTCGCACAACGGTCGAATCGTTATATACGATACTTAATTGAGCATTATATTTTTGGCATCCAAAACAGTGACTCACCCATTGAGCAACCAACAGAACAAAAGTGGTTGCTATTCTATGGATTGGCGGCGGGTCTATATCGAATACTTATTACAGCCTTTATTGCTATATTTATTGGTAGCAAATGGCTGCTTATGGGTGTACTCATCGCTTTATGGGGTGCTTTTAATTTACTGATTATACCAACACACCGACTCATAAAAACATTCGCTAAGCATCCTGAATTACGCGCTAGACGAAGCCGGGCGATATTGGGTGTTTCCATACTATTTAGTTTTATTACACTACTGTTGATCATACCGTTACCACAGAGAACCGTTGCCTATGGTGTGCTATGGCTGCCTGAAGATGCCCGCATCCGTACCAGCAGTGACTGCTTTGTCAAAGCCATCTTAAGCCAAGATGGTACAGCTGTGCAAAGCGGCAACCCCCTTATTCGTTGTGATGAGCCGCGGCTTAATGCAGATGTTGCAACACTACAAGCTCAATTTCGCGAGTTTGCTGCGCGCAAAGCAAGCTTAAAGCAAACCGACCGGGTACGACTGGAGATTATTAAAGAAGAGTTAAAAGCTATCAAAAGCGCTTTGGCACTCGCATTACAACAGCAGCAAGGACTCAATATTACCAGCGCTGTTAATGGACATTTTGTATTACCTTCTGGCCAAGATTTACTCGGTGCTTTTGCCAAACAAGGTGAAACGCTGGGCTACGTCATCGAAAATAATGCAGCGGTGGTGCGTACTATTATACCTCAGCGGGATATCGGACTCATTCAAGCAGGGACTCATGCTGTGCAAGTACGTTTGATGGAAGCGCCACTAAAAGCCATTAGTGCTTCTATCAAACGTGAGGTACCGGCTGCTGTTGACACATTACCTAGCCCAGCACTTGGTTCTGCAGGTGGTGGTTACATTGAAGTCGACGCCAGTGACCCCAATGGACTGCAAACCACTCAACGCGTTTTCCAACTTGATGTTATCTTACCAGCCAATACTAAAATCAATAGCTGGGGTAGCCGCGCCATTGTGCGCTTTGATCATGGCTATTCGCCGCTGTTTAGTCAGCTCTACCGCAAACTGCAGCAACTATTACTTCGAGAGCTAAGTGTCTAGCGTTGATCTAAAACCTGGCTTGCAACTCGGTCCATATCCGGAAAAAACCTCTGACAAACCGGGTTGGCTCGAGCGTAACCGCTCTATCGCTACACTACAATGGTCTCGACATATAGCATATCGCCAAAGCAAATTACAAAAAATAGTTAAGATGATCGATAGTCATGGATCAGCATTAAGCAATATGAATCAGGCTGATATTACACAATTCACATCAGCCATCCGCCAGGACTTACATCGAGATGGACTGACGCAACCTCACCTTATAAAAGCATTTGCACTGATTCGAGAGCAAAGCGAACGCACTTTAGGCTTGCGCCATTTTCCCACACAGTTGATCGGCGGCTGGATTATGGCCAACGGTATGCTCGCCGAAATGCAAACCGGTGAAGGGAAAACTCTGACAGCCACACTGCCTGCAGCGGTCGCTGCTTTGGCAGGCATTCCAGTACATTTAATGACTGCCAATGATTACCTGGTTGCCCGCGATGCTACCAAGCTCAAACCTTTGTATAAAGCCTTGGGGATAAGCGTTGCCTTTGTCACGCAGGACATGGATCAGGCAATTCGTCGGCAGGCATACCAGCAAGATATTACCTATGGCACAGGTAAACAAATTGCATTCGACTACTTGCGTGACCGATTATTATTAGCCAAAAAACCTGGTCGTTTAAAGTTACAACTCGAAAAATTACACGATGAATCGCCACGCACTGAACGTTTATTACTAAGAGGCCTATGCTTTGCCATTGTCGACGAGGCTGATAGCATTTTAATTGATGAGGCAAGAACACCATTATTGATCGCACAACAAAGTCAAAATGAAGATCTGAGCCAACTGAATCAGCAAGCGCTAGAACTGGCTAGCCGCTTACAAGAAGGTATTCATTTTGATATTGACCAGAGCCTTCGACAAATCAGGTTATCTTCAGCTGCACTAAAAATCATCAATAATGTCAGCAGTCACTTAAAAGGCGCCTGGCATGGTAAACAACGACGAGAAGAGCTAATCACTCAAGCACTCAGTGCATTACACTTATTTCAACGTGATCATCACTATCTATTAAAAGATGATAAAGTACAAATCATCGACGAGACCACTGGCCGCTTAATGCCAGAGCGCAGCTGGGAGCGGGGCTTGCATCAAATGATCGAAAGCAAAGAAGGCTGTAACAACAGCGCCAGCAATGAAACACTGGCACGTTTGAGCTTTCAACGTTTTTTTCGACGCTATCTTCGGCTCAGTGGTATGACAGGCACTGCAAAAGAAGTTGCCGCTGAGCTGTCAGCTGTCTATGACCTGCACACGATCGAAGTCCCCACCCGGTTACCCAGTAAACGTAAGCAACTCGGCAATACTGTTTATCGTTGTAACACCGCACGCTGGCAGGCCGTACTGACTGCTATTGAACGACAGCACAAGACCGAGCGCCCTATTCTTGTTGCAACCCGCTCAGTAGCAAGCTCAGAGCAGCTCAGCAAGTTACTTCAACAAGCCGGCTTAAAACATGCACTACTCAATGCACGCCAAGATCAATATGAGGCAAACATTGTGGCGAATGCCGGACAACCAGGGCAGATCACTATTGCAACCAATATGGCCGGTAGAGGCACCGATATCCCATTAAGCGATGCAGCCCGCCAAGTTGGTGGCCTGCATGTGATTGCGGCAGAACGCAATGAATCTTATCGTATAGACCGACAGCTTTTTGGTCGCGCAGCCCGGCAAGGGGATCCTGGTAGCTATGAGTCTATTTGCGCACTCGATGATGAGTTGTTCAGCACCCACCTTGCTGATTGGCTAAAACAACAATATGCTGATAATAGCGATGCCGCCATCCCCACAAACCTGGGTAGGCTATTTCTATGGTTGGCACAAAAACGTGCGGCCAGTCTATCGCGTCAGGCACGTGACGACTTATTAAACCTTGATACTCAACTTGCAGACACACTGGCCTTTGCCGGGCGTGCCGAATAAATAAGCATCAAGCACTGTTTTTAACAATACACTGCTTGACCAATTCGGTAATTGATATAAGGTATAGCCATGATGAGGACATTTCGCATTCAATCATGCCTGCTACTCCTTGCTGGGCTACTCAGCTGCGCTGCCACATATGGCCAGACTCTCGATTGCCTTATCGAACCTTTTACCGTTGTTGATGTTTCCAGCCCTGTCGAAGGCGTACTCGAAGAGCTGGCTGTTGAACGTAGCGAAAGCGTTACCGAAGGTCAGATTTTAGCCACTCTGGAAGCGTCTGTTGAAAAGTCCAATGTCGAACTGGCTCGTGCGCGCGCAGATACAGATGGCGAAATTAGCGCTGCACAAACCAGTCTTAATTATGCCCAGCGTAAGCTCAACCGCATTAATGAGCTATACAACAAACAGGCCACGGCATCTAACCAGAAAGATGAGGCAGAAACCGAAGTACGGCTTGCCAAGCTGTCTTTACAGCAAGCCAAAGAAAAAAAGCGCCTGGCAGAGCTAGAACTACAACGAGCCTTAGATGCTCTGGAGCTACGTACTTTACGCAGCCCAATCAATGGCGTTGTCGTGAAAATACTCAAATCGCCCGGAGAATCCGTTAAAGACCGGCCTATTTTAAACCTGGCTCAAATTAACCCCCTTAAAGTCGAAGTCATTGTCCCCGCCAAACAATTTGGCCGTATTAAGCCCGGACAACTGGCAACCATTATGCCTGATAATATGCCCAAAAAACGTTACCAGGCTAAAGTCACTATTGTCGACCGGGTCATTGATGCTGCTAGCGGCACATTTGGTGTACGCTTAGAGCTGCCGAATGATAAATATAAAATTCCCAGCGGACTGAGCTGTAGAATTATCTTTTTGAACAAGCTGGCACCCAGCAAACCCAGCAAACAACCCCATGCTGACTCACCAGTGAGCATACCCCAGCCAAATACAGCTGTAGCCGCAAACATTAATATTCAAAATGGCACCTGCGCCAGATTAGGCCCATTCCGCAATATGAAGGCGGTTGAAGAACAAACCAGGCAGCTCACAGCATATACCAGCCGCATTGATGTTATACGTGACCCAAACTCGAAAGTTCGCGGTTATTTATTACTCGCTATCCCGCCGGATCCCGAGATGCGGGCCTCAAAGCTCATGGCAAGCCTGAGAAAAGAAAAAGTGAAAGATATTGCACTTATCACACGTGGCGATAACCGTGGTAGAGTATCTCTAGGCTTATTTAGAAAAGAAGCCAATGCCAAAGCACAAAGCAACAGCCTGAAAAAGCGCGGAATAGCTAATGAAATCCAGGTTAGTTACAGCGCTAAGTCAGCTTTATGGATGGACATCACCCTCGAACAGGGCGTGACAATTGGTGATATAGAAGAATTAATTGGCAAACTGCCGATTAACGATGAACACCAGACAGACTGCGCTCAATCGTTAAATAATACAAGCAACTAGATCGTGCAAGTTATCCTCTAGATAATCGATTGTATTGACCATATGCGTTAACAGATCTTTAACTGATAAAACCGTCTCAATCCGTTGCTTATCATCAGCTATCAGCACATGACGAAAGCCACCTTCATTCATCATTTGTAAGGCATCAATCACCCGATCTTCTCTGCTGAGACACTTAGGCTTTTTGGTCATAAACTCACTGATGGGCGAGTCATCTATAACGCCTTCATTACCGGCAATTTTTAATAAATAGTCGCGCTCAGTGAATATGCCTTCAAGTTTCTCTATTTGCGTAATAACAATACAACCAACCTTTGAGCGCTGCAATATACCTCTCACTTCCGCAACAGATGTATCAGACTCACATTGAATAATGCTGGTCGGCAAATCCAACTCTTTTAGTTTAGTTTCCAGGTCCATGGCTGAAATAGCGGCAAACGAAGACCGACCTTTAATAAAAATCGACAACCCAGTTTTACCCCCTATAAGAACATTAAAGTTATCCGTATTTATTCCGATTGATACTTATATACAAAGGATTGTTTCAATGCCAAGAGATCGTCGAAAAACTGAAGATAGGGCAGCAGGTAGTGTGTGGACATCATTTAGTGACCTGTTCACCTCTATGTCTGTGATATTTCTTGTAATGTTCGTTATTGCAGTTTTAAAGCTTACCTTATCATCATTAGAAACCGCAAAAACCAAAGATGCTCAGAAGCGTTATCTAGAAGGCGAAGTTCCAGAAGAAATACAAACTGAAGTCGCCAGAAAAACAGAAAAAGTACAGAATACAATTACCGACATCAATAAAATTCAGTTGGCGATTCAGCAAAAATCAGATGAACTCGATGCTTTAATGGCCAATGTCAAAAGTCATCAGAGCGAAGTAGAGGCGCTTTTAAAGCACCAAGCTAAAAATGACACCTTACTACAAAAAGTTAACAAAGACCTGAAAGTCAGCCAAACACTTGCAAAACAGCGATTACAGGCAATTGCACAGTTAGAAAACAATTTAGATACAACTGAACAAGAGTACCAAACACTACAAGAGCTATATGCAGCGCTTAATCAAAAATCTCAATCTCTTGACAAACAACTGGCCAGCAGCCAAAAGAAAATAAAATCACTCGAAAATTCAAACCATAGAACAGAGTCGAAACTGCAATCTGAAATAGCCACACTAAAAACCCAGCTCAGTAAACGCAACCTGGAATTTGATACTCTCGACAAAATCAACCAAAAACTTGCCATACAAAGCAAAGATACTGAAGTCGCATTACGCCAGAAAATAAGTGATAGTCTTGAGCTAATATCACAAAAAGAGAGAAGTCTAAGCCAACTTAATAGCGACCATGAGCAACTGCAAAACAAATATGCAGCTGTTAGCCAAGAGCTGGAAGACGAGAAGCTGGTTGCTATACACAGAGAAAAGACACTGAAGAATACTAAAAGAGATTTACTCAACAAGATAAAACAACAAGATAAAAAAATCAGTAATAAAGCAATAGAAATCCTTGAAAATCAGGACACAATTAATCGCTATGCTGCCATCAACAAGAATCTAAATCAGAAAAACACCACCTTACAGAACACCTCTAAAGAGTTAATCGGCAAGCTCAACTCAGCACAGGACAAAAACAGTCTTTTAAACAATAATCTAAATGAGTTACAGGTTCAAAACTCATCTTTAAACCAACAGCTCTTCGAGCTAAACGGCCAAAACAAGTCTTTACAAAGCAAATATGAATCAGAAAGAGGCAAAGCATTAAGTCTGGCCGTAAAAAACCTTGACCTGAGTAGTTCGGTTAAACACTTTGCACATAGCTGCGATATCCCTAGTGATGAACTGGATAGAGTGGCAGCTATTATTGGGGAAACGTGGCAAGAAAAACCCGCATTACATAAGCGTGAGCATGATTCAGATAAATCATATGCGTCAAAGTCTCCTAATTATGGCAACAAACAGAACTCACACTCTTTATCAGACAACAATATTCGCTTAGCCAGTCAAAACTCACAACCCAAAAGCATGCGCGGCCAGATAGCTAAAAAACTGGCAAATCGATTTGACTCCATGCAGGTTGATGTTGTCACCAATCAAAAAACCGGCAATATCACGCTGTTTCTAGATGAAGCATTTCTATTTAAAAATAATAGTTACGAGTTACGCAATGAAGTACAAGCTAAATTAACAACGATAATTCCCGTCTACACAGATGAGCTTTTTAAAGATGATTACATAAAAGAAAATATCGCATCTGTTAACATTATTGGACATGCCAGCCCTTATTATATGGCTAAGTTCGTCAACCCGGAAACCGCATCATTTAAAGCTTTTGAGCACAACCTAACACTCAGCACTAATCGTGCCTTGCAAATCACCAAGTTTATCTTAGGTAATGAAATAGGCAACTACCCATTCAAAAGCATTCTTCGAAAGAAAATAAAACCAACCGGCAAGAGCTTTATGGAACCAATATTAAAAGCCGCCAGCGACCCTGAAGACAAGTGCCAGGCGTTTAGCTGCAAACGCTCTAGACGCGTAGAAATTAGCTTTTCATTAAACAATGAAGACAAAAAGACCAAATCATCAATCGAAAACATGCAAACTTTCTTGCAACAACAAGCCAGTATCCCCAGCGTGGAGCAAGAGATCACACCAGCACAAGAAGAAGGGCCAAAAATACCCGCACCTTCACCTTATAGAGCATTAAAAAACTCTGAGCATGCTATTCGGAAAGTTGTCGATGCTTTTGGCAACCCATAATATTTTTAATATATTCGCAGTTATTAGGAAGGAAAAGATATGATAAATTTTATAATGGAATCGAGCTCATCATATTTGCTTGAAGTAATGACTGTAGTTCTTGTATTAGCACTTGTCTTTCGATATATGGCTTACCGGGCTAATAAATCTGACCAGATATTTTTCTCAACCTTCACCAGAGAAATAGAAAAACGCGTTGAGAAAGATGATATAGAACAAACAAAAATCACGGACATTGTTGAGTATATTGAAGACTTACTTGATGATGTCTCCAAAAACCTGCCTGAAAGAGGCCTGCGTTTTAGAAAGAAAAACAAGTCAATCGATCCACAGAATGTTGTCTCGGTCAAACAATACACCAGCGGCAATCGTAGTTTGATTAACAACCTCAAAACTGAAACTAATGCGTTTAAAGCCAGCCAAAAACCTAACTTTTCTGAGTTAACCGACCGAGTAATGAATAAGGATACTCATTGGGTAAAGCTCTATAACATTTTCCCAGTTGAAAGTGTTATTCGTATGATTGATGTGCTGCCAGGCATATTCATTGTTATTGGTATTTTTGGCACCTTTGTGGGTATCAGCCTGGCCCTACCACAAATTGCAGAAATTGATTTCAATAATATTGCGGGTTCTTCCAGTGTGCTATCTAATTTCGTGAATGAAGTATCATTTGCCATGAAAACCTCTATAACAGGCATTGCGTTCTCACTCATTATCAGCCTTATGAATACGCTTTATCCAATTAGCTCTATTCGTGACACAATCGCCAATGAGCTGGAAGATTGCTTAGAGTATTTATGGTACTTCGTACACGGTGGCCGTGATGAACACCAGCAAGTCGAAGCTTATTCCCGCATGGTGCAATTACTGGAGAATATTGAGTCCAAATTAGAAACCTCCTCCGAAAATATTATTCAAATGGATGTTAATGCCTATAAATCAGTCTTACAGGCCAACAAGGCGATTATTGCGGCTAGCGAGCCTGAAACAGCCACCAGCAAAAAACGCAGTACGCGCAAAGCCACCAGCAAAAAGACCAGCACTCGCAAAAAAGCCCGCACAGCGAAAGCCGATAATAATGAAAACCTTGAAAACAAGAATCGCAGTATCAGTACAGATACCAGCAAATCAGACAATACTGAGGCGACTACAGACGTTACTAATAGTACAGACAACAATGAAAACAATAAAAAGGCCAGTTAATTATGGCCTCTATTGATACCGTTAAACGCTGCTCCTTGTTTTTTGAGCTACTCGATGAAGAAATTGATACCGTTATCCAGCATTGTTTTGTACAAAGCTTTGAGCCCAATCAACTTATAATTAGAGAAAATGAAATTGGTAGCGACTTTTTAATTATTCTCTCCGGCAAAGCCAAAGTCACTAAAAACATCAATGGCCGAGAAATTGAGATAGCCATCGTTAAAAAAGGTGATGCTTTAGGCGAAGCAGTGCTCATCAATGAAGGCAAGCGCACAACCAATGTTATTGCCTTAGGACAAGTAGATGCACTGATCATCAACCAAAGTATTATTTATAACGTCTTTGAAAAAAACCCGAAAATATTTGCCATTCTGATGCTGAATTTAGCCAGAATGCTAAGTGGCCGCTTACGGAATTCCAATAGAGCAATTGCCAAAATGCATGAACGCTTTAAATTACGTGCTTAATTTCATATTTATTTAATTTTTTTAGGATCCACTTTTTTCAGGCCCGCGTATCTATTATTAGCTCCCTAATGCATTATTTACCTCAAGTGCATTATATTCCCGAGAACCAATCTAATCATTTGGCTCTCGGGATTTTTTTAGCTATTGTTAAGAGCTGCAAGATAACATTGAGCACCCTGCTTTATGGCGTGCCCATTCCGGTCTTTTTTCTGCGTATTTTTCCATACCTGTTTGTTGCTGGTAGGGCTGCTTAAGTACTTGCATAAGCTCTTTTAAAACACTCATATCACCCTGCGCTGCGGCATCTACTGCGTTTTGTGCCAAATAATTCCTAAAAACATAAAGAGGGTTCACACTATGCATGATAGAACGGCGCAGACCTTGTTCTAAGCCATCAGCTTGTAAACGCTGAATATACTCACGCAACCATTTCGCCATGGCTTGACGATAATCCATCGACATGGCTTGCCCCTCATAATAAGCATCACTAATAACCGCTAATAAGTCTTGATCAGCGATATTCGCCAAATCAACACTCGCATCAATATTCGCTAAATACCGATAAAATAAAGTCATATCGGTTTCTACTGTTTGTAGCAGCTTGAAAAGTGTGAGCATAAAATCCTGGTCATTATCCTTGAGCGAGTTCTTCAACCCTAATTTATTGGCGAACGTGCTATTCCACTCATCATGAAAAGTGCGTGCATATTCTGACAGTGCCTCCTCTAATGGCTCAGCTTGCTTAACAACAGGTAATAAGGCATTTGCCAGCTGTAATAAATTCCATTGCGCTATTGCAGCTTGTTGACCAAAACAATAACGTCTTCCTTCTGCATCTGTTGTATTAGGCGTCCAGGATAGGTCATAGTTTTCCAGCCAACCATAAGGCCCATAATCAATTGTTAGACCCAGTATTGACATATTATCGGTATTCATTACACCGTGCACAAAGCCAACGCGCATCCAGTGTACAATCATCATAGCAGTACGCCGGCATACTTCAGCAAACCACAAACAATAGTGCTCAGCACCTTCACCTTTTAAGTCTGGAAAATAATGCCGTATCGTAAAATCGAGTAAGGCTTGCAGACTCTCAACGTCTTTACGGGCTGCAAAAATTTCAAAATTTCCAAAGCGAATAAAAGAAGGTGCCGCTCGACAAACAATAGCACCTGGCTCTGCCTGCGGGTTACCATCGTAGAACATATCCCGCATAACATTTTCGCCACTATTGATTAAACTCAAAGCTCTGGTCGTTGGAACACCAAGGTGGTACATCGCTTCACTGCATAAGAACTCACGCAAGGAAGACCTGAGTACAGCCAGCCCATCAGCATTTCGAGAATAAGGCGTTGGTCCTGCACCTTTGAGTTGTAGCATCCAACGTTGGCCATCAGCGGCTAGCGCTTCGCCCAAGTTTATTGCTCGACCATCACCTAATTGCCCTGACCAGTTACCAAACTGATGACCACCATAACAACTGGCATGAGGGTCCATGCCAGCCAAGACTTTATTACCTGAAAACACATCAACAAAACTCGCTGACTCACAATGCGCTTGCTCTAAACCCAGCATCTCTGCCATTTCATTTGAATAAGCTAATAACCTAGGCTTTGCAACTGACTTTGGCATAACACGTGAGTAAAATGCAGCCATCACTTGCCGCTGATAGTTTTCTCTTATCGGATCAGCAGGCAACTCTTGGGTAAAGCAATTATCGAACTGTAATACGTCTGCAATATTCACTTGTTTATCAATAGTTTAACAATGAGCCAAATGATCACTATACGTGCTTGCTTAGAACTTATCTATTAAATATTAACGATACTGAAATAGCATAGATCATTCTACAGGCTATTTTTATTAATTAATAAATAGACTCACTAAAATAAGGGTTTTAAAGAGTCGATTTTTTGATAATAATGCCTTCTTTTATAGATCGAAATACCTTGATCGGACGTATATTGGCAAATGAAATCTTCTTTTTGGCAAAAAGTTATTTGGCTATTGTTAGTCATAAGCAATATAAGCTGCTCACAAAATAAGGCAGGGCAAACAGTCGAAGATAATACAGCGCCGACGCTCTTGCCATCAGGTGCTGTTGCGCATCACTCTATGCCCATCCAAATTACATTAGATCAGGAAGTTCTGACAATACCTTTTCATTGGGTCAGCACAAATGATTTCAGCCAACCTTTGATTGTCGCCATTCATGGCACACCTGGCAGCTGGTCTACTTGGAAAGCTTTTATCAATAAAACCCATATCACAAAGCACTTTACTGTGTTATCCATTGATCGTCCAGGCTGGGGAGAAACGCAAACTCAAGACAAGCGTGTTATACCCACTTTCAAAGAGCAGTCGCGCATTATTGGCACTTGGCTAGAATATATTAAAGATCAAACTCAACAGCCACTGATTTTACTAGGACACTCTTGGGGTGGCCCAGTTGCTGCGCAATTAATGATCGACTACCCAACACTAATCGATGGTGCAGTCATGGTTGCAGGCCCATTCAGCCCTAGCTTAAGTGAGCCACGTTGGTATCATAAATGGGCTAATACAAAAGTCATTGGTTGGCTTATTGGTAGCGCACTCAGGCGCAGTAATCAAGAAATGTTGCCCTTAGCTAAAGAGCTTGCAATTATGCAAAACTCGCTGGCTTCAATAGACGCGCCTATTGTGATTATTCAAGGCGACAGGGACAAACTGGTTCCTAAAGGAAATGCGGACTACCTCAAAGAAAAACTCATTAACAGCCCTGTTAAGCTGATCCGCTATCCACAACTGGGGCATTTCATTCCTTTTAGGCAGCCTGAATTAATGGCAGCTGGCATTCAACACGTTTACGAAAATATCTCTGACAGTCCGCTAACTTATCTGACACCCTAGTATTTGTTTGTATTGGGGTAGCTTTTACACTATTTTACACACACTACTTTAACGGCAATGCATAATAGAGCCACTATAACAACCGGCTCTCTGGGCTTATATAAGTAGCGTGGTAGATAACAATGATTAGAACAGCCGCTCGTAATGACAAGCGTTTAATTTTATTTTTTAGCTTATTACTGATTGCATCAGCAACATTGGCAGATAATGCACTATATACCGTAAAGAAAGGTGATCGTCTTATTAGTATTCTGCAGGCGCATGGCTTTAAACCCAACCATAAAGATATATATCCCTTTGTTGCCAAGACTGTAGAACTCAATAAAGAGCACTTTGCAACAAGAAGCGCCGACTATTTAATCCCTGGCACTGAATTACGTTTGCCTGAAAACCCTTTTAAAAAGCCAGTTGCAGCACCCGAGCCCGTCCCTGCACCTCCCCCTAAACCAGAACCTGTGGCACCTGCCACAATTGGTTATATAACCTTAGAGAAGGGTGAGGCTTATATTTATCGTAATAACGAAAAACAATTAACCAAAACTCAAAAAACACTATACGCAGGCGACATCATTGAGACCAGTACCAACAGTATTGCTAATATTAATCTCATTGATGATTCGCAATTTAATCTTGGGCCTGCAACTAAGTTTGAAATCGTCAACTATCATTTCCCTAAAAACTCTGCTGATAGCAATATTGATCAAAATAAAAAAAATATATCAATCACACATTTATTCCATGGCGCTGTCAAATCAATCACTGGCTTAATCGGCAAAAAAGACAAAAAGGCTTATCAGTTCTCTACACCAATAGCGACCATTGGTATTCGTGGCACTGAGTTTATTACACGTTTCTGCCAAGGTAATTATTGTGGTGATTTATCGGGCACTTCCGTTGCAGTTATTCAAGGCAGCATTAATCTTAAAAATGACACTCATGAGGCAAGCTTAGAAAAAGGTGAGTTTTCTCAGTTAGAAGATAAAACCAGCAAAATTATCAAAACGGCTATCCCTGAAGGCTTTTTAGATTTAGAACGTGACACGACGAGTCTTGAGGTTAACAAGTCATTCTGGCAATGGCTGATTGATATATTCAAGCGTTTTACTCATTAGTGCTCGCCTCATCACAAGCCGCCTCTCAACATCGCTGACAATCATTATGACAAGCAGTATTCAGTTTAGTATTAAACTGAATACTGCTCTTTTAGAATGACACTATGCTTTTTTCTGCCACCAAAGCACAAAGCCAGTAATACCTAACGCGGTCAACAGCAGTGTTAAAACAGGCAATGGGACTTGTTGCTGTGGTATCGGCGCCATACTTGCAGTAGAGGCGCGCGTATAAGCAAATGTTCCACTACCCCCCATACCCCATTGCGTAAAGGTAATATCGATATATATATCATCCGCAACAAGGTGCACAACACCTGGACGATCAATAATATTCGATAATAAATTATTCATACCACCCAACGCTGTTCGCCAATCTGAGAAGTTGAGCTGGGCAAAGTCGGGCGCACTAATATTCTGAGGATTACCTTGCAAACCTGCAAAAGCCCATCGGGTTCTTTGCGGACTAACATCCTGCAGATAAGCCGTTTCTGCTCCTGGGGCTATATTATAAATTCCTCCGGTAAAATCTCGTGTTATCCAGACATTAGATGTTATGCGATCCTGATTAGCCGGTACTGTCGGCGAGCCAGCTGCCTTCACAAAATTAATAGTATCTTCTGTCCAAACCTGCTGCGCCAGACAGGCATTGTTAAACAACAATAGAAAAAATAGCTTGATAGATAATAATCGCATTCCCATCTCCTGAAAAATTTTTTAATGGGATAACGATCACAGCCTAGCGTGACGTAGTCATAACAACATTATGACTAATTAATGGCAGAAATACGGCGCTTAAGACTTAGGGCTTATTCTCAAGGGTAATACCCAGAATCGCCTCGGCATCTGCGACAACTTGCTTATTTATCGGTGGTGGTTCAATGCTGACCTGCTCAGATAAACCTTGCACAATAGCCTTTAATACCTCAACTCGTGCGAACCATTTATGGTTCGCAGCAATAAGGTGCCAAGCAGTCTGTGTAGTTGAGGTATAACGTAACATATCATCAATTGCCACTTCATAATCGGGCCACTTTTCCCGATTACGAATATCCTCACTGGTAAGCTTCCAGCGCTTATAGGGATTATTTAAACGCTCAGAAAAACGCTTTAGCTGCTCTGCCGGAGTTATATGTAAAAACAACTTAATAATGCGAGCACCATCATCGATGAGCTGCCGCTCAAACTCATTAATTTCTTGATAAGCCCTTTGCCATTGCTGATCATCAGCAAAGCCCTCAACCCGCTCGACCAAAACCCGGCCATAGTAGGAGCGGTCAAAGATTGCTAATTTACCCGGCGGTGGCAAACGCGTTTGAAAACGATATAAGTAGTGCCGCCCTTGCTCATCAGCTGTCGGTGCAGCAATGGGATATACATCATAGCCGCGCGGGTCGAGTTTCTCAGTTAATCGCCGAATTGCACCACCTTTGCCACTCGCATCCCATCCTTCGAATACGATAATAGCTCGTCGCCCCTGATGATAGTAAGATTGTTGCACCTTAATTAAGGTTTTTTGCAAGTCCTCAAGTTGCTTCTGATAGTCTTTCTTGCTCGACAATATACATTGATCAAAATCAACTTGGGCTAACTGAGGTGGCTTATCACTACAGATTATTGCAGAAGGTTTATGCATGGTTTTTCTATTATCGATAAAAGTGAAATTTACAATGACATGCTAACAAAAATAATTTGGAATCGCACATAGAACCCCAGTTTTTTTAACATTCACTTTTAAGAATTTTACATAGCATATTGCATTAAAACCGTTTATCTCTAAAGCACTACCCTTAATAAACTTAAGGTTTCTCACTGAACACAGAAGCTGATAAGGTCACTTTATGCAGTATTTCTCATTATTTTTCTTATAAAAACTTACAATAAACAATGTACCACAGGGCTTTCTCAGCAAAACAAATAAGGGGCAACACGTAATGAAATGGTGGCTAATATTATTCCTTGGTATAACGCTGCAAGCTTGTAGCAACTCAAGCGATGACACAGACTCTGATGTTACGGGTAGTACTGGCGATACTGCAGACAGCAGTACAAATAACAATGATAGCAGTAATGACGATGATAACGATCAAGGCTCAAATACTATCTTCGAAGCGGCTTTTTTATGGCGTCCATTACAACTTGATGCGGCCATTGACCTGGGTTTTGTCGCCGAAGCTATTCCAGACGATCAACAAATAATGGCTGGCGCGGTTACCTTTACCGAAGTCGGTGATCAACTTGGCTTAGGCTCATCACAAGCCGGTGGTAATTCTCACGGTGTTGGCGTAGGCTTTGTTGATATCGATAATGATGGCTGGGAAGATATTATTGTTGCCAATGGACACGGTGCTGCTAATTGGAACTCCGCGCTTTATCGTAACAACCAGGGTACCTTTGAAGACATTAGCAGTGATTCCGGTGTAGCCGCTATTTTAGATGGCCTGGACACTTACTCGGTCGCCGCAGCTGATTATGATGGTGATGGCGATTTAGATATTCATATTACCGCTCACCCTCAAGACATTCTTATGCAAAACCAGGGGGACGGCACCTTTATTGATGCCACCAGCATCGCAGGACTTGGCGGCCCTAACTCATCACCTGATAGCAGCGGCTCAAGTAAAATTGCCGCCTTTGGCGATTACAATGGTGATGGCTGGCTGGACTTAGCCGTTGCCTCCAGTACATTCGATAGTAATAGCATTCCCAATGGCTATTTGATGCGCAATAATGGCGACGGCACTTTTGCCGATGTTACCCAGGCGAGTAACTTCTTTGCATCTTCTGAAGGCAACCCCTGCGCTGTTATGTGGTCGGATTATAATGCCGATGGCCATCAGGATATCTGGATTTGGAACGACCGTGGCAATGCTGTTAGTAATCGTGTTTTATTGCAAAATCAAAATGGTCAAACATTTACAAATGTAGCGAGCACAGTTGGCGCTACTTGGCAGGTTGGCCATCCAATGGGTATTGATGGCGCTGATGCCGATCATGATGGTTATATGGATTACTATGTATCTAATATCGGTAACATCTTTATGCATAACCAGCAAAATAACACCTTTAACGAAATTGCCAATAACTCAGGCACAAGCGGTGATTTTGGCTGGGGCCTGGGTTTTGAAGATTTCAATGCTGATAGCTGGTCTGATATCTTTGTTGCGCAAGAAGATGACCTGGACTACTTGAGCTTCACCAACACAGGCCAATCACCACTTGCATTTACGCAAAGTAATTGGCAACACTCAGCCGTTGGCAACGGTCATAATGTCGCTGTCGCATTTGCCGACTTTGACCATAATGGTTCTGTTGATGTTGTCACAGCCTCCACAAGTGGCAGCCGCTTAAACTTATTTCGTAATGACACCAATCGTGGCAGTAATCGCTGGCTAGAAGTGCGCGTACCACAAACACCCGGTACTGGCGAACGTGGCGGCGTTAGTGGTCGTGTGGTGGTAAAAACCGGAGAGCTAATACAATTTAGAGACCTAACAGCAGGCGCAAGTCGTGCCTCCCAAAATGCCAGCAGTGTCCGGTTTGGGCTTGGTCAGTGGACGGGCGCTGAATGGGTTGCAGTATTATGGCCTGATGGACGTCAGACTATTGTCCGCGGTGTCGAAGGCAATCAAGTATTCGCAATGCCGACAAGCCCCTAGCGTTTGCGATTAGTAGACTGACATGGCTTAGGCATGCTGTTATTTATCGCGCAATGTAAAATAACAGCATGCACTGCAATACGTTTATCACTTACGTTGCAACACACCTTCAGCATCAAGGCAAAAAGTGTCAAAATCATTCGCTAAAAACAAGTTACCTTTATAATATTGCTGTGCCTCAGCATAAATACTGTCAATACTATATCCATCATCATTCTTCTCTTTATAACGCGGGCTAAAATGCGTTAATACAAGATTATCAATACCGACTGATTCAGAAAATTGCGCGACTCTTTTCGCTGAGCTATGTTGTGGCCCAGAACCAACCTGCAGAAGAACATCTTCGGTATAGGTTGCTTCATGCACAAGCACCTTGCTTGTCTTAGCCGCCTCTGCCAATAACTCAGGTGAGTCATTATCACCTGCAATGATAATCTTACGCGCGGTATTTGCTGTTAGTTGATAATCACTGCCTAATACTTCTCGCCCATCCGGTAAAACAACACTAAGGCCTTTTTGCAGTTGCCCCCAGGCAGGGCCAGATGGAATATTATCCTGCTTAAGTTTAGTAATATTGAGTTTGCTTGGCAGCTTATTCTCTACAAAAGCATACGCAAAGGAAGGCACTCTATGCGATAAAGCAAGCGCTTCAATATCAAAGGCTTTGCCTACAATACCGTCTGATAATGATTCAACATCAATAAACTCAATATCATAAGACAAGCGAAGTTGCGTTGCCTCTTGCAAGACAGAAAAAAAGGTCTCTACACCTGCAGGTGCGACAATCTTTAAAGGTTCCGTTCTACCTGCCATTGCGGCACTGGCCAGCAAACCGGGCAAACCATAACAGTGATCACCATGCACATGAGTAATAAAAATGATTTGTAATTTATTTAATGACAAGCCCATGCGCATTAACTGATGCTGGGTTCCTTCACCGCAATCCACTAAATACCAATATTTAGAATGCTGCTGTCGCAATGCGATTGCAGAGACATTCCTGGTTTTAGTCGGCGTACCAGAAGAGGTACCTAAAAATAAAATTTCCATACCAGTAACCTTATTACGAATACGTTCATATCGCTTAAAACCGCTTGGTCTGCCTGAATATTAAATACAGACAATAAACACCCGCAACCGAAATGCCTAATGAGAAAACCGTCGCTAGCTTACTGTTATTTAGCGGCACGCTATTAACTGTCATCCAAAAAGCACCTGAATTGTATATAGCATGCGCAATGATACTTGGCCAAAGCGATTGGGTTCGCACAAACAGCCACGCTGAAAATACACCCAATATAAATGCAACGGGTATCTGATATATATTCAGATGCGCCAAGGCGAATAAAATCGCAGAAAGTAAAATAGCGGTATGACTTGAATAGCACGCTAAAAAGCCTCTTAAAATAATACCTCTGAACAACATTTCTTCAATCAAAGGCGCAATAACACAAATCGTGATAAAGGCATCCCATCCCGGCTGCATCGATTGCTCTAATACCTGCAAACTTATTTCGTCAGCAGGGAAAAAAGAGGCAATAAAATAAGCCAAGTCAATGACCCACCATAGTGCAGCAAGACATATCAGCATAATCGGTAGGACTAAGACTGTAATTGTCCCCATAATACTGTTGGGTGAGGCGTGAAATAAGTCAGCATAAGGCATTGCCGACAGGTGCATAAAAATCGAAAATACTAATCCATGAGCCAGCACTACCAAAATGCCACTGCGCGCGATAAAGGATTGAAACTCAAGCCCTAAAGAAGAGAGTAGCGCATCAAATAGAATATCCAGGATAAATACTGCCGCCAGAATAAATATGGCGCCCCAAAAATCTGGCAAATAATTATATTGCTTCATAAGCTTATCAATTGCCACCCTTCCAATATCCTTAGCCTGCCCCTGAACAACGCCTTATCGCGATTTCTAAGGTAAACGCTTTGACTTTACTCCTGCGTACCTCTGAGGTGCCGATTTTCTTATTATTTTCAACAAAATCATAGCCTCTTGACAACAATATTTGCGACTTTTCCCGCCGTTTTTTTGTCACAACGACAATCACTCAGATTATAGCGTTACAGCAATACCGTATAGCACGAGACCAGCCCTGCCCGCTGACAGCAAACTGTGATATTGATCAAAAATTAGCATTTTAACAGCCAGCGCTGAGCATATAAGTCAAATATAAAGGTGAGTAGAAAGTGAAAAATAATAACAACGACAGCGTATAATACGACTATATTACTCTATTTAAACAATAGGTTAAGCCTTATGCTAGCCCTGATTATTGAAGACAACCGCGACTTAGCCGCCAATATTATCGACTACCTCGAACTGGAGTCAATCGACTGCGATTATGCTGAACGTGGTGACCATGGCCTAACGCTGGCTGAGAAAAATCATTATGATGTTATCGTGCTTGATATTATGCTACCTGGCATGGATGGTCTGTCAGTATGCGATGCCTTGCGCTCACGTAATATACATACCCCTGTTTTAATGTTGACCGCACGAGACACATTGGAAGATAAGCTAAGTGGCTTTCGCAAAGGTGCTGATGATTACCTGATCAAACCTTTTGAGCTGGCTGAATTAGCCGCACGCATCCAAGTCCTTAGCAAACGCGTGGCACCTGCCAGTTCCAACAGTTTGCAAATCGCTGACCTGAAAGTTGAAATTGACAGCCATACTGTGACACGCGCTGATAAAGAAATTCAGCTAACACCAGCCTGCTGGAAAATATTATTAGCATTAATGCAGGCCAGCCCTACCGTATTATCCAAACAAAAGCTTGAGCATTTGTTATGGGAAGATCAGCCACCTGACTCAGAGGCCTTAAAGTCGCACTTATATAATTTGCGCAAAATGATCGATAAGGGCTTTGACAAACCACTGTTGCATACCATCCGCGGCATTGGTGTTGTCATAAAAGATGATTAGCCGGCCTACCGAGCCTTTTAACGAATAAAACCACCTAGCTTAATGATAACGCGAATATGAGCCACTCCCTTAGATCCCGCTTTCGACTAAACTTACTGGCCATTGCTGCCATCTTACTCGCTGGCTACACTTTCTCAGTCTACACCTTTTACTATATAGGCCTAACAGATTCCAATCTCGGTACATTACTACGTGAAGCAGAAGGATATGTAGAAGCAAGAGCCAAAAACCCTGAGGCACCGTTACCTGCTAGCTATGCCCTGGAAAGCTACCTCAATGAAGATACGCTACCTGCACATGTACTGGCATTATTCCCTAAACAAAAACGCATACCTTATAAATTTTACGAGAAGTTTTCAGCAGAATATGGCCGACCTTCCGTATTTGGCTTTATGCTCTACCCTATCCCCAATAGCAATGAGACATTGCATATGTTTTATAGAATGCCTCTGGGGAAATCATTGCCTTTTGGCCTAGGCATAATTCCTAAAATCTTGATCGTATCTGGGCTTATTACCGTATTTCTAGTCCTGTTTATGGCCAAGCGCATGCTTAAACAAGTACTCAATCCGATTATGGCTATTACAAAATGGATAGAAAACTTACCCAACGATCAACCACCACCTAGATTACCTGATATTATCAAAACAGATGAAATTGGTCAGGTTGGTCATAAGTTACGAGACTCGCTCTGTCGCATTCAGGACTCTAATACGCGCGAGAAAGCTTTTTTGCGTAATGTCAGCCACGAACTGAGAACGCCTGTCGCTATTATCAAAAGCTCGGCAGAACTGATTAACAAACAGAACAACTATAGTAGCGAACAAGCAGCAACACTCAATCAGCGCATCTACCGAGCCAGCAACAATATGGAAGCGGTTATTGAAGCGATTTTATGGTTAGCTCGCGAAAACCGTGAAGAGATTCCAAAAATACATACCAACTTGGAAAGTATGGTCAGTGAATTAGTGAAACGTTATCAGCTTATCTACCCTGATAAATCATTCTCATTTGATATTGACAAGCAAAACAACAGCATGGAAATTACCATTGAGGCAACTTTACTTAAAATCGCTATCGACAACCTTATTCGCAATGCTTTTCAATATTCCACACAGGATATCATGATACAGTTAGATCCTTCACGCATCATACTGCATAATGCCTTTCATACTTATACTAGCGAAGGCAAGCAAAACCATGATTTCACAACAGGCGGCTTCGGCATCGGCCTGGCTTTAGTAAAACAAATTGCTGATAGCACAGGATGGCAGTTTCATTTTGAAACAAGCGACAATAAAGCCAAAGCCGAGCTTATCTTTAACGCAGCTTAAAAGCTGCTTAAATCACTCGCAACATATTACCAATATCATTATTACTCGTCTCTAGCAGACCAACACAAGTATTTGAACAAAGACAGCTATCACATATAGTCACTGTAGCTGACTATATAACTCACTAAACTATCAAAAGCTAAGCTCCAAAAACCAGACCCAAGCACAATCTATTTACTCACTCTCAAGATACTTAACTGTTACCCAGTATTAGTATTCAGCTTCACCAAAACAGCCATCTACCGATAAGTAAAAGACTTTAGATACAGCTACTATTTTACCCAACCTTAATATATTGCTTTATTTATAGCCAAAAAAAATCCGAGATCAAGATGATCTCGGATTTAACATACTACTATTTATTATCTATTGTTAACTGCTTGCAATAAGCCTTTATTGCTTAACGCAAGTGCGCTGATATTTTCTTGATATCTGCAGCGCCATAGAGCACTTTCAAGTCCAATTTAAGCTGATCACGCGGCACTTTACCAAAATACAGTCTCGCAGGACGATTCTCACGCAGCCAGACAAAGCGATACTTACCATTAAGGCGCGCAAGCAATACTGCGCCACTGGTATTCTCAGCTTTCAGCTTGACGATTAAGCGCCCATCTTCGGGCACCAGCAATTTATAACTTAAACGGTCACCTGCCGCTAAATGCTCTGTTGTCTCATTGATTTGACCAGGGATCTCAACGCCAACACCACCGTTAACATAAATCTCTTTTTGCAACTCTGCCTTAAATCGCGCAAAGATTTCTGCGTTGCCTTGTACGCGTGTATCTCCCCAGTAAGTACCATCAGGACAGGCTGGCGCATCAGGGTTATTGGGATCAACAGGTACGTTATGACCAGGAAATTGCTGCGCACCCGCATCACAGCGCCATAATGGCGTACCGGTCCAGTCAGCATTAATGTAAGCAACGGCTCGAACAATATCGCTATTGGACTCAATAAAATCAAACCAATCAGCATACCAGTTACCCCAAATTTCCTCGGCAGTTACGGCTTGCTCCAAACGCCAGAAAAAAGGGCTGGCGGTTAAATTAGTAATATCAAAAGCTTGTGGTGCCGCTTCAGCAATCATCACTGGCTTATTATGCTCACGAGAAAAATCCAATAAACGATTTTGAACTTCACGCGGCGTTACTGATATAAAAGGCTCCGCACCTGGTGCCTGGTATACTAAAAAGTTTTCACCAACAAACGTTGATAAACCAATCCAATCAACATATTCATCACCAGGATACCAATCATCCAAATGCGTTGGGTTAGATGGTGAATATTCCAAACGACCGGCTTGATCATCAAAGAAAGCTGATGCGGTTTGCCATACAGTCGCAATATTACGTGCACCTAGCGCATCAATGCGCTGTTTAATAAAACGAAAAACCTGTTTATATAAATCTTGATCATAGCAGTTCCATGGGCCATCAAACTCATAACCAATGCGTAAATAAACCGGGCGCTTGGTTTCTTTAAGCACGACAATCATCTGATCAATAACCGCATGATATTGCGGAGTTAATTCAATAACATCTTCATCACCTGTTGCAGCGATTGCACGTAATGGCTGACGGCTACCACATAAGTCTACTGGGTCTTTCATATCCAGACCAATAGCAATAGCTGAATTAGGGTACTCGGCAAGCGAGCGTTGTAAGTTATGTTCTCTGTCACCCCAATTGCCACTACTCAAAAGACTGTCAATAGGCGCTTCAGCCACCCCTGGAGGAAATGCATCTTCCGGGAAAATTTTCAATGGCGTGTAAATAGTAAAACCGCCTGGCCGTGGCATTGTGATATCGCTATCCAATACAGTGTTTTTATACTCGGTCAAACTATCACTATCCTGCCCCATAAAGAACAGAATCTTATCATCTGCTGGCAAGTTACGAGCAGACAGGGAGGCTTCAGCAGCTATCGCTGCCATATTAAGACTTGATACAAAAATTAATACACTTAGAAAAAACAATGATCGTCTTCTAAACATTATATCACCTTTATTAATGATTCTATTTTTAGTGGATTAAAAGCATTTAGCTCCGTACACGCTGCAAATATTAATCATTAACAGGTAAGAACAAGGTGAGTAGCAAGTGAAAATAAAGTGAAACTCATTGCGTTTGATTAAAAACGCTGATTTATAAGATGCCGCCAAGCCCAAGGCAGTTTAAGACAAACCTAACAATAACAACAATAAAGGGTATGCTTTATGGCTTATCTCTCAGTAACGCTTTGATAGCCGCCTGATATTTTTGTGATGCAGCCTCTTTTACAACAGCACCATGCGACGGTATTAGATGCTCAAAGTCTAAATTTAGCTTCGCTTCAACTTCTGACAAATCAGGTTTAGCATATTGCAACCAGCCTGGCCCAATATTATAGGGTTGAATAAAGCCCATTTTTTTCATCATGATTTTAGCGGTAAAATTAAAGTACTTATCCGCTTTTGCCCAATTCTGATATGCGTCTCCACATAGCAAAATGCCACCATCACGCTGCAACAGCAACAAACCTTCAGTCGGCTGACAAGAAGCAAACTCAAAATACTTAGCATCCGATAGCGGTAGCTGAGCATCTTCAGTTAATAGACCATCAGCCATAAAATAATGATCGTCTGGGTTATCAGATAAAAAACCTTTAACATAAGGCGCATCAACAGATAACACTGTAGCAGCATAGCGGTCTTTATAAAAAGGGTCATCCATACCATGAAACCCTGCCAAACGGATAACATGCTTGACCTTACCCAGCGCATCCAGTTGCGCTAAACCTGCTTCATTTAAGCGCACACTGTTAATCAATGTCAGATCCTCGCCCTGTCTGACAATTGTCATATTACGACTAAAGCGCATGCGCAAAGGCCCAAAAACAGAATGTGGCGCTCTAAGCGTTACAGTGCCGGTTACGATATACACATCTTCAAATACCGAGTGTATGTCACCGTGCAGCTGCGCTTTGGGAAAACGATATGCTTTTGACACACTAACCTCCTAAGCGTTTATGCTGGCCAATGCCAATGATTTAGCATTAGCAAAATCTGTTTTACCAGACCCTAACTTTGGCACTGCCTCAACAACAATCACCTGGTTAGGAATTAATAATGGATTGCAATTAGCACTAATCATCGCTTTCTTTAAATCACTCAATGCTAGCTCTTGCTCAATAAGCAAAATAATCTGCTCACCTTTTTTAGCATCGGGTATATTCGTGGCAACCAGCTCGACTTCCTGCAAGTCCATACAGGTCCGCACATTCAGTTCAACCTCACTCAAGCTCACCATTTCACCACCGAGTTTAGCAAAACGTGAATAGCGATCAACAATCGACAGAAAGCCATCTTGGTCTAAATGTCCTTTATCGCCTGTTTCATACCAACGCACCCCATCGATCTCACGGATGACTTTAGCGGTTTTTTCAGGGTTTTTCAGATAGCCCATCATGACTTGTGGCCCACCAATGAGTATCATGCCGTCTTCATTGGCAGCCAATTCCTCATAACTGGCAGGGTCGACAATTTTAAAGCTTGTGCCGGGAAATGGCATACCGACCGTACCCACTTTATTGCTAAGCTGCACACGCCAATAATCTGTATCTAACGTATCAGGCAAATTAACACTGGCAACTGGTGATGTTTCCGTTACGCCATAACCCTCGTAGACAGTTTTGCCAAATTTTAGTTTAAAGGCATCACGTACTTCAGCATTTAGCTTTTCAGCACCGGCGATTACAATACGCAGGCTATCAAACATCAGCGGCTGAATTTTTTTATCGCGTGTATATAATCGGAAAAAAGTCGCTGTACCAAACATAATGGTCGCTTTATATTGCGCAACCGCTTTGGCAATACCTGAGCCATCGGTAGGATCGGCATGACAAACCATTGGAAAGCCTTCAATCAATGGCATAAATTGCGTCACCGTTAAGCCAAATGCATGAAACAAAGGCAATGATGCCATCACCGCATCCTGCTCTTCTGTATTTAACACTTCTGCCGCTTGCTTCAGGTTTGCCATAAAATTCTGATGGCTTAACTGAATCCCTTTAGGCAAACCTTCACTGCCACTGGAAAACAATATGGCAGCCGCCTGACTCGAGTCCCGACTGCGGTTATATAAAGCTTTTAAACACCATGCAGGTAATAACTTAACAGCCAATAAGGTTTTGAGTTTCTCCAGACCCTGAATTTGTTCTTTGAGCTCTTCTAGATAGATAACCTTTACACTACCTAAATGTGGTAACAAATCAATACCTCGCTTATTAAGCTTATCGATAAAGCGCTTTGAGGTATAAACTGTTTGCAAATCAGCCTGCTCAAGCGCCGAGCTAATAGCGTTTGAACTGGCGGTATAGTTTAAATTAACAATGGTTTTACCGGCTAATAAGGTTGCCATATTGGCAATCACACCGCCGCTACTGGTTGGTAACAACATACCAATATTTTTTTCCGAACTGATACTGGCGATGCGTTTTGCAAATAATATGGCACCAACCAGCGCCCGCTCTGCGGTTAACGCAGGTGCAATGGTATCGGCAATCGCCAGTGCTGAGCTATTACGCTTGACAGTATCAATCCAGGCACTACTCAGCGTCGGCATTTGTTGCGCAAAGTCTAACCAGGCATGTATTGATAAATCAAAGACACGGCGCTTTAATACTTCGGCATCGGTGTCTTTCTCTAAAGGCGCACCAAAAGCCACCAACAGCTCCCGCCGTGTTTTGGAACGACGTACTTTTTTTAATGCCGCAGATGAACGAGAGAACTGACTACCCCATAAACCCCGCAAATAAAACGGCACAATCACCACGTTGTCTTTAGCGGCCTTAGCGGCTTTTTCATAACCGCGTCTAAATTCACCCAGATGCCCATTGCGACTAATCGCACCTTCAGGAAACAAACAAACCACTTGACCGGCATCTAATAAACCCTGCACGGTTTCCAATGATTTGGCACTGCTTGGTCCTGCTTCAATAGGTACACAGCCAAAGAGTTTAAAGAACCACTTTAAATACCAGCGCTCATAAATACTACGAATCATCACAAAGCGCACAGGCCTTGGGCAGGCAATTTGCACAATCGCCCAATCTACCCAGCTGATATGATTACCTAATAACAGTACACCACCTTCATTAGGTAAGTTTTTCATACCCTGTACATTTACTTTATAACGCGAACGTAATAAGCGCGACAAGATAAAGCGCGCAAAGGTTTGTGGGATTTGTGCAACTGTATATGCAAAGCCGAACAAGGCAATGATGGCGACAACCAATAATAACTGCTGACTACTGATACCCAAGATGGCACAAGCAACTGTCAAGAGCAAAAAGCTCAGCATCGCGATATTTTGCAAAAGGTTACTGGCAGCCAGCATACGGCCGATAGTCTGCCCAGCGTGAAACTGTATTAAGGCATTAAGTGGCACAATAAACAAGCCTCCCATAAAGCCAATCCATAGAAACGTCAACCCCATCAAAGGGAAGCTCGTCAGTTCAGGCAAGACAAACAAGCCCAAGGCAATACCCGCCGCGCCTAACGGCACCAAACCTGTTTCAATATAATTTCTTGAAATACGCGCTGCCAATATTGAACCTAAAGCAATACCGATCCCTGAGGCTGCCAATACAGCTTGAATAATAATCGTATTCATCTCACCGGTTTGCGCTTTGGCAAACGCGGGGAATGCCGCCAGCAATACTTGCCCGATAGACCAAAACATGGCCAAACCAATGATTGATTGCAAAATAACGCGGCGCGCCAATACCGGCTGGAGATTCCTCCATGCCATACGACCACTTAAGTAAGCGGCTGTATCAAAATGTGCTTCGGCGCTTTGAGTTTCAAACTGCGGTAAGCGATACATCATAATCAACTCAAACACACTCACTGCAATTAAAATAAACCCCACAGGCAGCAAGGCAGTCAGGATATTGCCTTTATCCAGCATATTAGCCGGATACCATAATTCAAACAGCACAGAGAAAATCAGTGTGCCAAATAGCACGCCGATAATCGAGATCGCCTGCACTAGGCCATTACCCTGTGCGAGCTTTTCTTTACCAAAAAGCAATTTAATGTAACTAAGTTTAGCCGGTGAGTAGATCGCTGATTGCACGGCTAACAAGAAGGTCATCGCAAAAGCCAGCCAAAACCATCCTAGCCAGTAACTGAAGGTAATTGCCGTAGTGAGTACCACTGCCCCCCAGGCTGTTGCCCGCATAACACGCACTTTGGGATACTTATCAACAAGAAAGCCTGCCGGGCTAAACACCAAGATAAAAGGCAATAAAATGAGTGCATTGACAATCGCGGTCAGAACAACCTGTTCTGTACCCGTATACACTTTGAAAATAGTATTTTGAATAACAATCTTATGGCCTAGGTCAACTACAGTGTTTAAAAAGACGGCCAGCAAAAAGGGCAATACACCCAAGGTCTTGAAAAGCTTTGTCATATCTTATTGCTCAGTAATGATTAGTGTTATTTTCTTGTCTATTTAGTGATTATATTGCAATCAACAAACAGCAGCCCAAGCGCTTGTGACGAACGCAAATTATGACATTTTCAGGCAGCCAACACCTACTAGAAAATAGCTAATCGCTGTGCAAAACAAGCGTATTGACAAGTAAGGAGTATGGATTGTGTTGTCAGACTGTCAGAAAACAAAAGCCTAAAGCAATACTACAGACTTATTCGACCTTATTGGCTGACTCACGTGCAATAATCGCCTCGTAAGACTCAAACCTCGTTTGTGTATCGCCTATCGGTAAGCCCAATGTTTTAAATATTGCCTGCACTGCGGCTTTATGCGTTGCAGGATAAAAAATAAAGGTGTAGTTATCGGCAAACGTTTGGATAATACTGAACTCTGAACCCGCTTGCTTGAGTAGCCTATTAAGCTCACTCAACATAGCAGCATGCACGGGCGTCTTGGCCGAGTACTTTGCGTACAGCTGATCTTTTACCTGGCTAAACCACGCTGGCAAACAAGGCTCAACATTAAAGATCAGGTCTTCTAGTGAAAAGTCGATATCGATAGACACCACAAAGCACTTCGGCGGCGGACTAAGTGCAATCACCTGATAAAGAAACTCAAGCTGCCGATCGATTTCAGGCAGTGTGATATTTCTTGTTACATAGCCTTGGTCTTCATAATATTGACGCGTTTGATGTTTATCCGGAAAGGGAATCACCGATAAGCCCTCAGTAAACACCAGCCGATCTAGCTTATGATGACTGATATCGAATAACTGCTGATAAGCCTGATACACATACGCATCGGCTGACTCCACGGCTCTATGATGGCAGCCAGCCGCAACCAGCAAAACACCCAATAAATGCATAGTGACTATTAAATAGCGCATGCAGCCTCCCCTATTGCCGTTGCAGCCTGTTCAGCATGGCCTAAGACCGCGTATTGTGCAGCCTTGAGAATAGCTGGGTCAAGCTCCCAACTGCACAAAGTATCAATATGCGATACTTAAAGCCTATAAATACTCAACTTACTTATCAAAAGTTTCATTTTTATCACCTCTGGCCAATACTCTACACACCAACACACAGAAACCGGAGATGATGATGAATATTTTTACCCGCATTTTTACGACCGTATCGGCCAAAGTTGACCAAGCTGTTTCACAGGTGGAAAACCATGATGCGATTGTTGAAGCCGCACTTGGCAATACCCGGGCAGCGGCAGCCAAAGCCAGAGTGCGATTAGCCCGAGTGCAAAAAGATGGCAAGGGCCTGCGACAAAAACTCGAGCAATTAGAAAAGCTGGAACAGAGCTGGGCACATCGCGCCAAGCAAGCTGGGCGGGAAAACGAGCAACAGGCATTGGAGTGCGTCAGTCGACGCAACACGTTCCGTGACCAGGCAATACAAACACGCAGCGCCTTACAGCAACATGCTGAGTTGGAAAAAAATATCCGCCATAGCGTCGCGCATATTGAACAGCGCCTGCAAGAGCTGACCCAACAACGCAATCTGTTACGTTCACGCCACTCAGCAGCCGATGCAATGCGCATTATCAGCCGCTTAGAAAATGAACCCAATACGCATGTTGACGATATCTTAGAGCGCTGGGAAATGTCGATTGCTGAAACAGAATACTTTAGTGGCAGCGTTAGCCAAAGTGACCCACTCGATGATGTGCTCACCGCACAAGAAAACGAGCAGACATTACGTGCTGAGCTAGACGAGCTATTAAATGCAGACAATAAGGAGGCTAGCCATGAGTAATGCAATACTAAGCAACGCATCTGATACTACGCACGCACCAGGCGATAAAGCCTTGCTGCACAAAACCGGCAAGGCTGGCTCAGCACCACCAGCCAGTCCACAAGATGACTCGCATTCTATGCTACAGAAAGTGATCAATAGCTTAACAGAGTTCTCCACGCTCTCTAAAATAATGCGAGTGATGGGCGCGCTCACGGTGGTTGCGGCAATGTCAGCCTTTTTATTACAGGATTGGGCTATTGGCAATGATGTACACCGATTCTATTTACTCCTGGCGCAAACACTGCTGCTAGGGCTAAGTGGTTTAGGTTTAAGCTATCTGCTCAAAGAAACCAAAGGTGCCCGAGTATTTTTCTGTCTGAGCATATTATCGATTACCGCGAATATGACAACCTTAGGCGCACTGATTTTTTCGGTTGTACAATGGAGTGGCAGCTTAAGCAACTATCCCGAGTTGGCTTTCTGGCAATCAACTGATTACACCGCTATTGGACTTGCTGCCATCAGTGCCTTTGCGGTCGCTATTCCCATGAGTTTGTTTAACAATATGGTACTGGTTAGAAAGCTTGCCATACCCTTTACCGCACTATTGCTGTTAAACAATACGTTGTTACTACTGCCTGTTCGCGACCCATTATCGATTAGCTTATTAGCCATTTTTGGTACAGTTATTCCTTTGTACTTTTTGCGTAAACATTTACGCAACAATGTCTGCCTGCAAACCTTAGAAGGCCGCTTTGCCCTGGCCAGCATTTTCTTGCCAATGGCAATACTGCTGATACGCAGCTGCTGGTTATATCAGGCGGATAGTTTTTTATATACCGCACTTGGTTTAATTACTTTCTCAGGCTTGCATATTAGCGCCCAGTCTTTACAGCAAGATGCTATCAGCAAACGTCTACTGGATTGGTTATCGCTTATTGCGGCAATGTTTATTGCTATCCCTGCAGCGCAATTGGTCAGCGCAATCTCTATTTTGGATATCGGCATTGTTGCCTTAGGCGCCATCTTTGCCGCGTTCACCTTGCAGGTTGCCAAACAGGGTGGACGTAACCGTGCCAGTTTTATCGCCATTGCCGGATTGGTTTTATCGCTTAGTAACCTGCTGCAACTCTTTGTTGTTGGTGGTTTGATCAGTGCGGTTTTTTGTTTATTAGCCGGTATTGCTACTTTTATGCTGGCCAAACTGGCTGGCAAAAAATGGTTATTTAAACTGGGGGGTGGTACAGCGGCCATCGGTTTTATTTATCAAAACATACAAGTGTTTGGCAATATCGACTTTAGCAACTGGATCACGCTGTCGCTGATTGGCCTGCTCACCATTATTGCCGCCTCAGTATTGGAGCGTTATGGCGCACTGTTAAAAATCAAATGGCAAAAGTGGACCCGTACCGAGACAGATTAAATACTCATTACACTTAAGCTGCAACTCACACAAAACCATAAAGAGCTCCTCATTGAGGGGCTCTTGCAGTATATCTCGCAGCTTACGTCGATCTCTCAACACGACTGTGGAATTTTATGGCATGCTGCTTGTCTACCTATCAGCAAAAATACTTTAATAAAAGGAGCAGCACCATGTCTGAACTTTGGTTTCCACAACGCTGGCCAGCCCAACAGCCTGATCATATTCAGCTTTATTCCCTCGCCACGCCCAATGGTAAAAAGATCGGCATTATGCTCGAAGAAATTGGCCTGCCTTATGAAGCGCATTTAATCAATATTTCAAAAGATGATCAGTTTGATGCGGACTATATTAAAATCAGCCCCAACAGTAAGATCCCCGCCATTATTGACCCTAACGGCCCTGACGGTAAACCGATAACATTGATGGAGTCGGGTGCCATACTGATTTACTTAGCCGAGAAAGCCGGTCAATTATTAAGCAGCGAGCCGCATCAACGCTGGCAAACACTGCAATGGCTATTTTTTCAAGTTGGCCATATCGGTCCTATGTTTGGCCAGTTTGGCCACTTTTATAAATTTGCCAAAGGTAAAACCGACTTATATGCCGAACAACGTTATACCCAAGAAACGATTCGGCTATTAAAAGTCATGGATAAAAAACTGGGGGAAACCGAATTTCTCGCCGGTGATCAATACAGTATCGCCGATATTGCCGCGTATGGCTGGACAGTGTCTTTCGATTATTATGAAGGTAAAGAAGCTGTACAGTTTGCTGATTATAAAAATATCCATCGCTGGATTGATTGGCTGGAAAGCCGCCCCGCTGTGCAAAAGGGTAGCCAGGTTTGTCAGCCTTAAATACTAAGGCTCAGTAGGCGGGCCTTAAGGACAACAAAAACTGCGAATAAGCCTTTTGCAATTTACAAAAAATTCGGTTACTTTATATCGGGTAAGAGGGAAGAGAGCTGTGCTTCGGTGCACTTTCTTACCCTCATCTTTATCTTGCCTTATTTGCTACGCAGTCTCACTAGCGATCATAGCGTAAATACTCTAGGAAAAACTTCGACACATGGATCGATTGACCGGCACGAATTGTCGCTGTGCGCTGCGGATGATTAGGCCCAGCTGAGCCTGAAGCCTCCAACAAGTCTTCACCGGCCGCGGCACGATCAGCAAGGCGTAATGCCACACCTGAACCCGCATTTAAATAATAACGGATTAACAAAAATCGCTGACTCACGCCTAGCTGCCGCCAAGCTAATGGGCCACCCACTCGATCAATCAAGCGTAATTCGATATAGCGTAGCATAGCCGCCAATGCGCGTAAGGCCTCATAACCGTTACGCAACAACCGCACACGACCTGTAAAAACACCTTTCTCATTCGTGAAAGTACGATAAACCGGCGGTGGCCCTGGGTCGGTTACGATTAAGTTCCCTCTCAACCCTTCAGCACCCGGCACACGCCTGAGCAAGCGCGGATAAACTGTATTCCAATAATCCAAACCAACTTGCGTGCTGCGCACACCACCTGTCTGTAAATAAAGACTGCGCACATTCTCGGTAAGTGCATTCACCGCCAATAAGCCGGGGTTAACACCAAACTCCTGAGACACCTCATGCACGCTGCGCCAAAAGGCAGCGCCATCGGCACCCTCAAAATCATCTTCAAATTCATCAAAGCGAAAGCGCCGGGTGCCTGCTTGTATACCGTGCTCGCGCATAATATCTTGCGTGGTCCAATGCCGTATTGGCCGTGGTGGTATACGGTTTTGTGGTAATTGCGGTGGTGTGTTCGGCCGTTGTGGGCGCGGCCTTGGTGGTTGCGGGCGCGGCGTGGGTAACTGCGGAGACTGCCCAAACGGCGGCGGTTGTTGCGGTTGCGGGCGCGGCTGCTGCGGTTGTGGTTGCGGTTGTTGTGGCTGCGGCTCGGGCTGTTGTGGCTCATCAATACCGGGATCATCATTTGATGGCGGTGGCGGCTCGCCTCCGCCAAAATCAGGTTCGCTTGGTTCGGGTTCTGGTGGCTCTTGTTCTGGCGGTTCGGGCTCCGGCGGATCATCAAAGTCATCTGGCGGACTGCCAAAGTCATCATTACCAAAAGGCCCTTCGCTTATCCCCCCAGCTGGCTCATCACCTGCTTGCTCATCAGGCTCTGCTAACGCATCCTCAAGTTCACTGAGTTCTCCATCGAGCTCATCCAAATCACTCAGGTCAGTGAACGTGACAGATGAGCCGACTAACAAGCCACTGGGCAAACTCATAAGATCTCCCTAGCCTTTTGATAATTAAATTGCCACACCTTGCTGCCACTCCACCATAAATTGTTGCACTTGTTGTATCACCGCATCGGGGGAACGAATCACAACAGAGAGTTCTTCATTACGAAATAAAGCACCAGCCGTCCAGTTATGACTACCTAAACAGAGTATTTCATGATCAATCATAATCACATTGGCATGTAAGTCACGCCCCTGCGCCGGATAACGACATGGCACATCAGCGGACTGCAATTTATTAAGGCCTTTAACACCGGTTTTACCACCACCTAATTGGCCTATCAGTAATTTCACCTCAACACATCGTTGTGCTGCATCGCAGACGCTTTTCACCATGCGGTATAAATCAGACGACGTACCGCCCGCAAAAATGCCGGTACTCACCAGCACTCTTTGTTGGGCGGTATTGATTAAATGCACTACCGATTGCGCAAAGTCTCTATTCCAAATAAGCGCCTCAATCGTGCCCGCATGCGTGGCCTGCTGTGCAATATCGGCTAATACTGTTTGGTCTTGCTGCCTTAATGCCAAATGATGAGGGCTAACAGGGCGCGATGGCCGCCAATACGGTTCGCGAGTCAGCTGTTCAGCCATCACACGCAAACCCTCCACCGTCGTCGGGCTTGGTTGATGACAAAATTGCTGTGCATAGCTTTGTGTGCAACTGATAAATTGCTCCCACAACACACTGATATTACCCTCAGCCACTGTACAGCCGGTTTCGGCTTTTGTGATGCGGTTAAAGTCAGCATAGCACGCCTGCAAAGTCGCCGTGTCGAGATTATCGTCGGCCAAGTAAGCGCGAAGTAACTGTACAAGTACCTTATCCATCGTCACCATCACCTGACAACATGGATGCAGGCAGCGCATTAGACCATAAGGCCTCAAAGCGTTGCTTCAGTGAGGTAATCGTCTGGGTACTGTCGGTAGCGATTGATAACTCACGATTACTGGCAAAGGCCTGCGGCGATAAGTTATGCGAGCCCAACACAGCACTGGCATCATCAAACAGTGCATATTTTGAATGCAAGACCTGTCGCGACGCGGCTGACGACTCAGCCGATGCAGAACAGTCAGAGGCAACAGCTTGCCAAACACGCACCACAACACCGCGCGCAGCTAAAAACTGAATAAAGGCGGCATTCGCGTCAACCGCTAAAGGTCCGGCATATAAAGCGCTTAAAACAATGCGCACCCGCACACCTCGCCATTGGGCTTGCGCTAAGCTATGCGCTAAATCGCGTATCTCGCGCTGTTGATCTCGGTCGGGCTGTATGTCTGCCAAAAATTGCGCAATACAAATGTCTGTATGCGCCCGGCGTATGCTTGCCCTGAAATAGCTGGCAAAACGACTATCATCGAGCAAAGTAATGTGCTCGGTATTGGTATGATTATTGGTAACGCAGGTATCAGGCATGGCGGTGCAACATCGCGTTAATGCGTTTGAGTTTAGCCTGACAATTTAGCCAGGTATTATGCGCGGTATTGCGAAGTAACAATAATTCGGTATGTGCGCTGTGCGCACTATCATCATCGGCTGTGGCTTGTGCTGTTAATGTCTGGTCTGATGACTGATCCGATTGCCGGGCCAGTTTTTGAGCCAGTTTCAGAGCCAATTTCTGAGCCAATTTCTGATCCAAGGCAACCACCTCAGCCGCCGCCGCATAAGCGATCAGCTCAAGACTCTCCCGGTGTTCATGCAACCGTGCCAAGCGGTGCTTATAGGCTTGCTGTTTCTGTGTTGTGCTCATCATTATCAGCCAGTTATTGATATTATATTAGCCGCCCGCAAAACCAGTGGCGACTTTATATGTGTTTGCTGATGAATATAACACCCTTGCTTTAAATTAAAATAAGGAGTATTGCTTATTTCATTACTCGCAAGCTGTAAAGCTCATTCAATAATAACAACAATTTGTGTTCTATTTTAATCGCAGCACACCCACCACCACTAACACAGCACCACCGGCCATACCCGCCCAAGCTTCAATGGGAGAGTCGCCAGTAAAGGCGCGGCTGATTTTTGAGCCAGCGGAGCTATAAACATCATAACCCCATAATGCCAAGGCAACCCCAACAGCAATCAGAATAATGCCAATATACTTTTGTTTCATTGCAGCACCTTTTTATATCAATCAATAAATCGGGCTTATCTTTAAAGCCCGGTTGTTTTTCTGAGCTTACTTCTTACTAAATTGCACCTTGATGGTGTAATCTGCTGAATAGCCTAGCTTATTAATAATGTCTTTCACAAAAGAGACAATCGACTTTTCCATTGCCTGATTAATTTTTTTGCGGTGTTTTTTTAAATACGCCGCCACTTTCTGTGACGAGACATCATCGGTCTTTTGAATTAACTTAATCAGCCTTTTCTCATCATCTACTAAAAATCGGCGGTCTTTTACATAAGGCAAATACGACTCATTTCTTAATACGCGACTAAAGCGTACTGCCGGCATGGTAAAAATAATCTGCTTGTTTTGCTCATCAATATCCCAGTCTTCATTATTGGAAAGATCAACATAAAAGATCGCTTCTTCAACCCAATCGACCACAACAGCTGATGAGCCAAGCTTGCCTTCTTTTTTAACCTTTAATACCACAGAGTCTCCGGTGACATCTTTAGGCTTATTGATTTTGCAATCATCGAGTACTTTCTTGCCGGTGCATTCAACATAGAACCGAAAGGCTCTCTCGTAACCAACAAACTTCTTCACATGGGATAGCGCTGGGCGAAAGTCGGGCACTGCTTTACACTGCCTTAGCTCCTCATACACGAAAAACATTCTTCCGGCGAGCACAGCCGCGACAATTGTTAATACCATGGCAAAATATTTCATAGGATTCCCTTTAGCTCTGTAGCAACCGCGTTGTATCACAAACAAGCTATTCAGATAGCACACTTGGCTGTGGGTTATCTCTGCATTATATGGCTTAAGCTGCCGGTTTGAAACCACAAATGGCCAGCGGCATGGAATCAAGCAAAATACAGGCATCCTGCGCGACAACAGCGCAATACCGATAACTCGCCAGCATGCTAGATTACGCTAAAAAAAACCAGCTCTCAGAATGAGGCCTGGTTTAATAGGCTAATGTAAAGTGCTTATGCTACTGTATGGTCACATTACTGACTGTTACGGTGTTATCCCCCACACCAGTGTCTTTATCATTTGCGATAACAAAACCCATATCGCTACCGGTATAATACTGACCGACCGGTATGGAAATTCTTTGCACCGCCCCGTTACCGCTGTAATTAAAATCGCTAATACCCCACGACTGGCTACCGCTCAATTTAAAAATGCGATTGCGACTGGCATTGCTATCATTATCAAAGCCTACCCCATGGATTTCACCACTACCATTGCTGGCAAAATCAAACGCTACCACGGTATTGGCATCAACTGTAAAGGTCTGTGTGGTCTGACGTCAAATATTGCTTTGTAAATTCAAGGAACAATCACTGGCATCATAATCAAAGCTTCCTGTGTTGAAGCCTGAGTAAGCTACTGTACTCTCAAGATTAGCCCTATCTGACGCACAGCCATTTGCTGGTGGCGGAGGCGGTGGATCTGGATCAGGCGGCGGTGGCGCACTTAAAGTGCTGTACGGTAACTGTTTGAGACGGCACACCCTCATTAGTAAAAATATAAATTCGCGCAAAAAACTTCATAAGTTAAGCGACTATCTAAACCGGTGATGGTGTAAGTCTCTGCAGTACCAATATCTACACTGTTTAAGTCACCACCAACAACCCGGTAATAAACATTCAGACCCGCGTTACCTGAAAAATCGGCAGCCAGCAAATGCTGGCTGTTACTTTAACGCAATAGTCCCTTAAGGGATATATTTGGCATTGTATTTTCTTTTAAAATAAATCTAAAACGCTTTTAAGAGGCCTCTCATTAGACCCACAAGCACTAAGCTTTTTTCAATGAAAAGCATTATCAAACAAAGCCAAATAGACTACTTATTAAAAACCTCTTGCAGCTTTTTTAACTCAGGGTTTTCATCCATTTGCTTGACCACGTTTTGTTGCACAGCAACATTGATTTTTTTCGCGCGCAAACCAAACTGTGATAATAGCTGCATGTTCTCAGCGGCGGCTTGCTCAAACTCTTTTTTATCTTCAGGCGAAAACTGAGACATATTGGGTTTTTCTGGCACACCTGACGCCAGGCTTTTTGCCAAACTTGAAAATATTGCCTTGCCGACATTGGTAGCAAAAACCTTTTTCAAAAACGACAGCTCCTCTTTAGAAAACTCGTTTGAGAACTCTTCGATGTAAGCTTTTTCTGTAATTTCGGCACTGGCCTTAAAAACAGGCTCTATATCTTCGTACTTAAGCGCAGGCTTGCCTTGTTGCTTTCGGAACTCATTGTATTTAGGGACCGAGGCTTTATAAATCTCACCCGAGCGCAGCAAATTAATCAGCGGCTCAATAACACTGTATGACAGCTCAGCCTTACTGGGTTCTGCCTGCAAACTGCCGATAGATAAGAAAGAAAAAACCAAAATATAAAAAAACTTCATTGACTGTCACCTTATTAGAATTTATTAGTATTCGCGTTATGCAAAAAGCGCTGTATATTTGATATAGCTTGCTATCTTGATACAAAAGCGGTTGTTTTTCAAAGTTTTGCGGCAAAACCAGCTAAAATAAGCCCTTGAAAGCCGTTGAGAACACCCGGAAGCTGCCACACTCTCACAACACAAGCAAAGGCAGAGTCAACACTACTTTTGCTTTAATTGACAGTCTTACCTATATAGGCATTCAAATAGCGGCTTGTTTTAGAACCTTTAAAGCATGAATGTCCCAGATTCCCCAGATTCCTTTATCCCAGAGCCCTTGCCCCCTAAAAACCAAGCCTTTAATTTGTTAGAATAACAATTAGCGCTATTCATAGCCCGAAAAGCAAAAATGGAGACCATACTTATCAATAAAAGACACAAAATTCAATTCCCGCGGGAAGAATCCCACCATCTCAAACAGGACGAAGCCTACTTTTATCTCAGCGAGCCAGAAGGCAAGCAACGCAAAATCCGCTTTCACGATTACGACGAAATCTACAAAACCCCCGGTTTATACGAACAGGTTTTCTACGACCGCCTGAAATGCTCTTCACCCACAAAAGTGACCGAAATTCTTAAATCGGCAGTTGCTCAAAATCAGGAGCACTTTGCTGAGCTGCGTGTCCTCGATTTGGGGGCGGGTAATGGCATTATGGGAGAATCACTGAAACGTCACGGTGTTTCTCGGTTGATCGGCGCTGATATTATTCCGGAAGCCGAAGCAGCAACGATGCGTGACCGCCCGGATGTTTATGACGCTTATTATGTCGAAGATTTTTGCAGCTTACATGATGAAACGAGAGAGGACATCGAGTCCTGGTCATTAAACTGTTTAGTTACCGTCGCTGCATTAGGGTTTGGGGATATTCCTGCTGATGCATTTATTCAGGCATTTAATGTTATCCAAAAGGAAGGTTGGGTAGCGTTTAACATTAAAGAGAGTTTTCTAGATCATACTGACGAAAGCGGCTTTTCAATGATGATACGCGAGCTTATTTTTTCCAAGTATTTGGATATTTATTACTTAGAAAGATATAGGCATCGATTATCGATTGAAGGTGAGCCTTTGTATTATTTCGCGCTTGCCGGCCGAAAGAATGCTGATATTCCACAAGCTTTTATCAATAAATACTTTGATTGACCTTTTTGTGCGGGTTTTGCTCTTTGGCTTAACTCGCACAATGCTAATCCTGCTTTATCCTTAACATGTTTCACATCGGTCTCTACGACAGTAATTCTTATTTCGTGTTGCCCCCCTTTTTAGTCAATATTCATTCGGGGCAATTGAGGCCCCCCGTACTCCAACACTAGCAAAACCAATCTAAGGTTTACTATCGACTAAATATTGATATAAACAGATAGTTAGCTAAACAATGCTAACTTTGTAAGCTACTCTCAAATTACGGGTGATGAGATGGACGCTCCTACCGGCGTCAAAGCGCCAAACTGAGAAGACTCAGTTAACATAAGCATTCAATTAAGTGCTAAAGAGGAGCATCCATCATGACAAATCATACCCGTATCGCCATTGACTTGGCAAAGTCTATTTTTCAGGTTTGTATTATCAATGGTGACAATACGCAGCTTATGAATAAACGCTTTCGCCGAAATAAACTTATTGAGTTTATACGACAACAAGCGCCTTGCCGAGTGGCGATGGAAGCCTGCTATTCATCGCATTATTGGGGGCGTGTTTTTACTGAAATGGGGCATCAAGTGGAGCTGATACCGGCACAACATGTTAAAGCGTTTTTACACGGGAATAAAAATGATGCCAACGATGCCTTAGCGATTGCCGAAGCGGCTGCTCGTCCGGGCATGATTTGTGTGCCAGTTAAATCAACGGAGCAGCAAGATGTACTTGCCTTGCATCGTATCCGTGAAAGATCATTGGCAGCTCGCTTAAGGTTAACCAACCAGACACGAGGTCTACTCAGTGAATATGGTATCACTTTCCCGCAAGGTAATTATGCATTCAGGCTCAAGATAGCCGAGTTAATCGCAGATGAAACATTTGGTCTATCTACATTGATAAAAGAGCAACTCCAATGTGCTCAAGAAGAATATCAGCAATACGAAAAACGTTTAGCCCAATTAAAAATCACTATTGAGTCACTGGCTAAACAGAACCCATTAACCCAACAACTACTTACGATACCCGGCATCGGCCCTGTGATCGCCACCGCGATGGTTGCCTCAATCGGTAATGGCGCACAGTTTTCTTCACCACGTGAGTTTGCGGTATGGCTAGGCTTAACGCCTAAGCAGTATGCCAGTGGGCATAAAAATATACAGTCAGGTATTACCAAACGCGGTGATCGATACTTACGAAAGCAGTTAGTGCATGGCGCAAGGGCTGCTTTGCGCTGGACAAGAAAGCGGGATGATGCCTTTAGCCATTGGGCTAATCAGCTGGTCGCAAGACGAGGTTACAACAAAGCCTGTGTGGCATTAGCGCATAAACTGGCGCGGTATTGCTGGATATTATTATCACGCAATGAAGCCTTTCGTATACCCGTTTAATAACGCGTTAATCCAATAAGCAAGCGTCTTAACATGATGAAATAAACGGTTACTCCGCCCTGGCTTAAGTCTGACTGGGACATGGTCAATCAGACCGAGCGGGTGTTGTAGACAGTCAGGTGCGGATCTCATCAGGGGCTGAAGCAAAGCGCTTCACTATAGAGCCCGAATATATGTCTGTACGATTGCTATTAACCGTGATTGTTAAAGTAAGCTTATTGGAAAAATAGGGGGTAAAAGCAGCAAGCCTTGCGGCTTGCCGGCTTTTATCGGATTGACATTAATTGGGCGTCCATATATGTCCTAGACTACGACTACTGTGACTACTGTCACTTACATTATGAGAAGCTCTTTTTCAGGACAGACATATACCTGCTAAAAGATGGCTCAACAATACACAAAGCAAATGCTGTGTTGCTACGTAATGATGAACAAGTTACTGCAGTCGTTAAGACGCATATAAAATAAGTAATCTCGACGGGAAGTGAGACATAGACGCTCACTTCTCCATCTAAGTTAAACGGAAAAAAGTATTTTTATCGGATTCTACGGTCGTAATACCCAATAATCATTTTGAATGTCATGGGGCAATTGTTGAACTTCAATGCTTTTAAAGCCTGCCTCTACAAAATAATTTCTAGCTATTTCTCGTCCCCACATAGTCCCAAGACCTTCTCCCCCTTGAGCTAAAGAAACCGTCATACAATGCATGACTGAAACGGTATATAACAATGTTCCTAGCGGGTGACTACGATCTTGATCATGATGACTCGAAGCGTGAATATCTTGTGCGATGTAAACGCCGTCTTTCTTCAATGTTTTGTTAATTCCTTTTAAAAGATTAAGCGGTTTTGCTTGGTCATGGATCGCATCAAAGGTTGTTACAAGGTCAAAAGCTTGATCTGCTGCAAACTTGTCAAAATGACTAAGATCGAGAACTTCGAATTTCACGTTTGATAAATTATTTTCAGTGGCACGCTCTTGCGCCCACTCAATGGCTTCTTGAGATAAGTCGTAACCAGCGAAGTTGCTATTGGGAAAACGCTCCGCCATTTTAAGCAATGCCCGACCTCGACCACAACCAAGGTCAAGCACTTCTATACCTTTTTCAAGTTTTGGTATGACTTCGGGAGCAAGAGGCAGTATGGCATCAAATAAGGCGGGCAAAACCGTTTGACCACTGTCTTCTGCCATAACCTCATGAAAGCGAGTGTACTTGGAATAAGGCACACCACCTCCTTCCTTAAAACAGGTCACTATGTCATCTTCCACGGTGCCCAGCAGTGGAAGGTATTGTGCAAATACTGCCATATTTGCATCTCCCTGGTCGCATAAAAGGTTGGCAAACTCAGGAGGTAAACGATAGCTTTTATTCGCTGGATCATGTTCGAGCAAGTTTGAAACAGTCATTCCTCCTAGCCATTCGCGAACATATCTTTCGTTTAAATTGGTATGCTGAGCAAGGCTCTCGGAAGTGACATAATCGCAAGTTGCAAGTTCTTTCAATAGGCCGGTTCTGTGACCAAGCGATACAAGTTGAAGCATTGCCCCTTCATTCAATGCGTCGACAAGCCTTTCTTCAAATTCTGCAGCGCGATTTTCATCGAAATTATCTGCCGGGTAGTTTAATGCTGCTGTTTCCATGTTGATCTCCTTAAATTGTGTGTCTGGCGTTATTGCCCGATGTGCGTAGTTTCAGGGAAATCTATGCTTTATACTAAAGCCTAAAAAGTCGAAAACAGGTCTTTTCTGCCATGAATAAGCCAAAACCTCGCATAGATCTTATGGCAATCCCCGAAATAGCCGCATCTACTCTGTATGGAATGCACGATGTGTTTTCTAGTACCGGGCGTGACTGGGCTATTTTGGTGGAAGGTCGAGAATCGGAATCGGCTTTGGAATCTAAGGTCGTCGCCAGAGGTGGAAACAAGCCTTTATGTGTGGCAAATGGCGTACAAGTAGTACCGGATACCGATTTTAGCAAGGTGCCAGATGTCATTTGCGTACCCGAGGCCGCCATTCTTCCTGGTACAAGTATATCTGAATCCCATTCAATAGAAATTGATTGGTTACGTCACTGCTATGAATCTGGCGCAATTGTCGCAACCGTTTGTTCCGGTGCCATATTGCTTGCAGAAACTGGGTTGTTAAATGGTGAAGAAGCCACTACACATTGGGCATATTGTGAAGCCCTTGGAAATTATCCAGGAGTTCAAGTTAATCCGCGAAGCGCTTTAGTGGTTGGGGGTAAAGAAGGACGGTTGATAATGGCTGGCGGCGGCACTTCCTGGGAAGACCTGGCACTTTACCTCGTGGCTCGTTTGGTAAGTGTGGATGAAGCCATGGCCGTTGCAAAATTGTTTTTAATTGACTGGAATGATGTTGGGCAACTTCCATATGCAATATTGGCTCAAACACGCCAGGTTGACGATGCAATCATTGCAAAATGTCAATCTTGGATTGCTCACAATTATAATCAGCCTTCTCCAGTAGCAACAATGATAGAACTTTCAGGAATACCAGAGCGAAGTTTTAACCGAAGATTTAACAAAGCGACAGGAATTTCGCCAATGGAGTATGTTCACAGATTACGTTTAGAAGAGACGAAGCAATTACTCGAAACATCCGATGAACCGGTTGAATCCATCGCGCAACAAGTTGGTTATGAAGATGCCGCTTTTTTCGGTCGGCTTTTCAGACGCAAAGTAGGCGTGACTCCAGCACAATATCGAAAACGGTTTCGAGGAATGCGTAAAGCTTTAAAAGTAACGGGGTTTAGTTGAATTGTTTGTTACCTGCTTACCACTCAATTTCAATTTTAGGGGCAATTGAGCCCCCCGCACTCCAGCACTAGCAAAACCAATCTAAGGTTTACTATCGACTAAATGTTGATATATACAGGCAGTTAACTAAACAATGCTAACTTTGTAAGCTACTTTCAAATCGGGGCTGTTTCAGGGGGTCTTGGACTATTTGGACTACTTTGAGACAAGAAAATGCTAAAAGAAAAATAATCTGAAGTTTTTTCACTCATATCAATACATGTAGAAAGCCTAAACGGCACGCCACTTGTACAACAATACGATTAACTATACAGTAATCAACAAGCGTGCCTTGCCAGTGTCATCACCACTGACAAGACACTCACCATAACCAACTAGAAAGGAGTTGATGATGGATACTTGGCATCATACCGTAATCCGTGAAGAAGTCTCGCCTTATTATGTTAATAACAGCAATAAGCAGACCGAATTAACATTAATTGGTGATACGCTAAGGCAAATTCGCCTTGAACAACAACGCACGCAAGAGAATATTGCTGAGTCTGCCAATATTAGCCCACGGTATTATCAAAGTTTAGAAGCAGGTAACAGCAGTATTGGTATTTTAATTATTTTTAAGCTTTGCCAGGCGTTAGATTGTCATTATACCCAGCTGTTAGAGCCTGCTTGGAAACACCTTAGCAACACTCATAAGCCGTCATAGGCTGACTGCGCTTAGTCTTACTCAGTGAATCTTAACAGGTTCACTGGGTGGATTAATCTTTTTATATCTTTAGCCATACCAATGAGCCTATCACTTTGCTTGTTATAAAATAGACTCATTAAATTGTGTCTGCCCTCATTTATTTATAAATGAATCTATTAAAAATAGCATTAACCAAAGCCATGCTTCTTTAAAATTTTCATATCAGATTTAACAGCTTTATTTATTGTTTTTGTCGTTAACACTTTACTGTGAGCCCTAGACACATCATCTAAAACAACGCGTGCCTTAACAGTTACAGTTTTTGAGCTATCTTTCTTCATTTGAAACACCCTTAAGCCCTCATAGGTTAACCGCGCTTAGTCTTCCCCATATTCATGGATTTCACCCACAGGGTATTTTGACCATTTAACGAAATCTTTTTGAGAACACTTTACCGCACGATTTGGATCAACGTTGCGGATATGCCATGCATAATTTAGATGATGATATGCATGCTCGAGAGCTACTTGTAATTCTGGCTCGGAATACTCAGCATTTGATTCTAGATCAGACAGAATGCTTTCAAGCTCTTCTTTGGCTTCTTCTAGGTTCGACTTAATGAGATCTTTGTTTTTCATTTTGGTTTATAACGCTCATATAATGGGAATGGCGCTTGAGGGCAACCGTACTCTAAAAACATTAGCAAAATCAATCTGACTTTTCTTGTCTGCCGAATATTTATATATGTAGATAGCTAACTAAACGATGCTAAATTTCAAGCCGCTCTCAAATTATGGGCGTCCCGGACTACTCTAGCATTAAAACATGTGCACGCTAGAATGCTGTTCATTTTTTTTCATCTGGCTCTCGTAGCCTAAACGAATAAAACCTCTTGCACCCTTCCAAAAATTCTCCCTTGCTATATTGGGAGTTTTCCAAAGCTGCTCTAGCAGATCGGATAAATACATCACAACCTTCCGGACTTGCACTTGCATCGTTTATCACAACATTACCATTTTCATCAAGATTAAAACCCAATGCAATACTGCATTTATCATTCAATCCTAGAACTGCCGATAGCCTTTGTGAACTAGGCAATGATGGGGCTGATGCTTTTTCAAGCCTATTCAAGCAAGCATCGCTCCAGGCAGGTTGCGCTAATGCGATTAAAAATAAAAAAGCTACTATGTTGATTTTTTTCTTATTATGCATTTTTTTGAAAACCACCCTTCATTGAAGAAGCTGAGAACACATACACCCCCAAAGAAGACGATTGAGGACAGCCGCACTATAAGAACGCCAGAAAACCACTCTCACTTTTCCTATCTATCAAATATTGATATATACAGATAGTTAACAAAACAATGCTAACTTTGTAAGCTACTTTCAAATTACGAGTGTCCTAGACTACTTAAACCCTAAATTCCACCTTGAATCTTAACGAATCTTTAGCCAACGTATAAGCCTCCCTATTTTGATTAGTTATTTATTACAATTTCATAAGTTTTTAAACCACTCAGCCGGTCAGTTTCAACGAGTCCTGGCGCAGATAACCACTCTAAAAATTCCGTTGGTGTAATAGCCCCGGCATGTACGCGTAATAACCCTTCCATAAAGGCAGAGTGTTCCACTAAGCTGATATCAGAGGCAGCAGCTGCCTTCTTTTTAGATGTTTCATCAAATCCAGGTTTTCCTAAGGTAATCCTTGGAATATTCTTGTCATAATGACCAGCCTTTTGCAAAACTGCCCAGGCGTCCTCTTTAGATACTAAAGGCGGTTTTTTTGTTGCTGTTTTACATTCAATAATTACTGAAGCGTCACCTAATGTAACCATAATATCTGGCTCATTTTGCGCCTTACCATCATCAAGCTTTCTAACTTGCCACGATTGCTCAACTTCGAGCAATTTTAGAATTGCGTCCTCATACTCTGTGTTAAATTTCTCATTGCATTCCTGGACTGTAGCCTTAATACCGAGGCTTTGTGCAATAGACTCGTGTAATTTTTGTGAGCGGCTATATTCCTGCCCAACAGTATCTCCTATTGCTGCCAAAAGTGATTCAGCACGTGTCCTATTTCTCACAAGTTCGACCAGCTTCTCTAATGGGACAGAAAGAATGTCTGTAAAACTGCTAAATCCTTGGGCAAGTAAAACCATTGCTCTTTGCCTGCCGAAGCCTGGCACATTTTATTGTGTGCTACCCGAATCATATCAATTGCCTCTGCTGGCGCACCCCATCTTATTCTTTTTGAAAGCATCGCCAACTTATTAGTCAGTGTTTGAGAGAAACCTAAGCTTGGTGTGCTGGCTATTCGTTTTAAACCATCCAAAACCCAAGAAACATCTATCGCCAAACGATGAACATTACCTGAGGTGACGTTTGTATGAAAACGTATCTTTCTTTCGTTTTCACCCGAACAAAACAAACTTATAGCGTGCGCACATTGATTTACCCTAGAATTCGTGCGATCGAAATGTCCAAGCAGTTTTTTAGCTGCTAAAAATTGTTCTGAATGGGCGATCCTACCGCGCGATGGATATGGCAAATATCTTGATGGTTTTTCGCTCAAAAATTCATCGCAACTACAAATCCAGTAAATTATTCCATCAATATATGCATCAAAATCCGCTTCTATTTCAGCACAAGTATTGTTTAGTATATGAAAAAAATTTAATGCTGTCGTAGGTAATAATCCCGTCTCCGCGACCGATTTACCTAAAGGGGTAGGTAATAAATCGCCGTTGTAATTCTCACTTAAATTGTTTGCTAACAACCAATCAATAGACATGGCAGCGCTATCCAGTATCTCGCCAAGTTTATCCGGATTATGTTCAGCGATTTGGTGCCAAAAGTAAGTGCTTTTAAAAAATACTTCAGTCTCTCCTCTAGACCCAACGATATTCGAAGAAATCAACATTAATACTGATCGACGCATGCTCAATTTAACCAACTGAGAATCAATACGAGCATTTTCAGGCAACACTATGCGGTTGGAGTGGCTTATCTCTACAGACGATTCAGGTAACAAAATACTTAAACCTTCATCATGCAAACCTAGACGGCCCGCCCTTCCTGACATGTTACGATAATCCGAAAGCGTGATTTGGGTACTAGCACGATCCGTATATTCGTAAGTCAATTTAGAAAAAACTACTGTTCGGAATGGAAAGTTCACTCCGGCTGATAGCGTTGAGGTTGCGAAACAAACCTTTATTTTTGAACTTGTAATAGATCCTTCTATAACTTGTTTCTCTTGTGGCGTTAAATCCGCGGAGTGAAATGCAATTTGTTTTCTAACACTTTCCAAAAGTTTTTCCGCTGATTCCGTTGGCTCTGAGAATAGATCAAGCTGCTCGCCAATAGTCAGGCCATGTTCCGTCCTTTGTTCAACGTTAGCATATTCCTCCGCTAGTTCCTGTGCTTCTCTCCTCGTTTCGGTAAAAACCAATATTGGAGCTTTATCTTGTGCAACGAGAAACCTAACTACATCGAGTGTATTTTTATAATTTGGAAGCGGATGACCGATATTATGACCAACATCGTTTCCAAACTTAACCTGATAAACCTGGGTAGGTGTCCATATCTCTTGAATTAGATCAATATCGCGCTGAAGACTTTCGGCCAAATCACATCTTAACCAGTCCGCTAGCTCCCGCGGGTTCCCAACTGTCGCGGTTAATGCTAGAAATTGGTTTACCCCTTTTTGTATTAATACTGCACATAACGATTCAATATCTGGCCCTCTGGTTGGATCACCAATTATTTGTAACTCATCAGCGACAATGACGGCACCATTAGGGGCAATTTGATTAGACAAAATCATTGCCAGAGCTTTTTCGTAGGTGGCGACTACAAGCCTCGCATTTACATCTCCTTCTTCTCGATCACCAGTATGCAACCCTACCGCTGTTATTGGATTATTAGAATGAGACCCAAAACGCTTTTCAAAATCAATAAATTTCTGATCTGCTAATGCCTTATGGGAAACCAAATAGATGCAACGCAGGCCATTTTTAAGTGCACATAGAAGTCCGATTTCACCCACAAGAGTTTTACCTGAGGAAGTGGGCGCAGATACAAGCAGGCTTTTACCTTGAGCAACCCCCATACCCAACGCGACTTGTTGTACATGAGTGAGTTGTACGTAATCCCATGAAAATAAAGTTTGTTTCAGATCTTCCGTAAATCCTGGTGCATCGAACTCAGCAATGTTCAAATTTCATTCTCCTCAAACCCTTTTCAGGACAGGCATATGTCTTCAGCAAAAATCTATATATACAGATACTTTTCTTTACTCCATCCAAAACCCTGCCTCAGCCTATCCTGTATTATTTGTTAGCATTTAGTATCTCATAAATCATCAAAGTCGAATTCATCCTCTTCTTCATCTTCAATGTCTTCTTCATCAGAAGAGTCGAAGTATTCTTCATCCATATCATCAAAATCGAAATGCTCTTCAATTCTATCATCTCTATCAAAGAAGGCTTCTAGATCGATTCCTTCTGGCTCCCCTTCTTTAAATTCAAAAATAGGATGACACTTTAGTGCTTCATCATAGAAAGACACATTCTCTTTCAGTAGCTCACCAAAGAAATCGTCATTCAGAATGTAGTCATGATTTGTGTTTTTTAACCAGCCTCGACGACCTGCCTCATAAGAAATTAGCCAGTCTGAACTATACAATGCCTCTTTATTTGAGAATTGCTTTAAATAGTTAACCTTTAAATTAGTTTTTATGACTCCAGTATGAAAAAGATCTAAGGATATCAGAGCGCAAACCGAGCTGCTCATCCCCTCAATTTCTCTTACAACATCTCTTTGAAGATTTAGGTCTAGCTCTTTACATATCCAAAGCAGCCAAGAAACTTCACTATGATGGTCTGAGATCGCGTGAACTTTTATTAGATTATTACAGAATCGTTCTATAGCCTTTAAATTTAACTTGTAGTCGTGGTGGTGATATGTAGAAAGAATATTTGCTATTACCTGCAGAGTATTGGGAAAGCTAAAACCGCACTTTAATAGATATGCCTCAAATATGTCCCAGTTAGATATTTTAATGATGTGAGAAGATATTTGTTTTAGGCCATACTTTATTAAGCTCTCATCCGAAAACTTACCCTCTAGAGAAAATAGAGCTTCGAAATAATTATGGATATCATCCCTTTGTATTCGTTTTTCTGGTGATATTGATAATTTCTTTAAGCTATATTTCCATGATTCTTCGACTAATCCTTTTACTTCAATTATTCTTGTTTTTGAAGGGTTTATCTGAAGCTCGAAGTTACTAATAGCCTTCGTTAGCTCTGCCAACGCAATTTCGGCTTCTTCTCTTGTATCAAAAAATAGGTAAAAGTCATCTACATACCTAAATCCACTAGGCCATTTACCTAGAGCCTCTTTGATTTGTAGGTCAATAGCAACTCCTATTATTTCTCCAATAATATGCGAGGTGTCTGGTCCGATGGGCAATCCTACCGTCTGCCAATCCTGAACCCCCATAGAGCGACTATCTAGGATATTCCCAAAGTACGTATCATTTTTAGCCTTATTATTTTTTGCTACCGCTTTAGAATGCAGAGCCCATGGAATGGTGTGTGTATATACGCTTGGAAAAAAGCTACTAATATCGGTGATTAAAACGAAGCGATACCCCGTAGATCGTGTAACTTTTGCCTCATAAAGATCACTAAATTTACTTATCTTAATTGCCCGAAGCTCTGGATCAATTTGTGGGTGACTTAGAGATATTTTGCTTTTTTTATAATGCTTTTGTATTTGAGGCCAGAATTTGTCAATTTCTTTAGACAAAAGAAAGAAGCTTATTGGGTTAACTATACTCGTCACCCTGCGATAATATGATGATCTTGCAACAGAAAATTTTTCAGGCCTTGTACTGGGTGCCTTCTTAGACTCCCATGCGCCCTTATATTTCTTGTACTTCGAGGCATAAGATTTAGAAGTGAATCCAGGAGGCAGTTGAACAGGAAAAAATCCTTTCTCCAATAGTTCTTTTAGTTTATCCATATAGATCTATATTCTTGTAGGAATGCTAACGTCTGGATCAGTCGACGGCAAACAAAATCATGCCTGTCTCGTATTATTACAACCCTTTTTGGCCTAACGTTTTGCTAAAGGGCCGAGCGGCGACGCCGCGAGGTCCAAGTGAGCGAAGCGAACGACTTTGTGTAACTTGTTAAAGAACATCACCAACCAAGACCAAAAAGAGTGAACAGTTTTTTAGCAGCCTCAACTGTATCGTGGCCCAAGCTCGCAGCTTGAAGAGCTTGTTTAGACTTTTCTAACCAACTTGATATTCGAGTTCTGTCTGGCTCACCAGTAAGCTCAATTTCTTCTTTTGTATTTTGCAATAACCTATAAATTTCTTCGGAGTTTACAATTCCACTATCTTTGTTTAAGTGCAATAGTAATGTGTCAAGCGCATCTGCTTGTTCTTGTAATTCAGTCAATGAAGAGCCAATGTACAAATTTTTAGCTGTATTATCCGACCCTAAAAGGGCTTGTGGTGAGTTTATTGCACTGTATGTAGAATTAGTCAGGGCGCCGCCAGTTTGTAGCACTATATTTTGAGAAGGTAGTGGAGATATATTTTTTATACTCTGAACCATCTTTTCATAGAACTCCCTTGCATTCCGTTCTAGATTGTAACTGTGCTGAAGGAAACTCAACCGGTTTTTTAATGTAGTTAGTAGCAAATCATGCTCTTCTTTTAAAATAACGACAGGAATATCATCAAGTGAATCTCCTGAATTAATTTTCTCTAAATACTCTTTAAGATCATTTCGGACTCTATCTGACCCGACAATTATATTTTCACTAATCACTGTAAATTTGAAAGCAATTCTATTCGCATACGTTGAATCAGCAGAAAAAGCAACTTCATAACCTTGAAGCATCGCATATTCCTCGAACCCCTTTAGCAAATCTTGGAATAGGCGACGATGTTCATCTTCTAGATCAATTACTATATATCCTCCAGTGCCACCACCTGCCTCACGCACCATTCGAGATTTTTCTTCTTTTTCTTTTTCATACGCTCGACGCCACCTTTCTTGACTTCTCTGATTATCATGCCTTTCTGCTTCTTCGACTGCTAGCTGGCGAGCACGTTCAAATTCACGATCAGCTGCTTCACGCTGTTCCATTCGTTCCTGTTTCCGCTCTTCTCGTTCTTGCCTTCTTTCAATTTGCCATAACATTGCTATAAAAAAGCCAAAAAATAGTATAGCCACCCAAGGAACCATCTGTTCAATATTCAATATGCAGACCCCTTTTATACAGTTATTAATGTTCTTTAACGCCGAAAGCAGCGGCGCATTTTCGCGTCCGCTGCCTTTCTTTGTTAGATTTTTTCTGCCTTCATCGCATTAATTGCTTCTAACAACTTTATTGTTGCCTCACCATCCATATTTTCGCCAGAATAGCGCACCTCATATAGGCCCTGTAGATTACTCGGCAACTTAACTCCATCTTTGACCAAAAGAATAAAGCGCTTTTTATAAAGGGCCATTGCCGCTCCAATTTCTATTAAAACGTTAGGATTAAGCATGACGTGCTCTTTTTCTTCTTTATCCATTAAAGTAAGCTCATCTTCCACGTGAATTATCGCAGCACCACACTCCCTCATATCATTCATCACTTTTTCTGGGACAGGCTGAGATACTGACTGTTTTTCAACGGAGACTACAGCTTCCATTTCGCCAAAGCTAAGAAGTTTCTTAATAGGCTCAATGAAGGTTTTGTTTCTACCGTGAGTAATAAATACTTTTTTGTTATTCAATATCGACGGGCTTGCTTGGGGGCTAGGAGTTGGAATAGGAATTTCGGGCTCCTCTGAAAAAGTTACGACAGAATCCTCATCTTCATATTCTGACTCATCGACCTCAAGCAATGGTGCTGCAGGCTGAGATGTTGGTGATGTTAAATTTACATACTTTTTGCCTTTAATTTCTGTGATAAGCCCAAGGCCTTCTGCACCTTCTAATATAAGATCTAACACATCGGAAGCTCTGTCGTTAGGCACCCCCATTTTTATCAGCACGTTTTGCGCAATCTGATCTTTCGGAATAGGCGAGCCGTTATATTTAGTTAAAAATTCGCCAATTATTCTAGGCTTTAACAATGATTCTCGCTTAGCCACCAGATCAATTCCCTCTTCCAATGGCTGGAGTATTTTATTTGAGAGGTCGGTTAAAGCAATTTCTTGAGATTGGGCGCCACCTTCAGTTAACCCGTAGGCAATAGCGGACCCGGTTAGCATTCGAAATTGAGACGAAGTCGGGAGAAGATCCATTGCTGCCGCCACATCAATCGGCTTAGTCGGACCAGCATAGTTTTCAAAGACAGCTACAGGAACTCGCATTGCGTGTTCCAGTGAATATGCTGGAACATCTGATTGGTTCAGTCGTTTCTTATTTTTACGAGGAGCTTTTTCTTTCTTTTTATCTGCCATAGTGGCTTCCTTTTCCGGTGTTACAATTTGTTGGAAGTCTAACAGTATGAAACAAAGGAACCATTCCTCTGTTTCTGTATTATGTGGAAGCAACATATTTTTTCGGGGTTTGTCTCAAAAACAAAGCTAACCTTCTGTTTTCTAGTCATTTTTGCCCTATTCATTGCTTTTTGTTATTTGTCTAAAGAGGATTCATTCCATATATACAAACACTTTGCTCTACCCAACATAGAATCACACCTATTTTCATTAGCTTTCTTGCTTTTGAATTTCATATTAAGCCTACGCTCCCTTTCTATCATTATACTTTTGTTATGCTTGACCCAGTTTTTTCTATTTTTTAAAAGCTGTGTTAATACGTACAGGAATCAAATGATCCAAAGAAACATCTCAAAAATCAATTACACTTGATTACACGAAATATACAGATTCTAATCAGGGTTAGCCCTTTTCAGGACAGTCATATACCTGCAATATTAAGCCTATACACCCTCTCGATTATTATACTTGCGTTATGTGTTATGCCTTACCCCCTGCAAACCGATAAACACCCCAAGCCAGTACATATAACCCATTGATTAAACCCAAATACCAGCCCATGGCGAAGTCAATCAACGTGTATAGCATTATGCAAATGACGACAAAAACCCATAACCAGCGCGGGCTGGATGTTATAAAGGTTAACATCATAAAGGTCAGTAACAATGTCGGCTGGGGAGAAAAAGCAAAACAGTGTGCACCAATGAACGTTTGATGCATTAGCCCTGTGAGCGCAGGATAAAGGATTAACGGGATAGCACTAAGGCTAATCAATATCAGTTTCGCTTTAGTGGCATAAAGGGGGCTAGTCTGAATAGACACCCTGTTTTTATGGGTGAATACGGCCACCAAAAATAATGCGGCCTGGATAAAAAACACCATGGCAAAGTAATGTGCTGCCCAGTTGATTTCTGCAAAGAAGGTTAAATGAAAGCTATACCCTTGCCACAGCCACACAATGGCTAGCAGAGTGTAACAACGTCGAACGTGCCGACATAAGGCAAGCCAGACAATAGCGAACCCAAACAGCAAGGCAAAAACGGGTAGCGGCCAATAGATGTCGTTTATGCGCTCAAACAGCCTTAAATACACCTCTGGCGACATAGGCATTAAATGATTCAGCCGATAACTCAGAATATCCGACATGGCGCGTTTATAAGCAATGCAAATTAAATGGTTTTTAAGTAGGCCAACATTTTTTGACGTGCTTTTTCATCAGGTAACACCCCAACACCTGCCCCCATATTCTCTTGCATATGCACGACCTGGCTGGTGGCAGGTATTGCACAGGTGATGGCTGGGTGAGAACAAACGAATTTAAGCAAGTACTGCGGCCAGTTATTGATCTGAAATTCCCTCGCCCAGGTAGGCAACTTAGCCTTGCTCGATTGCAGCCTGTTTAACAGTGCGCCGCCCTCAAACGGGCGATTAGCAATAACGGCTATGTTTCTTTCTTTTGCAATCGGCAACAATCTGTTTTCAACCTCACGGTTGTTAATATGATAAGTCAACTGAACAAAGTCGAGTTCGTTGTTTAACATGATGTGTTCCATGTCTTTATGCCTGCGTCCGTGCGATGTGGTGATGCCCAGGTAACGGATCTTGCCCTGTTGTTTTAAATCCTGCAGCGTGGCGATATGCTCACGCCAAGCCAATAAATTATGAATTTGCATTACATCAAATGTGTCTATCTTCCATTGCGCCTCAATTTCTGCCAATTGCTTTTGGGTGGCATCACCATCATTTGTCCATATTTTATCGGCAGCAAAAAGCGCTTTAGGCCTGCCCAGCTTTTCCAAAGCATAACCCACAACGGCCTGCGATGAACCATACATGGGCGATGAATCAATCATTTGCCCGCCAAGTTCAAAAAACGCTTTAAGCACTTTGCTGCGCTGGTCGCGCAGCTGCTTATCACTGCCGACATTAAACGTTTGCCATGTGCCCATGCCAATAATGGCCAGCGGCTCTTGTGTTTTGGGAATGGCTTTTTTGATTGGCTGTATATTGGCGCTTGCAGCAGTAGCGCATAAAAATGGGCCCAGCGCCAACCCCGACGCGGTAAGCTGAAGAAACGTTCGGCGATCCAGGCGGGTACCGGTCATAGCGCAACTCCTATTACGATGAATGCAATGATTAGACACTTTTTTAAGTCAACGTTTGGTGCATTTGGGCACATCCACAATAGCATGGTTACTTTAATAGCGTTGCCAGAAGCATACCCTACTTGGTGACACCTGTACTCTAAATAGACTAACAAAGCCACCCTCACTTTTCCTATCTGTCCAATATTGATATATACAGGTAGTTAACTAAGCCATGTTAATTTTGTGAGTTACTCTCACATTATGGGTGTACTAGACTACTTGCTACTTCCTATTTAGTTTATCGAAAAGGCGATTTCCTACTTTTAACTTTGCATTACCCAAAAGATCAGTTTCCATAAACTCTGAAAAAGTACCATATACTTTCGGCTCTTTTGTAGAACCTTCAAAAAAATGCATACATAAAGGGTTTTCACTTTCTGCCGGAAGAGAAAACCAAGCCATCATATATCCTTGATGACAGAAGAAAGCAAGATACTTTTCGGTTGGTATAAAATGAGATAGGTTGTTCTCTTGCAATAGCTCTGGCAAGTATTCGTTATTCGAATTGATATCAGAAATAAAACAATTCGTACCAACCATCACCCCATCATAATCCTTTCCAAGTAAGCTAAGGAACTCTTTATACGAAGATGGCAAAGAATAACCCAAAGAATCCTCTAGACGAATAATTTCATCGTTCGTGCATCCTATAGGCTTCTCAAGCCCATGATCTTCTATATACCGTATAAATTCATCGAAATAGCTCATGTTTTATTTGCAACTAACGCCTCAATAACCGGCGCAGCTTTGCTGCGTCCGGCGCCAAAGGCGCGAAGTTAATTGACTTGTTATGCGCCGACTTTAGATGCTTGGAGAGAATGCAAAATATGCCTGTTGTCTTGCGCTGTCGTATGAGAATTTTAGAAAGTACTTCTCAAAAGAAGGATCTTGAATTACAACGGTTTTCCCGTTGTAGAATTTCATTTCGACTTTAATATATTTGAAAGTGCTTTTTGGAAGCTCAATAACTTCCTGTGCACCATATTTCAGCGTAAATACTTTGGTCTGCTTTGTGTATGTATCTTTTTCCTTAAACTCTTTCCAAGAAATTTTGCACTTGGTTTTTCCGCAGCCCTTAACCACTCCCAAATTGCAATGACACGAGCCTTTTGCCCTTGCTCTAATTGAAAACTCGTTACTGCTATTTCTATCGAAATGGCAATTATGCTTTCCTTTTGCCTTCTTAGTTTTTTTGACTTTAACGCTATCTAGGTTGAATTTCCAACCACTATTTCTTGGAGATATGCTTGATTTTGCTTCCTTGGTTTTGCAGCCGCCTGGCGTGCTTTGGATCGTGGTGGAGTGAGACTGCCAATCTTTAGCTTTTCCTGAAACCTCATAATGAATTGTGGCCGTAGCGATCTCGCTAGGAATTACATGATATGCAACTGAATATACGAATTCTTTGTCAGACCGAAGAAATCGACTTTTAAAGAGATGTATATCCATCGAGTTCACGCCCGGTTGAAACACTTGATCCTCTGTTATTGGAATATCAAATCTAATTTCGTTGTCTAACAATGTATTTTTCTGGCCATATTTTTTACCATTCAAAACAATGTGGTTGTCCTCATGGGCAAGCCGCACCCCTTGAAGTTTGATCGTAAACACCCCATTTTGTGAAGGACTTAGAACTGGAACGCTATAGGATGTCGGTGTCGGATGTTTATCTGCAAAAGGAACGCGAGTTACTGCATTTGCAAGGTCGTTCGATATTTTTTCTAGGTCTGTTGCTGTTTCATCCAAGACAGTTTTTAGCTCTGCTTCAATTCGCTGTAAATCTGAGAACACTTGAATTTGCTTACGAGACAGCTCCCTATTTGCATCCCCCAGCGCTTCGCTCATTTGCGTTCTCACTACGCCTACCAAGTTGCTAGCATTCAAGAAAAGTTGATGTTGTTGATCGTTCAATATTGAATCAAATTTCTTTAACCCTTCATCTATCAAATAATCAACGGCTGCCGTTTTCGCCACCAAGTCAGCACCAGTTTGGGCAGAAACTGAAATTGGGGAGAAGATTAGTAGTGCCAGTAAAGCTAGGTACTGAAAATTCAATTTTTTTATCATGGTTCACTCTCAGTTTATTGTTGGAGGTTGGGTAGGCGCATAACGCTTAAAGAAGGGGCGAAATGTGCAGCATTTTGTCCCGCTTGCTTTACTTGTTATGAGTGAGCTAGCTCAAGCTCATCTGGATCAAAACCAAATATTGAGCACAGCTCACTCTGAAATTTTGAATTTATTGCATTAAACAAAAATCTATGCGGCTTATAGGCATCAAGCCAGATAAAAAGGTGAATTTTCTTGATATCTTCTTTTACTCGCCCCTCTGAATAGTTCTTGTATATTGGGTGAGTAGTTCCATCATCTGCAAAGAAATTACCAGTAGTTACGTCAAGAAGATCCAAGAAACCATAATTTTTATCCTCGTTATAGATGGCGAGAACATTGGCTTTCTCTTCATCCGAATTCACCGCGTCAAACTGTTTCCTGGCTTTATGTATATGTGCTGTAAGCCTATTAAATACAGGGTCCTTTCGGACTCCACCAACCACAATACCTTCTTCAGCCTCTTCGAGCTGCTCATCAAGCCAAGTATCTTTCTCAGAGTTCTTTACTTCACAATAGAAACTAAGCTCGCCAGTCTCCAATACCTTGAAGTCTGGCGTTTTACTGGCTTTCATTTCCTCTTTAGTGAAACGCTCGGGCACTAAGTCGTAGCCTTCAAGAAACTCTTTTACAAGGCTTTCAGCATCCAATGAACTCTCCTGTACTCATAACGCCCAAATATGGGGCCGTAATGTATGCGCGAAGCGCTGGAATGGAGGTCCCAGCTGCGTAGCAGCGCCATAATTTGTTTGTTATGTGTTTGCATCACTTACCTAGAATTTCTTCCTTTGCTTGCACGATTAATTTAGCAACCTTAATGTCATGCTCATTATTATTGCTAGCGCTTAATCCAATATTTTGGTTTATTGTAGAAGTTAAAGACGCCGCTATACGGATATGATCATTGCCTTCAATTACCAATCTAAAAATGTGTGGCACGTAGCTATCATATTCATCGTCCCAATCACTATCCTTTTCATAGACTCCGATTGGGTCCCATTTTTCCCAGAGCATTCTTTGAATTCGCTTCCAAAGCTCTTTATGTTTTGGTGATAGCTTACTCATTCGGATTTTACACATAACTAGATATATACAACAAAAGTTCTGTTAATTGATAATAAAAGCACTTGCCTGCTAATCTCCATCATAACTATCTCTCTTCCAGCAATATCAATGACTTACGTTTTAACCGGGGAGTTATACAACCAAGGTGACTATTATCAATTAACACAACTTAGGCGATGTTAATTGGTTGCCGCTATTAAAAAATTTAATGTTTTCAATCCGTTAGATTTTAGCCCGGTTTTTATACAACTTATGTTCTGCTATATAGTAAACATAACCCAATTCGAGGCATGCTTATTCTGCTGCTAAAATCACTACCCACACCACCTCTTTTCTATATCTGATAATGAAATAAAACGCACACTCAATTCATGCTATGACGTATTTAATTAACACAGTTATATTCCTGCTTCAATTACACATGATTACACCATTGATTATTTAACCTTACATGGGCTGTAATTCAGGACAGGCGTCATCAATACTTTCTAAATACCCTACACAAATAACAACTTTAAATTCAATGAGTTACAATCACTCTCTTAGTAGCCGCCATTGTACACAACTGTGAAAAAATGCAGTTAATTGCACCGAGAGTACACCATGGCAACTACCTGGGGTCATTCAAAGCAGCTCCCTTCCTACAACACTACTTCCCTATTAGTAATACTCTTAAGTTATTGATTGTAAAAACTTTTTTTAAATACTGTTATTTAAGTTTTCATTAACCCTGCCGATATTTCGAATATTTCATTTGTTTCGAATATTTCGATTATGTTACTATAACAGCACATGACAAGTGGAGGTGACAATATGTCTTCAGCGCATAATGTGGTGGACCTGCCTTCCCCCAAAGAGGCAGAGGACGCAAAAAGCTCCGGTAGAACGCTTTCAAAATATGCCGATAGCGGCCGTGTTCATATGAGCATTAAAGGGAAAGGCGGTGTCAGTGATGAACTGATCTTACCCGGAAAAGTCGTCGCCATCCTGCTCGATGTACTCTCCAATATGGCACAAGGCAAAGCGACAAGCCTTATCCCCTTGGATGCCATTGTTACCACACAAGAGGCCGCCAATATCCTCAATGTGAGCCGCCCTTTCCTAATCAAATTACTTGAAAACAAACAAATACCTTTTACAAAAACGGGTGCGCATAGGCGCATTCGCTTAGAAGACGTGATGCACTATAAAGAACAAACCGATAGCAGTCGCCAGGAAACCTTGGATGAGTTAGCCAAACTCTCACAAGAAGAGGGGATGGGCTATTAGTGTCGTCTACATTTTCTGTTATTTATGATGCTTGCGTACTATACCCAGCTCCGTTAAGAGACTTATTAATGCGCTTAGCATTGACAGACCTTTTTAAAGCGCGCTGGACCGACAAAATTCATGACGAATGGATAAACGCCTTGCTAAGACAAGGAAAGTTTGATGAGGCAAAACTACACAAGGTTCGTGAACTAATGGATCAACATGTGCGTGATGCCAAAGTCACGGATTACGAGCACATCATCGACTCTGTGGAGTTGCCTGATCCAGATGACAGGCATGTATTAGCCGCAGCAATACGATGCAATGCTGATGCCATTGTGACATTTAACATTAAAGACTTTCCTGAAGAACAGCTCAGAAAACATGCGGTTGAAGTAATCCACCCAGATGATTTTGTTTATTATCAAATTGATCTGGCCCCAGGGAAAGCCTGCCGTGCTATACGTGACCAGCGCCGCGCACTTAAAAACCCGGCAATCAGCAGAGACGAGTTTTTGATCATTTTGCAAAAGCAACAGTTGCCGCAAACTGTTGCGGCTCTTAAAAATTATATTGATTTAATTTAAATCATTACCCAAAAACAATAAAAAAGCCCCCTACTAGAGGGGGCTTTTTTATTGTTTGGAGCTGGCGATAAGATTCCCTGTTTCTACGCCCGCTGGCACGGGCGGGCTGATTACAAATCAGCTGCTCTACCTTGCCGCTGCGCCTGTTGTTTATTTCATTCACAAAAAAAGCCCCTACAAGAGGGGCTTTTTTATTATTTGGAGCTGGCGATAAGATTCACTATTTCTACGCCCGCTGGCACGGGCGGGCTGATTACAAATCAGCTGCTCTACCTTGCCGCTGATCCGATTTGCTCTGACTGCCAAGGATGGCAGGAATGCAGGTTTTGCAGGAGCAAAAACCTGCCCGGCGATTTTGTCGAACTTAGCCTTTTTATTTCGTCGTAAGTTCGCACCTAACATCATCACCAAAAAACAATAAAAAAGCCCCCTACAAGAGGGGGCTTTTTTATTGTTTGGAGCTGGCGATAAGATTCGAACTTACGACCGGCTGATTACAAATCAGCTGCTCTACCAACTGAGCTACGCCAGCAATTTTAAAACTCTTGTGCTACTGTAACGGGTCCTTCGGACTGCTGCTCTCGACTGCTTGTTCCCGACGCAGTCTACCTCCTGCATCCATGCAGTCGTACCTTGTCGCTTCGCGACCCCGCTACGTCAGCATTTTGTGTAGAAGCTAAGCTCACGCTTCTATTGTTTCGGCTCTATGCGCTGCTTCCGTGCGTTGCTTAAAGCCTGTGGCAGCTGGGCTGCCTGTCCGTTTTTTTCATCAAGCCATTGTTATTATTGGCAAAATTCTTGTCGTGGTCGTCCAGCATCACCACGCTGTAAACGGGAGGAGGATTGTAGGTAAAGGCGGCACAAAAGGCAATGCCTTGTTGGGATTTATGCGCAATATTTATGCTTTTAGCTGACTGCCCCCGGGCATTCGCGGTCTAGGCGCTGTAAATCGGGGGAGGCTTCGGAGATTTCGCGCCAGACATTATCGTTGATCAGCTCGCCTTGCTGTTCGTAGTCCAGCCAGTAAATTAAGGTTTCCCGGTAGCGGATTTCCATCAGCGGGCGGAAGCCAAAGCGGCGGACTTGCGCCATGCGGCGGATGGCACCGCTGCGCTTGCGAAATAAGCCCAGGGAGATGGCGTTTAGGTGGTCTGCCTCATCGCTAATCACGAAATAGTCACGTATTCCTTGGTCGGCCAGTTGTGCCGCCACTTCAATGGCTTTGCTGCGACTGGGGTAGGACTCTAAATAAACCCGGTAGCCATACTGTTCTTGTTCGGTTTTGGAGCGGCGCTCGACCGGTGCGCCCAGCGACAGCAGGCGGTCGGTCACGGTTTGCACGCGACTCAGGTCTTTAAATGGCCCCACGGTATAGCAGGCCAGTACTGGCTCGGCCGGTGTTATGTCGGCTATTAATGGCGCATCGCTGTCATCTACGCTATCGGCCTCATCGGCCGTTTCAGTCTGCTCATCAGAGACTAAATCAATATCGGGAATCTCAGGCAGGGCTGCGGTCAGGGCATTATCGGCTGTCTCGGTCAGGCTCTCGGCATCGCCTTGGCCGGTCTCGCTGATGCCATCTACCTGGTCGGCCTGGCCAGCCTGGTCTGCTTCAATGGCTGCCGCTTGTCTTTGTGCGGCCTGTGCGGCCTGCTGCTCGGCCACCAGCTGCAAACGCTGCGTTGCGGGCACTTGTGGAAATTCGGTGCTTTTTGTATTTAGCGCTAGTCGGGATTGCCATAACCCCATCACAAGGTTGGCAAACAACAGGGCAAAAAAGACTATCCGCATAGGCTGCGCTCTCAATCATTCGTTTTTCTATGGGTTTTAGGGGATTCTAAGAATAATTGAGCGTTAATGCCAAACCTTTTAGTACTAGCTCGGCATCTATTTGGTGGGGAATGGCTAAAAACCCGCTTAGCGCTTCAGCATCGCCGCCCGAGAGCAGGCAGCTGCGCGGGCTATTGCTTGAGGTGGAGTCTGGATTGTCGTGGCCTTCTACTACGCGCTCGATGGCAGCAACCAAGCCAATCACCGAGCCGGAGTTAATCGCACTTTGGGTGTTATCACCCGGCCGACATTCAAAGCCGGAGTCGACCATGGGCAAATCGGCGGTACCGTAATGCAGCACACTGCGCATCATCACCACGCCCGGGAGAATATAGCCCCCTAGGTGGCGGCCATCTGCGCTTAAAACATCAATGGTCACCGCAGTACCACAATCTGCTATCACCACTTCGCCACTGAGCTTACCCTGTTTTTGCAGTTGTCTGGCCGCTAACAATGCGGCCCAACGGTCATCACCGAGTTGGCTGGCGTCTTTGTAGCTATGTTCAACAGCATATTGTGCATCGGCTGGCAGGGTATGGCTGGTGAAGGTCACGATGCGGGCCGGGCTATTGACTTTTAGCCAGCCCGACAGGCGGGCAAACTGGGCATGCTCACCGGTACTGCAAACCACGATTTTATCTAACTCGCGGGTCGGCCATTCGAGCTGCAATAACAGCCGGGGCAAGTTGATTTCGGGTTGTTCTTTCGGCGGGTTAAAAGCACCACTGCGGCTGAGCTGTCCCTTAGCATCGGCCAGCCCCCATTTGATCCGTGAATTACCTATATCGAGCAACAGGTTCATTGGCCTACACCCTGGGCTTTCGGTCGCACACTCACTTCACCGGCGGTAATCACTTCCAGGCCTGCGGCATGCTCGAATAAGAAACCGCCCTGTTGATCAACACCGCGCGCAATACCGTGGATAGTCTGCTCACCGCGCTGAATATACACTTCCCGCCCCATCAGCGCATCACGCTGCTGGTAGGCAGCGGCATAAGCGGCAAAGCCCTGTTGTTCAAAAACAGGCAGCATCTGCAATAGCCCGTCCATCAGCTTGGCCACTAAGGCATTGCGTGAGGGCTTATGCGCTTGGGCTAGTGGGTCTGCGGCAAATAATTCGCACATATCTGTCCAGGGTTGATCAATATTTTCCATATAACGTGTATCGGCGGTATTCACATTAAGTCCAATACCAATTACCAAATCACAGGGTCCGGCCGCATCACCAGACACTTCAATTAAAATGCCACCCAGCTTGCGGTCGTTCAGCCATAGGTCATTCGGCCATTTTAGACGAATACCTGTCTGCGCTGCGGCTGGATCGTCGGTTTGTTCACTCTCTGGCGATGGCCTGAATGACTCAATCGCCTCAGCCACCACCACACCCGTTGCCAGGCTCAAGCCCGCCAGTTGGCTAGCAGCGGCCTGAAACGGCCAAAATAGCGAGAAGGCAACCGCACTGCCATAAGGCGTCAACCACGCCCGCCCGCGTCGGCCACGACCGGCGGTTTGAATTTCGCTCAAACACACGGTGGCTTGATAAGGCGCAGCGGTGCTGCCCTTTTTTTTAAGGCTAAGCTGCTGCATCAAATAGCTGTTGGTTGAATCAATTTCATCAAACAGCACTATCTCTGTCTGTGCATGTGCGGCCGAGAGATGGGTACGAATCTGTGCCACATCCAGCAGTTCTACTGCGGTCAGCAGGCGATAGCCTTTACTGCGCGAGGCATCAAAGTCCAGCCCCAGTGTTTGCAGCGCTTGTATTTGTTTCCAAATAGCCGCCCGACTCAGACCCAATGCCTGACCTAAAGACTCACCCGAGTGATAAGCATTATCGCTTAAATGCTGCAATAAGTTGTGACGCGTGCTGTCAGACATGCTGGCTGTTTTCTGCTCTTTATTATTCAAGGTAACAAGCGCCGACGCTTAAGGTTGGGCGCTTACCGGTAGGCTATTATAAAGCGAATTTCCGCTAAGAGGACAACCAGCTTTGCCGCATTGAGAGTTGCTCATCTTCGGCATCTAGGTTTTGTGTAAGATAGCAACAGTCAGGCTCAGGTGCTTGCAAGCTGACTTTAAAGCGCATTAATTCATCACGTCGAAAGGCGCGCAATTTAATCACATCGCCCACATCATACACTTGTATTTGTTTATCAAAGTTAGCATAACTGGCGCGCAGCTCATCAATTGAAATAATAATATCACCGGCAGAGAGCCCTGCCTGGTGTGCAGCGGCCCCATTGAACACATGGGTCACTTTGGCAAAGTCACCCGCCGCCGCTTTCACGCGCACGCCCAGATCAACACGATTGAGCTGCTTGTCAGCCACAGGCTTGCCACCCATATCGCCGCGCCCGGTACTGGCGCGCACATTGTAGGTGATGCCTAACAACTCCAGCAGTTCTTCTAATGGCAGGTCTTCAGTGCTGCGCAGTGCCAGCTCAAAAAAGCGGCTCAGGTTTTCACCGGCCACTTCGCTGGCCAGTTCTTCAATCGCGCCTTCTGGTACACCCTGCTGACTTGCACCATAACGCCGCCAGAGCAATTGCATCACATCATCTAAGCTTTTGTTATTATCACTCGCTTCACGAATCGTCATATCTAAACAAAAGGCGATTAACGCCCCTTTGCTGTAGTAACTCACAATCGCATTGGGCGCGTTTTCATTTTGTTTATAAAATTTGGTCCAGGCATCAAAGCTGGATTCAGACACTGTCTGTAGATAACGGCCCCTACTGCGTAACACCTGACTAATGGTGCGACCGAATAATTCCAAATAGCTCTGTTCACTAATCAAACCTGCGCGACACAAGCCTAAGTCATCATAATAGGAGGTAATGCCTTCAAAGGCCCAGAGCTGACGTGTGTAGTTTTCTTTTTGTAAGTCATACGGCGAGAATACCGCAGGCTTAATGCGCTTTACATTCCAGGTGTGAAAATACTCATGACTACACAACCCTAAAAAGCCGCGATAGTCATCACTCATGTCTTTTTCATTACGTCGTGGCAGGCTATTCCGGCTGGCCAGCAAGCTACAGGAGTTGCGATGTTCCAAACCACCATAACCATCGCCCACCACGGTGAGCAAAAATAAATAATAATCAACCGGGCACTCACCAAAAAATTCAATATGCTGCTCGCAGATTTTTATCAGGTCAGTACATAATTTGTCCAGGTCGGCTTCATGTCGACCTGTCACTGCAATTTCATGCGGCACACCTCCGGCCATAAAACCGGCTAACATAAAGTGCCCCATCTCCACCGGATGATCAATTAATTCATCATAGTTTCTGGCTTGATATAAACCAAAGGCATGCGGTGCGGCTTGCATGCGCGGCAAACTGGTGGCCACGCGCCACTCTACATTCAAGCTCTCTGGTGGCGGTAATAGTTCAACGCTACACGGGTTTTGTTCCTGACCATGCACCCGCAAAAACACACTGGTGCCATTGAAGAAGCCATGTGTAATATCCAAATGCGCGGCTCGCACAGATAAGTCCCAGGCATACACATGATAGTCAATCACCAGCTCACCATCGCAAGGGTCGGCTTGCCAGCTGTCTTTATCGAGCTTGACTAAGTTAACACTGCGGCCACCGCAACGTGCTTCAATCCCAATAATATGTTGCGCAAAATCGCGAATCATATAGCTGCCCGGAATCCAGGCAGGCAATGACACATGTTGCCCATTGGAATGCGGCGTTTTAATACGACAGGTTACTTGAAATAAATGCGCTCCCGGATCAGCCGGTGCGATAGCGTAATGAACATTATGCATGTAGAAACAACATCCTTAGGCAATAGCAATGCCTATCAGAGATTTTCAATATCCTCAAAGGCGCACACGCGGTTACGGCCATTGTCCTTGGCGAAATACAGCGCCTGATCTGCCTGGGTAATTAACAGCTCACCGAGCTGCTTTGACTCACCAACGACTTCACCTAAATCAAAATAAGCCAAGCCAATAGAGACTGTCAAATCTATTTCGGTCTCTGGGGTCAGTTCGCAAGGCTGGCTTTCGATCAGCATGCGAATTCTCTCGGCAATCTCACCCATTCGATACTTACTGATATTGGGCAGCAATACCGCAAACTCTTCACCCCCTAAGCGGGCCAGCACATCACTGTTGCGAATAATTTTATTCACGATGCGGGTAAAATGGATCAACACCATATCACCCGCAGCATGCCCATAGTGGTCATTAATCCGTTTGAAGTGATCCAAGTCCATGTACAAACAGCCGACCGCATGTGACTGGCGTTGCCCCCGGCTGACTTCTTCTTCCAGGCGCTGATAAAAATAGCGGCGGTTATTGACTGACGTTAATGCATCTTTCTGACTAAGCTCTCTTAAGAACTCAATGTTGAGTGCGTTTTCAATGCTCACGCCCGTCATTAATGCCAGCCTTTGTAAAAAGTCGCTGGCCATATCGGCACTGTATCGATTCGGGTCTCGGCTGCCCAAACAGAGAATGCCGATAAGTGAGCCATGTCGATGCATCGGCAGTATCGCGACACTGCCCAGGCCTTCACTGTGGCCATTGAAAAACATTTTGTAGTCACTGCTGAATGTATCCAGCACAGGCGCTTCGGTATAAGCACTAAAATCCTGCAAGCGCTTATAGTCATTAATCAATTGAATGTATTCGAGTAGATCGCGATCGTCGTCTTCATCTTGTTCACTGGGCGGCTGAAACAGACTCTCTAATATACTGCCCAGCTGGTCGCCACTGTCGATTAGCAATAAAGACACCACATCCAGCGCAAAAGCCTGGCGGTACTCTTTGATCAGCACATGACATAACTCCGGCAATGACTCTGCACTCAACAGACGTAATTCCATATCCTGAAATTGACGTAGCTTATGTTCATTGGCCCTGGCCTGCTCCATATAGGCATCAAGCCTTTCCTGCAATTTATTGCTATGTATCATGCTGGCATCTTCCGCAAGGCATTACGCCTTTTTATATCACGTTAATGATCAATGCTCTACTACAATCTCTTAACAGGCAACCTTAAATATAGCTGAAGAATCAATGAAACAAAGCAACGGCAAAAAAAACGCTGCAAATATGCCATTATTTATTCCCCGCATCTGCCATAGTGTCTGCTTTCGGGCTATTATTCACTCCGTAAAGTAACGTATAAAACGCCATTTTAAAGAAGGAAAAACATGTCTGACGTTTTACAAAGTCTATTAGAGCGCGTATCCATTCCTGCAAATTTACTCGAAGCCCCTGCGCCAAGCGAGGACGACCTTAATACGATCCTCCAAGCTGCCGTCACAGCCCCCGACCATGGCGCTATTCGCCCTTGGCGCTTTATTAAAATCCAAGGCGAGGCACAAGAAAAATTAGCTGACCTGTTTTGTGAAGCAGCCCGCAAAAATAAGCCCGATATCACCGATGCTGAGCTCGAAGCCATTCGCCAAAAGCCACTGCGCAGCCCCATGATTATTGCGGTTGTTGCGGTTATTAAAGAGCACCCCAAAGCACCGCCACATGAGCAATTGTTGTCCGCTGGCGCTGCCGCGCAACACATTATGCTCGCGGCCAATGCCTTAAATTATGGCAGCATTTGGCTAACCGGGCCTTTTGCCAGCGACCCTTATGTCTGCCAATCACTCGGGCTGGCCGAAGCCGACCAAATCGTGGGCTTTATCTACCTCGGCACCCCCAGTGCTGCGGCTCAAATGGCGCGTAAAAAAATTGAACGGCGCCCTGATCCGGCCGACTATACTTTAGAATGGACCGGCTCATAGCAGGCAAATAGAGGCAAATGATCGGATAATGCTACGGCAAACAAGGATAACCGCTATCACATACCAGCTCGCAGCCGCGAGTGCGCTGCTGTTTGGCCTGAGCGGGAGCCTGTGTGCTGAAACCTATATCTACCAGGAAAAAGATGGCACCCGCTGGATTACCGATCGCAGCCTGGATCCGGAGCAGTTCACGTTTATCGAAAAGTATGGCCGCCCAACCGCCACGGCCTCCTGCAAGGGCGTCACACCTAAGATTATGGCACTGCGGGCCAAGCGCTATATGCCACAGATTATTAAGTATGCTGCCCGCTATCAGCTCGATGAACGCCTGGTCAAGGCCATTATTACGGTCGAGTCCTGCTTTGACCCCAGAGCCCAGTCCCGCGCAGGCGCACGTGGCCTAATGCAATTAATGCCCGCCACGGCTCGGCAATACGGTGTTTTAGACCGCTATAATGCCAATGATAATCTGCGAGCAGGCACTCAGCACTTTAGTGAGCTATTAGTGGCCTTCAAGAATGATCTGAAGTTGTCCTTGGCAGCGTATAATGCTGGGGCACATAATGTAAAAAAATATAAAGGCATTCCTCCGTTTCGTGAAACACAGGGCTATGTCAAAAAAGTGCTCAAGTACTACCATAAATATAAAACCAAGCCGCAAGGACAGGTGAGCCAGTTACAACAGCCGCCGAACAGTAACGAAAGAATATATATTAAAATCAATAGTTTAAATAAAGAAACAGCAGAGTAGTCTGGAAGGTCAGCGGCGAAGACTGCCAGCCAGGTTATTTATAACTAGCAATAGATAAACCTGGAGGCAAAAAACCGGTCATAGTAGTATTACTTGTATGACAGGCTTTGATCAGTAGATTATGCGTTGTATGTAATGGGATATTCCGCAACACAGTCGATTAGCCAATTGCTTGGCTTTACCGGGCGCCTTGCCATCAGGGGCTCTCTGTATACTATTGATTTAACAGTATTTATCTACCAGGCGGTGTATCACTGGTGCGCCAGCCGCAAACTGTTCAAACGTGAAACGTACCGTCCGCTGATCACGCAGGTTATTTTTACCGGCATCGATGCTCTGCCCCTGGTGGTACTGCTGGCACTGGCGGTGGGTATCTCCTTTACCACCCAGATGATTCACCTGACCAGCGATATCACCGGTGAAGCGGCGATTATTGAAACCCTGACCTTTTTAATTACCTTTGAAATTGGCCCGGCGCTAACCGCCATTATTCTGATTGGCCGCTCAGGTTCTGCCATGGCGGTCGACATTGGCAATATGCAATTACACCGTGAAGTTGAGGGCCTGGAACTGCTGGGTATTGATATTGCCGACTACCTGATTGCACCGCGCTTACTGGGCGCGGCTATTTCCCAGCTGGTGCTCAGCGTGTATTTCTCAGGCATTGCCTTATATAGCGGCTTGATCTTTGGTGGCATGGTGTATTCAACCTCTTATTTATCGCTGATCGACACCGCCGCAGTCGCCTTATCGCCTTTGTTTATTGTGTTATTTGTGATTAAAAACCTGATCTTTGGTTTGATCATCGGGGGAGCGGCCTGCTATCACGGCCTGCAGGTACAACATTCGGCCACTGAAGTGCCCCAACAAACCCAGCGCGCCATTGTTAACAGTTTGGCACTGGTGTTTATTATTGGTGCCTTTATGGCATTTGTGAGGCAATAGTTATGGCAACCATTATTCGTTGTACAGACTTAATCCCGGTATTGCCTGCCAATGGACCAGACAATGACTGTACGCTGACTCCACTGAATATTACCATTGGCACTAACAAGCTCACGTGTATTGTCGGCCCCTGTGACAGCGGTAAAACAGCCTATCTCCGCACGATTGCCGGTATCGACCCGCCCGCAGCAGGCAAGCTGCAAATTTTGGATAAAGATATCTGGGCATTGAATAAGCAAGACTGGCAAGCCTTGCGACGTTGTGCGGGTTTTGTGCTGCCCAACTCGGCACTGGTGTCACATTTAAGCGCTCAGCGCAATGTGGCCTTACCGGCACTCTATCACAACCTGGGTAGTGTTGAACAAATTGAAGCGCGGGCCAGTGAGATTTTAAACTGGCTGGGCTGCACATCCGATTGCCAACAACTGCCCGCTTTTTTACCTGAGTATCAACAACGCCTGGTGGCGATAGCGCGTTGCTTGATTTTAGAGCCGCACATTTTATTTATTGATGAAGCGTTTGCTTTTTTAGATGCGGCCACCCGGCAGAAAATCACCGAGTGCTATTTACATATGCAAAAGGAATTAAATATTACGCTGGTGATGTCAACGCATGATTTAGAGTTTGCGCGTCAGCACGCTGATGTTTTATTGTTTACCCATCCTGATGGATTACGCCATTATAAAAACTGGGAGACAGCCATGAACGATGATGATGCTTACGTACAAGCGTATATTCAAAATAGTCTGGCAAATACCGCTTATGCAGCAGGCTTAAGCACTAACCTTAATTCACACTAAAACAATAAACGACCCAGTCAATGCCAGAACAACATAATAAGCACCGTTCACACTATGTTCACCACTTACGCTATAGTACACAAGAACGTTTAGTCGGATTATTTATTTTAAGCGCCATTGCCATTTTGTTTGGCCTGCTTTTTTTAAGCAGCCAGACCTTACGTTTATTTGATTCACGTATTACCTTATATGCTTTTATTCAAAACCCGGTCGGTGTGAGTGCCGATACTGACGTACGGATTTCAGGCATTACTGTTGGCTCGGTCAAAAAAATCAGCCTTAACCCAGATAATTTATTCAAAGTCGAACTGAGTATTTTTGAAGACTTCAATGGTTTAATACGTTCGAACTCGCGCGCTTCGGTCAGCAAGCTGGCTTTTATTGGCGACTCCATTATCAATATCACCCCTGGCGATGCCAATCGCCCTTTACTGGCCAGCGGCAGCACGATTACGGTTGATGAAACACTGACCATCGATCAAATGATTACCAACCTAAAACCCGTGCTCGATAAAATTAACAATAGCGTCAATAAGATTGCCACAGTCATTGGCAACCTGCCTGGTGATGCACTCAATGAGTCACTGTATAACGTCGCCGATGCCAGTAAAAATCTTAAGCAGATTACCCAGCAGGTCAATCGTGGTCAGGGCACGGCCAGTGCCTTAATCAATGACCGGCAAGCTTATCAGGCCTTACTCAACACCATTGCGTCTTTGCAAGATACGCTGGCCGATGCACAGCTCACTATGCAAAACACCCGTCAGGCGACCACTGACTTACCCAAATTAATCGCTGACCTACAAGCCACCATCAAAACAATTCGCCAGGAAAGTAGCCAGCTGCCAGAGCTCAGCAACTCCACCCGCAACCTGCTCGACGATGCGCAAAAAACGGTTGATGCCATTAACAGCACCTGGCCTATTTCTGGCAATATCCCCGATGATCCCAATAGTGAACGGGCCAAATTGCTGGCCCCTACGGCCAGTGAATAATGACGATGCCCAAGCCCACATTCACCCTTTTTTGTATTGTATTTGCCCTATTACTCGGTGGCTGTAGTGGCAAGCCGGTGCAGCGTTTGCCGGAGCCACTGGAGAGTGCCAAACGCCTGGAAAACCTTGGTCTGAATGCCTTTTATGCTGGCGATTACCGCTCGGCGATAAAAGCCTTTAATGGTGCCTTAAGCCACTATCGTGGTATTGATGACCATGCTGCCCTGGCGCGCAGTCATATTAATGTTATTCAAAGTGCTTTGAGCATTAATGAACTCGAAGAAGTGCAAACTCAATTGCAAGAACTGCAAGATTTACTTGATTATGCCGATTTACCCAATTATCGTTATCGTTTGCTGTTATTAAAGAGTGATTTATTCATTCGGCGTAAAGACTATACACAGGCACAGACAATACTTAGCTCCTTACTCGACAATACAGGTATTTCCCGAGATATTAGCAATGCCGCTATCTTAAATCGTGCCATCATTGCGACAGAACGGCAGGATGCTAATAGCCCAGAGGGGGCAAATAGCTTGGCACTCATAGACCAAGCCACGCAAGCCATTGCACCACAAAGTGCCTTATATGCGCGCTTATTGCGTTTAAAAGGGCAACACGCCGTACAACAAGGTGATACTGACCTCGCGCAACAGTCATATGCTGCAGCATTAAAGCATTATCGTGATAAGCGCTACCAACCAGGTATCGCCGCCAGCTTTAAAGATCTCGGCGAATTGAGCATTATGCAAAAAAAGTTGTCACAAGCTAGAGCGCAGCTGGAACGTGCATTGCGCATAAGGCTGTCACTGGGTGATCGATATACTGCTAAACTACTAATAGACCGACTAAAATGGCTGGAGCAACAGCCTAATAAGCAATAATAAGGCCCAACGCCCCATAATAATGGTTAACAAAAACTCTGGATACGATTGATTATTATGACCTATAAAACACGATTTAACTTTACTCACAATACCATCCTGGCACTGGCCTTTACACTATTGCTACCGAGCAGTGGTATTGCTGCTGTCGATGACACTAAAAATAAGCAGCGTTCTGAGGTGATCCGGCCATTGGGGGCAAAGCCTGCGCATAGCAAGACCGCATTGAATGTCATAAAAATGCTCGATAAGCACCACTATCTTGATATTGACTTTGATGATGATGCCGCCGAGGATATTTTAGATCAGTACATAGAGTCATTAGACCCATCACGTAGCCATTTTCGAGCCTCTGATATCAAATCTTTTAAACGCCAGCAAAAGAAACTCGACGATGACCTTCGCCGGGGCCAACTTAAACTGGCTTTTACGGTATACAATCGTTTCCATGAGCGTCGTATGGAACGCTTCGACTACCTGCTCAAAGATATCGAAGGCAAAATCAAAAGCCTGGATTTCACACGTGAAGAAAACATCCTGATTGATCGCGAGAATGCGCCCTGGGCCAGCAACAAGAGCGAGAGCCTTGACCTATGGCGCAAGCTACTCAAAAATGACGTGCTTAACCTTGTGCTTTCTGAAGAGCCACAAGAAAAAATCATTGAAAAATTAGAAAAACGCTACACCAACCAAAAGCATCAACTCGAACAGATCAACGCAGATGATGTCTTTAGCTATTTTATGACAGCGGTCACGCATACTTACGACCCGCATACCGACTATATGCCACCGCGTGATTCAGAAAACTTCGAAATTCATATGCGCCTCTCTCTGGAAGGTATTGGTGCAATGCTGCAACGCGAAGAAGAGTACATCAAAATTCATAAACTGATCGCGGGTGGTCCTGCGCATAAGAGCAAACAAATCAAACCCTCTGCCCGCATCGTTGCCGTTGGTCAGGGCGATAAAGGTGAAATGGTTGATGTCGTTGGCTGGCGTCTCGATGAAGTTGTTGATTTAATCCGTGGCCCTAAAGGCACTGTTGTTAAGTTAACGCTTATTCCCGCCAACAGCTCTGATGAATCCAAAACCAAAATTGTTACCTTGGTGCGCGATACCATCAACTTAGAAGAGCAATCTGCTCAGAAAGAAATTATTGAGATCGAGCGCAATGATAGAACCTATAAAGTTGGCATTATCGAATTACCAACCTTCTATGCTGATTTTCGCGCCTACTGGTCACGCGATCCTAACTTGCGGAAAAGCTCCCGCGATGTTGAGCGCCTTATTAATGAATTAAAAGATGAAAACATCGATGCGCTGATACTTGACCTGCGCAACAATGGTGGTGGCTCTTTAACCGAAGCCAATGACTTAACTGGCTTATTTATTCCACGTGGCCCGACGGTGCAAACGCGTAACGCCAATGGCTTAACGCGCTTAGAATATGATAAAAACCCCAAAGTTGCCTATAACGGACCACTTGCTGTACTGGTCAATCGCTTGAGTGCCTCTGCTTCTGAAATTTTAGCAGGCGCGATTCAAGACTATGGTCGCGGCATTGTGATTGGCGGGCAAACCTTTGGCAAAGGCACCGTGCAAAGCATTACACCTTTGGAGCCAGATCCAGGCCAATTGAAATTCACTCAATCCAAGTTTTATCGTGTCTCAGGCGATAGTACACAGTCTCGCGGTGTTATACCGGACATTCATTTCCCGGTGTTATTTGATACCGAAGAAATTGGCGAGAATGCTCTACCCAATGCACTTAACTGGGATCAAATCAGACCCGCTTCTTTTGATAAAGTCGCCAGCTTAAAATCTATATTGCCTAAACTGCAACACCAGCATTTAGAACGTATTAGCAAACACCCTGACTTTGCCTTCTTACATGAGCGCGTTGAATTTTTAACTGAAACACGCGATAAAGATTATCTATCGCTTAATGAAGCAGAGCGTAAAAAAGAACGCTCAGACTCAGAGCAACGCTTACTCAATATGGAAAACAAACGCCGATTGGCTAAAAACCTGCCTGTACTCAAAACGTATGAAGAGTATGAAGAACAGCAGGAAGATGAAGACGAAGGCGTGATTGGTCATGTTGACGAAGAAGATAGCGACGCTGCACAAGGCAATGAAGAGCTTGCTAAAGCAGATGAAATCGATAAACCCAGCGATAGCTTATTAAAAGAAGCTGGCCACATCTTACTCGATTGGCGCAAATTAGAAGCGAAAAAATTTGCCGCACACTAAGCATTAACAACTGCTTAACCATAAAAAAGCCTCGCTTTATCGCGGGGCTTTTTTATTAGCGATATCTCATACCCTGCAAACGCGATAGCATGCTAGAGAATGCCTTTGAGCTTAAACGCCTCATGCGCAATAGACTTGCGCAATGGCAAATCACTCTGGTTTTGCACTTTCATATAATGCGCAAACAACCAAACGTTATTTTCACGCTGCACATAACCAACATACCAGCCATGTTCGCCCTGCCAACCGGTTTTCGACCATATCTGATAATTGGTCGACGCTTCCGACAGCATTATTTCTTTCAGCACTCGCAGGCTGCTGGTTTTAACAGGCAACTGCTCAAGATAAACTTTACGTAAAAAAGCAATTTGCTGACTAACCGAGATACGTAAATCGCCCTTTAACCAAAAATCCGTTACTTGCTCACCTGTTTTTGCGTTGCCATAATCAAACGCCTGCAAATATTGACGATATTGTTGATGACTGATGTGGCGCGCAAACGTCTGATAGCACCAAACACAGGAATACGCAAACGCGGTGGCAAGCGTTTGATCTTTATTCCAGGGCGCATACGTTCTTTGCACACCATCCCAGGGAATGTTAACCGTCTGATCTTTAATGATGCCTTCTTCCAAGGCAATCAAGGTATGGGCAATCTTAAAGGTTGATGCCGGAATATAGGCATTATCAATTTCCCCGGCATTATGCATGTATTTTTCCTTACCCTCTAAAGAGACAATCATCAAAACACCCTCAACATCTTGCGCTTTATAAAGCGCAGCGATATCAGCATCTGGTTGATAAGTTGCCAAACTTGGCGATAGTGGCAACAACAGCACTAGACCCAGCAGCTCCCGTAAAATTTTCTTCAGCATAACAAACAAACTCTTTATGAATTATTCATTTCATTTAATGCAATTTACCCAAAATACCTATGAGCTGTAATAAGAATGAAAAGCACCAAGACTAGCCTCGGTCACCGGCTCAACATTGATTTCAAAAAACGCTGCTTTTTTTCTTATCAACAATTCACGAGAAGGAACTTAACCATGTATCTTTTCAGAACAGTAAAATCACTAACAAGTATAATTGCTATTATAATAATGAGCTTATATTCTTTACAAGTCAATGCACAAACAGGCTGCTGTCAAATACAAGGTCCCACAGCGTGTACATCACCTGTTACCGCCACACAATGTGAAACTATTGCCAACTCAGTGTCATTTCATGCAGGCGGTACATGCCGAATAAGTAGCGGCGTTTGTGGTGTACTGCAAGGCGTCATCAATGATCAAGGCGATGGTGTCAACAATGCAATTCCTGAAACCCAATTAGTCGCCTTACAAGGCAATCCTAATATTAACAATGGCCTTGATGCCGGTGAAGCTGTTGCACTCATTGATCAGGTATTACAATCCAATGGGATCGATCCCACTAACGAACCTGGCTTGCCAGAAGCGATACAAGCCTTGCAACAAGCCATCACTAATCCACTTGATGAGAACGGCAATCCACAACCGGACCCACAAAATCAAGTTTCGATGGCTGAACTCGTTGATATCGAACTCGTTGAGTTACAACTGCAAAGTGTAGAACCCATTAACCCATCACAACCTTTACCTGTTCTGAGCATACCAACTGCTGAAGGACCACAACCATTAGCATTTGACTTTCGCCAGACCTTTCAAGATGAGTTAGCAGAACCTGGTATTCCAACATTCGTCTTCACTGATATGTTTCAGGTTGATATGCTAACCGATGACCCGAACTTACCACCTGGCTTTGTCTCAGATAATCAGGTTGCCGTAAAAATTTGGACATGGATGTTTGTCCTCAAAAAAATCACTGAGACAATTACCGAAACTGTTCAACGCGTTGTCGTGATCCACGGCGACAAATCTGTTGTAGTCGAAGAAGAAGTTGAAACAACCGTCGTCCGCTGGGTATTCGTGCAAGTCCACTCTCATCCAATGATAGATTTAGATGATCCAGTGCCTGGCCCTAGCGGTATTCCGACAACCGGCTTTACCAGCGAGCTGGCTATTACGGCACGCGCTAGCGAGAAGGTTCCAATGCTACCACTGGCTGGCTTATTAGCATTTGCTTTTGTAATTATCGGTATTGCAATAAACACCGCAAAGCGAAGAGCCGCTTAGTTCAATAAGTTTTTATCGTTGACTTTTGTTAGTAAACGCCTGATTAGCAGCTGCTTAATCAGGCGTTTTCTCTTTTGGCATTGAGTGACGATAATAACCCGTACAACTACTATTCAAATTCTAATAGTCTATACAGCGCTAGCATATTTGAAAAGGAGAGTCTTTTATGAAACCCGCAATCGATAGGTGTAAGGCTTCGTTTAACAACCTTTAATAAAAGCGTAATCAGTACGTCACTACAACGACTAAATAATAGCAGCTCATTATTCATACTAATAAGCATGCTCTATGAAACGCCTGAATACACTCGCCTTTATTTTATGTAGCCTTTGCTTCTATTTCACAAACACCAACGCCCAATCGAGCGAGTTTCAACAAACCAATGAGCTTAATGCCTTGTTATTCGAAAAGGCTGGCGAACATTCCACTCTCAGTCAACAACGCTACGTCGCGACAGAGTTGATTATTTTTTTTGAAGAAGATACTCGCCCTCATGCACAAGACTATTCGAAGCAACAGCTGATCGATGCATTTGCCTTATCAGACATTGAGCTTATGCGTGACTATTCTCGATTGCCAATGTCGCTGATTAAAGCGCATACTCACTCAGCACTGCTGACATTACTGCAAAACCCACGTATCAAAGCAATTTATCGTAATGAACCTTTGCAACTGCATCTCAATCAAAGCCTGGCATTAATTAACAGTGAGCCATTGCATACCTCTGATATGCAAGGTAATGGCAGTACCATTGCTATTCTCGACTCTGGTGTCGATCACACACAATCTGCCTTTGGCAATTGTTCTGCACCAGGCATACCGGCAAGTTGCCGTGTCAGTGTATCACTCGATATCGCGGCAGATGATGGCTCACTCGACAGCAATGGTCATGGTAGCCATGTTGCTGCTATCGCTGCTGCAACCGCGCCAGGCGCAAAAATAGTTGCTCTCGATATTATAAGTCCCGATGGTAGTCTGATGACCGCTGATGTTATCGCCGGTATTGACTGGAGCATCGCTAATCAAGCCGCTTATAATATCAAGGCTATTAATCTAAGCTTAGGCAGCACCACAACATTTACCAGCCCTTGCAATAACTTTAATCCTTTTAGTATTCCTGTGGCGAATGCCAGAGCAGCCGGCATTGTTGTACTTGCCTCTAGCGGTAATCAAGCTGATAGCAATGGCATGTCGATACCCGCCTGTACACCGGAGGTTATCTCCGTGGGTGCTGTTTATGATGCGAATGTCGGTGGGCTCTCTTGGGGCGTTTGTCAGGATAATACAACGGCAGCTGATCAAATAGGTTGTTTCTCAAATAGCGCAAGCTTTTTGGATTTACTCGCGCCGGGTGCTTTAATTACGGCAACAGGCAGCACCTTAGGTGGCACTTCACAAGCGGCACCACATGCCAGTGGCACTATTGCTATATTAGCGTCCGCTTATCCGAATGCCAGCGTGGCTGCATTAGAGCAGCAGCTGCTACGCAGTACAACACAGATTACTGACCCAAGAAACAGCGTCACTACACCTCGCCTTTCCTTGCCAGAAGCGTTAGGCGCAGTCAATAATGATTTTGCTAACGCTATTCCATTAAATGCTAACGTGCCTACTAGCCAAACCAGACAAATGCATAATATCGATGCAGATAAACAAAGTGGTGAGCCTGATCATGCCGGTATTGCTGGTGGGGCTTCGCTCTGGTGGGCATTAACGCCTGAAACCAACGCAACGGTATGTCTGAACACACAAGGCAGTACCGTCGATACAGTTTTAGCCGTATATACTGGCGTTTCAATACTGTCATTACAAGAAGTGCTCAGCAATAATGACGCGAATAGCGGTACTTATAGTCAACTGTGTTTTCAAGCCGATGCCAAGCAACAATATTTTATTGTTGTTGATAGCCTTGCTGCCACAAGGGGGAACATTATGTTACAACTTGATATTAGCGCAGCAATGATTGCCGCCCAAATTCCTATGCTGCCTTTATGGGCCGCATATCTGCTAGCCATTTGCCTGATGGGTATTGCGGTACTTGTTAAATTTCCTGGTATCAGGCCTTTGCATTCCTAAAAGCTAAGACGCTCAAACTCAAAGTTTCGAATAAATCCATGAAACTCGAACATACTCTTGCTCGTGCAATCAGCAAGTGCATGTTAGCTTATACCGAACAATCTGCAAATAAGCTGGAGAATGATGATGCGTTTTTATTGGGCTTTGATCGCTATAGTTAGCATAGCCGCCTGCAGTAGCGGTGGCGACAGTGCTTCACCTGAACCTGGTGGAGCAACAAACGCTGATCCAACTCAGCCGCTTTCTGTATTATCGCTGACAGAAGATAACACCTATATGGGGAGACAAATCGCTAATATTGTTGCCGAAGGTCACGCTAATGATCCTTTCTGGAACGAGTATTGGGACTTTAATGCCAGAGAGGGATGGATATATGACACCCAACGTGAGATTGATGATGCCTGGCGCAATTTCGGCGGCATTCCATTTAAACCACAGCCTGATCTGTGCAAACAAGGCTACCAATCTCCTTTTGAAAATAGTGTAGATCGCCCACAAATTCAGTTATTGGGTAGCAATGTTATCGATTTGTCGCCAGGCATGCCGTATATCGAAGCAGGCTTTACCGCGATGGATAAGGACGGCCTGGATATTAGCAGCCAAGTCGTGGTCGAAGGTTTAAATCTGCTCGATACCAATACAGAAGGCAATTATTTACTCACCTATCATGTACAGGATGCCAATGGCGTTGCGGCCCAATCGCTTGGACGGATGGTGCGTGTTTTTATCACTGAGCCTCAAATTGAAACACTCAGATTAAAACGTCAGTCAATTGCTCCAATGAACTATGTTACGGTACTGCCACCGAGTTACGGTGATGCCGAAGATAATACTTATCCAGTTGTTATCCACTTTCATGGCTGGAGTGGCTCAGAAGACTTTGGTGAACTGGCAATACCGACATTAGGTGGCACAGCCTTGGCAATTCAACAAACCGGTAGTCGACCCTGGCCGGGTGGTCCTGAATTTTTGGTTTTCCAACCACAACGTAGTCGCGTATTGTTTAGTGACATTTTTGCCTCTTCAATCAATAACCCTAGCTTACGAGATGCTTGTGAAACACGGCGCTTCGTCGATTATGTCGTACAACACTATAAAGTTGACCCTAAACGAATTTACTTTGTCGGTTTTAGCAATGGCGTATTAGCTGTCACTGAGTATTTACGTACCTTCAATGACCGTGCTTCGGCGGCATTATTATTAGCCGGTGCTGGCTGGCTTCAACCTATCTGTGACTTTGCGCATATTCCTTACTGGGCTCTAATGGGTAGCGGTGATGACAATGGTGAGCGCCCACAAGCACTCGCGCGCATAACGCATGAGCAAAGTGCTTGCCCAGGTAATTTTCCTAAATCAAAATTTACCATGATCCCTGGTCTTGGTCACCTCTCAGCCCCTATGTTGAATAATAGCAATGTTGGTAATTGGGACCCTGATTTTGACCCTTATGATATAACCGTATGGGAGTGGCTATTACAGTTTGAGAATGACTGGTTAAACAATTAATTAAAAATTACCTTTAATATTAACTTCTTCAAGCATCTGTAAAATAAAAAAGATCAACTTATTATGATCAGTCCTTTAAGCTCCTTTTGTTAAAAAAGGGAAGCTTCAAAACAATATAATTGTTTTCATAATGACTCTATGGCTATGATAAAAACAATAAAAAAAGCGAGCCCTTTCGGGCTCGCCTCTTCAGTCAATCATGCTTTACCACAACTGAATTGCAGACTATCTGCATATTACATTGCCATCAAATAATCTTGCAGCTGTTGTCGCTGACTACTACTGGCATCATTATAAGCAGACTTCGCACTTGAAGCGTCACCATTATGCCGTTGGATCGCAGCATCAACTGATGTTGATTCACCATCATGCATAAGATTTAAACTACTGTTATTATTACTACGAACTAAACCAGATAAGCCTAAACCCCATAGTGGAGCCGTCCTAAAATTACCTTCACCTAGATCATGCAATAACAAATCAGTATAAGGGTGAATTGTTTGACCACTTAGTTCAGGGAATTCTGCATCTGCTCCAGTTGTCGCTGTCATCCGATGACAACCGGCGCAACCAAAGTTGCTAAACAAGTTATGCCCCGGCATTTGCGTCAAATTTTGTCTTGGCACAGGTACTGCAAGCAGCTTGGTATACACGACTAAGTCACTTAAGTCCGCATCAGACAACTCTGCAGGCCCAAAGCCTGGGAAGCTAGTGCCTACACCAATATCATCATGCAATGCTTTTGCAACCTGCTGTTCAACACTGTGTGTTTCAGCTCGCCAGCCATAACGGCCAATATGAGTTTGACCACTTACAGTGACTCGACTCACCGTGCCGCCACTATCTGCAGCCCAATCTTCGATTTGACTATCAGGAATCAATCCTAGCAGACCCATACCAATTAACTTCGGCGGCACAACATTCTGACCAGCCTGCATACTTCCATTACCATTTAAGAAATGGCAGGTAACACAATCCGGTTGCGTTGGGTTAGTTGCAAGACCAGACATTTCAGAAAAACCCAAGTTACCATTAACGGCTTGCGGTCCTGGAAATAACTGCTCATTATGCGAACCATCCGTAAAACGCGTATGAAATAAACGACGACCTCTTAACCACTCAGCAATATTACCATTCGATAAATTATAAACATGCTGCATAAAGCTTAAACGACGCTCGCCCGAATTAGTTTCGGAAAGATGCGGGATTGTTGTATCACCGCCAAGCTTAGCAAAGCTATCGTTAATATTAGTCGGCCCTATTGCTGGATCCTGATTATTGACTGTTAAACCTTGACCTAAGACATAACGAAAAGTTTGGCCATAGTAATTAACATTATCGCCTGTAATTTGGGCACGATCGAAGCTAATGGTCACTTCAAACTCGATTTGCTCACCGGCTGCAAAAGGACGGTTAATATTTGCATCGGGTACCATTACTGCACGATATACCCTTGCATTAGCTAATTGTTGCTGACTTGGGTTGTCACCACATGAGATCAAGTTATTACCATCAACAATGCTCATTACCTCTCCACGGAAGAAGTTGGTTTCATTGCCATAGTCTTTATAGTATCGAAAATTAGGAATGGTTTGATTACATGGCTTAGCTTGGCCTTGTGAGTTTTGCATCGCTTGGCCAACAGCAGCAGTTAACGTGACTACCACACAAGGAGCCGTTGTACCACAAGCTGCTTGACGCTGCGATTCAGCCGCAGCTAGCGAATAATCTTCTAACCTTAACTCGCCAAAGCGCCCTACCCAATATTCTATATTGAAATTATTAAAATTAGCTCTGCTTAATTCGTGACGAACACGATAACGTTCACCGAGCGTTGTAATGACCACATTATTTTCAACAACAGTTGTACCACCGCTGCCACCACCCGCTGGAGGGGGAGGAGGTGGTGGTGGTGGCGGTGGACTACTGCCATTTGAAGGTGGCGGTGGTGGCGGGTTGTTTGATGGTGGCGGTGGTGGTGGTGGATTACTCCCACCGCCTGTTGTGCAACCGGACGATTGTGCTTGCGACTCACTTGCATAACATCTGCCATCGCATTCAAAAGGGTGGCTCGACGCAGTACAGATTGAAGAACCACCACCTGATGGTGGTGGTGGCGGAGGTGATGAATTACCCCCACCACCTGTCGTACAACCTGCTGATTGAGCTTGTGCTGCATTTTCAAAACAGCCGCCGCCACACGCGAATGGGTGTGATGATGAATTACACGTTTGAGCAAAACTCTTAAAAGATAGCAACATGAGAAATATAAAAAATATAGCCAGGCCACTACCGTGCTTATTACTAGCATAAAATTTCATTGTCCCCTCCAACTCATGAATAAAATCATTGATTTAAATTCCAACTCGAATGGAATCAAATCAAATGATCAGTAATCGAGTCAACAGAGAGTAAAAAAACCCTTAAGTACGTCTAAAGTTAGACCTTTCGGACGTTTGATCTTCATCCTGGAAGTTTTCAAAGCAAACCTACACTCCACTGAGCAATTTTAAGACAAACGCAAACCTTATATATGGCAACCCAACCCATCTCATTAAAAAATCAATAAGCCTGCACTGACAAAGCAACACAAAAACATATAACTAAGTATTGTCTGAGGAAATCATAAAAGAGAAACAGCTAAGAAAATGGATTTATGCAAGTACTCAAAGAACAAACTCAACCACTCAATAATTCGATCAGGATAATTTCATATAACAATGCAAAGATAGCCTAATAAAGAATTTATTATATCTACGCTTATACAAAATTCGATTACTTGTACACTTACCTCAAAACCTTGAATAAAATTTATACAGAAACGACTCATACGCAAAATGCCAAATGCATAAAGATGTTGCGTTCAACTTTAAAACACGATCGTTGTAACCGGTTACTTTATGAGTAAGCAACCTTATAACATAAAGTCATATAAAGAGGAGAGTGGATACATGCCCTTAGACAACACATTTCCATTCATATACTTTAATGAAACACTGCATATATAGTTATAAATATCACGCTATTTCTTCTTATATATCAATTTAATCTAAAAACCTTAAGCCTGAAACATTCTGGTTTCACCCATCAAAACTGTACGCAACCCTGTATAAAACGATATAAGCTTCACATAAAAAAGCCTCACATATAAAGCATGTACAGTAAATAATCACGCAATAAAAAACGCCCGCATTAAGCGGGCGTTAAACGGCATCGGACAACTTTGGGAAACAATTATTGTCCTAGGATGAACCCATTGCTGGTAGTTACCATATTTTCAAAATGGTTTTGTATCGTCGCATTTTTCTGCACACGCGTGTCTGAATACTTAAAGTAGTTTTCACCTGCTTGATCAGCTGCGTTTGACCATTGCGGTTGGCTACTCCAATCAGCATTGATATATGCCCAGGCTTTCATAACATCTTGATAGATCTCATCATCCTTGGCATTGAACCAGTTAAGATCATTATGCAATGTTACCGATCCATCAGGGCTGCTACCTGTGGTATTAAACTGCAGTTTAAAGTCGTACTGGTGAAATAATGCGCCGTGTGGTGTTGCCTCAGCAATAAACAAAGGCAAGCCTTCAGCGACTGCTATATTAGCTTCTTCTGCAATATCTGAATCAAATTGCGATACACCCACCCAGTCAACATATTGCTTACCTGGCCAGTAACCCTGCTCGGTATTACCTAATGCTGAGGTACCACGACCTGTGCCATGATAAGCATCAGACTGCCAAACATGTGCAACGTTCTCAACATTTTTACCATCTAAGAAGGTACGCACATATTTGAAGGTGTTTCTGAAGTTAACATCTGACCAGCCACCAGCATCGCCATTGAATTCATAGCAAGTACGCAACAGGAATTTTGTTGAGCTATTGGCTTTAAAGAAATCAGCCAATTCTGTTAATAAGTCATCATAAGCATTGTTGTTATATAAGGCTGGCATATTGCCATTGTTAGGGCACCATAAGCCAATGGAGACTAACTCAGGGTTATAGGTACTAATTACCCATTCAACATTCTGCTCACCAGAACCCCAATGGTTTTGTCGATGCGTATCACCCGATGCACAACCCGCTGCAGTATTGGAGCTATAGTTGCCAGTATTTTTTAAACCATCTAATCCTTTAAAGCAATACGAGTTGTCATAGCTTGGTTCACCACGCGCCAAAGTGACATAAACAGTATAGCCATAAGGTTTTGGCAGGCCTGCAACAGCATGATAATCAGTAATTGACTGTCGGTCTTGGCCAAGAATGTAATATTGCTGACCGTTGTTTGGAATCGCTGGCTTACTAGCAGCACTCGAGCCGTTTCCATTGCTATTGCCACTACCGTTGTTATTGCCGGTACCTGAGTCACCGCTAGTGGTAAACTCGATCTTATCAACGTTTAATGCCGCGTCACCGCTATCGTAAAAAACATCAACTTTCGCATTCGCTGGAATAGTGGCACTCAAAGAAGCGGTTGAATAGTTTACTGTCCAATTACCTGTTGATGAAAACGATATATCACCTGCGCTTACATCATTAATATTGACAGAGATTTTGCCTGACTGTTGCGACGCATACGTGATAACCATTTGGCTAGATGCTGGCACATTGGATACGCTGAAACCCGCACCTTGTGAACTAATGTAAGCAATACCGGAACCACCTGAAGCATGCGTATCTTGATATGTTCTAGCACCACCATAAGCTGAGCCACTCTCTGCTTCTACTGTTGACGTGCTCGAACCATTACCAGTACCCGAATCATTACCGGTACCCGAACCATTGCCAGTACCCGAATCATTACCGGTACCTGAACCATTGCCAGTACCTGAATCATTACCGGTACCTGAACCATTGCCAGTACCCGAATCATTACCGGTACCTGAACCATTGCCAGTACCCGAATCATTACCGGTACCTGAACCATTGCCAGTACCTGAATCATTACCGGTACCTGAACCATTGCCAGTACCTGAACTGCTACCACATGCCGCTGGCGTCACAGCCGCATGCATCTCCTGGCCAGGACCTGGCGAGTAGTAATTGCTCACACCTGGGCCTTCTACTCGAAACTCAACCTGACCACCATTATATGTGTAGTTCGATACACATTGACCTGCAGTACATGTTAACTCTGAAGACCACATCCAAGAGCCATTATTATAACCTGCAACCCAAACAGCACCGTTGCCAGTTATGTTTGAATCATTAAAAACCAATTTGCTGGCTGAGTCTGTACAAACAGATGCAGCAACCGCGGAAGATAAACTCAAATACCCAAGCACTAACAAACTTGGCATCATACTTTTTTTTGTCTTCATTTTTTTTAGCAAACTCATAGTTTCCTCTCCACTAGTTGTTGCCATAAATAACACTGTTTCACTCTTTGCTCTCTTTATATACATATCGTTAAACCGTATTCATCGTCCTTCAGAAGAAGCAAAGACCTTGTGAAATTATTCTATGTAGTTCCCCCAGCGCATGCAATAAGCTATTAAACACAGTGTCAGCGTCCCAAAATAGCCAAAAAAGTCATAATAATTACGTAGAATTACCATTAAAAATCACAAAGTAGCTTTATTTGTCATACTGTTTTACGGATATAAAAAGCCCATCGATAAAAAAACTAATAGGCTTATTGATTATTGAAGCATCGATTTTTTCTTTATTGTGGCTAAAAGTTTGTTGTAACTTAGTTCGGCCGATGAAATTAATTATTTATGTAGCAAACCCAGCTAAAAAATGCTTATCACCATGGCTAATTAAGGTCGTTTTTTCATCACACTTATTTTTCTAACAAAACAAAAACAAATTAAAGGTCTTCTTAAGCGCTAGGACTTGTTAGTCGTTTTCTTGTTTGCACAGTCAAGGCCAAGATAAATTCGCTGTACCTCAGTGACGAAATACTGACAAACAAAAAAACACATTGATGAAATGCTGACAGTCGAAAAAATGAAGTTGTTAGCCTTCGACGTTGAAAAGGTTTGGTTTAGCGAAGTCCCTTACTATAAAAACGAGGCATTACTTGCAATGCATGTTTGAATAAAACCACAAACGACAGGACGGCCACAAAAAATATCAAGCATATTTAATCACGTGATTAAATATTTAAAAAGCAAGAGGCGGGCCTGAACAGACCCGCCTTTTCAACTACTCTTAAGTCGATTATTACTTATTCAGTTGCTTAAGTATCACTGATGATTATAGTGCCATTAGATAATTTTGCAGCTGTTGCCGCTGACTACCACTGGCATTGTTATAGGCAGCTTTAGCACTCGCTGCCGCGCCATTATGCCGTTGAATAGCTGCATCAATCGAGGTTGACGCACCATCATGCATTAAATTCAGGCTGCTTGGATTATTTGTTCTGACGAAACCAGATAACCCCAAGCCCCACAGTGGCGCTGTTCTGAAGTCACCTTCGCCTAAGTCATGCAATAGTAAGTCTGTGTATGGGTGAATAGTTTGACCACTTAACTCAGGAAACGCGGCATCAGTGCTGGTGGTCGCTGTCATTTTATGGCAGTCATTGCAGCCAAAACTGCTAAACAGATTATGGCCTGCCATTTGTGTCAGGTTCTGTCTGGGTACCGGTACTGCTAACAGCTTGGTATACACAACCAGGTCATTTAAGTTTGCATCCGATAATTCCGTTGGTCCGAAGCCTGGAAAGCTTGTGCCTACACCCATATCGGTGTGTAATGCTTTAGCAACCTGGTGCTCAACAGTATGTGTTTCTGCACGCCAGCCATAGCGACCAATATGCGTTTGACCGGCGACGGTAACAAGACTCACAGTACCACCATTCTCATTTGCCCATGCTTGTATTTGACTGTCAGGGATTAGCTCCAGTAAACCTAAACCAATCAACTTAGGTGGCACAATGTCTTGGGTAGCCTGCATATCACCATTGCCATTCAAAAAGTGACAAGCAACACAGTCAGCCTGAATCGGGCTTGAGGCCATACCCGCCATTTCAGGAAATGCCATATTACCGTTCACAGCCTGCGGCCCCGGTAGAAATTGCTCATTGTGTGAGCCATCCGTAAAGCGCGTATGAAATAAGCGGCGTCCTCTTAACCACTCCGCAATATTGCTATTCGAGATATTATAAGCATGCTGCATAAAGCTTAAGCGGCGCTCACCAGGGCTGGTTTCTGATAAGTGTGGAATCGTGGTATCACCGCCCAACTTAGCAAAGCTGTCGTTAATATTCATTGGACCAACCGCTGCGTCCTGGTTATTCACTGTCAAGCCTTCACCTAATATATAGCGAAAAGTCTGACCGTAGTAATTTACATTATCACCAGTGACTTGTGCGCGATCAAAACTGATTGTGGTCTCAAACTCAACCTGCTCACCCTCAGCAAAGGGGCGATTAATGTTGGGGTCCGGTGCCATAACGGCTCGATACACTCTTGCATTTGCCAATTGCTGCTGACTAGGATTTTGTTGACAGCTAATAAAGTTATTGCCATCGACAATACTCATTACTTCACCACGGAAAAAGTTGGTTTCATTGCCGTAGTCTTTAAAGTAACGAAAGTTTGGCACGCTCTGGTTACAAGGTTTAGTTTGACCTTGCGAGTTTTGCATTGCCTGGCCAACAGCAGCAGTCAAGGTGACAACCACACAAGGTTGTGTTGTGCCACAAGCCGCTTGCCGCTGCGACGCCGCAGCTGCCCGTGTGTAATCCTCCAGCCTTAATTCACCAAAACGACCAACCCAATATTCCACATTAAAATTATTAAAATTAGCACCACTTAATTCATGCCGTACACGATAGCGTTCACCGATGGTTGTGATAACCACATTGTTCTCTACCACAGTGGTGCCGCCCGCTCCGGTTGGTGGCGGTGGTGGCGGTGGTGGCGGTGGCGGTGGCGGTGGCGGTGGTGGCGGGTTACTACCCGTGCTAATGACCACATTACTCACCGACACAGTATTATTGGCTGTGCCATTGTCTTTATCGTTCGCCACGACAAAGCCCATTGCATTACCTGTGTAGTAATTACCCACGGCGATCGTAAATGACTGGCTGGCACCATTACCGTTATAGCTGAAATCAGTAATGCCCCAGCTTTGGTTACCCGTTAGTTTAAATATACGGTTTTTGCTCGCACCGGTATCTGCATCAAAACCCACCCCTTGAATTTCACCAGTGCCGTTACTGGCAAAATCAAAGCTTACGCTGGTATTCGAGCTGATATTGAAGTTCTCACTGGTTTTACGCCAGACGTTACCGCTTAAACTGATAGAACAACCATCGGCAGTATGGGTGCCTGGGTTGCTACCACCATAAGCGACAGTATTACTGAAGTCGATACAGTTACCTGCTGGCGGCGGTGGCGGTGGCGGTGGCGGTGGCGGTGGCGGTGGCGGTGGCGGTGGCGGTGGCGGTGGCGGTGGCGGTGGCGGTGGCGATGGCGGTGGCGGTGGCGGTGGTGGCGGTGGAGGTGGGCTTGCTGTGCAGTCCGCAGATTGCGCTTGGGCTTCATTTTCATAGCAAAAGCCGCCACACTCAAATGGGTGGCTTTGTAAAGTGCATGTCTGCGCAAAGCCTTTGCTTGCGCACAACATCAAAACAGCGAATGTAGCAAGTAATCTGAAATATTTATTATCAATATATAACATCACATTTCCCTCCTCGTATCAGCCATGGATGCAAAATACGTATCTACGCTTGGGGAAATGAAAACAAATGCACCATATTGGCGTCAATACAGCTCAAACCAACCCAAAAGTATGTACATACTCATACATTATATGTATCGCTTCAGAGGGATGATTGATATTAACTGGTTAACACTTTAGATCGCTTGATAAGGGTTTTACAAACAGAAAAATGCTTATATGGCAGCCATATAAGCCATTTAGAAGAGCTTTTCCCTTATGAGTTGGCCTTAACCTATTCAAAAGAGCACTTATAAGCATTTTTTTATATGAGCATACACTTATGTATAGTCAATTAATCGCGCATTGCTTATCTGCAATAAGTTGACTATGTCTGAGTGGCGCCTCCCTTTAATCTGATTAGAGGCATTTATCTCGCTTTTTCTGGCGTATTCCGCAAATTTAAGCGAGGACTTAGTTCTATTAACATTCTGCCAAACCCTATTAAGAAATCCATAAACTGTAAAATGAGCATGGCTGATAAATGCATCTGGCCCTTAAATGCCTTACCTCTATTTAACCAATATGACCAGGCAATGCGTGATAAGGCAATAGCCGATGCACTAACGCTGATACTTTTATAACGACAATTAAATCCGGGGCGGTGCCAGTACTTTTAACGCGCAAACGTTCAGCTGGCAGGCAATACCGACTCGACAAGGAACTCTATATTCCTTGTATTGAGCCGAAGGTAAAAAGCGTTATTAAAAACCCAGTGTCAACCGCTGACATGTTAACAATTAACGCATGTTTTGATTCACACCATTGACACAACAAGCAACTCGCAAGAGCACTTGCTTGAACAATGGCATTATAAATTCAAGCAAGCCTTTATAACTTATGCAGAAAAAGACATTGAAACACCCTACCCCCCAGACCTAATGCTTCTGTTTTTGTCCATCGAACAATATTTAATGCTTTAATTTTTTATAAACCATTGGTTTATAAAAAATTTAAATTAAAAAAGATTATTGCTATTGATTTAGCCAAGATAATCCTAAAAAAAATTTATATTTCATTAACAACAGAAAATAATAAAGTTTTTCTCGGTGTTTTTGACTTTATGAAAAAAAAGATCTCTACAACTACCTGCGCGTGATACGAGCTAGTAGGCTTACTGTGTTATAAAATATCTATAAAAAAACTATAAAGTGCATTTATCCAGTATATTAAAAAGCATTGCTGTTATAGCGATAATGAATTGTTAAGCGTTTTTTTTAATAAATAAACTTCTACCGTTTTATGTCGAGGACAACAATTCTTCTTGAATTGAATGGATACTTTTATTGAGTTACATTTCGGAAGGGCGTTGTCAAATTCTCATTTAGCATTGCTATAAGGAAGTCTTGCTATGAATTTAACGTTAAATAAGGTTTGTTTATTTTTGTTTATTGCGCTACTCAGTTCGCAAGCTCAATCAACACCATCTTTTGGGAGTAAGTTTTTTAAAGGTAGCAAATTAGATTTTATACTCAGAGCAAAACTGGCCCGCCAAAATGTAGGCCCTGTTGAGCCGCCACCCGTACAAGATCCGGATTTGGTTGAGCTGGGACGTAATTTGTTTTTTGATAAAGAAATCGCTGGCACAAGAAATGTGTCATGTTCAACTTGTCACAATGTCGGCTTTGGATCTGCCGATGCACAAAGCCAATCACGTGGACAAGGAACGATTGGTGTAGGACCATTTAGGCGTCAGGACGGCGATAAGTTTTTTGAATTTCTACCGCGTAATGCCTTGAGCCTTTGGAATAGAGGTGTTCCAGACTGGACAGTAATGTTTTGGGATGGACGCTTGCAAGGCACCCCAGAGACAGGTTTTACATCGCCTGCCGGTGAAGATACGCCTCAAACATTCAGTAGCGTATTAGCCGCCTTTTCTATCTTTCCCATTACACCTGACCAAGAAATGCGAGGCTTTCCTGGACAGTTAGATGCGCTGGGTAACTTTAATCCGCTCGGCGAATTAAGTAATGATGACTTTACTGCGATTTGGCCGCTAGTAACCGCACGTGTCGTTGATAACCCTGGCTATGATGACTTACTGGCCGCAGCTTTCCCAGATATACCAGAGAGTGATTTGGATATTACCCATATTGCAGAGGCAATAGGTGCATTTATGTCACAGGAATTCACGGCACTAAACTCACCTTTTGATCAGTACTTAGCTGGCAACAACAATGCATTATCCAATAAAGCCAAACGTGGCGCTTTGCTTTTTTATGGCCGAGCAAACTGCTCTGCCTGTCATGCAGGTGGGCTACAAACTGACCTGGATTTTCATAATATTGCAGCACCTCAAGTGGGTACTGGACGCGCACAATTTGTACCACTGGATTTAGGTCGCGGTGCGATCACGGGTAATCCAGAAGAGAATTTCAAATTCCGTACACCATCATTACGCAATATCACATTGGAGGCGCCTTATTTTCATAATGGTGCTTATGCCAATTTAGAAGATGCTGTACGTCATCATCTTGATCCAGCAACATCATTAGCTAACTATGATGACTCACAGGTTGAACCAGAACTGGTAGGCACTTATCAGGATGATCCTGAATTAATTAACACCCTGCTAAGCACTGCGTCACCTTTATTGAACGTGAGAGGACGGCCTTTAAGAGATCGTGATATCGCAGATATTATGGCCTTTTTGGATGCACTGACTGATCCGTCATCCTTGAATAAACTCGATGCTGTACCCGATGCTTTACCAAGTGGCCTGCCGCTGGCTGATTAATTAGTTGTTACAAAACGGGAAGACGCTTTCAGCAGGTCTTCCCGTGATCTACTTGAACGCATCCGTAATAGAGCTTGCTCCCAGCTGCATATTATCTAATGCCTAATTGAGGGCTGTATTGTGCATATCCACGAAAGTATTGAAGAAAAAACCTCATCGATGAGAGAAAAACTCTCTTAAACTCTCATGCGATGACTCCTGAATAGGACATTGTCACTGTATTAAATAAGCAGTAAATTTTATTAGCTGAGCGTGTAATTTTTCTGTAGTGAAATAAACATAAAACAGTATTAAAATTAATACTTACTCTTATATAAATAAATCAAGAAAGCGAACAATGCTATCTATCCGCTTGAGCACCTTATTAAACCATTTAAAGCGAACATAGCATTTTATCAGCACACCTCACTTTATTGGTGACAAAGAGTACAGTAACAGCAACTTAATGAGAAACCGGCCTAATATCGATTGCATCAGTAAAACTCAGGAAAGCTGTTATTGCGAAGAAATATAAGTGTTTTCAACACAATGATGCTATAAAATTCTATTTTTTGCAATTCACAGTGTGGTGAGCTTTATGCGCGTGATCTCTATCGTTCTGCTTATTAGTTTGTCCCAGTTCGTTAATGCCGCCCCAAACGACCAAACTGATAATGACGGTCGTTTCGGTAGTTACCACTGTATGATAGGCGAAGCCTACCCGTCTATTGGTGTTGTCTATTCGCAGGATACCGAGTTAGAGCCTGAACTATATGACAAAACCAACCAAGGCTATGTCATGGTCGTGAATATCGCATTAGGCTCACCTGCTGATAAAGCGAACATTCCAGCCGGGGCGATTATCAAGCACTATAATGGTACACCTATTTACTCTACCAGTCAGTGGCGAGCGCTGTTGCATGACACATCAGTGCCCACTGCAGACCTTAAGTTAGAAAAAGATGGTCGCCACTTTACTGTCAAGTTAACAAAAGTTAAGCCAGAAACTTATGCGACAGACGATAGCTGTTATTTTAAATTTCCAAATGATGCATATATCCCAGCTACATTGCAGCCAACAATCAAAGCAAGAAAGATAAAAACAAAACAAATCAATGCCAAGCTGGCAGACTTTAAACGTTATCAATTCAAATACAATGCTGAAAAATCTAAAAACGCGCAGCAGCAGCTCAGCGTTTTACTGAATAATGCCAAAGAGAATACCGAACGCTATTTGATTGCGCTTCGCTTGCTAGATACGTTTGAAAAAACATCAAATCCTAAGCTGGAAAGTACTGTTCAACAACTTATTCTTGAATACCCTGACGCACCTTTATCAAATAGAGCGAGTGCGGCACTTTTTTTGGCTGACAAAGCCGCAACTGCAAACAAGCCTAAAGATGAAACGACTTACTTAGAGAAATTCATTTACTATAATCGAGGCAATGTAAACGCCGGCATTTATCTGCGGCTTGCATCAAAACATCTTGAACTTAAAGCTAATGATAGTGCTTTGGGCGCTTTGAATGAGGCAAGTGATACCCTTGCTTGGTATAAAAGAAAGAATTATTCAGTAACGCATGGTATTAAACACCAGTGGTACTTACAGGCAGCTGAACACTATATGGCATTACAGCAATATAAACAGGCGCAATCGGTTACCGAATTGTTATTTTCTCGTATGGAACATCAAAATAGCCGTATAGATCTTTATTGGAAAAAGTATGTGCCAAATAAAACTGTTTTACAATTGTATAGAGAAGCTTTAGAAAAACAGCAACACCCCTGGCCAGAAAAGGCCAAAGATCTTGTTAAGCAACAATGTGATGATGTGAACAATAATGAAATATTTATTGATGTAAAAACGGCTGATGGCAATTCAATTAAAAGCTATTGCGAGCTATGGGGCTTGCCTAATGCTGCAAAAGAGCAAAGGAAAAAAGAGCAACTTGTCGCCATAAAGCCTATCCAAATACAATTTCCTAAAAAGGAACTTGAAATAGGCATTGAAGGCTGGGCATCAATTATATTCGACATTGACCTCAAAGGACGAGTTAAAAATTGTCGTGCTGAGTACGTCTACCCTCGCAGTAGCACTTTTGGTAATGCTGCCTGTAAAGCAGCAAAGAAAGCTCGCTATAAACCCAGAATGAAAAATGGCAAACCTGTTTACGTAAAAGACTATCCGATTCGATTGCAATTCAGATTGAGGAATTAAAGATAGCATAAAGAATCATCTGAAGCTAAATGATGCGGAATCCAGTGCGGAATCCTGCGGAATCCCAGGGGCCGGAATCCAGGCCGGAATCCAAGGCCGGAATCCAGGACACCCATATATTTTATAGCTTACCGCACTAATCTTCCTACATCTATATTTATAGTAGTTGAACAATCTTTTTTTAGCTTTTATCTTAATCACCTAATTCTAATATATCGAAATAGGCATAGTTGAATATGACTCAAGCCAGAAAGACGCTTATTGCTCTTGAAGATACGCCCTACTATCACATCACCTGTCGTTGCGTGCGTCGGGCATTCCTGTGTGGAACTGATCCCTATTCTGGGACTGATTATGAACATCGACGACAATGGATTGTCGAGCGCATTGCCTTTCTGGCTGAGCTGTTTGCAGTTGATATTTATGCCTATGCTATTATGTCTAACCACTACCATCTCGTGGTGAAGCTTGAACCTCAAACACTTGATTCACTCAGCGATCGTGATATCGCAACACGCTGGTCTCAACTCTGCAACCTCTCGTTGATCGTTTCCCGCTGGTTAAAAAGAGAACCTATTAATCAGGCTGAAGCGAGCCTTATCACTGACTGCATTTCACTCTATAGAAGCCGCCTTGGCAGCCTTAGTTGGTTTATGCGCTTCTTAAACCAGTTTATTGCCTGTGCAGCCAATCATGAAGATAACTGTACAGGGCGCTTTTGGGAGTCTCGTTTTAAATCACAGGCATTACTGGATGACACAGCGCTCTTAACCTGCATGACCTATGTGGATTTAAACCCTATTCGAGCGTGTATGGCTGATACACCAGAAGCTTCTGATTACACCTCTATTCAAGCGCGCATACACGCAGCAAAACACGTGAAACATAGTACGCCCACTATTCCCCTTGCGCCTTTCATAGGCGCTGAACACAACGACAAGCCAATGGGCCTTTATTACTCTTTGCCAGATTATATTGAACTCGTTGATCAGACAGGCCGAGCCATACGTGATGATAAGCGTGGCTTTATTAACAACACCTTACCCCCCATATTAAACTGGCTTAGCATTGATGGTGATGAATGGCTCATCAATTGCCAACACTTTGAGAGCCGCTTAGGCCGGGCTGTAGGCCGTATTAACCACCTTATTCAGCATGCTCAACAACAAAAACAACACTGGTTTCAACGAATGCGGGCCTTTGAACATATGTTTTTAACATAGCAAGTCAGTAACAATACAAAGTCATCTATGCTTCTTGCACAAGAAGCGTACTTTCCTGCATGTAGCTTTATATACATTTCTATATCTACATAGACACTTTCACAGCATCACTACAATAGATCTCCCCTAACGTCTAACACTCTTTTTCATTGGCCACACTTGATTAAGTGCCACTTTTTCTGCTTGTAGTGTTTGGGTGTCCTAGATTCTGTTTTCTGCTTGTAGTGTTTGGGTGTCCTAGATTCTTTTGCACAAGAAGCGTACTTTCCTGCATGTAGCTTTATATACATTTCTATATCTACATAGACACTTTCACAGCATCACTACAATAGATCTCCCCTAACGTCTAACACTCTTTTTCATTGGCCACACTTGATTAAGTGCCACTTTTTCTGCTTGTAGTGTTTGGGTGTCCTAGATTCTTTGTTTGGGTGTCCTAGATTCTTTTTTGCACTAAAGCAACAATTATTGGTGCTTAATCGTGGCCGATCCCGGTCACCGCAGTTAACCGCTACTGATCGTTGGGTCTTTGCACTATCATCACTATGGATCGCACCACAACGCTTAGCGCGTATTGCCATTGTGCTTAAACCGGCTACGCTACTTGCGTTTCATCGCTGCTTAATTAAACGCAAGTACTGCCGCTTATTTAGCAACACAGCCTGCAAGCCAGGCCCAAAAGGACCTTCCCAAGAACTCGTTGATCTTATTTTAGAGATCAAGCGCCGCAATCCACACTATGGCTGCCCTAAAATCGCTGATAAGATCAATAATACGTTTGGGCTTCATATCAATAAAGATATCGTTCGCCGTGTTCTCCAACAACACTTCAAACCTAAACCAGGCAACAAAGGCCCTTCCTGGTTAAGCTTTTTAGGCCATAGTAAAGATAGTCTGTGGTCACTTGATTTCTTTCGTTGTGAGTCCATTACACTCAAATCACATTGGGTGATGGTGGTTATGGATCAGTATTCACGCCGCATTATCGGTTTTGCGGTAAACGCAGGGCATTTGGACGGACCCACGATATGCCGTATGTTTAACAGCATCATCAAAAAGCGTAAACCACCCGATAAACTCAGCTCGGATAATGATCCTTTATTTCAGTATCAACAATGGCAAGCCAATTTACGCATTCTAGAAATTGAAGAGCTTAAATCCCTACCCTATATTCCGCTGTCGCATCCGTTTGTGGAGCGCCTGATTGGCTCGGTAAGGCGGGAGTGTCTCGATCAAACCTTGTTTTGGACAGCCGCCGATTTACAGCAAAAGCTCGATGGCTACAAGGATTACTATAATCATGCTCGGCCGCACCAAGGAATTAATGGGCTTATTCCAGCCTATAAAGCAGATAACTTAGCCAAACCACCTGCTTCTCTGACTCAATATCGTTGGCAATCACATTGTCGTGGGCTGTTTCATACGCCTATTTTGGCTTGAATTAGCAATTCGCCAGGGACAGGTGAATTTACGCATTCTTGAAATACAGAACATCAAATCCCTGCCCTATATACCGTTATCACATCCCTTTGTGGAACGGCTCATTGGCTCGGTAAGGCGGGAGTGTCTCGATCAAACCTTGTTTTGGACAGCCACCGATTTACAGCAAAAGCTCGACAGCTACAAGGATTACTATAATCATGCTCGGCCGCACCAAGGAATTAATGGGCTTATTCCAGCCTATAAAGCAGACAACTTAGCCAAACCACCTGCTTCTCTGACTCAATATCGTTGGCAATCACATTGTCGTGGGCTGTTTCATACGCCTATTTTGGCTTGAATTAGCAATTCGCCAGGGACAAGTATCAGATTACGGTCAAAGATAAGCAGCTTATTTTAACGGTGGTGAAGGACTAACGTCCTCCACTGAAGTTTAATCGTGTCTGACCCTATTTTTTTTCAAAAAACTTTCTAGAGCTTTTAATACTTCTTGAGCATTCTCAACGCTTAACTCTATTTCAACATTTCCAGTTATATCACCATCTGTAATCATATCAAACGAGAAATTATCTGATGATATATTAGTATCAGGGTGAATATTCCAAACTTCAAAATTAATAAATCCGTCATGAATATTGCTTGTGATTTCAACAAAGCCTTTCCTATAACTAATGCTATTACATTTGATTTTGCTCATTTTCCTAATAACCCAAATTCATCTAAAAAGTTTTTAATATTTCCTTAATCACTACTTCTTGATTTGCTTTACTTGACTTGCCTAAGATTTCAATTTGTCCTTGGATAACTCTAAAATATACTCTAGCTCCATTTCTAGATCTAGCTTCTGAAATACCTTTACCAATAGGCTTGGTTCCAATACCAGGGTTTAAATTTCCTTCACCTAACTTTGCAGTAAGATCATCAATATCTCTTTGAACCTTTTGATCTTTTCCAGCTTTTTTAGCTTCTTTAGCCAAACGAGGATTTTCTTTAATTCGAGAATTAATCTTAAAGCAATTAGTATTATGAGTTAATACTTTTGAGCTTCCTACAAAATAGTTATGGTAATTATTAACAGTAATATTATAAACAGTAGTGTCAATATGATTAAGCTCAACATCTGTAACATAAACCAACTCATCTTTTGCATCAAAAAGAGCATCTCCACTCTTTAAAAATTTAGCCATCGCCCACGTTCGAGACTCTTCTAAAAGGAACAAGTGATCGCCAGTAGAATATATAACTTCGCCATCAGAAAGGGTAACTTCCGCGATAAGTTTTTCGCCATTCCCCTTGATGAGATGAGTAACTTTTTCAAGTGAAAATTCTTTATTATTTTCATTATACGCCCAAACTCTATCACCAATTCTGATCTGCGAGATAGGAACTAATCCACTTTCAACCGATACTAATGTAGAACCATCAAAACTATTAATTCTACAAACCTTAGCAAATAAGTTCTTAAGGAATTTAACAGGCAGTCTATTAAGTAAAGCGGCAGTACCGAGTTCCCTTGCTGAAAACTCTCTTTCACCAGATGCAATTTGAAAAACATCAACAACAATCTGAACAGTATTAAAAATACTACCAATAGTATTTAATGTGGCGCCAATACCTCCTAAAGAAAAGTTACCACTAGGATCAGTAAAATTAACCGGATCAGCATTCGCATAGAGATATTTATGAAGCGACACCGGAATACGATTCACCCCTTGAAACGGATCCATCTGCGTAAACCGCGCCGAGTGCGGACTGTAGTATCTCGCCCTGAGATAGTAATTGCCTGTGAAGCTATCAAACTGCTCGCCAGTAAACAAATACCGATTCTCACTCGCCCCAGTGCTGTTCAGTAATTCACCAAACGCTGCATAGTCATAAGAGTCTGTTAAAGAGCCTCCGGCATCACTCAGGTGCCGGGTACTGCCTAAGCCGTCTGTATGATAATAGCGTATATTGCTGGCGCTGTCTTGGCTGATCAGGTCGTCGCCGTGTACATAGTGTATTTCGATGGCATTGTTGACCTTCTCGTTTAACACTTGCGCAAAGTCGCGGTTGGTATCGACCAGGTAGTCGGTGGTGTTGCTGTTCTCGGTGCTGCTGATGCGGTTGCCGTCCACGTCGTAGGCGTAGTTAATTTGCTCACCCGGTTTGCTTACCTGGATGAGCTGCTGTTTGGCATTGTAGGTATACGTGGTGGTACTAAAGCCTATGCGGTGTGTTCTTAAGCTGCCGTTAAAGTCGTAGGTGTAGGTTTCTCCGCCTTGGCTTACCAGCTGGTCGTTGACATCGTAGGTGTAGGCGGTGGTCACGCCGTTGATAATGCTCTGCGTGCGGTTGCCCACGGCGTCGTATTGGTAGTCGGCCTGATGGTTACCGTTTTGGCTGTCGGTGATGGTCTCGCTTGTCATGCGGTAGAGGTCGTCGTATTGGTATGGCCGGAATCCAGGACACCCATATATTTTATAGCTTACCGCACTAATCTTCCTACATCTATATTTATAGTAGTTGAACAATCTTTTTTTAGCTTTTATCTTAATCACCTAATTCTAATATATCGAAATAGGCATAGTTGAATATGACTCAAGCCAGAAAGACGCTTATTGCTCTTGAAGATACGCCCTACTATCACATCACCTGTCGTTGCGTGCGTCGGGCATTCCTGTGTGGAACTGATCCCTATTCTGGGACTGATTATGAACATCGACGACAATGGATTGTCGAGCGCATTGCCTTTCTGGCTGAGCTGTTTGCAGTTGATATTTATGCCTATGCTATTATGTCTAACCACTACCATCTCGTGGTGAAGCTTGAACCTCAAACACTTGATTCACTCAGCGATCGTGATATCGCAACACGCTGGTCTCAACTCTGCAACCTCTCGTTGATCGTTTCCCGCTGGTTAAAAAGAGAACCTATTAATCAGGCTGAAGCGAGCCTTATCACTGACTGCATTTCACTCTATAGAAGCCGCCTTGGCAGCCTTAGTTGGTTTATGCGCTTCTTAAACCAGTTTATTGCCTGTGCAGCCAATCATGAAGATAACTGTACAGGGCGCTTTTGGGAGTCTCGTTTTAAATCACAGGCATTACTGGATGACACAGCGCTCTTAACCTGCATGACCTATGTGGATTTAAACCCTATTCGAGCGTGTATGGCTGATACACCAGAAGCTTCTGATTACACCTCTATTCAAGCGCGCATACACGCAGCAAAACACGTGAAACATAGTACGCCCACTATTCCCCTTGCGCCTTTCATAGGCGCTGAACACAACGACAAGCCAATGGGCCTTTATTACTCTTTGCCAGATTATATTGAACTCGTTGATCAGACAGGCCGAGCCATACGTGATGATAAGCGTGGCTTTATTAACAACACCTTACCCCCCATATTAAACTGGCTTAGCATTGATGGTGATGAATGGCTCATCAATTGCCAACACTTTGAGAGCCGCTTAGGCCGGGCTGTAGGCCGTATTAACCACCTTATTCAGCATGCTCAACAACAAAAACAACACTGGTTTCAACGAATGCGGGCCTTTGAACATATGTTTTTAACATAGCAAGTCAGTAACAATACAAAGTCATCTATGCTTCTTGCACAAGAAGCGTACTTTCCTGCATGTAGCTTTATATACATTTCTATATCTACATAGACACTTTCACAGCATCACTACAATAGATCTCCCCTAACGTCTAACACTCTTTTTCATTGGCCACACTTGATTAAGTGCCACTTTTTCTGCTTGTAGTGTTTGGGTGTCCTAGATTCTGTTTTCTGCTTGTAGTGTTTGGGTGTCCTAGATTCTTTTCGGGTATTGGTAAAAACGATAAGGCGGGATCTGCGATTAAAAACCGGCGTTTATCACGGCGTTTGCATGCGATTGATAAATTGCCTAAGCGCGATCAGGAGGCGTTGTTCAGAACCATCGATGCATTCTTATCCAAGTAACTAACGCGCGAACCCTAAGTGCTACCAACACTTAAGGCTCGCTAACCACAAGCAACCAACAAGGGGTTGATTATGGCTACACGAGAGTTTACCGGCTCTATCCGGCTTTGTACAAATCATCAGGTCGCTGAACCGCCTTCTTCCTACAAAACCTGTCACCCTAAAATGGCGACGGTGCATGTGAATGGCTATCCGCCGTTGAAAGGCCAAGCGCATCAGGGCTGGCGTAAGATCCCGTGGATTAATCTGCGCGGCCATTGGTTGCTCGACGCAGGCTTTAACATCGGCGATAAGTATCAGATTACGATCAAAGATAAGCAGCTTATTTTAACGGTGGTGGAGGACTAGCGTCCTCCACTGCATTACCATTCATTGGTTAATCGAATCTGATTCTTATTAACTTATAACTCTTGATTCAAATAGTTTCATTGAAGACTCCCAGTCTTCTCCAGCAGCACAATCATTTCCCAATTGATTGAAGTATTTATTATAAAAAGGCAACATGCACCTCCAAAGGTCCTTTGCTAGCGCTTCAACTGTACTTTTCTCAATCAACTGTTTTTTATAGAAAACTTCTATTTTTTCCCTTTCTTTCTTAAAATTAATTGAAAACGAACTATCAGCACCAACAAACTCAACAGACTCATTTATTTTCAAGTCATATAATTTCATAACCGCAAACAAAAGATCTGATACAGCTATAAATATCATCATGGCTTGATCAGGAGACTTGTTTTTAGATGTCACTTCCGACCGTGAAGTGACAATTGTAATATGTCCTAAATCAAACTCATTAAGCTCCGAACCTGAATCAACCTCAAACAAAAAATCCATCACCCTCCTCCTACGGGAAAGATTGTAACAACTCTATTATTATCATCCGCATCAACTATAACTCTATAATTTGCCTTTTTGCCATTAACAACAATTTTCTTTTCAAACGTCTGTATTCTGCGATTTGGATCAGAAACCCGCTTTCCTTTCGTTACGAGCTCTCTTGCAGCCTGCTCAATTTGAACCCTTGTTGTGCCAGGTGCAAACAAATCACCTTGCGGCTTCCCAGGAGACCCTTTACCCGGCACATGCCGTTTCTCTATATGGATCCAACCTTCTTTATCATTACCATTTTCTATTCTTGGTCTACCTCTATGTGGAATTCGACATTTTATATTATGAGATAAAACCTTATCATCGCCCACATAATAATTATGATTATTTGCAACTGTTAAGTTATAAACTTTTAAATATTTCTTGTAAGCTTCAACAGAGCTGACCTCTATATAGCTTCCCGAAGAACTCAACAACTGATCACTTAGATTAATGTCTTTTGCCAAGACCCAAGGCTGACCACCCCATCCAAGATAAAAAGGATGGTTATCAGTTGCCTCAATATAACCCCCTGTCTCAAAAATTAATCTAACAACATCATACTCACCCTCACCTTGAACTAAATGGGTCACCTGTTGTTCTGATTGGATACCAGTTTCTTGATCGTATGATATGACTAAATCATTTATCAAAATATCTTCTATCGGGCGCAATCCTTCAGGAGTTAAAACTAGAGTCCCTTCTAAAAAGCTATTTCTTACTTGGCAAGGGCTAAATTTCTTAAAAACAAGTTTAAATAATTTTCCTGCTCCATGACCAGCAAGAACTTCTAATGCTAGTTGTTTAGCCGATAACTGCTCTTCCCCTGTTGCAACATTAAAAACTGTAACTGCGTTTTGACCAAAGGCAAATAAAGTCCCAATCTTATTTAAAACAGCGAGAGCTTCACCAATAGAAAATTGCCCACTAGGATCTATAAAGTTAACAGGGTCTATTCCTGCATAAAGGTATTTATGTAAGCTGATTGGATCAACATCAACACCAGGAAAACTATCCATGCTATTAAAGCGTCCACTGCTTGGAGAGTAATAACGATTACGCAGATAATAGTGTGATGTAAACCCATCAAACTGCTCGCCAGTAAACAAATACCGATTCTCACTCGCCCCAGTGCTGTTCAGTAATTCACCAAACGCTGCATAGTCATAAGAGTCTGTTAAAGAGCCTCCGGCATCACTCAGGTGCCGGGTACTGCCTAAGCCGTCTGTATGATAATAGCGTATATTGCTGGCGCTGTCTTGGCTGATCAGGTCATCGCCGTGTACATAGTGTACTTCGATGGCATTGTTGACCTTCTCGTTTAACACTTGCGCAAAGTCGCGGTTGGTATCGACCAGGTAGTCGGTGGTGTTGCTGTTCTCGGTACTGCTGATGCGGTTGCCGTCCACGTCGTAGGCGTAGTTAATTTGCTCACCCGGTTTGCTTACCTGGATGAGCTGCTGTTTGGCATTGTAGGTATACGTAGTGGTACTGAAGCCGATTCTGTGTGTTCTTAAGCTGCCGTTAAAGTCGTAGGTGTAGGTTTCTCCGCCTTGGCTTACCAGCTGGTCGTTCACATCATAGGTGTAGGCGGTGGTCACGCCGTTGATAATGCTCTGCGTGCGGTTGCCCACGGCGTCGTATTGGTAGTCGGCCTGATGGTTACCGTTTTGGCTGTCGGTGATGGTCTCGCTTGTCATGCGGTAGAGGTCGTCGTATTGGTATTGACTGCGGCGACCGTCTAGCTCATCGATGTGGGTGCGTCTGCCGGTGGGATGCAGGGTGTAGTTGTAGCGCTCGAGCAGCGTGGCGCTCGGGTTGGCCGTGCTCATCGCCGTTAAGCGGTTGCGTTGGTCATAGGTGTAGGTGGTCACGTTGCCGTTCGGGAATGTCATGGTCTCGCGGTTACCTACCGCATCGTAGGTATAGGTGGTGATGTTGTTGTGCTCGTCTATCACACGGGCCAGGCGGTTTAACACATCGTACTCGTAAGTCTCGGTGCGGCTTGTGGTGCCGCCACCGTTGGTGTTGACCGTTGTCGTCACCGTGGTGCGATTACCCGCACTATCATACGCGTATTCTATCTCGTCACCGTTGGGCTTGATCTCGCGGATTAAGCGGTCTCGGTTATCGTATTCCCAGGTATGCGTGCCTTCGGCATTAGCCGCGCTTATGCGGTTGCCGACGTTGTCGTATTGGAAGGTCTCGGTCACGGCATTGGCCCCGGTGTAGTCGGCTTCGATTAAGCGGTTGTTCACATCGAAGGTGTTGTTTTCACGCAGGGCAAAGTCAAACGGCGTGCGGCCCGTGCGGTTGCCCACGCGGTCATAGCTGTAGCTCTCGCTTAGGTTGTTGGGCAAGGTTCGAACGATCACTCGACCCAGGCGGTCGTAACGCCAGCGCGTGGTACGGCCCAGCGCATCGGTCTGGCTGGTTTTGTTGTTTTGTTCATCGTAGGTAAACGTTGTCGTTGCACCGTCTTCGGTGGCGAGGGTATCGCCATCCACATCTGTACCTTGTTTGACTTGCGTTAAGTTACCTTTGCTGTCGTAGACAAACTCGGTGCGCAGCCCTGCCTCATCAATCTCGGCGATCACGCGGCCGAGCGCATCGTACTCGGTCTGGATGCGCTGGCCATTAGCGAATACTGTCTCTATGCGGTTATCTAAGCTGTCATAGACATGCGTGGTTGTGCGGTTTAAGGCATCGATCTCGCGGATCAGGTTACCGTCCGGGTCGTACTCAAAACGGAATACCTGGTTTAAGGCATTGCGTGTGAGTATTCTACGATTAGCCGCATCGTATTCATGTTCGGTGCGGTTGCCGTTCTCGTCGATCTCGGCGATCACATTACCCACGGCATCGTACGCGGTGTGTGTGGTGCTGCCATCGGCAAAGGTGGTGCTCGTTAAACGATTCAGCGCATCGTAGGCAAACTGGGTGACCCGGCCGTTGCGGTCGGTTTGGCTTAACAGATTACCTTCGGCGTCGTAACTGTTGTGCTCTTGCGTGCCATCGGGGTAGCGCGTCTCGATCAGGCGGCCATAAGGGTCGTAGTCCATCTCGGTGCGACGGCCTAATTCATCCACGCGGGCGCGCTCGTGACCGTTTAAGTCGTATTCGGTGAAGCTGCTTTGCCCATTGGCATTGATCACTTGCACCACGCGGTTACGATTATCGTAGCGAAAGCGGGTGATCTCGTTAAAGGTGCTGGCACCATCGGTGCGGGTAACGGTTTCGGTGATCAGGTTATTGTTGGCGTCGTACTCACGCGTGGTCACGGCACCATCGGGTGCGGTTTCTTGCGTGATGTTGCCCTCGCTATCATACACAAAGGTGGTGGTGCCATTGACTGCATCGGTACGGCGGGTGACCTGGCCTTTGTTGTTGACCACTTGCTGCGCGGTGTTACCGCGTGGGTCTTGTACGCTTAAGAGTTCGCCTGCCTCATTGTAGCTGTTGATAAATTCATTGAGCCTGGCATCAACAATACGGGTTTCCTGGCCTTTGTCGTTATACGCGAAGGTGATGGTATTGCCCAGCTCATCGGTTTGGGTGAGTTGGTCATCCTCGCTGTTATAGGTGGCTGTGCTGCTGTGGCCACGCGCATTGGTTTGGCTAAGCTGATTATCTTCACTATCGTAGGTAAACTCGGTGGCATTGCCCAAGGCATCGACAATGGTGAGGATATTACCGCGTGCGTCATAGGCATGCTGGGTGGCACGGCCTAAGCGGTCAGTCACGATTGAGATACGGCCTTGTAAGTCGTGGTTAAACTCGGTGCGGTTGCCGTCGTTATCTTCCTGGGCAATGAGGCGACCGGCATCGTTATAAATATTGCGCACCAGGCGGCGACCGCTCGGGTCAATCAGTTCGAGCATGGCGTGTTCGTTATTATAAACATAGGTCATAACGGCACCAACCTGATCGGTACTGCTGATTAAGTCACCACGGCCGTCGTAGGCATATTCGACGCGATGCCCCATGGGGTCAACCAAAGCGGTAATACGGTTGTCGCTATCGCGCTCGAAGGTAATGCTTTTGCCATCGGAGTGCAGGATACCCGCATCACTGTAGGTGATGGTATTGCCGTTCGGGTCTTCGAAGCTTAAGATGCCGAAATTTTGATCGAGGTGGTAGACGAAACCTTCTCTTGTGGTGAGCGTATATAAACTCACGGGCGCTGGCTCGGTTTCTAGAAAATCAGCCGCCAGGTGACCATCGTCAAGATCGGTTAAATAGAATACGGTTTGATCAGTCAACGTTAGTGTTGAGTGCGTGCCCTCTTTGGCAACAAACGCCAGTGTTTGGTTACGGCCCAGCGTTAGGTAGCACGATGGCTCATCAATACTTTGCGCGCCACCGTCGATAGCCCGCGCACTCACATTAAAGGCTTCCACGCTGCCATCAGGCAAGGTCACGCTCACCTCTTTGGCACCAATCGGCACGGTACAGAAGGCATTGGAGACAAACACACCACCACCACCGCCAGCATCAAAGCGTACATTGGCACGCACTTGTTGCCAGCCCTGGGTTGGCTCAACGTTTTCTTCAATCAACACTGATTGATAATCCACACTCCAACCATGTCCGAAGTCAAGTGACTCTTGTTTGCGGCGGGTATCGTAAGTGCGCTTAATGCTCACTGGAATACCCGACAGCGGAATGTTCATGTCTTCAAGGGTAAAGCTAAAGTTACCCACTTTGAGGTTACCTTCAATATTCACTCCATGCGCCACGGTGGCGGTTTGGCCGTTGAGGTCAGTGCCTTCTAAGATGACGAGGTATTTACCATTCATCAGCAAGCTCGGATCGAGCGTGCCGCTGACCTGGTCGTCAGCACCGACATCGGCGGCAAAGCCACTGGCCAGGGTGATATCATTCTCGCCTTGCGCATCGCGGGCTGAGCGCAGTTTAATGGCCCAGCTAAACAGGTTCGCATCGGTCACGGTGCCCGTTACAAGGCTTGGCGCGGTGACCTCACTGCCATTGGCCGGGCTTAGCAGGTTGACCACCGGGAAGTCGGTATCGTTCGGGTCGCGCACGAAAACATTTAGGCTGTTGCTGGCAGTCTCGAAGCCATCGCTGACACTCACGGTGAATTCATGCACACCGATCGCCGGTGCGGTCACCTGTGCTTGGTTGAATATATTGACGGCTACCGGTTGTGCGTCAAATTGTAAATCGACGGTGATAGGGCCTGCCGTGTTATCTGTTATCACGGTCACTGTCCACTGCTCGCCTTCGTTCACTAATAAACTCGGGGCAACGTGGAGGCTGGTCTCCAATGGCGCACTGGCGGGCAAGACGTCAACCTGCCAATCAAACTCGCTGATATTAAAGCCATCGACGACGCGCTGGGTAAAGTTGGCGGTACCGATTTGGTCTGCCGTTGGCGTCCAGCGGATCTCACCCGTGCTACTGTCGATAATGGCGTTGGCCGGTGCGGCGACCAGTGAGTGCGTTAATGGATCGTTTTCCATATCGTCTATTAATAAGGTATAGCGCCACTCACGCCCTACTTTGGCTTGCGGCGGAATAATTTGTGGCCGCAATTGCGGTGCGCGGTTGATATACGGTGTGACGGAAACTTGGAAAGTCTGACGTGTGACACCGCCTTGGCCATCATCGACCGCAAGGATGATGTTATAAAACCCTTCGTCAGCATCGCTGGTTTGCCAACGAACCAGACCATTGCTGTCAACCGTCATGCCGCTTGGGGCAAAGTCGAAGCGATAACGCAAGGCATTGCCTTCGGGGTCGGTGGCATCGATTTGATATTGGTATTCAAAACGGGCTTCAACGCTATTGGCCGGTGTGGAGTTGATCACTGGTGGCTGGGTATCACTGACGGTCAGGCGATAGGCCTGCTCAGTGCTGTTCACCCGGTCGGTGGCAGCAAAGCGCACATTCACGCTTTGACCAATATCGGCTGTGGTCGGTGTCCAGCGCACGTTAAATTGCCAGCCATTGTTATCGGCATTGCGCAGCCGCTCTGCCACCATACCGGCGGGGCCTTCGATCAGTTGCAGGTTAACCGCATCGGCATTGCTTAAGTCAATCGGCACATCATTGCTAACAGCAACAATATAAATATATTCATTATTGGCCGCCGCCAACAGCGGCGGTGTGGAATCAATACTCGGCGGCAAGTTATCCAGCACATTCACGGTAAAGCGTTGCTGGTTGCGGCCATCGCGGCTATCGACCACGTTTAATTGAAAGTCCACCGCACCGGCTGCGGCCGGTGTCCAGCGCAAGAGGTTTTGTACGCTGGCATTGTCGATTTGTTCGATACTGGCCGCAGCTGGGCCTTGTGCGATGCTGACATAGTGGCGGTCGCCATCATCATTGAAGATAACGCTGACATCATCTAAGGCTAATTCATTATCGCTCAGCGCAGCATTATAAATATAAGGTACCGAGACGGTCGCGGTAAGATTAGGCGAGACCGCAAATTGTGGTGTGTCATTAAACGGTAAGTCGGTGGAGAGCTGAAATGCCTGACGAACTTCACCCCCATTGCCATCGGTGACCAAGACCTCGACCACCGGGCGTTCTAGCAAGACAGCACTATTAGGCCAGGTGATTTGTCCGGCTGCATCCATTGTCATACCCACCGGGGCTTGCAGCAGGCTATAGCTTAAACTATCACCTTCTGGGTCAACGGCGATGACACGATAGCTGAAGGTATCGCCGTCGTGCCAATGCAATGTGGGTTTAGAGGTAATCACTGGCGCATGGTTGACGCCACTAGCATCAGGCTGCCAGTCAATGGTTAAGGCACGGCTGATACTCAGTACTTGTGCTGTCACGGTATCTTGGGTTTGCAAAATACCTTGATAACAATATTGGGCATCACCGCGCAAGTCGGCTAAGACATAGCGCTGTAGCTCGCGGCTACCGCTGACAGTAAAGCGCACCCGGGCACCCGCCAGGCCGTTATTGTTAGCATCGCGTATCGCAGCGGTTACACAGACTTGTTCGCCAACCGTGGCTGGGGCACTTTGTAGGCTTAAGTCGATATGATCAACGGTGTCGTATTCGCTTAATGCCACACCCCCAAGGTAACCATAGCTGTCGTTATTATCATAGCCATAGACCATTAAACCAAACGGCGCATCGGCTTGCAGGCTGTGTGAGCCTGCGGCAATCGGCAGCTGCGCACCGCTAAAGGCGGTACCCGCAATGGCCTGGAATTGATCGGCAGGGATATTCACCCCATTTAATGCAACGCTGGCTAAGGCACTGTTCGGTACGATCACATTCACACTGTTGACGCTAAAGCCGGTCGCGGGTGTGTTGATTTGGTATTGCTTTAAGTATTGCTCTCTTGGCGGAATCAATACCATAAACGGGTCTGCAAAACGGGCCGTCACATTCGGCCGCTCTGGAATGTCGCCGTAGATCGTATTGCCAAAGCCGTTATCGTATTGATCACCGTTGGAAAACTGGGTTAACTGTACTGGCTCGGAGCTACGCAATACACTGGCTTGATCGGTAATATAATCATAGAACTCACCGGCATCGATGGTCGCAACAAACACATCGTTTAGGTAAATATCAGTATTATCAAACGGCGCAACAACGCGGAAGCTGTCGCCACCGCGGCGACCGGCGAGTGGTAAGGTCATATAGTCTGCCGCCAGGCTGGCTTGCGGCATCAGTTGTTCGACCAGATGATCACAAAAACCAAACGGCAGTGGGCTATCTTGCGGACCGACATCAACGCCATAAGGCCGTGGGCCACGGTCTTTGTAAGCCACTGGCAATTGACCACAGGCATGGCTGCCATACACAACAACCGGCTGATTACTGTTAATGCGTGTGCCGGTAAAGTCTTGCACCAGTGTATGATCCGATTCTACCTGATAGACATCACCGGTATTGAGGGTAATGGTATAGGCTTGCTGTGCAGGATGCGCCAAGGCAGGTGCGACGGGAAACTGGTTATCATTGACCACTTCCATCGTCGGGGTGATGGTCACTTGGGTATTGTCTTGTGTGGCCAAGACGGCAAAGACAGAACCTTCATCTTGATTTCCCACGGCGGTATAGCTACTCACAATGTACTCTTGCCCTAAAGCACGTACCGGTAAGGCCAGAAAGCCATCGGTTGTGGATGTTTTGGTATTGAGTGCATAGACGGTAATATTGTTATCGGCCGTAATATGAATACCGGCATTCACACGAATCGCATTAATCGTGGCGATACTCAGCGCATTCATGCGATCAGCGGGCACAGTGTAGGTAATGATCTGACCGGCTGGCAGGGCAACACTGTCGTTAATGCTCAATGCGGGAATATTAATCACGGCATTGGCGTCTGCCTCGCGTGAGACCAGATAGATAAAGAAGTCAGGCCGTGGTGATGAGTTCTCAAGCAGGAAGTTGGTGAGTGGTGTTAACCAAAACTCGCGGCCTTCATGACTAATGGCACGGCCATCCGGCAATACGGTTAGCACAAAGTGTTGTGTACTCACGCCGCCGCTGGCATCGCTGGCGGTCAGGCTTACCGCATAATCGCCTGGAGTAGTATTCGCCGCTGCGGTATCCCAACTGACGGTATTGCTGCCACTATCGAGCTGCATGCCCGCAGGCGCTGCGCTTAAGGTCAGGCTTGGGCTATCGCCATCAACATCATTGAGCTGCACGGCATAGGTAAACACATCCCCCACAATCAAGGTGGTTTGCGGGGGTTGACTGGCAAAGTCGGGCGCATCATTTTGTGCCGTCACGGTAATAGCAATGCTGGCGGTATTGGAGTCTAACGCACCGTCGTTGACGCTAAAGGTAAAGCTGTCGTTGCCATTGAAATTAGCATTCGGTGTATAACTTAACGTCGGTGGTGTACCGCTTAAGGCTGCCATTTGTTGGCTGACTGACAAGCGCAAAGCTTAACGTGTCACCCTCAGTGTCACTGCCGCTTAAGGTAATACTGAAACTCGTGTCTTCATCAACACTGAGTCACAAACTGCCGCTTAAGGTAATACTGAAACTCGTGTCTTCATCAACACTGAGTGTTTGTGCATCGGCTGTCGGTGCATCGTTGATCGCATTGACAGCAATGCTCACGGTTGCTGTGTTGGAATCAAGCTGGCCATCATTGACATTAAAGGTAAAACTGTCGTTGCCATTGTAGTTGGCATTGGGCGTATAACTTACGTTTGGCGCGGTGCCGCTTAATACACCATTAGCAGGCTGTGTTAACAGGTTAAACGTTAAGCTATCCCCTTCTGGGTCGCTGCCTGTTAAGTTAATGGCAAGCGCCGTATCTTCATCGGTTGCAACGGCAGCAGCATTCGCGCTTGGCGCGGTATTCGGTGCAGGTGCCACCACAACGGTAAAGCTTTGACTATCACTACCGCCATTACCATCGCTAACGGTGACCGTAAACGCTTGATTACCCACTTGCTGCACGGCAGGCAACCAGTTAATCACACCACTGCGGCTATCAATACTGGCACCGGCCGGGGCTGTTGATAAGGCAAAGGTTAATGGATCATTATCAGCATCGTTTGCTTGCACCGGATAACTATAGGCTTGTGTGGCCACGGCAGTCAGCGGTGCCGTGCTGGTGATTTGTGGCGCATTATTATCAGGTGGTGTGATATTACAATGACTCTCATTTTCAACAGAGACATAAAGCCTGCCATCATCGACTGCTGCTTGACCATTGTTGGCCGCTGGCACCGCTGTTGTCACACTGCCCTGGCAGCTAGCACCTTGTGGATCTGTTGCTGTAAAGTCGATATGGTAAACACGGCCATTACCGCCGCCCTGACGTTCGCGGCGCACTTTGGCGGTCGCGTTACCGATGCCGCTACCATCGTATTCGGTATTGCCATCACCATCCACATTTAAAGGCTCATCCTGCAAAATACATTGCACACTGATGGTCAGCGAATCATTATCAGGGTCAGTCACACCGTCGATAGTAATCGACTGAAACTTATGATTGGGTGGCCATAGATTATTGGGGTTTGCCACGGCCTGTTGGCAATCGGGGGCTTGGTTGGCCGGTGGGCCACCAGCGCCAGCAGAGACAACGATGTTAACAACAGAGCGAACCAGTACGACGCTCTTTGCAGGTGGGTCTGCCATAATGATCGTACCCACGGGTGCAGCATCGGCTACACTCACAACGTCACCGATTAGAAAACGTCCACGCCTTAATGCTAATTCCGCTTCGGCTTCATTCAAACCAATAATATTAGGCACATCATAGATGCGTTCACGGCGACTGCTTGGTGTATAAACTGCAATTACATTTGAGACGCAGTCAGCTGTCGCGGGGATTATACGTTTGATTTGATAATAATACCGCTGCTGTAAAGCAACCGTGTCATCGAGGTAGGTTGAGAATGTCGAGTCGGTATGCCCTATGACTTCATAAGGCCCTGACAGTTGTGCGCTACGCAAAATAGCGTATTCGGCATTGGGCACATGCGTCCATTTTAACTGAACTTTGCCAGGCTTGGGCCGAATGGAAAAGCCATCAATACACATTGCAGCTGCCAAGCTACTGTTACTGATTAATAAAACCGCAATGGTAAACACTGCCCGTTGCAATACGATGGGAAGAGAAAAAGACATGATACAACGCTCCCTGATATTCCTTGTTATGTTTGTTATGTTGTCGATAAGCCGCCGGGCTACTGTGTGCCAGAGAGTGGCGAACAGCATCCTAATGACATACTGACAATACATTTCTGTTTTGTTATATATCCGCCCGCTGTCTCCCCTTTGCAGAGACATACAAACGTTTTATATTGTTAAGCCCGTTTTATAGCCCTTGTGTGCTCCACACAGGCTTAACCAACCAAGATTAAAACTGTTGTAAAGTATAGGGTTTCAAACCTAGTATTTCTACCAGTTTTGAAGGTTTGCTCAATAAAAATACGCCCTTTTTATGCTTTCATGAGTGCTAATGTGACGGCCTTAGCACTTCAGCGCTAGCATTGCATTATCGGCAAGCGCTAGCCTTCATATCAAACACGCCATTGTGTTCGCCAATAGACGAAAGAGGCAAAAGGCGTTTGCGCAGATACCTTTATATATATAGAAACCTCGACAGGCCTTTACCGCCGTATTTATCAGCAAGCGAATACCTCACCATGATAGATATCGTGTATCGATCGCCTTTTTTATATCATCACAAGCTTTGCCGCTGATATTTATCATTAGCCGTTATGATGTAGCCCATTGATACGCTTTATAATGCGCATCCATTATTTATTGATGTGTGTGTATTGTAACAAGGTTTTTTGCGAAAAGGCTTATAGCACTGTAAACATGAAAAGTAATTTTATTTTTTTCATATTCATTTAGGACAAAAGCCTAGAAGCTTAATTTGAGGCAGGCATAAATCAATATCGTTCTTCACAAACGCATGTCATAGCTAACGCAAAAATACATGTCATGCTCAATTTAATTGCACGACTGTTCGGAATAAAAATAACAAAAGGAATGGCAAGCCTATGTATAGAGAATATGGGGGCTTGTTGTTAAATAGTAAACTTAAAACGAAGTCTGGGTATCCAGGCGCTATTGACTCGCTACTCTGAATCAACTGCTGCGAGTATTGTTTAAAATGCACTATGTCTCAAATGCTTGCACAGTCTCACAACTGTCGTGAACATTTAGAATACCACGGCTGGATGCCCGATCGGCGTCGGGCATGACGGGTTTGGTAATATCCCGGACAGTTGCGCAATTTGATTAGGCACCCAAACCCTCCTTATATAAGGTATACACAAACCGAGTCAGCCACCTTCTTCACGCGGCAGCAGCTATCACTATTTCCGCAAAACTTTTAAGTTACGGCTATATTCGCCGATAGCTGCTATGGATGAAGCAACAAGGGCCATATTATGCATACACCTGCCGTACAGGAACGTCGTAGCCGCCGCGCTGATCGACGTCGCTCATTTAAAACACCTGCGTTTCCGTTTTACGATAGCTCAGGTAGTCTGGTCAATAGAGACCGGCGTATTGCTGCCGAGCGGCGCTTGAGTTATTTTGAAGTTGAGTGGATTTCAGACACACCGATAGACGACCTTAAAATAACTAAAACACCCTAAAAAAACGCCCCATTGAATGGGGCGTTTTTACAACTAACTTGTTAACGTCAGGCTTTAGCCAATTGACTTAACAATATCTTCCACCATTTTCTTGGCGTCGCCAAATAGCATCATGGTGTTATCGTTAAAGAACAACTCATTTTGTACACCCGCATAGCCTGTTGCCATACTGCGCTTTACAAATAACACGGTTTGCGCTTTTTCGACATCTAAAATCGGCATGCCAAAGATCGGGCTTTGTGGGTCAGTCTTGGCTGCCGGGTTGGTAACATCGTTCGCGCCGATCACAAACGCTACATCAGCGGTTTGAAAGTCGTTGTTAATGTCTTCGAGTTCAAACACTTCGTCATACGGCACATTGGCTTCAGCCAATAACACATTCATATGACCTGGCATACGACCTGCCACAGGATGAATTGCGTATTTGACTTCTACGCCTGCTGCTTTGAGCATATCACCCATTTCACGCAGGGCATGCTGTGCTTGCGCCACAGCCATACCATAACCTGGCACGATAATCACCGAGCCAGCGTTTTTCATGATAAAGCCTGCATCGTCCGCACTGCCTTGTTTCACTGGACGCTCTTCACCGCTACCACTTGCAGCAGAAGCACCAGCTTCAGCACCGAAGCCACCTAGAATCACGCTGATAAATGAGCGGTTCATGCCTTTACACATAATGTAAGACAGGATCGCACCGGATGAACCCACCAGAGCACCGGTAATGATCAAGGCATTATTGTGTAGCGTAAAACCAATACCCGCTGCGGCCCAACCAGAATACGAGTTCAACATGGAAACAACAACTGGCATGTCTGCACCACCGATTGGAATGATGATTAACACACCAATCACAAATGCCAAAGCGGTCATGGTCCAAAACACCGTTGGTGACTGATCAAAACAAAAGTAGGCGATTAAACCAATAATCACCAAACCGACCAAAGCATTTAAGGCATGTTGCCCTGGAAAGACCACGGGCGCACCAGAGACCAAGCCTTGTAATTTGCTAAAGGCAATCACTGAACCTGAAAAAGTAATCGCACCAATCACTACGCCTAAGCCCATTTCAATACGACTAGGAATAAAAATTTCGCCGTTGGCATTTAACAGGTGAAAAGCTTCCGGATTACTAAACGCTGCGGCGGCCACTAAGACTGCCGCCATACCAACCAGACTATGAAAAGCCGCCACTAATTGTGGCATGGCTGTCATTGGAATCCGCAAAGCAATGGTGATACCGATGACCGCACCAATGGCAAGCGCACCAATAATCCAACCATAAGATGTGACTTCCGGACTCACCACTGTTGTGATAATAGCGATCGCCATACCTAACATACCAAAGGTATTACCCTGGCGTGAGGTTTCCGGCGAAGATAAGCCGCGTAAGGCGAGGATAAATAATACTGCTGCAACCAGATAGGCCAGCTCAGTTAAATTTGCTGCTAAAGATGTCATGACAATGTGCCCCGCTTACTTTTTCTTTTTATACATGGCAAGCATACGTTGCGTCACTGCAAAGCCACCAAAAATATTAACGGCTGCCAATACCATCGCAACAAAGCCAAGGATTTTTGACAGGCTTACCCCTTCAGGGCCAACGGCAATCAGTGCACCGACGATGATCACACTGGAGATCGCGTTGGTTACTGCCATCAAGGGTGTGTGCAAAGCAGGTGTCACGCTCCAGACCACATAGTAACCGACAAATATGGCTAAAACGAAAACAGATAACTGTGCAATAAATTGTGATTCCATAACGCCCCCTTAATTAGAATTGGCTGCTGCATCGGCATTAAATGCCGGGTGCACGACTTTACCATCACGGCTTAAGGTGATAGCGGCAACAATTTCATCTTGCCAGTCGATATTGAGTGATTTGCTTTCTGTATCAACCAGTGGTGTTAACAGGTTGAGTAAGTTTTTAGCATACAAGGCACTGGCATCGGCAGATAAGCGGCTTGGCACATTGTAGTGACCGACAATTTTTACGCCATTCACATCAACCACTTCGCCCTCTTTGGATAAGGTGCAGTTACCGCCTTGCTCTACGGCTAAATCAATAATCACCGAACCTGGCTTCATGCTGTGCACCATTTCATCGTTAATCAATGTCGGTGCCTGACGACCTGGGATCAGTGCCGTACAAATCGCGATGTCTTGTTTTTTCAAGGTCTCCGCAACCAGTTCGGCCTGCTTGCGCTTATAGTCATCGCTCATTTCTTTGGCGTAACCACCGGCGGTTTCAGCCGCAGCGGTTTCTTCGCTCTCGACCATAACAAACTTAGCGCCTAAGCTTTCTACCTGTTCTTTGGCGGCTGGGCGTACATCGGTAGCCGAGACAATCGCACCGAGGCGGCGGGCTGTCGCAATGGCTTGCAAGCCAGCAACACCAGCACCCAACACCATCACACGTGCTGGCGCGACGGTACCGGCGGCCGTCATCATCATTGGCATGGCACGATCATACACATCAGCGGCATCCAGTACGGCTTTGTAACCGGCTAAGTTACTTTGCGAGCTTAATACATCCATGCTTTGCGCGCGGGTAATACGTGGCACAAATTCAAGCGCAAATGCAGTAATGCCCGCTTTGGCATAGGCGTCGATCGCCTCTGGACGGCTGTAAGGGGACATAATTGCCAACACTAAGGCACCCTGCTTGTACATCGCTAACTCGTCCTGGCCCTGTTCATCGGCCAAAATCGGACGTTGTACCTTTAATATAACGTCAGCATCCGCGACCGCAGTAGCAGCATCCGCGACCACTGTGGCACCTGCTGCCTGGTAGTCCGCATCGGGAATACTGCTCTGCAGGCCAGCATCCGCTTCTACGACCACCTCAAACCCCAGGCCAATAAACTTCTTCACTGTATCTGGCGTGGCGGCAACCCGTCGCTCATGCGCGCGACGTTCTTTTGGTATGGCAATCTTCATCGACTATACATCCCCTAACTCTTTGATTATTAGGCACTTTCTTTATATTATGTGTTATTTATGCGCCGCATTATGCCCTATTTTAGGGCCGAAAATTTTAAAAAGGCCGAATCATGGCCTCCCTGGCGATAAATGGCAAGCTAAAATCCGCAATTGAACACGGAAAATACTGTAAATTCGCCGATAACTAGCGATTTGGCCGCTTGATTTCATCACGGGCCAGCTCTATAGTGCAGCGCTGCTGCTGATCACTTGCTAGCAGCACAAACAATACATTTTACTTATTTTTAGCCACTATATATAAAGTTACTATGTCTAAGCTTCAAGTTCGTCCCGGCATTATGGACATTGTGCCCTATGTGCCAGGCAACGTAGATACTATTGACCCCAGTAAAGTCATTTATCTGGCGTCAAATGAGTCTCCGCTGGGTGCCAGCCCGGCTGCAATAACGGCCTTCCAAGCAATGTCGGACAAGTTGTATCAATATCCAGATGCCAGCAGCCAGCAATTACGCGAGGCGATTGCTGCGCATTATCAGCTCAATGCGGCTCAGATTATTTGTGGCAATGGCTCGGAGCGCCTGATCGATTTGGTTGCCCGCGCCTATGCTGGCCCGGGCGATGAGATCCTCTATAGCCAGTATGGTTTTATTATGTACCCAATCTGCGCATTGGCTGCCGGCGCCAAACCTGTCACGGCAGCTGAGCGCAACTACACTACCGACGTCGATGCGCTATTAGCCGCAGTGACCGACAAAACCCGCATTGTGTTTGTGGCCAACCCCAATAACCCGACCGGTACGTATATCAGCCAAGCTGAAGTGCGGCGCTTACGCGAGGCCTTGCCTGAACATATTTTGTTGGTGATTGACTCAGCTTATGCAGAGTATGTGACCGCCGCAGATTACAGTGCAGGTCATGAGCTGGTTGAGGAAAACGCGGCCAATGTTGTGGTACTGCACACCTTCTCCAAGATTTATGGCTTAGCTGCCTTGCGCCTAGGCTGGGCTTATTGCCCAAGCAGTGTTGCCGATGTCTTAGACCGCATTGGTGGCTCTTTTAATGTCACCATGCCAGCTCAACAAGCCGGTGTTGCTGCCTTAGCCGATACAGCCCATATCGAACAAGCACTGGCGCATAATCAGCAATGGCTGCCTTGGTTAAGCCAGGCATTGACTGAGTTAGGGCTCATTGCGGTACCGAGCGCGGGCAACTTTGTGCTGCTACGTTTTCATAGTGTCGAGCAGTGCCAGGCAGCACAGGCTTATTTATCCGCGCAGCATATTATTGTACGACCGGTGGCTGGTTATCAGTTGCCAGATGCCTTGCGTATTACTGTGGGTACTGGCGAGCAGAACCAAGCCTGTGTCGCCGCACTCAAAGACTTTTTAGCACAACAATAAAGGCTTTTTGCTATGGTGGATATTAGCGGGGTGGCAGCGCCACCGATCGAGATTGCTGAGGCGGGCAGCCAGGTTGAGACCGACATCATTATTATTGGTGCCGGACCGGTTGGCCTATTTGCCGTCTTCGAAGCGGGTTTACTCGATTTGCGCTGCCATCTGGTAGATGCATTGGATAAACCCGGCGGACAGTGTGCCGAGCTATATCCTGAAAAGCCTATCTATGATATTGCGGGTATTCCTAGCTGCACCGGGCAACAGCTGACCAATGGCTTGCTTAAACAGTGCGCGCCTTTTGAGCCGGTGTTTCACTTAAGTCAGGTCGCCGAGAAAATTGAAAAAGCTGCTGATAATAAATGGCGTTTAACGACCTCTGAAGGCAGTGTGCTAACAGCACCCAATATTGTGATTGCCGCCGGTGGAGGCAGCTTTATGCCGAAAAAACTGGCCCTGCCCGGCGCTGAAGACTTTGAAGCCGGTGGTTCGCTTTTTTATGCGGTGCGCCAGATGTCAGCCTTTAGTGGGAAGCGCCTGGTGATTGCCGGTGGTGGTGATTCGGCCCTGGACTGGGCACTGAACTTACAGCCGCTGGCTGAACATATTACGCTGGTACACCGTCGTGATCAGTTTCGCGCCGCCCCCGACTCGGTCTCAAAGATGCGGACGCTGGTTGAACAAGGCACAATGGACTTGGCCATTGGTCAAATCAGCGAGTTGCAGGGTGAGAACGGTCAACTCAAGGCATTAACCATCAAAAGCAAAACCGGCGAGGCAACGCTTAGCTGTGATAGCTTGCTGGCCTTTTATGGCTTGACCATGAAGCTCGGACCTATCGCAGATTGGGGCTTAAACCTGCATGAAAACCATATTACGGTAGATACTGAAAAGTTTGAGACTAGCACACCGGGTATTTTTGCCATTGGTGATATCTGCCACTATCCGGGCAAGCTCAAACTAATTTTATCCGGCTTTCATGAAGCGGCTTTGATGAGCCAACAGGCTTATCGCAATGTGTACCCTGACAAAAAGCTGATTTTTCGCTATACAACCAGTAGTACTGCTTTACATGATAAATTGGGGGTTTCTTCAGATGGGTAAAATCGTTGTTATTGACTTAAACGGTGTAGAGCACCAGATTGAGGCTCAGACAGGCCTATCGTTGATGGAAAATATCGCCGAAGCTGAACTGCCTATCAAGGCTGCCTGCTATGGCTGCTGTAGCTGTTCGACCTGCCATGTATATGTGGATGAGGCCTGGTTGGATAAAATCACGCCAGCCAATGACGAAGAGGAAGAAATCATTGATATGGTAATAGATTTACAAGAAAACTCGCGATTATCCTGCCAAATCCCTTATAATCCCGACCTCGATGGCATCCGTGTCACCCTGAGTACGGATACCAAGCCAGACTAGGGCGCTAAAGCCCTCATGTTTTATATGCTTTTAGATATTGCCGCCGGTTTTTCTATTGCCATGGACAATATCTGCAGATTGACCAGATTGTACAGAAATAAAGGTAAATACTAATGACCTATGTAGTGACAGAGAATTGCATCAAATGTAAATATACTGATTGTGTTGAGGTGTGCCCAGTTGATTGCTTTTACGAAGGCGAAAACATGCTGGTGATCCACCCAGATGAGTGTATTGACTGCGGCGTGTGCGAGCCAGAGTGCCCGGCCGAAGCAATTTTGCCTGACACCGAAGAAAACACTGATAAATGGGTAGACTTTAACGCCAAGTATGCGGAAATGTGGCCCAATATTACTGTGAAAATTGATCCACCTGCCGATGCCGAAGAATTTGATGGCAAAGAAGGCAAGATGGCGCTTTTCAGCGAAGCACCGGGGGAAGGTTCATAAGCGCCTGATCTCTGTTTGCGTTTACTTTTTGTTTTGCCAAAGCGCGCCGCCTGACTTAGCAGGTAGGCGCGCTTTTTTTATTACGACTCTCTTTTATGCACTAGTAATTAACGGGAACAAACTCCACATCATACATGCAAAAAGTTGTAGGCATTTTCTGAAATGCGAAAGGGTGGCTATGATCAAAATAAGGCAAGCTAAAACCAACACTTATACCAAACGGCTCACTGCTTAACACCTCTACATGATGCGTATAACGCCAGCTACCGTTGTCTAGGAGAATTGATGTACTCCAGTCGTTATCCGAATTAGTTCCTGGATAGTACTCAATGTTCTCAGTCGTCAGATTGCCATCTTCAAAGTCTAGGTTTTCTGAGAGAATTTTAAAACTAGCCGTTTCAGTTAACAGTGGCTTGTAGTGAATAAGGGTAAAGTTAGTCCCACCATTATTTGGGAGTAAACTCTCGGGCGGGCTATCGACCCAGGCACGCATGCGAAGCACATACCTTCCGGGGTTAAGCGAAACCATAGGGCCAGTGGATAACTGCTGGTCTTCTGCTGCCTCTCCCGCACCTATCCAAGACTCAACACATTGCGCCCCTTCAATATAAAGTGGGTCAGAGATATGTTCATTATACAAACCATGGCTATGCCAATTTAAGTCCAGTTGGTCTTCAAGCGTGTACATAGGTTCTACCTGTACATTATCAAAACAGTACTCATGTGAATGGTCTTGCCACGAATGAACTAAGCCCTGTGGATTGAGATCAAAGTGAACACTGCCAAAGTTTGGGCTAGTATCGATAAAAACCTGTTCCACAAACCTCATATTGGGGTTAGCCACTGATGTGTTTGACAGCGGCAAATATTCTACTTGCGGATCAGCAGGCATGCCTATCCCCATCACTTTAAATTGCGCGGTCATTGTTATTTCTGGAGCCAGTGGATCCGGTTCATGCTGAATCTCAGTATTTCCGCGCATCATATTAAACGCTAATCGATAACGCTTATGACTGCCCGGGTGCTCTGGCTTCCTTATAGGCCGTGAGACCAATGCCATCCTATGTATTCTCGCCGCCGTACTACCCACTGACACTTGCCCACAAAGCCAGCTACGCCCATGCACAGTTTTACGATACACAGATGTTGAAGCACCCGCAGGTAAAGCACCATGTTCGTTTGTAACAATAAAATTCCAAAAAACACTGGTATCGTCTTCAATGCCCGCATAAGCGAAGAGAGTATTAGATGACAAAGCCATAAATACTAATAATCGCATATGTATCTTGATTTGCTTGTTATTAATGTTATTACCAAACATAAAAATCACCCTTGTATTAATTAATAGGTTGCCATAACCCCAACATGCATACACATAAAATATGTCATACATAACTGAGAAAGGCATAACAAGCATGTATAAAACAACATTATCACCCAACAAGCATAAGCTGAAACATAACAATAAAACCCGTCCACAGCGAGTAATAACTATTGATAAATTATCCAATAAAAAAACCCAACAACTTTTGCTATATTTAACCTTGATGACTTTACAATCTAAAAAAAATTATTTTGTTAAGTATTGTTAAAGAATATTACTAATTAATAGCAAGCCAACATAAAAAGTGACTCGCAAATAGTCACCACAATTACTTTTTATCAATTAGCAAAAAAACTATCAATAATCACGTTAACAAATATCAATCTTATTGTTTTTTTCGGGTAGCCTTAGACAAATCGCTTTGTTAGTCTACCCACAAGCATGTTTTTAACGACCAAGACCCCAAAAAGCACATAGCGGCACAAAATTAAACATAGGTAGTGACTACAGATGTTTTAAGCCGTATTTTTTGAACATTTCACCGGCCTTTGATGACCCACCGGAGAACTGAACTTCAAAGGAGAGTCTTCTCACTTTGAAGAAAAATTTACTTAATGTGATATAAGGTCTTTATAATGAAATCTTACAAACTTTTATTACTTATATTTTTACTGCCTTTTGGCACACAGATTTATGCTGGCATGGAAGATGAAAACGTCTATCAATGGCAAAAAATGGGTAAGAATAACCATGAAAGAATCTCTGACCCGGTTTATGTCAATGGCCGCCGCTGCATCGAAAGCTGGACAGGCAAAAATGACGACCACTGGGATCGGCGTTTATCCACAGCAAGTATTATCGATCTTGCACCCAATACAAGTTATGTGCTGCAATATGACGTAGCAGTGGATGCAGCAGTTGATCAAGATTCGTTTATTGTCGTACCGAATGTATATGGCAACAATGTAGAGATGGGATGGCAAGGCAAGATAATCCCTGAAGGTCCAGCACAACAACATTTGGCAACATTCAAAACTAATACGAATGCTAACAACCCGGCGTCAATGCATTTTTGGTTTGGTAGCCAGGCATTAGACTATAACCTGCCACACACGCTTTGCATTGATAATGTGGAAATCAAATCATGCCCCATTCTTTTCGAAGAGGCTAGCTTTACTGCTAGCAAAGTACCGAATGAATTCGGCGTACACAAAGTCAGCATCGATGGCATTCACTTGAATAATGCAACATATATTTGGGAAGTCGAGCAGAACACGCATACCAAAGACGCTGATAACAATTTCATTATAGTCAGTGGCAGCGCTAGCCCACACCAACTCGACATCTGCGTTAGCTTTGAGAATATGTGTGATAGCCCTCAAGCTAAAAAGTGCACTACGGCAACAGTACATCAGTATTATGTTACTTTTGAATAAAGATAATTTTTTATTTATGTAAAGATATCAATATACTGCGCTATAAAAACTTATACGGCAAATAGCCTCGCATTGCACTTTCGCTATTTGCCGTACTCTTTGAACTATACAACCGTTTTCAATTTACTTCTCTAAGGCATAACAAGGCACATACGTCTGCCCTGGCAATTTCATTCGCTGCTGATCCACAAAAGCCTCCAGCAGTTTATCCATACGATCCATAATGCTTTTATCGCCTTTTAATTTAAAAGGACCACGTTCCTGCACATGCCGTATACCAGACTCTTTAACATTACCGGCAACAATACCCGAGAATACGCGACGCAAGTTGCAGGCCAGCGTATAGTTATCCATATTTTCACGCAATTCGAGTGCCGCCATGTTTTCATGCGTGGGCTCGAATGGCACTTGAAAATCATCGCCAATTCTCAGGCGCCAGTTATAATAATAAGCATCGGAATGTTTACGACGAAACTCAAATACGTCTTCTACACCTTTGGCCATGACCGCAGCGACCTGTTCTGGATCATCAATAATGACTTGATAAAACGCTCTGACTTGTTCACCTAAAATGGAGGTAACAAATTCATCGATTTGCTTAAAGTAGTCAGCGCTCTCTTTTGGGCCGGTCAATACAAATGGAAACGGCACGCTGGCATTATCTGGGTGCAACAAGACACCTAATAAAAACAAAATTTCTTCTGCAGTACCAGCACCACCCGGGAACACCACAACACCATGCCCTAAACGCACAAAGGCTTCCAGGCGCTTTTCGATATCGGGCATAATAATTAATTCATTCACAACCGGGTTAGGTGACTCAGAGGCAATAATACCAGGCTCGGTCAAGCCAATGTAACGACCGTCTTGCATGCGCTGTTTAAGGTGGCCAATGGCAGCACCTTTCATCGGACCTTTCATGGCACCCGGACCACACCCTGTGCAGATATGTAATTCGCGCAGGCCAAGCTGGTAGCCGACTTCTTTGGTATAGTCGTATTCGACACGATTAATTGAGTGACCACCCCAGCAGACAATAATGTCGCAAAGCTTGCTACGTTGCAACACACCGGTATTACGCAAGATATGAAACACGAAGTTGGTTAAACCATCGCTGGTATTTAAGTCTAAACCATGCGACTCTAACTGGCTGTTGACATAAAGAATATCGCGCAATACTGAAAACAGGTGCTCGCGCACACCCAGTATCATTTTGCCATCGACAAAAGCACTGCCTGGCGCTTTAACCACTTCAAGCCTGACACCACGGTCCTGCTGTACTACCACTACATCAAAATCAGCATAGTCAGCTAATAGTTGCAATGTGTCATCGGTCTCTTTATCGCAGTTTAATACCGCCAGCGAACAACGGCGAAACAGGTCTTTTAAACCGCCATCATGGGCATCGCGCAACATAATGACTTCATGTTGCGATAACACATTCAAGCTGGCAGTTGGGGAAACCAGCGCATCCACTTTATCATTATTGGTCGTCATAGTTTATTATCGGCTGTTATTGTTAAAATTTTAGTATGCGATGCTAGCGTTCAATTTCGTCAGTATCTACCTGGCCAGACAATCGGCGTCGAATATGCGACCAGGACATGCCCGTGGCCAATACGGCAGACAGCGCCACTTCGGCTATATAGGTGATCATTGCCGGACTATCAGCCGGGATAACACCCCAGCTGATAATCATCCAGATGAGTGTACCAAAAAAAGCACTGGCTAATATTAAACCGATCACGCCTAGCGAGTTCCAGGCAGCCCGAAAGTAAATAACCCAGCCGATTAACAGCACAACCCCTAAAAATATTTTAGCCGGTAGCATGTCTTGCAAACCAGCGCCAACCCAATGATAGTAGGAATAGCCACTGGGGTTATAACTGGCAAATACCAGCACTAACGCGAACACCCAGCGCAACAAAAAACTCAACGCATTAAACTGAACATAGCCTGACATAGTATATTCTCTCTATTATTTTGGTTTGCTGTGCTCACATAGAAGGCTGCACATTCACAACAGGTGCTGTCAGGCTACTATCATCGAGCAGAACGTGTTGTAAGGGTGTTTGCAGTTCTAAGCCCTCTTCTTTGGATAGCTTTAAAATTAACTCACGCATTAATTGACGTGTTCTCAGCAGCCGCCTAACATCTTTGGTGTAATAGTACACACTCCAGAGCACCGCATGATCGCCGGTGTCCTCTACACCAACCTCTAATGGCCAACGCTCTTCCAGCACCACATCGGGATCTTGCACAGCGACTTCAAACGCTTTGTTGAAAAAAGCTTTTACACGCTCTTCATCAGTATCGTAACCAATTTTAAAGAGCAACCTTTCGCGCAAACCTTTGGCTGAGGCAAACTTAGATAAGTTATGAATGGTTTGTTCACGCAGCTTGGCATTTTTAAACATAATACGGTGGTTATTAACCAGGTTTAAAATCTCAGTATGAAAGACTTTGGTTTTAAACACCACGCCCAAACAACCATCAACGCCGGGTAATTCGATCACATCACCCTCTTCGACCATACCGCTATTTAAAATAATCAAACCACTGACGATATCCGGTGCCCATGAGGCTTGCGTCAACGCCAAGAAAACCCCAATAACACCTAAGACACCACCGGCTTCCAATAAGCTATCAAAGCCTAAGATCTTCACCACCGACAGCAAAACAATAATAAATACAAAAACGTTGACAATAATACTCAGCATGCGGCTCTGGTAAGTTTCGATTGTGCGCTTCTCGCCATTTATTTCACGTACCCGGCCATAGTGCCGCCCGATAAAATGATTAATGATATGCAGAAACAGATACGCCATGTAAATCAGCATTAAAATGGAAATCACTTTAAAGCCATAGCTTTTAATATTCATTTCTGAAAACATGCGCTGATAGGCCAGCACACATATGATTAACAGGTTTAAAGCACGAAAGGTATTTACTTTTAGCTTAAACTGCTTTTCAGTTTGTGTGGCAGGTTTGGAGAGCGCTTTGAGAATGTTTTGCGCAAAGATCAACAACAATACGTTTATCGATATAATAACCAAATCCCACATCGATAATCGGTTGAGAAATTCCTGTAGCTCAGTGAGCAGATCGGCTAATAGCGGCATGCTGTGTTCCGTATAAATTGGGGGCCCTTAAATATATTCGACGTCGGCTACCGTTGACTTGCTGCCTGCATCATAACCCAAAGCAGGCGGCAGGGGCAGTTGCACCAGGGTATTTTTACAGTGTATTACCTTATAAGGTGAAACTGCCCTGCTTTATGTCTTTGTCTGTGCCTAATTTACTCTTTATGGTAAATCTCGACACCTTTCGCCTGAAACTCTTTGGCCTTCTCGCTCATGCCGGTATCCACCGCCACTTTAATATCACCAATCCCTTTGGAGGCTGCATAATCCCGGACATCTTGGGTTATTTTCATCGAGCAGAAGTGGGGGCCACACATAGAACAAAAGTGCGCCACCTTCGCTGAGTCTTTGGGCAGTGTTTCATCATGAAATTCCCGCGCTTTCTCAGGGTCCAGACTGAGGTTGAACTGGTCTTCCCAGCGAAATTCAAAGCGCGCTTTCGATAAGGCATTATCACGTAACTGCGCACCGGGATGCCCTTTTCCTAAATCAGCCGCATGCGCGGCAATTTTGTAGGTAATAATGCCGTCACGCACATCTTGTTTATTGGGTAGACCTAAGTGTTCTTTTGGCGTGACATAACAAAGCATGGCAGTGCCATACCAGCCAATTTGCGCCGCCCCAATCGCTGAGGTGATATGGTCATAGCCGGGGGCAATATCGGTTGTTAATGGCCCCAGGGTATAGAAAGGTGCTGCATAACAATCGCGTAATTGCTTATCCATATTTTCTTTGATCAATTGCATTGGCACATGCCCAGGCCCTTCGATCATCACTTGCACATCGTGCTCCCAGGCAATTTTGGTCAGCTCACCTAAGGTTTCCAGCTCACCAAACTGGGCTTCATCATTCGCATCAGCAATTGAACCGGGGCGCAGACCATCGCCTAATGAAAACGAGACATCATAGGCTTTCATAATCTCGCAAATTTCTTCGAAGTGCGTATAGAGAAAGTTTTCTTTATGGTGCGCCAAACACCATTTCGCCATAATCGAGCCACCACGTGAGACTATACCGGTGACACGCTTGGCGGTTAATGGCACATAGGCCAGACGCACGCCAGCATGAATCGTAAAATAATCCACGCCTTGCTCAGCCTGCTCGATCAAGGTGTCGCGGAACATTTCCCAAGTCAGCTCTTCGGCACGCCCGTTGACTTTTTCCAATGCCTGATAGATAGGCACTGTACCGATAGGCACTGGCGAATTACGCAAAATCCACTCGCGAGTTTCATGAATATGCTTGCCGGTGGACAGGTCCATCACGGTATCGCCGCCCCAGCGGGTCGACCACACCATTTTCTCAACTTCTTCGGCCACACTGGAGGTCACCGCAGAATTACCGATATTGGTATTGATCTTAACCAGAAAGTTGCGGCCAATAATCATGGGCTCTAACTCAGGGTGATTGATATTGGCCGGAATAATGGCGCGACCCGCCGCGATTTCCTGCCGGACAAACTCTGGGGTAATTTCCTCAGGTAGCTGCGCACCAAAGTGCTGGCCCTTGTGCTGCTGCAACAGATTGCTATAGCGCGGGTCGGCTCGCAGCTCTTGCAAACGCATCGATTCACGAATGGCAACAAATTCCATCTCAGGGGTAATAATGCCAGCCCTGGCATAATGCATCTGACTCACATTGCCACCGGCTTTGGCCCTGCGTGGATTACGTAGATGTTCGAAACGTAAATGTGCCAGGGCCGGGTCCGACTGACGCGACTGACCATAGTCTGAGCTGGGGCCCGTCAGCTCTTCGGTATCCTGACGGCGATTGATCCAGTTTTCCCGCAGGGGCGCCAAACCTTTGAGCAGATCGACCTCAATATCGGGATCGGTATAGGGGCCAGAGGTATCATAAACCGGAATTGGCGGGTTTTCTTCCTCACCAAAGCTGGCCGCTGTCGGTGAACAAGCTATTTCACGGATAGGTACCCGAATATCGGGCTGACTGCCCTGAATATAACGTTTTTTTGACCCAGGGATTGGTAAGGTTACATCAGCAGACAATTCTGCTGTTTTACGAATAAAATCTTGTGGAATGGCGCTCATAATACCCAGGCTCCTTCAAAATCGGGGCTTATAATCGGTTATACGGTGGGAGGTTTATCGCAATATGTTGCTATCATTCGAGCCAGGCTTGTGCAGGCTGCAACATATGCTTCCCTCCGCCGGTATTAGCCGGTTCAGGTTCAAAGGGTTGGTTTCTCAACCGCGACCCAACAGGCCCGGTTCCCCTAGCTTTAGGTTGCAGGGTAGGGAATTTGTCATCACTTTGCAACCAGAATCAGCTATCGGGCAGTCATGCTGGTGCTTAACGCTTGTGGCTGTCACTTGGCATGCTAGAATGCTATTTAACGCCACTATGGATACTCAAAGAAGGGCATTACCATGAACTATGAGCAAGCACGCTTTAACATGGTTGAACAACAAATCCGTCCCTGGGAAGTACTGGACCAGCATGTTTTGGATGTGATTCTACAAACCCCCAGAGAAGACTTTGTGCCCGCTGAATACAAAGCCCTGGCATTCGCAGACACCCATATCCCCCTCGATCACCAGCAGGTGATGATGCACCCTAATGTTGAAGGGCGCTTATTACAGGCTTTGAATGTACAAAGCACCGATGTAGTCCTGGAAGTGGGTACAGGCAGCGGCTATCTTACTGCCTGCCTGGCGCAATTGGCAGAGCATGTCTATAGTGTTGATATCCACCCTGGCTTTACTGACCAGGCGAGGCACAAGTTAGGTGCTCACGGTATCGATAATGTGACACTCAGCAGTGGTGATGCGGTTGGCGGCTGGGAGCGACTGCATAAATACGATGTGATCGCCATTACCGGCTCCTTACCCAGCATTCCGGAAAACTATAAAACAGCCCTGGCCATGGGAGGCCGCTTGTTTGTGATTATTGGCTCACCCAACAAGCCTATTATGGAAGCCTGGCTTATAACACGCACTGCCGATGATCAATGGGCACAGGAAAGCTTATTTGAAACCAGTATTCCACCTTTGGTCAATGCCAGCTTTCCAAAAACTTTTGACTTCTAACCATTAAAGAAAACCATGCAAACGATTACCCCCGAGCAACTACAAACATTGCTGTCACAAACCCCTGTGGAACAACACCCTCTATTGCTTGATGTACGCGAACCTTTTGAACATGAGATTTGTCATATCAATAACTCGACGCTGATACCCATGGGGGAAATACAACAGCGATTACAAGAGCTGGATGAAGAACAGGCGATTGTGGTGATTTGTCACCATGGTATGCGCAGTATGCAAGTTGCTTTATTCTTAGAAAATAATGGCTTTAGTGATATAACAAACTTAACCGGTGGTATTGATGCCTGGGCGACTCAGGTAGAACCGGCTATGCCACGCTACTAGTTTTACTCTCTAACTGACAACACGACTATAAAGAACATCATGATAAAAAATCGATTATCTATAAGCTCAGGGCTTACCTTATTACTAACCTTGCTAAGTCAACCACTGCTGGCTGCCAACTTGATGGATGTTTACAAACTGGCCGAGAGAGCTGATGCGCAAATACGTGCTGCCGCCTCGGAATATTACTCAGCAAAACAATCCGTCCCGCTTAACCGTGCGGCCTTGCTACCTCAGCTAAACGCTACCGTTAGTCAGTCTTCTGTTGTCACAGAACCTGCTAACAACGAAGCACCCAGAGATATCGATGGCGATGGCACTCTGGATAGCAATTTTTGCACACCCAACGTACCTAACAGTTGTGCCGATATCGACCGTTTTAACTTTAATCTCGTATTGACACAGACCTTATACGACCACTCTTTATGGCTACGGTTGAAACAAGCTAACGTAAATGTTGCCAGCGCGGAAGCCACTTATAATGCTGCACGACAAGACCTTATCGTGCGGGTTGCTGAAGCTTATTTTAATGTGCTCGCCGCAGCTGATAACTTAGAGTTTGCCAAAGCAGAAAAAACCAGTGTTGAGCAACAGTTAGAGCAAGCCAAGCAACGCTTTGATGTTGGCTTGATTGCCATTACCGATGTCAAAGAGTCCCAGGCCGAATTTGACCAGGCTGTCGCCTCGGAAATCCAAGCCCGTAATAGCTTATCGGCTGCCCGTGAAGCACTTTGGACAATCACCAATCAACACGAACAACAACTTAAAGCCTTAAGTGAAAAGCTGCCTTTAATACTTCCAGAACCAGCTAACAAGCAACAATGGGTTGAAAAAGCTCTAGCCGAAAACTTAAGTTTGCTATCAGCGCAATTTGACCGTGATGCCGCTCAACGGGAAGTCGGCATTCAACGTAGCAGTGGCCGTTACCCTACGCTGCAACTACGAGCGTCCAAAGGGTTAACCGATACGACAAATAATATTAACTCACTGGCATCAACGGAAATTGATGACACCAATATTGGCGTACAATTAAATATCCCAATCTTCCAAGGCGGCGCAACCCACTCTCGTATTAAACAAGCCATCTATCAACGCGATGCGGCCAGAGACAACCTGGAAGCTACTCGCCGCCAGGTTATTCAACAAACCCGCAACGCCTACCAAAGTGTGGTCGCTGATATCAGTCGTGTTAAAGCGCTTAAACAAGCACTGGCTTCCAGTCAGGCAGCCTATGAAGCGACAGAGGCAGGCTTTGAGGTCGGCACTCGTAACTCGGTTGAAGTGCTTATTTCCTTACGCAATACCTTTGCTGCCAGACGCGATTACGCCCAAACCCGCTATGACTATGTACTAAATGTGCTTAGGCTCAAGCAAGCTGCAGGCAATCTGAGCGTGACTGATTTAGAAGCGGTGAATCGCTGGCTACAATAGCCACTATAAAATCTGGTATGCTTGCGTGCATGACAGCAAGCAATTCAAATCGCGCAAGCATACCATCAGCGTTTTTTGCCCCCCGCTATTGGCCCACCTGGCTATTACTGGGGATTATGCGCCTATTCGCACTCTTACCCTACCGTCTGTTACTGCTGCTGGGCAGTGGCTTAGGCATGCTGGCTTATTTTATCCTGCCCAGTCGCCGCCGTATCGTGGATATCAATCTGCAGCTTTGCTTTCCTGAACGTGATGAGCAAACACGGCAGTCTTTGAGTCGCGAGTGCTTTCGCGCCCTGGGTATTACCGTAATGGAAACCGCCCTGGCCTGGTGGGGCGCTGAGAATAAGCTGCGCAAGCTGTATCAAATTGAAGGTCTTGAATATATTCAGCAAGCACAGAAAAATGGCCAGCCGATTCTATTACTCAGCGGCCATATGGCCAGCACTGAAATTGGTGCGCGCCTGCTGGCCTTTGAAACCTCTTTTCAAGCCATGTATAAGCCCGCAAAAAATAAGCTCTTTGAGCATGTGATGCTATACCATCGCAACCGTTTCTATCATGAAATGGTCCCCCGCAAGCAATCTCGCCAACTGTTACGCAATTTAAAAAATCACATTACTACCTGGTATGCACCCGATCAGAACTTTGGTCATGACGATACTGTTTTTGCACCTTTCTTTGGTACTCCGGCCATTACTTTAACCGCTACTGCGCGTATCGCAAAGTTCGCCAATGCAGTGGTGATTCCCTTTTTCCCTTATCGTCTACCTAATGGTCAGGGCTACAAGCTGGTTATCAGCGCACCTTTAGAAAACTTTCCTCGCGGTGATGACCTTGTCGATACCACTCAAGTCAACCAGGCGATTGAAAATGCTGTACGTGTCATGCCAGCGCAGTATCTTTGGGCTCATAAGCGCTTTCGGCATCAACCTGATGGCAAGCCACAGCGCTACTAGACAACGATGAAATTATTTCTTTATCGCTTTTTTCTCTATTTTTTCAGCCCTGTACTGATCTTGCTACTCTGCTACGAATGCAAGCGACGCCAGGGTGGCTGGCAGTTTATGCAACAGCGCTTAGGTTTCGCTTACCCAACACCAACAGAATCACCAGTCTGGTTACATGCGGCTTCTGTTGGCGAAGTCAATGCAGCATTACCTTTGATTAATTTATTAAGTAACAGACCAAGCACTAAAACGCTTTTGCTTAGCTGCAATACCGCAACCGCTTATCGACGCTTGCAACAACAGTTCGCTAATCACTCTCACATACAATTATGTTTTTTACCCTTTGACTTTGGCTTTGCTATTAGGCGCTTTTTAAAAAAAATACAACCCAAAGCACTTCTACTTATTGAAACAGAAATATGGCCAAACCTATACCGACTTTGTTATGGGGAAAATATACCGATAGTCATTATCAACGGCCGCATCTCGCAAAAAACTCTACAAGCACCCGCTTGGTTCAAACCTATTATTGAGCAAAGTTTGCAACAACTTACCGCCATTTTAGCGCGCTCACAAAATGATGCTGATAACTTTTTAACACTTGGCGCCCACCCGTCACAGGTGCAACGGGTCGGCAATATAAAATACGCCAGCAATACAACAGAAAAAACCAACACTACTCCGCCATTGGCAAGACCTTTTATATTAGCCGCCTCGACCCATGATGACGAGGAATTGCAATTAGCGACAGCATGGCAGGCGCTGCAAAAAGATTTTGCTAAACAAAACATGTTGTTACTGATTGCCCCACGTCACCCAGAACGACGCGAACGTATTCAACAGCAACTAAGCACTCTAGGTTTTAACATCGCGCTGCGCAGTCAACAGGATAGCGTCACCGAGCATACTGATATTTACCTTCTCGATACCTTGGGTGAACTCAGTACTTTTATGCCCCATGCCGAGCTGGTATTTATTGGCGGCTCATTAATCCCCCGCGGCGGACAAAATGTTTTAGAGCCTGCCCGCTTTGGCAAAGCTATTCTGACTGGCATGCATATGTATAACTTTGCTGAAGAAACACAAGATCTTTTAAATTGCGGCGCCTTGCTACAAGTGACTGACCGTTATGCGCTAGAGAGCGTGTTGCGGGCGCTGCTTGATGATACTGATCAGTTACAACAGATGGGGCAAAAAGCATTAGCGCTAATACATCAACAAGAGGATGTTGCAATGCGTTATTTAATGCTATTGATTAATTTAAACATTATTGACTAAACAAACGCATTATATTTTTACTAAACATCTCTGGATTCCCGTTTTCGTGGGAACGACATAGAATGTCTTACATAACCATAACCTTCTTGCCATAGCTAACTTAGTTGAGCATCCCGCATAGCAACTTAATTCTAAAATAAGGTAATAAAAAAGCCGCTCGACACGTAATGGCATCGAGCGGCTTTTAAATAACAGCTTACAACAAATGTAGTTTATGCTGTTGGGTGCGGACGCCCCACTGCATAGTACTTAAAGCCATCAGCTGACATAATCTCTGGATCATATAAGTTACGTCCATCGATAATCACAGGCTGTTTAAGTGATGATTTAATCCGATCAAAATCAGGGCTTCTAAACTGTTCCCACTCGGTACAAATCACCAAAGCATCAGACCCTTGCAAACCTTCATACGCCAGATCAACAAATTTCAAATCGTTACGACCCTGGTAAAGACGCTGTGCCTCTTCCATTGCCACTGGATCAAATGCCACAACACTTGCACCGGCTTCCCATAAGGCTTCGAGCAATACACGACTTGGTGCTTCACGCATATCATCGGTATTCGGCTTAAATGCCAAGCCCCAAACACACACCTGCTTGCCTTTTAAGTCACCACCGAAGTGCTGGCTTAGACGGTTAAACAACCAGCTTTTTTGACGCTCATTAACATCTTCAACCGCATTGAGAATTTTTGCATCCCAGTCCACTTCTGCTGCTGTGCGAGCCAATGCTTTCACATCTTTTGGAAAACAAGAGCCACCATAACCACAGCCTGGATAGATAAAGTGATAACCGATGCGTGGGTCTGAACCGATACCAACACGAATACGCTCAATATCAGCGCCCAAACGCTCGGCCAAATTAGCCAACTCATTCATAAAACTGATCTTTGTCGCTAACATTGCATTGGCAGCGTATTTGGTTAGCTCTGCAGAGCGTACATCCATAACTAACAAACGATCGTGATTACGGTTAAACGGCATATAAAGTCGTTTCATGTAGTCAGTCGCTTTATCGCTGGAAGTACCAACAATAATCCGATCAGGTTTAGTGAAATCGGATACAGCCGCACCTTCTTTTAAAAACTCTGGGTTTGATACAACATCAAACTCCACAGTTTCGCCACGCTGCTGTAAGACTTCGTCAATTTTATTACGGACTTTATCAGCAGTACCAACAGGTACTGTCGACTTGTTAATTACAACCCTGTAGTCCTTAATATGTGTACCAATACTTTCAGCAACAGCTAACACATATTGCAAATCCGCCGAGCCATCTTCATCCGGTGGAGTACCTACAGCAATAAATTGAAAGGTTCCATGCGCGACACCTTGTGCAATATCAGTGGTGAAATCTAAACGTCCACCCGCCTGATTTTCATGTACCAGCTTGTCTAAGCCTGGCTCATAAATAGGGATTTCACCTTGCTTGAGTCGTTTAACTTTATTCTCATCAATGTCTACACATAGTACTGAGTTTCCTGCTTGCGCTAAACAAGCGCCTGTCACTAAGCCCACATAACCACTACCGAAAATTGTTATTTTCATATCTATCCTATACCTTCAATGTTTTCACTATTGCCTCATTGCCCGCTATTATCTCACACGCTTATTACTGTGTTATAAAAATTCGCGCTCTACCATCGCCCATAAAGACGGGTAAACCATGACATTCGACATATCATCAATAATTTCCTCACTGTCAGCCGCTGCTGTCTCCCGAATCCAAAAGCAACGACCAACGCCTGCCGCCTGACCTGCCTGTATATCTCTGGCTCGATCACCCACCATAAATGAGGCAGGCAAATCTAGCGCATATTGCGCTGCCGCATCAAGCAACATTTGCGGATTTGGCTTACGATAAGGAGATTCGCACCTATATTTACCCAAGCCTTGCGGGTGATAGGGGCAATAATAGACATCTCTTATCGATACGCCACGTGTCGAAAATTCTGTCAACATCCACTGATTGAGCTTTTGAAAGTCAGCGTCACTAAAATATCCGCGACCAATACCCGATTGGTTAGTCACTATGACAATTTCGTAACCCTGACTGTTGAGTACACGACAGGCTTCAAAGACTCCATCGATAAACTCAAAGTCGGCAATTTTATCGATATAACCACTATCTTTGTTGATAACACCATCACGATCCAGAAAAGCAGCTCTTGGCATAGCAAGGTATTTACTTAGATGGGAATAGGCTGGACTCAATACAGCCGCAGAGTATATGCCCCAGCATAATATGACTCTCCTGAATACGGGCAGTATTGTTTGCCGGGACTCGCAGACAATAATCACTCAGCTCCTGCATAATACCGCTATCGCCGATTAAGCCAACACTGGTGACATTAGCGGCTTTGGCAGCTTCCATCGCCCGCACTATATTTTTGGAGCCGCCTGAGGTTGAGATGCCAATAAAAACATCGCCGGCACTCGCCTGCGCCTGCAACTGGCGAGCAAAAACATACTCATAACCATAGTCGTTACTAATGGAGGTCATCATGGAACTATCGGTGGTCAGTGCAATTGCGGGCACACCCGGGCGATCCAGCTCGAAACGGCCAACCAGCTCAGCAGCTAAATGCTGTGCATCACCTGCACTTCCGCCATTACCGGCTAACAAAAGTTTGTTGCCTTTTTCCAGCGCCGCCACACAGACTTCAGCTACCGTCAAAATCGCTTCCAACAGCGCCTGGTCTTGCAGGATTTGCTGCTTAATCTCGATAGAATGCTGTATGTTTTGCCTGATATAGTCTAAGGATAATACCTTCATTTACACCTACCTTCGCTTATTCACGACCTTTATCAGGCCGATTGTCATATGAATTATCGCATGGCTTGCCAGCATAAGCTGCCATAAATTGTTGCCAATTGGCAGGCTCAAAACACAACCCTGGCGTGAGCCGTTTGAGCTTATTCAGTGATCGCTGCAAGCGCGCCAAATTAGGGGCAAAGCGGGCGATTGGCGATTGTTGCTGCTGCCCCCGATCAAAATCGATGACATACACCTTGGGCGCCTCATTTTCAGCACATAACAGAATATTATGCGCGTTTAAGTCAGCGTGGTAGATGCCTGCATCATGGAAGCGGCGTACTGTCTGGCCCATTGCCCGCCAGACGCTATCGCTCAGCCCAGCTTCAGTTAAGCATTGCGCCAGGGAGGTGGCCGCGGTGACTTTGACGGTAATCAGGTCCGCTCGGTAAAAAGCGCCCTGCCGGATCACTCGGGCCGCGGCAGGTGCGGGTACTGGCAGCCCCTGGGCATGCATTTGCATTAATAAGTACCACTCGCGCCATGCCCGACTGGCCTGCAAACCAGTATAAAGATATCGATCCTGCAGCAGACGGGCAACCATGCCGCCACGATGGTAATGGCGTAACACATAATCGGTTTGCTCGTGCCGAAAAAAATGACTGGTCCCCCTGCCAGGCGCACTACCCAATAGCTTATTTTGTTGCTGCCAATATTGACTATCAAACCAGTCGATACTTATCTTGGTGATTGCCGCCGCATCATATAGGATATGTTGATTTGATATAACGCGTTCAGCCGGTTGAATTGTATTCATGAACCTTTTTGCAAAGCCTCCAAAATCGATCTGTATCATCCGCTTATCTGCCATCGGCGATGTCACGCATATGCTGCCTGTGCTACGCACATTGCAAGCAAACTGGCCTGACTGCCATATCACCTGGATTATTGGCAAGCTGGAAGCGACCCTGGTCGATGATATTCCAGGCGTAGAGTTTATCATTTTTGATAAGTCTCAGGGCCTAAATAGTTATTTTGCCTTGCATAAGCAGCTTAAATCTCGCCAATTTGATATTTTATTGCATATGCAGGCTGCCAGCCGCGCCAGCTTAATCAGCTTATTAATTAATGCCCCCATTAAATTAGGCTTTGACCGGCAGCGCGCGCGCGATTATCAGTGGCTATTTACCAATCGAAAGATTGCAGCGGAAACACAAGCGCATGTACTCGATGGCTTTTTTGGTTTTTTACAAGCCTTGGGCATTACTGAGAGAAAATTACAATGGGACATTCCTATTCCCACCGAAGCCCAGCAGTTCGCCCAGCAGCAACTCGACACAACACGCAAAAGTTTAATTATTAATCCCTGCTCCAGCAGTCGCTTGAGAAATTGGCGCAACTGGTCAGCACAGAAGTATGCTTATATCGCTGACTATGCCCAGCAACAGTATGGTATGCAAGTCGTGTTGACAGGCGGCCCCGCTGAAAATGAGCGGGCGATGGCAGCCGCGATTGAGCAGGCATGCCAACACACACTAGTGAATCTGGTCGGCCAAACCAATCTTAAGCAAATGCTCGCTGTTTTAGCCCAGGGCAGTGTGTTAATCTCGCCCGATACAGGGCCTGCTCATATGGCAACTGCGGTTGGTTTACCAGTGATTGGCTTGTACGCAAGCTCTAACCCACGCCGAACCGGCCCTTATTTAAGTGAACAATGGCTTGTTGACAAGTACCCGGAAGCATTATTGAAGTATAATAAGCAGCATGTTTCAGATGTGCGCTGGGGTCAGCGGGTGCGATCAGCTGAGGTGATGGATTGCATCAGTACAGACGATGTTAAGCATCAACTCGATGCCTTACTCAAAGCGCTACCTTTATCTCAACAGCAACAATAATCACTATCTATGCGTATTGCTCTAGAAACCAGTACTATTACCAGCAATCGTCCAACGGGCATTGCCCGTTACGGTGTGGCATTGATGCACACGCTACAACAGCAGTTGGCTAATAACGACTCGCTGGATCTGGTACAAAAAATTTCCAAATACAAAAAACGTAAAAACTTATACCGCTCTGCAAGCATAGACTCACATTACTATCTGCCTGCCTTAGGCACTTTATTAAAGCGCTATGATATTCTGCACTCACTCGATGCTTACTTGCCGAGTTGGCCTGGCCATACCAAGAAAGTGATTACCATGCATGATTTGTTTGTACTGCTGCATGATGATGTTAATTTCTGCCCGGAGAGCTTTCGCAGAAAGCGCATTCAGAAGTATCAAAAAATCAAACAAAGAGCAGATGCGTTTATCGCTGTCAGTGAATCCACCAAGCAGGATATGATCCGCCTGCTGGATATTGAAGCTGACAAGATTCATGTAACTCACCTGGGTATTGCGCCTTGCTTTCAACCGCAGGATGAACAACAGACTGCTAAAACCAAACAGAAATATCAGCTGCCAGATAATTATTTAATCTATGTTGGCAATATTTCCTTACGCAAAAATACCGACCGCCTAGTGCAAGCCTTTAATGCCTGTCATGGCAAGCAAGATGTGAGCTTAGTGCTGGTCGGCTCTGTCTGCTATAAAGGTGATATTACACTAGAGCTGATCGACTCATTGGGTTTAGATGATCGTGTTAAAATTATTGGCTACGCTGATGATGCTGACCTGCCTGCACTATACTCTGGCGCACAAGGCATGTTGTTTCCAACCTTATACGAAGGCTTTGGTATTCCTATCTTAGAAGCCATGGCCTGCGGCACACCCGTGTTGGCTGGCAACAAAGGGGCTGCCCCGGAAGTTTGCAATGGGCATGGCGTGTTAGTTGACCCTTACGATGTGACATCGATTGCCAGTGGCATCGACCAGCTACTTGCTTGCAAGCAGACACAGCGATCAGCGGCTATTGAACATAGCAAACAATTTACCTGGGAACGGTGCGCGCAAAACACAATCAAGGCTTATCAGTCAGTATTGGCCGACTAAAGGCTCAAGCAGACTCAAACCAGTTGCTGCATACCGGCTGTCAACACGTCTTCAACCGTAATCTCATGCAAACAGTTATAATGCCCATAGGGACAATCTCTTTTAAAACATGGGCTACAGTCTAAACCTTTATAAAGAATGGCCGCCTGTTCAGTAAGCGGTGGTGTAAACCCCGGGCTTGAAGAACCGTATACTGCGACCAAGGGGCAAGCAACGGCTGCGGCAATATGCATCAATCCTGAATCATTACTAACCGCTAGCTTAGCTTTACCAATCAGGTCTATGGCATCCTGCAATTTTGTTTGGCCACACAGATTATCTGCAACCCCACCACACAGCTGCTTAATTTGCTCACCCGCCTCAGCGTCTTTGGCCGAGCCTAAAATCCATACCTGCCAACCTTTATCAGCAAACGCTTTGGCTAATTCAGCAAAATGGTCTAACGGCCATTGTTTAGCAGGACCGTATTCAGCGCCAGGCATTAATGCGACTGCGGGCTTTTCATTGGATAGCCCCAGCTGCTTAATAACCGCTTCGGTATTATCAATGCTCGTGCGTAACCGCGGTTGTGGCTTGCTAAAATCATCTAGCATGGATGCCTTGTCTAAGCCTAAAGCCACAAAACGCTTTACGGTCTGATCCAGCTCGGCATGCATGGTTCGAATATCGTTAAGCAGCCCATAACGATATTCGCCGCGATAGCCCGTGCGTTTGGAGATACCCGCCCAAAACGGCACTAGCGCAGATTTAAATGAACGCGGTAACGTAATCGCCCAGTCATAGCCTGTCTGTTGCAATTGCTTTGCTAAACGCCAACGATCCCGTAGGCGCAACTGGCCATGCCCGGCATGCAGTGCAATACCCGTCCGTACTTCAGGCATACGTTCTATCAGCGGCAAAGACCAAGCGGGTGCGACAACATCAATCACTGCCTGACGATAGCTTGCTTTTAGGTGCATAAACAGGCTTTGCGCCATCACCATATCGCCGACCCAAGATGGACCTACTACAAGAATTTGCTGATGGGAGTGTTCCCTATCAGGCATGCTGTTGCAACCATTCAAGATATAAAGGCACGCCCTCTTCAACAGTTTTGAACTCAGCCTGATAACCCGCCTCTCTTAACAAGCTGATATCTGCCTCAGTAAAACTTTGATAACGACCTTGCAAGTGCTCAGGAAAAGCAATGTATTCGATATCACCTTTACCATGAAAAGCCTGCACAGCCTGCGCAACATCATTAAAGGTTTGGCTACGCCCAGTGCCTACATTAAAGATGCCAGACACATCGGGGTTATCATAAAACCATAAATTGACATCCGCCACATCACCCACATAGATAAAATCACGCTGCTGTGCGCCATCAGCATAACCATCATTGCCCGCAAACAAACGCATTTTGCCCGTATCATGCAATTGATTATTAAAATGAAAAGCGACACTGGCCATGCTGTCTTTATGCTGTTCGCGTGGGCCATACACATTGAAGTAGCGCATCCCTACAACTTGTGAGTGTAGCGTTGGCAACTGTGCACGTACATATTGATCAAATAAGAATTTTGAATAACCATAAACATTCAGCGGCTGCTCGTATTGACGCTGCTCTTTAAAAATGGTGCCAGCACCATATACCGCAGCTGATGAAGCATAAATCAAGGGACATTGCTTTTGCGCTGCAAATGCCAATAGGGTTTTAGAATATTCGTAATTGATATTCATCATGTAACGCCCATCCCACTCAGTGGTCGTCGAGCAAGCGCCTTGATGAAAGATAACGTCTATTGCATCAAAGTGATGATCAGCCGCTTGAATACGCTGTATAAAATCCTGCTGATCCAAATAGTCGGCAATTTCACAGTCCACCAAATTAACAAACTTGGCGCCATTACTTAAATCATCCACAACAATAATATCAGTGCGACCACGCAAATTAAGCGCTTTAACAAGGTTACTCCCAATAAAGCCTGCACCACCTGTTACTATAATCATATTAAACCACTCTTCGCCTTAGCGATTGATACGCTATATGTTCTTGCGTATAGCGTTAATAATTTCTGTTGTTGAGCAGCCATCGATAAAGTCCATCACGACAACCTCTCCACCATGCTGGCGCACAACATCACCTCCCACAATAGTATCAGGATCATAGTCACCACCTTTTACCAAAATATCAGGTACAATTTGTTCGATCAGGCGCGCTGGCGTATCTTCAGAGAAAGGTAACACCCAATCAACACTTTCCAGCCCTGCTAGCACCGCCATACGCTGCATAAGCCCATTGACTGGCCTGTCTGCACCTTTTAGTTGACGCACTGAGTCGTCATCATTCACCGCAACAATCAGACGATCTCCCAAATCTCGCGCTTGCGACAAGTACGCAACATGACCTGCATGCAATATATCAAAACAGCCATTGGTCATGACGACACGTTCACCACTGGCTTTAGCCGACTGCATTAGACGTTGCAACTCAGACTCATCGACAATACCTCGCATTAATGGCTCATGATCAAACATAGCACTCTGCAATTCTTGCACGGTACTGGTTGCCGTACCCAGTTTCCCAACCACAACACCTGCTGCAATATTGGCTAATGCGGTTGCCTCGCTGATATCAACACCGGCGGCTAAACTGGCAGCCAGTGCAGCAATAACCGTATCGCCAGCCCCGGTCACATCATAGACTTCGCGTGCCCGCGTTGGCAACGCTAGTGGCGCTGCATCACGCTGCAATAACAGTACGCCTTTTTCGCTACGCGTGATCAATAAGGCTGCTAAATCCAACTCATTTAGTAATTGCTGCCCTTTAGCAGCCATTTCATCAGTATCAATGCAAGGCCCAACCACGGCTTCAAACTCCTGCTGATTGGGTGTGATTAAGCTGGCATGCTGGTATCGACTAAAGTCACTGCCTTTGGGATCAACCAGCACTGTTTTATCTGCAGCTCGTGCTAAGCGAATCAGTTCTTGCACTGCCTGCAATGTGCCTTTGCCATAATCCGAAAAAACCACAACCTCGCAAGCTGCAAGCGCTTTACTGTAGATTTTGATAAGCTCATCATGATTAGCATGCGCAAAGCCATCTTCAAAGTCCAAACGAATTAATTGCTGATGACGGCTAACAACACGCAACTTGGTAATGGTTGGGCACTTCTCTGTTGCAATAAACTGACAATCAACACCTTCTGCCGCCAGCATATTATTGAGTGAGGCAGCCACTTCGTCCACTCCCACCATCGCCTGCACGCTAACGCTACCACCTAAAGCTGCTATATTAAGCGCGACATTACCTGCACCGCCAGCCCGCTCCTCCACAGAAGATACATTGACTACTGGCACGGGTGCCTCAGGTGAAATACGTGAGGTAGCGCCGTGCCAATAGCGGTCAAGCATAATATCGCCAACAACCAATACTTTACTTTTCGAAAAGTCAGGGATTTGAATTTTCATAGCTCACTAGATACCAGAACAAAATACATAGATTAGTGTGATACTGCTAATACTTCATTATATAAACGATTATAAGCATCCGCCACATTATCCGGCGCATATCGTTGTAATGCCTGCAGCCCGGCTGCGGCGCTCTCGCGACGCAAGCTTTCATCCAGGTACATCTCCTCAATTGCCTGTGCTAATGCCAAGGGATCACCTGGCGGCACCAATAAACCATTAATTCGGTGCTCAATCACATCCAGAATACCACCTACACCACTAGCAACAATGGGCTTATTATGCTGCATCACGTCTAGTAAAGAAGAACCCAAGCCTTCCTCCAGGGAAGGAAATACAAAAAGATCAAATAAGTTAATCCATGTTCCCACATCATCCACAAAGCCGACAAACTCGATATTGGCCACACCTTCAGCAAGCTTTTTTAATAAGGCTTCATCTTTGCCGGTACCCAGCAATAAAAATTTAATATGGTCCTGGTATTTTTTGTTTAGAATTTTAACGGCATCAATCAGTACTGCCTGCCCTTTATGCGGGTTTACCAGCGCACCTGTGTGGCCGACAATAAAGTGCTTACTATATTGCTGCTTTAGCTGTTCCAGCTTAGTTTGATTAACATCTAAACTGGCATACATAGACGGTATTATTACAATATCAATCCCTGGCACACGGGATAACACACTATCTTTCACCGCCTTCGATAACGCGACAACAGATAGCGCTTTTTTGTACACCATTTTAGTAAACCAACTATTACTTGAGCGTTTACTGATACGCCGAGTCATTACATAAGGCACCTTGTTAATCCATTTTGCCAACAAAGCTATTTTTGACCCTTTACCATCGTGCGCATGAACCAGATCAGGCTGAATACGCTTTATATCCATTAAGCATTTAACATAGGGCTTAGTAATAGGGCATAGCGTCAGCCCCGGCACAGCTGATAATTTTTCATGCAAGGGCGAATCAGCCCTTGCGATTAAGTACTGCTGCAACTTGTACTTAGCCAACGTTTCGATAAGCAACATCGTTTGTCGCTCACCGCCTCGAAAGCCTCTTGCCAAATTAATATGGCATATTTTCATCAAACCTACCTTTACTACCTTTAAATATTACTGGCAACAACATCAACATTTTGTGCTTTATACTTTTCTTTAAAATGCACCTTAAGGCCATTTCGTTTATAATTCTGCATTCTGGCATTAAAATTTATGACAACTCATCATCATGAAAGTACTCTGCGTTGTACCGGTTAATGTTATCCATGAAACCGAAATGTTTATTGGTTTAAAAAAGCTTGGTGTTGACATACAGGTGATCACCTGTCGGGAAAGTGAACCCTGTCTCACCAAACTGCAAACAGCCAATATTCCTGTCAACATTATCCCTTTAAAAAAGAAACATGATGCTGCTGGTATCAAGCGTATCCAAGAAGTGTTAGATACGCACCCCTTTGATATCGTGCATGCGTTTAACAATAAAACGGTCTATCACGCATTGGCTGCATGTCGTCGCCACCCGCGCAAAGACTCGATAAAATTTATTGCCTACCGAGGTATTGTCGGTAATGTCAGCTTTTTAAGCCCTTATTCATGGGCCACCTATCTCAATCCCAGAGTCGATCGCATTATTTGCGTTGCCGAAGCGATTCGCCAATTTCTTCTCAATATGCGCTTTTTGTGGCTGAAATTCCCCGCGCATAAAGCCGTCACCATCTATAAAGGGCATAAGCTAGACTGGTATCAAAGTCAGCCAGCTAATCTATCAGAATTCGGCATCCCTGAAAATGCTTTTGTCGTTGGCTGTACGGCCAACTACCGACCACGCAAAGGCATTCGCTATCTTATTGAAGCCTGGGAATTACTCGCCGATCAGGATGATATTCACCTGTTATTAATTGGCGATATGCAAAATCAAAAACTACTGCAGCAGATAAAGCAAAGCAGAAACAGTGCAAATATCCATTTAAGCGGCTTCCAGGACAATGCGCCTGGCATTCTCGCTGCCTGCGATGCCTGCATTCTCGCGTCAATCAAACGCGAAGGACTCCCTAAATCGGTCATCGAAGGCATGGTTTACAGCACCCCTCCCATTGTGACTAACTCTGGTGGCAGCCCGGAGCTAATAGAAGATGGCATTAGCGGCATTATCATACCGCCTAAGTCACCACAGGCTATTGCAGAAGCAATTCTAAAGCTTCAGCAAAATCCGGAGCTGCGCAGCACAATGGGGCAAGCAGCCAGGGCACGCATAAAACGTGATTTCAATGCCGAAACAACAGTGGAAAAAACATATGCGCTTTACAATGAGCTCTATCAGGAGCTTTGTCAGACCTCTCACAGCTGAACCTACTGCCATGCGATAGTTATTTTATTTTAGCTATTAACATTACCAAAATAATCGCTATTACCGATACAATTCAACCATAGCGTTTGATACCGGATATATTGCACTCGCCTTGATCAACCAATAAATAGGTCAATAGCAGTGACATAATAAAAAACAGCACCACCAACAGCACATGCTTTTCAGATTGGCTAAGATCACGGTTTCTTTTAAAGACGGGGTTCAAAAAAGCTAACAAAAGCAAAAGAGCAGCGATCGAGCTACCCCAATGATCCAAAACAAGAAAAAACAAAGGAAAAGCAAAAATAAGCACGCCAACGAAAAGCTGATAAATTGATGTTGCCTTTGGCATAACTAAGCTAAAAGTTGCTAAACAACGGAGCCTATACTTTCGAAAAGCGTACTTACCTTAATTGCTTAGCACATATTCTGTACCACAATAGGGACACTTCACTGAGCCCGTCTTGTTTTCAGCTAAGGGGATATAAACTTTTGGATGTGAGTTCCACAGGCTATCTTCCGGCATCGGACAATGCACAGGCAATTGTTGTGCATTAACATATATACGCTTTTGCGCATTTGGTGTGCCTTTCCTTGTCTGCTCCGAAATAGCCTGCTCCGACATAGCCACTCACCTCTCATTGGTTTGGTTTAGGTATAAGCTAACCACTCACTATAACTATCACGACGGCCATGTACTTGATCGAAGTACATAGTCTGTAACTTCTCCGTAATAGGCCCGCGCTTGCCATCACCGATTAGACGACCGTCTATTTCCCGTATTGGTGTTACTTCTGCAGCGGTTCCTGTAAAGAACACTTCATCGGCGATATACACTTCATCGCGCGTAATGCGCTTTTCGCGCACAGGAATACCGAGTTCTTCTGCTAAAACGAATATGGTATGGCGCGTTATACCATCTAAACAGGATGTCAGCTCTGGTGTATACAGCACCCCATCTCTATACAAAAAAATGTTCTCGCCACTGCCTTCGGCAACATAGCCTTCATTATCTAGCAGTAAGGCCTCATCATGGCCACTACTGAGCGCTTCGTTTAGCGCCAGCATCGAGTTCATATAGCTGCCATTAGACTTGGCTTTACACATATTGATATTGACATGATGCCGGGTAAATGATGACGTTTTTACACGTATGCCTTTTTCTATTGCGTCTTCGCCTAAATACGTTCCCCACTCCCAGGCAGCGACCATGCAATGAACTTTTAGGTTATCAGCACGTAAGCCCATCCCCTCTGCACCATAGAAGCACATCGGGCGAATATAGGCCGACTCCAGCTGGTTTTCTTTTACTGCCTGCTTTTGTGCGGCATTCATGGTATCCATATTAAAAGGTATTTCGATACCTAAAATCTTAGCCGAATTAAATAGGCGACGCGTATGCTCTTGCAGCCTGAAAATCGCAGTGCCTGAACTGGTTTTATAGGCGCGCAAGCCTTCAAAGACCCCCATACCGTAGTGCAGAGTATGTGTTAAGACATGAACCTTGGCATCACGCCAGGGAACCATTTCACCATCAAACCAGATTACACCATCACGGTCATACATCGCCTTACTCATTTTACTCCTACCAAACCAGGTACTTTTTACCTAAATCATAGAACTGAAGAAACGCCAGAGCAACAAAAATGCTACAACAAAAATGCTGCAACGAAAGCTGCAACGAAAGCTGCAACGAAAGCTGCAACGAAAGCTGCAACGAAAATGCCTCGCCTCGCATTATTGCCCCAAACCCATTCGAGCAGGGATTGTAAATGATTCAACCCCAAAAGCCGAGTGAGAGCCTGCAAAAACTCCCGAAAAACCTCAATCATGCATGACTTGCTGCCAAATTTGAGCCACAGCGGCCTGGCTCTCCTGATAATCAGCCAGGTCTGTGCCTGTTAATACCAAAGGCTGCTCCTGCAAAGCAAGCCGATGCCCCAGGCTACGCAAACACTGATAAGCATCTATTAGACAACGGCTATCTTTGTCTGACATCAGACCGCACTGCGCGAAGCTCTCAAGCAAGCGGATGTTGTCCGTATATTCGGTTAATTGCTTATGCTGCGCCGACCAGGCCAAAACACCATATTGCACCATAAACTCAATATCGGCCATGCCACCCCGGTCATACTTTAAATCGAACTGGCCTTGCTGGCTTTTAGACAACTCAGACCGCATACGTTCACGCATTTCACAAACACTCTGGCGTAACTCGACCAAGTCCCGATCACGCTGCAGAATACGATTACGAATCGCCAAGAAAGCCTGATTAACCCACTCACTACCGGCCACCTTGCGCGCACGCACCAGTGCCTGATGCTCCCAAACCCAAGCACGGCTTTGTTGATAGTGTTCAAAGCTTTCTAATGAGCTCACTAACACACCGGCACGACCATCTGGCCGTAAGCGTAAGTCCAGCTCGTATAGCACCCCGCCAATAGTATGCATATTGAGGATGTGCATAATTTTCTGCGCTAAACGGATAAAAAACTGATCATTGCTGAGACTGCGCTCACCATCAGTTTGTTGCTGCTCACCCTGACTGTTGTGCACAAATACAACATCCAAATCCGAACCATAGCCTAACTCCAGGCCACCCAACTTCCCATAAGCAACAATCGCCAGTTCTGGCTCATAGCGTTGCCCCTCATACACACAACACGGTCGGCCAAAACGTGTGCTCAGTTCTGCAAATGCCATCTGCCTTACTTGTATCAGTACAGCCTCTGCTAACCAGCTGAGCTGATCACTCACTCGCATTAATGGCAATGCACTGACCATATCGCAGGCCGCTATCCGCAGGGTTTGCTCCTGTTTAAAATGCCGCAAGGTATTGAGTTGTAACTCAACATCATCTGCCGATAATGCTTGCATACGTTGCGCAAGTTGTAGTCGCAAATCATCCTGCCCTAAAGGCTGATATAGCTCTTCTTTATTAAGCAGGCTGTCCAATAAAACCGGGTGCTGCGCCAAATAGTCCGCAATCCACGGGCTCACCGCACATAACCGTACAAGTTGCTGCAGAGCCACAGGGTATTCTGCCAATAAAGACAAATACACCGAACGCTGCGCAACCGCCTGAATCACCTTTAACACCCGGGGGAGTACCAACACCAGCGCTTTTTGCTCCGCGAGCGCCGCCAGTAACAAAGGCAGGAGATGCTGCATTCGCCGCCGTGATGACTGCCCCATGCGCTTTATCGAGTGGCTTTGCATAAAGTCACGTAGCGGTTTGATAATGGCTATACTACATTGCGCTATGCCTAAGCCCCCCAAAAGCTCAGCAATGTCTTCATCACTGGGAGCTTGGGCAAAGTACTCGATCACATCCACTATTTGACGGCCGCTTGACTCAGGCTCGCTAAAAATTTGTTGAAAGCAATCATTAACCGCATCACGATGTTGCTGCAATACCTGACTAAATTGTTGCCAGTCACTATAAGCCATAGCATAAGCCAAGCGCTGCTGACCCACTTCATCTTCTGGCAAATGATGGGTTTGTTGATCATCAAACATTTGTAAACGGTTTTCGGTATTACGCAAAAAGGTATAGGCGCTCAATAGCTGCGCGATGACAGCGGCAGGTAGGATTTGCTTCTCTGCCAGCAGCTTTAATACAGGCCTGATTTGCTGCAACCTAAAAGCAGGCTCTGGACCACCCCGAATCAACTGAAAAGCCTGGCCAATAAACTCAATTTCCCGTATCCCCCCTGCGCCTAACTTAATATCACCCTGCAAGCCTTTAGACTTTACTTCACTGGCAATCAGGGCTTTCATATCTCGCAATGACTCAAAAGCGCCATAATCCAGATAACGCCGATACATAAAGGGCTGCAATAAGCTCATCAACTGCTCAGCTTGCTCTACCTGACCACAAATCACACGTGCTTTAACCATGGCGTAACGCTCCCAATCACGCCCCTGTCGCTGGTAATAGTTCTCCATAAAGCCATAAGATGTCACCAGCGCACCACTGTCACCAAAGGGGCGCAAACGCGTATCGACCCGAAACACAAACCCCTCAACACCCGGCTCGTGCAAATATCGAATAATGTATTGCGCTTGCTGAGTAAAAAATTGCTGGTGACTTATTGCGCGCTGTGCTGCCTGCTGTGGCTGAGTTTCGCCATCATCGATATAGGCAAACATCAAATCAATATCAGAAGAGTAGTTAAGCTCCTGACCACCGAGCTTACCCATCGCCAAAACCAATAAATGCTGCTCAACGCCTGCCTCACCGATGGGCATACCATGTTTAGCAGTTAAAACAGCAAAGGCTTTTTGTTGTGCTTGCTGCACACAAAAATCAGCCAGACTCGACAATGCAGCAAGGGTCTCGCTTAATGTCGCCCAGCCTAGCAGGTCTCGCATAGCAATCCGAATCATCTCACGCTGCCGTAATCGGCGCAGCTCTGCCATAAAACCCAGCTCATCAGCCTGCAGCAGCCCCTCAGACAATGTCAACAATCGCTGCGTATTAAATGGCTCGGTCAATGCATTGTTGTCGAGTAATTCAGCCAAATATTGAGGTTGCGCGGTTAAAATACGGGCAACAAAACGGCTACAGCAAAATATTCGCGCCAATAAGGCCTCCCAGCGTTGCACCGAGCCAGGCGGACAAGCTCGCAGAATGCCATCGTCATTGATAGCGCTCCGTAAGGTCTCCAAGGCAACTGCCGCAGCGGTACGCAATGCCGGGCTTTCTGGCAACTCACCGAGTTTGCTACTGCCCTCCATACCTATCTCCCTCTATGATTGGCTGATGGACACAGATTTGCTATTGGCTTTACAAATAAGAACGGTTATCATTTACATTCGCCTACTTAATTCAGGATATCTACAGCTCATGCGACATTTTGCGTCTCATTTTATTATAGTCACCGTTTCCATTGTGCTCATTAGCAGCACGCTTTTGCTGGGCGGCTGCAGCAATAAAGACGCAGAAGCAGTTAATGTCTATTCTTACCGCAAGGAAAACCTAATCAAGCCCTTGCTGGACCGCTTTACAGAAAAAACCGGCATTAAAGTCAACCTAGTCACTGGTAAAGCTGATGCACTTTTCCAACGCTTAAAAAGCGAAGGCGAACACAGCCCAGCCGATATACTGCTCACCGTGGATGCAGGCAGACTGCATTTAGCAAAAGCTGCAGGTTTGTTACAAGCAACCACTTCAGAGGTATTAACAAGCACGGTTCCTGAACACCTACGCGACCCTGATAATCAGTGGTTTGGCTTATCATACCGAGCCAGGGTGATCATGTATAATACAGCCAAGGTTTCACCAGAAGAATTGGGCCGCTACGAGGACTTAAGTGATGAGAACTGGCGTAAGCGCTTATGCATGCGCTCATCGAGTAATATCTACAATCAGTCACTACTGGCATCAATGATCGCTGCCGACGGTGAAGCTGCAGCAGAAAGCTGGGCCAAAGGTATTGTGGCCAATATGGTACGAGCACCGAAGGGTAACGACCGTAGCCAGATGAGCAGCGTTGCTATTGGCGAATGCGATGTTACGCTGGCCAATACCTACTACCTTGGCGCATGGCAAAACTCAGCTGAACCTAAAGATCGTGAGCTGGCCAGCAAGCTCGGTGTCTTTTTCCCCAACCAGAATGACCGAGGTACACATATTAATATCAGCGGTGCCGGCATTACACGCTACAGTAAAAACCCTGCAGCCGCCCAGCAACTACTTGAATTCCTAAGTAGCGATGAGTCGCAACAGTGGTATGCTAAAACTAACAATGAGTACCCGGTTACAGCAGGCATTGCGGTAAGTGATACTGTACGCAGCTGGGGCTATCCTTTTAAAACTGACCAGCTCAACCTGAGCAAACTTGGAGAGCTCAACGCGACAGCAGTAAAAGCCTTCGATCGCGCAGGTTGGAAATAAAATCTCCATAAAGTCCACACAATGACACTATGCTAGCCGGCTACCGCTTAGCGATGCTGAAAAATAATACTTGGGGCTTAGGCGCGAGTTTCATCGCCCTATTAGCCGCGCTACCTGTATTAACTGTGTTCAGCTTTATGCTACAACCCAGCTCAGAGGTGTGGCAGCACTTAGTTGATACCGTATTACAAGATTACATTACCAACTCATTATTATTAATGCTGGGTGTCGCCGGGCTAGCCACTGTGCTGGGTGTTAGCACAGCCTGGCTCACTAGCTTATGTGATTTTCCCGGACGCGGTGTTTTTGAGTGGGCACTATTGCTGCCCTTAGCGATGCCAGGCTATATTGTTGCCTTTACCTATGGTGGCATGTTGGGTCCCGCTGGCCCAGCACAAACGATGTTACGCGAGCTTTTTGCCTGGTCCTATGGCGATTACTGGTTTCCAGAAATACATTCCCTTGGTGGAGCCATCTGCATTCTGGGCTTTGTGCTCTACCCCTATATTTACATGCTGTGCCGTGCTGCATTTTTATCCCAGTCGCTGTGTGTATTGGAAGTCAGCAGAACATTAGGCTGTAGCCCATGGCGCAGTTTTTTAAATATTGCACTGCCATTAGCACGGCCTGCTATCGTTGCTGGCTTAACACTGGTATGCATGGAAACCTTGGCTGACTATGGCACAGTGCAATACCTCGGTATTAGCACTTTTACCACAGGCATCTTTCGTACTTGGTTTGGCATGGGAGACGCCGCGGCGGCAGGACAACTGGCAGCCGTATTGATGATTTTTATTATTGCTTTAGTTGTGCTTGAGCGCTTATCACGCCGCCGGGCTCGCTATCATCACACCAGCAATAAATATTCCACCCTGCCACGCTACCCACTCTCAAAGTATCAAGGCCTGCTGGCTTGTTTCGCTTGCCTGATTCCGCTGAGTATTGGTTTTTTATTGCCTGCAGGACAACTACTTCTATGGGCATTAAAAACATTTCAAGATACTGTTAATCAGCAATTTTTATTATTGCTATGGAATAGTTTGTGGCTGGCCAGCCTGACAGCACTGTGCGTCACCATTGTAGCCCTGTTTTTAGCCTATGCACAACGTATCGCGCCCAAACCCAGCGTGGTTATTCCTGCCAAAGTCGCCAATCTAGGATATGCCGTGCCTGGCACTGTCATTGCCGTTGGCGTTATGATTGTTGCCAGCCACTTTGATCATGCTGTTATCAACGGCCTCAAAAGCTGCTGCAATATTTCCTCGGGCTTAATTTTAAGCGGCAGCTTTGCTGCCTTGATCTTTGCTTATTTGGTACGCTTTTTGTCAGTTAGCTTGCAAAGTGTTGAAGCCGGTTTAAGCAAGGTCAAACCGTCCATGGATGATGCCGCCAGAGCCTTGGGCTACAATGCATTAGATACAGTGAAACATATCCACTTTCCTATTATTCGGGGCACAGTATTAACTGCCTTGTTATTGGTGTTTGTCGACACATTAAAAGAGTTGCCCGCAACCCTCGTTATGCGCCCTTTTAATTTTAATACATTAGCAGTGAAAGCCTATGAGCTGGCCAGCGATGAACGCTTAGCTGATGCGGCCAGTGCCAGCCTTGCTATTGTGATTGCGGGCATTATTCCTGTTATATTACTGAGCAAGTCAATAACACAGTCCAGGCCAGGTCAAGTCAAACATAAAGGCAACAATAGTGGCGCAACTTGAAATCCAAAACCTCTCAGTACAATATGGTCAGCACTTGGCTGTAGATACTGTGTCATTCAGTCTTACTCAAGGTGAGATTGGTTGCTTACTGGGTCCCAGCGGTTGTGGCAAAACAACAATCTTGCGCACTATCGCAGGCTTTGAAAAACCCAATGCAGGCCTGGTAAACCTGCATAGCAAAACGGTAAGTAAACCTGGCTGGGCGCTGGCAACTGAAAAGCGCAATGTCGGCATGGTCTTTCAAGATTTCGCCTTGTTTCCACACTTAAATATCAATGACAATATTGGCTTTGGTCTGCGCCAATATAATCAGCAACAACGTCAGACACGCATTGATAGTTTATTAGCGCTAATTGGCTTACAAAGCCACCAGTATAAGTTTCCCCACGAACTATCCGGCGGGCAGCAGCAACGCGTGGCTTTAGCGCGCGCCATCGCGCCCAAACCTGAAATATTATTATTGGACGAACCTTTTTCCAGTATTGATATTGAAACACGTGAACAACTTGCCAAAGATGTGCGCAGCATCTTACGTCAGGAAAATATCACTGCGCTATTGGTTACACATGATCAGATGGAAGCTTTTGCGGTTGCTGATCAAATTGGCGTTATGAATAATGGCCATTTACATCAGTGGGATACTGGCTATAAACTATACCATGAACCTTGCGACTTATTTGTTGCTGACTTTATTGGACAAGGTGTATTTATCAATGCAGAAGTCATCGATACTAATACAATAAAAACTGATCTAGGTTTAACTCAAACAAACCTAGACCACCAAGAGTTTCCTGTTGGCAGTCAGGTAAATTTGTTATTACGTCCAGATGATATTATCCATAATGACAACAGCTCACGGCAGGCAAAAGTGATTGACAAAGCATTCCGCGGCGCTGAGTTTCTCTACACATTAGAATTAGACGGCGGCGCTAAAGCATTGTGCTTTGCCCCCAGCCACCACAACCATCAAATCAATGAGGCTATCGGTATAGAGCTTGATTTGAGCCATGTTGTTATGTTTAAAAAATAGCACGCCTACAATTTCACCGGTAACTCGGATGTCTCGCCCCAATAAGAAAAAATACTCTTTACGATATTAACCAGATCATCAACTGATGAGGGCTTAACAATATAGCCACTCGAGTACAAATCATAACATGCCATTATGTCTTCAATCGATTTCGAGCTACTCAATACAACAACCGGTATACGCTTTAATAAGGGATCAACTTTCAGTTCCATTAGAACCTCACGGCCATCTTTTTTTGGCAGGTTCAGATCTAACAAAATGAGTCGCGGTTGAATGTACTGACCATTGGCGGCTTCTCCACGCAACATTTGCAGTGCTAACTCACCGTCAGTCGCCACATGAAGTTCGCCTATAATACCCGCCAGATTCAGTGCACTTTGCATCAGCACAACATCACCTGGATTATCCTCTACCAACAACACTTCAGAAGAAGATAATGTATTCATAAATATTCCATTCCCTTAATTATTGCACAACACCCAGACTCACGAGCCTTGTAAGAATTATCAGCTTGTAGCCATTGGCAAAGAAAACCAAAAATCACTGCCTTGCCCGACCTCACTTATCACCCCCATATCACCACCATAACGCTCTACGATACGTTTACAGATTGGCAACCCCATGCCTACACCAGACAAGTCATCATCAACATGCAAGCGTTGAAAAACTCGGAATGCTCTATCGGCAAGCTGGTTTTTAAAACCTACCCCATTATCCTTAATAGAAAAGCGCCAGCTTTGCAGCTCCTGCTTCACAGTAATAGAAATTTGCAACTGCCGTACCGGGTGCCGATACTTTAAAGCATTATCCAACAAACTCCCAAACAGTGTTTTAAGATAAGCAGGTGCAATATTCACAGATGGCAAATCATCTGCATGCACTTCAGCCTGACACTGTTGCAATTTCTCACTATATTGCTTCAAGGACTGCGCTAACACTTCATTGCAATCTGTTAACATGGGTATGGGCGCCTGCGTCTCCACCCGAGAAAAAGCTAATAAACCATCTAACATGTTTTCCATTCTAGTGACCGAGTCATTTACATAAAAAACAAACTCACTGGCATCTTCGTCGAAGTTATCACGACAACGATCTTCCAACAATTGTGTAAATGACATAACTAAACGCAACGGCTCTCGCATGTCATGTGACAAAATATAGACTAGCTGCTGAACCTCATCTTTAGTTTTTACTAACGCTTCCCGACACTGCTGCAATTCTAACTCAGTATTCATATAGCCACCCATAAGCTATCTTGTCCTATAAAAATGCCTACTGCATGCCATCTTGCATTGGCAACGTAAAATAAAATTGGCTACCACAACCAAGATTTGATACTGCCCATATACGACCACCCCAATCTTCCACCGTTTTCTTGCATATCGATAAGCCAATACCTGTGCCAGGCCGCTCATCTTCATGCCACAGCCTCTTAAAAGGCTTAAATATATCCTCTAAGCTGTCTGCAGATATCCCCACACCATTATCGCTTACCGAAAACAACCATTCCGTTTCCTGCTCAACAACTTCAATTATTACTTGTGGTTGACGCCCTTCCATCTGATATTTGACAGCATTCACAACAAGGTTTTGCAACACACTTGTTAAGCACGCTTTATTACAAACAACTTCCGGCAACTTACTCGGAACCAATATTTCTGCCGCTGACTCCCGGATACTATCATTGAGGTTACCTACAACTTCCGCAAGTATCTCCGCAACAGATAAGCGCTGCTGCGGTACTGGCGTATTACTGGCTTTAGCATAATCTAATAAATCAGCAATCATTAACTGCATGCGCTGCGTACTATCAGAAACACAGTCAATATATTCTATTGCCTTATCATCTAACTGATTGGCATATTGAGCATTTAACAGCTCAGTATATCCCTGCACAACCGCCAATGGCTCACGCAAATCATGCGATACCGCAAAAGCAAATTGTTCAAGACTTGCATTAGAACGTGTTAAGCGCTCTATAGATTGGGTTAATTGACATTCAACCTGCTTGAGCTGCTGTAACTGCAACATTCGTCCTAACTCATAAGCAACCCATTGAGAGACCAATTGCAAAAAAAGCTTTTGACTCTCGGTAAACGGTATAACCCTCGCAGCATTATCATAAAACGCCAAAGCGCCCTGCACACCGCCTGAACTCACAACAGGTACCGTGATATATGATTTCACATCCGTTTGCCTTAGCATTTTTCCTATTGCACTAGAACCGACATCAAGATTGACACTAAGACCACCGACTTGAGTTGCCTGTTCAAATAGAAAGCCGATAGACTTACTCTTTCTTTTGACATTATAGGTCTGCAAAAATAACTCCGTATTATTTAGCGCAGGACTGATAACGAAGCCATGCTTCAGACCAAGATACTCCGAGGCAATTTTGAAAACTTTTTGTATTTTATTATTCAGGTTAAATTTATTATCTGATGTAATGGCATAGAAACCTTGCAAAGCCACTTCACTTTCTTTGCGCTCATGAATGTCTACAATATGACATGTCATTCTCAATGGGGCTTTAGCATCTTCATTGCTAAGCTCACCATCAGCATGAAACCAACGATACTTGCCAGACTTGGTCTTCAGGCGATAATCTATTGAGAAAGGCACATTGTAATTAAAGTGCTCACTTAAAGCATGCGCTATCTCACCGACATCGTCTGGATGTAACAGCTCTCTAAACTTTGGATAACTCGCTTCAATTTCATTATCTTCATATCCAAGCAGCGCTTTAAATTCTGGAGACCAATATTGCAAGTCATCACCGACATCCGGCCAATCCCATAGCCCATTAACCAGTAGGCCTGGTAAAATCGCCTTTGACTCTATCATTGGTATTTGATTACTAGGCATATCAGTAGACCAAGCCCACTACACTAAAGACGGGCACTCAATACTCGATCATTAAAGGTTGTACTAAAATGCTCAACACTTAGCGGTTCACTAAAATAATAGCCTTGAAATAGAGTACATCCTCTGGACTGTAACAAATCTACTTTCGCTTTACTGTCAACACCTTCGGCGATCACCTGCAAATTTAAATCACTGGCTAAATTAATGATTGCTGTTGCAATAGCCATATCATCCTGACTTTGCAAAATATCTTTGACGAATGAGCGGTCAACCTTTAAGCGGTTAATCGGAAAATATTTTAGATACGTTAAAGACGAAAACCCTGTACCAAAATCATCAATCGTTAAACTAACTCCCATACGGCGTAATGCTTCTAAGGCTTGAATATTCTCGTCATTATGCTTAAGCAACAAACTCTCGGTAAGCTCTAAATCCAGCTGTGCTGGAGATAGACCTGTTTCTGCTAAAATGCGTGTCACCGTTTGGTATAAATTCTTCTGCCAAAACTGCCGTGCAGAAAAATTGACTGATACTGTGCTTTCCAATGGTAAAAAACCAGCATCGGTCCATTCTTGCCATTGCTGGCAAGCTGTTTTTAGCGCCCACTCACCAACACTGACAATTAAACCTGTACTTTCTAAAAGAGGTATAAACTCTTGTACAGGCATATCACCGAACTCAGGGTGCCGCCAACGCAATAAGGCCTCCGCTCCCAGCAAGCAACCACTATGCAAATCTATTTGCGGCTGATAAACCAGCTCAAACTGCTTACGGCTTAGCGCATGACGTAATTCCTGCTCTACACTCAGGCGAGACTTGGTCTGCTCATCCATATCTGCTGTAAAGAGCAGCATACCGTCTTTACCTTGCTCCTTGGTATAGTACATCGCAGTATCGGCCTGCTTAATAATCGATTTGGCACTAATATCTTCATCGCCATTAAATAAGGCAACACCAATGCTTGCTGTGGTAAATATTTCATGACCATGTAGAAAAAAAGCCTCAGCAATCGACTGAATAATTTTATTGCCTATATTCCAGGCTGTATGCTGATCACCAACCTGCTCTAAAATAACAGTAAACTCATCGCCGCCTAAGCGGGCAACAGTATCCTGTTCACGCACACAGGACTGCAACCGTTGTGCAACCGAATGCAGTAGCAAGTCACCAAAGTCGTGCCCTAGGGTGTCGTTAATTGATTTAAAGTGATCTAAGTCCAAGTACAATAAGGCCAGCGCTGTTTTACTGCGCTTACTGCGAATCAGTGCTTGTTCAAGGCGATCCATAAACAAATGACGATTAGCTAAGCCTGTTAAAGCATCATATTGCGCCATATGCATCAGGTCCAGCTCTGCCTGCTTACGGTCAATGGCATAACTTATCACTCGGATCAGCAGCTCAGCATTAAACTCTCCCTTCACCAAATAATCTTGTGCGCCAAATTGCACCGCTTGCAGACTAACATCATCGTCCTTACTCGCTGTTAGCAATATAATCGGCAACTCAGGTGCAGCATTATAGGTCCGCTCCAGGGTCACTAATCCTTCACTGTCTGGCAGCGACAAGTCCAGCAGCACCACATCAAACGCCTGTTCCTGCAGTCGATCGACAGCATCATCCAGGCTTCGCACATGCACCAAATGGCACTGGTATCGTTGAGTTTTTTCCAGCATCAACTCAACCAGACGAGCATATGCCGGATTATCTTCGATTTGCAAAATTCGAAATGTTTTTTCTGGGACACACTCCACTGTCGGCAGACTCACCATTGATAAACTCATATCTCTTCCTTATGAAACGGCATGCTGTTCATATTGTTTTACATGCCCCCATGCTTTGTTCATAACGGCGGCAAGCCGACAGTCTTTAAAAGACTAACAGGGTGTCAGCTGAAGCACCCCACAAACAGCGCGCAGTCTGTCATTAATTATTCACACAAGTGTTACATGGATTTCATGGCCCAGGGTCTATATTTACCGAATGACTAAGATGGGTAGCTATGAATAGTAGAACTGAACCACTAATCGGACGTATGATGCAGCGGGAGCTTGTGATCTGCCTGTGGTTTAATCGTGCCTGCCATTATCATTGGATACAGCAGTTTTTTAGCTTTATCAGCTGGTTAGGCGACGGTAAATTCTGGTATAGCTTAGCGTTTATTGTATTGCCTTTATACGCTGGCATGGACTCATTTTACACCATTTTGCATATGACTTGCTCTGGCCTGACCGGCGTGCTGATCTATAAACTCATCAAGTCGAAAACGGAAAGACAGCGTCCTTATTATGTTGACCACCAGATCAAACTGGGGACAGCGCCTCTGGACCACTATAGTTTCCCTTCTGGCCATACATTACATGCTGTTAACTTCAGTATTATTTTACTGGCTTATTACCCTGAATTTGGCATTTTCCTCATTCCATTCGCAAGCCTGGTCGCGCTATCACGCGTTATTCTTGGCCTGCACTTCCCAACAGACGTCATCATGGGTGCCTTTATAGGTATGACACTCGCAATTAGCAGCTTTCAGTTGTTTTAGTTGTAAATTTCTAAGAAAATCAACACACTTTACTGAAAACCTCTATGGCAACAAGAGCTAGCATATTTTTATGCGTATATTAACGATATCGGATGTTTACTTTCCACGGGTCAACGGCGTTTCCACCTCTATCCAAACCTTCAAACACGAACTGGATCAACTTGGTGCCCATACGACCTTAATCGCCCCCAGTTACCCCGCAGGCCCAACCCAGGAAGACAATATTATTCGCATTGCTTCACGTTACCTGCCCATGGACCCTGAAGACCGCATGATGCGCAATGGCAAAATTATGCAGCTCGCTGAGCAGCTCCGCCGAGAAGAATATGACCTGGTGCATATACAAACGCCTTTTATTGCCCACTATGCCGGCATTAAATTGGCCAAGCTGCTCGGTTTACCGACCGTTGAGACTTACCACACCTTATTTGAAGAGTACCTATTTCATTACATTCCCTATCTGCCTAAAGCCTGCTTAAAGTCGGTGGCCAGATGGTTTACCCGCCATCAATGTAATAATGTCAACGCCGTGATTGCCCCCTCATCGCCCATGCTTGAGAAGCTACGTGAATATGGTGTGCATAACCGTATCGAGATTATTCCAACCGGTATGCAAATGGGGCATTTTATGAATGGCTGCGGGGAACGCTTCAGACAGGCCCATAATATCCCCCTGGACAGACCAACCCTGGTGCACGTAGGCCGTGTCGCTTTTGAAAAGAACATCGATTTTATCTTAAAGGTATTGCAGCAGGTTAAAAAGAGCATAGCGAATATCTTATTAGTTATTGCAGGCGAGGGACCTGCGTTAAGCCATCTCAAAAAGCTCAGCAAAGAATTGCAGCTCGAAGACAATATTCTCTTTGTTGGCTATTTATCGCGAGACAAGGAATTACTTGATTGCTATCGGGCGGGCGATGCATTCGTCTTTGCTTCACGCACGGAAACACAAGGCTTAGTCTTGCTAGAAGCAATGGCGGTAGGCACTCCCGTTGTATCAACAGCTATTATGGGTACCAAAGATATCCTAGGAGCGGCGCAAGGCTGTCTTGTCGCCGAAGATGATTTAGGTGATTTCACAAGCAAGGTTGAGCGTATATTAACTGACAGCAGTTTAAGAGAAAAGCTCAGTATAGAAGCCAAAGCCTATGCAGCAACTTGGTCCGCTAATGCAATGGCAAAAAAAATGCAATTGCTCTATGCAGAGTTAATCGATAAGCATAAAGAAAAATAAGATTATCTAGAACCTATAACACCTATTTAGTATTTTCAAAAAAATAACGAGGTCAACTATGAAACCAGGTGAAACCGGTATTAAACGCTTAATTAGTGCTACACGGTACTCTCTCAAAGGCTTTCGATTTGCTTGGATTAATGAAGCTGCCTTTCGCCAGGAAATCATCTTATGTATTTTTATGCTACCTCTTGCCATATGGATTGGGGGTGATGCAACACAGCGATCTCTCTTAATCGCTTGCTGCCTATTAGTACTCATAACAGAATTACTCAATACCGGCATCGAAGCAGTAGTAGATCGTATAGGCCACGAATATCATGACTTAGCAGGTAGCGCGAAAGACCTCGGGTCGGCTGCTGTGCTAATCAGTCTTGTGCTCACCGTTATTACCTGGGGACTGATTATTTTTGAGCGTTTCTTTACCGCGTAAGTAAAAATAACTAACTTTAGGCTGATCACGCTACCAATCGACCTAAGTCATTGATGAGGTGTGATTAATTAAAATATGTCCTTAGGCGCACACCATACTCTCTTGGCGGCTCATACACGAATAAAGGCACATTGCCAGAATCTGTACGCTCATGTGAGCGAACTTCTTCATTGAATAAGTTCGTTGCAAAAAGCTCTACACTGTATTGTTCGTCTGTAGAAATAAATGCCAAGTTAACGTTGACGACGGTTGAGGCTTCTTGCTCATCACTGAATAAGTTTGACTCCCCAGAACTCAAGCCAAAGCTCGCAGCGGGCGCACCAGAGAGGTTTTCATTGGTTAAATGATATTGGGAACGATAGTAGGCATTAACTGATGACACCAAACCTGAACCGCTGGCTAAATGAAACCTATGGCTATAGGTCAAATTCAAGGTAAAGCGTGGTGTGCTTTTTGGTTCATTGCCTGCCTGATTGACATTTCTTACACACACCCGGATATCACAGCCGATAGAGCTGTCTAGCGGAAATTCTCCAAATTCAGCATCAATCCAGGAAAAGAAACCTTGCAACTGACCATTGTCAGAAACAGCCCAATCAAACTCTACCTCAATACCCCTTACTTCAACACCTTCGATATTAATCGTTGTAAACTCATTAAAGTTAGAACTCGAAGGTGCTGGGTTATCAATAAAGCCGTCGGCAGTACCATAACCACGTGCAATTGCACCTGCCAATAAGGCCTGACCGGCTGCTGTTGACAGGTCACCACAGCCGAGTGTCAAGTCATCGTATACACCGTCAAAATCAAAATCACATCCTACATCACCGAAGTCTTTTACCAGTGACTCCTGCTTATCGTCATAGTCCATCACAAAATAATTAGCCGCTAATATTAAGCGCCCACTGAGAAACGTGCCTTTTATACCAATCTCAGTACTTAGATTCTCTTCTGTTTTTACCGGAAAGATTTCTAATTCACCGGTTCGAACATTTAAAACTTCTGTTGGATACACACCTGCTTTATGCCCTGTTGCTGCAGACGCATATAACATAATATCTTCAGATAACTGATAATTTGCACCTAAACGAAAATCGTTATAGTCATCGCTACTGGCGTTACTCACATCCTGAAACTGACAATCCCTACCTGACTGTCGACCATCTTTTAAGATGAAACCTGTATTGGGATCCCCATCAACATTGCCGCGAATTAACTCAAACGTATCATGACTAAACGGTACAGCACAGGCGCCATTACCAAATAAACCGCCCCCGTTATTAAAGCGCTTGTCTTCGGTTAACCTGATACCGGCAAATAGCTCCAATTTACTATTAATATCAGCAGTAACATCCGCATAAAACGCATTGGACTCGGCAACAATGTCGGGCTGTGCGAAAAACTTATAGCCAAACTCAGGGAAATCAATACCCAACGTTCTATCAGTACGCTCTTTAAATTGGAAATAGCCTACTACCCAGCGTACAGTCTGATCGTCATCAGACAATAATGTCACTTCATGGGATTCAGCATTATTCTTCCAGGGCTGGTCCAGGAAAACAAGTTGTATGCCAGCCCCACCATCAAGGTCCTGTAGAATATTTTGCTCAAAGTCACTCACACCCAAGGTATATCTAAGCTTGGCAAAGTCAGGAATATCATATTCGAGTTTTGAGCGATAGTTGCGAATTAATAAGTCAGAGCGAGCTGGATCACTGGCCACTGTTGACCATACAGAACTATTTAATGCCTGAATCTGCTCTGGCGTATAATCTCTTGCGCAAGGCAGGCGATCACACTCAGCATGCAGTGGCGCTCCCGGTGCCTGATCTTTGTAGTTTTCAAATACCAGATGCCAATTAAGCGCCTCAGTGGGCTTGACTATAGCACTCAACCGTAATGCTTCATTATCTCTAGAGCCGGGCGAGCCAGGCCCTCGATCTAATGGGTTACCAAACTCTTCTCGATAGTCTTGCTTTTGAGTCAACCGACTCACACCTGAGCGAAGAATTTCATCATCCCGAATAAAAGTATAAGGCGAATTTCTTTGTTGTTTGACATAGTTAAAGCGCAGTGCCAAGGTGTCATTTGCAGGCAGGTTGATCATGGAGCGCAGCGCCATGCCTTTTTCATTCGATACTTCCCACTCTATTGACGAGTAGAAGCCATTAAAATCCGGCTTAGCCGTAATAACATCAATCGCCCCCACTGAGGCGTTACGTCCACTCAATGTTCCCTGTGGGCCGCGCGTCACTTCTATTCGCTCGACATCATAGAGCATTTGCAGCGCCGCCTGTGGCCTTGCGGTATAAACACCGTCTATATTAAAGGCAACATTTGGCTCTCCTGTCTCAATAAATGTCGAGTTACCAATGCCTCGCAAGTTAATCTCAACCGAACCTTGGCCATCCGTACCTGAATCACGTACCTGCAAACTTGGTACCAACTGATGCAAATTACTCAAGTCAATCACGTTAGCAATCGTCAGCTGATCTTGATCAAGTGCAGTAATAGCGATTGGTGTTTCTAGTAGGTTTGTCGCTCGCTTAGTTGCTGTTACTAATATTTCTTCATCAAAGCCTTGTGCCAAGTTCACCCCTGGAGATACCAGCAGGCTCCCTGCAACAAAATACAGTACTTTATTTTTCATAACCGCCCCTAAGCACACCGAACTAACAGCACAAACCCTACTTACCAACACTGCTACCCCAAGAGGTGTTTATTAATTTTTAGTATATAAATCGTTAAAACAAGTGCAATATCGTATTTTAGATATCACAAAAAAGCGAACCTATATTTTAGTTTAGCCTTTCATACGAGTGATAAAGATTTTTTTCTACTTAAAACACCCATATTGATCATATTTCCTGATAAGAATTTCGACACAGTTCCAAAATCTGCAGGTATTGTTTATACATAATTTAAAACATGCTTGTTCCGAACAAATCTTTGACCTATGCCAGGTTTATGCTGCACATAATTTAACCACTCACAAATTGTTGTAACGCCAAATATAAGCAAGCAACTGCTGTCGAACACCCTGCATTAATGCTCGACGCTTAAAAACTATATGCTTGTTCCAGCGACATTCGCGTAGCCAGTATAATATCAGCTACCTCACGTGCGACTCCTTGGCCACCATCGCTTGTCAATATCCAATGGCTATGGCGGTGCAGCAAAGCATGCGCATCGGCAGGGCAAAATAATAGGCCTACATGTGGCTTCACAGGCAAATCAATAATATCGTCCCCCACAAAAACAACCTCATGCTTATCCAAGGCTAATGATTGCGAGAGTTTTTGCACTGCTGCTGCTTTATTCTTGCAAGCAGGATAAAAGTGCTCAACACTCAGCTCCACCATTCGATCTCGCAAAGCCGGACAGTCTCGGGCGGTTATTACTGCAACCTGAACACCAAACTGGGGTAAGCGCTGTAGCGCCACACCGTCTTTCACATGAAACGCCTTGAGCTGCTCGCCTGACTCACCATAATATAAACGTCCATCGGTCAGCACGCCGTCAACATCGAAAATCGCCAGCTTTACAGTCTGCAGGCACTTTAAATCAGGCTCTGACACTTGGTACTGTCGCAAAAAAGCTTTATCCATTACCACCTCATAAGACCTTGATAACATTCCTCAAAAAAACTCTTTTTTTTCAGCAACTTACACAAAAAAAGCTTCTCAGTGATGACGCAAAAGCCATTGAGAGAGATTAAGCTGATTATGATAAGCTAATAAGGCACTTCAAACTCTATTTTTGATTAATCGATGTTCATTTATACTGTTTAAAGCACATATAGCGTTATCAGTATTTGAGCACTTTATTTCAGCGGCATAATTGTATTGGATCCAGCAAGATGGCCTCGGATATACAACAGTTTCCTTATTTTGATAGTACCGACAGCAACTCTTTTGCTTATTTTACATTAACGCAAAGACTGCCGAACATTATCTCACAACTCATTAAAACGAATGACTGGCTGAGTCCAGAACAAATCAAACAGTTACAAGACCTGAGCAAAGACCCACTGCAACAAAACATCTCTGTGCAATATGTACCGCCAAGTGATACCGCTTACTGGGAAATATTCTTCGACACATACACTGATCACTCTTGGTATAGCACACCGTTTTTCTTTGTTGAAGCCTACTTCTACCTGGCCATTTTAAATATTTGTAACTATTTCGAAACCAAACGCGATCCTTTTTTCTCAATAAAGTGCCAAAATCTACAGTCCAATGTGAAGCACATGACCAGAGATGCTACTGCACTCCAAGCATCAATGCCTACATGCTCTAGTACAGCACTTCATCACTTTATCCTGTACTCATTAACTGGCAATTCAGCTGATTTGAGTCAACTCAATTCAGAAAAATCAAATATTGACATTGTGATTGAAAGCAACATCAATACAATTTATCAGCACTTCATATCACAGGAACACTTTTCTATTTTCTTAGATAACGCTTTTTCCGAGCTTTGGTCAGATCTGGTATTAGCGCTACATTTAAGCAAAGCTTATCCCACAAAAAAAATATCTCTGCACGCAAAATCATATCCTACCTTTGTATCAGACGCTACAGCAGAAGATATTACGTATTTACTTGAACATCTACAAAAACTAAAACAGGACCCTATAAGCTCTTGGGCCGAAGAGTTAGCTGCCCATATAGAAAGCGGCACTATCAACATTCATTCTTCTGCCTTCTTAAATGCACCAATACACTTTACCAGTCCACTTATGCCTGCAACTTCACACAAAGGCATTAATATTTTTAAGGGCGATGCTAACTATCGGCGTTTATTTGAAGACAGACGACTTCCGGCAAGTGCTTTAACAGAATCATACTTATCTAAAATATTATCACCCGTGCTTTTATTACGCACACTAAAGTCAGAAATAGTAACCGGACTTACCCCTCAAAAGATCCACACACTAAATTCCGAAAGCCCAGACTGGCGCACAAACGGCCGAAAAGGAATTATTCAATTTATAGCCTAAATCATTAGGTATCAACGACAACAAAATGGGAGCTAGCCATGTTTGAGAAACTCGGACTCACTTGGAACACATTATTTAATATACTATACCTATTATGCGTGCTCTTTATTTTAATCATACTGCTATTCATAGCCGCTGAATTGTTCGCAGCTTACCAAAGCCCCTCAAAAGATTTCATTCATGCAGCGACTTTTGGACTGATTTTAACAGGCATAACGTTCTCTATCGGCTCATCAATTATCATCCCACAATTAAACTTACGACGCTCTGTTGAAGAGCAAGTCAATGAAAAGCTTAGCCATATAGAGGCAGAAACCAACAAAAAGCTTGATACTATTAAGAACGAAATTGAAAAAAACTACCGAGAAAAGTCACTCAACGAAGTTCACCGGGTTGATGCGCATTTATCCAGAATGACAAGCTACCTGCTGCTCACACAAACCGATGATGCTATATGGCCAATCGGCTGGATACTGAGATCAACTCGGCGTTATATTAAACTTGATGCCAGTGGCATTGGCGCTAAAGAGTATAATGATCTATTGGTGTTATTAAATTCATATTCTGATATCTGCCTTGAAAAAATATTTGGGCAGGAAGCCGACTTTGAAAAAGCCCAACAAAACTTGTTATCTGAACTCAAAAAAGATGTACGCCCAACATTATTCCGCGATATGCGTCATCAGGACGAAGAGAAAATTGAAGAGGAAAACATTCGAAAAAGCATTCGCTTATTAAAGGATTACTTTGATCTAGAGCTCATTTTCAGAAACGAAGTCGATCGCTTAACGAAAGGTGAAAACAGCAATAGAAACCAAGCAATGAATGGTGTCACTCTACCAGCACACTTAAAAGCTTTTTTTGACATCCTTTCTCAAGTTAGTCTATTTGTATTATTATTGATTAAAGCAATACTATCAGACGATGAACTTAAAGAACATTTAGGCGATCTCACATCCAGAGTTCTAGAAATCTCATACTCTGAAATATGGGAAAATATCGATGCCAAGTCTTATAGGACTTCGCTGAAAAAACTGATGAAAAAAATTGATAGCGATAACGCCGAACAACATATTGCGGCCAGATGGAAACAGTACACGGACAAGCAGCCATTACACAAGATGCACCTAGTACTTAACTTTAATGAAACTGACTTACCCGCATTACATTTCAAGAGCCAGTAACAGACTATTTATTTAGATATAGCTGGGCTGGCTATAATTGACAGCAAAGCCATCCCAGCTTAATACTTCGGGCTAGTCTGAGCAGTTATTGTGCTTTTCACAACTCTTCAGAACTGTTGGCCAATTCTTGTCGGCTCGTTCAATCGCATTGGCTTGATCTTTTTCCCATTTTTTATACGCCGTACCATTAAAATTCAAATACAGCTTACCATCAACGATCTTCCAACGGTTCGGTGTAATCGACTTTGTAAAGTTATGTGAAACAGCAAAAGCACAATAACCACCATACTGAGGCGCATACTTTTCAGGGTTGTCGATAAATTTTTGTTTATTCTCTTCAGATGCAAAGTGCCACTCGGCCCCTTTCCATTTGTAGGTAATGTTTTTTTCACCAAGAATGGCTTTATCGCCTGGCTTTAACGAGAAATAAGCCACTGGGTCAGCGCCCTTGATAGCACCTTTTTTAGGGTGCGAATAAATATCTGGATCCGCAGCATGTAACAATGATGAAAAACCAATGACTCCTATTAATACTAGTGCTTTTTTTAGCATCTCAGCTTACCTCGGGTGGGGTTGTTTTTTATCTTAGAAGCCTAGTTTATAAAAAGAATCTCTGAAATCCGGCTTTTTTTTATAAACAAATTATAAACTACACTTTTTTCTCTAACCACTTCACACTTTGCGGCCATTGAGAAAAAGACTTTATTTATAGCGACCGGTAGAAATTATAGTGTTCTGAAGAGAAGGTTCTAACCCTATATTTTGCAACTGACTTTTCGTGAATGTCAGGATATTACATACCCAATAATACCAATCAGCAAAACCGCTAAACACGCATAGAGCACATGCCGCATTACTCTAAGCTCATTTTCCTTGTCCTGCTGCATGGCTTGATGAATTTCCCGCACTTGTTGGCGTTGCTTGTCCTTCAATGCTGAGCGAATGCGCTGTTGAATGTAGCGCTTACGCTCCATTAACAAACTGTCAGTATCCACTTGCCACCTCAGTCCTTCCTTAATCACTTACCCCCCGTTTTAAAGCAAGCCTACTATCAATGCAATCACCTGGGCGCTAAAACCTTAAACAGGTCAGCATTTAGCCTGACTTATAAGCAGATTTGATAGCGGTATCACAAAAGGTTATACATCCAGCCCACCCTGTTATTACTCGGTTATTAGCAGTACAACTCTGATAACAGCCTACAATATAACGCCCAACCCTTGATCACTGTGCCATTGCCCCGCCGCATAAAAAAAGCCCCGACTATCCCGGGGCTTTTGTACTACTGGACCTAAAATTTTAGGTTTATAGCATTCTTACATCATGCCAGGCATACCACCCATGCCACCCATATCAGGCGCAGCCGCTGGAGCAGACTCATCTTTAGGTGTTTCTGCAACCATAGCTTCAGTGGTAATCATCAAACCTGAGACTGAAGCTGCATGCTGTAGGGCACTGCGTGTTACTTTTGTTGGGTCCAGGATACCCATTGCGATCATGTCGCCGTATTCACCTGTTGCGGCGTTATAACCAAAATTACCTTCACCATCCTGAACTTTTGATAACACAACAGATGCTTCATCACCCGCATTGCTTACGATTTGACGTAATGGCTCTTCAACAGAGCGAAGCGCAATAGAGATACCCACATCCTGGTCTTGGTTGTCGCCTTTAACGCCTTCCATCGCAGCACGAGCACGTACCAGCGCAACACCACCGCCAGGCACTACACCTTCTTCAACAGCAGCACGAGTCGCGTGTAGCGCGTCTTCTACGCGGGCTTTCTTCTCTTTCATTTCAACTTCAGTAGCAGCACCAACTTTAATCACGGCAACACCACCAGCAAGCTTGGCAACACGCTCTTGCATTTTTTCTTTGTCGTAATCAGAAGTCGCTTCTTCAATCTGTGCACGAATTTGCTTAACACGCGCTTCAATATCAGCAGATTGGCCTGCACCATCAACGATTGTGCAGTTTTCTTTACTGACACTGATTTTCTTCGCTTGACCTAAGTCTTCCAGTGTTGTTTTCTCAAGTGACAAACCCACTTCTTCTGCGATCACTGTGCCGCCCGTTAAGATAGCGATATCTTCCAACATGGCTTTACGACGATCACCGAAACCAGGCGCCTTAACAGCAGCCACTTTAACAATACCGCGCATAGAGTTTACAACCAATGTTGCTAAGGCTTCACCCTCAACATCTTCGGCAATGATCAACAAAGGACGGCTTGATTTAGCAACGGCTTCCAGGACAGGTAGCAAGTCACGGATATTAGAGATTTTTTTATCGAACAACAGAATGAACGGGTCATCGAGTTCTGCCGTCATATTATCTTGATTATTCACGAAATAAGGTGACAGGTAACCACGGTCAAATTGCATACCTTCAACAACATCCAGCTCATTCTCAAGCGTTGAACCTTCTTCTACTGTGATAACGCCTTCTTTACCAACTTTATCCATTGCTTCAGCAATGATTTGCCCGATATCGTTATCAGAGTTTGCTGAAATAGTACCTACCTGAGAGATAGCATTGCTATCTGCACAAGGCTTAGACATGCCTTGCAAAGCATCAACTGCCGCCAATACTGCTTTATCAATACCGCGCTTAAGGTCCATTGGGTTCATACCCGCAGCAACGGCTTTCATGCCTTCACGCAGAATAGCTTGCGCTAAGACTGTTGCAGTCGTTGTACCATCACCGGCAACATCTGATGTTTGTGACGCAACTTCTTTCACCATTTGTGCGCCCATGTTTTCAAACTTGTCTTGCAGCTCAATTTCTTTAGCAACCGACACGCCGTCTTTAGTCACCGTTGGCGCACCAAAAGACTTATCCAAAACGACATTACGCCCTTTAGGGCCTAAAGTCACTTTTACTGCATCGGCCAGCGTATTAACACCAATGACCATACGTGAACGTGCGCTTTCACCGAAACGTACATCTTTTGCACTCATCTTTATTCCTCTTTAAATTCTTTATTAGCTTTTCAAATCAGGTTCTTAGCGGTTTTAGCCTTCGATGACCGCAGTGATATCGTCTTCACGCATCACCAATAGTTCTTCACCTTCAACTTTTACTTCAGTGCCTGAGTATTTACCAAACAGCACTTTGTCACCGACTTTCACGTCCAGGGGACGGCTTTCGCCATTATCCAGAACCTTGCCATTACCTACCGCAATAACCTCGCCTTTTACTGGTTTTTCAGTCGCTGAATCTGGAATGACGATTCCGCCGGGGCTGGTGCGCTCTTCCTCCATACGCTTGACGATTACACGATCATGCAAGGGACGAATTTTCATCTGGGCCTCTCCATCTATCTATTTCATTAATTAAGGGCAAAAAGTGAGTTATTAGCACTCACGTCTAGCGAGTGCTAATGATAGTGTTCAATAGTGAAAAATCAAGGGCCCCAACAAGGATTTTGTGCAGTTTTTAGTCGCAAGGCAGCCTAGAGCACCTAATCGTCACTACGGTATTCACCTTCTATGATGTTACCAGCCTTGGCAGAGCCTGGATGTTGCGGTTTGCCTGCCTGTTGGGCCGCATAAACCCGCATATTACGTGTCACCAGCCCAGACAACAGCGCATTCCTAAACGCAGGCCACATCAGCAAAAAACCGATGGTATCGGTGAAAAACCCGGGGGTTAGTAATAACGCACCAGAGATCAATAGCGCCACCCCGGTAATCAACTCTGCTGCGGGTAGCTCACCACGCTGCAGCTTCTGCTGCAAGCGTCCCAAGGTCAGCAGCCCTTGCGCTCGAATCAGTGTCACACCGAGTACCGCTGTAAAAACCACCAAGACAATTGTCGGCAAAATACCAATAAAACTACCTATGCTCAATAATAGGTAAATTTCGATGAAAGGCACTATCAAAAAAGCTAAAAACAACAACCTGAATAGAGACATATGTTTACCGTTTGCGAATCGCTTATCTTATCATGTGGGCAAAGACTCTTAATTACAAGTCTAGCCAGACGTATTATAATCTGTTAACGAGGACTCTAAGTTATTGATTTACAATAGAAGAGGGAAGGACGAGTATGGACGAGGAATTAATACTGGTACTCACAAGCTACCCCGACCATGAAGGCGCACAGCTGTTGGCACAAAGACTGATCGAGCAGCGGCTGGCTGCTTGCGTCAATATTCTGCCAACCATGACATCCATCTACGAATGGAAAGGGCAACTGGAGAGCGGCACTGAGCATCTATTGATGATCAAAACACGTAAAAAAGATTATGACGTGCTAAGCCAGGAAATTAGCCAGCAGCACCCTTATGAGTTGCCTGAGATCATAGCCTTTCCTATCGAAGCGGGGCTTGACGGTTATCTTAAGTGGATCGCTGGTTGTACTAGCAAACATTAACATTCAGCCAAGGGCATGCCAGGCAGCCTTTGCTAGCAAAGGTCCACACACATTGATGAATAAGTTACACCGTTATCTGCTGGGATCGCTAGCACTGGTCTCTATTATTGCAGGTTATAGCCTGGGACAAATTCTAAAACAACAACCTTTACAGGCTGTTGTTAAACAGCCACCTCAACAGACCACCTTGGGATCGCTGGCTGATCAGGAGCAAAACTTTATTGGCAAAAAACGAGTGGATTTTACCCTGCCCGATTTGCAAAATACCCCCAGAACCATTAGCGATTGGGACGGCAAAGCATTGCTCATTAACTTTTGGGCGACTTGGTGCGCCCCATGCCGTGAAGAAATACCCGCTTTCATTGAAGTACAGCAAGCTTACCAAGCAGCAGGCTTTGAAGTGCTGGGTATCGCCATTGACCTGCCTGATATTGCCTATGAATACGCCCAGGAAAGTAACATTAATTACACTATTCTACACGGGCAACAAAGCGCTATAGAGATCGGCCGTCAACTTGGCAACCTGCGTGGCGGATTACCCTATAGTGTTTTTATCGATAAAAAGGGGGTTATCAGTCATATTCATAGCTCTGGTGCCATGACACTGGATATGCTGAACCCTATTATCCAAGAACTTACCGGCGGAAATTCCAACCAGCACTAAAACATAATGCTGGCCAAATGGCCCGGCCACCTTATGTCGCCAAACAGCCACAGGTCATCGATAATGCCCTGTCCGCTGGGATTATGGGCAAGCAGACTGCTAATATTCAATATAGCTCCGAAATTGAAGCTATTTGCCATGATCTGGTGGCTAAGTTGCCTTCATCTGGACAGCGAGCTCAGTTTGTTGCACAATCCCCCCCAGCTACGAACAACATCATCGATTGCTAAAACTATGGCGAAGATACTGGTATTACACGGACCAAACTTAAATTTGCTGGGAACGCGCGAGCCTGAGCTTTACGGCCAACAAGGGCTGGATGATATCAATGCACAGCTACAGCAAAGCGCTAGCACAGCAGGGCACCAGCTGAACTGCTTTCACAGCAATGCAGAATATGAACTCATTGAGCAGATTCACAAAGCTCAACAAGATCGTGTTGATTTTATCATTATCAACCCAGCAGCATTCACCCACAGCAGCATTGCCCTGCGTGATGCACTGCTAGCGGTGGCTATCCCGTTTATTGAGATACACCTATCCAATATTTATAAACGGGAGTCATTTAGACAACATTCTTATTTTTCTGATGTCGCGGTCGGCTTGATCTCAGGCCTGGGTGCCCAAGGGTATCAGCTCGCGCTACAAGCGGCACTAAACCTACTGAACACGAAAACAAGTGGAGACTGACTGTGGTGGATATTCGCAAAGTCAAAAAATTAATTGAGTTACTTGAAGAATCCGGCATTGCTGAAATTGAAATTAAAGAAGGCGAAGAGGCTGTACGTATTTCTCGCAATACACAAATTGGTCCTGCAGTGGCCCCTGCTATAGCTGCAATGCCTGCCGCCGCTCCAGTAGCACCCGCCGCCGCACCACCTGCTGCCAGTACTGCTGCTGAGCCCCAGGAGGGTAATGAACAGTCTCTACCAAGCGGTAACCTGGTTGAGTCGCCAATGGTCGGTACCTACTACGAAGCACCAGCGCCAGGTTCACCACCTTTTGTGAAAGTCGGTCAACATGTTAGTGCCGGCGATACCCTGTGCATTATCGAAGCCATGAAAATTCTGAATCAAATTGAAGCTGACAATAGCGGTGAAGTGAAAGCTATTCTTTGCCAAAACGGCGACCCAGTTGAATATGGGCAAAAGCTGTTTGTTATCGGTTAAAACACCGCTCTTTCTTAAACACATTTACCAGGACACTAGCTGAAAAACCATGCTGGAGAAAATTGTTATTGCTAACCGTGGGGAAATTGCCCTGCGTATCTTAAGAGCCTGCCGGGACTTGGGCATTAAAACCGTTGCGGTGTATTCAACAGCAGACCGTGACTTAAAACATGTCAGGCTGGCAGACGAATCTGTTTGCTTAGGGCCACCCCCTTCAACAGAAAGCTATTTAAATGTGCCTGCCATTATCAGTGCAGCCGAAGTGACTGATGCCGTGGGCATTCATCCAGGCTATGGCTTCCTATCTGAAAACGCTGACTTTGCTGAACGCGTTGAAAAAAGCGGATTTACCTTTATCGGCCCCACTGCCGATGTGATCCGCACAATGGGTGACAAAGTGGCTGCGATTCGGGAAATGAAAGCCGCTGGGGTACCCTGTGTCCCTGGCTCCGATGGCCCACTCGATGATGATGGCGCACGCAGCCTTAGACTTGCCAAAGAAATAGGCTACCCGGTTATTATTAAAGCCGCTGGTGGTGGTGGTGGCCGCGGAATGCGTGTTGTGCATAGCGAGGCTGCCTTACTTAACGCGATCGCAATGACAAAAACAGAAGCCAAGACCGCCTTCAATAATGACTCGGTTTACATGGAAAAGTTTTTAGAGCACCCGCGTCATATTGAGATACAAGTATTAGCAGACACCCATGGCAATGCTGTGCATTTAGGTGAACGCGACTGCTCCCTACAACGCCGCCACCAAAAAGTTGTTGAAGAAGCACCTGCACCTGGCATTACAGAACAGCAACGCACTGAAATCGGCAAGCGCTGCACTGATGCTTGTAAACGCATGGGCTATCGCGGCGCTGGTACCTTTGAATTTTTATACGAAGATGGTGAATTTTATTTCATTGAAATGAACACCCGAGTCCAAGTAGAGCACCCAGTCACCGAAATGATTACTGGCATCGATATCGTTAAAGAGCAATTACTGATTGCCTCAGGTGAACCACTCTCAGTCACTCAGGATGATATTAAAATCGAAGGTCATGCAATCGAATGTCGCATCAATGCTGAAGATGCAAAAACATTTATCCCTTGCCCCGGCAAAATTGATCGCTTTCACGCCCCTGGCGGGCCTGGCGTACGTATCGATTCACACATTTATAGTGGTTATACTGTACCGCCACATTACGACTCAATGATTGGCAAAATCATTGTACATGGACAAGATAGAATTACCGCCATCGAACGTATGCGCGGTGCCTTGAGTGAACTGGTTATTGAAGGCATCAAAACCAATCAGGAACTGCATCGTGACATCATGCGTGATGGCAACTTCCGTAATGGCGGCACTGATATCCACTACCTTGAAAACAAGCTCAACAGCTTACAGGCAATGGCTGACGGCTGATTTAAAAAGCTTTGGGTAAACCGCACAAACCAACAAAGATGCCAGAACCTGAGTTTGACCAAACTCAGTTCTGGCATGAGATCAGCTTTGACTTACCGGCCACCGAACTGCAGCGAGCCGAGGACACCTTATTTGCCGCCGGAGCCCTGTCAATCACACTCAAAGATGCCGCAGATCAACCTTTACTCGAACCAGCACCCGGCGAAACACCCACCTGGGATAATGCCATTATCACCGGCCTGTTTGATTCAGCGCAAAATGCAGACTCACTGCTTGCTGAGTTAAGCGCAGCCTTAGTCGATACAGCTTGCCACAGCCTCCGTTACAACAAGCTCGCTAATCAATGCTGGGAACGTAGCTGGTTAGAGCACTTCAAACCCATGCTGTTTGGCCAGCGCCTCTGGATCTGCCCCAGTCATATCACACCTGAGAGCATCCTGACTGAGCATACCTGCAAAGAACAACAACACCAGGATGAACCTGTTGTTATTATGCTCGATCCTGGGATGGCATTTGGTACAGGCACTCATCCAACAACGGCACTTTGTCTAGCATGGCTGGACTCACAAGATTTACACGACAAGAGCTGCTTAGATTATGGCTGTGGCTCAGGCATACTGGCCATTGCGGCCGCCAAGCTAGGCGCGCCAACGGTTTATGCTGCCGATATTGACCCACAAGCCGTCACCGCGACACAATGGAACACCGCAAATAATTCTGTTGCCGAGCTTATTCAAATCAGTGATTGTGAAGCCCTACCAGACGTACAAACAGATGTTGTTTTGGCCAATATTCTGGCGAACATTCTGATTGATTTATCGGCAAACCTAGCTGACCGCGTTGCCCCGGGCGGCAAGTTGATTTTATCGGGTATTCTTAGCGAACAAGCTGAGACAGTTATGACAAGCTTTGAGAAGTGGTTTAGTTTCGCAGCACCCAAACAACTTGAAGATTGGGTGCTGCTTGAAGGGCAGAAAAAATCTAAAGATTAAGTACCATTATTTAAAGTGATAGCCAATGCTTAGCTGAATAACCGGCCAAACATCCGCATCCTCGATCTCTTCCTCAAACTCACGTTCTTCAATATCAATATCATCTTGATCAATAAGATTCAGATCAGCGCCAGCACCACTCACATTGATATCGACATTTGGGCTACCTTGTAACATCAAACCTAAATCCAAGCCAACCTTTAAACCGCCGCGTCGTCCAATCGCATTACCCCAACCAATACCCACATAGGGTGCAACACTGTCAAAGTCCACTTTGGCATCTACCCGTGTGCCCACCAAACCACCGGTAACATCACCGAAATCAGTCTGATTATCCACGATCTGCGCGCCAGCGGTAACTTCATTTGAATTTAATATCACACCAGCACTTAAGCGAAAGCCGCCCCCCAAAGGATGAAAGTCAATTAAGCCATATTGGTTGTCCAACTGTATTTCAGGGTCTGAATATTGAATACCGCCATCATCCTCAATCTCATCTACCAGATCACTCAGATCTAATGAATTAAATCCAAAACGCACATTAATATTTCGAGTTAGCTTAATTGCACCACCTATGCCTGCACCTAGCAAACCGGCATGTGCATCAACTGCCCATTCAACCGCCTGTGCTGGGCTGCCCAAAACCATTAACAAACTACACATCAGTGCATACTTTCTAGAAAACCTAAGGCAATTACTTGCTCTGCTGTATTGCGTTTTTTTCACCATAATCATCTCCTGATTGGTTTTTGCCATCCCTATTTTATAGATACGCGTTATTATGTCACCCTATATAGAGTTCATACTGTCACAAAAACTGTATTTAAGCTTGCGAGATTCCGTTAAGTCGGCATAATTCATGGTTATGCAAACTCGTTGCCCTGCTTGTAATACATTATTCAAAGTCAGCAAGCCACAGCTGTTAACAGCAAATGGCCAAGTTCGTTGCGGCCATTGTGGACATATCTTTAACGGCTACGATAACCTGCAAAGCAGCTCGAATACGCATTTAAGCAGCGAAGCCATCAAGCATATGCTGCTCGGTAAACCCAGCAGCACCCCAAAAGACCTGGCTTTTTGGCTAACGGGCATAACCTTAGCCTTGCTACTACTACTCGCACAACTCGCTTATTTACAGCGTGATAGTCTTGCACAAATCCCGAGTTTAAGCGCAATGATCACAACAGCTTGCGCTAATATCCAAGGCTGTGAACTATCAGCACAGCGCGACTTAAGCCGCCTACAGTTAGTTAGTCGTAATGTCTACTCTCATCCCAACATTAATGGCGCTTTAATGGTAAATGCCATTATTACCAATACGGCTGACTTCGAACAGCCTTACCCTGTACTGTTGGTAAGCATGTCAAATGTACGTGGCAAAGTCGTTGGTGAACGCTATTTCCGGCCTGACGAATATCTAGGGAACACTGAAGACACCGAAGGCAAAATGCCTATTGGCAAGCATATTTCAGTTAGTCTTGAGGTTATGGACCCTGGCCAAAATGCACTTGCCTTTGAACTAGACTTTTTCTAGCCCCATCATTAGCGAAAATAGACACTAATCGATAGACAAATCGCGCACCAGACTTCCGCTGGCCAGCTGATCGCGGTAATATCTGCCCCCCTTACGGGTAAGTATTTATTATGTATATAGGTCCATACAAACTTAGCAACACACTGGTCTTATCGCCTATGGCTGGCATCACTGATGCACCATTCAGGTCAATTTGTCGGCGACTTGGCGCCGGTTTGGCGGTATCCGAAATGGTAACGACCAAGCCCGAACTGTGGCATACCGCAAAATCTCAACGGCGCATGGACCACAGTGGCGATGGTGAGCCACGCAGTGTACAAATTGCGGGTACTGACCCCCAGGTGATGGCGGTTGCTGCGCAATATAATGTTGAGCAAGGCGCACAAATCATCGATATCAATATGGGCTGCCCTGCCAAAAAAGTCTGTAATGTCTATGCTGGCTCCGCACTGCTGCAGAACGAGAAACTTGTTTCAGAAATATTAACAGCGGTTGTAAACGCTGTGAATGTACCCGTAACACTAAAAATTCGTACTGGTTGGGACCACAAACACCGTAACGCACTCAATATAGCGCATATTGCTGAAGCTTCAGGCATTCAAGCACTCGCCATCCACGGCAGAACGCGCGCTGATGCCTATAAAGGTGTCGCCGAATATGACACCATCAAAAAGGTTAAAGCTAACTCCAAGATACCAATTTTTGCAAATGGCGATATTTGCACCCCAACAAAAGCAAAAGCCGTGCTAAACTATACGGGCGCAGATGGCCTGCTAATAGGCCGGGCAGCGCAAGGTAACCCCTGGATCTTTAGAGAGGTTGCCCATTACCTAAAAACAGGCCAGACTCTACCAGAGCCTACATTATTAGAAAAAGGTAATGTAATACTTGAGCACTTACAGGCACTGCATCGTTTTTATGGAGAAAAGTCAGGTGCACGTATTGCTCGAAAACACATTGGCTGGTATTTCAAACCAATTTTTGAGCGATTTTATTCGCTTGATGATTGGTCGAAACATTACTGGCCTAACATAAATAAGCTCGAAAACTGTGAACAGCAGTATATCGCTGTCAGTGATTGCATAGCGCAGTTGCTAGATCAGCAATGTCCACCAAAAATAACTGAAGGGAATAAAGCAGCGGCATGAATAATGCAACTAGTAATATTGAGAACGTTGATAACGTTGATAACGTTACACCATTACCGGCCCCCAAGGAGCGGCGCAAAAACGCACTAAAATCAAGCGTAGAAACCTGCCTTAAACTATATTTCAACAACCTTAATGGTGAGAAAGCAGCAGATTTATACAAAATGGTTATTGGGGAAACCGAGCACGCACTGATTAAAACCGTTATGGAATACACTAACGGCAATCAGAGCAAAGCGGCGGAATACCTGGGTATTACCCGGGGGACCTTGCGTAAAAAAATCAAGCAACATGGTTTATACGCACAAAATTAAATAAAGTCAGTCTTTAAATCGCTAAGCCCTCATTGTAAGGGCTTAGCTTTTATTTTTATTGTATTTCCTTCCACACGTTTGTACGTTATTATCCTCCCCCCGTCACCCGTATACATCTAGCAACACAGGAATACACTCTTGAACCGCAAGCCTAGTATTAAACGCGCTTTGATTAGCGTATCTGACAAAACCGGTATCCTCGAATTTGCACAAGCCCTACATCAGCAAGGTATCGAAATTTTATCAACCGGCGGCACTGCCAAACTGCTCAAAGAGAGCCAAATACCTGTAATCGAAGTGTCTGACCATACTGGCTTTCCTGAGATGATGGCCGGCAGAGTCAAAACCCTGCACCCTAAAATTCATGGCGGTTTACTTGGCCGACGTGGTATCGATGACGATGTCATGCAGGCACAGGATATTCCACCAATTGATTTGCTGGTTGTTAACTTATATCCGTTTGAAGCAACCATAGCCAAGCCTGATTGCGATCTTGATAGCGCCATAGAAAATATTGATATCGGCGGCCCTGCCATGCTGCGCTCCTCGGCCAAAAACCATGCGGCAGTAACAGTCATCGTTGATACCAAGGACTATCAAACTGTTCTAAACGAAATTAATGCAAACAACGGCTACGTTAGTGACGCTACACGTTTTAAGCTTGCCTTAAAAGTCTTTGAGCATACCGCTCGTTATGATGGCGCTATCGCCAATTACTTGGGCTGCTTAAACGAAACAGGCAAAGCAACAGGCTTTGCCAATACGCTGAATGTGCAACTTCATAAAGCACAAGAAATGCGTTATGGGGAAAACCCACATCAACAAGCAGCCTTTTATGTTGAAAATGATATTCAGGAGCCTTGCATTGCAACGGCCCAACAAATACAAGGTAAAGCGCTCTCTTACAATAATGTTGCTGATAGTGACGCAGCTTTAGAGTGCGTAAAACAATTTACCTCGCCTGCTTGCGTGATTGTTAAGCATGCCAACCCTTGCGGTGTCGCTGTTGCCAACGACATTAAAACAGCCTATGAACGCGCTTATCAAACAGATCCGACCTCAGCATTTGGTGGTATTATCGCTTTTAATCAAACACTGGATGTAGCCACTGCCAAACTCATTATTGACCGACAGTTTGTTGAAGTCATTATCGCACCTGAAGCATCTACTGAGGCTATCGAGGTTATTAATAGTAAGCAAAACCTGCGCTTATTGACTACCGGCCATTGGCAAACAAGCCATGCAGCCATTGATTATAAGCGAGTCAATGGCGGCTTGCTCGTGCAAGATCGCGACTTAGGCATGGTCAATAGTGATGACTTAACGGTTGTCAGTGCGCGACAACCTACTGACGATGAGTTACAAGATTTATTATTCACCTGGAAGGTCGCAAAGTTTGTTAAGTCCAATGCGATTGTATACGGCAAGCACCAGCAAACCATCGGTATCGGTGCAGGCCAAATGAGCCGCGTATATTCAGCTAAAATAGCAGGCATTAAAGCAGCGGATGAGAAGCTAACCGTTGCTGGATCAGTTATGGCATCTGATGCATTCTTTCCGTTTCGAGATGGCATAGATGCAGCCCACGCAGCAGGAATAGAAGCCGTTATTCAACCAGGCGGTTCCATGCGAGACCAAGAAGTTATTGATGCTGCGAATGAACATGGTATGGCCATGGTGTTTACTGGTATGCGGCACTTTCGTCACTAGACTAGAGACTGGAATTATACGCATTGAACACGAAGCGCATAATACAATGCCCAGGAAATATATAACTCAGTGTGCTTAGTTATATATTCTCACTGTCATTTTTGCGCTCCGTGGCCAAACCGGCGTCAATATAACGAAAGTTAATTCGTAATAACCACTGATGTCAGTGCGTAGCCATTTATATTTTTATGCTTTTTTTGCGCATTAGCTGCTACATAAAGTGTCTAACGAGCGGCCTACATTACTCAAAGACAAAATCATTACGTAGCACATAAGTCGTGCAACGCTTTTCGCTTTGGTAAAGCAGCATTACTTTCTGTATCCGAAAAGTAATCTCTTGGTAGATGTGTTTTTTGTATTTCTCCAAAAGCCCCATTATCACATTTGGCTTGCGTCAAAGAACCAATCCTTGTCGCTGTCACCGCGCTATCGCGCGAATACGCATATACATCATTGATAATTGCCAAAGTACCTTCTGAAAGCTGAGCATTGCCTCCTAATGATGCTATTTCCTGCTCCACTGTCTGCCCTGCCAGCATGCGTGTCGCCATATCAACAGCAAACTCATTCACAATAGCACACAGTTCAGCATTTTTTTTTACCTGCTCAGGTGCAATATCATTAGTTGTCACTTTTGGAGGGCATGGTAATTGGCTATAAGCCGTTACACCATCGTCATCGATACATTTGTACACTGCAGCTTGCACATTGGTGTTGAACAAAACAACAAGCAACAAAGCTGTTTTCAAACTAAGCATTCAGAAAGCCTATAAATGATTTTGATTCACATGAATATTTTTTTGGGAAGCTGCTTAGCGCCTCCTTCTTATTAACGGGCGGGATTATATAGTGTTGCGCAGCAATAAAATACTGCCCATATCACATATTGATTATGCAAGCTGAACAATCGCAACATCGCTAAAGCATTAGGTTTTAGGCAAGCCCCAAATACTCTATAACTTTCTCAACGCAAACATGCAATGGTTGTTCAACGGTATTAAGCTGCACATCGGGTTGTTCTGATTTCTCATAGACGGCAATACCATTGACGGCATCTGTGTGCTGCGACTCTCTGTGATTAGCTGCAGGGTGATCACAATAAACTTCGATGAACTCACCAACAGCAACAGACTCACGCACACGATCTCGGTCTACCCGAAAAGGTGAGGCCGCTGCCACAATCACAATCAAGCCTGACATCATTGCCAGACGGGCTACCTCACTGATGCGCCTGACACTTTCTGAATGCTGCTGGGGCGTATCAGCCAGATCCCGGCACAAGCCATTCTTTACAGTATCACTGTCTATAATCAGAGTATGTAGACCCTTTTCAAATAAAGCCCGCTCTAACGCAACCGCTAATGCTGATTTACCGGCCCCGGAGACGCCAGTCAGCCACAACATCATCCCTGCATGATTATAAGCCCACTTCCTTTCAACTTGTGTGACTGGCGAAAAATCAAATCGATCACCTTTCATATAATCACGCTGCTGAATGCTTTTCATATTTAAATTAATAATGTTATTCATGTTTTAAAAGCCAAGTTTAGTCGCCTGATAAACAAATACATCCTCAACTATTGCTTACATACTTGCCAGCACGACTGTAGCAATATAACTAGTCTCGAGTTTAGACAAAGTCTAACTGCTAGGCCATTAATGACGACTTATTCATAGTATTCTACGCTGCGTGCTCTGCTTTGGATCCAAAACAGCAAAATAGGCGCACCCCAAAAGCCTCAACGGTGCAGTGTTGCTCGCGCCTAGCCAGCCACAGCACCAAAAGTAAGCATGCTATCAGGACCTAATGGCAGCGCTAGAAAGATCCAAAGTACCAGGAGCAAGGAAGAAAATATGCCAAAGCCAATTGAGTAAGGCAGCATGATGGAGATAAGACTGCCAATACCGAAATCCTTTTGGTAACGCCGAGCAAAAATAATAATCAATGGGAAATAAGGCAGTAACGGGGTCAGAATATTTGTCATGGAGTCACCAATACGATAAGCAGCCTGCGTTAATTCTGGCGAATAGCCTAACAACATCAACATCGGCACGAACACAGGCGCCATAATTGCCCACTTGGCTGAAGCACTGCCCACAAACAGATTTATCGTGCCCGTCAACAAGATAAAGACCACAATCAACGCCAAGCCGGTAAAACCTAACGCTTCTAATGTGGAAGCGCCTGAAATGGCTAAGATGACGCCCAGATTTGACCACTTAAATAGAACAATAAAGTGTGCTGCAAAAAACGCCAGCACAATATAGCTTCCCATATCTGACATAGTGCCAGCTGTCATATCAACAACGTCTTTATCATTGCGAATTTTGCGGACCACAATGCCGTAGACCAAGCCTGGCACAAAAAACAGCAGTAGCATCAACGTGATCATGCTGTGATAAAAAGGCTTGATACTACCTTGCTCATCACGCAAGACCGCACCTTCAGGCACAACCAGATAAGCAACAAAGAGCAACAATACTGCCAACGTGACTGCTGCTGCCAACAACCCGTTACGTTCTGATGATCCAACGGTTGCTGTCTCCTCGTGACTAACCACTAGCTGCTCGCCAGAGACATATGCCCCCAACATAGGCTCAACAATTTTTTCAGTGACAACTGCACCAACCAGCGTAAAAATAGGCACCAATGCCAACATTAAATAGTAATTCGCCGTAACGGACACTGCGTAATCAGCCGCAATAATATGCGCTGATGCTTCAGTGATGCCAGCCAATAGCGGATCTAAAGAGGTTAATACCAGATTGGCACTGAATCCAGCTGAGACGCCCGCAAACGTGGCTGCCAACCCCGCCAAAGGATGACGACCTGCATTAAAAAACAGTAATGCCCCAATGGGAATAAGCACTACATAACCTGCATCTGCCGCTAAACTCGACATAATACCGGCAAACACCAAGCCTGAGCTCAACAACCAGCTAGGTATATAGCTAATAAATAATCGAAGCGTGGCTGCGATCAAGCCTGTTTTATCGGCAACACCAATCCCCAACATCACTGCCAACACTTCACCTAAGGGTGGAAAGCCTGCAAAAATTTCGGGCATTTCTACCAATAAGCGTCGCAACTGCTCTGGCGCAAATAGGTTATTCGCTGAGATAACTTCCTGATTACCAGGATGTACGACACTCCAGCCCAGCAATGAGGCCAAGACTGACATTAACATCACCATAGCAATCAGTATCAGAAATAGGGTAGCTGGCTCAGGTAAGCGATTGCCCAGCCTCTCTATTGAAAGCAGCCATGTTGAAATACGACCTTGTTGCATACTTGCCCTCCCGACCTACCAGGCCCCTGTATTAGCCATGCTTTGCCATGGCTCTGCAACTGGCAGCGCCTCACCTTTTTGCAATAACTCTATCGAAATATTATCTGGCGAGCGAATAAAGGCCATTCGCCCATCTCTCGGCGGGCGATTAATCACCACACCAGCATCCATTAAACGCTGGCATAGCGCATAAATATCATCGACCTCATAGGCAATATGGCCAAAGTTTCGGCCACCATCGTACGCTTCTGGGTCCCAGTTGTACGTTAATTCTATTTGCGCACTTTCATCACCCGGTGCGGCCAAAAAAATTAAGGTAAAGCGCCCTTGCTCACTGACATGCTCACGCAACTTTTTTAGCCCCAGCTTATTGCAATAAAAATCCAGCGACGCTTCCAAATCAGAAACTCTGACCATCGTATGCAAATATTTCATAGTAACCCTTGTATGATGACTATTAAAAAAACAACATTGATAGTGAATATGTATTTTGCATATAGCCCAACAACAAAGTTGCAATACACAGCAAACATTGTCATGCCTTCATCAATTCCCAATACCTCAGTGTCCAAAATTCGTTACCCCAATAGACACCGATCGCACAAAATAATGCTAACCCATTGATTCTACAACAACAATACTATTGGCACCGTCTTTGCATTGTTGTAATTACTTAGGACTCAAAGTCAGGTGTTTTATGATTCATGCTGTTATACCAGTGCTTTTACTTGAACGCTTGTCGGCATACGCAATAACGGCGATGTCTGATGTGGCACAAGCGTCAATGCCGCATGCAATCATAACAGTCTCAAGCAAGGCGAACTACTCTGACCACCGTCCATGTAGCAGTCACTATAGTACCCCTCAAAGCCAATATAAATCTGCCTCTCAATATGCAGCTGTAATGAGCCATCCACTCATATGGTTTGCAAATACAATAATGCAATGGCAACAACAATGGCCAAAGGTTGCTTTAACAGCAAGCATCAAAGATAACAATCAAGTCTTGTCAATGTTAGTAAGCACTGCATATATCTTTGCTCCCAAACTCTTATGTATCTCGAGTTTAAACCGCAGAACATATAACAAGAAAATAAAATAACAAGAAGCGTTCTTCGGTATGGCTGGGCCTGATAGTGGACAGGCCCTTTTTTTTGCCCGCTACGGCAACACTTCCAGAGGCGTACAAACACGAATAGTGTTTTTATCTGGATCACTTAACTGCATCTCCCGGTTGCCCCAGGGCTTATCTTCTGGCAAAGCATCAACAGCTATACTCTTTTTGAGTATTTCGCTATACCATAGATCAACGTCGTCGACATAAAAATACACCAAACCGCCCTGCTTACATTCTGGGTGCTGGGTAAGATAAATGCGCTGACCATTACAGCTAATTTGTAAAACAGTGGGCTTATCCGCTGACTGCTGCCATTGCCAATCAACTTGAAACCCCAAACCATCCACATAGAATGTCTGGCTTGGTCCAAGATCGCTTATGCGTAGTGTCGGTATAATCGTCTGCATCATTGCTCAACTTATTCTGCCTGTATTCAGACTCCAGCGAACCGGCATTATTGCTTATCCGTGTGGCTGTAGAGTTTAGCATATTGTGCCAAGATAATTACCCATGTTGCCAACCCGACCAAAACAGCCATACAACGATAATAGCACCTGACAAACGCGCCAAACCGGGTAAAATACGCGGTTTATTCTGCCCATAAAGCAACAAATTTATGGGCATACTTGATATTTATAGCCATCGAGGTATGCATGAAAGTATTAGTTGTAGGCGGCGGCGGGCGTGAGCACGCACTTGCCTGGAAGGCCGCACAATCATCTGAAGTTGAAAAAGTTTTTGTTGCTCCGGGTAATGCGGGCACAGCAATAGAAAATAAAATCGAAAATATTGCTATTCAGGCCACAGACATCCCTACACTATTATCCTTTGCGCAATCACAAGCCATTGACCTCACCATCGTTGGCCCTGAGGCACCACTGGTGCTCGGTATTGTAGATCAGTTTCAACAAGCGGGCTTGTGCATTTTTGGCCCAAGCAAAGCGGCTTCCCAACTGGAAGGCTCCAAGACATTCTGCAAAGATTTCCTGGCACGCCACAATATACCGACAGCCGAGTATCAAACGTTTACTGAAATTGATCTTGCGGTTGATTATATCAATGGTAAAGGTGCGCCCATTGTTGTTAAAGCTGATGGTCTGGCAGCTGGCAAAGGCGTAATATTGGCACAAACAGTTGGTGAAGCCATTGCCGCTGTAAACGATATGCTAGCCGGCAATGCCTTTGGTGCCGCTGGTCATAGGGTGGTTATTGAAGAGTTTTTAACTGGCGAAGAAGCCAGTTTTATTGTGATGGTCGATGGCAAGAATATTTTACCCATGGCCAGCTCACAAGACCACAAAGCCCGCGACGATGGTGATCTGGGGCCTAATACCGGTGGGATGGGTGCCTATTCCCCAGCTCCCGTTATTGACCGCCAAATGCATGAGCGCATTATGCGTGAGGTTATTGAACCGACAGTAGCAGGCATGGCAGCAGATGGCGTCCCCTATACCGGCTTTCTCTATGCAGGACTCATGATCAACGCTGATGGTGAACCTAAAGTACTAGAATACAACTGTCGCTTTGGCGACCCCGAAACACAACCTATCATGTTACGGCTTGAATCAGACTTGGCCGCCCTATGCCTTGCTGGCAGCCAACAAGGCCTGCAGAACTGTGAGGCTCAATGGTCTAACAAACCTGCACTGGGTGTCGTATTGGCAGCAGGTGGCTATCCTGACACTTACCAAAAAGGCACCACTATTCACGGCCTGGATAGCCACTTTGCCGAACACACCAAGGTATTTCATGCAGGGACACGCCAACAAGACGACGCGATTGTCACCAACGGTGGGCGAGTGCTCTGCGTTACCGCATTAGGTGATAATATTGCAGCTGCCCAAATGCACGCTTATGAAGGTGTTAAACAAATAGATTGGGACGCCGTTTATTACCGAAGTGATATTGGTCATAAGGCGATTAACCGTTAAACAGGCATGGCTTGTTGTTAATCTGGAGACCATTAAAAAACCCGGCTAACGCGGGAGGCTTAATACCACTAAAAAACCCGGCTAACGCCGGGAGGCTTAATACCACTAAAAAACCCGGCTAACGCCGGGAGGCTTAATACCACTAAAAAACCCGGCTAACGCCGGGAGGCTTAATACCACTAAAAAACCCGGCTAACGCCGGGTTTTTTGTAAACTAAACTAATGATAAATGCGTATTGCCAATGTCGTAGCAGCTAGCGTCGCATAGAGTCAAAAAACTCGGCATTGGTTTTTGTGCCCTGCATTTTGTTCAGCATAAATTCCATTGCTTCCAACTCATCCATTGAGTGCAATACTTTACGCAACACCCACATTTTTTGCAGCTCTTCAGGGTCTGTTAACAATTCTTCACGACGCGTACCCGAACGATTAATATTAATCGCTGGGAAAGTGCGTTTCTCAGCTATGCGGCGATCCAGATGAATTTCCATATTACCCGTGCCTTTGAATTCCTCGTAGATCACTTCATCCATCTTAGAGCCTGTATCGACCAATGCTGTAGCAATAATCGTCAAGCTACCACCCTCTTCTATATTACGTGCCGCCCCAAAAAATCGTTTTGGACGTTGCAAAGCATTTGCATCAACACCACCGGTCAATACCTTGCCAGAAGAAGGCACCACTGTATTGTAAGCACGCGCTAAACGTGTAATTGAATCTAACAAGATGACAACATCTTTCTTATGCTCAACCAGACGCTTGGCTTTTTCAATCACCATTTCTGCAACTTGCACATGACGGCTGGCTGGCTCATCAAAAGTACTTGAGATAACTTCACCCTGTACCATGCGCGTCATTTCTGTCACTTCTTCTGGTCGTTCATCAATCAATAATACGATGAGATAACATTCAGGATGGGATGCTGAAATACTCTGTGCAATATTCTGTAACATAATTGTTTTACCCGCCTTAGGCGGTGAAACAATCAAGCCACGTTGGCCCTTACCGATAGGCGAGGCGATATCAACAATACGTGCCGTAATATCTTCTGTACTTCCATTACCACGCTCAAGCGTTAAACGGAAATCCGCATGCAACGGAGTCAGGTTCTCAAATAGCGCTTTATTACGCGAGTTATCAGGCTGCTCAAAATTTATTTGGTCAACTTTTAATAAAGCGAAATAACGCTCCCCTTCTTTGGGTGGGCGTATTTTGCCGGAAATCGTATCGCCTGTTCGTAAATTAAAACGGCGTATTTGGCTAGGAGAAACATAGATATCATCAGGACCAGCCAGATACGAGCTATTCGCTGAGCGCAAAAAGCCGAAGCCATCTTGCAAAATTTCTAGCACCCCATCCCCAAAAATATCTTCACCGCTCTTGGCATGCGCCTTGAGAATGGCAAAAATAATGTCCTGTTTGCGAGAGCGAGCTACATTGCTGATACCGGTCGATTCAGCCAGTGCAATGAGTTCATTGACTGGTTTTCGTTTGAGTTCTGTTAAATGCATAGCTATTTGCCAATTGACTTATTAGATTACAAATCAATAAAGGGTTAAATCGATAAGGAGAACCGCCACGCCCATGCCTTTAGGCAAAGGAACTTTTTCAGAGTTAGGGAAATGGACCTTTAAAAGAACGGGTGGCCGACTGATCTATAGTTATTTGATTCCAATTCGGTTACGTTACCACTATAACTTCCCGACGTCTAGCCCCGCAGACATTTTTGCGGGGCTAAATTGGAAAATCCTTACAAGTTACTGTCAAGGAATGCAGTCAGTTGTGACTTGGATAAGGCACCTACCTTGGTCGCTTCTACATTGCCATCCTTGAACAACATTAATGTGGGTATTCCCCGAATACCGTACTTAGGCGGTGTTTCCGGGTTTTCATCAATATTCAGCTTGCAGATGGTAATTTTCTCTGCATATTCTGCTGATATTTCGTCTAAAATCGGCGCGATCATTTTGCATGGCCCACACCACTCAGCCCAATAATCGACTAAAACTGGTTTGTCACACTGCAACACCTCTTGTTCAAACGTCGCATCGGTGACATAAACTATATTATCGCTCACGCTGTAATTGCCTCCAACTTGGCTAAAACTAAAAACTCAACGCCCTATATGTAGGGAAAAGCGCATTTTCCGGGGTCAACAAAAGGGCAATGAGGAATATCTATAATACCTGTTATTTTATATGGTGACAGCTAAAAAATTTCAAGACCAAAAACTGTGTTTTTAACGCTTATTTAATCATACCCGCCGCAAAACCCTGTACCTTCTGGACAGGGTCTTCGTTTATTCTCAAAGCGCTTCGCTCAACTGCCATCAATAAAATTACGTTATAAGCTTATACTGAAACACACTATTTGCCAGGCCGCCGCCCCTGAAATCAACCTAAAACCAACCTGGCATCAAGCTGGTGTTAACTTAATATTAACCTTTTCGTTGTAGGCTAATGCCGCCTAAGACGCCACTCACAATTCATTTTAAAATCATAGACTTACAGAAAAAAGGGGGGATATTGTCAGAAACGTAAAAGCTGCCGACAGCCCAAGCAGCACTTTATTTTGCCGCCGCTATACGATCGGCATGACAGCCCCTATAATAGGCCCGCCGCAAGCACAATCACTTGCAAACCACAATTAAAGCCTAATGTTAAGGATCAGGAATGAGTAAAAAAACTGTATTAGTCTCTGGCGGCGCCGGCTATATCGGCAGCCATGTTGTCCGTCAACTTGGCGAAGCGGGCGAAAATGTTGTCGTACTCGATAACCTTTCCACAGGTTTTGCCGATGCTGTTTTGCATGGCACTTTTATCGAGGGCGACACTGGCGATCGTGAGCTAGTCAGCAAAATATTACAAGAACATAATGTTGAGGCAGTTTTACATTTTGCTGCAAACACCATTGTCCCTGAATCGGTAGAAAACCCGCTGAAATACTATGGCAATAATACTTGCTGTTCCCGCAACTTATTACAATGCTGCCAGGAAGCAGGTGTAAAGCACGTTATCTTTTCATCAACAGCTGCCGTTTATGGCATACCTGATGATGGTCTCGCCAAAGAAGGCACCGCTATTAGCCCAATCAACCCATACGGTATGTCTAAGCTTATGACGGAATATATGCTGCAAGACTTATCAAAAGCAACTGACTTAAGCCATGTAATCTTACGCTATTTCAACGTAGCAGGCTGTGACCCTCAAGGCCGTATTGGACAATCTACCAAAAAAGCCACGCTATTGATTAAAGTCGCTTGTGAGGCTGCTGTTGGCAAACGTCCAGGTATCTCTATATTTGGAACCGATTACGACACGCCAGATGGCACCGGTGTTCGCGACTACATTCATGTTGAAGATCTGGCAGATGCACACTTAAAAGCCTTGGATTACCTGCGCAAAGGTGGCGATTCGACCACACTCAACTGCGGTTATGGACATGGCTATAGCGTGCGCGAAGTACTCGACACTGTTGAAAAAGTCAATAACGCCAAACTTAATATCAAAGAAGAACCCAGACGGGCAGGTGACCCTCCCAGCCTTATTGCCGATTCTAGTAAACTCAAAGCGTTACTCAACTGGGAACCACGCTATGATGATTTAACAACCATCGTTGAGTCAGCCTTAAACTGGGAGAAGCATTTGCAAAGCAAAGGTTAAACGGCTTGCTGCCAACTTTATCGCCCACCTCGCCCGCGGGCAAAGCAGCTCTGCTTATTGGCCTGTTGGCACTTACCACAGCTGCACTACTTTGGCTAAACCCAGATTCCCAGCAAAATCGCGTTATGCAACATGGCTGGGATCTGGGGCATATCCTGATATTTTTCTTACTCACGATCACCTTTGTTAAGTCACAGCAGCAGAGCTTTAAACCATTGCAGGCTGTCACACTCCTGCTTGCTACAACCGCTTTTGCAATACTCTACGGCTTGCTGACCGAACTCTTACAAATACTGGTTGAACGCAACTTTTCTTATTGGGATATCGCCAGAAATTGGCTAGGTACACAGTTGGGCTGCTTGTATTGTATTTTCAACAGCAATGCATTAACAAAACGCCTCCGCATTTATGCCGCTATTGTTTTGCTTGCCTTGCTAATAGCAATGCTGCCACTGACCACAACGCTACTTGATCGGCTCATTGCCAGACAGCAGTTTCCTATATTGGCTAACTTTGAAACGCCCTTAGAGCAGTTACGCTGGCAAGCCGATGGTAACATTGCTATCAAAACATTCGATGACGATACCAAAATATTACGGGTCCAGCTCAACCATCAGTCCTACCCTGGTATCAGCCTTAACGACTTCCCCAACAACTGGCTAGCTTACAATTCTATTAATATACGCCTGTTCAACCCCGGTCAGGCACCACTGACGTTGACAATCCGTTTACATGATAAAGCACATAAACGCAGTGGCTGGCGCTACAATGACCGTTTCAATCAAACCAACATTTTTCAGCCTGGTTGGACAACGCTGCAAATTCCTCTGCAAAAAATACAACATGCACCTAAAAACCGACAGCTAGACCTGGATGAAATGCGCCACTTGAAAATATTCTCTCCTTTGAGCGCGCCATCAACCGTATTTTATCTCGATAGCATCTACCTGAAATAACCTTTGTGCACTATAAGTATGCAAATAGTAGTGACATACCGCCTAATTGAGTGGTTTAACAAATCTCATACTTTCTAGGTATATACTGAAGTAGTAAATACCACTAAAATCCGGCCTCAATATTTGATATGCCATTAGCTTATTCTCATTTTATGTATGGCAACCAAAACACTGGCACTAAAGTTGATACATAAACAACCGCCAATAACTTTTAGCAAACTGTTACATCACCATGAAAGCACAAAAACACCAGTATCGCATCAGCACCGGTAATACCCGCAATGACGAAGCCATTGTTCTGTCATTATGGCAAACCGGGCTAGAGCATCAGGAAAGTATCACTGACAAATACCGCTGGTTTTATGTCAACAATGCGGCTGGCTTGGGTAAAATTTACTTTCTTGAACAAACGCTGTCAGGCGAGCGTGTAGGGACCATGTGTGTTGCCCCAAGAAACTGGCATATCAATGAACAATCTATTGCGTCGGGTATTCTAGCTGACCTCGTTGTCACGCCTGAGCACCGCTCTCTGGGGCCAGCAGTCAAGTTACACAATAACAGTATCGACTTGAGCCTGGAACAGCTCGATTTTGTCTATGGTTTTCCAAACAAAAAATCGGCAGCACTGACCAAACTGGCCAGATTCCAAATGATTGATAATATTTTGCGTTATGCAAAACCTTTGAGGTTCTCTCGTTACTTACAAAAAAAAATGCCTTCAGTATTTGCTGCTATTGCTGCTTTGCCATTGGATATTGCTGTTAGCGTGCTCGACAGCTTGCGATATTTTAAATTTTCACGCACATGGCGTGCCACTGAAATTACTACATTCGATCATCGTTTTGATGAGCTGTGGCATGCTGCTGATAGAAAACAAATGATCATTGGACAACGTGATAGGCAGTTTTTACGCTGGCGCTTTACAGATAGTCCTGCCCGCCAATTTTCTATTTTTGCGATTGAAAGTAGTACCGACCAACACTTGGGCGCTTACCTTGTTTACTATATTGGCAAAGAAGACGCCGCTATTGTTGCTGACTTCTTTTGTCTCGACCAAAACAACACGCTGCCCGCCTTATTTTTGAGTTTTAGTCGCTATATGCGAAAAAAAGGTGTGTCATCTATCTGTGTAGATTTTATTGGACCTGAAAAGATGGTTAATACCTTACAACAGCTTGGCTTTAAATATCGTGATAAAAAACAGCTTTCCTGCAAATGGACCGATGCTTTTGAGAAAAAGTCTGCAGGTAAAGAGTGGTATTTTACCGCTGCCGATAATGACATCTGATCTATGACTGCCTGCAACACTCAGTCCATAGTAGCAAGCGATGGTTATCGCTTACATGTGCGCTGCTGGCAAGCCAGTAATGCTATCGCACAAATTGTTATCACCCATGGCGTTGTCAGTCATTCACTTTGGCTTGAGCCTATCGCACGCCAACTTGCAGACAATGGCATCACTTGCATTTGTCCAGACCGGCGTGGGGCTGGTCAAAACACTCAACACCGTGGCGATGCGATCAGCGAAGAGGTATTACTTGATGATTTGCATCAGGTTATTAAGCAATTAACCACGCCTCAATTGATGACACATATTGCTGGCTTTTGCTGGGGCAGTAACTATCTGATTAACTATGCTGCACGCTATAAGCCTGATGTAGCCTCTATCTGTTTGCTAGCACCTGCACTATTTCCGGCAGAAAACTTACGCGAAGCAGAATTAACCATCAACAGCTCTGGCGAGGCCACAGAAACGCCCATTGTTCCCATTGACGGCTTTACACGCGGCCCACAATATCATGACTTTATTCTACCCGACCCACTCAGGTTACACTTTGTGTCACCTCGCTTTAACGGCATTATGCAAAACTTCTCGCGTATGATTGGCATAAAGCTTATGAAGCTAGGGCTACCCACACTGATCGTGTTAGCTAGTGATGACCGCATGACAGATAATCCGACAACGGCGCGTGTATTTGAACGTCTATCGGTGGAGCCCAAAGCAATTTGTTATGTGCCGGGTGAACACGGCATTCAATTTGATGCGCCCAATGAATCGTCGGTCGCGATTACTCATTGGATACAGCAGTTTACATCCGCTGCTTAAGGCCCTAGTAGACAAGTGTCACACTATAAGCTCATGCTTATTCTGGATAGACGCGGTTTGTGGCGGCATGTATGCTAATACAGTTTATGTTACATACCTTAAGTATGTTTAATTTTTCGACACTTTAATGAACAACAATCGGTCAATATCATGAATGCGCAAGCGAAAACATCTTTTACCCAGTGGTGCCAAAATACATTATTCACCACTGATATGATTCAGGCGACAACACTGCTTAATCGTGCTGTTGATGCTCACCTTACTCAGCTATATCTTGCTCTGGGCTTGCCTGAAAAGCTAGACGACTTCCAAACAGCTAAAGACTTAACAGACGCACTCCAGTTTGAAGCTAGCTCAGATGTGGTACTCGAGGCGATGTTATTACGCTTGGCAGATCGTTGCGACTTTATTGATGTTCAAAAATCAGGCGACATTATATCTTTTCGCAACAAGCAAACGCCTGCAGAACAAGACGCGACACTAGCCGCCATAAAAAGCGATATGCAAGCACTCGATCCGCAATATTTAACCACACTGGAATTCTTGGAGTTTGGCGCTAACGTCTTTATCCGCTCCTTACGCGACGAGCAGGATTTTATGGACCGAGTACTTACCGGTAAGATCAAAGAATATTCTGATACTTGGTTCAGAGCCACGAATGTCGACCCACTACAAGATGTGCACGGTATTATGGGCGCTAGAGCCGTACATGATGTTTTTGAGGGCGGCACAATCCTAGAAGTAGGCGGTGGCACTGGCAATGGCATCCGCAACATTTTGGCCCATCTACGTAAAGAAAACAGCCTGGATAAGCTGGACAACTTTATTTTTACTGATATCAGCATGCAATTCATCATGGGAACTCGACATGAAATCAAACCAGAGTACCCTAACGTCAAAACAGAATGGCGGCACCTGGATATTAACAAGGCTTTTGCCGAGCAAAAAATCCAGCCTGCCAGCGCAGATTTAATTTATGGCGTCAACTCGGCCCATATTGCCAAACATACTGTAGAGTTTATTCAGGATTGCAAAAAAACCTTAAAGCCTGGTGGCAAAATTGTTTTTTCTGAGCGCGTGCGTATGAAAGATATGGAAATGGCCCCACGCGAAATTGTGCTTAACCTATCTAAATACCATCGTACAGCAGCTATTCGTGACCCTGAATTCAGGCCTGCACATGCCTACCTGTCAATTGATAACTGGTTAAAAGCCTTTGAGCTCGCAGGCTTTAATAAAGTTGATATCTGGCCTGATATGCTGGCAATGTCAGATAGTTTTCCTGACCAATATGCAGCTGTCATTATTGCTGAACTCGAATAAACCGTTAATGGACATATCATGACTCTCTCTATCAAACGTTATAGCACTGATGTCTTAGTCGTTGGTGGTGGTGGCGCAGCGACTGCAGCGACTATCGCAGCGTCTGAAGGTGGCGCCAAAACGATGCTTGCTGTTAAAGGCCAGTTTGGCGTGCCCGGTGTTCGAGGCTCAGGTGCCACCTCTAACCCAATTGGCGACTTTTGGACAATACGTACTGTAGGCCCTAAGGGTGGTTTTTTTAACCCGCCCAGTGTTGTCTTACAAGACATGCTACAAACTGGCCTGGGTATGGCAGACCCCAAACTCTGCGGCATCTTTGTCGAAGAAGTCACTGATGCGATTAAACGCCTGCACAGTATGGGTATGCAGTTTCAAAGCCGAGTGCTGGCAACCATGCCTGCTGAAGCTGAGGGTAAAACCAATAATATCGTCGCTATTCAAAAAGCGATTATTGAGCAAACAGAAACAACCGTATTAGAGCATGCTAATTTGACCGATGTTATTGTGGAAAATGGCTGCTGCGTCGGTGCAGTGGGTGTCGATGATGATGGTGAACCATTCTTGGTCGAAGCAAGTGCTGTCATTATCGCTACCGGAGGTGTCGGCCAGCTCTTTCAATATAGCTTTAATCCACCTGGTAATACCGGCGATGGTTATGCAATGGCACTTCGCGCTGGCGCGGATTTATTTAATATGGAGTTTATGCAACAAGGGCTGGCGACGACCTGGCCTCAACAGGGCATTGTGATGCTCTATGAGATGGAAGAGCCCTACAAAATGTTCAATAAGCATGGCCAGGCTTTCTTGCATAAATATTTGCCAGATGGCGTTACTATTAAAGAGGTTTGCGACCTGAAAGCAAATCACTGGCCGGTCAGCTGCCGCGATAACTCTCTCTACCTTGATATTGCCATCAAAGCCGAAGCAATGGCTGGCAATGGCACTGAGCATGATGCTGTCTTTCTGGATTTATCCAATGCCGAGCGTGGCTTTTTACCTGAGCTATTCCCTGGTTTTATGCAAGAAAAAGGTATCGATGTCAAAGCGGACCTGGTACAAATCCAAAACCACCATCACACCAGCAATGGCGGTATTCGTATCGACGAATTTGGCCAATCGGCTTTACCTGGCTTATTTGCCATCGGTGAAGCAGCTGGCTGGCAAGGCGCTGACCGGCTAGGCGGTACAATGCTTGGCGGCTCACAAGTATTTGGTTGGCGCGCAGGCCATAAGGCCGCTGAGCTTAGCAAGACAGCCAATGGCACAACCATCAGCGCCGATACCCTAACTCAACTCTTCGAACCCTTAGCTCGCCTTAAAGAATGCAAAGGCCAGCAAACGGTTGATCAATTGCATAAGTCCTTGCAACGCAAAATGTGGGAAACGCTTATCGTTGAAAAAGATGCCCAATCCCTCGATGAGGCAAGGCAGTTTATCTATCGCATGCGTGATCAACTGACTACCGATATTGCCATCAGCGCTCAACTAGATTACGCCCTGGCTTTAGAGCTACGCAATATGTTAGATGTTGGCGAAGCCATTGTTGAAGCGGCAAATATGCGAACTGAGAGCCGTGGTGCCCATTACCGCAGCGATTACCCGCAACGCGATGATAGCAACTGGTTAAGCAATATCTTTATCCGTCAACAAAATGGCCAGCTTGCGCTTCGAAAACAATGGGTATGCGCCGATACTGGCTGGGAAGACCACCCTGATGATGTACGTATTAAGCCTTGGGGTTAGTGCAACTGATACCTGTAACTTAAGCTGTAAGGAACCAGACTTTAATGAACGATAATGTTGAACAAAAAATTGCATTTGTTGCTGGCGGTGGCCGCGGTATTGGGCGCGCAACTTGTTTTAAGTTAGCCGAACAGGGCTACAAACTGGCTGTTGCAGCACGTACTGAAGCTGAGTTGGAAGAAGTCGTTGCCACCATACAAAGCAAAGGGGGAGATGTAACGCCCTATGCTTTCGATATTGCAGACGATAAAGCCGTTAACAGTGCGGTAAAGGATATCCTAGCGAAATACGGCCGTATTGATGCACTGGTCAATAGTGCAGGCACTAGCTATATCGGCCCTGTCGTGATGAGCAAAATCGATAAATGCGAAGAAGTACTTCGCGTTAACTTATTAGGTGCGATGATTATTTCTAAAGCCGTACTACGGCCGATGATTCGCCAACGCACCGGCAGAATTGTGCATATTGGCTCAATTTCAGGACAGATTGGCGCACCTTACAACGCAATTTATGCCGCCTCCAAAGCAGGCTTAGCCGGTTTAGCCAAGTCTATTGCCTTAGAAGTTGCCGCAACAGGCATCACTTGTAATGTGGTACAACCTGGCACTGTGCGTACCGAATTATTCAATCAAACCCATGGTGCACGAGCCAAGCTAAAAGGGATTTCGCTAGAAGAGCAAGAGCAGGCACTTATTGATGAAAACCCGCAGAAAAAACTGGTAATTCCTGAAGAAATTGCTGCAGCGGTAGCCTACCTTCTTTCCGAACATGCCGCTTCAGTCAATGGTTTACAGCTCACCGTTGATGGTGGCCGTTCTATCATCTAACAGCTAAGGGCCAGACCTCACACACATTCATACGGCTGTGTGCCATGTCTGACCCATGCTGGATGTCTATTTAAGACTCACTCGAACCACCGAAGTCACTACCACCGGATGGTGCTGCTGGTGGCGCGCTTGGTGCTGGCGCTGCGGCTGGTGCAGGTGTTGGCGCGGGTGCTGCTGGCTTAGGTGCTGCAGGTTTTGGCGCTGGTTTAGCTGCTGCCGGCTTTGGCTTAGCTGCTGGCTTTGGCTTAGCTGCTGGCTTCGGCTTAGCTGCTGGCTTCGGCTTAGCTGCTGGCTTCGGCTTAGCCGCAGGTTTAGCTGCTGGCTTACTGGCGACTTTTTTCTTAGCTGCTTTTTTCTTAGCTGGCTTTTTCTTCAAGTCTCGCTCGGCTGCTTTAATGGCCTTAACAAAGGCTGAAGCACGCTTCAAATCGCCCTTGAGTATTGATAGCTTCTCACTAACCGCAGCTTTTGCCAGTGCCGTTTTAGCGGCAGCTTTCACAACTGCAGCCAGGTCTTTTTCAACCGCCTTCAGCGCTTTGCGCAAGTCTGGTGTTGGTGATTTCTTAAGACGTTTTGCTGCAGCTTGCTTACGTTTTGTTAACGTTGCACGCTTTTTGCTGGCTCGCTGGCCTTCTGTAATCAGCTTTTTCAGCTCTTTTGCGAGAACATCTGCTGATTTAGAACCTGTCGCTGTAGCCGCTTCGAGAGAAGCAACAGCACTCGTGATCGGCTTAGCAATAGCACTTGGCTTAGGTGCTGCAGGCTTACTCGCTACTTTTTTGGCCGCTTTTTTGGTTACTTTCTTCTTGGTGGCTTTCTTAGCTACTTTTTTCTTAGCGACTTTCTTCTTAGCGACTTTTTTAGCTACCTTCTTAGTCGTTTTCTTTACTGCTTTTTTCTTAGCAGCCTTTTTCTTGGCCGCCTTCTTTTTCGCTTTAGGCATGAATGAATCTCCTAGTTAGTTGAATACCCAATTTCTGAAGTACCGCAAAAAAACAAACCTTTCCGCAGGTGTTTATGACATTTTGTCTGAGTTATCAAAAACCCCTTTCATGACTTCAACAAGCCCGTGTTCCTTAACCTCCACACAACCTGCGTAGCCGTAATATTACTTGTTTATAAAAATAATCGCACTATGTTTCAAGCATCAATTATCAATTTTCGACACAAAAACGATTTATTTTTATTAATCTGGGGTAAACATGAGTTGTTTTTCTTTTTCTAAAATCATTTTCGATCCATTGCCTGAGGTTTGTGATTGGATAATTTTTTGATTCACAAGAAACTCAGCTCAATAGCCACAAGCGTGTCACACTGTATTCTCTAATACTTACAAACAGATTCATGACGATATACCTAAGCAGCTTCACGACTGATACCAATACACTGTGTTTATGTTTTACCTCTCAAGCTTGCTGAGCTGTCAAATCTCACTGCCCACTACATAAACCACATAGGCAGTAACGCTTGAATAAGTTCACACTTAGCCGACCTTAACACTTAAGCCAGCAAGGGCCTAAGAAGCACAAACAAGGTGCATTATCCGTACTTTGTTGGAAATATATAAATCTACCATTGAAAGCCAGCTGATATATAAACCAAGCTATATAGAGCGGCTTTCAACGGTATAGAAGGAGGGTTAGTTTGCAGGGTTTTGTTGCAACAACGCGGTAATGACTTGCTCGATATCAGCATCTACAAACTGTTTATTGGGATCATCGCCCGTTAAACGCACGTGCTCTTTACCTTGCCTATCATAAACAATAACAGCAGGGATGCTCATCAAGCCCAGTTTTTCAAAGGCAAGTAGCATCTTTTCGTCCATTCTATAATTATCAAAGCCAGCCTGATTTTCCTGCAAAAACCGCTGAGCCAGACTAATGGCGACACTATCATTACGATCATCAAGGTTCATCGCAACAATACGCACCCCTTTATCTTTGTATTTCTTATGTAGCTCAACCATTTTGGGGAACTGCTCCAGACAGGTCGAACACCATGTTGCCCACATATCGACAACCACAATATCAGGCTTGTAGGACGCTAACACGGTTTGCCATTGCGAATAGTTGACTTGCTTTAACGCCGTGGGGGCACGATCAGCTAATGCGACTGCCGATAATAGGCAACTTACAGCACTGAGCAATAATATCAATGCGCAACGGACAGCCGGACTCATGACTTATACTTTACGGAGCAGCCATGTGCCCGCGTCTCTGGGGTGGCCACTGTCTTATTTTGCAAGCTGGCTCGAATAGCCTGTTCAACATAAAACTCACTGGGTTCACCATCGATATAACGGACCTTGCCCCCTGAGCCCATTTTGCCCGGCGAGTTATGTAACAAGCCCATGTATACCAGTTTACGCTGCTTATTGAACACAAAAAACTCGGGGGTGCGAGTAGCACCAAGCTGTCGTCCCAAAGCCTGACTCTCATCAAAAACATAAGTGAAGTTATAACCTACCTTCGCAGCGTGCTTTTTCATGGCTGGCAGCCTGTCATCTTCACGATGATTTACGCTAAAACCGACAACCCGCACATCGTCATCGGCAAAGGACTTCACTAATTTGACCAAGTCTGCATCGGTACCACGCACCCAGGGGCAGTGATTGGCTAATGACACCAACACAACAGTAGCCTCTTCAATCTCCGCTGATGATAAGGTCTCGCCCGACACTGAAGGCAAATTGGAAAAAGTTGGCATTGCGTCCCCTATATCGAGGACAGCATTATATTGCCCGGCAGACACTGGTAATACTACCAGCACACATAAAACAGAAAGCGTAAGTCTGAACATAAAAGCAGCTCCTTGAATTTGACCTATATGAGCTTGCTTTGATGCAATATAAGACTATTAGTTTCCTGCGCGTAAAACAGTCATCACCTAATGGATATAAGCAATTTGAGCCATCTCTCTGACTCAAACCAGTAAGCAGCGACTAAGGCGCGTTAAAGCTCGCCGTTAATATCAAACTCTCTATTTGCCTCAGAAATTAAGACGCTGATAACCTCATACGGGACAGACTGCTTACGGCAACTAAAAATAACCTCTCCCTCATCATCCGGGATAAATACCTCTGCCACCTGATCAATGAAATTACTACAATATTCTGTCAGCTCCAAAAAAACGCCATTTCTTAGAATATCGGAACCTTGGATAATTTCGTACTCTGTACCCTTATAGTCAATTTTCATACGCTTAAGCTAACTCCAAATCTCATTATGATGATAATTCGCCATAACACCTTTAGCCATACAGGTGATGGGTGCATATCAGAGTATTCGGCCTAGCCGTGCACTAACTTGAACATTGCTATACATCGAAGGTCATCTTGACGAGCGTCAATAAGCCCTTTGAGCAAGGCTTTGACGCGCTGCTGGCTTTGCGTAATTGCCTGCTCCAGCGCTGCTAAGCTATCAACATGGCAATAGCCAGACAACAAATAACGGGCATACAAGGCCAAATAAAACTCACTTTGCTGTGCATTGAGCTGTGACAGCGGCTGCAGCACACTTTTGAGCAATATCGTTTTCAATGCCGCCTGATTAGGCTGGAATAGCTCTGCCATAACCACACGCAGCTTCGCCAGAGGCAGCATATAGTTATCTGTGCCCTGCACTTTCTTCAGCCAGGCCCTTTTATTTCCTAAGCCAGGCGCTGCTGCTTGTACTGCCAACGCAGCTTTTTTACCCGCATCAGAGTCATCGCGTTTTTTTTCTAAGCGAAACAGACTTTCAATCTGCCTCGCACCCAGGGAATTCAGGCGCTTGATGACTTGCCAACGTCGCTCCTGCCCTAAACGAAAGCCCAATAACATGTCTTGCTCATCTAACAGACGCAATAGCTGCTGCTTGGCAAGCGGAGTAGAGGCAATATTAATGTAAGCATCTAACCAGTTTTTTTGCATATCCTGATTGGTCGTCGCAGCTATTACCCGCTCCCAAACCATTGTTTCCAGCACCGCTAAATAATCCGCACTTTGGGCCCATCCCAAAGCAGCAAATGTTTGCATATAAGCGCTAGCTTCCTTTGCTATACGGGCCAGCCAAGCTGCCAGCTTCATATTGTCTTCATGCGGTAGCTGCTTGGCCAGTATGTCGATAAAGTCACTGAGTGGCAAACGTGCCTCTTGCACACCGTCCCATACACTGCTCCAGAGCATACCTCTGGCTAGAGGGTCATCCACCTGGTTAATAGTGGCAGCAATCGTCAACAATTTATCGCTTGGGTATCGTGTTTTGATATAGGCCCAATCACCGTAGTTAGGCAGTACTAAATCCGGACAGGGTAGCTGCTGCAACTCATCAAGGACTGTTTTCTGACCCGACACAACAATTGGCATCCTATGATGCAAGGTCAGTTTACCATTATCTTTTTTAAACAACGCCAGCTGCAGATAGTGCTCACGTAACAACGGCAAGCTCTGTGATGCTGACTGATGCAGTACTAACTGCGTCAGTCGTCCATGCTCACAGGCGTACTCTGGCTGCACGGTATTCACACCAGCAGTGCGCAACCACTGTTCAGCCCAAGCCTGTAAATCCTGTGTCGGTGCATGCTTTTGCAAAGCCTGAATAAAATCGTTTAGCCGCGTATTGCCATAGGCATGGGTACGTAAATAGTCCCCCACCCCTTGTTGGAATGCAGCCTCACCAATCAAAAAAGACAGCTGCCTTAAGACTGCCGCGCCTTTGCCGTAGGTAATACCATCAAAATTCGCAAACCCCCTTTTACTGTCTGTTACAGGCAAGCTAATAGGGTGGGTGGTATCCATTTGATCACTTTTATAAGCCCAGCGTTTGGGCTTATAGTAAAACCGCTGCCAGGCATCTTTATACTCGGTGTTCTCAACCAGCGCCATATAGGCCATTAAGGTAGCAAAGCTCTCATTGAGCCAAAGGTCGTCCCACCAATGCATTGTCACTAAATTACCAAACCACATATGCGCCAGCTCATGCATAATCACATACGCTAAACGCTCTCTCTGCGCTAGCGTGGGGCTGCCCCGCTTAACCAGACGCTCAGCAAAGGTAACAGCTGCCGCATTTTCCATGGCATTAAAATAAAACTCAGGCACAAGCAGTTGGTCATATTTTTTAAATGGGTAAGGAATAGCGTAATAGTCCTCATAAAAAGTTAGCCCCTGCTTGGTTAGCGTAAACCATGCCTGACTATCCACATGCTCTGCAAATGACTTTCTTGCAAACAGCCTTAACGGTATGTCCTGCCATTGATCTTGCCATACATAAAATGGCCCTGCATGCAAAGACAAGGTATAGGTACTTAACAATGGAGACTCCGGAAACTGCCAAAGCTTTTGTTCTCCCTGCCGGGTCACCCGTGTTTCTTTCACTGAAGAGATCAACTGCCACTCAGCAGGTGCCGATACTGTCAGACGTAATCGCCCCTTTATGTTGGGCTGATCAAAACTGGGAAAGACTTCATTGGCATGATAAGGCTCGAACTGCGTATAGAGGTACACATTATCATCGAGTGGGTCGACAAAGCGATGCAAGCCCACACCACTATTTGAATATGGGTGTGAGTAATCAATCTGTAACTGCTGCCGCCCTGTTTGTAGTGCCGTTGGGCTTATTGTCAGGTACCAACCATTATAGGTTGCATTAACAGACCGGCCATTTAGCTTGACTCGCTTAACCTTTCCCCCTGAAAAATCAACCGTCAGAGGTGCGTCGACTGCCAGCAAATCAAAATCGATGATGACACTGCCTAAAAAGTCTTTATCACGTTCGGAGACCGCAAGCGTCAATTGATAACTCACATCACGCACTTTATCTTGCCGCCAGTTGGCATAAGACAAACTAATAAAGTCGCTGTTTTCGCGCTGGACAACCGAACCTGCTTGCATAGCATGCTGGCATGCTGACAACCCCAATAGCAAATAAGCCCAAACCCACAGTTTTAACAGAAGTTTTATGCTGCCCACCTTAGCTCATAATATGTCTATTTTTTGCTATCTGCTCACTGTTTCGAGCACCGTATTGCCCCAGCAAACGGCTAAGGGATAGTTCAGCCTTAGGCAAGTACTGCGACCGGATAGGGAGAGAAGGAATAATCGAGCGCTCATTCATTTATAGTGCCTTATTACTGTTATAACCGCAATAATGGTATTGGCACAATATATGCAGATATCCTAGCAGCTGCCGCTTTATAACAAGTGTCTGCCTTTATTCGTACAGTTTTGTGCTTAGTTATTGTCAGACAACGTTGATTTTTCGACAGAATCAGGCCCCAGAACTGGGATAGGCAACTTTTACTGATCAATCGCGTTTTTATGCGAAAGGCAACAAAATCAGGAACAACGATTGAGTCTATGTATAGCCAAACGCAAAATGCCCGCACTCCTCGCCAGAGCATCCTTGACGGGCATCATACACAAACAAGGCGCTGCTACCAATGAGCACAAAAGCCGGTAAGCCGCTGTATCAAGCCTTTGGACTGCTACTCGGAGCCATAGCAAGCTTGATCATTCTCGGCACGATAATTCTGCCAAGCTCAGGCTACCAGCACCGTACGGCCGAAAACATTGCCAGCAACGCTGCTAGCCACACAAGCCTTTCGCCACAATCATCAGATGACGAACATACACCCAAGGCATTTGCAAACAACACTGATAGCAACAATTCACCGGCTCACACATTAGACGTCAGCGATATTGTATTACGTGGCACCTTCATCAGTGGTACCACTCGTCTTGCTTACATCAGCATCAATAATAAAAGTGAGGGTTTATATTACCCGCGCCAGTATATTGACAAGCGCATTTACATCGATGCTATTGCCAGTGACCATATATTGATAAGGGTGGGAGAGCAACAATCAGCAATAAAGGTTGCGCCCACAGAGCAAGAACAAGACAAAAAAAAGCAGCACCTTTGAGCAAGGCGCTGCCAAAATTACGCAAAATACTTAACAAGAACTACGACAAACTTTTAATATCTTCCGGGCTTTCCTCGCCATCCAGCATTTTGATAAGAGGGCAGTGGTGGAAAATATGCGCCCCAAACTCACACTTTGTTACCAAAATATGCAAAACCTCTTTCAGGCGCTGCATCTCAGCCAGTTTCTTTTCCACGGTTTCCAACTTAGCTGAGCACATCTCCCGGGCTTTGTCGTAATCTGAATCATTATCCCAAATATTGAGCAAGCCTTTGATTTCCTCCAGCGAGAAGCCTAGCTTTTTAGCCACCCGAATGAACTTTAATCGTTGCATGCTCTCGTCAGAATAAATCCGATAGCCTGAACTCGTTCTATCTGGTTTTGGCAATAAGCCCTGCCTTTCATAATAACGAATAGTTTCGATACCGACTCCAGTCGCTGAAGCCAACTTTCCAATGTATAACATTAGCCAACACCTCTATATATTAACTTCCACATAAACCCTGTAGTAACTCCAGGGTCCCACCTGTAAAAATACTCATTCCCATAACACGCTGCCACCACGCAACGAGGATAGGCAACCTACGGTCTGCTAGCTTCACAAATTATTTTCTTAGATAGCGCTTGAATACTCTTTTAAGTCCAACTCGGTATTTCAAGCTTTATGCGTAACCACGAATATTATGCTGTAATTATCGTGTTAATTTAGCTCTGCCTTAAGCCCGCAACTTGTAGTCGCATATTGCCTATTCCAAACACTGCCTATCGACCGATTACAGGATTAGACCCGGAATTAGGACTAATTCCGTTATCTTCAATATGTCAGTTGGATTTTTTTTATGGAGGGTTAACTTTTAATACTTAACTAGTTAACAATAAATTTCAAGGATGAATATATGTTGAATGTTAGTATTTTTAATACATACGTAATTATGTATGATCAATTTCGTCATTAACAAATATTAACAGCTTTTATGTACTGCTTGTCTAAAAATACTACTTTTTTTATAAGAGGGCAATACAAAAACTACCGTGCAGTCTTTTACAAATTATGCTAACTGATTTTGGAAATTGTTTAAGAATTATCATTGGTTATTCATAGTAAAACTATAGGGTATTTTTATCACTGTGTGAAAACGCATTCAAAACCAAACAACAATATTTACCACTCTCGTTCTCTTGACAAAACTTACTAAAATTTAGCATTGACTATAAATGCTTCGTTATGCAAATACATTTAACGCACTATAAAAAGGTAGAAGAAGCGATCCTAAATATACTTTCTGAACACCTCACCTTTCTTTAAAAAACATAATGAGAACCACCCATTTATATTAATAATAAATTACATAAGCATCTGCATGAAAACGCATTCAGACTATGCAGGTCAAACTCTTAAATCAACTTGATGATTTTGGCCATGCATTTATTGTTAATAATAAACTAAGCAAATGCTTTGCAACGCTGTAAAAACGAATTCATATGAAAACATTCATAGCAAACTGATTCAGTTATTTTCGCCACACTATTTGTGAGTGCTCATTCATTATTAAAGGGATATTGTGCGAAAGCTTTTTTAATTCTATGAAAACGGATTGAGCAGATTCGTCATATAGTACTTGCGGCTGTAGCTCTACTTCAAAATTATTAATATTAATTGGCGTCATCATCAAACCACTTACCTGGCCATGCCGAAACTCAATATTCGCCACAACACTGGTTTGGACTCTTGTGCTATATGTCGCAAAAGTGTAATTGCCAAGGCTATATAATATGAGAGCATTTTTATATAATTCCACTCCCTGCAAAATGTGTGGATGATGCCCAATAACCAAGTCCGCACCTGCATCTATTGCAGTATGAGCCAGTAAAGGCTGGTATTCGCGAAGCTCAGTGGTGCTCTCTCGCCCCCAATGAAAAGACACGACAATAATATCAACGCCCAAAGCTTTTAATCGGGCAACATCTTCACTAACATGATGAGCATGTCCAAAAGCAGTACCTGCACGCCGCCTTGTTGCCCAAAACTCCTCTGGAAACGTATTTGAATAAGCTAGAAAACCCGCTTTTTGTTTGTTTGGCAGCGTTATAACAACGTGCTGTCGGGCTTCGGCCAAGTTCATGCCAGCACCATGATGGTGAATACCATACTCCTGCAAAATATTTATGGTATCTATTAAACCCTGCTCGCCATAATCCAGGCTATGATTATTCGCTAATGAAACAATATCGAAACCTACTTCAGCTAATGCGGGTGCCACTTTCTCAGGTGGGTTTCTGAATAAATATTTTTTCTCAACCCGCGGCTCCCCCTGGGAAGTTAATGCAGTCTCTAAATTCCCGATTGTAATATCTGCCGCTTGCAACAAATGCTTTGTGCCGGCAAAAGGGTAGGTATAACCATTTTTTTCCAGCAGCCACGTCCCCTTGCCACCAAACATCATATCCCCAACAGCGACCAAGGTCACCTGGCCAGGATCAACCACATCATATTTTGCGATAGCCGGTATATTCACTGGCACCACAACCGGCTTGCTTATTTGCTTGCGCTCAAGACTTGTTGATGCACAAGCTGATAATAACAATGTGGATACGGCGACAAAAAAATATAGCATGCTGCTATTAGCCACTCTTAGCACCATACGGAAGAACTCAAACACAAGCGGATAAACACTTAACATGATGTTTAATATATCCCTCAATTAAACTGGCAATAAAAAAATACCCAGGACCATAATCACTACGCCGCCAGCACAGGCTAGCTGAAAAACATATGACCGACAGTGTTTACTGCTACGCAATCTGAGGCAAGGGATAAACAGCAATAAGCAAGCGGCCTGCTTCAAAGGCAACAAGCTGCCAGCCTACCCTTATGATCGGCTCAAAGCATTAAACCATATGTATACCAACTCGACCATTGCCAACATCAACACAGACCATTGATACGGAGATTGAAAATCACTTGACTTAAATGATAATGAGAACTATTATCATTTAAGTCAAGCTAGCAAACAGCAGCCAAATTCACTTACTCATCTTGAGGCTATCCTATGCGCTTTGTCATTAATGCCTGGCTGGAACAACAAGCCCCACGCTTACAACTCATTGACCCAAAAAACCGCCGTGTTGTGCTGACATTAGAACACGCCGAGATCAATAAGCTGCTGGAAACGGGTCTGCTCGACATTCAGGAGTTAATTCACACGCCCTGCAACCAACTACATGAAGTGATCAAAGAACTACTCTTAATCGCCTGCTGCAAGCATATTTACTCAAATGCCCTCAACCCGCATAAAACGGCCGAATGTACTTGCATGACAGCCACTTCAGCAAAATACTCAAAAGCGTGGGCCGATATCATCGCTTTTCCACCCGCGATAAAAAAACACTAATCATAACAGGCATTGTTATCGGCTTTAGTTTACTCAGCGCTCGCCGACAAGGATACGGTAAGGCTATAAGCGTATAGGCAGTAGGTTTAACAAAAAGCCATGATCACAAATTCAGCTGAACATTTGCATATCCACTTTTCTGCAGCAACGCCGATAACAACCGAAACAGCAGGGACAACTGCGTCGGCTGAAAGCGAGCATGCTGGGCATGAGCCAGGTGATGAGCGTCAAGAAAAGTCAGCCGCCAAACATGCAAAGAGTGAACAAGAGATGAGCATGGAAGAAAAAAAACAACTCCAAGAGCTGCGCGCCAGAGACGCTGAGGTACGCGCCCATGAACAAGCCCACGCAGCTGCCGCCGGCAACCTAGCCAGAGGCGGACCTAGCTATGAATACCAACGTGGCCCTGATGGGCGTTTATACGCGGTTGGGGGCGAAGTGCAAATTGACACAGCGCCAGTTGCCGGAGACCCGGAAGCCACGCTACGTAAAGCTGAACAAATTCAACGCGCTGCGCTAGCACCTGCAGAGCCTTCCAGCCAAGACCAAGCGGTCGCCGCCCAGGCAACCGCTATGGCCGCACAAGCGCGCGCCGAGATCGCTAAAGAGAAAAGCGCAGAACAGAACGCAGAGCTACAAAGTACTGACAATGCAAACACCGAGCATGATATGCACCTTGAGGCACACCCAGAAACAAAGGACAGTACCTCTATTTGCCCTATCTGTGGTGGCAAGCACAGCGCTGAAGCCCATACGGCCGTGGTTACTTATGACGCAGTTGCAGCCAGCTCACAGAACTTTGTACTTCAAATTCCGCCACAAACCACTGCCTAACGTAGCAAGATACCTTCAGCAATTCACCTAATAATTAAGCCAGTACAAGCCTGCCAATAAACAGTATACTCAATAAAGTATTGGGGCTTTCACACTGCCTTACAATGAGTCCTTTAACAACAACACAATTCTCATTTAACCTTTTAAGGAAAGAGGAACTATGTCAGCGTCACAACCATTGTTATTGTCGATTGACCAGGGAACCACAAGCAGTAGGGCGATAATTTTTGACCAGCAGGGCAATACACATGCTCTGGCCCAACAAGAGTTCCCACAACACTACCCCCAAGACGGCTGGGTTGAGCACAAGCCAGAGGATATTTGGCAGAGTGTTGTGAATGTCTGCCAACAGGCAATGCAACAGATTCCTGACGCCAAACAAGTTATTAGCATTGGTATCACTAATCAACGTGAGACAACGCTCCTATGGGATAAACAAACAGGCAGGTGTTTATATAATGCTATCGTCTGGCAAGACCGGCGAACAGCCAAGCTTTGCGAGCAACTCAAGGCAAGTGGCGTTGAGCCTATGGTCACAGAGAAAACCGGTTTATTATTAGACCCTTATTTCTCAGCAACTAAACTCGCGTGGATTTTAGACCATGTCGATAATGCACGTACATTGGCAGTAGAAGGCCGACTTGCTTTTGGCACTGTCGATACCTTTCTCTTATGGCATTTAACACAGGGCAAATCGCATGCCACCGACGCAAGCAATGCAAGTCGCACACTACTTTTTAATATCCATACTCAACAATGGGATGAGGAGCTGCTATCACTTTTTAATATTCCTGCCAACCTATTACCTGATGTAAAAGACTGTGCTGCTGATTTTGGTGTTACAACACCAGCGCTATTCAATAGCAGTATCCCGATTAATGGGATTGCCGGTGACCAACATGCTGCCACGATCGGTCAAGCTTGCCTCAAACCCGGCATGGTAAAAAGTACTTATGGCACTGGTTGCTTTGTTATGCTCAACACAGGTAAAAATGCCCTGAGCTCAAAAAACCGGCTGCTCACAACAACCGCTTACCGTTTTAATGGTGTGCCCACTTATGCTTTAGAAGGTTCAATTTTTATTGCGGGTGCGGCAGTACAATGGCTGCGCGACGGCCTCAAGTTAATCGAGCATGCTAGTCAAACAGAAGCGTTGGCACAAGAACATACTGATAATAATGGTGTGTATATGGTGCCTGCGTTTACCGGTCTTGGCGCACCTTATTGGGATGCACAAGCCAGAGGGGCCATCTTTGGCCTGACAAGGAATACGGATATTGCCGATATTGTTCGTGCCTGCCTAGAGGCTATTTGCTACCAAACCCACGATTTGTTTAGCGCCATGTCTGAGGATGGTTTTGAGCCTACAACATTAAGGGTTGACGGCGGCATGGTGAAAAACAACTGGCTAATGCAATTCTTAAGCGATATTCTGAATATTAAAACAGAACGGCCTAGCATCACCGAAACTACGGCTCTGGGCGCGGCTTATATTGCAGGTTTACATGTTGGTTTGTATAACTCCCTCGACGAAATACAAAACAGCTGGCAGCTAGAGAAAACCTTTACACCAGGCGTATTAGATGCAACACGCAGAATAGAATTGCTAAACGGCTGGCAGAATGCGATTAATCGTGTACGCAGTACTCACTGATTAACGCCTCGGCGTTGGGCGAAGATACAAATGTGCTAATTCAGTTTCCTTAAAACGCTTATAAGCCCAATTATATTGCTCTGGGCATACTCGCACGCAGTCCTCAATGCCTTTATTCATGGCGAGTGTTGCAGCATATAGGTCCTGACTATATGCCTCATCTGCCGCTGCACGAAAGTAAACAAGGAAACCTTTACCTGCAGGCAAGCGCTGCGCAAAACCAAAAAACAGCTCTACGTTTGGTTTACTCGCTAACTTTGGCACGAGTGTACCCGTCCATGCTGGCACACCGAAAAACGGCACTTTAACTCGGCCAGCATCTGGTACCTGATCGGGTAGAATCATTGCCACCCCACCCTGCTTGATACCTGAGAATAGCGTTTTAACGCCTTGCTTACTGGTTGGCAACAAATTTGAGCCATTACGCTCACGGCCACTACGCACAAAGTTATTTGCCCGAGAGGACTCCAGCGGTTTGTATAATACATAAGGGGTGTATTTACCAATATAGCAGTTAAACACTTCCCAATTCCCCAAGTGAGGGCAAGCAATAACAACGCTTTTCCCTGCCTGCAGTGCTTGCTCGACGGCTTGCTCACCTTCGACCTTCACAACGATATGCTTGATAAAATACTTAGAACACAACCATAACAGCAAAACTTCCAGGCTTAGTTTGCAGGTTTCCTGGACATTTTTAAAAGTGAGTTGCTGAATTTGCTTATCAGAAAGCGAAGGGAAACATAATTTCAAATTGGCTTTCACAAGGCGCCGACAAGAGCCCGGTTGTATCGATACACAATAGCCGAAAATCACACCCAAAGCATGTACGCATAACAGCACCAGCTTTCGTACAGCGGCTCCAATAATTGCCCCCACATTTGCCAAGACGCGTTTGAACATAGAAAGTAATGACCTGCAATAAACGAGCATGATATGCGCCACTAATACGGCGGCAAGCAGCCTATCTTTAATCAACAAGCCACCCTGCTTGCTAAGAGTTTAAGCATGCAGGTAATTTTATAGTTTTGCAGCCTACGCGTCTATCCTTAAGCTCAATTCGAGCTCACAGCTGCCCACTTACCTATGTGATAGCTGTCACACTCTTACTATGTTTTTTTCGATACTCAGTGGGGGTACGCCCAGCTATTTTTTTAAACAAAGCATTAAAAGTTGATTTACTATTAAACCCGGCACTCTCGAAGATTTCCTGGATAGACTTATCACTATTTTGTGGATCCGCCAGCAAGCTTTTCGCTTCTTCAACACGGTAATGATTAATAAACTCATAAAAATTTTGCCGATAATGCCGATTTATAACGGTAGATAATGTTCTAGCTTGCATGCCAAGCTTCAGCGCCAAACTATCGAGTGTAATATCACTAATCAGATAATAGCGCTCCTGCTTCATTTGTTCTTCAACTTGAGAAACCAGGTCTTTATTGACTTTGGTTTTTTTATTGTTTTTTGTGTAATCCAGGTCAATGTTTTCCAATACTGCCGAGTAGCTCAAACTGGTAAAGACCAGGACATTAATCAATATAAAGATTAAATAGTTATGTAGCTGCCCCATAAAGTTGCTAATCGCTGGCTGGTTTAATGCGGCCATTAAGTTAACTAACATCCACCATAGCCACAATACCAAAAAGCTGATGGTTAATACTTTTAACCAATGAAAATCTATGCGCTCAATATCAGAAAACACATTCTTAATCAGCTGTTTATATTTTTTAATTTGCTGTAAACACATGAAGCAGTAAAAGATTGAACACGCTTGCGCAATCTCGAGCACTAAGAAGTCATAACGAATAATTTCCTGCCTGGGCCGTGGCACATACCAGTTATAACCCGCCATAACCACCATTGGTAAAACACAAACCAACGCCACAATAAGTTCAGACCGTTTGAGCGCCAGTGAGTTATACAATACTGCCTTGGTATACCAGTATAAAAGCAGACCCTGCATTAACAGAGGTATGCCCATGATTTTTATTTCATTAGGCGCAAAGTGCTTGATAAACCAAGTGCTGGTTGTTCCACCATATATCAGCATCAGATATACAGCCATTATTGCCTGCAGCGCCAAGAAAGCAGCCAATATCGAATGGCTCGGCCGCTTATGCTTTTTCAATAATAGCAATAACGCTAACAAAAACGACTGGCAAGCTGTCATCATCAGCGCAAAGTCATGCATATTAAAAATTCTTTCTGACATCTGTCCCTCTAGCAAGTATTACTTTGTGTTCTTAGTATAGTTAGTTGCTCTTACCTGCAATTAGTTGCTAAAAATACAGGCGCAAACAATCCAATATCATCATCGGCATGGCCGCCTGACAATTGATCTGAGCTTTAGTTTCTGCTTAATCTATAGACTAATGTTATTATTGTGTTCTGCTGCACACTGCAAAGCGTTCTAAATCTCTTCAGCTGTGATTGGCGCTGAATAACCGGCTATCAAAATATGAGCTATCCGCAGGGCTATTATGCCAACTCTCGACAAGTGAGAAGGCAAATAGCAATCACTATGGCTGTTATATGATTACAACACTTTTACAATTATTACTCAGCAATACTTATGCTTTTTCCCTGTATGCATTTAAGGTAATATCAGTGACAAGCTTTTGACGCTGTGACAAAATGCAATAGCCGCGTTACCTTACGCAACTTATTGCTAGCCATTTTGCGGGAAACCACTAAGCAAAAAACGCATTATATAAAAGTCTTAAGGTTTACTCATATAATAAAATATCATTATACCGTCCAAGCTGCTGTTTATCTGAAAACTCGGACGTCCGAATAAAAAAAACTCACCCATCGGGCGACAGCCATAACCCTCAACACTAGTATTACACTTCTTCTGGAAATTTAGACCCCAAAGCCAATCAGTAGCAATCACTACTATATAGCTCGGCTATAAACCAGATATTTTTTTGCTGCGAATGTAACCGCTTACGGGTCGCAAATGTAAGGAATTTTGCCCCAGAGTACAACTGCTTTACGTAGTTTTTACATGCGTGCATTCACGTGCAACCGGTTTCACTTCGGGCCACCCCCTCCAACTCATCAAGCCCGGAGCATTGCCCTACTCTTCTCATCGAGGGGTAGGGCAATTTCTTTTATACCTTCGTAGGTGACAAAAATGAGATTTCTCAGCTGCCTTTTAGAGCTGAAACTATATACTCAACTAAAGCCTGTACTCGCCTAACCTTGAAACGAGCACGAGGGTACACAATTGATACCGGGTGTGACTCAATCTGCCAATCAGTCAGCAGCGGCTGTAGCTGGCCATTGGCCAAATACGGCGCAACATAGATATCAGGTAACCTTACAAGCGCGACACCCTCTAGTGCTGCCTGCAGCTGCACATGCCCATTTGGGCAATACATAGGCCCGTTGATATACACCTCAAACTGCTGCTCATGCTTAGAAAAGCGCCATCGGCGCAGGCTCCCATAAAAACAGGCATGTCCTGAGTTCAACGCTTGCGGCGTCTCTGGTTTACCATATTTTTTGATATACGCTGGGCTGGCACAGATATATGACCGCAAGGTCTGCAAAGGGCGAGCAATCAAGTTGGAGTCTGGCAACTTGCCCATTCTAATTGCCAAATCATACTGATCTGAAATCAGGTCAACATGAGCACTGGCAAAATCCAGCTCAATCTCCACCATAGGGTGCTGCTGCATAAAGCGCAAAATAATAGGCGCAATGATATGCTCACCATAGCGGCCACCGACCGAGTTAATACGAATTCGGCCACTTAGACTATGCTGATCTTCCTGAGCCTGTACAATAGCCTGATCAATTAGCTGCAAGCCACGTTTGCTTTGTTGGTAAAACTGTTCACCAACTTCTGTGAGTCGCATCGAACGTGTTGAGCGGTGTAAAAGCTGAACGCCTAAGCCTTTTTCTAAGCGGGTCAGCTGTTGTGATAAGCGCGACTTGGAACTTCCAAGCTTTTCAGCTGCTTTAGTAAAGCTGCCTTCCTCAACGACGGCGATAAACTCATTAAGACCAGGATATGACATTTAACTGTAACCATTTTTTTAACAATAAGTTCATTAATAGTGTAGTAATAAACAATCGATAAGCCAATATAATTAACACCTTAAAAGAGGTGAACAATATGCAATACAGAACTTTAGGCCGAAGCGGCTACAAAATCTCAGAAATCGGCCTTGGCTGCTGGCAACTCGGCGGCGACTTTGGCCCAATTGAAAATGAACGTGCGCAAGCTGTACTCACTGAGGCGGCCAAACAAGGCATCAACTTTTGGGATACTGCTGATGTATATGGCGGCGGTAAGAGCGAGCAATACATCGGAGACTGGCAAGGAACCCAGCCAAAAGAGCTGTTTGTCGCCACCAAAGTTGGCCGCGATGGCGCCCTCTACCCAGATGGCTATACCAAAGACAAAGTGCGCCGCAATATCGAGGGCTCTTTGCAAAGACTAAAAGTCGACAGCCTCGATCTGGTGCAGCTACACTGTATTCCGCCCGAGGTTATGCAAGATGGTGAAGTGTTCACTTGGCTGGAAGACTTTCAGCAAGATGGCCTTATTCGTCAGTTTGGTACCAGCGTCGAGACGATTGAAGAAGCTTTACTGTGTATTGAGCAGCCCAAGCTGACATCAGTGCAAATTATCTTTAACCTCTTCCGCCAGGATGCTATTGAAGCGCTTTTCCCTGCAGCGCAAAAAGCGGATGTCGGTATCATCGTACGCCTACCGCTGGCCAGCGGCATATTATCAGGCAAGATGTCTGCCCAACATCAATTCGCTGAACAAGATCACCGTAACTACAACAAAGATGGCGAATACTTTAGTGTTGGCGAAACATTTTCAGGCATACCTTTTGAGAAAGGCTTAGAGTTGGTAGAAAACCTGCGTGAATATGCAGGTACAGACACCCAACTCAGCCAGTTTGCACTGCGCTGGATTCTGGACCAACCTGCTGTCAGTTCAGTCATTGCCGGTGCGAGCAAGCCTGAGCAGGTTATCAGTAATGCTGCCAGTAGCAACTTACCAAAGCTCAGTGATACGCTACATAAACAACTCGCTGATTTTTACCAACAAGATGTTCGGCAACATATACGCTGCCCTGTTTAAATACGCTTAAATACCATAATTAAGGTAACCCATTATGCAAAAACGAAAACTCGCAGGACTTGATGTTAGCCCAATGGGCATGGGCTGTTGGGCAATTGGCGGCCCTTTCTGGGATGGTGACAATAACCCTTTGGGTTGGGGCGAGGTTGATGATAATGAATCTATCAACGCTATTCATGCTGGCATAGAAGCGGGCATTAATTTCCTCGACACAGCAGATTTATATGGTGCTGGCCATAGTGAACGCGTCATTGCCAAAGCACTGACAGGTAAGCGAGAGCAATTAATTGTCGCAACCAAGTTTGCTTTTATGTTTGACGAGGCGAATAAACAGGCAATTGGCCCTAATGCCTCACCCGAGTATATCCATGCTGCATGTGATGCCAGCCTGAAACGTTTGGATACAGACTATATTGACCTACTGCAATTCCATTGGAATGACTACCCTGCTGAAGATGCTGCTGAAGTAAGGGATACTTTAGAAGCACTAGTCTCTGCGGGCAAGATTCGCGCTTATGGCTGGAGCACAGACTTCGTTGATAGAGCCGAAGCCTTTGCACAAGGTCAAAACTGTGCTGCCATACAATTTGAATACAACCTTTTCAATGATAACGCTGACATGGTTGCTTTTTGTCAACAACACGACCTAGCCAGTATTAACCGTGGCCCTTTAGCAATGGGCTTACTGAGCGGCAAACATACGCATGCCGAGCAGCTAAGCGAGGCTGATATTCGTCGCAAAAACCCTGAGTGGCTAAAATATTTTAATGATGGCGTGCCAGCACCCGCGCTAGTTGATAAGCTCAACGCCATCAAAGAAATTTTAAACAGCGAAGGGCGCAGCAATGTGCAAGGCGCGCTTGCCTGGATCTGGGCTACCAGTCCAAATAATATTCCTATCCCAGGTTTTCGCACTGTTGCCCAAATTGAACAAAATGCTGCAGCAATGCAATTCGGGCCACTGCGCACGGAACAACTTGCAGAAATCGATAATTTATTAAAAGATTAAACGCCATAAAAGCCGCTAGCAGCAGTCGGTGACAACTGACTTCTGCTACGGCACTACACAACTAATGGCGGCTCAGCTAATGCAGCAAACTGCTCCCGCAAATCTAGAATATGTTGCTCCCAATAACGCTGGCTGTTAAACCAAGGAAAGTTTAACGGGAAAGCCGGGTCTTGCCAGCGGGCTGCTAACCAAGCATTATAATTTAGAATTCGCAATGTTCTTAATACTTCAACCAACTGTAGCTCCTTAGTATTAAAATCATAAAACTGCTCATAACCATCAATAACTTTGCCAAGTTGTTGGAGTTGCTGTGTGCGATCACCTGATAACAGCATCCAAATATCCTGCACAGCAGGTGCCATACGCGCATCATCGAAGTCAACAAAATGAGGTGCGTCATCACGCCAAAGAATATTACCGATATGACAATCGCTATGCGTACGAATTAACTTCTGGGGACCAGAAGTTTGTATAACTTCATCGAGCGCACTGAGTAAGTCTCGTGTTAGCGTCGCATAGGCTGTTGTCAATTCTGCCGGAATAAACTGCTCACGGATCAGTGCCACACTGGCATGGCCATAACTTTGACTATCGATTGTTGGTCTATGCTTAAATGCCGTTTTAGCGCCCAATAAATGCATACGCCCCAAAAAGCGGCCCATAATTAACAGGTTATCAGCATAGTCGAGCTCGGGTGCATGACCACCACGGCGCGGAAAAATGGAAAAGCGAAATTTGTTGTAAAACAATAATGTACTTGCAGCACTTTCATCTTGCGTACAATACAAAGGCGCCACTATAGGCAGGTCTTGCTGCGCAAGCTCATGACAAAAAGCATGCTCTTCTAGAATCTGTTCATCACTCCATCTGGCTGGACGATAGAATTTAACAATCAGTGGCTGTTTATCTGCAATACCAATCTGATAAACGCGGTTTTCATAGCTATTCAAAGGCAGAATACAACCGTCACTGATAAAACCACAGGACTCAACCGCATCTAGAATCAAATCCGGCGTCAACAACTCGAAAGGGTGAGTATAGTTGCTAGTCATCTTAAGGCAGCATAATCTTGCCTTCACACACCATTGTCGCTTCACCACCAACACGCAAATTCAAACGATCAGAGCGTTGGTTATCCATTTCAACATTCAATAAACTCTTGCGCGTAGCATCTAAGCCACGCTCCACAGTAAAACTATAAGTGCCTTTTTGGATATGCTCATGCGCACATAAATAGGCGGCATATGAGGGAATTGCCGAGCCGACTGGCGGATCTTCAGCAACCCCAATTTTAGGGCCAAGTAAGCGCAGATGAAAATCAGCCGAAGCACTTTCAGTTTGCTTGCAGAACAGCAAGATCTGCTGAGCCAAGGTACTTGGCGCATGCGATTCACTCCAAGCCTTTAAATTAAATGTCGCTGCGCGAGCAGCCTCAAAAGATTTGACTGGCACAATCAGATATAAGCCTTTACTGGACACCAGTAAAGAGCGGAAGCCTTTAATACCAATATCCTCTGGCTCAATAGACAATATCGCTGCAAGCTCCACATCACTTGGCACATAATTATCTACGACAGGTTCAGTAGACAAAGAAAATTGTACAAACGTTGGCTGGCCATTTTTCTGCGTAATATTCACATCATAATAGCCGCTAACATGCTCAAACAATGCTGGCGTATATTCTTTATCAAGAACTATCTTACCAATAGACGACAACACATGTGCTGCTGCAATCATCGTATGACTACCAAACTCAATTTCTTTCATCAGGGAAGAAAACAAACGCAAACGAAAGTGCCCATGCTTCTCATCAATATGACTCACAAAAACCGTTTCCGATAAATTAAACTCTCTGGCAATCACTTGCATTTGCTCAGCGCTCAAGTCATTAGCTTCAGGTACAACAGCAATCTGTGCGCCGCTAAACTGTTTATTGGTAAATACGTCAGCGATGTAATACGGGATTTGCATTATTCAATTCCTCAGTCATACTGAATCTAGGTAGAGCACCAGTTTCAGTAAACCATACCGTTTTTTATCGCATTCGTAAATGCTATTTATTGTTTAATGATTTCCTGACTGCACCATTAAGAAGCATTTTACAGAATTTTTATATGTTACCTTAAGCTTCCATTATTTCTTGATGATCCCCCCCCAGGCCAATTGAGCATCGACCTCTAAATTACGTAACACCTTAAACTCGGCATAACGCCAAACCAATATATTTATTACAAGAGCCGCCAACAAAACAGCGACAAATGTTTGCTGCAAATATGCTTGAGACATTATGTAATAAGACAAATCCCAGGAAGAACTCTGCCAAAAATGCTCTACTGCAAAAAAGTATTGCAGACAAAAATTTAAAATGTCCGCCAGGAATGGCGTTAACAAGATAAAAAAAGGCAGTATTAATAAATTATTTTTCGATATTTTTTTTAATGATTGCCAGTTAAAACTACTAAGTAATAAAGCCAGCATTAACAAAGCAATAACACTCAAGGCATCAAAGGCTTTTCGGACTATTTGAAAATAGCTTTTTTCACGTTCTGACCAACCTGTTTGCAGCTCACCCTGGTGCCGATAAAACGCCGCAAGCTCATGAATACCTTCAAGATGAAGCGTATAGTGACTGGTATAACACTGCTTATTCAAATCACAATGCAAAACACCCCAATAAGGCATATATGCTATCGCTACCAACGGCAAATAAATACTAAAAAAAACTAACGCCACCTTTAAAAGCAAATAACGAATAAGCGCTTTAACACCACCATTATGTAATTGTATTTTGCCTCGCATCCTCCCCCCACAAAAATTGTATTTACCCAACTCTTTTAGCGTTCCAAACCTGACTCAATACTAAATCAACATATATTGGATATACTTTTTCTTATTGTTATTACATTTTTTGACATGTTTTAAATATGCCAGTAAATATATGTTAAGCAACTTCCCTAGCTAGTGTCCAGCAAGGTGTCAAAAGCAGCTCAAAACAATCATAACGCACGACGAGCAAATTGGTAAGTATTGGCTAACGCACAAAAGCAGTCTGTATTTATGACAAGTTGCACAAAAAAGCTGTCAAAAACAGTGACTCTTCTATGCTAATATCCTGCATATTCAATGAATTACCATGCTTAACAAACATGACACTTAGCGTATTATATTAACCAGCTCTTTTTTAACACTGCGTCAAAAGCCTTATTATGCGAAAGACTCGTCGTACCACAGTCGGCAAAGCCACACTGGCCACTATTTTTTTTGCGCTAGGCATTATGCTTGGTTATGTTATAGCCTATTGGCAGCATACTAACCCTCCCCTTGCCGGCCCTACTTCAACTTCAAGCACACAAAAAAACAAGAGCACAGCAACACAGCTGGCGCAATATGCTGTTACCGTTAAGTTGTTTGACAATAACAACAATGCACTTCGCACAACAACGGGCGCATTACTCGATAATGGCCTTATTGTATTAGCACTCACTGATTTGTTTAATGCATACCATGCCACGGTTGACATTAACAATATTACCATTGACATTGATAGCATTAAGGCAATCAACAAAGAGGCCTTACTTGTTATGGTTAATCCAGTCAGCCCAGTTGAGTCATCGCTTATTGTTGCCGAGGATGGCGCTCTATTTTTAGGCAGAGAGATCTATGCCGTTAGCAAACAGCAAAAAATTTCTGGCCAAGTTGCAACTGCCGCACAGCAAACTACCAATGGACACGCTTACGGCATTGAACTTAGCAAACCACTAACAAATGAAATCGCCGCAGTTGTTTCACAAGAACAAACAGAGCTAGCCGGTTTTATTTTGCAACGCACAATGCATAATACCAGGTCTTATTATGCCGTTGATGCACAAGCCATTAATAGCATGCTCAACACACCACTAGCGACACCACTCGACTTAGCTACACTCAATCAAGGCTTTTTTAACCAGGACTCTGCCGGTTTAACTATTGCCTTAAAATATGCTCAACAAAACAAAGCGTGGCAACAAGTTATTAACATCAGCAAACAGCTACTACAACAAGGCAGTTATCCTGCTGAGTTATTGAGCAATATTGCCAACGAAGCTTTTAATCGCCAGATACAAAACTTTATACAAGATCAACGATTTGAATCAGCGCTAGATTATATTGAGGATGCCAACAGCTTGTTGAACCTCAATGCAAGCCGTGCACAGTTGCATGCTGAAGCACTCTATCAACAAGGCAGTATTCAACAGGCAATTACAACGCTGTTTGCAGCAATTGATTATGGTTTAGGTAATACTGCTATCACAGAACAACTGCGCGCCTATATATTAAATGCTGGTCGCAATAATCAAGCTTCTCCTGAACTGCTTATCACGCTACTCGAACAAGCCATTAGCCGCGAACCTAGTTTTGCACTGTATCACGCTGAACAGGGCCGCTTATTATTCAAACAAAGCCGCTATGGTGAAGCTTTAAGCAGCTTCAACTATGCAACGCAACTAGACCCTAATCTCACAGCTGATTTGCAAGGTATTATGAATGCCGCCAGACAACGCCTCAGCACACCGGATAGAACCGTCGTACCCATCACACCTCAAGGCAATGCCTTATATGTTGATGTATTAATCAACAACCAAGCGAAGCGCTTTATCCTGGACACGGGTGCCAGCTATACTGCAATTTCAGCAAGCACGGCCAACAGTCTGGGCCTGACTGACTTAGATCTCGCGCCTCAAATCAGCCTATCGACTGGCAATGGTAAAATTACTGCGCCTGTTATCCAAGTTGACTCGATTAATTTAAATGGCGCTGAGGTAAGAAACCTACGTGTTGTCGTATTACAAGCCGTGGGTAATATTGATGGACTTTTGGGACTAAACTTCCTCAATCACTTTAATATGGATATTAATCAGGCGGCTGGCCAAATTATCCTAAGTCGCCGCTAGATCTATTTAGACTCACTCGAACAACAGTCGCAAGGTAGTAACTTCAAAATCGCTTTGTATACGACTAACCCGGTCTCTCAGACAGTTATCGCCCCCTAGGCTAAATAGAACGCTGCACAAAACACTTTATAGTAGAGTCCGCCCAGCTCACGACAAAGCGCCATGACTAAAACATTTCTCAAAAAATCGGACGTCCGAACACGCTACACACCCACAACACATACCTTACCCCAAACATTCCCCTTTATATTTCAACAACTTACAAATTTATCGTGCAGGCTTATTGAAAATATCCCGCAACAATATCGAATAGCCTATTCTGCCCCTAATTAGTGTAGAATGCGTTTTCCCGTGCTGGTCCTGCCTGAGGTATGCCAAGCACACCCAGGTGCTCAGTCAGTGCCGACTGACTTTGCGCTCACAATAACGCAACAAGAAATAAACATGAATACACTCCAATGTTGGAAGTGATATGGGGGGAAACAAATAGTGATTCCTAAAATACCAGAGCAGCTATCTTTGTATAGCAGACTTCAACAGACTGCACCTGTCACATCAATGAGTGCTCAGGAGCAACAGGCATGACAACCAACACACATAAGCTGTCATTTAAGGAAAAGTTGGGCTATGGAATGGGCGATGGCGCCTCAAATCTGTTTTGGCAAAATTTTGTTTTCTTCTTAGCGATTTTTTATACCGATGTTTTTGGCCTGGCGCCCGCTGCCGTCGGTACCATGTTATTTGTCACACGAATATTTGATATGTTTAGCGATCCGATTATGGGGGCAATCGCTGACAGAACACGTTCACGTTGGGGCCGTTTTAGACCTTATATTCTTTTTGGTGCGATACCTTTTGGCATCATGGGTGTACTCACATTCACCACACCAGACCTAAGCCCCAATGGCAAATTAATCTATGCTTATGTGACTTACACCCTGGTAGTATTAATGTATACCGTGGTGAATATTCCTTACTCCGCCCTAATGGGTGTTATTTCGCCTAGCACAGAGGAAAGAACCAAAGCAGCATCATTCAAATTTGTTTTAGCATTTGGTGCTGGCTTACTCATTCAAGTCATGACAGCACCAATGGTTGCCTTTTTTGGCCAAGGTGATGATGCTCGTGGCTACCAAATGACAATGGTGGTTTACGCCATACTCGCTGTTATTTTACTTTACTTCACATTTAGTACGACGCGTGAAAGAGTGACGACACCACAAGCCTCATCCAGCCGATTAGGTGATGACTTCACAGACTTACTTAAGAATAAGCCATGGGTCATTCTATTCTTTATGAGCTTGTTTGTGATGACATTTACTGCCATTCGCAATGGCACAACAGCTTATTACTTTAATTATGTCGTAGAAGATGCATCACTGATGCCGTGGTTCTTTGCTTTAGGCTCCATAGCAATGATTATTGGTGTAATGGCTACCAAAAAGATGATCGAAGTATTTGGCAGCAAAAAAAGATTGTATATGTTCACCATGGGATTAAATGGCATCTTAATGCTATTATTTTTCTTCATCCCGCCTGAGAACATTGTCCTAATGTTCACCGTAAATACCATTATTGGCTTAGCATCTGGCCCAGGTGCACCTTTATTGTGGGCTATGTTTGCCGATACCGCTGACTACTCAGAATATAAAACAGGTCGCAGAGCAACTGCCCTGGTATTTTCAGCAGCGCTATTCGCCATCAAAATGGGTTTCGCCATTGGTGGTGGCCTGATTGGCTGGTTGCTGGCATTCTATGGCTACCAGGCAAATGTTACACAAACCGCCGAAGCGGTCACTGGCATTATGATCTTGATGGCGATTATCCCGGGTATTTGCGGCATTTTGGCTGCAGTACTGGTTAAGTTCTATGAACTCGATGACAAACGTGTCGCCGAGATCGAAGCTGAGCTGGCTGAACGCAAAGCCGCTACTGCTTAATAAATCACCAGTGGTAGCAGCATGCAAGATGCTGCTACCACTATCTGTTTGCTATACTGGCTGTATGCCTTTACCAACCCATATCATTCGCCTATGTCATTTGAATCACGCATTGATGCTCTTTTGAAGAGCATGACACTTGCCGAAAAAATCGGCCAAACCTCACAACGCAATCTCATTGCAGACACCGCCACAGAGCTCAAGGATGAAACCTTAGAAGCTATCCGAGCAGGCCATATCGGCTCTGTGCTCAATGTTAGTGACCCAGATACACTTCGCACATTGCAAAACACCGCGACTCAGGAAAGCCGTCTGGGCATACCATTGATTTTTGGCCGCGATGTTATTCACGGTTTTAAAACCATGTTCCCAATCCCGTTGGCACAAGCAGCCAGCTGGAACGAAGATATTATAGAACAAAGTGCACGCATCGCCGCTGAAGAGGCAAGCAGCCAAGGTCTACATTGGACATTTGCGCCAATGGTTGATATCTCGCGTGATGCACGCTGGGGACGCATTGCCGAATCTTTTGGCGAAGACCCTTATTTATGCAGCGTTTGCGCACACGCCTCCATCAAAGGCTATCAAACTGACGATCTTACCCAGGCGACAAGCATTGCTGCCTGCGCCAAACACTTTGTCGGTTATGGCGCTGCCGAAGGTGGACGAGATTACAACACTGTCACGATTGATGAGCACCAGTTACGCGATATCTACCTCAAACCTTTCAAGGCCGCCGCTGACGCTAATGTAGCGACAATGATGAGCAGCTTCAGTGATTTAAATGGCATTCCGCCGACGGGCAATAAATTTTTATTGACACAAATACTGCGCAAAGAGTGGAATTATCAAGGCTTTGTTGTCAGTGACTGGGACTCCGTTGCCGAAATGATACAACATGGCTTTGCCGCTGACAGGAAGCACGCAGCGCAACTTGCTGCTAATGCTGGCTTGGATATGGAAATGTATAGCAGTACGTTTGAGGATTATCTAGGCACGCTCATTGAAGAAGGTATTTGCGATGAAACACAGTTAGATAATGCAGTACGCAATATTCTGAGAATCAAATTTCAGCTAGGCTTATTTGATACACCTAACAAGCAACATAATGCTCCCCTGCTTAGCCCAGCAGCTCTAGCAACTGCCAAACAAGCGGCAATTGAATCATGTGTATTGCTAAAAAACAATAACAAATTACTACCGTTATCGAATAACAAGGCTTTGCATATTGCAGTGACAGGCCCTATGGCTGATGCGCCTCATGAACAACTCGGCACCTGGACCTTTGATGGTAACAAACAAGATTCGCAAACACCGTTAAATGCATTAACAACGATGCTAGGACAAGAGCAGGTACATTATGCTGCCGGTCTAGACTATAGCCGCAGCCATGCAACAGACGGTTTTCAAGCAGCCATCGATGCCGCTGCTCAATCCGATGTCATACTGTGTTTTGTTGGCGAGGAAGCTATTTTAAGTGGTGAAGCACATTCACGCACTGATATTGCATTACCTGGCGCACAAAACAAACTCATCAAAGCACTACACCAAACGGGCAAACCCTTGGTTTTAATTCTTATGACGGGTCGACCTGTTATTTTGAAAAATATTATAGATTTGCCTGAAGCCATCCTCTGCGCCTGGCACCCTGGCACCATGGCTGGCCCTGCGCTCGCCGACTTACTCTTCGGCTTAGCTTCCCCCAGTGGCCGCTTGCCGATCAGTTGGCCACAAACAACAGGACAAGTCCCCCTTTATTACAATCACAAAAATACCGGCCGCCCACCTAACCCGGAAGAGTATGTACTCATCGATGATATCCCGCTAGAAGCCTCTCAAATATCGGTAGGCGGCTGCAGCTTTTATCAAGATATCGGCACAGCCCCGCTCTTCCCATTTGGTTTCGGGTTAAGCTACACAGACTTTTCTTATGACCTACCGACACTTCAGCAAGCAACAATATCATTACAAGAATTGGACGCAGGCAAATCAATAACAGTCTCGGTAAATATTAAAAACACAGGCGAGCGAAGCGGCATTGAAACGGCCCAATGTTACATAAGAGATGTTGTTGCTGACATCATACGGCCTATTAGAGAGCTAAAGCATTTTGCGCGCATCAGCTTAGCACCTGGTGAGCAACAGCAGCTTAGTTTTAACATCAGCAAAGAAGACTTAGCTTTTCATAATCAACTGATGCAGTATATTGTAGAACCTGGCGAATTTAATATTTGGTTAAGCCCGGATGCTGAAAGTGGCCAAGCCGTCACTTTCCATGTCACGCCATAAAACGGCCTTAACGGCATAAAAAGCATACACAGCAAAGCGCAGCAACTTTTCAATCAGCCACCTTAACACAACCAGTGTTTAAGCGGTTGCTGTTTGCTGTTGTTGCCCATGCTGCAGTTGCTTAAACTTCTGCCAAGCTGCTTGCAGCTCCTCTGAAACAGGCTCTAATACTTTGGACCACTGCCTCACATCTTGCAAGGTAATCACATCTTGTGGCTTGTCTTTAGGGAACTGACTACCTATAAACAAAACTTTCGACTGCACCGGCATATCTGGCACCATCGACCTAATCGCTAATCGGCTCAAAACAGCTTGCTCTAAAGGGTTAGCAAAGGAAAAGCTTTTCTGGTTAACAACTTGGGTCCATTGCGGAATATTATCAGCGCCATAAATCAGGCCATCATATCGCCTAACAGTCAGCGCCAAAAGACCTTTTGGCGTCAACACAACATAATCAACAAATATTGTACCATCCATACCATCCGGCAATATCACATTAGTCAGCAACTGCGTTCCCAAACGTCGCAATACGCGTTTTATCTGATAGCGCTCACGCCAACGACTAGAAAATAACTTTATCAAAAAAAACAACATCACAGCAGCCACGACAATAATTGTTATGGTTACCGTTAACGGCAATGGTGTTGCTGTTATCATACTCATAAAATTAAACAGTAGCTCCTGCATCGCCCTTCCTTGAGTAAATTATTACCAGTTAATCTTACATTGACTCACACGCTCTTTATAAAAGCCCAGCAAGCTTAGTAAATATTAACACTGAATTATTATTTATAAAGTAGAAAAGAGCACGAATTACACACCCATCACAAAATCAAATGCTTTGAGTATCTTCTTCATTTAAATAATCACACTGATAAACAAAGCATTTGATATCGTTAGTTTTTACTCAATATTGATAATGCTTACACATCATCTTCCTCAGTAACATATAGGCAACATACTATGCACAAAAAGCGAGACATGCACTATATGGCATTATTAAAATGATTCTAGTATAGTTACCAACCTGATGATTAAGGATACTTGATGAGAGCAACTCACAATACAATCAGTGCCTTAAAACACGCCTCTGATGTAGAAGTGGCTGTCTCACAGCTTTATGCTGCAGACAAAGTCATGCCCGCTTTGATTGATAAATATGGCGTTTGCCCTTTGAAGCCCTGGCGTCGCGACGCATTTGATATGCTTATTTACTCAATTGTTGGCCAACAACTATCCACAAAGGCCGCTGCCACCATTGTCCAACGCGTTAGAGCGTTATTTCCCGATGATAAAAAATTCTTAGCCAATAAGTTTGCACAACTTTCCCAGCAAGAGTTGCGTAACTGCGGTCTGTCTTTATCAAAGGCAAACTACTGCCTTGGTATTGCCACTGCAGTTAGTAATAACACGATAAACCTAAGAGCCCTGAAGCGACAGTCCGATGAGCAGGTTATTACTGAACTGACAGCATTGAAAGGTGTTGGCCAATGGACAGCAGAAATGCTACTGATTTTTGCTTTTGGCCGTAGCGACATTTTATCGCTCGGCGACCTTGGCCTACGCCGTGGCATGCAAGCGGCTTACAAACTCCGTAAACGCCCAAGTGACGAACGTTTCACAAAAATCGCCAAAGCCTGGCAACCCTATCGTTCTATTGCAAGCTGGTACCTTTGGCGTGCTGCTGAATAATTACCTCAGCTCTGTACACTACCAACAATACCTACGGCGTAGTACCCGTATAATCACAATCTAACGATCTCACTTTATGAGCCACAATATGCGCAATACTTTAAAACAAAGCTATGCACTCGGACTAATACTCTTATTACTCGCAAACACTGGCAACGCTTCACCACGGCAAGCTGGCTTACTGTTCGGCGAACAAGGCATTGAGCCAGGCGACCCTGCAGGCTGTGAAGCCAAACAAGCTAATCGCTGCTGGTATGTTGATGCAGCGGCAGCCGATGGTGGCAATGGCTCTTTACAAAAGCCTTTCAACAGCTTTGAACAAGTAGTTGGCTATCGCACCTTAAGCCGTTCATATGTAAAAGGCCTGTTAAATGGCGGTGATCATTTGTATCTTACGGGCACATTCTATTTGAGCAAACATATCGACAGCCCAGACATCAACATTACCAAAAAGTCCATGCGCCTGATTTTTGGCCACCCCGGGCAAAGTGGCACGCCAGACAACCCAACCCTAATAAAAAGCTACAAAGGCAAACCACGCGCTGTATTAGATGGAGAATTTAAACTACTCGACACGATGCACAGTGAAACAGCAGGCTTAATCCATGTTTCAACATCTTATAAAGAACCGATGCACGATATCGTTATTCAAAACATTGAAGTAAGAAATGCTGCTGGATTAGGCATTGCTTTCGTCGACAATGTGAGCAGCGGCAAGCTTATCAGTGTTGTCGTACATGATACAGCCTTACGCGATGGCGCTAGCAGTAGTGGTGGTATCCACTTCCGTCTTACCGACAGACAACCACTTTTTAGTATTAGCAATAGCTTGATTTATCATAACTACCGCAATGAAGATGGCAGCTGCTGTTTTATTGGCAGCAGCAACAATATTGGCGGCATTAATATACTAACCGAACCCAAAGCCCAAGACGGCAGTAAAGTCATCATTAACAACAATATTATCAAAGATGAGCTATACGCTATCCGGCACAAACGCTCAGGCAATATTATCACCGAAGCCGCTAACAATATTATTGAGAATGCTACTGTTGGTTTTTACATCCGCGGCTATAAAAATAACATCATCCATCACAATCTTATTAAAGACACTGATACCGCGATATTGCTTGAAGCCGAGAATCAAAAAGGCAATATGCAGGCAGAAATTTTCAACAACACTGTTATTAATGCCGAGAAGCTAATTGATATAGGCTATGCCATTAAACCTTTTAAAAAATATGGCTTGGTGCGAAATATTAATTTATATAAAAATGTGTTTACCAGCAAGCATAACAAGCCTGCTCTAATGCTTGGCGAAAGCAAAAATGGCATATACCCACTGGATCAATGGCAAAGCGCCAACAATCTTTTTATGATTAACAACAAGCAACCATTGTTAAGACACGAAGGCAATAGTTATACTGCCGAGCGTGCCTTTAAGGTTCTCAATGATCCTAGCTCGGTCAACAGCACGATTAAGTTTAAAGCGCCCGAACGTTATGATTATAGCCACCAACGCTATTCTGGTTTAGGCGCTTTCGCTGATGACTCAAAGCCCAAGTAGACTAATGCTGAGGGTCGCCTGTTACGACAACTTGGCCATCATCAACTTTATTACAAAAACAATGGCGACGATAAGTTGCCGCTCATGTCATTATCACTCTTTATTTAACTTTTACTCGGGCAATACGGCGCTTACCGACTTGATAGATATGTTCAGTACCTGCTTTAATACGCAAATTCATATCATCTATACGTTCCTGATCAATTTTCACCGCTGCCTGTTTCACCATTCTTCGCCCATCACTGGTACTGGCAACTAAACCCGCTTCTTTTAATAAGTTGGCAATCGGTATTTCACCCTCAGGCGCTGATACTATTTTTTCTTCAATCTCATCGGGCAGCTCATTACCACTAAAGCGTTTAATAAAATCTGCCTGAGCAGCATCAGCTGCCTGCTGATTATGAAAACGCGCAACAATTTCTTTACCTAGTTCAAATTTAATATCCCGCGGGTTAGTACCTTCCTGGATCCGCAATTTGAACGTTTCAATATCAGCCAGCGGCCTAAAACTCAGCAACTCAAAATAGCGCCACATAAGTTCATCAGAGATTGACATGATTTTGCCAAACATTTCATTGGCCGGCTCATTGATACCAATATAATTATTGAGTGACTTGGACATTTTCTGCACACCATCCAAGCCTTCTAGAATCGGCATGGTCATAATAACTTGCTGTTCCTGACCATATTGTTTTTGTAACTCACGCCCAACGAGTAAGTTAAACTTTTGATCAGTACCACCGAGTTCAATGTCTGCCCGCATAGCTACCGAATCATAGCCTTGGACTAAAGGATAGAGAAACTCATGAATGGCAATAGGCTGACCGTTTGTGTAACGCTTGCTAAAATCGTCCCGCTCCAACATTCTGGCAACCGTATGACGTGCCGCCAGCTGAATTAAGTCTGCCGCAGTCATCTCCCCCATCCAGGCTGAATTAAACATGATCTGGGTTTTGGCGGGGTCGAGGATTTTGAAAACCTGTTCTTTATAAGTTTCCGCATTAGCCTGTACATCGGCCGGCGTCAGTGGTGGCCGAGTCGCACTTTTCCCCGTAGGGTCACCGATCATGCCGGTGAAGTCCCCGATCAAAAAGAGGATATCGTGCCCTAAATCCTGCAATTGACGCATTTTATTAATTAAAACGGTATGCCCTAAGTGCAAATCTGGCGCTGTCGGATCAAAACCCGCTTTAACCCGTAAAGGTTTGCCACGTGCCAATTTGCGAATAAGCTCTTCCTCAAGCAAAATCTCATCAGTACCGCGCTTAATCTGTTCTAATACATCTGTGGGTACTGTTGTTTCTGTGTCTGTCATTAAGCTTTCTCTAAATCAAAGTTGGTTATAATACAAAGAGGTGCAACCATACCCATTTCTCCAGAAAAACCAAGTATTTAGCACGCTGTTGGGCAATTTACTGAGAAAAATATTTGACCCCGAGCGCAAATGCCGCTATGGTTCACATTAGATAATTGTATAAATATCATAGAATTACATCACATTTATGATGCGTGACTATAAACATAGGTACGATGATAGCAGCGCCAAGAAAAAGGCGCTTAACTCTCCCTGGCCAATGCGGGGTGCTTTATTCTTTATTGTCAGCGGTATACTTGCTGTACTGTTTGCTGCCTTGAGCGGCGAAAAAGGCGATCTACCGACGGCAGAGAATAACGATAACAGCACCTATCTGGCAATAGCTGCAATTGCTGAACCACCGCCCGCAGCACCTGCTGATGATATGCAAATCATCGAGTTAAGCTTACCCGAATTACCCGCTGACAAACAGCCTATTATCAAGCAGTTGGCAACACTTGATGAGCCCAAAAGCCGCTTTCAAGCAGAAGCCGAAGCCGCCACTATAAAGCAGGAGCAGACCGAACAAGCCTGGCAGACCTTTACTGTGAAAGCTGGCTATAATTTGGCCATTATTGCCTCAAGGGCGGGCGTCAAAGCCAGCGAAATACATGCTTTGATGCAACTGGGAGAACCTGTCTCATTCTTAAAGCGACTCTACCCTGGCGATAAAATTCAGCTAAAAATCCTGCCTGACGGCAGCCTGGCGGGTTTGCAATTTGATATACACCAATCCAAGCGCTTACTGGTTACCCGTATCAAAGACGCCTCACCCGGCAGCCCCCAATTCAAAGCCCAGACCATCGAACGCCCATTGGAGACACGCATTACGCATAGTAGCGGCATCATCCAAAACTCCTTATTCGTCGCGGGCCGCGAAGCTGGCCTTAGCCCACAGCTGACCTATGAGCTGATCAAACTGTTTGAATGGGATATTGATTATTCGCAAGAGGTTCGCAAAGGTGACCGCTTTACCGTTGTTTATGAAGAATATTACCGTGACGGCAAAAAGCTGGCTAACCGCCAGGACCGCCGCAATAAACTCCCCAACAAAACCATTCTCGCCGCTGAATTTGTTAATAAGAACACCACCTATCGCGCAGTGCGTTATACCGATCCACAAGGCGATGTTGACTACTTTACCCCCAGCGGTGAGAGTGTTAGAAAAACCTTTCTTCGCAACCCGGTTGATTTCGCACGCATTTCATCCCGCTTCAATTTAAAGCGCCGACACCCTATCCTCAATAAAATACGTGCGCACAAAGGCGTCGATTATGCCGCGCCAACAGGCACACCGATTCGGGCTGTTGCCGATGGTAAAATCACACATAGAGGCAGAAAAGGTGGCTACGGCCATACCCTCATTGTTCAACATGGACAACGCTACAGCACCTTGTATGCCCACTTATCACGCTACAATAAAAAAATCAGAGTTGGCAGCCGCATTAAACAAGGGCAGGTTATTGGCTACGTGGGTAAATCTGGCCTCGCAACAGGCCCTCACCTGCATTATGAATTCCGGGTTGACGGTTTCCACAGAAACCCACTTACTCAAAAATTTCCCAGCGATAAGCCGGTTGCCGACAAACATATGGCAGACTTTTTAAGCCAAACACGGCTACCGCTGGCACAATTAGAAACATTTAAACACTTAGAGCTGGCTAGCGCAGAGCCTGAAACTATTCTTCAATAGCGACCGCTTCCTGCTCACGAAACTGCTGGCGAATCGCAGCCCTGGTGGTATCCAAAATAGTCTGTGCGACAGTATTGTTTTGCTCACGCTGCAGTGCTCGCTTTTCGTGTCGCTGCAAAGGCGCAGCCACAGTGACGACGACCTCATCATCAATATGACGTTCATTATCTGCAAAGCAATAAGGCGTTATTATGAGACTACTGATAAATACGGCTAATTTAGGGTGATAAGAAGTGGATGTTCTGCTTGATGCTTTCCTTAGTCTATTTTTCATTTCCCTAATCCCAAAGTAAGGGTTGATAAGAGTTCGAAGCGATTTTCGGCGCAACGACATAGTCTTCCCACAGTTAAGCTCTCGGCAATGCTTGTAAAAACTTGAATAACAAATACGGATTCAGCGCATAAAAATCACAGCACAGAAACACTTTAGTCGTAAACTGATATAAAACTCGTGCCTGTGGCTGGCAAATCCATTAAAGTATTCAATATATTGAAGTTATTTTCAGCCAGTCCATATACACATCTAACAACTGAACCGGTGGGCCAATGTCACAACACGAACAATTTCTAGGATTGATGTCAGGCACTAGTCTGGATGGTGTTGACGCTGTTGTCATGCAACTAGGCTCTGAACATAGTCAAATAATTGATGCACTATATCGGCCCTACCCCAGTAAACTTAAGCAATCTTTGCAAAAAATAATTGCTGCACAAAACAATGTCGATCTGGATACACTGTATGCTCTCGATATCGAGTTAGGCCGCTTTTTTGCGAATACTGCATTAGCACTTATGCATCAACAAGCGCTAACACAGCAAGACATCACAGCGATTGGCTGTCATGGACAAACTATTCGGCACAGACCACCTGGCACTCAAGCGCTGCCATACACTTTGCAAATTGGCGACCCCAATACCATTGCGCAAATAACAGGCATTACCACGGTTGCTGATTTTCGCCGCCGGGATATGGCCGCTGGCGGCCAAGGCGCGCCACTGGTACCGGCGTTTCATGCTGCCACGTTTCAATCGCCAACAGAATATCGTGTCATTATCAATATTGGTGGCATTGCCAATATCACTGTTCTGCCGCCAAGCATTTCCAGCAATGTGCATGGCTTTGACACAGGCCCTGGTAATACTTTGATGAATATCTGGGCTCAACAACACTTCCAGGCTGATAGAGACGAACAAGGTGCGATTGCCGCGAGCGGCGTGATACTCGATGACTTGCTGACAAACCTACTGGCAGACCCTTACTTCACCCTACAACCACCCAAGACAACAGGCACTGAATACTTTAATGCTGCTTGGCTCAGCCAGCAGCTAGCCGCCTTTGAGAACAGCCGAGCTGAAGATATTATGGCAACACTAAACCGCTTGACCGCACAAAGCATTGCGCAACATATCAAGCTTTATGCGAGCAATACCGAAGAAGTGTTTGTCTGTGGCGGCGGTGTCCATAATGCCACCTTGATGCAAAACCTAGATGAGCTACTGCCATTGTGCAACGTTGCTTCTACAGCCACCCTCGGCATTAATCCGGATTATGTCGAAGCGGCTGCTTTTGCCTGCCTGGCAAAAATGACGCTTAATTACCAGACTGGCAATATCCCAGGGGTGACTGGCGCGGAACAGGCTGTCATTTTAGGCGGCGTCTATCCCGCCGCATAGCCCGCCACTGAACCAGCCTATATCAAGCTATAAAAAAAGGGGCGCTTGGCAGCGCCCCCTTTTATCAAGCAACTTAAGCTGACCAGCAATAACAAAACTGGCCAAGCAGGTATATTCATGTTGGGTATTAGTGGCTATACAGAAAAAGACGACCCACAACCACACGTTGTCGTTGCATTAGGGTTTCTAATCACAAATTGCGAGCCTTCCAGGCCCTCTGTGTAATCAATCTCAGCTCCCATGAGATATTGAATGCTCATAGGATCGATCAATAAAGTGACACCTTCCCGCTCAACCTCTGTGTCACCATCAGTGATATTTTCATCAAATGTAAATCCGTATTGGAAGCCTGAACAACCTCCACCAGAAATAAAAACCCTTAACTTAAGATTAGGGTTGTTTTCTTCTTCAATAAGTCCTTTGACTTTTTTCGCCGCACTTTCGGTAAATTCCAGTGGCGGCGGCATATCTTCAAAGGATTCTGCAACCTGAGTTTCAGCATTCATTATGTCTATGACTCCAAAAATACAACTTTCAGGACAGTCTAGCTTTTCCTGAGTGTTTTAGTCAAGTATTACGTCTATTTACGCTGGTTATTACCGCCTTTATTTTGGTATTCCAACAAACGCTTCTCTTGCTTGGCATGATGCACAAGATTGCCGTTTATAGCGGCCCCCATTTCCATTTCCAGCAGATTATAATAAACATTGCCCTCAATTTTGGCATGATTTGCAAGTTCCACTCGGTCACTGGCATGCACATCGCCACTGACATGACCATTTATTAATACATTTGGCACTTTGACCTCACCCTCAATAACACCCTCCTGACTGAGAATCAAAATAGAATCAGAAGAATCATCGGCCTGCACATTTCCTTTTATTTTACCGTCTATATGCAAACCACCTCGAAATGTTACATCGCCTTTCACCTCGGTATTTTGACCAATAATCGTCTCAACTTTGGCTGTTTTTAATTTACTAGAGTTACTGCCAAACATGCTTAACCTCCGGTCACTATAGAATCCCATTTAAAAGAGCGCTCTACACGCTTTAAGCCCCGCTCACGCGGATTAACACCCACCAGGATATTCTGCGGTGTAAAATCTCCAGGCACTGTTAATTGACCCTCTAAACTCAAAAAGTTCTTAAACCTAAACGCCAATGCTTTCTCACTATTATTAATCAAGTCTTTTGCGTATAGCCGGGTCGTTCTGCCATCCTGCAAACCCACTACCTCCACACTGACATTGCCTGACGCCAAGCGGTTACGATTGCGGCGCTGGGCAAGCACCACTTTATAACCATACTGGCTCTTGCCTTTATTACTCATTTGCACACCTAAAATCTGCAAACCTGGTTCCAATTCAGCTGGCGTTAATAGGCTTCTGTAAAACACTAACTCTTCTTTTAGCTCCAGTATTTCTTCATTTAACTGACGTAGTTTACCAGTAACCTGCTCATTCGCAGTTGCGTCAATTTCACTATCGCTCGCCAACTGGGCATTTTCGAGTGTCAGCTCATCGATACGGCTATTGAGTATGACAATTTGATCATTCAGGCCCTGCGTTTCCACAGCGGCCGCCTCTGAATCAAAGCCTCCCTGATAACGTCCATATTCAAATATGACTGCCCCAAAAATCAACATGCCTATCAGACCTATTGCAATACCCGCTTTGGTCTTGACTGGGTTATGAGGCCTTACCAGGAACTCACCACTTTTACTAAACTGATTGTGTTTTTTCTTCAATTGGCTTTACCGTGTTTAAGAGCTGCCCATGTGCAGTCTAAGGCCATACAGCTGCTTGCTGCAAACCTGTAGACTCATTCAAATCAAACATAATGTTCATATTTTGCACAGCTTGCCCTGCAGCACCTTTCACAAGATTATCTTCAACGGCTAATACCACCACTGTCGCCTCATTAGGTTGATGTACAGCTAAGCGGCAACTATTTGCCCCCCGCACACTACTGGTTGCCGGGTGGGAGCCTGCTGGCATCACGTCAACAAACTGTTCATCACGATAATAATCTTCATAAACAGCCTGCAGATCAACATCCTTTGCCAGCAATTGCGCATACAGCGTAGCATGAATTCCTCTAATCATGGGCACCAAGTGCGGTACAAATACCAGGCGATGCGCCTGATTGGTCACAGAATTCAGTGTTTGTACAATTTCTGGCTGATGGCGATGCCCTGGCACAGCATAGGCCCGAAAATCCTCAGCAACTTCAGCAAATAAATTGGCGACTTTAGCCTGTCGCCCTGCGCCACTCACACCAGACTTAGCATCAGCAATCAAGCTATCTTTATCAACCAAGTTATGTGCCAACAAAGGCAAAAAGCCTAAGCTCACAGCTGTCGGATAACAGCCTGGGTTAGCTACCAGGCGTGCTGCACGAATTTGCTCGCGGTTAAGCTCTGGCAAGCCGTATACGGCTTCAGCCAATAAGTCAGGGCAGGCATGCTCCTGACCATAATATTGCGCCCATACTTGAGGGTCTTTGATACGAAAGTCTGCCGCCAAATCAATCACTCGTACCCCAGCAGCCAGCAAGGCCTTAGCCATCGTCATGGCAATGCCATTGGGGGTTGCAAAAAATACGACATCACAGCTCATTAAGGCCTGATCATCTGGCTCAGCAAAGGCCAATGCCAACTTGCCTCGCAAGCTGGGGTATAGCTCGCTTACTGGCATGCCTGCATTTGCTCTAGATGTAATAACCTTGAGCGCTATATCCGGATGCCCTACCAATAAGCGCAATAGCTCCGCCCCGGTATAACCTGAACCCCCAACAATACCAACACTAATCATTTATTTACCCAACCTCCTTCAAACAATGGGTATTTGATCGTTTTCGCTCTATCTGGCTTCCGTAATAAAAGCTAAGAAATAAGCAACAAAGCAAAGGCCTAGGTCTTTACTAGGCCAGTTTACAAAAAACCTCAAAGTAATACTTCTATCTACCGCTAGCTGAGACAAGAAGCAACTGGAAATGGTCAATTCTGCGAATCAATCTAATTCTTTACATAAGTATACTATGTTTACTTGCAAAGTTATAAAGCCCGCAACAAGCAAGCTATATGGCTTTGCTGAAGCTACAACGCTAAAGCCCAGCTTATGCGTAGAAAATTACCTTATTGAGCCCCAGTATTACGTAGATTCAGACGAGGCAAATACATATAATGTTAAAAGGATAAACAGCAATGCCCCATAAAGGCTCCGCAAATGTCTACACGCTATAAAATTGCCATTATTGGTGCTGGCCCAGGGGGTCTCAGTGCGGCCGGACACGCGGCCGACCAAAATATCCCTCATATCCTGCTGGAAAGCACAGCTCATATAGCAAACACCATCCACGAATACCAAAAAGGCAAACATGTTATGGCCGAACCCATGACCCTGCCTTTACGTAGCCCACTGGACTTTGCAGCCAATAAACGAGAAACAATACTCTCGACCTGGCAACGCCAGATCGCTGAACACAATATCAACATCCAATACAACAGCGAAGTTATTGCTGTCGAAGGCGAGTATGAGAACTACACAATCTCACTCAAAAGCGGTCAAACCATCTATGCTGACAATGTTATCCTGGCTATTGGTTTGCAAGGCAATCCTCGAAAGCTGGATATTGAAGGTGGCAACAACCCAAGCGTGCAATATACCTTGGATGACCCGCAGGCTTATAAAGACGAGCTGATTGCCGTAATTGGCGCCGGCGATGCTGCTATTGAAAATGCGATTGCCCTGGCCAAACAGAACACGGTATTTATCATTAATCGTCGTGATGAGTTTGCCCGCGCCAAAGAAGCCAACCGTGAACTTGTCCTTGAGCAGATTCAGACTGAGCAACTACAGTGCTTTTATAATGCCAAGCCAGCCCGCCTAGAAAAAATTACCGGCAGCGACAACAAAATCAGCCTGGTCCTTGATACCGATGAAGGTGAAGCGGCACTGGTCTGTAATCGTATTATTGCCCGGCTGGGTGCAATACCGCCTCGCCAGTTCGTGCAAAACTGTGGTATCAAATTCCCCAGCAAGGATATCAATGCTGTCCCAGAGCTTAGCTCCAAATATGAAACCAATATGCCTGGCATTTATATTATTGGCGCTCTCGGTGGCTACCCATTGATAAAACAATGCATGAATCAGGGGTATGAAGTTGTTGAGTACATTTTGGGGCACAATGTAGAACCCGCAGATGAACCATTGCTACAGGCAAAATGTGATCAATTACCTGACAAGCCATCGGTTAAACAGGTTTTAAACCAAATCCGCAAAAGCCTACCGCTGTTTAATAATCTAACCACATTACAACTGCGCGAATTCTTACTCGACAGCCAGCTACATGCACTCAAAGCGGACAGTACAATTTTTGAAGTCAATGACTACACGAATACTTTTTACAGTATTATCAGTGGTGAAGTAAGAATCATTATCGACCCAGAGCGACCCAAAAAAGCAATCACGTTGAAGCAGGGTCAATTCTTTGGTGAAATGGGACTTATTTCAGGTCGTCGTCGTTCGGCCACCGCTATCGCCGGTGCCAATTGTTTATTGTTGGAAACCCCGCGCAATTCAATGAACAAACTGATTAACTCTGTTGCAGCGGTCAAAAGAGTTATTGACGAAGCTTTTATTTCGCGAACACTACAAGCACATTTTGCCCCCAATGCCTCACCAGACCTATTAAATGAAGTCGTGCATACTTGCCAGCTAAATGAGTATAAATCTGGCGAAACCGTCTTTAAAGAAGGCGATGAGGCTCACTCCTTACATTTAGTGCGCAAAGGCTCTCTAACAGTGTCTCGGCATATTGGAGAGAGAGACATTGTCCTGTCTTATGTGCCAGCGGGAAACTATGTCGGTGAAATGGGTGTTATGGGTGATGGCAAACGTTCCGCAACCGTTAGAGCTGCTATTACGACTGAAACCATAGAGCTTAGCAAAGAAGCATTTGAACTACTATTACTACAAAACCCACAGCTGCGCGGCACTGTCGAAGCGGAATATAAACAACGCTTGGCAAAAAACCTATTGATGCAACAGCAACCAGGTGGCGGTGATATTATTTCTTTTTTAATGAGCCAAGGTATCGGCGAGGCAACCGATGTTTTGCTTATTGATGAGTCGCTGTGTATTCGCTGCGATAACTGTGAAACAGCTTGCGCAGAAACTCATAATGGCACCTCTCGACTTAACCGTGAAGCGGGCCCAACGTATGCTTACGTGCATATCCCCACTTCATGCCGACATTGTGAGCATCCACACTGCATGAAAGACTGCCCGCCCGACGCTATACATCGCGCACCTGATGGCGAAGTGTTTATTGCTGATAATTGTATTGGTTGTGGTAACTGCGAAAAGAATTGTCCTTATGATGTTATTCAAATGGCTGAACCACAACCGAAGAAACCCGGCTTACTGCAGTGGTTATTATTTGGTCGCGGCCCGGGACCAGGGCAAATAACGGACCAGCAGTATTTGGCTAAGCGACAAGATAAAGACGCGATAAAAAAGGCTGTGAAATGTGATATGTGTAAAGACATTAAAAGCGGGGCTGCTTGTGTTAGCGCCTGCCCTACGGGCGCCGCTATTCGGATAAACCCAGACAAACTCTCATCTTATTTACATAAAGACTAAGCGCATATGCCATCATCTTTTGTAGACTTTAATGCCTATAAGTACGCCAAACGCGCACTGTATTTATGTGTCCTCGCTATCGGCCTGTATATTTGGCATGAGCCTGCCTACCCACCCAATGGCGGCACCTGGCTGGGTTACACCTTGGGCACATTGGCCTTTCTGCTTATCTTGTGGTTAACATATTATGGCATTCGTAAACGTCGGTATCATAGTGGCCGCTCTCATTTAAAAGCTTGGCTATCTGCACATATATACTTTGGTTTATCGCTGATTATCCTGGTGCATTTACACAGCGGCTTTCAATTTGGCTGGAATATTCACACGCTGGCTTATGCACTGCTTATGCTGGAAGTCGCCAGCGGCCTTTATGGCGTTTATGCTTATTTACGCTACCCAAGATTGATCACCGACAATATGGGCGAGCAAACCCTACAGGCTTTACTTGAGCAAATAGACTTTATCGATCGTCAGTGCTTAGACATATCAAATAATATTACACCGCAAGCACATACCGCGATACAAAAAATGGTTAGCAATACTAACATTGGCGGCACAGCCAAGCAGCAACTGACCCGTCTTAGCACACAACAAAGCGGTCACGATGAAATCAGTGAACTGTATGACCAGATAAAAAAGGAAGAACGCAACGAACAACTAAACGACATCATGCGCACCATGCAGTTCAATCAGGCAGCAAAGCCAATGAGCCAGCAAAGCAAAACACAACAAATGCATAAGCTACTGGATCTGCTCGCGCAAAAAAAACAGTTAGTGGATACAGCCAAACGCGATATACGCTACAAAGCTCATCTCGATATTTGGTTATATATTCATGTGCCATTGACATTTGCTGTTATCACTTCTGTCAGCATACATATTATTAGTGTGTTTTTATATTGGTAGTGACGATACATCATGAAGATTAAAGTCCAATACCTTAAGCAAAAAACCTCGAATACCACGATTATTCAACAGTTCGATGAATTTGACACAAACTCACTAACGATTGGCAGGGCAACTGATCAGAATATTTTTCTGAAGGATTCACTGGTCGCCTTAAAGCATGCGCGTATTTATACCCGCAACGACAATGAAATCCATATCGAGTCTTTTTCGGCAACGGGCATTCAAATCAACGGCAGACTTGAAGATGAGGGTTTATTAAAGCCAGGCGATAAAATCATGATCGCCTCTTATGTCATTACTGTTTTTCCTGCAACCGGCCTGCATGACTTAACGTTGATGGTAGAACAGGATAACAGCCTAGCTTTTGATAAGACACAGAATATATCAGACATATCAACAGACGCCGCTGCCGATAAAAAAACATCCTCAACAACAGCAAATACCCGCAACGAGGCAAAAAATATTGCCCGCCCAAACCTGCCACTGCGACTATCGCAAACCAGGTTAAAAAAACGCAGTTGGTCATGGGCTCTTTTACTATGCATTCCCATTTTATTTATGGCTATGCCACTGATCTACACGTCTCTAAAAACCAGCACTCCCAGCAGTGAGCATAAATTTTCTGATGCCGGCAACAGTTATCACGAGTGGTTAAGTTATGTCGGCCTCAGTGACAAGCTTTGGTTAAGCGGCCCTATAAGTCATGTACACCAGCACTTTGGTAATGACTGCAATACTTGCCACCAAGTCCCTTTTCAAATGGTGCAAAACGAAGTTTGCATGGACTGCCACCAAGATACTAATGCGCACGTCGACCCCAGAAGCTTTGATATACATATGTTGCAAAAAGGTCGCTGCGGAGATTGCCATAGAGAACATAACGGTTCCCAAGCACTGAAGCCATCTCATCAGGTTTTATGCGCTAATTGCCACGCCGAATTAACAACACAGCATGCCAACACCAAACTGATGAACGCCAGTGACTTTGGCCAAGATCACCCAGAGTTTCGCCCCCGCGTCAGGCCCCGTAAAAACCCAACAGCCAATCAGAAAGAATGGTTAAGAATCCGCGTTGACCACCCTAAAATTCGTCATCAAAGCGGCTTGAAATTTCCACACAAACTGCACTTGCGGCGTACAGGTCTCGACAGCCCTGACACCAGCACTGGCAAACGTGTGCTTGAATGCAGTGACTGTCATCAACTCGAAGCTGGTGGTGCTTACTTTCTGCCGGTGAGCATGGAGGCACATTGCCAATCTTGCCATCAACTTAACTTTGACCCTGAAGAACCAGGCCGTGTAGCACCACATGGTAATCTGGCACAATTAAAAATCTTTCTAGATGAGTTCTATGCACTGCAAGCATTACAAGGCGCCTATGAAAACAACTTTGCCAGTGCCAACAAGACACGCCGACGCCCTAACAGTGGTGGCAAACCTGCCATCACAACATCACAACGACAGGATGTATTGCGCTGGGCCCAAGACAAATCCTCTGCTGTGACCAAGCAACTTATTGAAGTTCGTAGCTGCTCGGTGTGTCATGATATTAGCCCAGCCAGTGATGCGCCAACCGGCTGGTCTATAGACCCCATATATGCCTCAGCGAAATGGTTTAGCATGGCACGCTTTAACCACGCCAAACATAGCAGCGCAACATGCAACGATTGTCATAAGCCAGCCAATAAGTCTAGTCACAGCAGCGATATCCTGTTGCCGAAAATTGATGACTGCCGTGTCTGCCATGGCGGCGAACATGCCGAAGATAAATATGCCTCCAGTTGCATCACCTGCCATCAATTTCATATCGATGACAAACCAGCTTATAGCCTACACACAGGTAGCAATTTCCAAAAAATGCAACAAGAGATGAGCAACAGCATGCAAGGCCAACTGGACTCAGTCAAAGAAAATATTGAACGCATCAAACAGCTTATGAAATCAGAAACACAAACCGATGAATAAGCGTATAATAGTAAATTAAAACTCAGCGAACTCTATGCATGCAATGACAGCGAAAAACTCAACTCACTTGACCTTGTTATGCATACTGGCAATATTCTTGAATGCCTGCTCATCTGGTAATGAGCCCAGCGAACAAGGTACAAGCAGTAACAACACCACATGCAGTGGCAGTTGCACTAATGCCAATAGCTTTCTTTCAGTTAACGATGTTAGGACTATTCTTGCGCAAGCCATCAGCGAAGCGCAAGCGCGTAACATAAACGCCACTATTGCAGTGGTTGATCGCGTAGGCAATGTATTGGCCACGTTTCGAATGAATGGTGCGGATACCAATATCATTATAGATGGGGGCCGTAATATACGAACTGGCCTGGACGGTCTCGAATATGCACCCGACAACCTGGTTGCTATATCCAAAGCAGTCACAGCAGCTTATCTATCCTCAGAAGGCAACGCCTTTACAACCCGCACTGCCAGCCAGATAGTTCAGCAAAACTTTAACCCTGGCGAAGCTGACCAGCCTGGCGGCCCTCTGTTTGGCGTACAATTCAGCAACCTGCCTTGCTCTGACTTCATGACACGCTTCTCTGCAGTGGCTGATGCTGGCCCCAAGCGTTCCCCCCTGGGCTTATCCGCCGACCCTGGTGGTTTGCCACTGTATAAAGCTGGCAGCCTAGTAGGCGGCATCGGCGTAATCGCCGATGGACGTTATGGTTTAGACCTGAATGCGGGTGACCTTGATCAAGATACTGATGAGTTAATCGCTATGGCAGGCAGCTTTAATTATGCCGCGCCACAAGACCGGCGAGCTGATCGCATCACGGTTGAAGGCAAAACACTGCGTTTTGCCGATATTAACTTTGACGATTTACTCAGCACGCCGGCCAATGCGGCTGACTTCGCAACACTCGACGGCACAGCGGGCAATCTACTTGCCGTGCCTGGCTATAGCAATGCTGTGATCATTGACGGCACTGCTTTTGGCCAAAGCCCCTCAGGCATTCGCAGCGCTAATACCGAGTTTCCTGGCCTGGATGCGTTTGTTATTGTTGATAATAGCGACGTTAATCGCTATCCACCGAGCAATGGTAGTGAAGCCGTTACCGGGCTTACTGTCGCTGAAGTCCGCCAACTCTTACAAAGTGCGATTAGTATTGCCAATCGTAGCCGCGCTCAAATCCGCCGCCCATTAGGCAGCCAAGCCCGCGTTACAGTCGCGATCACTGATACTAATGGTAATATCTTAGGTTTACTCAGAACACGTGATGCGCCTGTGTTTGGCAGCGATGTCGCTATACAAAAAGCGCGTACTGCAGCATTCTTTTCTGGCAGCAATGCCGCCAACGACCTAACGATGGCACCCAATACGATTTATCTACAAACTGACACACCCGTGGCTAGCGGCACTGAAATTGTGCTGGGTGATTATGTGACAGCTGCAAGAAATTTTCTGGGCCTGCCCAATGCACTGGCCGATGGCAGTATTGCCTTCACTGACCGTGCGGGCGGTAATTTATCCCGCCCTTATTTTCCTGATGGCTTAATCGGCTCACAGAATGGGCCTTTTAGTAAACCGTTTGTGCAATGGAGCCCTTTTAGCACAGGCCTGCAACTTGATCTGGTCATGAATCGAGTAGTTCAGCATGTATTATTTGTCGCGGGCGCGGGCGCGGATACTCCTGCTAACTGCACAACGCTATCTCGATTAGCGAATGGCATCCAAATTTTTCCTGGCAGCGTCCCTATTTATCGCGACGATACTTTAATTGGTGGTATCGGTGTATCCGGTGATGGTGTCGATCAAGATGATATGATTGCTTTTCTCGCCGTAGATGAAACCAACCAGACGTTAGGTTCGATTAACAATGCACAAAGTGCGATGCGCGCCGATACTTTAACACCGCAAGGCACACGACTACGTTTTGTGCAATGTCCTCAAGCGCCTTTTTTAAACAGTGAAGCACAGAATGTTTGTGATGGAAAATAGTACGCGGCAATCATTGGCTTGCACTATAGCACTGGCAGCAACGCTAGCCAGCAGCATATCGTTTAAACCCGTATATGCAAATGATAATGCTACAGCCACACCACAGCAGCCACCGCTTTTGTTAGCTGGCTTTTACGAAAGGCGTCGCCCAGGCTATAAAGCACCTAAAACAGCAACCACAAAAAAATCCAGACAACCCAAACATGCTGAATCACACCGTATTAATGTGCCTGCTGGTAACGCACCACGGCGGTCTGTGCCGGTACCGGACCGCTGGCGACTCGTCGAAGACCTTGGACTTATGCAACAACGCTGGTTCGACCCATACAACCGCAATAAATATAAAGGTGACCGACCAATACATGGCAAAGACTGGTTTTTGAATCTATCTGCCATATCAGACACTTTACTCGAACTCCGCACACTACCTACCCCTGTTGGCCCACAAACAACCGCTGATGCTGGCGATATTGATGTTTTCGGTGATAGTGAACAGCTACTACTGAACCAAAACCTTATTTTTGGCCTTGTGTATTACAAAGGTAATACAACCTTTAAGCCGCCTGATTATGAATTTCGTTTCACGCCGGTGATTAATTACAATCGTACAGAAGCCGAAGAAGTTCGCTTATTGAGAATTAATGCCAATGAGGGTGACACCCGCAATGACAATCACATTGGCATACAAGAGTTGTTTGCCGACATCCACTTGCGCAACGTATCTGATCGTTATGACTTTGATAGCTTGCGGGTAGGAGTCCAGCCTTTCACTAATGACTTTCGTGGCTTTTTGTTTCAGGATGTACCTATTGGTATTCGTTTATTTGGCACACGCAAAAATAATATCTTTCAATATAACATCGGTTTATTTCGCCGCTTTGAAAAAGATACCAATAGCGGTTTAAATGACGCCAGCGCTGACTTGCGTAAGGATGATGTACTCGCTCTAAATGTGTATTGGCAAGACTTCCCGTCGCTGGGCTATACGTCACAGTTAAGCCTGGTACACAATCGCAACCGAGAAAACGACGAGCTTTTCTTTGATAACAATGGCTTTATTGCCAGGCCCGCCTCATTGGGTACCGAGCGTTTGCGTGACTACGATGTCAGCTATTTAGGTTATGCTGGTGATGGCCATATAGGACGCCTGAATTTATCGATAAGCGCTTATTATGCTTTTGGCGAAGAAAACTTTGCTGTATTCACTGATCAAAAAAGCGATATAGCCGCAACCTTTTTAGCTTCAGAGCTTTCCTTTGATGATGACTGGAAACGCTGGCGCTTATCTTTACTCCATGCCAGTGGTGATGAGAACCCTTTCGATAACAAATCCAATGGCTTTGATGCAATAGCAGAAAACCCTTTATTCGCTGGTGCTGACACCAGCTTTTGGATTCGCCAAGGTGTACCTAATATTGGCGGTGGCGGTGTTGCCTTATCTACACGCAATGGCATTTTAAATAACTTACGCGCCTCTAAAGAACATGGTCAATCCAACTTTACCAACCCAGGGACAGTATTACTGGGTGTTGGCGCTGACTTCGATCTAACCCCTGAGTCACGCTTGTCTTTTAATGTTAATCAGCTGTGGTTTGAAGACACCACTTCTCTCGAAGTCTCGCGCAACCAAGGCAGTATTAATAAGAATATCGGCCTAGATATTTCGGCGGCGTATATATGGCGGCCTTTTATGTCACAAAACATTATTGTGCGCCTTTCTGCTGCCATTCTTGAACCTGGCAAAGGCTATAGACAACTCTTTGGCGATGATCGTCACTATTCAGTTTTAGCCAATGCCGTTTTTGCTTATTGACCGGAAGCATACCATGCCATCATTTCTTATCAAGTGCCGTGATCATCAGCTATTGAGTCATTTATACCTGAAAATACTCGGTTTGATTTTTCTTACCACGCTATCGTGTACCGCTATTGCCGCTGGTGGTGAAAAGCCTCGCAAGATTGAATACGAAAAAACACCTGATGCACCTATTCATCAAACCCAAACACAAGCAGAGGAAAAAAGCACTGGCTGTATCAGCTGTCACACAAAAAGTGATAGCAAAACCATGCATAGCAGCAATACTGTTATTCTAGGCTGCGCCGACTGTCATGGTGGCAACTATAAAATTAACAAGCCTGCTAACAGCAAGCCTGGCGACACACAATACCAAGCTGCGCTTGATAAAGCCCATATACAACCGCTATACCCTAAAAGCTGGCACTATCCGTCAAGCGCTAATCCAGAACGCACATACGCTTTGCTTAACAAAGAAAGTCCAGAGTTTGTACGCTTTATTAACCCGAGCGACTACCGCATTGCCAGAGAAGCCTGTGGTGCTTGCCACTTACCCATTATTGAAGCCGCTGAACGCAGTCTGATGTCGACCAGTGCCATGTTATGGGGTGGCGCCAGTTATAATAATGGCATCCTACCTTATAAGCGTTACCTGCTGGGTGAGTTTTATAATAGGGAAGGCAAGGCGGCAACTGTACAAGCACCAGAACTGCCTGATGAAAAAATGACGGAGGCGGGAATATTACCCGCACTACACCCTCTGCCTCCTTGGGAACTGATTGCGCCTGGCGATATTTTTCGGGTATTCGAACGTGGGGGACGCAATATCGGCAACTTATTTCCTGAAACAGGACAACCCAATGTTGTTGGTCAGATACAACGCCTGGAAGAACCGGGACGACCTGATATTCGGCAATCCAATCGCGGCCCAGGTACGGGACAACGTATTGCAGTACCTGTTATTAATATCCATAAAACCCGCTTAAATGACCCACACACCTGGTTTATGGGAACCAATGACCAACCTGGCGACTATCGTCATTCCGGCTGTGCTTCCTGTCATGTCGTGTATGCCAATGATCGCAGCCATAAACATTCTGGGCCTTATGCTATTTATGGTCATACTGGTAAAAGCATCAGCCAAGATCCCACTATCAATAAAACAGAATCAGGCCATCCGATACAACACCGCTTTACCCGTGCTATCCCTAGCAGCCAATGCATGACCTGCCATATGCATCAGCCCAATATGTTTATGAACACTTATTTAGGTTACACCATGTGGGACTACGAGGCCGATGCACCAGCAATGTGGCCCAAACAGCAACGCTATCCCAGTAGCAGCGAGATTCGTAAAAGCAACGACCGCAACCCGGAAGCTGCCGCCGCACGTGGCAAATGGTCAAACCCTGAGTTTTTAAAACGCGTCAGCGAACTCAACCCCAAACTCAAAGACACCCAATTCGCAGATTATCATGGCCATGGCTGGAACTTTCGTGCTGTATTTAAGCGTGACAGAAAAGGCAACCTACTCGACAAAGACAATAATATCGTCAGTGATAAAGATCCTAAAAAGTTTAAAAAGGCCGTGCACCTCTCATCGCTGCATTTAGATAAAGGTATGCATTGCGTTGATTGCCATTTCTCAATGGACTCGCATGGCAACGGCCATATTTATGGCGAGGTGGCTGCCGCAGTCGAGATTAGCTGCATCGATTGTCATGGCACTGCCGACCAATACCCAAGACTGCTTACCAGTGGCCCTGCTTCGCCCGATGGCGGCAATGATCTAAGCGTATTACGCAACACTGATGGGAAAAAACGTTTTGAGTGGCGCAACAAAAAGCTCATTCAACGCTCAGTCGTCACACCGGGCCTGGAGTGGGAAGTGAGCCTGGTAAAAGATAGCGTCAATCCGAAGAAAAAAGCTTTTAACAAAAAAGCGGCTTATGCCAAAACGGTGAGCAAAAATACAGATGCTTTTTATTGGGGAACGGGCATTAAGCTAAAAGATCGTGCACATAATGACGCAGAGATGACCTGCTATACCTGCCATACCTCTTGGACCACCAGCTGCGGCGGCTGCCATTTACCCATTGAAGCTAATTGGAAAACAGAAAAGCAACACTATGAAGGCGGCATTACACGCAACTATGCCACTTACAATCCACAAGTCGCTCGCGACCAAATGTTTCAACTAGGCCGACATGGTGAAGCCAAGGGCTACAAAATAGCGCCGGTGAGATCCTCATCAGCGTTGGTATTATCTTCAACAAATGCTAATCGCGAACGCATTTACATACAACAACCGCCAATCGCTGCCAGCGGCTATAGCTCTCAGGCTTTTGCACCACACTTTCCACATACAGTACGCCGGACAGAAACCAAAACCTGTGATGATTGCCACCTGGCAAAGAACAAAGACAATAATGCCATCATGGCCCAATTGCTATTACAAGGCACTAACTTTGTTAACTTTATCGGCTTCAATGCCTGGCTAGGCACTGAAAAAAGCATTGAAGCGGTTCGCGTCACAGAGTGGGACGAACCACAAGCAGTGATTGGCAGTTATTTACATAAGTATGCTTATCCTGACTGGTTTAGCCAACACCGTAACAACAACTCAGAACTCACCGAGTCTTACAAACATAAATCCAATGCTGCCCGTTGTCTACAATTACGTGGCGAGTATCTCTATGTTGCAGAAGGCAGCAAAGGCACGCGTGTTTACGATGTTGCCAGTATCGCTAACAAAGGTATATCACAACGCATTATTAGTGCCCCTTTTGGCCCTCGTGGCCATAACACACATATAAAATCAGAAAACGCGACCTGTATCGCATTGCCAACCAATCAACCAATACACCCTGATCGCAATCAGGGTGAGTTGATGCGCAACATTAATCTCGAACAGCCTTTTCACCCACTCTACAACTATGCCTTCATTACCGATAGTGAAGAAGGCTTGATACTTACTGACGTAAACACATTAGCTGACGGTGAGCCACGCAATAACTTTTTGCAACGCGCCTTAACCTGGAACCCCAATGGTATTTTAAAAGGCGCTAAACATATTACTATCGCTGGGCACTATGCTTATATCAGCAGCCATGCTGGCATTGTGATTGTAAACTTAGACCAGCCATTAGCGCCCAAGCTTGCCGGTATTTTGCGTGTAAAAGGCGCACAAGCAACCGCTTTGCAGTTTCGCTATTTATTTATCACAGACAAAACAGGTTTACGCGTAGCCGATGTTACCAACCCAGAAAAAGCGATATTACTCAAAAATGCTTCACTTTCTTTAGAAAAAGCACAGCGCATTTATATTGCCAGAACATATGCCTACATTGCTGGCGGTGATAACGGCTTATATATTATCGATATCACACAACCTCTCAAGCCTAAACTCTATATGCAGTATACTGCTGATGGCAAAATAAATGATGCCAGAGATGTCGTACTCGGCAGCACCAATGCCTCACTATTTGCTTATATCGCTGATGGCAAAAATGGTTTAAAAGTCGTGCAGCTAACCTCACCGGCCACACAACCAAAATTCTATGGTTTTAGCCCTGCGCCTAAGCCTGTGCTGATTGCCAGCTACCCTACCCGACACAGCGCCCTCGCCTTATCCAAAGGTTTAGAGCGAGATCGTGCTGTTGATGAAACTGGCGGTCAAATTGCCGTATTTGGCCGTTTGGGCTCCAGACCTTTTACGCTCAAAGAAATGCAGAAGCTCTATATTAATAATCGCGGTCAACCCTGGTTGGTCGATAGCAAAGCCGACATGCAAAAGTTCCGCGAATAAGCCAGGATATTATTATGCATAAAATCATATTTGCTTTTATCGCTTGTACTGTATATTTAAATAGCCTTACAGCGTGGTCAGCCTCTCCGCCACTGCCTGATGAAGACAAGTATAAACATAATGGTGTTGCTTCATGCGCAACTAGCACCTGCCACGGGGCAGTCAGACCTTTTGCTAACACCAATATCCTGCATAATGAATATATTCAGTGGAATCGCGAAGATCGCCATGCCAGAGCTTATCAAACGCTTTTGAGCCAAGAGTCTAAACGTATTGCACAAAAACTGGGTATCGGCCCACCACATACTGAAGCTGTCTGTCTGGATTGCCATGCCAGCAATATTCCACAGAAGCAACGTGGCACAAAATTTCAGGTCACCGATGGCATCGGTTGCGAATCATGTCATGGCGGCTCGGAGAAGTGGCTTAACAGCCATGCCAAACCTAACACATCTCATACCGACAACCTTAACAAGGGTTTATATCCAACCGATAATGCTGAAGACAGAGCCCGACTATGCCTATCATGCCATTTTGGTAATGACAAAAAATTCGTGACACATCGCATTATGGGAGCAGGCCACCCTCGCCTTAGTTTTGAGCTGGATACTTTTACCGAGCTATTACCTCCACACCACGTTGTTGATACTGATTACAAACGCCGTAAAGCACACCAAAGCAATACCAAAAGCTGGGCTATAGGGCAGCTGACTGCGGTCACGATGCAAATCAAGCAGCTCAGCGGACAACGCCTGGACCAAGGATTATTTCCTGAACTGAGCTTATTCGACTGCCATAGCTGCCACCACCGCATGTCTGACTTACGCTGGAAACCACGCCCTAGCCAAGGACTTGGCCCCGGAGAAATGCGCATTCAAGACAGTCATTTAATCATGCTTGCCATTTTACTCAAGCCCATAAACTCGCAAAAGAGTTCTATTATTGCGCAGCTGACGCGTAAGCTACATCGTGCCAGCACGCGTAACGCTGAGCAATTAAGACTTATAGCAAAAGAAATCGACACACAGCTACGTGGCATCGCAGTACAGCTTACCCAACACCAGTTCAGCTCGAAGGAAATTAGTGCTATCAGCCAACAAATCATTGCTCATGGTATCAAAGGTTACTTTTATGATTATGCCGCTGCCGAACAAGCCACCATGGCTATTGCAGGCTTAACAAACACACTGGAGAGAACCTCTGGCTTTAGCACACAGCAAACCGCCGCTCTTGAAAAAAGCATTGATAAGCTCTATAGCTGCGTTGAAAACGATGAACAATATAAGCCCAGTTGTTTTATCAAACAACTGAAAAGTTTTCCAGTGAGTACGCTACGCTGATCAGCAAAGCTTGCTAACGAAAAGACAGTGACTGAGTTTGATGAGCAGAGGGCCTTGCATCCCCTAAATGCTCAAATAAAAAGCCTTCCAAACGCTTTAGAAAAGTTGCCCGACTGCGGGCCCGACTTAAATTATGATCTGTTCCTGATAGCACCAACAATTCAAACGGCTTACCCGCTTGCTCTAATCGCTCTGCCATACGTGATGACTGCGCCAATGGCACCACTCTATCATTATCACCATGAGCTAATAAAATTGGTATCTTAATAGCATCAACCAGGTTAATCGGCGATGTTGAGGCTAACTGCTTACGTTTAGTACCAATTTGCTGTTTCACAATTGGTTTTTTAACCGCATCTGCCTGATCAACATAGCTGATCAAATCACTAACGCCCGCATAGCTGACAGCGCAGCGGTACAAATCAGGTGTCTTCACAGCCCCCATCATAGCCGCATAGCCACCATAACTGGCACCAACAATACAAATTCTCTCTGGATCAGCAATACCTTGCCGAATTAACCAACGCACACCATCGGTAATATCATCTTGCATCGCCAGCCCCCATTTTTTCAGGCCCGCTTTTAAAAACTTATCACCATAGCCTGATGAGCCTCTAAAGTTCATCTGTAATACAGCATACCCCCTGGCCACCATAAACTTCGTTATATAATCAAGGCTTAGGGCATCACGCTTAGCAGGACCACCATGAGGATGCACAATAGTTGGCAAGTTACGTGCCTTACTGAGTTTTGCCGGCAATGTTAAGTAGCCTTCTATTTTTACACCATCACGTGATGTATAGCTGATTGGCTTGCGGCTTGGCCGGTTATTATGCAGGTAGCCACTACTGGCATACATTACTTTACTGAACGCTTTATGCCGCATATCCAGCGGCGCATAGGCATACATGCCTGGCGAAGATCCAAGGAGGTCGTACTTACTAATCGCTGGATGGTTATCTAGCACTTTACTAAACTTACCTTTGGCGACATCCATTAAATAGTAAGTGCCTTGCGCTGGCTGGTCTTCTGCATATATCAGGTAACGTAACTCATCTCGACTAAAGCTGACGATTGAGTTCAATGCACTCGGAGACATTTGACTAACCAAACGCTCAAGCAAACGGAAGCTATCATCAAAGTAAATCCGCCGCTCGGTATCAGCAATGTAATTAATGCCGATAACATCACCATTTTTCGGCGAATACATTAAAGCGCCATCAATATCATAATGCGCATCAGCAACAACCAGCTCTCGGGAGTAACGCTTGTCATTCAAGTCAACCGAATAAACAGCATTGCGTCCTTGATACATAGCACGCACATAGAGCATATTCGGGTTACGACCAAAACCCAGTGGAGTCACCGCTGACTTAGCAAAGGTTTTATATTGCCAGACTTTTTTCCATCTGGCCGTTTCAAGATCTTTAATGAGGATTTTGTAATGCGTGCCATGAAAACCCAAACCTACCCGTACACGACCTTGCTGATCAGCTAACCAGCGCCTTACATGTCGCATACTACGCTGGACCATAATGCGTTGACCGCTATAGATATTATATCGATAGACCGCCGGAAAGCCTTTGCTGCTCATGTCCATACTGAGCAAAACATGCGCCGGATCATTCGGCAACAAACTAATAACACGATCTTTAAAATCATAAGGCGCGTCAGCCAAAGTGGATACAGCCTCATTAGCATTCACTCTCGCAACTAATTGCTGATCAGTTTTATCGTCACGGTTAATCGAGAGTAAATGCGTCTCTTTAGAAAGCTGACCGCCCTGCTCTATTGTTGTGGCCACACTGAGTAACAAGCGCTCGTTGTTGGCCCAAGTAAACCAGGTAATTTTGCTATCGACATTGCTTATTCGCAGCAGCTCGGTATGTTTATCGGAAAACAGTTCGTTGCTAACCAGGCTAATCTCGCCATCACTATAGTGAAGCATGGCAACATGCGTACCTTCGGGTGACAGCTGTATACTGCTTTGCCCGAGTTGCGGCAGCTCAACATCGATTGGAATGGAAACAGGAGAAGAAACGACCTTAAGGTTGGGCAACTTTAAAGCGGCCAGTTCGGCTGGCGTTAAACCCAGAGCAGCGGCTTGTGGTTGATAAGCCTCGGCCTCGGCCAAAGCACTCTTAGCCGCCCCCAGCATCAACAAGCTTGCCAATAGCACTAACATAAAAAACCGGCTGCTTATATGCACAATATTCAACATTGCCCACAACACGCAACGATTGGCGCTTCGCATAACTGGCTTATTTGCTTGAGTCTGTTTTCCCCTAAAAGCATGCCACCCCGTCCACACTATCTATGTAGTTCTTGTTTTTAGCACTTTTCAAGTATTATCCAAACTCTTTCAAAAAGCAAAGTAAACCCAGGGGAATTTCGAGAGCAATTATTTTTTTGCTTGTTTTTCAGTAGCTTACTTGAATACTGTTTTTTTACCCGTAAAGCCAGCAAAACCAGTCCCATTCTGCAGTCCTAATCAGCTTCAGTCATACTAAGCCGTATGACTTGTTGCCCAGCACAGTACGCTTTAAAGACAGTATAAACGGGACATTCGAATATAATGCTACCGCTAATGAAAAATACTCACACTTTATACAGGAGCCCAAACTTCAGCATAGCAAAAAACTGAACGCCTGCTGTCAAAGAGAAATACAAAAAAAAGGGCAAGTAATCCTTGCCCTTTTAAGCTTCAGCAATTTCAACCTAACTATTAGTGTTAGGTTATGCGTATATCGTTACCAATTGGACGTCACCTAAATAATATACCCCTTTAGTCGACAATAACCTTTTTGTATGTATAGGTTTAAATTACTGAAGCAGCTCCCTGGGCTTAATTGAAAATAACTGCTCTATAGCAAGCTATTTACTAACAGCATGTCAATAAAGACTAGCCCTGCCGCCCATTTTTGTAGCGCGAGCTGGCTACATGGGCAACTAGACTATAGGGATTCGAAAGTAGCGACATCCAACTAAAGTATGATTTACACCATCTATATATAGCCATGCCTTAGCAATACACTCGCCTCAGCCAAGCAAATGCCTGTTCTGTTGAGGCAGCACAGCCCTTGGTAAGCGCAAGCGAAAATGTATTTGACAATCATTCTCATTTGCATCTATACTAAAAGCATGTACGTATGTATCTGCAAATCCATTACTGACCAGCAAATAGAGCAAGCCATGGACAAGGGTGCTCGCAATTTGCACGACCTGCAAAAACAGCTTGGTGTCTCCACCCAATGCGGCCGCTGTGCGGGCTGCGCACGTGATATGCTGAGTCAAAGGGATGAGCTAAACAGTAAGCAAAAAGCCGCTGTTATTCACTGGATTGGTACCCCTGTCTCTGGCTAAAGATCATTCACGGCCAATCAATACGATGACTAAAGCGAATACGAATGATTCTCAAAATCATTTTTTCCTTATAAATCAATAAGTTAGCCCTAGCACCCCGCTAAAAAATCATCTACAATCTGCGCAATTTATTTTAGCGACCTAACACAAAGGATATCTGCGCATGAAAGGTGACAGCAAAGTTATTGAGTACCTTAATAAAGCCTTAAAGAACGAATTAACCGCCATTAACCAGTATTTTCTGCATGCCCGTATCTATAAAGACTGGGGGCTGGAGAAACTCAATGAGCACGAATATCATGAGTCAATCGACGAAATGAAACATGCGGATATGTTAATCCAGCGCGTTTTATTTCTTGAAGGCCTGCCTAACCTCCAGGAGCTGGGCAAGCTTTACATTGGCCAAAATGTCAAAGAAATGCTCGAATGTGACCTGAAGCTGGAGATGGAAGCCATTCCGTTACTCAAAGAAGCTATTGCTTATTGCGAGTCAGTCAAAGATTATATCTCGCGTGAGCTGCTTGAAGATATTCTGGAGAGTGAAGAAGAGCATGTTGACTGGCTGGAAACCCAACTCGCACTCTTTGCTAAACTCGGCGAACAAAACTATCTACAATCGATGACCTAATTAATAATTCAGGCTTACGACTATGCTATGGCTTAAAGCCTTACATCTAATTTTCATGGTGACTTGGTTCGCGGGCCTTTTTTACTTGCCGCGCTTATTTGTTTATCACGCTAACACCAATGATCAAATTAGTATTGACCGTTTCAAAATTATGGAGCGTAAACTATTTTGGGGTATTACGACACCGGGGGGCTTATTAACACTGCTGTTTGGCTTCTGGATGCTTCATAGCTATGCTTGGGCAGCTTATGGCCAAAGTGCCTGGCTGCATTATAAAATGCTATTGATCTTAATACTTTGCGTCTACCACATTTATTGCGGTAAATTATTAATCGACTTCAAACATGACCGCAACAAGCATTCGCATGTCTGGTATCGCTGGTTTAATGAAATACCTGTTGCCTTTTTAGTTGCGATTGTTTTACTGGCTGTTCTAAAACCTTCATAAATATCAAAAAACGCCGTGTCATGTGACACGGCGTTTTTCAACATAAACAATGCTTTTCCGCGGACTATCTACCCGCGCGTATCAAACCGCCCAGATTTACTTTTTCCAGCTCTTCAATCAACATATCACGAACTTGCGCACCATCTTCCATGGTTAAAGCCCGTGACATAATATCAGTCGCTTCATCCCGGGAAAAACTGCGAATAACTTTTTTGATACGTAATAAGCTGCCTGCACTCATGCTTAAACTCTGCATGCCCATGCCAATTAGTAACAACGCCCCCAAGGGGTTACCCGCAAGCTCTCCACAGATACTGACAGGCTTATTATGAATATGCGCACCTTGAATAACATGCAAAATGGCACTCAATACTGATGGGTGCAATGCATCATACAGTTTGCCGACACGCTCATTATTCCTATCAACGGCGAGCAAGTATTGCGTTAAGTCATTACTGCCAATAGACAGAAAGTCTACATGCTTGGCAAACGCCCCTATCATATAAACAGCCGCAGGCACTTCGATCATAATACCGATAGGCGGTAAAACAATATCATGCCCCTCTTCCAGCAGTTCACTATGCGCACGTTGAATTAAAGACATAGCAGCACGCAGCTCTGCCATACCACTGATCATCGGCAACATAATTTGCATATTTCCTAGATCGCGATTGGCTTTGAGCATCGCCCGGATTTGCGTAATAAATATATCAGGGTGATCTAAAGAAATGCGTATACCACGCCAGCCCAAAAACGGATTTTCTTCAACAACAGGAAAATATTTCAGCATTTTATCGCCACCAACATCTAGCGTGCGAATAACAACTGGCCGCGGATGAAATGCAGTGAGTGTTTCACGATAAATACCTTCCTGCTCTTCCTCACCAGGAAATTGCTCTCGCATTTGGAAAGGCACTTCGGTTCTAAACAAACCGATACCATCTGCTTGTGCGGCTAGCGTCGGGTTTATATCGGATTGCAAACCCGTGTTTGCAAACAAAGCCATCTTAAAGCCATCGGTTGTCTCGGCAACCTCATCAGCCATTGACTCTAACTCTTTGGCAATGGCCTTATCTTCCTGAATCAGGCGTAATAGGCTATCACGCAAATCACCCTGAGGCTGCACATAAACCCGGCCACTGTAACCATCGATTACCATTTCACGGCTATCAACACGACCAACGGGTAGATCAGAGACCCCCATCACTGTCGGAATCTGCATTGCTCGCGCGAGTATCGCCACATGCGATGAACCTGAGCCACGTACAGAAACTACACCAACGAGCTTGTCTGCAGGCACCTCGGCCAATTGTGTCGCTGAAATTTCTTCACCAACAAGCACGGTATTATTGGGATAAGCACTCGCTGGCCGCACGTCATCTTTTTGTTGCAAACGGGCTATCACACGACGGCCTAAATCTTTGATATCGTCCGCACGATCGCGCAGATAAGGGTCTTCCATTTCTTCAAAAATGCGTACGTGTTCAATGATAGTGTCACGCAATGCACCCGAAGCCCAATTACCCTCTTCAATCCGGTGTATAGTGTCATCGATTAACGAGCCACCTTCCAGCATCATTGCAAATGCATCAAACAAAGCACGTTCATCTGCCGGTAAAACATTTTGCAAAGAGCGGTTAAGTGACACCATTTCATCACTCACATCATATACAGCCTTATGAAACAGCTCGATCTCTGCCTGCACATCATCAACCGGCCTATCTGGTACTGCTTCTAACTCAGCTGGCGTATAAACAACAACTGCATGACCAACACAAACACCTGGCGAACCCGGCAAGCCTTCCATAAACTGTTTGGTTGGCGCCTCACCCCGCATCACACGATGAATATCATCAGTAATACCTGCTTGGGTAATAGCACCGGCGAGCTGCGCTGCTAGAGTAATTAAAAACGCAACATGGTCATCATTGAAGCGGCGCTTATCACGCTGCTGTACAACTAAAACACCGAGCAACTTACCATAATTGATAATGGGCACCCCAAGGAATGAGTGCAAATGCTCTTCACCCGCTTCGGCAAAAAACTTATAGCGCGGGTGTACCGGCGCATTTTCTAAGTTGATTGGCTCAGCACGCCTAGCAACCAAACCTGCTAAGCCTTCATCAAAGCCCATACGCACATGACCAACAGCTTCTTGCAGCAACCCTTCTGTTGCCAATAAGACAAGTTCATCATCATCACTGAGCTGATCGACCAAATAAACCGTGCAGGCATCAACACCCATACTTTCACAGACACGCTTTACTACCACATTCAGCGCTTTGTCTAAATTGGGTGCGGTGCTTACTTCCTGGACAATACGGCGCAAAAATTCCAGCATATGATTACTTAATTATGGGTGCTTAATGCCAAGCTGGCAGATAACATGGGTTTGAGTTGCCTGAGCGCTTGCTTATACACATCACGTTTAAAATAAACGACTTCTTTGACCGGGCGCCAATAGCCTACCCAGCGCCAATCATCAAACTCAGGATGCGGTACTTTATCGAAGCACATACTGTGCTGATCATCCAAAATACGTAATAAAAACCAAAGTTGCTTTTGGCCGATACACAGTGGGCCGGTATCCCGGCGCATTAAATTTTCTGGCAATCGATACCGCAGCCAGCCTCTTGTATTGCCAATAATGGTGACGTCCTCTGGACCTAGTCCAATTTCTTCATAAAGTTCACGATACAGCGCCTGTTCAGGGCTTTCCCCAGGCTCTATACCCCCTTGCGGAAACTGCCAGGCATCCTGCCCAATACGTCGGCACCAGAGCAGCTCCCCTTGGGAGTTACTAAGGACTATGCCAACGTTAGCTCTATATCCTTCCGAATCAATCACTTGCAGCGTGACCCTCCAGGTATACAATACCCCATTCTTCCATAAATACGCCTTGATGGGCAAATAAGACCGCCGGAGAATCGTGTGAAATTAGCAATATTTGATTTAGATAATACCCTCTTGAATGGAGATAGTGATTATACCTGGGGCTGCTTTTTAGTCGATAAAGGCCTGGTGGATGAACAAACCTACAAACAGGCTAATGCTGACTTTTATCAACAATATCAACAAGGTACGCTTGATATTCATGAGTTTTTTGCCTTTTCCCTAGGGCCACTCAAGCGCTATTCAATGCCAGAGCTGGTCACTTTACGAGCAGAATTTATGCGCACGCGAATCGAACCACTGATTTTGCCAAAAGCGGAGGCATTGATCGATGAACATCGGCAAAGTGGTCATGTTTTGCTCATAATAACGGCAACCAATCACTTCATCACAGAGCCCATTGCCGCCAGATTGAGCGTGGATAACCTGCTTGCGACAACCCCAGAGGTGGTAGATGGGCACTTTACCGGCAAAATCAGTGGTGTACCCTGCTTCCAGGCAGGCAAAATAACGCGCCTGGAGCAGTGGCTGGCTGCGCAGAACCTGCAAGCTGAGCGTAGCTGGTTTTATTCAGACTCACAAAATGATATCCCATTGCTGGAACAGGCAACATACCCCATTACGGTTGATGCCGATGAGCGTTTGGCTGCTCACGCCAGCGCGAAAGGCTGGCAACAAATTAGCCTGCGTTAACTGAATTAATTTGCCAATTCACCGATATAATGTCTGATAGATGTTTTTCACTAATTTTCAATCGGTTAGAATGCTCTACCAGCATATTGGCGAATATGGCGAGACAAAGGAAACTCTGGAACACATTGAGACTCAAATTAGGGTAAAACAAACCTAATTAAATCTCAGGTGTTTGTTACACTCAATATAGGCTTATCTGGAAACTGCGCGGTCCTAAAAAAGTATGGCTAATACCCCAACTGATCACCAAACTGCTTTTGACGCAATAAAGTCGTTAACCTCAATGCTGCTCGACACACTAGTGAGCCGCGCACTAAAACATGCTGAAGAAGCCTATTTTGATGTTATTCAAAGTGATGCTGAAAAAGAGGTCAAAGAGGCAGCTGATGTTGCCTTAAACTTCCTGCAAACCCAAAAAAATGCACTCAAAACACAGTTTGTCCAAGACTACAGCTGCTTCTTTGAGGGCGAGAAGCGTAAAAGTGAGGATGGTAGCAACCAGCATACCCTCAGTCTGGCCCTGGTAGATGATGATACGCTGGATGAAATGATCCTCATCGGCGAACTCAGCAGCAAAGTCCACGAAGAGTATGAGCAGTTCATTAAAGCAATCAAGCGTGGTGTAGTGCGCCTGGGTAAACAAATGCTCAGCAACCCGGATCCTGATGCACTCACGCCCAAAGAACTTTGCCTGCTCTTACACCATGTGCTGGAAGAAACCGAACTTAAATTTGACCATAAGAAGGCTATCTATAGCTGCTTTGCGGGCGAAGCTATGCAGGGCTTAGGCCCTATCTACAAAGGCGCCTTAGACCTGCTGCAACAACATGACATTATCACTGAAAAAGAAAACCCCGCCAATAAAGGCTATAAGCCCCGCTACCAATTCCAAAGCATTGGCAACAATAATAACGCCGCCCCTCAAGAACCCAAGCCAGAAGATAGTGCTCAAGCTGACAGTGGCATGACGACACCTAGCATTAACTTCAATGACTTGAACGAACAAGTGCCGGCTATTAATAACAATGCAACCACATCGGGTGGCCATGTGCCTGCCGCTGCCATTAACCCGGTTGCGGCAAACGCATTAAACTCGACATTATTCAACGACAGCGAGCTTTCCAAAACACTTTATAATTTTTTATCCAGCTCAACGCTTAATCAACAATTTACCGAACCATTGGAGCCTGGTGCTGCTGTTACGCCAATGCAAACCGATGAGTTGGTTGGCTTGCTCTCGAATCTGCAAAGCCTTAACACTGATGCCTTAGCACAAGCATCGTTAAATAACGCACATGCTATCAGTGACGAAGTTAACAGAACTGTCCATGAAAAATTAAAAGAAGCCGCCAAGAATTTAACAGGCCCTGAAGCCAATGTCATTGAGCTCGTCAACCAGCTGTTTGGCGCTATTCTTGAAGACCCTGATTTATCCGACCCCGTTAAAGTTGAGTTAGGTCGCTTGCAAATTCCTTACATTAAAGTGGCATTACTGGATGTTACTATGCTCAAGGAAACAACGCACCCTGCAAGACTATTACTCAATGAGCTGGCACTCTATGGTATTGGCCTAAACGATCGCCACGACCCTGCTTTTGAACTTATTGCTTCGATTACTGAAGATATCCTGGATAAGTTTGAATCTAATCTCGATATCTTTAACACCTGCCTGGAACGCTTACGGGAAACAATCACTTCAGAGAAAGACGACAAGCAACTTGCCGAAAAAGAAACTCGCAACAAAGCTGTCGTCCAATCCAAATTATTACACGTTAAAAAAGTTGTTATTCAACAAATTCGTCAATTCTTAAAAGGCAAAACATTTCCTAAAGAATTACATATTTTAGTGCTAAGAGGTTTTGCCCCGTTATTTTTGAAAATTTGGCGGCGTGACGGCGAAGACAGTGAAAACTGGCAAAACACTGTCGATTTATTCCGGCAAATCGTAGAGAGTGTGCAACCACGTGAGTCATTACAACAATTAGGCATTATCGTTGAACGGTCTGCTGAGATAACCCAAAAAGCGAATGAGGCTTTATCGGAAGTTACTCAGCGTTTAAGCGATGATATTGATTTGCTCAGCGGCCTTGAAGAAATTTATCAAGAAAAAACTATCGAGTACGAGCAACTCAAAAAACTACAGGATACCGCTCCAGAAGAAGTTGTTTTAGAAGAAGATGTTGTTGACCCTTTTGATTATAGCAGCGACTCGGATGATGTATTCGATACCGACCTGAGCAACCAGCCTACGCCACAAGAAATTGCGGCAGAGCTACCCGATGAAATCAAGCCTGGCACTTGGTGCGAAGTTTATCTAGGTAGAGACAAACTGGCCCGCCGCCTGAAAGTATCTTCCATTGTTGAAGATACCGCGCAAATTATTTTTATTGACCGCTCAGGCAAAGAAGCTGAGATAAAAGACATTGATGACTTTATCGACGAATTAGACTGCGAACGTTCACGTGTGATTCAAGATGACCAGCTATTCGATAAAGCGCTGACAGCGGTTATCACCAATATGCAATTAATGCGAGCTGCCACCTAACCCCTGTCGCTCAACGATAGTACAACTCAATTTAAGTACACGTTCATATATTCTTAACATACTGCCCATACAAATTTGCATATATACCTACATCACAAGGCAATCCGCCCAGCTAATTTATTAATTTGCAGGCTGCTTCATACTTTTGTCTGAAGCCTTTTATTATCTTAATCATTATAATACGCCGGAATATGGAGCTTGTGTGGCAGTCCGCAAAAATAGACTGTCGATCAGGTAGAGTGTATACCCCTCTTCGCTCACCCGATCTTTGCCCCCTTACAATAACAACGATAAGCGGAAAAGGGAAAAAAGGATAATGGACATAGTGCCTGTCACCATTTTGTCATAATAATAACGGTGACGGTAATAGTGGCTATTGAATGTTTGATATTTTTATTACAACGGGATAATGCACAACTGCCTCCCCCCTAACTTGTTAGCAGTTGCGCATTACCCCGCAATTTATCACTATGTTTTAGGCAGCGTCACACCTCTTTGCCCTTGATACTTTCCACCACGATCCTTGTAAGACGTTTCACATGTCTCATCAGATTCAAAAAACAACATCTGCGCCACCCCTTCATTAGCATATATTTTCGCAGGCAGTGGCGTGGTATTTGAAAACTCCAAGGTAACATGCCCTTCCCATTCAGGTTCGAGTGGCGTGACATTGACAATAATGCCGCAACGCGCATAAGTTGATTTACCAAGGCAAACAGTTAATACACTACGTGGAATGCGAAAGTATTCAACAGTGCGTGCCAATGCAAAAGAGTTCGGTGGAATAATACAAACGTCAGATTTGAAATCGACAAAGCTGTTTTCATCAAAGTGTTTTGGGTCTACAACTGAAGAATTAATATTGGTAAATATTTTAAACTCATCGGAGCATCGCACATCATAACCATAGCTTGAGGTACCATAAGATACTATGCGCCCATTATCATTCTCGCGCACCTGGCCCGTCTCAAAGGGCTCAATCATGCCATGTTCATCCGCCATGCGACGAATCCACTTATCGGATTTAATACTCATTATCAAATAACCTTTCTATAAACACATTATGTTTTATTCTAATTAAAGCGAGATATTGAAATCACCTCAGCCAGCGCCGTGGCAAGCAGCACTTGAACAAACTCAATTATTTTCAATAACAATATTCGGGAATAAGCTACTATAGTCCTTACTTCGAATAGATAGCTTGGCAGCGATCTGGCGGCCAATTTCCCGATAGATCTTGCTAATATCGCTATCAGGATCAGCCGCTACCGTCGGCTCTCCACCATCAGCCTGACGACGAATATCAATATTCAGTGGTAGGGCACCTAGCAAATCGACTCCGTAATCTGCAGACATTTGTTCACCACCACCTTCACCAAAAATAGCTTCAACATGGCCGCACTGACTGCAAATATGTGTACTCATATTCTCGACAATTCCCAACACAGGCACTTCAACTTTTTCAAACATTTTTAATGCTTTGCGCGCATCTAGCAAAGCGATGTCCTGCGGGGTCGTTACAATAACCGCACCACTGACAGGGACTTGTTGTGACAGGGTAAGCTGCACATCACCCGTGCCGGGTGGCAAATCGATTAACAAATAATCCAGTGAGTCCCAACGAGTTTCAGACAGCAGTTGCTGCAAGGCTTGGGTCACCATTGGTCCTCGCCAAATCATCGGGGTTTCTTCTTCAACCATCAAGCCAATTGACATAGCTTGCAAGCCATATGGCTGCTTCGGCTCGATAAGCTTACCATCTCGTGTTTCTGGCTTGCCTTGCATACCTAACATGCGTGTTTGACTGGGGCCATAGATATCAGCATCTAATACGCCAACACGTGCGCCTTCTGCCTGTAGCGCCAATGCTAGATTCGCTGTCGTGGTGGATTTACCCACACCACCTTTACCTGATGCAACAGCAATAATATTTTTAACCGACTCCATATGCTTGAGATTTTTCTGTACCGCATGCGCAATGATATTCGCTGACACATTGATCTCAATGTCAGCAACGCCCATTAGCTCCCGAATACAACTTTCTACCTCATTACTTAACTCACTGGCATAGGCTGCGACTGGAAAACCCAACTCGATATCCAGCAATATATTATTATCTTTCACATCAAGGCGTTTGACAGCCCCCGCTGATAGCAGATCCTTATGCAGATAAGGGTCCTGGTATTTTTTAAGTTGCTTCTCAACTTGCTCTCTACTGATATTTGACATACTGCGCCTCAAATGCGTCAAAAAGTTTCCTACAACAACAGGCTATTATGCCTGACCGATTGTACTCTGCTCTCACGCAAGAGCAGAAGCACTAATTAGTGAAATTTCCGGCCAATTGCTTTGACGAAAAAATCAATCGCCAGCTTTTGAAGAATTAATTATACAGACCTCTTCCAAACAAATACCCTGCTGTTAACAAAAAACACACCAAACACTGAATAAATAAGACATCAAAACAGGAGAGTGATCATGTTAGGACTTGGCCAGCCACTGCCACCTTTCGACTTAGCAGCGACAGTATCGAGTGAGTTCGACAATGCTTTTACACGCATTACACATCAGGACTATGCCGGTAAATGGCTAATACTGTTCTTTTGGCCACGTGATTTCTCGTTTATTTGCCCAACAGAAATTGCCGAATTTGGCCAACTCAATACGGCATTTTTAGCCCGTGGCGCACAAGTATTGGGCGCTAGCACAGATTCCGAGTTGGTGCATCTGGCTTGGCGCTTACAAAAGCCCGAACTCAGCCAGCTGCCATTCCCTATGCTGGCCGATAGTCAGCGCCAACTCAGTGATGCACTGGGCATTATCGAGCCCACAGCAGGTGTGGCACAACGCGCAAGCTATATTATCGACCCTGACCGAACCATCCGTTTTGTTACCATCAATGATATGAGCGTTCGACGCAATGTGCCCGAAATTCTGCGAATACTCGATGCCCTGCAAACCAATGAGCTCAGCTCCTGCCATTGGCCGACCGCAGCATCCCTGCCAAGCGCGGCTTAACTCGTTCTCAGTAGATTGTGGTGCCTGCAAAATACCCTTATCCCCTTCCTAACGTTTTGCAGCGCACTACCTTTTTACCCCCTTCGAATGATCAACGCCTTAGCCGGGACTGCTTATTTGCCAAAACGGAGGCTGGGCGCCTGTCGAAGCATATATTCTGCCTAAATGCCCCAGTATCGTAGCGGCTATCATACCAACTGAGGTATAACTGCCCATAGCAATACCCAGGCTCTGTTAACCCTAAGCTCAAATCCCTGGCAAAAAAACTGGCGAAAAGCCCACAGACTTGCTAGTTTAGCGCCCCAATTTTTTAAAACCGGTATTAAAAGGTATATAAGGCTCAAGACAGACAATATGACTGACTCTAAACGCAAAATCCTTGTCACCAGCGCACTGCCCTATGCCAATGGCCCTATTCACCTTGGCCATCTGGTCGAATATATCCAAACAGATATCTGGGTTCGCTTTCAAAAGCTGCGTGGCCATGACTGTATCTATGTCTGCGCTGATGATGCCCATGGCACCCCGATTATGCTGCGCGCTCAAAGTGAAGGCATTAGCCCTGAAGCGCTTATTGCTCGCTATAACGAGGCTCATCAACGTGATTTTGCGGCCTTTCATATTCGTTTCGACAACTACTATTCGACTCACTCGGAAGAAAACCGCCAGTTTTCCACGTTTATATATGAGCAGTTACGTGCCAAAGGACATATCAGCAAACGCACGATTGAGCAGGCTTATGACCCTGAAGCAGGGATGTTTTTACCTGACCGCTTTATCAAAGGCACTTGCCCTAAGTGTAAGTCACCCGATCAGTACGGCGATTCCTGCGAAGTGTGCAGTGCAACCTACTCACCGACTGACTTAATCGACCCGGTATCGGTCGTCTCTGGCGCTACCCCTGTGCGTAAAGCCTCTGAGCATCTCTTTTTTAAATTGGGTGACTTCCAGGCCATGCTGCGTGAATGGACGCAAAAGCATGTTCAAGCTGAAATCAGCAACAAGCTCAATGACTGGTTTGAGTCAGGCCTACAAGACTGGGATATTTCTCGTGATGCGCCTTATTTCGGCTTCGAAATTCCAGATGAGCCTGGTAAATATTTTTATGTCTGGCTGGACGCTCCGGTTGGCTATATGGCCAGTTTTAAACACTATTGTGATAAAAGTGGTCGCAACTTTGATGAGTTCTGGGCCGCCGATAGCGATGCTGAACTGCATCACTTTATTGGTAAAGACATTGCTTACTTTCATACCCTATTCTGGCCAGCCATGCTGGAAGGTGCTGGCTTGCGCAAGCCCACTGGTGTTTACTGTCATGGCTTTTTAACCGTCGACGGCCAAAAAATGTCGAAGTCACGCGGCACTTTTGTAACAGCCGAGTCTTACTTAAAGCATTTAAATCCAGAGTATTACCGTTATTACATCGCGGCTAAACTCGGTCCGGGGGTCGATGATATTGACCTTAACCTGGAAGACTTTGTGGCGCGGGTAAACAGCGATCTGGTGGGCAAGGTTGTTAATATTGCCAGCCGCTGTGCCGGCTTTATACACAAACTCAGCGCAGGTAAACTTGCCGCAAACTTAAGCGAGCCTGCACTCTATCAATCATTCGCTGACGCTCAGGGCCAGATTGCAGACTACTATGAGCAACGCCAATATGGCCGTGCGCTTCGGGAAATTATGGCGCTGGCTGATCAGGCAAACCAATACATCAACGACCAGGCTCCCTGGGTACTGGCCAAGCAGGAAGGGCAAGCAAAGCAGGTGCAAGCCGTCTGCTCGATGGGCTTGAACTTATTCAGAGCGCTGATCGCTTATCTCAAACCCGTACTGCCTGAACTCACTGTCAAAGCAGAGGCATTTTTAAATATCCCGCCACTACAGTGGCAAGATATTCAACACCCCCTGCTGGAGCATAATATTAACAAGTTCAAACCTTTGTTAACGCGCCTGGATACCGAAAAAGTAGATGCCATGATAGAAGACTCCAAAGAAAGTTTGGCGGCAACCAAACCAACAGCTACGCTAACAGGCCCACTGGCTGATAACCCAATTGCCGATGAAATCACCATTGATGACTTTCTCAAGCTGGATCTACGTATCGCCAAAATTGTACAGGCCGAGCATGTTGCAGGTGCCGATAAGCTCTTACAGCTTACCCTCGACCTAGGCGGTCAGCAACGCAATGTGTTTGCCGGCATCAAGTCAGCTTACTCGCCTGAAGAGCTGGTGGGCCGCTTAACGGTGATGGTAGCCAACCTAAAACCACGTAAAATGAAATTTGGCTTATCAGAAGGCATGGTATTAGCGGCCGGCCCGGGTGGCGAAGAGCTTTTTATTCTCTCACCCGACACTGGCGCACAAGCCGGTATGCGAGTGAAATAATGGTTAGAGCATAAGTCCCAAGCAAAAAGTTATAGTGGATTCGTTAACCTATACGGCAATTTTTGATATATTGTTTTTTTTTATAAAAACCCAAAAAACTAACTAAAAGTTATATAGGAATACTTCTGAGCGATGGCTGAAACAGCGCTGATATTGCTAAGCACCGTGCTGGTCAACAACTTTGTCCTGTCAAAGTTTCTTGGCCTGTGCCCCTTTATGGGCGTCTCACGCAAGCTGGAAACCGCCATGGGCATGTCTGCAGCCACAGCCTTTGTGCTGACCCTATCATCGGTTTGTAGCTATATTGTGCATGAGTACTTATTAGTCCCGCTGCAGCTCGAAATCCTGAAGACCTTAAGTTTTATTGTCGTTATTGCCGTCGTTGTGCAACTGACTGAAATGTTTGTGCGCAAAGTTGATCCCATGCTGTACAACATCCTGGGGATCTTCCTGCCCCTGATAACCACCAACTGCGCTGTACTGGGCGTCGCCCTGTTGAATATCCAGGAACAAAACAGCCTATGGGCTTCATTTGTCTACGGCTTTGGTGCCTCTGTTGGGTTCTCACTGGTTCTGATTTTATTTGCGGCCATGCGTGAACGCCTGGCAGTGGCCGATGTACCAGAACCTTTTAAAGGTGCGCCGATTGCGATGCTCACCGCAGGCTTAATGTCTCTGGCTTTTCTTGGCTTTTCTGGCCTGGTAAAAATCTAATGGATATCTTAACGTCCATTGCCATTATCAGCGCGCTGGCGTCTGTCTTTGGCCTGCTACTGGGCTTGGCAGCGGTATACTTAAAAGTCGATGGCGATCCGGTTGTAGATCAAATCGATGCCATTCTGCCACAAACACAATGCGGCCAATGCACCTATCCTGGCTGCCGCCCTTACGCCGAAGCGATTGCCAGTGGTGACGCTGATATCAACCAATGCCCCCCCGGTGGTGAAGCGACCATTCAAGCGCTGGCTGATTTACTCGACCGTGAAGTCAAACCCCTCAACCCAGACAATGGGGTTGAAACAGAAACCATGGTTGCGGTGATTGATGAGCAAGACTGCATAGGCTGCACACTGTGTATTCGCGCCTGTCCAGTTGATGCTATTCTGGGTTCGACCAAGCAAATGCATACCGTCATTACTGATGAGTGCACTGGCTGCAAACTCTGTGTAGAGCCCTGCCCGGTTGACTGCATTAGCATGCAGCCGGTTGGGGAAACCCTGGAAACATGGCGCTGGCCTTTTCCGAACAAAAGCACCATTATTCCGCTGCATGTTGAAAATACCAGCCGCAGTGATAATGACCAGGATGCCGCCTAAAGAATGCATTTATGAAAACATTACCGGTCTCAGTTAATTTACATCGCTTTAATGGCGGCATTGTCTTCCCTCACCAGGAAGACCGCTCGACACAACAGGCAATTGCGGCTTTACCATTGCCCGATATACTGGTAATACCGATAAAACAACATATCGGTGACCCAGCAGAACCGTGTGTTGCCATTGGCGATAACGTTTTAAAAGGCCAATTAATTGCACAGGCCAAAAACTATATCAGTGCGCCTATCCATGCCCCTAGCTCAGGCACCGTTATTGATATTGGCTCGAAGCCAGTTGCCCACCCTTCGGGCCTGGAAACATTGTGCATCACCTTACAAACCGATGGTGCAGACCGCTGGGTTGATAAGCACGACAGTATCACCGATTACCGCAGCAAAAGCCCGAGTGAGTTACGTAATATTATTCGTGATGCGGGTATTGTTGGGCTTGGCGGTGCTGCTTTTCCAAGTGCAGTCAAACTCAACCCAGGGCCAAGCAGCAAGGTGCACACGCTACTGATTAATGCCGCTGAATGTGAGCCTTATATTAACTGCGATGATATGCTGATTCGCGAGCGAGCTAATGACATTGTGCTTGGCATTGATATTTTGTTGCATTGCTTAGGTATTTCACAATGCAAAATCGCCATTGAAGATACAATGCCGCATGCACATACTGCATTACAATCAGCGTTAAACGATAAACAAATCGATGGTGTTGAAGTCATCGTAGTCCCCACCATTTATCCGACTGGCGGTGAAAAGCAGCTTATTAAAGTTGTCACTGGCTTGGAAGTCCCGAAAAATGGTCTCCCTGCTGATATTGGCCTGGTGTGTCAAAATATTGGTACCGTCTATGCGATCTCCAGAGCAATTCTGCATAGCGAGCCATTGATATCCCGCATTGTCACCGTCACTGGCCAAGGTGTGCAGGAGCCGCGTAATGTCGAGGTACTCTTTGGCACCTTAATCAAAGATGTCATCGCATTCTGTGGCGGCTATACCGAGCGGGTTTCGCGTCTACTGATGGGCGGCCATATGATGGGCTTTGCCCTACACTCTGATGAGCTTCCCATTGTGAAAGCAGCTAACTGCGTCTTAGCAGGCACCGTAGAAGAGCTGCCTGAACCCAATCCGCCCCGGCCTTGTATACGCTGTGGTATGTGCGAGCAAGCATGCCCCGCTAACTTATTGCCTCAGCAGCTATACTGGTATGCCAAAGCCAAAGATTTTGAGAAAACCCAAGAATACAATTTATTCGATTGTATCGAGTGTGGTTGCTGCTCTTATGTCTGCCCGAGTGAAATTCCATTAGTGCAATACTATCGCTTTGCCAAAACTGAAATTGGCAATGCTGAACGGGAGCGGCAAAAATCCGATATTGCCCGGCAACGCTTTGAGTTCCGCCAAGAACGCCAGGAACGTGAAGAGCAAGAAAAAGCTGAGAAAGCGCGTAAGCGCAAAGCAGCGCTGGCCAAAGCTAAGAAAAACGAAAGCGATACGGACAAACAAGCAGCGATACAAGCAGCCGTTGAACGCACCAAAGCGAAAAAAGCTCAACGCGAACAAACTGATACTGCAAAACAAGGCAGCGAATAAACCCCATGCGCTTTAAAACCATTACATCACCCCATGCTCGCAAAGGCAACCAAGTTAATAATGTAATGCTGGATGTGTTAATTGCACTGATCCCAGGTGCGCTAGCACTAACATGGTTTTTTGGCTGGGGTATCATCATTAATATACTGATCGCTGGCGCTGCCGCCTTACTAGTAGAAGCTATCTTCTTAATGCTGCGCCGCCGACCTGTTATTAGTACCCTCAAAGATAACTCCGCGTTGGTGACAGCCTGCTTACTTGCATTAGCCATTCCACCACTATCACCTTGGTGGTTAACATTTACGGGCATCCTGTTTGCAATCGTGTTTGCCAAACAGTTGTATGGTGGCTTGGGTTACAACCCATTCAACCCTGCCATGGTAGGCTATGTTGTGTTATTAATCGCATTCCCACTGGAAATGACACAATGGCTTGCCGCAAATAATAGCTTAAGCTTTACGGACAGCTTGCATGTTATCTTATTCGGCCCAGCCAGCGTGGGAGGCTGGGACGCGATAACAGGTGCCACACCACTGGATACGGTCAAAACTGAACTTGCTTTAATGAAACCGCTAGCCGATATTCAAAGCCAGACATTATTCGGCATGGTTGGCGGCAAAGGCTGGGAAACTGTCGCACTGCTGTTTTTTATCGGTGGCGGCTATTTGCTTTATAAACGAGTGATTACCTGGCACACCCCAGTAGCAATGTTATTGAGCTTATTTGTGATATCGGGTATTTTTTATTTAGTCGATAGCAGCCAATATACATCACCGTTATTTCATTTGTTTAGTGGTGGGGCCATGCTCGGCGCATTCTTTATTGCCACAGACCCTGTTTCATCCTGCACCAGCAATAAAGGCAAACTGGTCTATGGTGCTGGTATTGGCATACTTACCTATATCATTCGCAGCTGGGGTGGCTACCCTGACGGTGTCGCATTTGCAGTGTTGTTGATGAATATGACTGCACCATTTATTGATTACTATACCAAACCTCGTGTATTCGGCCAGACCCCATGAACAAGCAAATTGCCATGTCTGCTATTTTATTAGGCCTATTTACTATTTTCGGCACGGGTTTATTGTTGCTCGTTGATCAAAATGCCAGACCCAGCATTGAACGCAATGAGCGTGACACACTACTGGCAAGGTTGGGCGAGATTATTCCAAGTGGCCGCTACGATAACGACTTACTCAGTGATAAAAAATACATTACCGCGCCCGAGGCAATGGGTACTGACAGCGCGGTTGCCGTCTATTTAGCACGCCAAGACAACAAGCCTGTTGCGGCTATTTTAAGCCCTGTTGCGCCCAACGGTTATAATGGCAGCATCCATTTGCTAGTGGGCATTGATTACAACGACACGGTGATTGGTGTGCGTGTTGTTAAACACAAAGAAACACCTGGCTTAGGTGATGGTATCGATATACGCAAATCGAACTGGATACTGGACTTTAATGAAAAATCATTAACACAACCTAACCATCAGGGTTGGGCTGTTAAGAAAGATGGTGGGGAATTTGATGGTTTTACTGGCGCAACAATCACACCACGTGCCGTAGTACAAGCCGTACACAAAAGCCTGCAATATTTTTCGCAACAAAAAGAGACTTTATTTGCTACCGAAGAGGGCAACACTAGCAATAGTGAATGAGATAATACGATGAACAACTCACAATATTTAGCAGTGACACAAAATGGCCTATGGCAAAATAATGTCGGTCTAGTGCAACTGCTCGGCCTATGCCCTTTATTAGCTGTTAGCGGCACAGTCATTAATGGGTTTATGCTGGGACTGGCAACAACATTAACGCTGGTTGCCTCCAATGTTACCGTCTCTTTGATTCGCAACATTATTCGTCCAGAAATACGCATTCCGGTGTTTGTCTTAATCATTGCTGCGATTGTCACAGCCATTGAGCTTATTATGCAGGCACTTTTTTACGAACTATTTTTAATTCTTGGTATTTTTATACCGTTAATCGTGACTAACTGTGCCATTATCGGCCGAGCAGAAGCCTTTGCTTCCAAGAACACACCGTTTATTTCTTTACTCGATGGTTTGGCTATGGGTGTTGGTTTCACCTTAGTCTTAGTAGTACTAGGCGGCTTACGCGAAGCCATTGGCTTAGGTACGCTCTTTTCACAGGCTGAGCTGGTTTTTGGGGACTATGGTCGGCAATTACAAATTACCTTAATCGAAGATTACCGGGGCTTTTTATTAGCTATTCTGCCACCCGGTGCTTTTATTGGCATGGGTTTGCTGATTGCGCTCAAAAACAGCATTGATAAGCATATGCAAGATCGCAAGCTGGCCAGCAGTCGTACATTACCAGACCCACAAACCAGCGCAGCCGGATAAAATACGCACCAGAGATAATACGCAATAGCCCAATGCATAAACGCCGACGAGTTAAACTGTTTGAACGCTTACGTGAGCATAATCCGAAGCCAACAACAGAGCTCAAATATAAAACATCCTTTGAACTATTGATCGCGGTTATTTTATCCGCTCAAGCGACAGATGTTGGCGTTAATAAAGCAACAGCCAAGTTATTCCCGGTTGCGAATACAGCTGCTAAAATACTGGCGCTAGGTGAAGAAGGCCTCAAGGAATACATTAAAACAATAGGCCTGTATAACAGCAAAGCTAAAAATATTATTAAAACCTGCGATATGTTGTGCCAACAGCATAAAGGCCGTGTTCCGAGAACCCGTGAAGCATTAGAAGCACTACCGGGTGTTGGCCGAAAAACGGCAAACGTTGTACTAAATACCGCATTCGGAGAAGCAACCATTGCTGTTGATACACATATCTTCAGAGTATCGAATCGTACCGGGCTTGCCCCGGGCAAAAACGTTACAGAAGTTGAACAAGCCCTACTCAAAGCCGTACCGGAAGCGTTTCTAAAAGATGCGCATCACTGGTTAATTTTACACGGCCGTTATACCTGTGTTGCCCGCAAACCTCGTTGCGGTGCTTGTGTGATAGAGGATATCTGTGAGTTTGAGCAAAAAAGCGATGTCTAATATAAGGCTAATCGATACCGCTAATATAAATTGAGCTGTTTTGGTTCGAACCTTAGCATTTTACGTTTTTTTACAGCTTTGCTTACCCGTTCAAATAAACAACACGGCAAGCACCTATTGCGCGACTTAACTCACAAAAAGTACCTAAAACCTCAAGCAATTCAGCAGTATAGGTATTCTCCGTAGTGACTAAATTATTCTATTCAGGGCAAAATCCGACATCCGCTACAGTCGGCAACGCTCAACAAAGCCAAGCGCCTGGAACCAACTGCATCCAGGCTGTAACTAACAGCGTATAAGTTGGTGAAAGGCGGCTTGAGAAGCTGTAGGATCACAACATATATTTTTTGAAATACTTAAAGATAAAACCCTTTTTGGAGGAATACAAATGGCTGACAAATCCAAACTAAAACCGATCGCTTCAGCGTTGGGTATCACCTTAGCAGCTACACTTGCTGCAAGCCCGGTTCAAGCCGATGAAAACCCTTTTGCTGTATCAGAAATGTCTAATGGCTACATGGTTGCCGGCGCTGAAGGTAAGTGTGGCGAAGGCAAATGTGGCGGCAGCAAAGGTGACGACGAAGGCAAATGCGGCGAAGGCAAATGCGGCGGCAGCAAAGGTGACGACGAAGGCAAATGCGGCGAAGGCAAATGTGGCGGCAGCAAAGGTGACGACGAAGGCAAATGCGGCGAAGGCAAATGCGGCGGCGACAAAGACAGCTCTGAAGGCAAATGTGGCGAAGGTAAGTGCGGCGGTTAATTCGCTGGACACTTAAGCTTAAGCAACGAGTAATAAAGAGCTAAAAGACCTTTGCCTACTATGAACACAAAAGACTATTTAGTTCATGGCGCAGGACTTGGATTGAGGCGGGCCCTTACGGGTCCGCTCTCAGACCCATTCCCTGAAAATGTGGATTTTATGGAGGTTGCCCCGGAGAACTGGATTAATGTTGGCGGCAGCTATGGCAAAGACCTACGACGCTTCACAGAGCGTTATCCTTTCGTTTGTCACGGACTGTCTTTATCTATCGGTAGCCCTGCCCCTTTAGATGAACAACTGGTTCGCGATATCAAAACATTTCTCGATACGCACAATGTGCGCTGCTTCAGTGAACACTTAAGCTATTGCTCTGATGACGGACATTTGTATGATCTTATGCCCATCCCGTTCACTGATGAATCAGTTCACTACGTTGCCGAGCGCATCAAACGCGTGCAGGATATACTCGAGCAACGTATTGCTATAGAGAATGTTTCTTACTACGCAGCACCAGGCAAAGAAATTGAAGAAATTGAGTTTATCAATGCGATATTAACAGAAGCTGATTGCGACCTGCTTTTGGACTTAAATAATATCTATGTTAACTCTATTAACCACCATTACGACGCCAAAGCATTTTTGCTAAGCCTGCCAGCAGAAAGAATTGCCTATGCGCATGTTGCAGGGCATTACAATGAAGCAGAAGACTTGATAGTCGACACACACGGTGCGGATGTTATCGACCCTGTGTGGGATTTACTTAGCACAGCATATCAGCACTTTGGTGTGTTCCCAACATTACTGGAACGTGACTTTAACCTACCTCCTCGCGAACAATTGCTGGCTGAAGTTGAAAAAATTCACATACTACAACATCAAGCAAATCAGCAACTATCTCAACGCGCTTAAATCCTTTTTTAGGCTACTAAAACTCAACAAAGCATAGTAACCTCAGACATGTAAGACTGGCATGCCAATACCTTTTCATATCGATTTACATGAGGCACTCAATGACAGGCAGCGAACTTCAGAATTTTCTTTTTGTGGCTATGGAAGTATTAGCCGGGCTTTTCATTATTGTGATAGGGCTTGCTGTGCTGGCAATAGTGATTATCTTTATTATTGACAAGTCGCAAACGAAGCAAGCTATTCGCCACAATTACCCAGTCATTGGCCGGTTTCGCTATTGGTTTGAACACTTAGGCGAATTCTTTCGTCAATACTTTTTTGCGATGGATCGTGAGGAGTTACCGTTTAATCGCGCGGAACGCTCCTGGGCATATCGAGCTGCCAAAAATGTGGATAATACAGTGGCTTTTGGCTCAACCTATAACCTGTATGCATCAGGCTCTATCTTATTTGTAAACTGTCCATTCCCAACCTTAGCCGAAGATGCTCGCAAGCCTTCAGCCTGTACAATAGGCCCAGCCTGCCAATACCCTTATAAGACAAGCTCTATCATTAACATTTCAGGCATGAGCTATGGCGCTATATCAAAGCCTGCGGTGCTGGCTCTGTCGCAAGGCGCCAAAAAAGCGGGCTGTTGGTTAAATACCGGTGAAGGCGGCTTATCACCTTATCACTTAGAAAGCGGCGCTGATCTGGTGTTCCAAATAGGTACGGCTAAATACGGGGTACGAGATGCACAAGGTCAGCTCAGCGATGAGAAGCTACGTGCGATTGCTCAACATGAGCAGGTTAAAATGTTTGAGATCAAATTAAGCCAGGGCGCCAAACCTGGCAAAGGTGGCCTATTACCTGGCGAGAAAATCACAACAGAGATCTCCAACATTCGCGGTATCCCGGTTGGCGAGGACTCGATCAGCCCTAACCGTCACCCGGATATTAACTCTATCAGCGACTTGCTGGATATGATTGAGCGCATCCGCCGGGTCACTGGCCGGCCCTGCGGCTTCAAAACAGTGATCGGCGCGTATGGCTGGCTCGAAGAGCTCTGCCAAGAGATCAATCGCCGTGGCCCGGAAAGTGCACCTGACTTTATCACCATTGACAGCGCCGACGGCGGTACTGGCGCTGCACCACAGAGCCTGATCGACTTTGTTGGCCTGCCAATTAGAGAAAGCCTGCCACTGGCGGTCGACCTGTTAAACAAATACGCGTTAAAAGACCGCGTCAAAGTCATCTGTTCCGGCAAACTCATCACGCCCTCAGGGGTCGCCTGGGCATTATGCATGGGCGCGGACCTGGTAGTATCTGCTAGAGGGTTTATGTTTGCTCTGGGCTGCATACAAGCCTTACAGTGCAACAAAAATACTTGCCCAACAGGCATTACAACACACGATAAAAAGCTACAGAGCGGGCTGGACCCAGACAATAAAGCTAACCGGGTCGCTAATTATGTGCAGAATATGAATTATGGCGTCGGCATGATTGCACACTCTTGCGGGGTGAGAGAACCACGCCAGCTCAAACGCTACCATGCGCGGGTAATGACTTATACTGGTAAGTCGATCCCATTTAATGAAATTTACCCTGAACAAGCGCCAAATTGATCACAGTATCAGTGGCCATCTCATCATCCAATTGAACCGTTTTATACGTATATCTTTAACAACGCCATGATCAAGAGTACGAGAGAGGAATAACGAACAATGATAACGCTGGTAAACAAAGCACAAGACCTACTGGAAAGAGCCAACGTGGTCGATTTTATCGCACCTTTATTACTGAGGCTTTATTTGGCACCGGTGTTTTATATTGCCGGCATGAATAAGCTAAACAACTTTTCAAGCACGGCAGAGTGGTTCGGCAATCCTGACTGGGGGTTGGGTTTACCTATGCCTGAAGTCATGGCATTTCTTGCGACTTCTGCCGAAGTCGGCGGCGCTGTTCTTTTGTTTCTCGGTTTAGCGACACGCTGGGCAACCATACCATTGCTATTTACCATGCTGGTTGCCGCTTTCGCCGTACATTGGGAGAAAGGCTGGCAGGCAGTGCATGATTTGCAAAGCCCCTGGGCATCGGCCGATGCGCCTGCAGCACTGGAACGTTTAAGCCGCGCTAAAGATATTCTGAAAGAGCATGGCAACTATAGCTGGTTAACCGAGCATGGCAGCTTTATTGTATCGAACAATGGCATTGAGTGGGCTGCAACTTACTTTGTTATGCTACTGGCATTATTCTTCCTAGGTGGCGGCCGCTTTGTCAGTGCAGACTTCTGGATCAGCAAGCAGTTTAGAAACCGCTAGCCTGCCTCCCTATAACAGCATAGCAGCATGACGATAAGTGCCATCTTAATTATTGCTGCTATGCTGCTGACTGCAGTCATCGCTGAGCCGATCAGCAAACGTTTACATTTACCGTTTAGCGCGTTATTGGTATTCATTGGTTTTATTAGCTCTGAGTTAATTACCGCAGCAGGCTTTGATACCGGCTTACGCTGGCATATCTTTGGTACGCTGGTATTACATATTTTGTTGCCTGTATTGGTTTTTGAATCCGCCTTTAATATGCAAGCCCGCACCTTGCAAGATAATATTATTCCAATATTGTTCTTAGCAGTGCCGTTACTATTAATATCTGCAGGCCTTACCGGCAGCCTGCTGTTCTTTGGCATTGGCCACCCCAGCGGTTTCCCATGGGCAGCAGCCTTACTGACAGGCGTGCTGCTATCAGCAACCGATCCAGTTGCCATCGTGAGCTTATTTAAGCGCTTAGGTGCGCCAGAACGGCTGATCGCTTTACTTGAGGGTGAGAGCTTATTAAATGATGCCACTGCGGTTGTGTTATATATACTGTTGATCAGCATTTTACTAGATGCCAACACAAGCGATGTTATCCCCAACGCCATTGTCAGCTTTCTATATACATTTGTTGGTGGCATATTGATTGGCTTGCTATGCACTTTGCTTATTTGGCCGCTATATAAAATACTCAATGCAGAGCAGCCTCGCAGTCTATGTAGCTTGGCACTCGCCATACTGGCGTTTTATATTGCCGAGGAAAAACTAGATGTATCCGGTATCATGGCAGTACTTACAGCCGGGCTTTTTCTGGGTGAGATGCATCGCCGCCTTAACAAAAACAACAAGACAACATTTACCAACCAACTTTGGGAATTAAATGCTTATATTGCCAATGCCTTAATTTTTTTACTCGTGGGCGCGACTATCACACTAACTATGTTTTCTTCTCAATGGCTGGCGATATTAATAGGTATCGCTGCAGCACTTTTTGCAAGGGTATTGATAATTTATGCACTATTACCTGTCATTACCTTGCTACCACAAGTCGCTAAACTGCCGCTAAGCTACCAACATGTGATGACATGGGGTGGCTTACGAGGTGCTGCCACACTAGCACTCGCATTGTCTCTACCCACTGATATTGATAGCTGGTTCACCATACAATCTATTGCTTATGGTGTAACATTGTTTACACTCTTTATTCAGGCGCCAACCATAACGCCCTTAGTGAAACGGACTCTTAAGTGAAACGCATTCTTAAGCGAAACGCACTCTGAGCTGAAACACAGTTTTAGGTAAAACAAATACGTAATGATTAATGAGTGAATACATTATGAATAAGTCAAGCTTTACAAAAACACAATATGAATTTGCCGCCCATATACGCGACCCTGAGAACAACCCCAAACCGGCAGATATTGAAGATCGCCGCATGGAAATTTACCGTGGCTTGTTCTACCGTAATATTGAAGGCTTTATCGCGGGTGGCTTTCCGGTATTGCGTAAACTCTACAACGATGACCATTGGCATAGCATGGTGCGCGACTTTATCGCCAATCACCAAAGTCTCTCACCTTACTTTCTAGAGATCTCCCAAGAATTTCTCAAATATTTACAAGAAGAACATGCCGCACAAGATTACGACCCACCATTTTTACTGGAGCTAGCGCATTACGAGTGGGTAGAACTCGCGCTGTCAGTCGCCACGGATGAAGTTGACATGCACAATATAGACCCCAATGCCGACCTGTTAGCTGGCCGCCCGGCTATTTCACCACTGGCCTGGTTGCTGCATTACCAATGGCCTGTACATCAGCTCAGCCCAGACTACCAGCCTGAAGCGCCTCCGGAACAAGCCACCTATCTGATTGTCTATCGCGATAGGCAGGACACTGTACGCTTTGTACTGCTTAATCCTATAACAGCCTGCCTGCTGAGCAATTTGCAGGAAAACCCTAATTTGACCGGACAAACAGCCCTACAGCGCATTGCCGAAGATATGCAACACCCTAACCCCCAAACGGTGATCAATGGTGGCTTACAAGCATTAGAACAGCTCAAAAGCCAGGGCATTATTTTAGGCAGTTATCGCTAAACTTTTTCTTTTTTCCTTAGTCATAAGAGAAGTCCATTGCCAGCCAATGGCCAATAATTGCACCTGCGACTAAAGCATACAACAATGATTACTTAGGGTTATCACAGCATGAAATCTTTCTGGTTAGAGTGGCGTGGCTTTTTATTATTTATTATTTTAATGGTTTTTTTCCGCTCAGTGATTGCCGACTGGAATACGGTACCGACTGGCTCAATGAAACCCACCATTGTCGAAGGTGACCGGATCTGGGTTAACAAACTCGCTTATGATGTCAAAATCCCCTGGACAAATATTGGCCTCTATCAGCTGGGTTCACCTGAGCGAGGTGATATTGTCGTATTTAACTCACCGACTGATGGTACCCGCCTGGTGAAACGCTTAATTGGCATGCCGGGTGATATTGTGTCTTTACGGAATAATGTTTTATTTATCAATGACCAGCAAGTGCATTATCAGGCAATCACACAAACCAGCAACACAGCTGCTCAATTGATTGAATCGTTGAATGATAAACAGCCACATACCATACAACTCGTAGCGCCGTGGCCACATACGATGAGTTCCTTTGGCTCAGTGCGTATCCCTGACAACCATTACTGGATGATGGGTGATAACCGAGATGAAAGTGCTGACTCGCGCGTATTCGGTTATGTGGCACACAAGTACTTAATTGGCAAAGTGGAATCGGTTGTGGTCTCACTCAACCCAAGCAATTACTATCTACCGCGTAAAGATCGTATCTTACAAACACTGCATTAATCGATAACGCTTTTTATAATTGCGCATATTTGTACGCTTGTAAGGCAGCATCTGTGAGCTGTGCTTTTCCCCAAGGGCGTTTTGATAAGCGATGTCGCTGTCCAGGTGATAACAAATAGGTCCAACACATCAACGCTTGTTGACGAGCACACAAAACCTTCACACGCTGGCGATTATATAAGTTACCTTCATAGTCATCCAGCCTGAGCAGGTCGTGTTGAGTTAAACCGCTGTAAACTACGCCATCAACAACTGCACCACTCTCATATATCATTGCAGGATAAAGCTCACCTTGCACAAAATAACTGGCATGGTGATTTAATACAGCAGTGCTTGAAGTGTAATTTTTGTGTTTAATCACAGCATTGAAGATGTGCTCAAAACACAATGTGCCATAACAGAATAACTTATGTTGCATAATATAGATAAATAGCTTGCCCTTTAAGAGAAAGGGATATTATCACTATGCAAAGCATAAGCACCATAGCCCACCACATTCTCTTTAGATCCCGCGGTATCACCTGAGTTACGTACATCGATTTTTTCAACCTGCATACCATACTGATTGGCCAGAATCATTAAACCATTAATCGCGACACACCCCGAAGCCTGCTCGCCGGTTAACTGGCATTGCATACTACAAATTTCCTCACTGGTATGCGAATCAAGACGTCCTGCTTCTACATAGGAATGCTGATGACTAAGATCGGAACTTACAATAATAATTGTCTCATCTCCACCCCACACTTTATCTAACACCTCTGCGACTTCCAGTGGCTCTGCAGAGCCCACCAAAAAAGGCACGACCTCAAAAGCATCAAGCATATATTGTAAAAAAGGGAGATGTACTTCAAGACTATGCTCTAAAACATGTGGCGAATCCGTATGACAAACCTGCTCGAGACACAAGGTATTCTTGACGGCAGCGACATCCACATGCACGAGTCCTAGCGGTGTTTCAAAAGCTTCAACTGTGGGCACTGCAAGACCTCTTACCTCAATACGATGCGAGGGCCCTATCAATATAACGCGCTTGATCTTGTGCGAGACCTTACTTAATCGACTATAAGCGCTGGCGGCAACAGGTCCCGAATACAAATAGCTGGCATGCGGTACAATCATCACTTTGGGAATTATACCATCACGGTTATTACGAATTAATAGAAACTGTAATTGACGGCGCAGTTCATCCGGATCACTTGGATAAAATGTCCCTGCCACCGCTGAGTGTCTAATATTCATATCATGGTTTCAGCATATAATGAGTCGGCTTATTTATTAAAGTATAGTGAGCATCGCCTAAAAAGCTAGCAAAGCCCCAGACCCTCATAATAGATTGAAAACAAGGCAGCTCTGATACTCAACAAGCACTTAGAAAACCGCCTTACCAACGCCTCGCGCCAAAGAACGCTGAAAAGTCAGTTGTAAAATACGCGCATCTGCACTGGCACGATGCCGTTTGAGTGATAGGTCTTCCATAACATCAGCCTTTACATGATGCCAACAGGCCAACTGTTGCTCATTGAGCAACTTTCTAATAGTTTCTATTTTAAATTGACAGGTTTGCGCTGAACAATAATACAGCAGACCTAACCAGGAAGAGTCATTACCCCATGCATCGGAGTAAACAGTTTTACCCTTAAGCAAGTCATTTAACTGCGCAGCGACTTGGGCAACGGGTTGACCATGCTCGTATAAGGTATCGCGGGAAAGTCCATGAATAGCTTCTGCCCGGTCATCCCAATGCACCCAATCCTCTTCAGGCTGGATGAGTGTGCAGTAAGCACTACCATCTTCGTGCACCAGACCGATTTCAATAGGGTAGCTACCGTGACCGAAACCAGAAGCCTCGATATCAATGATTGTTGGTGTCGACATTGAACCGTAAACATTTGATTATCTTAAGCTTAACTATAGCTGTTAAATATCAGCTTCAGTTTGACAGGATACTCATTTCTGTCATTTTTATCCTGCAAGGTGATAGCCCGACACTCTAAATACTAGTAAAAACACTTGCTTTTTCAGTTGCGCTTTGCCATCTCCTCACCCAATAAAGCAATAAATGCATCAATAGCAGGCCGCTGAAAGACTTTGGCATTAATCACCAGCTTTTGTCTGGCGCTAGCCGCGGTTGGCTCAATAATCACACGAGCACGTGAAAATAGCATGGCCTGCTGTACATTATGTGGATACTCCACGCTGACCTTATTAATCTCCGGATAAGGTATGCTCACAGTCCGATGAAATAAGCGACTGTATGACAGCTTGTGACGAGCAACTCGAATACAGTGGCTTTTCAGCCAAACATAAAATGGCACGGCACAAAGCAAAATAATGATCAGTGATAGGACAAGGTTGATTTCAAATAAATAGCCGGTCATCAACATGACCAGCGGAATACTCAATAAGAAACTCAACAGCAAGTATGTATGCTGGTTTGCACGGAACTCATAAGCCGCGCTGGATGTCGATTCGCCCATATCAATATACCCCTACTTTCGTTCGCAAAGCAGTCCTTGCTGCAATTTCTGTGTTGGCTGTTATAAATAGCCCTTATCAACCAATAACAGCGAGTTTTTATAGTACGAAAGTATGATATCCCTGAGGATAAAATAAGAGACACCCCCAAATGGGGGCAATGATTAAGGACTTTTTTCAGTTTGCTTAACGGCTTGCCAGACGCTCTCTAACTCATCAAGACCACACTGCTTAACCGACTTCTGTTCTGCCGCCAATACACTCTCGACTTGCTGGAAGCGACGCTCAAACTTACTATTGGCATAGCGCAAGCAGTCCTCAGCATCCACACCATAATGCCTGGCCAAATTCACCGCAGTAAATAACAAATCGCCAACCTCCTCAGCAATCGCGTTTTTATCGCCCTCGGTCTTGGCCTGTAAAAGCTCTTGTAACTCTTCATGCATTTTATCCACCACCCCGGAAGCATCAGGCCAGTCAAAACCAACGCGCGCTGCCCGTTTTTGTAATTTCTGTGCCCGCTTCAGCGCTGGCAACGCTGATGCAATACCATCGAGGATACCGGTCTTATTTTTATTGGCTCGCTCACGCGCTTTTTCAGCCTCCCAATGGTTTTTTACATCGCTGCTAGACTCAACTTGCTTATCGGCAAAGACATGTGGGTGTCGCCGAATCATTTTCTCATTTATGGTCTGCACAACTTCGGTAAAGTCAAAGTGGTTCGCTTCTTTTGCCATCTGCGCATGAAACACAACTTGTAATAGCAGATCACCCAATTCATCTTTTAACTCTGCATAGTCTTCCCGCGCAATAGCATCAGCAACCTCATAAGCTTCTTCTATGGTATAGGAGACAATACTCTTGAAATCCTGCTGTAAATCCCAAGGGCAACCACTATCAGGGTCGCGCAAATCCGCCATTATGCGCAACAAATCTTCTATTGCATTCACCGCTGTCTCCTTATGAAAAGGGCGATGAAAACTCATCGCCCTTTTAGGTATAAACTTGACTAAGCTGCGCTCAGTGACTAGAACGAAACCCGCACCCCAATATGCGCACTTTCATCAAACTCATAGTCGAGTGACAAGTCTTCTATTTCAGCTTCCAGATCACGATAGCCGATGAATATGCGTGTGCTCGGCGCAACCTCCAGCTCAAAACGTAATAGCAACTCGACAATATCTTTATTATCACCGAATGATGTTATATCAGGCGCGATATAGCCCTCTAGTGATAGTGCCATTGGTGTTTGTGCCGGGAAAATATAGGCTATCTTACCGCCAACACCGACACCCGCAATGGTATCTTCGTCACCAACAATATCATTATCAATTAATCCGATATATGCTTTGGCACCTGCACCCAACTGCAATGAGCGGTTACGGCCAATAGCATTGCCTGTCACCAAGAACTTAAACGTTGCTAATACATCATCATCGTCATTAAAAAAGATACTGGCACCAATATCATTACCGCCGATACCAACCTGAGTATCACTATCGAACAGATAAACAAACTCAGCGCTATCATTGCCCAAGCTGATGTCTATCCCACTGGCCATTACAGAAGTCGTTGCCAATGACATAAAAATCAGAGAAATAAGACGCAGCAACATATACACTCCTTAAAAATACTTGTTTAAATTAAAATTGACGACGTATTATTGACTAGAACCTATCCCTATAGCATTCGGCGATCAGCACTAGTTTTCTCAGCAATAGCCGGTATTATTGCGACCATATTAAACCGATATGCCTGCAAATTCGTTATAATGTCTCGCATTATAACACTTTAAGCAATCTGTATTTTCATACGACCCATTTAACAATCAATAATTCAAAAATCCATGACTGCTAATGACACCCGTTTTGAGATGCTAAAAACTTGGCTACACGAGCAACTGCCGCTTAGCCAGCTAACACTCAAACCTGCATCGGCAGACGCCAGCTTCAGGCGTTATTTTCGCGTCTGGGCCGAAGATCCTCATTCAACACCGGCTTCAGCACCAGACTCAATACCTGGTAAAACCACATACATTGCGATGGATGCTCCTCCCGAGAATGAAGACTGCCAACCCTTTATCCAGGTCGCCCAACTCTTACAGGCACATCACATTAATGTACCCAAGCTGTATGCTCAAGACTTAGAACAGGGCTTTTTACTGCTCAGCGACCTTGGCGAAATACAATATTTGAGCCGTTTAAATAACGATAGTGCCGACAAGCTATATGCCGATGCGCTAACGGCATTACACCAGATTCAAACACAGGTCCCACATACTCAGCAACCTGAATATGATCGCGCGCTATTAAGCCAGGAAATGCAACTGTTTATCGACTGGTTTTTACTCAAGCACCTTGGGCTTACATTAAGCCAGCAAGCACAGACTGTGCTGGCCGATACCTTTGCTTTACTCACCGATAGTGCACTGGAGCAACCCAAGGTATTTGTCCATCGAGACTATCACTCACGCAACCTGATGGTTACAGCACAAAACAACCCCGGCATTTTGGATTTTCAAGATGCCATGAGCGGCCCGGTTAGCTACGACCTGGTATCATTAATGCGCGACTGTTATATCAGCTGGCCCGAACATCAGATTGAACATTGGCTAAAGCAATATTATGCAGAACTAAAAAACACCCTACCACTGCCTGCCTATTCGATATTTAAACGCTGGTTCGACTGGATGGGGATACAACGTCATTTAAAAGCGACGGGGATTTTTGCCAGGCTCAATTACCGAGACAATAAACCCGGCTATCTACAAGACATTCCCCGCGTAATGCATTATGTATTCAATATTAGCCAGCAATACCCTGAGCTACAGGCATTTCATCAACTCCTAAAGACGCTTTCAATTAAAGAGAAACTGCAATCATGAAAGCCATATTGCTCGCAGCAGGTCGGGGTGAACGCATGCGGCCACTCACAGACCATACCCATAAAGCACTGCTTAAAGCGGGCAAGCATCGCTTGATTGAGTATCACCTGCTCGCGCTAAAACAAGCGGGTATTGAGCAGTGCCTTATCAACACTGCTTATCTTAGCCAACAAATTCAAGACACCCTCGGTGATGGCAGCCGCTATGGACTTAGTATTCAATATAGCGATGAAAGCCAACAAGCCCTGGAAACAGCAGGTGGTATTATCAATGCACTACCGCTACTTGGTTCAGCGCCTTTTTTAGTTGTTAATGCCGATATCTGGACCGACTACCCTTTTGCGCAGCTTGTTGCAAAAGCGCAACGCAAAGTAGATTATTGGGCACATCTGGTACTTGTCAATAACCCTGAGCATCATCCTGCTGGCGACTTTTCTCTAAAAAACGATAAACTCTCCCGTGCAGATACCGATAAACTGACCTATAGTGGTATAGGAGTCTATACAGAAAAGCTGTTTACCGACTTTGCGCCAGGCAAGCGACCTCTGCTGCCTGTATTGCTTAATGCAATTAAGGCAGGCCAATTGAGCGGTGAACATTATACAGGCCAATGGATGGATATCGGCACACCCAGCAGACTGGAACAACTTGATCGGCACTTACAACAACGAGAGTAATTTCAAGAGAACATACCAGTGGGCCAAGAAATTCAAAAAACATGTTTTTCAACCGACCACTTCCGCAAGTTCTCCAGCGCTCTGACTGTCGAAACACAACTCCTTAACGAATGGCTTAGCAAACGCAAACTCGAACAACAGCAAATGCAATGCGGCTTTGAACTAGAAGCCTGGCTAATTAATCACGAGTATCAGCCCGCGCCAGCCAATGAACACTTCCTGGCGCTTGCCAACAACCCCTTAATGTCGGCGGAGCTGGCACAATTCAATATTGAAATAAACACATCACCACAGCATTTGCAGACACAATGCTTTTCAGAGGTAGCCTCTGAATTACATAACACTTGGCAGCAAAGCTGTGATATCGCGAACAACATGGGCTTACACCTAGGCATGTTTGGCATCTTACCCACCTTAGCTTTAGATAATTTAAATATCGATTATATCTCTGAGTCAAATCGCTATGCGGCTTTAAATGAGCAAATATTAAAACAACGACAAGGCAGACCACTTAAAATTGATATCAGTGGTGAAGAGCATCTACATGTCGAACAAATGAATGTTATGCTCGAATCAGCCACAACGTCATTTCAGTTACACTGGCAACTACCCGCCAAACAAGCTGCACATTATTATAACGCCTCTTTACTTGCCTCCAGTATTAGTGTCGCGATCGCTGCCAATTCACCCTACCTACTAGGTAAACAATTATGGGCTGAAACGCGTATCCCACTATTTGAACAAGCTGTTGAAGTCGGTGGCTACGCTGGTGCAGCACAAGGCCCGCTAAAACGGGTTAGCTTTGGCTCCTGCTATTTAAAAGCGTCTGCAATAGAAGCCTTTGAGGAAAACCTGCATCATTTTCCTGTATTACTAGCAACATTGTTCAACAGCAAAGCGGCCGAGCTTAAGCATTTGCGCTTACACAATGGTACTATCTGGCGCTGGAATAGACCATTGGTGGACTTTGATGCCAATGGCCACCCACATTTACGCATCGAACATCGTGTTATGCCAGCCGGCCCAAGCATTGTGGATATGTTAGCCAATGCTGCCTTTTACTACGGTTTCGTACATAGCTGCGCGCAACAACCCAAACACTTTGCCGAGCAGCTTTCCTTCGCCACAGTGCGCGATAATTTTTATAAAGCCGCACAACATGGCCTGGATGCCCGTATAAAATGGCTAGATGATAAAACCTGGTCAATTAAAAAGTTAATTCTTAATCAATTACTCCCTATCGCCAAAGAAGGTCTGCAGGATTTAAATATTAACATCGCAGACCAGGATTACTATCTCAACATTATTGAAGAGAGAGTTAGCAATCAACAAAATGGCAGTCGTTGGCAAATCGACTTTATCAAACGTACTGGCCATGATATGCGCTTACTCACTGAAATGTATCTAAAACACCAACAAAGCAATGCACCTGTGCACACTTGGGAACTACCCAAGCCACCACAAAAAACATATGATCCTAAACTGAGTATTTTGCACAGTATCCCAGCAGGATTAACAGATACCGCCGCCAGAGATTTACATCGCGTATTAGATGGCCCAACCCTACTATGCTTACCCGGGCATGCCTCAGAGGGTATCTTTATTTCTGTATTATTGCATGGTAATGAAGACTCGGGCTGGCTGGCGATACGGCGTATTCTTAAAAAATACCAAGACCGCTTATTACCAAGACCCATTTATCTCTTTATTGGCAATATTGAGGCTGCCCGCTATGCTCAGCGCAGGCTTGAAGGTCAGATAGATTATAACCGCGCCTGGCCTGGCACTCCGCTGGATAACCATGCCGAGGTCAAACTCATACAAAGCGTTTATGACGTCTTAGAGCAGCAATCACTTTGGCTGAGCATTGATTTACATAACAACACCGGACTCAACCCACACTATGCCTGTGTCAACCGTCTGGATAACCGCTACTTATATCTGGCGCTGCTATTTTCACGCACAGTCGTGTATTTCACCCAACCCCGTGGCGTACAATCATTGGCACTCAGCAAGCTATGCCCTGCAGTAACAGTTGAGTGTGGCAAAATCGGTGATCAGCGTGGCATTGAAAAAGCGCAAAACTTTATTGATGTTTGCCTCAATCAAAAATCAATCAGCAATGATGCTATTCAAGCTGAAGATATTGATCTGTTTGAAACCGTTGCACAAGTCAAAATCCCTGAAAAGATTCGCTTCAGCTTCGACCATGAACCTGCGGATATTTATTTTAGCCATGAGCTGGAGTATATGAATTTTCGCGAAGTGACCGTCGGCACGCCTTTTGGTGATTGCGCTAACCTAGAACAAGAGCCACTCATTGTGCTCGACCATGCTGGCAACAATGTATTTCAGCAATATTTCAGAATTGATAACGGTATATTACGCTTAAAATGTGATGTCATGCCTTCAATGCTGACCACAGATGAACGCGTTATCCGCCAGGACTGTTTCTGTTACTTAATGCAAAGAATTTCACCAAGCAAGCTTTGAACGTGTGTTGCCACTGCAATAACAGCGGGCATGATCCGAGCCATAGCGCATAAGTCATTACCATAATCACCGCAGCGAAAATAATTAAAATCGCAATTGACCGCTGATTAGTATCTTTTCGACTCAATAGAATAAGCCAGACAAAAAAAAGCCCGGAAAACCGGGCTGTTTAGTTTGCAAAGATGCGATACCTGCTTCATCCGTCCCTCTGTTATTCCCCCTTCCCTATCCATAACCTCAGCAGGCGATCATCCAACACAAATTTTTATCTAGCTTAGCAAACTTTATGCTCAAAAAACATCGTAAGCCCACTAGCTAAATGGTTATTTTTGAGTTCTCTTCCACCGTCCAGATGGAAGAGAACTCATGACAAACAAATTACAACGTTTGTAGATACAGCAGAACACCACTGCTATTGCCATTAATATAAGCATTACGTGCTGCTGCAGCTGCGCCACCATGTGCACGAATCGCTTCATCACGGCTTGCTGCACGGCCATCATGTAACCAACGGCTATCTGGGTTTACACGTTCGCGTAAACGAGTACCCCATAATGGTGGTGTACGCCATTCGCTGGCAGTTGCATTACCTTCACCTGTCGCTGAGGCCAAATCCGGACCCATATCATGCAAGCGCATGTCAGTAAATGGTCGGATAGTAATATTGCGATACTGCACAATTGGCGAGCGGCTGCTGCCGGTCTGCATTTGTGGAATATGGCAGTCATCACAACCATAATTGTTGAAGGCATTTTCACCCGCGATCACATCAGATTGTGTGATCGTTTGCGAATCTGGCACACGTAAGGCAATGTTTGGCTGCTGATTAGCCTGCGCAGTTGGGTGGCGACGAATCGGTACACCTAGCGTACGAATGTAGTTAGCGATGCTATTAACGAAGGCTGATGACACTTCGTTTTGCTGCACACCCATATCATTCGCAAACGCTTTGAGCACTTGATCACGAATCTGCGGCTCTGTAGCTTTCCAGCCATAGCGACCATTACCGGCCTTACCGCCGAAGCTATTGAACGTCGCATCATCAACCGCTTCTAGCAAGCCAAGGCCCACTAGCTGTGGCGCAACACGCAGGTCTGCAGTACCCGCATTAATAAAGCCTTGATGCTCTTGGCTACCCACGCCCGGTGGCGCACCCGCACCTAACTCGAAGTGACAGTTGATACAAGCATCTTCCGGCGCACTCGCGTCAGCACCATTTGCAGTGCCGCCACCATTACCTCTTAATTGACCACCTAAGAAGCTCACGCGGAATAGCTCACGACCTTGAGTGAAATCTTCTAAGTTATTCACATCAATACCCAAGAAGGCCTGTGATAGCTCTTTACCTGGAGTACCGTGCGCAAAGTTTGTCGTTGGACCACCTGAGAAGTAACGGTCATCATCACGCTCAAAGGTGATACCGCCGGTATCAGGGATATAACGCAAGATATCTGAATAGTATTGCGGGAAGTTACCGTTCAACTGACGACGTGGTGTGAACTCAAGTGTCACTACGCCATTGTTGTTAATCGGCATATCGTTAATCATAAAGTAGAGTGAATTAACCTGGTTGCCTGCACTGTCATCAGCTGGGCCGTTCAGGCTACCTTTATGCATAAAGCCACCACTGGTGTATTGTGGTGGATCAGCAAAGCCACCATTCACAATATGGTTATAGGTAAAGTTAACCATGCTCAATGGTGTATCAGAATGAATCTGCACTTCAAGTGAGTTGCCGCGCTCAATCAAACGAATCTCATAAGCTGAGCCTTCGGCATATTCCTCAATAAAGTCATCATGAATACGGTCAGACTCATGACGTAATCTGAAGCGTTCCGCCAGAATCGTTGTCACAGTATTACCACTCACTGTGATCAAGCCCGCTGCATTGTTACTGCTGCTGCCTGGTGGCGGCGGTGGCGGCGGCGGTGGTGGCGGTGGTGGCGGTGGTGGCGGTGGTGGCGGTGGTGGCGGTGGTGGCGGTGGTGGTGGTGGGTTACCACTATCGCTAAATCTCACCCAGTCAATATTGGCTGCGACATCGCCGCCACCAAGATTAACGATTTGTACTGTTGCACCAGCCGGGATGCCAATATTCGCGCTGGCTTCGGCATAGCTGCCAGTCCAAGCACCGTTTGATGTGAAGTTGATACTACCCACATCATTACCATTCACAGTGACAGACAAGGCACCTGAATTTTGCGAAGCATAACGCATAGTAATCGTGTCGGAGGCTTGCACATTACTAAAGCCAACACCTGCGTTTAGTGTATCGAGGAAAGCCACACCTTGCCCACCTGAAGCTGGACCATCGCTATATACCGATGCATTGCCCAACACCTGACCATTTTCCGCTTCAATTTGCTGCGGGCCATTTGGTGGCGGCGGTGGCGGTGGCGGTGGCGGTGGCGGCGGTGGTGGTGGTGGTGGTGGTGGTGGTGGTGGTGGCGGCGGTGGTGGCGGTGGCGGTGGTGGCGGTGGTGGCGGTGGTGGCGGTGGTGGCGGTGGTGGCGGTGGTGGCGGTGGTGGCGGTGGTGGCGGTGGTGGCGGTGGCGGTGGCGGTGGCGGGTTACCACTATTACTAAAGCTTACCCAATCAATATTGGCTGCGACATCGCCGCCACCAAGATTAACGATTTGCACAGTCGCACCTGCCGGCACCGCAATTGAAGCACTGGCTTCAGTGTAGCTGCCAGTCCAAGCACCGTTTGATGTGAAGTTGATACTACCCACATCATTACCATTCACAGTGACAGACAAGGCACCTGAATTTTGCGAAGCATAACGCATGGTAATCGTGTCGGAGGCTTGCACATTACTAAAGCCAACACCTGCGTTTAGTGTATCGAGGAAAGCCACACCTTGCCCACCTGAAGCTGGACCATCGCTATATACCGATGCATTGCCCAACACCTGACCATTTTCCGCTTCAATTTGCTGCGGGCCATTTGGTGGCGGCGGCGGTGGTGGTGGTGGTGGTGGTGGCGGTGGTGGCGGTGGCGGTGGCGGTGGCGGTGGTGGTGGCGGTGGCGGTGGCGGTGGCGGTGGTGGCGGTGGCGGTGGTGGCGGTGGCGGTGGCGCAGAGCCATCACTCAAAACAACGTTACTCACTGTTGTTATATTATCTGCTGCACCATTGTCTTTGTCGTTGGCAATAACAAAGCCCATGCTACTACCTGTGTAGTATTCACCAACGGCTATTGTTAATGTTTGTGCCTGACCCTCACCGTTGTAGGTGAAGTCTGATATGCCCCAGTTCTGGCTACCTGCTAGACGGAAGATACGATTGCTGCTGGCACCTGTATTCTCATCAAAGCCAACACCATGAATCTCTCCAGTTTCATTGGCTGAAAACTCGAAAGTGATACTGGAGCTGCCGGTGATATTGAATGTTTGTGTCGTTTGACGCCAAATATTACCGTTAAGAGTAATTGAGCATTCATTCTCAGTAAAACTACCGGTGTTATTACCGGAGTATGCGCGCGTATTGCTTAGATCAATACAGTCCTGAGCCTGTGTCAACGGTGTTGCCAGAAGGCCCAATACAAGTAAAATCGCACGGCTACTGCGTAGCCCGCGTTTATTATCTCGGTTCATAAGTTTTCCCCACTCCAACTTCAATAATTCGAAATGAATCTGAAATTCCTCATCACCTACCAATCTAAACCAACATTAATCAAGAGCACAACAACAAGCTGATATCCACACTTCTGCGCACTTTAGACTTAGTCTAGCAGATATGTCTTAACTTTGACTGAACATCTGGATGGGAAAAACGCGTATTTTTTTGCTTGATTAGTGGTAAAAACCTAAAACTGGATTTTTACGGATTTAATTTAGGACAATTTCACCCTTGAAATGGCGATTGGTACACTAAGCTCGGACTTTTAAAAAGCCCCATATAAGAGCCTTATTCTTAAATGCACTAATCCACCAATAAATGGTTAAGTGTCAGCTTTTCCGGCAATAAGCAAACCTCATCACTACAAGCCTGCAAATGGATATCCAAAGACAGCAACTGCCCCCTGTGGGGCTTTTTGGGGGCTTGCAGCACCAGCTCAATGGCCACCCGCCCTTCATAGAGAGCCAGATTTTGCTCAAAGACAGGCAGATAGACAGATTTAGCCTTGGGATATGTGACTTGTTTGACTGACCATTGACTGGCAGGGTTTACAGCTATTTTAGTAGGCGTTAATTGCTCAATACCAGGCTTATCACTATTAATATGCCACTTGTCCTCTAATGCAATATCTACGGTAACTGCATACAACCTTTTCTTAGCCAAAGGCTTTAAATGGCTTCGCAATAACACTTTACCATTGGCCGCATATTGATCGTTATTAGTATTGCCATTCACTTTAGCAGCAATCGCTCTTAGCATGTATGCTTGCGCTAGTGGATATTCTTGAATATTTTCAGCAAACAGGCCTACCATTTCATCAATCTTGCTACCAAATGATATCTCTGATGACCTTTGCTGCTGCATTAACAATGCCTGCAAGGCAACCGAATTACCCGAAGCGATAGCATTATCATTTGCGCTTTTGGACTTGGCAATGGTTGGTCCATCAGTCTGCAAATAGCTGCTTGCAAAAAAACCACCATGCTGTTTATCCCAAAACAAGCTTAGCATTTTCTGAGTTAATGCATCTGCCTGTACTAACCATTGCTTATCCTGAGTAGCATCATATAAATAGCACAACGCTTCTATATAGTAAGCATAATCTTCCTGGCGTGCAGCCACTGAAGCCTGCCCCTGATAAAAGATTCGTTGTAAGCCATAAGCTGAGTCAATATTATTTTTCTGAATAAATTCTGCTGCTTGTATAGCTGCTTGCAAGTAGCCTGGCTCATCAAATGCAATCGCGGCTTTGGCAAAGCTACTGATCATCATACCATTCCAGGCTGCAATGACTTTTTCATCACGCAATGGTTTCGGCCGCTGCTCTCTGAAGTCGTACAGCTTTTGACGAATCGTATCAAGCCGAGCATTCAGCTCTGCCACCGAAATATTGTCGCTGCTCGCTACATCTTGCAAGGTTTTCGGTAAATACAAAACATTCTTGCCTTCGAAGTTACCCGTCTCAGTTACCCCAAAAAGCGCTATTGCAAAGGCTGCATCTGCTTTACCCAGTGCCTTGCGGATATCCTGTAAAGACCACACAAAATAAGTCCCTTCATGACCTTCACTATCCGCGTCGGTTGCCGAATAAAACGCACCTTCAGGCGAACGCATATCCCGCAAGACATAGTCAAGCGTTTGTCTGGCAATACGTTGGTATTTTTCCAAACCGCTTATCATATACGCTTGCGTATAGATGCGACTAAGCTGTGCCTGGTTATACAACATCTTTTCAAAATGTGGCACTTGCCATTGAGCATCAGTTGCATAGCGATGAAAGCCGCCCCCGACCTGATCATAGATCCCGCCTTGTGCCATCGCATCGAGTGTTTTTTCCAGCACCTGCCATTGCTGCCTATCTCCCGAGCGCTGTACTGCATCTAACAGAAAAAATAACAGGGGTTCATTAGGAAACTTAGGCGCATTACGAAAGCCGCCATTGTTACTATCATGCAATGCTAATAGTTCATCTATAGCCTGCTGTAACACACCTTTATCAAGCGACTGGGCTTTATTCTTGTTAGCGACAATACGCTCAATCTCAGCGGCAACCTGCGCCGCCACTTGATTAAAATTAGCTTTGCGCTCATACCACTCAAAATGAATTTGTTGCAAAATATCCAAAAAACGTTCGGGCGTAAAATAAGTGGCCCCATAAAAAGGTTGGCCCTTGGTGTTTAAAAAGCTCGACATTGGCCAGCCACCCCGACCTGAAGTGAGCTGTACACCTTTCATATAAATATCATCAATATCTGGATATTGCTCGCGATCAACCTTGATGCAAATAAAGTGCTGATTAAGAAAAGCGGCAATTTCCTCATTATCAAAGCTCTCCTCTTCCATAACATGGCACCAATGACAAGTGGAATAACCTATTGACAAAAAAACAGGTTTGTTTTGCGCTTCGGCAGCCTCGAAGGCCTCGTTACCCCAGGCATACCAGTTCACTGGATTGTGCGCATGCTGCAATAAATAGGGCGAATTCTCCAGAATGAGCCGATTTGTATATTTTGGCTCCCCCTTGGTATTCTTATAATGTGTTCGCACCTCATACTGCCCCCGCTTTTGCTGTAAGGCACGTAAAAGCACTTTTTTAGTCGCTTTTGGCATTGCTTGAGACAGGCCGGGTAAAACCGTAGCAGCTTCAGGTTTTGCTTGCCCCCCCCCGGTATACACACCTAATAAGCAGCATAATAAGCAGTACACGACATTATTTTTTAATTGTTTCATTGTTACCCAACCAAAAAGCGGCCTAAAAGAGACATGACAATACTCAATTTTTTGCGTATTCGCGCCAGCTGATTCGTCTTAACTTGATTCAGCCATCGCAATACTGCCAGCAAAGGCTGCACTATTGTCAGCATACTGGCAATCTTTATTTTTTATACTAGGTACTTACTGGGTGCTGACAATACTCAGACCTGCGTAATTATGCTGTAAGCAGGTATTAAGGAATCTCAGGTATTGAGTTCCCAAGAGGCTTTGTCTAAATTAATCACCCATAAAATTGAGGTATATTAGCTTAGATAAAGTCAATAATGCCTTGAACAGGCTCAAGTGGCTGTTAGTTTAAACAATGATGCCGACGGACTGCCGGTATGTCGCCAGGCAGTTTGACTCGCATCTCTAATATGGGTCAGTAACGCTAAGTCAAAATCAACTTACGCGGGAACTCATATATTACGCTAGAGTCAATATACAGGATATGCCAGCTAATTTGAGCATGTTCACAGTTTATCCGCCACTAAGCTACGCCTCCTGGCGCGTTGTTTAGTATACTTGCTTAACATTATTGAGTATTTTGAGTTGGGGGTTAGTAGTATGAAGCTTTGGAGTAACAATATTACCCGAGTGGCTATCACCGTAGCCAGCCTTTCTGTTCTAGCGACTTTTAGTGGTCATAGCCTAGCGGCAAAAGACAAGAAAGCCGCATCACCAAAAACAAAACAAGTGCTTTCCAAGACTTATTTTGTTGATAGAAAGTACAAATCCATGATGGGTCCACAGAGCATGGAGCGCGTCTACCTGCTAGATGAAGCAAAAGACAAGCCAGAACTACTGTGGATCACTGGCTATGAAGCCGTTATGGTGGGTAAAGACGGTGAAAGCGCGATGCCACAGGAATTTATGTGTCACAGTAATCTGGACTGGAATGTCAACAGCCACCGCAAGCACTTTACTAAAGGCTTTCAGCCGGTAAGCTCTCGCTTGTTTACACTGTCACAAGGCCAGTTCGACATTAACTTGCCCGAAGGCTTTGGTATCCCAGCTATTTCGACCGAGCCATTGTCATTAACAACACAGGTACTTAACCTGAACCATGATGATAAAAAGTTTGATGTCCGCCACAAAGTCACCATTAAGTTTGTGCGCGATAAAGACCTGAAAGAATCATTAACTGCATTGTATCCAACCTCAGCTTATGGCCTCAAACTACTTGAAGGTGAAAGCGGACACTTTAATGTTGCGCATAATCAGGTTAATGAAGAAGTGCATGGCTCCGGTTGCCTGACAGGTGAAAACGCAGCTGGCCATGACTATAAGGATGCTTTTGGTCGGGTATTTACTGGCCACTGGGTTGTTAAGCCTGGCAAAAAAGAAGTGAACCATACTTTGGTTACACAATTAATGAACTTGCAATATGACACCAAAGTGCATTATATCGCTATTCACTTGCACCCTTTTGCTGAGTCATTAGCGTTAAAAGATCTTACGACGGGCAAAACAATTTACCAAAGTAAAGCCCGTAACTACAAAAGTAAAATTGGCTTAAAGCATGTTGACTACTTCGCTAGCAAAGAAGGCATTCAACTCTATAAAGACCATCAGTACGAACTCGTTAGCGTCTACAACAACACGTCACTTGTTGACCAAGATTCGATGGCAGTGATGTACTTTTACGTTGAAGACAAAAACTTCGATGCAGGCAAGGCCAAGTCTTTAGCGAAGCGTTAAGCAAGCGTTCATTTTTAGTATCTCTAGAGACCTCTGTTTACAGAGGTCTCTTTTATTATAGGAATGTTTTACCTAAAACTTAGCAAGTAATACCAGCCTTATTGGGGGGGCGATTTTCATGAGACTACTTTCCTTATGCTTACTCTGCTTGAGCTTATCTTTTCATGCCCATGCAGAAAAAAGTCCTGCAGTTGATAAAGAGCGCGTTATCTTCGAGACACAATGGGGTGACTTGGTTTTTGCACTATACCCAGAAGTCGCACCAAAACATACGGCTCAGATAAAAAAATTAGTTAGTCTTGGTGCTTATGATGGCACACGTTTCTTTCGGGTTGAACCCAACTTTGTATTACAACTTGCCACGATACATGATCGCCTAACGCCATTGAACAAAGAACAGAAACAAGCCGAAAAACCTATCCAAGCTGAATTTAGCAAAACATTACAGCATGCCAAGGGCATACTGTCTATGGCTCGCTGGGATGACCCTAACAGTGCCAAGTCATCCTTCTCTATTGTGCTTGGCACAGGTGCCAGCCACTTGGATGGTCAATATACTATCTTTGGTCATTTAGAAAGTGGCGCAGATGCTATCAACAAAATGATTGCCTATGACCGTAATAACAGAAATGCACCTGTTGAGCGACTAACGGTAGATCGTGCACGCTTAGAACCCAAGATTAAAAAATACTACAAAAAAAATAAACCGACACCAGCCAACTTAATCGACAACAGCAAAGCAGGTAAAATAGTACAGCCTCGCCCTAAAGCGCCGCCTGCTTCAGCAGCACAAGACGAAGAAGAAGAATAAACGCTTAGCTATGTTACTTAAAAAGGCTGGTAAGTGACCAGCCTTTTTTATTTTTTGCTTTTACTAATGAAGTTATAAGGCATTACACTTGCTTATACTAACCGGCACTGATTTAAAGCCTGGCGTTCGACTATTATGGTCCACATCCCTTGGCACAAGGATATTGGCTTCAGGGTAATACACCATCATATTCCCTGCCCGCACATCAAATTTACGCACTTTAACACTTTGCATACAGCCTGTACTGGATTGAATATCCACCAGGTCATTTTCGCTAAGGCCTTCTTTTTCCATATCGTCCACATTCATCATTACAATCCACCGCTCATGCTGTTCACGGTAAACATCCTTTTCGTGAAAAATAATTGAATTAAATTGCCCCTCGCTACGCACACTCATTAGTTGATAGCGTAGCTGGCTCGACCTTGTGGGAAAAGCAAAATAAAAATGCGCCTTACCATCATCAGTATTGAACGTCGGCGAATAATACGTCCTGCCTTCAATCTGGAACTCACCTTTACTTTCGTCTAAATCAGCCATAGCAGCAAAGCCTGGCACAACTTTAGCAATAGCATCACGCAAATCCGCATGTCTGGCAAACTCCGAAAAATCAAGTTGATCCGGCGCTATCAACTGCTTACCAATATCACTTATAATTTCCACTTCAGATTTGAGCTGCGCGAAACGATTAATGCCACCATCACTTAAGCGCACAAAATTAAACATCGACTCTTGCGTTGTTGCCTGCTGCTCTTCATCGCGCACGCGTACTGGCAGAATCAACACATTGCCAGACACACCGTTCACATGACCTGTGTTCAACGTTGAGCTTAAAAACAGCTTATGCGGAATATTATCCAAAGCCTGACTGGCAAACGCTGCATCAGGGTTAGACGCATAAAGATTGCCGCCTAACATCCAGGCAAAATCAATATCCCCTTTAGCGGCAGCTTCAATACAAGACAAGGTATCCATACCTGCTGACTTTGGCAACTCAACACCTAATTGCCTCTCTATATTTTCATACAACTGTTGTTTCAGCTGAGGGGTAAATCCCATAGACCCCACACCCTGGATATTACTATGGCCTCGCAATGGCAGCAGACCACTACCAGGCTTACCGACCTGCCCTCGCAATAATGCCAAGGCAGCCATCGCGCGAATATTATCAACACCATGCTTATGGTGTGTCATTCCCATCCCCCAAGCAAATATCGCATTTTCAGATGAGGCATAAACAGCAGCTACATTTTCAATAGTGGCTTTATCAACGCCTGACACATCACAAATTTCTTGCCATGAGACAGCCTCAACAGCTTGCTGATAAGCAACATAGCCTTGTGTATATTGCTCAACGAAAGTTTTATTTATTTTATCTTGTTCGAGTAACCATTTAGCTATCCCTGTCATCAATGCAATATCACCACCGATATGAGGCTGTATATAATGACTTGCAACAGCCTCACCGCCTTTAAGCATGGATAACAAATCACTTGGCGCTGCAAACCTAACCAGGCCTGCTTCTTTTGCTGGATTCACAACAATAACCTGCCCACCTCTGCGGCGACAATGCAATAAGGTTTTCACAAAGCGCGGATGATTAGACGCAGGATTAGCGCCGAAGACTAAAATCGTATCAGCCTTATATAAGTCGTCATAACGGATAGTCGATGTACCCGTACCTAACACTGTATTTAGACCAACACCTGAAGCCTGATGACAGTAGTAAGAACAATTGTTGACATTATTCGTACCATAGAGTCGAGCCAACAGCTGCAATAAAAAAGCAGCTTCATTCGAAGAACGTCCTGAAGCATAAAAAAAACTGCGATCCGCTGGCGCAGCTTGCATTGTATTGACAATGTTTTTTATCGCAGCGCCATAAGTAATCACTTGATAGTGACTATCACCTCCCGCCTTATAAACTGGCTGATCAAGCCTTCCCAAATCCTCAAGTTGCTTGCCTGATAACTGCGCAAGCTCAGCAATACTCTTTTCTCGAAACAAGGCCTGTGGTATTGCCGGGCGCACATCACTCAAATGCGCTTGGATGTTCTTGTTGCATATTTCAAGCCCGCGCCCTATCTCATTGCGCAAGCCACCTTGCTGCCCCCCCGTACCAAAAGCACAGGCTTTACAAGCATTTTTGGAACGCACTGTTTGCAGCAATTTGCTCGGACCTATTTTCCCCGTATAAGCCACAACCGATTTAATTGCTTTAAAACCACCACCTATTGTCATCGCATTTACCTTCGTTTACTGACATCAGTATATTACGTGCCCATTGACTCACACAGCTTGCTAAAGCAGGAATAAACAAGCGCTCAGGCTGACTCACAGCCGCTAGCATAGCTGTAAAATATAATATGAAACAACCCGCGCATAGCGGTATTTTATAGCCTATGAAAACGCTTTCATGCTATATTACTCCAAACAGCCATATGACAGATTGCAGGTGTTTAACATAGTCTTTTCAGCGCTTACTCCGACCACACTGCATTGAGCATTGAGCAGCAACTAAAGCTAGCCCATTTGTACAGCTTATGATCAGGTCTGTCTGCCATGATCCGTTTTGCTAGCGGCCACACAGTCTGACAACAGCAAGCTGCATATACCTAGACTTGCAAAGGCTTTGCTTTATAATTTTCAGGAGATTACTAGGATAGAGCATGCATAAAAAAAATCATATAACAATCAAAGATGTTGCCGCCCATGCTGGCGTTTCACCCTCCACTGTCTCACGCGTACTCAATGCCACTTGCCCTGTATCACATAAACATCGCGACCGAGTACTCGAGGCAGTTGAGTCTCTTGGCTATCAACCCAATTATTTTTCAAGAGCATTAGTTTCTAAACGGTCGCACAGCATTGGCATGATTGTAAAATCATTATCGGGTTACTTCTTTGGCGAGATCATGTATTCAGCTGAATTATCACTTCGACAAGCAGGCCAAGAACTGGTTGTCGCCAATGGTCAAGGCAACCGAGAACAGGAAGAAAAAGCACTTGATTTCTTATTATCAAGACGCTGCGATGCAATCATTATATTTTCTGACTGTATATCCGATGAGAAACTGCACAGCCTTAACCAAAATGTTGTGCCCATTGTTATTGTAACACGCCACGTTGCCGGCCTTGAAGATCGCTCTATTGTCATCAATTGTGAAAAAGGCAGTTATGATGCGACGACGCATTTAATTAATCTCGGCCACCAAGATATTGCCTTTATAACAGGCCCCATGCACAACCAAGAAGTCCAAGAACGCATTCATGGTTACAGAAGAGCACTCAACAAAGCTGGCATTGAATATAAGCCAGAACTACTATTGGACAGTAGCTTTATGCATAAAGATGGAGAGCGCTTAACAAAAACATTATTAGAAAAAAATTTACCGCTAACAGCTATCATGTATGGTAATGATGAGTTGGCAATGGCCGGTATGAAAAGCTTGCATGCCGCCAATCTTGCTATCCCTAACGACATTTCAATTATTGGCTTTGATAATAGCTGGGTAACACCCTACCTTATTCCAGAGCTGACAACAGTACACTCGCCGGTCACGGAAATTGCACAAATAGCAGCCGAGCTCGCCGTTGCACTGGTAGAAGGGCGTGAGTACAACTCACAGTTAGAAAAAGAAACACACCTTGTGATCAGAAATTCGACGGCAAGCCCAAAACAATAAAGCCAAGCAACAAAATACCTGGTGCATATCAATAAGGCACATTCTCGAACCCAAAAGCTGGCAGACATAGTATTTGCACCATAAATATATTCTGATATACCAGCTTTCATCACTACGATTTTATAGTTGATCTATAATACTATTTCTAAATCACACCATCAGGGAGGCTTTGGTCATGCGACATCCAGTTATCAGTATTTTACTCATTGTGCTTTGCACACTAACAAACACCTGCTACGCTGCAAACAAAGTGCAAAACAAGCAAACACTTTCTAGGACTTTTCACATTGATAAAATATATAAATCAATGAAAGGCCCTCAAAATCACCAAAACCTCTACTTGCTAGACAACAAAACACCAGAGTTATTGTGGATCACAGGCTATGAAGCTGTCATGGTTGGTGAAGATGGCAAGCAGCCTATGGCACAAGAGTTCATGTGCCACAGCAACCTTGACTGGCAAGCAAACAATCACCGCAAACACTTCGCAGATACCTCACAATGGGTAAGCTCACGCTTATTCACACTATCCCAAGGTCAATTCAAAGTTAACTTACCCAAAGGGTTTGGTATACCTGTTATTTCCAACCAACCGTTATCTTTAACAATGCAAGTGCTTAATTTAAACCATGAAAACAATCGTTTTAAAGTAAGACATAAAGTAAAAGTTAATTTTGTTCGCGATAAAAATCTACGAAAGCCTTACACGGCGCTTTATCCAAGTTCAGCATATGGACTAAAAGTACTCGAGGGCGAAGATGGCGCACATTTTAATATTGCAAATGATAATGCCAGTGATGAACAACATGGCAGCGGCTGCTTAGTTGGCGAGACAGCAGGTCGCGCTATGACAGATCGCTTTGGTCGCCGGTTCACTGGGCACTGGGTTGTAAAACCCGGGCAGAAAGAAGTTAACCATACTTATGTTACCGGTTTAATGAACCTGCCCTATGACACAAAGATTCATTATATTGCTACTCACTTACATCCTTTCGCTGAGTCACTTGAACTTATTGATAGAACAACAGGCAAAACCGTTTTTAAAAGTAAAGCGAGAAACTACAAAAAAAAGATTGGCTTAAAACATGTAGACTACTTTTCAAGCAAAAAAGGCATACCGGTTTTCAAAGATCATGAATATGAGCTAATAAGTATATACAACAACACTTCTCTGGTGGATCAAGACTCCATGGCAGTGATGTATCTTTACTTAGCGGATAAAAGTTTTGATGTAAAAAAGATGGCTCTCAATGATTGAGTTTTACGCAAGAACAATGCTGAAATGAACACTTTGTTGCTTAGCTGATGCAACAAGAAAGGGGGACTAATTCCTATAGCCCCCCTTTATCTCCAACGCCACACCCTATGAATTTTTTAACACTCGCTTCTGTTAGTCATTATAACGCCTATCACGATTTACGGGTATAACCTAATTACCACTGTAATCGTTTACAGTGATTTATTTTTCTGTAACCGCTTTCAAGTAGGCTTGCTTTTATGCAACAACACGCATTAACCGCAAGCTACTTTATCTAAAATGCTTATTCAATATTCATGGAATATTGGACAACTCCTTAACAACAATAACTGTTTACTGTTAAAAAAAACAACACCGCAGGACACTAACAAGCCGATGACACTCAAATGCAATGCCAAGCCTGAACAAAGCTGCATCCAAACACATATCAGGGAGTGACGGGGTTACTTTTTAGAAGTATTAAATTTTCTTTAATTTGTGAGCAACTGCAAAATACAGTCTTTTTAAAGCAATGCTGACAATGTCCTTACAAAAACCAGAATTAAAAAACATACACTATCTTTACAAAAATGCCGGGGCTTAATTTACCTACTAAATGATATTTGAAGATACAATGCTATTCCTTTAGAATTTATCGCATACGTTTGATGATTTTAGCGTTATTACCGCCTAGCTTGACGCCCCGTAAAATACCAAAAGTGGCTTTCACCAACTGTTTTTATTTGAATATTATTATTGGCTTTTATGAACACCTCTAACTCTTTATCCCCTATTGTTTTTGTAGATTTCACAGCGGATATCCGTGAATACAGTGTTCAGCAGTACAATGCCAATGAATTCACGCCAGTGGCCCTGGATGACTTCTCGGGTGCCAAGCTGTTTGCCCAGAGCAACAATACCGTACGGGGGTCTTTCTCTTACTGCACTCAGGAAGAAGGCAGCCCTAACCCTTTTGCGCCGACCTATATCACATCAAATCTGTATAAAGCGTCGTCTTTTAGTCTCATTCTAAGTAATCAAGGCGCTATTTTACGCACCGGTGCTGAACACCCTGGTATATTCACTGGCAAAGATATCTTTTTTGTCGGCAGTACGCTGGCAGGGGAAGAAATGAGCCCTGAACCATTATTGGACATTAATGATGACAGGACGCTGAGGCTGATGGGACCTGTTATAGGGCTAAAAAATATGGGTAAAAATATCTATGATAGTCTGGCCCCCCCCGATAATATCAAACTGAGTGATTTTGGCTCATTTGAAGAAGGCTTCAATTTTTTCGTTTTATGCTACCGTGAACTTGGCTTCAACCCTCGAACTGATACACCCCAAGCTGGAGATTTAATGGTTGAGTATCGCTACGAAATTACCTCTCTAACCGTTAACCAAGTTAACCCCGCTGCATCAGCCTAACAAATAGCGCCATTGCCCGCATCCTGATCCGATATTTGTGCAATCACCTTATCGTATTTTAGAACTCTCTGCAGACTGTGTTATGATTCTTAGCTCTGAGCACAGTACAAATACATACTTTGGTAACAATATAAACAGCCAGCCTGCAAATTCGAATGTTGACCTAGTCAAAGTAAGCGCACAAGAAATGAGTATTTTTAGCATTCATTCATGACTAAAAAAAATATCACAATTAGAGATGTTGCAGCGCATGCTGGTGTTTCTGTGGCTACTGTATCGAGAGTCATCAATAACACTGATCCGGTGACAGCTGAGTCACGCGAAAAAGTATTGAACTCAGTAGAAGCTTTAAACTATCGACCTAACTACATATCAAAAGCACTCGCCTCAAACCGCTCTTTCAATGTGGGCTTAGTAGTGCGCGCCTTTACCGGTTTCTTCTTTGGCGAAGTTATGCGCTCTTTAGAACAAACTCTGCGTGAAGGTGGCCAGCAATTAATCGTTGTTAATGGACAAAGTAATCGTGAGAAAGAACTTAAAGCCGTTGAATTCTTGCAAACACGCAATTGCGATGCGTTAATTCTTTATGCCGACCACCTAACAGAAGATGAGTTAATTGAATTAAGTCAATCAGGCACACCTCTCATTATTGTTGGTCGCTATATTGCTCAACTCAAGGAACACTGTGTTTACTATGACATTGCCAAGGGCTCGTATGATGCAACTAAACACCTTATCGAATTAGGTCATCGCGATATTGCTTTAGTCACAACATCACTCAACCCTTTAAACCCAGATATGATGGATAGAATTGTCGGCTATAAACTTGCACTGCAAGAAGCCAACATCCCTTTTAATCCTGAGTTGTTAGTGGACAGTGATTATAATCAAGAGGCTAGTTATATTGCCACACAGCGGCTGTTAGACAAAAAGATCCCTTTTACTGCGATTTTTTACTTTAATGATGAATGCGCAATGGGTGGACTAAAGAAACTCAATAGAGCCGGTTTCTCAGTACCCGATGATATCTCAATTGTTGGCTTTGATAATAGCTCTATTTCAGCTCACCTTATCCCAGGATTAACCAGCGTGCATAGCCCTGCTGAAAATATCGGCTTGACTTGCGGAAAGCTGGCTTTATCCATGATTGATGGCAAAGAGTGCGACTTGAATCAAAAGAAAGAAGCTCCTTTAATCATACGCGAGTCTACCGGTCCAGTTAAACAACACAAATAACAAATCATTATTCAGCCCATGAAAACGGCTTAACGATTAAGCGGGCTCTTGCTAAACAAAGCTCTCGTACCACGAGGGCCAAATATCACAACCTCTAAATTCAGCTCTCGCTGATTTATACTGCTGAGCACTTAAGTGCAGACAATATGACATTACTGCGCCTTCGCTGTTTCTTTTTCTTTGGCTGCCTCTTTTTCCTTAGCTTTCTCTTTGGCTTTAAGGTTTTCCTTATGATTATTTTTCAACAGCTCATTAACCCGTGCAATTTTTTGTCTCTTACGTTTATCGTTAGACCTTTGCAAATGTCGCTCAATAGCTGCTCGCCAACGCTCTAGAATTTGATCAATGACCCCATGCTTTTCATCAATTGTTTTTAGGTATTCAGCACCACGAACGGGATAGCCATAGCCAATATAGCGTTCGATAAACATGGATAAATACTCACCCATCTGTTGGTTTGTTTTGATTGTCTCTTTTGTAACTGCCAATAAGCTCTTTTCTGCCTCATCAAGCTGTCCCATCGCTATCATTACCGCAATCTCTCGGGTATAGAAGCCATGAAACAATGGTCGCTGTTCTCGAATTTTTCGAATGGAGCACAGCGCAAAATTACCATAGTCCCTGTTAAAATCTGCTGACCAGAAGTTTGGCCCAATAGTATTACTAATATGCTTCAGATCACCATCAATGCTATCACCTTCTTCAGTTTCAGCGAGGAAGACAAACCCTGTAAGGTCTTGCAAATCCCGGTCATTTGCCCAGATTTCCCCAAGATTAACCGATGCCTCAGAAGCCCAACGGTACGACTCCCGATTGGCTTTATCTTGCGATAGCAAGTATTTATGCTTAGACAGAATCCCATGATAGTCACGTGCTTTATACAACTCACGCCATGTTTGCTGCTTTACATGCTCAGGATATCCTGTGGTCTTTATCAAGTACTGGTCACATACGGAAAAATCTATCTTAATCTCTTCAACAGCCAATACCCCATGACTGACAAGCACTGCCCCCAGCAAAACCACCCTTTTAATCACTTTCAACATTTTTGACCTCAATCATCATTAGCGTTGCGCATCGCATATAATGCAAACACTTTTTGCTTACATGCCATCTTTATTATTTGATAAATGCTTTATTATTTGAGCCTAACAAAAATTAAATATGACATTTGCCCCACGGAAAAATTCGCTAAATCTTTACCCGAACCTTCGTATATTACCTATTTTACGTAAAAGCTGTGCAAACTATTTTAGTCTACTTGGCAATGCTAAATAAGTCCTGTCAGCACAATAAAGATACGAATAAATAGGCGCTAAAAGTTAATAACTTCTGATGCAAAACTGTTAACACTTTAAAGAGTTCTAAGTTTACCGCGACTTAATTCCCCTCTTACTACCACAAGAGACTCAATACATGCATAAAAAATATAAGGTACGAGCTTCAATAAGACCCCTACCACCTTGAACCGAATCAGCAATTTATTTTTCATATTATTCAGAGAGTTATACACTTGTATTCAAGCATACGGCTTGGCAGGTAGCGGTTATCCGTGTACCACTCGATAGCAGCAACAGAGCGACCAAAGCCAATTAAAGACAGTTTTCAATCAGGCTTGTTTTGTCTTTTTTTTACCATTTTTTTATAAAATAATGCTTGGAATAACCATGTAAAAAGTTACAATAACATAAGCACAAACACTAGTCAGTTTATCAATTTACTGCACTTTTTACAGGGATGAGACAAAATGACCTATATTGAATACATATGTATTGCCGAACGGCGGATACCCCTATGACCAGCGATATAAAAACCAAAACTGAAACGACTCTCGGTGATGTCGCAAAATATGCCGGTGTCTCCAAAGCGACCGCATCACGTGTATTAAATAACTCCCCTACTGTAACTGACATTAACCGAAACAAAGTCCTGGAGGCTATCCGCACACTTAACTTCAAACCCAATCATGTTTCACGAGCACTCGCATTAAATCGCTCATTTAGTGTAGGTATCCTAACAAGGCACTTATCAGGTCATTACTTCTACCGGTTTTCTGAAGCAACTGAAGCATCTTTACGCAATGCTGGGTTCCAAATGCTACTAACATGTGGTGGCGGCACCTATGAAGGCGAGATGATGGCGCTTGATTATTTACTCGCCCGTGATTGCGACGCCATTATTGCGATGGTCGACCATATTCCTGACGAAGAGCTTTTAAACGTTAATAATAGCGGCACCCCAATCGTCCCACTCTTTAATAGAAATATTGCCAGCATTGAAAATCAGTGTATCAACATTGATTTCACTTATGGCTTTCATTTGGCAACAAAGCACCTTATCGAACTAGGCCATCGTGATATCGCACTCGTAATACCTTCTCGGCACACCGAAGTGCACGAAATGGACCATCGTGAGAAAGGCTATAAGCAAGCACTGGCAGAGGCCAATATTCCATTCAACCCCGAGCTATTAATTGAAGCTGAGTTTTATCGTTACCAAGACTGCGCAACAGCAACCCAAAAACTACTGAATAAAGGCATCCCTTTTACAGCTGTGATTTACTTTAACGATGATTACGCCTTTGCTGGGATGAAAACATTAACCGATGCTGGCTACTCCATACCACACGATATATCCGTCACAGGCTGCGATAATACAGACCTATCTCAATTTACTATTCCTGAGCTAACAACAGTACATCAACCGATTGAACAAATTGCTCATTCGGTATCTGAAATAGCAATCGCGCTGGCAAATGGTAACAGTGTCAACACACCAACCAAACTAGCGCTAGAACTTGTGGTGCGCAAGTCTACGGCTAGCGCACCACGCTAAGTTTAGTCATCAATATTCAGAATGATAAAAGTCAGCCGGTGTTGCATTGGTTTGACGTTTAAAATACTTAACAAAATTGGTGGCTTCTTCAAATCCCAGCTCATAAGCAACTTGTTTTACAGACAAATCACCCACAGCAAGTAGGCGCTTAGCCTCAATAGTCACGCACTCATCCAAGAATTTTTTCGCTGGCTTATTGGTAACGACCTGCGTAATTTCATTAAGCTTTTTGGTAGAGATATTCATTCTCTTAGCATATTCACTCACATTACGTGTTTTGCTTCGCTTTGTGTCCTTCAGGTTGCCATTTATCAAATCCTTTAACTTGAGAAACTGCTGATAAACATCAAAAGGAACACGCATGTTTTCGTGATTAAAACGACATATTGCTATCTTGAGTAATAACACACTTAAATAATTACTCAACAGCTCTTCACGGCCATAAGTCTCGAATTGATAATCCCGATAAATATGACGCACCAACTCACCAAGATCCTCACTGCGAGTTCTATCTAGATGCATCACGGGTTTAAACACATTATGAAAGAACAAAGGGTCATCAAGAAATAACGCCGAACTTTGCGTACATTTATAAAAAAATTGTTCGGTAAATGTTATTACATAAGCATCACAGTCATCACTAACTTTCAAACTTTGCACTTGATCCTTACAGACAAATGCTAATGATCCTGCAGATACTTTGTAGCTATCAAAGTCAACTGAGTGAACGCCGCTACCTGATGTATAATAGAAAATACAATTAACATCTACACGATGCGGTGTACTCAAATCGTTACTGCCGTCATACCCCCTTGCAAAGATCTCTTGCAAAGTAAAAATTTGAAAATCTTGCTTTGATTTCAGCAAAGAAAATTCAGTACTCCTCAATACTGAGTATTCCATTTAGCATCCCCTCACTTCTTATCAAGTTTTGTGGCCTACTTAGTGTCCCCAGCTAAAAATCATACCTGTTTAGCCCACCAAGCTTACTGCGACCTCAGCACTATCAAAGCCTCACGCATTAGTTGTTTAGTTTATTTTCTATAGTCAGCGTCTGCGCAGAAGCTGGAAAATTGGCACAACACCTAGCGCAAACACGTATATAGCACTAACCTGCCTCTTCCGTTAATTGCTGACAACAACGCTTTTAAATATTGTTAATAACTGATCTGTGGTTGCATTTCTGACCAAATCCAGAATAACTTTATCAAAAGCTTGCAATCTGCAAATAAAATGTAAAGAAACCGGTTACTTGCTAATATACCCCTGCGCTTATCAGGTTTGAAACACAAAATTAGTTCGATCTTTTTTCGGATTTGCCTTACTTCGCACTCAGAAAGACCTGAAGGTTATAAGTTTTAGCCTTATCTCGGCTTTTCAATAGCTAACTCACTAATTAGAAATATCGATAAGTCAAAATTTTTCGATAAGTAGCCTTACTTATCTAAGTTTTGATTAGCATTACGACCGCAATAGCCTTGAATGGCATCACAAATTACAAAATTTACCATTACCAATTGGCGCTCTTATCCATTGTATAAAAGATAGCAATCAACTTAAGCTTTGCCGATAATGCGCCAAATAAATTTTACAACTATAATTAATTTACAATCAGTCTAAACAAAAGACTCGACTTACCAACACCGGCACTCCGCACTGTTCGCCAACGAAGCTCTCCTATAACACCGCCATAATTTTATATATATAAGGTATAAGCCCCAGGATATTTCTATCTTAGTGAGCACACTATCAGTGTTTAATAAGATCTCTGCATAGCAATATGCGGAATATTATCTTCTAAATAAATATCGGATATAGAGAAGAAACCAAAGCCTTGATAGAAATCACTTAAGTGCGCTTGTGCAGATATTTGTATGTTACTCCGCGAGTAATGCTGCTGAACCCAATCTAAAGCAAATAAAATTAACTCAGATGCAATACGCTTACTGCGGTAAGCCTTATCAGTGACAACTCGCCCCATTGAAACAGGCACATAGAGAACCCCAGGCGGAATGATGCGCAAATAAGCTGCTAATGCAGGTTTATCCGTTGCTGCTTGCATATCCCAGGCTAAGAAGTGTTGGCTTTGCTTATCTAAACCATCAATATCCTGATAGACACACGTCTGCTCAACAACAAATACGGCACTCCGCAACTGCAAAAGTGCATATAACTCATCGTTGCTCAGCTGATCAAATGCTTTGGCGTCATGTTTAATTTGCACGCTCAGATACTATTTATCATAGATACAGGCCTTAAATATAGCACAGAATAAAAACGCCAAGCTATTGAGCAATCAAACCTATATGGCAATGCAACTTGCTATAGCTATGGCTTTACCTAATTAACGATATGAAATAACAAAACATATTAGCGTTATAAAACGCATAAACGCCCATCCTTTAAGCAACCATAGACCATAAAAAAAACCGGAAGGTATCAAAGATACCTTCCGGCTTTTATTTCATAAGTCATGCAGTCAACAACTGCATTGACTTAGGTTGGCTTAGAATTACAAGCCTAGGTCTGAGTTGATTGAACTACTACCATGCAACCAGGACGGTGAGTTCAACTCAGAGTTCCAGTTGTTAAGGATAGTACCATTTGCTTCAACACGAGTATCACCCCAATATCCTTGCGAATAAGGCGGTGCCCATAGACCTTGTGCATCCCAATCAGCATTGATGTAACTGACCGCTTTGACAACATCACTGTTATCATCGATCCAGCCAAAGAATGGTACAAACCACTCATTCCAAATTTGTGAGGCTGATTTACCTACACAATTTTGACCTGAGTCACCATCCCAAACAACACTGATATTACAGTTTTGACCAACACCGATGTCATAACCTTGCGGTGTTGACTCAGCAATCATCAATGGCTTGCCTTCATTACGCGCGATTTGCGCCATATTGTTGGCCAGCGTTAACTGTGTTCTTGCGGTGTTGCCAAGTGGGCGTATTTCATTTGGTAATAAGAACCATGAGATACCTACCCAATCAACATAGTTATCACCTGGGTACCACGCCATTGGGTTCTCAGTCGTATCATTTTCGATAGCATCATCGACTGGCGAAGCGGCTGACTGCCAAACATAAGCTACGTTACTGACACTGTTATTACGCAATACTTGTACGATACGACGGTAAGCATTGATATAGGTGTTGGTATTTTCATAGCCATTATTCCAGACACCATCAAACTCATAACCAATACGCAGGTAAACAGGCGTACTAGAAATAGAGTTGAAGAAGTTGGCTAACTTAGTAATTTCGCCATCACGTTGACCATTGGCAATTTGCGCCAAACAACCCTGACACCAGAAGTTACCATTATTACCTTCCGCAATGTTCAAGCCGATTTGTAAGGCTGAGTTTTCCCAACCAATAGCTGAACTATGCGCATTCAATGGTCCACCACCCCAGTCCAGATCACCTTGTGAGCCGACTGGCGTGTTGTTGTTATCAACACCAATTGCACCGTAACCTGCAGAGGCATTCAAAATATCATAGAAAGCAATGTAGGTTGTCACACCACCCGGTGTTGGCGCACTACTGCTGGTGTAGTTAGTGACCGATAACAAGTCCTGACCAATGATCATTAAAGCACTGCAATCACTTGGTACTAGGAAGCTACCACCACTGAAGCTACATCCACCTGGAGGAGGAGGAGGAGGAGGTGGTGGTGGTGGTGGTGGTGGTGGCGGTGGCGGTGGGTTATTGCCACCAGTGCTAAAGTCAACATAGTCAATATTGGCAGCAACATCGCCACCACCTAAGTTGATGATTTGCACATTCGCACCAGCCGGTATGCTGATTGATGCCGAAGCATCTTGATATGAGCCAGTCCATACACCGTTAGAGGTGAAATTAATGCTACCAACGTCGGCACCATTGACTGTCACAGATAAAGCACCACTGTTTTGCGAAGCATAACGCATGGTGATTGTGTCAGACGCTTGAATGTTGTTGAACTGCACACCTGAGTTAACAGTATCCAAGAAGCCAACACCTTGTCCACCTGATGCAGGCGCATCACTGTACACCGACGCACTGCCGAGTGTCTGAGCACTCTCAGCTTCCACTCGCTGTGGACCACTTGGCGGTGGCGGTGGTGGCGGCGGCGGTGGTGGTGGTGGTGGTGGTGGTGGTGGCGGTGGCGGTGGTGGCGGTGGCGGTGGCGGTGGCGGTGGCGGTGGTGGCGGTGGCGGTGGCGGTGGTGGCGGTGGTGGTGGTGGTGGTGGTGGTGGTGGTGGTGGCGGTGGTGGCGGTGGTGGCGGTGGCGGGTTAGAGCCATCACTGATCACAACGTTATTCACTGTTGTTGTATTATCTTGCGCACCATTATCTTTATCATTCGCTACCACAAAGCGCATAGCACTACCGGTATAGTAGCTACCCACTTCAATGCGCATCGGTTGTGTTTCACCGTCGCCTGTGTAGCTAATATCCGCAATACCCCAACCTTGTGTACCTGTTAAACGGAAGATACGGTTGCTGCTGGCACCTGGGTTGTTGGCACCATCGTCCGCATCAAAACCAACACCGTGAATTTCACCTGTGCCGTTCGCTGTGAACTCAAAATCAATCGCTGTGTTGGCACTGATGTTAAACGACTCATTGGTACGACGCCAAACGTTACCACTTAAGCTGATTGAACAACCATTCGCTGTATGGCTACCTGGGTTGTTAGTGCTGTAAGGACTTGTGTTAGTGAAGTCAATACAGTTACCCGGTGGTGGCGGCGGTGGCGGTGGCGGTGGCGGTGGCGGTGGCGGTGGCGGTGGTGGTGGCGGTGGTGGCGGTGGTGGCGGTGGTGGCGGTGGTGGCGGTGGCGGTGGTGGCGGTGGCGGTGGTGGTGGTGGTGGTGGTGGTGGCGGTGGCGGTGTATCACCACTGAACGCTACATAATCGATATTGGCAGCAACATCGCCGCCGCCTAAGTTAACGATCTGCACACTTGCGCCTGCCGGAATAGTAAACGAGGCTGTTGCATCTGTATAAGAGCCTGTCCATACACCGTTAGAGGTGAAGTTAATACTCCCCACATCGCTACCGTTAATGACGACCGATAACGCGCCTGAGTTTTGCGAAGCATAACGCATTCTGATCGTATTCGACGCTGGTACATTATTAAATTGTACCCCTGCATTCACTGTATCTAAGAAAGCAACACCTTGACCACCTGAAGCTGGTCCATCGCTAAACACAGATGCATTACCTAATATTTGTGCACTCTCGGCTTCAATTAATGTTTCCCCACCTGGTGGCGGTGGCGGTGGCGGTGGCGGTGGTGGTGGCGGTGGTGGCGGTGGTGGCGGTGGCGGTGGTGGCGGTGGTGGCGGTGGTGGCGGTGGTGGCGGATTAGGACCATCAATACCTAAGTCACTTAATAAGCTCGGGCCACCATGCAACCAGAAATTCGTATCGTTAATTTCATTTGCCCAGTTCTGCGCGATCACAGAATCTGTCTCTATCCGGGTATCACCCCAGAAACCATTATTCGCATCAGGCCATGTCCATTGCGGCTGACTTTGCCAATCCGCGTTGATATAACAGACCTGACGAATAACATCACTGTTATTGCGCACAAAGGGCAGTAACTGGTCAGCAAAAAACTGTTGCCAAGCTTGCTGACCACTCATCGATTGAAATGATCCAGGGTTGTCAAACTGGTGAAAGCGACCTTCCTGGAAGTCATGATACTGCGCAGACACTTCTGACATTTGCACTGGCTTGTTGCGATTTCTGGCCAGTGTCAATAAAGCTTCTAGCTCATCAGCATTGTAGTTTTCGTCGAAAAAGAAAAACGACAAGCCAACCCAATCAACATAGTCATCACCAGGATACCAGGGGTCAAAATTGGTGCCTGTGGCGCCCCATGCAGCTGATTGCCATACGTAAGCAACATTGGTAACGTTACGCGCTCTCATATAATCAACAATATAGCGATAGGCATTGACATACTTACCTGGATCATACGCATTCCAAGGGCCGTCAAACTCATAACCGATTCTTAAGAAAATAGGCCGTGGTGAAAACTCATTAGCAAAATCAGCGAACTGCTGTAAGCTATTGTCGTAAACACCCTGCACTAACTCAGTTAAGCCATTGGGGTGATCTATACCAACACCGTCATTATCTTCGACCATCCAAAGACCAATAGACAGAACAGAATTAGGATAACGGTTCATTGCTTCGCGCAAACCCATATCGCCTGAACCATAGTTGGTTATATTATTCAAACCATCCATATCATAGACATTGGTATATTGCGTTATCCCCCCAATTTCTGGGAAAAGACCACTATTCGCATATCCCCCAACAGAACCTAAGTCCTGCCCGAGTACCAAGAGTGTCCGGTTGTCTACAGGCGTAAACTTACCTGAGATTTGTGCCACTGACACTGTTGATACTACAAACAACGAGATACTGACTAGTAGCATTTGTATTTTTTTATATGAAAAATACTTGTTACTCACGTGTATCACCTTTCATAGTTATGTTTATAAAAAAGCGAAATTTTTGCTAAGGATTTCCCCAACAATCCATATCGCAACCTGACTTGTATAGGTCTCATATTTGCATTCACTAACTCACAAGAGTGTCTTGCAAAATGTACCCCTCACTCACCAATTAACTTGGCTCTTCATCTTTAAGTTTTGTTTGAAATTGACCAAGTACACCAACGAACTATGCATATCGCTCCAAGCGTCTTAGCAACCGCGTTTATGACATATTTTGCACAAGCGCTTTGATAGCGTGATTATAAGCACGCACTCATTCATGGTTTTTACAATTCCAACTTACGACAGGATGATATACGCAATCCAGATAGGGGATAAAGTTTTCCAACAAAGCCCGAAAGTATGGCTATTTCTTGTAAAAATTTACTCAATAGAAACAGCTTGAATGAAAGTATGGTTATTTTTTGTAAATAAATTAGATGCAATACGAAGCCAGATAAGTAGCCAAACACACTTTAGACAAGTGAAATAGACGACCAAAAGTGGTATCTAGAAAGGACTCTATGGTAAAAAGTGGCGAGCATGCGCTATTAATCTGCCACTCGCTCCAGCAACAAGGGCAATATGCGCCCCAAGTCGTCAATATCACTAAATATCAACTACTTACTAAGCACCTGCTGTCTATTTTTTTATTGGTAAAAACGCCCAATAAGGCACCCTGGGTAGGTCACTAGCGCTGATTACCCATACGGCAAAAGGCGCAACAATAGTCGTACCTCTAAAATACCAGTTCACTCTCATGCCAGTAGCCGAACAAAGCTAAGACCAATCAAAAAACCACTAAATCAATACCGGCCAACAAAAAGCCCCAATATACTCCTGGTAAAGCCCAAGCACCTACGAGCAGAACTACTTACCAACCGTAGATTCACTAGGCCGAACAGCCACCTAGAAACTCTGTTGGTGTGGCATTGGTTTGACGCTTAAAGAACTTTACAAAGTTCGTCGCTTCATCAAACCCCAACTCATAGGAAATCTGTTTTACAGCCCCACCTTGCACCAATAACCTTTTAGCTTCCATGGTTATATATTCATCCAAAAACTTCTTGGCTGTTTTATTGATCACCATACGTGTTATGCCATTCAACTTGCGTGTTGAGATATTCATCAGTTTGGCGTAATCATTCACATTACGGGAGCGAAACTTTTTATCTCTAATGTTCTTTTTAAACTCAAGAAACTGCTGATAAACCACCGGTGATAGTTTTAGGTTTACCTGCTTTTCAGTAATGCTCATTACTTTCAGCAGCAAGACCGTAAAATAATTACTGATCATTTCCCCTAAGGCATAAGTGCCACCATCACGGTATTCATTGTGAATATGCCGCATTAGCTCATTGATTCGAGCCGCCTGCAAATCATCCAATGGCAGCGCTGGCGAAAAGGCTTGGTAATAAAACAAAGCAGCATCCCCTAACACCGTAGAATATGAGCGGCTTTTTTCTAAATACTCTTCTGTTACCAAGACCGCATAACCATCAGTATCCGGGCTAATATCAAGCGATTGCACTTGGTCTTTAGAAATACAAAAAAGAGTATTCCTACCCACCTGATAATCGATATAGTCTATATTATGTACGCCTCGCCCCTGGGTATAAAATACAATACCAAAAAAGTTAACCCGATGCGGTCTGGAAAGTACAATATCTGTTTTACGACTGAGCAGCTCTCGAATGGTAACTATTTCAAAACCATTTAATTTTTGATTATCTTCGAACTCTGCTGTCTTAATAGCTTGATTCAACATGCGCCATTGCCCCACTTAGTCAATCTAGCATGACCCGCTACAACAGCATGCTGCTGTAGCGTAACCTAGAAAGTCACCACTATTGAAGCTACTACACGGGACATAATAATCCGGTACAGCTCTATCGTCTGTCTAGCCGACCTTAGTCGCGCTCTCCAAAAGCAATATGACCTTCCCCCACCTTCAGCCCGAGTCTGATAAGGCTCAAAAAGCGTTATCAAGGGCTTGCTCTCACAGAATTAATCATATGTGGAGCAAAGCGCTTTCTCAACTAAAAGCAATTTGTGGCAAAAAACCTAAAAGTACGACTTAAAATTGGATTTTTTTATCGCTTTTTTCCTATTCATGATACAAATGCACCCTGCACATTATCGCCATGACCACAAAAGCCTCTAGCTAACCATTTGATTTTAAAAAAGAAATAATATAATCCTGAAAGAAGCCAGTACGATACGCAAAAATAGGTCTTTTTAGCAAAAAAGCAGTAGGTAACGCCTTGGAATGCTGAACAAATACACCTGTGATTGCACAGACAACATAGGAGAACCACCATTTAGGTCGAGTTTTGTTAAGACCCGGAATTTAATGGACGATTATTTTCTAGACAAGGAAAACAGAAATAATTCAATAACTTAGAGAGTTATTGATATAATAGAGCTGTTCGCAATTTTTATAAACAGTCAAGCGTGTTAGCCATGGGCATTACAATAAAGTGGCTACATAACGCCCATTAGCGACTGCTTGTGCCTTATTACTCTTCATCTCCAGGCATATGCACATGGCCATGTGCAATTTCTGTCTCACTGGCTTCTCTGAGCTCTACAATTTCAACATCAAAATGCAAGGTTTCACCGGCCAAAGGATGGTTTGCATCAACCACGACAACTTCTTCACCCACTTCAATGACCGTAATCACTTGCGCACCTTCTTCTGTCTGGGCTTGAAAACGCATACCTGCTTGTAGCTCACCAACCCCTGAAAATTGCGCTCGCGGTACCTGATGAATCATTTCGTCAGTCCGCTCACCATATGCCTGCGCTGGCTCTATTGACACTGAAACTTTATCACCCTGCGCTTTACCGTTGAGCGCGCTTTCCAGGCCGACAATGATATTGCCTGCACCATGCAGGTACACCAAGGGCTCAGCGCCTTCCGAGGAGTCAATCACCTCACCACTGTCACTTTTTAATGTGTAATGAATGGAAACAACGGTATTCTCAGCAATATGCATAGGGTTATCCTTTGGGCAATATAACGTGGACCAACACAGCCGCCAGCACAAACGTTAGTATTGCTATGAAAAAAGAAGTGCAAAAGCATCAGCAGTGATATGCTGGCAGATTATAGCACTATGCAAAACGTAAAGTAATACACAATACGATTGAGCAAACTATATACCCCAGCGATATCCTACTATATATTGCCTTAGCAATAGGCGCCTTATAATATTACAAGCCATAGTACGGCAAACCATAATGTCATGAAAAAAAGCAAGGTCACTATAAAACAGGTAGCAGAGGAAGCAGGCGTGTCACAATCGACAGTCTCTCGCGTTATCAATAACAACCGGCCTGTCGATAAAGCTATTCGTGCTAAAGTCGAAGCAATAATTTTAAAACTGGGCTACAAACCCAATTACTTCTCGCAAGTATTAGCGACCAGACGATCTAATAGCATAGGCCTGCTAGTTCGCACCTTGCAAGGTGTATTTTTTAGCGACATTATGGTTAGCATAGAAAGCACTTTACGTGAAACTGGTCGTTTTCTAATCATTTCCAGTGGTGAAGGTAGCGCCGAAAAAGAAAGACAGGCATTGGAATTTTTAATTTCTCGGGGCTGCGATGCTGTTATTGTCTTTGTAGACCATATTACAAATTCAGAACTAGTTGATATCAATAACTCCTCAACACCTATCGTTGTATTAGACAGAAAAATAAACTCATTAGCCAATCAATGCATTAACTGGGATCACAGCAATGGCGCATATTTAGCCACCAAGCACCTTATAGAGCTTGGCCATAAAAACATAGCTTACATAACTGGCCCTCAAGAGATGCAAGATGTACAGAATCGCCTAGCCGGATATCAACGCGCTTTACAAGAAAACAAGCTATTTAGCAATAAAGACCTGGTCATTCATGGCGGCTTTAGTTTTGATGAAGCGCGAGATTCGACCATATCATTATTAAAAAAAGATTTGCCGTTTACCGCGATTTTATACTTCACTGATCGTATGGCACTCGCAGGTATTAAGTTATTAAACGACCATGGCATAGCAGTACCTAATGATATCTCAGTCATTGGTTTTGATAACAATATGCTGGCATCGCATATTATCCCGGCTTTAACAACGGTCAGCACACCTATTGATGCAATTGGCAAAGCAGCTGCAGAAATGGCGGTACAGCTTGCTGATAAGCAAAATGAACTACCTTCTCATCATTTTAATACTGAGCTTATTATTCGCGACTCAACCAGCACACCCACAGATAAAAGACGTCGACAAAACTGATCTTAAAATAGCCGCATTATCAGTACTGCTTTAACATAATTCTCAACTTGAGAAAACTTATACAAATTTAGCCATTAAAAACAGTGACTTGCTTCAAGTACATATAAGAGCTGACAACGTCATATATATATTAGGACTTAATCATTTTAGCCAGACAGTTATAATGACATGACAAAAATAAGGCTTGGCAGTAACCTCAGGACGCTTGCGAATGAACTCTAAAAAAGGCATAGATACTCTAGACTCAGAACAGGGCTTGCCCACTGATATAACACGTTCAAATGCGACCACAAACATTAAACAAAATACGGTAGAGGCATCACAAGAGCTTGATTATAAAACTGACTATATCATGCGCCCTAAAAATGTTGCGCAGTCATTTAGCATCGGCCTAATCGTAAGGTCTTTGGGGGGAATATACTTCTCTGAAATCATGCATAGCATCGAAAGCACTATGCGCGAATGCGGTTATCAGCTTATCGTTGCTAACGGTGGTGGCGCACGTGAGCAAGAAAAAAAAGCACTGCACTACCTTTTATCTCATCACTGCGACGCAATGATTTTATTTGTTGATGAAATAACAGATGATGAGATCATTAAACTCAATGCCAATAATATCCCAGCCGTGGTTATGGACCGCGCCATAAAAACCCTTGAGAATCAATGCATCGGCGTTGATTTGCAGCAGGGAGCATACCTTGCAACCAAATATTTAATTGACTTGGGCCACCGCTATATTGCACTCATTAATGCTAAGCGCCATCTGGAGATGGCACAAGACAGAAGCAGAGGTTATCGACAGGCGCTAAACGAAGCCAACCTTCCCATTAATCAAAGCTTAATGCTCGAAAGCGGCTTTAGTTACACTGACTGCACACAAAAAACACTACAATTAATTAACTCGCAAACGCCATTTACTGCCATCATATTCTTCAATGATGACATGGCCATGGCAGGTATCACCTGCCTTAACAATGCCGGACTGTCGGTACCAGATGATGTATCTGTTATCGGTTTTGACAACTGTGGCGTAACCAGCTTTTTCAAGCCTGCATTAACGACTGTCGAATTAAAAACAGACAATATTGGCCAAGCAGCAGCCAACTTAGCCATTACACTTGCTCAAGACCCGCACACAAGCCTAGCTGAACAACAAAAAGAACCTGTCAATCTTATTATTCGCGACTCAACAGCCAAACCGCCGACACACAAAACTTTTTCGCGCTCAACCTATCAGACACTAAAATCAGTCATTAGTGACAATAAGGTAAAGCGCTATATTGAATCGGGCTTAAAAAGCATGCTCAGCGATACAGGCATGTCTAAAGAATGCCAAAACGATATACTTACCTGGTTTAATATTTTAGATAGCAGTGATTACGACAAGCTTAAAGAGCAAACTGAAACTATTACAAAAAAATGGCGTCACTACCTGGATCGCGATTACTTGCGAGAATACGAGCAACATTACTGGTCATTTTTCAAACAGTTTATTACGCCAATATTATTAGAAACAAACAAACCGAAAAATATACTTGTCTTAGGGTGTGGACGTGGTTTTGTCTGCCATGCCTTAGCCAATAAAACACTCTCAGTTACAGGTATTGACGAAGAAGATTTCTTTACACAATGGCAAACCATTCAAAACCAAGAAAAAAAATGCCAATTCCTTTCTCTACAATACTCTAAGCTCGACAGCTGGCTAAAAAACAATAACAACTTTGACTTTGTTTTTCTCGGCGACCTATTACACCAATATCTCGATAGAGATATTGAAAAAATTCTACTGTCGCTAATAAACAACATACCAGCACATACAAAAATTATCATTACTCTAAATACGGCTTTTATCCACTCACAACCACTACTGAACAGCACTCACTTGGGAAAAACCAATACTTGGAATCGGTGGAGCCGTGAACATGCTAACTATGAAGAAACCCGTTGTCATAAAGCACAATTGCTACTTAATTACATCATACAACGATTACTCTACAACCGAAAAGATCTTCCTATTCCGCTAAAACACAAACATGGTGAACAATGGCGTGATCTCTTTCAACAGCTTGGCTTCAGCGTTAATCGGAGTGTCTATCTTGGGTTTTCTGAGAGCAATATTATTCCACGATCCTTATTTGTACTTTCCCGCCCAGATTAAATAAGCCTCTCCTTATATCGCATGAGAGATGCACAGCATCTCTCATGGACACATTCAGCATCGAGCTAGTTATCGGCCGTCATAATAACTGCCCCTGTAGCATCGCTTATTGTGAGCGTTGTATTACTTGAGAAATCACCGCTAACATGATTGCCTGCAACGGTGTTAGGGCTTATTGTCTGATCATAGACAATGGCACCAGACACAGAAACCTGTACACGATAATCCTGATTAGGCTGCATAAAATAAATATGCGCTCCATCTCCTGCTAAATCCAATAGTATATTTTCATTAGCATGCGTTACATTACTCAAACCTACGCTCGGACTATAAACAGCAGGTATCGAACGTGAGGAATTAGGTGGAAAAGACGTTTTTGAAAAAAACCGGTCTGTCGCACCAGCCCACAATTCTATGGCGGGCCTCTGCCAGGCTCCACCACCTGCGCGCGGATCAATATTGACACTCGGGAAACCAAAGGTCCAAATTTTTAAACCAGGTGTTAAATTATTATCCGCAACACGAAAGACGCCCTCTTTATTAGCTTGGTTAATCGCTCCCCAAAAATTACCACCTTGCATATTTGGATTCGCATAAGCAGTACCTTGTTGTGAATGGTTTGCAAATCGCTTTACATCATTCCAGTCTGACACACCAACACCATGATCGATACTCACACTATTAATGGGCGCAATAATTTCTAAATCAGCCGTTGCTCTAGCGTTACCGACTTCTGATCCAGGTGCCAGTGTCGTATTGGTCCAATACTCATATCGTTTAAATTGGCTTGTTGGGTTTTCCAAAACAACTTCCGTATCTAATGCTGAGCGCCCTGCTCGCAACGTTATATTGAAAGTCGCTTTAATATTAGTAAATCCGGTTGCATACTGCCCGGGGTGACCTGCGTATGCATCGTTGTCCTGATAAGACATCGCAACTGTCACAACATCACTACTGTTATTGACGACCGTGAAATCCCATTCACGGTTCCAACCTTTACCATGCTCCGCCTCCGGGAAAGTTGGGAAGATACCCCCCATAATCGCGAGCCAATCATAATAAAAAATATTACTCCCAACCAAGTAAGGCGTACCAACAGGGTTTTGATATAACAACTCATGATTTGTCGCCTTATTCACAATCGATAATATTCTACCCCCGAACGCTGGAATTAAGGTCACGCGCAGATACTCGTTTTCTAAAATCCAGGACGTGTATTGCTGCTGCACAATCACGTTATGATCAAACCATGCCATGGAAAAATCTGGATTCAATTGATAGTTGTAAGTCTCCCAAGTAAAGCTGGATTCGGTTAACGACACAGCCCCTATTGGTGGCGGCGGTGGCGGCGGTGGTGGCGGTGGCGGTGGCGGTGGCGGTGGCGGTGGCGGTGGCGGTGGCGGTGGCGGTGGCGGTGGCGGTGGCGGTGGCGGTGGCGGTGGTGGCGGTGGCGGTGGTGGCGGTGGCGGTGGCGGTGGCGGTGGCGGTGGCGGTGGCGGTGGCGGTGGCGGTGGTGGCGGTGGTGGCGGTGGTGGCGGTGGGTTACTACTTGTGCTAATCACCACATTATTAACTGTCACAGTATTATCTGCTATGCCATTGTCTTTATCGTTCACCACGACAAAGCCCATGCTGTTACCTGTGTAGTAATTACCCACGGCGATCGTAAATGATTGGCTGATACCATTACCGGTATAGTTGAAATCAGCAATCCCCCAACTTTGGCTACCGGTTAATTTAAAGATACGGTTACTGCTTGCACCGGTATCTGCATCAAAACCCACCCCTTGAATTTCACCAGTGCCGTTACTGGCAAAATCAAAGCTGACACTGGTATCAGAGGTGATATTGAAGTTCTCGCTAGTTTTACGCCAGACGTTACCGCTTAAGCTGATAGAACAGCCATCAGCCGTATGTGTGCCTGGGTTGCTGCCGCCATAAGCGACGGTATTACTGAAGTCGATACAGTTACCTGCTGGTGGTGGCGGTGGCGGTGGCGGTGGCGGTGGCGGTGGCGGTGGCGGTGGCGGCGGTGGCGGTGGCGGTGGCGGTGGCGGTGGCGGTGGCGGTGGCGGTGGTGGTGGCGGTGGCGGTGGCGGTGGTGGTAAAACACTACTACTTAAAATGACATCACTTACAGTGGTGGTGTTATCTGCCACACCATTATCTTTATCGTTGGCGACAACAAAGTGCATTTGATTACCGGTATAGAAGTTTCCAACAGGTATGGTGATCGATTGCATCGCACCATTTCCTGTGTAACTAAAATCTGCCAACCCCCAATTCTGACTACCACTTAACCTGAAAATTCGATTACTGCTGGCCCCTGCATCTTCATCAAAACCAACACCGTGAATTTCACCTGAGCCATTTGCAGCAAAGTCAAAGGTGATACTCGAATTAGCAGTGATATTAAATCTTGAGACTGTTTGCCGCCAAATATTACCATTGAGCGTAATTGAACAACCATTGTCATTAAAGTTTCCAGTATTATTACCTGAGTAAAACTCAGTATTCGTAAAATCAATACAGTCTTGTGCCTGTACTGAAAGCGACACCATAAATAAAAACGGAATAAAAAAATAAAAAACAGCAAGCAAGATTATTTTCTTTTGCAACTGACGTGACACCATAACCCCCTCCTTTGGCATGACATGGCAATTTCTTAAGATAAATTACTGGCAGATAAAATCAGGCAGGCAATATAGCATTATTCACAAATCGTTTAATAGGATACATATCACACGAGATGAAGCTTATTATGTGCAGTATAAGTCAATAAGGTTGATACATTTCACGCCCTATTATGACTAACACTTAAAAAGCTCCTTAAGGAGCATAAGAGATTAACACTTAATACTCACTTAAGGAGATTTATTACTTGCTAGTAATTCAGGCAATAAACACCAAGACTAGTATCTTTACTTAACAACCGTCCTACCCAAGCAGTGTTGTGTTTATTTTTAAATCAAGTATAAAGAGAAGGCATAACCTCCCCTTCGGTATATGCAGCTGGAGAGAAAAATTATGCTGCTTCCTCAAAAATATGCCAAACGTTAAACTAAATGCATACAACTTTAATTAATTCGCTTTACCTGTTAATTGCAGATGATTGAGCGCATACTCATTAGAAGTCATATAAATTAATAGCCCACGGTTAACAAACAACTTACTGCAAACTGATTCAATCTCAAGATGTCGCCCCCCCCAGAGAACTTTTCATCTACCACTACAGTAAAATTTAATCTAGTCCAACTACATCAATCAAAACAATAGTGGAGTTTAACTGCACCTTTTTAAACTTGTCTGATTTTTTTTAGCACTCAAGACTTGACTGGCAAAGCACTGAATCTTTTTATTAATTCTAAAACTGTCAGATAACTAATCGGAAAAATATAAGAAAACCAATACCCCATAAAAAAAGCGCTCTACAGCAATGCAGAGCGCTTTTTTGTTACAAGCTTTTAGGAAGCCTAAAAACTAATATTAACTCACCATGATCAAATCAAAAAACACAAGCCTATATTCGTTTTTATTACTCAGATAATTGTGCAAGCTGCCCAGCAGAGGCAGGGCGACCTGGCTGAACATAAATATCGTTATTGAGTATCTCCGCTTTAAACCGGCTTAATACCAGCGGGTTGCCTTGAATTCTGCTATCCCCCCAATAAGCTTTGGGGCAGTTATCGCCTCCAGCCAAGGCATTATCTTCACACTGCCACATATCTTGAGATTGCCAATCAGTATTGATATAAGCCACCGCGCGAACAATATCTCGATTTTCATGAATGAACCCAAAAAAGTCACTGTACCAAACATCCCACAACTGTGCCGAAGTAATTTGTACACTGTCATTTTTGAAGATACAGCTTGCCGATGGCGGCTCATCAATACGAAAAGCTTGCGGCGCTGCTTCAGAAATCATAGCGGGCTTTTTATGCTCACGAGCAAACGCGACAATCCTGTCTTGCAGTGCCCGTGGCGACACAGACGCGGTGAACCACTGTGGGTTTAGGTCATCACAGCTCCACTGATACTGGTCATAAGTCGTACCATAAAACGCTGATAAGCCAACCCAATCGACGACATCATCGCCCGGATACCATTCATCCAGATGTCCTTCTTTGCTGGCATCATAAATAGGACTTTGGTCACTTGGGTTGTTGGGGTAAGCCGCTGACTGCCAAACCGTAGCAATATTATCAGCGCCCAGGGCATCAATACGGCTCTTGATATAGCGAAATGCCTGTTTAAACGGCTTCACTTGGTAACAATTCCAAAGCCCGTCAAACTCATAGGCAATCCGCAAATATACCGGTCGCTCTAATGCTTTGAAGTGCTCAATCATCCGATCTACAGCAGCATGATACTTGGGCACAGCATCTTGAATTTCTTCGTCGTCTTTATCGGCGGCAATAGAACGTAATGGCAGGTTATTACATCCATGATCCTCGTCAGATAACGCCAGGCCAACGGCCAATGCGGCATCTGGGAACTGCTCAAGCGTTTGCTTGAAGTTGGTAATGCCTCCCCCCCAGTCAGCATCTTCTTCCAATCCCGCCAAAACACCAGGGCCAATATCGAAAGTAATGTTGGTATAAAGTGTTACCCCTCCTGGGAAAGGCATTTCCGTATCATTATCCAATACTGAGGCTTTATAAGCCGTCAATGTTTCACTGTCTTGCCCCATAATAAACAAAACTTTACCATCCTCTGGCAGATTGCGCGCTGTTAACCCTTTATCAGCTGTCGCAGCATACGCAACCAGGATGCTTGCTACGATCCCTGCTAGTAATAGCAGCAAATTTCTTTTGCTTACCATATAAACTGCCTCCAAACTTGTATTAATTCACCAGCAACTGCCACAATAAACTGTGCTGTGGCGCTCACATTTTGCAGGCCATCATAGGTGAAGATACTTTTTATTTCCATGCCTGCTTTAAAGATCTATTATCAGGACCTTTTTGCAAAACCTTGCTACTAGGTTCAACTTTTCTCGAGACAAGCAGTCGGTGCCAGGGAAATAAAGAAGCTTTGTATTAGGCGTCAAATCCTTAGTTCAGACATTCCCCTTACCTACACCCAATAAACGATTAATTATTCTGAATTCAGACAATTAAACCATTGTTTTTATAAATCAAAAAATCAAAAACGATTGAAAAATATTATAATACAAAACACCCAAACTTAAGTCCGAAGATTCAGTTCAAAGTATTTTTTAATCTCTCCCTTTAAACGGACGTCACCGCTTAAATTAGGACAAGCCAGTGCACAACCGGCGCTAATCCACACTATTGCCAGTCAATTTTTAAACTTTTCAGACGTTCTGCCGAAGAAGACTGAATAGACCCCTCATACACTTATGGTGCCACTATGATCAGAAAAATAGCTTTTTTTCTTGCACTCGCCACCTTCTCAATCACCCCTGCACAGGCAGCGGGCTTTTCAGCCTATGAGCCTGTCGCAGCAGACAGCCGTAATTTACCCAAAGATGGCAAAATATTGTTTATGATGGGGCAAGACAGTGAAACACTGACTGAATATTCAGAGAAAGTACTTAAAAAACATAAAGATATGCCAAGGCCGGGCGGTATCACGCTCTATACCAATATTATTCCAGGTGGTGGTACTGAAGTCCTCGGCGGCCTTGAAGGCCCTACCAATTATGGGGCTGGCACCATTAGTTTTAAAAAAACCTTAGCCGAGTATCCTGATGCAGCGTTAGCTCTCGGGCTGGCCCTTAGTGATGCCTACTTAGGCTGCAAAAGCATGCCTACTCGCATGATCAGTATGCGCGAGGCGGAAGCCTCTACTCCAGAAGAAAAACAGTTAGTCAAACACCATCATCAATTAGTTGACAAACTGGTTAACTACCTCAGAGAGCTAGATAGGCCTGTCTATTTGCGCATTGGCTATGAATTCGATGGTAACTGGAACTGCTACGACCGCGAATCTTTCATTAGCGCTTTTCGCCATATCAAAAACCGTATTGACGCCCTGGGGGCCAGCAATGTGGCCACCGTATGGCAATCAGCTGCTTACCCACAAGATATCAGCGGCTACAATGTCAGCGAAGCAGAACACCTTGATAAATGGTATCCAGGTGATGATGTCGTGGATTGGGTGGGTTTATCGATATTTCTAACGCATGACTATAACAAACACCAATGGTCAGCCGCCTGCAAATCATTAAAGCCTAAGCTCTACCAAGAAGCGATTAAGCCTCGCGATTTACAAGATAAAATCGTGGCATTTGCCCGGACCCATAAAAAACCTGTGATGGTTGCCGAAGCTGCACCTCAAGGTTATTCCAATAATCAGCGCACCGCTAGCTGCATCTTTCATAACAACCCAACTCAAATCAGTAGTAACGATATCTGGAACCTCTGGTACGCCGACTTCTTCAGCTACCTTGAGAAAAATCGTGATGTTATTCGTGCTGCCTCTTACATCAATACCAACTGGCAAAATCAAGGCATGTGGCACTGCAAAGCACAACAACATGTCGGTGACCAAGGCTGCCCTGCCGCTTATTGGGGGGATAGTCGCGTACAAGCCAACCGTAAAATTTTAAAGCGCTTTAAAAACGAGCTGCAAAAGCACTTTTATGTTAATGGCACTGAGCCACCGGATATTCAGCAAACAGTACAAAACTAACTAAGTACTCTTTTACCTACCCCAAACTTAGGCACTTTAACAGTGCCTAAGTGCGCTTGTACGCCTATAATGATACTGACCTCTAAGTCTAAACCATCAGGATAGACGTACTATTTTATGTACCTCAAATAATATGAATCAGGGCATACTGGAAATCAGGTGCCAACGCGAATGGAGACTAAGCCCCCTATGAAAGCATCTGACCTATTTGTGAAGTGTCTGGAAGAAGAAGGTATTGAGTATATTTTTGGCGTACCTGGCGAAGAAAATGCTGACTTTATGATGTCACTGGAACACAGCGATAAAATCCGTTTTATCTTAACACGCCATGAACAAGGCGCAGCATTTATGGCAGAGATCTATGGCCGCTTAACAGGCAACCCTGCGGGCTGTCTCGGCACATTAGGTCCAGGCGCAACCAATCTCATCACAGGGGTTGCTGACAGCAATATGGATCGCGCCCCCATGCTGGTACTCACAGGTCAAGGTGCCTCAACCCGACTGCACAAAGAGTCGCATCAGGTAATGGATGTGGTTGCTATGTTTAAACCGGTTACCAAGTGGGCCCACCAGGTCTTACATGAAGAAAACATTCCCGAAATGATCCGCAAAGCCGTCCGTCTGGCACGCACAGAAAAACCGGGCGCTTGTCATTTAGAACTGCCTGAAGATATCGCGAAAAGGCCCGTGCAGGCTACCCCTTTAGAACCCCGTCGCTTCCGTCGCCCGGTCGCAGACGATAAAATCGTGAACCAAGCCTTTGAACATATCAAACAAGCCAAACGACCGGTTATTTTAGCCGGCAATGGTTGTATTCGACGACGTGCCAGCAAACAGCTACGACTGCTTTGTGAAAAAACCGGCATCGGCGTTATTAATACTTTTATGGCCAAAGGTTGTGTGGATATGGATGCAGACTACTGCCTGTATACCATCGGTTTAGGCGCTAAAGACCTGGTGGCTTGTGCATTGGATGCTGCTGATTTGGTCATTACCTTAGGTTATGACATGGTCGAATATCACCCGCGCCTATGGAATATCCAAAAAGATAAAAAAATCATTCATGCGGACTTCTTACCTGCTGAAATTGATGAACACTACCACCCACAAACTGAAATTGTCGGCGACCTGGCGCATACCTTATGGATGCTCAATGAGCGCATCGATGCCAACCAGGGGCTAAGCTTCGATACCAGCCAACAAGCGGCTGTGCGTCGCGATATGGCTGCTGACTTTGCCGAGCATAAGGATGATAATACCGAGGGCCTCATCAAGCCTCAAAAAGTGCTCTGGGACTGTCGCGAAGTCTTAGGCCCTACTGATATTTTATTGTCTGACGTGGGCGCACATAAAATGTGGATTGCCCGCCATTACCAATGCCATGAACCCAATACTTGCTTAATACCCAACGGCTTCTGCTCGATGGGCTTTGCGCTGCCAGGCGCGATTGCAGCCGCTATGGTACATCCGGACAAACGCATTCTGGCAATCTGTGGCGATGCTGGCTTTCTTATGAATGTACAGGAGATGGAAACAGCTAAGCGCTTGAATAGCAATATTGTTGTCATGGTGTGGGAAGATAAAGAGTATGGCCTGATCGCCTGGAAGCAAACCAATGAATTTGGTCACCATACCCCACTGGCTTTTGACAACCCTGACTGGGTACAACTCGCTGAGGCATTCGGCTGGTCAGGCCATTGGGTGAATAACAGCTGCGACTTAAAAAGCACGCTTGAGACAGCCTTTAATGAATCAGGCCCTAGCTTAGTCGTTTTACCAATTGATTATAGTGAAAATGAAAAGCTCACCAAGAAACTCGGTGAGATCACCTGCTCTATCTAAATCAATAATATGACGTGCTAGCCCAACATGGGTATGGCATATTTGATTGAGCCGATACAATAAAAAAAAACGCCGGACCCTAAAGGCCCGGCGTTCTTTTCAAACAATGCTTTGTACTAGCAATTAGTCACAAGCCGAATCCGCTGTAACACCTGCCGAGTCATACGTAACCGTTTTGACACCGCTTAAGCATTGGCCAGTACTACTGTCATGAACTTTGAATTCAATCGTATAGCTTGTGCCTGCACTCACACTCACTGAACGCTCATAACGACCGCCGTTTAATGTACCAGGGATACAGTCACTATTTAAGCATAAGTAATGCCAGTTACCTGTGTGGCCTCCATCAACATGGTAGAGCATTTGATTACTGTCGATGCCGAAGTTGCCGCCGCTAGGTGGTGGTGGTGGTGGTGGCGGTGGTGGCGGTGGTGGCGGTGGTGGCGGTGGCGGTGGTGGCGGTGGCGGTGGTGGTGGCGGTGGCGGTGGCGGTGGCGGTGGTGGCGGTGGCGGTGGGTTGCTACCGCCGCCACTTAATACGAGCTTATCAACATTCGCTCCCTCATCACCGCCGCCAAGGTTAACCAGCTTTAAGCTTGCATTCGCAGGAATACTCACTGATGCGGTCGCGGTCACATAAGCGCCACCCCAAGTGCCATTAGACGTAAAGTTAATGCTGCCCACATCACTACCGTTCACCAGGATTGATAAACTACCGGTATTGGGTGAAGCATAGTGCATAGTGATGGTATCAGCCGCCTGCACACTGCTGAACTCAAATCCAGCATTATAGTTTTGCAGGTAGGCAACACCAGAACCGCCTGAAGCATTACCATCATTGTAGGTTTGTGCCGAACCAGACAAACTATTAGCATCTTCAGCTTCCAGCGTTTGGTCACCACCAGATGGTGGTGGCGGTGGCGGTGGTGGTGGTGGTGGCGGTGGCGGTGGATTACTATTACCAAAGCCTAAATCGCTGAACAAAGAACTTGAAGCATGAATCCAACCACTACCTTCAACCTGGCTCACCCAGTTACTTTCAATAGTGCTATTCATTTGTACACGGGTATCACCCCAATAACCATTATCACATGGCGGACAAGCCCACATATTTTGGCTATCCCAATCAGCATTGATGTATGCAACCGCTGCCAACACATCACTATATGAGCCATTAACGCGGGAGAGGAAACCATTGAACCAGTCAGTCCAGATTTGGTTTGATGAGAGGTTAACTTTATTAGTACCGCCAGCGCCATCGCTAGAGTAAGTCAGCTGATCAATATCATAACGTTGCGACGCTGATTCAGAGATCATCAATGGTTTGTTTTTATCGCGAGCAAATTGTACCGCTTCATCAACTCGTGACCAATTACAATCCTGTGGCGTGAAATAAGACAAGGCAACCCAGTCAACCATATTGCTATCATCGGGGTACCAGGCACTGATCGGGTTACCCTGATAGGAGCCACCACAGTAAGAAGCAACCTGCCAAACCATTGCTATATGATCTTGTGCGCCTAAGCTTTGTACTCGGTTATAAAATTTTACCCAAGCACTTTTAAATGCAGCGGGATCATATTGGTTCCAGTTACCGTCTACCTCATAACCAAAACGTAAGAAAACCGGCTTATCAAAACCTTTCAGTGTATTGATCAGGTTATCCATATGCGTATCGAATGAACCATTATTAATGGAGTTCAACTGACCCACAAGATAGAGACCCACATGTAAAACACTGTTTGGGTATTTGCCTTGCAACTCATCTAAGTTGTTACGGCCAGCACCATCATCATCATCAGCTGTCAGTGCAACCCAAGGGCCAGAACCGCCCATATCAGCTAGTGAAACATAACCTGTTACCCCTGCTGCAGTATGATTACCAACGGTCGCGTGGTAACTGTCCACGCTTTCTATATCCTGCCCGATTATTAAAAGTTTTCCAGAAGCAGGGACGAATTTTCCAGCAGGTACAGCAGCTGCGGAAAAGCTAAAAATTGATAAGATCAAGGCCAGCCAATAGCTGCGCCAGATTGCATGTCTCATTAGTAGAACCCTCCAAGTCGTAAAACAAGTCGTACGAGAAATAAGTATATACACTTATTTTTAGACCTTAGTACGGACTTTTGCATGAGTATTTCTACGTTATTTGAGCCATATCACATTAATTTATTCACTGCGATAAGCTGTCAAAATGAAGGGCTATTCTGTACGCAGCCCCCCTTAAATATTAAGTATTTTCATCATTCTCTACTGTTTAAAATCAGATAAACTGCACTCAAAGTGTGCATATTATGGCCAATCAAATATTTGAGCACTCGGCAACTGGACTGTTAACTTTTCAATAGGCCCTATGCCGAAACTTTAACTAATCAAGCACCAGCTGCAATCAACCTCAGTAAGGTGTAAGCAAAGCCTTCTGTCACTCATCGCTGTCCATCGTTCATAAAAAACAGGTGGGCAGTAAAAAAAAATAAACTTTTTTTCCCGTCTTATCGGCTTTGCTGCAACAGCCTTTTTCGCCTATGGAATCGCAGTTTTCGGAAAGTAGCAGTAAAGCTCAGTAGCGCTTACCCCCACAATAGCCTGAAAACATGGGATTTCAGATAGAGTCTTTAAACATCCCATTACAGTACCTGGATTTATTAGGACTTTATTTTACTTAAATAACAGCTTATTTTTAGCAAGTACAACTTCTAGTCGGACTAATTTTGAGGGATCCGAAGATTGAAAGTACTTTTTAATGTCGATTATTATCCTCCAAGCCATCGGGGCAATAGCATTAGCATATACGCTATTGCAATGAAGGCCGCAAATACTCGTGTGATGACTTATCCGACAGATGGAATAAGCAAGCGCCGAGCGCTTTGCGCATTGATGTTTTAAGTTCTGGCGGCGGTACCCCCACCACCTCCACCCCCACCGCTGCCACCACCTCCACCACCTCCACCAGGGTGGTGGTTTTGGTGGTTTTTAAAAAGCTGCAATAAAGCATCGCTCACACATAGCAAGCCTAAGCAGGCGTATAAGCAGCAACTGCCACGATGAGATTGAATATGACAGTAAAAGGGGGTATGTTGAATCCTGCACAAGCGTTTAAGACGCAGGCCTTTTGTCGCTATGGCTGACGTAGATAATGCCAATAAAATGAAAGGCACGAATCGATGCTAATCAGTATCGAGCTAGGGAAAATAACTATTTAGAAAATATGCATTTTTCACCAACGCTGGGGTTTAACAATCCCAGCGTTTTTCTTAGTCCGCCGCCCTATCCTCACTGGCCTCATTGGCAACAATCCACTGCAAATAGGCGACTTACGGTGCTGCCGTTAGCACATCGGATGCCTGCAAGTCCGCATGATAAGACGAGCGAACCATTGGCCCGCTAGCAACATGACTAAATCCCATGGCATAACCTACTTCAGCCAGGCGCTCAAACTCATCAGGATGAACAAAGCGCTTCACTGGCAAATGATGCTTACTGGGCTGCAAATATTGCCCAAGCGTCAGCATATCAACACCATGCTCACGCAGATCTTGCATTACCTGCTCAATTTCGCCTGACTCCTCACCAATCCCCAACATTAAGCCTGACTTTGTAGGCACATCGGGGTGCGTTTGTTTAAAAGCTTCCAACAAATCTAGCGACCACTCGTAGATAGCTCCCGGACGTGCAGCTCTATAGAGTCGCGGCACGGTTTCCAAGTTATGATTAAAAACATCGGGGGCATGCCCAGCAAAACAAGCGAGCGCTCGTTCCATTTTATTTCTAAAGTCTGGCACTAATACTTCAATCTGTGTCTGAGGGCTATGCTCACGTATTTGAGCTATACACTCAGCAAAATGGCCTGCACCACCATCACGAAGATCATCACGATCAACCGATGTTATCACCACATAGCGTAGCGTAAGCTTTTGGATAGCAGCCGCTAAGTGTTGCGGCTCATTCCGGTCCAGTGGTTTTGGGCGACCATGCGCCACATCGCAAAACGGACAGCGACGGGTACAAATATCTCCCATAATCATAAACGTAGCAGTGCCTTTGCTAAAACACTCACCCAGGTTTGGACAACTGGCTTCTTCGCAAACTGAATGTAGCTGCATATCACGCAGCAACTTTTTGATTCTTTGCACATTGGGTGAGGCATGCGACTTGGCGCGAATCCAGGACGGCTTTCGCATTGGCTTCTCTGTTGGCTGAATTTTCACAGGAATTTTCGCCAGTTTATCAAACCCACGCTTATGACCATCTGGGGTCACTCGCGAAGGAGCAGAGAAATTATTAGTCTTATCAGTCATTTAGATCCACCATACCAAGGTCTCATCACAGCTCGCCCATACCTTATATATAGGTATAGTATATACAGGGCTTTGCACTAGGCAATAATATTATACCCCATACGTGTCGCTAAGTGACTTTGAAACTTATTCTTCAGCACAGTCATAGAGTCTGTTATCCCCAGCTCACGTAATTGCGTGACTTGCATGCCTTGATAACCACAGGGGTTAATCCATTCAAAAGGTGTCAGATCCATATCCACATTCAAACTTAAACCATGATAGCTACAACCACGGCTGACCCGTAAACCCACAGCAGCCAGTTTTTTGTCCGCAATATACACACCGGGTGCATCTGCACGGGCAACGGCCTCAATCCCATATGTTGCCAGCAACTCAATCACTGCATTCTCTAAATGACTCACAAGCTGCCGTATATTGATCTTGTTACGACGTATATCAAACAGAACATAGGCCACTATTTGCCCAGGACCGTGATAAGTCACCTGGCCACCACGATTAGCCTGCACCACAGGGATATTATGTGCATCTAAAATATGCTCGGCCTTACCACTTACACCTTGAGTATAAACAGCAGGATGCTCCACAAACCATAATTCATCGACTGCATTACTATCACGGCTGCGTGTAAAATGCTGCATCTGATCCCATACTAACTGATAGTCCTGTAAACCCAGATCTGATACACGTAGTGAGTTAGCCATAAAGATATATCTGTTTAGAATGCCATCAATACATTCGGGTCACGGGTAAGGTCACCATAGATATTATCCAGCTGTAACTGACTTTGTGCATTAATAGTGATAGTGACGCTAACATATTTACCTTTGCTGCTCGCCGTGGTGCGCATAGCACCCTCGTTAACCTCAGGCGCATGTGCTTGAATAATTGCCAAAATTTTATTTTCAATTCCCACCATCGATTTGGCCATGGCTTTAATTGGAAACTCACAAGGAAACTCAATAGCCGACTCTTGTTTATCTGTCATACAGCTGAACCTATATCAGTATTAATTGGCTGCACCAAGGATAAGTTGCTGTTTATATGCTTGATAATGCATCAGCATTTGACGCCAGCACTCGCCTGGCACACCATTGCCAACAGGCTTGTCATTTAAGCGCGTAACCGGTACAACTTCCTTACTGGAACTGCTGATCCATATTTCATCAGCCGTATGTAGCTCGGCCTCTGCAACGGTACGTTCTTCATAGGGCATAGCATGCTGCTGAGCCAACTCCAACAGCAAATCACGCGTTATACCTGGCAATAGTTGATCGCTCTTTGGCGGGGTAATAATAAGCTGGTCTTTGACAAGAAAAAAATTACTTGCCGTACATTCAGTTGCATTGCCATCGCGAATAAGAATGGCTTCATCAACACCTTGCTCTTTCGCTGCTTGCTGCATCAAAACATTTGGCAATAATGCGATTGTTTTTAAATGACAATACTGCCAGCGAATATCCTGCATTATGATCAGCTTGGCACCCGATTCAAGCAAGTCATTACTTGGCGAACGTAGAGGTGTACTCATAACAAATACTGTTGCTTGTACATTTTTTTGAAAAGCGTGCTCACGTATCGCGGCGGCTCCCCGAGTCACTTGCAAATAAACAGATTGCTCACCACCACCATTGTCAGCCACAACACGACGTAATACTGTTTGCCATTGCGATTGCGACAGAGGGTTTTCCAGACGTATACCATCCAAGCTATTCTGCAAACGCTGCAAATGCTCGTCTAGGCGAAATAGCCGCCCGCCATAGACGGGTATCACTTCATAAACACCATCAGCAAACAGAAAGCCACGATCCAGTACAGATACTCTGGCTTCCTCTAGTGGCACATATTCATTATTTAAGTAAGCAATTGTCATTGTAGTAAGTACATAACATGGTCTGAAAAGCGTTGCAGCAAATTACCTTCGGCAACATTGTCCAGGGCAATGAGTGAGTCCTCATATATTGCCTGGCCATCCAGTTGGACCTGCATCGTGCCAATCGTATCTTGTTTTTGTATGGGGGCAAAAATTGACTTTTTAATTTTCAGTAATGGCTTTAAATTACTATATTGTCCACGTGGAATGGTAATATAAACATCATCATATAAGCCGAGCTTAAGCTTATCGCTATCACCTTTCCAAATACGGACCTCTTTTAATACATCCCCGGCAGTAAACAAGCGATGTGTCTCATAAAAACGAAAGCCGTAGTTAAGCAGTTTACTGCTTGCCTGAAAGCGGCTCTTATCACTTTCTGCCCCCATAATCACTGAAATTAAACGCATATCATTACGTGCTGCCGAAATCGCCACACAATAACGAGCAGACTGTGTAAAACCTGTCTTAATCCCATCAACGCTTTCATCTCTGACAAGCAAGTCGTTACGGTTGGGTTGTTTGATTTTGTTGTAAGTGAATGTTTGTTCACTAAAAAGCTTATACAAATCAGGAAAGTCTTTGATGAGCGCCCGGCTGAGCAGGGCAATATCACGCGCTGAAGAATAGTGGCCTTTCATCGGCCAGCCTGTGCCATTTTTGAATTGACTATTTTGCATGCCTAACTGCTTGGCAGCTAAGTTCATGCGTTCAGCAAAAGCCTCTTCGCTACCGGCCAAATGTTCCGCCAGTGCCATGCTGGCATCATTACCTGATTGCACGATTAAACCACGCAGCAGATCTTCAACTCGCACCATACTATTTACATCTGCAAACATGCGCGAACCTTTCATCCAGCCTCTTACCCCTGGGTTTTTCCAGGCTTTCTCGCTAATTTTCACCTGATCAGCCAAGGCTAATTCGCCACGCCGAATTGCGCCAAAGACTAAATAAGCGGTCATAATTTTGGTAATACTGGCAGGCTCTAGTTGCTGATCAGCATTTTTTTCAGCTAGAACTTCACCACTATGAAAATCCAGCAGAATATATGACTTGGCAGCAATACTGGGCGCTGCTGGTACAGCGGCTGTATCGGCCACTGTTTGTTGAGCCCAATTCACCAATAGAAGCCATATAATGAATACAAAAGAGAAGTGTCTTGATTGCGGCATAGTAAAGAGCGTTATCCTGCAATTTAAAAAATCTATTTTACCTTGAGGCGCAACACAATAACAGCTAGCTGTGCTGTTCCCAAACTTTTACTCAATAACTATCTGATACTCACTGATACCATTTTGATCCAACCAACGTGTTGCAGCATCAGTGGCAGCAACATTATGTAATGGTCCAATTCTGACACGGTGCAACAATACACCGGGCTCTTCAGTTTGCAGTAGTTGCACATTGGTAAAGCGGGCATTCATTAAACGCTGCATCAAGCGTCTGGCATTATCTTTGAGTGAGAATGCCCCAACCTGAATATAAATACGATTTCTTAAATGTGACTGATCACGCCAGTCTTTTGCTGGCTTTGTACTTTGCGAACCTATTGTGGTGCCAGCTGTACTGTCTCCCGGTCTTAGCGCTGTTACTTCCACCATTGCAGTGCCGTCACGCAACATATCAATTTGCTTAGCCGCACTGTAGGATAAATCAATAATGCGGTCATCATGAAAAGGTCCCCGATCATTCACCTTTACCACAATGGTTTTGTTGTTGCGCACATTAGTAACCCGCACATACGTTGGTAAAGGCAAGGTCTTATGCGCAGCTGTCATCGCATACATATTGTAAGTTTCACCGCTTGAGGTTCGGCGACCATGGAACTTTTTACCATACCAAGAGGCTATACCACGCTCTTTATACCCGTGACTACTGCGCATTACAAAGTAACGTTTACCAAACACAACATAAGAATCTGGATTACCGCTTTTGCTACGAGGCTCATCACGCGGCACCACCTCACGCTGCAAGCGAGGGTCCTGATGCGTACGGCGCAGGTCTCCCGGGCCATCTTTTATGCTACACGCACTCAACAATAATAGCAGCGTCGTGCCTTTCGCTACCTGACTTAAATATTGCATAACTACTGACTTGCCTGATGCTGTGGACCCTTTTGGTAGGCCGACTTAATCATACCACTGAGTTGGTGGACGGCCATTGCATACATTGAACTATGATTATACCGAGTAATCACATAAAAGTTTTTCAACCCTAACCAATACTCGTCACCCTGTTTGCCCTGCAAATAAATGAGTGTCGCATTTTGCTCAGGTGGCAATTTAGCACCAACGCTAATACCTGCCTGCTGTAAGCTCGCAATAGAGTGTTTTGGTTTTAACCCTTTGCGGCCACGGCCAACCGCCAGCTCACTGACATCACCTTGTACTTGCGCGATAAAGGTAACCGGTTCACCTTGTCGCCAGCCATGACGCTTGAAATAGTTGGCAACACTACCTATGACATCCGCCGGGCTTTGCCATAAATCCCGCCTGCCATCTTTATCAAAATCTACAGCATACTCACGATAGCTACTGGAAATAAACTGAGGCATCCCCATAGCACCCGCATATGAGCCCTTGATGGCAAAGGGGTCCAACTGTTCATCACGGGCTAATACCAAAAACGCTTCGAGTTCTTTACGAAAAAAGGGTTGCCGTCGCTCACCATCAAACCCCAAGGTAATTAACGAATCAAACACCCGGTACTTACCCGTGTATTGTCCAAAGCGGGTTTCAACACCAATGATTGCGACAATAATTTCTGCTGGTACGCCGTAAGTTTTTTCAGCCTGCGCTAACAAGCCTGCATGTTCACGCCAGAATTTAACACCGGCATCACGACGTTTCTGATCGACCAGTATCGGACGATACTCACCCCAGGTCAGCACGCGCTCTGCAGGCCTGGACATGGCTTCGAGCACCTTATCCTGACGCTTGGCCCGGCGGAACATGCCAAGCAACTCTGCCCTGTTGAATTGATGCTTTGCAGCAAGCTGCTTGACGAAACCTCGCACATCTTGCCGGTCTGAATAGGCACCTGTTGCTGCTGCTGGCACAGGCATTAAAAATACAACTACCAATACGCTATATATAATTTTTTTCATTAACCTGGATTAAACCGTCGATCAGAATGAATTGACATCAACATACCAAAGCCAGCCATTAGCGTAACCATTGATGTTCCGCCGTAGCTAATCAGTGGCAGTGGCACACCTACTACCGGCAATAAGCCGGTAACCATACCGATATTGACAAACAAATACACAAAAAAGGTCAAAATAATACTGCCTGCCACTATTCGACTGTAACTATCTCTGGCTCTGGCAGCAATGCGCAATCCCCTGAGCAATATAAAGGTGTAAATCAGCAACAATAACAACACGCCAAACAAGCCGAACTCTTCAGCTAATACTGAGAAAATAAAATCGGTTGAACGTTCCGGCAAAAAATCCAGTTGTGACTGCGTCCCATTTAACCAGCCCTTACCATATACGCCACCCGACCCAATCGCAATTTTAGATTGAATAATATGATAACCAGATCCCAAAGGGTCTGTTTCCGGATTTAAAAAAGTCATCACACGCTGCTTCTGATAAGCATGCATGGTATTCCACATTACAGGCATCATCGCCAATGCTGCAACCGCACCTGCAATCAACACCCGCCACCGAATACCTGCCAGAAATAACCCAATAAATCCGGCACTCCCCACGAGCAGTGCTGTCCCCAAATCAGGCTGTTTGACAATAAGCCCCATAGGAATGATCACAACAATACCTGCGATAAGGATATGCCGAAAGGCTGGTGGAAAGCCTTTGGTTGATAAGAACCAGGCAACCATCATTGGTACAACCAGCTTCATCAGCTCAGAGGGCTGAAAGCGCATAATACCCAGATCCAGCCAGCGCTGTGCGCCTTTACCGCTTACCCCAAAAAAAATCACGGCCACCAGGCAAGCCATACCTAATATATACAGCCAAGGCGACCATAAACGCAGATTATGCGGGGAGACCTGTGCAAAAACCAACATAACAACAAACGCAACGCCTAAGCGAATACCCTGGCGGACCAACATGGCGCTGCTCATACTAGAAGCACTGTACAGCACCACTAGCCCGAAGCTAATCAACAACAGTAAAAGAACTAATAGCGCAGGATCCAGACGTAAGGCTTTAAATATCTCACGCGCAATGCTTTCACCTTCTGCTGATTTGACTTCGCTACTAAACATAAGTGCTATGACTTACCTTTTAAAAAACGATCAAACACTTTCCGGGCAACAGGCGCAGCGGCTGAACTACCACTGCCGCCGTTTTCCACAATAATACCAATTGCTATTTTTGGTGCTTCAAATGGCGCATAGGCAATAAACAAGGCATGATCACGATGCTTTTTGGCAATTTTGTCTTCATCATATTCTTCATCCTGCGATATGCTAATCACCTGTGCAGTCCCCGTTTTGCCCGCATAGATATAATCTGCGCCTCTCGCCGAGGCCTTGGCGGTACCCTTCTCGCCGTGCAAGACATCGCGCATGGCTATCTTTATCTGCTGCCAGTGCTCGGCATTTTTCACCGGTAGTACACCCAAAAGCTCGGGACTTATTTGTTCAGGTGCCTGACCGGCTTCCTGCAAAGCAGCGGTCAACTGTGGCTGATAACGTTTGCCTACTGCCAAAGCCGCCGTAGCATGCGCCAGCTGCAAAGGTGTTGCCAACATATACCCCTGACCGATACCGGCAATTAAGGTTTCACCTGGATACCAGGGCATTTTTAAGCGTTTAGACTTCCATTCAGGTGTCGGCAGAATACCGGTCTTCTCACCGGCAATATCAATACCGGTGCGCTCTCCCAAACCAAAGTGTTTGAGAAAACCTGACATTTTCACGATACCCATGCGGTATGCCAGATCGTAGAAAAACACATCACAAGACTCGACAATGGCAGCCTGCACACCCACCTTACCGTGGCCTTGCTTTTTCCAGTCCCGATAACGATGATTATCATTGGGTAAACGGTAAAACCCCTTACAATGAACAGTATCATTCATCGTGGCTTGACCATACTCCAAACCCGCCAAACCGATCATTGGCTTAACAGTAGAGCCAGGTGGATATTGGCCTGATAAGGCCCGGTTAATCAGCGGCTTGTCCTCTGCTGTGCTGAGTGCTTGATAATCTTGGGTAGAGATCCCATGGATAAATAAGCCAGGGTCATAACTGGGCTTACTCACAAACGCCAAGACACCGCCTGTCTGCGGATCAATCGCCACAACAGCACCCGCATTATCGCCCAAGGCATCTTCAGCAGCGATTTGCAGGTCAATATCCAGATGCAAATAAATATTCTTACCCGGTACAGGCGCCTGTTTTTCCAGTTCGCGCAGCTCCCGGCCCTGCACATTCACTTCAACCTGCTTAAAACCTACCTGGCCATGCAGCTCAGCCTCATAGGCCCGCTCCACGCCTAGCTTACCTATATGGCTGGTATTACGGTAATTGGTTTCATCCAGGCTCAACAAATCCTGCTCATCAATTCGGCCCATATAACCTAAAACATGGGCTGTTGATGCCCCATAGGGATAATGCCGTGTCAGACGAGCGGCAATGTCCACCCCAGGGAAACGATGTCGGTTGACGGCAAAAACGGCCACCTCATTATCATCGAGATTAAACTTGAGCGGGACTTCTTCAAACTTACGCTTGCGCTTTAGAGCACGTCTAAAGCGAGCCACCTCATCATCACTCAAAGAGACAACCCCACGCAGTGCCTGCAATGTCGCTTCAAGATCAACGACTTCCTCACGAGTGATCTCCAAACGATAGCTCGCCACGTTTTCTGCCAAAATACGGCCACGGCGATCGTAGATAAGCCCGCGTATAGGTGCTAGAGATTTGAGGCGTAATCGATTGTTTTGCGATAGCGTCGAAAAGACTTCATGCCCAACGACTTGCAGATACATAAGTCGGCTAACAAGGATTCCCACGACCAGCAAACAAACAATCGCAGCAAATATAGCGCGTGACTTGAAAACGCGTAATTCATGCTGGCGATCATGTAGTGTGAGCTGGTGATAAGCCATTAACCATTCATTGCGGGAATTAAACCGGCACCTGTGCTTGCGAATGTCTTATCCTACAACGATTATTGCATCAAGCAAAACCTCGAATGCTCACAAGCCTGTCGGCAAGTGGGCATTCGAAGAACAGAAGGTACTAACTGGCAGCTTGTTGCTGGTCGTTCATATGCACATAACGCTGTAGGCTGGAAATTATCTGGGCTTTGGCTTTACTGGCATCTGCCCAGCCTTCTATCTTAACCCACTTATTCTTTTCCAATGTCTTATACTGCTCGAAAAAATGTGCAATCTGGTCAATTAACTCTAGCGGTAAATCGTCGGTTGACTGAATGCGCTCGTACATAGCATAGATATTGGTTGAAGGTACGGCGATGATTTTGGCGTCCGGACCGGCCTCATCGACCATATTCAGCACCCCAATCGGGCGGCAGCTGATAACACAGCCACTAATCACCGGGGATGGTGTCACCACTAAAACATCGAGCGGATCACCGTCTTCCGATAATGTATGCGGAATAAACCCATAGTTGCAAGGGTAAAACATAGCGACACTCATAAACCGATCAACGAAAAATGCACCTGTTGCTTTATCCATTTCATATTTCACCGCAGATGAATGGGCTGGGATCTCAATCACCACATTCACTTCATCTGGCAGCCTCTCGCCCGGGCTTAAATTATCTAACAACATTGTTTTTTCATTACTCCGTTTACGGTTTGAGTGTATATGTTTGACTTGAGGGTTTATCCCCTTGTCAGCGGTTCATTATAACGTGTTTATATCAAATCAGTGTTGCAACCAACACATTTCCCCAGCATATCATCCAGATATTGCTTGCTTTAGCCAGATTCGTCATGAACTAAGCTTCAGCTTAATTTCACAACGCTAACGGCAATGCTACAATCTGGCACTTACAGCAGTTTAATAATGACTAGCATGGGGGGTTTTACACGGTGTCCAATGTTTATCTATTGGTATTAGCTTGTGGTGCACTAGCACTGATTTATGGAGTTTATGCAATTCGTTCTGTTTTATCTGCCCCGGCAGGCACTGACAGAATGCAGGAAATTGCCGGTGCCGTGCAGGAAGGTGCCCGCGCTTATCTCAACCGCCAGTACACTGCCATTGCGATTGTCGGCGTTATTGTGGGCATACTGCTTTGTTTTGCATTAGGTATATGGGTAGGGGTAGGCTACTTTATTGGCGCCATACTCTCTGGCATTGCTGGCTATATCGGCATGAATGTCTCTGTTCGCGCTAATGTCCGTACCGCTGAAGCAGCACGCAGCAGTGGCTTAAAACCCGCACTGGATATTGCCTTTAAGTCAGGTGCAATTACCGGCATGCTGGTTGTCGGCCTAGCCCTACTTGGGGTTGCAGGCTATTACATGATATTACGCGAAGTCTATGACCCACAAAATGCTGCCGATGTACGCCATATCTTGGAAGCGCTGGTTGCCCTTGGCTTTGGCGCCTCACTCATTTCTATATTTGCTCGTTTAGGCGGCGGCATATTTACCAAAGGGGCCGATGTCGGGGCGGATTTATCAGGCAAAATTGAAGCCGATATTCCTGAAGATGACCCGCGCAACCCAGCTGTGATTGCCGATAATGTCGGTGATAATGTGGGTGACTGTGCTGGTATGGCAGCCGATTTATTTGAAACCTATGTTGTTACCGTGGTTGCTACAATGCTGCTGGGTGCCATTTTTTATACCGGTGCCGAACAGGAAAGCCTGATGTTGCTACCTTTATTAATTGGCGCTGTGTGCATTATTGCTTCGGTCATAGCCACTTTTTTTGTGCGTTTGGGTGCCAGCGAAAATATTATGGGTGCCCTTTATAAAGGCTTTATTGCCAGTGCCGTGCTCTCGCTGATTCTGATTGCCGGTACGATCCATTGGTTTGTCGGCTTTGATAACAGTTTCGAATCTGGCAGTCAGGCTATCTCAGGTATGGCCTTATTTATGTGCGCGGTCACAGGCCTAGTGGTCACAGCACTGCTTGTCTGGATCACTGAGTACTATACCGGCACTAACCACCGCCCAGTCAAATTGGTCGCCGAAGCCTCTACCACGGGTCATGCCACTAATATTATTCAAGGGCTAGCCATTTCCATGGAAGCAACTGCGCTGCCTGTGCTGGTTATCTGTGGCGGCATTATAGCCTCCTACCTCACCGCAGGCCTGTATGGTATTTCCATTGCCGCAACAACCATGCTAGCCCTGGCAGGTATTGTCGTTGCACTGGATGCTTTTGGCCCAGTAACTGACAATGCTGGCGGTATTGCAGAGATGTCAGAACTCCCCGAAGAAGTGCGCAAAACCACTGATGCACTGGATGCTGTTGGTAATACCACCAAAGCCGTGACCAAAGGTTATGCTATCGGCTCTGCAGGTTTGGCTGCACTGGTGTTATTCGCCGCCTACACCGAAGACTTACGCCATTATTTCCCTGACGTTGAAGTCAGCTTTCAGCTACAAGACCCTTTCGTGGTGATTGGCTTATTTATTGGTGGTTTACTGCCCTATTTGTTCAGTTCTATTTCTATGTTGGCTGTTGGTCGAGCGGGTGGCCAGGTGGTTCTCGAAGTACGCCGCCAATTTAAAGAAATCAACGGCATTTTAGACGGCAGTACACGCCCTGAGTATGGCAGATGTGTCGACATGCTGACCAAAACCGCGATCAAGGAGATGATCATACCTTCGATGTTGCCAGTATTTGCCCCTGTGATTATGTACTTTGTCATTTACTGGGTAGCAGGCCAGGCAGCGGCTTTCTCTGCGCTGGGCGCCATGCTGCTTGGCACCATTGTCACCGGTATTTTTGTTGCTATTTCAATGACTTCTGGTGGCGGCGCTTGGGATAATACGAAAAAACTCATTGAAGATGGAGCGCATGGCGGCAAAGGCTCAGAGGCCCACAAGGCGTCTGTCACTGGTGATACTGTGGGCGACCCTTATAAAGATACTGCTGGCCCTGCAGTTAACCCTATGATTAAAATCACTAATATTGTCGCGATTTTATTGTTAGCCATTATTTAACTCGTTGCGTGTCGGCTGTCGCGCAAGACAGCCTCAGCCGACACGCCCCAACCAGCAGGAATATTGATTATGCGGATTATACTTCTTGGTGCCCCAGGCTCAGGTAAAGGCACTCAAGCTAAATTACTTGTGGAGAAATATGGCATTGTACAAATCTCCACAGGGGACCTACTGCGCGCCGCTGTGGCAGCCGGCACAGAGCTTGGCAAACAAGCCAAAGTCTTGATGGATGCCGGTAAATTGGTCCCGGATGAAATTGTTCTGGGTATGATTAAGGAAAAGCTCGCCAGCCCTGAAAGCACTACAGGCTTTATTTTAGACGGTTTCCCGCGCAATCAATCACAAGCAGAGGCTCTGGAAACCTTACTCAAAGAACAAGACCAACCGCTTGATGCCGTGGTACATATCGAGGTAGACCCTGAAGAAATCGTCAAACGCATTACTGGCCGCCGCACTTGCGTTAGCTGCGGCGCAATATTTAACGTATTTTTTTCGCCACCGAGCAAAGAAGGTGTATGCGACAAGTGCCAAGACAGCCTGCAGCACCGTTCAGATGACAATGAGGAAACCGTCCGAAGTCGCCTGGCCGTTTACGACGAACAAACTTCTCCGTTGATCGAGTTTTATAGCAACAAAGACTTGCTAAAAACCGTTGCTGGCAGCGGTGGAATCAGTGATATCTTCAATGCCGTCACTGCCGCCTTGGCCTAAAGTCATACCTGTCTGAATAACACTGCGCAACAGACTATTGTGCTTATCACAACAGTGTTACGACACTCATATCAGTGCCCCCAAACCTTGGGGGCACGTTAAAATTCAAGTTACGCCATTTAATCCCGATATATTTTGGTGCATAGTACTATTTTTTTAGCACCGAAATAAATCATCGTTTTCTCGCTGGCATTTAGCGCAAAACATTTAGCGACTTATGCCTTGATTGCTATTAAGCAAAGTGTCTCTCTCACGTATAATGGGCGCACGACTAGAAGGCTGAAAAACCCTGATTTCACTAACGCTTTAGCTGGAGGCTGATCGCAAAAAATGCGCACACGACGTAACTTTGATGCAAGCATGGCAAGCCTGCTTGCAAGCTCTCACTTTGCAGGCAACAACGCCGCTTACTTAGAAGAAATCTATGAACAATACTTACGTGACCCTAGCAGCGTTGCGCAAAACTGGCGTGATTTCTTCTCCAACTTACCGAAAGCTAACGGCGCCCATCAGGATATCCCACACTCTGAAATACGTCATTACTTTCGAGAGCTTGCTAAGCATCCGGCCCTCAACGGTAGCAGCAATAGCAATACCAAAAGCATTGAAGCCTTAGAACATGAAAGAAAACAAGAAAAAGTCTTTGAACTTATTGATGCTTATCGCTTTCGTGGCCACCAGCACGCCAAAATAGATCCGCTAGAGTTACATAATGCTGCCGATATCCCAGACTTAAGCCTACGCCACCACCAACTCAGTATGGCTGATTTAGACAGCGAGTTTGCTACCGGTACCTTGCAGGGCCCATCGAAAGCCAGTCTGGCCACTATTCTGGAAATCGTGAATGAAACTTACTGTGGTTCGGTGGGTGCTGAATATATGTACATCACCGACTCTGAAGAAAAAGCCTGGATTCAACAACGACTTGAAACCGCACGTTGTAAACCTAGCTTCACAGCAGAAGAAAAAACCTGTTTACTCGAAGGCATCTCGGCAGCCGAAGGCCTGGAAAAATACTTACATACAAAATATGTTGGGCAAAAGCGCTTCTCACTCGAGGGTGGTGAAAGCCTGATCCCAATGCTCAATGAGTTGATCCAGCGTGGTGGCTCACAGGGTACCAAAGAAGTCGTGATTGCCATGGCTCACCGCGGACGCTTAAATGTGCTGGTTAACATTATGGGCAAACAGCCCGCTGACTTATTTGGTGAATTTGAAGGCACACAAATGGCCCTGGGCAGTGACTACTCAGGCGATGTTAAGTACCACATGGGCTTTTCATCAGATGTTGCAACACCGGGTGGCACCACCCACTTAACCCTGGCGTTTAACCCGTCACACCTGGAAATTGTTTCACCCGTTGCACTGGGCTCGGTACGCTCACGACAAGACCGCCGCAAAGATAAAAACGGCCAACAGGTATTACCTATCTCGATCCATGGTGATGCTGCTTTTGCCGGACAAGGTGTGGTCATGGAGACATTCAATATGTCACAGTCTCGCGGCTACTCTACCAAAGGCACAGTGCATATTGTGGTTAACAACCAGATTGGCTTCACGACCAGCAATCAGCAGGATGCCCGTTCAACACTGTATTGTACCGATGTTGCCAAAATGGTGACCGCCCCTATCTTTCATGTCAACGGCGATGATCCGGAAGCGGTGATTTTTATTACCCAGCTGGCGCTGGACTATCGCATGAAGTTCCAAAAAGACATTGTCATTGATCTGGTTTGCTATCGTCGCCATGGCCACAACGAGGCGGACGAGCCTTCAGCAACCCAACCCTCGATGTATCAAAAGATCAAAAAACTGCCAACAACCCGCAAAAAATATGCTGACCAGCTTATTGGCGAAGGCATATTGAACTCGGCCGAGGTTGATGCAATCAACCGTCACTACCGTGATACATTAGATGCTGGCAAGTCAGTGCAACGCGCACTAACGGAAATGAGCGATGATGAGAAAAAATTTGTTGTGGATTGGACCAAGTACTTCCACAAAGACTGGACAGAACCCTGCACGACCAAAGCATCACTGGAGCATATTCGCCAAGTCAATGAACGCTTATTGAGCTTCCCCGATGGGCTGGATCTACACCCCCGCGTTGCCAAAATCATGAGCGATCGCCAAAAAATGGCCGCTGGCAGCCTGCCTATCGACTGGGGTTTTGCTGAGACGATGGCTTATGCAACATTAGTGACCGATGGCTACCCTGTGAGAATCAGTGGCCAGGATTGTGGTCGAGGTACCTTCTTTCATCGTCATGCGGTGTTACATAATCAACGCAATGGCAGCAGCTATATCCCGCTACGCAATATCTCTGACGAGCAAGCCAACTTTCTGGTAATTGACTCATTACTCTCAGAAGTGGCTGTGCTGGCCTTTGAGTACGGTTATGCCTCCAATGATCCACACAGCTTGGTCATTTGGGAAGCTCAATTTGGCGACTTTGCCAATGGCGCCCAGGTGGTGATTGATCAATTTATCAGTTCAGGCGAACAAAAATGGGGGCGCTTTAACGGCCTGACCATGCTCTTGCCACATGGCTATGAAGGCCAGGGCCCGGAGCACTCCTCAGCACGCTTAGAGCGTTTTCTGCAACTATGCGCTCAACACAATATGCAGGTCTGCGTACCCAGCACGCCCGCACAAGCCTTTCATATGCTGCGCCGTCAGGCCATACGCCAATGGCGTGTGCCACTGATCGTTATGTCACCAAAAAGCTTATTGCGCCATAAGCAAGCGGTCAGCTCTCTGGAAGACTTGTCAGAAGGCAGTTTTCATCCCGTTCTGGATGATCGTCATGCCAAAATCGACAAGGTTGAACGCATCATTCTTTGCTCCGGCAAAGTCTATTATGACCTGGCCAATAAGCGCGACAGCGATCAACGTGAAGACGTGGCTATTGTCCGTATTGAGCAGCTCTACCCTTTTCCTGAAGCCGCATTAAAATCTATCTTCGAGAAATACCCTAATGTTTCCAAGGTTATTTGGTGCCAGGAAGAACCCTTAAACCAAGGTGCGTGGTATTCGAGCCAACACCACATTCGCACTTTGTTAAAAGAGAACTTATACCTGCAATATGCTGGCCGACCCGCCTCAGCTTCACCAGCGGTTGGTTATGCCTCATTGCATTTACAACAACAGAAACAACTGGTCGAAGATGCCTTTGCCTAAATTCTTTAGTACCTTTGTAAACTAAGGTAAAATTTAGCAGCTTTATTCGTCGAAGATAATGTGACTATAAAAGAGAGTAAGAGATAAACCCATGTCCATAGAAGTAAAGGTTCCAACGCTACCCGAATCCGTCGCTGACGCTACTATTTCGGTTTGGCACAAGCAACCCGGTGATAATGTAAGTCGCGATGAAAATCTGGTCGACATTGAAACCGATAAAGTTGTGCTGGAAGTACCGGCACCAGAGGATGGCGTACTCAAAGAGATCGTCCAGACCGAAGGGAACACTGTAACGGCACAACAACTTATCGCCATCTTGGAACCCGGTGCGGCTCAAACACAGCCAGCCGCCGCTGCCAGCCCTGCAGATAACACTGCAGCCGCTGCCAATACTGAGGACGACCCGGCATTAAGCCCTGCGGTACGCAAACTATTGCTTGAGCACGATCTTGACCCCAAACAAATTAGTGGCTCCGGCAAAGGCGGTAGAATACTCAAAGAAGATGTATTGGCATTTGTTGCCAATAAGCCTGCCACTCCGGCCACAGATAATAAACCCAGCTCAGAAAGTGCAACAACTGACATTGTCGAGGCAAGCGGTGCTCGTACTGAAAAACGTGTCCCAATGACACGCTTACGCTCGCGTATCGCCGAACGTTTGTTAGATGCACAAGCCAATGCTGCCATCTTAACCACATTTAATGAAGTCAATATGCAACCGGTGATGGAGCTACGCGCCAAATACAAAGAACGCTTTGAAAAGCAACATGGCGCTAAACTAGGTTTTATGTCGTTCTTCGTCAAAGCTTCTGTCGAAGCCTTAAAACGCTTCCCAGCGGTCAATGCCTCAATTGATGGGAATGATATTGTCTACCATGGCTTCTATGATGTAGGCGTTGCTGTCTCATCACCTCGCGGCCTGGTTGTCCCTATACTACGTAATGCCGAACAAATGGGCATGGCTGATATCGAAAAGAATATTGTCGCTTATGGCCAAAAAGCCCAAGACGGCAGCCTGTCAATTGACGAGATGACTGGTGGTACATTCACTATTTCTAATGGTGGCATTTTTGGCTCACTACTTTCAACACCTATACTCAACCCACCCCAGAGCGGCATCTTGGGCATGCATAAAATTGAGCAACGCCCTGTGGCTGAGAACGGTGAAGTCGTGATTCGCCCAATGATGTACTTGGCATTGTCTTATGACCACCGAATTATTGATGGCCGTGAAGCAGTGCAGTTTTTAGTTGCCATTAAAGAACTATTGGAGGATCCAGCACGCATCCTGCTGGACGTGTAAGCAAGACATAACAAAAACTGAGCCTTACTTGAATCGAGTTGTGCAATATTGACACAGACATTCAAGCAGGGCTTGCGGGGCAAGGAAACACCGCCGTGCTGTCATCAAACCATGTGTATTTGCTGATAGCATCAGAAAACCAAGTGTTTTCTTAAAGAAGCATGGGATGACTTCTACAAAAGCATTCATTATGCATTACCACAATTTTTTTTGGAGCTACTGCACACGTTTCGGTAGAGGAGTTTATGAGTAAAAAATTTGATGTAGTTGTTGTTGGTGGGGGTCCGGCAGGTTATGTTGCCGCAATTCGATGTGCGCAACTTGGCTTAACAACCGCTTGTGTTGAAAAGTGGATCGGTAAAAATGACAAACCAGCACTAGGCGGCACCTGCCTGAATGTGGGTTGTATACCATCCAAAGCGCTCCTTGAATCTTCCCATCTGTTTGAAATGACACAACACGAGTTTGCCGAGCATGGCGTGGACACAGCAGGCGCATCACTTAACCTGCAACAAATGTTGGCACGCAAAGATAAAGTTGTGAGCAATTTAACCGGCGGCATTGCGCAACTTTTTAAAGCTAACAAAATCACTTGGCTACAAGGCCATGGCAAACTGTTGGACAACAAACAAATAGAAGTCAGTGCCAATGATGGCTCAAGCGAAGTTGTCGATGCTGAAAATATCATTATCGCCTCTGGCTCCGTGCCTATCGAAATCTCAGCGGCACCCTATTCTGACAAGCTGATTGTAGACTCTTCTGGCGCGCTCGAATTTGATGAGGTCCCCAAGAAACTAGGCGTTATTGGTGCGGGTGTCATTGGCTTAGAGCTTGGCAGTGTCTGGCGTCGTCTGGGCGCCGAAGTGGTCATCTTAGAAGCCATGGACAACTTCTTGATGATGGCAGATAAACAAATCGCCAAAGAAAGCCTTAGGCTTTTCAAAAAGCAAGGTCTGGATATCCGTCTCAGCACACGGGTAACCGGTACAGCAGTCCAAGGTCAACAAGTGGAAGTTGAATATCAAGACAAAGACGGCACTCATAAAGAGATTTTCGACAAATTAATCGTCGCTGTTGGTCGCCGTCCCAATACAGATGGCCTGTTTGATGAAAGCGCAGGCTTGCTACTCGATGAACGTGGCTTTATCCATGTTGATGAGCAATGTCGTAGCAATATTCCAGGCGTTTATGCCATTGGTGATGTGGTACGTGGGCCTATGTTAGCGCACAAAGGCTCAGAAGAAGGTATGATGGTTGCAGAAATTATTGCTGGCGAACATGCTCAGGTTAACTATGACACCATCCCTTCTGTGATATACACACACCCTGAAATTTCTTGGGTCGGCAAAACCGAAGAAGAACTCAAAGCCGCTGGCATTGAGTATAATGTTGGTAGCTTCCCATTCGCCGCCTGCGGTCGCGCACGCGCCAGTGGCGATATTAATGGCCTGGTGAAGCTGCTTTCAGATGCGAAGACTGACCGTGTGCTAGGCGTGCATATTGTTGGCGCACACAGTTCTGAGCTTATTGCACAAGCTGTTATCTCTATGGAGTTTGATGCAACAGCCGAAGATCTGGCAATGACTGTTTTTGCACACCCCACACTCTCTGAGTCTGTCCATGAAGCGGCATTATCAGCTCATGGTAGACCTATCCACACCGTTCAGGCCAAACGCAATTGATCTCAACCTTACGTATTATGTCATTAAGGATCACATTATGAATTTACATGAATATCAATCTAAACAGTTATTTGCCGAATATGGCATTCCTGTACCGAATAACAAAGTTGTCGATAATGCCGACCAGGTTAAAGATGCTATCGCTACTTTAAACACAGAACGTTGGGTGATCAAAGCACAAGTACACGCTGGTGGCCGCGGTAAAGCCGGCGGCGTAAAACTCACTGACAGTATTGATGAAGCCGTTAAAATCGCTGGTGATATGCTGGGCACTCGCTTGGTAACTTATCAATCTGGTGCAGACGGACAACCTATCAATCAAGTCTTAATCGAAGAGACTTGTAATATCGGCACAGAGCTTTACTTAGGCGCTGTCATTGACCGCGCCACTCAACGCGTTGTCTTTATGGCATCAACAGAAGGCGGTGTTGAAATTGAAAAAGTCGCCGCTGAAACGCCTGAGAAAATTTTAAAAGCAACTGTTGACCCATTGGTTGGTGTAATGCCTTATCAGTGTCGAGAATTAGCCTTTGGCTTGGGGCTCAATGGTAATCAGGTTAAACAGTTCAGCAAAATTTTAACCGGCTTGGGCAAGTTATTCGTCGAAAGAGACCTGGCTCTGTTAGAAGTTAATCCACTGGTGATTACACAAGAAGGCGACCTGTTGTGTTTAGACGGCAAAATTAATCTAGACGAAAACGCGCTGTATCGCCAAGCAGCGATTGAAGAAATGCGTGATACCAGCCAGGAAAACGCCAGTGAAACTCATGCCAAGGAATGGGACTTAAGTTATATCGCGCTGGATGGCAACATCGGCTGTCTGGTCAATGGTGCCGGTTTAGCCATGGCCACAATGGATGTTATCAAGCTACATGGTGGCGAACCTGCTAACTTCCTTGATGTTGGTGGTGGCGCGACCAAAGAGCGCGTTACTGAAGCTTTCAAAATTATTTTATCTGACAGTAATGTCAAAGGCATCTTGGTCAATATCTTCGGCGGCATTGTGCGCTGCGACTTAATTGCCGAAGGTATCCTGGGAGCTGTGACAGAAGTCGGCGTGACAGTACCGGTTGTTGTACGCCTGGAAGGCAATAATGCTGAAAATGGCAAGCGCATACTAAATGACAGCGACCTCAATGTTATCGCTGGCGACAACTTGACAGATGCAGCTCAAAAAATTATTGCTGCCCTTAACCAAGCCTGAACCGGGCACGACATTTGGAGTAAATTATGAGCGTACTTATCAATAAAGACACAAAAGTTATCTGCCAAGGGTTCACCGGTAAGCAAGGCACTTTTCATTGTGAACAAGCTATCGAATACGGCACTAAAATGGTTGGTGGCGTCACACCAGGCAAAGGTGGACAAACCCATCTAAACCTGCCTGTCTTCAATACCGTAAATGATGCTGTTAAAGAAACAGGTGCAACAGTGAGTGTCATTTATGTACCTGCACCTTTTTGTAAAGACTCAATTCTTGAAGCCGTTGATGCGGGCATTGAGTTAATTGTTTGTATCACCGAGGGTATTCCGACACTGGATATGCTAGATGCCAAAGTCGCAATTGATAACAGCAATTCAAGACTGATTGGCCCTAACTGCCCGGGCATTATCACCCCAGGCGAATGTAAAATTGGCATTATGCCAGGCTATATTCACCAACCAGGCAAGGTTGGCATTGTATCGCGTTCCGGCACGCTAACCTATGAAGCCGTTAAGCAAACCACTGATAAGGGCTTTGGCCAAAGCACCTGTATCGGTATTGGCGGTGACCCAATCCCAGGAACTAACTTTATCGATGCCCTCAGCCTATTTGAGCAAGACCCTCAAACCGAAGCCATTATTATGGTAGGCGAAATCGGTGGTACCGCTGAAGAAGAAGCTGCGGAATACATCAAGAGTAATGTCAGTAAGCCTGTTGTTTCCTATATTGCGGGGGTTACCGCACCGCCAGGCAAACGTATGGGCCATGCCGGCGCAATTATTTCTGGTGGTAAGGGCACTGCTGCTGAAAAGTTTGCTGCCTTAGAGTCAGCAGGCGTGAAAACAGTACGCTCGCCGGCCGAACTCGGCGATGCCATCGCAGAAGTGACTGGCTGGTAAGCCTGCTTTTATTGTTTTACCTTTCCGTGCAATATCAGGGGTTTGAGTTGATATTGCACGGTGAACTCACGAACCAGGCAATTAACTGATTCTGGCCACCTGATACTCAAGCCCTGAACTCACTACAACGCCTTAAGCCGTCATATAATTATTCAACTCTCAGCCCTCTCCACTAGCTTCATTGCAACGCTCAAGCGCTTTTTCAGGTAAACTAGCAACCTTTTTTACTGCTGATACCTTAGTAATGAAAGGGCTGCCAAACCTGCAACCGTTAAAACTGTTCGCCGCACTACTGATCGCCGGGACAACTGGAGCAACGCTGCCAGCACTGGCCAGCAACGACCCGCGCTGGGCGCTGTGTAGCGACCCTGATTTCTTTTTCCCATTGACACCGACTGCCATTGCCGAACAAATCTCGAATAAGCCCCCACAAGGTGAAGATATGTTTGTTAGCGCTGATCAGGTGGAGATGGTCTCTGAACACATCTCCAAACTCATCGGCAATGTGCTGATTGAAAAAACCAATGAGCTGATCACAGCCGACACAGCACATTATGACGCCAAAGCTGGCCGTCTGGCTTTAAGTGGCAGTGTACTGGTCTGGAACCCCGATATGCGTATGCGCAGTGATCAACTGATCGCGTTTACGGGTGAACAACAAACAGGTACTTTCGAACAGGCCCATTATTTTATCGATAAAAGCCATGCCACCGGCACAGCAGATAAGATTATTCGCAATAGCGACAATACCACCATACTCAATAATGCCTCTTATACGACCTGCTCACCTGATGATATGGATTGGCTATTTCGAGCCAAGCAAATCAAGCTCAATCACAATACCGGCATTGGCACCGCCAAACATATGCGATTACGCTTCAAGGGTGTCCCTATTTTTTATTTTCCTGGCTTTAGCTTTCCTATTGATGATCGGCGCAAATCAGGCTTTCTGGTGCCCAGCATTGAAGATTCTGATCGCCGTGGCGTTACACTCAGCCTGCCTTACTATTGGAATATTGCCCCTCAAGCTGACGCCACCATTACACCACACAATATGAGCCGACGCGGGCTTAAACTCGATACTGAGTGGCGCTATCTGAACCGCTGGAGTCGCTCTACACTCAATACCGAGTTCTTAGATGATAAAGCCCCAGGCCCGGATATTGACAATAAACGCTGGCTCTACCAAATCGGCCACCAGGGCAGGCTCGACAGCCACTGGCAAACCCGCATAGATGCCAGTGCCGTATCTGACGCTGAATACTTTGACGACTTCAGCAACAGCTTAAGTACCGCCAGCGTCTCACACTTACCTCGTGACGCCCGTTTAACGGGGACTTGGCCTCACTGGTCTTTTCAGACACGTGTACTCACTTACGAGACAGTTGATGATGCCATTCCCAGCAACAGTCGGCCATACCGCTTATTGCCCACCTTCACGCTCGCTGGCAACTACCCTGAGCTCTGGCGCAATATGGATATTGATATCCACAGCAGCTTTACACGCTTTGACCATGCTGAGCGTATAACCGCTGACCGCTTTGACCTGCGATCCCGGCTGAGCTGGCCAATAGGCGCCGCCGGCTGGTTTGTCACCCCAGCCATCAGTGCCCGTCATACCCAATATCGACTCGATAATTTCAGCGACCCCAGCCAGCCAGATGATATTGACCGCAGCGTACCGAGCTTTAGCCTGGATAGCGGCCTATTCTTTGAGCGAAGCTTTGGCAGCGAGCAGCGTTTTTTACAAACACTAGAACCACGGCTATTTTTGCTCAAAACGCCATTTCGGGAGCAGAATGACATCCCGGTGTTTGATACACGCCAGCCAGATTTCAATTTTGCCCAGCTATTTGTCGAAAACCGCTTTGTCGGCGCTGACCGGGTAGGTGATGCTGAGCAGCTGTCATTAGCGCTGAGCAGCCGTATTCTACAACGCAGCTCCGGCGCGGAAGTACTGCGGGCCAGTATCGGCCAAATATACTTCAATAAGGACCGTCGGGTGACATTAGCCGCCAATGGCGCCACAATTGAGGAAGATCGCTCTGATATAATTGCTGAAATTAAATATAATTTCAGTCGGCACTGGAGCACAACATTTACTGCTGAATGGAACCCAGAGCGGCGTGAAACAGACAAAGAGTTATTCCGCTTACGTTACCAGGCAGGCGATAACCGCTTACTGAACCTGGCTTACCGGTTACGGCGGGATCAGCTAAAACAAGCGGACGCCTCTTTTAGCTGGCCAATCAGCAAGCGCTGGTCGGCAGTTGGACGTTGGAATTATGATATTGAAAATGAGGTTGATTTAGAACGCTTTTTTGGTCTGGAGTACGAAAGCTGCTGTTATGCTTTGCGGATTGTTTCACGTGAATATATCACTGATGACAACAGCACATTGAATAACGGCATCGCTGATGATTTCGAGACTGATAGAGGCATTTATTTTCAATTAAGCTTGAAAGGCTTTGGCGGTCTTGGCCAAAACCTAGGACAGTTATTGGAAAAAGATATTTTGGGTTATAAAGACCCATATTAATTTTAAAGATAGGTACAAAGTTATGAAGCTAGTGATAAACAGCGTTTTTGCAGATAGCCTTAAAACTCTGGGAGTATTGACGCCAACCATCGTTAAACTGAGCTTATTGAGTCTGGTTATCAACTTGGCCCATGCCGAAATCAATAAGCCACTCGACGGCATTATTGCAGTGGTCAATGATGGTATTATCTTACGTAGCGAGCTTGTCGAAGAAAAACAACGCATCCAAGCCAATGCCCGCGCTGGTAGGCAGTTTCCAGCAGAAGATATCTTTAACCGACAGATCCTCGAACACTTAATTATTACCGAATTGCAATTACAAGAAGCGCGCAAGCGTGGCATCACAATTGATGATACAACGTTAAATCAAGCTCTGCGCAGAATCAGTGCCTCGAAAAACTTATCGTTAGAGCAGTATCGACAAAAAGTCATTAACGATGGTATCGACTATGTTGCGCTACGTGAAGAGTTACGCAAAGAACTGGTCATTAAACGTATCACCCAAGGCTTGGTCTATCGAGGTATTACCGTTTCTGACCAGGAACTAAGAGACTATATTGCCAACCAACAAAGTCAAAAACCAGATGTCGAATACTTACTCTCACTGATTCAAGTTTCTATCCCTGAGGAAAGTGATGAAGAAACGAAACTCGCTGCGGAACAAAAAGCCGAAAAAATTTACCAAGACCTGCTTGCTGGCAAAGACTTTGCGGATCTGGCAAAAGCCGAATCAGATGGTCGCAATGCAGCAAATGGCGGTGACTTAGGTTGGACTAGCTTGAACGCCTTACCCGCTATCTTTACCAAAGATATCGCTAATTTAAATATCAAAGAATTCTCCAAGCCGATATATTCGTCACGCGCAATCCATATACTCTACTTGCGCGACACCAAAGGCATTGAGCGCACTGTCGTTAAACAATACCGTGCCAGACATATCTTAATTGAACAGAATGCCATACTCGATGATGCAGGCGCTCACAAGAAAATCACTCAAATACGACAGGATATTCTCGACGGCACGCCTTTTACCAAACTAGCTAATGAACACTCGACCGATAGCGGCACAGCCAGCAAAGGTGGCGACCTTGGCTGGAGCGAACCGGGTACATTTGTAAAAGAATTTACTGATGTTTTGCTCAGCCTGCCCAAAAACAAAGTCAGCGAACCTTTCAAAACACAGTTTGGCTGGCATATTATGGAACTCATAGGCACTCGTGACTTTGACAAAACGATGGAGCTTGAACTAGATCAAGCTTACGGCAAAATCTTTATGCGCAAAGCCCAGGTTGAAGAAGATTTATGGATAAAACGAATTCGCGACGAAGCTTATATTGATATCCGTATCTAATAACAGCATGCGACAAACATAGAATGAACGCCGTAAACGCGATTGCTATTACTCCAGGGGAGCCTGCGGGCATAGGTCCTGATATCACATTGCAGTTAGCGCAATACGCGTTACCTGCCTTGCCAGTGGCAATAGCAGATAAGCACTTATTGCAAGCAAGAGCAGCCATGTTAAACCTGGATATTGAGCTTGTCGACTTCGATCCAACAAACATCAACCCTCATCAGCCTGGCCGCTTAACCGTATTACATATGCCGCTGGCGGTGCCTGTTGAGGTTGGGGTACTCAACCCGCAAAATGCTGACTATGTGCTAAGCACGATCACACAAGCGGTTGCCGCCTGCCAAAATAAAACCTGTCATGCAATCACCACTGGCCCTATCCAAAAGAGTGTGATTAATGATGCTGGCATTGCTTTTACTGGTCACACTGAATTGTTAGGCGAGTTAACCAATAGCCAAGCTGTGATGATGCTAGCCTCTAAAACTTTACGCATTGCCTTAGCGACCACACATCTTCCTCTACAACAAGTCAGCGCGGCAATTACGCAAGACAGTCTCAAGCAGGTTTTGTTAACACTGCATAAAGATTTGCAGAACAAATTCGGAATTGCCCAGCCCCGCATTGCAGTCGCAGGACTGAACCCGCATGCAGGTGAGAGTGGTCACTTAGGCCGGGAAGAGATCGAGGTTATTGCGCCATTAATCGAATCCCTGCAACAACAGGGCTTTTTAATTAACGGCCCACTATCGGCGGATACTATTTATACGCCAGCAGTAACAGAACAGCATGATGCAATATTAGCAATGTACCATGATCAAGGCTTGCCTGTTATCAAATACGCTAGCTTTGGAGAAGCAATCAATATCACTTTGGGCTTACCAATTATACGCACCTCCGTCGATCACGGCACGGCACTAGCACTGGCAGGTACAGGCCAAGCCAATGCCAGCAGCCTCAAAGAGGCATTTGAAATTGCCAGCCAAATGCATAGCCCTCTGCCCAAGTGTGCGGCACAACAATAAATATTCGACAATCATGAAACAGCATACGCCACGCAAACGTTTTGGCCAAAATTTTTTAACCGATAAGAACATTATCAATAAAATTATCAGTGCGATCGCTGCGAAAGAGCAAGATACGGTTGTTGAGATTGGTCCAGGACTGGGCGCAATGACTACACCACTTATGCAAACCTTGAACAAGCTCTATGCTGTCGAGCTGGACAGAGATCTCGTGCCAAAACTGAAGGCATTACCACAAGCTACTGAAAAACTCCATATCTTTGAGGCTGACGCCCTGGCTTTTGACTTTCAACAAATCCCTCGCAACGGCAGTAAACTGCGCATTGTTGGCAATTTGCCTTATAATATTTCGACACCACTGTTATTTCATTTGTTAAGCTATATCGACTATATTCGGGATATGCACTTTATGCTGCAAAAAGAAGTGGTTGACCGTCTGGCAGCGCCCCCAGGCACCTCTAACTATGGCCGTTTAAGTGTCATGTTACAATATCATTGCAATGTAACCCCTCTATTTATCGTTAAGCCTGGCTGTTTCTACCCACCGCCAAAAGTCGACTCGGCAATTGTCAAACTCGAACCGCACCAGCAACCCGGTATAATGGCAGATAATTACGCATATTTCTCACAAGTTGTTAAACAAGCCTTTCAACAACGCCGAAAAACATTGAAAAACAACCTAAAAGGCCTGCTAAGTGACACAGCAATCAAAAACTGCGGTATCGATCCCGGCATAAGGCCAGAGCAGCTTTCAATTGAGGCATTTGTTGCCCTTAGTAAACAACACTCTTAGGCCAGTAACTTAACTCGCCACTAAATAGCTTGGATAAACCTAAACTCGATACTTTTATCAACGCCACTTGCCGGGTTATACTAGCGCGAACAAGGAATATATGATGTTCGCTGCAATCCTTGGCAGTAGCATATGGGGGTAAACCAATAATGTCAGAGCAAAAAGCAGGCTCTATAATTGTCGATGTAGAAACCAACTATATTGACTCTCAATCTGCACCTGATGAGAATCGATATGTATTCTCATATACCATCACCATTCGCAATGAGGGACTCTGCAGCGCCAAACTACTCACTCGCCACTGGGTTATTACTGACGCCAATGGCAAAGTACAAGAGGTTCGCGGTGAAGGCGTCGTTGGGGAACAGCCGGATATCCTACCCGGTGAAAGCTATCAATATACCAGTGGTACTATTATCGAAACTTCCGTTGGCACTATGGGCGGCAGTTATCAGATGGTCGATGAAGACGGCAATCCATTTGATGCTGAAATTCCGGAGTTTGTGCTATCAGCGCCTCGCACCTTACATTGAGCAAACAGCCCTTGCCTCACCCATTCTGACGAAAAGCTCATTTAGCAATATGCACGCAATGCAGCACTTGTCTCAGCTATCGGAGATCTAGCACGATGGCTGTTTATGCAATAGGCGACTTGCAAGGTTGTTACGCCGACTTACAAAAACTGCTAAAGCTTATCGAGTTTAATCGCAATAAGGACCAACTATGGTTTTGTGGCGACTTAGTTAACCGAGGCCCTGACTCACTCGGCTGCCTACGTTTTGTCTATGAACTCGGTGACGCTGCAATTACCGTACTCGGCAATCATGATTTATCGCTATTGGCGACTGCTGCTGGCCAGCGTGAACTCAATAGCAAAGACACTTTGCATGAAATACTCAACGCTAAAGACAAAGAGCAGCTACTACACTGGTTACGCCACCGCCCACTGATGCATTATGATCAGGATATAGGCTACGCCATGGTGCATGCAGGATTACCACGCGAGTGGACACTACAAGATGCGCTTAAGCATGCTAAAGAAGTTGAAACACAGCTGCAAAACAAACAATACAAAAAGTTATTGGCTGGTATGTATGGCAACACCCCATCACAGTGGTCAGATAAACTCAGCGGCATTGATCGTCATCGCTTTATTATCAACTGTCTTACTCGCATGCGTTACTGCACTGAAGACGGCGCACTAGACTTAGACGCCAAAGGCGCACCAGAAAATCAACCTGAAGAATTAGTCCCTTGGTTCAAACTGCGCAAACGCAAAAACAAAGGCACCCGTATTGTATTTGGCCATTGGTCAACACTGGGCTGCACCCAAAAAAAGAATGCTTTCTCTCTTGATACCGGCTGTGTCTGGGGCGGACAATTAACTGCCATGCAACTTGATAAGAAACAACCTCGTTATTTTAGTATTGAGTGTAAAGCAAAGCTATCACAGCAATAGCATTGGCAATACTTCAAAGCTAAGCTAATAGTAGCTTTTCTTACTCTCTGCCAACTTTAATAAGCTCGGCGCAGGACTAAAGCGCTCACCCAAACTCGCCTGATAGGCTTGCAGCTTCTCAACAACCACTGCCGCCCCTAAGCTATCGATGTAACGGAATGGCCCTCCTCTGAAAGCAGGAAAACCAATGCCAAAGACCGCACCTATATCGCCATCACGCGCATTGCTAATAACTTTCTTTTCCAAGCACAGCGCACACTCATTTAGCAATGGCAGCATGCAGCGATGTACAATATCTTCAGCCGACATTTTTTTATTAGGCGCCACCTTCAAAACTTGATAAACCGACTCATCAATCTGCTTACCTTTACTTTTGCCGGTGTAATCATAAAAGCCATATTTTACTTTCTTACCCAAACGCTTGGCGTCAACCAGCAAATCAAGCATTTCCGAGGCCTGCATGCGCTCACCATAGGCCTCCTCTAAAATATGCTGAACTTTTATACCAACATCAATACCCACCTCATCCATTAACTTAAATGGACCAACAGGCATTCCCCAACGCACAAAAGCTTTATCAATATCTTCTAATGGCACACCTTCCATTGCTAAATGCCCTGCTTCATTCAAATAAGGAAACAGCACACGATTTACATAAAAACCTGGCACATCTTTAACAACAATAACTGTCTTGCCTTGCTGCTTACCAAACTTAACACAAGTTGCAATTGTTTGATCTGCAGTTTTAGTATGCTTAATAATTTCCAATAGCGGCATTTTTTCTACTGGCGAGAAATAATGCATTCCAATAATATTTTCTGGGCGCTTAGCTCCTCGCGCTATATCTTTGATGGGTATAGAAGAAGTGTTGGTGGCAAACACAATATCTTTATCTCCCAAACCTTCAATATCACTCACCATTTGCCGCTTTAAACCCGCATCTTCAAAAACAGCTTCAATAATCAAATCGGCCTCACTAAAACCGGCATAATCTAATGAACCTGTCAGACTATTAAGTTTGCGCTTAGCATCCGGCCTGCTAATTATTCGTCGCTTAATACGAGCCTGATAATAATCATAAATGTGCTTAAAAACACCTCGAATACCATCATCTCGAATATCTTTTACTCTGACAGCTGCATCCGCCTTGTCTAATGATACAGCTGCAATACCGCCGCCCATGAGCCCGCCACCTAGCACGCCGATATTGCTGACTGGTTTGGCCTGTATGGCTGGATCAGCCACAAACGTTTCTTTCTTTAATTCGGTATGTGAAAAATAAATGCCTATCAGCTGCTTTGATTCGGGTGTTACTGCAAGATAGCCAAAGCCTTGCAGCTCATTCTCCAACGCTACCTCTATGTCACGTTCTATACCATATTGCACAACATCAATAATTTTCTCTGGCGCCGGATAATTGCCTTTGGTTTTAGCAATAATTTTCTTACGTGCTTGATCAAATAAAATTTTCCGACCAAAGGCATTTTTTTCCAGCAACAGACGCTGCATACCCTGCACAGATAAATACTCTTTAAATGAAGTTTTCTTGGCAGAGCGCCCCGCTACCAAGCTTAAGGCCTTTTTAGCGGCAACGGTTAACAAGATACTGTTCGGCACGACATCATCCACCAAACCCATTCGCTTGGCTTTTTTAGCACGCACATGTTTGCCGGTTACCATCATATCCAAAGCATTAGCAATACCAATCAAACGTGGTAAACGCTGCGAACCACCAAAGCCAGGCAGCACCCCAAGCTGCACTTCCGGCAAGCCAAGCGCAGTTTTAGCATCATCAGTCACGATACGCCCATGACAAGCCAGCGCTAACTCACAGCCACCTCCCAGCGCAACACCATGAATAGCAGCGACAAAAGGTTTTCGACTTGACGCTATCTTATTCATAATGCCATGGCCAACTCGCGCTTTCTCTGCAGCTTCTTCAGCAGTTGCCATAGCCTGAATCATTTTAATATCTGCGCCAGCAATGAAAGAGTCTGCTTTACCACTGATAATCACAGCTGCCTTCACAGCATTGTTCGCCAGCACTTCGTCAATAGCAGCATGCGCCGCATCATAAAAACCAGCACGCAAGATATTCATGCGCTCACCAGGCACATCAATGGTTAATACAGCAACACCGTCTTCACCCACTGCAACGGTTATATCAGCCTGATCTTGCTCACCAATCTGTTCACTCACTGTCATCAGTCTGCCTCCACAATAATCGCTGCGCCTAAGCCACCTGCCGCACAAGCGGTTGCCAAACCTAAGCCACCACCACGCCGACCCAACTCTCGTAGTAGCTGAATGATCATACGTCCCCCAGTCGCAGCAAAGGGGTGCCCAAAAGCCAAGGAACCACCTAAGACATTAAGCTTGTCCATATCCACTTCACCCACTGGTTGACTGCGGTTTAATTGCTCCTCTGCAAACACTTTTGACTCCCATGCCTGTAAGACACTTAAGGTTTGCGCAGCAAAAGCTTCATGAATATCAACCAAAGTAAGGTCTTTAAAACTAATACCAGCACGATCCAAGGCAATGGGTGCAGCATAAGCAGGCCCCATCAGTAAGTCGTGTTTCACATGGTTAGCAGTAAAAGCATAGCTCTTTATAAAGCCCAAAGGCTCATAGCCCAAGGCTTTGGCCTGGCTCTCGCGCATTAGAATCAATGCTGAAGCGCCGTCGGTTAATGGCGTACTGTTTGCCGCTGTCACACTGCCATGCTTACGATCAAATGCTGGCCTGAGTTTAGCTAACTTTTCTAAGCTCGAATCAGCCCGAATATTGTCATCTCGCAACAATGTCGTCATATAAGGTGGCACATTGGAATGCATCACCTCATCATCCAACTTACCTTCCTCCCAGGCTTTGTGCGCTAACTGATGCGAGCGCAATGCAAATTCATCCTGCGCATGCCGGCTAATGCCATGATCACGTGCCATTTGTTCAGCACTATCCCCCATGCGCAAGCCCGTAGAATACTCAGCCGCACTCGGTGGTACCGGCAAAAAATCTTTGGGCCGTAATTTACTAAAAAGTTTTATTTTCTCTGGCAGGGTTCTTAGCTTGGTTGATTGAATCAAGGTATCGGCTAATTTTCTGGATACTTGTACGGCAAGCACACTGGTTGAATCAGCACCGCCCGCTAAACCGACGTTGATATCGCCTAACAATATCGCTTCGGCAATATTGACTGTGGCTTGCAAACTGGTTGCGCAAGCACGTGATACACTGTAGGCATCCGTAGATACCGGCAAACCTGTGGACAATACGACTTCCCTGGCGATATTGGGTGCTTCAGGTAATAACATGACCTGTCCATAGACAACTCGCTCAATAAGGTCAGGGTTGATTTCAGTGCGTACCAACAACTCGCTTACAACATGAGCACCTAAATCAATCGCACTCACCTGTTGATAAAATCCTCCCTGACGAGAAAATGGCGTTCGCAAACCTGCTACAACAGCAATGCGATCCGTTGTGTGCGCCATTTCAAATTTCGCCATAACAGCCTCCCATCCGATTAAGAGTTATTACCTTCAGTAATAAAGAAACCTCTACTGACCGCCAGAGGTGTATACAGCATAAGGGGGTACCGCCATTTCCCTATATACATTAAGTTTATGAAAAATAGCCAAAAAAGCCTATTTTTTGCGCTTTATACTTTGATATCACCAAGCGTTAATGGTTCAGCGTGAAAATGTAACAGTCTCTATCTCTTTATACCTAATGATAACTATAAATAAAAACAGCGTATATTACATTTGTACGTCTAACGATGAAGCAAAACCAGATTCAATATGCTCAGCACGCGATTATCAGGTTTTACGATCCAAGGTCAAAAAACGATAGGGCAAGACATGACCTTTGTCTACATGCTGTCCTTCCTGAACATCAACAGTATACCAATCATGCGTATCATAAACAGGGAACCAAGCATCACCTTCGAATGTTTTATCAATAATAGTGAGGTAGAGTCGGTCAGCCCTGCTAAGGGTTAAGTCATAAATACTGGCCCCGCCGATCACCATGATTTCTTCAACATCAGCAGCACAGGCAAGTGCCGCGTCAATACTATGCACAACCTCGCAACCAGCTTGAGAATAAGCCTTGTCACGGCTGATTACAATATTTTTGCGGCCAGGCAAAGGCCGACCAATGGACTCATAGGTTTTGCGCCCCATCAAAATTGGCTTAGCCATCGTAACATCTTTAAAATGGCGTAAATCAGCGGGCAAATGCCAAGGTAACTGATTATCACGTCCGATCAGACGATTATGGTCCATTGCTGCAATTAAAGAAATTCGACTCATTTACCTGCCCTGCATTGCTGATAAGCCTGCAACGCAGCCTGTCGGCTTTGTTGCAAATCGACGATTGGCTCAGGATAATTCTCACCCAACACAACATTGGCCTCACTCAAAACAGTCGTGGGCGCTAACCACGGCTTATGGATATACTGCCCCGGCAACTTTGCCAGCTCCGGCAACCAGGTTCTGACATAATTACCTGCGGCATCAAAGCGTTCACCCTGTGTTACAGGATTAAAAATACGGAAGTATGGTGCCGCATCCGCACCACTACCCGCAACCCATTGCCAACCTAGCGTATTATTGGCCAAATCAGCATCAAGCAGCGTATCCCAAAACCAATTAGCGCCCTCTTGCCAGGGAATCAATAAGTTTTTGGTCAACAACGATGCCACGATCATTCTAACCCGGTTATGCATCCAACCAGTATGCCAAAGCTGCCGCATACCCGCATCAACAATTGGGATACCCGTTACCCCCTGCTGCCACCGCTGCAAATCGCCTGCATAGTTCTGCCGCCAAGGAAATGAAGCAAATGCCTGTTTCAAAGGTTTGTTAACGGTATACGGGAAGTGAAACAGCAAGTAATGTGCGAAATCTCGCCACACCAGCTGCTTTAAGTAAGCCTCGCCACCTTGCACAACCCCCGGCTTGGTAGAGGCCTGCATAAGACGTAAAACTTTGTGATAAATTTGTCGCGGTGATAGCTCACCAAAATGCAAATAAGGCGATAATAACGAGGTACCTTCATACTCAGGTAAGTCACGATCAGTAGGATAGTTAACGATAATATCGTCGCTGAGTTCACGCAACTGATGCTGCGCAGCGGGCTCACCTGGCGACCAGTGCGCCTCCAAACCACCATACCACTTAATATCAGGTAATAGCTCAAGCGTGTTTAGCGGTACTTTTTTTAACTTAGCTGGCAAGGCAGGCATGCTACGCGGGCTAGCATGTAACTTGGCGGGATCATATTCGCGCTGGTACGTTTTCCAAAAAGGCGTATAAACCTGATAAATAGTACCCTGACGAGTTTTTACCTGCCAAGGCTCTTGCAGCATTGAAGCAGCAAAGCTCTTACAAGATACACTTTTCTCTGCCAGGCCTTCTTTGATGCTTTTATCTCGATCAATCAGCACCGGCTCATACAAGCGATTCCAAAATACATATTCTGCTTTTAATGTGTCAGCCAGTTCAGATAAAACCGTGAGTGCCTGGCCTTGTCGAAGCAATAAGTCACTGCCTTTAGCTCGCAAGCTTGCCTGCAAGGATTGCAAACTATGATGCAACCACCAGCGGCTCGCCTCGCCTATAGGCCAGCGATATTTCAAATAACTCTCATCATGTATATACAGCGGCACGACGTGAGTCGCTGCTTTTAATGCCGCTGTTAATGCTGGATTATCGGCAAGGCGCAGATCACGGCGCAACCAAACAATCGCAACTGTCATCGCTTATTCAGCAATCAGTGCACTCAGTTGCTTTCTATACATACGCAAATCTTTGGTTGTATCCAATGTCTCATTAAACAAACTGGATAGCTTGCTTAATATGGCATTGACGACCTTATTCTCCCAATCAACATTAAAGTTAATCTGGTTATCCAGCCACTTTTCCAGCCACTCTGGGTCAGGCAGTCGACTTTGCACTGTATCATTAGGGAACATGGATTTATTGACATGCAAATTTGTCGGGTGCATCGCGCGTGCAGTTTTGGTATTGGTCATCAAAACACCAATTTTGGCAAACGCCATTTTGGCGGTATCGCCAAGCTGATCAATCGCTTTTTTCATATATCGCATATAACAGGATGCATGTCGCGCTTCATCACTCGACAGTATCGTGTATATTTTTTGGATCAGTGGCTCTGTATGCCACTCAGCAGCACGCCGATACCAATGCGTTAGCCGTACTTCGCCACAAAAGTGCAGCATGAGTGTTTCAACTGCCGGGGCTGGATCAAACTCAAATCGCACAGCATGCAATTCTTCTTCTGTGGGTAGCATATCAGGGCGAAACCGCTCCAGGTATTCCAGCAGCACCAGCGCATGCTTCTGCTCTTCATAGAACCAAACTGACATAAATGCTGAAAAATCAGAATCATCACGGTTATCCCGCAAAAACATCTCGGTCGCAGGCAATGCAGACCATTCTGTTACTGCATTGAGCTTAATTGTCTCGGCCTGTTCATCCGTCAGTTTATCTGCTTCGAACTCATCCCATGGAATATCATGCTGCATATGCCAACGTGCTTTTTCAAGCGTTTTGTATAATTTAGGGTATAACATCTGGTTCTCTTGTTTTGCTACCAAATAGGACTTCCAAGCCCACAGCAGAAATTTCGTGCTAAACCCCCACTGCTAACAGGCATCGAACGCCTGACCGCTTAGACCAATGAGCGTATTCTATAAGTTCTACACGCCTAAATATAGTACAAACAACACAAACCTATACGATACTGTACAATATCCAGCCACCCCCAGCGCTCATCTTCACGAATTCTTCACAAAATTCAATTATTTACTTTAATGCACCTTGCGTTCTTGAAAACCTAACAGGGAATTCTATAATGTTTTGTACAATTTAATGTACAAGCATGAGAGGCCAATATGGCTAAAAAGCACCTCATAATTCCCTTACTATGTTTATTGGCATTAGGTAACGTCCATGGCGTTGAAGTGCCGCAAACATTAAACGATGCCAGCAAGCTTAATCTAAACCGTATGGGTTACGGGGATATGCGGTGGCTAGGCTTGAAAATTTATTCGGCTGCTCTTTGGTCCATTGACCCGGGTTTCAACGGGCTTGATTATCAACAAACGGTCATGCTTAGCATTGAATACAACAAAAACATTAGCCGCCAAAAACTGCTGTCAATCACAGCCAAACAATGGAAAAAGCTCGGTAAAACCAATACTGAGCAGCAAAGTCAATGGTTAGAGCAACTGCAGTCAATCTGGCCTGATGTGAAACCTGGCAGCATGATTGCCAGTGTTGTACTGCCAGGCGAAGGCACTTATTTTTATGACCGTTCGCAATTGCTTGGCGCTATCAAAGACCCCGATTTTGGCCCTGATTTCCTAGATATCTGGTTATCACCTGATTGCAAACTTAAATCACTGAGAAAAAAACTACTGGGCATCACTGGTAAAAATCAATCGTAAAGGTTACATCTGTGAACATTATCAACAAATACTCTCAGCTTATCATCATTGGCTTTTTTACAATCCTGCTTAGCGCATGTTCTGTAACCAGTAAAGACTACCAGGGAACCCAACCTGCACTGGACCTAGAAACTTATCTCAACGGCCCTATAGAGGCCTGGGGCATGTTTCAGAACCGGCAAGGTAAAGTAGTCCGCCGCTTTCATGTCATAATGACAGCCACCTGGCAAGACAATATATGCACACTGGACGAGAGATTCACTTACGACGATGGTGAGCAGCAACAACGCATCTGGACCATTGAAAAGCGTGGCCCACATGACTATGTCGGCAAAGCTGATGATGTTATTGGCGAAGCCAAAGGCGAAGCCTATGGCAATGCACTTCGCTGGCGTTACACCTTACTATTACCGGTTGGCGATAAGTCTTACCAAGTCAAATTCGACGATTGGATGTTTCTTATTGACGAGAACACTTTAATCAACAAAGCGAAAGTTAAAAAATTTGGCTTTACCGTCGGTGAAGTTACTTTGTTTTTCCGTCGTCAAGGAGCAATTTAATGCAGGACAGCAAAGACACTTTACGGGAAAAGTCTGCTGAGCTATACCCTATTAGAACGGTTGCCAATATTACTGGCATCAACTCTGTGACATTGCGTGCCTGGGAACGCCGTTATCAGCTTATCCAACCGTTACGAACAGAAACGGGACATCGTCTATATAGCCAAACCGACATAGACAAAATCAATAAAGCGGCCGCCTTATTAGAAAAAGGCATTTCCATTAGTCAGGCCGCACAAATTCTTCTCAACAATAACGGCAGTCAGCTTGTGCCCGGACTAACTATATCTACTTGGCAAAACTACCGAGATAATATTATTCATGCCACCAGTCAATTTAATGAGCCACTACTCGAAGAAACTTACCAACACGCGCTATCTTTATACCCCATACAAACTGTGACACGAATGCTAATCATCCCCTCACTGCAAGAGTTAGGCAACCGCTGGCAAACAGCGAAAACCGGTATCGCTGAAGAGCATTTTTTCTCTGTGTTTTTGCGTAACAAATTAGGGGCCCGCTTTCACCATCGCAGCCGTAACAATAACGGCCCTAAACTGCTAGGCGCATGCCTGCCCAATGAATCCCATGAAATTGGCCTACTGCTTTTTGCACTTGCTGCCGATGAAAAAAATTATCAACAAATATTGCTCGGGGCAAATATGCCTATCAAAGAATTAAAAGCAGCCTCACTAGAATCTAAGGTTGATGCCATTGTCTTATCAGGCAAATCGGAAACTGATATGCAGACGATAAAATCTAACCTCACAGAACTGGCATCCAATATCAACCTACCTGTTTTTGTCGGTGGTCACGTCAGCACTCTATTTGCCGACATGATTAAAGACACTGGCTGCATTGCCCTTGGAGATGATATTGATCAGGCCATATCGATATTAGACAAGCACTTAAAGCCTCAAGCAGCCCGGATATAAACACATGGCTATTAGCAACTTTTTAACTACATTCAATAAACTCGACAAAGACAACCTCCACTTGCTTAAAACAATGTACTGCCAAGAGGTTACCTTTGAAGACCCAATACACAAAATGCAAGGCTTAACCGTGCTTGAAGACTATTTTCGCAAAATGTATGCGAATGTCACCTTTATCCAATTTGATTTTGACGAAATAATACAGCAAGAACAACTGGCGACAGTGCGCTGGCGCATGCACTTCGAGCACGCTAAACTCAAACACGGCAAACGAATTACTGTTAACGGAATAACTTTCTTACGCTTTAACGCTATAGAGAAAGAGCTTATTGAATATCACAGAGACTATTTCGATCTGGGTGAAATGCTATATGATAATATACCTATACTTGGCCACCTTACCCGGAAAATAAAATCAGGCATGGTTTAACGGACACTAAAACACCTTATGCACCAACAAACGTATTACAACAAGAAGCGTATCTGGATAACGGGTGCCTCCCAGGGCATCGGCAAAGCATTAGCTATTGCGCTTAGCCAGTACGACGTACAGCTTATCATTAGCGCACGTAACCAAGCAGCACTTGATGAAATAGCCAAACAAAGCCCTGGTAACGTCCTAGTATTACCATTTGATGTACAAGATAAGGCTGCCAATCTAAGTGCAATAGCAACCATAAAAGCGACACTCGGCGGACTCGATATTGCTATTTTCAACGCTGGCACAGCGGAGTATGTTGATGTAAAGCAATTCGATAGCGATTTGTTTAGCCGGGTACTCAACACAAATTTTATGAGCATGGTCTACGGCATAGAAGCGGCATTACCATTGCTGCGAGAGTCAAAGCAGCCACATATTGTTGGCATGAGCAGCACAGCCGCCTATGGCGGACTACCTCGCAGTGAAGCTTATGGGGCATCTAAAGCAGCAATCCGCAACATGCTTGAAGCACTCAGAATCAGCTTATCGCCTGAAAACATTGCCGTTTCCATTATATGCCCTGGTTTCGTAAAAACACCTCTAACCGATAAGAATGACTTCCCTATGCCAATGATGATTGAAGCTGATGAAGCTGCCAACATCATCATAAAGGAAATCGCTCAAGGCCGCGAGGAAATATACTTTCCCAAACGCTTCAGTTTTATACTAAAATTCTTGACTTCGCTACCAAGCCCGCTTTATACCAAACTCATCAGAAAATTGGTGCTAAGAAAATGAAAATCGCGATTATCGGCAGTGGCATTTCAGGTATGGTAGCTGCATATAAACTTCATCAAACACATGAAATCCACGTGTTCGAGGCAAATCATTACATTGGTGGACACACCAATACTATTGAAATTAACAATGCTGAACAAACACTCAATGTGGACACAGGCTTTATTGTTTTCAATGATTGGACTTATCCTAATTTCTTAGAACTCATCAATCAACTCGGCGTAGAATACCAGCCCAGCAACATGGGCTTCTCAGTACACTCTGATGTTAATGACTTGGAATATAGTGGCGAATCGTTATTAACACTCTTTGCCCAGCCTGCCAATCTATTTCGGCTGGGCCATTATAAAATGCTGCTCGACATTTTGCGTTTCAACCGCCAGTCACCCGAAGTACTCGACCAAGGCCACAGCAATACTTCATTGGGTGAATATCTAAAACAAAAACGTTTTTCTCAGCATTTCATTAATGATTATATTATCCCTATGGGAGCTGCCATTTGGTCAACCGACAGCAACAAAATGTTCGAGTTCCCAGCCAAAACGTTTGTCAGGTTCTTTAAGAACCATGGCTTACTCAATATCAACAACCGCCCACAATGGTATGTAATTAAAAACGGCTCCAAATCATATATCGAAAAGCTCACAGCACCTTTTATTGACCGCATTTACACAAACTTACCAATAGCAGAAATTGAGCGTTATCCTGATCACGTTAAAATTGTGACCGCAAATAATGATGACTTACGCTACGACAAAGTTATTATTGCTACACACAGTGACCAAGCATTAAAGATGCTCAAAGACCCCAGCCCTTTAGAACGCCAGGTACTCAGTGACATTGCTTACCAGCCCAACGAAGCCGTTTTGCATACCGACACCGCATTACTTCCCAAACGCAGAGCCGTATGGTCAGCTTGGAACTACCATATCCATGATGACGACAATGCTGGTAACGTAAGCCTGACATACAATATGAACATCCTGCAAAGCTTGAGCTGCGATAAAACTTATTGCGTCACACTAAACAATAGTGCCGCGATCGACCCCGATAAGATCATTCGCAAAATTCAATATCATCATCCAGTTTTTAATGATAAAGCCATACAGGCCCAAGCGCGCTGGTCTGATATTAGTGGCGTTAATCGCACTTATTATTGCGGCGCTTACTGGGGTTACGGCTTCCATGAAGATGGCGTCAAAAGCGCCCTACGCACTATAAAATTATTTGAAGAGCAACAGTTTAATGAAGAGCTTTATCTACGAAGGGCATATTAGGCATCGCCGCTTTCGGCCCGCCAGCAATAGCTTTAGCTATTCGCTGTTTATGCTCTATCTAGACCTAGACGAGCTACCACAACTATTCAAACGCTCCTGGTTCTGGTCTAGCTCACACTTCGCATTAGCCTGGTTTCGCCGCCAAGACCACCTATTCAAACGCGATATAGGCCTTAAGACAGAAGTTAAAGAAATCGTCACCCAGCAAACTGGCAAAACACCGCAAGGCCCAATACGCTTACTCACTCACTTACGCTATTTTGGTTACTGCTTTAATCCTCTCAGCCTTTATTATTGCTTTGACGAGCAAGACCAACATATAGAGTGCATTGTCGCCGAAGTCAGCAACACACCATGGGGCGAACGGCATTGCTATGTACTCACCGAAAACATCAACAACAAAAACAACCATAAATTGCACTACCAAAACAAAAAAGACTTTCATGTGTCGCCTTTTATGAATTTAGACATGGATTATCACTGGCGACTGAACACCCCCAATAAAAAACTACTTGTGCATATTGAAAACCATCAAGAAAACTCCCGGCTATTCGATGCCACACTTGTTATGCAACGCAAGGCTATTTCTGCCAGCGCTTTAAACAAAGCTTTATTTAAGTTCCCTATCATGACTTTAAAAGTCATTCTTCTTATTCATTACCAAGCGTTAAAGCTCTGGCTTAAAAAAGTTCCTTATATCCCTCACCAAAGTTTAAAAAAAAAGCAATCAAACTCTAAAACGGTAGCATTAAAATGAAGACAACCATCATCCCTGACGATATAGCAAATTCACAAGAGCAAAATAGCGCTTGGCTTGCAAAACAATATAGGAAGCTTGTTTTCAGACAACTACAAGCAATTCAGCATGGCCGCATAACAATACAAGAAGGCCAACAAAGTTGGACTTTTGGCCAAACCACACGGACTTGCAAACTGCATGTCAAGCTCAGAGTTAACAATGCTGACCTTTATGCCAACATTATTTTTGGCGGCAGCATAGCTGCTGGCGAAACTTATATAAGAGGTTATTGGACCAGCGATAACCTGACATCATTAGTACGTATCTTTGTACTAAACCGCGAGGTATTAATGGGAATGGAAAAAGGTCTGGCAAAGTTGCTCACGCCACTGAGTAAACTAGCTCACCGTTTTAATCGCAACAGCAAACGCGGTAGTAGCCGCAATATTCAAGCGCATTATGATATTGGTAACGACTTATTCCAGCTTTTTTTAGATAAAAGCATGATGTATTCATCAGCTATTTACCCATACCAAAATTCTACTTTAGAAGAAGCGGCCACTCATAAACTTGATATTATTTGTCGTAAACTGGACTTACAAGCTGACGACCATCTATTAGAAATCGGCACTGGCTGGGGCGGATTGGCAATGCATGCCGCACAGCATTATGGCTGCAAAGTAACTACTACAACCATCTCCAAAGAACAGTACGAGCTAGCTAAAGAACGCGTTTCACAAGCCGGGCTCAGCGACCGCATTGAACTGCTTATGCAAGACTATCGTGACTTAAGCGGGCAATATGACAAGCTGGTTTCGGTTGAAATGATCGAAGCTGTTGGCTACGAATATTATGATACTTTTTTTAACACTTGCAGCAAGCTATTAAAACCAGATGGGATGATGTTATTGCAAAGCATCACTATAGCCGATCAGTTTTATGCAGATGCCAAGCGCTCTGTAGATTTTATCCAACGTTATATTTTCCCTGGCGGCTGCTTGCCTTCTATCAGCACAATTATGGATGCCGTTGCCCGCGTCACCGATATGCGCTTGCATCATATGGACGAATTTGGCAAACACTATGCCCAGACACTTGTGGACTGGCGCCAACGCTTTTTCCAACACCTAGAAGAGATTAAAACCTTAGGCTACCCAGATACTTTTATACGCATGTGGGAATATTATTTGTGCTACTGTGAAGGCGGCTTCCTGGAAAACTCGATTGGGGTAACACATATGCTCTTCTGCAAGCCACATAACCATCGGCGAGCCGTTTTGCTAGACAACATCAATACAGCACATGAAAATACTTAACTTTGTATTATTCCAGATAGCCTGGTTCGCCTGCGCATTGGGCGCAGGCAATAATATGCCTTATATCAGCGTCGCTACAGTCACCATTATTCTTGTCGCGCATTTTTATTTATCACAACACCGCCAACGTGATGCTCAGTTAATTATAATTAGCGCCTGCATTGGTGCTTTTATTGACTCATTACAAGGCCTGGCTGGTATTTTTTCGTTCAACGGCAGCTGGCATAGCCCACTGTGGTTAGTTTGTTTATGGATGGCTTTCGCTAGCACACTGTATTATTCACTCGCCTGGCTTGGCAAACGCTACATAGTCGCCGCAGTGTTTGGCGCTATTGGCGGCCCACTGAGTTATTATGCTGGCAGCAAGTTTAATGCGCTGACACTCAATGATGAACTTGCTATTAGCCTCATCTCTGTTAGCATCGTGTGGGCAATCATTACCCCGCTGCTGTTTTTATTGGCTAATCACTTGCCTGTAAAGGTCATCAAACCGCAACCGGTGCCTTGATATGTGGGTGGCATTGATAATCGCTAAGCTCAAAATCATCAAATGTAAATGCAAAAATATCTTTCACCTCGGGATTCAAGCGCATCGTTGCCAGAGAATACGGTTCTCGGCTAAGTTGCTCTGCAGCTTGCTCTAAGTGATTCGAGTATAAGTGTGCATCACCTAAGGTATGCACAAAATCACCTGGCTGCAAATCACAAACCTGCGCCAGCATCATTGTTAGCAATGCATAAGATGCAATATTAAAAGGCACGCCTAGAAAAATGTCGGCACTACGCTGATACAACTGACATGAAAGCTTACCGTCAGCCACATAAAACTGGAAAAATGCATGACAAGGCGCTAAGGCCATTTTATCCAGGTCCCCGACATTCCAGGCGCTGACAATCATACGCCGTGAATCCGGATTGTTTTTAATCTGCTCAATCACCTGTGTGATTTGATCAATGTGCCGACCATCGGCAGCTGGCCAGGAACGCCATTGATGGCCATAGACCGGGCCTAGCTCCCCTGCGGCATTGGCCCATTCATCCCAAATAGACACACCATGTTCTTTTAAATAAGCGATATTAGTATCGCCCTGCAAAAACCATAACAACTCATGGATAATCGAACGCAGGTGTAGTTTTTTGGTGGTGACCAGAGGAAAGCCCTTGGACAAGTCGAAGCGCATTTGATAGCCAAAGACAGAAACCGTACCGGTACCTGTCCGGTCTGATTTTTGTGTACCATTCTCTTTGACATAGCGCATTAAATCTAGGTATTGCTGCATGATAGCTCCGAATAAAAACGAAAAGCGTGTATTGGGTATTACCCAGAGGTTAAGCTGCCTGCCGACGATAGGCCCACAATAGCATGGCTAAACCGGCAATAATCATCGGCAAACTTAATAAATGCCCCATCGTCAACCAATCAAAGGCAATAAAACCAATATGTTGATCCGGTTCTCGAACAAATTCTACCGCAAAGCGGGCAGCGCCATAACCCAGCAAAAATAAGGCAGACACAGCGGCTAACGGTCGCTGCTTGGCACTAAACACCCACAAAACCAACAGCAATAAAAGCCCCTCGAGAAAAGCTTCGTATAACATGGACGGATGTCGGGGCAGCGGTCCAGCCCCTCGAAACACCACCCCCCAAGGTAATTCTGTGACACGCCCCCATAGCTCACCATTAATAAAGTTACCAATACGACCACATAACAAACCAAACGGGGTTGCTACTGCAACAAAATCGCCCATTTGTAGAAAACTGGCACCGACTTTCCGGCCATACCACCAGATCGCCAGCAAAACCCCCAATAAGCCACCATGGAATGACATCCCCCCTTCATTAAAACGCAAGGCCCCCCAAAACGGTAAGCTCGCACTAAACTCCATCAGTAGCTCCGGCTTATAAAACAAACAATAACCAAGACGCCCCCCCAGAATCACACCCAAAGCCCCATAAAACATCAAATCAGATACCTGCGCGGGCTGTACTGGCGTAAATGCGGCTTGTTTACGGGCTCTATAGTGCATCATCAAACCACTGCCAACAAAGGCAATCAAATACATCAAGCCATACCAATGAACCTGTGGATGTATGCTGCCAATCAAAGGCAGGTTCCATTGGCCAAGATCAAGTGCTACCGGGTCAATATTCGGTTGAGTAAACATGATTATCAATAATATAGGTCTGTTGAATGAAAGAGGGATTTTAGCACCCTAAGCCCTATTAACAGACCCCTAAAATCTCTTCCCACCTTCTCAACAAAAAAAATGCTTATCCAAGCAAAAAATAGGTATTTACACTATGCAAATATTCATTATCGCCGATAAGGGAGTGTTTCTCTTTTTTTACTTCAAATATGCTAAGGAGTTTAAACAAATGGATAAAAACCCCTTTGTTCTGGTCGGCCTGGCCAGCCTGCTTATCCTCACAGGCTGCAGTAGCAGCAGCAATGATTCTACTGACAGCAGCAGCAGTGGTACCGTTCAAGCATTTTCCTTACCAAGCACGATGAGCATTGTCACAGCAGCGGAAGATAGCAGCTCCTCAGTTGCCATCGCCTCAGCAGGCAAAAGGCGATTTACTATCAAAGCATTTAATGACCCGGATACTGACTTTAGTACAGACCCCGTCAACACTTATGTTTATGACGCCTCCATGCAATCGCTCAATACAGTGAATATGATTTTATGCCTGGTATCGCAAACCGGTGCCAGCGAGATGCTAAACCAAGGTGACTATATTGCCTTGGTCAATGAAGACCTTTGTGAACAAGGTCAAAACCAAAGCAGCGCCGGACAAACCGGGCAGTCCAGTGGCGGCCAAGCCACTCAATATAACGCCTGGACCGTTAATTCGTCGCGCAACTCAGAGGATGCACCGCAAATCGTCCGCGTCTGGGTACCCGGCGATGAACCTGACCCTGCCTCACCGGATGGCGCATTGGATGCTCAAACGATTCTTGTTGAAATAACCCAGACAGCCGGCCCAACAGCCAACAACCCCTTTGGCGAATTTACCATGAATTTCAGAGGTGTTGTTGATAGCGGTGTACTCGGTGGCCCATCAGGTACCGAGGTAGAAACCATGCGTGGCACCTTGCAGGCCATTACGACCGCCGGCGGCCTACCTCAATTCCGCTTTATTAATCTGGGTGGTGACTCTCTAGAGAATACCAGCGGCTTAGATTTCCAGTTTGAAGAAGCTGTTAGCGTGGTTCTCAACGATGCCGAGGGCAATAGTGGCCGTGCACTAGCCCGTGATTCAGCAACATTCGATGATGGCTCCGGCGCACAAACCTCCTCGCAAACCTATGCGGTTGATTTAAACACCAGTCATTTATTCAGAGGCCGTGACACTGACGGCGATAATATTGCCGATGAGCAACAATGCTTATCCCGCACCAGTTTCGACACCAATGTGTGGCGTTACAACCTGTATCATCGCGATGATGGCAGCTTTAATGATGTCAGCGTTGTTGAAGGTGAGCGTGTGGCTGTCAACAATGGTTTCCCTTTTGAATACGATAGCGATAATGATGGCAGCGATGATGCCTACGGCTATGTTGGCTACTGGGGCCTATGGACCGAGACCGGCATGCTAAGCGATGGCAGCACTATTAATAAGTTTGACTTTGTCACAGGCAATAGTACCCCTATGACAGTTAACCTCGCGCCGGGCAAAATGATCCGCCGCACAACCAACAATGAAGCACTCAGCGGCTTACAAGGCGATGAGTTTTTCTATTGGGACCAGCATCCAACACTAAATATCTTTGCGCAATTTATTATTAGCGTGGACAGCAGCAATGATTTCAATATTACCGGTGTTGCCACCTGGGGCGAAAGCGGTCCGCAAGTCTCAACAACCATAGACCATGATGATAACCCCGGCACTAGCGAAGTTAACGTTGCTGCCACCTTGTCTTTTAGTGATGGCGATAATCTATGGTTATGGTCTGAAGCCCTAGGCGGCAATATTGTGTATGTGCATGATAGTTCTGTCGCAGCCAATAACCGTCAGGTTACATTCTTTGGTGAAGACTTTGTTAATCCCAATGACGCCATTTTCAATAGCGGTCCGGTTACTTTATTCTGCTATGATCAATGTGTACAAGGAGGCCTGACACAGTCTGATGTGGATAGCGCGGTTAGCCTGGATGATCTTTTTCACACTTACAGTGGCACGCCTTTCCAGTACACACTCACAGCCAGCAATGGCAAAGTGACACTTACCGACAACACCAATGCAGGCGCGGCTGTCGACGCCACGAATCTAGACTTAAGCGCGCTTGGTTTTGATTGGGGCATTAACACTGGCGAAATGGTGACCGCTACAATTGCTACACCCAGCGAGCCTTGGCGCGTATTTGAAGAAGACACAACCTACCGCTGGGAAACTGGCCCGAATGACTATAATAGACAGGTCACCGTTAGCGATAGCCAAAATGTTGTTAGCACATTCGACCCCCCACTGCGATTTACTTATACACATAGCACCGCCAATGATGCGAACAGTGATAGCTCACAAGACGGCAAGAAATTCCTGTTAGAGTACAATGGCCCCGGCGGCCTGCACGGCTTCCCATGGGTTCTAGATCCTAACAATGGGCGCTGGCATGCGGCCGTCACCCTTGCCGACGGCGCTAACCTTACCGATGGCACCAATAACTTCGTGGTAAAAGGTATTGAGAAAGAACAATCCATGCAAGCTGTATCGGCTTCGGCCTGCTCAACGCTGGATGTCGGCGCGGTATTCTCCGACAGCAATCTACAGCTCCTAACATTGTCTGATATCGGCAATGTCAGTATCACCTTAGCAGGCAAGCCAAATGTCACAGCTGCACCTGCGGTGATCGAAGGCGAGCTACAAAATACCGCTGACGAATAAGTCCTAGCGTTTTCCAACGTCTAAGGCAAAACTTAAAGCCTCGCTTAACAGCGAGGCTTTTTTCATCAGAGATATTTATTTATACTCACTAAATAAAACTCATTAAGCCCAGCCCATTAAACTTGGTATCGCTGCTTGCCGTTATATACTTATACAATGTGATTAATACTTAAAACAAAGAATAAGCAATGCCCACACTTCGTCGCTTTTATCGCATACTCCGTATCACGCTACATGTTGTGTATGGCTATTTCTTGCTTTTGCTTTTTGTTGGCGCCAACCCTGATCAACGTAGTGCACGCGACTGGCGAATTATCAACCATTGGATGCGCGGTATTTGTCAGATACTGGGTTTGCGCATTCATGTACACGGCGAAGCTGTGACAGGTCCAGCATTGTTTGTCTGCAACCACATCTCCTGGCATGATATTGTTGTCTTACAATCCATCATGCCTACAGGTTTTATTGCTAAACATGAAATCCGTCATTGGCCTATTATTGGCTGGATGGCTTATCGTGGTAATACATTGTTTATCAAACGCGGCACACGCAATGCTATACACGCTATCACCCATGCGATGAGCAAACGCTTTAGAGCTCAGCAAAGCATGTTGCTATTCCCAGAAGGCACAACCAGCACAGGTGAATCAATACTACCTTTTCGCAGTCGCTTATACGTCCCGGCTATTGAAACCCAGACACCGATTCAAACACTTGGCATTTATTACGATAGTGACAACAGCAACTGCAAAGAGCTGGCTTATGTTGAAGATGCCACATTGATTGCACACGCCTGGCGGTTAATGGCTATACCCAACATTGATGTATATGTACATTTTCACCCTGAAGTGACCGCCACCAATAAGCAGGACCGGCGTGAACTGGGCAAGCTCACACATGCACAAGTCACCACATTATTAACGCCATACCTACCATAAACTGACTACTGCCTTCATGGCCGCAACGTCAAAAAGGTCCAAGTCGACCCTTTTGGCATCGATATCACCCCTGCTAGCAAAGCTTATTCTGAATGACTCAACAAACTCGGCAACAGCTTCGTAAGTTGCCTTGACCAAACCCACCAGCGCGTAAACTTTGCCGACACCTTTGTCGGCCTTATTTACAACAAGTATATGTACTAGTTCACACTTTTTTATAATTCCTTTCTTTTTCAATAAGTTATAAATATGGTACGTATATTGCCTTATTAGGCTTACCTTAGGCTATTTTTAAAATTTATGAGGCATATATATGAAACATCTGATGAAATCTCTAATGTTGGTCGCTGGCTTTACCCTAGCAGGCACCGCGTTAGCGACACCGATTAAGGCAACTTACACGGTACAAAGCACTTCTTACATTAATTGTGGGGATGCTCCTCATGGCTTATGGACAGCACGCTTATTAGACGGTGACTGCGCCAATTACTTCGATATTGACACAGGCACACGTTTCACTGAGTACACTGATGGAACAGCATCATTAATCGGTTCAGCAACCAACCAATTTGGTATTACTGCGACTATCGAGTTGTATTTGAGTGACTTCGCTGAAGTTGCTGAATACAAACAAGAAGGTGGCGCTGATTATGATCCGGCCACTGACTCACCAGATATCGATTTTTATCAAGCCATCAATGGCATTATTACTATTGAAGATATCGCTTACGAGATTTCTTTATACCGTTATAACTTCCAATACGGTTGGGGCGCTAACGCTAAAACTAATGAGTTTGGCGCGGCTGCATGGATCGCTGCAGACGGTTATACCGCTTCTTCACATTGGGATTTGAACTTGGTATTCGTACCAGAGCCAACAACTGTTGCACTATTAGGTTTAGGTCTATTAGGCCTGGGTCTATCACAACGCAAAAGATCTTAATAGCTAGTATATATTTAGAATAACTCTCTAAGTCGTTTAAACCCCGCAGCTTATGCGGGGTTTTTTTATGCTTTACAAAAAGTGACTCAGAGAGTGCTTAACGTCCTAGATAACGGGTACGCTTTTTCACTTTCATCTTATTAATATCAACCCAAACTAGCCCATCGACACAGTAGGAAAATGCTGGATCCACACTAAAATCTAAGAAGCGCACCCCACCAGGCTCGCCCAGTTCACTGTACTGCTTGTATAATGTTGGTACTTTCACATCAAGATAAGCTAAATAAGCTTTTAAGCGTTTAAAATCATTGTGGTAGTTATCAGTAAACTGAAATTGGTTTTTATCGCTGGCCTCAAAAATGTAAGGCTGTCTAGCAGTCGCTAAGTTTTCCTGGTCACCAAAGTAATAATCATAAAAGCACACTAATGCATCTTTTGCGGCTTTTGGATAGCTATTACTGATACTTACCGGGCCATAAAGATAGTCAACCTCAGGCCTGCTTGCCAAATAAGCACCAATGCCATACCAAAGATATTCCAGACTGCGCTTACCCCAATACTTGGGCTGAACAAAACTACGGCCTAACTCTACTGCTTTTGATAATTTATTTTGTAGCGCAGCATTAAGCCTGAAAAGCGCATTGCAATAAAGCCCTTCTACTCCTTGACGGGATAGAATATCAGCTGGCTCACCGATACGATACGCCCCAACAATTTCCATATTACTTTCACTCCATAATACCAACTGACGGTAATATCGATCATAGCGATCTAAATCCACTCTCTCGCCAGTACCCTCACCTACATACCGAAAAGTGTATTCTCGCAACCGGCCTATTTCTTTCATAACCAAAGAGTCCGGCTGATAGTCAAACAGATAAACCAGCTGACCATCACCTGTTTCGCCTAAGCGAGTTGACGCCTGCAATTCTTCGCGTAAACGCGCCGGGTGTTGTGGGTGTACTATCGCTTTTTGCGTCTGAAAGAAGCCAGGCCTACCTTTAGCAACACTATAAAGGTGGCGTTTGAGTAAATGACATTGCTTATGCAACGCTTTGCGCTCTTTGTTTAAGGCATTAATGGGAATGATCTGGCCAACATGGATATGCAAATTACGAGCACGCTGAGCACGCCACAAGCTAGGACGCACTAACGGCCTTTTGGCATACTGGATTTTAATATGCACTGGCAATAAAGGTGCGCAGGTATTCAGTGCCAAACGAAGGAAACGGTGATTCCATTTCCCTTCTTTAGGTTTGGCTGGTACACCTCGACTCAGCACTTTACCTGGAAATAAAATCAGCAGCTCCTCATCTGCTAAAGCCGCAAAAATCGCTTTTACCGCAGCCTTACGTTGCGCCCAAGATTTACCTTTGGTATCGATCACCAAACCACGCAATGATGAACAGCTTTGCAAAGTGTCCAATGATACCAGCTTAACATCAGGCCTTATTTCACTGACAAAACGCAATAAGGCTAAGGCATTGAGCGAACCCAGCGGATTGTTAGCCACTAAAATGGCTCTGCCAGTTGCAGGAATATTGATTCGGCTATGTTGAGAAGAGAAATAGCTGATATTATGCTGGCTTAACTCAGCATCAATATAGTCCAGCCCACCCAGTATACTAGGGATATTCGGGATACCTGAATCAGGAAAAGACTGTAAAGCAGCTGCATCACTGGCCTGCAGATAATGCAAGGTCGCACTATCTGACTGCGTATCAGGTATACTATGCATGTGTTAGATCGCCCATATTCTCATTTTCGTTGTGAATTTAATGCATTTTTGTGACATCAGAGTTAACTTACTTGATATCAATACTACAGCCGTAACAAAACCTTCATAAAAAATTCATTTTGATAACACGCAGGCAATTTAACGTGCCGCACCTTAACAACTGAAACTTTTATCCCAATGTCAGATGAATCAGCGAAAAAGCAGGTGCGCTCAATCTGGGTATCAGATACGCATCTAGGTTCTAAGGGCTGCAAAGCAGAATTTCTCGTCGACTTTCTTAAACACCATCAGTGCGAAACGCTCTATCTAGTCGGCGACATTATCGATGGCTGGCGTATGCAAAAATCGGTTTATTGGCCTCAGGCACACAGCAATGTTATTCGCCGTATCCTGACTCTGTCCAAGCGTGGCACCCGGGTTGTTTATGTCACAGGCAATCATGATGAGTTTTTACGCAAATACAGTGACAGTACTTTTGGCAATATTGAACTGGTCGATCGCGCGATTCATAAAACGCCAACGGGGAAAGAGTATTTAGTTATTCATGGAGACGAGTTCGATATTGTTGTTCGTTACCATAAATGGATTGCAATATTAGGCGATGTAGCCTATAACTTATTACTAGCCCTAAACCGGTGGTACAACAATATTCGCCTGAAGTTAGGCTATGGCTATTGGTCACTGTCGGCTTATATAAAGCAGCGCGTAAAGCAAGCAGTAAGCTTTATTGGTGGTTATGAACAGGCTCTGGCTGATGAGTGCAAACGCAGTGGCTTTGATGGTGTTATTTGCGGCCATATTCATCATGCTGAAATTCGAGAGATTGATGGCGTTATGTACCATAATTGTGGCGACTGGGTTGAGTCTTGCACAGCGCTTATTGAACATGCCAGTGGTGATATTGAGCTAGTTGACTGGATTGAACACGTAAAAACAACTCAAAGCATAAAGCACGCGATCGCTTCATGAAACTATTGTTGATTACTGACGCCTGGGAACCACAAACCAACGGCGTTGTGACCACTTATAAAAATGTAATTAGCCAACTGGAAGCACTTGGCATGGAAATACAAGTGGTTCACCCTGGCTTGTTTGTCAATATCCCCTGCCCTGGCTATAAAGAAATTGATTTAGCACTAAGCCATACTTTTTCACTGGGTAACATTATTCGGGAAAGCCAGGCAGACTTTATCCATATCGCTGTAGAAGGCCCATTGGGTCTGGCTGCCAGACGCTATCTGAAAAAGCATAAACTTAATTTCACGACCTCTTTTCACACACGTTTTCCTGAGTATGTTAATAAGCGCCTGCCTTTTATCCCTGTCAAACTGGGATACAAGTTTATGCATTGGTTTCATAGTGCCAGCAGCAATATTCTTGTAACAACGCCGAGCATGGAAAAAGACCTGGCACAGTACGGCTTTGATAATATGACCGTTTGGGGCCGCGGCGTAAATACCGAATTATTCAAGCCTAACGGCAAAATCGAAAATAACACTCAAGACCCTGTATTTCTCTATGTTGGTCGCGTTGCAGTAGAAAAGAATATTGAAGCATTTGTGAAACTGCCACTACCCGGCAAAAAAGTAATTGTTGGCGATGGCCCGAGCCGTGCCGGCTTAGAAAAAAAATACCCTGACACACAATTTGTCGGCTATAAATACGGCGAAGAACTCGCTGCTGCCTTTGCGGCAGCCGATGTTTTTGTCTTTCCGTCCAAGACAGATACCTTTGGTTTGGTGATGCTGGAAGCTATGGCTTGTGGCACACCGGTAGCGGCTTACCCAGTACCAGGCCCTATAGATGTCGTGAAGCCTGAGATAACAGGTGTATTGAGCGAAAGCCTGGAAGAAGCAGCATTAAAAGCTTTACACTTAAGACGCAATGACTGCCGTGAGTATGCACTGACTCGTAGCTGGCGCGCCTGTGCTGAAGTCATGCAAAACGCTCTCGTTAAGAAATCACTTTAAAAAATACCTGTTGGCAACATTCAGTCTACTAGCTGCGCTGCCTAACTTTGCGTTTGCGCTTTTTGTCTTTTTTATTCACTGTTTTATGCACTTTCTTGCCTCCTGATTTTTTCTTATCAGGCCCGGCATGCCCTACAGCAGACAACCTTTCGATTAATAGCTTTTGCCCTCGCACCCAGACTTTTCTTAAATGCTTAAAGATTTCTTTCGGCATGCCTTCCGGCAAGTCCACAATAGTATAATCGTCATACAGCTTAATTTTACCAATATACTTAGAGTCGATGCCTGCTTCATTCGCTATGGCACCAACAATATCGCTTTTAGTCACATCATGCATCTTACCAACAGCGAGCTGATAGCTCTCCATTGTGACATCCTGCCCACCTGAAAACTGCCTTTCGTCCAACCTATTACCAGCATCCTCGCGAGAGCGTGTTTTGCTCTCACCTTGCGTTTGCTGTTTAGCGCCACGTCCTTCACCACCTTGTGCCGAACGTGCTGATGGTTTTGTCGAACGGCCAGGTACCTGCTGCAGATAAATGGATTTACCGTCATATTCTAGGCTTAACATGGCTGCAGCCAAACGCTCGGGTTCTACTTCGTAACGTTGCTGGTATTCACTGATCACAGCATGGTATTCACTTAAATCCTTTTGTAGTTCAGCATCTATCCGAGCAAACAAACGCTCTATACGGCGCTCGTTGAGCACCTCCAGCGAAGGAAATTCAAACCGGGCAATTTGTTGGCGCGTAGTCCGCTCAATAGCCTGCAACATACGTTTTTCACGACCATTAACAAATAAAATAGCATCCCCTTCACGCCCAGCCCGACCGGTACGCCCAATACGATGCACATAAGATTCGGTATCATAAGGTACATCATAATTAATCACATGACTGATGCGTTCAACATCCAGTCCACGGGCAGCAACATCAGTTGCAACGATGATGTCTACCATACCTTTTTTAAGGCGATTAACTGTTTTTTCTCTTTGGTTCTGCGCAATATCGCCGTTGAGGGCTTCGGCCATATAGCCACGCGCATGTAAACGCTCTGCCACTTCTAAAGTCGCATTTTTAGTTCTGACAAAAATAATGCTGGCATCAAAATCTTCAACCTCCAGTACACGAGTTAGTACATCGAGCTTTTCATTATTTTTTAATTGCAAAAACCGCTGACGAATACTGGGAGCGGTTGTCGTTTTAACTTTAATCGCAACTTCAACAGGGTCTTGCAAATATTGACCTGCAATTTTTTTAACCTGGTTTGGCATCGTTGCTGAAAACAGAGCTGTCTGACGCTGCGCTGGCATTTGTTCCAAAATCCACTCTACATCATCAATAAAGCCCATTCGCAGCATTTCATCAGCTTCATCCAGTATCAGTGCCTTGACATCATTTAATGAGAGCGTACCTTTGCGAATATGGTCCATAACACGCCCAGGCGTACCCACCACAACTTGCGTACCACGCTCCAATTGGCGAATTTGCCCTCGATAATCTGTGCCACCGTAAACAGGCAATACATTAAAATTCTGAATAAACTTTGCATAACTCTGGAATGCCTCAGCAACCTGAATTGCCAATTCCCGGGTAGGCGCTAAACATAAAATCTGCGGGGTTTTCGCTTTGCTATCAATACTGGATAACAATGGCAAAGCAAAAGCTGCGGTTTTACCCGTACCGGTCTGAGCTATGCCAAGAATATCTTTGCCTGCTAATAGCTGGGGAATAGCCTGAGCCTGAATGGGTGACGGCGTCTCATAACCAATCGCGGCAATGGCTTTTTGGACGGCTGGCGCTAAGGCCAAATCGGAAAATTTTATATCGGCTACTTGCTGTAGCCTGTCACTATCTTTCTGAGACATGATTCACCTGACAACTTGAACATCTGCGCTCTTGAGAACAGAGTAATATATGAATGACCTTATGCGCTATAAGTATAGGATTAAAAACTAGCTTTGAGAGGTTATGCGAGTGGCAATAATGATGAAACAAAAACTATGAATCCATAGGGCGCAGTTTACACTGCCACTCACAGTTTGGATAGCAAAACTTGCCGGTATTGCTCATGCAACACCAATAGAAAGAGCAGATGATTACTTTAGCGCTGCACTAATGCTTCGCTACCTGCAATAACAGTCTGCACTTCAGCCATATCCACAATATCAACCTCAAGCTTGCCTTCACCGAGCAGCTCATCAACCAATGCCTGGGAAAATGGCCAATATTTTAGGCTTGCAATAACAGAATAAGGCCCCTTGGATTTACTGGGAATATCAAAGGCAAAATCAACGATTTGATACCCCCTGGGCAATAAACGATTGTCCGAAATAATATGTGTTACCTTCCAAACTTCAATATCAACTTCATTGCCTTGTTTATCTCCCAAGTGCACTTTAAAGTTTCTTGTGCCAGCTTCAGTTTTGCCGTTTTGAACACGGCCTAAGCGATAAATTTCCTGCTTGTTCTTATCCAACACGCGTAAGTCCAACCACATTTCCCGACCTTCAGGAAAGCCGGTAGGCAGCTTATGTCCCGCATTAATATTTTCAACTTTCACTTTAAGGTGGGCCTGCTGCCCTGGTGAAAACGTTTGTGGCAAATCAACAAAGCTAACACGTGCTGCACTTCGCAGCATTTTACGCGCGTTTTCAGCATTTTCAGTAAAGCCGAAATAGCGTAATACTGTTGAATTAGCGCCAGCAAAATGATGCGATGCAATATCGTCTCGCTCTGGCCCCATAACCGCAGACCTACCTTTTGCTGTTTGCATATGACAATCCTGACATTCAGTGCCTTCAACAGCATATGGACTTTCTAACCATTCATTATAAGTACGCTCAATCGGCACATTATTAAATGGGTGTGTAACATTATGACACGGCGCACAGAAATCTGAGCGCTGATGAATAGGTGAAAATGCTGTTTCATGGTAGGGCGACTTCGCGTTCTTACGCGGACCAAACTTGGTTGATAAACCACCTGCTTTTGGCGTCAATACATAAGCACCATTATCAATCCCTATGCGCCCACTGATATTGTGACACGACTCACAATCAACCCCTGGCAACTCATGGTCACCAGGCTCACCCGGTAAAGTTTGATTTGTTTTGGCGTTAATTTTGCCTGTGGTTAGCCCAATTGGTGAATGACACCCCGTACAAAAATTATCTAAAGCGCCATCCGTTTCCTGACTCACGCGCTTTAATAAAGCACGATAAATAGGATCATCCCATGACTGCGCCATCATCGATGATTGCCACTGCTTATAAATTTCTTGATGGCATGTTTTGCAAACGCCTGCATTATCAAAATCATGCTGAGATAATAATTGGTTTGTGCCTGTACTCGCTCTATGCGGAAAGAACAACATATTCTCTTGTTCACTTTCAATATTGCGCAAGTTTAAATAGTTCCATCCATCATTCTGCGTGAATGCCAAACTATCTATAGAAAGCACACTTGCGCACAGCAACACTGCACATAACAATAGAGAATTGTTTTTTACTAATAACATCTTATTACTCTCTCCCCACTCACGGCGTTGCATTAACATCAACATTTATTTGAATCACGCTAAGCTACGCAAAAAACTAACTGTTCTTTTTTAAAATTAAGAATATTCTTTATTCTTTTCACAATCATTAGAATGAGACTTAGAACAATGCATTGCCCTCTCGCCAACACTAAAGATTCATCAACATGTTACCTCAAAATTTTTCTTTAATAATTAAATTTGTAAGTACGTATTATTGTCATAATAAAAAAATTGCAACACTTAAAACTCATTCCAAACACTAACTACATAATGATTCACTATAGTGCATTCAAGCTGCTTCAGTTGCATATTATGAACCCGTACACTAATAGGCTATATGTTATTTCACATAAAGTATTATCCTCAATTAAACCTGCGAGCTAACAACAGCTTAGAAGTTATTGGCAATAACCATAAAAATGCACTAATTAGATTATTACTTTAGAGACAGGTAGTGCTATAAGCCATCGCATAGCAAGCACTCACAGCAAACCAGAGATTGAGTTGTTAGCTAGGCTAGTTGTATGCAAATAAGCTTTAAGGGCAGTTACACGGATCGTGTGAGACCTAAATAGTATTAATGCCGACAGATAAATAACATGTACTATTTTTTACCAATATGCATAGTACAAGCTGCTTGAATCTCAGACCTATGTGGGAGGCATAACAACGTCACGGCAAGAAAAAACGACACTATCTGCTAACTGTATAGTCAGTGAATAATATAAAGAGGGGTAATAACAACACAAACGAAAAACGCGCAGACTACTAACTACCTCCATAGAGGTTTTACGTTTAGAGTCTGCGCTCACCTAAATAGCCTACTCAACGAGGGTCTTATTCTTAAAGAGTTCTTGAGGAATAGCAAATCAAAAGACCTAATTCCATTTATAAATAGCATGTCCAAACATTGATAAAAGTATGACTTTGAAGCCAATCCTTGATTAATACTCTCAAGACAAACGAAACATTTTTATATTGCGTGAGGAAGTGTCAATAAACGCGACAAAATGTTCTAAGAAATACTAACAGTACTTGCACAAAATATTGTGCAAGTACTATTTGTAAAATATTAGACTGTTTTTATCGCTATTTATAAAAGCGCTGCTTGGACTCTGGCGATTGATGTTTGGAAATGGTCGACTGAACACAGTCTAACCACTTAGCAGCCTCATACTGATTGCCATTATAAAGTAACACCGCCAAATCGATATACGCCTGACGCTGTTCATTACGAATAGACGCCAAACCTGGCCCCTGCTGGCGTATAAAATCAAGGTCTTTCAAAATCGTTCTACGAATTCTATAGTCTTCAGTCCAGGGTAACACATTGCGCCAATTCCTAATCGCTTCTGGCTTGAGGTTAGCAACAGCAAAAGCAATAAAAAATGCCATGGCTAGCGGCACAACCCCAGCTGCCGAAACATTCATACCGAATGCCATTCCAGCAATCACTAACGTCACAATAAGAAATAATACGGTCAAACCAATCAAGAGATTACTGGCCTTGATCACCACAAAGTAATCACTACTTTTAACGCCTTTTATGAGTGTTACCACAGAAAAAACCAGGGATGTCACAATAAACCCTTGAAACAACCAGTAGCCTTCACCTGCCACGCGAGTGTAGTTATATTCTAATGGCACATAACCTGCGACGATATAATCTGTCGCAAGAATCGCATACACCATAAATGCGAAAAACCCCGCAAAGGCTATAGGCAGGAGCGTTATTACAGGCCTGCCCATCGCCAGCGTTAGTGCAAATGGTAATATCACCATCGTCGCAACAGCACAGATATAATAACCATCCATTGCAACATCCACCCAAGCTGACTCAGGTACGCCTAATAAGGAGTAATTAAAGACCTCAAAGCCTGTGTGTAAGGTAGCAATGGCGACTAGGCAAAAGAAAACGATGTACTCTAGTGAACCACGAGTACTGTATTGATTGAGTCGCCAAAAAGCCCAAACTTTAGCGGCTACACCAACCAAAGCCATGATATAAAACCAGTTCATCCTATGAAATCCTAAACCTCTATACAACCATCCCAATTTGACAGCTGGTATATCCGCTACCAGCCAAACCACCAAATACTGAACTGCCAGCGCTGATCTTGTTTTCTTCTAAGGCACGAGCGTAATTCAGTAAAAAAGTATTAGACGTGATATTCCCCAACAGGTCAAATGTTTTGGTCATCTTGTCAATTGGTATATTGAATATCTGCGAGAACTTCTCCCATGGTCTACGCCCTACCTGATGCACAATCCCGCAATCAATACTGCTATCAGCCCACCCTAAAGACTGTAAAGTTTGCCGATACATACCCCTATGACTTTTTAGCATAACCGCGCAAATTTTATCCATGATCATCGCACCATCAATTCTGTCTCCATCAACCTTGTAATAACACAGCTTGGCATACTCACCATAAGATTCATAAGCCATTTGTTGTATTCCATGTCGCCCTTCTTTAGGTCCAAGAATAACCGCAGAACCCGCATCACCTACTGTTAAGGCACCCACCTTTGTTTTAAAAAGCTTTTGGTCATTACTCTGGCGCAGTTCATTAATGACTGACTTAGCAACATCACACTGCCTCTCACCAGTACAAACCAAGGCATGCTGTACAGCACCTGAACCTATCATTTCATTAGCAATTTGAATACCAGACATCGCACCAAGACAAGCATTGCTAACATCAAAACATACTCCACTACAGCCTAATTTAGCCTGCACAAAATGCGCAGTCGAAGGTTCACAATAATCACGATCAATGCCACAAAATATTACCAGGTCAATTTGATCAGGTTTTATATCGCTTTTATCAAAAGCATCCAGTGCAGCTTCAACGGCAAGATCAGATGGCTGCTCGCCAAAACTGGCATGCCTCACTTCTTGTACGCCTGTGCTATTAACGATGAAATCCGTTTTAACACCATAATTTTCAACTTTCACTTCATCGAGCATTGAAGTAGTCGTGACTCTTTCAGTCGGCAAATAATAACCTGCTGAAACTATTCTTGATGCGCCTTTATGAATTAACATTGCTTATCTCTCCTTACTGCTATTAGGTCCAAACTTATATAATTTAGTATATTTTTTGAGCTGCATTTTTATTGCACTGTTTATTGCACTATGCAAATAGCTTGCCTATTGACAATGCCTGCATTTTTTAGAATGCACAACACGATTTTGTGCTACAGCACATAGCACAAACTTTGCAAAGTGCAATAAATGGAAAAATTTGTCGGAATACGCCATAAAGCGGCACTGAAATACCATGCAGACTGTAGTACTGGCAAACGAATAGAGCAAAGAAAGATAGAATAATTTAATACATGCAGAACAAAAAAAACCCGACAAAAACTACTCTTTGCCGGGTTGATACGCTATTAACTCATGAAAACTTAGAAAACAAACTGTGTTTGTATAAATAACTCATTAACATCATTGCCTGATTGACCATTAACATTTTCGTTAATCCGGTAAGTAAACTGTACTTTGATATCATGACTGCCAGCAGTAAAGTAACGGTTGTAACCAATCGAAAAGCGATCCCATTGATCAACATATCCGTCAGCGTCTTGAAATTGCAGGCCTGCAACAAACTCATTGTTAGCATCGGTTAAATACCCAGCTTTTATGGCAAAGTTATCCAGCGCGGTTTCACCATTCGCATCATAAATTCCAAAATCAACATCTGTACTGCCTGCCGTCAATGCTAACACTGATGGTATACCAATAAGTTCTGCACTAAACGAATTATATTGTGCATCCAAAGAAAGACCGGCAACACGATAAGCCAGCGATAGCTCCACACCAACAACCGAGTCTACCGGTGTTTTATCGCCAGCACTGTCGCCTAAAACATTATTGTCGTCATCGTTTGACCATGAGAATGCAGCAACACCAAAACCGAGCTGACTTTCTTCTTTGAAGTTTGTTTGGCTAAAGGCAACATTGCCCCAGTCTAGACGACCACCAACCATCCAGCCCTCATTGAAATCGGCATTCTTTACCGCTAGGGAATCAAAATCTAACTTTTGGTTATCTGGGTCCAGACCAGCCTGCGCAATACCTAAGGACCATTTGAAACTCGTATCACTATTGCGACTATCAACGTAAACTCCAAGCTGTCTATCGGGCGTGCCATAGTTATGATCCCCCACAAAGCTCCGCTCTACTAACTGCTGTTTTTTCGACGACGTTAATTGCTCACGCGAAAAAGGAAAGTGCTTACTACCAACACTAATGAGCACATTATCATGGCCTGAGTATTGTAGAAAAGCATCTTTAACAGCTGCTTCATTATCTCCGTTGGCTTTACCAAAATCGACTTGGAACTTGCCTACCCAATCTGGATGGACACTGCCCTGTATGTATGTGCGAAAACGACGAAGGAACAACTCGTCTGTGCTATCACCGTTATCAGGGTCTTCCATGTGGTATTGCAACTGAATACGCCCACCCACTTTGAAGAACTTGTCCCCATCTTTATATTTGATACCTGCTACTGCCGTGGTAGGCAAGCACAAGGCTGCCCCGAGAGCAGGCATGCATAAGCTCGTCATTTTTTTCATGGTCAATGTCACTCATATTTAAGAAAAGGAAAACTAAAAGACGGCGGCATTGTCCCAACCAAATATGACAAATTTGTATTTTTTTTATTTCAAAAATATTACAAATGCATTTTTTTTGCTCAAAAATGTCTTTAAAACAGCTAAATAGTAAGTAATTTAACTTAATCGTCATTTTAAATTAACTAAAAAGATACAATTTGAGCAATCATTGACCACTTATGCCTATGTCATTGCTTAAGTGCCATTGTTAGCCCATCACTCAACGGCAATAAGCTCAAATTGATACGGTCATCCTCATATAGCTTATGATTCAAGTCCCGTATTGCCTGGGTATCCACAGACTGGTCAGTATCATCAATAACAGCCCCTCCCCATAAGGTATTATCGATGAGTAATAAGCCTCCAGGCCGTAGCAGGCGCAAGCAGGCCTCGTAATAGGCCAGGTAGTTGCGTTTATCTGCATCAATAAATGCCATATCAAAGCTCCCCTGACCGTGCTGCGCTTCCAGCAAAGCCAACGTCTCAAGCGCGGGTGCCAACTTTAACGTCACTTGATCTGACACACCTGCTTCCTGCCAATAACGCTGCCCTATTGCTGTCCACTCTGCGCTGATATCACAACAGTAAATATGGCCGCCCTCTGGCTGCGCCATGGCCATACATAAAGCGCTATACCCAGTAAATGTCCCCACCTCAACAATTTTGCGGGCAGCAATCAGCTCAACTATCAGTGCCATAAACTGCCCCTGTTCTGGCGAAATCTGCATAACAGCCATATCCAGTTGCTGTGTCTCCTTGCGCAAGCGCATAAGCAACTTACTTTCACGCAGGGATACATTCTGTAAATAAGCATAAAGCGTTGGAGTCAGGTTAAGTGTCTGGTTTGACATAAGTTTAACTACCTCTTTGTATGAAATTGCATGTCTTATCAATTAATTAAGAAAGGACATCACACTCTAGTGATAAATATGCATTAAAATAGCCTATGAATTCCTTGAGCTTACAACACAGTGACAGCAAACACAGTCGTACCGGCAAAATCTTACAGCTCAGCGACTGCCACTTATTGGCTCAACGTCATGCTCTATTAAGAGGCTGCCAAACATATGCCTCCTTCAAGCAAGTGTGCAGCCATATAAGAACACACCATCATGATGCTGAGCTGATTTTATTAACCGGTGATATTAGTCAGGATGGTAGTATTGCCAGCTACCAGTTTGTTGCTGAACTATTGAGTACACTCAATATCCCCGTACTCGCGCTAGCGGGTAATCATGATGACGCAGACAATATGCAAGTGGCATTTGCCAACTCGACAATTAGCCTGCCCAAAGAAACGCTTTACAATGACTGGCAAATTTTGTTACTCAACAGCTGCTATGAAAACCAGGTCTATGGACGGCTTGATAAATCAGAGCTTGATTGGCTGACTCAAGCCTTGGCTCAACATCAAGATAAACCTTTATTATTAGCATTACATCACCCACCTGTGGCAATAAATTGCCGCTGGGCTGATGATATTGGCCTTAAAAACAGCGCCGAGCTTGTCACCCGACTGACACAAGCCAAGCGTGATGCTGTGATACTATTTGGGCATATACACCAAGTGTTTTATCATCGACAGGATAAGCTCGCGTTCTTTGGCACGCCGTCAACCTGTCGACAATTTGCAACTGACAGTGATCAATTTAAGCTCGCCTTTTTGCCACCGGCATATCGCATAGTGGAATTAGGCCAGAATGGCAGCCATAAAAGTTTTATTGAGTTTGTGCAATAAAAAAACAGGCGAAAATATTGCATATTTTATTGATGAAGTGACTTTATCATTGTCGCATTATCCAGTATAAAGGGAGTCACATGATTTATGACTTTGAAGACATCATCGCACTTGATGATTACGAAATTGATCTCGCTGAAGCCGCTTTGGTCATCGCTAAAGACGAATACCCACAGCTGGATATTCCTCGCTACCTTGATTGTATTGACCAGTATGCACTGGACATTGCTAATCAATTAGGCGGCAATAATGATGCCGAGACCATGATTGCCACACTCAATGAATACCTGTTCAAAAATCTGGGATTCAAAGGTGACATGGACGATTACTATGACCCTCGGAACAGCCTGCTGAACGATGTGATCGACCGTCGCTGCGGCATCCCTATATCTTTGAGTATCATTTATCTAGAGACAGGCCGCCGCCTTGGCCTGGAACTAGAAGGTGTGTCTTTTCCTGGTCACTTCTTAGTCCGCTTTAATGTTAGTCATGGCACCGTTATCTTAGACCCTTTCTTTGGCGGCATATCATTGAGCGAAGATGAACTCGAACACCGTATGTCACGCTTTAGTGATGAGCACTTGGAAGAGCCATTGGAAGACCTGCTGGAACCTGCCAGCAATAAAGCCATTCTTGAAAGAATTCTGCGTAATTTACGTGGTATTTATATGCAAAACTCGACCCATGACAAGGCGCTGCGCACCTCAGAAAAAATCCTTACACTAGCACCGGACAACCCTTACGAATACCTACTGAGAGGCTCGATCTATCAATCTATGGAATGCCATAGAATGGCGCTCTCTGATTATCAGCGCTTTATCAATATGGATCCAGAAGCCGACGAAGCAGAAAAAATTCGCGCACAAATTGTCGAACTGCAATCAACCGTTCGCTTTTTGCACTAGTCGACGAATACTGCAAGTGGGCATCACCCACAAACGCCAAGCTTTATCTTGGATCAGTGTAAAATGTTTGGTGACGGTCAGTATAAAACAGCATAAATAATAGTGTTATACCACGCATAGCTAGGAAGCACAGCAACGCTAACCATAGACCATGGTTACCTAAGTCGATACTGTAGTACCATACCAATGCAAAGCAACAAACTGAAATAAACATGGTATTTCGCATTGCCCGCGCTTGAGTTGCCCCAATAAATACACCGTCAAGCCAATAACTCCAAACAGCCACTAATGGCGCAAGCCATAGCCAAGGCAAATACTCGGTGGCCAGACTGCGCACACTTTCAATATTGGTTAACAACGCAATAATCCAAACACCAGCAACCATGAAGAGCACGGTATACAACACAGCGCCTAATAATGACCATAGACCACTTACCCATACATAGCGCCAGAATAAGCGACGATCGGCCTTACCAACTGCACGCCCCACCAAGGCTTCTGCAGCATGCGCAAAACCATCCAAACCAAAAGACAACAGCAATAAAAAATCTCTTAACAAGCTATTTGCCGCTAATACCTCATCACCAAACTCAGCACTTTTTGCCGTAAAAAAAGCAAACGCTAAAATCATTAACAAGGTACGCAAAAAAATATCTTTATTTAAATGCAACATGCGTTTTATAGCCTGCGCCTGCCACAAGCTGGACCACTGCCAACGAATAGCTGGCCAACATAACTGTCTCTTTAATAAATATAACCCCAACAACAAACCGGCATACTCAGCAATCAAACTGGCCCAAGCAACCCCGGCAACTGCCATATCCAAATAGACCACGAAAATGATATCCAAGACGATATTTAAAAGGTTAATAAATACCGTGACATACAATGTTGCTTTGACATTTTGCAAACCCAAAAACCAACCCAGCAAAACATAACGCATCAATACTGCTGGCACAGCCCAGATACGAATAGCAAAATATTCGGACGCTAATGCTTCAACGCTGACACTGGCTTTAACAAAGCTCAATGCCAATAACAATATGGGCGTTTGCAATAAGAGCACAAATACGGCCATAAGCACGGCCAATAACAGCGCACGATACAACAACCATTGCAATGCGCTATAGTCCTGCATGCCATAGGCTTGCGCGGCCAAGCCCGTCGTACTCATACGCAAAAAACCAAATAGCCAAAAAGCCAGGGTAAATACCATGCTGCCCAATGCCACTCCACCAAGGTATTGTGGTGATGGCAGATGCCCAACAACCGCCGTATCGACCAAACCTAACAAAGGCACTGTCAGATTCGACAAAATCATCGGCAAAGCCAAGCCCCAAGTCTCGCGGTGCAAGCGATACTCAAATCCTAAAAATGTTTTCTCTGAATTAGCTGACATGCGTTGCCCAAATGGCGCAGCAATCAGCCTGCCCCATACCAGACAGATTGCTTAAGTCCTTGAAAAACAGCGACTTGTAAAGCCCACTAGCGTGCTGGGCCAGTAAAAGCCCAGCCAATGGCCTAGACTTCCATCATTTCGAAATCAGCTTTGCTAACACCACACTCAGGACAGGTCCAGTTTTCTGGAATATCGTCCCAGCGGGTCCCAGGCTGAATACCTTCTTCAACCAGGCCTTCTGCCTCATCATAGATAAACCCACAGACCACACACATATATCGTTTCATCTATTCTTTCCTACTTTATGTATAATTCAGGTATTACAGCAAGGCCGCTATTGTCCACAATACGGCCAATTATTCAAACAACTTGTCGCAAAATAGGCCTATCGTGCATTCAGATGTTTCAAAACAGCCCGTTGTCATGGCTATTGCAGGAAACGACCCAACCGGCGGTGCCGGATTAGCCGCTGATACAGAAAGTATCATCAGCCAGGGTTGTTATGCGATGCCTGTCGCCACCTGTATCACAGTACAAGATACCTGTGATGTACATAGCGTTAATCCCATTGATGCTGACCTCGTCATCCAACAAGCCCGCACCATACTGGAAGATATTGCTGTCGATGCCATTAAAATTGGCCTGCTAGGTAACGAAGAAAATATCGAAGCTGTCCACGAGATTATTGCTGATTACCCCAATATTCCAGTCGTACTTGACCCGATCATGACTGCCGGTGGCGGTAGCCCGCTTAGTAACGACGTTATGCTGGAAATGTTTATTGAACTCCTATTACCTTACACCACCGTATTAACGCCCAATAGTCACGAAGCCCTGGCATTGGTACCGGGCGCTGATAGCATCCAGGCTGCCGCGCTGGCACTACAAGAGAGTGGTTGCCAATATATTTTAGTGACCGGCACACATGAAAACTCACCACAAGTCATTAACCGCCTTTATGGTGAACAAAAAGAACTCTATAACTACCGCTGGGACCGTTTGCCGCATAGCTATCATGGCTCAGGCTGTACACTTTCAGCATCACTGACAGCATTATTAGCACACGGCTTGTCACCCGCTGAAGCTGTCTACCAAGCGCAGGAATTCACCTGGTACAGTCTATACAATGGCCATCGATTAGGCATGGGGCAACATCATCCTAACCGTTTATTCTGGGCCAATGAAGATGGCGAGCCTGATACAGACACTGAGTCGGACATTGATCATCAGCAAATCACACATGCTGTTAGTGACGACTAATCACCCAATTAATTAACAATGACAATCAATACCCAATCGGCATTACGTGGCATTTACCCACTGAGCAGCAACACAACAACAAACACCGTACAGCTCTGCCACGAAATAGAACTTGCCTTACAAGGCGGTGCCAGCATTATTCAATATCGCGATAAACACTCTGACAAGGCGACACGTTTGCAACAAGCGCAAGCATTGCAGCGACTTTGCCATCAGTATCAACGCCCCTTAATCATCAATGATGATGTTCATCTTGCTAAACAAGTTGGTGCTGCAGGCGTACATCTGGGTAAAGATGATGCTAACTACTCAAGCGCACGAGCCACATTAGGACCGGATGCAATCATTGGCATATCTTGTTACAACGACTTATCAACCGCACAAGCAGCAGCAAGTGCCGGCGCTGATTATGTTGCCTTTGGTAGTGTTTTTACATCCCCCACCAAGCCTCATGCACCGCGCGCATCTATCGAACTACTGCAAGAAGCCAAGCAAGTTTTAAACATCCCCGTATGTGCTATTGGAGGCATTACGCTAACTAATTGCCATACACTGTTGCGAGCAGGCGTAGATATGCTGGCATTGATTTCAGCCATTTTTGCGCAAGAGGATATTAAAAGCAATACACAACAGTTTGTCCGGCATTATGCCCGATAACAGTACGCCTGTATGCGGGTACATAATGGACAGCTAACCATATTAGTAAGATAACAGCCATTGATTAACGCTAGGCAGCCCAGGCTGAGATGCCTATAATGCCAGACAGATAAATACGGCGATTACGCCACTAGACGATAGGACAATATTGGCATGAGTAATAATTCACTTTTTCAAGCGGCTCAAGAGCATATTCCCGGCGGTGTTAACTCACCTGTGCGCGCCTTCAAAAGTGTTGGCGGCGAACCACTATTTATCAAACGGGCACAAGGCGCTTATTTATATGACAGTAACGAGCAGCGCTATATTGATTATGTTGGCTCTTGGGGGCCGATGATTTTGGGCCATGCTCATCCTGAGGTTATTGAAGCGGTCAAAAGTGCGGCTGATAATGGTTTGAGCTTTGGCGCTCCCACTGAAATAGAAACGCATATGGCAAACAAGGTCTGCGAGCTCGTTCCTTCTATTGAAATGGTACGCATGGTCAGTTCCGGCACAGAAGCAACGATGAGTGCAATCCGCCTGGCACGGGGTTATACCGGCAGAGATAAAATTATCAAGTTTGAAGGCTGCTACCATGGGCATGGTGATTCATTTTTAATTAAAGCTGGCTCGGGCGCACTTACCCTGGGCATTCCAACCTCACCCGGTGTCCCTGCCGCATTAGCCGAACATACCTTAACGCTAAACTTTAATGACCTAAGCTCTGTTGAGCAAGCGTTTGTCCAACACCCTGATGAGATTGCCTGTATTATTGTCGAACCCGTAGCAGGCAATATGAACTGTATCCCACCTCAAGATGGTTTCTTACAGGGCCTGCGCGAGATTTGCGACCGCTATAATAGCGTACTTATTTTCGATGAAGTCATGACTGGTTTTCGTGTTGCACTGGGCGGCGCTCAAGCTGTTTATAATGTACAGCCTGATATGACGACGCTAGGTAAAGTCATTGGCGGTGGCATGCCTGTTGGCGCCTTTGGCGGCAAACGTGAAATCATGCAACAGCTCGCACCACTAGGACCTGTCTATCAAGCCGGGACATTATCCGGTAATCCAATTGCAATGAGTGCTGGTTTAAAAACACTTGAGCTTATCGCAGCCCCAGGTTTTTTCGAACAGCTGACGGCCAAAACACAGCAACTGGTGCATGGCATTAAGCACGCTGCCGACAAATATCATATCCCACTCTGTTTTAATCAAGTTGGCGGAATGTTTGGTTTGTTCTTTACTGAACAGCAAAGCGTTACCCGCTTTGCTGATGTTAACGACTGCGACCTTGAACGTTTTAATCAATTCTTTCACAAGATGTTAGCTGCCGGTATCAACCTTGCACCATCAGCTTATGAAGCAGGCTTTGTCTCCGCTGCACATAGCGAAACTGATATTGCTGCAACAATTGCTGCTGCTGAGACTTGTTTTAAGACATTGTAGAACGCTGTTACCACGACTCAAGGATAACAACCGTGCCTGATAGCATCATTAGTATTTCCGGCTGGCTACCTGCGATTATCATTCCAAGTGCCACACTGATACAACTGGCCAGCATCTTTCGCAATCACTCTGCCAAAGGTGTCAGCGCACTGGTATGGTTCCTATTCGGTATAGCCAACATTGGGCTTTATATCTACACTGAAAAGTATACCGAAATCCAATCAGTACTAGGCTTATTAGGTACGGCCTTAATTGACTTTATTATTTGCGCCCTAGCCCTATTAAAGTATGGCGAACAATATAATACTTCAACATGATAAGTATTGGCTTGGCCGAATATATTACTTTCGGTTTGCTGACTATTAGCCTTATTTCACTATGGTATCAGTATTAGCTTATGTATTATTGACATACTTTTTGGTATCGCCCACCTCGGGGGCGGCATCTTAACCGCAGGCTTGGCTACAGTAGCAGGCTTATTTTATGCCTTGATATACCAACGCACACAAAGTATTGAAATGAGCATCGCGGCACATTTCACTGCTAATATAATACATATTTTGTTCTTTACTTACCCAGCCCCAAGATAACAGCATAACCCTATACCTAAATCCTAACATTCATATAAATATAACAACTGCTTTTTCGCAGCTGATCAACTACAACTATAATAGGTTAAACCGCAGCCAATAATAACAAATATCTATTTTCATTTGCTGACAGCCTAGGCCTTATGCTAACGTAACTAAAAACAAAGCTGCATGGCCCATGCAAAAAATAACAACCAATACAGAAACCTACATGAACAAAAACGACTTATTTAATAAGCTTAACGCCAAAAAACAGGCTATTTACTTCGCTTTTCATCACCGTGAAAACCTGATTAAAGACTATGTAAATTCACTATTTTTTTATAAGCTCAAAGCACTTACCAGCGCTCTAGATAAGAGACCACTCTATTTTATCGAGTCGGCTTTTTTTGCCACACCCGCTAACTTATTTGAAGAATTCACTAAGCGCGATCATAAAAGCGCTTACCAATTTGTTGCTCAAGCTCGCAACCGCTTAAGGGAAAACAGCCAACAATTTTTCACAACAACAAGCAATGAAAGTATTGACTACAATGCACTAGACGCTTTGTATGAGGATGCTCTACATTATTATAATGCTGCAACAACTGGCAATATTGTATTACTGGAGTTCGAGAAACAACAAATTGCCGAGGCCGCTAAACAAGTCGGCCTTGATCTGCGGCCAGTAACTAACAATGAACGTACTATCATCAAAGAATATCACGCAGCAACTTCATTAGACCTTGCCACACCGGGTAACTGGCGCAATGGTGATATTCAAAATGCTCCAAACTGGGCCAGTGCTGACACATACAGCAGAGGTTTTAATGCTGTTAACCTGATTCAATATGAAAATGCCTGCATAGATGATTGGGGTGTCATAGCACATAATAAACAGCTCGTAGCAGAGTTATTAGAACCTGATGTGTTAGCTATCGTCAACAGTGAAACATTCGTTAGCAGCTTCCCCGGCCTGGATACTTATATTGAAAATATCACGCAGCATAAGCCAGCCATTAGCACTGAACCGGGCATTAAATATATTCGAGTCTTTAATGTAATGGGCTACAATTTCTACCACTGGGTAATAGAAACACTGGCCAGTTTGTTTTTAATAAAAGATATGCTAGGCAATGAGTATAAACTCATTATGCCGCCTGAATTACAAGCCTTTCAACGAGCCACCTTAGCGCTATTTGATATTCACGCTGCTGATACAGTAACTATTCCGCGTGGCCAGGTATTGCGCTCAGCAACAATACTGAGTACCAGTGTGTTTTATCGTACCGACTCATACAATCCTGAGTTAACCAAGAACCTGCGACAATACCTGATTAGTCGCGTCGGCGCCGATCAACAAGCTGCAGAAAAATTGTATTATCTCAAACGCCCAAGCGCTGCAGGCCAAGGTCGCCGTCTTATTCTCAATGAAGATGAGCTAATCGAAAAGCTACAAGCCAGAGGGTTTGAAATTATCAATCCAACGGCATTTAGCTTTGCAGAAACAATTAGCATTATGGCCAGCGCAAAATGTGTTGTTTCTATGCACGGTGCCGCAATCACTAACTGCTTGTTTATGCAAGCGAACACCTCCTTAATTGAAGTAAGAAATATCGAGGTCGACAACCTGGACGCCGATGTACAACATCACTACCAGCTATTAGCGAGTATGCTGGGCTTAAACTATTACTATATTGGCGGACAGCCAGAGCAAAGCAGTACCGATGATGACCGTAGTATTGAAATGAAACACCATGATAATGTGACTATCGATATTGATGATGTAATGGCTTGTGTAGCAGACGCATTACAAGCATAAAACAAGGTAAGCACTGGCTATCAGCAAAGTAATAGCCAGTACTATTCAGCGCGATAATATGGCTTAGTAACGCAATTTGGTAATTAATTCCATCTTAACGGCTACACGCGTATCTGAACCTTGACGTAACCAGAAACTATATTTACCCGGCCCTAAAGGCCCAACAAAACCTTCGGCACCAGGAGCCCAGCTATTGCTTAGGTTAACCAAGCGGGCTTGCAAGCCAGCAGCATCGACACCATCACAAATTTGTTCTGCCGGGATATTCGCATAAGGGTTTTCGCCTGTTGCGATGCCTGCTTCTTCATCATAAGTTGCAGACAAACCAGAGTCTACTGGTGGTAAATTCGCCAGCCCCATTTCACAGATAATATCACCTTGGCAAATACCTGCTGTACTATCAACCAAGGTGCTACGCAAATGCGTCCATCCGAGTAAACCTGCCGCAGGATTGTTTGGATCTTGTGTGTTTGGAAAAACAAAATCAAATGAGTCGCCTTCGACAACGGCAAAAAAACCAACATCTTCAAAACAAGGGCGGGTATCCCACTTAATTAATCTAATTTGATCTAACACTAACCAACGAGGAACTTTAACAGTGAAGTAGTCAAAGTCATCCCGGGCAAATTCGGCCTCAATGGTATTGACACCCAAACGCAAGCGACCCAGATTCGTCGGCTGTAAACGGTCATTGGACAAATCCTGCTCAGTAAATAGCACCTTCTTAGGCTTATAATAACCTGAATAATTTTCAGCCATTACCATATTATTAAACAGAAATACCATCAAAACAGTAACAACAAGCTGCTTAAATATTTGCAGCGCTCTACCAGCAAAGTTCATTATTTATCTCCCATCAATACATTGAATTTCAAAGGCCTGTATATTAGCTGACAATATTATTAAGCAAGTGAACTCACAGTGCTTTTTTACACGAAAAAGCCTACGGCAAATACCAGCAAAGATACCCCTTAGCATTTTTGTGACAACCATGTGACTTACCTCTTATACCAGCCTTGAACAATGCGAACCCATTGAGAGTGCTATCTGGAAGAAGTTGCTTGCCTGATGTACAAGGCTTATAGCTATCTATCTTTACACGTAAGCTTAAAATAATACTTGCTTGATGCTTGTAAAGAATACGTCACCTTAGATTAATCAATAAACATCGCAAATCAACCATCACCTTAACTTAATTTGCAGCGCCCCAAATTAAGCAGCCCTATCGAATGACAGGGCTGCTTAATTAGAATATCGGAAATAGCTGACCGTTTATCACCACCGGCTTCTCAAGCAAGTCATCGTCCATCTAAAGCTTTTAGAATGAGTGACAAACAGCCCCTGGAGGATTTTTTGCTAAGTTATCGATTAACATTAGCGCAATTCATCTTCTTCTGAAAGCTCCAGTAACTAAAATACTCGTCACCATAAGTTCCACCGCCTTCATATGGCTTACGTATCTGGCCATAGGCCTTAAAACATTTGCCCTCTTTTTTAACGGCTAAATCAACACCTATTGATTTATATTCAGGAATGCCAAAGTCATTCTTAGTAACCGCCCAAGAATTATGGATGATAACTGCGCGTAATGCGGCGCCTTTATTAACACCGGATTTCGCCATCGCCTCATATCGACGATTAGACATGGCCGACCGCCCTAATCGAACTTTATCAGCCTGCACATTTTCACGCTTGACTAAATTTGCTGCATACTCTCCACCATTCATATACACCTGCCATTGCTTAATCGCATTGTTTATACGGTTTCGCAAACTACTCACCGTAGCCGAGTCAGTTGATGCCGGACCGTAATAGTTAAGTGTTTTCTGTTGGTCTTTTATTTGACCAAGATAGGACTTAACGCCCATGATATAGTTTGCCTGCTTACCGTCACTTTTGGCATTACTATCCACAATTAATTGATCGACCTTACTTTTAATTTCAGCTATCTGTTGAGGGACCTGCTCAGTAAAAATGGCATTATATTCAGCAAACTTTGCAGCTTTTTGCTAAAATTCGCCTAGCTTATCTTTTTTGTAACCGTCACGAAAATCAATATATCCCTTATAGCTTGTATCTATTTTTAATAACTTAGCATCATACTCTTGGCCACGCTTTAATCGATAAATCCAGTTGTCGTAATTTGTCAACAACCTTGAATACTTCTCCTCTTTTTGATTGCCTGCACGCTTAGTCGGCGCTTTACTTTTCATTTCGGCAAACTTCTTTTCAAACTCTTTTAAGCAAGCTTTATTAGCTTCGCTAGGCGTGTTCTTTAAAAATCCAATCTTTTCCTGCAAGATTGCAAAATCTGATAAATTACCACGGGCACTGGTGAAAGTGGATTTGACTTTGCTATAGGCTTTATAAACAGGATCATTCCAGTCATGCTCTGGCGGCTTATCTGCGGCAGCGGCAATTGCCCAAGGCGAACATAAAAAATTTAAAAGGCAAATGATCATTAGCAACCCAGTAAAAACTCTTATTATCATACTCTCTAGTTCTCTCTATTTATTTTTAGCTTATCAACACATAAAGCTGCTTTTAGCCACTTCACATGCATGCATGTGATATTCATTACAATCAGTGGCTCGCAATAAAATCGGCTGGAATGTTAACAATATGGACAGCGTCTAATGCTTGATTTTTTCTGACAAATCATGAAATTTAAACATTGATCAATGACTAAAAGCAGATAATAAATAGATAGTGATTTTTTTTACCTTTTCGATATTTTGGCCGCTAACTTAATTACGAAGAATACGAATACTTCAAAGCATCACAAGGATGAAACTCACCATATGCGATATCAACTTAGTGACATCAGCCTGTATATTATCTTTGTCGCTTTTTGGAATACAGCAATATCACAACCAAGTATGCTCGCACATTCAGTCGAGCATACTTCAGCAATGCAAAGTTCGCCTACTGAGGAAAACGATACCTACCTAGAAACCAATATAAGAAATTTTTGGGAAAACATGCTAGCTGGCGTTTATGAAACACTATCTATAGAAAGTCAATTCTTAACAATTGAATTACAAATACAATACCACAATTCAAGTAAATTAAACTTCGAAAATCTCACACCGAAATTAAGCCACTTATTAAACAACATAAGTCACACACTCCACCTTAATAAAATAGCAACATTAGAATTAGGGGTACAAGTATTTTCAGATCGAGATGAATTTTATGATCACCAAATACAAAAACTTGGCAAAGTAATATCACCAGTAGGTTACTTTCACGCCAAAAACAATGAAATTGTTATTTATTTAACACAAAATACCACCTATAACATGTCTGTTTTGTTACATGAAATAACGCATGCAATTTCTTACTATCACTTTAATAAGTTACCGCTTTGGCTGAATGAAGGGCTAGCCGAATTATTTGCCAGACAAGCACTACGACCCGATACTCCTCCCAGCCAACTGGTTAACCATTATATAATTAGCTTTAAACAATTTAACAAACAGACTTTATTACAAGATGACTTTTTTAATGTTTCAACAAAAAGCTTTGGCGCCAAGTCCAAACAACTCAACCATTTATTCTATGAGAAATCATTATCACTGATCGCTTATTTAATGAGCCATGACCAAGGGAAACGTTTATTACTAATATTACTAAAGAGCATGAAAAAGAATGTAGAGGCAATATATTTTAGTGAACGCTTAATCGATGAACATTACCCAGGCGGCATGAAAACATTACTCAATAATTGGCACATTTGGCTTCAACATATTTTAATATATAGAAATAACACAGAATAAATTAAATATATACAATACTTAGGATTCATCAATAGATCTGCCAATTGTATTTCTCAGCGTTAATTGCTTTAATATTGTTTCCATTAGCTCTTAGCTGAAATATTCCCGTCGCCCTGGCGGGTTTTTTCTTATCACACTGCTTGTGACAACATACTCAAATGACAATTACTCTACATCATCCGATTCTTCGGTATTTTTTTTCTGATAACGCTGTCTATATTGCCTTGGCGTCAGACCAGTACGCTTTTTAAAGAGTGTATTAAATGAAGATCGGCTGGAAAAACCAACCTGACTGGAGATTTGCTGTATTTGCAAAGTATTTTTATCATTTTGCTTCAACAAACCTTCTGCATCAGCAAGCCGTAAATCATTAATGTAACTAAAAAAGTTTTTCTCATAATACCTGTTTAGAACTAATGACAGCTGCGCCTCTGTCATCGAGCATGCCCTTGCCAAATCTGCCAATGCAACATGATGGTTTCTGTAAAGCTTTTCATTACGCACACGATTATCAATCGCTTGAATCATATTATCATCTGGCTGCCAAACTCTTTTCTCATTCCAAACAATTTCGGTTTTCCCCTGCCAATATAAATTCGCCAAATATACAACCATCAAGGTAAGGCAGAAGGTACGAATATGAACAATTGCATTACTGATCGCGGCAGCGTTTGGCAAAAAAGTTACTACGACAAGAACAAATAAAGCGCTCGCCCAAATAAGCAAAAAAAACCATGTTAATAAATACATTTTTTTATACGAAAAGATAAATTCCTTATCGTCGTATAAGATATCTTTATTCTGTATTAACAACATCAAAGCCATAATAGCGTACAAGCAACTCAAGCTGAAACCTGAGATTAAAACAAAATAAAACGTGCTTGGGTATAAACGCTTAATACCTTCCGGTAAAAATCGAAATAGCTCTGGCAAAGTGATCAACATGTAAAGGGCAATAGGTATTAGGTCGTAAAGTGAATATGTTACACGCCGCTTAACAACGGTTGATACATATCGAAAAAAAGTCCAACCTGAGGCATAAATAGAAAATGTTAATGCCCACAATGACATAATACTAAACCACTCTAGAAAGACAGGTGCGACTTTTTCATGCAGTGAAACAAGCCAGTAAAATTGCACCAAACCTACCACACATATAAAGTGCAAAAAAGGTTGCTCTAAAAAAGACTGTTGATGCCGCTTGATGGCAATAATGATGACGCCCACCACAGTCAAACAAATAACAATAATCAGCTGATCAAGTATACTGAACATATTCCGCGAAAAAATATAACCTTGATATTCTCTTTTTAAAGCCGCTTTATTGAATAAAGCACTATGACAATTTTAGGTCAGGGTTTTTATATATAGCCATGATTGTTGCAGGGTTATAATAACAGCCGCAAAAATCAATATTACAACACCGTGATTAGTATGCGCTCGATGAGGATCAAGTGCAACAACACAATACTGTCGCACTCGATCTTTACTACATGCAAAGCCTTAAAAAGCTATGGCTACTGGCAATTAAATGATGTCGTCGTAATACTCTCACAATAATCTTCAGATTGGCCAGTTGGGTGATTAGCCTTCACACACATATTATAAGTGCCTGGGTTATCAAACGGAATCGTAGGCCCTTGCGTATACGATGAGAAGACCAATGGCCCACCATTAACTAAGGCATCTCCTGTCCAAATATAACCATCAGCGCCTTGCACAAGGGTTGTTGACAGCTGCCACTGGCATATTTGGCCGTTTGGAAAGTAACTGATATCTGTCGGCCCTGGTGGAATAACCTTCACTTCATGACCTAAAGTAGGGCACCACTGACCTGCTGCCGTTAAGGTGCCATTGACCCGTGTTTCAAGGCGTGCACGATACTCATGATTACCTGCTTGAGTAATCTGCTGGCTAATCATATTGTTCGGTCCCTCCCATAATTTGATGCGCTTCCAGGTCCCACCTTCTAAGCGGCGTTGTAGATTAATATGCGTATAAGGTGCTGGCGGATTATCACCCTGGCTAAAAATATTGAACGTCTCACCACTTAATGTCCACTCTCGATCTTGTGTGATAAGAGGACAAAAATCAGAGCACGCCACGGCACTAGAAACACCTGCAAGCATTAAGAAAAACAAACCCAAGACACCACGATAAAACAGGTAAAATTTACCGACACTATGCTTAACATTCATTCTGGTAATTCTCCTAAGTTTAGTTATTTAAAATATTTAATACAAATCAATACCGACAGAGCCCTATCGACAAAAATGCTAGCATTGAAGTTTTGGAGAATTTGTTCGTTTTTTTTTGAAACCAATAAACTCATACAAACTTTTCTGCATACCAGGAATGAAATCAGCAAAATTAATATAAAGTCTTTACCGGACAAAAGCCCTTATTGTTTGCCTTATATAGCTTTTCACACGCATTACTCATAATAAGGAGCATATAGCAATGAACACTTACCTTGATTGAGACATCCAACTACCCGGACAGCCAATGTAATGCAGCTGTTATCCCACATTATTAACCTTAAATAACGGGTTATATACAAATGGCAGCAATAGAGAAACAAGCAGGTGGTGACGCCAATGCTTCATAGCCCTACTTTCAATCGTGCTATTAACCCAACACCCTAACTAATGCGCTGCAAGCCCTGCCCTATATCGCACCAAGGCAGGGCCATTATTCACCAAACAGTGTATTGCGCATAAAAAAAGGCGCTAACTTGCGTAGCGCCTTATTAAAGTGTCTTTTAGTTTTCCGTTGGGCAATCAGCCCATCTATTATTTTTCCCTAATCAAACTGCATAGCCCTTAGTTTTTATTAAATACTGTAATTATAGTGAACCAGCAACTGTCCAGCCTGCCCACCATGCGGCGCCTGCAGCTGTACCAGGTGCTACTGCACCTGCAAAAGTTGTCTGATCAAAGAAGCCTGTTGTTGGACCTGCTTCAGTTGGTGCAGTCGCTGTTAAGCCATCAGCAGTACCTGCTGGACCAGCATAAGCTGCATCAATAACGATTGCACCGTTAGTGATGGTATGACCGTTACCAGCTGTTAAGTTAGTTGCAAAATCAACGCCTGCAGAAATTTCGTCATTGTCATCAAATTGCGCACCACAGTCTGTGAATACGTTTGTTAACAAAATGCCACCGTTAGAGATTTGCGCGTTACTTTCAGCATCATCCACATCCAAACACTCAGTGAAGTCTTTGAAGATTGTGTTGAAAATCTGTGCACCAGTACCACGACGCAATACCATAGCTTGGTCACTGTTCACCGGATCGCCGATAAACGTCATGTTTGCCAGTGATGGGCGCGCGATAGGTTGCGCAACGTTTGAACCACCCGCGTTATCAGCTTCGATACCACGTGGATCTGAAGTGACGTCTGCGCTAATCGCCTTACGAACGATAACGTATTGAATGTTGCCTTGGTAACCTTCGTCCCAGTCAACCTCATCATCTCGGTTGCTTGTTAAAACAACATACTTAGCATTAACAGCACCACCGAAGAACTCAACCGCGTCATCGTCGTTGTTGTGTACTTGGATGTAGTTAACACTTGTGCCGTTACCAACACCTTGGAAAGAGATACCGTTTAATTCGTCATTAGGCGTTACTTCGAAACCTGCCTCAGCAACAACAACGTAGTTCAATGTACCACTGCTGTCAGTGTTGTCATTACCACCGAAGAAACCTGTGTTACCTTCACCAGAGATATTACATACCGCATCAGTTGGCAACGAGTCGTCGTTAGTACCATTTAAGTCATTACACTCATTGTGTAAGCCAAAACCTTGTAATACCAAGCCACCCCATTGACCACGATCATCGAAGTCAGTGTCGTTGTTTGATGTCATTACGATTGGCGCAGCCGCTGAACCATTCGCCTGAATGCTTGAACCGCGAGTTACAACTAAGGCACTTTGTGTTGCATTGCGGAATAATGTACCTGCTTCAATAGTCACTGTTACACCATTGCTTTGTAGCAAAGAAACATCATCATCAGAAGCAACTGACAGGTTACCGTAACCTACAGCAACGGTACCCGTTAATTGCCATACCACTGAAGCAGCCAATGTCACATCAGCCGTGATAGTGCCTGTAATTGTACAAACATTCAGCTCTGCAGTCGCTGCATTGCTATCATGATCAAAAGTCTGGTTTGTGAAAGAACCGATGTTACCACCACACTCAGCATCACCTGTTTGCGCTGTATCAGCGGCAGCCAAAATAGCGTTACAAATGGCTGTACCTGTGGCACAAGCAGCATCACTGCCCGGCTGACTACCGGTGTCGCCACCGCCACTACTACTGCTACACGCCACCATCGCTGATGCTGACGCTAAGATTGTTACTGTTGCTAAGCCGCGGCTAAACAGTGTTGTTAAATTCTGTAATTGCATTGCTTTTCCTCACTCGACAGGATACTTATAAGTAGAAGAGCGTATCCTAATTCTCGTATATTACGTTTGCGTAAATAAATTGTTACAAAAATACTACAGTAGAATTAAAAGCGAACAAGTTCTTAAAATTCAGTACCATAGCCAACTTCTAACTCAATCCCTTTGTTATATTCTCGAAATAAGCGCCCGCCCTGGGTCAGCTCAACCTCATCATCGAGAATATTTTTCAGCTTCACTTTTAGCGAGTGGTTCAGATTCTCACCCAAAGATTGCTTAAAGCTAAAATCCATCTCCATTCTCGCCTCACGCACAATTGGCGGCAGGCCTTGCGATACCGAGTCAATGCTCTCGCCAGTATGGATAAATGTTAAGGTGTACTCACGATTACCTTCCAGGTCGTCCAAGCCAGCTTGTATGTTTAGCAAGTTATCTGGCTGGCCCTGCATATTACGACTCACTTCCTGAGTACCGGTATTAAAACTCACTTCAGAGTCAATGATGGCCAAATTACCCGAGATAAAGGCAAAGTAATCACCCAAGTCAAACTCTTTCTTAGCGTCAAATTCCAAGCCACGAATAAAGCCATCATCGGTATTTTGGTAGCTAAACAACTCACCACCACCGCCAATACGACTGACGTTCTTCTCAATAGCATTGGTAAACTGCTTATCGAAGATCGCCAATGTTAAACTTTCACTTTCTGACAAGTACCACTCAAGACGTAAATCTAAGTTGTCAATATCAGCACTTTCCAAGTTGGAGTTACCACGGAAAATATCACCTGAATCCGGATCAATAAATTGCGCGTTAGCTAACTCACGAAAGTCCGGGCGGTTAATTGAAGTATAAAAACTACCCCGCAACTGCAACTCTTCGCTAAAGCGATATATGACATTCAATGAAGGAAAAACATCACTTTCGTCTAAAGCAGCAGTCTCTCGGATGGCTTGTCCTGGCGCATTTAAGAAGGTGTTTACAATCAAGTCAGATTCTTCAGCACGCGCACCTACTAAAAAGCGCCACTTCTCACCCAATTCGGCTGAAGCTGAGATATAGAAAGCCGTCATATCCCAAGTAGCATCATAGGCATCTGTTGGGCTGGTATTACTGCTCAACAAGAAACGACCTGAGGCAACAGTATCCGCATTAATAACGTCTTCAATACGTGTAAAATTCTCAAAACCGGATAAGCCACTACCGTCGTCCTGATAAGTAAATCGTTGTGTTTGTGCATCACGTTCACGATCGAAGTAATTCACACCATATTTTAATTCAACAAACCACTCGTCACTTTCGACAGCGATACTTTTAAGATCGACATTCAGGCCTAAGTTATCATCTGATAACTCAACATAATCACGACTAGCTGAAAAGAAACGAATATCATTTAAGGTAACACTTGGGTCATCATCCGGTGATGTGGTACGGAAAATATTTTCACGTTGATCCGGTGACTCTAGCTCTGCTGTTGATACAGAGAAATCCCAATTAACTTCTGTTTTACCAAACGACTCAAACTGATGCTTACCCACAAACTGCTGCATAAAGAACTCACGCTCATTCCAGCGATGCTCGGTACGTACTTGCAAATTACGATTATCACCTTGCAAACCAGTCGCAATATTAGTTTCGGCCTGACTTTGTCTTAGTAAGAAAGTGTTACTATCAACCTGATGACTTTCCCAGCTAAGCCCTAAACTAAAACCTAAACCAAAATCGATATCGTTAACTGTTCTGGTGTAATCTACTTCATCGCGAACCTGTTGACCGCTGGCATTGATATAGTTACGGCGCTGGCTATCTTCACGTGACCACTGGTTGTTAAATCGCAATGACAAGAGATAACCTAAATCCATACCGCTGTCGGTTTGCAGCGCAGTATCACCGACACTAAAATCAAAGCCAATATTCGGTGCCACAGTCGTCTCTTCAGTACCTAATGCTGCTGAATCTAATGATGTACCCGCATTAATTTGATCTTGAATCGTTGACAAGCCCAGCGGCTGGGTTTGCTGTAAAAAGGAAGCTGCACCTGATATCTCACGATCACTTGCACCAAAGCCAATAAAATCACTGCCTTCGCTTTTTTGCACTAGACGATCTTCACCCGTTAGGTCTTGGACAAAGCCCAGTGATACTGATACATCACCTTCAAATTCGGTAGGGTATTTTTTAGTTTTCAGGCGAATAACACCGCCAGTGGAATCTGCTGGCTGATCTGGCGTTGCCGACTTTTGTACTTCAATTCCTTGCAAGATTGCCGATGGGAAGATGTCTAACGGCACAATACGGCGGCTTGGATCAGGACTTGGCAAGCTTGAGCCATTCAGGGTGATTGTGCTGTGACGTTCGTTCAAACCACGTACTACAACATAACGGTTACCCGATAAGCTGACGCCCGCTACTTTTTTCAATGCCGCCGCAGCAGTACTACCACCAAAGCGCAATAGCTGCTCGGTATCGATTGCATCTGTGACTGCACCGGCGTTACGTTCCAAAGCAACTGTGGCAATTGCCTGTGGCGAATAACTACCAACAATATTTAACTCTTCCATTAACTGACTTGGACTGGCAATCAGGCCTTCAGTGGCAATCTTACCGATTGTAAACGTGGCTTCGTTCACGACATTGGCAGTAATTTTGACATCTCCCGCCGCCTTCTGACCATGCTCTGGATGGCTGACATAAATATTATATACGCCACGAGGCAGTTCAATTTCAAACTCACCTAATTGATTACTATTTGCCACAACACCGGTCAGCTCTTCAAAGCTAACTTCTGCACCAGCGATCGGCTCACGGGTAACACGATGCACAACTTTACCTTTTAACAAGCCGCGTGAGTCTGGGCTACTATCTTGAGTCACTTCCAAGCCTTCGGGCGTATATGTATCAACAGCAACAAATGGCTCTGCATCGGCTTCGAAGCTAACGGTCACGTCTGCATTCTCTTTATCAGCGCTGGTAAAATTAAACTCTGCCAGCTTCTCACCATCCTTCTCTAATAAAATAGTGTGGTCGCCTGCGGCCAATGCACTTGCCGCATCTCCGCCAGGGGTTGTTGTCGCGACCTGCTCTCCATCAAGTATTACCTTGACACCCGATACCGGGCCAGCGTCGTCGAATAGATAAATCAAGAGCTCACCGGCAATCGCGCTTGTAGGAATTAACAATGCGGTGCATAGCGCCCATATGAGATACAAACGTGTTTTCATCAATATACCTTTAAAAAATAATGTCAATGCGCCCGCAAAAGGCACAGAAGTAATACGGATTACTTTGGAGAAGTGGGCGAACGATAAGGGGGAAATGTTAAACTAATGTTACAGGGATATTACGTTTATGTTTCCTGTTGTAGAAGGCTATTGAAAAACGATCAATGTAGTCGACTTATGTGACAAATTGATAAATTTTTAAATTTTAATGAAAATAACTATTGAAATTTCGCAAATGTAGTTTATACATGCCAAGCGCACTTTTATTTCAATTGCTCAAATAAACGTTTAATTTTTTGCACCCGTCTTCGATTAACCCCAAAATCCGAGTAGCCCAGTCTTGATGCAGAGCGCAAATGCACAAGCCCTTGCTCCAGGTTCAAAACCAACTCCACATCATCGACAAATCGAAATAAGCGGCTACGAAACTCGATATGCAGATAATGCTCATCTGCAGAGATCAACCGGGTTCTTGGCAACTGAGTGACTATCTCACAGAGCTTTTGCCACTCAAGCTGTGACTGATCAGCACTTAATACTATTGGCTCGACAAAGCTTTTATGATGCCGGTTGATAGATTGCACACAGTTAGGTGACTCAGGACAGGGTAATAAGGCCATTACACTATACAAGCTACTGATTTCACGAGGGCACTTCCTCTTCCAACAAAGCATCGCTGGTTTCCAGCTCTGCTAGGCTAACCTGGTTTCTACCAGCGGCTTTAGCATTGTATAAAGCTTCATCGGCCTTTTTTAGCAAGGCCTCACGTGTACTGGTCTTACTTGGGTAAGCCCCGGTAACACCCAGACTAACAGTAATATTTTGGCTTACTGTTGAAGCAGGATGCGGTATCTTCAAAGCATTGATATTTTCGCGGATCTCTTCAGCAAGTGACAAAGCCCCATCAGCAGTGGTACTGGGTAGCAATACCACAAACTCCTCACCACCAAAACGCGCAACCAGGTCTGTCGGACGCTTTAATGAATCACGAATGCATAATGCAACGCGCTTTAAGCACTCATCACCGGCGATATGCCCCAACTCATCGTTGTACGCCTTAAAAAAGTCGGCATCAATCATAACCAAAGCCAAGGCAGTTTGCTCACGACTGGCACGCGAAAACTCGGAGGCAAAACGATTATCAAAGTAGCGCCGATTCGCCACTTGCGTCAAACTATCAGTGGCCGAAAGCTGGGTTAGTTCCTCGTTTAATACCTGCAAACGTGCGTTACTTTGCTTTAAGGAGTTCGCCAAAGAAAGGTTTTCAAGCTGCAGTCGAAAGGAGTGGGATAAGGCGCGGCTAACCTGATGAGCAAAAATCCACATCGCCACCATAAAAATAAGTAGAAATATACCCAGGATAAGCTTGATAATTTCATCTTGCAGCAACAGCCAAATAATCACTGGCAATAATACGCTAACCTGAAAGCTGTAATACACTGGCGTACGGATTGCTAAGGTGATAGCCGCCGCCGCCAGGGAAATTAGCAGGATGATAAGAAAAATGTGATATTGAGACGGTGTCTTGCTTAACATCTGCGTTAAGCCCAACCCCCAACACAGGCCACTAACGCAAGCTGCAACCAACATCAGCTTATACCATTGGCGAAAGTCCACCAATCCTGGTTTTTGCTTACGAAACACCAGATACATCAGGTACTGGCTAAAGAAGGCAATGCTGATAACACACCACCAAACAAAGACAAATTGACCTGCCACCAACTCGCCAAAAACCAGGGCGATGAAGCTGGATAACAGAAACCCCATTAAGATGCTGGTAGGCGACTGCATGACCAACATTTTGATCTGCTCTGCCAAAACCGCACGTTGTATTGATTTTTCGTCTGTCAACAATTTGTGACCGGCCATAAGGCGTCCTCTAAATCGGTAAAAGCCGCCGTGCTTTAAGGATATACACTCAGTGAGAATTTGCCAGTATTAATATAATTCTCATTAGTAAAAACGCAATCCCTGCTCATAATATGCTTCGCTTGCACACTTATGCATGCAATTACCCCGGTCTAGTATCTAATAATACCCACTCACGTTAGCGTGGGCCACTACCCAAACGGGTGAATTGCTAAGTTTTTACCTTTTTTCTTTCATTAGCGATACCCCTGTCACTACCCTGCCAACAATTATTCCCTCCAAACCAGATCTAAGGACTTAGCGGCCTTTACGTCATCAAGTTTACGTACCGGCATGGTATACGGCGCCGCATTGACATATTCAGAGCGCTGCTCAGATTCCGCTAAAATATCCACCATAGCCGCCACAAAGCGGTCAAGGTCTTCTTTACTCTCCGTTTCGGTAGGCTCAATTAACAAACACTCTGGCACCAGTAACGGAAAGTAGGTTGTTGGCGCATGAAAACCCTTATCCAGCAGCCGCTTGGCAAATGCCATCGCGTTTACGCCTAAATTCTTGGCCTGTTGTTTCAGCGTCACAATAAACTCATGGGTCGCCCGCCTTTCTGGAAAAGCAATATCAAAGCCATGCTTTTTCAGCTCAACCATCAAATAATTTGCATTTAAGGTCGCAAACTCGGCAACCCTTGGCATTCCCTGCCTACCCAGCATTCGCATATAGATATAGGCCCTGAGCAAAACCCCGGCATTTCCCATAAATCCAGATAGCCGACCAATGCTATTTGGCAGATCTTGTTCGGTTAACCAACGATAGCTATCATTTTCCTGGGCAACAACGGGCAAGGGTATATAGGGCAATAAGCGCTCGCCGACACCAACCGCACCAGAACCAGGCCCGCCCCCGCCGTGTGGCGTTGAAAACGTTTTATGCAAATTGACATGAATCACATCAAACCCCATATCGCCCGGACGCACTTTACCAAGAATGGCATTAAGATTCGCGCCATCGTAATACAACAAACCACCTGCATCATGCACAATTTTGGCAATCTTCTGAATACTACGCTCGAATACACCCAAGGTTGATGGATTAGTCAGCATAATGCCCGCCGTTTGCGGACCAACAGCAGCCTCCAAGGCTTGGATATCAACATCGCCATTGCTCATGGTCGGAATCTCTCTGACGTTGTAGCCGCACATGATAGCCGTCGCTGGATTGGTACCATGCGCAGCATCAGGCACCAGAATTTCATTGCGCGCTGTATCCTGCCGAGCTTCATGATAGGCTTTAATCATCGCTACCCCAGCGAGCTCGCCTTGCGCACCCGCCATTGGTGTGAGCGATACACTCTGCATACCTGTCACGGCTTTGAGCATTTCCTGCAATTCAAACATAGTCTGCATAAAGCCCTGGCTAAATTCAGCCGTTGCATAGGGGTGTCGGTTGAGAAAGCCCGGCAGCATGGCTAGGCTATTACATGCCCGTGGGTTGTATTTCATCGTACAAGAGCCCAATGGATAAAACTCAGTATCAATCGAGAAGTTTTTACGAGACAAGCGGGTATAGTGCCGCACAGCTTGCAGCTCTGAAACTTCAGGCAAGTTTGGCATATCAGTACGCCGCAAAGCTTCCGGAATATCAACCTTCGTGTTTAATGTGTTATGTACCGACGCTTGCGCTGTTGTTTTACGACCTTTGACAGAGTGCTCAAAAATTAACATAGTTTTCCCATTATTTTATGAGGTTGCCTTAATACAACTTGGATACAACTCAGATACGACCTAAGCATATGACTTAAGCAAGAGCAGAAGCCAATGAGATTGCGTATTGCTCAATATCAGCGAGTGTTTTTGTTTCTGTCACACACACCAACATCGCTTCACCCAAGTCAGGATAATGTTGGCTTAAGTCAAAGCCCGCTAAAATATTATCAGCCGCCATCGACGCAATAACCTTTTCCACAGGTTTGTTCAGACGGATAACACACTCATGAAAAAACGCATTATCAAAGACCCGTTCGACGCCCTCAATTGCCGCCAGCTTTTCAAGCAATAGATGCGTATTGTTATAAGAGGCGGTTGCAACATCCTGCAATCCTTGCGGTCCCATTATCGACATATAAATGGTTGACGCGGTTACTACCAGCCCCTGGTTGGTACAAATATTAGAGGTCGCTTTTGATCGACGTATATGCTGCTCCCTAGCTTGCAGCGTTAACACAAAGCCTTGCTTGCCTTCCATATCAGTTGTGCGCCCTACGATACGCCCAGGCATCTGCCGAACATAAGCTTGCTTCGCACACATATAGCCATAATAAGGCCCACCACTTGCCAGCGGCGCACCTAAGGGTTGCCCATCACCACAAGCGATATCAACGCCTGTTTGCCCCCACTGCCCAGGCGGCTTGAGCACAGCTAATGTCGTCGGGTTACATACTGCAATAACTAATGCGCCATTACTATGCGCCCAATTAACAATACTATCGACATCTTCCAAAGCACCAAAAAAATTAGGCTGCTGAATAATTACCGCTGCCACATCCTGTCCTTCATAGTCAGTAAAGGCATTGGCGCTAATCGTGCCACTGCCCGCAGCGTAAGGCAGCTCAACAAGCTCTATTTGCTGATTTCTTACGATAGCATCAGTGCATTGACGATATATCGGGTTGACCGTAGTGGGCAGTAAGATACGCTTGCTTTTGGATTTTTTATTAGCCCGCACAGCCATCAACACAGCTTCAGCCAAGGCCGAAGCACCATCATATAAAGAAGCATTGGAGACATCTAAACCTGTTAGCCCAGCCATCATGGTTTGGTATTCATAGATCAACTGCAAGGTGCCCTGACTGGCCTCAGCTTGATAAGGTGTATAGGCGCTATAAAACTCCCCTCGTGTCGCAATCTGCCAAACTGCAGCAGGAATATGATGCTCATACGCTCCAGCCCCAATAAAGCACAGGGGCATACCATCAGCTAATGCACGCTGCTGCATAAGGCGCCCAATCTGCCACTCGTTTAATGACTCTGGAATATCGTCGAGCTGATTAACTTTCAGGGAGGCTGGAATTTCATCGAATAATGCTTCGACATTATCGATACCGATCGACGCTAACATATTTTGCACGTCTTCTTCTGTATGTGGAATAAATGGCATAACGAATTCAACCCTTAATTGAAAAGCCTTACATCAGTTGTATTACTGTTTACTCTTCAGATGCTAAGTGATTTGCATAACTCGCAGCATCGAGCAACGTTGTCACATCAACTGCGTCACCTTGCATTTTAAACAACCAACCCTCACCATAAGGATCACTATTGATCAACTCAGGCGACTCCTCCAACGCAGCATTAGTTTCAGTAATTGCACCACTAATAGGACTGTAAATATCAGACGCCGCTTTCACCGACTCTACCACACAGCAAGCATCACCAGCCTGCACTGCACCTTCATTAGCCGCTTCGACAAACACCAAGTCACCTAATGCTTCTTGCGCATGATCGGTGATGCCTACACTATAAGTACCGTCACCATTATCTTTTAACCACTCATGTGATTTTGCATAATACAAATCATCAGGTATATTGCTCATAACCATCCTCTTTCTGATTAGTCTTAATTGATAAAGTCTTTATTGCCCGGTAAAACAACTTTAGCTTTAAAAACATTAGTAGCGCTTTGCACCTTATTCTTAGAGCAGCAATATTTCTATCAGGCACCTGGCAATTTACACTAAAACTTTTCCATCACGCACAAACGGGTATTTCACCACGCTCGCCGCGACTTGTTTACCGCGTATTTCAACCTGGCACTGATCTCCCATTGTGGCGGGCACACGAGCCAAAGCAATTGTTTGTTTTAAAGTGGGAGAAAAAGTACCGCTGGTAATTTCCCCTTCGCCTGCCTCACTAATCACTTTTTGATGCGCACGCAATACACCACGCCCATTTAACAGTAAACCAACCAGCTTACGAGGCACGCCTTGTTCACGCTGCGCCGCTAAACTGGCTCGACCGATAAAGTTACGACTGTCCGGCTGCCAAGCAATAGTCCAAGCCAGACCTGACTCCAGCGGGCTGGTAGACTCATCCATATCACTGCCGTACAGATTCATGCCGGCTTCCAAGCGCAATGTGTCGCGTGCACCTAAGCCGATCGGCGCCACACCTTGCGCAGCCAGTCGCTGCCAGAGCGTAACGACCTGACTGCCAGGCAGGATAATCTCAAAACCATCTTCACCGGTATATCCGGTACGAGCGATAAACCAGTCACTATGCATCATCGCAGAAAAACGCGCGAGCTCGGCAGCTGCAGGCGGTAGAATTGATGCGCAAGCATCTAATACAGCGGGACCCTGTACGGCAATCATAGCCAAATCGTCTCTGGTCTCGACATTGATTGTAAAAGCAGAGGCTTGCTCTTCTATCCAGGCTAAGTCTTTCTCACGGGTGCCTGCGTTTACAACGAGGCGATACCAGTCGCTACGCATATGGTAAACAATCAAATCATCAATAACGCCGGCCTGCTGGTTTAGCATACAGCTATACAATGCTTTACCAGGCACTTTTAAACGCCCTACATCATTGGCCAACAAATATTGCAGGAATGCCTGCACCTCATCACCGTGCAAATCCATCACAGCCATGTGAGATACATCAAACATACCAACGCCGTTGCGCACTTGATGGTGTTCGGTGAGTTGTGAACTGTAATGAATGGGCATATCCCAGCCCGCAAAATCAACAAGTTTTGCGCCCATTTCGACATGAGCATCATAGAGGGGTGTACGTTTTAACACTGTTCGAGTCTCTCCGTAACAAAAAGGGCGGCGAATTTATCTCCACCGCCCCTCTGTCCGGTGACCTGAGAGATTAGAACATAATAGGTGGGTAAATCTATTATGTTCGTCCCCTTCGGTGGACCCAATGGGTCGCTCTCCAGAGTTGACCTTGCCCAGAGGATTCGAAGTAATGGCCGTTAGTTCGGATTAGCTTCTGAACAGATCTGTGCAGTCCTTTTGCCTGAGCGTTTCCGGGCGGGTTGCGCCTTCGGCGCCCTCATATTGACAATGAGGGTCTCTCCTGCATAGATCGTATAGGTCAAGCTGGGTAACTATACCAGCCCACTCGCAAATCCCAAAACACTATAACATAGTGACACAAGCCATTGTTTTAAAAAGATTTTATTGAATACGATAAATCGATGATTTTACCCAAGCAAGCACTAAAACCCGCCATAAATCAATATCTTATTTGCCGCCCTCAGCCCATAAGTGATCAGGGCTTCCAACACAATTTTTATCGATTTTCTTTGCTAATATTTAACCAGCCCAAGAAAAAGCCCCCTCATTTCGCATATAAGGGGGCCTTTTTAATATCAAGCGACAGCCTAAGGCTGTTATTGACTGGCTTCCACCATGTAATCAACCGCAAGTTTAATATCATCATCAGACAAAGCAGGATTGCCGCCCTTGGCCGGCATAATCCCCTTCCCCTTGATGGCTGAAGTGTATAAAGTCTCGATACCGAGGCTTATACGTGGTTTCCAGCCCGCTATATCACCTAGCTTGGGCGCACCAGCAACACCTGCCCCGTGACAAGCGCCACAACCACTGCTGTTGTAGGCCGCCTCACCAGGATTTGCCGCCGCAGCTGGCGCTGCCGCTGTGACTGGCGCTACAGCGCTCTGCCCTGCAGCTGGGTTGCTTTTCAGGTTGACCAAACCGACTGGCTCAATACGCGCTTTGGCAATCTTTATTTGGGCTGCACTTTTTTCTGGTCGATGCCCTGCCGCACCGACGACTTGCGCGGCCACAAATACAGCCACGGCTATTAGTACAATCGCACCCGTGACTCCCATGAATGTCAAAAAAAACTGCTTGTCAGATGTCTCCACCGTCACTCCTCGTCCAAGCTTGTAAATAAAGGTTATCGGCCAATTATCAGCACCGCTGAAGCTAGGCCAACGCCGTGGCGGCAGATTATAGCATTAGATATGCGAGCGTGAAGCATGACATGTTTTTTTTAACAGTATTTCATGCTTTAGCCCAATATTCGGCTAGGCCCCTAACGGCATTACTGAGAGATTTTAACGACTCGGTGACTTCCTGTGTTATGATCCTGCCACCAATAGATTGCGCCCGTAGCTCAGCTGGATAGAGCGTTGGCCTCCGGAGCCAAAGGTCGGACGTTCGAATCGTCTCGGGCGCGCCACATCTCGGCACCTTTATTATTTGAAGCTAGACAAAAATCGGAAAAGGTTAGTCTGCTGACAGGACAGTGTTGCCTCTGGCAATACTGGCTACCAGGCCGACAGCAGACCTGCCGACCTGACTTTAAGGCTAAACTATTTGCCTTTCTCAGCTGTTTTAGGCTGTATACGCGCTGTTTCCAAAGCGACCAAGTGATCAACCACACTGATTAAGCTACCGTTACCACCGGCCATACGCGCCATACTTGAAAAGCGGCCGTTAACAGCCATTGTGGGCACACCTGTTAAGCGATAAGCGCGTGATAATTCAGCCGCCTTACGCACTTTGCTATCGACATCGAAGGAGTTCATCGCAGCAACAAAGGCTTTGCTGTCGAGACCTGCTTCAGCGACGATCGCACCAAAATCTTCGGGCTTGCTGAGCTTTTTACCCGCCTTATGGATAGCATCAAAAATAGCTGGATGACTTTTATCCAGCACATCTAAGGCCTCACCGGCATAATATGCCTTGGCATACACCATTTGGCTGGCACCAAACACGGCCGGCACAGCTTGAAAGCTCACACCATCTGTTAGTTTCGCTTTCCAGCTTTCAACAAAAGGTTCCAGGCTATAACAATGCGGGCAGGTATATAAGAAGAATTCCAACACCTCAACATGACCATCCCCGCCAGCTAACGGTGGAGTAAGACGTTGATAGTGTACGCCTTCTTGAAAACTCTGTGCCTGTACTTGCCATGGCAAGGTACATAATAAGATGACACTTAATAATAATCGCCGCATGAAAAAAGCCCCCTTGTTTGTTGCTTGAGCGAGTTATGACAGGATTCTACCCCGTCAGGTTCCCGTTTTGAATGCTATCGGTAACAGATTCGGCCTAACAGATGAATAAGGCGGAGTATACTCCGCCTTATTCTAATTCTCACATTGCTGATTTCATTACCAGCGCTACTGCAGCAGAGCAACAGATAAGGAACTAGTACAAGCCCTGCATATACTCAGCTACAGCCTGCATTTCTTTGTTAGACATTTTGCGCACCATATTACGCATCATACCATTGGTATCACCACTACGTGTCTCATCATGAAAAGCCTGCAACTGCTTATAGGTGTACACCGCGTGCTGCCCGGCAACGGCTGGGTAACCTGCTGCCGGATTACCTTTACCCGACGGGCCATGGCAACCGATACAGGCAGCCGAGCCGAAGTCTTTATTACCGCCGCGGTAAATGGCTTCACCCTTCTTCACTAGACTATCATCAGCAACGCCTGCCGATAGCTTTTGGCGGCTATAATACGCCGCCAAATCCGCCATATCCTGCTCACTAAGCGCTGCAGCTTGTGAATACATGAGTGCGGCACTGGCACTTTTACGCGGGCCATTGGCACCAAGCTTGAACGCTTTTAACTGCGATATAAAATACCGCTGTCCTTGACCTGCAATTTTAGGCCATTCTGGGTTTGAGCTGTTGCCGTCTACACCATGGCATGCCTGGCAGACTGTAGACTTTTGCTCTCCCGCAGCAGGATCACCAACAACTTCTGCCGCAAACACCCCACCGGCAAATAAAGTGCTCATCGCGAAAAACAGCTTAATGGTAATAATTCTCATTCCAAATATTTTTAACACAGCAAAACCCCTTCAAAATACGGACGCATATCCTTTTTAACGAATACGCTCTTATCGGCACTTTCAGCGAAATACAAAGGCGGGGATTTTATACTAGCCACCCGCTTCGGGTAAATGGCAAACACTGATTGCTTAATACTTTAAAATAGGGAATAGTGCTTAATCTATGAATCCGCTTTACCATCAAACACAATACTCAACCAGCGCGCATAGTCTTTCACAGCTGCCAGAGGAGCAAGGCATTGAAATCGCATTTGCTGGCCGCTCAAATGCGGGTAAGTCTAGTGCGATAAATGCTATTACACGCATTAATGGCTTGGCTAAAGTTAGCCGAACACCTGGCCGCACGCAACTCATCAATTATTTTAACGTTGATGAGCAGCGCTTTCTAGTCGACCTTCCCGGCTATGGCTACGCCAAGGTGTCACAAAAACAACGACGGCACTGGGAATTTACCCTGCAAAAATACTTAGAAAGACGCCGCTCTTTACGCGGCTTAATTATCGTGATGGATATTCGCCATCCACTGCAAGACCTTGATTGGCAGATGATACAGTGGTGCCATAATGCACAACTGGAACTGCATATTCTATTAACCAAAGCAGACAAGCTATCAAAAAGTGCTGCTAATAAAGCATTATATGCTTGTGAACACGCATTAAGTGAAGCAGGTATCGCCGCCTCTTTGCAAGTGTTTTCAGCACTTAAATATCAAGGAATTGATGATATGCATAGCGTGCTTGATGAGTGGTTTGAAATAAATTAATCAGCTGCCAATAAAACTGACACTATTGTTTTTAGTACTTTTCGTACAAGGGTTGTCCGAAGTTCTGTAATAATTGATCCTGGATTAAGACAATCTGTTTAAAAATTCCGTTACAAATTTAACACACAGAAATAAAAATTACGCTATAATAGCTTACATGTCTGAAGGACGACGCAGGGAAAGCGGAAAGTCTTACACATAAAAATTCTTTTATTCCCGAATTTTTAGTGAACTTTTAGCACTACCTGCCGTCTATAGACACCAGGTGCTTTAGCCCGGCACCAGTCCGCCGAACTCCCTGGGCGGACACATTGACCCGGCGCCCTTGCCGGGTTTTTAGCCCCGGTGACCCCCCTTTAGTGCCGGGGCTTTTTTCTGCCCGTAACAAAATTCATATTAAAATCAAACGCATGCCCAGTCTGGCAGCAAGCTCAACTAAACACAAAAGTACTTTGTGTTTTATACAACGTGCTTAGTGAGCCTCATCCCAGTTATCGCCGATCCCGACATCCACCAGCAGTGGCACGCGCAACATCGCTGCGGCTTGCATACGCTGCGTGACCCCTTCTTCTACAACACCAAGCTGCTCAACCGGCACTTCCAACACCAGCTCATCATGTACTTGCATGATCATTAATACTTCAGCATGTTCAAGCAATAACCACTCATGAACATTAATCATCGCGCGCTTAATAATATCAGCTGCCGTACCTTGCATCGGCGCATTAATCGCTGTGCGCTCAGCATACTGTCGCTGCTGCGCATTACGCGCATTAATATCCGGCAAATATAAACGACGACCAAAAACCGTTTCAACATAGCCCTGTTCACGCGCTTGCTCTTTGGTGCTTTCCATATAACGCTTCACACCGGGATAACGCTCAAAATAGAGATCAACATAGCCTTGCGCTTCCTTACGCGTTATTGCAAGCTGCTTGGCGAGACCAAAAGCCGACATACCATATATAAGGCCAAAATTTATCGCTTTAGCCGCACGTCGCTGCTCCTGACTGACCGCCTCAGGACTCAGGGCAAACACTTCCGCAGCCGTTGCTCGATGCACATCAACCCCATCAGAAAACGCCTGCAATAAATTCTCATCTTCTGATAAGTGCGCCATGATACGTAATTCAATCTGTGAATAATCGGCTGCCATAATTTTCTTGCCCGCTGGCGCGACAAAAGCCGTCCGGATTTGGCGCCCATTATCATTGCGAATGGGAATATTTTGCAGATTAGGATCGGTTGACGACAAGCGGCCGGTTGATGCTACCGCTTGATGATAAGAGGTATGCACACGACCGGTTTTACTGTCGATAAGCTGTGGCAACTTATCTGTATAAGTTGACTTTAACTTATTCAAACCACGGTGCTGAACAATCAGTGCGGGTAGCTCATGCCCTTGATCAGCCAACTCTTGCAATACATCTTCAGCGGTTGATGGCTGCCCTTTGGGCGTTTTACGAATCACCGGTAAGCCTTGCTGCTCAAACAAAATTTCCTGAATTTGTTTCGGCGAGCTCAAATTAAATTCAGCACCAGCCAGGCTATAGGCTTGTGCTTTTATCGTTGCCATCTGTTCTGCAAAGCGCTGACTTAAGGTGGTTAGTACTTCGGCATTCACAAAAACGCCATTGCGCTCAATCGCCGACAACACATTCAATAACGGCAACTCAATATCCTGATAAATATTGATCAAAGATGCATGCTGCTGCAAGCGCGGCCATAGTGTTGCATACAACTGCAAAGTGATATCGGCATCTTCGGCCGCATAATCACTAGCCACTGAAATCTCGACTTGATCAAACGTCAATTGTTTGACACCTTTGCCTGCAACATCTTCAAAGTGCACAGTCTCAATGCCAAGGTATTTTTTCGCCAACGAATCCATATCATGTCGGGTGGCCGTCGAATCAAGCACATAAGATTGCAACATCGTATCGTGCAAAATAGCATTTAAGCTGATGTCGTAAGATAACAGCACATTCCGATCATATTTGAGGTGTTGGCCGATAATACGCTTTTGCTGGTCTTCTAGTAGGGGCTTTAGACTGGCTAAGACTTTCTCACGCGATAATTGCTGAGGCGCATCAGCATAGCTATGCGCTAAAGGAACATAAGCTGCTTCACCTGCTTCCACCGCAAATGACACACCAACAATTTCGGCCTGCATATAATTGATGCTGGTTGTCTCTGTATCAAATGCAAAACAGTCTGCGGCTTGTAGCCGCGCCAACCACTTCTCAAACTCATTCCAATCACTAATTGTCATATAATCACGACGACGCTCGCTTGCGCTATCAGCAAGCGCTGCAGTATCTGCTGCCAATTCTGCCAACCAGCTTTTTAATTCATACTGCTCCAGTAAGGGTCGCAACTCAGTATCGGCTATTGCCTGGATTTGCAAGTCATCTAAGCCAACCCCCAACTCCAAATCGCACTTAATGGTCGTTAACGCTTTTGACAAAGGCAATTGTTCAAGTGCAGCCCGTAGGTTATCGCCCACCTTACCTTTAACACTATCGGCATTAGCAATAATATTTTCCAAGGTGTTATGAGTCGCCAGCCATTTGGCTGCCGTTTTTGGGCCTACTTTTTCTACACCGGGAATATTATCCGAGGTATCGCCCATCAGCGCCAAATAATCAATAATCTGCGCTGGCTTCACACCAAACTTATCTTCAACACCCGCGATATCGAGCGTGGCATTGGTCATGGTATTAATCAGTGTCACCTGCTCATTCACTAGCTGCGCCATATCTTTATCACCAGTGGAAATAATCACAGTTTGCCCCACTGTGGATAACTGCTGGGCCAAAGTACCGATAACATCATCGGCTTCAACATCCGGCACACTCAGTAATGGCAGCCCCATGGCCTGAATAATCTGATGCAAAGGCTCGATTTGTACGCGCAAATCATCTGGCATTGGTGGCCGATTGGCTTTGTAATCATCATACATCTTATGCCGGAACGTTTTGCCTTTGGCATCAAATACTACGGCCATATAACTTGGCTGATAATCATTGCGCAGCTTTCGCAGCATATTTAATACACCGAAAATTGCCCCAGTCGGGACATTATCACTGGTCCTGAGCGCTGCCAGCTGAGGGTTATGGAAAGCACGGTAAAGATAGGATGAGCCATCTACCAGCACTACAGGAGACGTTGTTCCAGACGTATCGGCTGTTTTGGTTGTCATATCAGTCAGTTTATTGGTCAAAAACCGGCATATTACGCGAATTCGGCGCGGCTGTAAGGACTAATATCACCGCTTTCACTAGGTTATTACACTGGCACAGTGGTACACTGTCGACCGCCCAGCTGCCAGCTGACTACCAGCTGACAACAGGCAATACTGGGGCATACCAGAACAGAATTACGGCGAAATGATGCGTCAATGACAACAAACCGCTCGATCGCTTGATTAACCACTTACAAGAACGTCTATGTCAGTCTATACAACACTCTCTGCTGAAGATTTAAACACTTTTTTAAGCCACTACAGTGTGGGTGAATTACTTGACTTCACTGGCATCAGCGCGGGTATTGAAAATACTAACTATTTCGTAACCACTCAAAATGGTCAGCAAACAACTCGCTATGTGCTAACCCTATTTGAGTCACTCAGCTTTGATGAGCTACCCTACTTTTTGGAGCTTATGGCTTTCCAGGCAGAACGGGGCGTGCCGTGTGCGCATCCAATTGCGGATAACAATGGCGCTTATTTACGTATTCTCAAAGATAAACCCACTGCACTGGTTGAATGTCTTAGTGGTGCCAGTATTGAGCATGTCCGTGAATCACATTGTGAAAAACTGGGTGCAACACTGGCACAGTTTCATCTGGTCGGCCAAGATTACCCTCATAAACGGGATAACCCTCGAAGCTATGCATGGTTTAACAGTACAGGTAATGCCGTACTCGACAAGCTTGTGCAACAGGATCAGCAACTGTTACAAGCTGAACTTGATTTTCAAAACCAACACCAAGGCCATCACTTACCTAACGGTGTGATTCATGCTGACCTGTTTCGCGATAACGTCCTTTTTTTAAATGATACCATCAGCGGTGTTATTGACCTCTACTATGCCTGCCATGGCAGTTTTCTTTATGACTTGGCTGTTACTGTCAACGATTGGTGCAATCTATCTGATGGCTCACTCGACCCCATGCTAACGCAAGCACTGCTGCAAAGCTATCACCAGGTCAGACCCTTGAGCGATATGGAAAAGCAAAACTGGCTGGTAATGTTGCGAGCTGGCGCTTTACGTTTTTGGTTATCACGCTTATTCGATATGCATTTCCCAAGGCCTGGCGAAATAACACACATCAAAGACCCTGAGTGCTTTAAGCGCATTTTATTGCAACATATTGCCACTTATGAGCAACAAAAAGCTATCTGGATCTAAGATGCAGAGCACCACTCCAGCCAACAAATTGCAGCACTTAACAGATAAAGCCACACTACTTAACGAGTATATTGGCAGGGGGCTGGCTTGGTTAACACTGCTTATGGTATTAACAACTTTTTTAATCGTTGTCTTGCGATATGGCTTTAATATCGGCCAAATCGCTATGCAGGAATCTGTCATTTATATGCATGCTATGGTGTTTATGTTAGCGGCAGCTTACACCTTTAAGCATGATGGCCATGTCCGCGTTGATGTACTCTATCGTAAATTTTCTGTTAAACGAAAAGCGCTGGTTGATTTATGCGGTAATATTTTGCTTTTAATTCCGGTTAGCTTATTTATTTTTTTCAGCAGTTTGGAATACGTTGGCCTGGCGTGGAAACTGAAAGAAGGCTCCCCAGAACCAGGCGGTCTGGCTTATATTTACTTACTCAAAACCTGTATCCCACTGTCCGCTTTGCTACTGTTGTTGCAGGCTGTCATTAGCAGCTTACAACAACTGATGATACTGACGAGCAAGGACTTGAGCTAATGGCCTGGATGGCGCTGTTACTATTTATTGTTGTCTTTGCCTGCTTACTTACAGGCTACCCTGTGGCATTTGTGCTGGCAGGTGTATCACTATTGTTTGCGGGTATCGGCATTATTAGTGGCAGCTTTGACCCTGCTTTTATGATGGCTTTACCGAATCGCCTATTTGGTATTATGAACAACCAGACCTTAGTGGCAGTCCCCTTATTTGTTTTTATGGGCGTTATGCTTGAACGCTCGAAAATCGCCGAGAATTTATTAGACACAATGGCAAAGCTATTTGGCCCACTACGCGGTGGATTGGGCATCTCGGTGACAATTGTAGGCATGCTATTAGCTGCCAGCACCGGTATTGTTGGCGCGACCGTTGTTACCATGGGTTTATTGTCACTGCCCTCCATGCTGCGTCGTGGTTACGCCGTCCCGATTGCCACCGGCACTATCTGCGCGTCCGGCACCTTGGGGCAGATTATCCCTCCCTCTATTGTACTGGTGCTGCTGGGCGATGTTTTGTCATCGGCCTACCAACAAGCACAGCTACAACAAGGTATTTTTTCCCCTGATACTGTGTCGGTGGGTGATTTATTTGTTGGCGCTGTCATACCCGGTCTGCTGCTAGTCGGACTTTATCTGAGCTACCTTTCGATAGTGGCGGCTTTTAAACCATCGGCAATGCCTGCTATTCCCAGTGATGAACGCGAGACGATTAATCTCGCCTTATTTGCCAAAGCCACCACAGCACTATTACCACCATTAATATTGATTATTGCTGTGCTTGGCTCCATTGTCGCAGGCTTGGCAACGCCCACCGAAGCTGCTTCAGTCGGTGCTTTTGGCGCGCTGATTCTGGCTACTGCCTATCGACAGCTAAGCTTTGCGATCTTGCGCGAGGTAATGCAAAGCACGACAAAGGTCAGCTGCATGGTATTTGCCATTTTAATTGGCGCAGCTTTCTTTTCGCTGGTCTTTCGTGGCTTTGGCGGCGATGAAGCCATTCATGCTTTTTTAAGCGACTTACCTGGCGGCAAATTCACAGCATTATTATTAGTGATGCTCGTCTTATTTTTACTGGGTTTTATCCTGGATTTTATTGAAATTACCTTTATTGTCATTCCTATCGTCGGCCCTATCTTACTGGCAATGGATATTAACCCCATTTGGCTCGGCATTATGATTGCCATTAACCTACAAACCTCGTTTCTAACACCACCCTTTGGCTTTGCACTGTTTTATTTACGCGGCGTCGCGCCGAAAACAGTCTCTACGCTGGACATTTATCGGGGTGTAATACCCTTTATCATTATTCAGCTGCTCGCTTTATGCCTGCTCGCAGCGTGGCCAGAACTTGTTACCTGGTTACCAGATCGGGTATATGCGAACTAACTCACTGTCTATATACTTATAAGGACTATAATGATGCGATCACTCTGGGAGAATATGCTCGTGAATATAAAACGCTTCTTTGTAACACTCGTAATATTGATGACGTTTGGCTGGCAGACAGCCAATGCTGGCGAATTGACCATTGGTGCTAAAACAGGCGTACAAGCTGTTGACTTTGATGCTGCCGAGGGTGAAGACCCCAATATCGCCGCATCGATCCTTGTTGGCTATATCTTTATGGATCTGCCTGGTATGGACCTCGCTGCAGAAGTACAGTTTGATACTTCATTAACCGAAGGCGAAGTTAATAATGATGAATACAGTGTCGAAACCATTGGGGCTTTTGCTTCAATTCGTACTGGCGGACCGATTTACTTTATCGGCCGACTTGGTTACGTTGATACCGAATTTGATTTTACCGATGGCCTGGATGTTGATGATGACGGTGCAGCTTTTGGCGTTGGCATTGGCTTTGGCAGCATTACCAACCTTGAGGTCGAATTATCTAACTACTCCTACAGTGACCTAGGCTCTTCTCTGTATTTATCATTGGGCATCAACTTTTAAGCCCCTATATCATTAAATAAAGATTACAAAACCCCGCCTCGCGGGGTTTTTTTATTCCCCATCCATTGACCCTGAACTCTGTAAACTAAATAGATCACTTTCTAAAGCCAACAGGCGCTGCTTGGCTTGCAACCCTCCAGCATAACCGACCAGCTGACCATTACTACCAATAATACGGTGACAAGGAACAATAATACTAATAGCATTAGCGCCATTCGCCGTTGCAACAGCTCTGACTGCATTGCTATCGCCCAAGTTTTGCGCTAATTGTAAATAGCTTGATGTTTGACCATAGGGTATGGCCAACAGTGCTTGCCAGACTTGTTGCTGAAACGCAGTACCTGCCAGCAGCAGCGGAATATCAAAAACACGTCTGGCAACACGAAAATATTCTTCTAACTGCTGCAGTGTTTTATCTATCACTGGATGAGGTTGTTCCACAAACTCAGCCTGCAAAAACTGCGTAATACGTTTATCAATCCTGTCACGCATTTTACGATAGCGCCAATCGCACAAACAGAGCTTATCCTGACTGACACCTAATACCAACTCACCATAGGGTGACTTATAATATTGGATACTGATAATGCTCATTGCCCGATACCGAATCTACTGGCGTAGCCTATAAGGCCTCACTCCACTAAGTTAGCCACGCATATTCAGAAAAGTCCGCTCTGAAATATCCTGCCAAGGCATAACCTGTTGTCGAAAGTTAATATACGACTCATAGACTTTGCGGGAAAAAGCATCCTTCTCAGCAATCTCCGCAACAACTTTTTCAGATATTTCTTTTAATTTAGTTAATACATCATCCGGCAAGCGTTTAACTTGCACATTATGCTCATCCACCAGTGTCTTTAATGCCGCATTATTGCGTGCCAAGTATTCCAGCTGCATATTATGATTGGTTATGCGCGTTGCATTTAACACAATCGATTGCAAGTCTTCCGGCAAACTCTCCAGGGCTTTTTTATTGACAAAGCACTCCAGGATAGTACCTGGCTCATGCCAACCCGGATAATAATAATATTTTGCTGCTTTATATAAACCAAACGCCATATCGTTATACGGCCCTACCCATTCTGTGGCATCAATAGCACCGGTTTGCAAAGCAGTAAACAATTCTCCACCTGGCAAATTAATTGGCGTACCACCAGCTCGTTTTAAGACCTCGCCACCCAAACCAGGAATGCGCATTTTTAAACCTTGCAAATCCTCCAGGCTATTAATTTCCTTATTAAACCAGCCTGCCATTTGCACAGCGGTATTACCCGCAGCGGTGGGTACTAAACCAAAAGGCTCATAGGCTTCCTGCCATAGCTCCATGCCACCAGCATGGTATAACCAAGCATTGATCTCATCGGCAGACAAACCAAAAGGCACAGAAGCAAAAAACTGAAATGCGGCATTTTTGCCTTTCCAGTAATACGCGCCGCCATGCCCCATCTGCGCACCGCCATTGGATACAAAGTCGAATATTTCTAATGCCGGCACTAGCTCGCCCGCACCATAAACTTTGATTTTTAACCGGCCACCCGACATTTCGTTAATGGTTTTTGCCAGCGCTTCTGCGCCAGTACCTAATACTGGAAAATTTTTAGGCCAGGTAGTCACCATTTTCCACTCTATCGCTTTTGCTTTAACAGCGACACCATTATCACAGTCTGCTGCTTGTTGCTGGCAACCCGCTAATACACCACTCCCCAGCAATGCGCCTGCCCCCAATTGACTGACAAATTCACGGCGTTTCATATTACCCCCTTATTGATAACAATATCCTTAAATAGCTTCTAAATTAGCATATGCCAATACCAGCATCTTAGAGCCTGCCGACTCAAAGTTCACCTGTACTCGCGTATGACTTCCCTGGCCTTCAAAGTTTAAAATAACACCTTCACCAAACTTGCTATGCATAACCCGCTGGCCTATACCTAGGCCACTAAAATCATCACTCGCCATAGAAGGTGTCCTGGCTGAGTTTGATTTAAAGCTGTTATGGCTAGGTCGACTCACCATCACTTTAGGTCTGACTTCTTGCAATAGTTCTGGTGGCAATTCGCCAACAAAACGTGATGGCATGGAATAATTTTCACGGCCATGCAAGCGTCGACTTTCCGCATAACTTATGACCAACTGCTCGCGCGCTCTGGTAATACCGACATAACACAAACGGCGCTCTTCTTCCAAGCGTCCTGGTTCTTCCAATGACATTTGATGTGGAAACAAGCCTTCTTCCATTCCACAAAGAAAAACCAGTGGGAATTCCAAACCTTTCGCAGAGTGCAACGTCATCATTTGCACACAGTCCTCCCAAGCATCACCTTGTCCTTCGCCCGACTCTAATACCGCATGCGCTAAAAAAGCATCCAATGGTGTCAGGTTTTGTTCCTCATCTTCTTCATAGATAAAAGCTCTAGCCGCAGAGACTAATTCTTCCAGGTTTTCTTTGCGTGATTGCGCTTTTTCGCCTTTATCTTTATTGTGGTAATCATATAAGCCACTGGCATGAATAACATGATCAACCTGCTCAAACAAAGCAAGATCTGGCAAAGACACTGCGCTATCTTCAATCAATTTTATAAAGGCTTCTACGGCTGTTTTAGCTCGCGCACTCAGCTGAGCTGTGCTGATACAATCTTGTGCAGCCTGCCAAAGCGATGTTTCTGCCACACGGGCCTGCTCACGCACAATATCCAATGTGCGTTCGCCAATACCACGTGGCGGTTGATTAATAATACGATCAAAGGAAGCGTCATCATGCTTATTCACTGACAAACGCAGATACGCCAGTGCATCTTTAATTTCCGCCCTCTCGAAAAAGCGTAAACCTCCATAGACCCGGTAGGGAATACTGGCCGCTATAAAGGTTTCTTCAAAAACGCGAGATTGCGCATTCGAACGATACAGCACAGCCACATCACTGCGGCGCTCGCCACTGTTAACCCACTGCTGCACACGGTCAGCAATAAAACGCGCCTCATCGAGTTCATTATAAGCGGAAAACAAGTCAATTAAGGTGCCATCACCACTGCTGGTCCATAGCTCTTTGCCCAAACGCCCCTGGTTATTATTAATTAAAACATTGGCTGCTTTTAAAATATTTCCGCTAGAGCGATAGTTTTGCTCAAGCCTGATGGTAAGTGTATTCTTAAAATGCTGACTAAAATTTTGAATATTTTCAATACGCGCCCCACGCCAGCCATATATCGACTGATCATCGTCACCAACAGCAAATACCTGCCCCTTCTCACCAGCGAACAAGCGTAATAAAGCATACTGTATGGTATTGGTATCTTGAAACTCATCGACCAATATATGTCGAAAGCGCTGATGGTAGTGTTGTGCCAATTCATCGTTATCGCGCAATAGCTCCAAAGCCCGTAACAAAATTTCAGCAAAATCGATCACCCCCATCCGCCGGCACATTTCTTCATAAGCGGTATAGATACGAATTAGCTGCCGGGTAATTACATCACCATTATCTGGAATATGTTGTGGACGCACACCTTCTTCTTTGCGCGCATTAATAAACCACTGCGCTTGCTTTGGTGGCCACTTCGCTTCATCGAGTTCAAAACTGCGCAGAATACGCTTAACCATGCGTTGTTGATCCTGCGAGTCAAGGATTTGAAAACTCTGCGGCAAACCTGCCACTTGCCAGTGCTGCCTTAATAAACGATGACAAATACCATGAAATGTACCAACCCACATACCACCAACCGGCAACCCTAACAAAGCTTCGGTACGCTGCCGCATTTCACTGGCCGCTTTATTGGTAAAAGTCACTGCCAATACACCATAAGGCGATACATTTTCTACGCGCACCAGCCAGGCAATACGATGCACCAATACACGCGTCTTGCCACTACCGGCACCAGCCAGTACTAACATATGTCCAGGTGGCGCACCAACCGCTTCACGCTGGGCTTCATTGAGTTCATCTAATAAATCAGATACATCCATAGCAATATACTTTATCGATTATAAAAGATAGTTAACGCCCTGAATTTCAGTCAACTATACAAATTGTTTATGCCAGCCTCGCAAAAAATAACAGCTTAGTCATTTGACCATGCTAGCAATATCAACATTAAACCCGGCACACCCAACAGCCAGCTCAATAATGGCAAACCAAGAAACTCATTCAGCTGAACCTCATTCAACCCTAAGATCACACTCGCACTGAGCAACAAAGTTGCTCCCAGGGTGACAAAAAAACTCCGGCGACTATTACGCTTTAGCTGTTGCTCCAATTGCTTCAACTCCTGCACTTGCAATTGCACATTGAGCTGACCATCTGCAACATCATGCAAAAAGCGATCTACCCGTCTTGGCAAGTCCGGCAAGCGACGCAACCAGTGTGGCGGGCGGCCGGGCATTTTACTAATCAATGCCTGAAAGAACACCTGCTCACGCATCGCATCTTCCAGGAATGGCTTGGCCGTTTGCCATAAGTCTAAATCCGGGTATAACTGACGCCCTAAACCTTCGATATTCAACAAGGTCTTTTGCAAAAGAATCAATTGTGGCTGAATGACAAAATCAAACCGTCGTACTGTTTGAAACAAACGTACCAGCACATGCCCAAAAGAAATTTCTTTTAATGGTCTGGCAAAGTTTGGCTCACATACTGTGCGTATAGCCGCCTCGAACTCTTCAACCCGTACTTTGGAAGGCACCCAGCCTGAGTCCAAATGCAGCTGTGCAACCTGACGATAGTCCCGATTAAAAAAAGCCAAAAAGTTCTCTGCCAAATAACGCTTATCTTCTTCACTCAGTGCGCCAACAATACCAAAGTCGATAGCGATATATTTCGGGTCATCTGGGTTTTCCACTGAAACAAAGATGTTGCCTGGATGCATATCTGCATGAAAAAAATTATCAACAAAGACCTGCTTAAAAAATATCTCAACACCTCTTTCAGCCAGTTTGCGCATATCAACGTTATGCGCTTTGAGTGTTTCAATATCGCTAATCGGTACACCGCTAACACGCTCCATAACCATAACGCGTTTACGCGTCCACTCCCAATGCACTTCAGGAATATGTATTAGCTCTGAATCTTTAAAGTTACGTTTAAGCTGACTGGCATTGGCTGCTTCGCGCACCAAATCAAGCTCGTCAATAATAGTTCTCTCATAATCAGCAATCACTTCCAATGGTCGCAATCGACGTGCTTCTGCGGAATAACGCTCACCAAACTCGGCAACCAAACGCATTAAACCAATATCTCGTGAGATCGTCTCTTTAATGCCTGGCCGAATCACTTTAACAACAACGCGTTGCCCGGTTTTTAACTCTGCACCATAAACCTGTGCAATCGAAGCAGAGGCAAGTGGCTTCTCATCAAATTGAGCAAATACTTCATCGATAGACTGCCCTAAGCTTGTTTCAATAATTTGCCGGGCTTTGCGAGTCGAAAAGGGTTGCACATTGTCTTGCAGCAGCGCCAGTTCATCAGCAATATCCTGCGGCAACAAATCACGTCGGGTAGAGATAATCTGTCCCAACTTCACAAAAATTGGCCCCAGATCTTCAAGCGCTCGACGTATGCGCTCACCTCGTGATCCAGTATTTTGCTTAAACCAGTTCCAAGGGCTTAAGTGATAAATAAAGCGCACAGGCTTTAAAAATGGTGCAGTAAATACGATTTCATCTACACCATGCTTAACCAACACCCGGTTTATATATAAAAGGCGCAATACTTCGGCTGGTCGTATCATTATTCTTGGTTCGCCTTGGCAGATAGTCGTTGTATTAGTTGATCTATGCGCACCTGCAGTCGATCAACATCTTCTCGCAACACATCAACATCATGGTTAAAGTTATCGATTTCATATTGGTTTGGCAACTGTCTGGCTTCTTCCTGCAAATATTCACCCAGCGATGCCTGTAAAGACTGTTGACTATCACGACACCAGTTTTGCACATCACGAAACAACTGCCCCAACTGATGAGCGGGTATATCACCGACGACCTTAGACAGCAGCTCTTCTGCGTCTATATCCAGACGCTGCATGATAATACTCACTTTCTGCCCTAGCTCAACATCGCCACTAATACGCAGTTCGCCCGCTTGCAATAAAGCTGCAGCATCCTTGCTACGCAGCGCTGATAATAATGCCAGAGGTGCGCCATGAATAGTGACATCAACCTCCGCTGGTGGCATCAACAAATAAATTTGCTGCTGCTCTATCGTGACGATCACGGTCAACCCCAGACCAAGCACCTCAATAGCAATAACCTTGCCTTCCAACACAGCCAATTGTGCTGGAAATTCAGGATCGAGCTGCAAACAGCGATTAATACCTGCTGTCAACAAATCCACAATAGAGCGCAATGGCGAAATAGGTGTAGACATCTTATATACCTATGCAAGCGACGTATTAGAGCTTATACCCTTTATGCAAAGCAACAATACCACCGGTCAAGTTATGATACTCAAGCTGCTCAAAGCCCTGCTGCTGCATCATACCTTTCAATGTTTCTTGATCAGGGTGCATACGAATGGACTCTACCAGGTACTGATAACTTTCAGCATCACCCGTAACCCATTGGCCTAATTTAGGAATAACATTAAACGAATAGCTATCGTAGAGTTTTTCTAGAATTGACAACACCGGCTTTGAAAACTCTAATACTAACAAACGTCCACCTGGCTTTAAAACACGCAACATGCTGGCTAAAGCCTGTTCTTTATTGGTGACATTACGCAGACCAAATGCAATTGTAATACAGTCAAAACTATTATCAGCAAAAGGTAATGCTTCAGCATTGACCTGCACATAGTCCATATTACCCACCACACCATGATCGAGCATACGATCACGGCCTTGTAATAGCATTGAGGCATTAATATCGGCCAACACTACATGGCCACTTGGGCCAACCATTTGGCTAAAGCGCATCGCCAAATCGCCGGTACCACCGGCCAAATCCAACACAGCTTGCCCCGTCCGCACACCGCTACAATCTAGCGCAAAGCGTTTCCATAGACGATGCACTCCCAATGACATCAAATCATTCATCAAGTCATAACGATTTGCAACTGAATGAAACACTTCAGCAACCTTACCGGCTTTTTCTTCAATATCGACTTGCTGAAAACCAAAATGTGTTGTCTTTTGCATAGCTGCCTGCATGCTTCTATTGAGTTAAGTTATTTTGCCTTTAACGACAAAGCGTCTAGCCATCAGATCAATCGATCAGTTATGGTTAGCCTCTGGCCCGATACACTTTTAATACGGCTTTACGATTACGAATCCGCCGCATAATATTGGCCAACATTTTACGATCAGTCACAGAGACAACAAAGTCCAGGGTCACCTGCCCCCCATACTTTTCGTCTTGACTGACATTTTCAATATCACAACCACTTTCAGAAATAATGGTGGCAACTTGCGCTAGAACACCACGCGCGTTTTTCACATCAACACGCACTGTGGTTGAAAACATTGCATCCAAATCATCCGCCCATTCAACTTCCAGCTTGGTCTCCGTGTTCTTGCGAAACTCACGGGTGTTTTTACACTGCTGCCGATGAATCACAATACCCGTACCCGGGTTTACCAAACCGACAATATGATCACCCGGAATCGGTTGACAGCATCGCCCAAACGCGACCGCCAGACCTTCTGTACCTTTAATCGATAACGGTTTAACTGCACCTATATCAATTTCAGCTGGCGACTCTGATTCACCTGGCGCAATACGACGCGCAACCAATTTTGGAATTCGATTACCCAAGCCAATATCACTGAATAGACTATCCAGATCGTCAAAGCCATACTCCTGCAAAACCAGCTGCAAGGTTTTCTCCGGCACTTCATCAAGTGCTACACCATAGCCATCGAGCGCTTTACTCAACAGGCGCTTACCCAAACGTATGCTGTCTTCCTGTGTCAAATGCTTAAGGTAAAATCGAATCGAGCTTCGTGCTCTGGCGGTCACCACAAAGTTCAACCAGGTTGGGTTAGGGCGGGCTGCCGTATGGGTTATCACTTCAACAGTTTGCCCACTTTCTAATACCGTACTCAGTGGTACAACACGCCGATCAATACGGGCTGACATACAGGTGTTACCAACGTCAGTGTGAATAGCGTAGGCAAAATCAACAACGGTTCCACCTGTTGGCAATTCAATAATCTTACCTTGCGGCGTAAACACATACACCTCATCAGGAAACAGGTCGATTTTTACACTTTCTAAAAACTCTACCGAGTTACCGGCTTTTTGCTGTAGTTCTAATAGATCTTGCAACCATTGGTGTGTACGTGATTGTTCATTAATCCCTGGTTTTTCACCACTTTTATAAATCCAGTGCGCCGCAATACCTGACTCAGCAAACTGATTCATCTCTTCTGTACGGACCTGCACTTCAATGGGAATACCATGCGGACCAAATACGGTTGTATGCAATGATTGATAGCCATTACTTTTGGGAATAGCAATATAGTCCTTGAATAAACCCGGCATTGGCTTATAGGCATTATGCACAATACCCAGCGCGCGATAGCATTCATCGACCGTATTGGTCACAATACGCAGCGCAAACAGGTCCATAATTTCGGCATAGCGCACACGCCGGACTTTCATTTTGTTATAAACGCTGTGTAAGGTTTTTTCGCGTGTTTTAATGCGTTGGGGCAACAAGCCAGCTTCTTCCATTAAGGCTTGTACGGTGATTTCCACCTTATCCATAATTTCCCGGCGATGTTGCCGCGCCTCCTGCACATGCTTGTACAGAATGTTATAACGCATTGGGTTCATTGCCTGCAGTCCTAAGTCCTGCATCTCCATACGCCAGCTATTAATCCCTAAGCGAGTCGCGATAGGCGCATAAATTTCTAATGTTTCACGCGCAATACGACGGCGCTTATGCGGTGGCATCACTTCCAGTGTGCGCATATTGTGTAAACGATCCGCTAGTTTGATCAAAATTACACGGATATCTTTGGTCATGGCCAAAATCATTTTGCGAAAGCTAGCCGCAACAGCTTCAGCTTTATTATCAAAATGAATTTGGTCCAGCTTACTGACCCCATCAACCAGTTCAGCCACAGCTTCGCCAAACTGATCAGCCAGATGGTGCTTGGCCGTTGGCGTATCTTCGATCACATCATGCAGTATTGCTGCCACCAAAGATTCAGCATCCATATGCAGTTCAGCGAGCAAAGTGGCAACAGCAACAGGATGGTGGATATAAGGCTCGCCCGATAAACGGTGCTGACCTTCATGCGCTTCAACACCAAAGGCGTAGGCATTAATAACTTCTTGAATACCACTGGCAGGCAAGTACTCGGCCAGTACTGCCACGAGGTCAGCGATGAGAGGATCGTTATCCGGAATTTCAAATCCGTTGTCTTGATTATGCGCAGCCTGATTCATTGTTTATCATCACTCACATGGCAACACATTAACGGCCAGCATTATTGATATCACCCAGCTTGGCAGCAGCACTTTAGCAGTGCTGGCACACCTCAGAAGTAATGGCGGCGCAGGCCGCTTATGATGCTGGTGGCGGTTCAGCTGGGCTCTCAGGGGTTTCAAACTCAGATAAATCAACAGCAGGGGCAGCTTTTTCAGTCAACACTTCGCGACCGACTAGACCATCTGCAATTTCTCTGAGTGCGATAACAGTGGGTTTATCACCATCTTCGGGTACTTTGGCGTCTGAGCCAGAGTAAATTTGCCTGGCGCGCTTCGCCGCCACTAAAACTAACTGAAACAGGTTATCCACACTGTGTAGGCAATCTTCAACCGTAACGCGTGCCATTCATTCACTCCTAAAACACGAAAATTCAATATAGCGGAGTATTATATAATGAAATGCGCTATAAGCCCATGCTGTAGACAAATCTTTATGCCTGGCCACTTACCGCTCACAGACCCGCCTATCTGTTGATTGGCCTGCTAATTATGGTCAGAATAATTACCAGTCAGTCCCAGCTCTTCTTCGGTAAAAATATCGCTTAATTCATCATCATCCAGATCATTCACATCACGCTCTTCGAGCGGGATTTGTTTAGCGCTCAGTTCAGACACCACCTCAGCTTCGGCTGATATTGCTGACGGCGCGGGTACTGCGGCAATCACGTCTTCTTCGATATCTTCTTTGAGTGATGCGGTCGGCTCAATCTCTTCAGGAAAGCTATTATCTGCGGAAATAGGTTCGATCTCCTCCGGAATCTGGCTCTCTAGCGTTTTAGCGACTGCGGGTTCCACCACTGTTTCGGCATCAAGCTCCGCGGCAGTCTCAGCATCGGCCAACGGCAGATCAGCCGCTACAGCCACTGACAGCTCAGCCTCATCCAAAACACCTTGCTCTTCTGCCGCCTGCTGTGCTGCCGCTGACTCAGCCAGCATGGTCTCTTCTGGCGAGACATAGCCCTCCAGCAAACCGTCTATCAGTAATTGGTGTGTTAACACTTGACGCTCGCGACGCACCCGGCAGCTTTGAATAATAGCTTTGAGCTCCTGCAGTGCCTGCTGAAAGTCGTCATTGATAATGACAAAGTCAGCATGCAAATAATGCGACATCTCATGCTGGGCTTCAGCCAGACGCTCTTTAATGACTTCCTCGGTATCTTGGCCACGGCCTTTGAGCCGCTGTTCCAGTGTTTCACGTGAGGGTGGTAACACAAAAATCGATATACAATCCGGGCGTTTGCAGCGCACTTGTGCAGCTCCTTGCCAGTCGATTTCTAACAATACATCCCGCCCTGCTTCGAGCTTTTTTTCCACCAGGCTCTTGGCGGTACCATAGCGGTTTTTAAAGACCTTAGCATGTTCCAAAAACTCACCACCCTCTGCCATGGCCTCAAAGCGCTCATGACTGACAAAGTGGTAATCAATATCATCCTGCTCTCCTGGCCGCATCGGCCGGGTGGTATGTGAAATTGACAGGACTATATTTGGGTCTTCACCAACCAGCGCATTGACTAAGCTGGTTTTACCCGCTCCTGAAGGCGCAGAAACTGTAAATAGGGTACCTTGAGTCATAATGTCACATATCCTGTATTGGCCAATAGGGTATTCACGCTTTACTCGCTATGGGTGTGGATACTTAAGTTTATCGCAAGCACCTGTAAAAACTTGAAACGGCCTGCCAATAATGAAGTATACCGAAACCTTAAAAATTGCTCTCTTTTAAAATCAGTCACTTAGAGACTAATACGCACAAAATCAAAAAACTTAACAAGAAATAAGTAAAAATACTTATTATTAAATAAAGACTGCCACAGAGTGCTTGGCAACCCCCATCCGATAACCGGGCAGAAAAATAAGATTATAGGCAAAAAACCTCGTCTGCCAGGAAAAGGCTGGCGCAACCCGAGAAAAGCAGCCTTCTGCTGAGTGAGTAGCAGGCCTAAAGCATCGCACCATTGAATTAACGTACTTTTCTGTATCTGGACGACAGGCTTGAAATAAAAACGACACATACTTGTAATAATCTTGCCTCCATTTCATCAACACGGAAACTCTGGCGGCTATAAATATGGTTAGCTCATTAAAACGTAAAGTCATTCATGGCACTCACGATCTTTTCTTCAAGACAGTGCATAGTCGCTGGCTCATTTATAATGCCAGCTGGGAAGATCCTCGCATTGATCGTCAGTTACTCGAATTAGATCATGACAGCAAAGTCGTCATGCTGACCAGTGCTGGCTGCAATGCCTTAGACTATTTATTAGATTCCCCGGCTGAAATCCACTCAGTCGATGTAAACCCACGCCAGAATGCTTTGCTTAAATTGAAACTAGCACTGATCAAACGGGGCAACTTTGATGACTTATTCGACATGTTTGGTCAGGGTTCGCATGCCACCTTTCGTGAGGTGTACGATAGTGTTAAGCAATACCTGACTGAGGAAGATCAGGCTTTCTGGGATAAAAAAATTGTCTATTTTGACCAGGACAGTAAAAAGCAGTCTTTTTACTACTATGGTACCTCAGGCTTACTGGCTTGGTTAATCACCCGTTATTTGAGCCGCAACCGTCAATTACGTGATGAATTATTGAGCTTATTTGACGCTGAAAACCTGCAAGAACAAAAAGATATCTATGCCCGTATCGAACCCATGATCTGGGGTAAGTTTATGTCATGGCTGGTACGCCAACCCTTTATTATGACACTAGCAGGTGTACCCAGACCACAAATTCGCCTTATCAATGAGCAATACCCTGGTGGTATTGGCGGTTATATTAGTGACAAGTTACGCCATGTATTTACTGAAATTCTTGCCCAGGATAATTATTTCTGGCGCGTCTATTTAACCGGCTCTTACACAGCGAACTGCTGCCCTAACTACCTTAAGCGTGAAAACTTTACTCACCTTGGCGAATATGCCGATAAACTGCATGTACACAACAATACGGTGACCAACTTTTTGCGCGAAAACCCTGGTAAATATTCACACTTTGTTTTACTGGACCACCAAGACTGGCTGGCACAACATGACAGCGCAGCACTGGAGGAAGAGTGGCAATTAATTCTGGAAAACAGTCAGCCAGGCAGTAAAATTCTGATGCGTTCTGCAGCAACTGAGATCGATTTCTTACCGGAGATGGCCAAACGTTCCTTGCGCTTCTTCCCAGAAGTGACGCAGATGCTACACTCTACTGATCGCGTTGGAACTTATGGCAGCCTACACTTTGCAGAGATTACATGAGCATAAGCACAGAAGCGGATCAGAAAAATAATGCTGCGCTGCAGCGTTACTATCGTTTGCATGCCCATATTTATGATGCAACACGCTGGAGCTTTTTGTTTGGCCGACACAAAATTATTAAGCTAGCAGCACAATATGCCAAGCCCAATCGCATCTTAGAAGTTGGCTGCGGCACTGGCACTAACTTGCTGCACTTAGCCAAACACTTCCCGACGGCTGATATTACGGGTGTAGATCTATCCAGTGATATGCTGGCCATTGCCAATAACAAAATAGCACCTCAGGCTAAGCGAGTGCAGGTTATTGAGCAAAAATATGACCGCCCCTTACGTAAAGATGACAGTAATGAACCTGCTGACTACGATATGGTCCTGTTTTCCTATGCCTTAACCATGTTTAACCCTGGCTGGGAAGATGCTATTCAAGCAGCTTATGAACAACTCAAGCCTGGCGGTATTATTGCCGTGGTTGATTTTCATCATAGTCGCTTTGCTGGCTTTCGCCGCTGGATGCGTGTTAACCATGTCCGCATGGAAGGCCATCTACTCCCAGCATTAGAACAGCAGTTTAAGGCCAATCACAATCAACGTTGTGCGGCTTATGCTGGCCTCTGGCAGTATCTGTTTTTTATTGGCAGCAAGACATAAAACAAAAGGCCTGCAATAGCAGGCCTTTTGCTGTGTGAATTCAACCACGAGAAACCACCAGGCTTATAAAAAGCTACCTGTGCTATCTTTCGCATTGAGCTGATTGCCATCAGGTCCGGTATCGATCACATTGGGTATCCAGGGTGCCAGACAACTGCGGTCTTGAACACAGGGGTCTGTTAAGCTCTCTAAAAAGCTGACCAGTTGCGCAATTTGGGTATTATCTAACTGGATCACTGGTAGGAATGAGGCAGATAGGCTTTGCTCTAGTTCCAACTTATCAATCGCTAATAAACTATGGTCACGATTGTATAAACTCGCACAGCTTGCAACCGTTTGAAAAACAGCATCATTACACCAGCGTGTTGCATCGAAAAAAGCATTTACCTCCGCCCGAGGATCAACATAGTGCCGCACAACTTCGGTTAAGGTGGCATAACTACCCGCATGCCCGTAAGGTGCTGTTTCACTGATATTCAATAAGGTTGGCGTGCGAAAGCTATATTGCTGGTCGCCATCACCACTAATCGCTGAACGGCCAAAATCATCTGTGCCACCTACACCAACACCTTTACCTGCACCGATTTGTGGAAAGCCAATGGTATGATGGCGCTCATCGGTAAAGAAGTCACCGCTATGGCAGCGCATGCAGCCAGCACCTCCCTGGTTAGCACCGGTGTAAAATAATATTGCTCCTTGCTTGGCATCTTCGCTGATAGCAGAATCATCGCCATCGATATACGCTTTCCAAGGCGTGTTGATAAACAGCATAGAACGCTGGTACTCGGCAATGGCTAGGGCAATATTCTCAAAGGTAATTAAATCCACAGCAGTACCTGTTGGGTCTGCAAACGCTGTGCGGAACTCGGCCAGCCAGTTGTTAGTGAGCAGCTCGCCAACCCCAGCGCCATAGTTACCTAAACGACCAGCCAAATGTGTACGTACTGCCGTATTTGCGTTACCCAGCTCGAAAGTATTGCCGCGCATTTCAGCCTCGGAAGTCACAGGGAAGCGCGCCTGTGCCGCAACCAAACTACTGCCATTGGGCAAACCTGCATCTGCGGTATTAAAACCACTATCTGGTGTACTGATACCACCGGCCATGCCATTTTGACCTGCATCACCCAGCAAGCTTTCAATACGTGAGTCCCAAAACAAACCTCGATCCCAGAGCGCTACATTAAACACACTGGGTGAATTTCTCGACACACTGGGTGCAGCGTCCGCCGCATCACGACGCCCTGGCCCTAACACATAAATATCAAAGGCCCCGACACCAATCGGTAAGGCTAAGCCATCAGCACCGCCGAGCACCGGGTGGTGACAAGTAACACAAGCCGCATCCGTATCGCCGCCAAGGCTGGTACTGAAAAATAGTTTCATGCCTAACTGCGGCAGGAGGTCATTGATTGATGGCACACTGCGTCCCGTACTCGGGTCACCGCTTAAATTCTCACGCTGAATAACTTGTCGTAGCAGCTGATCTGTTGTGGGCGGTGGAGGTGGGGGTGGGGGCGGCGGTGTTGTCGCAACATCATCGCTCATCCCTGCATCACCAGTATCGCCAGTATCATTGCCACCACCGCCACCACCACCTCCACAGGCAGTCAGTAGCAACAACGCTACTAAGATATTCACTGTGTAAACGCTTGTTATTCTTATCATTGTCAACATAAGCACCTCGGTTAGCCAGAGCTTGGTCAAATCAGTAGTACTGATGCCAGCCCTAAAAATATAAAAAAGCCCATGCTATCCGTGCTAAATGTTAGTAAAACACTCGATCCCAAGGCCGGATCCCGCCCAATCCGGTGCATGCCTAACGGCACGACAATGCCCACAATAGCCGCGACCAGCAGATTGAGTAAGGTTGCCAGCGCAATAACGCCTCCCAGCGCTTTATCCTGGTACAGTAAAAACGTCGCCACACCTATAGTAGACCCCCATATAATACCATTCACAGCGGCGACAGCGACTTCTTTTAACGCTAAGTAACGCACATTCTTCGTACTGACATGTCCCAGCGCCAAACCCCGGATAAACAAGGCGACTGTCTGATTACCGGTATTACCGCCAATGCTGGCAACGATTGGCATCAGCGTCGCTAGCGCCACGAGTTTTTCTATGGAGCCTTCAAATAGCCCTATAACGCGTGACGCCAAAAAAGCGGTCACCAGGTTAATTGAAAGCCACAACCAACGCTCTTTGGCGCTATTCCAAACAGGCGTAAATAAATCTACATGACGGTTAAGCCCTTCACGCCGCAACAAGTCATCTTCAGCGGCTTCTCGCACAAAGTCCATCACAACATCAACTGTCAGTCGCCCTATCAGCTTACCCTTACCATCGAGCACCGGCGCTGATATTAAGTCGTAACGCTCAAAAGCCTGGGCAACACTTTGTGCATTATCATCGGCCCTAAAAGTCACTACCTTGGTTTGCAAAGCAACTCTCACCGATTCGTTGAGCTTATGAAAAAAGATTTGTGTCAAAGACAGCACACCCAATAATTTTTGCCTCTCATCAACCACAAAAACTTTATCTGTATGATCTGGCACATCACCACGCTGTTGAAGCTGTTTAAGCACATCTTTAATTTTCATATCAATGTGCACCGCCACAATATCACTACTCATTAGATGGCCAACCGAATCTTCAGGATACGTGATGGAGGATTGCAACCATTGCCGCTCATCAGCTTGCATTGAGGCGAGTATCTCCTGCATAACAGCCTCGGGCATATACTGCACAATTTGGCTTACTTCATCGGCCTGCATATATTTACACATCGCAATCAATGTTGACCGCTCAGTCGCTTCGATAAGCTGCCCGGCAATCGTATCCGGCACATCCCATAATACCCCGCCGCCCAATGGTATTGGCACCTGCCCCCAAACCAACAGGCGATCATCCAGGGGCAACATTTCCAATAGATGTGCAATATCCGCTGCATGCAGCTTGGCTAATTCATGGCGCAACTCATTAGACTGTTGTCGTCCTACCAGAGAATTAAGCAGATCTTGCTTGGGACTCTGTTGACGCCTCACCAGGCTTTCGACCAGCTTTTGTTTTTCTAATAGAGAAAGTATTGGCGCTAGACTGGACTGTAATATTTCATCGGACGTTTTAATATCACTCATAAGCCTAAACCCTCATTATTAGCCAGCCCACCCAAATAGCTTGAGCTAAGCTTGGCAAACCCTGCTGTTAACAGCTGTATATTACGATAATATGATGACAATTATTTCCTACAGGCAAGCTAATGTTATACAGGTAATCTGTTTTTAGCATCATTATTTTGAACCATAACACTTTAATAGCCCTGCTGATCGAGCTATAGTAACGCTGCACTTTGATTGTTTTATTGAGAGTAATATCGTTTATGAAAGCCAGTGAACTCAAAGCCGGTGCGGTTATTCTTGTGGACCAACAAAACATTTTTGTCCGCAATCTACAGGTTCAATCACCTTCTTCGCGCAGTGGCAATACCTTATACAAAGTGAGTGGTCGTAATATTGTCAATGGCCAGAAGTTTGAGCGCAGCTTTAAAGGTGAAGAGAATTTAGAACTGGTTGACTTTGAACGTCGCGCAGTCCAGCTGCTCTTTAAAGAAACCGATAGCTGCACCTTTATGGACAATGAAACTTTCGAGCAACACAGTATTGCCTTATCAACACTCAGTGATGAGCTACCCTATTTAACAGAAGGTATTGAAGGCATTTATGTCATGTTGATCGAAGGTCAGGCGATGGGCATTGAGCTGCCAGCCATGGTGGTATTGGAAATTATCGAAACATCACCCGCTATTAAAGGTGCCTCTGCCTCAGCACGGACTAAACCTGCCACATTAAATACTGGGCTGGTTGTGCAAGTACCGGAATACATTCCTACTGGCGAAAAGGTCAAAGTAAACACACAGAGCGGTGAGTTTGTCTCTCGCGCTTAAACACGACACTATATCAAACAGCAACTATGAGTAAGAAGCGACCAATCCCAGTTTTCGAACACCCTATTATCGAAACGCATTGTCATCTGGATTATCTAAAAGATCGACCATTAGCTGAAACCTTACAACAAGCCCAAAATGTCGGTATTGAAAAGTTAATGACGATTGGGGTGTCTCCTGACAATCTTGATACCGTATTAAATATCACACAAGACCATGCTCAGGTATGGGGCACACAGGGTATCCACCCGCATGACGCTGAAAAATATAATGACATTGTTGCCAATCAAATTCGCCACAATCTCAATAATGAGAAAATCTTAGCCGTCGGTGAAATTGGTCTGGATTACTATTATGATAATGCTGACCGCGCTGTGCAACGACGGGTCTTTGAACAACAACTCAATATCGCCATAGAACACGCCTTACCCGTTGTCATTCATACACGCGATGCAGATGAAGACACTCAGGCTATTTTAAAAAATGCCATCCCTAATATGCCTAAGCGTGGTGTTATTCATAGTTTCACCTCAGGCTTAGCGCTGGCAGAATATTGTTTAAGCGAAGGCTTTTGTCTAGGCTTTAATGGCATCTGCACATTTAAAACCGCTGAGAATGTACGTGAGATTGTCAGCGCCACCCCACTTGACCGAATTCTCTTGGAAACCGACTCACCTTACCTCACACCAATGCCATATCGTGGCAAAGAAAACGCGCCTTTTTACTTGCCCTTCATTGCCGAAAAAGTTGCTGAAGTGAAAACCGTGAGTACGGCAGAGGTCTTAACACAAGCCTACCAAAACAGCATCAGCACCTTTGGGTTTTAATCAGCGGCTACCGCACAATACTGCAAACGCTGACCGCATTTATTGCAGATATATTGTGCTCTGCCAGTCTGCACTCTATTGTGCCGCACGCTTGATAAGCGATGCTGGTGACAAGCACATTGATAAAGATAACGGCGTTGCCGCCTGCCTGGCACCCCACTGAAATCATAATCACAGGTTCTACTGGCATCAGCTTGAAACAGCTGCATTATCGCCCGCCATTGCGGGCCATGCGGCAATATTCTCTTAGGTTGATACAACATATAAGCAATATAATGCGCGACCTCATGCGGCACAGTGGCAGCTAAATTATCTTGATAATACTTAGCAAAGATAAAGGGGTTATATCGAATTTCCGCTTGCCCTTTCTTAACACGAAACATCCCCGCAGTACGCCCACGCAAATTAAAATGCACGGGGATAACAGCAAATTTACGCTGATAGTATTGCGCTGCCTGTGCAATATAGCCTTCGGTCAACACCAGCACTTCCTGCTGTTGCTCAACACCGATTGGCTCAACTGTGGGTGACATCATCAGTCTTTATTTTTATCAGTATCTGTCTGTGTATTTTTCTTCACAGCTTGCCCACCAGGCTGCCCACTGGTGCTTTGTTGAAATTTATGCCTGGCCCATTTCCAAGCATCCTCACTAAACACAGCAGCCACCAGACAGGCAAACAATAAGGTATAGGGGTTAGGTGCTGTCGCGCCATCGGTAAAGATGGCCAAACCACCGCGTACCGCAAGAAACATGACCAAGGCTGCTGAGAAGCCACCAATAACCACAGCAATAAGATCCTCATCAGTGGTTTTTCCACTTTGTTCAATTAAACGACGCCGAATAAACGTTGATGCACTTGCCCCTAATAAGCCAACGCCCAGCATTCCACTAATAGTCGCCAAGGAGAATGACTGAGTCCGTAACAACCAGCCTGAGACAAAACTAAAAGGGCCCCAACCCGTACCCGGCAGAGGCGCTGCCGGCAGTTCTCCTAAAACAGGTAGCGAAAGTCTTTCGCGTATAGAAAAGCCTGTTGGCAAAGCCCAGGCAGAGTCTCGCACATTAAAGCGGATATAACGCCTACTTTCCAGTTCGCCAGCCTGCGATAACATCTGCAACTTAGCTTGCAGATCTTGTTGCACATTCTCAGCCCAACGCTGCCGACTGGCTTCACTTTGGCTGATAGCATTTTGCGATTCATTCAAACGTGACTCCAACGCTCTCATCGTCAAACGCATCTGACTACTGATGTCGCCCGCATATTTTGCTAACTCTTGCGAGCCATGAATCCCACTGGCTGATAACTGGTAAGTGGAGACAGCATTTTTATACACATCTTCTACCCGACTTTTTACGTTATTTTGAAATTGTCGCCATTCTAATAATTGATTCTTACGTTCGTCTCTTGCCCGATCAATAGCTGACTGTGTTTCACTTAACCATTGTCCCACTTGCTGCTGCTCTGCGCTAGCCAAGTTTTTATAGGCTGGTTTTTCTTTTACTTCGTCCAGATAAGTCTGCAATATCGCAAACGGCAATTTACCCAATGTTTTCTCAAATTCACTAATCTGTTGCCATTTATCATTGCTAATTTTAAGCCCTGTCAACCCTACTACAAAATCATTGGAGCTAATAACATCTTTTTTCTCAGTTTCTTCCAACCATGGAATGACTGAAATAGCCGCGACAGTCAGATAAACCCCCATTAAAAACATAGCAATCAGCGCAACTATTTTGGCCGTCTGCGTACGTATGGATTGCATAAAGGCACCCAGCAAATTTTGTTTTCCATCAGCGGTATCTGCAATCCCAACAAACAAGCTCAATAGCTGCCCACTGAATATCCAGATCGCCAGCGCATAAATTAGACCTTCGAGTTTTTGTGCGTGCACAAAAAAATCAAACTCTTTAAATAATTTATTGCCCAAATCGCTTAAAAAGAATTGTGCTACCTGGAATCCACTACCAATATAATCTGTTACTGACAGCAACGATGCATCAAGCCCTGTAGTGATTGGTAAATTGACCGGCTGAAAGCCCACGATATAGAGCAGTATGATGCCAGCGACCCAGATCACGCCTTTACACAGACTAATAACAGCTTGAGTATGCAAACTGGTTGCTATTGCCAAGCCGATAAAGCGCGCCGCTCTGGTCGTGCCAAATACCGTTAGATGTGGCGTTACACTACGCGTGACTGTTCGCCATACAGCTAACAGGAGCGCAACATAAATAATAAGAAAGACAGCTCGTAATATTAAAATGACCGCAGAATGAAACCCATCCATAGCCCTACCCTTACTGAATATAAAAACGTTGGTTTTTACTGCTGTTTTGTTGACTTTTAATATAACGTTTTTAGATTATTGCGCAAGCGCTTTATGACTATTGCAACGCTAATTCCCAGGAAATTCCGATACAACATGTCAAATAGACTGACAGCTGCAACAAGGCCCCGCTAAACAGGGTAAACAGGGCCTTATAAGACATATGGTTTTTATTGACTAATCATCACGCTCTGCCCGTCGTTCTTTATATCGCTCTTTTTTCGCTTGATGTTTTTCGCGCATTTCAGCAAATTTCTTTTGTTGTTCAGGCGTTAGTACAGCTGATAATCGATCACCAGTCTCCTGCTTAATTGCCTGCATTTGAGGTCGCATTGACTCTTTCATTTGTTTACGCAACTCAACTTTCTTGGCATGTTGCTCACGCAGAATGGTTTTAACCGGCTCTACTTGCGACTCTTCCAAATCCAAGCGTTTGACCATCTTGGCAACTTTCTTCTCAATATCGTATTTGGGCCCTGCCATCGCCTGCCCTGCGATCAAACCCGCGACCAGACCGGCCATTAATGTTATACCTGCTAAAGATTTTGTGATTACTTGCATAATATCTCTCCGATGTTTTATATGATGTTATAGAGCATAATGAATAAATGTGGAGGAAATATGGAGAAAAAAAACCAGCGCACAAAGACCATAAAAATCGCGTATTCACTGCACAAGAGCACCTTATTTGCAGTAAGGCTTGCTATAGTATTGATAACAGCCGTCTATGAGATACCGCGTGAAATTCACATTAAACCATAAGCTTTTTATTGCCTTATTTGCCAGTAGCATTTTTGCCGTCATATTGACTTTGGTACTCATGCAGCTAGGTATTCGTCACAGTTTCCAAAGCTATCTAGCTGAGATTGAATTAAATCGACTCGATGAATTAGTCGATATTCTGGCCACGCATTATCAACAAACGCAAAGTTGGCAATCGCTGCAGGACAAACCCGCCGGCCTACGCAAATTAATCCGCCGATCTTTAGCTGGCAGTTATTATAATCAGGCCAAGCAATTCAATGGCGGACGCGAGTTTCGCAAGCATGCTTTACTCAAGCGGCGGTTAAAAAATATCAGTAACCGCTTATCCCTCTACGACAAAGACAAAAATACTATTCTGGGCCAAGCTTATCGCCAGCAGGTTTTACGCCCCATCAAAATCAATAACTCAACAATCGGCTGGATAGCATTGCAATCAAAGCAGAAATTCTCTGACTTACCTGAAATACGTTTTATTGAAAAACAAATGTATTTACTATTTTATATTACTTTATTTGTCGTATTGATTGCTGCTGGTTTATCACTTTTATTAGCACGGCACTTGCTAAAACCAATAAAAGCCTTGATCACTGCCGCCAGAGCATTGGCGAAAGGCAAGTTTGCCAGCCGCATTAACTTGCAGCGCAGCGATGAGCTGGGACAGCTCGCTAATGATTTTAATCACCTTGCTCTATCACTCGAAAGCAATGAGCAAAGTCGGCGTCAGTGGGTCGCCGATATATCCCACGAATTGCGTACACCTTTATCTATTCTACGTGGTGAAATTGAAGCTGTGCAGGATGGTGTTCGACAAGCTGACCAGACCACTATCCAATCGTTACATCATGAAGTACTGGCGCTCAATACACTAGTAGAAGATTTATATACGCTGGCCTTATCCGACAGTGGTTCATTAAGCTACCGCAAAACACCTATTGACCCTATTGAAATACTGCATCAGGTTTGCCAGAGTTTTCACCACAAATACTCTCAGAAGTCGATTGCACTACGCTTTGATATCGCACAGCAGGTATCCACAACACTCTCAGCAGACGCTGATCGCTTGACACAACTCTTTACTAACTTATTGGAAAACAGTTACCGATATACAGATACCGGTGGGCAAGTTGTTATTGAGAGCCACATTAAAAATAATCACCTGTCTATTGTTATCAATGACAGCAAACCCTCGGTCAGCACACAAGATATTGCCACACTCTTTGATCGCTTTAGCCGAGTAGAAGCATCTCGTAGCAGGACTTATGGTGGTGCTGGTTTGGGTTTGGCAATTTGTCAAAATATCGTTAAAGCACACCACGGCGATATTAATGCTAGCATGAGTAAACTCGGTGGCTTATGCATACAACTACAATTCCCATTGTAACGCCCCTTAAGGCATAAAAGTTTGACAAAAGTTATCAGCACATTAGGCATAGATACTTATGAATAAAGCCCATATCTTTATTGTTGAAGACGAAAAAAAGATTGCTGCTATTCACAACGATTATTTGCAACGAGCCGGCTATCAAACAACAACTCTTTATGACGGACTTAACGTCGTTGAACAAGTGCAGACCAAGCAACCTGATCTGATTTTGCTGGATATCATGCTACCCAACGTGAGCGGTATCGATATTTGCAAAGCATTACGCGAGTTTTCTGAAGTTCCCATTATTATGGTAACTGCCCGCATTGAAGAAATTGACCGTTTGCTCGGACTTGATGTCGGCGCAGATGATTATATATGCAAACCTTTCAGTCCGCGGGAGGTGGTCGCCAGGGTTAACACTGTGTTACGTCGCACGCTATTACAGAGCCATCCGATAACAACAGGGCTAAAAATAGATAACCGCAAGCTAACCGTGACACTGCATGGTCACACGGTACCACTAACACCTAACGAGTTTGATCTGCTTAGCAGGCTGGCCAGCCAACCCGGCCGAGTTTATGGCAGACAACAGTTATTAGACGTCATTAATGACGAGGACCATGATACAAACGAGAGGGCTGTTGACAGCCACATTAAGAATATTCGGAAAAAGCTCATAGACATTGCACCGCAGAGCAACTACATACATTCAGTTTATGGTGTTGGCTATAAGTTTGACCCCTTATAAACCAATGCTATTCATAATGACTAACGCCCAATATCTATCGATGCTTCCGCAATAACAGGCTCGAAATTACTGGATGCCATTATCAAAATAACGAATTCGGACGCTGCAATTAATAACAGACCCCAAATAAATATATTCAGTAAATATTTTTTTGTCTTATCCATCGTGTATTTAAGCGATACTAGCAAGTCATAAATAAATGCGCATTTAGATTGATTTTTTGGCGCAATAGACTTTAATCACAACCTCCAGAAAGATTATCAGGTTGCGATAATAAGCTCGCAGCATAATTAAGTCGTCCTAACAACTGACAACGTATCGATTCGCACTTATTTGATGCAACGCCATAAACTTTGCAAGTGCTCTTAAGAAATTCTACGTATTGTCTAAAGAAAATCAAGACCTTCTGTTTTTCTTAGATCGTGCCGCATGTAAACGCTTTCAGTCGTTTTTCCATCGCATAATGAAGTCAAACAGCAGAAAATGGCAATACAAGCCCACCAAGAAATTCGCCAATTTGCCACTACAACTTCTAAATGCAAAAGACGACAAGACTTAATAAGATTAGCGCAATACAGAACAAAAAAACCAAGTAGCCATGTAACGATAATGAAACTGTCATCCACAAGGCTTAATGGTATTGCTCGGTCTATGTCTGGCTGCTTGGTATGCGCCACTGTTTCTCACCGGCAATATAGGACAACAGCGCTATTTTTTTCATCGATTTACCTACAAGAAAATACGCTAATCGCTTTACCCAACTAAAGGATGAAGTGTTAACAGCAATAGTCTCAAAATACATAATAACGACAAGGAAAACTACGCAATGTGACAGCTGTTTGTTAAGCAAGACGCATTTCAGTAATACTGAGATTCAGCGCCATACCCTTGACTGACTTTAAGGTATTGCCTGCCGGACCCATATTCATATCCACTACGTGCATAGATCAACGCTCCAGGTTCTCAGTACTAACATCTGTGACTTCAACAGCAAGCTTTAGGGTTTTCCGCCAAGCGACAGCCACCTTAAACCTACCTAACATTGATTTACCACACCCTACTGCTGCTGATTAACTAAAACTGCCGATAACAGGAATAGCGTAGACTGCCTTTTGTTTTATACTTAGCCAAGCTATCAATTGCCGCAATATTTGCATTAAGTGTTGCGACAGACGAGGGTTTGCGTAAAAAAGCTAAAACACGATTTTCAAGGCCTGGCCCCATAAACCGAAAGACCTTCTGAAAAGTATGGATATGTTTTTTACTAAACTGTGCTTCCGCTTTGCTGGCATGGTTGAGGATTAACATACCTGTCGGCGCAACATGCTGCTGCAGACAATCCAACCAAGCATTATCTTGATGCATCAGCCTGACTGGCTCACTATCTACATCAATGAATAAGTCTTCAATGATTAAATCAAAAGCGGGCCCTTGATATCGATATAGCCAGTCAACAGCATCTGCCTGGAGCAATTTAAAATTTGAGTACTTCAAATCAAAAAACCGCTTGGCAACACTGATATGTACTTTATCAATTTCAACACCAATGAGCTCATTAGGCCGTAGATAATGGTTCAGTAAGTGTATCGTGGCACCACCACCAACGCCCAGCATCAATACTCGCTGAATAGTCTGCGGCGGATACAACAAGGCGGGTAAAAACAATAAATCCCAGATACTACCAGTAATGCGCCTTACTGGGTTGTAGGCTGAATGCAAAATACCATTGCGATACAAACGACGTGAACGCCCTGCAGCGCGCACTTCATAAAGGGTATTTGCACTTGATTTTGACCAAAGAACCGCCAATGCAACAACACCTACAGCTAATATAATGAATTATGCAGCCTGTATCGTGCTGCTTTATGATGACAATACTGGCGGACTCAGTTAAACACCAGCGAATACCTGCCGACTTGTATTGTGCTCACTAAAGTCTACCTGATAATTTTCAGGTGGCAAATGAAACTTCTCAGCAATCAGGATAAACACTTTTTCTTCATCCTCTTTAAAAACCCCATCGGCATAACCTATCGCTAAAGAAAACTGCATCACCAACTCTATTAAGTGTGGATGCGGCATCAATACATTCAAGGCAGTTAATTTTTGCAATCGCGTCTCAGCTGGCTCCTGGGAAAATTCACGAACATAACGGTCGAACAGCACCACGCCTTCACTAACGCTGAAATCAATAAGATTATACGCCGCAATTTTATGCAAAAACTGTCGCAATGAGTCTTTTTCGATAATATCAGCACTACCATCGGCCATTGCCAGCAGCGCGCCAGCCGACATCAAAGCATGCTTTAGCTCACCGGCTCTCAAGCGTCCGGCTTCCAGCTCTATATCTTCTGCGCTACGGTGCAACAAACGGTTAATACACTGCCCTGGTGTACGGGCACGATTACTACGATACCAGTTTGGTACCAGATAACCTATCACAACACCCACAAGAGCGCCTTGCAACGCAAAATACATGGCACTGATAATATCAGCTGGCCGACGAAATGCAGGATCCCGTGTTCCTGCAAACGGACCAACGCCTTCAATCACACAATAGGTCAGCAGCGAAGCAAATGCCAACCCTCCGCCCATGACCAGCATATCAATACGGCGCATATGACGTAGCCGTCGCTTAATTCGGCTATGCTCGTTATCTGCAATATAAGCAAGCACAAAACCAATAACACTGGACTGTATCAAGTATGGATAAGACCAGGAGAGATCAGTCATCACCTTATTAAAGTTATCTTCAGGCGAGAGCATAAAAAAAGCATTATTGGTATAACGCACAGATATCATTGCAATCAAAGATAAGCCAGCAGCAATTAATGCGGATAGAAAATACCCGAATATCGGTCGGCTTTTGGTTTGATCAATGTTCGTACAGCGCCATATCGTCTTGGGGAAGATTGCCGCATAGGCTGATACGCCATAGGAAATCGTCATCAGTATCGCGAGAAATAAAATACCGGTGAATTTTGCATGCGCTTGATATTTGACGATTTCCTGAATGACAGAAATCATCAAAAAGGCCAGTGTCGTTGAACCTGCCAGCGTAAGAATTTGACTTGGCGTTAGGTTCTCATTACTCACTGAATACTCATCAAAACCTAACTTGGCGATCATACGCACACGACCTGCCTCTGTCAGCTCAGCATAAAAAATACCGCTAGCGATCAACTCGCAGATCTTCTTGAGTAAGCGATTCGCTTCTATCGTTAAATGCCAATGTAAGTCTTCCAGGATTTCTTGTTGTTCTGTATGCGCTTCAACCGCTTGCAATTTTCTGGCGCGTTTAAAATAATTACCGGCACGCGTTGAAAAAGCAACAAATTCAGTTTTTAGCGTTTCAAACTGCGTGTCATGATGCTGCAAAAAACGCGCATACTTACCCTGCTGCAAGTCCTGCCACTGTGATACTCGAATAAAAAGCGTGCAAAGCCTCGCCCATTCGTAGTTCAAACTGTCTTCTTGCTCAAAACGTATATCGTTTTTCTCAATATCTTGTGCCGTTGCCCAATCGATAATTTCATTATGCAGTGTCGGTGCAATATTAAACGCCGCTCTTCTGAGCCACTCACGTTGTTTGATGATATAACTCGGAATTTGCCCTAAATCCCAAAAAAACCTTAACAGCCTTTTGTCAATCGTACTCAACCAAAGCACATTCGGCATTAATGTTGTCAGCAGTAATGCGGCAAATATCGGGCCTGTCAGCTGAGAGTACTTATCACTTTGTGGCGGCAAAATACCTGGCGCCACAGCGCTTAAACGCTTCAATAGCTCTGGTGATGTCTCCATCAACGAACCAGCTAACCAATATAATAGTAAGATAGTCAGCACATAAAGTAGAAAGAAAACGCTAAAACGCGCAAAGGTTGTTGAACTACGATTAGTCACTGGGGTGTTATAGCGTTTATACGCATATACCACGATAATCACGGCCCCGGCCAGCCACTCCATACTGCGAATATCAGTATCCATAAATTTTTCCTGATCAGTCCTGTCGCTCAACACTACTGTCGACTTTATTTACGCCTTATCACCATACATACAAATGTTAAAGCTATATTAGCCAAACTGCTTTGATTCTCAAGTTTTATCAAGGCTTTAGCACTTATTTTAAGGGATTTTTATTGACAGCTGCTTATGCTGCTTGCTTATCTTTTAACCAGCCAATATGTCTGGCCTTTATAGCGGAGGATATCGTGGTAAAATGCGCGCCCTTTGTTACTTGCCTGATAGGCTTAACAATACTGATAGAGAATTTATTTTTCACACACATTAAAGAAGTAAGACTGGTATGCATTTTGTTATAGGTCAACGTTGGGCAAGTCACGCTGAAGTCAAATTGGGTTTAGGTATTGTTACAGAAGTTGTTGGTCGCCGCGTCAGCATCAGTTTTCCTGCGGTTGGCGAAACTCGCAGCTATGCCATCGAAAACGCACCGTTAACGCGCATTCGCTATAATGAAAATGACATCATCAGCGATATGGATGACAAAGAATACATCATCCAAGATATTATCGAGGAAAATGATTTATTAATTTATCACTGCCTTGATCAGCAACAACAAAAGTGTCGGCTGGATGAACTGGAACTCAGTTGCTTTGTACAATTTACTACACCCTTGCAGCGTCTATTCAGTGGCCACATCGATAAAAACAGTGCTTATGAACTCCGCATAGAGACATTAATTCATACTGACCTATTACAACAATCTTCAGCCAAAGGTTTATTAGGTTCACGTACAAACTTATTACCACATCAGATTTATATCAGCCATGAAGTCGCACAACGCCATGCGCCACGTGTGCTATTAGCCGATGAAGTGGGCTTGGGCAAAACAATTGAAGCTGGCATGATCGTGCATCATCAGCTACATACAGGCAAAGCTGCCAGAGTACTGATCCTTGTACCTGAAAGTCTGGTTCATCAATGGCTGGTAGAAATGCTAAGACGCTTTAATCTGCATTTTTCTGTTTTTGACAGCGAACGTATAGCACCAGCCGCAGAGGACGATGACAGCACCACACAGACCAATCCGTTTGATGAAGAGCAGCTCATTCTCTGCAACCTCAATTTACTGGTAACAGATGCCAATGCACGTGCTCAGGCTTTACAAAGCGACTGGGATTTGGTTGTGGTTGATGAAGCCCACCATCTTGAATGGAATGAAGATCATTCGAGTGAAGCTTATCAATGTGTTGAAAGCTTTGCACAACAATGCAAGGGATTGCTATTACTGACCGCCACCCCGGAACAAGTGGGAATAGAAGGACACTTTGCCCGCCTGCGACTGCTGGATGCAGCACGTTTTTATGATTTAAATAAATTCAAACAAGAACAGCATGAGTATCGGGCATTAAATCAACTCGTTCAGGAAATACTCGATAGCAATAATACAATTACACCAGCACTACATAAATCGCTAGCACCTTATTTAGGTGAGAATATTCCAGAAGACGCTCAGCTCATCATCCAGCAGCTATTAGACCAACATGGTACTGGCCGGGTATTCTTTCGTAATACGCGTGCTGCCATTGAAGGCTTTCCTCGACGTGAGCTTAGCAGCTACCCTTTGCCACTGCCTGAGCTTTATGCTGACTGTCAGGGTATCACTGCACTCACACCTGAACAACACTACGATAGCGAACAATGGCTCAAACAAGACCCGCGGGTTGCCTGGCTTGAGTCACAATTAAAATCGCTCAAACCGCACAAAGTGCTGGTAGTATGCCATGCAGCTGAAACAGCCATGGCCCTGGAAGAGCATTTACACCTACGTGTAGGCATTCGCAGTTCTGCTTTCCATCAACACTTGAGCTTGCTGGAGCGGGACCGTGCCGCAGCTTACTTTGCTGATGAGGAAGATGGCGCACAAGTGCTGATCTGTTCTGAAATCGGTAGCGAGGGGCGCAACTTTCAATTTTCTCATCATTTGATTTTGTTCGATTTACCATTAAACCCAGATTTACTAGAGCAGCGCATTGGCCGTCTGGACCGTATCGGGCAGCGACATAATATTCAAATTCACGTCCCTTATCTTAGTGACAGTGCCCAAGCGACATTATTCCATTGGTACCAGGAAGGCTTAAACCTGTTTACGCAGAACTGTTCTGCTGCCTATGCTATTTATCAGCATTTTGCAGAGCGCTTACACAGCTACCTTGAGCATACATCAATTGAGCCTGTTACCAAAGCGACGGATTTTCAGCAACTATTACTCGATACGCGAGAGTACACTCTAGCAACGATTGAACAACTACAAAGTGGTCGCGATCGATTGCTGGAGCTCAATGGCTGCAACCAAGAACAGGCGCAGACTTTAATCGAGCAAATCAGGGCAGCTGAAAACAGCGAAGTCCTGGCAAATTATATGGAAAAGGTGTTTGACGAGCACGGTGTCAATCATGACTATCATTCAGAACAGGCGCTTATACTTGAGCCCAGCGACCATATGCATGGTCATTTTCCCGGCCTCGGTTACGACGGCCTTACAATCACTTATAACCGAGAAAAAGCTCTGAGCCGCGAAGATATTACCTTCCTTAGTTGGGAACACCCAATGGTGCAACAGAGTATGGATTTAATACTTGGTAGCGAGCTGGGCAATACTGCGGTGAGCACCATCTCAATTCCAACACTGCCTGCAGGGACTTTGTTGCTCGAAGCTTTTTTTACAATCGATTTGATTGCTCCCAAACACTTGCAACTTGAACGCTATTTATCACTAAGCCCTATCCGTTGTTTAATTGATATTAAGGGCAACAACTTGCACAAAGCACTCAACCATAAAAAGCTTAATAGCTTTTGTGAACCGGTCAATGGTAAAACAGCACGTGCCATTGCCTTACAAGTCAGGCCACATGTAGAAAGCATGGTCAAACACGCTCAGCAATTTGCCGACAAGCAGCTGCCTGACATTCGTAACAACGCTAATAACGTTATGCAAGAAAGCCTACATTCCGAACTGGCAAGATTACAAGCACTGCAAAAAATCAACCCAAATATTCGTGACGACGAAATTGAGTTTATCCAACAAACCATATACGCTAACAACGATTATATTGAGCGCGCTAATTTACAGCTGCAAGCACTCAGATTAATCGTGAATAAATAGGAGATAATGCTATGTTCCAAACCAATGAATATTTCGATGGCAAAGTAACGTCGATTGCCTTTCAAACCAGCACACTACCGGCAACCGTTGGCGTTATGGCACCTGGCGAATATGAATTCGACACCTCGCAAAAAGAAACCATGACAGTTGTCAGCGGCGCATTAATAGTAAAACTACCTGGCAACACTGACTGGCAAACCTTTAATGCCAGTGATAGCTTTATTGTCGAAGCACAACAAACTTTCTACTTGAAAGTCGATATTGATACTGCCTACCTGTGCACTTATGAATAAATAAGTAAACAAATAAAGCGACTGATTACAGTCAGCAGCTGAATCGTAATCAATAAAGTTTAATATCTTGCGCAACCATCCTATATTAATCATTGTACTGGCCGAACTCTTCGGCACATCGCTCTGGTTTACAACGAATGCTATTGCCGCAGACCTGATGCTTGCCTGGTCCATCGATACCAGCGGCATTGGTTATTTAACAAGCGCGGTACAGTTTGGCTTTATCTGCGGCACCCTCACAATTTCGGTCAGCGGCATAGCTGACCGTTTTTCAGCGACACGTATTTTTGCCATTGCTGCATTCGGCGGAGCCTGCTTTAATGTTGCTTTAGCATTTGTCGCCAATGACTTTTATAGCGCAATGGCTTTACGCTTTTTAACGGGTATGATGCTGGCTGGCATCTACCCTATAGGCATGAAGCTGGTTGTCAGTTGGGCACCCGATAAATCAGGCCAGGCACTGGGTTTACTGGTCGGCATGCTGACACTGGGTACTGCTTCTCCACAATTGCTCAACGCCTGGAGTGTCAATTATCACTGGTCATGGGTGCTGATAGGTAGCTCCACACTCGCACTGCTAGCAGCGCTATTTATTTTGCTGCTTGGCGATGGCCCACATTTACCCAAAGCTCGCAAAATCAGCGGCAATACATTGCAAGTGTTTCAACTGACACGCTTTCGTGCGGCAGCTTTCGCTTATTTTGGACATATGTGGGAGCTTTATGCTTTCTGGATGCTAGTGCCGTTACTTGTACTGGAAATGCATGGGCATAGCCAAGCCAACACCTTATCATTACTAGCCTTTACTGTTATCGCCATTGGTGCTGTTGGCTGTGTTTTGGGTGGTATTTTAAGTAAGCGCTATGGCAATGCCCGTATTGCAGCAACTGCTTTAGGCATCTCAGGCTTGCTCTGTTGCTTATATCCTTTGAGTGGTGACTGGCCTTATACTGTGCGCCTGACACTTTTATTATTATGGGGCTTCACTGTGGTTGCTGACTCCCCACAGTTCTCAGCGCTATCGGCCAAAGCCTGCCCACCTGAAAAAGTCGGCAGCGCACTGGCCATACAAAACAGCATTGGTTTTTTTATAACGATCATTAGCATCACATTGATTAGCCATACATTCGAAGACCTGGGCTTATATGCTTGCTGGATACTGGCGCCCGGACCAATACTGGGACTGATTGCTTTGCGCAATATTAAACACAGAGTAGATTAATGTTTCAACAAGAAGATTTGATTAAACTGGCTAATATGAAAATGCCTTTCGGCAAATATCAAGGCAGAATATTAATTGATTTACCTGAGCCTTATTTATTGTGGTTTGCTGACAAAGGTTTTCCAACAGGGCAACTGGGGCAACTACTAGCACTGGCGCTAGAGATAAAAATCAATGGTCTTGAATACTTGATTAAGCCATTGCGAGATCTGCCCAACCCAGAATCATAAGTCAATAATATCCTCATCCATTAGCACACCTGCTTTAAGCCCTGCTACTGTACGCAGCATGGCTCGACAAAAAGCAGCATTGTTAGCAAAGCTGAGCAAAGTCTTATTACGTATGGCAGCCATGGCAGCATTGCTTGTTTGGAAAAACGGCATCACCAAACGATTTACATATTGATAGTAACGTAATTGACTGCTACGCAATTGATTGTATTGCATCAATGCCTCTACCAGGTTGATCGACTGATTAATACATTTATTCAGCACAAGCGCATCAAGCAATGCCATGCTCGTGTTTTGCCCCAGCAGTGGGCTCATCGCATGCCCGGCATCGCCAATACAAACTATTTTATTATCATGCCACTGCGACATAATGACCTCTTGGTGATGACAAAAATTGACGGCCTCATGCGAGACGATTGCTTTGAGCAAAGGTGATAACTCAGGCCAGCAATCGAGTAGCTGTCTTTTCCATGCGGCAATATCGGTTTGACACCACTGCGCATAGGTCAACTTAGCCAGGCCAGCAAACAGACAAACAGATTGACTTTGTGCCCCAAGCTTTTTGCCTAGCGGCAACACACCGATGACCGAGGATGATTTCGGGTAACGCTGCATAAGCTGATATTGAAAAGCGCCTTGCGCGTCTGGCACTATACTCCACAGCATACCATTAAAGGGTCGCCTGCAATAATGCTTAAGGTTCAAGCTGTCACGCAATTTTGATGATGCGCCGTTGGCAACAATAACGGCTGCATAACGCTCATAACGGCTATCATCACTAGCAATAAGTCTATAGTCACCATGCTGCTCATGTTCTACTCCGACAATTTCTTTGCCTTGCGTCAAGCGCCCCCCTGCTGCACGCACCGCCTTTATCAAGATCTCCTGCAAATATTGCTGAGATAAGCCCAAACCGAATGAAGTATTTTTTAGCTGCGCATAGTTAATATCTATTAGTAGGCGAGATTGATCGGTTGTCAGCTGTATGTTTTGTATTTCTGCTGCATATGGCTTGATATCATCGAGCACACCGAGTTGCCGCATAATGGCGACTGCGACCGGCGGTAGAAAAGTGGCGGCGTCCTGCGGCTGTTGTCGCGTTGTAAATAGCTCAACCTTATGACCTGTGCGTGACAGCAATATTGCTGTCGCCAAGCCTGCTATACCCGCACCAACGATAGCGATCTTATAATTTTGCATAATGATTGACGGACAGCTTTATATCTGCAATCCATGCAATCCCAAACTCATCAGAAGAATCCTTTACGTCAAAAAAGTCATTCATACACCAAAAATACACGTCATATAAAAACATAAATAACTTAACCCTGTATTTAATATACGCAGGCACATGCCCAGCCACTTTTAAAAAAAGCACGGTAGACATAACAGCAAACACTATGCCTAGATTAAACAAAAAGTGTTATTAGCGAGCAGTTCAAATATTGATGATTAATATAATGAGTGTTGCGGATATATTCTATGTATCGCCGAACTATGCCTGAGCCCTAAAAGGTATACAAGTCATATTTTTTATATTTAAAACAATCGTCGGTAATTGTTTTTTTTATTTCCAGATATATAAACTTTGTTGACAAAAACAAAAGTCGAATAAGCCTCTATGGCTGATACTGCCCCCAAAGCTCATCAAACTTTTCTTGATAGGCAGCATATAAAGTACTGTCGTCACTCACCAAAATATTTTCTTGGTTTTTTTCCGTGGCACTGCGTGTCCAATTAAAACTGCCATTCACCAAGTATTCATCAATTAAGGCAAATTTATGATGCATATGATATGGGGAGTTATCAAGCCGCAAAGCAACACCACGCTGCTGCATAAAAGCAACATCATTGCCATGGTCATCAGCCTTATCATTATCACTGATAATACGCACTGGCACACCACGCTTGTGTACTGCAACCAGCGCGTTTGATAATTTATCGTCAGAAATGGTGAACACGCAAACATCTACCCGTCGCTTGGCAGTTTCCAGCATATTCATGATTTTATTCCGGCATTGAGCACCCGGACTAAAATAAGCTTTGGCAAAAGGTATTACCTTATGTCGATTATCGACGATTTTTACAACCTTCTCTAACCAACTGAGCAAGCGTAAGGGCTGCTCTTCGCCATTAGCAATTCTCTCTCGCACCAACAAAAATGCCTTATTTCGCAAGTAACGAATATGATCATCCTCCAGGCTTTCAATCACTGCCAAAATATCCTGGCGCTCACCACCATCGATACGGTAGTCCTGCATATATTCGACGAGTTTTTTCTCTATATTATCCAATACCATAACGTAAGCTCTTATGACTCTATCATTATCGCGGCTTCAGCCGCTTCCAGCTCTTCCTGCAAGCCCAACCACTCAGCTTCTGCATCAGCCACTTGTTTCTGCAAAGTTCCTTGCTCTTGCAAAAGAGGTGTTAGACGCTGCTTATTACTCTCTTCATATAAAGTGCTATCTGCAAGCTGTGTTTCAATGGCTTGCAGCGCTGACTGTGCGTCGTTTAATATTTTTTCAATCTGGCGTATCTTGTCATTGATAGGTTTGAGTTGCTGCCGACGTTGTGCGGCCTGCTGGCGCTGATTTTTCTTATCTTGCTTTTGCTGAGTATCGGACTGACTCGACACATCCTGCAATGCCTCGGCTATTGACGATACCTGCTGGCCTCGTTGCTTTAACCAAACAGCATAATCATCCAGCGTACCAGCATAAGGCGCCAGCTTAGCTTGATCTACCAGATAAAATTCATCAACTGTGTTACGCAATAAATGTCGGTCATGTGAGATAACCAACAAAGCTCCAACATAGCCTTGCAAAGCCATTGTGAGTGCATGCCGCATTTCCAAATCCAGGTGGTTAGTTGGCTCATCCAGCAGTAATAAATTAGGCCGCTGCCAAACAATAATTGCTAATGCCAAACGTGCTTTCTCTCCTCCTGAAAACGGTTTAATCGACTCCAGCGCTTTATCGCCATGAAAATTAAATCCACCTAAAAAATTACGAATGGTTTGCTCATCGATCTCTGGCGATAAGCGCTGAATATGCAGTAAAGCACTGGCGTCCAAATCTAGCGCCTCCAACTGGTGTTGCGCAAAATATCCCAAAGCCAGATGCTCACCCATTGTGCGTGTACCTGCTTGCAATGTGAGTTCAGCGGTAATCGCCTTGATAAGCGTTGACTTACCAGCACCATTAACACCTAACAATCCAATACGCGAGCCTGGGTGCAAATTTAACGAAACATTTTGCAAAATCGTTTTATCAGCATAACCGATATCGGCTTCGACTAGGTTAAGCAAAGGATCTGATATTTTTTCTGATTCACGAAAACTAAAATAAAAGGGTGAATCAACATGTGCTGGCGCGATAAGCTCCATACGCGCCAATTCCTTGACTCGACTTTGCGCCTGTTTTGCTTTGGTTGCCTTAGCCTTAAAACGAGTAACAAAACGATTTATCTCGGCAATACGCTGTTGCTGCTTCTCATAATCTACTTGCTGCTGCGCCAATCGTTCAGCCCGCTGACGCTCAAAAGCCGAATAGTTACCTCGATAGAGGTGCAAACGGTTATTTTCAAAGCTTAACACTTCATCAACCAGGTTATCTAAAAAATCCCGGTCGTGCGAAATAATAACCAATGTGCCTTTATAAGCCTTTAGCCATTGTTCCAACCAAAGTGTTGCATCTAAGTCGAGATGGTTAGTAGGCTCATCGAGCAACAATAAATCGGAGGGACACATTAACGCTTGCGCAAGATTTAAGCGAATACGCCAACCACCGGAAAACTCATTCACTGAGTGGTTAATTTGATGCTGCTGAAACCCTAAACCATGCAATAATTGCTCAGCCCGAGTCTTGGCTTGATAGCCATCGTGCGCATCCAGGTCGGCATATAACTTGGTTAGCTGTGCGTGCTGCTCATTAGCTTCGGCATCTGCGATAGCAGCTTGTAATTGTCTCAAGTACCGATCACCATCTATGACAAAGTCTAAGGCAGACCGATCACTGCCTAACACTTCTTGCGCCATATGTGACAATCGCCACTGTTTGGGAATATTTAATTCCCCCGCGTCCAGGCTTAACTCACCTAACAACAGCTTAAATAAACTCGACTTCCCGCAGCCATTAGCGCCAATCACTCCCACACTACGTCCCGGATGAATAGTGACTGAACTTGGCTCCAATAGGCGAGTAATACCTCGCTGCAAAACTATATTCTGTAAACTGATCATGGCCGTATTATAACGGCTTCTTGTTTACACTTGGGACAATATAAGAATAATAATGCCGCAAATCATTGCGTTAATATGACAAACCACCCTGCTCAATGCGTATCCACCGGTAAGGAAACGATGGTATTGCTATAACGTTGTACAAAAACACTATATTTGGCCAACGTTTGTGCCTGCTTAATTGCGTTATACGCTAATTGAACACTATCTTGTCGAAAATAAATATAGGCTAATACAGCAAAATAATCAGCCGCAATACGGTCGTTCAATACATGCGAATCAACTGTTTGCAATATATCATACGCTTGTTGTATTTTGTCACTCTCAGCTGTTATCGCAGCAAGCCCGATACGCGCCTCAGTAAAACCCGGCATATCCAACATGAGCCGACCTGCCAACAATTCACAATGTTGCAGCTTATCTGACTCCAAACGGGTAATCGGTTTTTCCAGAAAACCCACCATGGTATAACCGTAGTCGATAAACCCCTGGTGTTTTTGCCAGCGACTATTCTGTTTTAATGTCTGATAGGTTCGCTTGGCTTTGCTAAACTCACCCGCCAGTAGCTGACATTGAATTTTGAGTAACCCTGATTGAATATAGTCAGGGAAGTAGCTTGCATTGCTGTCAATTTTTTGCTGCATACGAATCCCACTCGCTGTCAGCATTTTTTCTTCCAGTAGCGCACAACTATTTAAAGCCTGGATTCTTTCTTTAGCATACTTTGGTCGTAATATTAAGCTCAACAATTGCGCACCGTCATTGCGGGTATCCATTCCATCAATCGGCTGAATTTTTCTCGGCCACAAATTGGCAAACAATAAATAGAGATTAACGAACAAGCCCATTAACAACCATGCAGCTTCCTGCATTGGATACTCATAACTTGCAAGACCGTAGCCTGTCACTAATTCAAGTACAACAATAATCAATAGATGCGATAGAGGCCCTGACAAAACCAATAAAAAGTATCGCCAGTTCAACATCGAATCAGGACAATACTGAATATGATTAATACCACTATTGGCATTGGGGCAAATTGCAAAACGAGTGCGCCCAATTGAAAAGGTCAGCAAAGCTTTACCTTCGCCAATGACAATATGACTAATACTTGCGCCTAACAGCTTGCCTGCGACAAAATGCGCAAACTCATGACACAGCGAAGAGGCCATCAACCAAAGGCGAAACAACCCTAAGTTAATCATTATCCAACCCAGCACAGTATCCTGATCCAGATAAATAATGATACTGCCTAACAGTAACCAGCAGAACATCGGCATATACGCCAGACGATGCTGACTATCGTTTTCTTTTATTTGACAAACTGGGCAATAGTGATGAATTTCACCACCAAGCATTTTCTGCTTGTGGCGGAATAAGCCCACATTTTCGGACTCGAAATGGCAACTGGAGCACTTCATACAACAACCTATGTATCTTATTCATTATTAAAGGTTATGAAGTTGTGCAGAAATATCACTGACGGTTTATCAGTAACATTTAGAAAATGGCGTCCTTACTAATTAATAAATGCAAGCCCAATAACTGGTGACAATTCTGTATTTACAACCTTATTCGTATCTTCTAATTATGGACGCTGGTTTTGGTGTTGTAAATTTTATTATCCTAGCTAACTATGAAAATGCGTGCTGTTTAACATCTTTTTTAACAGACCACTTTTGCCAGCCCAGCAGCCTCTGGCACCTAGCATTTTGCGTGCCAAAACCAGGCTTAGACCAAGGCCATGCCTACTTATAATGCCATTAATTTCTTGATGACATTAAACTCACGCTTAATGGTCGACATAGACTGTGCCACAAGACTGTTACGAGCAGGCTGACGGCCACAAATAAAGCCCCGCTGCCACTTTTTCAGCGCTCTTTCATAGGCAAAATCATATTCTTCTCCCACTTCAAATTCGATATCTTCCCGCCCCCAGATCTCAATTTTCAATAGGGTGAATTTATTGATCACCTCAGGATGAGAAATTTCACAATGCTTATTTGCCGCTCTAATTTGTGCTGTAACATAAGTAAACTTTTCTATAAGGTCCGTTAACGCGGTTGTCATACCCAGTTTTACTTTATCTACCTGGGTAGAATATTTTTCTTCCAAAGCTTTATAATCTGCCTGCAGTATATCCGCTCTGCTAGTCGTTTTCGCTGCCGCTTCCTCTACAGCACTTTCCTCAGTCAGGTCTGACTCTGAGCTCACCGCTTGCTCTGCCGACTTAGCCGCAACAGCGGCATCGATTTTTTTCTGCATTAGCCTTAGCTCTTTATTCCGCGCCTTGAGTGCATGAGCCAGTGCAATTTTTTGTGACTTTATTATTTTAATCGAACGATTAGCTTCTTTAATTCGATTATCTAAAAACGCATCATTAACAGACTTGTCATGACTGGTAATCTGATCAATCTCGTCTTCCTCAAAGTCATAACGGTTGCCATTGTCATCTATTGCATTAGCCACTGAAGAGATAAAAAATATTAATGCAATCAAGCCTGTATCGAATCCTTTCATTTGTACACCTGCTTAATTTTTGTATTTGGTTTGATATAAGTCACATAGTGTATTACTCAGGCGAGATTATCGGCAAAACGTAACAAAGTCTTTAGCCGCTTTTAGGCGTGTCTTTTTAATAAAATAAAGCTATGACTTTATGGGTTTACGGGAGTTTTATCAATCAGCAAAAACTGTGCCGATAAGCAACTTTTGTTTCCCCGAAATAGCAATATTGCTTTATTCGGTTATTTTTTATTATGCCGCCACTTAGCCCTCTACAGCCAACCACCAACCGCTTGCAATGGGGTTTGATTCTGAGCTCGACTCACCCAAGCAGCAATGGCCTTGGCTTTATAGCCTGTTATCGGCTTTGGCAAAGATGATTGCCACTGTGCCTGATTAGCAAGATACTGCTGATAAGCAAGAACCACAAAATCCTGACGCAATGTTTTGCCTCGATTTTCACCACGCGGTACCTGTGTTTTAATATCAAACCCCAGCAAAGCTATATGTAATACCAAAGGGCTACTGTTTTCCATAACTTGATCATTGGCTAATTTAAGTGTTGCTTGGTAATCTTTACCGTTAACCATCAATGCTAATTCCGGTGCCGCTGTTGCATGATCAGTATTAATTTTGCGTCGTCCTAGCAAACTAAAAAAATCACGCCACTCCTTGCCTCGCAAGACAAAACCAGGTGTATATACAGAACGTATACCGCCCTGCTCTCGATAACGATATTGCCGCTGACTAAACCTTGCATCTGCAAATACATCTGACCAACCCAACTTATCCCAATAATCAACATGAAATGCGAGTGGCACAATCTCATTCCATAAGCGCTGATCATCTTTTAATCTAGCCAACCAATGTTCTGCCACAGGGCAACTACTACAACCCTGCGAAGTATATAGTTCAAATAATGCGACAGTTTTATTACCGCTGTTAAATGTTTGCGCATGCACTATTGGCACTAGCAAACAACACAGTATAAAAAACTCAAATATGTGCAATGTATTTATTTTTAAAAGCCGCTTTTTTACCATACGCAAAAACCCTAGCGAAAAATAAAATATTAATTACTACCCCAAGCTAAAACCTTAATACATGTTTTTAATGTCAGCCACCCAAAGCACAAGATTTTATAAAAACGTTATAAATCTGTGAGACTTGCGTGAATCTCTAAGCCAATTCTGCGCTCACAATATTTTCTCAAGCTCAAAACACATTCGCTTGATTAAACCACTTATTGTTATTTACTTTTAATGAAGCCTTTAAGGAGAAAGCATGAAAACGCGTACCACCCTGCTTATTATTACTTCGCTTTTAGCAAGTTTATTCATCAGCAAAGTAAGCTATGCTGATAACAATTGGTATTACTACCAAAAGCCTAGTGAAAGAACTTACAAAGTAAGCATTACAAACATCACAAAAGGCATTCGCTTCACACCTGTGCTTGCGGCCACACACAGTAAAGACATTAGTTTTTTTACGACAGGTGAAGCAGCTTCACCCGAGCTCGCTTTGTTAGCAGAGGGCGGCGCAACCGACCCTTTAAAAGCAGTACTCGATGGTGTTGATAGTGTATTCGCCACAACGACAACAGCAGGCTTGTTGCAACCAGGCGATAACGTTGAGTTAGAAATTACCAGCCAACGTCAGTTTAGCCGTTTAAGCTTTGCCGCAATGCTATTACCAACTAATGATTCATTCGTTAGCTTAAATTCTGTGTTATTACCTAGACGTGGCACGGCAACTTATTTTGCACGCGGCTATGATGCAGGTAGTGAGCCTAACGACGAGCTATGCGTTAATATCCCAGGACCAACTTGCGGTGGCGCAGGCCCATCACCTGAAGAAGGCGGTGAAGGCTATGTTTTTATCAGCCCTGGTATTCATGGCGAAGCTGATCTTGCACGCTCAAGTCATGATTGGCGTGATGCAGTTGCCAGAGTTGTTATTACACGTATTCGATAAGTTTGAGCTATAGGTATGCGCCGGCCAGTTTTCTTAGCGGAAATCCCTCTTCCACTCCACTTTGTGGTCGGCCCTACCTTTTTACTCCCATTGCAAACGGACCAACAACCACTGTCCATCTATCGATTGCCATTCACCATTAAAGCTCAATAGTCGCCCCTCACTGGGTAAGGTGCTCTCCGAACCTGTCACCAATACTGTTCCCTGCATTTTTGCCCACAGTGGGTCTTGCGGGTTAAGCTGAATATCCAGTTTGGTTAGCACAACATTAATTTTTTTATGACGCAAAAAAAGTCCTATCAAAAAACGTCTCAATTGTGCTTTATCCATATATTGCTTACCCAAAAAACTATCCGCTACCGACTCAAGTACCTGGCTGGCTTTTCTTGCTTCTGCTCCCGCCTGCATGTCTGCCATTGCCTGTCGAATCGCTTCTTCCGGTGCTGTGCGACTACAGGCAGATACACTCAAACCAATAATTAAACAGCAAGCGATAAAGTAATATTTCGACATTCATTTCCCCCTGATAGCCAGCATACTCTAAAGGCTCAGCAATAGATTTTCCGGCAAAGTATATGACTTCACTGCGTTAGACAACGGACATTGTAGCTGCAGAGCATAGGCTGTTAATTGCAAATTTTCACCAACAGCATCAACAGCATTTTCGCTAGCGCCATTGCGACCATACATGCGATCTCCAACAATTGGAAAACCTGCCTGCATTAAGTGTTGTCTAATTTGATGCTTGCGACCTGTTGTGATCTCAATATCTAATAAAGAACATTGCTTATCTGCATCAAACTTTAACAATCTCGCCTTGCTCAGCGCCGCTTGACCGGCAATCTCAGTATCCATAATAAGTGGTTCTTTAATATGTTTAAATTGACCATGCACAATTGCCTGATATTTTTTTTGAATAGTTCGCTCAGCAAACGCTGCTGCTAACAATGCTGCAACACGCTTGGCATGAGCCAGCAAAATAAGTCCACTGGCGGCTCGGTCCAGCCGGTGCACGATGTAACTAGAGCGTTGCGGTATTAACTGCGTTTCTGCCCAACGATTGATGGTGCAATGATCACCCCACTTTGAGCCTTGTGACAACATGCCATAGGGCTTATACCAAACAGAGTAATCACCTTCATCTACCAGCAGCTGTGCTGGCCTGACTTGTGCGGACAGCACAGCCTCATCATAATATAAGTGTAAAGTATCCCCTTGTTTTAATGGCTTACTCGCACGTCGCAGGCGACGGGTACTTTTCCCCGTCGTCAACCAGACAGCACCTTTTTGCATCACCTGCTTAATATGCTGTTTAGACAAATCAGAGGCTTCTGCCAATATGGTATCCGCTCTTACAGCTGACTGCTTAACTTCAATGTGGCGCTCAAAACGCATAGCACTCAATCATCATCTCCCGATTAAAATTGACTGGTCAAACATAACCATCGTCACGCATTGTCATTCAAAGATCAAACAGCTTATGCTAAGTTTTGCCAAGGCCTACTCTTTCCTTATTTTAAAAACCATGCTGGAGACATCAACGATGACTCAAATAAAACGCCTCTGTTTTACACAATTTACAGCATTACTATTATTCGGGCTTTTGCTCACAACGCAAACTCACGCCGAGACCCGCGGCAATACCCATACGCGCGATGCTGCGAGCAATAAGGCATTCGACTTCACACTCAAAGCCAGTAGTGATAAGCAGTTCTCCAGGCCACACGATATTGTGCTAAGCCCAGATAAAAAGCTACTGTATGTCGCCGATAATGGCAATGACCGTATTGTTGTACTCGATGCGCATACCTTGCAGACCAAAGGCGCATTCGGCCAGGCAGAATTACGCGAGCCTCATGATGTAGCCTTTGATCCACAAGGCCAACTGCTGGTCGCCGATACTGGCAACAACCGCATTGCGGTATTTAGTATAGATGCTTACACAGGAACCCTTAGCCAGTCGCTTCGCGGTCGCATCAGACGGCCAGAAGGGGTAGCTGTCAGCGCAGATGGGCATATCTATGCCACAGGTGCCGCCTCAGCGAATCTGGTTGCCTTTAAACGCCGAGGCTAAGGGCCTAGCTTCAGCACATGATATCGAGCTGGATACACAAGGCAATATTTGGGTAGCCGATACAGGCAATGAGCGACTGCTAAAATTCAACAAGCATTTGATTCTACTACAAAAAATTGATGATACAGCACTGGCATTTAATGGTCCTCGCTATATGGACTTCTATTCTGATGACCTCATGCTGGTTGCTGACAAATACAGCCATAATATCAAGCTGGTGACGACGCAGGGGCATTTGATCCAGATACTGGCCTGGCTTGGGTGAGGGGGTATTTGATCGCCCTGAGGGCGTGGAAGTCGCCGCTGATATCAGCTGGTTTGCTGATACTTACAATAACCGCATTGTTCGCTACCAGATGAGGCCGGTAAAACAATAGTCAGAGCGTGCCCACTCCCCGAACAATAGCCGCTAGAACGGCCTGACCAAGGCTCTGGCCACACAAAATCAACAGCTGCTAATAATAACGCAAAACGCCCCTAAAAGGGGCGTTTTGACAAATACATGTAAGCTCAGCGCTTAGCTGACTACTTGGACGTTGCTGGCTTGCGGGCCTTTTGGACCGTCAGTTGTTTCAAACTGTACTTGCTGGCCATCGCTCAGAGACTTAAAACCAGAACCTGTGATCGCACTATAGTGTACGAAAACATCTTTCGAGCCATCCGCAGGCGAAATAAAGCCAAAACCTTTTGCATCGTCAAACCACTTGACTGTACCTGTATTCATTCAAACTACCTCTACTTAAATTGGACATTCTTTTGCGTTACATAAACTTCGAGGTATTGTATTCAGGGACTTACAAGAAGTGAAGACTGGAATATGAACCTTAAAGCGCAACAGTGCTTAGCATAACACGATGCGAAAACATTTAGCCATCCTTTCAGTGTATTTTACGTAAATTATTAGCCGATAATGTGAGTGAATTCCATCGCCAGCAACTCGCATCACCATTACATATTCCTGTAACAATTTCCGCTAAAGCACGCCCGTATTTTGCTTTAAATATAGATGACTAAGCAAAAACCAGCGCATCGTTCCAGAGGAGATATTGGCAGGATATGCTAAACTTGCCACCTGATTTAACGCGCGTATGCGCGGTACTGAGACCGACTATAAATCATCACAGGGAACTCTCTATTATCAGCATGCTCAAAGGCTCTTTGCTCATATAACTTATAAAACGCTGTGCCAAATTACCCACAACTCAAACAGATTTATTTAGACTGCAAACATATTCTTTTGCTAAGCGGGCCTTTAATTGCCAATAACCTGGCGTTAGCTGGAATGGGCTTTGCTGATACCGTCATGTCCGGACGTTTAAGCGCGCTTGACCTGACAGCCGTGGCGATTGGTGCTGGCATTTGGTTTATCGCATTTATTCCATCGATGGGCGTATTATTGGCGCTCAGCCCGATAGCAGCTCAATTATACGGCGCTAAGCAATATCAACAGATTGGCCATTACACTCGACAGACCTTATGGTTGAGTATTGCTGCAACACTGGCAACGCTTATCGCGCTCGGACTAGGCATTATCGCAGTGCAACTCGATTGGCTAGCTCCGGATATTCAGCACCTGACCTCACAGTACCTGCAAGCGATTGCCTGGGGTGCGCCCGCCATGTTCGCCTATCTCACACTGCGCTACTGCAGCGAAGGCACAGGCTGGACACGGCCAGTTATGTATACTGCCCTGCTCGGGCTTACCGTCAATGTTATTGGCAATTATCTACTGATCTACGGCAACTATGGCTTCCCTAAACTCGGTGCTGTTGGTTGTGGCTGGGCAAGTGCAATATCGATGTGGTGTATGTTCTTTATGATGCTAGCGTATATTATGATCAAGCGGCGTTACAAAGACTTTGCCATTTTTAGTCATTTTGAATGGCCAGATTACAAAACCCAAAAAGAATTAATATGGCTGGGTGCACCGATTGGCTTTGCCATGGGGTTGGAAATTAGTTTCTTTAGCATCATGCCATTATTGATGGGCAAACTTGGCGAAACGTATGTAGCCGCTCATCAAATTGCCATTAATTATGCCGGTACCATGTTTATGATTCCGATGGGCTTGGCTTTTGGCACCACAATTTATGCGGGCCAAACCTTAGGCGGTGGCAATGCTAGTGCCGCACGACGTCAAGGTTTTATCGGTATACTGTTATGCGGCCTAGTAATGGCTATTTCAGCAGTTATTATGTTGCTTTATAAAAGTAATATCGTTGGGCTATATACAAAAGATCCTGAAGTGATGACTCTGGCAATTTCCTTAGTTGCCATTGCAATGGTCTTTCAAGTTTCCGATGGCTTGCAGGTTGGTGCGCTAGGCGCCTTACGAGCTTTTAAAGATACAACCACACCAAGCATCATTAACTTTATTGCCTACTGGCTGCTCGGCTTTCCGATTGCTTATTACTTTGGCATATATACAGCAGGTGGTGTACATAATATATGGATCGCATTTGTTGTTGCACTTTCTTTTGCATCATGCTTATTAATTTGGCGGTTTTATCTGGTTGCAAAAGCCGCTCAGAGTAAATAATGGCAGACCGCTAAGCAGTGCTTTCTTGCAACCACTGCTTAGCTGCCGCAACCTGATAAAAAATTTTAACTTGGTCATAGCCTCGCTTGAAGCAGACATTTTCCCAAAACTGGAAACTGACATGGTCTTGCGCAATAACGATTGCACGCCGCACTTCACGAGCGAGTTGATTTTTATCAAGGTGATTTACCAGCCTGGATAAGTCGGCAAACGAAATGACCACCTTAGCATTTTGCGCATCCGTTAGCACACGCATGCAATTATGTTGCTTAACAGCAGCAGCCAACTCTGCAAAAAACACAGGCACTAAGTCTTTATCAACATCGCCGGTAACTATGGCATGTAGGTATTTTTTATCTGTATGATAAGTAATTTTATAAGGCATACTTCCACCAGCAGTTGTTGATGTTAATTTAAGCACAATGCTTTATAAGTGTAGTATGAAATCAGGCAAACTATATGAACTCAATAGAAAATAAGAGATCCAGCTTACTTTACAAAGCCGTCTAAGAAATGAATTAGCTCCGGTAACCACCGCTCAAAATCGACAAAACTGTGGTTTCCACCTGCTTCAACAGTCTGCTGACAAGCTGAATATTTATTCACGGCTAATTGATGATCCAGTGTTTCATCACCCGCTTGCACTAAGACCCAGTAATTTTTGACTCTTGCAACCACCTCAACATTATAGGTCAATAATTCAGCCAAGTGCTTGGCTGTAAAGATATAGCTCTGCTCTTCATAGTAATTCTTTAGTGGCACATCGATATAACCATCCCGAAAAACTCCAGGATCAACAAGGGGGTTAATTAACACAGCAGGCAGGTTGTATTGCTCTGCCAACCAGGTTGCCCAATACCCTCCCATCGAACTACCCATTAAATACAATGGATCACTGCGATGTTGCGCAACAATATCTTGCAGTATTGCTGCAGCCTGCTCGGGGAACGGTGGTAATAAGGGACAATGGTATTGAATATCTTGGCGGTTTTCCTGCAACCAGCACTTAACCGCATTCGCTTTATAAGACTTAGGTGAACTGAGAAAACCGTGTATATATAACAGCGCTGACATCGCTTAAGCCTAATCAGCTCTCACCCAAAAAGCCACCGGACTGATGCGCCCATAATTGCGCATATAAGCCACCTTGCGCTAATAAATCCTGATGACTCCCTTGCTCAATAATGCGCCCCTGATCTAACACGATAAGGCGATCCAAGGCCGCTATTGTGGATAGCCTATGCGCAATCGCGATGACGGTTTTACCATGCATAAGATCGTATAAGCTTTCTTGAATAGCAGACTCTATTTCTGAATCAAGTGCCGAAGTGGCTTCATCTAAAATCAAAATAGGCGCATTCTTCAATAGCACACGGGCTATCGCAATGCGTTGTCGCTGCCCGCCTGATAGTTTCACACCGCGTTCACCCACTAAGGCATCATAAGCGGTATTACCAATCCCGTCATCGAGTCCCTGAATAAAGGTATGCGCTTTGGCCCGCTTAGCTGCCTCCTGCATTGCTTGTTCAGTCACACCTGGCTTACCATAGATAATGTTGTCACGAATAGAACGATGCAACAAAGAAGTGTCTTGTGTCACCATGGCAATTTGTTCGCGTAGACTTTCCTGCTGAACCTCCGCAACATTTTGACCATCAATTGAAATTGTGCCTTTTTCAACATCATAAAATCGCAACAGCAGATTAACCAAGGTTGACTTACCGGCACCAGAGCGCCCTACCAGGCCAATTTTTTCGCCGGGCTTAATGACTAAAGAAAAGTCGCCGATAACGCCACTGCCTTTACCATAGTGGAAAGCAACGTTCTCATAAACAATACCACCTGCATTGATGGCCAGCGGCTCAGCCATATCGCCATCAACAACGGTATGCGGTTTAGACAACATGCCTATACCATCCTGAACGGTACCGAAGTTTTCAAACAGTGATGACAACTCCCACATTACCCACTGTGACATCGCATTGAGTCGCAAAACCAAGCCCACAGAGGCGGCAATCATGCCGGTTGAAATAGCAGACTGCATCCATAGATACACTGATAAGGCACTAATGGAAAAGATCAATAAGGCATTAAGCAGCCACACACACATATTCAACTGGGTGACCATACGCATTTGCGGATAGACGGTATTTAAAAAAGACTGCATCCCTTGTCGCGCATAATCTGATTCCCGCTGCGAATGCGAGAACAGTTTTACTGTCATAATATTAGTATATGTATCAACAATACGGCCCGTCATATCCGAACGCGCATCTGCTTGCTTCTCGGCAATTTTATTCAAGCGGGGAATAAAATAAATCATGACAATAATATAGAACAGCAACCATATCAGCAAAGGCCCCAGCAAACGATAGTCAGAGCTGGCCGCAACCAAGGCGACACCACCAAAATAGACCGCCACATAAAGCAGCACGTCGAGTAGTTTCATGACCGCTTCTCTAACGGCAAGTGCTGTCTGCATAAGCTTGGTGGCCACTCGGCCAGCAAACTCATCTTGATAAAATGCCAAGCTTTGACCCAGTAAGAAACGATGCGCCTGCCAGCGAATAATCATTGGGTAATTGCCGAGCAAGGTCTGATGGACCACTAAGGAGTGCAAAAATGAGGCTATCGGCAAACCCAATAGCACCATCGCCGACATCCCCAATAATACCGTTCCCTCATCCTGTAATAAGGTCTCAGGCGCTTTATGGTTTAACCAGTCAACCAGCTCTCCAAGAAAGGCAAATAAGGCCACTTCCATAACGGCAACCAACACCGTCAGCACAGCCATCAACAGCAAATAAAACTGCACGCCTTTAGTATAGTGATAACAGAAAGCCAATAGCGACCCAGGAGGCTGCTTGGGCTCCTCGGGTGGAAATGGCGTAACAAGCTTTTCAAAAAAGGCAAACATAGATACCTGAGAAACCGGGGTTCAAACTATTGACATTTAAACTGAAGATAACGGCCGCGATTGTAACCTAGCCGCTCACGGAGACGCCAGTTAATTATTATCGCAGCAACTACCCGGCTGGGGCGAATAATAATGCTTCATAAGCGGTGTGCGTTTTTGCACCAAGTCGTTTTCAAACGGCTGATACTCAAGATAAGGCTTATCACCCTTATGTAGGAAAAGCCTTATTGTATTACCCTCCACTTCATTGACATGATAATACGTGAAAAAATCGGCAAAATCCTCATACCAGGCAGTCAGGCTATAAAAACTCACAAATGGCGTTTTTTGCAATGCTTCAAACATACGGGGTAGTTGCCAGTTGCCAAGAACACCTTTTTCAGTAAATATTTGATAGGCATTGAGATGACGATGCTGCACAAATCGATAATGTCGTATTGGTTTTTTCACATCAAGCCATACATCTTTTGTAAACGCCGTTGCGGACTTATTGTTCTTTTTTAATTGGCTAAACTGCTTTTCTAAAAAACTTGCACCCTTGGTCTGTTTTTTTAATTGAACAAACCAATCATCTAAAAAAGGCGTAACGGTCAATTCAAAGTCGACAACATGGCTGGCCTCGTGCAACAAACCATACAGCACCGCTGATACAGCCCTCTCAGTTGTTATCGTCAGATAATAATCGCCTTGCTCAAAAAACGAATTGGCCCTATAAGTCATCCACTCGGCCAGCGTTGCATCCAGCAAAGCTGAATTCAAGGTAATATCATAATAAACATTATTATCTTGGTCGACATACCAATTTGTAATGCCGCCACCGGCAAAGTTATCCAAAAAATAAATACCAGTTAGTTTATCTGCCAGTATTTTTTTATACCTCTCTGGCAGTCTTGCGAGATAACTTTGCACTAACGCCTTTTCTTGCGCATCCAATATGTGATTTTTATAGTGCGCAGCCTGAGCAATACCGATACTTTTATCACCCTGTATGAGTGAGGATAATGCTGCTGACGGCATTGGCCGAACTCTTGCATATAGCGGCTCATCAGGATCTACTTTGATATTGGCATAAGCCTCTCTTTTAAGCAGCAATATATCCTCTAGCGTTTTCGAATAAGCGCTAGAGGAAACAAAGATGGCAATGCTGTACAGCAAAGCACTAAAAAGTGCAATTTTTTTCAGCTCACTTAACAACACAATATCTATTTATAACGCACTTGTGAACAGTATTTAAGCATCATACAACCCTCGTAGATATTTAAATAGCAATCGCGCTGACTTTGGTGGTTTATTTTGCTCACGCTCTTTATGCGCATTACGAAGCAGTTGACGAAGATACTGACGATCGAGCAGGGCAAATTGCTCACACAGCTCTTGTTGCAACTGCTCATCACCGCCCATCAAACGATCTCGCCATGCTTCTAATTGCTTAAAAACCCTGGCCTCCTGCTGATGAGGTTGGGCAATTTTATCTAAAGCATTCTCAATGGCTGGGACATCTTCATTTTCAAGCAAACCGGCAATAAATCGCATCTGCCTTTGCAAGGCTGAGCGTTTCATACGTTTTGCCTCCAGCAAAGCTTCCAACAAATTATCACTGACAGGCACTTCTTCTAAGGCCTTTTCTGACAACAGCAGTAAGCGTTGACCAAGCGCTTTCAACGCTTCTTTTTCACGTTTGATTTGGGTTTTACTTTTTTCAGTATTTTCTATTTCACCCATGACGGCTAACCCAGACAAAAACAACTTTAATCATCGAGAAATACAGCTCCCTGTTGCAACAGCTGTAGAAAAATAGTTTGATTAGGTTCACTCTCAATATGCTGCAAACTTATTTGCCCCTGACAAAACTCTTTTGCAAACAGCAGACTCACGGCACATGAAGCACCATTAACATATAATTCAGCTTGCCCATCGAGGGTAGGAACATAAGCTATGCGAGTTGCCGGATGCAACTCGAACAACAAGCCTTGCTGTGCGGCAATAGCGGCTTGTAGCGTCTGACGCTCAAACACCTGTGGCTCTATGGTATCCATATATTTTGGTTCAGTCAGCTGCGCGGCAAATGCTGTGGTTAGCGCTGTTCGCAATGACTGCTCGGGCAAGGTCTGCCAAAACGTCATCAAGCTATCACTCACGCTGCTGTTAATACAAAAAGGGTCAGCATCGATACTGTTTTCTGTATCGCGATAACGCTGATGCGCCAGCATACTATCGCTGAGATATTCCACTGCATGCGAGAGCACTTCTTCTTTACTCGGCGCACGAAAGCCAATAGAGCAAGTAATACAGCGATCAGTTTGCGCCACTCCCCAATGCGCCAAACCTGCTGGCACATATAAAAAATCACCGGGCTGCATGCGATAACTCGCCTGCTGCTCAAAATCTTGCAGGAGCTTCATTGGTTGATTTTCTTGTAACTTGGAGTGCTCATCACACCACTGGCCTAAGCGCCATTCACGCTCACCTTCAACCTGCAGTAAGAAGACATCGTAGTAGTCAAAATGTGGCCCAACGCTGCCGCCCTGGTCAGCGTAGCTCATCATAATATCATCCAGCCGCCAACGCGGTAGGAAGCTGACTTTGTCTAGTAACTCAGCAACTTCAGGAATCCATTGATCAACAGCTTGTACCAGTAGCGTCCAATCGGTTTTGGGTAACTCCGCAAAGTCCTGCGCTGTAAAGGGGCCAAAGCGATTCTGCCAATGGTCGCGATTGCGGTGGTAGCTAACTAACCTGGACTCAACGGCAGTTTCACAAGCCAGACCCGCTAGCTCATCACCGTCGATGATTTGAATAATATCAGGGCAAGCTTGGCGAATAAGTAAAGGTGCTTGCTGCCAGAAGTCACGGATGAAGACCTTATGATCAAATTCGCCAAGGATTGTTTGCATTTTAGGAAGGTGAGTTACTCGCCTTTACTAGTACCTTCTTCGTCATCGCCGACAACTTCATCATCACTCTCGTTAATTGTTAACTCTTTGGGTTGCTGCAAAGCTTTTCTAGGCATTGCTTCCAACTCATCAATAACATCTTGCTTGGCTTCAATTAACGTTTGTAATGGGAACGACTCCATTACACGGATAACCTTCAGCTTACCTTCAGCTTCCAATGCTTTGATGCGCGCTTCCACAGGATCAGGCGTTTCTGCACTGCCAATAATGGCACGTCGAATATCACCATCTGCCGGTGCATTTGTACTTGACGCTGTATCACTTGTATCACTGCCACCGCCCCCACAAGCTGTCAATAACACTGCAAGGAATAACGCCAATATGCTCTTATTTTTACTCAACATCTTTCTTTCCCCCACTTTTATAAAGAAGAAACGCAGCCTACTGTTAAATTTATAGGTTCGCAACGCTGCACTTATTAAAATTTGCGATATTACACAGGATTTTAGCGTTTAGCATATAATTCAGTCCAATTAAGCCAATACGCTAACATTCAAACGGGTCTAAACCAAGTATTTCTCCTAGTAAGGCTATACTGCCCATCATTGCGCCATTGGGCAAGACCTAGCCTACCTAATACCCCTTATTTATGGGGTCAACTGTTTCTTCACCTCATCATTTTGCGCCAAATCATAAGCGCGCTGCCCTGCTTTATTTTTAACGGCCAACTCAGCACCATTGGCTTTAAGCAGCTGCACAAGATCAGACGCACCAATTGAGGCCGCATGCATAAGTGCTGTCCAACCTTGTCCATCTTGATGATTAATATTGCTCCCTTTTTGCAAGATACTTGCCACCATCTCTTGCTGATTAATTTGCACAGCATGAATCAGTATCGACGTCTGGTATTTATCAACAATGCTAACATCGGCACCAGCATCCAATAACAGGTTTACGGCCTCAAGGTTTCTAGAAGAGATGGCATAATAGAGGGCAGTACGCCCTACATTATCTTTGCTGCCTAACTTGGCTCCGGCATTCAGCAACGCCTTGGTTTGCGCTATAGTGCCTCTGGCTTTTACCTGCCACATTAAAGGCGTCGTGCCGTTAAAATCGGCGACATTAACTTCAGCCTTGTTTTCAACCAACAGGCTTACCGCATCGCCCTGCGCTGTATTGACCGACATACACGCTCCCAACAGCATGGTCATATTATTTTTGTAGACTTTATTGACATCAATGCCCGCTGCCAATAATAAAGACAACACATCCAGATAACCTCTTTGCGCCGCCATCACTGTCGCTGAAAAACCAAAATTATCTTCTATTTGAGGGTCTGCGTTTAGTGCCAACAGGCTTTTAATCGCTGGCACGTTTTGATTAACCACGGCATACATCAACGGTGAACGCTGGTAGAAATCCAGGTGATTAACATCTGCCCCGCGCTTTATAAATCGTTTAAACAGGTTTGGGTCATCATTTAGCGCAACCAATTTCATAAACGGCGTAAAGCCAGCTATATCAGCTTTATTGGGCTGTGCCCCCTGTCTCAGCAACTTTTTGATCAGCCTTGCATTATTCGTATCGATACTGAGCATTAAGGCGGTATTGCCACTGCGCGGATGACGATAATTGACATCAATTCCCGCTTTTAAAAATAAGTTAACCAATGCTAAATCGTTATCAACCACACTGGCCAGAAACTGATCTGGTGTATACTCAATACCACGCTGTTTAATCGCTGCTTGCGCACGCTCTTTAGCACCGGCTATCGCAACCGTCGACACATTACCTAGAACAAGTAATATACCTGCCAAGCCCCACGCAAGGCTTTGTTTACCGCTCATGACTTCCCCCCTACTTTGTGCAAATATCACTTTCCGGTTGTTATTACATCACAAATAACATACGGGTTTGCTGACATAGCAACACCGCTTAATGCTGTTTGCTTTAGATCTAAACCCGCTCAAATATGAGCTTTGATTGAGGCCGAACGCGCAAGTTCACTTTATCAAACAACATACAACGCTAATCAATTCTATTTATAAACCATCGACTTTCAAGCCCATCGCCGAAGCTCTACGTCGCCACAGTCGGCGCGCTAATTCTTGCATATCCTGCGCCCGGTCACCTTCATCAATAATCTCAATACCTAACAGGGTCTCTAGCATATCTTCTAGAGTAAGAATACCTTCCAAACCACCATACTCATCGATCACCGCAGCAATATGCGAGCGTTGTTGCAATAACTTATCGAAAGCCGCTGCCACATTGGTAGTTTCCGGGATAGCAATCAGCTCGCGCGCAAAGTCTTCGACCAGCCTGCCTTCTTCACCGCGTGCCTGGGCCAATAACAAATCGGTCCGCAGCACAAACCCGACATAATGCTCCCTTTCCCCTTTATACAAAGGTATTCGGGAAAAGCGCTCTGTGGCATATTTTTCAAAGTACTCACCCACTGTCATACTACTGTCGATTGAAAACACTACTACTCTTGGTGTCATCACATCGACCACATGGTTTTCATGCAACATCAACAAGTTGCGTAATACGATAGATTCCTGCTGCGCTAACAAGCCTTCTTTCTGACTTAACTCAGCCATCGCCGCAAATTCAGCCCGATTAAACCCTTTTAAGCCCGGGCCATGTGTCATCGACCGGGTTAGTATCTGGGAAAGCCACACAAATGGGTATAACGCCCATACCAGAAAACGCAGGCAATAAGCTGTCATTGGTGCCAGGGCCTGCCAATAATGCGCTCCCAGCGTTTTAGGAATAATTTCTGAAAAAACAAGAATCAGCAAGGTCAAAACAGCCGAAGCAACTGCCAGATAGGCACTGCCAAAAACAGCCGCCGCCTGCGCACCCGCACCAGCGGCCCCGACGGTATGCGCGATAGTATTGAGCGTCAAAATAGCCGCCAGCGACTGATTAATATTTTCTTTCAGGTTCCTCAGCAATTTACCAGATGGCTTGTTTTCCTGCTCCAAAACCGCCACATAGCCAGTAGTGACACTCAGCAAAACTGCCTCAGCTATAGAGCAGAGGAAGGAGAAACCTAACGCAATAAGGATATATATAATAAGCAATAGCATGGTGCGACATTATACGCGATGCATCACAAAGACCAATGTTTTAAACTGCATTCGAGCTATATTCAATCACTTTGTCGTGCCATTATCTGCAGAGGCTGTATTGCGATACGGGAAATATTTGTCTTTATCCTGTCTGCTCAGCGCACGCATTTTTTCGATATTTCGCTGCGGGATTTGCTCTGGGTCAGGATATGCCCGCAAAACGCTTGCCATACTGGCTTCACGTAAAATATGTAAAATTGGGTAAGGCGAGCGATTTGTAAAGTTTTCCGCTGCATCAGGCTCAGTGCCTGCAAAGCGGTATGCAGGATGGAAGCTGGCTATCTGATAGACCCCCACCCAGTTAAACTGCTGCAACAAGGCATCGGCCAAGCCCAAAAACTGATTATATTGCTCAAAATCCTGCAAGGCATTTGGTAAAACCAATAGAGAGGTGTCAATCTCAACAGACGGTGTGACGTCTAATAACGACAGCTCAGCTAGTAAGGCCTCCAGCACAGCCGTTTCATCTTGCGCATCACTGATATGAATACGCACCTGATTTTGCTTCATGGGCTTAGGTGCAAAAGGGCATAAATTAAACCCCACCACGACCTCTTGCAACCAATACTCTATCTCAGTTTTTATTTTATCCATTCACACCGCTTCGCTTGACAGCAGTGGACCTACACCGCCTTGCCAATTACACTATCGTTTTATTATAAGTTGCCGATTGGGCAAACGCTATGGCATTAGCCAGATTGGTCGAGAATATTTTATGAGCATTCATTGGTTCCCCGGGCATATGCACAAAGCCCAAAAAGAAATTCAACAAACCTTGCCACAGGTTGATTTAATCATCGAGATTCTTGATGCGCGCCTGCCTTTTAGCAGCGAAAACCCATTGATTGCCAAACTCAGGGGCAACAAACCCTGCATTAAAATACTCGGCAAGTGTGATCTGGCAGACCCCAAACTGACACAACAATGGCAAAGCCAGCTAGAAGAAGAACGGCACGTTAAAGCACTGGCCTTGAGCATACAACAGCCGGGTAATATTCGCCAACTCCCTGAGCACTGCCGCAAGCTGCTGACAGACAAGTCCACCCGGGAACATATTCTACACATTATGATTACCGGCATCCCTAATGTTGGGAAATCCACATTGATTAATATTCTGGCTGATAAAGCCATTGCAAAAACAGGCAATGAAGCGGCTGTCACTCGTGGTCAACAACGTATCCGACTCAGTGACGATATGGTTTTAGTAGACACACCCGGCATTTTATCACCGCAGCAAGAATATCCTGACAGCAACTACCGGCTTGCTGCAACCGGCGCAATCAAAGATACCGCAATGGAATATGATGATGTGGCTTTTTTTATTGCACCTTATCTGCTGCAAACTTATCCCGAACAAATTAAAGCGCGCTATAAACTCGACACAATTCCTGATACAGAACAGGCGTTCTTTGAAACCATCGGCAAACAACATGGCTGCCTCAGTCGCGGCGGCCTGGTTGACTTCAATAAAATCTGCAAGCTGTTTATTACTGACTTACGTAATGGTCAACTCGGTCGTTATACACTGGAGACTCCCGCCATGGTTGCTGCGGAGAAAGCCGTGCATGAAGTCGTACAGGCGACGAAGGCTGCTAAAAAAGCCGCTCGCCTAGAGAAATTTAAAAAGAAGAAAAATAAGTAACCATCGATACTGTGGCGATATGCTTATACAGTTAGCCTACCCGGCCGTAGCCGGGTATAACAAGATTTTATGCTTGTGCCAAGCCTCTTACTGACAACTGAGCATAGCACTAGCGCCGAAAGTCGATCTCAGAACGTGAGACAACTGCACGTTCGCCGCTCACAAGATCAATCAAGACCAACATACCATTCACAGCATCCGACAATAAGACTAAGTCATTTGCAGCATCAATTGCAATCGATGAGCTAAGCTGCAATGGCAAACCGATGTTAGGCTCATTTTGCGCCACAACATTTCTATCACCGGTTTGCAAATCAACGCTGATCACGCGCGCATTTGACGATAAAGAAGGCACCTCAGTCATATAGAGTAAATTGTCATCGGCATCCAGTACAAACGCATAAGGTCGGTTAATCGTCGGCCCCAAACCGACATCAGCATTCGATAGCACGCTCGTCTCAGCAGAGCCTAAGTCAGTGGCAAAGACACTCCCGTTCGAACCAAACAAACCACTGGTGTGCCCTGAGAACACGCGATTATTCGCAGCATCAAACGTAATTGCACCTTGACCAAGTTCGACGACATCCTGCGTTGCTAATAAGGTACGCACACCACTGCCCAAATCGATACTGAGCAACCGTCTTCCAGCAGCGATACTAGCATCTAATAATATGGCGCGATTATTGTCTTCATCAAGCAACGCTTGCCGGGGGCTAATAAATGCCGGTCCCGAATGTGTATCATTCGAAACAACACGGCGTTCACCTGTGATGGTATCAATCGCCAACAATGCAGCTAAGGTGGAGTCCGGCACATAAGCGGTTGAACTATCGGCTGACAGGCTGATTGAACGCGGGTCACTGATCACTGTATTCGCATCGCCCGTATTGGCCGATAGCAATGTTCTATCACCTGATTGCAAGTCAACTGTTAACACACGCCCGCTTCTATTGGCGGTAAAGGCGCGCTGATTGACAATATCCCAAGCCAGTGCACCATTGCTTGTACTAAAATCAAATAGCTCGCCCGCACCCCATACATTATTCGCCACCGTGGTTTGCTCACCACTGGCAAAGCTGGCGCTGGCAACTGATAAGTTATTCAATACAACCACGCCATCATTGACGCTATCCAAAGCGATAGACCGGCCAGCAATATTAGTATCTGCTAGCAATGTGCGATTGCCGGTATCTAAATCTACAGCAAGAACACTTGCGGCTGACAAACACAAAATGATCACGCGATTGTTGGCTGTATCGGCCACAATATCAGCAATATTTGAACAAGATGGCCCCGTGCCTACTGCTGAACTACTTAGCACCTCGATAAAGTCGAGCGTATCAGCGCTGTAGCTGGAAATAGTATTGGAAGAGGCCCCCAAAACACGGTCATTGACATCGTCTACCACAAAGTTTTCAAAGGCATTAGACCCTAATGACTCTGCCAACACTTCAACAGCACCGGTATCAGCGTCGATAGCAAGCATGTCACCCGCGAAACGCTGATATGCCAGCAAACGATTACCCGCTGCATCAAGGGCAACACTGGTAACCCCACCTTCAAGTGTATCACTGATCACTGCGCGATTACCGCTGACTAAATCGACAGCGATCAAATCGGTGTTGCCTAATAAGTTGTTTTTGATAAGCACCCTATCATTGGCCGCATCCATAACCATCTCGGTGGCCGAGGCAATCTCACGCCCTGTGCCAACAGCAGCATTCGACACTATCCGCTGGCTACCATCCGCTAAACTGACTGCGACTAATGCGTTTAATCCTAAATCTAATACCAGCGCCTGATTGCGAGAGGCATCGAACACCAGTGCCATTGGGTTGATAAGTAATGGCTCATGATGAAAGGTTCGACTGACAGAAACTGTCTGGCCATTGGCAAAACTGGCTTCAATATTCAGCACATTCTCTAATAAGGTTAGCGGAATATCGGCTGACCACTGGCTGGGGTCACTGCCCAATACAGCAACAACACCGTTAATTGTTAAAGAAGTGATATCAGCAGCTATCACGGCGCCATCTTCAGCATCATTAACCCGACCACGTACCGTCAGCTGCTGCTCTACCCCTTGTACATTGGCATTACTGAGTGGAAATATGACGTCAACATTGAAATCATCCACATTTTCAACCGTAATCACTATATCCAGACTGACACTGGCACCATTGGTGTCAGCAACGCTAATTGTCAGTTCGTACTGGTTATCAGCATTATTATCTTGCGGTGCTTCAAAATCTGGTGCAGTAGTAAACTGTACCTCACCACTACCGGCATTAATACTGAACAAGCCTGCATCATTACCGCCACTGATCGAAAAACTCAAAGCATCACCCTCACCATCTTCAGCAATGGCCGTATAAGCTGGCAAGCTTTGATTCTCGGCAATACTGACAGTTGCTCCCGAGGTAAAACGAGGCACTGTATTACTGCTTGTATCATCACTGGAGGCTGGAGAGTTATTGCCGCCACCGCTACTACAAGCAGATAGCGCGATTGCAAAAACAGGTAATACACAGAGGGTAGAAAAAGGTTTTAAGCCCCAAAGAACATTCTTCATAATATGACCACTTTAATTTTATTGACCAATTCATAAAAGCACTCATAGTGCCTTTGTCTGTTTTGGTTATTGATATTGCCCGATATACAGCAATCGCATGTATACTTTTTATATTCACCAGCTATTTTTACTGATTGTTTTCCAATAACTGCCAATATTGCGGCAAGCATTGACCAACTTATAAGGTATTGGTGTTATAAATAATTTTGAAACAAACTCGCTCTGGAATAAAGCAAGTTAATTTATATCGACAATGGAGAAAAACTTTTCTTCTAGCATAAGTGCCAGAATTACCCTGTTGACCTTAATAATATGTTTGAACAACGCTTTGCCCCCCAATTATCTACAGGCAACTATTCCAATCGGCATTAGCATTTGGATTGCGAAAGCAGCAGAACACAGCAATATCGATTTTACTTTTTCAGCACTGTTTGTGGAGTGTATCGGCGGACTACATTTTGGCGAATATATGCATAATAATTAGAATAATATGTTGGATTATTTGACACTTTAAAAACATTGCCACTATCGACTTATCCTATTTCAAAAATATCGTATTTTGCGCTAATCTTAATCTATACTTGCTTGAGTTACTTCTAATAAGCTCTGGTTTTCTAGTGGTTTTTCATTTGATAATATATTCATCTATATAAGCACCACTCAAAACCTAATTTTTACCAGAGTACTCACTGATTCACAGAAACGTAATAATAAATTAGTATGAAAAAAGTTATAGGGGCATTGTCATTACTTTATTTACTCGCTTATTTGCAATTATCGGTGCAAGATAAGACTGTCGCCGCTCCTCCTATAGCACAACAACAAAGTAAAAGCACAACGATTATCTCACAATATGAACAGCCTGCGATGCTGCTGCAACAGCAAGCTGTTTTAGAGAAATATGAAATCGCTCACAAGCATGACTTTAATCTATCCACGCCAATAGAACACACCGCAAAAAAACACGCTGCTGATACACCATCTGCGCCAGCTAAAACACAAATTACACAAGCAGCACAAACTCGTTTATCTGAAATACAGAAAAGAGCACTGGCTAAAGAAGTCGTTCAAACCTGGTTTGCCCATCAATGGCTTTCGGGTGTTTCCTTGAATAATATTCAGTCAGACGAGAACACAGCCAGCTCAAATCATCGCGACAGAGAAAGCACTGTACTAATGACTAGCAGGCAGCTGACAACAGAAGAAGCTGAAGAAACCGCCGATACCGAAGAGGAAAACGAGCCAACGTTGAATAAGTGTATTGCCACGCCCTCAAAAATTGACGGCGTATATCAAGGCTGCCAATCTCCGGTCGTATTCGAAATTGCCAATATCGGCGCAATCTATAATATGTTTCTCACTTCCTTCGAGCTCAGAGATGGTGGTGGTGTTTATTATAATGCGCTGGGCCCGGCATTTGAGCTTAGTTCATTTAAAGAGCTTTGTCTCAACAGCGGAACAAAATCATTAGGCGGCCAATTCAATCAGGCAGGCATTAACTTCGCTGCATTTTCGGCCTGCAAAGATAATGATTTGCGATTGAACGGCGTGGTACTCACTACCAATAAAACCTGGAACTCAAAAGTACATGAGATTACACACCGTTATAACGCTTTGCATATTACGCATGCTTCTTTAGGGCTTGATCTTGTCTTGCATAAAGACGCAACCGTATTGGCTGACGTCGTAAATGACTTTGAAGTTTATACTTATAATGACATCATTGAAGACTTTACAGCGCAAGCTGAATACAAAAGAGAGCATTTAACGATGCATATTCAGCATAGTGATTTGGAATTTGAAGCCAGCAGCGGCAACCAATCCGTCTCCTTCTCAGGCAGGGTTTATATTTCAACGTTAGGCTACGCTGATATTCAAACCATCAGCCCACTCTTTTATAGCCCTGCCAACATGAGCAAACCTCAATCTGGAGAGCTGCTAATAGCAGGCCAGAACAACTCAACGCTTAGAATTCAAATACTGGGTATTGCTGAGCCGCAAATTGCTATTTACATTGATACAGACGGTGACTCAGTAGAAGATATATTTTATCAAACAAGCTGGGATAAGTTTTAGGTTCAGTATTATTTTCAACCTTTATCATTGATGCATACCCTCAATTCAGTAAAACCTATCATGGCAGCATGATTATTTAGATTATGCGCATGTCTATTTTTTCTTGATCTATCTTTGAATGCTTATTTGCAAATCGAGCGTTAGGGTTTTTTCTACGCTGGCTGCATAGCCCTATTGCTTTATGTGAATTTCATCTCATCTTTGTCATCAGACTACTAGCTAAATTTAAATCAACCATCCCTTTTTTACTTTCTACTCATTTTTCCTGTTTTTTTTCATATCAAAAATTGACAAAAAGTGACCAACTTAAAGTCAATGATTAATTCTATGCAGTTAGATACAACCTTACTACTATCACTGGACCTGGAGACATCTTTTTTTCAACACTATGTTTAGGTGCAGATATGAATAACAGCAAAGATGAAATGCGTTTAGCAAGAGCTATTCGACTCATGCTATTGATTGTCTTATACGGCATTACTTTTCCCGCTTATGCACAACCATTGGAAGATACCCCAGGAAACTGGCGAGTCATTGGCAAGGATTCTAATCAGCATATTCGCGGCCCGAATTACTGGGATGGTAAATTATGTGCTGAGTCATGGACGGGTACCGTAGATGAGCTGTGGGAAGCGGTTTTAACGACCAATACTGGCCTTATCGAATTAGAGCCAAATGCGGAATATGCTTTAAGCTATGACGCTTATGTTGATGCTCCTCCCGGTGAGAACAGAATACTTATTTCACCATCACTAAGAAACACCAACAATGTCTTTTATCATAAGTGGCTTGGCCATTGGGTTAATGAAGGCATTTGGACTGCTTATGAAGACAAAATAAGAACTGACAATAGCGGTGCCAATGCAACGCTCCAATTTTCTTTTGGCAGCAAATATGCCAATGAAGATGCACCACATACATTATGTATTGATAACTTAAATTTAACCAAAACCTGTGACGCATTTCCCACATTGACATTTGAGCCTGATTATTGCGGCATGCAAGTATCGGTCTCTCATGAGAACCCAATATATAATTTTTATACGATATGGAATATCAGCGACGGCCTCAGCAACAGTGGTCATACCAACAGAACGGTCTTTTTACCAGCTGCTAATACAGCAAAGAACTATAATGTTTGCGTAACGGGTGTATCCCAGCAAGCAGGGAATAGCTGTGAGACATGCGAAAGCGTGACAGTTATACATGACAATGTATTAAATCCAATCGAAGCTGTGTACTTTCTTTGGCGACCTTTAGACTCCAGCACCTTTCCAATAACTGACTGGGAAGTCGGCATATCTTTCTCTCGATTAAATGGCTTGTCTTATCGAATTACCGGCCTGCCCGGCAGTGCTAATCAACTGATTACTAGTGACAATCAGGATACGACTTTTGCAACACCCAATGGTTCTTACAACGTCTGTGTGTCTATTGAGGATGGCTGCCCCAGCGCTGAACCAGTATGCAAAACGTTGACCTTGAGACCTGATGGCGACAATAGCTGGCAGTAAGCATCGATAAACCGTATTGAGGAATAATGCAATGAAATTAGAGACTTTTAAAAAAACAGCCTTATTAAACAGGCTACTATGGGTTTGCTTACTCGGGTTTATAACATCGAATGCAACTGCCCAGCTAGAAGATCAATATGACTGGAAAGCCTATGGTGATCGAGTAGGCCAAGAGTATATTGAGCGCGGCATGCTCTGCGCTGAGGCCTGGACAGGCGCAGCTGATTTACCTTATGAGCAAATCTTAGGCACTGTTGGCCGACCAGTGGTATTAAACAGTAATTCAACCTACAAGCTGACGTATGAGACATACGCAGATGCTGCACCGGGCCACAACCAAATGCGAATATTTGCCAAAGTACAAAAAGGGGCTGCTGATAACTATTATGATTTCGAAGCAGGCCGTAATCCTGTCATGCTCAACGACGGGCAATTTGAGTCACATGAAATGATCTTTGATACCGATGGTAGTACTAATAATGTCGCCATTAACTTTTGGCTAGGCTCTAATAGAGCGCATGACGGTATGAACGCTTCACGGACGCTTTGCATCAACAATGTCAAATTAGAAGAGATCGAATGCGACCCAAGCATCACACTCACTCCCACAACGCTTGAGTTAATCGAGGGAACAAGTTGCCTGCTTGAAGGAGTAGAAGTCAGAGGCAGTGAAGGTGTCTCAAGGATCAAAGTAACCTATACTTACAGAAACCCCGACAATTCTATTGGTGAAACAATAACAGACAAACCTTGGAACGACGGTGTATTTTATTTACCAACAGAGCCAGACCCATATCCAAGCGTAGTAATGAAGATAGAAGCATTCAGCAATATTTGCGGCACAGACAGAAGCGTTGTTCGCTACTATAACTTAGAACGCGCGAATACAGGCGCACTACCTGAGCAATCGTGCCCTACTGTTTCAGCTGATGAAGCAATAAATAATTATAACAAGGAACTGTTATAACTAATAACAACCATTAACACTTATACAAGTTAACTTTTATTTAAAAGCACTTACTGAGTAAATAACGAAAAAGCGGATAGCACTCGCTATCCGCTTTTTTGTATCTTCGTAATATTTTATATGAATAAATAACAGGCAATATGATCATCACTGGCTTTATTAACTGCTATCAAACTATATAGATATCTTAGACTACGAGATTATCTTAATCGCCTATTATTGAAACCGATTTCCCCAAACACCATTATCAAGCCAAACAGCCACAGCATTACCATTATTATCTACCGCGACGCTTGGCTGGCTATCTGCTTGCACAACACCTGAATCAATAATTTCTGCACCTAACCAGCCTTCATTCGGCACATAACGGTTAGTCCACACTCTATTACCAGCACCATGTACCTGATCCCAAACCACAAACACCTCACCATTATCGTTTAAGCCTGCCTGCCAACCTGATTCAATACTCGCATTAGTAACCTGCAAACTTTCAATTTCACCCCAGCCATGCTCAGCTGAAAAAAGCACTGCGAATAAGTTTTCGCCAACGCTATTGCACTAAACCTTTGAAAAACCTATCCACGCTCTCAACATAGTAAACCTGGTTAGCCGCTATATGAAACCCATGCCCTTCGTCTTGAATAATTCTAACTTTGTGCTTATGCCCATGTTTTTTCATTTGTTTCTGAAACGCTTCTACTTGATCAACGGATACATTACTATCCTCTTTACCATGAAAAATTATATAAGGCGTTGTGAGTTTCTTAATTTGAAAATGCGGCGACATTCGCTTCACATCTGTTTTCTTCTTCTTAGGATCACCTACGGCAGAGACCCAAACATCGTAGGCAAAATAAGACTTGCTACCCTTAAGTTTTTGCATATGAGAAACAATATTCAACGGTGCCGCGAGCGATACAGCACCTTTATATAAATCAGGATAGCGAATCGTGCTCATAAGTGCCGCGTACCCACCATAGCTTGTCCCCATAATGAACACTTTATCTGGGTTGGCATACCCTTCTTGTAACATCCACTTAGCACCATCGGCAATATCATCCAACATAACTTCTGCTAAAGATTGATAACCGTCAATAAAATATTGTCGGCCAAAACCGCTAGAACCCCGATAATTAGTGCGTAACACTGCATAACCACGACTGGCAAAGTAAACTGCTTCAGGGTCATAGCCCCAGGCATACCTTACCCACGGGCCACCATGCGGCATTATAATCGTTGGCAAAGTGCCTGCCTTATAATCGGCAGGCAAGGTCAAATAGCTCTCATGCGCCGTACCATCTTTTGATTGATAATGGACGACCTTTGTATTTGGCAAGGCATAATCTGCAAAACTATGAGAAGAACCACCTTGTTGAATACTCTCTCCTGTTTCTGGATAGTAAAGATATACATCACCCCAGTGCTGATCTGACCGGACAGCAACCAACACAAAGCTCAAATCACTTGCCCAATCTAAAATAACGCTTTTATCACCATAGTGTTTATCAATTTTTGTCTGGACAGATTGTAATACGGGGTTAAACCAAGCTGTACTAAGCGCAGACTTCAAATATCTTACGCCCAACAGCTCTTTACTGGTTCTACTATAAAAAAGTTGTAATGGCTCATGCAAAGAGCCTACATCATAGTGGCTATCTTCATATATTGGCTTAACCACTTTATTCTGAGAAATACTGTATTCAGACAAGCGAAAATAATTACGCCCAATATTTTCTGAAACATACAAAATATCTTCATTATCCGACAAGCCTTGCAATATAACTCGACGAGTCATAAATGAAGCGCCATTGTAATCCAGGCTAAATTCACCCGCCTCATCCAGTTTATCTTGAACCTTATATTTCCCTGAATCCTTATCTTTAATAAGAAACTCTAAACTATCGCGTTTATGCCTGACGCCCATCACTACATCTCCGCGACGATTAACCAGCCACTGATGGACTTTATTCTTAGCACCTGAGACTATTTCATCTTTTTCGCCTGTGTAAATATCGACTTCATATACACTGGAAAAATCATTAAGGCCCAGTGCCGAAACTAATATTTTTTCATCATCATCCAGCATGATATCCAACAATTCCCAAACCTTTAACCGATTCCGTAAGCCTAACCACTTAAACTCACCACCCCAAAAATCCAGAATTTTTCGCTTATCACTGCCATCTTTATTAAACGCAATCAGCGAACCACTACGCTGATACATTAAACGACGATTATTTAACCAAGTCAGCGCACTGGGGTAATTCAAGCCTATTGGCACCTTATGTATAACTTCGCGCTTTTTTACATGATAGATATTGACGTAGTATTGCCCATATTGCCTTTTAACATAAGCCAAATGCTTTTCGTCTGGCGATAATAGAAACCCTGACTCAGTGGCGGCTTGAAACAGATCAATAGCAGGCACCAACTCTTCCGCTGCAACTAAAGAGCTACTTATGCTAAATATTAAAGTAAATAACAAATGAAATTTAACATACTGCATCATATCAACCCTTTTTCTCAACCATAGACTTTTTAGGATTTTTTTTGAAAAATTCAACAATATCATCCATCTCCCGCGAAAAACGCTGATGGATTTTAAATTCATTATTTTTATTTGCTGACAAGATACGTTTTTTTAGTTTTTGTGCTTGTTTAACAGAAACTATTTCACTTTTCTCATGATGCAAAATAAAAACAGGGATCTGCATATCCTGATAAAATTTCTTATACGACAATTTTCGCCAGAAAAGATCTGGAGCAACAGCTAAGTCTCGTGTAATAGACCAAAAATCGATATCATCTTGATAGTCAGAGTTTCGATAAAAAGCCATCTGCGCGTTGATATCTAATATTGTAGAATTAGTCGCGACAGCTGCAAACCGATCTGGATAACGCAGCCCTGTAAGCAAGGCGATATGTCCTTCGTACTCTCCTTCTCCTAGGAGGTAAACCTTATCCGCCTCAGCAATTCCTTGTGTGACTATCCATGACGCCGAATCAGCAATATCTTGCGTCATAAGCTGTTGAGCATTTTTAACACCGTCGAGTAGATATTTGCGGCCAAAGCCCGTACTGCCTCGGTAATTCACTCTTAGCACTGCATAGCCTTGACTTGCAAGATATTTAGTCATGGCACTATAGCCTTTGACCGCCCTTCTCCAAGGCCCACTATGCGGCACAATAACTACAGGCAATGGCTTTTTCATGTTGAGCGGCATCGTTAAATACGCTTCATGCTCAACACCATCACGCGACTTATAACGAACAGTACGCTCACCCGGCAGAACATATTCATTTAACCAAGGTGACATATCAGCAAACAATGCTGGCATATCATCTTTTACCGAGTATAAGAATATTTTCCCACGAGCATTTTTAGCGGTATTACGGAACAACACATTGTCAAAGTTATCATCCCAATTAAAAATCATATTATTTTGCTTAGGGAAAATAGCATCAACACTCTTTTGAATTTTAACAAGACGCTCGTCCTGCCACTCAATATGATCTTCATCTTTAAAATAGCGAAAACCCAGAAGGTTCTGCTTGCTATCAAACAGCATGTTTTTATTGATTAAGTTTTCATTAAAATCATACTTTTCTGCTGCATACACCGTATCGACAATGGCTTTTTTTGACAGGCTATATGCATAGATTTTGTGATAATCTGAATCAATATTGTGACGTATATAAAAAATATCTTCATCATCAGATAGCTCAACAATATCGGCTCTTTCATTTAGATAACTGACCTTTTCAGCCAGTTGCGGCAAGCTTTTTGGGTAGCTTATTTGATCATGAAATACAGCATCTTTCTTCTCTGAATCGTAGGTATAAATATTCATACCAGCATACTGTTGTTGCCAACCGACAATAGGTTTACCTTGTTCACTAAAGCGCCATAAAATATTTTTTGGCTTGCTGATATTCAATAGCTCTTCAACATCACCAGTATAAATATTGTATCGATAAACACTTCTTGAGCGCATGCCCAGCCCCAAGCCCATTTTTTGCGCTTTACCGATTAGCAAAATATGCTCAGGATCACCTTCGGGTTTGAAAAAAAGTTGCCAATGCGTGGCATGTTTTATCTGATCACTCTTCGCGCCCCCGCGTAATATAATTCGGTTTTCTGAACCACTGACACTGACCACTGCGATGCTGGTACCGACTTCATAAAATAAACGATCATCCGTCACCCAGGTTAGATCAGTGGCATAAACCCGGCCTGTCGGAATGGTATACACTACTTTTCTTTGTTTTGGGTCAGTAATCAGAATGACATACTGATCAGTCAACTCTTTGATTGACGCTAAATATTTACCACTGGGAGAAAACTTAAAAGACGAATCCACAGTGCCCTTAAAAAGCAAATCAACCGGTATATCCGTTGCTTTATCTTCTTGAGCAGCATATAAAGCGCTGCTCATCAGCAACACACACAATGATAAAAAGTGAGATGTTTTCATAAAACCAAACCTATTTATTATTTACCCCTACACAGCGGCAAGGTATTGCAATGCATGCCATGCGGGGTGGTAAGTGCACCGACACAAGCAATAAAATCTGACTACACTATCACCTTGAGCAACAATAACTCAAGATATTGACAATATAAAATAAGATCTCTCCCCCAACCCTAATATACTAGCCACTTACCCAGATTAACCGGGCTAACCAACGACCAAAGGCATGATTCCTGCCAGCGTTCTTTTGCCAGTGAACTGAAACAACTGATATGCCTACAAGAGCACTCAGCCGCCCTACCCCCTGATTTGCTTTACTATCGTTATGCCTGCCCTACTGGGCCTGGCAGATTAATAAATGCAGATTAACAAATATAGATAGTTACTAAGAACTAGTACTATTTTAACAAGTTATACTGAACCGGCTTCAGACTTTAGTATGAACCTGCAATGCCATTATGCCTGCGGCCTTAGGTAAGCCATCTTGAAGTATCTGACAATAATTCTGACAAAGTGTTAAAAAAAGAGTGTAGCGCACTATTTGACACACTCTAAAGTGCGTTTAGGTATTAGACGCCTGATTAGCTTTCGATCTACTCAACAATCATCAACAGGCTACTATTGCACGTGACGCAGACATGCGTTTGAGGCAGCATGGCAATAACAATGAATATAGCAATACTCAAAGAACAGAGTAGCATGCCAAAAAACGTATCTACATTTTCCGTTTAGTGCGACTGGTCGCCTGCGCAGTTAAGGGATCATCTGGCCAATAATGCTTTTTATATTTACCTTGTAATTCTTTTTTAATATCAAAATAGGTATTCTGCCAAAAGCTGGGCAGGTCACGCGTCATTTGCATGGGCCGGTTGGCAGGTGAGAGCAAGTGTATTAATAGCACATGTTCACCATTGACTATTGTCGGCGTCGTTTGCTGACCAAACATTTCCTGTAGTCTTACGGCTAATACAGGCGTATCCGCATCTTCATAGTCAATCGCTACTCTGGAACCACTGGGCACTTGCAAGTGGGTTGGCGCATATTGCTCTAACAGTTGCTGCTGTTCCCATGACAACATGGCTAACAATATCATATGCATATCAAGGTTTTGCAGTTTCTTAATCGAGTTTTCCTGAGTTAAGTGTGGTCGTAACCACTGATCAAGATTAGCTAATAAATAATCATCGTCCATATTGGGCAACTTACTCTGCGACAAACAACCTTGGGGATTATTTTCTTTATGCTGACTTAAAAACATCACTCTTTGTTTTAGCAGTAGCGCACTTTTACTCCACGATAAACATGTCAGACCTTGGTTTTTAATTTCAGATAACAACACATCAAAAATACTTTCCTGGTCAATCTCGGTGACATGCGACTCCGCCAACACAAGTGCGCCAAGACTCTGCTGTGCCACAGCATCAACCCGTTCGGCGGCGTCCAGCCAACGCAGCTGTGTTTTATGTTGGATATGTTCTGCAAAATGGGTTTGCAGCTGCGTCAGCGCGATGCTAGCTGCCAGATAAATATTGGCATCCCGCTGCTGCCCATCTAAATCCGCCACGACCAGATAGTCACATGTTGCCAGTGCATCGTCATATTGAAAGCAAGCGCCTTTCCCCGAGCTTAATAAGTAACGCTTATCACGTGCATTGCGCAGCTGCGCAATACGGTCAGGATACGCCAAGCCTAATAACACACCATGCATCTCTTCTTGCAGGCTTGTCGGCTTGCTCTGTTTGAGGTTGAGCTGTCGCCAAAATACTTCGGCAAGCTGACGCACTCGTTTTGCTTGCGCTTTATCAACCCTCACAGAGTTGCTCGTGTTGTTAGCAACATTATTATTCGCCATCTCAAATAAGGCCGCAGCACGCGCGCTGATATCAGCAGACCGTGATGCAGACCTGTCGGTACCCCGCACAAAAATATCACGCTCTGTTAACACCGCTGCAATCAAACAAGCATCGTAGGCGCAACCGAGTGTGCTTGCCTTGAGCAACATATGCGCCAAACGTGGATGAGTACCGAATGCCAACATGGCCTGGCCATGTGCTGTTATTCGTCCTGCTTTATCCACTGCACCGAGGGCGCTCAGTAACTCGCTAGCTTGCGCTATGCTTGCCGTTGGCGGCAGGTCCTGCCAATGCAATTCATTGACATCACGCACACCCCATTGCGCAAGCTCTAGCATCAAGGGCGTTAAGTCACTGTTTAATATTTCAGCTGCTGTATAAGCTGCTAACTGTTGCTGTTGTGCTTCGGTCCACATGCGATAACAATGACCCGCGGCTAAACGGCCTGCCCGACCACGACGTTGTTCAGCAGAGGCCTGAGAAACCCTGACGGTTTGCAGGCGATTCATGGCCGAACGGACATTAAATTGCAGCTCGCGCTGCAGACCTGCATCAATCACAATACGCACACCTTCGATAGTTAAGCTGGTCTCGGCAATATTGGTCGCCAGCACAATTTTACGTTGGCCCGATGGCGATGCCTGAATAGCTTCGTCCTGCTGCGCTTTGCTTAAATCACCATATAAAGGCGCTATGCGTAAATTTTTATATGCTTGCACAGCATCATGTTGCTGTAAGCGTTGATGCAGTTGTTTTATTTCACCGGTGCCAGGCAAAAACACTAATATATCACCGGTATATTGCGATAATGCATCGTTGATTGCGGTTAACAAATACGGCATCACAGAGTAACGATCAAGCCATGGTGTTTGCGGTGCTAAATACTGTGTTGTTACTGGAAAGCTACGCCCCTCACTTTGAATAATAGCGGCATCTTGCAATAGTTTAGCAACAGCAAGCCCGTCTAAAGTGGCTGACATCACCAGCACTTTGAGTGACGGGCGCAGTACTTCTTGTGTTTGCAGACTTAACGCTAAAGCTAAGTCTGCTTGCAAATTACGTTCATGGAACTCATCAAAAATGATCAGGTTGACATCCAGCAATTCCGGATCGGCTTGCAGCTTGCGCGTTAAGATACCTTCGGTGACAATTAAGATGCGGGTGCTCGCGCTATAACAGCGATCATCGCGTATTTGATAGCCAACTGTTGCGCCCACCTCTTCATTGAGCATCGCTGCCATACGGGCTGCGGCATTGCGTGCTGCCAAACGGCGCGGCTCTAGCATAATGATGCTTTTATTTTGCAGCCAGGGTTCCTGCAGCAAAGCCAAAGGCACTGCCGTCGTTTTGCCCGCCCCCGGTGGGGCCTGCAACACCAGGCGATTATGTTCCTGCAGCTGTTGCTTGATATCAGGAATAACTTGCTCAACGGGTAAGCTTAGCATTAAGGATGTTTTAACTTATCGATATTATAACAATACCAAAATAGCAACGGACGCTAGGCCAGTACTTTAACGCTTTGGCCGTTATACTCTACTACCTGCCCAGCCATAATTTTACAACGCTTGCGCTGTTCCAATTGCCCATCAACCGTAACCATGCCAGCATCAATCACTTGCTTTGCGACAGCACCACTCTCGCATAACCCTTCTATCTTTAATAAATTATGCAGGGCGATAAAGGGTCGACCTTCAAGGCTAAATTCTGTCATGGCATTGGCCTATACCGATTTATACTGACTTATAGAGCCGCTTTAATAGCAGCAATAACGTCTTCGGATTCAGGTTCGGTTTTGGGTGAGAAACGCTGCAATACTTCACCTTGCTTGCCAATCAAGAATTTTTCGAAGTTCCAGCCGATATCACCCGGAAATGTAGCATTGTCACCGGCCAAAAACTGATACAACGGATGACGCGACGCTCCATTAACCTCTATCTTAGCCATCAATGGAAAGCTTATCTGATAGTTTGTGCTGCAAAACTCTTGAATTTCCGCAGGCGTGCCCGGCTCTTGCGCCCCAAACTGATTACAAGGAAATGCTAATACACTAAATCCTTGCTCTGCGTAGTTTGTCTGTAACGATTGCAGTGCTTTGTATTGTGGCGTTAAGCCACAGGCGCTGGCAACATTCACCAGCAATAACACTTTGCCAGCATACTCCGATAAGTTAAGTGGGGTGTCTTCAATAGTATTAACAATAAAATCATGTACTGATGGCATATTCTTACCTTTATAGTGTTCTTGGCTTGCTTGACCAATATAATTGACGCAAAAATTTAACGTTAAAAACTAGGACAGTTTATTGCTCGTGCTAAACAGGCTGTCGATCGCAGCCGCATCAAAACGATATTCCTGGTTACAAAATTCACAATTCATTGTAACCGCACCTTGTTCGGCGACAATCTCATCCAGTTCTACACGACTAATAGAGCGCAACGCCTGCTGTGTTCGTTCCAGCGAGCAGCTACAACGGTAGACAATAGGCTTACTGGCAAATAGCCGTACATCGTCCTGATGATATAGACGATGGATAAGTGTTTCACTGCTCACTGACAATAGCTCATCGGCTTGTACAGTCTTGGCTAATTGCGTCACATACTCCCAATCCTCATTACGCTGCTCACGATCTATCACCGCTTGCGACGGCAGTTCTTGCAACATCAATCCTGCGACTCGGCCATCGCTAACCGCTAGCAATAAATGAGCACGTAATTGTTCGGACTGCATAAAATAATTTTGCAGGCACTCAGCGAGATTATTGCCATCGAGTGCCACCAGACCCTGGTAACGCTCACCTTGCTTAGGCTCGATTGTGATCGCCAATGTCCCCTTGGCAAACTGGCGATGAAAGTCATCACTCACCACATTATCACTCAGCCGCAATAAGCCTCGTATCACCTGTTCACTGCTGCATTCGGCCACTACCAAGGGGATTTCACCCTGACTTTGTATTTGTAATATCAGGCGGCCTTCAAATTTAATCGTGCTGCTCAGCAAAACGCTGGCTGCTAAAAACTGGCCCAGCATATTACCGGCTGATTCGGGGTAGTAGTGCTGCGCCAGAATCTCGGCAAAACTGCCCTCAAGCTGCACCAGCTCACCACGAATATCTTTTTTATCAAACAAGAAGCGCTGACTAAAATCCTGGCTCATAGCTTAACCTATACTAACCCTTTGATCTTCAAGAAAATTTCTAACACAACAGCAAACAGGCTGCCTGCCTGCGCTACTGAGCAGGACATAATAGCACACCCTGGACTTGCTCAGGCATATCACTGTAACCGGCCTAAACCAGCGCCAGAACCTACCCATAAAAAAGCCCCACACAAAGTGTGGGGCTTCAGCAATACTTTAGATTGCTACCTTGCTGCTGCTACATCAGTCGTGTAACCGCGCAATCTTGCCAGTCGTTATTACCAGTACCAGCGCTTGTTGTAGTAGTGTTGCTTCTTCGCTGCACGCTTCAATAAACGTACAAAGTTGAAGTCGCGTGCACTTGAACAAGTACGGGCAAACATTTCATGACGACCATAGTATTTGCTGTAACGATAGTGGCCTTTCTTACAAGTTGGCGGCACAACATCTTCCAGATCGAAAATCCATACTGCATCACCAAAACCTTCAGGTACATTATCAAGGTTTGTGCTATCAGGATGCTGTACAGCAACAACAAACTGTGTTGGCTTTTTAGGGTTAAAGATCATACCTGTCGCTTCTGAACCATCAACCTGGATGCTTAAGAAGTGATCGATAGACTCAGCAACACCGTCGCCATCAGTATCACGTGCAAACCAAATGTCACCACCTGTGCTTGAACCATTAGGTGCATCTTCGATAATGTAGATGTTACCCAAAGCATCTTGCGCCAGGTTATCTGGAGAGTTCATTTGTGCAGTTGTTGCAGGAAAACCTTCGTTTTTAGGTGTCTCAGCATCGCTGGCAAATACACGTACCATTGCCTTGTCACCACCTAAGATTTCGATTGAGTAGATAGTGCGCTCTGATGTAGCCGCAAAGTAAACAACTTCGTTACCGTTATCTAATTTACCTACTTCCATATCTTCTGGACGACCATAAGGTGTTGCAGCAACTTCATCAGCTGCCGGACGACCACCACGTGTATCTTCATTGCTACGTGGGTCATTTGTTGGGCCATTCATGAAAGGGTCAACTTCCGTTAACACATTGCCATCAGCATCTGTTAATGGAATCCATGTCGCCATACCTGTGCGAGAAGTACCTTCAGGTTGCTCATTCCACAAGTCAGCAGGGTTGCCATCGAAAGCATCTACAGATAATACGAAAGTTTGACCACTGGTGTAATCAACCTTCTTCTTACGGCCATAACCTTTTACTTTATCGAAAACGATTTTGTAGATTGAACCTGAGTTCCACTCGTCAACATAGTACAATGTTTCACCGTCAGCGCTAAAACGTAAACCTTCATGCGATACGTTTGCAATGCTTTCAAGTTCACGGTACTCGATATCTTCAACTGGCGCTAATGGATTTAAGATCTCGATAATACGACCTTCACCTGTCCACTCTTCACCTAATAGCAAAGAACCATTTGGCGTGTAAGTTGATGGATCAAATGCACCATAGTCGTTTGTCCAGTCACCATTGACACCTTGACCGTCACCGGCAAAGATAACTTCAGTTTTATCATTCTCGATGTCGTAACGTGAAGCACCCGCACCAAATGGTGTTTCATGTGGGATAAAAAGATACTTACCTGAATCATCATAAGCGATCATGTCGAACATAGATGATACGTTACCAGCTGGCACACGAATAACAGATTGTGACACATCAGCTTCAACTTCATTTAAGCTCATTAGGTTTTGCTGGCTGATACCCGCAGGTGTTTGCCATGGTGTATTGAGCTCAATACCACTGTTAGGTGTAGAAACAGCTGCTGATTGTGTAAGAGGGTTAAAAAAAGTGTCGGTTCCAGCTACAGATGCTTGCGAGATAATTGCCGCTGCCGCACCCAGTAGGCATTTTGAAAAATTCTGACTCATTGGTTTCTCCTAGATTAAGACTTCGCAATCAATCCAATTTAGCTGCAGCAATAATTTCCCCAAGGTGCTACCTCGATAACAGCACTAAAGGGAAGAGCATTAATTGGAAATGTACCGCGATAACGTCTGATCAACTTTGCTAAGACCCAGTTAACAAAGCCATTGTTATCAGTACCTAGTATCGCGAGTCTTTATTAAGGCAGAGTTAAGCCAACGTGACAGAAAAGCTGCAGTTTTTTTATACTTATGAGGTATTTAGCAACGCTACTCACTAATCGCCCCAATCCAAGCGAATATCCCATTCGAAGATAAATTGTTCAGCCAGTGTTGGCGACTTTTCATTGTCAATGCGATCGTAAACATTATCGGGTGGGCTCACCGTCGCATCGCGCCCAAATAGATAATCCTGATCGGCGACGATAAGCCGATAAGCTTTATTGAGTTGCAAAGCTCGCTCAATAGAAGGTGTTATAAGGGCATAAACATCTTTGGCCTGACTGACTTTCTTTTTATTGACACTGCCATCGGCATTAAACCAGCGAGCAAACATTTCCTGGTTGCTGCGAAACTCATCCCCACCGCCTATACGCTCAAAGTAAGTGGCAATTTCGCCTTGTTGCTCGCCTTTATTTGGTGCATCTGGCATGCCTTTTAGGTTTATATAGCCCCAGCCCTTGGCACCATCGACTTTACGGGCAAAACTGAATGTTTTATCGATAGTTGAGCCAATTGAGTTATGGCAACCCATGCAAAACAGATTTTCTTCATAGGTGCTAGACCGCAAGTGCCCATCTTTGCCTTCAATAAAGCCGTGTATTGCCCACCCCATACCATTATCGAGACCATAGTGACCCAGATTATGATAGCCCGGCAGATTACCAGCCTCTTTTTCAAAGCCTTCTAACTGGTAATAACGTGCATACATGGTTTTATTGTATAAGCGCCACTTGCGCATATAGCGCACTTCTTTCATTCTGGTCGATGGTACAATTTCTTTATTGTTAATCCCGAGATAACGCACGGTGTGCAAAAACTCTGTGCCTTCAGGGTATAAGTGTGTATCCCTAAATTGATCTGCCGCAGCGCCTACATATTTATCAACAACGGTCACACGCTCAATAACATTCAATTTTTTATCGCCATCTAAGTCTTTACCCACTTTATTTTCATCTATTGGTAAAGAACTGATGCTAGCGACACCTTTCATCGTCGCTTCGAGAATCGCCAGATTGGCTTTGTAAACATCTTTAGAGTATTTACCTGCAGCGTCTTGGCGATATATTTCAGGCAAACGTATCATCACATCATCGGTAGAGCCATTAGTTGGCCAAAACGTGCTGGGAAATGGTTTATAGTTATACGCTACCCAATCACTACCATCTTTGGCAAACCCTTGCTGATCAAATGCTGCTGCCCCTAGTTGCAAATTTTCTAAGTCCGGTATCCAACCACTAAACTTTGCCGCTTTTAATCTGGGGGCTAGTGCAGTGTAATTATCTTGGGCAATCCAGGCCAAAATCTCTTTATCGCTGATTTCTGCAACGCGCTTGCTGCGGTCTTCAAATAAGTTTTTCCAATGATTAGTCATACCAAGATCACTGAAACTATACGCTTCCTGCAAATCAGCATCATTCATCGCATTTTCGCGACCCGACAGTTTATCCTGATGACAAACATAACAAGGGTTATGCTTGGACTCAGTGCGGGTATAACATTGCGGCGGAATAATGGCTTCCCGGTTATAAGCCGTATCCACTGGATGCGCATCAGGCATAACAGGCAATACGGCATCATGCGTTTGCAATGAAGCCAGCACCTTGGCATATAAGGCCTGTGAATCGTCAGGGGTTTGTTTTGTTGCAATATTGACACTTTCAGGAAAAGCAGGTTGTGCAACAAGCAGAAGACAGCAAAAGACACGGCTATAGTTTGACATGGCTTATCTCAGTCAGTAGAAAATTTTGTGCTGGCAATCAGGCTGAAAAGCTGGGCGTTACTCAAGTACCACAGGGCATATCATCACAGGCAGCCCTCACAGTGTATTAAGCAATTATGAAGGCTATGTTAAAACCTAAAAAATAAGGCGCTGCACCACAATAGTACAACGCCTTAGCATTACAAACATGACATAAAGCTTGTATAGCTTAGTCTGACTTGGTCACATGCACATCCATTTGTGGAAATGGAATCTCAATACCAACCTCATCAAAGCGCTTCTTGATTTTTTCGTTCAAGTCAAAGAATACACCCCAGTAATCTGCTGAGTTAACCCAAGGCCTGACCACAAAATTGACTGAAGAATCTGCCAGCTCAGCAACAGCAATGGTAACCGCAGGCTCAGCCAGTATGCGCGAGTCTTCACTGATAATTTGTGTTAACTCTTTGCGCACCTGATCAAGGTTTGCTGAGTAAGAGACACCAACCGTTAAATCAACACGGCGGGTAGACTGGGTTGAGTAGTTAATAATATTACTGCCGGTTATGCCTGAGTTGGCAATGATCACTGTTTTATTATCAGGTGTATGCATAATGGTGGAAAAGATTGAAATTTCTTTTACCACACCGGCTGCACCACCTGCTTCAACATAGTCACCGATTTTAAAAGGTCTGAAGATAATGATTAACACGCCAGAGGCAAAGTTTGCCAGTGACCCTTGCAGGGCAAAACCAACAGCCAAACCCGCAGCACCAACAATGGCTACAAATGACGCGGTTTGCACACCCAATTGACCGAGGGCCGCAATAACAACCATCGTCAATAAAGCATAGTACGTTATATTTCTAATAAATTGACTGACAATTTTGTCGACCGACTGAGCATTCATGCCTCGTTCAATCAAGCCAGCGATCATTTTTGCAATCCATTTACCAACAACATATACAACAATTGCCAGAATAATTTTCGTCCCGTAGGTAATAATCAGCTCTGGTGCCTGCTGCATTAAACTATTGATATCGATGTTCATGGGTTAACCTTCTTCTTAATCTAACTGTGATAGCCAAAAGTGCGGGACAATACAATATGCTTGCCCCGCACTGGTTTTATTTTACAATTTTCTCAACCGTCGCACTTAATACAGCAACTACACGTCTGTTTTTAGCTCTGCCTTCGGCAAGGTCATTATCAGCGATTGGTTTAGTCTCACCAAAGCCAACTGAGGATACCCGGCTGGAATCAATATTATATTTGCTGACCAGTAATTGCGCTACTGCGGCAGCACGCTGTTCCGATAAATTTTGGTTAAATGCCGCTGCACCACGATTATCCGTATGTCCTTCAATGACAACTTTTGTCAAAGGAAATTCACGCATAAACTGCGCCAGCGACTTTACTTCAGATAGGTATTCTGTCGGCACTTCGTTTGAGCCATTAGCAAACGTTACATTCAAGGTAAACTCACGACGCTCTTTCAGAATAATATAACAGCCAGTCTCGTCGACCTTGGCACCAGCACTGGTATCAGGACACTTGTCATTAACATTAGCCACACCGTCATTATCATCATCCAATGGGCAACCATGGCTGTCAACAACAATACCGGCAACTGTATTTGGACAACGATCCTGAGCATCGACCACCCCATCGCTATCGCTATCAAGCGCTTGTGGTTTCGCCGGGCTCACTGGCTTGGCTGTTGTCTCTGATCTTACGGGCTTCGGCTTACCCTTACTATCTGCGCCAAACAAATAACTCAAGCCCATGTGCAACGCAATATCATTATCACTGTCTTCACGGCCATTGATCACACGGAAGTCGGTTCTAAAAGACCAGGCAGGAGATAATTTGTATTTTGCCCCCACACCGGCTTCGATAAGGTTCTCATCGGTATTACCGAGGGCTGTCTCGTATTCACTCTCACCAATACCCAATAGGGCATAAATACTTAAGTCTGCTGTGCGATTAAAATGATACAACACATCAAGGTGCTTTTGTTCAAGGTCAACATCCTGATTAATCGCCTTGCTTTCTGTTTCAGCCTTAAGAAATGCCAACTCAACCGCCCACGGACTATTAAACTGGTAACCGAAGCCCAGGAAAAGATCTATTTCATTGCTAATACCCGGCATACGGTCTTCATCAAAATCGTAGGCACCAATCATTGGTGAGATAAAAAAGCCACTCTCCCAATCTTCTGCCTGTACGTGTGTGTTCACACTGGTTAAACTAATAAGCATCAAAGCGCTGTTAATTATTTTATTCATCCGGAACACCCTTTAAATAAATTTAGTCGTAATACTTAATCTGGCTGTTGTGCCAGATTGGCTATGACGCATTATCCATATCTCACGCGCCAGTGTGTGTAAAACACTGTAAAACCATACTGGCAAACAGAGCAGTTCCTAGTAAAAACACGGGCAGGTGGTCTATCTGGATTAGTGTGTCTACAGCCAAGAAAAAAATATTAACTAGGCTGAACTAAATTTCTTCTAATGGATGATAAGGCAGCCGAAGTGTAAACGTTGTGCCTTGAGTGGGAATACTTTCTACGCTGACATCACCTTTATGACGCTGCGCCACAACCTTAACAAAATATAAACCAAGGCCTATACCGGCTTCGCTGTTTTTCTGGTCACCACGCTTGAATCGGTCGAACACGGAATCGAGCTGATCTGCTGGAATACCGTACCCCGCATCAATAACTTTGACTACCACCTCAGACTGTTGCTGAGCCAGTGTAACGATAACGGCAGAGGCTGGATCACTGTATTTCACAGCATTGGATAACAAGTTAATAATCGCACGCTCTAACAATTCGCCATCGCCAATGACCCAAGCATCATGTTGGGTACGCTCACTATTGAGCTTCATTTGCTTGAGCTTGGCCAGCGGCATAATTTGGGCAACCGCATTATCCAATATCACATGCATATCACAGATATCAAAATTGCTTGCCACGATATTTTCTGCTTTTGCCAATTGCAAAAAGCCTTCTGCATAACTGAGATTTTTCTTTACATAACCCTCAATACCCGAGAGTAATTTATCACCTTGCAATGCAGGCTGATCGATCTTAGCACGCTCAATAATGGCCAGCACTGACACCATAGGCGATCGTAAGTCATGCGATAAGAAGTGCAACGCTTCAGAACGCGCCCGCTCCACTTCTTTTACAGGAGAAATATCAGCCAGTGATATAATCACAGTATCATTACTGTCGATCAAAGACAGCAAGCTACCTTTACACAATAAATCACAGGCTGTTTTTTGTGCAACGGCTTCAAAGGTAAAGCCTTCATCATTAATGATTAAGTCCCGCAATATCGTTGGCCAACTGGCTCCACCACTTATCTGTATTGATTTGAGCAATGTTAATAAATCTGGCTCTGCTATTTGCTCATCATAAACATAATTCTGCGCCTGATCATTAACAAAGATAATCTGACCGGCTATATCCGCAATAATCACACCTTCCTGCAGCTGCGCTAAACTCTGGTAGACTAAGTTGCGACTTTCGTTAGCCCGCTTTTTAGCGGCGGCCAGCTCTTTTATTGTCTGACTGATTAACTCGGCCTTTATTGTCTTTTGCTGCAACAAGTTTACATCTGGCATTTGCACTAGCTGCTGCAAGCGCTGCCGATAGGCTGTCATAGCAGCCTCTGGGACACTATCGGTTTTCCAGTCTAGCTCTAATCGGTACTGCTGTTGTGCCAGCGAAAAACTTTCAACGGTTTTAGTCGCATCGAGCAAACTTGCACGATCACCACCGGCGCGTATTTGCCCTTCAGTCTCTTTAACCAATCGCCATGCATGCAATGGTAATACCTTAGAATAATATTCAAGCCCTGCAATAATGCGATCGAGATAGGATACCTGGCTACTACTTTTATCTGTTGCCCGCTGCAATTCTGCTTTTAAGTAGCTCAACGCCATTTCCAAACGACGCCAACTCCACAAAGGATAAAACAACAACACCGCCAACAATATAGAGGTTGGCGGCAACCAATAACGCTGTACGAGCAACACCATCACACTTGATAAAATAATCAACACAATGCTCGACATGGTGGCCAACAGCAATATTCGAGGCGACAAGCGACCAAAGTAAAATGTCACCAGAGAAGTTACCAATATCGTAATAAGCACACCGATAATACTGGCAACTGGCTGAATGAATGCGTCATGCCGCAAGGCTTCGAATATCATCGCATTCAATTCAACACCGGGTATTACGCCTACTGGTGTCACAATCACATCACCAATACCTGTTGCAGTAGCGCCGACGAAAACAATTTTATCTTTTAATAATCGTGCCGGAATTTTTTTCTCCAACACATCAATATAGGAAACGGTATTAAAGACACTATCTTCTTTACTTGCCGGAATTAAATTATGATGATTTCTCACAATCATCATTGATGCATCTGCACTGCTGCTTTGGTTAACAATCAAGCCAGGTAATGGATTACTATCGCTGCCCAGAGCCTGATTTAAAGCTACCGTTAAATGTGGCCAATAGGCAGAACCCAAACCCTCTTTTAAAAAAACCGAACGACAAACACCATCCTGATCAAACTCGACATGCACATGCCCTACACCTGCAGCCTGCTCATAAAGTGTTTGTATGGGGGGAACCTCAAGAATCTGGCCATGCCGATGCGTACGCTCCATATAAACCGGCAACACCACATTACCATGATTAAACATAGCCTCGGCAAAACGCTCATCATGCTCTGGATTGCTTGAATCCGGCTCAGCAAATATCACATCAAATGCAACAGCCTTTGCACCAGTCTCAGTGAGCCTATTGAGTAATTCAGCATGATATTCACGAGACCATGGCCAACGCCCCAACTTTAACATGCTACGTTCATCAATCGCGACAATCAGAATATCAGCAGGGACATCAATGCCAGACAGCCTTTGCGCACTATCGAAAATCAATAAATCCAGAGACTCGGTCCATCGCCATTGATAGCTGGCCGCAGACAACAATGCCAAGACCAATACCAGCCATATGTGCTCTATGCGCTTTAGCTTTTGCCAAAGCTGCTGTTGCCAGGCTTGCTGTGGAGGTTGTGTATTCAAAGATAGCAATCGTCAGCGTTATTATATCGGTATCACAGTATTGTAGCCTGATCATACACACAAAACACGGTCAAACAGCTGTTACTGCAAGCCAGACCAGCTGTCTTTAATCAGCGCTGCTTAAAGCCTGAAAAGCATTTTCTTAAGGGGCACCGGCTACGCTCAGCTTTCTGGGCAAAACTTATTACCTGACTAAAATCACTCTCCTGGCCATCTGCCGTAACCGCTTTTACTCTTACAAACACTTTTTTCGCCGGCAACTCAGCCAAATGAAAGTCAGCTGTGCTCAATGTTGAGTTTTGCACAATATCAACAAACTTCGCTTCCTTGCTGGTTTGTGCAATATAATGATTCGCCTGTGTGACAGCAGGCCAGCTCACCGCAAAGCCGGGCCTATCAGCATTAGCAGCATTGCTGACCACATTCTTCGCCAATAACTCCGGTGCTGCCAGTTGCAAACACAGACGACTATTAGCAGGCTTGCCTTGTAACTGCTCATCATCCACCGCGCGCAGACGCAAGCGATAGCAGGCAATTTTCAGCTCATCAATTATGAGCTCGATATTGCCTGTATTTTGCAGCTGCAATAATTCATCTTCTTCATTATCGTTGAATATCTCGAATTGATAGGCCAAGGCATTTTCTATCTGAGACCAACTTACCGTGAATGGCTGAATGACCTTTTCGGCCATTGCATCAAATACGGGTGCCGTTAACAGTGGCTTAGGGGCTTTTGGCGCTTCTCCCGCTTGGGTACGTAGACCAAAGCCTGCCTCGACACCGACGGTTTGACCCTGCGCTTCGATATCGACTAAACCAGCAAATACTTCACTGCGCATTATTGCAGCACTATTGGTTGTTTGATTGGCAGTATCTGCTGTTACCCGAAACTCAGTGCCCCGCACTGCCGCCACCGCTGCTGGTGTGCTGATCTGAAAGCGTGAGCGTGGCTGCTTTTTAGGTACCCGGGTTTTGACCGAGCCAGCCCGCAAATGGACTTTTGAATCAACCACCCCAGTATCATTAAAAACGGATAAGGTATCCAGACGCAACCTGCTATCAGGCTCTAAGAGCATGGTGGAGCCATCGGCAAAACGCAAACTCACCGCCCCTTTACCTGTTGTGATAACAGCACCTATACCCAATTCAGTGCCCGCCGTCACCGGCTCTGCTGCCGCACCCTTTTCACGCACAACCTGCACATCACCTCGAACAAACTTCGCCACAACCGGCTTAGGCACATTTTTTAGCCAGGCTACCGGGAACTCGATAATAAAGCCTGGTGGCAGCTTTCGCGGATACTCGACACCATTATGCTTACCCAATTTAAGCCAGCAGTCATCTTTGTTGGTATATTGTTGACATAAACCCCACAAGGTATCGCCTGGGCGCACAGTGTACAACCAGTTTTCAGCAAAAGTTGTTGGCGCTACCAACAATATGGCAAATAATAATGGCGGCGCTGTTAATAGTTTCATAGTGCTTACGACTCAAGCTTCTCTAAGCGATATCCGTGCTGATAAATATTTTTTATCACATAGCCTATCTCAGGGCCAATTTTTAATGATCTACGTACTCGACTGATATGTACATCTACGGTGCGTGTGTTCAAGCTGGCATTAACACCCCAGACTTCTTTGAGCAAATACTCACGAGATAATATTTTACCGGGATTGCTGATAATACAAACTGCCAACTGATAGTCTTTTTGCGTCATTTTCACTGGCTCATCACTGACGGTCACTGTTTCTGTCAGTGTATCGATAGTCACTGGCCCTAGCGTCAACCTGCTATTGCTTGTGTCAATACCGGCCCGTCGACTCAAGGCTGATAAGCGTGCAATAAGTTCAGCATGCCGCAATGGCTTAACCAGATAGTCATCCGCACCCACACGCAAAGCATTGACAATATCATCTTCACTATCGCGCTGTGTCGCAAACAAAATTGGCATTTGACTACTTAATGTTGTGCGTAGCGTATGCAACACATCTATGCCGGTTTGGTCCGGCAATTGCCAATCAAGAATCGCCATATCCATCGGCTCCGATTTATATAGCTCAATAAAGTCACGGCAATTCGTCACATGACGCACGTCATGCTGTTCATCTCTGAGCCATTGAGTAACCAGCTCAGCTTGTGCTAGATCATCTTCGAGAATCACAATTTTCAAAATACAACCCTTTCCAATCAGGCATCACGATAAACATATGATAATGAAATCCAATAGCCGAAATATATAGCTCTTTTCCGGTATTCTGTAAAACACTGTAAAACCTTTGTTTAACAGGTCAGTTTACATTCTACAATACTCGGACTTAAAGTTATTTTCATTGTTGGATAATGCAACCATGAAAATAAAGTTAAACAATACCGAGAACAACTAACAGAGGCAATATTTATGAGTCTTGAATCTCTATTGATTTTTTTACTGATTGGAGCAGTCGCTGGCTGGCTAGCGGGCCTTATTATGAAAAGCGGTAACTCAAGCTTAGTCGTCAATATTATTGTAGGTATTATCGGCGCATTTGTAGGTGGCTTTGTGTTTTCTCTACTAGGTATCGCTGCTGGCGGCCTTTTAGGGTCAATTGTTACAGCAACAGTAGGCGCTGTTTTACTACTTTTTATCTTAAAGTTAATAAAAAAATAACCACAATGTAGTAATGATATTAATAGTGCCGATGGCAAAAAACATCAACTTTACTTATACAGATCCGTATAAGATATAGGTCATCGGCGCTATCAGCCTGTGTTTAACTGCTCAGCAATTAGCGCCAATAAAGCGGGAAAGGTTTCGGCATAGTAATACGGTGCAGTCTCTTCCGGGTTGCTTGGGTTTTCGCGGTTTATGCCATACTCCAAACCCGCTGCTGTCAACGCTTTATACTTCTTCATCACATTAGGGTCTTTGCCGCTTGGCCGCTGTTTCTCTTCCAATAGACCCAAGGCGAGTAGCGCTTTATTGGCTTTAACCGCTGAAATGTTGGCTTGGTTTGCTTTTAAAAGGTTTGTTATAGAGTCCGTTTTGGCCATCAATGCCTCACAATTGCTTAAGCTAAAGTAATCTCATAAGATGTATATTTACGCATATTGATAACACCGTTATCAAATATGAGATACTGACCTTTAATCCCGACTAATACACCTGCCACATTGGGATCTTTATCCAGGTTAAAGCTGCTGATTTTCGCAGGATAGGTTTCTACAGGATAGCGAATCTCAGTCACATCTGCGTCAACCTCCTGCAGGGTGTCTGCACCGTATTGCTTTCTTAAGGCATCGAGCTTGTCATTGATTTGCGGCAACATTGTTGCTGCTTGCGCTTTTAAATCTTGCTTTTCAACCTGACCTTTCAACATTGCCCGCCAGTTGGTTTTATCGGCGACCATTTCAGCCAAAGCAACTTCTACCAAACCTGATAACAAGCGGTTGCTCACCCGCATAATCGGCAGCGCCTGCACAGCACCCTGATCAATCCAACGTGTTGGTATTTGGCTAGCTCTGGTGATACCGACTTTTATGCCAGAAGTGTTCGATAAATAAACATAGTGCGGCACCATGCAATGATCTTGCGCCCAATCTGGCTCACGACAGGTACCTTTATCAAAGTGACAAGTATGCGGCTTCATAATGCACATATCACATCGCGCCAAACGCATCATGCATGGATAGCAATGCCCCTGCGAAAAGCTTTTTTTGGTTTTAACACCACAAGCATCGCAATAAATATTGCCTGTATAAGTAAACGCAAGGCGTTGCCCTATATACGGATTTAAGTGCAACAGCTGATCACCGATGGACAAATGATAATCCACTACTTCGCTGTCCGCACTTCCCAGGGACGAACGCATTTTTTTAAGCACACCTTGCATTGAATTAGCTCTTTGGTGAATGTGATTGGCAGCAATAGCTGATTAGCTCGCTACTTTATTGGTATTTGACCGGCTTTTCAAGCTGGGGCGACAGCCCCAAACAAAACCATATGCAGAACGGTTAAGGCAGCCTTATCACAAAACACACAAAGCCGCCTTAAATCAAATATTGCGTGATATTACAATAGCGCGTTGTTTAAAAATTTATGAGCAGCGCTATGCTATCGGGCGACGCTTAACAAAAATACGACCAACAGCAAGCCTGGCAGCAATCAGCGAAAAGCAGCAGCAAACAAGTAAACCCCCCTAATACAGCCTCAATACTAACCTTGCCATCACCAATAAACCCAAGCTGAAGTGTTATGCTGATCGCAGAAACCCAAGCAAAATTACAGTAGCCTAAAGCACTTATTGGCAAAAAGCTTAAGAAGTTTAAAAGGCTTAAGGGATTTTGGCTATGCAGTACAATAATCATGAAACCTTGCAGCGCACAGCCTGCAAGCTGCTGCTCTACGCTAGAGCAAAAGATTATTTTTCCATACTCACAATAAAACAACTTTTGCTGTTTTTCGCACTGAGTCTCACAGCTTGCTCTGATAGTAGTGATAGCGACGCTGATACACAATCTGAGGACACCAATCAGGCTAGCGCCGCCAGCAACACCTGTGACCGCGAACTGACCGACACCGAACAGGCTTTATTACAAGCGCATAATGTCGCGCGCGCCAGCGCCAGACAATGCGGCACCGATGATTTTCCAGCTGCTGCGCCACTGAGCTGGAATTGCACCCTGGCGCAGGCGGCCAGCAATCATTCTCTCGATATGGCCACTGTTAACTTCTTTGACCATACAGGCTCCGATGGTTTGAGCGTTAATAACCGCGTTACAAACCTAGGCTATACTTATCAGGCTGTTGGCGAGAATATTGCTGCCGGCCAAGCTTCTATTGAGCAGGTTATGACTGGCTGGCTCAATAGCGCAGGGCATTGTCGCAATATTATGAACCCCGCATTCACCGAGATGGGGGGCAATCTAACCACAAGCGATAGTGCCGACTTTTCGAGCTATTGGACCGCTGTATTTGCCCGAGCGCGTAACGCTTTGTAGTAACTTTTTTATATATACTTAATTAAGCAGCTAGCTACTCAGCCAGCATTGGGCCGCAGGCAACATCAAGTCAGCCTATTATGCTGAATATTGATAAATTCTTAGAGCATTTGGATCTTTATTGCCTGAGCTTGGTCCAAAGTGATACTCTGCCGCCAGCATGATTATAAGCTTACAAACTGGCAACACTTTACAACCGACTTATTTGAGAACGAAAAAATGTCTTTAAATCAACAAGTTAGATTTTTATTCCTCGCTTGCTCCATCGTTTTTGCAGCGGCAGTCAATGCTGATGAACCTAAAGCAGCTAGCGCTTCTGTCCAAAAAGCGGTCACCGCAGGCCTGACCAAGCACGCCCCTGACCTCAAAGTGGCTGATATATTCAGTACCCCCATTAAAGGCATTTACGAAGTCCATATCGAAAACGGCCCTCTGCTTTACGCAGCCAAAGATGGCTTACACTTCTTTGTTGGCGACCTTTATAAAGTTACCGAGAAAGGCATGGCTAATCTGACAGAAATACAACGCGGCCTGGCTCGCAAAGAGCTGCTCGACACAGTGAAACCGAAAGACATGATAATCTACCCTCCTGAAGGCGATGTTAAATCTCGCATTACTGTCTTCACTGATATCGACTGCGGCTATTGCCGCAAGCTTCACCAGGAAGTCCCTGCCTTAAATAAGCTCGGCATTGAGGTGCGTTATCTGGCTTTTCCTCGTGCTGGCGCCAAATCTGGCTCAGCTGATAAGCTGGCCACTGCCTGGTGCGCCAAAGACCCGAACAAAACACTGACTCAACTTAAGAATAATGAGTCTGTGCCTATTAAAACTTGTGACAACCACCCTATTGCCAGCCATTTTGCCTTAGGTGGCGACTTAGGTGTGCGCGCAACACCAACATTGATACTCGATGACGGCCAAATTATTTCTGGCTATCGACCTGCGGCCGATCTGGCAAAAGAATTGGGCGTCAGCGCTAACTAAGCATACTCAGTCTTATGTAAAGCCAGATTAAACCAATACGACGGTGGAGGTATTCTAACCTCCACCGCCTGACTGATAGCTAAGTGTAATATCAGGGCGCAAAAATTAAGCTCCCATCTGCTGCCCGCATACTTTAGAATACCTTCCTTTTTAAGGCTGCTTGCCTGAATCTGTATTACTCTGCTTAGGATATCCGTATTATGAACAACAGCAATAAACTCGTTGTTATTACCGGCGCCAACTCCGGTGTAGGCTTACAAGTCAGTAAAACCTTTGCCCAACAGGGCTATGCACTACTGTTGATCGACTTAAAAGTCGATGTTATTGAAGAGCTTGGTTTAGCCAATACATTATGCCGTCAGGTGAATATCACTGACTTAGCCGCGTATGAAGCCGCTGTTGCCGAAGCTGAAGCCGCTTTTGGCCCTGTTGACTGCCTTATTAATAATGCTGGCATTATGTATATGGATGAGGTCGTCGAACAAGACCCTGTGCAATGGCAGCGCATGTTTGATGTGAATGTGCTTGGTTTAATGAATGGCATTAAAACAATAGCTAGCAAGATGCAAACACGCAATAGCGGCACCATTATTAATATGGGCTCGCTGGGTGGCCATAAGCTTATTAATGGACAAACTGTTTATTGCGGCACCAAGCATGCAGTACATGGTATTAGCGAAGGTTTACGCACCGAGCTAGCACAAAGTAATGTTCGGGTCACTGTGATTGCCCCGGGCGCAATTGAAACCAATTTATTATCGCTCACTCAAAAGAGCGAATATGTAGACGGACAAAATCAGTGGGCTAAAGATATCGGCGGCATACTTGTCCCGGATGATATTGCCAATACCATGCTGTTTGTTTATCAACAACCACAACATGTTTGCATTCGTGAAATTATTCTAGCACCGACCAAACAAGAAATTTAAATACTTCGTTTGCGAAGGCCGCAGGTTTAATGACTCAGCGACATATGTTGTCGAATATATTGCATATCCGCTTGAACCTGCGCTTTCGCAACCGCAATATCATTAGGCTGGTGGTAATTATTTTCTAATAAAATCCACTTATTGTAGGCGGCCTCACGCAACATCGTTATTACTTCGGCAATACCGGCATCACCCTCGCCTAGTGGTACAGAGGCCTCCTGCTGAGCAATACCATCTTTTAAGTGCACTTCACAAATATGCGCTAACACACTCGATAAAATCGGCGGCGATGCAAGGCCTTTCATCCACATAGAGTTTCTGGCATCGAAATATATTTTAAAGTTATCGCGCGCGACTTGTGTTACCAATGCCAGCTGTCTCTCTCCTGACAAGGCATTTTCACTGCCAATCGTAATACCTGCGCTAGCGGCACAGTCACAAGCAAACTGCATATTCTCCACACTTTGCGTAAACTGCGCATCTGTTTCGATATCGCCTGCAAAAAAGCTCGGCAATTGCACAATCGGTATGGATAGCACTTGCGCAACTTCAATTGCAGCAGCGATATCTTGCTGAGCACGTGATTTATCTTTGGGGTTACTCATGCCAAATTCGCACAGAGAGTTCACCGCCATCGCAGGGAAAGCCAAAGAAAACTCTTCTCGCATTGCTAACAATGATTGCTGGGTTGCCAATTGGGTTAGGCCGTAGACACCATTGGCATGATTAAAATCCAGCTCAATGCCATCCAAGCCACAGTCTTTCACAAATTGCATTTTAGCGCGATGATCAGCACCTGGTACAAACCAGGCGCAAATGCCTAATAAATTATTGCTCATCACCTTATCCAATAGACGATAACACGATAAAAGTATAACAGCTCCACACATGAAAGCTCAAACGAAGACAAATGAAACGACGCAGGCATAGCAGCTAATTAAACTGTCAGCTTTTAGAAAATAAATCAAAACTATGATTATCAGCATTTCGAGCCAAACCTGAAATAAGGACTCAAGCAATTTTTGTTGTGATGATAGTAACACTGATGCTAATTAGCGGGCGAATATGCTGCCTTTATTAGTGCTCGGTGGCAAGCCCGGGTGTTACTGGATCGCGTTAAGTTCAGACCTGCACAGGTTTTACAACACCATCTTGCACAGTATACATAGCAGTGTCACCACTATTGCGTTGCTGCAGATAAGTTTGATATTCGTTTGAGAAGGTACTGCGGTGCTTGACCACATTATCATATTGCCCGGCTAAGCCTAATATTAATTCGCAAACCTCACGCACCGCATGATCACCACCTGATTGGCCACTAATATAATCAGCAAGCTGATGCTTTTTAAGGTATTCATTAAATAAAGGGCTAGACTTTCTCGTTATAAGAAAGCGACTACGACAAGCTGTTGCAATCGGCAGGTCTAATACATCATCAAAGCAAAACGCCACCTGCTCAGCAGCTATCCCTTGTTGTGCAAGATGATCTAAAGCCTGCTGTTTATTACGCGTTTTAAAATATAGTGCATCAAAATGTTCGCGCTTAGCGAGTGCTATCGCACTGGGGTTTTGCTCACCTGTAACAATACCCACAAAAGGTAGCTGATTATGTTGCAACCAATAGCCAAAACGTAACAGATTAGTGCCCATAGAATCAGCTTCGCTAAAGCCACTGCCTTGCTCACCTTGCTTAAAACCGTTATTAAACACACCATCCCAATCGAACAAAAAGGCTTTAACCGTATTTAGGCGCTCGGCAAGCTCGGCTGGCGGTATAATAAACTCACCGCCAGCCTGCTCGTAAAACATTTTTTGTAGCTGATCCAGATTCTGCATAAGCCTTAGCGGGGGCCTGCAATGCAATACACATTGCAAACAGCAGCTTTATGCATTTTCGTTGAGGTCTTGTATATCCAACACACCTATCGGCTGACCTTGATCGATAACAATCAGGGTATCAACATGCGATTGTTTGAATAATTCATGCGCCTCATTCAACAGCGCATCCGCCTCAACAGTGATTGGTGATTTATAGTTCACATCAGCCAAGGTTTTCTTCAGAGCATCACGGCCTTCGTTTTGAATCAGTCTGCGTAAATCACCGTCAGTGAAAGCGCCGAGTAACTTACCTTGACCATCGACAACCGTTACACCGCCAAACCCAAACTCTGTCATGCTGACGATCGCATCACTCAAAGCCGTATCTACTGGCACTAGCGGGTTAATCGCTGAAATAACATCGCGCACTTTGGATGTCATCAAATGCGTATGCTCAAAGAACTGTTCAGTACCAACTGTGGTAAAATTATTCTCTGTTAATTGCTTTAACACTTTAAACGGCACAGTGATCGTGTGCACACCCAGGTTAATCGCATTACGCACATGCTCAGCATGACGCACGGATGAAAACATAATTTTGCCATCATAGCCATAACGCTCAACCGCATCGACGCACTGCTCGATCAGTGACAAAGCATCATGCCCTTGATCCTGCAAGCGACCCACCAAGGGACAAACATACGTCGCGCCAGCCTCCAGTGCCATATAAGCCTGCTGCAAGGTATACACCAAATGGACGTTAACCATTAAGCCTTCATCAACCAGCGTTTTACAAACCTTGACACCCTCATAAGAAACGGGAATCTTAAAAACGGTTTTCTTTGGATCCACACCCAAATCGATCAAACGATGTGCTTCAGTATGAATATCTTTAGCTGTTCGACCCAGCGCCTCAACCTGAAGGATTGGCACCATGTCCTGCAATTTGAGTATCATGGCATCGATGTCTGTAACACCGTGACGATGCATAAACGTTGGCGTCGTCGTTAAGCCAGTTAAAAAACCCAGCTCAAAACCTGTTTGTATTTCGTTTAAATCAACTGAATCAAGATAAAGTTCCATGTATTACACCGCGCGAGTTTCGACTTCTAAATTATGAATTTCGATCAAAGGCTTCAAAAAAGCCTCCAGATCATAAACACTAAGCTGGCTGGCAGCATCGCAAAGCGCTTTGCCAGGCTCTGGATGGGCTTCAATAAAAACCCCATCGACACCTGCAGCCACACCAGCGCGCGATAATACCGGTAAATATTGACGTGCGCCACCCCGTGGGTCTTTACTGGGGATCCCATATTTACGAATCGAGTGGGTGATATCGAATACCACCGGATAGCCCGTCTCGTTCATGTGATAAAAGCTTCGCGGATCAACCACCAGGTCGTTATAACCGAAGGTGTAACCCCGCTCGGTCAGAATAATCTGATCATTGCCACTCTCAACCGCTTTTTGTGCGGGTTTATCCATATTCTCTGGTGCCAAAAACTGCCCATGCTTAATATTCACAACCTTGCCTGTTTTGGCTGCTGCCACGACCAGCGTTGTCTGCATACACAGGTAAGCAGGGATCTGCAAAATATCCAATACCTCAGCTGCACTCTCGACCTGATCGGGATAGTGCACATCAGATAACACTGGTAAATCAAACTCTTGCTTGATTGCGGCCAGCATCGCCAAGCCTTCATCCAAGCCCGGGCCAATATAGTTTTCTAAAGCACTGCGGTTATCTTTTTGGAAGGATGACTTAAAAATTAACGGAATATTCAGTCGCTCAGAGATTTCTTTGAGTTTCTCTGCAACCGTAAACATCGTGGTTTTATCTTCGATGACACATGGGCCGGAAATCAAAAATAGTTGATCAGCACCACACTGTATATCGCCAACAGGGACGATTTTCTTTTGTTTCATTCAATAACACCTATCTGAAATACACGTAAGCTTCAAAAGATTCCATCGGTTAGCCTATAGACCATTTTAAGGCCCGAGGATTCACAACCGGGAAGGCACCGATCCTAGCATAGCTTGATCTTTATATATACGTTTTAAACCTGACTGTGAACCGCATCACTTTGGCAAATGCCGACTCCTCTCTGCCTGCGCCAGCCTTACCATGACCTAACCACAACCAACCGGCACCGCAAAAGCATATTAGCGGCTTTCCCCCAGCCTACAACTCTTTATAAAAACCATTTTAAATCAAAGACTTGGCGTTTTTTATTAGCACTGCCGTCTAACCCACAAACAAGCTATTTCAACGCAACAATGGAGACAAACCCCATGCCTGACAAGGTCACACTTTATGGCTTTAGCGCCAGCACTTACTGCCGTACAACACGCCTGGTCTGCGAAGAAAGCGGCATTGAATATGACTTCAAGCCACTTGAGTTTCGCAGCGAATCTCATCGCCTGCTGCACCCCTTTTTGCGGATGCCTGTGCTGCAACATGGCACAAAGCACATTTATGAATCTCTAGCGATTTGCACTTATCTTGATACAGTGGTCAGCACAACACCAGGCTCACTTCAGCCTGACAGCCCGCACGCCAAGGTGACTGTGCTGCAGTGGGTCAGCGCTTATATGGATTATTTCCCCGATATCCTATTGCATGGCAAACCCGAAAAGAGCACTGACACCTGGCCAGAAAAAACACAGGAATATTTGGCAATTCTCAATGCTGCGCTCGCTGAGCAGGACTATCTGGCAGGCCCGGCTGTTAGCTTTGCTGATTTGTTCTTAGCACCCGCCATAGACTATGCTTTACAAGTAGCGTCATTTGAAAACTTACTGGCACAGCAAACACATTTGTTGCGCTGGTGGCAAAGCATGAGCCAGCGCCCCAGCTTTATTAAGACTCAACATTAAATTAATTAACCCGATATGAATACAAAACAAACCGGAAAACAACAAGCCAAACAACAAGAAAGCAATCTGGTCCTGCGCGCCCAACAGGGCGCGCAGGATGCCTTTGATACACTCGCCTCTATGCATATGGCACGATTACGCGCGGTTATTCGACGAATGGTCGGACACCCGGACGATACTGACGACCTGACACAAGAAGCACTCTTTAAAGCCAGCCAATCCTTAAAGTCATTTCGCGGTGATGCTTCTTTTGGCAGTTGGCTTTGCGCTATCGGCGTGAATACGGCTACGGATTTTTTACGCCAACAAAAACGTTGGCGTACACGCGCGCAAGTTATTTATGGTAACCAGTGCCATAGCGATGAAGCACTGCAAATGGAAATTGCCAACAGTCTGCAAACACCTGATTTTCAATACGATGCCATTGAACATATTGCATATTGCTGGACCTGTGTTGCCCGTTCTCTCGATGCTGAACAAAACGCCGCGCTGACTTTGCGCGAGTTTATGGGCTTGAGCAACCATGAAAGTGCAAAAACACTGAATATCAGTGAATCTATTTTTCGCCACCGTTTGTCCGCAGCTCGCAAGCATATGCAAGCAACATTCGATAACCTATGCGCTTTAGTGAATAAAAAAGGTGTGTGCTATCAATGCGAAGGTTTGCGTGAAGGCATGCCAGAGAACATTAGCGGCCAAACAGCACCTAAGGCCTTTAGCTTTGAACAACGCATTGAGTTTGTCAAAAATGCCAATTTAGATAGTGGTTCAAGCCGGGCAATGCATGATACTTTTTATCGCTGCACAGCAAACCTTGAGCAACAAGGTATTGGTGATGCCAATGAAGACTCACTCTGCTATAGCAACGATGCCGCTAATTAGCTATAAGGAAGGTATGAGTCATTTATTGTTAAAAAGCACAAGATCACTTTATCAATATATTCATTCAGGATGGTGTAAATCAATATGCATATCAAGACAACTTAAAGCTTTGCGGTAAGCTTTTCTTAAACACTGACATAACTCTTTCCACATAAACCTCTTTAGCACCGTTTAAAACTTATTAAATTTTTATCAAGATATCAAAACGTTGTTGTTTTTACATTGGCAATATTTGATCACTGCAGTACTATTGGTCAAAGTTAGCCTAACATAGAGCAATGACTGGCAATTGTATAAATTACTTTCTGCTTATGTTGAAGTATCTATCAGGGGCTTGATGAGTTTTTAGGTACGACGTTGTGTTTTATTGCATAAGGATTGTGCACTGCGTATTTATCTGGCTATCCATTTGTATTGATAGCCAGATAAATACAGACACCTACTTTATTAATAGCCTATCACTAACCCCAAAGAAACCAACATCAACAACGCCATCACTGTATTAAATACTACCCGCACTCTCCCTCTCGCAAGATAGTTCGCCGTTACTTGGCCAAATAGTGTCCACACTGAAATGCATGGCCAAATCAATATCATAAACACCAATAAAACCGCCAGTACCGACAGCCAATAGCCCTCACCCTGCACAGTGAAAGAGCTAATCGCCGTCACCCCCATCATCCAGGCTTTCGGATTTACAAATTGAAATAACATCGCTTCGACAATTGTCAAAGGCTGTGCATTCTGTGACCCAGCACGGTCGCCTGATGGCGCTAGCAACAAACGCCAGGCTAAATACAAAATATAGCCAGCTGCCAGCACTTTCAGTAACTGCTGCACTTGTGGCACAGCAATAAACAGCGCGCCCAGACCAAAGCCACACAAGGTAAGCAATAAGACCATGCCAGCCAATACGCCTAGCTGGTGCGGTATCGTTTTACGATAGCCAAAGTGCGCACCGGAAAAAGCCAGCATCAGATTATTAGGCCCTGGCGTAATCACTGATACCAGCACAAAGCCCATTGCTGATCCCATAACCAAAAAAAATGTTTGCAAACTCATAATTGAACCCATACAATTCTCATAAAATAAATACAATCTATAGTTTACAATAGCATATATCACTTAATTGACTTAGCAAATGTTTTATTGTACCCATGACAATCTGGATACCTGACCTTTCTTCTTATCGTGGCCCGCGCTACAAGGCTTTGGCAGCAGCGATTGCCGATGCCAGCCAATCCGGCCAGCTGCAAGCCGGTGCCAAGCTACCGCCACAACGACGCCTGGCTGACGCTTTGGGCGTTGCCGTCGGCACAGTGACCCGAGCCTATGCTGAAGCAGAACGCCTAGGACTCGTGGAGGCTCGGGTTGGCAGCGGCACTTATATTAAAAGTAGTGAGCTGGCGGTTAGCTTTCGCCAAGTCACACAAGGCAATAACACCCAACTGATTGATTTGAGCTTGAGCAAAATGCCGCAAATTAATCGTGAGCAATTTTTAGCGCAGAGCTTTGCTGCACTGCAAAACGATCATGCCGCCTTGCAACGCTGCCTAAGCTATCAACTCGAAGCTGGCAACGCCTACCACCGTGATACTTTGGCGCAATGGCTGAATAAAAACCGGCTACCTTTTACTGCAGAGCAACTCATACTCACCGCCAGTGGTGTGCACGCTATCTCAATGGCATTACATACTTTATGCCAACCTGGCGATACCGTATTTGCTGAAGGCTTAAGTTATCCTGGCTTTATTCATGCCACCAAACAGCAACACTTAAAGGCCATTGGTATCGAATTTGATGAGCAAGGCATCGTACCTGAAGCCCTGCACTCAGCGCTGCAACAACATAATCCCCGGGCACTGTATCTGATGCCATCCATTCAAAACCCAACAGCAGGCAGGATGTCACTGCAGCGCCGCGAAGCGATTGCCCAAATCGCACAACAACATCAGCTATACATTATCGAAGACGAAGTGGCTTATGTGCCGACCAGTGAACGCCTGCCGACATTTAGCAGCCTGATTCCCGATAACACTTTACTGCTTAGCAGCTTTTCTAAAGGACTTGCCGGCGGATTTCGCCTAGGCTGTATCATGGCACCACCGCATTTACACGCCAAACTCGAACATGCTGTGCGAACCAGCTGCTGGAATGCCGCCCCCATGGTGGCAGAGGTTATTTGCCACTGGATTACATCAGGGCAAGCTGAAGCGGTTAGCACATTACAACATAAAGCCGTTGCTGAACGACAGCAACTGGTGCAGAAGTATTTACAAGCTTTTGATATTAGCAGCCTGGACTATGCTCTGCATGTTTGGCTAAATCTGCCAGAGCCTTGGCAAAGCCATACGCTGATAGATAAATTGCGGGCACAACACATTATCACCATTGGCGCAGAAACATTTGCTGTTGGTCGCTTTGCTTCACCACCGGCGATACGTATTTGTATTGGTGATGTTAACCAACATCAATTCACGTCGGCACTGGCAACTATTGCCAATACATTAAAGCAAGGCATGGATGATTATTCGGGTATTATGTAATTAATACAGGCAGTGCCAAGCGGCTAATCGTAAAACCAACGCACAAAAATAATCCCATATTACTGGCCGGTAATATGGGACAAATGTCAACACATTCAATCGTTGCGGATGCTCAATCCAACTATGCTTTAGCCTTAAGCTGCTGTGGCCCGAGGTTTTTTCTCGGTTATCCACTCAACTTTTATATTACTTAATCGTCTATCGGGGTTGACTCGACGATCACACGCCACCAGTCTGCCATTACTATCCTGGAAAGGAAATTTTACATTCCGGAAACTTGCTCTTCTGTCACTACCAAAGCGCTTCTCATTACTCATTACAACCTTCCACTCCACCTTAATATTATTGCGTACTCTCATCATTATTAACTACGCTTAATTACTCGCTAATCTGAGGCAGTCTATTTTTATGTGTAACGCTGCTGCCTTTGTTATTGGTAAAAGCAATTAGCATTCCAACTTTTGAAAGGAAATAAATGCACAAACTTTGCTCATTTCACTTTATGATATTGCGCCATAAATGAACAAATTGGATATTTTGGAATAGATTAAGCCAGCAATAGAAACGATTGGCTATTGAGTGACTATTTTTTAACCAAGCAAAGCAGGAGCATGTTGTACAGACTTCGTCAACAATGACGAGTTTTCTACATAAAAAAACCGGCGTCGATATCGACGCCGGTTTCATTTAGAACTATAAGGAACAGCTTACTTAAAAAGCTTTCTAATTCTTAATAGTTGTGTTTCACCATTAGAATCATCAACACCATCATTGTCATTCACAATCAGTGTTGTGCCGTTTTTCAATACAGTTAAGCCTTCCACTTTTTCCAAGATCAAACCACCTGGTGCGGCTAAATCTGGCATTAAGTCACGTGCCAATGATTTTTCCACCACAGGGAAGCTTGGTATCTCACCTGCAGCGGCATCGGCCAATGGTGTTAAGCCAGCAACAGAGAAAGTATATACACGCTTAACAGCTGCATCTGGTCCGGCTTGGTTATCACGCTCGACGACAGCAAACTTATCTTTACCCAATGCTGTGATTTCTGATAAACCAACCCAACCGCCATTCGCTGATTCTACTGCATCCAGCGGATAATAGAAAAAGCGCCAGCTACCATCATTGGTATTATAAACACCAATGCGCACGTGATCTTCTGGGTCATTCGCCCACTCACGCTGGAAAGCAACATAAACCAGCTCACCGCGACCAGCACGTGTTGCAGCAACACCTTCAAAACCAAACCGAATCTGACGTGCATTGCTTGTCTCAGGCAATGTGACAACTTGCTCAATCAAACCTGATTTACCAACTTTCAACAATAAGTTGAATGTCTCAAATGGACGGCCTTGATCACCAACAGTACCTCGACCTTCTGAAACAACCCAGAAGCCACCTTTATAACTGGTTTCAATGCCTTCCAGATCCAGGTTAACTGTACCATTTTCATTAACCATTGCAGGGTCAAGCGCAGCTAACAGTCCCATCGCATCATTTAATACGATTTCTTTTGTAATCTTGGCTGGCTTTTGCCAAACGTTCATGGCAAAGATACGGCTCTGTTGATAGAAACTATCATGCACAGCATAGGCTTTATAAAAACTACGCTTATCAGCCGCTAAACCAGATAATGCAGCCCAAGGAATGGGTGTGCCGTCAGCACGATTCTTTGACACCACTGTTGGATATGATGGTAATGACCAACCATATTTTTTCTTATCTAACTGATAAATGTTAAGTACCGAACGGAATTTATCACCACGATCATCATCTTCACTCGCCGCGATGAATAGATCACGTTGTGGTATGGCCAACAAGCCTTCTGGCGCAACACCTGCAGGTAATACTTGTACTAGTTTCAAGCCAAAACGACTTAAACGATAAACAAAAACAACACTTGAACGCTCTGAGCCAACAAATAAATAAGCAGTTTTGTTATAGCCTTTGCCATAAACAGCAAATTCAATATTCTCTGGCTCATTACCTTTATTCTCTGAACGATCTTCAGGGTAATGACCTAAACGAGCAACGATATGCTCATTGCTGTTACCAGAAGAAAACAGCACACTACCATCTTTATTATAAATCGTGAAACCACGGCTACCACCATTTAAATCACCTTCATCGGCAGTGGCAAATAAGCGATTGTTAATCCAACTAACACCATCTGCTTCACGTGGCACATCTGTCAAACTGCTGTTTAATTCGATTAAATCATTTTCATTCGTATCAATCTGATTTAAATCAACAGTACCAGCATTAAAATCATTAACGATGCTACCATCTGTTAAATCAACTAAAACAATATGATTGTTTTCTTGCATGGTTACAACAGCAATATTACGGCTATTGATATCAACATATTCTGGCTCTGGATCTTCTGGAAAAAGATCAGCAAGGCCTGTTAGGTTAACATTGCGTACAGCCCAATCCGACGGCTCACCCACCAGATCGACAATTGCCAAAAAGCCAGCTGGCGCTTGTGGCGGCTCACCATCACCTAGGTCTTCGTCACGCTCATTTTCAATGGCAATAGCCGCGTAGCGATTATCCGGACTAACAGCAACCGAATCAGGCTGCCCTGACAAAGGTAAGGTAGCAACAATTGTTTGACTATCAATATTAATAACTATCAGTTCGCCACTCGTGTTGACAAAATCAGCTGATGTATTCACAGCCACTAAGGCATAATCACCAGCAACAGCAACAGATGTCGGCTCACCACCTAATTCAACAATACCTGCAGCTTGCGGATTGCTTGGGTTAGCAATATCAACAAACCCAAGGTTCTCTTGCTCGCTATCTGTGTAAACCAAGGTATTACCATCATCACTGGCAGCTACGATTTCCGCAACGGTTTCATCTTCGATATCCGTATTTAAGAACACCGGGAAAGCAGCTACACGCTCAAACACTGCTTTATGGCCATAATAAGTTGCATTAGCTGAACCCGCTGTTAGCGACAATAATGCAAGTACCGCCGACAAAGTTATTTTCCTATCAGCTTGTCGAAATATCATACAGTTCTCCCACGAATCGTTATTGGACTAGAATCTTTTAAAAGCCCTGGACAGTAACTGCACATAATGTCACTCACATGACAAATATTTCGTTTTTTTAAAACTTTTATCAATGCCACATACACAATATAGAATAGCAAACTGACTTAACATACTGTCATTATCAGAATACTTATCATTTATTAAGATATAAGTGTATTACTCATTCCCAGGTGTCAATGCATCAACATAATAGACACCGAATAAGTCAATGGGTAACTTTATAATATGAGGGACATCAATATATTGCCGAATCAGTTGCATCTCCAGCTCATCATCCGATACAACATAAAGGCATGTGATTTTATTAAACCATTGTAATGTTTCTGCGCTTGCCGACAAATCATTTAGCGACAATAATATCGCAAAACCACTTTTCGAGAACACAAGCGTATTGGAGTTATCAGCAAAGGCACGCTGTATTTCTGTTGCTTCAGGGCGTTGACCTCTAGCTCCTGCCTGCAACCACAAACTCGGCAATAACATTTCTAACGCCTTTGGCAAGCTTTGTTTTTGCCTTTGAACCAACTGTAATGACCAATATGTCATATTCTCCGCAAAACCAAGCTGCATGGCTAGCATTTGTCGTTGTGTTACATACGTTTCCGGCAAAACAGCATTAGCCGATATTGAAAGCCTATCAAAACCTTGCCGAGTAGTACTGATAATATGCACATGAACAATATGCTGCTTCCCTGACAAAGCCACCAGCCATTGCTCAGCCTGCTCCTCATCAAAGAGAATAGTACCTGCTTGTGATTTACCAATAATAAAAGCAGTATCTTGCTTAATATTTTTTTGCGGTATGTTTCCCAGCCGCCCAACAAACTCTCTTTTTTTCACGGCTGTAGACAAGGATCCTACTTTAGCTGCCGGATGGTAATAGAACTTTCTTTGTAATACAGTTTGTTTACTGATACTGATCTGATAATCCAATGACAAGCTGCTGCCATCTTCACGATAGCCCAGAATACTATTACGACATCGAGGCCAAGTTACACGCTGGCAAATACCTTGCCGCTCCCAGTCATTATCACCTGGACGCAACTGTTGCTGTAATAACTTTGTTTGTGTTTCAGCAGCTACTTCATTATTAGTCACTAAGATACAACGACGACGCCCATGATCTTGAGCATTAAGCAAACAGACGGCTTGCAAGGTCGTACCTGATCCTGCAAAAAAATCTAACACTAAAGCGTCCGGTTTATCCTTTAAAACCGCAGCGAGCGCATCACATACGGCATAGAGTGATTTCGAATAATTAAAACACCCTGTTCGGCCCAGTATATGGTCTAACAATTGCGAACCATGCACACCTGCATCATGCGCCTTTCTATGCCAAACCGTTTTTATGCGTTTTTGTTGATTCTCATCACCCTGCGCAATATTCGCAAATTCAATTTCCACTTTGTTACTGACAGCATCATAAGCTTTAATAAGGATATCGCCTTGTGAAACCTGCTTCTCTATACCTGCACTCAAATAACACAAACCATAACTTTGTCGCTGCTCGTTGAAAGCACCTAGCGCAACATAGCCTTTATCAATTAGCAATTGCAACTTGCTCTGCCCTACTGACCAATTGCCTTCACTACCATCACTGCGTACTGGCCAGAGGGCTTTATATTCAACATTATCTTCTGGCTGACGCCCTGCCGCAACAACCGCTAAGCGCTGTTCATCGATATAAACCGGGTAATATAAATTAGGCCTATCTTCGCGTCTGGCATTGGTACCTGAACGTAATAAATCTTTCCAACGAGGTTTACTTTTATAAGCTTGGGCATCACGACTCTCCATACTTAACAAATCATCCTGCCCCCCTGCAACAGCAGCTTTTCCTAAAAAACAAAAAAGGTAATATTCTTCTACCCTGGAAAATCTCTCTTGCGAAACCCCAGCTGGGTTGATAACCACTGTTACTACCTGTATTACTGCTTTAGGAAAAATTTTTTCTAACAGCATCCGTAAATGATGCAATTCATGTTCATCAATGGTTGCAATTAATACGCTATCATCCGGCTTTAGTAACTGTTTGGCGATTAACAATCTATGCTGCATCATAGATAGCCATTTACTATGTGGCCAACTATCATTGCTATCACGATAGTTATTGTTATATAGCCAGTCACTCGCTCCGGTATTATATGGCGGATCAATAAAAATACAGTCAAGCTGAGCGGGATAGAGGCGCAACAAATACTTCAATGCATAATAATTATCAGCTTCGATTAAGGCATGTGATTTAGCAGATACTGCCGAACTGTTTTGGATATTGTCATGCAGCAATAATAAAGGCAGTAGCTGTTCATCCTGCTCACTGACGACTTGCAATTTATTGACTGCAATAGTTTGATAAGCATCACCCCGCTCAGCACGGCAGCTTGCTAGACCATCATCAATGGCGGTCACACGCCAGCAACCACGACTGGGTTCTTCCAGCATAATCACCCGACTATCAATATTAACCACGCACTGTTGCAAATGCGCAGGCTCTACTGGGTGATGCTCAAAAGCCAAACCCAAAGCCCCAACACTTTCCCGCTGCCAAGCCAATCGCATTTGCGCCCGTAATTCAGGATCACTTATTTGCGCAATTAATTTGTCAAGTGTCGTCATTTACCCCCACCAGGTATTACTTTTCTATCGACATAAGAGCAGCACTTGTTTACTATCGGCAGCGTCAATCAGAATTTAACACTACATGATTTATCCGGGCTTATACTGTCATAATGCATAAACAACTCAGGCACTATTATATATATACGTATTCCATATTGATCGCAATATGGCTCTATGGCACAACTGGGGTTTGCGCAGAAATTAATGTCCCAGGCGATTTCGTTACTATTCAAGAGGCGATCAACGCTGCGGCCAGCAACCAGGATAATGATGACACAATTATTATTGCTCCCAGCAATCAGGCTTATGTTGAAAGCCTGGTTATCAGCGAAAGCGGCTTGACGCTGCAAGGCGATGAAACAGCACGCTGCTGGCTGCAATCACCTGGCTCAACGCCTATCATCAACATTAGCGGCAGCAATGGTGTCACTATTCGAAATTTGACATTTATCAACCCAGACAATAATACTGTGAGCGCCATCGCTGCGAATAACAACACCAATCTAAATATCTCGAATAATGTTTTTACGCTAGATAGCAATGGCACCGCCGCTGATATGCAAACCGAGGACACGCCCGACAATACCAGCGCCACCATTTTAAATAATACTTTCTCAAGCAACGGTACTGCGATTATTCGAGATACGGCTTTTACCACCATTAAAAATAATATTTTTTCTAATAATGCGACCACCTTGGAAAACTTCGCCAGCGACACCAGCAATATTTCTTTTAATTGCTTTTCAGAAAGTGCTGATGAAGTCGGCACAGACAACCCAAGCAGCGGCTCACCCTTATTTGTCAGCCTAGCCAACCGTGACTTCCATTTACGTAGCGGCTCACCTTGCATTGATGCCGGTGATAGCGCTGATAGCGATATCATCGACAGCACACGCGCAGACGCTGGTGCTTACGGTGGTCAACTGGCAGACCGTAGACCATTTCCTGTAGCACAACCTGTCGCCAGTGAAGACCCCGCTGGCACTGGCATGTTCAACCTGACATTAAGCTGGGATGTCAATCCAGCTTATCGGGTTGCAGGCTATCGTGTCTATTATGACTCTGATCAATCCGGCCCGCCTTATAATGGCAACGATGCTAAAGATGCGGTTGCGATGCCGCTAGTCTCCCCCATTCAAATTAATAGCCCAACAAACACCAGCATTACACTAAATGATCTGGAAGCCCCTAATTTAGCTATCGCCGCACCACAACTATTATCACTCGAACCTGGCAATCAATTACTCACCGCGACATGGACAGCAATTGATAATGCCACCGCTTATATTGTTAATTATGGTATTACTTCACCTAATGAAAACTCAGTATCAGTACCCGCTGATCAACTAAGCACAACAATTGCTAATCTACAAAACGCGGCCAGCTATTCGGTCAATGTGGTAGCTACGATTAATACACGTTACTATCTGGCGGTTTCTGTACTGGATAACGCCAGCACCGCCAACGAAAGTGTCCTCTCTCCAGAAACAAGTATCAGTCTTGGCAGTGAGCGACAAAGCCTGGCATCCAATGAGCTGAGTGCAACACCGGAACAAGTTGTGCCTTTTCCAGCACTACCCGACCAGGGAAGCTCCTCACAATGTTTTATTGCCACTGCCGCTTATGGGCACTTTGACAAACCTCAAGTACAGCTACTGAGAGATTTTCGTGATCAGTACTTACTCACACACACAGCTGGCACGGCTTTTGTTAACTGGTATTACCAACACAGTCCAGCCGCCGCAGACTATATCGCTAAGCGCCCAGTACTGCGCAGTACCGTCGGCCTGCTGCTAACACCAGCTGTGGGACTAGCCTGGTTCATGACCAAAGCTTCTGTCTTGCAACAAATACTTTTACTGGCACTGTTATTTTTGTGCAGCCTGCTCTTACGCCAAAAGTATGCTAACACTGCTATTCACTAAGGGCCTTACCGTGCTATTACATTCCTCTCGACGACTGGCATTACTGATCGTACTATTGGCATTTACACCAGCAGTTTTTGCAAACGAAGATGACGGTATCACCATTGAACAAGAGCTAGCACTGGAAGCCGCATTGCATTCAGCTGCACCAGTGCCTGAAGAAACAGAAACGACTGCCACCCAATCAGATAACCGTAAGCAGAACACACTGCAGCCAGAACCAGAGCGAGTCCGGGCACAACAAGGCAGCCCCGGCAACACGACAAAACCACACTGGACAATTGAAATAAAAGCCAGCCGTTTCGAGCCTGAGTTAGATGACTGGCAACGTTTTTATGGGGATGACCATAGCAATCAATTTGGCCTCGCTTTTGCCTACAAAATTCTGCGCCAACTGGAAATTGGCCTGGCTACTGACCGCTTTAAAGAGGATGGTGTTGGTAATCTACCGCTGAATAACCGCACTGGCGGCCAAGTTGAATATGAACAGCAAACAAGACATTTGTTTGTGCTCTACCGAGCTATCTTCAATGAACAACAAATATTTGTTCCGTATATTGGCGCTGGCATTTCTGAAGCTTCTTATAAGCAGACTATTCTTAATCAAGATGAAGTAGAGGGCGATGCTGACGGTCATCACTGGCGCCTGGGTTTACAGATTTTATTGGACAAAACAGAAGTCAGTTCGGCAAGCAATCTGAACGAAGAGTCAGGTATCGACAACAGTTATTTTATTATTGAACTGCAAGAAACAGATATTGAAATCGATAATATCCCGCTAGGCGGCACAGCCTTATCTATCGGCTTTACCTTTGAATTTTAGTGCCGTATAAAATTCGCGCATAGGCGAGACGCTACCATAAACATCACTTAAGCATGGCGGCCCCATCTATGATTTTGCCAACCTGCGCTTGTGCAATAACATTTCTTATACGGCAGCACCGGGCTGAACAGGATTGAGATATATCCAGCCCTAGAAACATTTTGCATATGCTGCTAATTGCACAACATCTCCCTGTAGCGCATTAAGCGCTACAGAGGTTTGATGGTATAACGTATTAGTGCCGATCAGCAGGGCTCTGCGATCAACAAGAAAAGCTATAATCTATTTATTGGTTTTCTTCACAACTTACACGAGTCGCCTGCATACCTTTAGGACCTTGCTCGGCCTCATAGCGCACAGGTTGACCCTCATTCAAAGAGCGATAGCCATCGCCTTGAATCGCCGTAAAATGTACAAACACATCGGAAGAACCATCTGCTGGCTCGATGAATCCGAAACCCTTTGAGTTATTAAACCATTTAACGGTGCCTGTATACATGCAAATTACCCCTACTAATTAAAATCTACTTAAATCATTAATTGCTTTCACTCTGTCAAAAAGTTCGAAAAAAACAAAACTACCAACAGGCTGAAAATAATTTGGCATAGTTTAGCATTACGGTCCACAAGCACAAACGCTTTTTCAATATTGCAGCTTATCATAAAGTTCCAAAGAAACTTTTTTAGGTAAATTCAAGTTGTTATTTTTACAATAAGCATCAATTTTTAGCGTTAGCATCAAGCCGTTTTTCAAGCAATTCATTAAACTTTGTTGGCTTAAGTAAATCTTGTCTGCCTGAGCGCAAATAAACTAAATGATCTCGGACTAAAAACGGCTCAAGCTGATACCGGCGGACAACATCATCACATGTATGATAAGCATTCAACCATGCAGGCCCCAACTCACGCGCTAAATCATAATTTTTTGCCAAGGTATTCGCATTTTGAAAAATTAAATTTGGGCTCCCCATGATTTCTAAGCGTGAGCGCACCTTACCGCCATAACATCCTCGCTTCTTTAATGCGACATGCTGGCCGATTTTTACCATTGCTTCAGCGTCTCTTATCGGCGCTAAACAAACTCGGGCAACAGCCGTTGTTTCGCCTTGTTGTAAGCGATGCAAACCTGCCTCTAAACGTAAAAACCCGTACACATAAGCACCTCGCAACCATAGCACCAGCGGGTCCTTTTCTACCATTGGCTCACAAAGAATTGTCACTTGATAATGCTGAGACTCTGCCCAATCAATATAGGTTTTATAAAGTAAATCTCGGCAAGCGCTATCCTCACCGACCACTTGTATCTGCAACAAGGTATCGCATATACCTTGCTCACCGATCAGTAACAACTCTCGTTCGGTTTTGTCACAGTCTGTTTCAAACTGCTGCAAATGATTATTGACTGCACTGAGCTCTTGTTGCGCCGGTGCCGACTCCAGTCGTAGCTCAAGTGCTTGCGCATTGCTTTGCAAGCGATCAAGACGCTCTAGCACACGGGCAATTTTATCTGACGCTAGAATATGCTGGTAAGCCGCCTCCCTGTTATGCCAGAAGTCAGCCGCATTGCGTGCTTGATCATATTGCGCCAAGCGCAGACGCAGTTGCTCCTCATTCAGCCCTACCGACAAAGCCTGTAAACGCTGCTGCAATACCAACATGGCTTTGCGCAGTTCATTGAGCCCGAGCTTTTTAGCAGACTCCGCCAGTTGCGCCTCAACCGACTGTTTTTTATCTGCACGACTGACTTCTGTTTCCAGCACGCGCACGCGGGTGACTTCTCTGGCAATATCTAATTTTAAAATAGCACCAGAATAAACTTTATGCTCAAGCAAATAGTTGGCGATAGGCAACACTACACGACGCTGCAACTCGCGCTTTAAGGCTCGCGCACCGTATTGTTGATCATACCCATGCTCGACCACCGCATCGAGTACGGCATCATCAGTGTCGACGATCAAATTACGCGAGGTAATGCCTTCGCGTGCCAACACCAGACGCAACTCTTTTTGTGCAATATGCTTAACCTGGCTTTTGTCCAGCTTATGAAATGGCACAATATGCGCAAAACGATTAATTAACTCTGGCCGAAACACTTGCTCTAAATGCTTACGTAATTCGGCAGCTGATATGTCAGAAGTTTTTTCAGTAAAGCCAATGGTCGACTGCGCCATTTCTTGGGCACCCACATTGGATGTTGCAATAACGATTGTATTACGAAAATTTACAGTACCACCTTTTGGCGCCGTTAGCCGCCCTTCATCTAATAACTGCAACAACAAATCCCAGACATTGGCATGCGCTTTTTCTATTTCGTCAAATAGAATAACTTGGAACGGCTGCGATTTAACCGGCTCAAGCAAACGAGCAGGCTTGTCACTCTGTTCATTCACTCCCAGCAAGGTTTCAAAAGCATGAAAGTCTTTAAACTCAGACATATCAAACCGCAATAGCCGACTCTCACTACCAAATAAAAATAGCGACAAGGCTTTCGCTAACTCAGTTTTACCAACACCGGTAGGCCCCATAAACAAAAAAGTACCTATCGGCTTTGCCGGATCATGCAGCCCTGCTTTATATAAGGCAATCATTTCCAGTACTGCCTCTACAGCCTGCTCCTGCCCAATAACTCTTTCTCGAAACCAATCACGCATTTCGCGTATCGGCTTTACAACTTTGCGCGATATAACAAACAGCGGTAGCCCTGAATAAATAGAAAACACTTTTTCTACAAAGGCCGCATCCAAGGCTTCGTGTTCATTAATGCCTGCTTTCTGCTGCTGGTAGTGCGCCAGCTGTTGCACCAGCCTTAATGCTGGGCCAGGACCATCGGCTTGCGGTAAAAATTGCTGGCAAAGGTCAAAGATTTTTCCAATAGCATCCGGTGCCGGATCTAGCTTTTGCAGGATTACTTCCGCCTCGACCAACACTTTATTTTGTTCTGCGCTCAAAGGCTCGATATCAATTAATTCAAATAGCTGCAGGAACTGCGCATTTTGCCGCATAGCAACAAGCTCGCTGCTTGAAGCCTCACCAATTAATAAAATATCGCCACTTAACATGGCTGGCCTGAACGCATCTAATAATCCCGAAGGATCATTGATCGTACGGCCTACCGTTCGTAAGTTCCAGATATCTGTAAAATATAAAACACTGTTTTCTTGTTTCGCATCCTCAATGATACTATTGGCTTTAGACTGCCAATCTCCTAGATAATGCGTGCCCGACAACATAATAGAGGTCGACAGCTCACGCAATCCCCGATGCCGCGACAACCGCATTTGATGCGCCAGGTGATAGATAATCGCTGTTTTACCAACTCCCGCTGGCCCTACCAGCAATACATGCCGTCGCGCAGAAAACGCCGCCAGGATACGTTTGACAATCGCGTCACGAAACTCGGCTTTGGGTATTTGTTGTTTGGCAGCCAATTCCAACAAGTCACGGCTTTCATTGGCTAATGCGTTTTTGTACATACTATCCTTCATATGAACACCTATTAACACAAAGCACAGAGGCTATATACAACTTGGCCCGACATGGCATGCCGGGCCAGAAACAGTATGATTAAAGCTTATACTAAATTGTTATGCAATCAGCTACTTTTCTTGAGAAGGCACTTTGGCTTTGCTAACCGCAGGTTTGGCCTCTGCCTCTGCAACAATTTCTAACAATTCCATCTCATAAATCATTGCTTGTCGAGTCCCCGGTCTTGGTGTCATGCCACGCGTGACATGCGCTAACTCTTCTGGAATATAAAATTTATAAATAGCGCCAGGACGCATTAACTGTAAACCTTCGATTAAACCTTTAACCGCATTTTTTACAATAAAGCTCGATGGCGAGCCGCGACCACGAGTATCATCAAACGAGGTACCATCAGCCAACTTACCGGTAAAGTGCACTTTGACACGATCGCTAGGCTTAGGTTGCTCACCTTTACCCTCTTTAACTACTTCATATTGCAAACCACTGTCAGTCACAACCACGCCTTTACGTTTAGCATTGGCTTTTAAAAACTCAACTGACTTCTGGCTTTGGTAAGCTTGATAATACACTCTTACCTGCCGATTTAATTCAGCCAACTCTCTCGATTCAACCCCTTCTTTATAGGCTTGCTTAAAGCCTTTTATAAAATCTTTATTCACGATTGATTTATCAAAACCAGACTCTACGCGTGTGCCCTGCTGCAAGCCCATAAAATAACTTGCTTCTTTAGGGCTGATCACGTCTGCTTTTTTCGCACCTGACTTAAGCGGTTTATTACGATTAGCGAAGTCCAACAGCTTTTGATTTAACTTAGCATACTCTACTTGCGGCAATGGCTTTTTGTAACCTTTATGATAGCCCTTCACTAAATCTTTTAAGATTAAATCATCAAAACGGTTTTTAGCACGACCACCTTCTAAACGACCAATGGCATAGCTTGCTGTCTCTGCTGTCAGCTCTACTGACTGTGTCGCACTTGCTTTTGACGAATGTCCGCCACCATGCGCTAATGCTACTGAGCCCAATAAACTGGATAACAAGGTTAGTACTACAAATGTTCTCATCACTTTCCCCTTTATAAAATGATAAAAATAAACATTGCAACTTATGTCACTGCCTCACAATATGTTCACACCTATATTGAAAGCATTGCAAGCTGTGATTAAACAGTATCCTTAAGACGCTGATACTTTCTCTATTGTTCCCTTACAAAACAACTAATGTGTGCGATTAACTGCAAATTTCACCAAATCTTCCAGGCTGCTACGGTATTCACTGTCAGGTAAAACCTGCAAGGCCTGCAGCGCTTTATCTGCCTCTTTATGCGCCACCGACCGCGTGTAAGTAATCGCATCAGTCTCACGAATAGCTGCCATCACTGCATCGATATGTTCACGCCCACCATCTTCAATCGCTTTGCGAATACAGGCTGACTGCTCAGCATTGCCATGCTCAATACCATAAATCAACGGCAGAGTGGGCTTGCCTTCGGCCAAGTCATCACCGATGTTTTTGCCCATCGCTTCCACATCCGCGCTGTAATCCAATACATCATCAATCAATTGAAAGGCAGTGCCCAAATGCAAGCCATAGGCGGCCAGCGCCCGCTCTACCTCAGCAGGCTGGCCTGCCACGATAGCACCTAATTGCGCGCCTGCCTCAAATAACTTGGCAGTTTTGCTCAAAATGACCTTTAAATACTGCTCTATGGTTGTTTCAGGATTATGCACATTCAATAGCTGCAAAACTTCACCTTCGGCTATGGTATTCGTCGCATGTGCCAATACATCTAAAATACGCATATTGCCCAGCTCAACCATCATCTCAAACGCTCGTGAGTATAGAAAGTCCCCGACTAAAACACTGGCCTCATTACCCCACACAGCATTAGCAGTCTCATTACCCCGGCGTAAATCAGATGCATCCACAACATCATCATGCAGTAGTGTGGCGGTATGGATAAATTCAACAATCGCCGCTAGCTGGATATGCTGCTCAGCATCGTAGGCACAAGCTCTGGCAGCCAGCAATACCAGTAATGGACGCAAGCGCTTGCCGCCACTATTGATGATATATCTTGATAATTCATTAATTAGCACCACATCGGATTGCAGGCGCTGTTGAATCAACTGGTTAACGGCACCCATATCGGCGACTACCGGCGCTATGATGTTGGACTCATCCATCTATGATTTAAAACCTAATTACATTAAATAAAGGTGGGCTTATAGGCAGGCTCGCATCCTAGAGCCCAGCACCGCCGCTGTCAAACTCTAGCCACCCGCAAAATCCAGCAAAACCGTCTCTTAAGATCGCCAGCCCCCTACTGCGGCCCGGCATGCCCACTGACAGCAAAGCTTCTGGGCTATTACCTCAGCGGATCTGCCCCTGTTCCGCACGCACCTGGCCAATTACCCACCACAAGCGCGACTCCTTCCAAAAACCCTTGATTAGCATTGACCTGGGGCCAGCAACCCGCTAGAATCGCGGACCTTTTTTCATCAAGTCAGCCCTTTTTTGGCCTTTACGGGACGGCTGGCAAGCAATACGGAATCGAGCAAGATGTACGCTGTTATTAAAACTGGTGGTAAACAATATAAAGTCTCTCAGGGCGACACCATTCGCGTTGAAAAGCTCACGGCAGCTGAGGGTGATGCAATTTCTTTTGAGGAAGTGCTCCTGATTGCCGATGGTGGCAATATTCAGGTTGGCACGCCACTGATTGAAGGCACCAGCGTTGCTGCCAATGTCGTCAAGCACGGCCGTGGCAAAAAGATCGAAATCATCAAATTCAAGCGCCGTAAGCACCATCGCAAGCAGGCAGGCCACCGCCAGGATTACACTGAAGTGGAAATCACAGCGATCGGCGGCAAAGCAGCCAGCAAGCCAAAGCCTGCGCCTAAAGCCAAAGCAGCCGCTGACACAAGCACTGCAGCTGAAGCTGATGACTTGAAACAACTTAGTGGCGTTGGCCCTAAACTGGCTGAAAAACTGAATGAAGCTGGGATTTTCCGCTTCGCGCAAATCGCACAAATGAGCGCTGCGGAAATTGCCGAAATTGAAGAGAAATTGAGCCTGGCAGGCCGCTTTGAGCGCGATAACTGGGTTGAACAAGCAAAAGAACTGGCAGCTGCTGAATAGTTCATCAGCTGGATTTAACGAGGATTTAGCAATGGCACATAAGAAAGCAGGCGGTAGTACTCGTAACGGCCGCGATTCCATCTCGAAACGACTAGGTGTAAAGCGCTACGGCAGTGAGCAAGTGAAAGCAGGCAACATTATTGTACGCCAACGCGGTACACAATTTCACCCTGGCGACAATGTTGGTTGCGGTAAAGACTACACATTGTTCGCTAAAGCCGACGGCACGGTAGAGTTTAAAGTGAAAGGCCCTAACAAGCGGACATTTGTCAATATCATCCCCGCTTAATAACAGCCTTCAATACGATTCACAAAAACCCTGCTTCGGCAGGGTTTTTGCGTTATGGAGATCGAAAATGCATATCAGAAATATACAAACAAGCGATCACGCTGATGTCATCGGCCTGTGGACAGAGGTTTTCGGCCAGCATGGCAACTATAATCAACCAAGCACCATGCTCAACGATAAGCTACAACATCAAGCAGAGCTATTGTTTGTCGCCACCGAAAACAGCCGTATTATCGGCACTATTATGGCCGGCTATGATGGCCATCGCGGCTGGTTATACTCACTGGCTGTTGCAGCTGACTTTCGACAGCAAGGCGTGGGCCGGCAACTGGTAGAACATGCTGAGCAAGCATTACGAGCCACTGGCTGCCGTAAACTAAACCTGCAGGTGCGCGCTGATAATGCGGCGGTAGTGAGCTTTTATGAAAAGCTCGGCTTTCATAGTGAGCCTCGGATCAGTATGGGCAAAGTGCTATAAAAAGCCTTTAGCGCTGTATGTTCAGCTGCCCTTCGGGTATCGTTCACCTTAATTCAAAAGATGCGAAGTAATCATGAAATTTGTTGATGAAGCCACCATTCACGTACAAGCTGGCAAAGGCGGCGATGGCTGCGTTAGCTTTCGTCGTGAGAAATATGTTGAGTTTGGCGGCCCAGATGGCGGCGACGGTGGTGATGGCGGCTGCGTCTATCTTATTGCTGACGGTAACCTCAATACCTTAGCGGACTTTCGCCATGTGCGCCGCTTTAAAGCGGGCAATGGTCAACCCGGCAACGGTCGTAACTGCACGGGTGCAGGTGCTGATGATTTATATATCCCCGTGCCTGTTGGCACGCTCGCTTACGACACCGAAACCGAAGAGCTGATAGGTGACTTAACCGAGGTCGAGCAGACCCTGCTGGTGGCCCAAGGTGGCTTTCATGGCTTAGGCAATACTCGCTATAAAAGCTCAGTAAACCGCACGCCTAGGCAATTTACCAAAGGCAGTCTCGGTGAAAGCCGGGACCTACGATTAGAACTAAAAGTACTGGCCGACGTGGGACTACTGGGTTTGCCTAACGCCGGAAAATCCACGTTTATCAGAGCAGTCTCGGCGGCCAAGCCTAAAGTGGCAGACTACCCTTTTACCACCTTATACCCCAATTTAGGCGTGGTAAAAGTTGAGCAACATCGCAGCTTCGTCGTTGCAGATATCCCTGGTCTTATCGAAGGTGCGGCAGAAGGTGCCGGCTTAGGCGTGCAGTTTCTTAAGCATTTATCGCGCACAGCCTTACTCTTGCATATCGTTGATCTTGTGCCTTATGATGGCTCCACCCCGGCAGAGAATGCCAATACCATTATCCAAGAGCTTGCCAAGTTTAACGCCGAGCTTGCCAACAAAGAGCGCTGGTTAGTCTTTAACAAAACCGATTTACTCCCCGCGGAACAGGCAGAGACTTTATGTACTGAGGTCATTCAGGCACTGGACTGGCAAGGCCCTGTGTTTAAAATGTCAGCCTTGAGCAAAGCAGGCACGGAAGACATTTGTTTTAAAATTATGCAACACATAGAAGAACAACGATTAGAAACTCATGAACAGCACACGCAAAGCACTGAATAACACTCGCCGCCTGGTTGTAAAAATTGGCAGCTCATTAGTCACACAAGATGGCCTGGGCTTGGCAAGCGATGCCATTCGCGGTTGGGCAGAACAAATGGCCCAGCTGATCGAAAACGGCCAACAACTTATTCTGGTTTCTTCTGGCTCAGTGGCCGAAGGTATGGCGCGTCTTGGCTGGTCAAAACGTCCTGCTGCCTTACACCAACTACAAGCAGCCGCAGCCGTTGGACAAATGGGTTTAGTACAATGTTATGAAAGCACATTTAAACAACACAATTTATTAACAGCACAGGTATTGTTATCACATGATGATCTGGCTAATCGCAAACGTTATTTGAATGCGCGTGGCACATTAATCACCTTACTCGAACAAGGCATTGTGCCAATTGTTAATGAGAATGATACGGTGGCAACAGAAGAAATTCGGTTTGGTGATAATGATTCTCTGGCTGCGATGGTTGCCAACCTCATTGAAGCTGATTTACTCATTATTCTTACCGATCAACAAGGCTTGTTTAATGCTGATCCACGCAGCAATCCTGATGCGCAACTAATTTCTTCAGCAACAGTAAGCGATACTTCGTTAGAAGCGATGGCCGGCCCGACGGTAGGCCAACTCGGTCGTGGCGGCATGGCCACCAAAATTTCTGCTGCACGCCTGGCTGCACGCTCCGGTACTGACACCGTCATCATGTCAGGCCGCGTCGACAATAGCATGCTGCGTATACTCCAGGGTGAAGACTTAGGTACATTGTTAACAGCCAATCAAGAACCATTAGCCGCTCGCAAACAATGGTTAGCTGGCCACCTTGTACCTAAGGGTCAACTTGAGCTTGATGAAGGTGCTATTAAAGCATTATGCAAAACTGGCCGCAGCTTACTGCCGGTAGGCGTTAAGTCAGTCAGTGGCGAGTTTAATCGTGGTGATTTGGTGAAGTGCATCAACACCAAAGGTGAAGAAATCGCGCGCGGCTTAATTAACTATAACGCAGATGAGACCCACAAAATAAAAGGCCAAGCCAGTCAGGCATTAGCTGATATTCTTGGTTATGAAGATGAAGCCGAACTGATTCATCGCGACAACCTTGTAGTAACCAAGCGCTATTAGTAGGGTTATGAAAAGATATGCTTAGAGTTGTTATTAAGCCACCACACTCTTGTTGAGCGAAGCAGCTTAATAACGGGTGTAATAATTATTATTTGAGTAGGCGTATAACCCGGAAGTACCAATCCTAGTACTTACCATCCATGGCTGACTCCCGATGGAATATGCGGCGTCACTTGCCGCAAGTCTCTGCTTAGTCAGCCGACAATCTGATAAGTTCCCAATTAATATAAGAAAACTTAATATCAAAGATCGATCTTGATTGTACTGGCTTACAGCTCCAAAAAAACAACTCAAGATTTATTCTGATTCAAACCTTATTCAGTTGTTGAGTAATAGTTTACCAACTAATTAGTAATACTACGACAACAAAATTCTCAAATAGGGTTTTTATTTTATCCTGCTGACAAAGCGGCAATAATGTTTATAAATATACAAATATCAGTTGGCGTGTAAGCGGGTTCAAGTAAATTACTTCTATTACCAGTAACTATCCATACTCAAAAAAGTAATCATAAGAACTCATCAGCAAGCGCTTTTATAAATAAGTGTTAATTGCTAGACGAAAAAAATATTCTCTCATCTTTGGTCATATTTTTGTAAAAGTAATTTGCTGACAGCAAGTCAGAAAAATACACTGACATTTATTCAACAATACGCTTTTACTAAAGATGCTATCGCAAATCCGCTTTACGCTGGCAACAACGACGCTCGTATTTACACATACACTATCTGCGGCATCTACACTCGATACAACAAACATCACAGACACAAAAAAAGCCGACTTAGAAAAAGTCGGCTTTTTTAAATTCATAAAAAACAGCGTTGCTTAGCCTAAGGCTCTCACATGGCTGTTTAAGCGGCTCTTATGGCGAGCGGCTTTGTTGCGATGCAAAATATTTTTATTCACCATGCTATCAAGCACTGGCACAGCCTGCTTAAAAGCTTCACTGGCAGCTGCTTTATCACCCTCTTTTACCGCTTTAAGGACTTTCTTAATCGCAGTACGGTACTGTGAGCGCTGACCCGCATTTAATTGACGGCGTTTTTCTGCCTGTCCGGCACGTTTTTTTGCTTGAGCTGAATTAGCCACATTTACACCTATAAATAAACCGTTTAAATAACGCTAAAAAAACCTTCCCGAAGCGGCTAAATAACCTTTTCAGCCAACCCTTGGGGAAATGAAGGGGCGCGATTATCCCAGCTATTGCCAGGCTTGTCAATGACCTTCCCCATAGACTGTGTCAATAAGCTGGCCTTACTCAGAATAATGCTGAGAATGATTACAGCAGCGCAATTAGCCGGTAGACTTCGGTCCCTAACACTTTATTTTCGCTGACTTTATCGCTAGACCGGACCACTATTGAATACCAAAAAAGAATCAGGCTCCACAGATTCAGCAACACCCAACTCGGCGCCACAAGACAAAGCTCGCCCCAGCGTTGGCCTGCTGCGCGCCAGCAGCACGGTCGGCAGCATGACCCTGCTCTCGCGTATTTTAGGCTTTTTAAGGGATATGGTTGTTGCCCGCCTGTTTGGTGCAGATGCCGCAACCGATGCCTTTTTCGTCGCCTTTAAAATCCCCAACTTCTTCCGCCGCCTGTTTGCTGAAGGCGCCTTTTCGCAGGCATTTGTGCCGGTCTTTGCTGAGTACAAAGAACATAAAGATTTCAACGCCCTCAAAGATCTGGTTAACCATATTGCTGGCTGTCTGGGCGGCCTACTACTACTGGTTGCCACCATTGGCGTGACTGCCGCCCCGCTGGTGTTACTGTTGTTTGCCCCGGGCTTTGCTGATGAGCCAGAGCGCTATGAACTGGCCAGCAGCATGTTGCGACTGACTTTCCCTTACCTGTTTTTTATCTCGCTAGTAGCGCTGGCAGGCAGCATATTAAATAGTTACGGCCGCTTTGCAGTGCCCGCTTTCACGCCAGCCCTGTTGAACATTACCCTGATCAGCTGCGCGATCTGGCTAAGCCCGCAACTGGAAGTGCCTGTTATGGCACTGGCCTGGGGCGCTTTGTTTGCCGGCATTGCCCAACTGGCCTTTCAAATACCCTTTTTATTACGGCTCAAGTTACTGCCAAGACCACGTTGGCGCTGGCAACACAGCGGCGTACAAAAGGTGGTGAAACTGATGTTACCGGCGATTCTAGGCTCCGCTGTGGTGCAAATTAACCTGCTGCTCGATACGGTGATTGCCTCCCTGCTGGTGGCAGGCAGTGTAAGCTGGCTGTACTTTGCCGACCGCCTGGTAGAGTTTCCACTGGGCGTATTTGGTATTGCGGTTGCCACCGTTATTCTACCGAGCTTGTCGCGCAAACATGCCTCACAAAATAGCGAAGCCTTCTCGAAAAACCTCGACTGGGCGCTGCGCTTGACCCTGGTAATCAGCCTGCCAGCCATGCTGGGCTTAATGCTATTGGCTGGCCCGGCATTAACCACCTTATTTCAATATGGTGAGTTCTCAGCAGTCGATACACGCATGGCCACTGTCAGCCTGGTGGCCTATGCGGTTGGCCTGCCTGCTTTTATTCTGGTGAAGGTCTTGGCCCCGGGCTTTTTCGCACGACAAGACACCAAAACGCCAGTGAAAATCGGCATTCGTGCCATGCTATTAAATATGGTTTTCAACATCATTCTCGTGGTCACACTGCTCTATACTGAATGGGCACCGGCCCATGCGGGCCTAGCCCTGGCCACAGCGCTCTCGGCCTGGGCTCAGGCAGGCATGCTATACCGCCGCTTACGCCAGGAGCAGGTGTATCAGCCGCAACAGGGTTGGAGTAAACTGTTCTTGCAGCTGTTACCCGGCCTGAGCTTAATGGTTGCGGGTTTGTTATATTTCACCCCGTCTATCTCACAATGGATGGACTGGAATGCCTGGCAACGGGCCTGGCAGCTAACGCTGCTGATCGCCAGCGCTGGCATAGGCTATTTTGTTTTGCTATGGCTGGCGGGTATCCGCTTAAAGCACTTTCGTAACCACAGCTAGCTCAAAGATATTGATGGAACTGATTCGTGGACAGCATAACCTCAAACCCCAGCATCATGGCTGCGTTGCCACCCTGGGCAGCTTTGATGGTGTGCACTTAGGCCACCAATATGTGATTGAACAGCTGCTCGATTGTGCTCAGCAGCAGCAATTGCCCGCCGTTCTGATTACCAGTGAACCTTTACCGCGTGAGTTTTTTCAACCTGCCAATGCGCCGCCCCGGCTGACACGCCTGCGTGAAAAGCTCACTATTTTATCGGGCCTAGGGCTACAACGCGTCTTTTGCAGCTGTTTTAATGCTGAGTTTGCCAATATGTCGGCGGAGACATTTATCACCGATATTCTGCATCAAGGACTGGGCATTAAACATATTGTGCTGGGCGATGACACCCGCTTTGGCCAGGGCCGCCGGGGTGATATGGCCATGCTACAACGCTTTGGCAATCAATATGGTTTTACAGTGGCCGCGCAAAGCACACGCCTGTTAGCTGGGGAGCGCGTCAGCAGCACCCGCATTCGCACAGCACTGGGTGCTGGCGATATGCTGGCAGCCAGTCAGCTGCTGGGCCGTGATTATCATATGTCGGGCCGGGTCAGCCATGGCGACAAACGTGGCCGCGAGCTGGGCTATCCCACTGCCAATATTCACCTCAATCGTCGCCAAACCCCATTAATGGGGGTTTTTGCGGTGGAAGTTGCTGGTTTAGCCGCACAGAAGCTGCCTGGGGTTGCCAGCCTGGGCGTGCGCCCCACCTTTGGTCCGGGGCAATGCTTGCTGGAGGTCCACCTGTTTGATTTTGACCGCAGTATTTACGGGGAATATGTGGATGTCTATTTCAAACACAAGCTGCGCGAGGAGATGCGTTTCGACTCCGTGGAAACCCTGGTCGCTCAAATCCATCAAGATGCCGAACAAGCCCAGCAATTTTTCAACAAAGGATGACTTTTTCTGTATTTTCTGTAATCTTGCGCACTCTGATTTTTAACCAATGCCAATGGGCCAAAAGACGCACGTGACAGACTACAAAGACACTCTGAATCTTCCCAAAACCGCTTTTCCAATGAAAGCCAACCTTGCCCAACGTGAACCTAAGCGAGTGGAGCAATGGCAAAGCAGCGGTTTATACGAAAAAATACGCGCCGCCCGCGCGACAGCCGATACCTTTATCCTGCATGATGGCCCACCGTATGCCAATGGCGATATTCATATTGGCCACTCAGTTAACAAGATTCTCAAAGACATCATTATAAAAAGCAAAACGTTAAGCGGCTTTAACGCGCCTTATGTGCCCGGCTGGGACTGTCACGGCCTGCCGATTGAGCTGCAGGTTGAGAAGAAAGTCGGCAAAGCCGGGGTAAAAGTCAGCCCTTCGGCGTTTCGCAAGGCCTGCCGCACCTACGCCAGCAAGCAAGTCGACAAACAGCGCAAAGACTTTATCCGCTTAGGTGTGCTGGGTGACTGGTTTAAACCTTACCAGACCATGGACTTCCAGTTTGAAGCCGATACTGTGCGCGCCCTGGGCCGCATTATCGACAATGGCCATTTAGCCAAAGGCTATAAGCCGGTGCACTGGTGCACAGACTGCGGCTCAGCGTTGGCCGAAGCCGAAGTGGAATATGAAGACAAAACCTCGAATCAGGTTGATGTGAAGTTCAAGGCAGCCGATAGCGTTGCCTTCAATGCCAAGTTTGGCGTTGATGATGGCAACGAGGTTGCCATGGTGATTTGGACCACGACACCCTGGACCCTGCCAGCTAACCAGGCAGTCGCGGTGCATGCTGAGCTGGACTATGTGCTGCTGGAAAGTGCAGGCCACCGATTTATCTTGGCCGAAGCCTTGCTTGAAAGCTGCCTACAACGTTATGAGTTTGAAAACCACACAGTGCTCGGCCAATGTAAAGGCCAGGCACTCGAAGGCTTGCAATTGCAACACCCTTTTTATGATCGCCAAGTGCCGGTGATTTTGGGTGAGCATGTCACTACCGAAGCCGGTACCGGCGCAGTACACACCGCACCAGGCCATGGTCAGGAAGATTATCAAGTTGGCCTACAATACGACCTGCCAGTGGATAATCCTGTCGGCGATAACGGTGTGTTTCTACCCAATACCGAACTATTCGCTGGCCTGCATGTAAGAAAAGCCGATGAGCCAATCATTGAACACATGCGAGGCAATGGCAGCCTGCTGTTAGCAAAAAAACTGCGCCATAGCTATCCGCATTGTTGGCGTCATAAAACGCCGATTATCTTTCGCGCCACGCCGCAGTGGTTTATCAGCATGCAACAGCAGCAACTGCGTGATGCAGCCATGGCCGCTATCGACACTGTTAACTGGATGCCAGACTGGGGTTTAAAGCGTATTGAAGCGATGCTCAATAACCGGCCTGACTGGTGTATCTCACGTCAGCGCACCTGGGGCGTGCCAATTACTTTATTTATTCATAAAGAAACCGAGGAACTACACCCCAACACAGCGGCATTAATTGAACAAGTGGCTAAGCTGATTGAACAACAAGGTATCGAAGCCTGGTTTGAACTCGAGCCTGCTGACCTTTTGGGAACAGAGGCTGAGCAGTATCGCAAAGTAACCGACACATTAGATGTATGGTTTGATTCAGGCGTAACCCACGCGGCTGTGCTAGAGCGCCGTGGTGACGAACTGCGCCCACCACCGGCTGATTTATATTTAGAAGGTTCAGACCAACACCGTGGCTGGTTTCAATCGTCTTTGTTAACCGCTTTAGCGATACATGGTCAAGCGCCGTATAAAACGGCGTTAACACATGGCTTTACCGTTGATGGTAAAGGCGAGAAAATGTCAAAGTCTTTGGGCAATACGATTTCGCCACAAGACTTATTTAAAACCATGGGCGCTGATATTTTACGCTTATGGGTTGCAGCAACCGACTACAGCACCGAAATGAGTGTTTCAGAAGAAATCCTCAAACGTATGGCGGACTCTTATCGCCGCATGCGTAACACCATGCGCTTTTTATTAGCCAACTTAAACGGCTTCGACCCTGCCAATGACTTATTGGCAAGCAAGGATATGCTGGCACTGGATCGCTGGGCAGTGGATAACGCCAAACGCTTGCAAGTGCAAATTCTCGACGCTTATGACAATTACCAGTTCCATCGTATCTATCAGCTTATTCATAACTTCTGTGCAGTGGACATGGGCAGCTTTTATCTCGATGTGATTAAAGACCGCCAATACACCACGCAAACCAATAGTCGCGCCAGACGCTCAGCACAAACAGCCATCTATCATGTGGCCGAAGCGATGGTGCGCTGGCTAGCACCGATCTTAAGCTTCACCGCCGATGAAGCCTGGGAACTCATTCCAGGCGAACGCAGTGAAAGCGTACACTTAGAGAGCTGGTACCAAAACTGGGGCGAAGTTAGTGGCGATAACAAAATGGATGCCAACTTCTGGCAAACCATTTTGGAAGTACGCGAACTGGTTTACAAACAACTCGAAAGCCTGCGCGAAGCGCGCAGCATTGGTTCATCACTCGATGCCGAAATCGATTTGTACTGCGATGGTGAACTTTACGAGACATTAGTCTCTCTCGGCGATGAGTTGCGCTTTGCCTTTATCACCTCTTATGCACGCTTACACAAAAGTGAACAGCGCCCAGAGAGTGCCAGTGAAGCCACGCTCGCCAATGGCACCGCATTTTATATTAGCACTGCCGCTTCGGGACATCCTAAGTGTGTACGTTGCTGGCATCATCGCGAAGATGTGGGCAGCCACAGTGAACACCCTGAGTTGTGTGGGCGCTGCGTGGAGAATGTTGTGGGCAACGGTGAACCACGAGAGTATTGTTAAACGGCTTGTTTTAGAACAAATAAAATAACCGATTCGGCTTATATTTTAGGCGCATATTTTATCGATAAAATGCAATTGGAATATAAGCCTTGCTGGCTTACTTTCTCTGTCCACTAATAACGCTTTTCCTGCTTGTCACTCAGTGCCTAGCATAAACCAACAAAGCTTGTTTGGGTGCTCGGTTTGTGTTTATTATATAGCAGAGCATAAATTGTATGAAAAGTGGCACAATATTTAATAACTTGAAAACATTGAAGTTTTCAATATTTAGCTTATTAATGACATATAGGCTGTACTCATTGAGAATAGTAGCGCTTGCTGTATAACGCTCTAGTAAAAATGGTAAGTCATTGAAATTACTGAAAAGACGGTGATTAAAATGGAATTTAACAGACAAATGCTTTTGTTATCAGATAATAGAACTTATTTTGCATATATCTAGTTAGGTTACAATGAAAAACAACTCCCCTAGTGATTTTAGCTTTTATGTTTATGGCGATGAATGGGATATCGCTTTTTGTGGATCAATGTTAGATGAACAAAAAACACACCATGCTGAAATGATTCGCAACCCAGATTATGATGAGGCTGCCTCAAAAGAGGGCATGGGTGATTGGTTACGTTTCCCTTATATAGTTAAGTTTTCACCTGTAAACAACAAGATAACGATTGATAATCAGGTTGATTTGGCCAAAATAGTTATCAGTGCCTTACAAGAAGCCAACTGCAAAGTTATAGTGGAAGCTGATTTTGAAGATCTTATTAATGCAAGCTAACAAGCAAGGCTGCTAATCTAAGCTGTTTTGCGAATAATTCAAAGACCAATATCGTAATGGTGATAGCGAGATTGGTATTTAAAAACTCACCGAAAACAGAAGAGAATTTAAATGAGCGCAGGTACAGTTAAGTGGTTTAATGCTGATAAAGGCTTTGGTTTTATTACGCCAGATGATGGAGGCAAAGATTTATTTGTTCATCATTCTGAAATACAAGCTAGTGGATACAAATCACTAAATGATGGACAAAAGGTAGAATTTGATATTGGCCAAGGGCAAAAAGGCCCATGCGCTACTAACGTTAAGCCTTTATAGCAACATTTCATTATATAACAAATGAAGCTAGTGGGACGGCTACTACGTAGCCGCCCCTAATTCATTAGGTAACGCCTGCCGGAATAAATAAGACCTAGTCATATTTATAGACGGCTGGCTACCCCTAGGCTATCCATTTATTCTTACAAATACTCAACATGAAAAACCAGCCAAGCACGTTAAATTTATTTTTCATGCTATTGCTCAGTATTGGCTTTGTCATACTAGGTATTTTTGCTATCACTCAAAATGGACTAATACCAAAACTCACGGGCTTCCTGTGTATTTTATTTTTTGGTCCTGGCAGCATGGCACTGGGATGGCAATTTGTAAAAGGCAATAAATTCACAACGGCAGTCATCGAATTAAAAAACCACAATCTATTATCGTTAAACAAAACAAGAAGCCTGATGAAGAGGTATTAGAACAGTGGTATCGAGCCTGTAAACTGACCGATAAAGACCTGCAAACCGTTAGTGCGGTTAAATGGGATCAAGCCACTTTTCCTTGGGCTGTTGACTTTGGCGCAGCTGCCTTTATTCGCGAAGAACCTTATGCCGGCATTCTTGAGAATGACCTTAGCAATGCATTGAAAAAAGTTCCCGGCGTGAAAGACGCAGTTCGAGAAGATACAGAAAAATGGCTAGTAGATGGCGACACCAGCGGTGAAGCCTTGGTTCGGGCAGGGGCTGTTGCGGTCGATAAGTTTTTACGCAAATACAGAAATAAGTTGTAGCTGCTTAAATTTGGTCTAACAACAACCCCTTTTAGGGCAATTGAAATAAGATCTATATTTTTATTATTTTTTTCATTAAATATTAATGCTTTTGAATTTTTTCACAGCAGTACTAGGCAACGCCATGAGATATTTATTGATATGCTTTGTGCTTATCAGCTTGCCTTGCTTAGCAAATACCAATGGAGTAAATACTTTGAAAGTAGCAATGCTCACCCCAAAAAAGATTGCTGGCATAAGCATTAGAACCAGCAATGCAGTAGAGATAGAGTCTGACAAAAGCAAATTACCCACATTATGGGATAACTTCTATACAGAAATCCTTAACAAAAAAATTGATGGCTTTCCTGTTTATGGCTTATACACTGATTACGAATCAGACCTAAATGGTAAGTACACGGTTTTAGCGGGTGTCGAAATTAAACCAGACACCACGGTACCCGACGACCTGGCTACGTCTGAAGTCATAGGTGGAAAGTATCTTGTGTTTGAGGCGCAAGGGAAAATGCCTGAGATAGTCTTCGAAACATGGCTTAAGATATGGGATTACTTCTCTGCAGAAGACACAGAACATACCAGAGCTTATACCAGTGACTTTGAACTATATAAAAGCGATAGCCAAATCGCGATTTATATTTCGATCTGGTAGACCCAATCGACCCAGCAATCACCTAAAGAGGCAAACAATTCAAACTCAATACACATCACTCTTTTCTATAGCTTATTGGGCCTTATATACCAGTAAAGTGCAGACAATCAATTTCAGCAAGTTTACTGATGAATAACAACACGAAACGGTTCTTGCAAACCTTTATTTGCTGCAACTGCTTTTAATTGAATACTAATCGCTTCAGTCACATCTTGTCCTTTGGAAACCAACAAGGCACCATTACTGCCACGGATATCTTCATCAATCGTCATCGATGATGTTAACTCATTGGCATTGACGAGCTTAGATATCTCTTGCGTCTGAATATCCTGCACATCCATCAACAAATCCAACAACTCCGCCGGGTATTCCTCAGACTCCATACGCAGTTTATTCAGCCCAGATTGTATCTTTTCACCCAATGTTAGTTGTCTGTCCAAGCCTAGTGCCACTTTCAATAACACCCCTCCCTTGCGGGCATTATCAAGCTCTTCAAACGAGCATTCTGCGAGTTCTTCTTTGGTTTGCCGTTGATAACGGATCATTTCAGCAACTAATTTCAAACGAGGGATTTTTGCAATTAATTCATGGCCAATTGTAGGGTGAGAATCAAATAGAATTTGTTCCTCATCGTCCAAGGCTTGGCTTGCATAAACTTTGGCCAACACTTCTGCAGGCACCGTGACACAACCCACTTGTGACAGCATTGCAGCCAAATTAAATTGCCACTTGTTTGGCAAGTTCAGTTTGCCCACCATATGGGCAACGAAACGCCTTACACGCGAACTACGACTAAATGCAATAGGGTTAATCAGGCTAAGGATATCTGTTAATACTTTAATACTACCTTGCAGCGTCTTCTCAAGCAGCTCTTTCTCCAAGTTCAGCAAACGATGCTGTTCAACAGCCGCATTAAGCGACATCAAAAGCATATCTGTTGGACAGGGCTTCATCATAAAACGGAATATCTGGCCTTCATTGACCGCAGCAACGGCTGATTCAAGATCAGCCTGTCCTGTTAATAACAGACGAATTGTATTAGGGTAACGCTGTCTGACAGCTGATAAAAACGCCGCACCATCCATTTCTGGCATACGCATATCAGAAACAACGACGGGAATTGATTTATTTTCCTCAAGAATTTGTAGGCCCAATTGACCACTAGCCGCTGTATGAACAATAAACTTACCGCGTAATTGCAACTTTAACCCCGACAACACCTTGGGCTCATCATCTACACACAGAATTTGCGGAAGGTCCTTTTTCGCCATAATATAACCAAACACTCCTACATATAATGCTATCAAAAAAGTAAATACATCAAGCTGTTATGTATTTTAAATACCAACCTTACTCATCAACTAACTTCTGCCACTGCGTTAATTTATCGGCTAAGTCGAGTTTTTCTAAATAGTCCAAGTCAAAAATATCCTTATACTCCACTTTCTCTTGCACCAATAAGTCATTATATTCAACCAAATTGCAGGCTATATAGAGAACATCCACTAACTCGGCTTGCTCATGCGGCATATCCCAGGGTGCTTTGTGATACGCAACAGCTTGCACACAGGGCATAGGTATGCCCCACAGCCCTAATAAATAGGCGCCCAACTGACCATGCGTTACCCCAATATACTGCTTTTCCAGTTCTCCCAGACTTACTTCTGCAGATGGCAGGGCTTCCAGCAGCTGCTGAAATTTATCTGGCATATATTGCGCCATAATCAAGCGCCCAATACGGTGCAGCATAGCGATTGTGAAACTTTCTTCAACTTGTGGCAAACCCAGAGCATTGGCAATGGCTTTTGCTACCGTAGCAGTTTGCATTGACAGCCGGTGCTCATTATCAAACGAAAAGCCTGACTGGTCTTTGACTGGAAAACTACTTTGCGCGCCATGCATCAGCACTAGGCTTTTGACTGTCTGCACACCCAAAAATGCGACAGCATCCTTCACTTGGTTGATTTTTTGCGGCAAACCAAAAAAGGCACTATTAACTACTTTAAGAATGCCACTGCTCAAGCCAATATCCTCGCTAATGACGACAGCAACATCCTCCAGGGAGCTGTCTTCAGCTTCTAACTTAGCACAAACATCCGCATAAACCTGTGGTCGACATGGCAAGTGATCAATATTACCAATAACTGTTTTCAATGTGGTTCCACTAAGCAATGAGTCAATATCGAAAGCATTTTTTATTTTTTCAACAATTTTATCTGACGAGCAGGGTTTCAATATAAACTGATGCGTGACTGGCACTGAACGAAAAATAGGCTCCTCATCAGCATGGCCGGACAACACAAAGCGATGTGCTGCTGGTGCCAGCTTTTTAGCTTGCAATAGGAACTCAGCACCATCTATGCCTGGCATACGCATGTCCGACACAATACAATCACAACTGTTACCTTGCAAAAAATCCAATGCTTCTTCGCCAGAATTAGCAAAATGAATATCCCACTCTTTACGAAAAGGCCTTAGTGTTAACTTCAACCCATGCAATATTTTTGGGTCGTCATCAACAAACAGCACACATTTTTTCATCTACATCTCCTTCATCAGAAGCCTGGCTATCATCGATTGGTATGCATATAACAAACCGGGTTCCACCCTCGGCAAGAATGGAAAAGCCTATATCACCACCATGCTTATCAACAACAATAGACCTCGCAATCGATAACCCTTGGCCAGTGCCTTTACCTACTGCTTTTGTCGTAAAGAAAGGATCAAATATTTTATTTTGTATTTCCTCAGGCACACCAGGCCCAGTATCACTTATTATAATTTCGACCATTTCATCTATTTTTCGCGTTGCTATTTTGATCTCGCCCTTCCCGCCATTTTTTACTGTGTCGGTATCCGCAATAGCGTGTGCTGCATTCACAACCATATTTAGAAAAACCTGATTGAGCTCGCCTTCCAAACATTTCACTTGTGGCAATGAAGGGTCTAAATCCAACGTTAAATCTGCTACATACTTCCATTCATTACGACATACGGTTATTGTATTTTCTATAGCCCTATTTAAATCCGACAATTGCTTAGTCCTATCTCCAGGGTGAGAAAATCCCTTCATTGCTTTCACAATCTCGCTGATTTTAGTCACCCCATCGAGGCTATTATCAAATGCCACGGGCACTTCTTCCTGAATAAAAGGAAGATCAATCTCATCTTTTACCTCATCGATTTTCTCACATAACTCGGCAAAGCCACCGGCTTTTGCCAGCTGCACTTGTAAGTCCTGATACATTTCAAGCAATTGCATAACATCTTCAAAAGCAGCCTTCAAAAAGCCAACATGATCACCCACATATTGGGTTGGCGTATTTATTTCATGCGCAATTCCCGCTGCCAACTGCCCAACAGACTCCAACTTACGCGCATGGTCCAAATCCTGTTGTACTCGCCGGTAGTGTTTTTTGGCAATTTCATTGCCAATCCACTGTGAAATAACACGAATAAATGCCTTCTCTCTATCACGAAAAGGGAGGTTTCTAATTTCAGGACTGGAGAAATTCACTGTGCCATACAACTCACCATCAACATACAATGGCACACCGATGTAAGACTCCATACCAAAATTGATGTAGCAAGGGTGTTTAGCAATATCAGACTCACCTGCACAATGATAACTGACCACATTGTTTTCTTTGATCGTTTTTGCACAATAAGTCTCTTGCAGATTAAATTTCTGCCCAGGCTGCATATCGACATCATCAGAATCAAAATAGACTACTTCATAGTCGTCGTCATCAATATGACTTACTATTCCTACAGAAAGACGCATATAACTCAGAGACTTTTTCAAAATTATATTAATCTTTTCATCGGGTGTTATTGACTCATCCAAGGCAATCTCATAAAAGCCGATAAGAATATTTTCATCTTCTTTACGTTCATTAACATCAATAATGGACCCTGCCATACGCAAAGGCTTATCCTGTGTATCTCGCTGCGTATCACCGCGAGCGTGAAACCATCGATACTCTCCTGTTTTTTGTAAAGCACGAAAGTCAATATCAAAAGGTACTTTCGACTCAATGTGTTTTTTGATCGCCAGAATCACTTTACTACGATCCTCGGGATGCAAAAGCTTCTTGAAACTGCTATAGCTCGCTTCAACTTCATCATCCGCATAGCCAAGCATTTCCCGAAAGCGGGGCGACCAATATTGCTCATCTGCATGTATATCTGGCCAATCCCAAATTCCGCCATTAGCGCCGTCCACTGCCAAACTAAAGCGCTCCTCACTTGCTCTGAGCGCCGCTTCAGACAAGCGACGGTCTATGGCATACTGTATTGAACGGGTGAGAACAGGTTGGTTAATCTGTCCTTTAACCAGATAATCCTGTGCACCCTTTCTTACAATCTGCATACCAATAGATTCTTTATCATCGCCTGTGATAACTATAATCGGCGTATCAGCCACAACTTTTCTCACGGCCAGCAGCGTATCCAATCCAGCCGAGTCAGGCAAAAACAAGTCCAACAAAATAATATCGAAATTATTTGCAGCCAGTGCCTGCATAGACTGTTTGAGATCAACTGTACTGATTAGATCGTAATTATTATTTTCACTGCGATTAAGCAATGTTTTTATCAACAGTGCATCTGTGCGACAATCATCAACATGTAATACACTGATAGGTTTTTTATTTAAAGATCCCATACAAAAACCTCAATTAACGCCCGTGAGCGATTCAGAATTTACCTGATTAACAGGTATAGATATTTTGAATACGGTCCCTTGATCTTCCACTGACTCGAAGGAGATTTGGCCATCATGCTTTTCAACGATCATATTATGTGCAATAGCCAAACCCTGCCCTGTCCCTTTACCGACAGGTTTGGTCGTAAAAAAGGGGTCAAATATTTTTCCACGAACATTCTCTGGTATTCCTGAACCAGTATCAGAAATTTCAACCAGAACTTTATCTCCAGCTGAATAAGTTGAAACTTCAATAACACCTTTTTTATTACTCTCTGTTTTTTTATTTTTTTCTTCAATGGCATGCGCTGCATTGACAATCATATTTAAAAACACTTGATTCAAATCACTAATAAAGCAATTTACTTTTGGTATCTCATTAAGATTTTTCTTCACCTCCGCCACATATTTATATTCATTCTGGGTGACTTCTAGTGTATTCAAAATTGCTTTATTGATATCATGCGGCAATTTCTCTTCGCTGCCTGGGTGCGAAAACTCTTTCATTGCTTTCACAATACTTGAGATACGGCTAACACCTTCAACACTGTTCTTGAGTGCAACAGGCACTTCTTCTAGCAAAAATGGCAAATCAACATCATCACATAACTGATCAATATCTTCTAACAATGCTTGCGCATCATGCTCGCCTACTTTGTTATGCAAGTGCTGATATCGTTCAATTAGCAGCCCCAAGTCATTAAATGCAGAAATCAAAAACTCGATATGATCGCCGACATACTGTGCCGGTGTATTAATCTCATGCGCGATACCTGCGGCTAATTGACCAACTGCCTCAAGTTTTTGTGCTAACCTCAACTCCATTTCCGCCTGCTCCAGTAATGCCTTCTCTTTAGCTAGGCGATCGTTGGATGCTTTTAGCTCTGCGGTACGCTCCTGCACCAGCTTGTCCAGGGCATTCATTTTATCGATAGACTGTTGCATCAAGGTCCATTTGGCTGTTAATGCATGCGTCAATTGAATGATTTCGATATCTTCGAAAGGTTTTTTCAATATGAGTAAACGATCACTACTGCCCAAGCGGGCAGCAATTTGCGACCAGTTATAATCTGAGTAAGCTGAACAAATAACAATTTGCAGATATTCATCAACTTGCCACAGTTGCTCAATGGTTTTAACACCATCCCAACCTGGTGGCATGCGCATATCAACAAATGCGATTGCAAATGGCCTGTGAGTTTTGACTGATTCTTTGACTACATCAAGAGCCTCTTGCCCCTGATAAGAAGAAATAAGTTCTAGCGGCACCTGAAAATAGTTTGCTGACGTGCTGCTTTCACCAAACAGCGCAGCTTCACTCGCTCGCAAGTCATCGCTGCCTTCCTCAGGCACAAGTATCTTATAAAAATCTTCGTGAATTGATGGGGTATCATCAACGATCAAAATACGATAAGGCTTTGCTGTTGCTGCCTGCTTAATGCCTTGCCCCATTACATCACTCCTTGAGTTCCATAACCTGCCAAACCAGAGCTAGAATAAGTCGAACAAGCACAGCATTTGAGGCGTTTAAAACAGCAGCTTCACATCCAGCAGGTATAATAACGCGTAAACTTTCTCACCTCATGTAATCTACTTTACGGCAAACCTCTCATAAAGTTGAGCTTAACATCGACCAAAGATCGAATATACGGGAGTAGAATGAGTATAAAACTATTGTCTGGCACGATTTACACGTTGGAGTATTTAATGTCACCCTCATCAGACACCACTAAAAGGCATAAGCGAGGATGCTTCTCCCGCTAGACGTTTAAAGGGGCGGGTAATAAAAAGAAGACGAATCAATATTTTCGTAATAGGCTATGCGTTAAATTTGAACTTAATCTGTACAACAAAAGGATATGCCATGATTAAATTTATTATGTGTTGCTCACGTCATCCGAGCATGACCCGTGAAGAGTTTCAAGACTACTGGCTAAACCAGCACGGGCCATTGTTTATGAAAAATGCTGCACTGATGAGAGCTAAAAAATACGTTCAATCTCACACGCTCAATACCCCGCTGAATGATGGTTTAAAAGAGTCCAGAGGAATGCAGGCCGCCTATGATGGTGTCGCCGAAGTCTGGTTTGAGTCAGAACAAGACCTTATGGAAGCCATGAGCTCACCTGAGTTTCAAGCGATAGCGCCAGCTTTAATGGAAGATGAAAACAAATTTCTTGATCACGCCAAGTCTTCGGCATTTATTGTGCGTGAAATTGAGCTTTGAACAAGTGACAAAAAACACTCAAGGTACAGCGTCTGAAGAAAAAGCATAGGCACTATACGATGCCTATGCCAGATACTTATTTCATCTCTTCAACAGTTGATGAATCTTCACCAGTAGTTTTGAAATTGATGCGCATTGGCAATAGCTCGATGAAGTTTTTTAAATAACGGCGTGCATCTTGCTTTTGACCAAGATGCTTCAGCATAGCGCCTTTGTGATAGTTAAGTCCGGCTAAAACAAAGCTATGCACCGTTGGATCAAGTTGACTGAGATAAGGGTCTGCATGAGGCGGCGTCGCATTGAGTAGCTGATCAAGAAAACTGATGAATTGCTCATCAATAAACCAGTCAGCCTTGCCTGCGCGGGCATTACGATGACTTATGGGCGCCTGGTAATTAATCACCGGGTTGTTATCGGTATGAATTGGCCCCTGTGGTACGATCTCTCTGCTTTCGCCTAGGTTCCCCGCATAAAACGGCATTGTTACAGCGAGGAAAGTTGCGGGATTTAGATCAGGACGCCCACTAATATATCGACCATTGCGCATAATCGCATCTGCACTCAAAGGCGCCGCATCGACAGAACCAACGAGTGCCAAAATCGGTTTATCGACAAAAAAATCACCACGCCATACATGCACTTGCGGAAAAGCCTCAAGAAATGTGCGCGTGATTGTCCAGAACTCGATATTGGTCACTTGATATAACGGAATCCATTGCACATAAATGCCACCTGGTCGCAAACGGTCGCGTGCAGCCGTGTAGTGATCGCGACTGTACACATTGCCAACGCCTGCTCGCCAGGGAATAAATAAATCAGCAAGAATCGCATCATATTGCTCAGCGCTACCGCGCAACTCATTGCGACCATCTCGCGCTATCACGCGTGCCCGCGCATCAGTAAATAGCCCGAAAGCATATTCATCAAAATATTCTGCACCCGCAGTAATCACCTCGGGTATTAGCTCTGTGACTGTGATTGCCTGACTCGGTAAGCGCAACCCCGCCCCGGCCGTGATACCTGTTCCCATCCCCAGGTAAAACAGGCGCTCTGGCGAAGGGTGTGGCATTAACGGTATTAAGGTTTGGTTTTGCTCATGCTCCATCGCTGCCGAACTACCTAGTGCGTAGAAATTATTCACCTTAATACGCCGAGAGCCTTTGCGTTCGATCACAGCAACAAAACCATCGGGGCCTTCCCATGATGCTAATAGTTTTTCAGCACCTGCCTTCAAACGAACACCTGGAAAACCGGAAGGATCGGCGATGGTTATAGCCGCAATAAGACTCAGCACCGATACAGCGACCAGCAAACGAGAATGACCGTAAGCCACCCAGGCCGCAAGTAGAAAGTAAGCAAGCGCCACAAACTGAAGACTACGCCACAAACCAAATATACTGAGTAATACAAAACCAGTTAATAGCGAACCTATAATGGCACCAGCAGTATTAATAGCAGATAGTCGGCCGAGCACTTGTCCTGCCTCGCCACTACGCTCGGCCACACGTAACAAATAAGGAAACAAACTACCAACCGCAACCCCCGGCAGAAATAGCACTAAAGCAGCGCCACTGAACACAGAGAACAAATAGAGCGACCATTGCTCGCCCGCACCGAGATAACGCATGCCATCGGTCAGCTCATAGAAAACAAAGGGGGTTGCTAACGCGCCGATACCGGCAAGGGTTGCCAAAAATGCCAGCGCGCTCCAAGGTGATATTCTTGCCTGTATAAACAACCGAGCAATAAAGGCGCCTACTGATAGCGCTGCCAAGAAGATAACCAAGATAATCGCAAAAGTATAAACAGAGTTCTGCAACACCTGCTGGAACATTCGTGTCCATAAAACTTCTAGCGCCAATGCGAGCATGCCCGATGCCGCTGCTGCAACAACTAATTTAGGTGTCGTTAACGATACCACCTGACTCGAAGCCGGTTGTCCATTAGCTTGAGCGTAATGCGAGGAAGGGTTAGCATTTGGATAAGGCTTATCACTTGCCAGTCTCCAAGCGATAGCCCCAATAACTAAGGAAGCTATAATAGCGATACTATACGTACCATTAAAACCGAACCAAACTGGTAACCAAAAGCCTGCGGCTAATGCACCTGTGGCCGCACCGAGTGTATTGACGCCATACATCAGTGTGCCGACACGCCCAAGTGAGCCGCTAGCACCGACCACATACTGGGACATCATGGGTAGCGTCCCCCCCATTAAAATAGCTGGCGGCAAAAGCACACCCGCAGCTAGCACCATCTTGGCACCCAATAATAAGACAGGCATGTCTCCCAAGGCTTCGTGCAGTGGTGTATAGACACTGGCATACACGAACATAAGGGTAAAATAAAAAGCACCCGACAAACCAACACCTAATTCAAGAACCCCATACTCCTTGAGCGGCCGTTTAACACGCGGCGCACGGTAACTCCATATAGCACCACCAATTGCCAAGCCACCAAAGAATACCGCAAGCGTTCCTGCTGTTGCATAAGATGTCGCACCAAAGAGCAAGGTAAGCTCCCGCATCCAAAGCACTTGATACACAAGGCTGGCAAATCCAGAAACGAACAACAAACCCAATAAAACAGCTAGGGTCAGAAGACTTTGCGGCGCTTTAGTATTCGTATTCAATATTAAGCCTTAAATAAATTAGGCGATTTTAATATGTTAAGCGAGAAAATGTCGAGATGGTGAACCAATATGACACCTACAGCCAGTAAAATGGGCGATAAAATAATGGAAAATATAAAAATGGCGCAAGCACGTATGTGCATTTCACTCATATTGTAACCAACATCAGCAACAAACTGTTATGATATTTGGACAGCCTTTAAGGGCTACCAGGAAAAACTGCTTGATTGAACATAACGACTAAGCAGGCAAGCAACAGCACGGCGTCAACTGCCTGCACTTACGACTTGATATAAAAAAGAGGAATTGATGACACATTTAGTATCCAAAGAGGACAATACCTTTAAACAGCAAGTCGAGTGTTGTGAATACCCTACTGCTGAGTTTGATCATAGGGCACACCTACGTCTAGCTTATATTTATTTAACAGAGTTAGATGACACTAATTCTGCCGTCAATAAAATGAGTCAAACATTACTTAAGCTACTCAGGCATGCAGGCATTGAGCCTACCGCAAAGTTTCATAAAACACTAACTAAAGCCTGGATACTGGCGGTATATCATTTTTTAAACCAAACTGATAAATCGCACTCTGCCGATGACTTTATTGCGCAACACCCACTCATGCTGGACACTAAAATTATGCTCACACATTACTCGGCAGAAACCTTATTCTCAGAAACAGCACGAGCCAAGTTCGTAGAGCCAAACCTTGAGCCAATACCAAGGTATGACAACAAGGGCGCAAAGCTATAATTCGCTTAGTTAATTACATTCTTAATATAAATTAAAATTGACTAACGTTTACTTTAAAAAGTAACCTGATCAAATCACTGAATCCAACATACAAGGTGAGCTATAAATGAAATTAGTTAAAATCTCGACTATTTTTCTTTTTCTTATCCTTTCAAATCAGGCAGTAGCCTTAGATGGCCTATGGTTTTATGAAAGAAACTTTGAAGCAGATGGAAAATACAATACAGGCGTGGTGATAAATTTCAATGAAATGCAAGTGACCGGGCCTAACAAGAAAGAAAAAATCGCTTACAAAAAAACCCAAAATCCTATTTTATATATAAATACTAAAAGCGCGAAAGACAGCATTGAGCTAATAGAAAATAATGTACTAATTTATCGCTGGAATGGAGAAAGTCCACAAACTTTTTATAAAGGCATTGCCATCACCGCTAAAAATGCTGCTAACTATTTAGACGGCAAATGGAGCTGGGATTCAAAAGTTTGTGGCACTGAATACTTCTATTATGATTTTAAAACACAAAAGACACACTACATCTCGGAAGAGTTTGGTAATGAGGCCATGAATTTCAGCTTCAAAAAAGATACATACACAGAAAGCAATGAACAATCAATCAATTATTATAAATCATTTTACATCCCAAAGCTTGACGCACAAGTGGCTATTCTTACTTCAGCCAAGGAGTTTGGCAAAAGAGTTCCAAGCAAGGAAATTAACGACCGGCATTTATGGATGAAAAAATGCGAATAACCCTGCACTTTGCATCAAACAAACGCGCCTAATACCACCCAGCCCGGAGTTAAAGCATGAATTCGAAAACCACCCAATACGCCTTTTTATCTGGCACACTGTATTTTTGTTTTATGGCAGTTGCACATTTTTTTGGAATAAAACTGCCAATATTGTTCATTTATTATGACACGCCTTTCTTTGAATATCAGGACAAAATTATTGCTTTTGCCGTTTGTGCTTATATTGCTTTGTTTTACTCAGCATCGAAACATAGAGATGTTGCACTAAATGCCATTATTGTACTCGCTTTAACAGTTATTGGTTTAAGCGTAATAAACTTATCTGATTCACTATTATCTTTACTTAAAGCAGGCCAGTCGACATTAGTCTATTGGTTACAAACGGCGGCTATAGCAGCCTATTTGGGGACACTTATTTTTCTATACTGCAAAGATGCAAGCAATTCTAAAGCGACAGATTAATTTATCGCTAAAAAACGATACTGCCATGAATAAAGACCATATAGATAAAATACACGCCGACTTTGATGCTGAAGATGTCGAGTGGGTTATTGCAACATTAGAGTCGATCACACATGAGCATGTCATGGCACATTCTCAAATAAATTTAGACAACACTTGGTCGGCTATCTTGCACTTAAGTAAAGGAGACCTTAACAAACTCAAAGAACTAGTTGATGCTGCTAAAGTTGATTTTAGAGATGTCATCTATTGGGCAACACTGGACAACAAATAACCTCGAAGTTTATTTTTAACCACCATACTCCACTTTATACATTTAGCACTCTTTGACAAGAAAAGTTGTTTTATATCGCTAAAACACGGCCCGATCCTATAGTTTTTTTATGGCACACTTATAAGAAAACAAAACTTACTTTGTCACCATAACCATATATTATACCGGCATAAGGTAAAGTGCCTGTTTTCCGTATTTATTTCCGCTTTGTTTACAAACGCCTGAATATTTCAAGAATATTTATCATTATAAAAGCACTTGCCACTGACATATAAAAAGCACAAATAACAATGAGGCTAATTATGAATTTCTCGCATATTAGACTGCCAGTCGTTTTATCTTGCATGGCACTATTATCTGCATGTAGTAGCAGCAGTAACAACAACCCTGCTAATGATGATAGCTCGCAAGGCGGTGATACTAATACCGCCCCCCGCTTCACGTCTAATGCCAGCATTAGTATTTTAGAAAACCTGACTGATGCTTACCTGCCCAGCGCAGAAGATAGCGACGGCGACAGCTTGAGTTTTAGCATTAGTGGTGGTAGCGATCAGGCTTTATTCAATATTAACAGCAGCAATGGCAGCCTTAGCTTTATCACAGCACCTGATTTTGAAAGCCCTGCAGATAGCAATGGCGATAATCAATACAATCTGACACTCAGTGTTAGTGATAGTAATGGTGGTACAGATAATCTTGATATCTCAATCACAATACTGAATGAAAACCGTATAAGCGCCGCGATTACTTATCCTTTTCCTAATGTTAGCCTGGGCGGACGTGCAAGCGAAATTACAGTCAGAGGGCATTTATCAGATACTGAAGACGGCATTGTCAGCGAACAGGATGTAGGCGCTATTACCGTGAACGGTATTGCTGCGACATTAACAGATGATGGACATAACTGGTCGGCACAGTTGCCACTGCCAGCCGAGACTAATATCGAGATCACTGTCCGAACAGAATCGAGCAGCAACCATGTGCAAAACATCAGCCAGGCCTTATTAAACCAGTCTCTGCCAGCCAATCTGGGTCAAATGGTATTGGATGCCGTTAACAACCGAGTTTTTGCCATCGACAGCATCGCTGACAATATTGTTGCTATCGATTTGGCTAGCGGCAATCGCAGTATTATTGCTGACGACAATATCGGTAGCGGTGTTAGTCTAGACAGCAACCTAACAGGCATTGTCCATGATGCCGCCAATAATCGTCTACTCCTACTCAACAACACGAACAACAATATTCTTGCTGTTGATATCAGCAGCGGCAATCGTGCTATTTTTACAAGCAATGGTGCAAGCTTAGATGCCCCTTTTAGTTTCGCTTTCGATAGCGGCAGTGATCTAGCGGTTATTTCTAATTTAGGCAATGATAGCATTTTCGCATTACGTCCCAGTACTGGCGAACTGAATGTAATTGCTGATAGTTTGATTGGCGACGGACCTAATTTTATCAACCTCACAGGCATTGAACTCGACACAGCCAACAACCGCGCACTTGTACTGGATAGTTCAAATGATGCCTTATATACCGTTAACCTCAGCAATGGCGATCGTACTGTGTTATCCGATGACAGCACGGGGACAGGCATTAATTTTGACTTGCCATTATCGATCACCCTGGATAGTGCTAATGGTCGTGCTTTAGTCGTTGACCTCGGACTCAGAGCCGTTATCGCCGTCGATCTGGCTAGCGGTAACCGAAGCATACTATCTGACAATAGCCATGGTCTTGGCCCAGCACTGAATGAGCCAGAACACATTGAGCTGGATGCGGACAATAACCGCGCCTTGCTTGTTGATCGCGTGTCAGTACTTGCCGTTGATTTAACAAGTGGTAACCGAGGTGTTTTGACCAGCGGCAATGTCGGCCTCGGCATCAGTTTTGGCGGACCTGTCGGCATGGATTGGGATATTGCTAATAACCGCATTGTAACAACCGGCACTACAGCTGAGCATATTATCGAAATTGATATGAGCAATGGCAATCGCACTATTCTATCCAATAGCGCAACTGGAGCAGGGCCTAATTTACTATCACCCGTAAGCGTTCGACTTAATCAAAACCAAGCTTGGGTAACCGATACAAGCCTAGACACTCTGCTAAGAGTGGATTTAACCAACGGCAACCGAGTCGCTGTCGACGGCACAGGCCCAAACTTAAGCAATCCACTGGGTATCGCATTAGATATCGATAACAACCGCGCCTTGCTGGCTGACTCTAGCTTAGGCGCCTTATTCTCGGTTGATTTAGAAAGCGGCGACCGTAGCATTTTATCAAACTCCGTCAATGGTAGTGGACCACAGCTTGCCAGCCCATTTTCGGTTGAGTTCGATGCTAACAATAGCCGGGCTTTTATCATCGACCCCAGTGCGGACGCATTATTCGCTATCGACCTTAACAATGGTGATCGACAGGTGATTTCTAATAATGTCACAGGCATGGGACCTGTCTTCACGAGCCCAATTGCGCTGGCCTTAGATAGCATTAACAACCGAGCGCTTGTTATTGATTCAGCAGATGACGCACTATTCAGTATAGACTTGGCCAATGGTGATCGCAGCATCCTGGCAGATAATAATACTGGTAGTGGCATCGATTTTATCTCGCCCCGTGCCATTTCCATTGATGCTGATAAAGACCTCGCATTAATACTGGATTCTAGATTGCAGGCGATTGTACTGGTTGATTTAACCACAGGACAACGCGCTATTCTATCTAGGTTCTTTGAGCCTATCCTCGAAAATTAAACAAGCCTGTAAGGCTCATATAACAACAAAATTAAAACCATGCTCATAGTGCAATAGCGCCGTAAAAAAGCTCAAAGCACTATGAGCTTTACCCTTTCACATGAATAATAGTTAACCAACTCACTGCAACCTGTACGCCAGCATGATGTCTATGCATTACTCCTTGTAAACCCAATTGTCAGATATATGTATTTATTGTTGCAGCCCTGAAACAGGCACACATTAAAACAATTCGCTTAATGCCGTATACAACAGAAAAAGGCATGCAAATATCATATACTCTTCTTATCGCAAAGCCATACTGATCAAAACGCCATGTCAGCAGCTACAGATTCGTTTTATCAATTACTCGGTACCTGTTATGGTGCTAGCCGGGAAATTGCTGATCATTTACAACAAAGTGGTACCACATGAGCTACGTATTCATTAGTCTATTTGTATTATCTTTGGTTTATGGCCCAACACTCTGGGTTCGGTTTGTGCTGTGGCGTTACTCCAGTAATATTGATGATATGCCCGGTACAGGCGCTGAACTGGCACAACACCTTATTGACCGCTTTAAACTCACTGATGTTAAGGTGAAAAAAGGCCAGAATGGCCAAGACTATTACTCGCCCGATGAAAAAATTGTCTCGCTAAGCCCGCAACATTACGATGGCAAATCGCTGGCCGCTGTTGCTGTTGCCGCACATGAGGTGGGGCACGCCATACAGTTTCATAATAATGAACCGGTCACTCACTTGCGACAAAAATACCTTACTAAAGCTTATCGTTTTAAGCGTATTGGCGCACTTATTCTTAGCAGCCTGCCAATCCTTACGTTGATTTTTAAAACACCTGCCATTTTATTCTTTGGCGCAATCACCGGTGTGGCCACCATGCTGATTTCAGTATTGATGTATATTGCAATATTGCCAGAAGAATACGATGCCAGTTTCAAAAAAGCGTTGCCTATATTAAAAGAAGGCTATTTATCACTGCAGGATATTGCAGCTGCCAACACTATACTCAAAGCCTGCGCATTAACTTATGTTGCTGCAGCACTGGCAGATATTTTTAGTTTATGGCGCTGGGCTAGATTTTTTCGCTAATGCTTACTAAATAAGTAGCTGGCTATAGATGCTGAATCAACTGCACCATAAGTGCTCATAAATGTTATTGCCTCACACTTAATAGTATTTTGCCAAACCGATCACAAAATCATGCATATGCAAAGATCTAGATTATTGATAATTATTTCAATCCAACAATTATCAATTGATTAGCTTTGTTGCCTTATCACTGTTCCTGCTATGTTATTACGCATTCGCATTCTTTATTTAATGCAGCAAGTTAGCGACCCTTCTTCCCCTCAAATACCAGGATACGCTGGAACATATTGGGGCTTAATTGGGCTTATTGGCTTGCCGCCAGCAGGTAACAACGATGAAAATAATAACCCCCCTACTCATCATACTGTACTTAAACTTAAGCGCATGCTCTGGTGGTTCTTCAGACTTAGAGTTGCCCGGTGATGATGACTCAGCCGGTAGCAATGAGGATGCAACCACCGTTATCAGCAATGATGATAACACCTCAATCGCGGTTGACAGCAATGCACAAGCGGTCAATTTCCAGCAATTAGCGTCAACCACTTATATCAGCCACGACCTTGCCAAAGCACAAGGCGAAGTCTCCACAGCTGGCTACAACGATTTACGTTGCCCCACTGGAGAACAACGCATCGTTATCAATGCACATCAAATTTACAATGTCTCAGGCCAAAGTAATCCCAGCCTGATGCTGACCAACAAACAGATTGAAACAAACGCCGATGGCTCAGCATTTACTAATAATGGTTTTGGCATTGATAGCGTTTGCCCAACAATAGAACAGTACCCTGGCTATGAAAGTAGCGAGAACGGCATTATGGAATTCTACATCGACCTTGGTACTGCCGTTAATATTTCTAAAATTTATGATTTTAGTAGCTGCGGCGGCTCTGGCATGATCAATGCTGATAACAAGTGGGAGCTTTTTACGGCTAACGAGAGCGCTAATATTAATTTCTTTGAAGAAGCTGAGCAGCTTGCCTTTAATCCATATACGATCAGTGACAAATGGTTTAAAGAATTTTCTTTCGGCGAGCAGTTTGTTTCCTGGCTTTCACACGATATCAATAAAAGAATACGTTACATAAAGGTCAGACGCACTGGCGCACCACGCTCAGTCTCACAGCTGGTCATCTGTGCATCAGCTGATGAAGCTAGCCGTTATGAACAAACAGGCGGACAAGTTAATCTGCCCTCACAAAACAGCCAATTTGATCAGATTTTTGGCGTTAATGGCTTTTCTACCGTCGGCGCAGGCCCACGAGACAACCCTCATTTAATCAAACCGATTGCGAAACTTTTTCGTGAGTTTTCTAATTTGCGTTATATTTTTCCAACCTATAGTTACTCTGGCTTTAACAATGATTCTCGTAGACACCTGGTACAGTTTACCAGCTTTGAACAAACACGTGTCAGCGCTGGATCAGCACAAACACCTTTTGATCAAATCGCCACCGAAGAACACCGCAAATATTTCTTTCACCAGGAACTCGATAAAAATGATGCGGTAGGCGAACCAGTGGACCACCTTATTGCCATTAGTGGCATAGGCCCTTATTTACTCGGCCAACCTACTGCACAAGGCATGGAAATTACTGGCAACGCAGTCGATTTGGTTACCGACAATGCTTTGTCACTGGATGACCGTAAAGCCATCCCCAGTTTTTATTGCCCACGTAATACCAGTTGGGATGCAGTATTGGGCAGCAAAGCCCCGGCAAACTGTTCTGGTGATGACGCCCTCCCTGGCAACACAGCCGCAATGCCTGATACCAGTGGCTGGGGCAGTGCTACATTCTCTGGCTATGATCACTATGTTGGCTGGCCGTTTAGCGATATTGCGCAAATGAACAGCAAAAATCTGACATCGATTGAATGGGGTAAATGGCTGGTCGATAACTTTAACAATGAAATTCTCACACGCCCTAACCTTAAACTATCAGAGAATCCATTTTCTTATATTGCTCATGCTAAACTGATTACCGATACCACTTATTTATATAACAGTCTGGTTCCAGGCCGTGTTGTACATATAGAAAACAGCAACGAACCTGATAAAGACTGGCTACGTATTGAAACGGCTGATGGCCTGGTCAATAACAACGAAGGTACTCATACCCCTGAAGAATATGCCGCCATGAGTAGCGCGGATTATGATGGACACTGTGGTGCCATGACCGACCACGAAGGCAACCCTATTGGTTTTGTGCATGCTGTTGAACGATTAAATGGCCTGCAGCCTAAATTTGTTATGGCCGCAATTTACAAGGCCGAAAACTTCACGAGCTTTATCTTACGCATGAGTAAGTGGTTTGAAGAAAACCGTACAGCACCTGGCTGCAAAGTATTCCCTTTTGACGCACTAAACATTCATATTTATCCAACAGTCACTGGCGGCCAATACTCGGGCAGCTCAAAATTTACCTTTGCTACGCACCCTGAATTTGTCGACGCCAACTTTACCTCAACAAATATGCAAGTTGCGCATCTTAAAGACTATATTCAAGCTAAATTTTCGCTACCTGCTTTAGAACTCTGGAACACAGAGTTTGGCGTTGATTCCGAACATATGTATAACAGCCCTGATATTGTTGCTCAGGAAATTCCTAAAATCTGGCAATGGTATGAATATGGCGTGCAAGCGATGAACAACCAAACCAGTGACCCTAAGTTTAATGCGTTTATGCAAGACTTTCTTAATACCAGCTCACCCAATTATTTAAATACCGTTTGTGGCGCACTGACTGATATTTGTTATATAGCACCTGACAGTGCAAGATGCCAACAGCATAAAGACCTCATGGCAGCCGCTGACCGCAGCGTTTGGACAGCAGGCGGCATTCAGGTTGAAAGTACATCATTCGTCAGAGTTCCTTACCGAAACATTGTTAACAACCAGGAATATATTTATCAGTATGGTGCAAGACCCAGTGAAATCCCCTTTAAACAAGGCACTTGGGTAGATGAGATTCAAGGCCAATGGATTGTACGCTCTTATCTGGAGTTGTTTATTGCGGGTATCGATAAAGGTGCTGTCTATTGGATGTCTGATAGTGCCGACCTATTTTCTTCAGTGAACTCAGGCACTTTCTTTAGCTCCGGCATGGTTGAAACTGCCATTGATAGAGAACCTGTGTGTTATGGCGAAGGTGATAATATTGGTTGTTTCTGCGGCGGCCAGGGTTTCTATAAGAACAAACCTAAGCCTGTCTGGTATTATTTAAACATATTACGTAATGAACTGACTGGCATGCAAATGGACGTTTTATTATCCAGTATCAATATTTCTGATGAACAGCCTATACGCTTGTTAAAGTTAAAAGATAGCCGCAACGATAATCGCTTTGCTTATATTGCCTGGATAGCAGATGGCAGAAGCCGTTTAGACGAGTCTTTTGACGATGGCGGCGACATATACCCCATGCAAACTCAGCAACCTCTATTCTTAAAACATACGCTAAATATTCCTGAGAAAATTACATCTGTGATCGCCAAAGAAATTATCAGGCCAAACGATACTTTTGAAACTCTGCATTCTGAGCTTCCAGAACCAAACACACTCACATCATATTCAGGTGTTAGTCATCAGGTTCTTATTGAAGAAAAAACTGACAGTTCTACCGATATTACTTTTAGAGTTGGGGAAATGCCGGTCATTATTTTTATCGAGAAAGCTACTACACTTTAAAAAATAATAACGGCGTGGCAAAACAGCACCGAGTGCCACTGACAAGCCGAGCTATTATGCTTGGCTCATCAGTGGCCTGGTTTTTTACGATACGTCTTTAATAGCGAAAGGTTACGATTTGATGAATCGCTATCTGTGGGTCCGGGCAAAGCGGCGGCGGGTTAAATGGAAAGTTGATTTCACACCCCCCATTCACATCGTAGAGCTGCTCGGCCAGATTATCGATAATTTCAATATTGCTATTACCAATAAGATCACCGTGATTCTTAAGCACAACATGCACTTCGGCCCATAGTGGCGTTCGCAACTCACCAAACAAACTGCCTGGTAGCGTTGGCCCGCCCACTTCTAAATAAGCACTAACATCCAACTTACCAGCCCGTGGACCTGTTGCCGCGACAACGGCATTAGCTGCGCGTATTGCGGTTGCACCAGTGGCAGTATTAATCTCACCGCCTTCACCACTGATAAGATCAGGTATTAATTTACACGGACTGTCTTCACAGGCAAAAGGCCGATTAAAAATCAACCACCATAAGGTATAAGGCCCTGGCTCTAAACTATCGCTTTTAAAGTTCAACGCCAAAGAGTCTGGCCTACGCACTAGGCGTGATACGGCATCAGGCCCAACATTATCACCTGGAATTTCAAGAAATTGATCATCCAACACTCTTACAAAAACTTCATCGATGATCTTCGCCCCCTGCCTTGTCACCTCGGCCGAGACTTGTGATGAAAAACTTAGCGCTGTAGCCAGCACCCCCATTGCAACAGCTATTTTTCTAAACATATTACCCTCCATGAGTATGCAAAATACGAATCACTGAAACATTCTTTTTGATTCTAACCACTCTCTTTTATAAACGATAGTTGTGAAAATCCTAATGCCAAAAACAGTAGCAAACCCTGCCCAAAAGCACAGTTGACTCAGCCCAAAAATATCATTTTTGCACAAGCTGACAAGCAGGTTGCACGTAGTTTCACCTTACAGCTAACAGTGCGCTATTATTAAATGGCAAAACCAATTCAAAACCTTAATTAAATAGGCTTAACCATGTTTGAAAAATCATTGATCGCAGGCTGGGGCGATATGGACTTTAATGCTCATATGCGCAATACCGCTTATTTAGATAAATCAGCTGATGTTCGCATGCTTTTTTTCGCCGAGCACGGCTATTCAATGCAAACATTTTTCTCACACAACATTGGCCCTGTTATCAAACAGGACACCGTGGAATATTTTAAAGAAGTTAAACTGCTGCAGCCTATCCGCGTCACATTAGCACTCGCGGGCTTATCAGACAATGGCAGTCATTTTTTATTGCGCAATGAGTTTTGGCGTGAAGATGGACAACTTGCTGCCAGAGTCAGCAGTGATGGCGGCTGGCTGGATTTAGCACAGCGCAAACTGATAGTTCCTAGCGCTGAGCTAATAAATGCACTAACACACTTAAAGCACAGCAATGACTTCCAAATACTGACCGATTGTGCCACTTGACCCGGTACAGCGCACAGCACTTGGCAGAATACAAAAAGGGGTATTGCGCCTGAACACGCAATACCCCTTAGCAATCGCTATTTATAACTGGGCTATAAGCCCTTAATAAAAACTACTTACCCCAAAATGAGAAGTGCTGTTTATACGCCACGATCAATGTATCAAGGCTGTTATCATCACCATAGCGCATTGCTTGTATCGACAGCGCGGAATTCTCCGAAGCAAAAAGATCAATACCGATACCAAGGGCAGCTTCATCATCATCACCATCAATTGCGCCAAAATCGAAATCAATTTGGCTGACGCCGCCTAGCGCATAGAGATTAACACGGTCCAGCGGCAGATTGATGCGACCTAGAACAGCAAAATAAGTATAGTCAGCCTTATTACCGAAGACGTTCGTGCTGTTATCGCGCGCACTGCCAATATGTGCCTCTATACCAAACAGGCGGAAAAAATCACGCCCATACTGGATAGTAAAACCATTTGCATCGAGTTCATCACCGGTAGATGCATCAAAGGTAACACTGGTTAAACCCACTGCCCAGTAGTTGCCTGCCGGCCCAGCAAAAACAGCAGTACCTGTTAGCATTAACCCGATCAATAGAGTCAGTTGTTTAAAATTCATCTGTGGCTGCTCCAAATAGGAATTGCATAATAAAAATACTGATTACAGCTTAGCTCACCGCCGGCATAGGCGGCTCCCAAAACCCAAGCCAGCAAAACTTAAAGTACTTTCTAGTTTTGCCATGTAAAGTCATTGTAGTTATAGCATATTTTTATATCAACCTCTTATTTCAATTCCTCACCGATTAATACCCAATAAATACCCACAAAATTAGCCAAAAAGCCCTGAGCGCTCTGTAAAAACACTGCTCTGGTCCTCTCTGGCCCACGCTGGCCTGGTACTGGCCGACAGCAGCAATATTGGCAAAATAGTGCTCGGCCAAGCATCTCAAGCCGCAAATCGGGGTAATCCTGTTAGAATCAGCCGCTAATAATGATTTAGGAGACATTATGTTCCGCCCGCCTTATAAATGGTTCGCCCTGGCTCTGTTGATTATTGTGCTCGATCAAGCCAGCAAATTAATCGCAGAGAGCATTTTGCAGTTTGAAGGCCAATCTGAAGCCTTTATCCCATGGTTAAAATTCACCCTCGCGTATAACACAGGGGCAGCCTGGAGCCTGTTTAGCAATTTTGGTGGCGCACAGCGCTGGTTTCTGGCGGCTTTATCACTGCTGGTCGCTATTGCGATCAGCTTCTGGATCACCCGGCTCAAAGCGCATGAGCGGTTTACGGCTGTGGCATTTGCTTGTGTGCTCGGTGGCGCGGTAGGCAACTTAATCGACCGCGTTTTATACGGACATGTTATTGATTTTATTGACTTTTTTTACAAAAGCAGTGATTGCCTGCCACTCTTCTACAGCCTGGCCCAAAGGAGTTGCCACTGGCCAACATTCAATATTGCTGACTCGGCCATTAGCATCGGTGCCGTCTGCTTAATTCTGGGCAGCTTTCTGGACCGCGAAGAAAAGCCAACGGAGTAATACCCAGCTTACCTTCGCTTGGGTATAATACCGGCTCTAGTTTGTGAGCGAAGAAAACATGCAAATCACTTTGGCAAATCCCCGTGGCTTTTGCGCTGGCGTAGACCGCGCTATTGAAATTGTTGAGCGTGCTCTGGAATTGTTTGGCGCACCCATTTATGTCCGGCATGAGGTCGTCCATAATCGCTACGTAGTCGATGGCTTGCGTGAAAAAGGCGCTGTTTTCGTCGAAGAACTCGAAGATGTGCCCAATGGCTCTACGGTTATTTTCAGCGCGCATGGCGTCTCACTGGCCGTACGCGAACAAGCCCAGGAACGCGGTTTACAGGTGTTTGATGCTACCTGCCCACTGGTGACTAAAGTCCATATGGAAGTCACTCGTTATTGCCGCGAAAACCGCGAGGTTATTCTGATTGGCCACCGCGGCCACCCGGAAGTCGAAGGTACTATGGGCCAATACCGTAAAACATCGAATGATGCGGGCAAGATGTATCTGGTCGAAAGCGTAGAAGATGCACGCAATATTCATATCGAGGACCCGAATACACTGGCTTTCGTCACCCAAACCACGCTGTCGGTAGACGATACCCGCGTAATTATCGATGTGCTCAATGAGCGCTTCCCTTCTATTACCGGCCCGCGCAAAGATGATATCTGTTATGCCACCCAAAACCGCCAGGATGCAGTCAAAAGCCTGGTGCGTGAGTGTGATCTGCTCTTGGTGGTTGGCTCGAAAAACAGTTCAAATTCCAATCGCTTGCGGGAAATTGCCAACACCATGGGCGTTGAAGCTTACCTGATTGACGGACCTGATCAAATCCAGCTGACCTGGCTGGAAGGTAAAAAAAATATCGGCTTAACCGCTGGCGCCTCAGCGCCTGAAATTCTCGTACAACAGGTGGTCAAGTTTTTACAGCAGCAAGGTGCGGAAATCAGTGGTGAACTGGTTAGCCGTCCTGAAAACGTCACTTTCTCCCTGCCTAAAGAACTCAAGCGAGTTGCCAACATATAAAGTATGCTCCAACTCGGGTGGTTAAATAGCAATCAGTCAGTTAGATAAGTACATCCCACAGGCAAACCTGTGGATAAGGCGAGCCGCCTATCGGTCGTTTTCTTCCATCTGTCTATAAAGAGACTGCTAAATTATGGGGACTAGCTATATTAGACTCCATGAAAAAGCGCAATCTACAGTCCGGTTTTACCCTTGTCGAGTTGATGATAGGCATCGGCTTAATGGCGATTATTTTTGCCGTCGCCGTGCCGAGTTTTCGCAATACTATTGCCGATACCATCCTAACATCAGCAACCAATAACTTTGTGGCTGCCACCTCCCTGGCTCGCTCAGCCGCTATACGCCAGCCTGGTAATGGCACAACCTCTGTGGTTGCTATTGCGCCAGCGGCAGGCAATGAGTGGGGTGGGGGCTGGAATGTGCTCGATACTAATGGCAATCTGATCCGCGCCTTTGATGCAATCAGTGCAGACGCGACGATGACATCATCCAATGGGGTGACCGCACTGCAGTTTGATGGTCGTGGCTTACTGGTTTCTGCAGCTGGCGCAGCCAACTTCACTATTACGGTCTGTGATAGCCGCAATGGTGAACGTGGCAGACAAATCACTGTCGCCCCAACAGGCCGAGCACAGCTCAACCGTGAATTTATTTGCCCTTAAACAATAATGGTAACCTAATGGCAATTCGAAACCCTTTCTTACTTCATAACCGCCGCAGCAATAAAGGCTTTACTTTATTGGAGCTGCTTATTGCTTTATTTGTGTTGTCCATCGGTATGCTGGGATTAGCCGGGCTTCAGCTCACCAGCGCACGCTTTGGTCAAGATGCACATATGCGCAATAACATCACCATGGCCACAACTGAAATCATTGATCAAATGATCATGCGTACCGGCAAAGCCAATAGCGCCTGTAACGCGGCAAGTACACTACCTAGTAAGTGTGCCATGGTCGCAACATTTGCGGGCAGTGGCGCTGCTTCGAACTGCGACCCATTAATCGGCAACGACCCTGCTAATGATATTGCCTGCTGGAAGCAAAGTCTTGCCAATAGCTTACCTGAAGGTGATGGCACGATTGTCGATAATTTAGATGGTACTGTGACAGTAACGGTAACTTGGCGCGATCGTGATGACCCTGCCTTACCGATGTTATCTACCAGCCGTACTGTGCAACTGTACCCAGCTGCGCCAGCACCTTAATTTGGCCCCATAACCCTGTTGAGAACCAAGACAATGCATCATATAAGCAAAGCAAAAGGTTTCAGCCTGATTGAAATAATGGTCACCATGGTGATAAGCCTGATCTTACTGGGTGGCGCTGTGAGTATTTTGCTTAACAATACGCGCAGTTATCAGCATAACGATGATTTTTCACGCCTCCAAGAAAACGCACGGTTTGCTCTCGACTTGATTGCCGGTGATTTACGCCGTACTGGCTTTATGGGTTGCACAATGAATTATGATGCGATTGTTAACAACTTGGTTATTGCCACGCCAGGCGACTTGCACGACACTGGCGTCACCTTGATTGATGGCCTAGAACAAGATACCGCACGCTGGGACGCACAAGGCAGCACTGATATTGTTAACCTAATTCGCCCAGGCACTGATGCTATTACTATTCGTAAGCTGATTAGTGGCGGCTCACCCATTACAGCCAATATGGCAACCGCAGACAGCCCAATTAACTTGGCCGCTGGCACCGTACAAACCGGTGGCTTAGCCGCAATTTACGATTGCAATACCGTCAATATTTTTCAATCCACATTAACCACCGGCAATATCATTGATCATGCCGGTGGTGGTGCGATTCCACCGGGCAACCTGACAGACCGGTTTACTGACCAACAAGGCAATGATAAAAGCTATGTACAAAATACGGCTTATTTAGCCGACCCTGCCGCTGATGCCAATGGTTTATCGGCAAAGAGTTTTGTCGCCGCCTTTGACCCAGTCAGATACTTTATTGCCGACTCCGAAGCAGATGCAACCCGACCTGCGCTATGGCGGCAATACCATGATGGCCAAAATTTTGTCACCCAGGAATTAATCGAAGGCATTGAGAATATGCAAATCCTCTATGGCCTGGCAGATAGTACTGGCGTGCCCTTAGGTTATGTTAGAGCTGACCAAGTACAAGCAGGCACCTTGATTAACTCGCCAGAACCTTGGAAAGCAGTGACTGCCATTAAAATCACGCTACTGGTTGCCTCACTGGAAGAGTATGGCAGCGAGCTAGACGAGGAAACCTACGATATCTATGGCACGATTAGCGATAACTCTGATGACGTTGGTCCTTTCAACGATCGTCGTATTCGCGATACAGTTTCGGCCACTGTGCTCGTTTCCAATCAACAAATCAGACTTCAGTAAGCAATAAAGGCTGTCACAATGAAAAGCAGATTAATAACAACAGCAAACAAACAGCAGGGTATCGCCTTAATTACCTCGCTGATCATTTTATTGATTCTCACTATTATCGGTGTTACCGCTGTTAATATGACATCACTGAATGAAAAAATGGCGTTTAACACACAAGACCGCCAACTCGCTGGTATCTTGGTGCAATCATCATTAACCCGGTTTGCTACCGTTGGCAATTTGCCCGCACCACAGCAACCTGGCACAAACGCTAATGTGTTTCCCATTACCGCCGCAGATGTTGTCGACGCGAGAGATGGCTCTGCCCAGATAACCTATATCGATGCAACATCGGGCATTAATGTCCCGCGTATCGGTAAAGCCGGTTACTTTTCATCCGGTAATAACGTCCCTGTATTTGAAACCTATGTTGTGGTCTCGACTCGTGCAGGCACAACAGCACGCTCAAAATATGGCCAGTACTTTGTGCCACATACTCAGAATTAATTTAAACACCCGCGCACTCAGGTGAAGGTGATTATCATGCAAACCATACTAACTTTTCTAAGCACTCTTATTCGTAAAACACTCTATGTCAGTGGTGCTTTTACCTTAAGCTTTATGACACTGCTATCATCGAATGTATATGCCGATGATACCGAGGTTTTTCTTGGCTCGGCTAACCCGACCACGGAAACCCGACCAAACATTCTATTTATACTAGATACTTCGGGTAGTATGGGTAGCACCAGTGGCACTGGCGTCAGTGGCCTGACCCGGCTGGATGCAATGAAAGATGCCTTGACCCAAATTTTTAGCAGCACCAACAATGTCAACATTGGTCTGGCAACATTTAACTCGCGCGGCGGCCCAATTCGTTTCCCTATCAGCAATATTGATGCTGAAGTTGACACACTGGCTACCGGTGGCTTCCATATCGTTAAACCGGTCTCACGCTCCAGTGACGATGCTGAAGAAAATATTGATACATTAAATAGCCCAGGGCAAGTTGATAGCGATGAGCCACAACTCAAATTCTCAATTGGCGGCGTACCCGGCAACACGGTAACGAAAACCTTTACCATTAGCGCTGGCACTGATGATGGTGTTGAAGAACCTGCCAGCGATGACTGGACATCAACACAGGTCGATGCCCGTATCGTTAATGGCTATGAGATGGGCTTGCTCTTTCGTAACATCGACATTCCACCGAATGCAGTGATTACCAGCGCTGAACTCGTACTCACTATTGATAACGACGGTTTTGTTGGCACTATGAATGGCTTTGATGAGTACTCTAATGCCGACTTTAATATTACTGTCGAAGCGACTGACTCAGCTGCAGATTTTTCAGGCTCCAGTGATGTTATTGGCCCACGTGCTCGCACAGTCCCCATTAGCTGGCTATCTGCGCCAGCATTAGATGGCGGTCAACAAATGACATCACCTAACCTTAATACCTTGATTCAAGCAACCGTTAGCCGTACAGGTTGGGCCAGCGGCAACAATATTGCGATCTTCCTCGAAGGTCGTGATGGCTTCAGAGATTTTGCTACCTATAACCGCAGCCCCAGCGACGCCGCTCAATTGGTGATTACCTATGATGAGTTGCCACAAAACAGCCGTAAGCTAGTCGGCATGCGTTTTACCGATATCCGCATTCCGCAAGGTGCGCAAATCAGACGCGCTGAGGTTGATTTCTTCGCGGCCGCACCAAGCGTATCATCCATTGAATATGATATTTACGGTGAGGCTGTTGCTGATTCCACAACATTTACCGAAACCAATTTAAACTTATCCAGCCGCGCCAAGACATCTGCCGAAGTTGAGTGGGAGCTGACTTCCAGCAGCGCCGATGCCTGGGCAGTTAATGAGCGCTATAGCACGGTAGATATTTCATCGGTTGTGCAAGAAATTGTTGACAATAACGGCTGGTGTGGTGGTAACGCCATGAGTATCTTTTTTGACCCTAAAAAAGACAGCTCTCGCGTGATTCAGTCATTCGATGGCATCAGTGGCACTGTGGATGATGCCCCCACCTTGCGCATTGAATTCGATACAGATACCAGCAATATTTCTTCACCAAATACTGGCTGCACCATTGCACAAGTTACTTCTCGCGTTAGCTCAAGCAACGATGATGTTGAGCAACGCAGTAACGGTTTTGTCTCCCGAACCAGTGGCGACTTGGAACTGGTGCGCGATGGTGGCATTAACCAACAAGTAGGCATGCGCTTTAGAAATATTAATTTACCCAGAAATTCAAATATTCTTGAAGCCTATATTGAGTTTGTTGCCGACAACTCTCACTCTGGCACAACCAACCTGACCTTCCGTGGTCACGATGCCGATAATTCAGGCTCTTTCAGCGGTAATTATGCGGTCAGTAGTCGTATTAACAGCGCTTCGACATCGGCTATTGTTAACTGGAATAATGTGCCTAGCTGGGTCACTGGACGCATTTATCGCACACCTGACCTTAAAGATATTGTGCAGGAAATTGTTGACCGTGGCGGCTGGAATGCTGGCAATAATATGAGCTTTATGGTGAACGGTTCTGGTCGACGTGAAGCCGAGTCTTACAATGCCAGCCCTGGTCTGGCACCACGCCTGGTAGTCACCGCACAAATGAATCTTGCTGGACAGCCATCCACCAGTGCACAAACGGTAAGACAGTTCTTAACTCAGGAAGTCAATGACTTACGTCTGGTTGCGGGCACACCGATCACCAACGTTTACCGCGAAGCCATGCGCTACTTCCGTGGCGAAAATTTATACTGGGGTGATCAACGCGGTGCACAATATTTTTCAGACCGCTATAGTCGCGTCAGCCATGAATTAACCTATACCGGCGGCTCGCATAATTTGCCGAATGGATGTCCTTCGACAAACCTGAATGATTCAGACTGCCGCCGTGAAGTCATCAATGGTAGCCCACGGTATACCACACCAATTACCGATACCTGCCAGTCAAATTATATTGTGTTGTTATCCGATGGTTTCCAAAACACGTTCTATAATAACGACGGCATTCATAGCATGCTTCGATCTGAGCCAGCATCAACCGGTACTTGCAACACCTCTGCTGATACTGCTAGCGGCGGTCAGAATTGCGGCCTGGATATGGCTGAGTTTGCAAACACCTTTGACCAAAACCCGAACTTACCAGGTAACCAAACAATCACAACATATACAATTGGTTTTACCATTACCACAGATTACCTGCGTGATCTCGCTAGCCGTGGTGGCGGTCAGTTCTTCCCGGCCAATAGTGCGAGTGAGTTAGTGAATGCCTTCCAATCCATTGTGGCCGATATCTTATCCAAGCCGACCACATTTACAGCGCCAACATTGACGGTAAGTGCCTTTAACCGCTTGTTTAACAGTAATGAAATTTATATCTCACTGTTTGAGCCGGAAAGAACAGCCAAGTGGTCTGGTAATATCAAGAAATATTTCTTATGTACGCCAGCACAAGATGAAGCGGGCACTTGTAATGTGGGTGAGATCTTAGACGACACCAATGTCGAGGCTGTTGAAAATGGCCAAATTAAAGATACTGCGCGCAGTGCCTGGGGCAACATCGATGATGGTGCTGAGGTAGAAGTCGGTGGTACTGGCATGCAGATTCCACCGCATGCACAACGCCGCGTCTACACTTACACCGGCAATACCTCACCGGTCAATGTCAATTTAGCACAAAGCATTCATGAGGTGAGCACCAGCAACACCAATATCACGGCCGATATGCTAGGTGTTACTGCGGCAGATAAAGGCGACTTAATCCGCTGGATCAGAGGCCAGGATGTGGATAATGAAAACAGTGTGAATGGCACTACCGATAATCGCTGGAATATGGGTGATCCGCTGCATAGCTCGGCGATCACCGTTAACTATGGTATATCAGGTGGCACACCGGTCACCAAACTGTTTGTTGGCTTAAACGATGGTTCGGTTCGAATGTTTAACACTAACACGGGTGAAGAAGAGTGGGCTTTCTATCCACAATCTATGCTGGGCATTCAGCGTGATTTACGCGCGAACCCAGGTGGTGATCATATTTATGGTGTAGACGGCTCACCCACTGTGCGTATCAATGATGTCGATGGCGATAATATTATTGAGCCAAGTGATGGTGACTTTGTCCATATCTATATCGGCCAACGCCGCGGCGGGCAAAACTACTATGCATTTGATGTGACACCGGCTGGCAGCTTTGGTGGTGCAAGTGATACTGGCCGTATCCTGCCAAGACTGTTGTGGCGTCTAGAAGGTGGTGCAGGCGACTTTGCCAAACTTGGACAAAGCTGGTCTAAACCACAATATGCTAGCGTGGTTGTGGGTGGCGTTGTAACACCGGCCTTATTCTTCGGTGGCGGTTACGATCCGGTTAATGATGTAACTTACGGCCCGGCCAGCCTAGGTAATGCTATCTTTGTCGTCAATGCCAATGACGGTAGCTTGATCTGGTCTGCCAGTAATAATTCAGCAACCTTAAATGTACCGGATATGGAATTCTCGATTCCTTCTGATCTGCGCATTATTGATACAACCGGTGATGGCTCGGTAGATCGTATCTATGTCGGTGATCTGGGTGGCCAGGTATGGCGGGTAGATTTAGGCCTCACGGCTGCTGGCAGCAATGGCAATACCGTCGTTGGCAAGTTGGCTGAACTGTCTAACAATGGCCCATTTGGCACTTTTGCCCCACAAGATCATCGCCGCTTTATGTACCGTCCACAGGTCGTGATTGCGAATGATGCCGATACCTCATCAACACCTGAGTTTATTGCACTTGCCATCAACAGTGGCGATCGGGCTGACCCACTCGATAGCACGGTCCATAACCGCGTCTACATGCTGCGTGATACGCAAATTGAACCGATGGTAGATAACAACAGTAACGGTATTGCCGATGCGGGTGACTTCCCAACCATTACTGAAGCAACCCTGTACGATGCGACTAACGATGTAACCAGCACCGGCAGTTTAAACAGCTTACAGAATGCGTTTGGCTGGTATATTCGTCTGGTTGAAGGCGCGAGCTATATTGGCGAGAAAGGCATTACCGAAGGCCGGATTCTAATCCTCAGCGGTGAGTCTGAACAGCCACTGTATACGTTCAATACCTATATCCCGGCTGACTTAAATGCAGGCTCAGCCTGTAGTGTCTCACTGGGTGCGAACCGGACTTACTTTGTTAACTTGTTCGATGCCACGGCGACGGATATCATAGATGATACCTCACCAACCCGAGCGAAGTTTGCTGAAGCTTTCGGTATTGCCTCAGAACCAAGCGTCACGCAACAGCAAGGTCAGGATAGTGTGAGTGTTGGTAACCCACTACAAGGTGTCGAAAATGCCGACCCAGGTGATACGCTAAGACCAATGTATCAGACCGATTAAGTTAAGCGAATTCAGTGAAATTGGAGTCAATATGAATAGATTGCCCAACAAAAAACAGACTGGTTTTACCTTGATGGAAATTATGATTGCGCTAGTTATCATCGGCTTATTGATGGCAGCAGCAGTCACGCAATACCAGTCACAGATACGTCGTACTGCACGTGCAGATGCTCAAAGCATGTTACAAAATGCTGCTGTGCGGCAGGAACGTTTCTTCTCAAGAAACTCGACATATACTGCTGACCCGGCTGAGCTGGGTACAAAAGCGGGGGGTCTATCTGAAAATGACTATTATGCATTAACCGTTGCACCGTGTGCAGGTGGCTCCATCGCCGCCTGCTATACATTAACGGCGACAGCACAAGCGGGCACATCACAGGCTAATGATGCTGGCTGTACCACAATTACTTTAAATTCTTTTGGGCAAAAAGCACCAGCAGCCTGCTGGTAAGCCCTTAACGGTTCATAGGAGATACAACCATGAAACGTCAACTCATCACATGCCTTTCCATCAGTGCAATTTTAGCGATTGCGCCCCATACCGCTCAGGCCCAGGCAAAAGTCAGCCAAGCTTCTTGGGATGCCTATTGTGCCAATGAAGAAAATCAAAGAAAGTGTGAAATAGCGGAAAATTACTGTGAGATGTCGCCAGATTTGAATTGCGATGACATTAAACAGGCGTTTATCAGCAATCGATCCATATCACACTTAATGCAAGAACGCCCTGCTGCTGAAGAAGAGCAAGTCGAAGCTACCCGCTAGTCAGGCCAAACGCTGCTGCCAGTTAACAACTTAACTGGCAGCACTGCTTTCTCGCTAAACAACCCGGTATTGTGCCAGCTGTTATCGGCGTACTTTTGCTTTACAATACGCCCCATTCTTTTTTATAGACAATCAGACCACAATTCCAGGGGCTACCGTGTCTCGAGTCTTCGCTATTTCCGATATTCACATTGACTATAAAGCCAATATGCAACGTATGCTGGGTTTATCCAACCATGATTATGTGGATGATGCGCTGATTCTGGCAGGCGATGCCTCTGACTCACTCGACCGACTGGCTACACTGTTTGCCAATCTACAACATAAATTTCGTCATATCGCTTTTGTGCCTGGCAACCATGAGCTTTGGGTGCGCTCAGAATTACATAAAGATTCATTACACAAACTGCAGGCTTTAGAAATGCTTTGCCAGGACTTTGCAGTTGCTACTCAGCCCATCAAAGTCGACACAGACCAACAGGCCGTTTGGTTGGTACCTTTATTTAGCTGGTACCGCCAACCTACAGAGGGCAATGAAACACTGTATATCGAAAAAACAACCGAAGACCCGGAAAAATTTAGCTGGAGTGATGACCACCTCTGCAAATGGCCCGACTTAAATCATCATGCCTGTGTGGCGGATTACTTTCTGTCATTAAACCACGCTAATATTAAGCGTCACTATGACGCTCCTATTATTAGTTTTAGTCATTTCCTGCCGCGCCGTGAACTAATGTTTGGCTCGGTAAGCTTAGCTCGCATGTACGCTAAAGGCGAAGGCGTTATGCAAGCGCACCCTAGTGATCCACACCCTTATTTTAATTTTTCCCGTGTTGCTGGCTGTTACCGCCTTGACCAACAAATTCGCGAGCTTGGCGCGACCTTACATATTTATGGACACCAACATCGCAATCGTCATAGAAAAATTGATGGTGTCACTTATATTTCACACTGCCTGGGCAATGCCAAAGAACAGCGCTACAGCAGCGACACTACACTCCTGCCGAAACTAATCTGGGATAGCAATGGGCCACAAGCAGCGCATGACGAGCTTTAAAAAAACCTTGCATTTATTTTCTAAAAATATAATACACAGCAGCAATAAACATACACACAACAATTGGCACACACAAGCTCACCAGGGTGGTCCAGCCAAAACGAAACAATAACCAACCTGCCGATAAAGAACCCAGAGCCTGCATACCAAAGACAATAAACTCATTACTGGCTTGCACTTTAAAGCTTTCTTGCGCGTTATGTGTTTGCGACAGCAAGGTTGTTCCACCAACAAATAAGAAATTCCAGCCAACGCCCAACAACACCAAGGTTACCCAATAATGCATAAGGGCCTGACCAGCAAATGCCACAGCCAGCGTCACTGCTAACAGCACAGTGCCTATTAATAGCAATTTTGCCAAGCCAATTTTTTTGATCAGCTGCGCAGTAAATAAAGACGGCAAAAACATAGCGGCTATATGGCTTTGAATCACCCATTTGGTTTCCTGCAATCCATGGCCATCAATTTGATGCATACTAATCGGTGTCGCCGTCATAATAAGACTCATAACAGCATAAGCCGATGCACCTGCTGCAACCGCGATAAGGAATAGTGGATTTTTAACGATGTTTATTAACGATCTGGCATTGCTGGTATAAATATCCGCAGCTGCCTTAGGTGTTTGAAAAAAACAAAACACCAATATCGCAATCAGCACGGTTACAGCTAAAATCAAAAAAGAACCGGCATAACCATGCGGTGAAGGCAATAGATCTTTACCAAAAACCGCCAACTCCGGCCCTAAAAAAGCCGCGACAATACCCGCCATCATTAACCACGAAACCGCTGTGCCAGCCTCACTGGCATCAACACTTTCAATTGCAGCGAAACGTAGTTGCTGCAAAAAAGCTAAGCTGATGCCTATTACAAAAGAGCCTAACAACAATAAATTAAAATCAGCATATAAGGCTGCTAACATTGCAATCAAAATACCGGATAGCGTAAACGCCAAACCAATCAAGCCACCCTTTTTGCGCCCTAACACTTTCTTAATCCATGCTGCGAAAATCGTCGCGCAAGCAGAGCCGACTATCATCAATGTCATTGGCAATGTGGCAAGCTCTATATTCGGCGATATCTTTGCGCCCAAAAGACCGCTGATAAAAATCATTGCGGGCATGCACGACATCGCCAACGCTTGTGTGCACATCAACACCCAAATATTGCGCGGCATTTTATTTATTGTTGATAACAATGTTTCACCTGTTTCTTTTTAAAATTATATTAACCGATTTTAATGGTAGCGCTGGGCATTGGTACCAGAAGCCGTTTCGGTTTCATCTTCCAAGCAGGCTTCTGTATCCACTAATGCCGCAGCTTGTTCTTCGGCCTCATAATCCCAACTGTATTTCTTAGGCGGCGGCAGTGGGTCAGCCCCTCTTAAAATAAATGCCAGTAACACGCCCAAACAAAAGCCAGCCAAGTGCGTCTCATAGGAAATGTTGTTTTCGTTTGGCACCAAACCACCCAACATGCCGCCATAGAGAAAAAACACCAACAAGGCTAAAGCAATTGCCTGCTTATCACGGCGCAACACGCCAAGCACACTGATGAAAAACATCAAACTGAATGTAAGCCCACTGGCACCAATATGATAAACCTGCCGCGCAAATAACCAGACAATAATACCCGTCCCCAAGTAAAAAACGGGCAGTGCTCGCTTGGCGGCTTTGGGATAGCCATACAATAAAGCTGTCAGCAATATAATGACGGGTAATGTATTAGCAACCAAATGTTGCCATGAACCGTGAATTAACGGGGCAAATAAAACACCGATTAAACCGGATAGCTGTCTTGGTAATACACCATACTGAGCCAGGTGAATATCCAGCAGAACCTCTGTCAATTTAATCAACCAAAGCAATACCGCAAAGCCTAGCGCCAGGCTAAATGCTGCTTTTAAACGTGCGGCTTCTTGTTTGGCTTTGATAGCATCATCTTGCATCACAATACTTCGTTTGTCTATTAGCACCTTACAAACAACAGCGGCCGTAGCCTGACTTACAAAATGATATAAAGCACTGAGGTGTATTTGTTAGGCAATGCTTTCTCTGGCAACAGCCAATGCATAAGGTTCAGGTGGTACCAGTGTTTTTTCTGCCATAACACTGGCCGCCAATAGCTCGGCTGAAGCGGGTGCCATTGAGATACCATTACGAAAATGCCCTGCATTAACAAACAAGCCGCGTATCTCTGGATGTTCGCCAATATAAGGAATGCCTTGACCACAACCAGGGCGTAAACCTGCCCACTGCTGCTCAACTTCAGCCCGCTGCAAAGCAGGCACGACTGATTCAGCAAAGCGTTTGATATCCATTTGTGCCGTTAGTGTTGTGGACTTATCAAAGCCCACTTGTTCCATCGTGCTACCCACCACAATCCGGCCATCTGAGCGCGGAACTAAATATCGGCCCTTGTGCAAGATCACTGAGCGTAATAAACCAGGTATTGTCCGCAGTAATAACATCTGTCCACGCACAGGGTGTATCTGCAAATCAATATGCATCTGCCTTAGCAGTCTGCCACTCCAGGCACCATTAGCAATCACGACTCGCTCAGCACGGTGCAGTTGTCCATCGATTGTTTTCACACCCTGTACTGCCTGCTGCGATAAAACAATTTCCGCAACTTCTGTATCAGCATGCATACTTACCCCACGCTTGTGCAGATAAGTTTGCATGGCTTTAATAAAACGAGGGTTACGAATCTGCGCAATATCAGGCAGATAAACGGCATCCTGCTCAAGTCTGGCCAAGGCAGGTTCATAAACTGTCAGCTGTGAGGGGTTAATAAAGTCCAGGCGAAGCTGATTATTTTTTGCCCACTGCGAAGCTTGCTGTGTATCGTGCACATCTAAGATGCATAAACCACAGCGGCGCCATTCTGGATCGATACCACTCACCTTAGCCACATCTTCTACTAGCGGTGGATACAAGCTCTGGCTGGTTTGCGACAAGGCATTAACCGCCTGATGGTAACGCCAGGGGTAAAGCGGCGATAAAATCCCCCCCCCTGCCCAGGAGGCTTCACGCCCAAAGGGTCCCCGTTCCAATATCGATACACGCATGCCACGGTTTAACAATGCCCGCGCTGTCAGCATGCCTATTAAGCCACCACCAATGATTATGCAATCTGTCATGCGGGCTATTATATGGGAATTTTTGGTCAGCATGCTTTGTTTTATTCCCTACACTGTGTAGGGAATAAATCTATTATCATCAACTAACTTAAGCTGGAACGATCAATTATAATGATGTGTGACAATTTTTAGCCCGTATCCAGACCCTCAACAGATGGGTATGATTAATCTTCATTATCAGCAATTAAGACACTTGGCGGATTTTATCGTGTAAAATTGCCCGCCTTTGACCTTATATAAAGCTAAACCTGTATTAACGTGACAAACGCCAACCCGCCATTGCTCAACGCTTCACAACTCCGCTGTGTCCGAGGTGACCGCGAACTATTCAGTGAGCTTTCCTTATCATTACACGCCGGTGAGATTTTGCATATCCAAGGCGCGAATGGCAGTGGCAAAACCACACTGATCCGCATGCTGGCCGGTCTTATCCGGCCCGATGACGGTGAAATTCTCTGGCAAGATAACAGTATCAGCGCAGACCCTAAGCGGTATTACGCAGATATGCGATATATTGGCCATTTAACGGGTATCAAGTTGGTTTTGACGCCCTTGCAAAACCTGCGCTTTAAAGCGGACTTACTGAATCAACCCCTGGCCATGTCCGCTGAAGCTGCACTGGAGCAAGTCGAGCTTTATGGGTTTGAAGAGGAACCTGCCAAAACATTGTCTGCCGGACAAAAACGGCGTATTGCACTCGCGAGTTTATTAATGATGCCAGGCAAATTATGGCTGCTGGATGAACCCTACACCTCATTGGATACTGCTGGCATTGCGATCTTAGAGTCCTTGTTGGACCAGCACCTGCAGGCAGGCGGTATGGCCATTTTAGCCAGTCATAGCCCTGTGACCTTAAAACAGCATGCCATCAATACTCTACAACTACTGACTTAAATAGATCGCCATGACAAGTTCGAGCAATCCAATACGACCCTATACAGCGCTACTAAAGCGGGATCTGCTGTTAGCCGTGCATAACCCGGGGCAGCTGATCAGCCCATTAATGTTTTATATTCTCGTTATTATCTTATTTCCTTTTGGAATTAAACCAGACCCCAATATTCTAAGCCTGATTGCACCCGGCGTTATCTGGGTTGCAGCCCTGCTCGCAACACTCTTGGCAATGGATAGCTTGTTCAGAGCCGACTATCTCGACGGCAGCCTGGAACAGCTGACCACCAGCTCGCAATCGTTAGCACTGCTGGTAACGATGAAAATTCTGGTGCACTGGTTAATTACGGGCTTACCACTGGTAATATTGGCCCCGCTTTTAGGTGTGCTATTTTCGCTTTCGATTGAATCCATCGGTATACTTATTGTCACACTATTACTGGGCACGCCAGTGCTTAGCTTGATTGGTGCAATGGGGGCAGCACTGACATTGAATGCGCGCAATAGTAATGCTTTGCTAGCGCTGATCATTCTGCCTTTCTATATACCCGTACTGATTTTTGGCGCTGGCACCGTTAATGCTGCCGCAGTGGGTCTGCCGGTTACCGGTCAACTTTACCTGCTCGCCGCGCTGCTCGTCAGTGCATTAACACTGTCCCCGGTTGTGGCAGCGGCTGCGATAAAAATAAGCCTTAATTAAGAGTTATTTAATATGTTCAGAGCGATTTGGCAATTTATTCATAAAATGGGGTCACCCAAATACTTTTACGACTTGTCGGGTAAATGGGTACATTGGTTAGGCTGGCCATGTTTAATTCTGATGATAGTGGGTTATATCGGCGCTTTTCTGGCACCGCCTGATTATCAGCAAGGTGAAACAATTCGTATCTTATACGTGCATGTGCCAACCGCCATTCTATCGCAATCCATTTATATGTTTATGGCAGTCAATGCGGCTATTGCGCTTATCTGGCGCATTAAAGTCTCTAACATTCTGGCCCGCAGCAGTGCACCGATTGGCGCTTGCTTTACCTTAATCGCCTTGGCCACAGGCGCTTTATGGGGCAAGCCGATGTGGGGTACTTATTGGGTATGGGATGCACGCTTAACATCTGAGTTAATTCTGTTATTTATTTATCTGGGTTTAATCGCTTTATATGCCGCATTTGATGATAAGGACGTTGCCAACACGCTGACAAACATCCTGTCTATTGTGGGTATTGTGATCATCCCTATTATTAAATTTTCTGTCGAGTGGTGGAGTACATTACATCAGCCCGCCACTATCTCTAAACTAGGTAAGCCTTCAATGGCAACAGAAATGTTGATTCCACTGCTTATTCTCATCCTAGCCTATTACCTATACTTTTTTACCAGCCTGCTTATGCGTGCCAGAGTGCACGTTATCGAGCGTGAGAAACAAAGCCGCTGGGTGCAAACAATGATGGAGGGTAAGTAGCATGGCTGAATTTTTTCATATGGGCGGCTATGCCTTTTTTGTATGGGGCTCTTACGCCGTCGGTTTCATTGTGTTGCTCGCCAATTTCGTTTGGCCATTATTGAAAAAACGCAAACTCTTTCATCAAATGCAGGCAGCGCAAGCTCGCCAGGAAAAATTAGCCAGGAGACAATCATGACTCCACGTCAACAACGTATGGTGTTTGTTGCTGTTATCATTATTGGTGTCAGCATTGCAACCGCACTTGCACTGGTTGCACTCAACGAAAACTTAAATCACTTTTATAGCCCGGCACAAATTAAAGCAGGCGAAGCACCGACAGGTGCCGTTATTCGCATTGGCGGCCTGGTTGTCGATGGCAGCGTTACGCGCGAGGCCGATGGTCTTACCGTGGCCTTTGACTTAACCGATAATGCTGCCGAGGTGACCATTAACTACACCGGCATCCTGCCTGATTTATTTCGGGAAGGCCAAGGTATCGTTGCAGTTGGCAAACTTAACCCAAGTGGGGTTGTTGTAGCCGACGAAGTACTGGCTAAGCATGATGAGAACTATATGCCACCAGAAGTCGCCGAGGCTTTAAAAGCGGCTAAAGAAAACGGCACACCCGTTTATATGCCACATAATAAACCTGACGCTTAAGAGAGTTCATTATGATTCCTGAGCTTGGTAACTTCGCATTGATCCTGGCACTTTGTTTAGCAATAGTGCAATTTATTATTCCACTGATTGGCACTTATAATCATCGTAGCAGCTGGATGCGTGTTGCCCTACCTGCCACGCGCTGGCAATTTGGTTGTCTGGCATTAGCTTTTGCCTGCTTAACCTATGCTTATGTCGTTAAAGACTTTTCCGTACTCAATGTTGTTAACAATAATAATTCAGCACTGCCATTGCACTATCGCATTTCAGCAGTATGGGGCAATCATGAAGGCTCCTTGTTACTCTGGGTATTATTATTAAGCGGCTGGGCATTTGCGGTGAGTCACTTTAGTACTGGACTACCTTTAGCCTTTCGCGCACGCGTACTCTCAGTACTCGGTTTTATCAGCATTGGCTTTTTACTGTTTGTTATTTTTACTTCAAACCCGTTTGAGCGCGTTATTCCAGCAGCTCTCGATGGCCGTGACTTAAACCCTCTATTGCAAGATATTGGCCTGATTATTCACCCACCAATGTTGTATATGGGTTATGTCGGTTTGGCAGTGCCCTTTGCTTTTGCCATTGCAGCCCTTTTAGAAGGTCGTATTGATTCGGCCTGGACCCGCTGGACTCGCCCATGGACGACTGTAGCCTGGGTTTTCCTCACTATTGGTATCGCGCTGGGTAGCTGGTGGGCTTACTATGAACTTGGCTGGGGCGGCTGGTGGTTTTGGGACCCTGTAGAAAATGCTTCTTTTATGCCCTGGCTACTCGCAACAGCTTTATTGCATTGTCTGGCTGTAACGGAACAACGCAGCGCTTTTAAAGCTTGGACCATTTTATTATCCATTTTTGGTTTCTCATTAAGTTTGCTCGGTACATTTTTAGTTCGCTCGGGCGTACTGGTATCAGTGCATGCTTTTGCCAGTGACCCTGAACGCGGTGTATTTGTATTAGCGTTTTTATGTATTGTTGTTGGCAGCTCACTGGTGTTATACGCCTGGCGCGCGGTTGATATTCAAACCACTGGCCGCTTTAGCCCCTTGTCACGTGAATCTCTGCTATTGATGAATAATGTTTTATTAGTGTGCGCTTGCGCCATGATATTGCTCGGTACGCTATACCCGATTATTCATGCAGCTATGGGCGGTGGCTCCTTATCAGTGGGTAAACCTTACTTTGATTTATGGTTTTCATTATTTATGCTGCCACTTGCTTTAGTGCTGGGCATAGGCCCCATTGCGCGTTGGAAAAAAGATGATGGCAAATCATTGTCTAAGCGTTTATATAAAACGGTCATATTAGCTCTATTACTCGCACTGGTATTTATTCTACTCACGTTTGGCCCAGGCTCCATTATGGTAACACTGAGTATTATCCTAGCTTGTTGGGTAATCGTCAGTAGTCTACATACTTTAAAAGCCCGCGTTTCCAGCCGTGATTTGGTGGGTAGCTTACGCCGCTTACCCCGTGGTTATATTGGCATGCTATTAGCGCACTTAGGCTTTGGTGTGGTTATTATTGGCGTGACCTTTGCCAGCGCCTACACTGTCGAAAAAGATGTGAGCTTCTCTCCGGGCGACGAACAAACGCTCTCTGGCTATACTTACCGGTTTAGTAAACTCGCTGACGTGCCCGGCCCTAATTACCGGGCAACACGTGCAACAATTGATATCTTAAAAAATGATAAGCAGGTTGCCACACTCCACCCTGAGAAGCGTTATTACTTTACCCAAGAAAAACCGATGACCGAAGCAGGCATTAATGCTGGTTTCTTTCGGGATATCTATGTCTCTCTAGGTGAACCACTGGAAGATGGCGCCTGGGCTGTACGCCTGCACTATAAGCCTTATGTGCGTTGGCTATGGCTAGGCCCGCTGCTCATGGCACTGGGTGGCTTTTTATCCGCCAGTGATAAACGCTATCGACTGGAGCGCAAACAAGCAAGAGCTGCAGCTGCCAGCACAACCGCTGTAGGTAACGCCTGATGATTCGCGCACTGGTTCCTTTAGCTATTTTTTTGTTGCTGGTCGCTTTACTGGGCTATGGTCTGACACGCGACCCGCGTAAAGTTACCTCACCACTTATCAACAAACCATTACCCAGCTTCGAGCTGCCAAGACTACGCGATCCCAAGCAGACATTAGGCTTGGAAGACCTTAAAGGCCAGGTTTCTATGTTAAATGTTTGGGGCAGCTGGTGTATTTCTTGTAAGCATGAACACCCTATGTTACTGGATATTGCCAAATTAAATATTGTGCCTATTTATGGTCTTAATTATAAAGATAACGATGCCAGCGCCATTCGCTGGTTAGAGCAGCTTGGCGACCCTTATGTTGCCAATGCAGTAGATGCTAATGGCAGAACAGGTATTAATCTGGGCGTTTATGGCGCACCGGAAACTTACATTATTGACCAGAACGGCATCGTTGCTTATAAGCATATTGGCCCAATTGGCTTAGATACATGGGAACAAACATTGCTGCCTATCATTAAAGGCTTAAAGAACCAGAATAAAGGTTAATTATGATGCTAACAAAATCCAACATCATGAAATTTATCAGTGGGTTTGTATTAAGCATTACCCTACTCAATATAAGTTTCGCGCAGGAAGAACTCATCACCTTTGACAAACCCGAGTATAAAGAACGCTACTATAATTTACTGGAAGTGTTGCGCTGCCTGGTTTGCCAAAACCAAAACCTAGCTGATTCCGATGCACACTTAGCGCAAGACCTGCGCGACCAAACCTACGATATGGTCAACAATGGTGCAACAGAACAAGAAGTGCGTGATTACATGGTCGCTCGTTATGGTGACTTTGTACTCTATGAGCCACCGGTAAAAAGCTCTACGCTACTACTATGGTTTGGTCCTTTTATTCTTGTGGGCGTAGCCACCGTGGTACTGGTGTTCAAAATCATGAGCCGCAGTGAAAATGAAGTTGCGGCTTTATCTGAAAGACAAAAACAACGCGTCGCCGAACTGCTCAATAAAGCTGACAACGACAATAACGATTAATACCTGACCTTAAGACCTTCACTATGCTTACATTTTGGCTGATTGCTGGACTGCTAACCGCAGTAACTTTATATTTTGTTTTAAGACCTTTGCTCAAAGCAGATAATGAAAATGATATTGAGCGCGAAACACACATTATTGGTATTCATAAAGAACGTCTGCAACAATTAGAAAGCCAATTAAACCGCAAGGAAATCACCGAAGCTCAATTTAAAGAAGCCCAAGAAGAGCTTGCGGTTAATTTAGCCAGTGAGTTACCTGAAACCAGTTCAGCAACAAAAGACGATGGCGCTACTAGCCAGCACTGGTTAGATACGCCTTTGGCCCGCATTTTATTACCCGCATTACTACGCGTACTATTTCGCTCCGTTTTCCCACCGCTATTCAAAGGTCTTGTCTTTATTTTTACACCGGCAGCAAAAGCGTTACAAAAACATATCGGCTGGGTTGTTGGCGTTGGTATCCCGGTTATCACCTTAGCTTTATATGTCAATATTGGCAACTTACAAGCACTCAATGGCATTGAACAGACGGCCGCCGACAAAGATCCGAACCTCGCTCAATACGAACAAATACAGGGCATGATTGAGCAGCTAGAGAACCGCCTCAAAGAAGACCCTAAAGATTTACAAGGCTGGTCTATGCTGATTCGCAGCTACTCAGCACTCAACCAGCTTGAACGCGCACACAATACTATTTTACTGGCAGAACAGCACTTCCCGGGACACCCAAATTTATTACTCAGTCTGGCCGAGTTATTAGCGACCAAAGATAAAGGCAATTTACTGGGTGAGCCTGCTATTCTAATCAAAAAAGCCATGCAGGCGGACCCAACCAACCGCTATGGCCGCTACTTATTAGGCATGCTGGCGCATCAAAAAGGGGATACGGAAATTGCGATTACCGCCTGGCAATCACTGATTGATGATGGTCAATCCACCCCTCAAGAAGTTGCCACCTTGCAGCAGTTTATTACAGAAGCCAAAGCTGGCAGCGGCCAAGCGGCTGACAACACAACGCCAGCAGAGAGTAGTGGTCCATCGGTGACAGTGGCTGTCTCGCTTTCTCCTGCCTTGCAAGCGAAAGTACAGCCAAGTGATGCCCTGTTTATTTTTGCTCGCGCTGAGAACGGCCCACCTATGCCACTGGCGATCTATCGTGGTAATGCACGCGAGTTACCACTCACCGTTACGCTCAGCGATGCCAATGCCATGATGCCGCAAATGAAGATATCCATGTTTCCATCGGTGATTGTCGGCGCTCGCATTTCCAAAACAGGTGACGCCATTGCCAGCAGCGGTGATTTACAAGGACTCAGCCAGCCACTAGACCCTAAAAGCAACCCCAATATTGATATTGAGATTGCTGACCTTGTGCCTTAATCACTGAGCTTGACTTAACGCTGGCCGGTAACAGGCATTTGTCTGAGTGCCGATTGCGCGCGCATGGTGTAAAATAAACACACACTTTCTTTTTATATAATGCTCGTATGAATATCACCGTCAACGGAGAACCTCATGTGCTGCCCGAGGGCAGCCACTTACAAGACTTAATTGATCAGCTGCAGCTTAGTAGCCAGCGGCTGGCCGTAGAGCTTAACCTGGAAATCGTGCCACGCAGCGAATACCACAATCAAGCGCTACGCGACGGCGACCGTATTGAAATTGTGCATGCCATCGGCGGCGGCTAACCCCAAACAGGAAATATTATGTCTGCAAATAATGACTCGCTTATTGTCGGTAACCGAGAATTCAGCTCACGCTTATTAGTTGGCACCGGCAAGTATAAGGATCTGACCGAGACCGAACAGGCTATTCGAGCCAGCGGCGCGAATATCGTAACAGTAGCCATCCGGCGCACCAATATTGGCCAGGACCCCAAGGAACCTAATTTGCTCGATGTCATTCCGCCGAGTGAATTCACCATTCTGCCCAATACTGCTGGCTGTTATACCGCCGAAGATGCTGTACGCACCTGCAAACTGGCACGCGAATTACTCGATGGTCACTCTCTGGTTAAGCTCGAAGTGCTCGGTGATAAAAAAACGCTCTACCCAGACATCACCCAAACATTAGCTGCAGCAGAGCAGCTCGTGAAAGATGACTTTGATGTGATGGTCTATACCAGTGACGATCCATTGATTGCTAAAGAGTTAGAAGCGATTGGTTGCGTGGCAGTAATGCCATTAGCAGCCCCCATTGGCTCAGGCTTGGGTATTCAAAACAAATATAATATTTTAACGATTGTCGAAAATGCCAGTGTACCGATTATTGTTGATGCCGGTGTTGGTACCGCCTCTGATGCCACCATTGTCATGGAACTGGGTTGTGCTGGTGTACTAATGAATACGGCGATTGCACAAGCGCAAAACCCTGTATTGATGGCCTCGGCCATGAAAAAAGGCATTGAAGCTGGCCGCGAAGCCTTCCTGGCTGGGCGTATGCCTCGTAAACGCTATGCCTCTGCTTCATCACCGATTGATGGCACTTTTTTTTAAAGTCCAACATAAACATGTAACAGCCGAGTATAATACTAAGCCAGGAAGAATATCGAACCGTGACAAGCGATGAGCTACCTAAGCACCGCCCAATACGCAGCTTTGTTCTGCGCGAGGGTCGCCTAACGACGGGACAAAAGCGTGCTTTGGAACTGCATTGGCCAAAGTATGGCCTGACACTTAAACCAAGCCCATCAACAGCCAATCATCTTGATACCGCAACGATTTTTGGTCGCACAGTCCCATTAGTGTTTGAGATTGGTTTTGGTAATGGTGAGTCTTTAGCCAATATGGCATTGGCTAATCCTGAATATGACTTTATTGGCGTGGAAGTACACCGCCCCGGTGTCGGCCATTTATTGCATCTTATTGACGAGCATAACATTAGTAATATACGAGTGTTTTGCGAAGATGCCGTTGAAGTACTTACCCAGGCTATCTCGCCGCAATCACTGGCGATTGTACAATTGTTTTTCCCAGACCCTTGGCATAAAAAGCGTCACCATAAACGCCGCTTAATACAGCCAGCCTTTATGGCACTGCTACATAGCAGACTACAAACGGGCGGCCTGTTACATGTTGCGACAGATTGGGAAGATTATGCGGCACATGTAAAAACAGTATTAGCTGATATTGATAATTTTATCGCTGCCGATATTAGGCAATGCTTGCAACGACCCAGCACAAAGTTTGAACAACGGGGGCAAAGGCTCGGACACGGCGTCTGGGATTTAACATTTAAATCACTCTAACCAAAACCTCAAAGGCTACAAGACCACTATGCAAGCTACCCCGCTAACCCCTGAAATATTACTTATGTTTGGCTTGCTTGCAGTCACTGTGTTTATTTTTGTCTCAGATATTTTGCGGGTTGATGTCGGCGCTTTTGTGATTTTAATGTTATTGTCTCTGTGCAATCTATTACCCAACTTACCTCCTTTGCTAGCACCCGAGTTAATCTTTAGTGGCTTTTCCAGCAATGCTGTTATTGCCATTATGGGTGTTATGATTATCGGTGCTGGCCTGGATAAAACCGGCGTGCTTATTCATATCGCAAAACTGATTATTAATTATGGCGGTAAAACCGAGCGCAGACTAAGTGCTATAGTAGGTGCAACAGTGGGATGTACTTCCAGCTTTATGCAAAACACCGGGGCCGCTGCTTTGTTTATCCCTATTGTCAGCCGGATCGCCGCAAGACGTAACATCGCCTTGAATCGCTTAATGATGCCCATGGGCTTCTGCGCTATCGTTGGTGGAACGTTAACCACTGTTGGTTCAAGCCCACTGATATTACTCAATGACTTATTACCCGATAGCGTTGAGCCTATTGCTTTGTTTGAAGTAACCCCAATCGGCATTATTCTGCTAAGCAGCTGTGTACTCTATTTCTTGTTTATTGGCCATCGCTTTCTACCCAAAGCGCCTGCCAATACACCGACATCATCAGTCACAACAAGCGACTACTTAAGGAAAGTCTATGAGCTCGATGCAGATATCTATGAAGTGATGATTCCTGTCAGTAGCCCTTTGGTCGGTTTATCTATTGAGAACATCGAAGCCGGACATGCCATACGGATTATTGCCGCACAAGCCAGGGGCGAAGATCGCATCTCACCTGCCAGGGATATTGAGCTGGAAGCAGGTTCAGTGATTGCAGTACTGGGTAGCAAGGAGGCCATTCATTATTTTGCGGAAAGACAACAGCTGGAGGTTTCCCAGCACCTGCATGTTTTTGCTGAATCTTTAACGCATGCACAAGCAGGCATCTCTGAAATCGTCATCCCGCCTAATTCGGAGCTAATCGGCAAAACCATTGTTGAGCTACGCATGCGCAAAAGTTATGGGCTAACCGTATTAAATATACGCCGCGGTGAAAACAACTTCATCAGAGAAGTGCGCGAAAAAAAACTACAAGCTGGCGACACACTCGTTTGCCATAGCAGCTGGCGTAACTTGGCGAGCTTATTAACTGACAAAGACTTTGTCATCATTACCACGGAATTTCCACACGAAGAACTCCGCCCCAATAAAGCGCAGTTTGCAATTTTATTTATGCTATTAGCGATCGGTATGATTCTATTTACACCATTGCCGTTATCCATTTCTTTGATGACTGGCGCACTGGGCATGATACTAACCGGCGTACTAACAATGGATGAAGCTTATGAAGCCATTAACTGGACGACCATTTTTTTACTTGCTTGCCTGATCCCAGTAGGTCTAGCCGTTGAAAATACAGGGGCTGCGGCCTGGATTGCTCATAACACACTACAACTACTTGGCGATGTACCCATTTGGGTCTTACTCAGTTTGATTGGCCTGCTGGCAACTTTTTTCTCGTTAACAATGTCTAACGTCGGCGCTACCGTGCTATTAGTGCCTTTGGTTGTCAATATGGCACTGAGCATAGATGCAGATCCTCGCCTGTTTGCACTAACTGCAGCGATTTGCGCATCGAATGCGTTTCTACTGCCCACCCATCAGGTTAATGCCTTGATCATGGGTCCAGCAGGCTATAGGGTCAAAGATTTTATTAAAACCGGTATCGGCATGACCGTGCTGTACTTACTGGTTGCCATTACAAGTTTAACTTTCATTTTTAAGTGAGTCATTTTATGCAATATAACAAACTGGGAAACACCGATATCAATGTCAGCGTTATTTGCCTGGGCACAATGACATATGGCGAGCAAAACACCGAGCAAGATGCGTTTGAACAACTGGATTATGCCGTCTCACAGGGCATTAACTTTATCGATACTGCCGAACTATACGCAATACCACCTTGTGCCGAGACCTATGGTTTAACCGAAAGCTATATTGGCAATTGGCTGCAAGCCCGCAAAAACCGCCAGGATATTATCTTAGCGACAAAAATCGCCGGCCCGGGTGATCTTGCTGACCATATTCGCGGCGGACCTAGATTAACAGCAGAACATATCAAACAGGCAATAGAAGACTCTTTAAAACGCCTGCAGACTGATTATATCGATCTTTATCAAATTCATTGGCCTGGCCGTAATACCAACTTTTTTGGCAAGCTGGGTTACACCGCCGACACTGAAGAAGCAGCTAATAGCACGCTCATTGAAGATACTTTATCGATCTTAGCTGATTATGTGAAAAGCGGCGCGATACGTTATATAGGTGTATCCAATGAAACCCCTTGGGGTGTGATGCAATATTTAAAATATGCTGAACAACTCAATCTGCCGCGCATTGTGAGCATACAAAACCCTTACAGTTTGCTTAATCGCAGCTATGAAGTCGGCCTTGCAGAAGTCTCGCATCGTGAACAGTGCGGCTTACTGGCGTATTCACCCTTAGGTTTTGGCGTCTTGTCTGGCAAATATCTTAATGACCAACAACCAGAAGGGGCTCGCATCACCCGCTGGCCCGGTTATGGACGTTATACAAATGATAATGCAGTGCGTGCAACCCAAGCCTATATTGACCTGGCACAAAAACATGATCTTAAACCAGTACAGATGGCGATAGCCTATACCAATAGCCGCCCTTTTCTAACCAGTACCATTATTGGCGCAACCCAAATGACGCAATTGCAAGAGAATATTGGCAGCAAAGATATTGTATTGAGTGATGAGATCATCGAAGGGATTGACGCTATTCATAAGCAAATTTCCAATCCCAGCCCATAGACTGACAATACTCAAGCTGTAATACTTACGCACAGATAATTACTATTGTGCTTTATCGTTTGATAAGCCATGCACTGTGTACTTTATAACCAAGCGCACAGTGCATTGCATTAAATCAACTATATCAAAGCATTAATCAACCACAATATTATTGTTACTGTCACTCACTGTATTGATTTTAGCTTCATAAAAATGATCTAACTTATGCTAAAGTATTACTCAACAATAGAATTTACATAATTTCTTTTAGAATTTCTGAATTACCTCTTCCAAAAAAACCTCATAGAATATCCGCACATCATAAAAAATGCTGGGCTCTTAAATACATCTTAGGTTTTAAGATTATCTATCTTTCTTAGATTTAATCTTAACGCCATCGCCTTGCACTTTTCTTTTGTAATTTTCATATGGAGATAATCAATGGAAAGCATTTCTAGAAATAGAAATATTGGTAACTATTTTGCTTTGTTTCTACTACTTGCTTTAAGCAGCATGGCAAGCGCTCAGGACTATCACTATCTTATTCATAAGGGTACTGGGCTAAAACTCTATTCTTGTGCGAGCACTAACGGGACACAAGTTGTGACTGCAGATGCCAGTGTCACTGATGATTGCGCGCAATGGGAGCAAATATCGACAACGAACAACTTCTTCTTTTTAAAAAATAAAGCGACCGGTAAATTTATTAGGCCTGACGGCTCAGTGAATGGCTCACCTATTGTAGTACAACCTGATACTTGGACAGGTAATTGGACGCAATGGCGCTACGCTGATACAGGTGACGACCATGGCCATCTTGTTAATCGCCAGCTAGGCAAGCATATTTATGTTGGCAATAATACGAGCGGCGCAGAATCGCAACCTGATACTTGGACAGGCAATTTCACACGCTGGCAACTGGTGCCTGCCGGAGATATTACTATCGAAGCTGAAACAGCAACCTTCACAGGTACCGCCTCTACTTATAATGATAGTGCTGCATCAGGCGGGCAGGGCGTGCAAAATATTGATGACCCGGGTGACGGCCTGACCATCAGCAATGCACCGGCAGCCAGCACGATTACCGTAAACTATGCCTCATTCAATGCGGGCTCTATCAACCTATTGGTAAACGGTGTCAATGCCGGACGCTTACATTTCAATAAAACAAACTCATGGGTAGGTACTTATAATCAAGTGCGTACTAGTATTGATATTCCACAAGGCGCGGACTTCACTATTCGGTTTGATGATGCGACAACAGATTCAGCACTCAATGTTGACTCTATTGTCTTTTCAACGACAGCCAATGTGAACACGGTACGCTTATTTTACCACTACCCTGCTGACAAGAGCTTTCGCCAGGACTACAAAGACGCGGTTGAGGTTTCACTTAGCGAAATTCAAAACTGGTACGAACTTAAAGTTGATAATGGCAAAACCTTTTCAATGATTAATGATGGCGCTGCCGATGTTATTCAAAGTACGGAAAATGAAGCTTGGTTCAGAGTCGCGCAACCACAATATCCAGCGAATCATGACAATCACTTTTTAACCAATACATTGGGTGATATTACCGACAGAATTGGTCAACGTCTGGACAATGAAGTATGGGTAGTTTTTACCGATATCGAAATACTACCTGATGATGCTGAAGGCAACTGCGAGCAAGGTGGCGCTGGTGGTGGTGGCATTACCGTTATGCCTGCCGATGATATAAAAGGTTTAGTAAGAGATCCCAATCTTACCTGCACCAAAGGCTTTATTCCTTCTTATGAACGTTGGCTAGGCGGACAAGCCCATGAAATCGGTCATGCCTTTGGCTTACCGCATCCTTATGATGGTAGCGACCCAAATAACCCTATCTATGATATGCTGGGCTATGAAGGTAGCTGCGATGATCGCTTATGTTTGATGGCTGCCAGTTTTGATCAATGGCTAAATGCCGATCTGACTGAAATAGGTAAAGACTTCCTACAACGCAGCCGCTACTTTGAAGCAGTACCTTTGCCGAGCACACAGCTGAAAAACACAGACAGTCAACGCTGCGCTGATATTAGGTTTGCCGATATTTCCATTGGTACTCCCGCTATAGAGTTTGACTGTTTTGCATCACAAAATTTTCAATGGCAATTACGCGATGTTGGCAACCATGTGCAAATTATTAATGCATTGAGTAATATTTGTTTAGGGCTGCCATCATTTACCAACGCGAATGATACTGAGTTATTAATGATAGGTTGCACAAATGACGATAGAGCGCTATGGACCGCCAGTGACCTAGGAAATGATCAGTTTAACTTCATCAATAAGCACAGCAATAAATGCATTGATGTTGTATCAGATCCCAGCACTAACTTGCTGCCATTAAAACAATTCGACTGTAATAGCAGCAATCAACAGCGATGGGAACTTACTCCGTAAACGACACTTTTACTCTTTGAAATAATGATTCACCAGAAGCTCTGTATCTACAGAGCTTCTTTTTTTCTGCGAACAAGGTTATTTGTAATAACATGTAATATTAAATCAACCATCAGCACTATATATTACTTTGTATATTAAGCCAGCTGCACTAAAAGTCAGCACTCTCAGAATACCCCCCATTAACAAGGATGTTAGACCATGACAAATTCTTATCTTATTATCCACGAGCTTGAAAAAAAACTCGAAGCCGATACGTCATTAAAAAATACTTTATTATTATCTCTACAAAAAGCCAAAGTCATTGGTGAATCAGAGCTGGATACTGCTTTATTTGCCGCGCTGGATTGGCCGGAGTCCATCGATAGCTACCTTGATTATTTACGCGCTTTTGCCTGCTGGATCCCTCAGCAAAGCAAAGACAAGGCCTGGACAGCACCGGGTACCGATGAACAACAGGAAGTTTACGATCGCTTATGTCATTTTTATTGGTTAATTGACCAAAAAGTCGATAATGGCAAAAAAATTGTCGAAGATAATACTTGGTTTAGCCAATGGCTTATTCGCTATGCAGCAATTTGGGGTGATTTCCTGAATACAACTGAATCATTCAACCATGAAATCTTACAAACCTTTCTAGAAGATTCACTCAAATACCGCGTTGAGGACTCTATGTTTAATGGCAAGCCCAATGCGCCCAGCGGCTGGCTGACATTCAATCAATTTTTTGCACGTGAACTCAACCCAGGCTTGCGGCCAATAGCCAGCCCCAGTGATAATAAGATTATCACATCACCAGCTGACTGCACTTACCGTAATCACTTTGCTATTGGTCCAGATTCGAGCATTCAAGAGATCACAATTAAGAAGACACATCGATTTGCCAACGTCAAACAGTTGCTACTCGATAGCCCCTATCAAGATGCATTTGCCAATGGCAGCTTTGTACATTATTTCCTTGGCCCTTACTCTTACCATCGCTTTCATACACCTGTTGCTGGTTTATTACGTGAATGTCGCGCAGTACATGGCAAAGTTTACTTGGATGTTAATGTTACTAACAATCAATTTGATGCGCCTGACAGCGCGCAGGGCGGCTATGAATTTTATCAGGCTCGCGGCATTGTGATTATCGACACTAGCAACTCTGCTTATGGCGACGTAGGTTTGGTTGGCGTTGTGCCTGTTGGGATGTGTCAGGTTTCATCGGTTAATATGACAGCAAAAGTAGGCAATTACTTATCAAAAGGTGATGAGTTCGGTTATTTTTTATTTGGCGGTTCAGATATTATCGTATTGTTTCAAGAAGGCGTTAACCCTGATATTTTTACCGGCAATCAATATCATCATTACGGCACAACTATCGCCAAATGCCAATAAGACACAGGCCACAAATCACGTTCTGAAATAGATAATTAATCAGCAGCGATTAATATTTACTTATCGCTGCTGATTTCTCATAAAAAACCTATAAATAGCCCTGCTTTTATCATGCTGTTATGCTGCTAATAAACGTCTAATAGTTGTAATCATAATATCATGATACTATCCGCAACCCTCTACATTAGACCTAACAACATCGCTTCATCTCAATCACTGGATTCAAAACCCTGCCACAAATACTCAAATTTGAGTATTTTCATCTGAATAACAAGTCAATAAAATTTTCGATCGCTGCAAAAACATTATTCAAAATATCTATTAACTGGCGGTGACAAATAGGGCTCACACAGGATCATTCATAATTTTTCTGCAGCAAACCGATATTTTATAAATCATTTTTTATAGTTGAGGGACAACTATGTCTACAAAAAAAATTCTTTATTTATTATGTTTAATATCAATTTTTATGAGTTCTTTCGCGTATGCGCAAAGTACCTCAGTAAGAATCGACAAAATTAATTACTGCCGCGCCCCATGGCCTATTTGTAATGACACACTGCAAGATGACTATGATTGGTGGGAAAATCTTGACGTGCCAGACCAGATACAAAAACAAACATATATTGGTAGTTATAACAGACCGCCTAAACAAGATGTAGAGCATCTGGTATTTTTAGCTGGCGGACAACGCTTTGAACGTATCAGACTAGGCCCTATCAAAATTGGTGGTGGTCAGTGGAATTTGATAACAGGCCAACCCAACTTTGGTAATATTGACAAACAAGATTCCCATCGCTGGTTCGACATTAACACCAGATCAATTGCCTTTCAGATGCTGCAACGTGATATTTACTCTACTGACGATACTTTTATCGGCTTGGCATTTGACGCTCGATTTAACTGGGCCTTTTCAAGAGGAAATAAAAGAAATATTGTCAATGCTTACTACTATTGGCTAAAAAGTAAAGCAAATATGTCAAAGGTCAAATCTATTTATCTCGGCGGCCATAGCCGAGGCGGTGCATTAGTACTGGAACTGGCAAAAAAATTCAAACAGCATCACCCTGATATAGCCCTTATCGCACATGCTTTTGACCCAGTACCTAATCGTAAAAAAGGTGAGCTAAATGCCTATAACGATTATATTGATAACCCTATCGCTGGCTTTCCTCGAAGAACAGCCCTGCTGGACAACGAAGGTAATTGGTCCTGGAAAAGTAATTTCAATGCACTTTTCCCTAACAAAAGGCGCTTAGCAATTTATAACTTCTTATCAGGGGGTAAAGTAATCGGACTCGCTCAAGAAGTCCGTTCGGTTACTCACGAGACAGGGTATGATGAAATTACTGACTTGGGCTGGTACTTTCAACGCTGGTTCGACCTCTCTAATGAGAATGCTGATGGCCATAACGATATTGCCAGAAGAGATCGGATTGTTAATATTGCTCTAAACCATCTTGAAGAACGCTTGGATTTCTTTCTGAACAATATTGCCACAGAAGCTACTGTTAATGCTCACCTTGGAGTTTGTCACCCTCACTCATCATTGGAAGAGTGCGCCATCATACAAGGCGTCAATGATGAAAACTTGGACAGTCGAATCAACTTACGCCATAGCTGGACTAATGTACTGGATCTACCACAATCTATGACGCTCAAATGGCCACACCCTATCAAAGCCAGAGGTATAGCAATCGTAACAGCAAGCTCATCGCCACTACAAAGCTATCGTGTAGAGTACAAAGACGGTCGTAGCTGGCGTAGATTATATTCAGCCACTAACAATAACAACCGCACATGGCTTGAACGTAGTTTTAACGAGATCGAAACCAAAGAGATACGCATCGTTATGACCAACGGCGCTGACAATAATCCAAACAAGGTTTTTATTAATGAGGTTTTAGTCAGTGGCACTCTCGCGCCTACCGCTCGCTGTAGCTTTAGAGTTAAAAGAAGATCACCAAGAAACACCATGCCACCGGGCAAAGACTTATTGCTCTCTCATAATGCTGAAGGAACATGGTCTTATAGCACAATCAAGAGAAATACATGGCATCTTATAACTGTTGATAATAATACTTCTCAGATACAGACTGACACACAAGTAGGTCGTAATGTCGATATGTTTTATTATGTAGGCAACAAAGACATCACATACTATGCAACATTAATAGTTGAGGATATGCAGGGCAATAAAGATAGAACTTTTTGTAATATCCGTTTCAAGCCAGGACGTTCACCAAGCTTCTGCCACAACGAAGATCGCTGTGCCATACCGCCTGCTGACTTCCTTCCACTTTAAAAAATTGCACCTCAAGCAATGACATTCAGTGGGGTAGTAGACGCGTGCTACCCCATTGCCTTTTATTTTCACTAATGATGAGCTACCTATTCCAGCGCGCAGGGTCACTAATCTCTTGCATTTTTTCTTCTATCCATTGCTCTGCCAGCTTGTTCACCTCACCTGGCGTTTTACCCTTGCTTTCAATCAAAGGACCTACGACAAATGAGATTGTCCCTGACCATTTGGTCAGGCTATGCCGAGGCCAAAACTCACCGGCATTATGCGCTATCGGTAAAATAGAGTACTCGCTGCGGCTAGCTAACATCGCACCACCGATTCGATAATTAGGCTTCGCACCTGGCTTCATCCTCGTGCCTTCTGGAAAAATCAACACCCAGCGATTTTCCTCTAAATACTGAGTACCCTGCTGCACAATTTGTTCTACAGCACGTGAGCCAGCCTTACGGTTGATTGCGATCGGGCGCATTAACCATAAAGACCAACCAAAAAACGGAATCCAAAACAATTCACGCTTTAATATCCAGGCAAGATTATCGAAGATCGCCGGATACAATATCGTCTCATAGGTTGATTGATGTTTGGAAAAAATAATAACGGGTTTATCTGGCACATTTTCCATGCCTTCAATCTGATACTTTAAACCACAGAAAACTCGTAACGCCCAAAGAAAAATCTTCGACCATAAGCTATTGATACCATAGCGCCAACGCATGGAGAAAGGCGCTCCCAAAATCATGGCAAGCGTCAGTATCACGGTGACAAATGCCATAAACACCAACACCAATGCTGATTTTACTTTCTGTAGAGTATTTGCCACGAGACTAACTGCTTTCCCAATAGTATCTTTAATAAAAACCCAATATTACTTATTTTTGTAAGCAGGCAATATCAGCGACCTGAACAAATGCGGTATGCAGTTGCTGCAATAATAACAGGCGATTCTGGCGCAAAGCTGCATCCTCTGTCATTACCATAACTGAGTCAAAAAATGCATCTACTGCATCACGCAAGCCTGCCAGCTTAACTAGCGCTTGCTCATAACCACCAGCTTCACATAGTGGTGCGACTTCAGGTAAGACTGACTGCATTATTTGATACAATGTTGCTTCAGCAGCATCTTGCAATAATGCTTTATCGACACCACCCTGTGGCTTCTGCTTGGCTTTCTTTAAGATATTCGCAATACGCTTATTCGCAGCAGACAAACTATCGGCTTCTGGCATATCACTGAAAACCTTGACAGCTCGGATACGCTTATCAAAATCTAGCGGCCGGGTCGGACGACAACTCATCACAGCTTCAATCTGCTGTGGCGTAAAACCGGCATCTTCATATTCAGCCCGTAATCGGTTCATTACGAAATCAAAAACCTCATCGATTACCGTATTAGCTTTAACTGTTTTGGCAAACTGTTGCGCTGCTGCGCTAATCAGTTCACGTAAATCCAAGCTCAGGTCACTATCAATAATAATGCGCAATAAGCCCAAGGCAGCACGTCGCAGTGCAAAAGGGTCTTTTTCACCGCTAGGCTTTTGCCCTGCCGCAAAAATACCGGCCAAGGTATCTACTTTATCGGCAATCGCCACACACTGACCAGCTGCAGTTTGCGGCAGATTATCGCCTGCATAACGCGGCCAATAGTGTTCTTCTATCGCAGTGGCAACGGCTGCTGGCTCCTGGCTATGCGTAGCGTAATAACGCCCCATAATTCCTTGCAACTTGGGAAATTCACCAACCATAGCCGTCATAAGATCCGCTTTACAGAGCAAACCTGCGCGTGCAGCGATATCCGCATCAGCATTGATTTGCTCAGCCACAATACGACTCAATGCTGCGATGCGGCTAACCTTATCAAACACGGTGCCCAGTTTATTTTGGAACACTACTGTTTTTAAACGCTCATTATAATCGGCTAAGGGCTGCTTACGGTCCTGCTTCCAAAAAAAGTCAGCATCGGCCAGGCGAGGCCTTACCACACGCTCATTGCCTTCGCGCACTTTATCAGGGTCTGTGCTGTCTAAATTGCTGATCACAATAAAGTTTGCACTTAGCTCGCCATTTTCTTTATAAACAGGAAAATACTTTTGGTTGCCTTTCATGGTAGAGACCAAGGCTTCCGCTGGCACATCAAGAAAGTGTTCTTCAAAACTACAAACGACGGGTACCGGCCATTCAACCAATGCGGTCACTTCGTCTAATAGCGCTGCATCGGCGTCGATATCAACCTTACCACCTAAATCAGTGGCAGCCGCTAATACCTGTTGTTTGATTTTCTCGCGACGCTGTGTGAAATCAGCAATCACATAACCTTCGTTAACTAACTTTTTCTCATAGTCTTCCGCCAAACCAATTGGCAAAGTACCGGTATGATGAAAGCGGTGGCCACGGCTATCACGACCTGCTTTAATACCCATGACTTCACCATGGATAACCTCACCACCGAACAATAACACCAACCAATGTATCGGTCGCACAAACTCGGCTTCGCCTGCACCCCAGCGCATACGTTTTGGAATCGGCAGCGCAGCCAAAGCTTGCTCGACGATGTTAATAATACAATCGCGGGTTTCTTTACCTGGCGCTGTGGATTTATAAAACAACCAAACACCTTTATCCGTTTCCAAGCGTTCTAGCTGCTCAACCGCCACACCACAAGAAGCCGCAAAGCCCTGAGCGGCTTTAGTCGGCTGCCCCTCACTGTCAAACGCAGCTTTTAAAGCCGGTCCGCGACGTTCTATTAATTGCTCTGCTTGTTTAACGGGCAGCTTTTCAAGCAATACCGCCAGACGTCTTGGGCTGGCATAGCGCCGACTCTGCAAATCAACAAAACCTAAATCCGCTAAGCCTTTTAACACTGCCGACTCAAATGCTGCCAATAGGCGCGGCAATGCCAAGGGTGGTAATTCTTCTGTGCCTACTTCTATCAGTAGATTACGGGCTTCAGTCATTCGCCAGCGTCCTTCTGTTTTACGCTGTTAAGCAATGGGAAACCCAATGCTTCGCGGGATTCGTAATAGCGCTGTGCCACTTCACGTGCCAGTGTTCTGATGCGCAAAATATATCGCTGGCGCTCAGTCACCGAAATCGCACTACGCGCATCCAGTAAATTAAACGTATGCGATGCTTTTAAAATTTGTTCATAAGCTGGCAATGGTAAACCTTGCTCAAGCAAGAACTGACTTTGTTGCTCGCAATTATCGAATGCGTTGAAAAGTATTTCGGTATCGGCCAATTCAAAATTATAACGTGATTGCTCAACTTCATTTTGATGATAAACATCACCGTAAGTCACAACACCTTGTGAGCTTTGCGTCCAAACCAAATCATAGACACTCTGTTTGCCTTGCAGGTACATGGCAATGCGCTCTAAACCATAGGTTATCTCGCCGCTGACCGGCCGACAGTCCAAACCACCGACCTGTTGAAAATAAGTAAACTGCGTAACTTCCATGCCATTGAGCCAGACTTCCCAACCAAGCCCCCAGGCACCTAAGGTTGGTGATTCCCAGTTGTCTTCGACAAAACGGATATCATGCACGAGTGGATCAATGCCAATCGCTCTTAAGGAATCGAGATACAGTGACTGAATCTCATCTGGCGATGGCTTTAAAATCACCTGATACTGGTAATAGTGCTGCAGGCGATTAGGGTTTTCACCATAGCGCCCATCGGTAGGACGCCGTGAAGGTTGCACATAGGCTGTCCGCCACGGCTCCGGGCCAATCGCCCGCAAAAATGTCGCCGGATGGAAAGTCCCTGCGCCCATTTCCATATCGTAAGGCTGCAACAGGACACAACCCTGCCTCGCCCAATATTGCTGCAAAGTGGCAATCAAACCCTGGAAGGTTTGCAGATCAAATTCTGTGGTTATCGGTTTCAATGGTATTCTTTAATAGGCTTAGCTTTTTTCGCGAGGCGGCAGTATAACCGCGATTTAAGGCTATTGCAGCATTATGCATGGATTCTCTGGCGGCCAAGCCTAATCATGCCTGCCTCCATCTGTCGCGGACCTATACTTAAACATAAGAGCTTGACAGCTTTCGCAATCGCCCTGACACTTGAGAGCCTAATCTGGGTGGTCCCTATTCTGACTTCTGTGTGATTTCATTCAAAATGACTTCACTGGGCTTTATGCTGCTATTAAACAGCGCTATTTTCGCACCATTTTTGTGCAAAAACGCTTATTTTGCACTATTTATGAGCGAATCAAACTTGATCACCCGATAGGTTATTGAGTCTACGTGGTTTGTCAGTGGCGCACCTCATGCTAAACCCGCATTCATTCCATGTATTTACATATCAGGACCATCAATCCGGAGGAAGATCATGTCCGCTAGCGATGTATTAAGAACGATTAGAGACGAAGGCATAAAGTATATCGATTACCGCTTCACTGATACCCGGGGCAAAGAACAACATGTCACTGTACCTGCACACTCACTTGAAGAATCAGCTTTTGAATCAGGCAAAATGTTTGACGGCTCTTCAATTGCTGGCTGGAAAGGCATTAACGAATCTGACATGATCTTGATGCCTGATGCCGATAGCGCTGTTATTGACCCATTCTTCGACGAGGCAACCTTGGTTTTGCGTTGTGACGTTGTTGAACCAGCGACCATGCAAGGCTACATTCGTGACCCACGCTCAACCGCCAAGCGTGCTGAAGCTTATTTAAAATCAACCGGTATCGCTGATACCGCTTTCTTTGGCCCTGAAAACGAATTCTTCGTATTTGATGACGTTAAATTCGGTAGCAGCATTGATGGCGCCTTCTTCCAAATCGGCTCTGAAGAAGGCAGCTGGGCTTCTGAAGCGCACATCGAAAGCGGCAACATCGGTCACCGACCTGGCGTTAAAGGGGGTTACTTCCCGGTACCGCCAGTCGACTCTCTGCAAAACCTACGCTCGGCTATGTGTACAACCCTGGAAGAAATGGGTGTCACCACTGAAGTCCATCACCATGAAGTGGCAACAGCCGGTCAGTGCGAGATTGGTGCTAAGTTCAACACCTTAACTCGCAAAGCAGATGAGATCCAAATCTATAAGTATGTTGTGCATAATGTTGCACACTCTTATGGGAAAACAGCCACTTTCATGCCTAAGCCTCTGGTGGGTGATAACGGTAACGGTATGCATGTTCACCAATCACTGGCACTTAATGGTGAAAACCTATTTACGGGTAATGAGTACGGCGGCTTATCTGAAACAGCGCTGTACTACATCGGCGGCATCATTAAGCACGCTCGCGCGATTAATGCATTCTCAAACGCCAGCACAAATTCTTATAAGCGCTTAATTCCAGGCTTTGAAGCGCCTGTTATGTTGGCTTATTCAGCCCGTAATCGCTCGGCATCCATTCGTATTCCTTTCGTGGATAGCCCAAAAGCCCGTCGTATTGAAGTTCGCTTCCCTGACTCAACAGCCAACCCATACCTGGCGTTCTCCGCCATGTTAATGGCTGGCCTTGACGGTATTCAAAACAAAATTCACCCAGGCGATGCCATGGATAAAGACTTATATGACTTGCCCGCAGAAGAAGAATCCCAGATTCCCAAGGTTGCTTTCTCATTTGAGCAAGCCCTAGAAGCACTGGATGCAGACCGAGCCTTCTTAAAAGCCGGTGGGGTATTTAGCGATGACTTGATCGATGGCTACATTGAGCTGAAAAGTGAAGAAGTGCAAAACTTACGCGTCGCAACTCACCCTGTTGAATTCGAAATGTACTATAGCGTTTAATCCGCTAGCACGACATTAAATACAAGCAGCCCGGCTCTTTGAGCCGGGTTTTTTATATTATTTGGTCAATTTTTAGGCACTTTGGTCGCCTTTTACCAACTAATAAGTAAGTCATCTTTTTTTACTGCAATTGTGACGTCAAGCATGCATTCGCCCCTGATTTTCAAGCAGTTTATGCGTGGTCAACTATTATCTGTGTTAACACGTATCTCAAATGACCGCTTATCCGTCAATTGCGACCATATAAAGAGGTTTTTTTGCACAATACAAGGTTCGCTGCCATGCTTATTAGTAGACAGCCATATTTAATGAGGATTTGATAGCCTGACGAGAGGTCAGCAAAAATGAATAAATATCAATTATATATAGCAGCTTTGCTGCTTTTAGGGTTGGGAAGCAGCCCTGTGTTAGCCCAGCTTTATGAAAACCGCGATGAAAATGGCAATGTCATTTATACAGATACGCCTCCGAGCAGTGGCGGCAAACAGCTTAAACTGCCCAAAGTAAACGTGTTACCTTCACCGAAACCTCTTAATTTAAACTTTGAGCCCAAGGCTAAGAAATTTAAATATCACCGCTTTAGTATCAGCAACCCTGATGATGAATCAGTTGTTTATATCAATACCACCAACTTATCGATCAATGTAGAGGTTTTCCCAAGCCTGCGCCGTGATTTGGGCCACTCATTAAAAATTATAATGGATGGTGAAACATTGGTTGAAAACACGCTAACTTACTTACTCGGTGATGCTGACCGTGGCAGCCACACCTTAAGAGCTGTGATCATAGATAAACAGGGCAAAAGTGTCGCTAAGACAGCCCCTGTCACCGTCCACATCAAAAAGCCTATCGCAGCAGGTCTTTAAGCAGGGTCTTTATACAGACCACCTGGGCTACTCCAACGCGCTTAGACAGCGCATTAACCCAGCTATCATCTGCGACACACCTGGGCGGTACCTGAGCAGCACCCGGACATCACCAGGCGCAAATCATGCACAATACTCGTGCAAAACGTCTTGTCAGCGTTAGGGGCTATACAATCTGGTATATTCTTTATTATTGCACTATTATTGTGCATTCGGAATTCACGCCATGCTTCAACTTAAGGCGTGACAATATGTCAGCGGAATGGCTTATTTGTAACCTCTTGTTTTTCATAGGCTTTTATGGGCAGGCTGGCGAGCTACAAGTTGGATCAATTTTTGCTTAATTGCCCTTATGAATGCGGTTACGCCATTGAGCCAGAACTTTCAAACCAAAATTCTCGATAACCTGAACACAGCGGTGTTAATCACTAACGCCCAACTCAGCGTCGAGTATCTAAACTCGGCTGCCGAAGAGCTACTGGGCACGAGTATTCGCATGGCCCACCAGCTGAACCTGGCGGATATACAGGTCAATGATGGCCCCAAAAGCCTGCGCGACTATTTCCAAGATAAAAAAATTCAAGAGCGCTCTTATACCTATCGTGAAATTCGCATTCACTCAAATGGCAATGAGCATGTTGTCGACTGTACGATTACCCCGATTTATAACGACAGTAATGCGCCGGATTTATTGGTGGAATTTAATCGCGTCGACCGACTCTTGAAAATTGCTCAGGAAGAAGAGTTAATTTCGCAACATCTGGCGGCAAGAGAAATTGCCCGTGGTTTAGCCCATGAAATCAATAACCCTCTAGGCGGGTTGCGCGGCGCTGCACAATTATTGGAACGCGAGATACCGGATGACTGCCATGAATATACCCAAGTCATTATCAACGAATCTGACCGCTTACAAACGTTAGTCTCGCGCATGCTTGGTCCACGCTCTTTACCACAAAAAACCTCTATCAATATTCATGAAGTTCTAGATCATGTTATTAAGCTGTTACGCGCAGAAGATGACAAGCGGGTCACTATCAAACTGGATATTGATCCTAGCATTCCAAACATTATGGCCGACGGTGATCAGTTGATTCAGGCGATACTGAATATTTTGCGCAATGCCATTCAGGCTTTGGAAAAAGTACCCAATGGTCACATTACATTATCAACACGCATTATGCGCAGCTTCACGATTGGCCACACATTTCATAAATTACTATTACGCCTGGACGTTATCGATAACGGCCCTGGCATACCAACAGATAAGTTAAAACAAATTTTTTACCCAATGGTAACCAGTCGTTCAGAAGGTACCGGGCTAGGATTAACGATTGCACAATCTTTAATTAGCTTTCATGGCGGATTAATCGAGTGCACAAGTAAACCTGGCAAGACTGTCTTTTCGATTCTATTACCATTTAATCATTCTATGGAGACTCTGAATGGTCAAGCAGGATAATATTTGGGTCATTGATGATGATCAATCGATCCGATGGGTCTTAGAGCGTGCTTTACAACAGGCCGACCTAAAAGTATCAACATTTAATAGCGCTGATGATGCAATGCTTGCATTGGGCAATCGACAACCCGATGTTGTTATTACTGATATACGCATGCCGGGTATGGATGGCTTGTCGTTTATGAGTAAGTTTAAATCTGACCATCCAGATATCCCTATTATTATTACAACCGCGCATTCAGATCTGGACAGCGCAGTCTCTGCTTATGAAGGTGGTGCTTTTGAATATCTACCAAAACCGTTTGATGTTAATGATGCTGTTGCACTAGCACGACGTGCTTGCGCTTATCACCATGAAAATGTCAGTAAGCATGAACAGGAAGATCAGTCTTTACCAGAAATCATTGGTGAAGCGCCTGCAATGCAGGAAGTGTTTAGAGCCATTGGCCGTCTGTCACAATCTAATATCACTGTGTTGATCAATGGCGAATCGGGTACGGGTAAAGAGCTGGTGGCTCGCGCATTGCATCGACACAGTCCACGCTCGGACAACCCATTTATCGCCTTAAATATGGCAGCGATCCCTCGTGACTTACTTGAGTCTGAGCTATTTGGTCATGAACGTGGTGCATTCACTGGTGCCCAAACTCAACGTCAAGGTCGCTTTGAACAAGCCAATGGCGGCACTTTATTTCTTGATGAAATTGGTGATATGCCTGCTGAACTACAAACACGTTTATTACGCGTTTTATCCGATGGTGAATTTTATCGAGTGGGTGGCCATTCGCCGATTAAAGCCGATGTGCGTATCATTGCGGCGACACATCAAAACCTCGAACAATTAGTTACCGATGGTGCCTTCCGTGAAGATTTATTTCATCGTTTAAATGTTATTCGTGTGCACTTACCTGCATTACGTGAGAGACGCGAAGATATTCCTTTGTTGATGAAACACTTTCTCAAAAAATCGGCAGCAGAGCTTGCTGTCGAAACCAAAGTATTACACCCCAAAGTTGAAGAGTGGTTAAAACAGCAACGCTGGCAAGGTAACGTCAGACAACTGGAAAACCTAAGTCGCTGGCTCACGGTGATGGCCAGTAGTCGCGAGATACATATGCTCGACTTGCCGGCAGAACTGCTTGATCAGAATCAACCTGTTGGCGAACAAGGTGACTCTTGGGAAGAAGCCTTACGCAAATGGGCTGATCATCAGTTGTCGCAAGGCAGTAATCAGATTTTAGATACCGCACTGCCACAGTTTGAACGCACACTGATTGAAGTAGCACTGAAAAAGACAGGCGGCCGTAAACAAGATGCCGCAAAACTCTTAGGCTGGGGTCGTAACACATTGACTCGAAAACTTAAAGAGTTGGGCATGAATGCCTAATCTTTAGTTAGCTTGACGAGCACAAAGTAAACGCCGTGTATTGCCGTTATTATTAAACGGCAATACACACAAATACAATATTCCGCACTCACACTCAAGGTCTTGAGTTATATTCCTGCTTTTACATTAGAGCTTGCGGCTTAAAGAATCAGTAAGCTTTAAAAGTACATTATATCTCTGCGGATAACTCAAAAACCATTCAAAATCATGCATAGCCTCTTCGCTTAGCACAGCCTGAACACTTCACATCAATATTACCTTATAACGCTATTAGTAATTGAAATGCTTCAAGTAAAATAGCGCTTAAACCTCGCTGCTGTATTACACAATAGCCGCTAAAAAAGCCCCTTCGAGGGTTTGTGTTGCAAAGTGCTCGCAACAGGCATTTGGTGTTCCGGTAAATTTTAATTGGCCTGCATGCAGGATACTTACCTGGTCACACAGGCTTTCTATATCAGTGAGGATATGAGAACAAAGCAACACCGTTTTACCAGCCGCTTTGAGCTGCTCAATGACCGTTCTGAATAAGGCACGCGCTTTGGGATCTAAACCACTCATTGGCTCATCGAGTATCAGTAGTGGTTTGCCACTTAACAAACAACCAACAATAGCCAGCTTTTGCGTCATACCTTTTGAAAAGGTTTTAACCGGTTTTTGCAATGCCGCTAACGGTAAATCGAGTTGCTGACAATAGCGGCCTACATCAGCATTAAAGTCTTCGCTACTTAACGGTTGTTGTTGGTGGTAGGCATCGGCAATATAACGTAGATAACATTGACCAGTCATATAGTCAGGCGCCTGAAACTTTTCGGGCAAATAAATTAGCTGACTGCGTGCCGCTGTGTTATGACTACTATGCGTAAAAATCTCAATCGTACCACTATCAGCACGCTGCAAGTCCAAAATGCATTTAATCAGTGTTGTTTTACCTGCACCATTTAAGCCAATTAAGCCATAGACCTGCCCTGCATCGAGACTAATATCAATATTGTGCAATATGGCTTGCGAACCATAGTGCTTACTCAGCGCTCGGACACCTAATATTTCTTGCATGCGGTACTCATCAGTATTGATAAAGCGAGATAAAGAAATGAGAGTGTAACAGATGCTAAAAAGCCGACATATATGCCGGCTTTTTAGTCTTTAAGTCATTGAGTTGCTGTTTTATAGCTCTCGGCACATTACATGGCGGTTGTTGCCATTATATGTCGCAACGGCTGCAACCCGTGCATCGACACCGACAGCACCTTGCAAACTACCACTATTACTACCAGCACCATCACCTGGATCATCATCGATACGTGTATCGATAATGATAGCGGCCTTGGTTGGGATATTAGACTGACATATAACAGAGCCGACAATGGCCACGTTAAACGCGCTTTCTTGAATACCAATATCACCATCAAATGAATTACGTGGCAAAGAGAATGTATCAGGCGAGGTGTTTTCACGCGGACCATTCACTAGGCTATCATTACGCAAGTGATGCCAGAATAAACTGGTTTCTTCACTACCATCATTGTTATCCCAATCACCATCAATCACACGATCACCGTCACCTGCTGTTACTGTGGCACCCCAACGGGTATCAGCAGTATCATCATCACCCGGTATCTGGCGATAGCGATCCTGGTAGGCGAACCTTGCCGAAGCAACGTTATTAAATTCGTTTATCGCGTTTCTAATTTGGCTATTTAACACTAACTCCTGGCCTTTCAATACACCACCTAGGAGTAATCCTATTACTACTAATACGATGGCAATCTCAACCAGTGTAAAACCGGTTTGGCGTTTCATTAACATTCCCCATGTTTAAAATATAACTAGGCATTTTAGGAGCAATTTTCATACCATCGTCAAGAAAGCGGTTTCTTTGTTAAAAACGGGTTAAAACACCTATTTATTGACGAAATATCGACATCCGCTGATGACAACTCGACATAGCCTGTTGAAATTTCGACAAAACTTCTCGTCTCACAGGTACTTCAACGACTTTGTTCTTGTAACTCTTTAAGTTTCTGTGTTAGGAAAGCCAGCTCATTAGGGTCAGTGATCTTACCTGCTTTTAGCAAACCTTCAACAATCAGTAAGGCCATATCAAACTCACCCACGTCCTGCAGAATAATAAACTCCATATCCCTGGCCCAAGCGGGTATTGATTGCTGTGGAGTATATTGGCGCAAATCTTGGGCTAAACTCAGCGCTAATGCTTGATCGCCTAAGCGGTATTTTGCCAGCATCACCGCCCGAGCCTGCCAGCGCCAGCGCAACGCTGGTGCTTGTAGAAATGCCTGATGAATAAAGCGCAATATTAGTCGTATCCGCTGCGGATCTTTAACATCAACAAAAATACCGGATGCAACAAAGCTCGGATAGTCTGAATATGGGTCCAGCGTCTGAATCGTGTTCAGCCAGTCGACTAAATGCTGGTAATTAAAATGCTCATAAGGAATGATTTTAGCGGACTGACTATCATAGCTTAACAGCCAAAACCCAAGGAGCTTGGCGACCAACGCTGGCTCAGCCAGACTCACTAAGCGTATATCATCGGCCGGTATACTGGCCGGCAAGGCTTTTGGCGCCACAGGTTTTTGCACAATGAACCATTGCATAAGCAAAAACAGCAGTAATAGTAATAGCTGTAATGGCTTTAGCCTGCTATTCGAGTATTTATCAAAAGTGGGCATTTTAAAAAGGTTTCTGTTTCAGTCGCTCACTGGCAACTAACAAAAGGAGTAAAACATATAATATCGCTTGCGCCAGAACTTCAAAAACAGCCAGCTGCCCAAGGTCATCCCCAATATCATCATAGAGCAGCCAGCTTGCAGCAGCGAACTGCTCTAGCTTGGGCACCAAAAAAGTAACACCTTTCACCAGCCAAGCCATCATAACTTCTATACCGCTTGATTGTGCGGCCAGCACATTATTACTATGCCGAAAAAACTCAGCGCTGCTGCGGGCAAAAATATAGAAAATACCAACAAGCAATAAGGATATCAGTGGCTGACCAAATAGAACCACAAACATTAATGCCAATGCCAAAATAATAGACAACTCACAAAATAACGTCAGCAGCCAGATACTGATTGTTACCGGTGAAACCTGTGCCCATAATAGTGGTATGGCACTCACAAGTAGCACCGCAAAGATGAGCAACAAATACGCAAGGCACTTTTCCAGCAAATAGCGATTGCGGCTTATTGGCAACCCCAAACTTAGAAAAACATTACTGTTCTCAAGCGCTTTACTCTCAGTTAGGATAATATACCCCGCTAATAGCGCGACACTGAGTATTCTGAGTGTAAAACCATAGAAAGCGGCAAATGTGGATAGCTTGTCAATTAACGCCAAACTGGCAGCATACGCTGCCAAAGCAGCGCTAGCTGCTATAATAAATAAAAATAACCAAATTAATCTTCTTTTATAGGCTTCAATCAGTGTATATTTGCTTATAACCCAAGTTTGCATACAAGAACCTTGATCCCGAATAATTGACTTAATTACTTACACTAGCTGCATGGGCGAATCTAAATCTAGCATTAAACTCATTGAGAAAATAGCCTCTAAAAGCTCACACCGCTTGCTTGCTATCTCTCTTATCCCGCTTTATTGCTCAATTTGGCTGTCAAGCTGGATCATAGATGACCCTGTCATCACTAAAACGCTATTTTTGTTACATATTGGGATTTTTCTGTTTTGGCAACCTTTTATCAGTCATAAAACAGAAATCAAAACCCGCCCGACAATTATTTTGATTCTGGCAATTTTAGGGATCACCTATTTAGGCGGTTATTGGGCGCAAACTATCTGGATCATATTTCTCGTTGGCATTCTCAGTAGCTACCGTTTGTCGTCTTTACATGACAAGCTGATTTATCTGCTGATTATGAGTTATTTGTTTATTGAGCTGTTCGCTGGTCTGCTACCACGCAATGTACAAGCTGATACTAGCTTGCTTCTACCCAGTAGTTATATTAGCTATATTTCAATCAGTGTATTACTGCTCGCCATTATCTTACCCACCAAAAGCGGCACTTTTCGTAATTACGCATCTGACTTGCTGTACTCGATTATTGCCATCTCTGTTGTGGTAATACTGGCAATGACAACCTTGCTGTGGATGTCTTACGGCAATGAAGACTATTATGTTTCGTTGATTTATTCCTTAATGACGCTGGCAGCTGTGTTGATCGGCTTTAATATGATTTTCAGGCCTAACTCTGAAGTCGGTATGCTGGCTCAATTCCGGGATCGGTATCTATTAAACCTGGGAACACCTTTTGAGTCTTTCCTGATCGAGGCTGCTGAGATCAGTCAAACCACGGAAGACCCGGATGAGTATTTACAAAAGTCTTTTGAAAAACTCAGCAAACTAGAGTGGGTAAATGGCTTTCATTGGCAATCTTACTCGCAAGCCTCCACAGTTGGCCAGCAAACGCATTTTAAAACCCAGCTTAATTTTGATGAGCTCGATATCACCTTATATAGCAATCAGGAACTTGGTCCAGCAATGAGTACACATTCGCGTTTGCTGGTACAACTTGTTGTTATTTTTTATGAAGCTAAAAAACGTGAACTCACCTTATCACGTACCGCGCATATGGAAGCCATCTATGAAACCGGCGCCAGACTGACGCACGATATCAAAAACCTCTTACAGTCTTTAAATCTTATGTTATCTGCAGCCAATGCCAGGCCTTCTATGTCAGCTGAAGATACAAAGTTATTTTTCAAAAACCTGGAAATTATTACACAACGATTGCAACAAACACTGGTGAAATTGCGTAATCCGGAAACCTTATCGGAGGACTCTACTTCACTCCACAAGTGGTGGACCGATGCCAAGCAACGCGAAGCCAGCAATTCATTTATTATCTTTATCGATGAACTGTATGAAGCCATTGAAGTACCGGAAGAGTTATTCAATAGTGTATTAGACAATTTATTGGATAACGCCAAGAAAAAGCAGCATCGTGAACCTGATTTACAAGTGGAAGTTAAATTAATCAGCACACTTGATACGCTTGAGTTAACCGTTAGAGATAGCGGCACACCAGTTCCCGAAAGCATTGCTAACAAGCTATTAAGCGGTCCGGTTAAGTCACAATCAGGTTTTGGTATTGGGCTGTATCAAGCGGCCAAGCAAGCGACTGCTCAAGGTTATGATTTGAGCATAAAAGATAATATTAAAGGTGAGGTATGCTTTTCTTTACTCCGGGTTTAAATAAGCAGTAACAGCGTTATTGCTAACATTTCTTTCAATCCGGTAAGCGCTCAGCAGCCACCATACGTGCTTTAATAATCATAGGTGACAACCATCTAACAATATCATCAAACACAGCGACTGTTGCTGCGCTATTGACCGTATAGTCATGTACGATAAAGCTATTATCGTTATCGATATTTTCTGCTTCGGCAAACGAGGCTCTATCCAAATTGGCATTAGCACCAATACTGTAAATGACTGCCGCAATATTGCTTGCAATCAACCGGCCATCCTGATCACTAACATTAATGACACCCATATCATCGAGTGTAAAAACTGGTTGACCACTGAGGCCGTCACTGAACACGGTTGAGATATGATAAAAATAGGGCGTCCCCCAGGGGTCTGTTTTGCTGACGCCAAGCACGGCCCAAGGCACAAAACCAAAAGCCTGTCGGCAGGCGCCGCTTATTTCCTGCCGGTCCTGCAAGCCATCAGAGTAACTTGACCCTGCTGCAGGGAAACCATCAATATCAGGGCAAGGCAACTGACCATGGCTTAATACATAACCCAATAACGCTTCTTTTGCATGCTCAAGCTCGCGCTCAGCCTGTTTGATTGCCGCACGTTGCCAATACACCTGTGAACGGCTAATTAAAGTGCCTATCAGTAATGCGACGACTAACATCACTATCGCTAGCTCGATTAGGCTAAACCCCTGGCTGTCTCGCACTCGCCACATATTTATAAAACCTCCTCGGCTATCACTATAAAACGATCATTGCTTGCTGCATCTTGTGCGTATACCGCATCATTATCAGTATTTTCTGTACCTTCTAAATAATCACAAATATTATGACTCACCCCTTGTTCGGGCCGACTTTGTCGATACACCATATTGTTATTACAGACAGACTGATCTAATGCCTTACCAGCAGCAGCAACGACCGCATAAATAGTGCTTTGCTGATCGAATGTTAAAAAGCCCAAACCTGAACACCGAATATGAGTATTACCCGCACAGGCAGGTGCCACGCTATAAACCACCAGTTCATGCCAGCGATTTTTAATAAACCAAGGTGGTAAATGACTTATGGGTTCATAAGGACAGCCCGGCAGAGCTGCTATGGGTAAAAAACCCTGTTGAGTTTTTTCAAACTGGCTATCTGCATCACAAATGCCATCGGCTTCAGCATAAGGCAGATACTGCCCTTGTCGATTGCTTTGCTGGTAATAACTGATTAGCGCCTGGCTCGCTGCTTGTACCGCACGCCATTCAGCCAATCGCATTAATTCATCAACGGTAATCGCCAATACGATATCATTGCCATGCTCATCACTGACAAAATGATTATCGCCATCTGCATTTCGGCCTTCTAAATAGTGTTGCACATCAAGATAGTTGTTATCCAAAGGTCGTTGCTGACCATTTAGCACCGGACCCGGCGCAATAAGCAACGCAGCCACTTTATGCTGATCGAGTATCAACTGGCCTTCGGTCATGCTATTGAGCACCGCCTCTCGTGCCAGGCCACCTTTATTGTAAAAGTCTTCTGAGACGGCATACCACAGCTTTTCACCATAGCCATCCCGGATATCTTCTGTTTTAACAGTTACAAATGGCAACCAACCTAATAAAGTCGTGCAACGACTTCCTTGGTAATCAACACCAAAAGCATCTATTTTGCCGTTACCATCAGCATCAGGACAGGGTAACTCACCCGGGCGGATTTTACGTGCCGAACCATGGTCTTCGACACTGTAACCTAGCAGGGCCTGTTTCGCTTTTGCCAAAGCGAGTTGGGTATTATGCTGCCGCTGTGTGGTATATGCTCGGCTGTCACTGCTGCGCACAATCACGGCAGCTGCCGTTAAAAAGACAAGTATTGCCAAGAGCAGCAAGGCGATACCCTGCTGGGCAAATGGGTACATAGCGATATCAGCCCTATAGAGTAAACAAGGCTTCAGTATAGAGAAGAAATTATTACTCGCGCTTCCATCGAAAGCATGAATTTAGACTGGCACATATAGCTGTGCCATAACTATGCAAATATAATTATTTAAAAAAACAGCTAGCCACTTAAGGCAGCTTGCCTGCAGACACCATACGGGCTTTCAACACATAGGGTGATAACCAGTCGAGCACATCATCAAAAGCATCAGGCCCGGTAGCAACATAATCTTTTTGGATAAATACCGGGTTTTCATTAATATTCTCAGCTTCATCAGATGTGGTTTGTGCTTCAACACTAATACCGTTAATGCCTAAACTAAAAAATACGGCTGCGACATCGCTGGCAATAACATTCGAAGAGCCATCTTCCACGCGCAACGGAAAAACAGGTTCTACGGTATCCAAATCAAAGTCGACACCATAGGCTGCACTTACATTGTAATAATAACGATTACCCCAAGGGTCATTGGATGGTAGTCCTAAGTCTGCCCAAGGCAGATAGCCTATTTCATCAATACAGGCACCATCGGGTGTACCGCCCGCGCGATTTTCTTCACCATCGCCATACATGCCTGGCGTCGGTGGAAACATATTGGTATCAGGGCATGGCAGACGGCCATTAACAATGGCATAACCAATCAATACTTCTTTCACTAACTCCAAGTGCTGCCTAGCCTCACGAACCCTGGCATTCTCGGTATATGTCGCAAAACCATTAACGGCAGTACCAATCACAACCCCAATGATAGCCAACACAACTGCCAGCTCAATCAGTGTAAAGCCTCTGGTAAGTTTGTTTTGCATTAAGCGACCTCTAAAGCCTTATTTATCACAATGACGCTACTAAGGCGGCGGTTCATTAATCGTGACAAATTGATCATTAAAAGAATTATTGCGTTTTAGTTGCACAAATACATCGTCAGCATTGGTATTCTCTTCGCTATCTAAATATTCACAAATATTCGCATTGCCTGGTCGGGTTGGCAGAAATACTGCCCCATTGCAGTTTGACTGCGACAGTTTTTGACCTGCAGCAGCAACCGCAACTCTTACCTGGTTATTACCATTTACATTTAATAACGTCCCACTGCTGGCACAGTTATTCGCGGCCGTGCCTACACAGGTATCGCTTACAGCATACCAAATGACACTTCCCCAATTATTCTCAATGAACCACGCCGGCAGCCTATCAATAAAATCATCTTCCAACTCGTCTTCATAAGGGCAGTCAGACCCACTTATATCGTTAGTGCCCAGCGGCAAAAAAGCACTACGCACTGTAAGAGATGTTCCTGTATCACCATCACAATTTCGATCAGCTTCGGCGTAAGGATAGAAGTCATTTTCATCATAAAAATTCTGTAAGGCATCCCGCGCCTCTTTAATCGCGCGCAGCTCGACAACGCGCATGATTTCATCAACACTGATGGTTAAGATCACATCGTTGAAATTATTATTATGATAACTGACATAACGATTATCACCATCGCCATTATCATCATCAAGATACGCACCAATATTAGCAAAGTCATCGCTGACAGTACGTGACTGCAGCCCTTGCTCAACGCCAGGCGCAATTAAAATAGCGGCAAAGCGATTTTGTGCGCTATCGACTTCTACCTCGCCTAAAGAATCACTGTTAAGTGTTACTTCAGCCGAAGCGGTGGTTTTATTGGCAAACGCGTCTGTTACTATATACCATAACCTTTCATTAGCCCCACCACGAACATCAACAGCTTCGCCAATGCCTAACTCTTTATAGGGAAACCAACCTGCCAGCGTACGACAACCTGAACCTAAGCGATCATTCGCATCGACATCACCATCACCATCGCTGTCAGGACAGGGCAGCTCACCGGGCCTGACATCCTCATCAGTCTCTGCATTGACTGCGCCAATGGGATGATTACTGACCGCATACCCGATTAAGGCTCTCTTGGCCTCATTCAAATGCACATATGTTTGCCGCTCATGTGCCATAGCATACTCTTGGGGGCTCAAACGGGATACCAATACTGCCAGACCAATGAGTGACAAAAAGATTGTCAAGACAACCAATAATGAACCACGCTGTTTATTAACTGAATTAAAATGTCGCATATAAACCTCAGCTAATGATTGGCGCCTGTGTTATTGGCCACTACTGGCCACTGCCCTGCTCCAGCTTTTCAAGACGCTCTTCCAGCAGGCGAATTCTAAAGTCCTGCTCGCCAAGCTGGCTTTCATCAAATTCTACAGGGCTTTGCTCATCTTCTGACTCAGCAGTCTCTTCAGCACCAGCAATGTCTTCTACAATCGATGTCACCGCATCGACAATTTTGTCCAACATGGTTTTATTCTGTTGGTCTATCTGACTATCAACATACGCTTCTTTAATCGCGCCAGAGCTGCTTGAGTAGATCTGTCCTGGTTTCATGGTGACTTTTTCACCTTCCGGTAAAGTCAGGTCAATCATATTATTTTGCATGCGTAGCTTGCGGTCGCGCCTGCTATTACCTAGCGTGGTTTTATCCAATGTTTTTTCATTATTTAACCAAACATCGGTACTACCATCACTGCGAATAATAATGCCATTTAATTGATATTCCGGTGACACGAAAGGCGTACTGGCCGTTGCAGGACCTGCTTGCACTGTAGGTGTTATCTCAACATAAGCCTCTCGTTGCCGATCTAAAATATTCCGGCTTTTCTTATTGGTAAATAAACGGTCGAAGTCACTTTGGGCATAACAGTGTACTGACAGCAAACTGCTGAACACAACACACAAGCCTAGCCATTTTTCGACGGTTCTATTCATCACACCTTAACTTTTTTTATCTGCTTTTTGCCGAACATTCACAGTATACCAATCCAGCGAACACTCCAGATTAACATACGATGTATCCGGCGCATAAATCAGCTCTGTAACCGTGCTAACACGCGACCCTATGTCGCACTCGGTCAAAGAGTAAAACCCGTTAGCATTTTTACGTAATGCATCTAACAGGGTCAGAATATCTCCTTCATGCAACAAACTCGCTGTCAGGCGCATTGTTGAAATATTCACAGTAATTTTCTTAGGCACTTTAATGCCAGGTATACGTGCTGTTTCCTGAGGATTGATTTCATACCGCAATGAAGGCAGCTTCAAGTCTCGGTTAACACGCTGTAATTCTTCAATCCAGCTAAGACGCTGCTCTTCACCAATAACGCCTTTGCGCAAATAACTTTTATAGCTTTCCAGGTAATCTTTATATAGCGCCTTATCACGCTTAACGTCATTATAATCGCGCTTAGCACGATTAAAATTCCGCTCTAGCTTCGAATATACGGCATACTGATCACCATTATAGCGACTAGCAAACCAAAGACAGATGGCTGATACTATAAGCGTAATCGATAATACGATTAACGGTATGCGCAATAGCTTCCAGTCTATATGGCTGATCATAGCTCGACCTCTTTAACAATCACGAAGCTGAACTTTGCGCCCCCCTTATTGGCATAAGACTCACGTCTTAGGCCCTGACCGACCATTCGACTATCCGGATCCACATCAAAAGGCATTTCAATGACATCAACTTTATTGGTCACATCAAGGCTTTGCAGGCTTTCTACAAAGCCAGCCGCTTCTTCAACCGCGACCCTTGGGTTATCCTCATAGTCATTGATAACCGCTTCTACTAAAAGCTTATGTGCTTGTATAGACTTGCGCCCCAATTGAATCAGACGCATTATTTTTTTACCTAACTCCCGCTTTTCTTCACCAAAACTATGGCCAAGATCAGAGGTATTAATCCATTTAATATTCTCAATAGCTATTTTTTCATGCTTGGCCAAACCTTGCGATAACAATTTGATAAAATCATCCGGCATGGCCGAATAATTCTTCTCAATTTTTTCAACAACTGTGATCGCACTACCGACATCTTTCACGTCAAGATTAAGGCTTGAAATATCACTGATGGTTTCATCATACAAGCGCTTATATTTTTGCGTCTCACCAATCAGCGTGTCGCGACTGGCGCCGTACTGTATGCCATCGATTAACATATTCAAACTCATAAACAACGCTACAACACCAGCAACAAAAGCTGCACCAAACATTGCTCTGCCAGCTTGATAGTGATAGAAGTACTTTTTGTCTTTATCTGTACCGTAGTGATGTTTTTTATACTTTCCATTTAATAGCAACTGCGCATAAAGCCAGGTACTAAATCGGTTGGGTATAGCTGACTTAACGCCTATCTCATAGGCCAAAGTATCTTTATCAATAATATGAAACTGTTTGCGAGTATCGTTAACCAGCACATCACTCAATGCAGCATGCTCTCCAGATGAGGCCACAACATAAACATGTAGTTGCTGTGTATTATCAACATAGTGCTGATTTTCCAAATAACGTAAGGTCCGCTCAGTCTCATCAACCAGTATCTGATTATGAACGGCTGGATTATCATCACTTGGTGCCAGTCGGCTTAGTTTTAACTTACCTTTTACGTAAAAACTTTGTCGGATACTACTGGGTACTTGCTGGGTAATAACCAGCGCATTACGATCTTCTGCACCTAATGGCTTTAACAAGCCCTCACCCACCAAAGGTAAGGAATAGATACCCTCTAATGGAATTTTTTGCCTTTGTAGAACGTCTAACCATGGCTGGAATAATTTGGCATTCGTTAAAGCGGATATCAGCACTTGCTGGTCACGACGCCCTTCTTTGCTGCGACCTTGCTGCTGCAACAGTGTATAGTCGTATTGCCGAAAGTACTTATTGATAGTCCGCTTCTGCATATGCTGGCGATCACGGCCAATCAAATGCGGCATGCTGTCAATCCGGAAATCTTCTTCAATAATATCAACCAGCAAACGTACTGGTTTTTTTATTTCGTGTTGTATCAGCGTTTCAAATGCAGCAAAACCACTATCATCGGGCTCGAACTCAGCAATACCAGTAAATTCGTTGGCCTCCCAACGAAACAGTACCATTCGATAACCTGCAAAATAGAGTAAATGTTTCATAGTTAAAACGCCGACAGACCCACTACTGCATCATAAATTGGCCCCATTACTGACAAACTTATCCAACCAAAAAACAAACCCAAGAATATCGTCAGAGCAGGCATAATCATTGGCTCAATAGATTCAATAGAATCTTTGACTTCACGATCATAAAAGTAGCTGACATTCATCAGCGCTTCACCCATCGCCCCTGTATTTTCGCCAACTCGTAACATACGCACGACTAAAGCAGGAAACAATCCAACATTAGCAAAACTCATGCTAATGCTTTCACCTTCTGAAATTTGCTCGTGCGCTTTACCTAGTGCTTCCTCCAACGCTTTATTATCCATGACATGCTTACCCATCATGATCGCATTCAATACTGTAATACCAGAGGTATACATCAAAGCGAAGTAATTACAGAAACGCGCCATTTTAATCTTGCTGGACAATGGCCCCAACACCCATATCTTTAGTTTCAATGCATCAACGCGCAGACGTAAGCTAGGACTGGAGTTAACCAGCAATTTAAACAGAATAAACGAAACTATTGGCACAATGATAAACATATACCAATAACTCGAAATAAAATCTGATGTATCCATTAACAGCTGTGTATGCCAAGGTATTTCCTGGCCAGCCAACTTGATAAAAGGTATTAACTTAGGCACTAAGTATGTCATTAAAAAAGCGATCACACCGCCAACAATAGTAAGCACGAATGCCGGATATATCATCATTTTCTTGGCTTTGGCTTGCAACTCAAACTGCCAGCGGATCATCTCTGTTAAGTCTTTTAATACCCGTACCAACTGACCACTATTCTCACCAACATACACCATACTGACATAAACATTGCTGAAAACTTTAGGGTATTCACCCAGAGCCTCAGAAAACGTTTTACCGGTACCAATATTTTCCATTAAGCCTGCAATCGTATCTTTAAAGCTAATGTTATCCACGCTATCGCGTAAATCCTGCAAGGCATCTACCAGAGGCACACCAGCCCCGAGTAACTGCTCTAGGTGATAGGTAAAGGTAATCAGTTCTTTATGATCAATACGACCACGACGATAATTTTTAATTAATGGCTTTTTCTCTGATTTATAACGAATCAGGTCCAAATCCATATTACTGATGCGCGACTCTAGATCTGCTTCATTAGCGGCCTCAATTTGCCCTTCAATAATCTTGCCTGAGGCATTAATTGCTTTGTAAACAAATCTCGCCATAATCTCTAAGCAATTCTCGATGTCAGGTCAACAACGCGGGATACTTCTTCCACCGATGTAAGACCCTTTTTAATTTTACGAATACCATCTTCGGCTAAAGGTCGAAAACCTTTTTCATAAGCCATTTTCGTCACTTCGCGTGTTGTGGCCCGAGTGGCGATTAATTCATCAAGATCAGGATCCATTCGCAACACTTCGATGATCGCATTGCGGCCCTTATACCCTTGGTTATCACAATGTCGGCAGCCCTTAGCTTTATAGAGTGTTAAAGGCTCAGCACTGTCGACGTTAAGAATGCGCTTTTCAACATCACTGGCTTCATAAGGTTCTTTACAGTGCTTACATAGCAGACGTATCAAGCGTTGTGCAATCACACCAATAATATTGCCTGCCATAATATCGGGTAGCACACCAATATCCAGCAAGCGCGGTATCGCGCCAATGGCGGAGTTAGTATGCAATGTTGTAAATACCTGATGGCCTGTCATTGCTGCTCGAAATGCCATATCAGCGGTTTCTTCATCACGCACCTCACCCACCAGAATAATATCCGGATCCTGGCGCATAATGGAACGTATGCCATTAGCAAAATCCAGCTTAACCGCCTCATTCACCGAAGACTGCCTAATCATCGGCATGGGATATTCGACGGGATCTTCCAGGGTCATAATATTTACCCCTTCAGAGTTTAAGAAGTTCAACATGGAATATAAGGTTGTGGTTTTACCACTACCGGTAGGACCGGTAATAAGAATAATACCTTCCGGGCGAGCCATCATTAAACGCATCGTTGGTTGCATATCACTCGAAAAGCCCAGCTTCTCCATCGACACAATCCCTTTTTGCCGATCAAGAATACGCAGCACAATATTTTCACCGTGCGTGGTCAGCTGCGAGGCTACCCGAAAATCAATCGGCCGTCCTGAAATCGTTAATGAAATACGGCCATCCTGCGGCGCCCGAATTTCCGCAATGTTCATACCCGCCATGACTTTTAAACGCACCGCAATGGCTGACCAATAGTTTCGATGCAAACTGCGGATTTGCCGTAAGACACCATCAATACGATAACGAATGCGCAAGAAACCTTCTTCAGGTTCAAAGTGAATATCCGATGCACCACGCTTAACCGCATCTGATAACATGGCATCAACCAGACGCACTAGCGGATGACTATATTCATCACTCTCAGCTTGTAGCGTTTCATAATCTACCTCGCCCGTTTCTATTTCATGCAAGATGCCATCAACTGACAACTCATAACCATAAAACTGATCGATGGAGTTTTCGATTTCAACTTCGCCAGCCAGCAACGTTCTTATCTGGATGCGACCGCCAATATAGGCTCGCACACGATCCAGCATGGGTAAGTCATAGCTGTCAATCGTAGCAACCGTTAAAGTGTCTGTGGCCTGACTATAATTAATAGGCAATAGCTTTAACTTGCGCGCCATTTCTTTAGGAATAAGTTTTAAAGCTTCAGGGTCTGGCACTGCTGATACTAGCTCAACACTTTCCTGGCCTAGCGCTTCACCCAGCACATCACGCATCACTGATTCGGTCACAAAACCCATAGCAACAATGATTTTACCTAATGCTTTATTGCTACGTTTTTGCTCTGTTAGCGCAATCTGCAGTTGATCATGCGTGATCACACCTTGCTCTAACAGTACTTGGCCGAGCAGTTTACGTTTTTGTGAGGTATCCAACATAGTCCGTACTAATCCTTTTGTAATACCAACACGCGTGATGCTGCTGTATCACGATCGAAATTGGCATGGTACTGCTCTGCTAAGGACAGCGCTTGTTGATAAAAGCGTGATGCCGCCGCCTGTTGACTTAAGTGATCCAGGCTCACTGCTAAATTATAAGCATAGTCGGGGTTGTTTGACTCTAAACGAAATGCATCAAAATAAGCTTGTTGCGCTTTTGCCCATTGCTTGTTCTCGGCATAGCCATTAGCCAACGTAAAGTGTAGCTGCGCCGACTCTGGGTTTTCAGCCAGCATCAGTTTCAACTGCGACTCACTAAGATCAGACTGCACTGCAATACTATTCGTGCTGACTGAAGTTTGTGTGCTTTTTAATCCGGCCAGAGCGTATTCGTCTCGCGGATTCATTTCTAATAAGCGTTGATAATGTACCCGTGCCTGCTCAGGTCGCCCTTGCTGAAACTCTACCGCAGCCAATCCTAATAAAGCATCACGGCTAGTGGGAGAACGACGTAAAGCACGCTCATAAGCGACTTTTGCATCAGCAAATGCACCTTGGTTATAAGCATCGTAGCCCTGCATTAAAATCTGCTGCAAGCTTTCCCGCTTGCGAGGTGTTTTATTAATACTCAGCTCACCCGGGTTAACAGGATTATCTGTGCGCCTGGCTGTTTGCGCAACCGCTTTAGCAGGTGGTGGCGGTGATGCACTCGCTGCTGTATTACGCTGCGCTATACCGGCACTATCGGTATTACTGGCATTGGCAATAGCATCAGCAACAGCATCATCGACTGAACCTTCCAGCAAGGTTTCCTCAAGAATTTCTTGGTAGTTTTCCTGCTCAATAAGTAACTCAGGATCGACATCATCGTCAGGCACAATAGCCGATAAATTTTGCTCTGTCGTTGAGGAAGACGTAGTCAGTGGACGTGCAACCTTACGTGCTGCAACATTGGTAATAGCTGATTGATCGTTAATTCGCCCAACATAATCCCATATGTATAACACACTAAAGAAAACCACAGCAAAGCCTAGCAAGGCCAGTAATGCCCAACGCGCAGCATTGTTGTTATTCGGTGGCTTTTTATTTGCGAACAAATGTGCGGCTTGTTGTGCAGAGCCACCATAGCCGAGCTGCTGCGCATAGTTATGCGTCATCGATGATGATGAGTAAGCTTGTTGTTGATTACCGCCGGCTGTTGTTGCAGACATCGTTTGCCCAGCATTACCAGCTGCATTACTGGTATCATCTGCTGCAGGCCCAGTGGTATCATCAAAAGCAAACACTGTATGATCACTGCCTGTCGCTGCCAGCTGGCTGTTATCCATATCAGTGCGGTTAAACGCGCTGGTATCGGTAATATCTGTTTTCTCTAGTGCATGCAGCTCATCAGCAAAAATGCTCGCGCGATGTGACGAAGGCTTAGCCGCGCCATCAGCTTCAGGCTCAAACCTACCGGTAGTATCTTCCATTGAGAGTTCCGCAGCACCCAATACACCCGCTGCTGAGTCCAGGTCTATTTGTGTATGCGGCGATTTATCATCAGCGCTACTTTGCTCACCGGAAGCCTGTAAGCTCTGCATTGCTTCTTCATCTAATGCAAACTCGGTTGCATTACTGGGTGGATCTTCTTGTAGAGCCAGGCCTGTTGTATCAAAGCGTGTTTCGTCTGCTGCTAAGGCACTGGCATCATCCATTAGCGTTTCTGCTTGTTTGTGTACAATCGCACTGTCATCAAAGCGCGTTTGATTCTCTCTTAAATCCTCACTGGGAATATCAGCTAACGTCTCTTCGGCTACCGGTGTCGCAGCAGGTGTTGAAGAGGGCACATCAATTTTGCCCAAGTCATCTGCATGTACTTCGTCGAGTGTTTGCTGTGCAATCGCTGCTGCGACTGTATCTGCTGCAGCATGGCTCTCTTCGGGGACCAGTTCCAGCTTATCTAAGTCATCGCTGGAGACTTCGGCCACAGTATCATCGGCAGCTAATTTTTCAGCTGACTTACCCAGGGTTTGTTCAAACTGGCCGGTTTTATCAAAGCGAGTCGCATCCTGTCCGCGACCATCTTGCGCTTGCCCAAACTGAGTATCAAACTCTGTCGGTTCAGGTGGCGGATTATCAGCTTGCTTTTGCTTTTCGATTTTTTCCTGCGCGGCTTTTTTTAGTGCATCCAATAAGAGGCTCATAACATTTAACCTCCCTTATTGCTGACCAGGCTTTGCGCTTATCCGTGCACCTGGCAAGAACTGTTTGAACTGCCGCATTTCTGAATCGATATTGGGTTCGCGAATCACAGTGGTACGCAAAAAGATCACCAGCTCACTCTTTCTAAACTGGTCACTACGCTTTTTAAAAGCCTCACCAACACCTGGAATGCGAGAGACCGCAGGGATAGCATCGGTATCCTTATCGACTGAGTCCTGCATCAAACCACCAATCATTGCGACTTGCCCACTGTTAAGGCGCAATACCGATTCCATTTCACGCACTTGAATTTCAGGGATTGGGCTCACCACCCCAGCATCAGCCAATGCCGGATTGGGATCATTTAGAAATGACAGAATACGTGAAATGGTTGGGCGTATGTTTAGAATAATTTCGTCGTCTTCACTGATATACGGCACTAGCCCCATCACCAAACCAACGGGTACGGTGTGCACCTGCGATTCAAATACGGTGAGTGTGTTATTTTCGTTTTGACTCACATCCACTTCAATGGTGAAGTAGACCCGGTTATCCACGACTTTTAACATGGACGCCTGGTTATTCAGCGCCATGATTTTTGGACTGGAGAGTACTTTGACATCGCCATACTGCTCCAGCAAGCGTACCGAGGCCGTTATATTATAATCTCCGCGAGGATCAGCAGCATCCAGCACAAAGGTTGGCGGGTTAGACAGATCTGAGCCAATCAAACTTTGCACAACACTCACACCATCAGAAGCATTGGTGGCCACACGGCTCCAATCAACACCGGCCTGATAGGAGTTGCTCAAAGTGACTTCAACAACGGTTGCCTCAATTAATACCTGTCGTTGCGCGCTGCTCACCAGCGTATCTACAAAGGTCTGTATTTCGGCATGCTGTTTACCGGTCGCACGCACAGTCATTAAACCACTTTCACGATTCACAACCACCCTGTTCGATACCAGGTTTTCCGGCTTGCTGTTAATACGAGGCTTATCGCCAACAATGGCTGCCACATTCACAAACAGGCTTTCCCAAAAATTATTATCACTGCTATTAACAACCGACAAAATGGAGTTATTGGAGCCTCGACTGCGGCCGCCGCCCCCGATATTGCCCGTGCCTGACGCAGCGATCTGCGTTGATATATCGATCTGCCCCTGACTACTCCGGCGCATATTGACATAGGGCACTTGGTAGGTCCGCAGAAAAGGTGTATCGGCAGAGACAACTAAATTGTTGCCATTGACTTGATAGCGAATATCATTTTGCTTGGCAATCCGCTCCAATATCTGAGGCAATGTCTGATCAATGGCATTGATGGTAATATTGCCGGTGATGTTGTCATAAATATCCAGATTAAGCTTGGCATCCCGTGCCAAGGCGAATAGCAGCTCTCTAATCGGCACTTCATTCACGATCACCGTATAGGTATCGAGCTTTTGCTGTGCTGAAGGCTTCGGCAAAACCGGTGCTTCGGTCACCAGTGGGGGAATATCGCGGTTGGCAACAGCTGGTGGCGCGGCCAATGAGTCGCTATCTAAATGACCGGCAGACGGCTCTGGAATATGCCGGGCACCACAGCCACTCAACAAGGTAAATAGGGCGGTCGCGCAGAACAGCCACACGCTATGATAATTGGGTAATATTATTCTCGTTCTGTTGCTCACAACAAAGAAGCCTCATTTGCCGCTATTTCCTTACGCAAACCTTGTACGGTACGCAATAAAAACGGCTCAAATTGATGAAAAACCTCAGGCATATCACGCAACTTCTCACGAGCTGCTGCGCGGGACTCAAATACCTGATACAACACCCCTAACACCTGTTTTCCATTAGTATGAGTCTCATAGACAAATATATCACTTAATTCAATGGTTTTTGGCAATTGATTTAAATAACGATTAAGGTTTTGGGATGATGTGGTGCTCAAAGTCATTAACTGGATACTATATTCTTGTGCCTGTGCCACTGCCAGCCAATCCTGGGTGGCCGTTAGGCGAATTTCCAGCAAATCCCGCCTGACAGGCTGCAAAGTAGCAGTATGCGCTGAGGTGAGAATATTCTCATCATCAATTTTACTGATATCGACTGAATCGGACGCGGGTATAGCACTATCGGCTGACAATTCGCTGCTCTTCGAGCTTGCTTGGGCATTATTGATTCCAGCTGCCGGTGATGGCTCGATTGTCGATTCTTTTGCCAGTGCTGCCTGTGGTTCTGCTGCCACAGCAGCCTCGCCTACCGTCCCAGCCGCACTGACAGCGCTACCCGTCTCAGATGGCTCGACCGCTTGTGATTCAGGTTTTTTTTGTTGCAGTGTCGGCTCAGATACCGACTGCTCAGGTGACTTCCCCGTTGCTTGCTCGGATGCTTGCGCTAGCTCTTGCTGACTACCTGGGCTCAGCAGCCACACTAGCGAGGCCAGCACCAATCCAAATGCCAGGCCCACCAGGCCACTGATCCAGACAGGCCGACCAGACCACCCCAAACTCGCAGGCCAAGCCCACCAGCGGCTCTGCTTGGAAAAAACACTGTCTTTTGCCGCTTTATTAGCATGCTCAATGGTTAGCTGCGTGGTGCCGTCTGCATAGGCCGCCAATAGGATTTTATCCGCCAGTATATTGATTCGCCGAATCAGTCCTTTCGAATGCTGGGTAATAAGCCGGGTAATTTTATCATCAAACAAATCCGGCCCATGATAGCCAGCACTGCGCACTCGAAAGTTCAGGTAGTCACGAATTTGGTTGCCGCTTAAAGGGCTCAGGTAAAAGTTATGCGTGATGCGCTCACGCAGCTGACGAATAGAGTTATCTGACAGGTTTTCATCCAGCTCGGGCTGACCGAACAACACTATTTGCAATAATTTATCCTGGTCAGTTTCCAAGTTACTCAGCAAACGTATTTCTTCCAGCGTCGCCAAGGGCATGCCTTGAGCTTCTTCAATCAGGATGACCGTTTTTTTATTTTCTGTGTATTTTTCTAACAGCCACTGTTGTAGAAGCTGCATAGACTCCAGCTTGCTGGCAGGCTCTTCAACTAAACCGGCTTCGAAGGCGATAACATTCAGAATGTTCTCTGGCGAGATACTCGGGTTTGCAATATAGACAGTTACTACCCGATCATCAGGCAACTTTTCTTCAAGCATTCGGCAGAGCATCGTTTTGCCCGAACCAACTTCACCGATGACTTTTGTGATACCTTCACCGCTGAGCACAACATAGTTCAGCGCATCCAATACCGAACCACGATCAGCACCACTATAGAATAGGGTGGTATCCGGCGTTATCTTAAACGGCGGGCGCGATAAGCCGAAATGCTCGTGGTACATGAGCTACCGCAAACCGAGTTTTTCCAAGCGACTATATAATGTTGTGCGATTCATTTTCAACAGTTTGGCCGCTTGGCTTAAGTTGCCATTACAATGGTCTAAGGCAACTGTCACAAACTGTTTCTCTAACTCCTGTAGATGCTCTTCCAATATAAATCCATCACTATTAATTTGCTGCAGAAAATCCTGAGGGTTATTGCCCATCACCGCTTCAAAGGCTTCAGGGTTTTCACCGGTTTCTATTTCTCCCAAGACATGCGATTCGCTGATCACTTGCCCTGGATATTTAGTCCCCAGACGAATCACGAGATTGCGCAACTCGCGCACATTACCCGGGAATGAATAACTGCGCCAAATAGCCACAGCTGAATCATTCATACTGAATGGTGGTACTGTGCCGGTATACACTTTTTTGAAATGCTCTAGTAAGGAAAAACGATCATCACCACGCTCAGCCAAAGCAGGCACTTTGACCGTTAAAATACTTAAACGATGATAAAGATCCTGGCGAAAGCGCCCGGTACGCACTTCATGCGCCATATCTTTATTGGTAGCCGCCACGATTCTCGCTTTCGAAACACGGGCCTTGGTTTCGCCTAAGCGGTAAAACTCACCATTTTCTAACACCCGCAATAACTTCGCCTGCAACTCCAAAGGCAACTCACCCACCTCATCCATAAACAAAGTACCATCTTGGGTTTCTTCAAAAAAGCCGCTATGGTCTTTAGCTGCACCGGTAAATGCACCTTTGGCATGACCAAACAGCTGTGCCTCCAAAAGGTCTTTGGTAAATGCTGCACAGTTAATAACGTAATAAGGCCGCTTGTTGCGCTGACTGGATTCATGCAACTGCTGGGCAATCAGCTCCTTACCTGTACCTGATTCGCCTTCGATCAAAATTGGAAAAGGCGCATCGGCAAACTGATTAATCTGCGCATTGAGAATTTCCATGACTGGGCTACTGCCGATAATCAGTTCTTCTGGCACGTCTTCTGATTTGCTACCTTCTTCGGCTTCGATCAACAACAGTTGGTGCGATAAACGGGATTTTAATAACTCAGCATCACAAGGCTTGGGAATAAAGTCGATGGCTCCCAGCGTCAGCGCGTGCTGGATATTGGCACGTTCGTCCTGCCCTGAGAGCACTAGAATTTTCATTTTAGAGTCGCGGGCTAATAATTCAGGCACCAGCGCAAAACCTTCATCAGGCGTGTGTGGCACTGGCGGCAAACCTAAATCGACCAGCGCCAGCTTTGGGGTTTCCGTCAGCTGACTGAGTTTATTCCGGGCTTCTTCACGTGACTGCGCAATGGTTACCTCATAGGTATCTCTAAGTAAAAACCCCAGCGTCTCAGCAATAATTGGATCATCATCAACCAATAACAGCCCTGGCTTTGCCCCTGTGTCAGCTGAACCTATATTTTCATTCATTACCTTTGCCTTTTGCTGTGCATATCGAGCGGTTGCGCAAAAAATAAAAACCACAAAATAACGGTCCCGTTATAATAACCATGAACTGTTAAAATTTCACCTCCTAACAATCACTTAAGCGGTTGAATTAAAAATGTTTTTAACTTTTTTACCGACAAGACAGCTATCAGCAGGCGCAACATGCTACATATAGCTTTATACGAGCCAGAAATCCCCCCAAACACCGGCAACATCATTCGGCTCTGCGCCAACCTGGGCTATCAGCTACACCTGATTGGCAAGCTGGGATTTGTGATGGATGATAAGCGCTTGCGTCGCGCGGGCCTGGATTATGCTGAGTGGTCAAGCGTTGAGCAACACCGTGATTACGCGGCATTTGTCAGCAAAGTACAACCAAAGCGCGTGTTAGGTTTTACAACCAAAGCTGAACAGCGCCTGTTTGACGTGGCTTTTGTCGAAGGCGATGTATTGCTGTTTGGCCCAGAAACGCGTGGTTTGCCCGCAGAGATACTTGCGTCACTGGGTCAGACACAATGTGTGCGCATCCCTATGCAAGCACATAGCCGCAGCCTTAACTTATCCAATGCAGTCGCCATTGCCAGCTATGAAGCCTGGCGCCAGCTGGACTATGCAGGGGGTTGTTAATTGAGCGTCAAATGCTAGCGAGGATACTCAGCTTTCTGGTCACGTAGCAGCAGGCGCTCAACAGCCGTCGCTGGCGGCAAGCCCTCATACAACACCTGATAAACCTGCTCAATAATCGGCATTTCAACCTTTTCCTGCTGCGCCAGATAACAGGCTTCCTTGACTGTTCTGACACCTTCAACGACCTGGCCTATTTCAGCCACAGCTTCCTCAATGCTGCGCCCAGCAGCCAACAATAAACCAAAGCGTCGATTACGAGATTGATCATCGGTACAACTCAGCATCAGGTCACCAACACCCGCCAGACCGGTCATCGTTTCAACATTGCCCCCCATATGCACACTGAGCCGCGTGATTTCAGCCAAACCACGTGTGAGTAAGGCTGCTCGTGTATTTGCGCCAAAATCAAAACCATCGGCAATGCCGCTGGCAATGGCCATGGCATTTTTCAGTGCGCCACCGAGCTGTACGCCTACCATATCCATACAGCTATAAGCGCGAAACCAGTCATTATGTAAGGCTTGCGCCAGAAAACGCGCAAGCGCAACAGTATTGGCCGCCACGGTGGTGGCAGTAGGCACTTTGTTGGCAACCTCGGTTGCAAAGTTTGGCCCGGAGATAACGGCTAAAGACATTTGCTCGCCTAATACTTCTGCAGCGACACGGTCGAGCAGCTTATGGCTATCCTGCTCCAAACCTTTGGTTGCCCAAACCAGGCACGGCTTCGCTTGCAAGGCCGTTTTGTTAGCATCCAAAAAGGCTCTAAAGCCACTGCTGGGTACCACCACTAATGGCACATCGGCAAAAGCCAAGGCCTCCTTTAAGTCACCGCTGAGCTGTAAATTATCAGGCAAGGCAATACCCGGTAAAAAACGGCTGTTTTGCCGATGCTTGACCATATCAGCCATCATATTGGCATCACGCCCCCATAACAGAGTCTTATAGCCATTACGGGCCAGCAACATCGCTAATGCTGATCCCCAGGAGCCTGCACCAAATACCGTAAATGCGCTGGCTGCACTAAACGCCGCTTTAGCGTGGACCATGATGTATTAGTGCTTGGACTCTGAAGGAGCAGCTGTTTGTTTTGCTTGTTGCAAATGCTGCTGGTAGAGCGCATCAAAATTAATCGGCGCTAACAAAAGCTGCGGAAAGCCGCCACGCTCAACCATACTGGAAACCGCTTCGCGCGCATAAGGAAATAATATGCTGGGACAATGTGTGTTAACCAACACAGGCATTTCCTCTTCGCTGAAATTAGCCATAGTGAATATGCCAGCCTGCTTGAGCTCTGCAATATACATCACGGTATCTTGCTCTTTTACTTTTGCTGTCACCGTAATGCTCAACATAATCTCATAGACTTGCTCTGCCAGTTGTTGCGACTCTGTGTTGAGTTGCAAATTAATTTCAGGGGCAACTTGCTGCTGTGAAAAAAAGCCAGCAGCATTCGGCGACTCAAAGGATAAGTCCTTCACATAGATTTTTTGCACTACAAATTGTTGCGCTGTTTGCTTATCGTTACTCATTGTTAATGTCTTTTAGTCAGGTTTGAAGGCTGGTCAGGTTGGAATACCTACGGCTTTTAAGCATTGTCAGCCAGCATTTTATCCAACTCACCTTGTTGCTCTAAAGCTGCCAGCTCTGTATATCCGCCTATTGGCTGATCATTGATAAAAATTTGTGGCACGGTATGGCCTTGACTTAAACGCGTCATTTCCTGGCGCAAGTCTGGCTTGCCATCAACCGAAATACCCTCATAGGCTATTTGTTTTTGATCCAATAATCGCCTGGCCATTATGCAGTAAGGGCAAAAACGAGTGTAATAAACGGTCACTTTGTGCATAGCGCTCACTTTAAGGGTTAGATCTTTAAGACTTCACCATCGGCAGGCTTTCATCTTGCCAGCCATACAGGCCACTTTTCAAAAAGCTAACCTGCTCATAGCCCGCTTTGGCTAATATCGCCGAGGCTGCTGGTGAACTTGAGCCTGATTTACAATAAACGATGATGGGTTTGCTCTTATCTTTACTGATTGACTCAGCTTTCTCCGCTAATTTTGCATATGGGACATTTTGTGCATTGATAATATGCCCTGCCTTATAGTCTGTCGCTTCACGTAAATCCAATATTACAGCATCTGCATCGTTGATCAGGCGCACTGCTTCTTTTGCTGTCACCGAGCCCGGGCCCGCCTTACGCCGGACCTCCAGTACAATGATATAAACAATCATCATCACCAGTGCTGCAATCAAGATTGGGTGATTACCCATAAATTCGGGTATACGGTCCATAAAATTACCTATTTTTAATATATTAATCGCTTAATGTTAATCTCAGACGGGACTTGCGCATGCCCTTGAGCATGCCAAACACCCAACTATAGAGAGGATAGAGTTTAGTGAAGTACACCCTGCTTATCAAATAGCCAATAAATGCTAAGCCAAGCCCGCTGGCTGTAGTATTATACCTGCAGGTTTAGCTAAATATAATAATTCTCGATGACGAGCACCAAACCCATTGTCATTATTTTGCTATTTCTGCACTGCGTGTACAGCCTGTTTGGCTGTTATACCGCTTTTGCTGACGAGATCGAGGAAGAAAACCGCAAACTTGAGCAAGTTCGACAAAAAATCCAGCAAGTCACAGATCAGCTGCAGGATCGTCAGGCCGAGCGCAGTCAACAGCAGCAGCAACTTGCCACACTGGAGAAGTCGATTAGCCAGAAGCGCCGGGCCATCCGACGGTTAAATAAACAAATCAACGGTGCTCAGCACAACCTCAAGCAACTACGCCAGGAACAGCAACAATTGACCATTGCTTTAGCGGGTCAGCGGCAGCGCCTGGCCGCGCAAATCCGTTCAGCCTATATCGGTGGCGGCCAGGAACATATGAAGCTGCTATTAAACCAGCAGGATCCTTCAGCACTCGCCAGAGTGCTGAAATACTATGAATACCTCAATCAGGCGCGACTGGACACGATTACAGCAGCGCAAACCACCCTGGCCGAATTAGAGCAGGTGGCCGTTAGTATCAACCAGGAAACCAGCCAATTAAACACGCTAAAACAGCAACAAGAGTCTGAAAAAAGCCAACTTGATCAACAACGAACCAAGCGGCAAGCCGTTCTGGCAACCATTAATGCTGATATTGCCACTCAAAAAGAGCAAATTGACACCCTCAAGGCGGATGAGTTGCGTATTCAAGAGCTTATCACCTCACTCAGCGGTATTTTTGCGGATATTCCCTTAGCCATCGCCAGCAGTGATAACTTTCCACAACTAAAGGGTAAGCTGCCTTGGCCGGTAATAGGTAAGGCGTTGAACAAATTCGGTGAACAACGGGCAAGTGGTGACCTTATCTGGAACGGTGTGCGGCTACAGGCTCGCCAGGGCAGTGATGTTAAAGCTATCTCACATGGCCGGGTCGCTTTTTCTGACTGGTTACCCGGCTTGGGACTGATTATTATCATCGATCACAGCCAGGGGTATATGAGCCTGTATGGCTACAATGAAGCGCTTTTTAAGGAAACCGGTGACTGGGTTGACCTAGGTGAAGTGATTGCCAGCGTGGGTGACGGTGGGAGTGATAACCAGCCTTCACTGTATTTTGAACTGCGTTATCAAGGTAAACCGATTGACCCTAAACATTGGTGCACCTCAGGCTAGCGCTGCTTAACAAATCCATGGGCACTGGCATGGTAAAGTTTATTATTGGTAGATTGAATAATGGTACACTCCCCTTTTGATGGATGTTTAATAAGGCATAATTAAATATGACACAGCGTATTGTAGTCGCATTAGTGATCTCATTACTTTGTTTTGGCTTGTTAGCACAACGAGTGCAAGCGGATAAAGCAGGCAATAAAGACAACGCAGAGGGTAAAGCGAGCGCTACTGATGCAGCGGCCATTGCCGAAGACATCCCTTATGAGCAACTACGCACATTTACTCGCGTGCTAGAAAACGTCAAAAAGTTTTATGTTGAAGAAACGGACGACAAGACACTTATTCAAAATGCCATCCGCGGCATGTTAACCGGCCTCGACCCACACTCAACTTACCTAAATTATGAAGAAAGTATAGAACTCGAAGAAAGCACTTCTGGTGAGTTTGGTGGTTTAGGCATTGAAGTCAGCATGGAAAATGGCTTTGTTAAAATCATTGCGCCGATTGATGATACGCCTGCACAACGCGCCGACATCCAGGCCGGTGATGTGATTATTCGCCTGGACGACCACCCAGTAAAAGGTATGTCACTCAATGATGCTGTTAAGCTCATGCGTGGCAAACCAGGCACACCGATCGACCTGACAATCGTCCGCGAAAGTGTTGATGGACCTTTCACTGTTAATTTGATACGAGATGTCATACGCGTAAAAAGTGTACGTAGCGAAATGCTAGAACCTGGCTACGGCTATGTGCGCATTTCAAACTTTCAAACCAAGACCGGTCAAGACCTCGTGAATGCTGTCAATAAGTTAAAAAAAGACAGTAACAATAGCTTAAAAGGCATGGTATTGGATCTGCGCAACAACCCCGGCGGTGTCTTGTCAGCAGCGATAGACGTTTCAGATGCTTTTCTTGATGATGGATTGATTGTCTATACCAAGGGACGCGCGAATGATGCCGAGCTACAATCCAAAGCTAACAAAGGGGATATCATTGAAAACACCGTGTTGGTCGTACTGGTCAATGGAGGCTCTGCCTCAGCCTCTGAAATTGTGGCAGGCGCTATTCAAGACCATACACGCGGTATTATTATGGGCAGCCCCACGTTTGGTAAAGGCTCCGTACAGACAGTGATCAAACTGCCTGATCAATCTTCAGTAAAGCTGACGACTGCGCGATATTTCACTCCCAAAGGTCGCTCCATTCAAGCCGAAGGCATTGTGCCAGATATTGTACTCGAACGCGTACGCGTTGAACCACTGGAAAAGCGCCGCAATAGCATCTCACCCTTAAAGGAATCTAATTTATCGCGGCACTTAAGTAACCTGGATGAACAAGACAGTGACACTAAAGATACGCGTAAACGCAAGCAAGACAATGATGAGAAAGAACAAAATGATGAACCGCTGGCCAGTCGTGACTATCATTTATTTGAAGCATTAAATCTGCTCAAGGGCTTAACAATTCTGGCTAAAGAAGACTAATACCAATGACCGGCAAGACCCGACTTGTTTATTTGCTGCTACTGTATTGCAGCGCTGTTAGCTCGATTGCTCAGGAGAGCTATATTCCTGCGAGTTTAATTATCGATGACTTGGGCTATAGTGCCGACAAAGGTCAACGTGCTCTGGCATTGAATGCTGCTGTCACTTATTCGATATTACCGGCAACACCGCATGCACGTGAGCTGGCGGAGCAAGCAGCCACAAGAAATAAAGAGGTTATCCTGCATTTGCCGATGCAAGGCTCGCATGGTCATATGAATGAACCTGGCTCGCTGACACACAATATGCCCGAACCGCTGTTTCGCAGCACTGTTCGCAAATATATTGACTCCCTGCCAAACATTGTTGGCGTCAATAATCATATGGGCAGTTTGATTACGCCGTTAAACCCACAGATGGAGTGGTTAATGCATGAGCTGTCACAACACTCATTATATTTTGTTGACAGTCGTACCACGCATCTCACGGTAGCACCTGATGCAGCGGATAAGTTTGCAGTACCTTTTTCACAACGCGATGTGTTTTTAGATAATCAACAGGATAGTGCAGCCATTAAAGCTGCATTTGAGCGCTTTATTAAGCTCACTAAACGTCGTAATGGTGCGATTGCGATTGCGCATCCACACACTATAACACTCAATACTTTAGAGAAATTATTACCCACTTTGGCACAACATGGCATCAAGCTTGTGCCTGTCTCTGAATTGATCAGATACCAAAAACAACACAACAAAGCGCACTTGGCACAGCGCTTATCTCCCTATTATCAATAAAACAAAGAAAAGGCCGTGCATAAGCACGGCCTTTTAATCTACTTAAAAAAACTGGACTGTTAACTGCGCGGTCTGATCACAATATCAATGCGACGGTTTTTACTACGGCCCTCTGGCGTTTCGTTATTAGCCGCAGGGCGGCTTTCACCATAACCAACAGCACTAACCGCATTTTGATTGATTTTCATATTGGCCATTATATATTGACGTACCGACTCTGCACGTTTTTGCGACAGTGCCAGATTTGCCTGATCACTGCCAAAAGAGTCGGTATGCCCTTCAATGACTAGCTTGCTATCAGGAAAAATTTTGATGGCATTTTGTACTTTGCTTAATAATGGAAAATAGCGTGAATTAATATCAGCTTTATTCACATTAAAATTCAAACCAATTAAGCGCAGAATAAAATCGCCCTCACGGCGTAAGACTTTCGCCTCATCCCGGCTAAACATACGTTCTATACGCGCTGCTTTTTTATTCTCAGCTTCTAATCGCTTGAGTGATTCCTTAACAGATGCCAGGCTACCTAGCTGCGCTTCCATATCAGAGAGGTCTTGCGCTAACTGCTGTGACTTGCCTTGCAGCGTTTCGATATAGTCCACGATTTCTCGTGTTGGTGCTTCGTGACCTTTATCCAATTCTGCGACAATATCGGCTGCACCAGAGATTCTTACCAGGGGCTTCTCATACTCTAATAATAAATCTTCCATGCTGATATGTTTGTCTTTCACCGCCGACAAACGCTTGGCTAAATAAATTGCATGGTTCGCTTCATACTTAGCCTGCCTGGCCAAATCGCGTGGCTGATCAATATCATAGCGGTTTTCAGTTAAGGCTCTTTCTGCCTTGGCCAACAAAACTTTAGCTTTCTCTAAGGTTTTAGGCGCGAATTTGTAGACTTTGAGCTGATCAGCTTTTCTTAAGATACTTTTGGTTTCATTTAAGTAGTTGCCTTTAATCGCTGCCAGTTCCGCAGTGCGATACAGCTTCTCTGCCTGGGCGCCCATTTTCTGTGCTTTTTTAACATTGCCGCCTTCAAGCTTGGCGGCACTGTCGGTGAAAGTCACTTCGGCTTCACGCCAGCGTTCTGGAGCATACTTTAAACCACCGGCTTTTCTGGCATCATTGCGTGCTTTTAGCACGCTGGCAAAGGTCACTTCTGCCAATTTGGTGGCTTCCAAAGACCGTTCTAAAAACTTGACTGCCGCGTTCAGATCTCGCTGAATACTGGCTAAATTACGACCTTTTTTTAGATTAGCGTCCGCCTGCTTATAAAGCTTGGCACCTTTACCATAAGAAACTGGCGCTAAGACAAAGGCTTTTTTCTCTTTGGTAACTTTTACCAGGGCATCAGCTTCGGCAAAAAGTGTTGCTCGCAGATCCTGGGCATACACCACTGAGGAAATGGTTGAAACGGTCAACGCCAACAACAGCAGTGCCCCATATTTTATACGCGTTAATAGAAGATTCATTTCCCGTCCTCCCAAGACACAATGACAAATCGAGTAGGCATAGCATAATAACGGTGCCCCTGGACATTGGCACTTATAGCCGCAAATTTTGCGATCAAAGTCACAAAAAGCCGGGCTTTAGCTGCTATTACAGACTGTCCTCACCAGACTCATGGGCTGCACAAAATCATATCACCAGATGTTTCAGCATGGCCAGTTTTAACCCGGACAGATACCTAGCTCAACTTAACCACCAAGCGGGTCAGTCAGCTTAGAGTAGTTTTAAACCAAGTGGTCAGGCCAGCTCAAGCGAACAAACGATACAGCGGCCATAAAATCAACACGACATGCGGATATGCAATCGTGGGTCTGACAGCCTGTAATAAGTATTCGCGCAATAGCCCCAAGGAGCCAGGGCGCTGAGCCAAATACTGGCTATTAAACTGAAAGGGCACAAAGCCTGTTGCATCATGATAGGACTGTTCAACCAGTAAAAGACGCCTATCAATACGACTTTGGAAGGTTTTCCAGATAGCATCTTGCAACCAGAGCACTAACACAATCAGCAGCAGTAATCGCGTATCAAGCTGCATAATCTCGGCCAGCACTAGCAGCACCACGCTGAGCAATTTAATCAGCAAAGCGTATTTTTCATAAGCATCATATTGATACTGCAAAGCCGCCCATTCTATTTGTTGATCGGTCTGCTCTGGTGTTGAACTCATTGGTGAGTTCGTGGCTGAATTCATGGCTCACTCGCCTCCGGGTTGATTAAGGTACCGAGCACCTTTCAAGGCCCGGTCGTAAAAAGGGGTGACAAAGTTGTTATCTTTGGTTCAAATAAACAACCAAAGAAGCCCGCTTAATAGTGCCGCCAATACCGTTAGAAACAACAGGATTTCCCAATCAAAACGACTGGAAGCTATTTTTTCAGGGTTTTGTTGTGCTGCTGATAATACCCAACGTTCTTGTGCTGCCGCGATAATTTCTTTGGCAACTTCGAGCTGGTCTTCTGACTTCACCCAAAACGCTGGTGCGCCAGCAAACCAATTCGGCTTATCTGTCTCATAAAAATCGATATCGCCTTCTGTCAGGGCTGTGCGCATCGCCTGTGCTTCATCAGGCTCAACCCCACGTAAATCAAATACTTTATGCAATGTACTGCCTTTTAATCACGGTGGCCGACGTTTATTGTAGCGATATCTTTGCTCAACGTCAGCTTTAAGTCCAGCCCTGTATTATTACGGTACCACAGTGCAACAGCCAGGTCAGCAGCAGCACTATATGCAAGCGCTATTGCAATAACCCAGCTGCTCTACACACTCAAAGCACAGTTATAAACTAAACCGTTGATTTTTAAACCCAGTCCCTCAAAGCTGCTGGATTTGTTGCTGCACTAACTGCTGTTTATCAAATGCCTCTATACGCAGCACTTCCTTACCCTGTTTGAACATTAACAAGGTTGGAAAGTGTTTGATGGCATATTGATTAAATACCTGGTTCGTTGCATCAATTTTTGCAGGCATAAGGATGTTATACTTCTCTTTATAGCTATCAAGCTCTTTTTGCTCTGTCCATAAACGGCTAACCATCGTTTGCCATTGCCAGGCAGGTAAAGAGGCCTGCAGACTATTGACCATTTTTTGAGCACGCTGACAGTTCCGCGACATGGCAGGTCGAGAGTCTTCTAAATACCAATCACACCAGGTGCTGGTAAACAATACAGCCACCTTATCTTGTTGTTGCAATTGCTGTTGTAAGGCATCTAACAAGGCACTGGACTCAGGCTGCGCAATAACAGTCAGTGACTGTGATGGTAAGCGCCCGCTGGCCAATAATGACAACTTGGCATCAAGTTCTTCATTAGCAGCATGCCCTTTGTGGATAATATTGCCGGCGCTATTGATCAGTATATGCATTGGCGTACCGAATAAATTGAATGCCTGCGCGATTTTCCCATCTGTATCCATTGCAACGGGCACCGTTAATGCATAGCGCTCAATTACTTTTTCTACCGCAGCCATACTTTCATTCATCCAAACATTGATCGCTATAACCGCCAACTTATCGTTATAGTGCTGATAGGTATGCTGCAAATGCGGCATTCCCTGCAAGCAGGACTGACACCAGCTGGCCCATAATTTTAGATAGATTGCACGACCATTAGCCGCTTCACGCAGACTTGATTGACTGCCATCTAACATCGTAATCGGTATATTATAAACAGCATGATTGACTGCATTGGCGGATGCAGAGTGCGGTTTGGCTTGTGCATAACCCAAACTACTGCAAAGTAGTCCGCTGAACAAAGCCCACACCAAAACAACTCTCATTTCTTATTTGCTCCTCTGATTTTGACAATAACAGCGCATATTGTAGTGCTGACATTAGTGATGTAAACTAGCTTAATATCACTTCATAAGTGAATATTATTCATTAATTAATCATCATTCTAAGGCTTTGCACGGCAAATTCTGCGATGGATAAACTCAATACCTTAAAAATTTTCATCACGGTTGCCGACCAAGGCAGCTTTGCTGCTACCGCAAAATTATTAGGTACCAACCCATCGACAATCAGCAAGGCAATCGACCGTTTGGAAAAAGAGCTGCAGCTTAATCTGCTACAACGCACCACACGCAAGCTGCGTCTAAGCCATGCCGGTGAGCGTTATTACCAAACCGCCCGTATGTTAATTGAGGAATTAGACGCCTGCGAGTCAGCGCTAAGAAATGATAACGCACTACCCGGTGGAACCTTAAAAATCAATGCCCCTGTCTCTTATGGAAGGCTATATTTACAAACGCTCATCCCTAAATTTAGCAATCTCTACCCTGATATTAATATTGAGGTTACCTATGATGATGCTTATATCGATATCATTAATAAGGGCTTTGATCTCTCTATTCGCACAGGCACCTTACAGGATAACCGGCTCATCGCTCAAAAGCTTAGCTGCATTGATGTGATAACCTGTGCATCACCTGGCCTGGCCAATAAACTAAGCTATGCCATCAAAGCTGATACATTAGAGCACTTCCCTTGGATACGCTTTCGCTTTAAGCAAACTGGACGATTACTGCCTATCCAATTACCACAAAAGCGCAACAAGATTATAAACTATGATCCACCTAGTCAATTTATTGTAGATGATGGTGAGGCTATGATTGATTTTTGTGTGGCAGGTATGGGCTTAATACAGGTTCCCCACTTTCTTGCACGTCATGCCTTACTTAAAAAACGCATTGTACCCTTGATACCGACTTTCTCACATGCTGACAGTGGCATTTATTTACTCTACCCCAAACGGGATTATCTGCCAACACGCGTACGCGCATTCATTGAGTTCTTGAAGTCTGCCACGCAGGACTTAAATGAAACACCCGATGGCACTTGGGCCAGGCAACTACCCACTAAACAATTATAAATAGTCAGCGGGTGTTTTGTTTGACTTGGCGAACTCAAAAATCCGAAAAGCAAATATCGTATAAAAAACATTCAACACTGAATAAACAATACTCAAAAAAGTATCAACCAGCCAATAAATGCTGTCATATTGAGCTAAGGTACCAAGTAAATAAAAATAGGGCAAATACAGAACAATGCTAATCAATACATAGCCAGCGAAAATCAACCACATATAATCCCGAGTCGCATCCCAGCTATGGCTCATTGCTTCGAGTATTTTATCTTTGCCTAACAATAAGTTAAATTCAGCAAACGCCAAGCGGCATGCCACAATAACTCCCGGCACAATCAGCATCATCGCACCAATAAACACAGCAAAGCCAACTAATATTCCCAATGCGAAGTAAGCTTGAAAATATTGTTTCTGTAATGCTTTAAGCTGATCTTGCTCGATAGGCTCATCTGCAAGCACTGAGGCAATATAGTACACAACAGCAACCATATAATAAGCATATGCTGCTGCTGCAACTAATAGTGGCGGCATTTGTTCAGCCAGCACGAATTCATCACCCGCATAAAAGCGCTGGTAGAGCCCTAATAAAATATCAACCGGTATGGCAACAGGCAATACGATTAACGCAATGGCAACGATATGATTACGAAAAAACCGCCAACTGTCTTCAAGTGACTTATAGAGCATATAAATTCCTTAACAGCATCCTCACTCGATAATGCCTGATTATACAGCCTCAATGCGATTTGCGATTTCAATTAAATTGCTATTGGGGTCTCTAAAATAAACAGACAAGATCTTTACTAAAGCACCGGTTCTTGCAACAGGGCCTGCTATCAGCGCAACACCGCAATTCATCAGATGCTCAAGTGCCTGCGCAATCTCTAACGCGGTACCGCCCAATCCGGTCTTTCTTCTATCGTATATTCTAATACTTTATATTCTTTTAAGTCTCTCACAAATACTAATTTCACAGTATGTCCCACACCATACATATAGAGCCACTTCTGAAAATCAGCCGGTGATTGTATACGATAGTGTCCAAAGCGCACCAAAATATCACCCGGTTTAACGCCTAGCTTTTCAGCAGGGCTATTTTGCCAAACATACTCAATGGCTATACCGCCTTTATCGCCATGCTTGGTTGGAAAAATCGTTCTTTGTTTCTCATCCACCGGCATAACGGAAAAGCCTGTCCAAGGCGAGTGCATACTTTTTTTATGTTTTAAGCTCTCATAAATATTCATTGCCAAAAAAGAGGGCAAGATATGCGTTTCCTCTTCATCTTCCTGGTGGCCTTCGGCAACAGGTGCTTTATAGCCTGTATAGATAGCAACAACTTCGCCAGCTTTATTAAAAATAGGCGAGCCAATACTGGCAGTGTTTAAGGGCAACTCGGCACGCAACATTGTCGAACTCAGGCTCTCTTGATAACATTCGCGATTATTCATGGCAACTAGCCTGCCAGCCATATACCTTGAACCTTTTTTAGTTAGCTCAGTTGCGGCATATACTTCCTGACCGATCTGTAAACCTGTGCGAGATACCATTTTTGATGGCACCAAATCGTGCTCTGCAAAGATTTTTAAAATTCCCAAGTTAATCGTTGGCTCTACACCAACAATATTGGCTGGGTATACTTTACCTGACGCCGGCTCTGAAACTTCAATATCGGTAAGCAAGCGTCCTGTGGTTAAATCAGTTAAATTGGCATAGGCTGTTAAGATAAAGCCATCGCTTTCAAAAACAAAGCCCATGCTTTTCGCGACAGATACTCGCTTTTTACCGCTCGTTGTAAATGTTTCTACATTAACAATTGTCGGCACAACCGCTGGTTTAACTTGTGCGTAAACTGAGGGCTGTATGATAAATATGATAAAAAGCATCAATAAGCGAGACACAACTACTCTCCTACAATTATTAAGGGTTAAAATCTTGATTAAAAGGATTATGCTGACTGTTCTTTATTTTGATAAACCCAAAGCGAGTTGCCTCATGGCAGTTGTTACAGCCTTCCACAATGCCGTCAACAGCTTTGCTGATCGCTGCTGCTTTAACTGTCTTTTTAGCCAGCACGGCTTGCAGCTGGCTATAAGCAGGCAAGCTCATACGATCTATTAATATTGCTACCGCAATATCTTCGTACTCGGGTATATCCTCTTGAATTTCGGTCAATATATGCAATGACTCATGCATGTAAAAACGACTCAACTCAATATTACCCGCAGCCGCTGACAATGACAGCTTATGTGTTAAGCGCTGTAGCTCGCCCATATACGTTGCCAACTCAGGCGGTTCTTCAGCAGTAGCTGCTTGTACCTGCAATACAGACATCAACGTAATTACACTAATACTTATCGTCAGCAATACACACCATAAAGGCCGACTTTTTGAAAAAAGCACTTCTGTCATTTAATTAAGGACTCCCAGCCGATCAATCTTAGGGTAAGAAGATCAGAGCTTAACGAATTTTTTTGCATCTGGCTAATTAATAGCCTCAGCATAACAACATCAAACCCGGTCTCACCAGTTGCCACTTAACGCTAATATCAGATAAAAGTTCGGGGTATCTACAATCAGATACCCCGAAATATATGCTCATCTTTCTACTTACAAGCTCCCAGGAAGCCTGAGCCTCCTAAACATCCCATTTTCTTTTTATTATTCCATGTCAATTACGACCATTCTATGATCTGAAGCATTTAGCACACCCGCTTCAATATCAGTGGTCAATGGCCAAAATACCCAAGCATTACTAATATCCCAACCACTGACTGATGGTAATGCGTAGTCAGCACGTAGGTTAAAGCTTGATGTCTTTGTTTCACGATTGCTGCCGCTAGGCACTTGTTCTAAAGCACCGGCACTGCTTGGTGTAACACTGGTATCAACGGCACTATTGCTGAGCAGTAAGTTAATCGGGTTAAACGTAGCATCGCCATCTGTTGGGTCAGCATTTTGATCGCCTACGATAACAAAACGTGAGTTAGCGCGCAGACCACCTCGAGGACGTGTTGGCGTTTGATTACCTGCACGTGCCCACTCACGGTCGTCATAAATGTACGCGCTATTCGCTGGATTAATATAGTCTGCCCAAAAACGAATTTCATCATGGTTACGTAAGCCATTCCAATCAACCACGCTGGTACTTGGATAGCTTGTCGCTGTACCATCATCGAATACAGGTGGCGTTGGATGGCTGGCTAGAATATGTACCAGACCAAGCCCTCTAACTAACACAGGAATATCCCAGTGTGACTTTGAAGACAGGCGATATACATCTAGCTCTGCCGCATTGTAATAGCTGTCGGTGTTACCATCATTATCACTATCATTCGGATCTGGTGGTAATAATGCACCCGGCATATCTTTCCATAAGAAGTTTTGGAAAGTACGCACTCGACTGTTAATGATGCGATGCTTAGACAATATAACCATGGCGAACTGGCCTGGGAAAGCGCCAAAGCCATAAGCATCTTCAGGGTCAGTGGTATCTCCATCATTGTTAAAATCCATACCTGATGGAATACCCGTGTTTGACGGCGCTACATAGAAGTAGCGGTAACTCACTGGATCAACGCCTGTAGCTTGTGAAACAGCCAGGTAGTTATTCAAGAAGTCACGAATTGATGTCACTGTCGCAACACGGTCAAACGCACCGCTAGCATCATGTATAACATCATACTCATTCAATAACACGATATCAGCATCAGCACGTTGGATAACTTCAGCAACCGCTTCAATTTGCGGGTCATTACCTGCTGCCAAAGCAGTCGCTAATGCACCTGATGTTGGGCGATTCATTGACGTATTGAATGCAGCTACACGCAGAGCCGCCTTAGCTGGCACAGTAAACTCAGTCACTGTGATCGCATCGGTTTGTGTTTGTGCAACAACTTCACCATTATCATCAGTAACTGTCAGAGCCGCTGTGTATACACCTGCAGCAGCATAGGCATGTGTTGGGCTTTCCTCTGTTGAGGTATTACCATCGCCAAAGTCCCAACTATATTGATATGGTGGTGTGCCACCGCTAACCGTTGGGATAAACGTTACCGCTGCACCACTGCGAGTGAAAGAAAAACCACCTTCTAATGGGCCACCGCGTGATGCAACACAAACATTATCAACACCAATACGCTTGGTTGTACCACCGCCATTACCAGCTGTCTGATAGCGGAAAGCAATACGAATATCACTGCCAATCAGATTGAATGTTTGGCTTGATACCGGAATATAAACACCTGATGTTGAACCGTTTAGCGCTGTTGGTGTGACATCAATCCATGTTGTTGTGCTTGGGTCACCTGTGTAGCTATCGGTCACTAAAACACTCAGTGGTTGCGCTAAGGTATCACCAAAGTTCTCATAATAATCAAAGTCAATACCTGTTGCGCCATTAACATGCAACGGTGGGCTAATCAAATAATCATCAGCAACTGAGCCGCCGCTGGTACCACCATTGGCCGAGTTGAAGTTATTATTGATAGCGCCTTGACGATTATCACGAGTATCGTAAATCCAGCCTAACTCTGAGCTTAAGTTAAATACTGTCCATGGTGTTGCAGGGTCAGCTTCAATATCTGAGTTTTCAGCACCTTCAAAGTCAAAACCACACTCACCACGAATTAATACATCGTCTAATGTGAAGCGTGCGCTCTGACCACCAGAACCACCATTACCGGTATATTTAAAAGCAATATAAGCTGTGTCAGGAATAGCTGAAATATCAAATGGCCCAACCGGTGTTAAGTTACCAAAGGCACTAGTATCTTCATGAATCACCGTCCACGTTGCATCATTTGGATTAGCTTGTGTATTCGGGTTGTAGTCTGTTGAATACATTAACTGCGGCGGCGGCGCACCATTACCAAATGAGATTTGCGAATCATATTGGATAGATTCATTACGGAAGAACAAGAAGTTGACCGGATCAGTTGTAATTAACCAATCTTCTGTTGGCGCAGCACCACCAAAATTATTACCTTGTACAGCACCGGTGCTACCAAAATCCCATAACAACCAGTTCCAATTGCGATCGCTGGCAGCAACATCGATTGCGGTGAAGATACCAAAGCTATTCGGCACTTCAAAGTCCTCTTCTAAGATCACCGGAATCAGTGACACTGTTGTCGCACCTGTTGCAATGGCACTCAAACCACTGCGACCATGAATATTCACTGCCCACATGCGGTAATTATATGTTGTGCCTGAAGCAACATCAGTGTCTTCATAGCTAGCAAATGTACCTGGGTACTCGGCTTCAACGACTTCCCAAGCAACATCACCATCTACTTGACGTTCAATGCGGAAGAACTTGGTATTAGCCTGCGCATCCCAACTCAAATCAATTTGTGTCTCAGTGGCATTATCAACCGATAAGTTAGCAGGTGTTGCTGGCGCACTACCTGCGTCCGGTGTGGCATTCCAGGCAATCAATTCTAAATCCATACGTAGATCTGAGCTGCCACTATTCTCTTGATGCATAGAAACAGCAATGACATTACCATTTGCCTGCAATGGCAATGTTTCACCATTAATTGCTATTTGTTTCCAGTCACGTTCTGATGGCTCATTACGTGCAGCGAATGTACTGTTGTCAACGGCTGTACTGAAATCCATGTTAAAACGTGCAACTTCAACATCGTTAATATAAACCACGGCACCATCATCAACCTTCATGTAAAGGTCGAACAAAATAACATCGGCTGGGTTAGCCAAGTCAAATTCATGACGGAAGTAATAGCTCGCGGCACGCGGTGTTGGTGGTTGTACTAAATCAGTCACCAAACGACCCGCTGATTCACCGTAACCTAACATTGTTGTCGCAGGACCTGTTGCTACACCTGCCGTATTCACATTCCAGTTTGCATCGATTGCAAAGCCGATATCATTCCAGGTCGCACCCGGATCAACACCATCAACGCGATAGTCCCATGCAGCACCGCTTGCGATGATGCGATCACGCAACAAGTCACTGCCACGGCCATCAAGATTGATTAGTACTAGCTGCCCGTTTTCAACCAGCTCAGCTGAGTCAGACAAACCAGCTGAAGTATGCACTTGAATTGACGATGCAAACCAACCAGCACCCAAAACAGACTGCAAATCAAGAATACCGGATGACTCTTCATTCGTGGTAAAAAAGTCATTACCTCCATCAAAGAAACGTGCCGGGTCATGCTCAGCGATTTCTTCTAATTGACTAGTAGTCAGATCATATTCCCAGATCTTACTTAAACGACTCTCACTACCTAAGTCTTCTTGGATATAAAGTTTGGCAGCGCCATCAACTATCGCAAAGTCCATATTATCCAGGCTGCTTAAACGATTTTCAGGGCCATCGATCAATAACGTCATCGTGCCACCCGCTACCGGGTTAGTAATGTCATCAAATTCTAACTGCCATACCCGTGTTGGTGCAGTAATACCATTCGACGAAGTGCCTTTTGTTGCAAAGTAGAAAAAGTTTTCACGACCTGCACGCGTATCCCAAGCACCATCTTCCGGACCACCCATTTTCAGGCTCTCAAATGTTTGAGCGGGATCAAGTGGTGTTAAAGTATCAGCACCGCGCGCTTCTACATCAGCGCCATCAATCGGACGATCACCTGGCTCACCAATCAGTTTCAGCGTGAATGTTTCTGTCAGGCCAACAGCCGTTGCCAAATCATTATCTAGCTCAAACGGCTTGCCTTCGACAGCCAGCGCATACAAATCACCGCCGACTAAACCCGCACGTTCAACATCGTTACCTGTTGATTGCTTAGTACCGACATAGATATAGACTTCACCATTACTGGCATCATCGGTCAAAATCGCTACTGTTGCATCTTGCTCAAAAGGACTCAGCAAAATATTTTCATATGCAGCAAAACCAAAGTGCTCCAAATGATAACTGTTACCTGCATTTGGACCTGTTACAACGTGCGCAAATGCGCGACCGCCAAACGTTTCTTCACCGTTGAAATAAATAATTTCCTGGGTCCCTAGTGAACTTGCTGAATTATACAAGGCCGTTGGATCAGGACGATCAGAAGAGCACATGCGGTCAAATGTAAATGAGCCAGCAGCAAAAGTACTGGTGTTTTCATTCCACTCAAACACTTGCTTGATAAGATCATCACCTTCGACAACTTCGTGGGTTGTTTTATTAACTTTCCACTTCGATACGAAAGCACCTATATTGCCATGGTCGCGTGCAACACCTTGGGTTGCATTTAACTCATGGTTAACTAGTAAATAAAAGAAATCTGGCTCTGCGGGTGTTAGCTCATTACCATCGATAACACCAATGCCATCTGGAATACCTGCCAGGCGGATTGTACCGCCACCGGTTTTTGCTACAGTACCATCATCTACCGTTAAAATTGATTTAATTTCAACGCCCGGCAAATGAGACTGTAGATAGGGCGATACACTCGTAGATGGGCTAGTCGTTTGTGCAAACACGGGTGAAAATGCTGGCCCAAATGCCGCCGCCGTGCAAAGTGTTAGCACAGACAACGACGCTTTCAAACTGAACAACTGCTGACTCATTAATAATCTCCAATCCATATGTAATATGTGGCTATATGCTGCTTAATCCCAATGAATTAAGTAATCAGACAACAAAACTTTTTAAGCTGCACGTCGACGCGCTACAGCAATCAAGCCCAACACACCTGATAATAAAAACCAAGCAGCAGCGGGTAATGGCACTGGCGCAACAGCAGTATCTGCTAGCGCAAATGTTTCCAAAAACAATGCATCTTCGGCATAGCCATCAACAACAAATGAGAATGTTAGAAAGGCTGAATCGCCGAAAGTCACGTCACCAAAACCACCATCAAAGAACTCACCAGCACTGTCTATTGGGCCAAAAGCGTCTGATAAGGAAGCACCAATATCAACAAACTCGGCACCAACAGCACTTAAAATTTCAGCAAATAGTGATACTTCAATTTCCACTGTCACATCACCTGCACCATCAACAGCGTAGCCTAGCTCTGATACAGTGCTAGCAAATGCATTACCTGCACCATCAGCAAACACACTTGATGAGCTTAGGTCTGAGGCGATTGCATCAGCAGAGGTTGTTGAACCTGGCAATGTCAGTGCACTCGATGCACTACCTGCAACGACATCTGTGTAGCCATCAGAAGAGAAAAAAGGCGTTACATCATTAACTAGACTATCTGCAGCAAAAAAATCAAAACCAGTAAAAGAAAAACTGGCAGTCCCAGTTGTAGTAACTGTTATGTCATCAATTGAAGCTGAACCGCTAACCGTTGCAGCATTCACTTGAGTAGCAAGCACAATAAATGGCGCAAATAATAGCGCTAACAATTTTTTACTCATGGAGTTTCCCCACTCTCTTGTTTGTTGTTTCTAATAGTTAAGAACAGCCCCCATGGAAAACAACAATGCCAAAGACAGCAATGATGACAATGACAGTGTGGCAATACGGGGTTATGCGAACTTACCTGGGTAATATGAAACCTATATGTCTTTATCCGTCACTTTTTGTGACTCCAGTGTTACAGAAAAATGCTCATTTTTTATCCAATGACTATATCTAAAGAAAACAGAACCTTAAAAACACATCATGTTGCATTGAATGAAGTGTTATACCCCCTCGGCAAACACCTGCATTGCAAACACGACAACTCTTCTGACTCAATTGCAGTCAGCAAGCTACACTGCACTAAAGCCATTGCGGCTTTAGTCAGGTATTTAATACTTGGGTATTTGCAAATATTTAACGTAGGTCAATTGATATCAGGCATCCAGCCAAATTAGTGCAGTAATGCATTCCGACACCAATGCGTATCAATTATCAATGATTAATGTATTCTGTCCGATAGTATAAGCAACGACAGCTTGATAAATAAGCCGTTATTTGGAAGGCAGTACTAAAAAACACTTGATGATGCAACCGAACCCAACCAATCATTCATCAATAATGTTTTATTAACGCGAGGTGTGGCGCGCGATACGATGCCCTGACTTGCCAATACTCAACACAACATCTGCTACACATGCTCTTAATATATCTAATGTGTCTTGTTCACTCAGGGCAACTTTTTTAGCAAGTGTTTCAATTGATCGCCAGCGGTATCTGCCATTTAGCAGCTCTGCAAGTAAGCGCTGTTTAGCATTTTCTCTGGCATTATTACTTAAACTCACTTCTGAGCTAGTATCCGTAGCCGATATTTTTTTGGCGTTAGGCGCATCTCTATCTGCTTGTCCCAATTCTGCAAGTTCCGCCAGTCCCGAAACTCGCTGTTTAAGTAGTTGTACTTCTTCTTTTAAAGGGTCCAGCTCTTCATCTATTCCTTCAGAAATTTCGGTCAATTTTATATGCCGATTCTCCCCCCAACTAATTTGAATATCACCTCTGGCTAGCAGCGCTGCTATACTGCCACGAAAATAACAGGTAAATAAAACAAGTCCAACAAATAGCAGAAAAGGCCAGTCCAACATGGCTAAAACAATATCTCCCCAGGCTATATTGGTTTTTGCTGATGTGGTGGCTGTCGACTGATTCATTCCTAACCCCCTGACTTATTTTTACTTTATCAGGCTTCGTTCTAATAAACATAAAGCCTAATGTTAAAGCTACTTTTGTTAAGCAAATCTTTGCAATAAGGTCAGCACTACCCCACTGTACTTTTCGGCATCGGCAACCAGACGATTTATTTTTTGATGTCTTTGCTCACTGGACTTCACAATTTTCATTAATTCCGCCAGTTTTTTCACATCAGCAGTTTCTGGAAATAGCTCCGTAACTTCTTCATCTGTCAGATGTGTTATCGATGAAATTCTTGATGCCAAACGCTTATCTGTAGCAGCAGACGACGCTTCAATTATTGTATCGATTTCACTATCAAACTCATCCCAGTCTATTGGCATTGCTTTGTCTCCTACTTATATAAATGACCTTAAATGGATTCTCGAATTTCTCTCAATATTCGCAAATATCTACCTGCTCTGGTAGCTCTATCATCTACTTCATTTGCCCTGCCGATTAGTTCCGAAACAGCTTCGTCTGTTTCGTCAACCCATTTTGCTAAATTTGAATCTGCTGCACCAACCCTATCTAAATATCGATTCCGACTTTCGGTGACTTTGGCTGCTGATAGCAAAAAACTGGTAATGCTATTATTCAGTGCTCTAGCCTGCGCATACTCCTGACGTATTTTAGCTTCAATGCGCCTCTCTAATTCATCTAATGGCCGGATTAGCTCTAAGCGCTTTTCATTAATTTTTTTCTGTAAGCGCGGCCCTGTTTTGGTTAAGAACAAAAGACGCTGCTGCTTATCATTTTCACGTACAATAATATCCCAAGCATTTGCAATTTTGCGATCGGTGAAAAATTGGTTAGCAAACTCTGGCGTCCACTCATTTTCTATAAATTTATCAACCTCATCGCGCTTTTGATCAAAAAATCTTTTCAACAAGGTGATATTGGCATTTTCAATCGTGGAAATTCGCTTGCCAAGTTCCACAGATAATTCCGGTGCTTCCGGCGGAATGGATACACAACCCGGCAGAATAAGCATAATTACCCATAACAGCGTGACAGTTGTTATTTTTTTAAACATCACAAAATCTCCATTAGTGATCACTAAGGCTTTGGGAATTCTAAACCTTTAGGTTTTTTTAAACCAGCACCTTATTGGGTAATTTGCTTATCACACTGAGGCACATCTAAACAAATCGCTGAGATGCGTTTATTCTCTAGACTTTAATATAGGGCTTGAGTTTATCGAGCAAATCAGGAAACTGCGCTGCTATACTGCCAACTGTTGCTATTGTGTTATCGGCATAATCAAACCCAGGAGTCACCGCTTCACTGAGCAAAGCATAGTCGCCTCGTAATAATCGTGCTGCCTTCCAACTGCCACCATAAACAAGTAATTGTAATTGCTCACCATGGCTAATATCAGATCCCAACACTTTTTCCTGCAACTCACCCTCTGGTGTAACAATAATATATTGTATTGCTGAACCTAACTGGTGATAATGCAGGATATCAGATTTATTTTTATGTAAATAGCCGATAGGGCTATCATCGGTTAACATATAATAAATACTGCTTAACAAATTCCGTTTATCCGCATCACGACAAATAAAATTACCCGAGGCATAGGTGCGCTTATAGTAACCACCTTCTAAGGGATGCGCTGACAGCATTAAATGCTTGATAAGATCATGCTTATTCATCGCTCAAAATATACCCATTTTTAATACACGCCAAATAACATAGCCGGTGAGTATGCTTTAACGAGGATACTAGCGCAATGTGATAAAAGCCAGATCTTTAGTCATATGTTGCGAAATGTTCTAACAAAGAGCGATGAATAAACATATATCCGCCACCGACCTTATGTAAAAAAGCACGTTCCACGCCATGATTTAAAAAAGCGATTAAACGCCATGGCATATACCCATTGATACTCATAAAAAACCGTAATAAATAATATTGCAAGCAATAATGGCCACCGATAAACATTCCTGTGACAATTCCAAGCAGGCCAGCTCCAAACAATGCCGCCTCAGTGCCTGCAATAGACCAGCCCAATACACCGCCACTCACAGCGCCAAAAATCAAACCTTTCATTGCATTTTGCATTGAGCGCCATACACCCTGATTAGGCTGGCGCTGTGTTTGTTTGTCTTGCGCAATCAAATCAAAGTCTAACGCTTCGAAAGCAATAAAGCTTAATGCCATCAATAAACCAATTAAAAAGCCTGTATTGACATTAACAACCAAAGCTATACCAATACCCAATAAGCTACCAACAAAAATAGACTTGCTTAGTTTCTTTAAACAACCTGCTTTCAATCTTGACCAGTTAAGGCGCAACCTAGTCACGGGCCTAACCTCATCACCATAACCTAACAAACCCGCAACAAGTCCGCCGAAAAAGCCAAAGCCTATACCAACAGCACCACTTAATAACCAACCTACATAACCACTGCCAAAAATCATAACCAAGCAGCCTACCATTAGGCCTATCAAGACTACAGAGCCAGTGCTGACTATTTTTTGCTGCGTCAAAGACTGTAAAAATTCTGGCTGCATCCACTCAAGATAAAGTACTGTCTGGTTTTGACGCAGCAGCGTTTTAGCTAACCATGCCAGACTTTTTTGTGTTCTACTTTTGGTAAATGACTGCTTAACCTGCCGCCGGGCAAACATCGCCTCAGTATAACGATAAAATAAATGCTGACGCCTATCCTCAGCTGAACAACGGTAAGCCGGCTCATCCACAACACCATATTGATAAGCTAATATGGCAATACTCAACATTAACGGTGTTGTCAATATTGGCCAAAGCCCTTTATCCAAGCTCAGCACCTTATGTAAGCCTGCAACCGATTCACCTGCATTCTCTAAGTATTGCGCTATCTGCTGTTGCTGCAAAGGCTTTATTGCAACAGCAGCTGTTAACTCTAATGCTGTTGTTAGCGCGGCATAATCAGCAATACGGCTACATACTGCTATTGGCAAATGACTGTGTGTTTGCCTGAAGTGATTAATGGCAGCAACACAAGCATCACGTTTACTCGCGGCAACTTCATCTAGGCCGTCGAGCAACACTATAACGCCTTGCTCAAGCAAGCGCTGTGCCCATAACGGCGGTATATCATAGCGCTGATCAAGCTCACTCAGAATCCATGTGGCCAAATCCTGTTCTACGATTGCCCAACTCGATAAATGTAATACTAATGGTGCGAGCTGCTGTTTATCTTGTTGCGCCTTATCATAGAGCTGCTTTGCCAATTCTAATAGCAATGTTGTTTTGCCTGCACCGGGCTCACCTAGAATCAACATTGCTTGATTCAAGCCATTGAAAACATCCAGAATATTATCGCCAGCAATCTCGTGCTCAAGCAATGACGCTCGCTGCCTGAGTGTAAGCTGACAGCACAGATGCTTTTCCAAACCACATTTAAGCAAAAGATTATTGTGCAAAGATTGTTGTAACACATCTTCCAGCCAATATTGTTTGACACCTTGCAATAAAACACTCCGTTCATTGCCAATATCAGCGATAGGCTGCAAACACTTATTTTCGCTTTGCACTAAAGGCACATTAACAGGTGTTGCTTGTTTTATATGCAAGACCTGCGCACTTAATTGCGGCTCAGGTTGTATATCCAGCTGCTGTTGCAAGATATTTGCAAAGCGTTCATAGTGCTGTACTGCACCTACCTTGTCCCCTAAGGTAAGTAAGGTTTCGATAATCAAGGTATTCGCTGCATTATCACAGCAGTCTAGCTGTAATATTTTCTTGGCAATATTAATTGCTGCAAACTTATCATCATGCGCAATAGCCAGTTGCTGTTGGCTATATAACCGCTTGATCAGCTCATCGGCAAAGCTAACTCGTGCTACATGCAGCCAATCATTAAAGTCCTCTGCTTTGGTGTCCAAGCCATGTAGCAATGGTTTATTGAGCGTGATATCTGCCTGCGCAAGCGCTTGCCAGTCACTGGTAAAGACTTGTTGCTTTAATGTGGTAACATCACTCCATACTTTATTGATATCCAAACCAATACTTAAACGATCGACCAACAGTATTTCTTTATTAATGGGGTCAAAACACTTGCGAATCTGACTAACTGCTTGCCGTAATGATGTTCTTGCTTTTTCTTCACTGACATCACCCCACAGCAAACCTGCAATTTTCTGCCTGCTAACTTTATGACCAGCATTTAGCACCAGATAAGCGATCAAAGCACAGGCTTTGGCACCATGCACAACAACTGGCTGGCCATCACGCGTCTGTAGACGAAAGCTATCGAGCAGATAGGCATAAACCTCATAGCCATTCGATGCTTCACCATTCGATACTTCATAGGCTACGTCAGAAAACTCTGTAGTGCGGGCAGCTGTGCTTGTTTTGTGCATCTGGCTTTAGCAATATATCCAATGGGTGTGATTTGTATAACAAGGTTGAGTCTGCTTTAGTCGCAAGCAATATTACTCACCCTGTCAGGGTCTTAAGTAATGTCCACAATAGCATAATTGACTTTTACCCTAACAACATCATACTAAAGGGGGAGGCAGAAATATGTTTTCGCGAACGAATTCACGTTTTTGATACAGAGCAGCATTAAAATCGACTTAATATGGTGACCACACGCTTGTCATCAAAGTATGCTACTTTACCTTAATAAGCTGTTTTCGCTACAATATCGTATTAAGTTATTTTGGGCTTGATAGATACTCTCTCTACAGCACCGACTTTTCAGGTGTTGGTTAGCAACATAATATTTATTCTAAATTAAATTGAGGAAGATAATCACATGGGCTACACCTTATTTTATTCGCGGTTACTCACCAAAGCTTTTACTGCTTTGACCCTGTTGACCTTAGCGGCTTGCAGTAGCAGCGGCGGTGATGGGGCATTAGATGACATAGGCAGTGATGATAGCAATGGCTTTAGCAGCAATGTAAGTTACACAGGCAGCACTGAACCAGCAGATATTAATCAAACCAATGCAGGCCCACTTTCCGGCGGCTTTCTTGCTAGCGATGATAACTTAACCGTTTTATTTTCCGCTAATGCAAACGATAACAGCAACAAGGCTAAAACTATCGCCAATGGTGACAGCGCAAAAATTATTGGTTTTATTAAGAACCAGTTATTGCCATTGTCACTAGCTCAAATTCAAGGCGACAGCAATAGACGCCAAATTGCCATGACAACTATTAATGAAACTGTTGGTTGCGATACTGGCAGTATCAGTTTATCCGGCGAGTTGGATGATAACTTTTTAGGCACTTTAACACTTACCTTTAATAACTGTGCTATAGACGGTTTTACATCACAGGGTGGCATTTCTTTTCGCGTTGACAGCTTCGACTCGAACAGAGAAGAAATCATTGATGCAACATTTTTAATCCAAGAGCTTACGATTCAAGATGCTCTCGGCACTACTGTTATTGGCGGTAGTATTAGATTACAGACTTTATTCAGCACGAATACTGAGCGCTTAACGTTAAACATCAATATTAATGATCAAACCAATAGTGAACAGTTCATGCTGGAAAATATTATATTTACCACCACTTACGATAACATTGACTTTCCCAGCAACCTGACTGAAGCGATCAGTGGGCGCTTTTTTGATTCTACCGAAGGTTATGTGGATATAGAAACCATTGTACCTTTTAGCTATAGCAGCACTTTTATTGATAACCCGGATAGCGGTGGTGAGCTGATACTCACAGGCGAAAATAACAAACGTATCCGAATTATTGCTAATCCAGACAATACGGTTACTGTAGAGCTCGATCTAGATGCTGATGGTACATTCGAAATTTCAGCTGACTCTCTGCCTTGGGAAGACCTGGAAGTTGAAGATGGTTCCAGCTTTATTTAGGTAATAACAACTGCTGCCCTGCTTTTGCTAAAGCAGGGCAGCTTTTACTTGTCTAAGGTGAGCTTAAACTGGCTCTACATCATCGAGCGATCAACAGACAAAGCGCCCCAAGCCTGACACACCGGCATAACCTCAAGGGTGTTGATATTAATATGGCCGGGCACCGTACTTACCCAATAAATAATATCTGCTATATCACCCGCAAGTAGCGGCTGTGTATTTTCATACACTTTGCTAGCACTGGCATTGTCATTTTTAAAACGCACATTGGAAAAATTGGTTTCTGCCAAGCCAGGATCAATATTGGTCACACGGATATTTTTACCTAATAAGTCAGCACGCAAGCCTCTTGAGAACTGCTGCACAAATGCTTTACTGGCACCATAAACATTACCACCTGGGTATGGCCAGCTACCGGCAATCGAGCCAATATTGATAATATGTCCAGCGTTACGAGCCACCATAGTAGGTAATATATAGCGCGTGATTCTTATCAATCCTTTGATATTAGTATCAACCATATCTTCCCAGTCATCGAGATCTGTTGCATAAGCAGGCTCTAAGCCAAGTGCTTTACCCGCATTATTAATAAGTATATCAATGGCTTTATTTTCAATACCTTGAATAAACTGTTGTAGGCTCTGCTGACTGGCCATATCGACTGCGGCAATATCGACTGCACAACAGGTTTCTAATTGCTTTTTAAGCGCCTCTAATTTGTCCATTCGTCTGGCAACTAATATTAGTCTGGCATCTGTACCTGCATAAGCCTTGGCAAACTTTTCAGCACTGGCTTGACCAAAACCTGATGATGCACCTGTTATTAAAACAGTCTTTGTCATATTTCCCTCATTACTCATCTAATATATTAATATTCGATATGCTACAAACACCAAGCAACACTTGCTGTGAACCCATTATTCTATCATGAGTAACAACACGCATTATTATATAGCCTAGACCGATATAAAAATTATTCTTTTTTTATATCAACCATCGCGAACTCATTGATACGCTGAGACTCAATAAATACCATACAATCGACTGACATGATATTTGAGATTTTTTGACATTTGTTACTACAATATATCTATTAACAGAGGAGATAATCATGCGCTGTCATGAAATAGATTATAAAATTATTGGTGAAAGCATGCAGATGGTAGAAGTTGAACTGGATCCGGGCGAAACCGTTATCGCTGAAGCAGGCGCTATGAATTATATCGAAGATGGCATCAGCTTCGAAGCCAAAATGGGTGATGGCTCAGACCCCGATCAAGGTTTTATGGGCAAACTCTTTAGTGCTGGCAAACGCATGATTACTGGTGAATCGTTGTTTATGACGCATTTTACTAACCATGGCCAAGGTAAGCGGCATGCTGCCTTTGCAGCGCCTTTTCCAGGCACTATTGTTGCGATCGACATGGCACAAATACCTGAGTTGATCTGCCAAAAAGACTCATTCTTATGTGCAGCTCTGGGTACAAAAATTGATATTGCATTGAATAAACGCCTAGGCAGTGGTCTGTTAGGCGGGGAAGGCTTTATTCTGGAAAAGCTCCAGGGCGATGGCATGGCATTTATTCATGCTGGCGGCACTGTTATTGAAAGGGAACTCAAAGGTGAAACATTAAAGCTTGATACAGGTTGCCTGGCCGCCTTTAGTGCGGGCATTGAGTACGATATTCAAATGGTTAAGGGTTTAAAGAGTATGTTCTTTGGCGGCGAAGGTTTATTTTTAGCTACACTGCGTGGTCATGGCAAGGTATGGATTCAAAGTTTGCCTTTTTCACGCTTAGCAGACCGCGTTATTGAACATGCACCTTCTGCAGGTGGTAGCGGCCAGGGTGAAGGTTCTGTGTTAGGTGGCATTGGCCGAATGCTCGATGGCGACTAAGCGAATGTTATCGCCGTAAAAATCGGATTTTAATCGCTATGTTGCTTATCAACTAGCACTGATAAGCAACGTAGCTTAGGAACACCGTAACAGCTGCAGAATAATATCAACTGACTGATGATGACATTAATAAAGATCATACTCTTTCAGTAAAACATAATTTTCCCCTTTATCTAAGCACGTTAATAAAAAAAGGCGAATCGCAAAATAGCTACCTTCTGTTGAGTGCTCATGCAAACTCAGCAATACATCCTGCAAACCATCATTATTAAAATCTGCAGCCGCGACTGCTTGTAATTCATGCCTGGCAGCCTCTGAATAGTAATAGGCATGGTATTGATCTATGACTTCGACTTTATCAATATTATTAATATCACCCCAAGCTTGCTGCTTATTATCTTTGTTTAATTTGTCACGCTCAGCACTTGATACTTGTAACGCCATTTGTTCCGGCAATTGCTTGGGCAGATCAGCATTAAACTGCAAGGTTTGCAAATACGTTGTGTTGGCGGGTTTGGCTTGCACAATTGCAGCTGCTGCTCTACACATCGCAATAATTTCCATAAAAGCATTACGCTCATGCTCTCTTACCGGTTCTGCTTGCTGATCTACAATTGCCAGATAATCCTGGCAATTATTGACTTCAAATACCGACCGATCTGCCTGGCTCTCTTGCCTAGATAATAATGTAAACGTCGCATACCAAGGCGCACTCATTGCAGACTGGATGCTAGTTTGCGTGGTAAGCTCACTCGATATTTCCAACAGTTCATTTAATTTAAAGCCCGGCAAGATCACTAGCGGCAATGGTGCCGACTCAGATGTTGAGACTGGCTGAGAGGTGACGGTCTCATCAGTTTGCTGGCACGCCAGTAAAGCAGATACTACCAACAATAGAATTATTTTATGGTTTAATATCATAGCTTAGCCATTATTTAGCTGCCTTTTTAGCATCAGCTGCTGCTGTTTCAAGCAGCTCCTTTACATAACTGTTACGTGCCGCAGAAATAGGCGACTTACGATTGGATTGTTTAGCCGCTTCTGCCCAATCTTTATCTGCAATGGCTTTATTAAATGAAGGCCATTTGTTTTTAAGATTTGTCATACCTAAATTAAAAATCATATCAAATAATGCCAACTTCACATTTTCCGGAAAGTCATCAAACCCTGAGTATATTTTCTTTAACTCTGTATGAAAACTATCAATATGTTTATTCGTCAACTTATCGATTTCAACAGCTGATAATGTCAGCTTTGTATATTTTTTATAATAGCTCGCTATTCGGTTTTTTGTCTGTTTTTTAACCTTCTCATAATCCGTTTTGATTTCATCAGCGCTTGCTTTCGTTTTTTTAGCATTCGTAAAAGGTATTTTTTGCGCATCTGCCAATGTTGCGAGTAAATGCCCTATCCCGACAGTTACATATCCTTTAGAATCCAGATACATATGCGCTATAGAGCCTTCATATAACTCAAGCTTCGTCCTGAGCTTTTTTTTAATTGTTTCACTTAACATATTTCACCTCGATTCGTTAAAGTGGATACCCTAGCTTTTTACTGAAGAAAAAATAACAGCTGCAGCACAGTTTTTATGATCAACGGTCATAATGGCGATTGCTTAATATAAAATGACACTATTGGCCGTGAGTCATTAGCCAGTCAAGATAGGCATTAATTTCATCTTGATGCGTATCCCCCCAGGCTAAATCCACCTGGCCCAGCTCGCTTTTCAACAATATGAAATTTCTCGCTTCAATATGCCCTTGCTGAACAAGTTCTTTTAATTCGGCAATGTATGCATGCTCTTTTTCTGTTAATTTATCTGCATTTTCTGCAGCATACTCTATCATGCTATCCACAATTTGCTGCTCTTCTTTAAGGCTGGGTTGATAACCTCGTGCTTGCGGATAATTTTCACGATGTTTAGCTTTACGCCAAGCCAAACGGATAATCTCGCGTAACACAAATAGCTTTGTTGGCTCAGCATGATTCGGCACATATACTTTTAAATCATTCAACTCTTTGACCCGTGCTGTCACGCTCTCACGACGCGGGCCATTCTCTGCAACTTCTAGAAATTGCTTACCATAACGCTCTTCATCATAGTTAAAACCTTGCACTGAACAGGTAAGCATCAGGTAATAATAAGGTGATGGATGTTGTGGGTCTAATTGACTGGCATTGATCAAAACAGCCTCACCTTGCTCATACTCTTTCATTTTAAGCAAGGTCACGCCTTTATTTAGCATCCCCATAAAACTTTTAGGGTTAATATCCAACAACTTATCCCACTCTTTCAATGCTTGCTCTGGGTAACCCGCATCATCTAACACACTATTTTTAATAATATAAGCATGCTCCAGACCAGGGTGTAATACCAACGTTTTAATCGCGTTACGATAAGCACGCGGCAGATCATCTGCGGCATAATAAGATACTGCTAATTCATAATAAGCCAGCACACTCAAAGGATCTTTTAGTAAGGCTTTTTTGAAAGCCTTGATCGCGGCTTCATATTTGCCTTTTTCATGCAACTTTATGCCTTTTTTAACAAGCTTTTCAGACGCTTTTTCAGCTTTAGCCGAGACACCGACAGACTCGTCTATCAATTGGTCCATTTCAGCTTGAACTTCAGCCGGATCGGGCAATCGCACAACGGCCTGTACACTACTAGAAAAAATCAGACTTATTAAAATAGCAATAACTAACTGTTGCATTACGGCTTCACTCCTAAAATTTCCACAGCTCTTTGTAGTTGTGGATCAATCGCCATTAAGTGTTCGAAATCCAGGGCGCCTTGCATCAACACAGAAAAAATATCATTTTCTTTATCTTCGTTTAATGTTAGTCGGACATCAGGCTCAACACCTTTTTCACCCCAATGATTTTCGCCATCCGGATAAAAATATTGTGTCGTGACTAACAAAACAACGCCTTCTTGACCGACGGCGTATTGCGTTTGCCCAACTGATTTACCATATGAATTTTCACCAATCACTGTGGCTCGCTGTTGCTGCTGCAACATTGCAGACATAATTTCTGCCATCGACACACTATACCGATTTTGCAAAATGACCAATGGCTGCCCATAATAAATCATAGACCCATTGACTGTTAGTTCTCCAGCACTTTTATCATTGAACACAATGGCTTTTTGCGCAGGTTTGACAAAGTAATCTACTGCTAATGGCGTAATACTACCCCCAGGATTATTGCGCAAATCAATCACAATGCCTTTGACCTGCTCATCCACTTTGCGCATAACCCGGGAAAGCTCTAACCCTGTTCGATTATTAAAGTGTCCAATACGCAGGTAAAATAAATCATTATGCTGATGACTCTCAATGCTATAGCTAAAGCGAGGAATGCTACTCGCTTTGATAAAACCCACTTGATCGCTTTGCTTAAGCTGCAATGTATATTCGAAGGGCTCACGTTGCAGCCACCACTCGACCTTTGCTTCAACACTAACAGCATCACTGTGAATGCTTTCAATATGATCGCCAGGCTGTAAACCTTGTGCTGTTAAAGCTTCATCATAAACTTCTTTAACAAAAATATTGCCGTCTTCTATGCGAGGCATAAACCCTACAGAGAAGCCGCGCCCCTGACTACTGGCGGTATACAGCACAAGCTCATCAGCATACACATACGATTCATACTCATTGCTCAAAGCTGCCATGGTGGCTTCTGTTAACAAAAACCACAGGCTATCACTCACCGCTTCACCATCGACTTCTTTGCTAATTCGCTTAATCAGCGAGGCGGCTCGCTTTGGTAACCTCAATGTGGATTCAGCAGTGAGTTGATATTGCTTTTTGTGGGTACTGATATTGAGTAACTGCTGCTGGTCTTGCCAAGCCAAGACTAAGCCAGGAAAATATTGCGCTCGATCCTTTGGCAAAAAACGCTGCCAACAATCAGCAAATGTTTGCAATATCAAAGTACTGTTGTCAGGCAATTTAGCATGGCTTTGCAGCACTTTATAAAGTGCTGCAAACTGTCTGGCGGCTTTATTTTTAATAGATAAACGCCTGAGAGCACTCAGGTCTTGCTGAGCACAAAGCCCTGGCTCATGTTTAACCGTCTGATCTAAGTGATGCAGTGCCTGATACTGCGATTTTGCTGGCTGTATATTGCGCTGACACGCAGCATTATCTTCACAAGCAGATAGTTGCCCACTTAAACATAAAAAGGCCAGGAAAAACAGCCACATACTGTTCAATATCCTGATAGACATAGGAATACCTTATAATAATATTTATATATTTACTAATTATTGTGCCTATATGCTTAAACCACCTTCAGCATATGGGCAAGCCCTGGCATATCTTATCGCAAATGGCTCGTTTATCCTAACCCCGCTTAACGCTGTTTACCTTGCCAGTAGTAGTGATGTTTATCTTTTGCCTCACTCTGACTCGCCTCATCATAGGCTGTCACCACAAAGCTATTCGCATCAGCGTCCAATACTTTATGACTTGCAATACCATCACGATAATAAACATGCTGCTGGTCTTTGATATATCCGCGCTGCAAAACTTGGATACTAGCCGGATCAGCATCAACAATGGCCGCTGAATCCTTACCCGCCATATCGTAAACCGCATGCTTATCTCGCGCATAACGATCTTCATTTGGCAGCATCTCAAAGCTGGCCACATCAGCTTGCGGCAAAATCTGCTCTGTGCCGTAGTAAATTGCCTGCTTGTCTTTGCTCAAGTAATAATTAAATACTGTCAACGATTGTGCATCAGCACTGGCTATCAATTTACCATAATGATAAACCTGAGATGACGTCGCATCTTCGTAGACACTATATTCTGTATGCTCTTCGAGTATCTTAAACCCCGTCGGCTTGGCACCGGGCAATACCTCACCACCATAATAAATATGTGTTTGGTCTTGCCAAAAGCCTGTCTGCGACGATTCAAATGGCTGAAAGCTCTCAGGGTCAGCACCTGTCAGTATTTCACCACAGTAAAAAACATATTGTTTATCTCGCGCATACTCTGCACGATAATTGAACACATCACTCGATGCTAATACGGCAAAACTCTCTGGCTCAGCTTGCTCGATCGCCTTGGCATTATAATAAGCCGAGCTTGCCGTCACCGAATAACCTGCGGTCGCTATGCCGCGCAAACTGTTAATCAGTAAACCGATATAACCAAACACAAGCAGCGCAGCCAGCACAATAATCGATGCGATTAACAATACTTTTTGGGCTGGCACACCAAACAGTGATATATCCAATAGCCAATATAAGACCAACAAATAGATTGGATAGCAAAGCACAACGATAATGGTGATGATATTCGTTTTATCGTTCACTGCACCGGGCGCACCTAACATCATTGGTGATGTCATTAAAACAACAAACCAGAAGGTCAGTATAAATGCACTAATTATGTCGAAAGCTAACTTCATTTATAAAATAGGCGACACTGTTAGTTTTATATTACCACATTGAATTTCACTGTTATATTTTAGTTTCTCAGAAAAATCATCGGACATGCCAAATACGTATTCATTCACAGAATCTTGACTCAAGCTATAGTAAGCCTCTCTGTTTTTTGACACAAACAAAGAACTGTCTCCATTTTTTTCTAACCTATTTGAATAAAAATTAGAATTAAAATATTTTTTAATGAGATATTCACAGCGCTCATCACTAGTCATTTTATTAATTTTTTTCATCAACTTGACTATTTTTTTCGAAATATCTTTTTCTACAACCGAATCAAGTTTTCGCTCTTTTCTTTGGGCCTTTAAAAGCGCCAAATGTTTCTTTTTTATTTTCTCTCGTTTTGATTCCGCAGATAACCTTACTGCTTCACTATTATCGCCAATCGATACTAACACTTTAGGATAAGCCTGCATTTCTTTGGTATGAAGTGAATCTTGAAAATTTAAAATGTAATTCTTAAGCACATTTAAATTTACTTCATGGAGCTTTTTCAATGTATTGATTGCAAGCACTGCATCATCCGCAAGCCATCGCTCTAAATTCTTTTCCATTCTTTGTTCGTATGGCAGATGCTCACCTTCTTTTAAGTAATGCATAGCAGCAACAGAACGAGTATATCTCAAGGGCTTATATAGCGTATCACTCTTTGTAAATATTAACTGACTACTCGTAATATGCACTTGACACCACATTTCCGCATAATCATTACTAAAATAGCATTGAATTGCATTTTTTATAAATTTCCTTTTAATCTTATTTTTTGCTTCTTTACCTTTTTTTATTATATTTTTTTTATTAATGTATAAATTTTTCCATATCATAGGCTTGTGATCTTCATGATTAATACCTGCAGACTGATATAGATTAGAGTATTTTTCGATAATAGGCTCAAGAATTTTTTTATTTTTTAAAATAAAGTTTAACTTATCTGCCTCTCTATTGTTTTTAGTTTTAATAACAGCAGGAGGGTTGATACTATCCCAATACTCTCGATCAATATAACTTCGATAATTTATATTCGGCTCACCTAATACTCTAGCTTCTTTCAAAAATAATTGAGTGGCTATTCCACGAGCTAGAGCTGCTTCGACCACCCCATGGTTAGTTGGTATAGGCCCAAGAAGCTTTTTAGTGTCTATTTCATCATTATTAGCCAACCTATACATATTCATCGGATTGTATATGATTGCAACGCTACTCCCTTTATAATTTTCAGGAAACCCCATCTCTCCCTTTTTCGCACAAACAAACTGACTACTTAAAAACAAAACACATAAAACTAAAATTCGCATAAAAGCCTCTCTATTATTATTTTTTATCCAACTAAGTGATAATCTCATCCCAGTTCACATTATCATTATGTGAATGTGTAAAGCCAATCGCGCGTTCTTCAGCAATGGTTTCAACGTCACGAAATGCCATTACATACGTTTTTCGCCAAATATCGGAGTTATTGCCTGCCGAGCCATGTACGATGCGCTCATCATGCACTGTGACGTCACCTCTTTTTACCGGCAAGTGTATCGGCTTGTCGCCAGGCAGTGATTCAATCACTAAGGTATGAGACTCATTACGGTTAACTGATGACTCGTCGTTGTTATTATAAGGCTTAGGCACATGTTTACGCAGCTCAGGCTCTTTATTAGAACCGGGCATAACTTGCAAACAACCATTAATGACATCTGAGTCGGTTAACGCTAATGAAAATGTGGCGGTCCAGGTTTTTTGCGTTTTGGGCCAATAGCCTAAATCCTGGTGCATGGCAAATTCGGCGCGTTCTTTTTGTGGCTTTTTGGCGAGAAACTGCTCGTAATCCACAGCAGCCTTGCCACCCTGATAGAGTTGATCAGTAATGTTTTGTGCCACGGTAAAGAAAATATTATTGGCTAATTCCTCACGGTATTTGCTGGGCAGCATAGCATTGATCAACTGAAACGCTTCCAATGGTGTCCCATAGGGCTGCGACATATCACAGAAGTCTCGCTGCATTTGTGCCATTTCATGGCCGGCAATAAAGTGATCAAACCATGGATCTATGGTTTGCAGTTCTTCTTCGCTGAGGACATTTTTTAAAACGATATAACCCAGCTGCTCATATTGCGCGATATCTTCTGCGGTAATGTAATAATCATTGCCGATTCGCTTATGATACTCCCCACCAGCCTTCAACATAACTACCTCTACTGATTAATTAACTCTCACTATTATAAGGCAATCACCAGAAAAAGCAGGGTTATTATCAATCGTCATTATTCCTTATCCAGCATATCTTTTAAGTCGGCAAAAGGGTTGTAGGTGCTCTCGGTATTCGCGCTATCCGTTGCGGTATAACCTTGCCTCGCTTCCTCTTGGCGTTGATGCTCATTATCATGGCAATAAACACACAACAACTCCCAGTTACTACCATCTGCCGGGTTGTTATCATGATTATGATCACGGTGATGCACTGTTAATTCACGTAAGCTTTTGCCAGCGAACTCACGGCCACATCGGCCGCAAATATGCGGATACATTTTTAACGCCTGCTCACGATATCCTTGCTCACGCTGCTGTTGCATTTGCCGAGCATCCTGAATAATTTTATTACGCTTATCCTGATCCATATTTGCACCTTGCTTTTTGCCATCGTTTTTAACAATCTTATTCTACTGCTAACAAACGCTGCTGACAGCCAATTCAAGCAGCCAAAAGACCCTGAAGCCAGTATTCAATCATGCTATGATTACGCATTGCGCCTATCGCGCTTTAAGTACGTAACTACCCCTTAAAATATTAGCATAAACCCAGTTGGTTAATTTTTAATTAATCGGCAACAACTCTCTATTGGCATGCTATCTGCTAATTAAATCTAAATCACTCAACAAGTATCGCTGATTTATTCAAAAGCAATTAGTCATATCAAGGCAAAAACATGCTATCAACGACGCCAGACAAACATCAAAGCCACTTAGGTATTATTGAAATCAGCAAAATACTCTGGCCCTATATCGCCGAGAACTTTGTCGCACAAATCAAAAGCATCTGGTTTATTGTCTTTTATTTGGCCTTTTTTCAAATCGTTATTCTACAATTACCTCTGGTTTATACATTAACTATCTCGATCGGCATTATTGTCGTGGCGCTAGGCTTAATGTTTTTTATGGAAGGTCTACGGCTGGGCTTAATGCCTCTCGGTGAGACTATCGGTGCTTTTTTACCGCGCAATGCGCCTTTATGGGGTGTCTTGGCATTTGCTTTTTTGCTTGGCATAGGGGCAACTTTTGCCGAACCGGCAATTGCAGTGCTGCGTTCAGCAGGCGCAGGTGTACGACCAGAACAAGCACCACTGTTATACAGCTTATTAAATGACTTCCCAGATCAATTGGTCGCGGTGGTTGGCGTTGGTGTCGGCTTTGCTGTTTTACTCGGTATTTTACGTTTTTATTATCGCTGGTCATTGAAGCTCTTAATTATCCCTGGCGTTTTATTATTGTCCGCCTTAACGATCATTGCTCATAATAACGACATACTCTACCCGGTACTCGGCCTGGCCTGGGATTGTGGCGCGGTCACAACCGGGCCTGTGACAGTGCCATTAGTTCTCGCTTTAGGTATTGGCGTTTGTCGCGTGCTCGGTGATGGAGATACTAGTAATGCAGGCTTTGGTATTGTCACTTTAGCGTCCTTGTTCCCTATCTTGGCCGTTTTGCTACTGGCCTTTTATCACTACTTTGCTAATGACTATTATGGAAGCGAACACTATCAAGCCAAACCGGCACAGACAGTCAGCGCCCAGAAAGCAGACTCCAGTAATGAGATATCATCTGATAAAGAAGATATCAGCCATACAGAGTTCGATGCTTTCTTAAAAAGTGGTATTGTCGACGATACCTACCAATTAAAATTCACCGGTGGTGATCGCCAGCTTGTCGATGGACGAATCATTATCAATGACGCAATTATTCTGCTGGAAAAAAAACCTGCTGCCAGAGCTTCAATTATGAGCGAGCAGCAATGGGACCCTAGCGCTAATATTCGAGCACAGTTTCTTGAGTCGATAATAACGGCTCTGCGTGCCATCGTGCCTTTATGCCTGTTTCTAGTGATGACGTTATGGTTCCTACTCAAACAAAAAGGCGAGAAACTGCGTTTAACACAAGAGCTATGGATAGGCATTGTATTTGCTGTCGCAGGCATGTCGCTATTTGTATTAGGTATCCTGTTAGGATTAACGCCTCTGGGTTCGCAACTTGGCGGCAATATTCCAACAACATTTGCCAGTCTAACGCCTTGGGGCATGCAAGGTCAGGCTGGACCGATGTTTGACACTGCCTTTTATGGCAAGATGCTCGCCGTGGCATTTGGTTTTTTCCTAGGCTATGGCGCAACACTGGCAGAACCTGCACTCAACGCCTTAGGCGCAACCGTTGAAAAAATAACCGTTGGAGCTTTTAAGAAAAGTTTATTAATGCAATCTGTGGCTATCGGTGTTGGCATGGGCATCGCTACTGGCGTATTGAAAATTGCTTATAATATTCCTTTGGCTTATTTACTGCTTCCACCTTATTTAGCCCTGCTGGTATTAACCTGGATATCATCGGAAGAGTTTGTCAACTTTGGCTGGGACAGTGCAGGTGTTACCACCGGACCTATCACCGTACCATTGGTACTCGCCATGGGGCTGGGAATCGGTAGTGCAGTGCCCGGCGTGATTGATGGCTTTGGTATTCTGGCATTAGCATCTGTTGGCCCCATTATCACTGTGCTAACTGTTGGGCTGATTGTGGCACGCACCAGCCGCCTTGACTTACAAGAGGAAGTATCATGACGGCTTTCAAGCACTATCAATCATATTCGATCGTCACGGCAATCATACCCCAACACCGAGCCAACGCTATTCTCAGTGAGGTATTCAAGCATTTCGACTATGGTGCTTTGCAATTCGATGCACGTGGCACACTGGTACGTGACTACTGGTATCAGGTTTTTTTACCTGTCATGAACCCAGAAAATGAATTCCTGCAATTTATTATTGCCGATGATGCCGTTGATGATTTCATGCAATACTTGATTAAACTCGCTGATCTTGGCATTCCTGGCACAGGCGCTGTGTTTTCAATCCCATGCTTATCACTGTATTGCAATTCTGATTTATTCATTCACACATTAGAAGCACCCAATAAACCAACAACAACGACATCTTCAATAAAAATCAAAGATAATTTATCGGCCGTATTTGCACTGGTCCAATCAGGTCGAACAGAATCTGCCATCCGCTCATCAATTCAAGCAGGTTCGCACGGCCCTATTGTTTATCATGCCGAAGGACGTGGCACTCGTGACCGGGTTAGCTGGCTAAAAATCACCAAAAAGCCCTATGAGGAAGTGATATTAGTGCTGGTCGACAATATTGATAAAGAAGCGGTGATTGACGCGATCGTCAATGCCGGACGCATTAATATGCCAGGCGGCGGTATTCTTTATGACATACCTGTCAGCAAAGGCGTCATCAATCTACAAACATCGTTAGCACGCAATGATACATTAGCAACAAATCATCAAATGGTCGCCGCAATTGATCAGTTAATGGGGAATAATGACTGGCGAGATAATAGCGTTATTGGCACAAGCATTACCGGCAAGAAAGCACATAATGCAAAAGCAGATCATTCTCAAGCTGACCTGAGTTTACTGTGCGTATGGGTACCAAGAAAACATGTTTACACGCTGGTTGATGCCGCTATTGCATTTGGTGCGCCAGGTGCAAACATCATCTATACCAAATACTTTGGCGGTAGCTCAGATATTACTGAGTCAGGTTTCGACATGCACCATGACTTAGCTTATATTCGTATGGCCATGCCCAGTGACAATGTGAAAAAAATTCAGGAAAAACTGGCAACTTTTTGCACCGAAGAAAATATTCATCATGTCGCTATTTATCAACAAAGCATTCATAATATTATTCGCTACCAAAGCCGATAACATTTAGCATATAACAAATACGTCTGCGATAGACTCGATAGTGCCAAGCACCTGATTTAAGCCTATACTACTGACTTTAATCAGAGCATAGTGCTATGCCACTAAAACAAGATATCAGCGCCTGGGATGGAAAAGCGGCTAGTGTTATTACCACTATTTATCAACAATACCATACCCAAAGCCGCTTTATCAGTAGCGTTATCAATTTACTCGATAACAGCCATACCCAGCCAGGTGCCTCCTGGCTATTAAAGCACCATCTGGAAACCGGTGCTTCGTTAAAGCCTAATCACATCCAAAAAATTTTCACAGCATTGCCCACGCTACGTGACTGGCAGTCGCAACTACATCTTTTACAGTGTATGCCTTATATGACGATCAGCAACAGTGAGAAAAAAACGGTTGAGCACTTCTTACGCGATTGTCTGGAGAGTGACAATAAATTTGTCCGCGCCTGGGCTTACAATGGCTTTTATGAACTCGCCAAAGCTTTCCCTGCTTACCGCGCAGAGACTAAAAGTTTTTTGGATATGGCAATGCGTGATGAAGCAGCTTCTGTTAAAGCACGCATCCGAAATATTTTGAAACAAGCTGATATTTTTTAAAAAGACAGAAATCAGCTGTGCAGTATTTTTAATGCCGCCTATTCTGATTCCTGTCTTTTAAAGGTTTTTATCCAGGGAGCCTATTGTTTAATGGTGAGTACGGCTGAGACTTCCTAGACGAGTTTCTTACACTCTTTACGGCAAGCGGCACAGGCATCGGCACACACCTTACACTCTTCATGCTCTTTATGCTTTAAACACTCTGCCTCACACTCTTCGCAAACCGCCATAGCTGCTTTGGCCACGGCAGGCAAATGATTGGAGTTGTGAGACGCCATTTTTGCCAGCGCTGTACAAATAATAACCAGCTCATTAACGGCCTCCGCACACTCTGCCAAAGAAGTGTCGCCTGTTGTAAATAAGTGCATACAGTGGTCAAGGCAAAGATCGCCTGTCTTGACACAATCCAATGCGGTATCGACCAGTTTGCCATGCGGGTTTTTATGGTGCGAATGTTTATGGTCTTTACCCGCAACAGCGATACCGCTGGCCATAACAGCCGTTGCAGCGGCCGCCCCCTGCAACAATGTACGACGTGATACTGTTTGCATTTGCATCCCCTTTAAACTTAACCAATAAAATAGAACCGTTGAGAATAATAAGCATAACAGCAAAACAGTGTATATGAAATGCAAGGATCTTTACCTGCCTCACAGGCTATCGCTAAACAATAGCTTGCAAAGCATTGTTTAAGAGCGCTCTGCAAATAACAAGGGGGCAAATCCTTGCCCCCTACCAGCACATTAGAGCCAAGTATTCTCACTATAAGAGGCTGTTTTAAATGGCAAAACCCACATCTGATACAAAGATGTAAAAATCATAAATGTTGATGCCATGCCATAGCCAAAGCCACCAATAATGGTTAACCAGGCAAAACCTGGGTACCATTTTGTCAACCACCAAGACATAACATCCACAATCAAAAACACAAAGGGAAATATGATCAGCAGTGCTTTAATTGTTTTTGTAATACCAACAGCAAAACTGAAAATAAATCCCACAAAAAAGAAAATAAAGCCGATTGCAAACAAATGAATGTGTGACACCTTTGTTAATGCCTTATAAGACGCGCCTTTATCAACTTGCGCATACTGCTGAACAACCGCAAGATCATTAAAGTCTGGCAAGCCTGGTATAGCGCCATGGCACTGCACACAGTTTTGCTGAAATACAGCTTGTATTTTCTGATTCCATTGATTAACCGGAGCACCTTGGTGTACCCATTTAATAATTTCCGTGCGCTCATCGACTGTAGCCTTATCCTTCATAGAACCATTGAGCTTAGCCTCAAGTCGGCTATTACCCCGATTCCCATAGTAACTGTAAACAATATCATCAACTGATATACCTAACTTACCATCTGCCATACCATGGGTTATAAATATTTGCGCACCCGCCATTAACAGCCCTATCCCTAATGCTAATAAATAGCCAGTGAATAATGACTTAACTGGCAATTGTAAGCTGGGCAAATTAATCGGCACTGTGTTTTTAGTGTGCATTGCTCACCTCGCTTATGTCGTTATTATTGGTATAAGCCTTTTCAGCCGTAATAAGGCAGTACGTAAAGTGCTTGCGTGATGCTGCAAGCCATAAAGAAAACAATGGTGCCAGCAAATGATTCCAACGCTGCTTATTCAGCAAGCCTTGACGATTTAGGATATGCGTAAAAAAATATTTAATCGCAACCCAAGGCACATGCAAAGCAGAGGGGGCTAGTTGCCAATAACACTCTTCAATCTTAATGTTTCTAAACCCCTGCTCCTGCATTGCTACGGTAAACGCATCGAAGTCAGCAAAATCATCAAGTGCCCAACCATTACACATACGTCGATAGCAATAGCGCGTGATAAAACCCATTGCTGAACGCTGGCGAATAAAACCGTCACTTAGCACCAGACGCTTACCTGGCTTTAATACGCGATAGGCTTCTTTTATGAGCTGCTTTTTATTGAGGCCTCGCGCATAGCAAGCACTTTCGATGGCATACAAACCATCAAATGAGTCATCGCTGTATGGCATGCACTCATAATCCACATCCTCAAATTGAACATAAGCACCCAAAGGCTCAGCCGCGGTTAAGATTCTAGCCTGCTGCAATTGCCATGGCACGATCGTGACCGCTTTGAGTTCAGTCACAGGATAATACTTAATCGCATAACGCGCAGTGGCACCTAGTCCACAACCCATATCTAACACACGGTTATTCTTGTAAGCACTGAGCGCTAATCTGTTGAGCACTTGTTTATTCATGTTTTCCAACATTGCTTCACGATCTAACAAGCTCATACCACGCTGATAATAACCAAAGTGCATATTGAAGTTTTTGCTCCAGGCATGATAGTCAGGTCCCGCTTCAGAGTAATAAGCGATAAGCGCTGGCTTAACAGCAAAAGGCTGGGTTAGCTTACCTTTAAAAAGTTGCTGCATATATTTGACTATCATTAGACCTCTCCCGTTAATTCTGTAATTACTTTTATTTCTGTAAAAACAGAAATTTCAATGCAAAAATATATTTATTTTTTCTTTGCTACCAATTTTGCCACTTTGGCTCCCATATTCATCAACTTAATCAGCACAGGCTTGGGAACCGTCATTATTTGCGCATACCAGTCTGTCATATTCGCCATAAAATCATACATAGCCTGTATGCGTTGCTTTGTCTCATCACCGGTCGTCTTATCACTCTCCGCTTCTTTAATACACTCTCGCAAAATAGCCAGCATTGGATCGATTTCACGCCGTTTGCGCTCAGCCATAACATTCATAAACAGCTCCCACACATCCTGCACAGCCTCGAAATGATCACGCCGGTCACCCAGTACATGCACGGTTTTAATCAAATCAAAACTTTGTAGCTCACGAATGCTGGTGCTGACATTAGACCGCGCGACCGATAATAGCTTGGCAATTTCATCCGCAGGCAATGGCTCTGGCGACAGGTATAACAGGGCATGTATTTGGGCCACCGTACGATTGATTCCCCAGCGGTTACCCATTTCGCCCCAGTGCAATATATATTTTTCAATAGTTGGTGTTAGCTGCATCTTCTTTCTTTTATTTCAGTCTTTACAGAAATAATAGTCCAACCAGAAAGGCCAGTCAAGTAAACGATTGGCCCTGTCTACTGGATCCGAACGGGACCGGATTCGAACGAGACAGGCGGACCTTCAGGCGAACAGCGTCACAAAATGAGTAAAATGTCTTCTGCTAAGTTATTGAATTATATAGGTGTTTTTACTATGTCGTCGAATTTGTTTACACTTGAGCAAGCTTAAACCATCTTTAAAACCCTATGCTTGTCGGTAATGTTGACAGCTTATTTGCTCAGCAAGCTTAACTCCCTGTTTTAATTGTGTTTTTCACACTGGCATATGACTTGCTTATTAACAGCCTGATAATTATTCATTTTTTAAGGATTTATAAAAATGCGTTCCACTAATAAACTGATAACAAGCATTTTCGCTATTGCTATTTGGGCTTTTTCTATCCCTGCGTTTGCCACTGTCATTTATGACGTCAGCAGTACGTCTCGCCTGAGTTGCACAGATGCACCACACGGCCTTTGGACCGGCACTGATATCAGCGGCGGCAGCTGCAGCAACTTCTTTGATATTGATGGCACATTCACCATCTTCAATGACGACCCTAATGACGACCCTAATTCAGATAACTGGTCAGCTGAATTGATTGCAACAGCGATCAATCCACAAGGTGTTGAAGCAACAATCGAAATCTTCCTAAGTGATTTTGCCGAAGCGCATGACCCTTTCAAGCAAGAGCATGGTGTTGACTATGACCCGGCCTTGGATAACAACACTGATATTTTGGCTGGCCCAGATAATACTGATATTGATTTTTTCCGTAGCCTTGAAGGCATCATCATTATCGATGGCTTTGGTGAGTTCACAGGACTCGATACAGTCAATGGTTTTGCTTTCCAATTTGGTGTTGGCGCCAATGCGAAAAGCGCAACTGAGTTTGGTGGCTCTATCTGGCTGGAATCACCGGATATGGCATCTAACCACTGGGACTTAAACTTGGTATTTACAGCAGTACCTCACCCAGGCACATTAGCAATGCTGGCGTTAGCATTATTGGGTTTATACGGCGCACGTCGTAAAAGCTAATTGCTAAAACGCAACGTTTATTGAGTATTAAAATGGCGCTTTCTAAAGCGCCATTTTTTTATCTACAGGATTTAAGGATTGCTAGCCTGTATTGATCGATGCTGATTTATGCTGTTCTATGTCAAAGAAATGTGCTCATGATCACGTTGCATACGCTCAAAATTATTCGCCATAACTTGCGATAGACTTTGTAATAACTCGGTTTGGTCTTTGCGATATTCACCCGCTCGACTGGCAAATAACAATACACCTTCCCAACCCTGACTACTGGTCATAGCCAATGCCATTAATGCTTCTACCTGTGCTGTTCGCACCAGCTCTCTGATAAAGCGCTCTTCAGCATTGCTGACCGCGTATTCACGTAAGTCATTAATAATGATTGGCTCTTTACTCAACATAGATGCAGATATCTTTTCACCAAACCCTTTATCACGCGCAATGCTTTTTTCTGCCCATCGTTTTAGCGTAGGTGCCGGTAAAGCTTTAGTTAAAGTCATGGTTTTTTTATCAGCAGATACCTCTAAAAAACCAACCCAGGCTAACGGCAAATAACTGCCTGCCGCTTTACTAATCACAGTTAAGGCCTGCTCAATGGATAGAGTCTGCTGCAAATCATCTAACATTGCCAGCACAAGCTGCGAGCGACTTGAAAGCGTATTAAACGCTTTTGATAAAACGCTTATTTCATCATTACCTTCCACAGGCAAGGTATAGCCAAAATCACCGCTGGCCACTTGTTCACAAGCATCAATCGTTGCACTAATTCGTCTTATAACACGTCGATAAAACCAAACTAAGCCAAGCACGCCCAAGATCGTAATCAGAATAATACTGGTTTTCAAAATCAAACTGGCAAAGTCACTTTGTTGCTCCAAAAATTTCTTATACTCTGCCGACATATGCTTAATGCCTTTATTTAACTCGGGATGGCTTTCAATAATATATTTAGCACCCCATTCAATTCTTGGTTCATCTTTATTATCTCCAAGCTTCTCATGAAAACCCTGCAAAAACGTTTGCCATCGATCTTGGGCACTTTGCACTGATAAGCTTAATGATGCATATAAATCTTGCTGCCCTGAAAAAGACAATAAAAAGCGCGGCACAGCAAAACCAACGCTATTATTAAATTCATCACTGATACCATTTAGCGAGTCGGAGAACTGATCAATATCCTGCAAAATATTTTTATGAAATACCGCAACATCACGAAAATAACTTTCATAATCTCTGGGTGCATTCGTCAGATAATTCTCACTGCGTCGATGGAAAGCATCACTGAGCTGCTCTAATTGATCCAGTTCACCAAGCAAGCGATGGTTTTGTTCACTTAATTTGAGTGTCTTAAATTGATAGAGAGAACTGGCAATCACTAGCAGAATAAAAACAGTTAAGCCTAATACCGCTTTGAAGCGTAATTGAATCGAGCGTTTTTTTTGCATATTATGAAACCTCTAAATTGACTCAGAGATAGCGAAGGAGATAACAGTAGCGCGAGCAGACTCTCCTATTGTTTTATCTCTTAATGACTTACTCTCTAACGACTTATCCAAAGATCAATAAACTTTTGTCGCTTACGTTTATTATCAATATGATTGCCAAGGCTATAAATAAATTCAGCGTAGCTCAAATTAGACTCTAACTCTTCATCAACTATTTGCGCCGCTTTACCACCCACATGCTTTGCGAAGTCATCTTTTAAATCTTCAATGGCGTCCGCATCTAATTGCGACATTGCATTACCTAAGAACCCAAGATCACTGCCACCAAGACTGGTCTGAAAGCTATTGCCTGTTTGTTCATTATCAATAATATCTGTATAGAATTTACTTGAATCATCATCCAAACCACGGCCATCCCATTGCTTTAGAAATTGCTGCGCTTCCTTTGCACCCAGTTCTTTAGCAACCACTGTAACCAACTCATCGATATACGTGTGTTTAGAAACTTCTTGATTAATCACCTGTTCTGCATCCGAACCCGCATAATCAGCAAATATACTCTTTAATAACGTTAGCTCGCCAGGATCAATCCGCGAAGATATAGACTGCACTATCGGCGGACTATCATCTTCGAGCGTTTGTTGGGCAGCTTGACTGGTATCTTGAGTCGACTGCTTCAAACGATTCACAGCCTCGCGGATAGCCGCAGCAAACTCTTTGGCACTTTGATAACGCTGATCGGCTTTAGCTGACAAACCTTTACTAATAACATCTACAAACGCTGTTGGAACGGGTATTTCGTAGTTAATACGGTTATTGGCCGGTAAGTCCTGTAAAGCAGTTAAGGCCTGCTTGGGAATATTGAGTTTTTTAGGCAAGCACTGCAGCAATATGAGTAACACCATTGCCACGGCAAACAGATCCGCACGATGATCAGTTGGCAAACCAAAAGCCTGCTCAGGCGCCATGTAACGTGGCGTACCTATCATAACGCCAATTTGTGTAAGTTCTGAGTTTGTCGGTAGGCGCGCGACACCAAAGTCAGCTAGTTTGATGCTGCCATCTGGCAATACCATGATATTAGCGGGTTTAATATCGCGGTGCACAATATTCAAACCATGCGCTTTATTCAGTGCTTTTAATAGCTGGCCGATGATATTTAGAACAGTTTTAAGGTTAAAGGCCTGATCAGTTTTGATCAGTGCATCCAATGGCGTACCATGGATATATTCCATGACCAAATAAGGGGTTTTTTGATGCTGACCAAATTCCAGCACGGTAACAATATTAGGGTGCATACATTTAGCAGCGGACTGTGCTTCACGCTTAAACCGGGCCAGAAACTCCTGCCCATCTTCACCGACAATAACATGCTCATGCAATGTTTTAATCGCAACCTTGCGATCAATATCAGGATCATAGCCTTCAAATACCGTACCGCTGGCACCTTCACCTAATATGCGCCGAATTTCGTATTTACCAATCATTTTCGTATTCGCATCCATGATGAACACTCTGCTTGTTGTAAATCGAATAGCTGCAATCTATTGATCAAAAGCATAAAACTTCACCTTATGCTTCTGAGCCTAATTGATTAAAGAATAGACCAGAGAGCATAAAACATACCTTAAATTTATTGATTCAGCCAGTAAATATAGCCCATATAAAAACGATAAGGCTTACAATAATCACAAACTTTTCTAACGTTTTCTTAAACTGCAGATACCGTAAATACTACAATATTGGCTGGTATGGGCTTAGCAGTCACTGTTTGTGGGCTGATTCACAAAACGGAGGTCTGTTATCAGTAGTTGAATGACAAAATGCGACCAGCGCTCATAACCCAAGCTTTTCGAAGCAACAGCACAGGTTTCCCGGGGCGCATAGTCTTCACTATTCACACTGTATTCATAAAGTCGGTATTTAAGCGCTTTTTTAAAGGGGTTGCTTACTGTCAACAACATCGCTTCACCCGTATTGACCCCGGGTATTTGTTTGAGTTCAAACGTCACGGTTCTATTGCGATAACGTGGCTTTTTGACATATCTTATTTTTTTGATGACATGGTTCCGATCGATATCAACCTGCAGATGAACTTTCTCACCCGGCACAATATTTAGCCAGCGATTAAAATAAATTGGTGTTTTCGGTATAACACTTTTTAATTGGCTACCATTGCCAGCTTTGAGCTTTATTTTGGTTTTTTTACGGCACTCAGTGATTTCGCACTTCTGTTTTGTGCTAATTTGTTTAGCCAAAGCATTAGGACTCAATGCCAGCAATACCAATTGCATGATGATTATCAATCTAAACATATTATTGAATTAACATAGTATTTTCATGACCATACATACTTAAGCTTGGCAAGCGCATTGCTGAGCTATCGATGTGCTGATGAGGTGCATATCATCTTTATACTGACCTAAGACGCATGGTTAATTATGTTTAAGTGCGCCTACTTAGCCGGAAGAATAATTTTATTATGGGCTGCATTCTCAATGCTGCGCATAATACGGCTTTTCGACAGTGCTGGCTTATAAATCTTGGCTGGCTTTTGCGATGCATTTCACAGTCTTATAAGGTGTTAGCTACAACGCAATAAAAACCCCGACTCAATGCGATAGAGGCTGCCAATCACTGAAGGTAGCAGCCTGCCCCTGATAAACGGCATTATCATCATACAAATTCCATACCGTCGCGCGTTTTATTAAAAAACGCTGACCATTTTTAGCAATACGAACGCCACTGTAGTCATCAATAAAACCCTGTCGGCTGACCGCATCTAATAAGCGACTGCGCTCTTGTCGATTAACAGGTTCAGCAGAATGCTTTGATGGCAAGCCAATGATTTCATGCCAAGGCATGGCAAATAATCGCTGTGCTGCCAAATTAGCATAAGTGAAACAGGGGTCTTGCTGTGCATCATGTGATAGTACGATAAACGGTGCATGATAAAGCGCAGATGCCAGACTAACGTCAGTATGGTGATTACTAATTAATGGTTTATGCAGCAAGCGCTGATAGCTTGTGCACAACAAGGTGGCATGCGCTGCCAAAAAGTCATTACCCGTATCCGGCACAGCGTGTGGATCTTCAGGCAATCGCATAGCCTTTTTCGGGCGCAGTACCCGTTAGTGCTTTGGGTCTAAATCGGCTGCCTCAACATCAGCACTTTCTGGATTAGTCTGGGTATGAGATTCAAGCTCCAGATCAATACCAGAATTTAAACCCGGACTTAATTGAGAATCGGTGTCAGGGCTCAAGTTTGGCTTAAGGCCTGACTGAATATTATTTTCTTTATCTAAGCGTTTTTGCTTTTCAGCAGCACGCTGACGCTTCTCCATTGCAGCCTGCAAAATATCCAGCTTGGTTTGTGCGAGTTGCCACTTCGGTGAAACCAGTAAAGCCTGGCGATAATTCTGCGCCGCTTTTTCCCATTCACCTAGATTTTGATACGCCATACCTCGATTCAGGTAAGCGATATGGCTGGCTTTGATATTCAACGCAATCGCTTGATCATACTCCTGTATGGCACGCTGATACGCTTCACCGATAAAATAGATATTGCCTAAATTAACGTGGGTTTCACCAAAATCAGGATTAAGCTTTTGAGCTTTTTCGTAGTCCCGAATGGCTGCCCTGAAGTTCTGCTGTGCGCCATAAAGTACGCCGCGATTGACATAAGTGGCGGCCCTATCACGTGGTTTCATACCACTATTGCGCAGTACCCGGGTACATGTCGCAATATCATCATTTGAAGCACGATTGAGTCGCGAGGCCATTTGCGCCGCAAAGAAACAGTTGCGCGCATCTGCACCGCCAGAAAGGATTGTAACCGCTTCAGCATAGGCAAACAGAGGGCTAAACAATATGGCCCCTAAAAGTATCACTGCAGCTGAGCGTTGATTCCACATAGATTATTTAACACTACACAAAGTTGCCTCAATGTCAGCCGCATTAGTCAATGCTTGCAAATTGAGTACGTATTTCCCGATATTTATCTATTTTCCTGGCTAATTAGAGCAGATATATAGGGCGAATGCACGATTAAGTTTGTTCAACCATGGCTAGTTTTCAGGCTAAAGAAAACCAGCCAGGGTCCCAATGATGCTGTTGAATATTCGGACGACCTATATTTTGTTTACATAAAACTGATATTGCACAAGCCCTTATTTAGCGTATTTCAGGCCTGTTTAAGTCATAGAATTAGGCCAAATCGCCATTTCTATGCCTATTTCTATGTCTGGCAAGCATCACAAGCAATGATGATCACGCTTCAACCACGGGTATTTTACCAATTTTTGCACGCCATAGTTCGGGCCCTCTCTTATGTACAGACTCTCCTTGCGTATCGACAGCCACTGTCACCGGCATATCTTCAACCACAAACTCATGAATGGCTTCCATGCCCAACTCTTCAAATGCCACAACATTTGCCTGACGGATTGCTTTAGAGACTAAATAAGCGGCACCACCAACAGCCATTAAGTATACCGCTTTATGCTTTTTAATGGCTGCCAGAGCAACAGGCCCTCTTTCTGCTTTGCCAATCATGCCCATCAAGCCAGTTTCAGCCAACATGGTTTCGGTAAACTTATCCATTCTGGTTGCTGTCGTTGGTCCGGCAGGCCCAACCACTTCGTCACCAACAGGATCAACTGGGCCAACGTAATATATAAATTTATTTTTAAAATCAACGGGGAGATTATCGCCTTTGTTGATCATATCAACCAAACGTTTATGCGCCGCATCACGGCCGGTTAACATGCTGCCACTGAGCAACAAGGTGTCGCCCGGTTGCCAGCTCTCGATATCAGCCTGAGTAACGCTGTCCAGATTGACTCGCTTGATTGCCTCATTGCTCGCTGCCCCCCAACTGACTTCAGGCCAGTCTTCAATGGATGGGGCCTGCAAGTGGGCCGGACCACTGCCATCGAGCACAAAGTGTGCATGACGGGTGGCTGCACAATTTGGGATCATTGCCACCGGCTTATTAGCAGCATGTGTCGGATAATCACGAATCTTGATATCTAATACCGTCGTTAAACCCCCTAAACCTTGCGCGCCGATACCCAAGGCATTGACTTGATTATAAATTTCCAGTCGCAGTTCTTCAGCCGCTGTTTGTGCGCCACGTGCGATCAATTCCTGAATATCAATCGACTCCATACAGGCTTCTTTGGCAAGCACCATTGCCTTTTCAGCGGTGCCACCAATACCAATGCCTAAAATACCCGGCGGGCACCAGCCTGCCCCCATTGTCGGCACTGTTTTTATCACCCAATCCACAATATCATCAGAGGGATTTAGCATCACAAACTTAGACTTAGCTTCTGACCCGCCGCCCTTGGCCGCGACTGTTACCTCGACCTCATGCCCGGGTACCACTTCCATATGAATAACCGCAGGCGTATTGTCTTTCGTATTTTGTCGCTTGCCAGCAGGATCGGCCAACACAGAGGCACGTAATACATTATCCGGGTGTAAGTAAGCTTGGCGTACACCTTCATTCACCATTTCCGTGACACTCAGCTGCGTATCCCACTGAACCTGCATACCAATTTTCAAAAATACAGTGACAATGCCGGTATCCTGACAAATCGGTCGCTGCCCCATTGCACACATGCGTGAATTCAATAGAATTTGTGCCATTGCATCTTTCGCGGCGGTATTTTCTTCTTTTAAATACGCCTGATGCACAGCATCAACAAAGTCTTTTGGGTGATAATAGGAAATATATTGCAGGGCATCTGTGATGCTTTGGATAAAATCATCCTGGCGGATTGCGGGGCGAATAACAGTCATCAGCCAAAGTCTCCTTCGAGTACATACCTTAATCAACAAAGCCGCTATTTTACTGTGCTTGTATTAATTACGCTTGAATAGTTTTAACAGCCTCCCCCAACACACACTTAAACCCTCTGCAAATACCGGGTTGCTAGTGCGGTTTGTGAGCTATAACGAAAAAACGCTTTATGGCTGTCAGCGCTGACAGTACGACAGGGCAAATTAGCTTAACGGATCCAGGGTTTCCAAGTATTCCTGTAGCAACACATGGCTTTTTCCACCGAACTGCACAAAGCGCACATTAGCGCGAAATTTATCCTGTGAGATGCGTTGTACTGAAATGACTCTAACTAATAACGTCAGCATTTTACCGCCACCATCGAGCGGTAGTGGGAAACGCGCGGTAAACTGCTTACCATTCGCGGGAGAGGCAGGCTCACCAGGCGGCTGCAAATGCTGTGCCGTCCAGGTATCACAATCAAAGTGCAGCCCAGCAATGGAAACATCACTGGTTTTAACCTGCATCGGCAGCATTCCACCACCAATTAATTGTACGCGCAGCTGTAATTTATATCGTAAGTTATGCCGACGCTCATTACCTGAATAGGTATTTTCTACGTTTTCTGTCGCGGTATTTGTGTCCATGGTTCTTCCTTATCTTCCAACTCCTAAAAATATGGATAAATCCTGGTCAAACAATACTTAATTCGTTCCGCCGCAGATGCGATCCTAGTCACAATATTTCCAGAATACCGCCTGATGCTCGAAATTTTTCTTTGTAGCGGTTATCCTGCGCCTTCTTTCGAGGAGAACGTAATGAGTATACACGCATATTCAGGCCAATACCCTCGCATTCGTATGCGCAGAATGCGAAAAGATAGCTTCTCACGCCGACTAATGCGTGAGCACCAGCTCACCAGCAATGATTTAATCTACCCGGTTTTTGTACTCGATCAAGCCAAGCAACGCGAGCCTGTTGACTCCATGCCAGGTGTTGAGCGCCTGGGCATCGAAGCGCTGCTACAGGAAACAGAGACTTTATCAAATCTGGGTATTCCGGCAATTGCCTTATTTCCCGTCACGCCTGTGGAGCGCAAATCCGAAGATGCCCGCGAAGCCTACAACCCTGAAGGCATTGCGCAACGTGCTGTACGTGCAATTAAACAACGTTTCCCGGAGATGGGCGTGATTACCGATATCGCACTGGACCCCTTCACGCGTCATGGCCAGGATGGTTTATTAGATGAAAGCGGCTATGTATTAAACGATGAAACCGTTGAAGTGTTGGTTAAACAAGCTATTTCACATGCCAACGCAGGCGCGGATATTGTTGCCCCGTCTGACATGATGGATGGACGCATTGGTGCTATTCGTGATGGTTTAGAAAATGCCGGGCACAGTAACACACGCATTTTGGCTTACTCGGCGAAATATGCGTCGAGCTTTTACGGCCCATTTCGCGATGCAGTCGGTTCAGCAGCCAATCTCGGGACAGGTAATAAATACAGCTATCAAATGGACCCTGCCAATACTGATGAAGCATTATGGGAAGTGGCCTTAGACCTGGAAGAAGGTGCTGACATGGTGATGGTCAAGCCAGGTATGCCTTATCTGGATATTGTGCGACGAGTCAAAGACGAATTCAAAGCGCCAACTTTTGTCTACCAAGTGAGTGGCGAATATGCCATGCTAAAGGCTGCTGCACAAAATGGTTGGCTCGATGAAAAAGCCTGCGTGTTAGAAGCGCTACTGGCTTTCAAACGAGCTGGCGCGGATGGCGTATTAACTTACTTTGCTAAACAAGCCGCCCAATGGCTTAAAGACCACGCTGCATAGATCATGGATAAATACGCTGTTATTGGTAACCCCATCAACCACAGTTTATCACCACGCATTCATACGCTGTTTGCAGCACAAACACAGCAGTCATTGGAATACACTGCCATTGAGGTATTAGCTGAGAATTTTTTTCATGATATCAATCAGCTTGCCGATGCTGGCTTTAAAGGCCTGAATGTCACAGTGCCACTCAAAGGGCAAGCCTGGGAAACGGCTGATCATTGCGATGATATTGCGAATCGTGCTCAAGCGGTAAACACATTAGTATTAGAAGACGACCAACGCCGTTGCGGTTTTAATACTGATGGTATTGGCTTATTTAACGACCTGCATAACAATCACAATATCACACTAAAAGATTTACGCATTTTGATTCTAGGTGCTGGCGGTGCTGTGCGCGGTGTATTAGCACCTTTACTGCAAGCCCAACCTGCTTCAATAACAATTGCCAACCGTACTGCAAGCAAAGCGGTACAACTCGCCGAGCAATTTTCTGACCTAGGCAAGATCAACGGTTGTGGTTATCCAGCACTCGCTGAGCAGCAATATGACATTATTATTAACGGCACATCAGCAGGGCTGAGTAATGAGTTACCGCCACTGAACGATACACTACTCAACGCTGGCGGTATTACTTACGATATGGTCTATGGTAAAACACCCACCGCCTTTGTGCAGTGGGGCTTGGAGCATGGCGCAAGTAAAGCACTCGATGGTTTAGGTATGCTGGTTGAACAGGCAGCACAAGCATTTCAAATCTGGCGCGGTATCAGGCCAGAGACACAAACAGTGATCAAAACACTAAGAGACAACTGATCTTACTATAAGCGCTGTCAACATTATTAGCGCTGCAAACAAACTCAGCATATAGCTAACAGCCATTTCTTAAGTGATTCATCATCCCTGATATCTGAGATAGCGTGTTGCAAGCGCTAATACCGTAACATATCGATAATATAAGGCATTTGTTTTAGCAGGCGCTAAGCTGCTGTTTCGCAAAAATGGGGTAAGGTCAATAGGGCATTACCGAAAAATTGCCATACGCCTACTTGTAGTATTATCCAGTATTAAGAAAACTTCTCACATACGCTGTGTTGTTACGTTATTTCACTTAGCAAAAAGTAGAAACATTGTATTTTGCATACTTGCTACAGATTCCGCCTTGGCAATTACAAAAAAAATGGTAAGATTAAACCGCATGAGCTTGAACAAGCTGTAGCATTTACTATGCATTATGATTATTAATCTGATAACTTTTTTCTTCACGCTCGGATGCAATAAGAAACTAACAGGTTAACGCGATGGATAAGCATTTTTTACAGACAAATAACAGTAGTGCCTTAATCATTCCTGAGAGGCAGCCCGCCGACTCCAAACGGGTGGAGAACTCACCTTCGGGAAAATTTCAGATTATTATCTATCGCTATAGCGAAGACCGCCATAGTTGGAATCATACGCATGCAATTATTAAATGTGTCGATAACCATCGCAAAATAGCCGAAATTCGTCGTCAGCATGGCCACTTTTGTTATGCCTGGGTACCACATACTAATGGTCATGAATATTTTATCTGCGGCTTAGATAACCAAGCCTATTCTGTTATCAACTTACGCACAGGCCTTGTGCAAGCTTACACACCTGAAAAAGGCAGTAAGAGCTTTGGTTTTAGCTGGGCATCGATTTATCCTTCTCCAGATGGCTTAATGCTCGCTGTTGATGGCTCTGCTTGGGCAACACCGAATGAATTAGTGTTTTATGATTTTAGTATGCCGGAAAAGTTACCGCTGAATGAAATTGACTTTATCGATAACCTCGATCAATGTCAGGGCTGGTTAGATAACTACACTTTTTCATTACGCCGTGAAATTGAAATTCGTGGCAGTGACGGTGTACCTTACAATCTACTCACCGAAGACGAACAAGAATTATTAGACAAAGATCACACTTTATTGGAATACAAATTTGAGTTCTTTCAATACAAACGTGACAAAGCCTGGTAATCAACAGGTGATACAATTCACATTTTTTTTACCGCTTTAATACGCAAACACCAAGTCAGCTAAGCGCATTTAAACTCATCAAATAATGTTTTATTGGTTTTTGTGATGCAACTCTAATAAATCTCGGCTGTATCCTGCCCACTTCATCCTTTCGAGTGATTTCCTAAATTCATTCAAAGCCCTATTATATTTTCCAACAGCGGCAATATAGATTTATTTTTTTGCGGATGTTAGTCGACAAGTGAATAGAGACCCCTACTCTTTTTTCACCCCCCTTTACAGCAAGCTCTGATCGTCATACGCGATTAACTTGCTGTTTTTTATTGCGCTCCGTTCATCATTCAACTTAGCTCGGATTTTATTTTAATTTCACCACTTAAAGTTTTATGTACCGGGCATTTATCAGCAATTTCTAATAATCGCTGCTGTTGTTGCTGGTTTAAATCACCAACAACAGTAACCTCACGCTCGATTAAATCCAACATCCCTGTTTGTGTTTCACAGTCGCTACAATCATCTGCGTGTATTTTACTGTGCTTGAGTTTGATTTGAACAGAATCTAGTGCAAGCTTCTTATGTTGTGCATACATGCGTAAAGTCATGGAAGTACATGCGCCAAGTGCTGCAAGTAAATATTTATACGGGTCAGGGCCAGTATTCTGGCCACCGACACTCAGTGGCTCATCTGCTAATAAATGGTGGTCTTGTGTATAAACATCATTACTTAAGCTCGCTGCTTTATCACTGACTAGCACTTCACCCGTTTGCAATACCGGCCTGCTGCTAGGTGCCGCTTGCGCCAACACATAGCGCCCTGCCCAAGCAGCAATCGTATCGGCGACGTACAGCGCATCGGCTGATTGGCTTAGCAAATGATCCGCCTGATCCAAACTCACAAAACTCTTGGGGTGCTTGGCTGCTTGAAAAATTTCAGCAGCGTTTTCAATACCCACTGTATCATCAACTGGCGAGTGCATAATTAAAAGAGGCTTACGCAACTGACTGATTCGTTGCTGTTGATCTTGTTGATTAATATCGTCGAGAAATTGCTTTTTAATCGTGAACGTGCGGCCCGCAAGACATATTTCAGCAGCACCTTGCGTGATGATGTCATCTGCATGTCCTGCGAGTAGGTGTGCAACATGCGCAGGTTCGGCAGGTGCGCCTAATGTGACAACAGCTTTACTATCCTTAATACGATGCGCTGCCGCGATTACAGCAGCACCGCCCAAGCTATGCCCAATAAGCAAATCGACCGGCCCATAATGTTCTTTTAAATAGTCTGCAGCAGCGACAAGATCATCAACATTTGAAGAGAAATTGGTATTGGCAAAATCACCTTCGCTATTACCCAGGCCAGTGAAGTCAAAACGCAATACCGCAACGCCTTTGTCTGCCAAGGCCTGACTAATACGACTCGCTGCAGCAATATTTTTAGAGCAGGTAAAACAATGCGCAAAAATAGCATAAGCCTTAGTATCGCTATTGGGGTGTTCTAATAAAGCCGATAGTTGATGGCCACTTTTATTGGCAAATGTAATTTTTACACGCTGCATAACGTTTGCACCTTTGCATAAAATGTAAATTCGATAGGCATTAATAAAGACCGACGAGTAAATCACGTCAGCATAAAGAGAGTATCTACTCAATATTACGTGACAACGACTTAATTGGATGACACTGCATAGTTCACTATTTGCAAACAAGCTGCTGGTTTATCAATACCGGCTAGCTATTTTGACGATGGCGTTCTTTGAGTTTCACATAATAATTGGCAGAATATTCAAAAAACGCTAATTCTTTCTCAGTCAGTGCTCGGCCCTGCCTGACAGGATTGCCCATCCAGACATAGCCGCCTGTTAAATCCTTACCTGGCCCAACGACAGCGCCGGCAGCCACTAAAGCATGTTTACGCACAATGGCATTATCCATAATTATGGCACCAATGCCGATTAAACATTCATCTTCTAAAGTACAGCCATGCAAATTAACATTGTGACCAACAATAACACCATTACCAATCGTTAACACCGCACCATCAGGATGAGTACTGAACTCACCGGCATGCGTAACATGTAATACGCTGCCATCCTGTATATTGCTGCGCTCACCGATAGTAATTTTATTAATATCACCACGCACAACACACATAGGCCATACGCTGCTATCACACCCTAAGGTGACATCACCTAATACTAACGCCGTCTCATCAACCCAGGCACTCTCTGCAATCTTAGGGCTAACGCCCTCAAATGATTTTATAGTCATATTTAAGTATTACTATCTTTATCTTTCAAAACAATATGCAAAATTTTAATATCCGCCATGGCTAAAAAATGAAAAAAGCCTCCAACAAAACATAACTTAACACCCATTACAGTCAAGCTTCTCGCAGGTAAGGCCTGTTGCGGTTCGAGATTAAATGCCATATAGAGTACAGCAGGCGCTATGAGCAATGCGATAGAACCCAATGCCTGCAAACGTAAGCGCCATTTACCAACAGCATATTGAAAATACAAACCGACAAACAAATTTAATAGGCCTGCCATAAGGATATAAATATGGTTAGCACGATATTGATAACGAATAACCTCATTGGCTTCATACAACACTGGAAAATGCATAAACATATGCAAGCCTGACAAGATAAATAAGGCAATACTGATTAAGCCAATACCATAATGTAGCTTCTTCCAGATCATACCTACCACCCTCTTCCTTAAGATGTATTAACGCATTGTGACTAATTCCTCAGCGCTGGTAGGATGTATAGCGACTGTATCATCAAAATCTTGCTTGGTCGCGCCCATACGAATGGCGACAGCAAATCCCTGCATCATCTCATCCGCACCTGGCCCAATCACATGACAACCAACAATACGCTCATCCTCACCTTGCACAATCAGCTTCATCGCTGTTGGCGGCTTATGCTGAGTAAACGTATTGGCCATCGCAGTAAAAGCCGTATTATAAACTTTTACACTATCGCCAAAGCGCTGACGAGCTTCGTCTTCGGTTAAGCCTACCGTGCCAATCGGTGGGTGGGTAAACAAAACGGTGGCAATATTGTCATAGCACAAATGTCGCTCTGGCATATTATTAAATAATCTGTCGGATAAGCGTCGCCCGGCTGCGATAGCCACAGGGGTTAAAGCGATTCTACCTGTCACATCACCCACAGCATAGATACCCGGCACATTGGTATTTTGATATTCATCTGTTGGCACAAAGCCTTTTGCATCTTTATGCACGCCTGCCTGCGCCAGACCCAGATCTTCAGTATTTGGCGAACGGCCAATGGCCCATAGTAAGCAATCTGTCTCTAAAGACTGATCTTGATCAGTGCTAATCGTTAAACCGGTCGTCGTTTTTTCAACAGCGCTGATTTGTGTATGGGTCAACACTTCAATGCCTTGTTGCTGCAAGGCTTCGAGCAGCTTGTCTTGCAACATAAGATCGAAAGCCCGAATCGGGCGGTCTTTGCGCAACACTAAACGCACTTGAGTACCGAGACTGGCTAATACACCGGCTAATTCAACCGCAATATAGCCAGCACCCACTATTATCGCGCGTTGTGGCTGCTGGCTTAATTCGAAAAAGCCATCGGAGGTAATCCCCAGCTCGGCACCGGGTATTGCGGGTATCAGTGGCTGGCCACCGGTCGCAATTAAGATATGTTTAGCCTGATATTGTTGGTCATTGGCTTCTATCACATGCTCACTGACAAAGCGCGCCTGCCCTTCGATATAACTCACACCGTTTTTATCAAAGTTGCGTTTATAAATACCATGCAAACGCTCAATATAAGCTTGGCGATTGTGTACTAAGTGTGACCAGTCCAGCGCTGTACTATGCTCACCAAAGCCGTAATCTGCCGCATTATGCAGTGACTGCGCAATCTCAGCGGCATACCACATAACTTTTTTAGGCACACAGCCAACATTCACGCAGGTGCCGCCAACATGTTTATATTCGAACACCGCACAACGCATGCCATAGCTGGCTGCTCTATTTGCCATCGCGATGCCACCACTGCCACCACCTATTACCAACACATCATAATCTGTATTCATGTTTTACCAATCTGTTTGATATCGTTAGAAAGCGCTGCTGCAATCATTATATAAACCCCATACCGGCTATCAAGGTGGATTTAAACAAAAACAGGTGCTCCTTGGCCGGGTTTTGTTACACTATTGCAATACCTTATGGCAATATTGCCATCATGTTCAGCAATCATTCAACACTATACTGACTTCACAGCATATGCAATCCAAACTTAAAGCGTTGCTTATTACTTTAGGCCAGCTTTGCTTGCAACTGGGCAAGCGTTTATTGCGTGGTTTGCAACTGACACTACGCGGTTGTCAGCGTAGCCTGCAGTATTGTTGGCGCACAGCCACACGTATCTATACTAAAACCCGACAAACTATCCATGCTATTGGCCAGTCGCCGCAGTATCAGTTTATTAAAGACCGATTAATACAATACGCTTATTTATGCCGTCTGGATAAGCCTATTGGTATTTTTTTATTACTTTGGCCTACACTATGGGCGTTGCTCATTGCCGCCGATGGCATGCCGGATTTACTTGTGCTTATCGTGTTTGTGCTTGGCACTGTACTGATGCGCTCTGCTGGCTGCGCGATTAATGACTTTGCCGATCGCAAAATTGATGGCCATGTCAAACGCACTGAATCACGCCCCATTGCCACCGGTAAGGTCAGCCCTCGTGAGGCCCTGCTGGTTTTTGTATTTTTATGTTTAGCCGCTTTTGCTTTAGTTCTGTTGATGAATCGCCTGACAGTTTATTTATCATTAGCTGCAGTTGCTCTGGCAACGTTCTATCCTTTTTCTAAACGCTTAACCTATTTACCTCAAGTGATTCTGGGAGCCGCCTTTGCCTGTGCAATCCCAATGGCGTTTGCCGCCCAAACTGACACACTGCCTCGCATCACCTGGCTGATATTTACAGCAGCGGTTTTGTGGACAACCGCTTATGACACTATGTACGCCATTGTTGACAGAGAAGATGATTTAAAACTTGGCGTGAAATCGACAGCGATTTTATTTGGCGAAGCTGATGTACTGATTATTATGTTTTTACAAGGGCTGGTATTGCTATCACTATTGTTCGTGGGTCGCCGTTTGGATTTATCGCTCTGGTATTACAGCGGTGTCATCGTTGCGACTTGTTTAGCTATTTATCAATATTATTTAATTAAAGACCGTGATCCTGCCAAGTGCTTTAAAGCTTTTTTAAATAACAATTATTTTGGCATGGCCATTTTTATCGGTTTAGCCTTACATTACTTACAACTTTACTGGCAAGCACTCGCCATCAATAGCTAAAGCCAACGCGCTTTGAGTTAACTTACTCAGGCAGTGTTCTTGCCACCACCCAGGCTTGCACAGATTCAGCGCCCTGTTGTTTCAGCAGCCGAGCCAATGCATTGATCGTGGCACCGGTTGTCATCACATCATCGACTAGCGCAATATGTTTTGCTACAAGCCTTTGGCGCAAGCGAAATGCCTGCCGCAAGTTAGCCCTGCGTTCAACTGCGGACAAACCACTTTGCTGCTGTGTCGGCTTATGCCGCTCACAAATATCATAAGCGATTGGCACAGCCAAATACCTGGCTAAATAACGACCGATTTCTGTTGCCTGATTAAAACCGCGCTCGCGCAGACGGGCTTTATGCAAGGGCACTGGAATGATGATCTCGGGCATTGGCTTAACCTGATCTTTAATATATCGGGCAAACAGTGCTGCCAGTATCTGCCCCTGGGCGAGCTTGCCTTGATACTTAAATCCGTGCAATAAGCGGCTCAGCGGTGGCGCATATTCAAACAGGCTATAGCAGGCATCAAAAGCCGGTGGCTGCTGTAAGCATTGCCCGCAGGCTGCCTTTATTCCAGTACCCGATTTCGCTATTGCCCGTGGCAGTGGTAGTCCGCAACCGCGACAACTGTCTTGCAGTACCACTAGGTCCTGTCGGCAAGCCGCACAGAGATCCAGCGCTTCCCCTTTATCCAGATAATCACCAGCCGCATCACACAGCGCACACACCGGTGGGTAGAGCATGCCGGAGAGCGTATCTATCCATTTGTAAACCATTGTTAAGCCCTAAAGTTGACAAGCAGATTTATCGCACTAAACTGCCCGCAGGTTTTTTATATTATTGAGCTTAATTATGACTGAAAATGCAGCAATTGTGCGCCATGATTGGCAGACAGACGAAGTTATCTCTTTGTTTTCCTTACCTTTTAACGATTTATTGTTTAGAGCACAAAGCCTACACCGGCAGCACTTTGACCCCAATGAAGTGCAAATCAGTACTTTATTAAGTATCAAAACCGGCGCCTGCCCTGAAGATTGCTCCTATTGCCCACAAAGTGCACATTATGACACTGGCCTGGAAAAAGAGCGCCTCCTCCCTGTTGAAGAGGTCGTTGCAGCCGCCCGAGCTGCCAAAAATAACGGCTCCTCCCGCTTTTGTATGGGCGCTGCCTGGCGTAATCCGACGGATAAAAACCTCGATGTGGTCGTTGAGATGATCGAGGCAGTACAAGCTGAAGGCATGGAAACCTGTGTCACACTCGGCATGCTCAATTCAAATCAGGCCCAACGCCTGAAAGAAGCTGGCCTGGATTACTATAACCACAACCTGGATACCTCACCGGAATTCTACGGCCAGGTCATTACCACCCGCACATACCAAGATAGGTTGGATACACTGGGTAATGTCCGTGATGCCGGTATTCATGTTTGTAGCGGCGGTATTGTTGGTATGGGCGAACAACGTCGAGACCGAGCACGCCTGCTGGTGCAACTGGCTAACCTACCCCAACACCCTGAATCGGTGCCAATCAATATGTTAGTACAAGTTGAAGGCACACCTTTACATGGCAAAGAGCAACTCGATCATCTGGAATTTATTCGCACCATTGCAGTTGCCCGCATTATCATGCCGAAATCTTATGTACGCCTCTCGGCAGGCCGCACTGATATGTCTGATGAAACGCAGGCCTTATGTTTTTTTGCTGGTGCGAACTCTATTTTCTATGGCGAAAAGCTGTTAACAACAGACAACCCAGAAGCGAATGCCGATCTGGCTTTATTTAATAAGCTGGGTATATCACCTTTGCAAACCCAAGCAGGCGATGCCGGTGAAGCTGCCAGCGCAGCTGTGCATTGTGATAAGCTCGCCGCTGCTGGCAATGCGAGATAGTGCTAACGCTTTGTTAAGTGGGCAGTAATACCAAGCCTTCGCAAGCTGCTAAACTGCGCTATGTGACTCAACCATTTTTTGGCAGCCGATGAACAGCTTACAAGAAGAGCTAGCAGCACTTAAAGCAGCAGGCTTATATCGCAAACGGCGTATTAGTCACTCTGCGCCTGGAGCTGATATGGTCATTGATGAGCATAAGGTCATCAACTTTTGCAGCAATGACTATCTGGGTTTGGCCAATAGCCCTGAAATAAACTATTCCTTTCGCAATGCGCTACAACGCTGGGGCAATGGCAGTGGCGCAGCACACTTGATCAGCGGTCACTCTAGCGCACACCATGCCTTAGAAGAAGAACTGGCGGCCTTTACCGGCCGTGAGCGTGCATTGCTTTTTTCCACCGGTTATATGGCCAACCAGGGCATTGCCACCGCCCTGCTGGGGCGCGGTGATGCTATTTTTGAAGACCGCTTAAACCATGCCTCCTTACTGGATGCCGGTATCGTCTGCGGCGCACGTTTTAGCCGCTATCAACATGCTGATGTTAACGACCTGGAACAACAGCTGATAAAGCAGCAACACAAACGCCAAAACGCCCGGCGACTGGTCATGACAGACGCTGTCTTTAGTATGGATGGCGATATCGCGCCCTTATCAAAACTGGCAACTGTATGCCAACAACAAGCTGCCTGGCTGATGGTCGATGATGCGCATGGCATCGGTGTGCTGGGTGAACGCGGCCAGGGCAGCCTAGCCTTGGATAATCTTAGCCCTCAGGATGTGCCCATCCTGATGGGCACGCTGGGCAAAGCGTTTGGTACTTTTGGCGCTTTTGTCGCAGGCGACGAAGCACTGATCGAGATGCTGATTCAAAAAGCACGCAGCTATATTTATACCACGGCCTTACCCGCCGCTATCGCTGAGGCAACCCGCACCAGCTTACAAATTGTGCAACGTGAAAACTGGCGGCGTGAATACTTACAGCAACTGATTACACAATTTCAGCAGTTTGCCCGTCAATTGGGCTTGCCGGTTTTGCCCTCGACCACCCCCATTCAGGCGATTCATATTGGTGACAGCAAAACGGCCAGCGCCATCAGCGAGACCCTGCTCAAAAAAGGTGTTTTTGTTAGCGCCATCCGTCCACCAACCGTACCAGCCGACACCGCCAGACTACGCGTCACTTTGTCGTCGATGCATTCTGAGAAACACCTACAAATATTGATGCAGGCCCTTGAAGAAGCCTTCACATTGCACCCGCTTTCATAAATAATAGCCACTAGAATAGCAACTGGCGCTCAACCACCGGACAACTTCGATGAATACACGACGACCATTAATCATTACCTGTGCTGTGCTGGCGGCCTTACTGCTATCAGCTGGCGTGCAGGCTGAAAGTAAACGTGTACGTATTTATTCATTAAGTCAGGACTACTGGGATGTATTACCCGGTGAGAGCCTGAGTGAAATCGCCGCAAGGCTGTTACCCAAGCAGCCAAACGCTCAACAAAGCTTAATGCAGTCTATCGTGACCCTTAACCCCGCTGCCTTTGTTAATGGCGACCCAAATCGCTTAAGAGCTAATTATCGCTTAACACTGCCCAAGCAACGAGCTGATACACCGGACAAACCTACTGGTAGTAATGTAGAAGAGTTTAGCTGGGGCAGTATCAAACGAGCCCGCTAGCCTCGCTGTTCGTCAGACACTGCACATCAGCGGTATTGCCCTGCTCACTGCTATTTGCTCAGAGTAAGCCTGTCTCTGCAAATGATAGGCTTTGGCAGTCACCAATAACAATATGATCCAGCACACGAATATCGACTAAGTCCATCGCAGCTTTGATACGCTGTGTCGTTCGCTTGTCAGACTCACTCGGCTGCGGATCGCCGGAAGGGTGGTTGTGCGCCAAAATGACAGATGCCGCATTATAGTGCAACGCCTGTTTGATAATTTCACGCGGATAGACCTGCGCACTATCGATGCTGCCACGAAACAACTCTTCGAAGGCAATAACGCGGTTACGGCTATCAAGAAACAGACAGGCGAAAACTTCATGCTTATAGTCTTTTAACTGCAATGCTAAAAACTGCCGTGTTTGACAGGCTGACTCTAACGCCTGACCTCGTTGCATGGTCTGCAGCATATAACGGCGGGCAATTTCCATAACCGCTTGTAACTGCACATATTTTGCCTGGCCCAAGCCGACTAAATTACAAAAAGACTGTTGATCGGCACGCAATAAATTAGCCAAACCATCAAAACGCTGCACGGCCTTGCGGGCCAGATCAATCGCCGATAATCCTTTGGTGCCTGTTCTTAAAAAAATGGCCAATAGCTCGGCATCAGACAGTGCTTGTGCACCTTTGCTTAACAACTTTTCACGTGGCTGCTCGGAAGCAGGCCAGTCTTTAATTGCCATTGTTTCTCCCTATTATCATGCGTCATAGCATTGTTATCGATTGTTATTGATATATTTATTAATTTTAGAAATCAGGCCGGCATGATAGTCCTTATTGTAACGACTTCTGGTAAAATTAGCGATTATGAACACTCTAGCAAACAAACGTATTCTCCTCGGCGTCACCGCAGGTATTGCCGCTTATAAAAGTGCCGATTTGGTTCGTCGACTACAAGACCATGGTTGCACAGTACAGGTTGTTATGACGCAATCAGCAACAGAGTTCGTTGCGCCTCTCACGTTTCAAGCCTTATCGGGCCGTGAAGTGCGGATCACAACATTTGATACTGCTGCCGAAGCAGCTATGGGGCATATTGAGCTGGCTCGCTGGGCAGATGCCATATTGATTGCGCCCTGCAGCGCAAACACCCTGGCCAAACTGGCACAGGGTCAGGCAGACAACCTTTTAACAACGCTTTGTCTTGCCACCGATGCACCGCTGGCGATTGCCCCGGCGATGAATCGTCTTATGTGGTCCAATCAGGCCACCCAGGAAAATGTCGCTACTCTGATACGCCGCGGCGTTGCTATCTTCGGTCCCGGTGAAGGTGATCAGGCCTGTGGCGAAGTGGGTGCAGGCCGTATGCTCGAACCGCTACAGCTGGTCGAGCAGTTGGCTGGCTTGTTTATGCATAAATCACTGGCTGGACAACAACTCCTGATTACCGCTGGCCCAACACGTGAAGCGATAGACCCGGTACGCTTTATCAGTAATCATAGCTCAGGCAAGATGGGCTATGCTTTAGCTGCTGCGGCCCAGGAAGCGGGTGCCAGTGTTACCCTGATCAGCGGGCCAGTTAACTTGGCTGCACCTGAGGGTATTAAGCTTATTCGCGTCGAGAGTGCCCTGGATATGTACAGCCAGGCAATGGCACAGGCGCAAACTGCCGATGTATTTATTGCTTGTGCGGCCGTCGCAGATTATCGCTTGGCTGAGCCCAGTCACATAAAACTGAAAAAAAACGCTGATACGCTTGAACTGAGCCTGATCAAGAATCCTGATATATTAGCTGAAGTTGCCGCGATGCCTAAGCCGCCATTCACCTTAGGCTTTGCTGCAGAGACCAATGATGTTGCCAGTAATGCACAGCTCAAATTACGACGCAAAAGCATTGATATGATCGCAGCAAATCAAGTCGGTGATGGTTTAGGGTTTAATGCTGATGACAATGCTTTAGATGTTTTTTGGCAAGGCGGTCATAGACAGCTTGCGAAAACAGCAAAAAATAAATTAGCACGACAATTAATTGCTTTGCTGGCGGAGAGGTTATCAGCATCGCAAAAAGAACCCAAAAACAATGCGCAAAAAACTACAGCTAAAAATTCTTGATCCCAGACTCGGTAAAGATATTCCTTTACCAGAGTATGCAACACAAGGCTCTGCAGGCCTGGACTTAAGAGCCTGTATTGAAGAACCAATTGAATTACCGCCAGGTGAAACAACCTTGATCGCTACGGGTATAGCCATCTATATAGAAGACCCTAACTATGCTGCGATGATTTTACCACGCTCAGGCCTGGGTCATAAACATGGCATTGTATTAGGCAATCTGGTGGGTTTAATTGATTCAGATTATCAAGGGCAGCTCTTTGTTTCCTGCTGGAACCGTGGACAAAGCCGCTTTGTTATTGAACCGGGTGAACGAATTGCACAGCTTGTGTTAGTGCCTGTTGTACAAGCAGATTTTGATATTGTTGATGACTTTATCGAAAGCTCTCGTGGTGAAGGTGGCTTCGGCTCTTCCGGGCGACATTAAATTAATATAATTTTTAAGGATTTGTAATGAGTGTATCTCCAAGTATTTTTCGCGCCTACGATATTCGAGGCATTGTCTCTGAAGTATTAACACCAGAGGTTGTTGAGATTATTGGCCGCGCTTTTGGCTCTGCCGCCGCTGAAAAAGATCAACAGACAGTGGTTATTGGCCGCGATGGCCGCTTATCTAGCCCTGAATTGGCACAAGCACTTGCCAAAGGTCTACAGTCAGCAGGTCGTGACGTTATTGATATCGGTCTGGTACCAACGCCTATTTTATATTTTGCCACCCATCACTTTAATACTGGCACTGGCATTATGATTACCGGTAGCCACAACCCACCGGAATACAATGGTTTAAAAATGATGCTGGCTGGTGGCACATTACACGGCGATGAAATTCAGGCACTCTATCAAAGAATCCAGGCCGAGCAGTTTGTCGATGGAGCAGGCAAATACTCACAAGAAGATATTGTTGATACGTATATCGAGCGTATTGTTGGCGATGCGAAGATAGAACGCCCATTAAAATTCGCTGTTGACGCGGGCAATGGCGCCGCTGGTGAAGCTGCTGTTAAATTATTCAAAGCACTGAACTTACAACCTATCGAACTATTCTGTGATATCGATGGCACTTTCCCAAACCATCACCCTGACCCAAGCAAAGAAGCTAACTTACAAGACCTGTTAAAAGTCATTCAAGATGAGCAGCTTGATATCGGTTTGGCTTTTGATGGCGATGGTGACCGTTTAGGCGTTATTGATGGCGATGGCAATATTATCTGGCCAGATAGACAAATGATTTTATATGCCGCTGATATATTAGCGCGTAACCCGGATAGCAAAGTTATTTTTGACGTGAAATGCTCAACACATTTAAAAAATGCTATCGCCGAGCATGGCGGCCAGCCGATTATGTCGCGCACGGGCCATTCATTAATTAAAGCCAAAATGAAAGAAACCGGCGCACTGCTGGCCGGTGAAATGAGCGGCCATATCTTTTTTAAAGAGCGCTGGTATGGTTTTGATGATGGCTTATATACCGCCATCCGTTTATTAGAGATTCTTTCCAAAGACTCACGTGCGCCGAAAGATATTTTTGCAGCACTGCCAGACAGCGTGAATACGCCAGAGTTGAATATTAAATTCGCTGAAGGCGAGCATTATGCCTTTATCGACGCGTTTATTAAGCAGGCACAATTCGCTGATGCTGAAATCACCGACATTGACGGCCTTCGAGCTGATTTTGCTGATGGCTGGGGCCTGGTTCGCGCCTCAAATACCACACCTATGCTGGTATTGCGCTTTGAAGCCAACAGCGAAGCCGCACTGGCGCGCATTCAGCAGGCGTTCAAAGAGCAAATGCTTAAAGTCGATAGTACGCTCGCACTGCCGTATTAATCAGCAAGCAACTGGGTTCCCGCTGCGACTTTGGCCTTCTGCAGTCGTTCGCGGGAATAACCGCTAACAGATAGACACATTGCAGCATAACTGTCATGCCCAGCTCGACTGGGCATCTAGCTCAATTGCTCCATCGGCTATGTCCCTGACTTTTTTATCCTAATAGCAATAAGCAACGCTTCGGCTTTGGCCTACTGCAGTCATTCGCGGGAATGGCCTGCCTAAGCACTATCTGAATGCATTTTCCAGGTGTGCTTTGTATAACAGAGAGGTAAAATACCCCCATGGATAATCAAGCAGCAATTCAAGTTGCCACAGTTTTAACTGAGGCACTCCCGTATATACAAAAGCACAGCGGCAAAACCATTGTGATTAAGTATGGCGGTAACGCCATGGTCGATGAAAAATTACAAAGCAGCTTTGCGCGTGATGTAGTGCTTATGAAACAAGTTGGCCTAAACCCCGTTATCATTCATGGCGGTGGCCCACAAATTGGCCAACTGCTGGATAAAATGGGTATTACCAGTCAATTTATTGATGGCTTACGCGTTACCGACAGTCAGACGATGGATGTTGTCGAAATGGTCCTCGGCGGCCTGGTCAACAAACAAATCGTCAACTTAATCAGCCGACATGGTGGCAAAGCTGTCGGCTTAACCGGTAAAGACGGCCAGCTTATCCGTGCCAAAAAAGTCACGCTATCGCGCAATACCCCTGAGGCGAAAACACCGGAAATGATCGATATGGGCCATACGGGTGAAGTCGACACTATCGACCCATCAGTCGTTGATATGCTCGACAATGGCGATTTTATTCCCGTCATCGCACCCATTGGTGTAGGCCAGGATGGCATGTCCTATAACATTAATGCTGATACGGTAGCCGGTAAAATGGCCTCAGTACTCAAAGCAGAAAAGCTTTTGCTGCTAACTAATACGCCCGGCATTTTGGATAAAAATGACACATTATTAACTGGCTTAAAGCCCTCAGATGTGCAGGGCTTAATCAATGATGGCACGATCTACGGTGGCATGTTACCCAAGATACAGTGCGCCTTAGATGCAATTGCCTCTGGTGTAGCAACATCGCATATTATCGATGGCCGGGTTGAACACGCTGTTCTACTAGAATTGTTTACCGATGAAGGTGTCGGCACGTTAATCCGTGCTTAGCACGAGCATTGTTTAGTCTTGACTAACACTGATGTTAGCGGCTTGCGTTGGATTGCTATCCGCTGCCGGTGCCTTAGTCTCAGCTGAATTAGCGGTATCAACTTCCTCGGCCTGCGTGTCATCAACGATGCCTTTTAACTCACGAAAACGCTGCAGGTCATGATCAAACTTTTTAATAATTTTTTTTCTTTCCGATTCTTTATCAACCACATATTGGGTATACCGATCTAACTGCCGTTTATCTTTAATTAACTTTTTCTTTGTAGACTCAGGCACATCGCGGCCACCTTCTCTACTAACATCAACGTAATTTTGTGTTTCTTTGATTTTGCGCTTTAAACTTTCGATATTACTTTTGGTTAAATTAATCATCGACGTTATATCAGCAACATGGCTGTCGCGCATTAAATATAAATCACGTTCTGTTGTGTACGTATCGAGAATTATTTTATCTTTGGCGCGCTTCCTGGCATTTTCCAGCGCGACTTTTTTACGAGCTTCTACTTCAGCCTCGACGCTCGCTTTTTCCTGCTCACGCTCTTGCTCTGTTTTTTGCCGACCAACATTCTTAGTGACAACACCCTGGTCATTAAGCTGCTCATGCTGTTTATTTGCTTGATCAGCGGTCATTTTATCGCTGTAATGCACCACACCATTTTCATCAACCCATTTATACAAACGGGCAGCAGATGCTGGCTGTAACATCGCTAGGCTCAAAAGCACTGTAACACTCAAATAATGTGACTTATCCATGGCTCGCTCACTGCAAAAAACGTTTCTACAAGTATAGGCCTAGTATCGGCGTAAACTCAAACATGCTTAACAATTTTATCTATACAGCGTAATTTTTTTGATAAATCTGCATCGCTTCACGGTGTGGCGCCAAGGCATCTTGGTGCGCTATAAACGTCAGTAAATTTGACAATGCTGCAATACTGACCACCTTAATACCGAGATTTGCCTCAACTTCCTGAATCGCTGATAAATCACCTGCACCGCGCTCCTGCCGATCTAAGGAGATCACAGCTGCGCTAATCTCGGCACCCGCAGCCTGGATAATCTCCACAGCCTCGCGAATAGCTGTGCCAGCGGTGATGACATCATCGATGATCAGTACACGCTGCCCATCCAATGCGGCCCCAACAATATTGCCCCCTTCGCCATGCGTCTTGGCCTCTTTACGATTGAAGGCATAGGGTATATTGCGGCCATGCTGTTCAGCCAGCGCAATCGATGTGGCCACGGCTAGTGGCACTCCCTTGTAGGCCGGGCCAAAAATCACATCAAACTCAAGATCAGCCTCAATAATCGCCTGTGCATAAAAGCGGCCAAGCTTAGCCAGCGACTGTCCGGTATTAAACAAACCGGCATTGAAAAAGTAAGGACTGACACGCCCGGATTTCAAGGTAAACTCGCCAAAGCGCAATACCCCTTCTTGAATAGCAAATTCTAAAAAAGCTTTCTGATAATTTTCCATATTCACTTCCACAGCTTATATTCGTCGGCGTTCATGCTAAAGTACCCCTTTTTATTGGACAACTACTTTTCACAATAATGCGTATTATATCTCTGAATGCCAACGGGATCCGGGCTGCTGCCCGCAAAGGTTTTTTTGACTGGCTGCCTCAACAGGCAGCGGATGTTATTTGCATACAAGAAACCAAAGCCCAGATAGACCAGCTCAGTGATGCTGTTTTTCACCCAGAGGGTTATCACTGCTACTATTTTGATGCCGAAAAAAAAGGCTATAGCGGCGTGGCTATTTACAGCAAGCATAAGCCCACCAAAGTGATTCGCGGCATTGACGATGGTGGCGAATTTGACAGGGAAGGCCGTTATCTGGAAGTCCAGTTTAAAGGCTTATCGGTAGTCTCGCTGTATTTGCCTTCTGGTTCATCGAGCGAAGAGCGCCAGGCCGCCAAATTTCGCTTTCTGGATTTTTTTATGCCTTATTTAAAAGGTCTGCGGCGCAAGCGGCGGGAATACATTATTTGTGGTGACTGGAATATTGCCCATAAAAAAATCGATTTAAAAAACTGGCGCGGTAACCTGAAAAACTCTGGATTCTTACCTGAGGAGCGTGCCTGGCTAGACCAGTTATTCGATGATGCCGGCTATATCGATGCATTTAGAGTCATTAATACCGAAGAAGACCAGTTCACCTGGTGGTCAAACCGTGGCCAGGCCTGGGCCAAGAATGTCGGCTGGCGGATTGATTACCAGATTGTCACCCCTGGCTTACAAGACAACATCACCGCAGTGGATATTTATAAGGATGAACGCTTTTCCGACCATGCACCGCTGATTATTGACTACGCAATGGATATTGAATGACACCAGCATCGCCTAAGGGCATACATAGCTGGGCAGATGCCTGGCGAATTTATTGCCGCCCGCGAGTGGTCGCGATGGTGTTTCTGGGTTTTTCAGCAGGCCTGCCTTTTTTACTGGTTTTCTCTACCTTATCGGCCTGGCTGCGGGACTTCGGTGTTAGCCGTACAACCATTGGTTTTTTTAGTTGGATTGGTATTACTTACTCGATCAAAGTGTTTTGGGCACCGGTTATCGACCACCTTAGCCTACCGCTGCTAACCGCTAAGCTGGGGCATCGACGCAGCTGGATTTTACTCGGGCAACTGGGCATCATCATCGGTTTATTAGGCATGGCAGCCATGGATCCTACCGAGCAGCTTGCGCTGCTCGCAGTCTTTGCCTTGCTAGTTGCCTTTGCTTCGGCTACGCAAGACATCAGCATTGATGCTTATCGAATAGAAGCCTTGGAAGAAGATTACCAAGGCGCAATGGCTGCAGCTTATATTCTTGGCTATCGCGTGGCCTTGTTAGCCGCAGGTGCGGGGGCTTTATTTGTTGCTGAATACGCTTCCTGGATGCGGGCCTATCAGGCCATGGCAGGTTTAATGCTGTTAGGCATTATCACCACACTCCTGGTGGCTGAACCGACAGCAAGACAAGCAGCGAAAAGCATCTTACAAGAACCTCGGGTTCAGCAGTTTCTTGAAAAGCATGCCGCGCTACCGTCATTGCTAAAGCGCTTTGGTGCCTGGTTTTTAGGCGCGGTAGTCTGCCCTTTTACCGACTTCTTTGTGCGTAATGGACGCTATGCCCTTATTATTCTGGCATTGATTGGCTTGTATAAGCTTAGCGATATTACGATGGGGGTGATGGCGAACCCCTTGTATTTAGACTTAGGTTATAGCAAAGCCACAATCGCAGAAATTTCCAAAGCCTATGGTTTTTTTATGTCCATCGTCGGTGCGGCACTCGGCGGCAGCCTGGTTGTCCGCTATGGTATTTTAAAACCATTGCTGCTTGGGGCTATTTTGGTTGCCAGCACCAACTTATGTTTTGTCTGGCTGGCGCAACAGGCACCTGAAAAGCTCTATCTGGCTATTGTTATCAGCGCAGATAATATCAGCGGCGGCCTAGCAAGCACGGCGTTTATTGCTTATTTATCCAGCCTAACCAATCAGGCTTATACCGCGACACAGTATGCGTTGTTTTCCTCTTTAATGACCTTGCCCGCCAAATTCACCGGCGGCTTTTCGGGTGTGGTTGTCGATCATTATGGTTATCCATTATTTTTTACTTATGCCGCCATTTTAGGTATTCCGGCCATTCTATTATCGGTGTTTATGATTATGAAACATGATCATATGCAGCAAACCCTTGAAGACAACGCTCAGAAAAACCAACAAGATCTCAGCTAGCAGCGGTTTTTTCTGCAAATGCCTTGGCTAAGGCAGTCACCATCGGTTTCATAAAATACGCAGACTCTGGCATCAAATCGACTCTCACCCCGGCTGCCTGCAACACATCAGCCACCACCGGCCCAACTGCTGCCACCATCGTGCCAGCGAGACCTTGCGCTAACTGTGTTTGCAAATCGTTTTTTTCAGCCACTTTGCGCATACGCTTATATTGTGGCTGGCTGGTAAAGGTGATGGCATCAATATTCCCTGCGGCCAGCTGCTCGATCAGCTTAATCACTTGCTGATCATCACTGTCAGATGCATAAACATAAGGCGCAACGGTAGTGGCCTGCACACCGCGTTGCTGTAGATAGTCTATTAGCTTGGTATTGGGGTCTTCGCCGTAGAGCTGCACCGCAACCCGCCGCTGGCTAAGATCCAATTGCGCCAAACTGCTAATCACGCCATCAGTCGTTGGTTGTTCAGCAATCATCGTCGGCTTGAGGCCCAGTGCTTTTAAAGCCTGTCCTGGTTTGGGGCCTCTGGCCAGTATGCGCATACTGGCCAGAGCCTGGGTAAAATCACTGAGTATCCCCGCCCGCTCGGCAAAGCCGCATAAGCGCCTGATACCTTCACCGGTCAGCACAATAAAGTCATCATAGGGCTGGGCGATACACGCTTGCAACCAGCCATTAATAGGCTCAGCATTCGGTGCATCAAGGATAGAAACCAGTGGACAGCGCAATACGGTTGCCCCACGCTTTTCCAACATATCGGCCAAAATATTCAGTTGACGGCTCTCAGGAATAGCAATTGTCCGCTTGGTCAGTAAAATTTCACTCATAAATGATATATTTCCTCTATATCAGTCTATAATCAGGCACTATAAATAGTGGATATATGCTAGCTTATCTATTATGACAGTAAAGTCCTTGGGCGTTATAGAAGACGCCAGCGGTATACAAAATAACTAGAACAAAACCAGCAAAGCTATGACATCGACCTCCAACAAGCCAGCAAAAATCACACCTAAGATTCTCACCGAACAGATCCGCTTCGCTTTTAATGCCTTTCCAATAACAGTATCGGTACTATTGATTGTCAATGTTGTGATTGCCTATCTGGGCTGGAAAGAAGTCAGTGAAACGACTGCTATCTATTGGTTTATCGCCTCTTTTCTTATCGTCGCTCTCAGGCTGGGCCTTTATTATGCCTATAAAGCCGCTAGCGGCAAAGGTGAAGAAATTAAACCGCAACTTTGGCAGGCGCTGTTCGTTATAATGGCATTGCTCTCAGCTAGCTCGATTAGCTTTGCGGTATTTCTATTTTTTAAAGGCTTGCCACTGCATAGCCAGACATTATTCACCTTGCTGATCATGGGCATTGCCAGTGGTGCATTGCCGACAATGGCCATCAGCCAAAAAGCGTATGCTGTTTATATTACGCTGATTATCGCACCATTGACCTTTTTCTATCTCAGCAATGATGCCACTCCGGTAAAATTACTGGGCTTATTATCATTAATGTATTTGATTATGATGATACTCACCAGCATTTTGTTCAAACGCTTTATGCTCGATAGCCTGATATATCGCTACCGATCTGAGCAGCTTGCTGACCGATTACAAACCGCCAATAAACGTCTATCCAGTGCAAATCAGGATTTACAACGCATCTCCACCATAGACGAACTCACTGGCACCTATAACCGTCGTTATTTTAACCAGCGCCTGGAAGAAGTATGGGCAGATCATTTACGTGAAGGCCATACAATGGCAACACTGATGATCGATGTTGATTTTTTCAAAATGTATAACGACAACTTTGGACACTTACAAGGCGACCACTGTTTAAAGCGTATTGCTGAAGAAATTGTGGGTGTTATTCGGCGGCCACGTGACTTCGTTGCTCGCTTTGGTGGCGAAGAGTTTATTATGCTGCTACCTAATACCAGCGTGCCAGGCGCTAAACAACTAGCCAACCGCATTCATCAGCGGGTTTTACAGCTTGCCATGCCACATAAAAGGCCTGATGAAATCAATCAAGTCAGTGTTAGCATTGGCGGCACAGTAATCCAACCAAGCAACGATAATAATATCGAAATGTTTTTACAAAAAGTTGATCAAGCACTGTATCAAGCCAAGAGCACTGGCCGTAACCGCACAGTATTAATTTAACGCTGATGACAAACACTATACTTTGTTCTGTGAGTGCGCTTGAGGACCCTGGCTCAATCGCCATTGATTTACACCCCGATGATGAAAGCAAACGTTTTTTTGTCGTAAAGCACAATGATGCACTTTATGCTTATCGTAATATTTGCCCACATGTTGGTGCTCCACTGAATTGGCAAAGCAGCTCATTTTTAAATCGAGATAAAGATTTTATTCAATGCTCATTACATGGCGCATTGTTCAAAATAAATTCTGGCCAATGTGTTGCAGGTCCATGCCGAGGTTCAAACCTAATGCCTGTCTCAATAGAAATTAAAGATGGCGATATTCTGCTGCTTGAATAAGGTTATTTAATCAGCAGCTAATGCTATTCATTCAATAGCTTCAAATGCGTTTGGTCATAAACACACTATTTGGGTCTTCTTTATAGCTCGCAAAAGGTTGGCAATACTCAAAGCCAAACTTCTGATACAACTTTCTTGCAGGTTCAAAGTACCGCATTGAACCCGTTTCTAAACTAAGTTTTTGATAATTGCGTTTTTTAGCTTCATTAATCACAAACTGCAACAGCTGCGCTGCCACACCACGACGCAAGTAAGCTGCTGCCGTACGCATAGACTTTATTTCACCGTGCCCGTTATCCAAGGTTTTTAATGCCACACAGCCTGCCAACTTATCGCCATCCCATAAGCTCCAAAAAGTAATATCGTCCTGACGCAAGCCCTCAAGATCAAGTGCATGCCGACTCTCTGGCGGTGACACGGCTTGCATAGCAGCCATATGCTCAGCTAATAGGGCAATAATCTCCTGACCTGTTAGGTCATCTTGTATTATTTCCACGCTGTACCTTCTGTTAAGGACCAACCTCGCTTGACTACATGCCTGATGTTTTCAAATAAACACTAGCCCGCAAATAATTTAATCGCTTTAACTTCGATATGCTCCCAGACATTGCCTGTGACATAGGGATCATTATCCAGCCATTGATTCAGAGCATCCTGGTCGACAAACTCGACATGTGCCGAGGAACCAATCATTTTGCCACTATCGTCAACAATAGCGCCACCACTGATAAAATTGCCTGTTTCGCGCAGCGCGGCCAAACCGGCCAGGTGCTTATCACGCATTGCAAGACGCCTATCTAACGCACTAGCATCAGTGTAGTCATAAGCTGTAACCACATATTGCATTGTTTTATCCTGTTTCAAAAAAAACGATTATATCAAGCCTGCATGATTTCATGATGACAGGCAGGCTTTACAAGCAATCATATGCTTAGCCCAATAGCGTAATTTATCGTTAAGTCTTAAGCAAATTATCTATTTACTTATAAACTCATCTCGCCTTAGACGCTTTACTAAGTCTATACTTTGCACTTTCTACCTAGCATTATTATTGAATCCGAAGAGACTCAAATAAAATATGTTTATGCGTTTTTTCCCGCTATGGGCATTAATACTAGCTATTATCGCTTATAGCAAGCCCGATTTCTTTATCCAACTAAAGCCTTTAATCATCCCTTTATTAGGCTTAATTATGTTTGGCATGGGTATTACCTTATTACCGGAAGACTTCAAGCGTGTATTGCAACAACCTAAGTGGGTTGCTATTGGCATTGCCTTGCAGTTTATATTAATGCCTTTACTTGCTTGGGCTTTAGGCCTGGCTTTATCGTTACCCAAAGAGTATTTACTGGGATTGATTTTGGTCGGAAGTTGCTCTGGTGGCACTGCATCCAATGTTATTTGTTATTTATCGCGTGGCGATGTCGCCCTCTCAATTACACTGACAACAGCTTCTACCTTATTAGGTGTTATTGCAACACCATTGCTGACCTGGCTATATCTTAAACAAAGTATCGATGTGCCTTTTGTATCAATGCTAATCACTATTTTTAAAATTATTATTATTCCAGTATTAGCAGGCGTTCTTATTAACAGGCTCTTTGGTAAAGGTTTAAAACCTTATCTCGCGGTGTTTCCACGAGTCTCTGTCTTCGCTATTGTGCTGATTATTGCGATCATTGTGGCGCTAAACCAAACACATTTAAGTAAACTCGGCCTATTACTGTGCTTGGCAGTCAGCTTACATAATTTACTTGGCTTGTTAAGTGGTTATAGCTTAGGGCGCTTGTTGGGCGCGGATGAACAACGTGCCAGAACCCTGGCGATTGAGGTGGGTATGCAGAACTCCGGGCTGGCTGTCGCCTTAGCCGTCAAATATTTCTCTGCTGCGGCAGCGCTGCCAGGTGCTTTATTTTCACTCTGGCATAATATTAGTGGTGCTTTGCTAGCTGCATATTGGCGGACGAAACCACCCCAACACGCGTCAAGTGATAGCAACGATTAATCGCTGCTATCACCTTCTTCTGCAAACCAATCCTGTAATGCAGCAATAATTTTTTCTGCCTGGTCACGACTTGAAATGGTAAATTTGGACTTTTGCTGATACTCGCCATTGCGTTTTTGATAGCGGCGTATTGAGTACTTGTCAGGCCCATACTCTTCGGTCTTACGATTTAAATCTTGATAACGATACAAAATCGTTGCCCACGCACCTTTCGTTAAGACTTTTTTATCAATTTGCTTAACCGTTGTCACACCATTCTCAGTGTACTCTATCGTTAACTCTTCAACATCAGATGCCATTTTTATCCTCGCTTGCTCTTTAATCCACAATTAATCGTCAATCGCATTCCAGCTACTTTGCATATTTAACCATGTCGCAGTACTACTGACAGTGGCCAAACAGGCCTCTGCCCGCGCTGCAGGTATCGCCACCGCTAAGCGGATAAGATACTGCGTATTGCTATCGGTATCAATTTTATGCGTGCCCATACTCACAATATTGGCTTCATAATCAATAAATACTTCTGTTAAGCGCGCGACCAAACCTGGCTGGTCTGCGCCTTGCAATGTAACTTGATGCGTAATCAAGCTATTACTATCAGGGTTATCTTTGCTGGCTGTGTACTCACTGACAACAATATTCGCTTTCGCCAACACCGGCAAGCGCTGCAACTGCTGCTTCAGCTCTGCCAGGCTCATCGTCTCTGGCAACTCGCATACGCCTTTTAGCTCTGCTGATTCACCACGTAAGGCAAAATAGGTATCACTTAAATTAATATTTAAATCAAACAATAGGCCACTGATTGATGCAATTAAGCCTTTTTGATCTGGGCAGTCTATCGACAACCATATATTCTTAGCCATTGCTTTCTTCCTTCCGCTGTTGGCGGCGGTTCCAGGCAGCGATACAAAGCCCGCCAATAATAAACATCAATAAATCACGCCCCATATCAATCAACGTCAAGCCAATGGGTCGTTGTGCAAAACTGTGGTGCATTAGTGTAACCATAAATAAAAACACAAACCAACAGAAAACCGCATAGCTCACACCTCGGAGCAAGGTATTGACCGATAGCTTGATAAACACCAATACCAAGGCGTAGTACAACACTGCTGTACTGATTATAGAGAGTAAAAACGGCTTATAAAAAACAAATGTATCCGAACGCGGAATACTGGATAAGGAAAAATCCGCATAAACGATCCATTTAAAACCGAATAAATAAGGGGAATACCAGAGAAAACTCAGTAGCTGCATCGCAATGACCATTAGCCATACAATAATATGCCAGCTGAGTGCTAATTTGATGCGTGCCTTGATATGTGGGTTGGTAGGTGGAGCAGACACTTGCCAGGCGTAATCTTTAGGTTATTGAAGGTTATTAGATAGGCCTTAAGTTACAGAAATTGCGACCAGTCTTTAGAAAGATCACCAAACACAAAAAAAGCCGGGTTTAGTAATGACTCTTTAGTATTGTAGCGCATTGGCTGCATTTCTGTCGTTAGAATCGCACCGCCCGCCTCTTCAACAATGCATTGCGCGGCTGCAGTGTCCCATTCGGAGGTTGGGCCTAAGCGAGGGTATAAGTCAGCTTTGCCCTCTGCCACCAAACAGGCCTTCAGGATACTGCCCATATTAATGATATTGTATTTACCCAGACGTTGCAGATAGTCTCGCAAGCGTTGGTTGGAGTGGCTGCGACTGCCAGCAACCCGAATACAGTCAGCGACCGAAGGTTGCACATGAATCGCGACTTCTGGCTGTTCATCATTGTACTTTTTATAAGCACCATTACCTCGACTGGCAAAGTAGGTCTGCTGTTGCACGGGCGCATGCACCACACCTAATGTTGGCTGGTGTTCCTCAATCAGGGCGATAATAACGGCAAACTCACCATTGCGTTTCACAAATTCGCGCGTGCCATCTAAGGGGTCAACCAGCCAATAGCGTGACCACTGTTGGCGCTGCTCAAAGCTAATTTGTGAAGCTTCTTCAGATAATACCGGAATATCGGGGGTAATATCGCGTAGCCCGGCCACAATATGCTCATGAGCACACATATCTGCTGCGGTGACAGGCGACTCATCGGCTTTATTATTCACCTCAAACTCTGTTTCATACACCCCAAGAATTAACTCACCTGCGCCTCTTGCCAGCGCAATAATCGGCTGCTCCAGTGCTTTGAGTTCTTCGGGACTAAACATCGTGATCACTCCTGCCCAAAGTGTCCCGCACCAGGTAAAGGGCTGCTATGCTGCGTGCTTCAGTGCAATCTTCACGCGCAGCCAATTCACTGATCGTTGCCAAGGGCCAAGGCACCACTTCCAACTCTTCGGGTTCATCACCTTCGAGCTTTTCATCGTATAGGTCCTGGGCCAGAATAATTTCTGTCTTATGTGCCATAAAGCCGGGCAGCACGGTTAATGAATTAATATGCTGCAGTTTATGTGCTCCTTTACCAATTTCTTCCTTTAATTCCCGGTTAGCGGCCTCCAAATAGCTTTCATCAGGCTCAACGCGGCCTTTGGGAAGTTGTAGCTCATAACGTTGCGTACCTGCTGAATACTCCCGCACCAGCAATACCGTCTCCGGGTCGAGCATCGGCACAATCAAAACAGCTCCCCGCCCCTGACCGGCAATGCGACGATAGTGTCGTTGAACACCATTAGAGAAGCGTAACTGCATTTCTTCAATGCGGAATACGCGATCGGCGACTTCTTCTGCGGAGAGTAAGGTTGTATTGAGTATTTCTGGCGGCTTCGGCATTTACATCTATTATATTTTTTGGCCTGATTGGCCTAAAATAATCATCCTCTATGAGCTTTTCTCTTATAGTAACAATATTAATTTAAATTTCTGCTGTATGCTTCACTATTATTAATGAGTCTGCAAAACAAATGCTGAATTGGAACGATATCGAAACTATTTTGCTGGATATGGATGGCACATTGCTGGACCTGCATTTTGATAATTTTTTCTGGCAGCGGCATTTGGTGCAACGCTATGCTGAGCTCAAATCCGTCCCCTTAAGCCGCGCAGAAGCGCTCTTATTTGATAAGTTTACCGCAACCCGTGGCTCCTTGAATTGGTATTGTCTGGACTTTTGGTCTGAGGAACTTGATGTCGATATCGTCGCCTTAAAACAGGAAGTTGAACACCTTATTGCCATTTTGCCGTTTGCCGAGGAGTTTCTAAAAGCAGCTCAAGGTAAGAAACGATTATGCCTGGTAACCAATGCGCATCGGGGTAGCCTGAATCTCAAGCTTGCCAAAACAGGCATAGACCGCTATTTCGATAACATTATCAGCTCACACGATTATCAGCTGCCAAAAGAAAGCCCTGAATTCTGGCCCCTATTAATGCAAGACCTGCAATTTGCACCGGGCAAAACATTGCTGGCAGAAGATAACGCAACCGTTTTACAAACCGCCAAAGCATTTGGTATTGCGCACCTGCTTGCCATCGCGCAACCTGATACACAGGCTGAGCGTCGGATTATTGACGATTTTACCAATATTGATAACTTTGCCATGCTGCCACCGATCACATCGAATGTATTGGCACCGTAGCCGTGCAGTCGACAAAGCTCCTCGTGTATTGACCACTTTAAAGCAGGCTGGATACTGAGTAGGTACTGGGTGAATACCGGATCGGACTGCTGCTATTTTGCTGAATTTTCAGTGATTTTCTCTATATTTTTGTCATATAGACACACTATAATACGCCTCCGTTTTGAATAGAATTACCGTATAAATCATGGAGGATTTATGCTCGAATCTATAAGGTTTATCGCCTTTATTATTTTATTAGTGTGTTGCAATGTCATTATTGCCTCGCAAACCAGTAAGCCCAACGACAAGCAGTTGAACTCACGCAAGGACTTTGCGGAAAGCTGCATCAAAAATGGCGGCACATGGCAGGGTTCAATTAAACATGGTGATTGCCACTATGAGCCTATACAGCAAGTGCAATTAGCCAAACAATGCTTTAATGAGGGCAAGGTATGGCAAGGCACATTTGAACAAGGCCATTGTCCCCAATAATACTAAAGCTTATATAAGCGCCTAGCCTACTGTGCTCTTAATCTAGAACCTTGTTTATAAAACACAAGTCTGTGCTGGCTTAGCTGTCTGTATGCTCGGTTTTGCTGGCAGTAGGCGCCTGCCACAATGCAGGCAAAAAGTATTCCGCGACCAGTAGCGGCTTATTTTGCAGATAAAATACACTGCGCCGCCCCCATAAGTCTGCCGCTTGCCGGGTAATTTGCAACTTACCGCGGCGCATACTGCGATCAGTGAATAATGTTGCCCCTAATGAACGGCTGCCTTGATATTTAAGTCGCTGCAAACGGCCACTAAAACTCGTCACCGGGATAATGCTACGTGCATATATCCAGGCCTGCCCATGGCACTGCAGCTCTACTTCTCGTAGCAACGCGCGCAAACCGGGCTTGAGTTGCAGTGCTTGTGCGGTAGGCAGATCAATATATTGATATTCCTGCTTTAGCACGCGCACTTGAAAGCCATTGCAGGCACAGGCCCTTTTGATGCGTGCCGTTAAGGAATCTGTTGTGATTAACCAAGAATAAAGTTCCGCTGGAATTTCGGCTTGCATAAAACAGCGATACTGCTGCCACTTTTCTTTTGACATAAATTAAACCCGGCGAAAATCCTGTTTATCTCCCAGCCAGCGATCAATCAGTGGCTGTACAACATCGGCATACTTTTCTTGTAATAAGTCAGCTGTTGCTTGCACTTGCGGCAATAAATCAGCATCACGGCTAATATCGGCAATATGAAAATCGATTAAACCGGTTTGCTTAGTGCCCAATAACTCACCTGGGCCACGCATTTCTAAATCCTGCTTGGCAATCTCAAAGCCATCGCTGTTGTTACGCATTATCTCCAAACGCTGTTTGGCGCGCTCAGATAATGGCGAATGATACATCAATACACAACTGCTTGCCTGACGCCCCCGCCCAACACGACCTCGCAACTGATGCAGTTGCGCCAGGCCTAAGCGCTCAGCATTTTCGATAACCATCAGGCTGGCATTGGGGACATCAACACCCACCTCAATCACAGTGGTTGCAACCAGCAAATCAATACGCTGCTCTTTAAAGTCGCGCATGATGCTTTCTTTTTCCGCTGACTTCAAGCGCCCGTGTACAAGGCCGATGCTTAACTCGGGTAATAACTCGGCTAATAAGGTCGCGGTATCTTCTGCTGCCTGACACTGCAATACATCAGACTCTTCAATCAAGGTACACACCCAATAAGCTTGCTGGCCAGCATGACAAGCATTGGCAATACGCGTGACCACTTCATCACGGCGACTTTCACTGATAACTACGGTTTTAACCGGCGTACGACCGGGCGGCAGTTCATCAATAACAGAATAATCTAAGTCCGCATAAGCGGTCATGGCTAAAGTACGGGGAATCGGCGTTGCGGTCATTGTGATTTGATGAGGATGCTGACCTTGTATTGCTTGCAAGCTATCCTCCATAGCATCACTTGTTGCTGCCGGCCTCACGCCTTTGTCTCGCAATGCCAAACGCTGATGCACGCCAAAACGATGTTGTTCATCAACAATCAATAAGGCCAAATCATAAAAATTTACCTCATCCTGAAATAATGCATGTGTACCCACAATGACATCTGTCTCACCCGTTTCCAAGGCACTGAGTGTTGCACGCCGGTCTTTCGCTTTCATTTTGCTGGCCAGACAGTTCACCTGACAGCCCAAAGGCTCTAGCCATTGCTTAAAGTTTTGATAGTGCTGCTCGGCCAATAATTCAGTAGGCGCCATAAACGCCACCTGATAACCTGCTTCAATCACATCCAATACCGCCATGGCCGCCACCAAAGTTTTACCCGAACCGACATCACCCTGCACCAGACGCATAGCCGGATAAGGCTTACGTATATCGTCGATAATGTCCTGTATAACGCGTTGCTGCGCAGCGGTTAATTGAAACGGTAAATTTGCCAGACATTGCTGACGTAAATTGCCTTGCACCTCAATAACAATCGCGCGTTCTTGCTGCGCCTTCGCGCGCAAGCGCCTGAAGGCTAAATGATGTGCTAATAATTCTTCAAATGCCAGGCGTTGCTGGGTGGGATGCAAACCATCCATTAATTCTTGCACAGAAGCATCCGGTGGTGGTCGGTGTACATAGTGTAAGGACTCAGCCAATGCTGGCAGATTTAATGATTGCAATACTTCTGACGGCAACCACTCAGGCAATAATGCTGGCTCATTGAGTAAGGCTAACACCTGATCACTCAGCTGACGCAACTTGGTTTGCTGAATGCCTTCGGTCGCTGGATAAAATGGCGTTAGATGTTCATCGACAGCACCGGGTTCATCATCTGTGATACGGCGATATTCAGGATGAATCATTTCCAAACCGCCGCGACCTAAACGCGCTTCACCAAAACAACGTAAGCGCACACCTCGTTCTAAGGCCTGACGTTGCGCATTACTGAAATAAAAAAACCGCAAGGTAAGACTGCCTGTACCATCGGCCACCCGGCATAGTAAGCTACGACGCTTGCCAAAGCTCACCTCGGTTAACTGCACTTCAACTTCCACCACCGCTTCACTACCTTGCCGTAGCGCGCCAAGCGGCACCACTCGCGTTCGGTCTTGATAACGTAATGGCAAATGAAATAACACATCCTGCACCGTTTGAATATGCAAACGCTGCAAGCGCTGGGCCTGCTGTGGCCCAATTCCTTTGAGTTGGATCACCGAATCAGTCAGCGTGAGTTTTGCCATAAGCTGCCTGACGGTTTATCGTTGAGCTGGCCTTAAGCTGACTCCGGCAAAACCATAACGCCATCCACTTCCACCTGTGCCCCTTTTGGTAAGGCCGCCACACCCACAGCCGCCCGGGCTGGATAAGGTGATTGAAAAAGGGTTTCCATGGCAGCATTGATTTTTGGGAAATGTGCTAAGTCAGTTAAATAGACATTTAACTTTACAATATCTGCCAGAGAGCCGCCAGCGGCTTTAGCGACCGCCGCCAGATTGGTAAACGCCTGGGTAATTTGTGCATCGATATCATCAGATACCAGTGCCATGGTTGCCGGTACTAATGGAATCTGCCCAGATAAATAAACAGTGTTAGCGGTTTTAACCGCTTGGGAATAGGTACCAATCGCTTGTGGTGCCTGATCAGTCGCAATAACAGATTTGCTCATAACGCTCCCTTCATTAAATTATGCTTTTCGCTGATGACCGGCGGCACTTAAACGGCCTAGATAATTCTGCCATTTGGCAGTGTATTCAGTGCTGAGTTCGTAGAGATAATCCCAGGAATACAAGCCTGTCTCATGGCCGTCATTAAAAATCAAACGCACCGCATATTGTCCTACAGGATCAATGGCGGTGATCAATACATCTTCCTTACCTACCTGTAATACAGCATCATCCGGGCCATGACCTCTGACTTCGGCAGACGGCGAGTACACTCTTAAGTATTCGCAAGACAGCTCAGCATGCACACCATCATCAAAGGTAAGCTCTAATATTCTTGAGCGACTATGCAGTTTAATCTCGGTAGGTTTTGGCATGATAACTATAATATATACCGGCTTAAGTCTTGGTCTTCTACCAACTCACCAAGATGCTGCTCAACATAATCGGCATCGACGATAACACCGGCGTCCGATAAATCTGAGGCATCATAAGAGACTTCTTCTAATAAACGCTCGATCACGGTATGCAAACGACGCGCACCAATGTTCTCGGTGGTTTCATTCACATGAAAGGCAATTTCGGCAATGCGGCGCACACCGCTGTCGGTAAATTCAACCTTAACATTTTCAGTGCCAATCAACGCGGCGTACTGCCGTGTTAAAGAATAATCAGGCTCTTTTAAGATACGCTCAAAGTCAGCTGCTGCTAACGCATTTAACTCAACCCGTATGGGTAAGCGACCTTGCAGTTCGGGAATTAAATCAGAAGGCTTTGCCAAATGAAATGCGCCCGAGGCGATGAATAATATATGGTCGGTTTTAATCATGCCATACTTCGTCGAGACAGTGCTGCCTTCAACCAAGGGCAATAGATCGCGCTGCACGCCTTCGCGTGATACATCGGCACCACCATGCTCGCCTTTTTTAGCGACTTTATCAATTTCGTCAATAAACACAATGCCATTTTGTTCGGCATTTTCCAATGCCTGTATTTTTAACTCATCTTCATTGATCAGCTTGGCGGCTTCTTCATCGGTTAACAGTTTCAACGCTTCTTTGACTTTTAACTTACGCGTACGGGTTTTTTGCCCACCCATATTTTGAAACATGTTTTGCAACTGGCTGGTCATATCTTCCATACCCGGCGGTGCCATAATCTCTATGCCAACCGGTACAGCCTGCACATCTATTTCAATCTCTTTGTCATCCAGCGAACCTTCGCGCAGTCGCTTACGAAACTTCTGCCGTGTTTCGGGATAACTGCCTTCGGCCTCGCTATCACTGTCAACTGCGGTAAAACCCATTGATGGCCGTGGCAATAAAACATCCAACACACGCTCTTCTGCGGCATCTTCAGCCCGTGAGCGTACTTTATTCATAGCTTGCTCGCGCAATTGTTTCACTGCAACATCGGCTAGGTCTTTGATAATGGTTTCAACTTCACGCCCGACATAACCGACTTCGGTAAATTTAGTTGCCTCCACTTTAACAAATGGCGCATTGGCTAACTTAGCCAAGCGGCGGGCAATTTCAGTTTTACCGACACCGGTAGGGCCTATCATCAAAATATTTTTGGGGGTAATCTCATTGCGCATATTTTCATCGAGCTGCATACGCCGCCAGCGATTACGCAGTGCAATCGCAACAGCGCGCTTAGCCGAATCCTGACCAATGATGTATTTATCCAGTTCCTGGACAATTTCGCGAGGTGTCATTTCAGACATAATAATTCAATAAACCTTATTGTTGGTATTTAAGCCGCACTGTTGTTATCAGCACGCGCTTAGCATTTTAATTCTTCTATGGTGAGCTGATGGTTTGTATAAATACAAATATCACCGGCAATCTTAAGGCTGCGCTCGACAATCTCTCGGGCGCTTAAATCGGAGTTTTCTAATAACGCCGTGGCAGCCGACTGTGCAAATGGCCCACCCGAGCCAATGGCCACCAGGCTATTTTCCGGCTCAATCACATCACCATTACCGGAAATCACCAGCGATACATTTTTATCCGCCACACTCAGTAGGGCTTCTAAGTTTCGCAATATTTTATCGGTGCGCCAGTCTTTGGCCATCTCAACAGCAGCGCGGGTGAGGTTGCCGCTATACTGCTCTAGCTTACCTTCAAACTTCTCAAACAAGGTAAACGCATCGGCCGTGGCCCCGGCAAAACCCGCCAACACCTGGTCGTTATATAACCGCCGGACTTTACGGGCATTACCCTTCATAATGGTATTCCCCAGAGTTACCTGCCCATCTCCCCCAATCACAACTGTATCGCCACGTCTGACCGATAATATGGTGGTACCGTGAAACTGTTCCAAGTGCTGCTCCTAAGCGAATATGATCTTCAGATATGGGGATTTTACCAGGGAATTCAAGCTCATGTAGTTGCAATACAGCGCATCTTATTTCTTCTTCGCTCGCGGATGTGCTGTGTCGTAAATGTTGGCTAAGTATTGAAAGTCTAAATGCGTATAAACCTGTGTGGTGCTGATATCGGCATGGCCCAGCAGCTCCTGTACCGCGCGAATGTTGCTCGATGATTCCAGCAAATGTGTCGCAAAGGAATGTCGTAGCATATGCGGATGCAAGTTCATTGCAAGGCCCTGTTGCTTAGCCCAATGTAATAGCCGCTGTTGCACACCCCGTGCCGATAAACGCTGTCCACGGTTATTAATAAACACTGCAGCCTCATCAAGCTCTTTTAGCAACTGTGGACGTATTTTCAACCAGGCAAGCACGGCCTGCTTGGCTTTGCCGCCAATATGCGCAAAGCGTGCTTTGCCGCCTTTACCTTCAACCGTTAAGCTGCTGTCTTGTAAGTCAATATTGCTCACATCTAAACTGACCAGCTCAGAGAGTCGCAGCCCAGCAGAATACATCAGCTCTAACATGGCTTTGTCGCGCAAGGCTAATGGCGCCTGGCTTTTAATATCCAACAGACGATTGATTTGATCGGCATCGAGTACCTTGGGTAATTTTTTATCGGCTTGCGGCGCTTTAACATCATTCGCCGGATTTTGTTGCGCAAGCCCCTCACGCATAAGATAGGTATAGAAAGAACGAATCGCCGATAACTGCCTGGCAATGCTGCGCCCTTGTAAACCTTGCCGATGCAACTTGGCCGCAAAGCCGCGCACTGTTTGGCTATGCACTAAAGTAACATCGAGAATATTTTGCGACTGGCAATAATCTGCAAACTGCTGCAAATCACGCTGATAACTGTCAATGGTTTTGGGTGAGTAACGTTTTTCTATCGTCAGGTAATGTAAAAATGCCTGGCTGTGTTGCTGCAACGCTGATGTTGTGGCGGTCATTACTCGCCGGTATGTACCGCGATGGCGCTACTTAAGAGGTCACCTAAGTGTGTTAAAAATAACGCACCCATCTCTGGGTTAAACTGATCTGCTTCACGACTGCCTAAGCCGAGTAAGCCTAAGGACTTAGCGGCCTTTAATGGCACAATTGCCGCAGAGGCGACTTCTTCGGTATTACTGGTAAACAGATAACTCAATTGTTCAGGCCTTATGCGACCGCATAACGGCTTATCGCTGCTTAACACTTCAGCAAACAGTTGCTCGCTTTGCTCGTCGTGTAAGCACAGCTCATTATCATCGCTGATATCCGGCAATAAACGCAGTACCACAAAGTCGGTTTGAAATAACTCGCGCACTTTATCTTGTGTGACCGCAACCACATCTGACAGACAACGTGACTTTAATAGCTCATTTGAAAAGCTATGCAATAGGGTGCTGAGTTGTTCGTTCTCGCGCGCAATTTGCACCAGCTCCATTAGCTTGCGCTCCAAGCTGCGGTTTTGTTCGCGCAAAACGGCAATCTGGCGCTCAATTAATGAGATAGCATCACCGGTTGTGGGGTGTTGCAATTTCATTATCGCCAACAGCTGTGGATGCTGCTCAAAGAATTCTGGGTGCTTGCGCAGATACTCAGCTACATTTTCTTCGCTGATCGGCTCTGCTGTGGTGACGTTCTGTTGGCTGCTCATAAATCTATTGTACCTTGATAAACAGTAGCGGCTGGCCCTGTCATCCAAACCGGGTGTCCCGGTCCTTGCCAGCTGATTGTAAGATCTCCGCCCGGTAGCGACACAGTGACTTGCTCGCTTAGTATTTCTTGAATGCGCCCTATTACAACCGCAGCGCAGGCACCGGTACCACAGGCGAGTGTTTCGCCTACACCTCTTTCATATACCCGCAATCTGATATGCTCAGCCGATACCAGTTGCATAAAACCCGCATTGACCTGCTCAGGAAAACGATCGTGGCTTTCAATCAGCGGCCCCAAACGATTGACCTCGGCTGTTTGTACATCATCAACCTGCAAGACAGCATGTGGGTTACCCATAGATACTGCACCAATTGACACGGTTTGGCCATCGACTTCGAGTGGATAACTTAACATAAGTGACTCTGCGGTAAACGGAATTTGTTGCGGCTCCAGCTCCGGCACGCCCATATTCACTTTCACCTGGCCATCGGCTTGCAATGATAGGGTTATTTTACCACTGCAGGTTTGTACGCTCAGTGTGGTTTTATCACTCAAGCCCTGCTCATGCACAAAGCGCATAAAGCAACGAGCACCATTGCCACACTGCTGCACTTCGCGGCCGTCGGCATTAAAAATACGATAGCGAAAATCCACATCGGCGGCCTCGGCCGCTTCGACCAGCAACAGCTGATCGAAACCCACGCCAAAGCGGCGGCTGGCCATTTTGCGCACCTGCTCTGGGCGGAGATCAAGGCCTTGGTTGACACCGTCGATCACAACGAAGTCATTACCAATTCCATGCATTTTAGTGAATTTTAACTGCATATTTCTGATTTTAACTGATATTAACTAACTTTGCGGCTAAAGCTGCCCATTCTGTGACTGCGCATGCAACTAAGGCAGTAACTGCTCACCTCGCCAGACGTCGTCTAAGGTTTCTCGCTGACGAACAAGGTGTACCTGGCCACCATCGACCATCACCTCAGCAGCACGCGGACGGGTATTATAATTAGAGCTCATCACAAAGCTATAAGCTCCTGCTGATAAAATAGCCAGCAAATCACCTGTTTCGACAGCTAAATCACGCGATTTGCCGAGAAAATCGCCTGTTTCGCACACCGGGCCCACAACATCATATTGTTGGCTAACCGGGCCATTTTCAAGCGCTTGCCTGACAGGCACGATATTCATCCAGGCACTGTAAAGCGATGGCCGGATCAGGTCATTCATGGCCGCATCCACAACCGCAAAGTTTTTATGCTCAGCATGCTTTAAATAATCGATTTGCGTGAGTAATACCCCGGCATTACCGGCGATAGCCCGCCCTGGCTCCAGAATAATCTCATGTGCGCGCTCGCCTAAGCGTGCCTCTAACTCACGGGCAAAGGCATTCAAATCCGGTGGGACTTCATCTTTATAACAAATACCAAACCCACCGCCTAAGTCGATATGCTTAAGATCAATACCGCGCGCGGCCAGGCGATCCACCAGCGCCAACAAGCGGTCTAGCGTTTCAATAAAGGGGGCTAACTCAGTGAGCTGCGAGCCAATATGACAATCAACGCCAATTATCTCAATATTTGGCATGTTAGCTGCACGATCATACATTTTATCGGCAGTTTCGATATCAACACCGAACTTGTTCTCTTTTAAGCCCGTGGAAATATACGGATGCGTATTCACATCCACATCGGGATTCACACGAATCGAAATCGGTGCCTGACAGCCCATTTCGCCCGCGATCGTGTTGATCACATCCAGCTCAGGCTCTGATTCAACATTAAAACAATGGATGCCAAGTTCCAGCGCCCGGCGGATTTCCGCAGGCTGCTTGCCCACACCGGAGAAAATGGTTTTTGCCGGATCACCGCCTGCTTTCACCACGCGCTCAAGCTCGCCAACCGAGACGATATCAAAGCCGGAACCGAGTTTGGCCAGCACATTTAACACGGCGATATTAGAATTGGCTTTGACGGCATAGCAAATCAGATGCGCACGGCCGGTGTCATTAAATGCCTGATCAAATGCCTGCCAATATGCCTCAAACGCAGCGCGCGAATACACATAGCAAGGGGTACCAAATTGCCCGGCAATATCAGCCAAGGGGATCTGTTCAGCAAACAGCTGATTATCGTTATAGGTAAAATGATTCATGATTATTACTTATTATCTGTATTGATTTCAGTATGGCGGCGGCGCTTGGCCGCCTCGTCTGGCTGTGCCTGTGTCTGCTCTGGGACGGCCAGGACGGCCGGCTCTGGGTCGGTCGACACTTGACTGGCTGTCTTGTCATCACCCGCTGCCGCTGGTAAATAGAGAGGGCCTTTATTGCCACAAGCAGACAAGCATAACGCCAGCCACAGCAATATAATGCGGCTAGGAATACCCCGCAAAATGGCCATCAGCATGACTTTATTGAAATTTTTTTGTCGCATTATGGGCAACTTGAAGCACAGTTAAGGAAAGGATTAGTATAATGCTTTACTGGCGCAGAGATAACCCTCATCAATAAAACACCGGGAGAATAATAATGCCCGCTCAAGTGTATGTGATCATAGGCCTCTTACTACTACTGGGTTTGGTTTTTGCCTGGATGGCCTTTAGAAGGATATTCGATAAACGCTTAGCCAGCGGAACAGTGCATATGTGCCTGTCGGTATTGCTGATTGGGCTATCGGTTGGCTCAGTCGGTATTTCAGCCAACCTCTATACCTACCAAAGGCTGGTGGTCGAGCAGGCCATTGGCAAAATTCGCTTTGAAGCCTATGCGCCCCAGGAATTTATCGCGACCTTTACCCGACCTGATGGTACCGAACAACAGTACTCGATCTTTGGTGACGAAATTCAAATGGATGCTCGCTTGCTCAAATGGAAAGGCGCTGGCAACTTGTTGGGTTTTGAAACACTCTACCGCCTGGAACGCTTAAGCGGCCGCTATACCCGCATTAATGAAGAACAAGAAAATGCCCGCTCGGTGCACAACTTAAGCGAAGATGCGGGCATTGAGTTTTGGGACCTGGTTAATCAGTATAGCGACTGGCTACCCTGGATCGATGCGATCTATGGCAATGCCATGTTTGTGCCGATGCAAAATAAAGCACAATACACACTCACCATGGCCAATAGTGGCTTAATTGCCCGGCCTGCGAATAAAGCGGCTGAAAATGCCCTTAAACGATGGAAGTAACTGTGAGCAAAAATTTATTACCAGCTGTTGTTATCGAACCCACCCAAGCAGCACAAAATAGCGTTATTTGGTTACATGGCTTAGGGGCTGATGGGCATGACTTTGAACCCATTGTGCCAGCCTTACACTTGCCTGCTGATGTGCCTTGTCGCTTTATTTTTCCTCATGCGCCCAGCAGACCAATCACCATTAATAATGGCTATGTGATGCCAGGCTGGTTTGATATTTTATCACTCGACCGGCTGGATAAATTTGACCGCGACGGCATTAATACCTCGGTGCAACAAATCACACAGTTTATAGACCATGAAGTCGCCCAAGGGATCGCCCCGGAAAATATTGTGCTGGCCGGGTTCTCACAGGGCGGTGCTATCGCTTTGCATAGCGCACTGCGTTATCCGAAAAAACTCGCGGGCATTATGGCCTTATCCACTTATCTGCCCATGCATGAAACCTTAAGCGAGACCCGCAGCAATGCTAATAGCGATATTCCCTTGTTTATGGCACATGGCACTTATGATGGTGTACTGCCGATAGACCTCGGCAAACAATCGTATGCTTTACTCGATAGCCTCTTAAGCAACAAGCAATGGCATGAGTACCCGATGGAACATAATGTTTGCCCAGAAGAAATTATTGATATTAGTCGTTGGTTGCAGGCGTTGCCGTGTTGGCAAAAGGTGGCGGTTGAGGCTTGAGATTGTTTGCTCAACCTATGCACTGACTCCCTGCTCAGGGACGATAGCATGAATAGGCAGCTTTATATTAAATGTTGTGCCTTCACCCGGCCGCGTATCTATATTGATATCACCTTTATGCTTATCAACAATCACCGAGTAAGCAATGGATAAGCCCTGACCTGTACCTTTGCCCACTTCTTTTGTTGTAAAAAACGGATCAAATATTTTATCCTTAACATCATCAGGAATACCAGTGCCATTATCACTGACCTTGATTTCAACATCTTCCCCTAAATTCTGCGTACTTATTTTAATACAGCCATGACGCTCTGCGTCGGATTTTTTGGCACTTTCTATGGCATGTGAAGCATTCACAATCAAATTGAGCATAGTTTGATTAAGCTCACCCGGAAAACAAAATACCTCAGGTAGCGACTCATCGAAGGTAGTCTCTATATCAGCAATGAACTTCCATTCATTACGTGAAACATTAATGGTACTTTGAATGGCCTCGTTCAGATTAGTGGCCTTCATTTCTTTCGCGCCAGGATGAGAAAACTCTTTCATTGATTTTACAATAATACTGACTTGCCCAAGACCATCTTCAGCATCATCAAATGCTGTCGGCATGGACTCACAGATAAACTCATAGTCCATATCTTCCTTTCGCTCTTCAGCTGCCTGATATACAAGCTGCATGCTGGCATTATCCTGATGTCCTGCAAGGGCCTTATCATAATAATCAATCAGCCCGGTCAAATCTTTATAACTATCAATAATAAACCGCATATTGTCGCTGATAAATTGCAGAGGCGTATTTATTTCGTGCGCAATACCGGCGGCCAACTGTCCTATAGACTCTAATTTTTGCGCCTGACTCAATTGCATTTCCATTTGTTTACGCTGGGTAACATCCTGCCCCAACAAAAGAAAGCCTGACAAACTCTTATCCGGGTTATAAACGGGGTTTATATCAATATTCAAAAAACCCTCTTTCATATTCGCCTGCATATACTGAAAGTCTTCCAGCTTAACCGGCTGTCCACAGGACTTACACTTCTCCAGCGCCGCTAATATCGCTGCCCATTCCCACTGAATGGCACACTTTGAAAAGCTCTGGCTGAGTATCGTGTTACTGTCGATACCAAATAATGTGACCGCTGATGCATTCCATTTTGTAACGGTATAATCAGTAGCAAGGCTAATGAAAATTAAATTAATCGCCTGCAGTAATTGCTCTTTCTCACTGTTTTGGGCTTCAATATGGCATTTGGCAGCATAAATCTCCCGGCTTTTTTCTTCCAGCAGGTTTTCAGCCTGCTGACGGGCATTTTTTTCCCTCTCAAGTTTACGCAACAAAGCATCCGTGGTACTCAAGGGCTAACCCTCTTTGCTTAACATAAAGGTGACTTCAGCTTTGTCCTCTGCTGAGTTATCGATTTTCTGAATGCTGATGTTTTCATTAAAATGCTTAAAACATCCGATCATCAAACCTTCTGCCAAATCGGAAAAATGCCGGGAAGACTTGTAAATCATTTTCATCTCATTGTCATTCAAAACCGAGCACTCAAATGTTGGCAGCTCTGCATCTGGATATAACTTTCTGACTTCGACATGAATATAATTTTCAATTGTCCCGAGAAACTCAAAAGAGCCTGTTACGCCAGCAAAAAAACCGGGGAACCCCTGGGAAAAACGGCCGAACATATGCGTTCCAAACGACCTGATCAGATCCGGCACAGGTATTTCTACAATATCACTTAAGTTAACCACCATATCGACTAACTCTTTATGCTCATAGGTGCCTGCCGACGTATAAGCACCGCCTGATGGCAAATGTGATTTTTCAATCATGTCATCAGCAACCTCGAGCGAAAACTGCTGCTCCACCATCTCTACAAACTCAGTAAACACTACGCCTTTCATATCAGCAACTCCTGTACATTAGGATAATGATCGGCTTGCGCCCCAATAACTTTATGTGGCTGGTATATTTATCGATCATTAAAAATGGACCAGCTCATGCCTCTACGAAATAGCGTTGCCTTACTGAAATAGCGCCCTGTGAGCTGTCTTTGCTGGCCGCCCTGCTTAACAAAAAGCCGGTTGTATTGCCTGTTTTAAAGCCCATATAGTGTCAGCAAAATACATATAGATGCGAGGTTTTTACTTATTTCTTCCATGCATATTCTCTAACACATTGAAAATAATATAGAAAATCATAGAGGCACATATCTGAATGATTTCAGATAAATCTGTAAATTCAAAAAAAGGAGTTGTTATATGAAATTGTCTCTGTTTAAAACCATCGCACTCTCCCCATAGCGACTGCGATTAGCGCAATGCAGAATCCGCTTGATTGCTTTGTTATCTATTTTTGTTATCGAGTTCGATAAAACTTCCACCTTCATCCCTTGCAAAAGCAGCGCCTGACTCACGCTCTAACAGCGAGAGAATACTATCATCTTGACCAAGTACTGCACCCAATGACACATATGAACAATTGCTAGCATCATCCCTATATTCATCTGTCTCATCGCCTGCCGTAAACCTCCAACCACTATCGTCATCGTAGTCTGGATCTTCACGGTACAAATAGCCAACCTTGCGGCCTTCATAAAGGATATTGTTCGTTACAAAACAGCGCTTAGTATACTTTTCAGTAATGGAGGGAATAGGATCATCCAAATCTGTATCAATAACATGACACTCGCTAAACTCAACAAGATCTTTGTGCTTTAGGTCTTTTATCCATACAGGGTCATTATCTAGATAGCCTGTAAACCTGCCATTGCTTACGTCGGTAATTGCCACCCACATTCTCTCAGCGCTTGGTGCGTCAGGATCATCCGATTCAAATTCAAAAATTAGCTTAGCCTGATTGCCAGCTTTTAGTTGAGATATAACATCCCTTGATGGCTTATAAAAAGTGTATGGAAACGCCTCTGCAATCTTCTGCGCATTTTCCAGTTTCCAGCTTTTATTTTTCATTTAATCGAGTCTGACCTCATTTTTTGCTATTCTTTCTAAATAAATTCTGTTTGATTTCACATGTTGTTCACGAGCACATTTAACACCTCAGTAAGGGGCTTTTTGTGAAGAGTTGCAGGCGTGGCAAGAATACCACATTTGAAAGCCAAAACAAAAACCCGCATTTGAATGATTTGTTATACACTTTAATTCCTTTTTAGTTTTATATACTTTTTTGACAACCAAAACTTCGGGGACCTTCGTATGAGATCAGCCAGACTCACTTTCCACGTACCATTCGGGTATATTTTCAATGACCACTTTTCTGTAGAATCAAAGAAGGAAAACTTTATTTCATCGCGGGATTGCTCTTTTAATTCCAAAAAACCAAAATAATCCGGCGTTGAAGCCATATCTACAATTTTATTTTCATCATTTATTAGATAGTACCAATAATTCACTCCGTCATAATAGTCATAGTGAGTCACCAGCAGCACGAGCCCTTCGATTTCAAACTGAAAGTGTATCTCATCTCCATTTATAACTAATCCGGTATCCTCAGCCCCTCGAGCCAGACTCATAGTATAAGACTGAGCACTAGTTGCAAGGGTTTGAGGAATACCTTTGAACGTACTAATTTCTTTCATATCCAGCTAAGGCATAACGCCGCTATAAAACGCGCTAATGTTGTTGATTAATTTGTGCTATTTAAGCATAAATTGAGCGGCGACGTTAGTGTCGTTTTTGATAGGATTGTTAAATACGTTGCGTTTTTATCGAGGTGCTATATGCTTATGGCACTCCTTCGTTTTGTCATTTATCAGTGATACTTGGCTTAGCGCTCACTATTTGAGGCGGCCAATGACAAATATACGCTTATGCTATCAAACTATAGAGTTCGGCAAAATTGACATTCACTTTTGTTCTCTACGAAACCGACAAGAATTTTACGACCCAGACGGAGAAGCAGAGCGCCTTGGGATTAACTCCTCTGCTTGGCCAATATTTGGAATATTATGGCCCTCCGGTATAGTACTTGCTAAATATATTTCTCAGTTTGATACAAGCTCAAAACGAATTTTAGAAATCGGGTGCGGAACCGCCATAACAAGCCTACTACTAAACAAGCGGCACGATGATATAACAGCAACAGATCACCACCCTGAAGCAGGCAAATTTTTAGATAGAAATACCGACCTAAACAGTGATGAAAAAATATCGTTTGTGAGGGCTGATTGGTCAGGAGCAAACACAGAACTCGGATTGTTCGATCTCATCATTGGGAGCGACCTCCTTTATGAAGATGAGCATATTGAACTCGTTGGAAATTTTATAAATAAACATGCCAAACAAAAATCTGAGGTTATAATCGTAGATCCAGGGCGAGGAAGAAAAAATAAATTCTCAAAAAAAATGGAAGGTTTTGGCTTCGCGTCATCGCATTTCAAACCTACCGATACTACTTATTTAGACAAAGCATTCAACGGTTATATATTGAATTTTGAGCGCTCGGTGTAGAGTATTTAACGCCCGCATAAAAGGTGAGCGGTAGCGAGTCCAGCCAACGCTTTTTGCGGGCAATTTTTAATGTGCTTGTTAGGTCGTCCAAGCATAAAAACAAAGCTTATTTCTGTCTAAATCCCTGACATAGGCGGAATAATTGGAACTATCACGCTGGTCTGGTTTTCCTTCACAAGTGCCACCCAATTCGAGTACCTTATTGTAAAGCCTTATCACTTTCTCTGCGGACTCTACATTGAAGCCAATCATTGTTCCATTTCCATTTGTGGCAGCCTTTTTGTCAAAAGGAATAGCTACCGAGAATACAAAATGCTCGCAGTGCCAAAATATCATTCTATCTGTTTCCCGTACCTTACTTAGTTCCGTTTCCTCAAATAATGAATCATAGAAATCAACCGATGCTTTCAAGTCATTTGTACCAACCACAAGATAATTTGCTTTCATTTTATTTCTCGAATGACCTAACGCTTTAAACAGCGGCGAGCGTAAGTGAGTCCAGCGGCAATAGCTGCGAACTGGTTTAACTTGTTAGCCATTACTCTAAATCTTTTAACGGGATGCCAACTTCACCTTCTATTCTCTTGTATTGTGATTTTATTTCAGAGTAAAGCTGGCTTACTTCTACTAGAAATTCTTCATATTCAGAACGATCTCTGAGAGTTTCACTTTTTAACAGTTCTTCATTATAACGAACAGAGTCTCTTAGTGCCTGTACCAGTAAAGGAGCGGCAGCATTTGAAATTTCAATCATTTAGCGATCCTCTCTACATGTGCTGAAAATTCTTTTAGCAGAGTTTTAAATTTGGATAATGGCATATCATAAGCTGGAGCAATTGTGTAATGAGTTGCCAATACAGTTTGGTTGTATGAATCTTTTACAATAGCGAGCCCCTCTGGCAACTTAGTCCCAGCTGGAATCTTATAATGTACCCAATCTCTTCCTTTAGGTATCCCTGGCTTATCAAAAGTTGATATACCTCGTGGCCAGTGTTTCACTTTTACCCAGCCATTTTCAATGGACAAGTCTGGCCTTCTCACTTTCCCATTGGACATTTTATGAGATTTTTCTATGAGGTCAAAAAGAGCGCCATTTCTCTTTTTATTCAAACCACGCCATAAATGAACAGGAACAACACCATCAAAATATCGGTCCAGTTCTCCCATTGAAATAAATACATCTTTAAGAATTACTATTTCCATAGTATCTTCCTCTTTGTTATGTAAATTGATCGCTAACGCTCGCATAAAGGGCGAGCAACTTGTTGCGAGTCCAGTGCTGAAAATGCGGTTTTTGATGGCCTTGTTTGCACTTTACTGGTCGATAAAAGTTTTTCGCGATTTAAGTAATTGTACTAGGGTCGAAGGCCCATAGATAATCATAAACACGAACATTCCAATTACCAGTACAGCCATAATATCCCCACCGATAGAATACGAAAATATTTCGAAGAGACTACTATTCTCATGCCCTAGTGTAATTTTCTCAGGGTTAGATGGTAGTGTCAGAACGGACACGTATTTTCCTACCGGTAACTTGTAACGAAACCCTTCTATGAGACTATCTTCTTCGATAGAAAGCTGATAATAATAAGTCGTTCCGCCTTTCCCACTAGAGCTTGTGTGGTCCAAAGCTATGATCTCAGCTTTTTTCTCTATCCCATGTTTCCAAAACATGTAAGTATCTATAGTCAGGGAATACCCCGCCCAAGCTAAAACTGGGAAACCCACCAAAATAATTAGATATAAGAACCAATTCCAAATCTTCTTCATCGAGAATGCTAACGTTTAAATTAGCCGGCGCGCTTTAGCGCGTCGGATAGATTTCATTGTTAACTATTGATTCTCAATAATTTTCGCATTTCTAGTTTTTGCTGACTCAATAAGAGTATAGCCTTCAAATTCAACACCATATGTATTACGAGTATATTCCTTAGAAAGTTCTTTTTCCTCATGAGGCAAGCACTTTTCATCTAAGCTGTATACGGTAGCCGGAAAACATAGTGCAGTTACCCCTTCGCAATTATCTCGGCATTTACAATAACCTTTATCAATAATTTGCTTGGAACTCACTTCTTCAACTGTTGATATGTCTGCTGATGCCAATTTATCGCAGGTATTAACATCATAAAAAACCAATTCCTCTGAACTCGCAGCCTGCTCTGACACTGCAAATAAATTATTTGCCTTACTATAGAAGGCATATTTTGCGTCCATGAAAAGCGAGCTTTCAGCTTTGCATTCGGTTTTTTTGTTGTTTGTAATAGTAAATTGAGTGGCGGGGTCATTAATTTCAGCCCACCTAACAGTATACTCTTCAAAACTTCCTTCAAAATGAGCTTCGCGTTCTTCGTAGATTTTGACCGGTACCCACTCACAGCTCCCGGCGAATAATAAGCCAGTCTGGAAAAGCGTAATTATCAACAATATGTTTTTCATATAGTTAACGCCTTAATGTGGGGCGCGCGGTTAGCGCGTCCCACACGATTAATTTGTTAGCAGCCAATTTTATTAACCCGTTTTAAATTTTCAGCAAGTTCTATTGTTTTTACTTGTTTAATGATTTTAGCAACAAAACTTACTTTATCACACTCATAACCAACTGATGCCTGATTAATAACAATAGAAGCTTGACCATAAAAATATTTTTCTTGGCCAGACAATATTTTTTTTGCTTTTTCTTTACCAAGTAAAATATTAGCTGAATGCTCAACATTTGTAATAAATATCTCCTTTGCTAACTCCTTTTTATTTCGTTCAGTCAGATAGGGTAATTTTTTTAATGAACTTTTATCAGGATAAAAATGTAAATAGTAAAAATTAGAATAGGGTGAATCAGGGCTGTACGTAAACTGATATGTGCCGGATAATTCTATTTGCCCATTGAAATAGATATATGAGTATTGGTTTTTTGCAAAAGATAAAGTGCTATTTTGCGGTATCTCATATGAAGGGTATGCAAATAAATTAAAGCTTATAAAAGACAAAATAATAAATTTTTTCATATTTTTACCTGCTAACGCTGAGCATCAGCTGCCGACGAAACGCGCAGCGTTTTGGCGGTCAGCTGCATGCGTTTGTTAGGTGGCATCGAGTGTCCCTGCAATTTTTCCTGCAAACAAAATACCTATTGCTAGTAGAGCAATAAAGCTCACCTTATAAAGTCTGGAACGAAACACGGAATCAAAACCAACAACAATCATTTCTTTGTTTTGTTTAATAGTGGCCCATGTTGCCCATATTAATGCAATAACAAACAAGGTAGATGACAAGAGTAAATCGGACACAAAAAATGCAACTGCTATTATTGAACATCCAATAAAATTGAATTTCATTTGTCCTGAGAAGGTTCGATTGTATCTTTCGGTTATTTCCTTTCCAGCCGAGCTAAATACCCAATAGAAAGCAGCAAAGTAGATAATTAGTAATGAAGCCCCTGCGTAATAAAATAAGTTATTCATAAGCGTATGTTTACCACCTAACGCCCAGCTAAGCCGCCGGAACGGAGTTGATTGTTTTGTGCGAGCGTAGCGGAAAAGCACAAAACGAGCAACGCAGTGGAGGTCGGTTTGAGCTGTTTGTTAGATGCCATCTATCGCACACTCAAAGGAAACTTTCTCCCTGTATACATTTTCACGCTTATATTCTTCTGGAGGGAAAGCCCCCTGGCGAAGCTTACATAGCTCACCAGCACCATTAAGATACGAATGATTGTGAACGGTTTTTACATCACTGAATTCATAGCCTTCTGGCATATCGAAATAATCAAACGAAAATGACGAACCGAATTGAAAAAGCTTTCCGTCATTCATTTCGAAAACCCAGCCAGTCCAACCCATAAACGTTTCTCCGCGAATCTTAGATCTAAGTGAATCTGGGATGGCATATTTAGATGGGATTACCTTGGATATATCATAGTCATTGACTCGATTCCCACCAGCAGCGAAAACAGTGACAATTTGGCCGAAAGGATCATCACCGCCAAGACAACCATTTCCACTTAGCTCTTCTTTGATTCTTCGCTTAGCAAGATTCACGATTTTTTCTTTTGATTTGAAGATAAGGCAAGGAATCTCTGTACCATCTTTTAGAATCGCAGCACCTCGATATGAGGTTCCATATATAGAATCTTCTGCGGATTCAAGTTTTTTTATTTCTTCGATAATACTCATATCTATCCATGCATCTAACAGAGGGATAGCAGACAGCTTGTCTGATAATATGTTATAGCGGTCACTGTGGAAAAGCTGGGTTTTTCCAACGGAATCATAGATTTACCTTATTAGCCCTTTATAATTTCTCAATATCATAGCTGTCCACTTTGCTATTTTCAATATCAAATTCTCTTGTTTAGCTTAGTACATCTATCGATGTCTGATAATAATAAATTCTTATCAAAACTGGACAGCTTTTTTACTTTTAAATTCAAATACTTGTAGCGTTTTCGCCAATATCACGGCAATATTTTTTATTGAGTGTACTGTTATTGTGTTATTTTTACTGTATTAATAGAGCTGCTTAACTATAGTGGCTACTTTGATGGAGGAAGTTCTGACCTTATTTTTCAATAACAAACTCTCTTGTTTAGCTTAGTACATCTATCAATATCTGATAACACTAAAACCTTCCTGCTGTTAAAGCGTCAGGTGCTCTTGGGCTTTATCGCTCATGCATAAAAACATTCACTACAATAAAGCTATGGAATAGGCCAGGTTGTCTCTCGCTTGCTTTTCATAGCGCTCAATAAAATAAGGTGTTAAATAAATAGACTCGCGCGCTAAAAATTCTTGCAGAATGGCTTTTCTTTTTGGCTTATAAACTATCGCGGGCACGATCGCATATTCTTGTCGAATATGTTGTTCATAAGCGGCAAAGATAGCCCGGTCCGTGCCTAAGATAGATAAATCAATATCGACCAGATAAGGCTCGTCAACTGTCTCTACCGGTGTGCTGTGTATGGTGCACAGTATTAATTTAACAAAATGTATAGTGTGTTTTTCTATCAGCCATCAACGAATATTCATCGATAACATCGTATCGTTATGACGCAATAGGTATAAGGCAAAGCAAGCCGCCAACATGGGCCAGGCTGCGAAGAACAGCAGGTTAGGGCCATCGAAAGGGTTAAGGTATTGCTTATACGAGACCAGTGTTGAGACGGTATGCATCAGCAGCACTAATAAGTAAGTAGTGCCTTTTTTAATGCCCAGCACAAAGCCTAAGATAATCGTCATCTGAATTGAGCCAATTACAATAAAGGCTGTTGGGCCAACATCTTTTATAAAATAAAAATGCCCCCAAACCGCTGCGGCATGTGCTGGATTGATAAACTTATCAACCGTCCACATAAACATCACCAAAAACACACTGATGCGTAGAAAAAATAACGCCACACCTTGTTTATTATTCATCACAACCCCCCGTTGCTGCAGAACAAAATTTGCCAAGGCAGCGTACACTATGCGCTGTTACACTGCCCATTGCGTCAATCGGTTTTATTGAATTCTTTGATAAGCCCGTTTAATCGCTGCGCTCACCTGTGCAGGTGCGGTACCACCGATATGGTTGCGTGCATTAACCGAGCCTTCTAAGGTCAGCACATCATACACATCGTTATCAATTTTATTGGAGAAGGTCTGCAATTGAGCTAACGGAATGTCGGGCAGGTCTTTTTCATGGCTCACACACCAGGCAACGGCTTGGCCAACAATTTCATGTGCATCACGAAAGGGTATGCCTTTTTTCACTAGGTAGTCGGCTAAGTCAGTCGCGGTAGAATAGCCTTGCTGTGCAGCATGGCGCATCGCTGCTACATTGGCTTTGATATTCGGCACCATATCGGCAAAGGCGCGTAAACAGCCTTGCAGTGTATCGACCGTATCAAACAGGGGCTCTTTGTCTTCTTGGTTGTCTTTATTGTAGGCCAGTGGTTGTGACTTCATTAAAGTTAGCAATGACATTAAATGCCCGTTGGCCCTGCCGACTTTACCGCGCACCAGTTCTGGCACATCGGGGTTTTTCTTTTGCGGCATAATCGATGAGCCCGTACAAAAACGATCGGGCAACGCAACAAAATTAAACTGCGCTGAAGACCAGATAACCAGTTCTTCAGAATGCCGCGATAAATGCGTTAAACACAAAGCCGCGGCAGCACAAAACTCAATCGCAAAGTCACGATCGCTCACGGCATCTAAGGAGTTTTCCGCCACGGCCGCAAAACCCAGTTGCTCAGCAACAAAGGCCCGATCAATCGGGTAGGTGGTGCCGGCTAATGCTGCTGCCCCCAAGGGCAACACATTCACCCGCTGCCGACTATCGGCCAGGCGTTGATAGTCCCGCTCGAGCATTTCAAACCAGGCAAGTAAGTGATGACCAAAGGTCACCGGCTGTGCCACTTGCAAATGTGTAAAGCCAGGCATAATGGTATCGACATGCGCTTCGGCCAGGCTGAGTAAGCCTTGTTGTAAACGGCGGATTTCAGACAGAATATGGTCTATAGCATCACGCAAATATAAACGAATATCGGTCGCGACCTGATCATTACGCGAACGCCCCGTATGCAGTTTTTTACCCGCAGCACCAATCAGCTCAGTCAGACGCGCCTCAATATTCATATGCACATCTTCGAGCGAGACCGACCAGGCAAAGCTGCCCGCTTCAATTTCGTTTAAGATGGTATCCAGGCCCGCATGAATCGCCTCGCACTCGGCTTCGCTGAGCACGCCGACTTTGGTCAGCATTTTGGCATGGGCTTTGGAGCCAGCAATATCGTAATAGGCCAGGCGTTGATCAAACTCAACACTGGCGGTAAAAGCTTCAACAAAGGCATCGGTCGCTTCGGTAAAGCGCCCGCCCCACAGTTTTTTGTCATTCTCACTCATAATTGTTCACGACGGCTCTGTTTATGGCTGTATCGTTTTATTGACCGGGCTATCACCCTTCAATCCGGGCACAAGATACAGCTGATGAAATCGGGCTAAATTGCCGGGCAAGTATATCATGCTTACTCACAGATGATATTTTTACATCTATAATCAGTTACTTAGCTATATAATAAGGCAAAGTTTACATAGCCTATCTGGCTTACTAACACGTATACTAAACACTGTGAATACAGCCAACGCAGCAAGCAAGCAGGATTTATTACCGGATTTTTGCGATAACCGGGTTATTCTGGTGGTGATCTTGATCGCCCAACTCCTGGCCACGGTGCTGACCTTGGCCAATTTTGGCGGTTTCACCTATTTCGCCTATACCTCTTTCTTTATTCAAAGTGTGGCCTTGCTGGACGCAGCCTTGCTTTGTTATGGCAAGCGCTGGCTTAACCAGCTTAGCCTAGGTAAAAGTACGCTGCTGATTTACATTTTGCTGCAGCTGGTCACGCTGTTGATGACCATTATGATTTACACGTTTATTGAGCAGCACCTCTCGCCATTGAATTCGCAACATGGCTTGTTGCCGTCTATTCTGCGCAATGTCTGTATTAGCGCCATTATTACTGCGGTGGCCTTGCGTTATTTTCATATTCGCCACCAAAACCATCTACGGCTGCAAGCCGAGAATCTGGCGCGGATTCAAGCCCTGGAAGCCCGCATTCGCCCGCACTTTCTCTTTAATAGCCTCAATACTATTGCTAACTTGGTACATATTGAACCAGACCGTGCTGAAGATGCGGTATTGGATTTGGCTGAACTTTTCAGGTCAACACTGGCCAAAAACGAACAAATCACGTTGGCCGAAGAGTTGGAAATCAGCCAGCGTTATTTGCGCATGGAACAGTTGCGCTTAGGCGACCGACTAACAATAGAGTGGCAAATACCGGAGGCACTGCATAGCCTGACCTTGCCCGCGCTGGTGCTGCAACCATTGATTGAAAATGCGATTTATCATGGCATTGAGCCGCTGCCAAAGGGTGGTACCATCAAAGTGCGCGCCGAACCCGATAAGCCGAATGTGCAGATCAGTGTCAGCAACCCGATCATCCCGAAGGACAGCACCATGGCACATAGCCAACGGCAGCATGTTCGTGGTAATCGTGTTGCCATGGATAATATTCGCCAGCGTTTGGCGTTGGCTTATGGTAATTTGGCAGCATTGAATGTTGAGCAGAGCGCAGAGCACTATACTGTTATACTCGTGATACCGGAAAAAGCATTGCTATGATCAAGATCCTGATTGTTGATGATGAACAACCTGCCCGACAACGGCTGGCGCGCCTGATTGAGAATATCAACGGCTACCAAGTGGTCGCTGAAGCGGCTAATGGTCGTGAGGCGGTAGAGCAGTTTCATGCCTCAACACCTGATATTGTCCTGCTGGATATTCGTATGCCGGTGATGGATGGTTTAGAAGCGGCACAACACATTATGACCAATGAAACGCCGCCCGCCATTATTTTTGTCACAGCCTATAGTGATCACGCACTCGAAGCCTTTAATACCCATGCGGTGGGTTATTTATTAAAACCGGTGCGGCAGGAAAAACTCGAACAAACCCTGCAAGCCAGCAAACGCTTAACCCGCGCACAAACTGAATCGGTTGTGGGTGAAGCGCGCGAAACACAAGAGCCAGTCGCTCGCTCGCATATTTGTGCTCGACACCGTGGCAACCTGGCTTTAATTGCCATTAAAGATATTTATTATTTTCGGGCAGAAGATAAATATGTCGCACTGCATCACAGCGGTGGTGAAGTATTGATTGAAGATTCATTAATAAAACTGGAGGCAGAGTTTAAAGCCAGTTTTATTCGTGTACATCGAAATGCACTGGTAGCCAGTAACGTGATCAACGGTCTGGAAAAACTCAGTGATGGGGGGCATGTCATTACGCTTAAGACAGCAGACGATAAAATAGAAGTCAGTCGCCGTCATCTTGCGAATGTACGCCGTTTTTTAAAGCAGTAATTTTTACTTTTACGATTATAAAGATTATTTATGAAAACCAATACGCTACGCATTGCCACCCGGCAAAGCCCATTAGCCTTATGGCAAGCAGAAGAAGTGGCCAGCCGATTACAAGCACTACACCCAGACTTACAGATCGAACTGGTCAAAATGACGACCCGTGGCGATAAGATTCTCGATAGCCCGTTGAGCAAAGTCGGTGGTAAAGGTTTATTTGTAAAAGAGTTAGAGCAAGGTATGTTAGAAGGCAACGCCGATATCGCTGTGCACTCTATGAAAGATGTGCCGATGGCGTTTCCCGAAGGCCTGCACCTGCCTGTGATTATGCAGCGTGAAGATCCTGCTGATGCCTTTGTCTCTAATGAATATGCCAGCCTTGATGCCTTGCCGGAGAATGCCAAAGTCGGCACATCCAGCTTACGCCGCCAGGCACAACTCAGTGCCAAATACCCAGGCTTTAACATTATCAGTCTACGCGGTAATGTCGGCACCCGTTTAGGTAAACTGGACAACGGCGACTACGATGCCATTATTTTAGCTGCTGCCGGTTTAAAGCGTTTGGCGTTTGCCAAACGCATTCGAGAACGCATTGCTTATGAGAGCAGCTTACCGGCCATCGGGCAGGGCGCTATCGGTATTGAAACCCGCAGCAATGATGCACAGATCGGCGCCTTGATTGCACCATTAAACCACCCGGATACCGCCGTTTGCGTACACGCCGAGCGTGCGATGAACCTTCGTTTAAATGGTGGCTGTCAGGTACCCATCGCCGGTTTTGCCGAACTCGAAGCAGATAATACCCTTTGGTTACGCGGGCTGGTCGGTGACCCAGATGGCAGTCAGATTATTGCCGATGAAATACGCGGCCCACGCGATAGCGCCGAAGCCCTCGGCACGCAATTGGCAGACCGCTTACTCGAACGCGGCGCTGGCGATGTTTTGGCGCGCGTCGGTATTGCACCGCAGTCATAACGACTGATCAATATGCCTGAATTTAATCTGCAGGGTTGTCATGTGCTGCTTACCCGACCAGCACATCAGGCACAAACCTTAAGCGAACTTATTCAAGCGGCTAATGGTCAGGCGGTTGCGTTTCCAACGTTGCAAATTACACCACCGGCCGATACTGCCGCAATACAAGCGCAACTGGCTAAGCTGGCACAATATGATTTAGCGGTCTTTGTCAGTACTAATGCGGTTGAACATTGTATGGCTTTATTGGCCAAGCAAGCCTTACCTGACACACTAAAGATTGCCGCAATTGGTAAATCCACCGCTAAAGCATTGCGCGACTATGGTTACAACGTTGATTTACAGCCTGAGCAGGCTTACAGCAGTGAAAGCCTGCTGGCCATGCCCGCGCTACAACAGCTCGATGGCCAAAAGATTGTTATTGTACGCGGCAATGGTGGTCGGCCGATTCTGGCCGAAACCCTGGCAGCCCGCGGCGCCAATGTCGATTTTATCGAAGTCTATCAGCGACATTGCCCACCCGGCGATCCAGCCCTATTAAGCTCCGTATTAGCCACAGGGCAGCCATTGCTGCTGATCGCCACCAGTCGCGAAAGCCTGGATAATCTTATGCAAATGGCTGGCACGGCCTTGTTGCCAGTTTTACAGTCTCAAGCACTGATTGTTATCAGCCAACGCATCCAGGAATACGCTATAAAACAAGGCTTTAACGGCCTTATTCGGGTTGCCAGCGAAGCCAATGATGCTGCGATTATGGCTGAACTGGCACAAGCTGCCAGCACGCTCTGCAATTCAAATACATGAAACAGTCGACTTAAGCAGGCATTATCGTAAAATAAGCTTGGTAAACGTCGAGAATGCATCTCGCCACTTAGTTTTGAGGGTATTATTTTGTCAACTGCAGCCAATGCCAGCAGCGAAAAGCTGACCAAAAACACCGCCGATAGCGACAACAGCAACGCTAACAATCCCAGCAAGCCCGTCGAGTCCAGCAAACAAAGCAAAGCGAAAGCAACGCAGACCTCGAAAAAGCCAGCGGGTAAATCGACTGGCGGTTGGTGGGTATTGTTGAGCTTGGGTATTGCTCTGGCCGCCATTGGTGGCTGCGCTTTTCTTTGGTATGAATTACAAAACGCCCAACAGGCCAATCACAATAATTTATTGGCCTTAAAAGAAGAGCTGCGCACTATCGATGACCACCCTTCGATCATCGAACTCAAGCAACGCATTCTCGAACAGGACAACACCTTAAGCCAGACATTGGCCGAACAACAAACCAATATTGATGCACTGCACTCGGCCTTTGAAACCACCCAACAGGTTAATAACCGTGATCAACGTGGCTGGATTATTGCTGAAGTTGAGTATCTGTTACGTCTGGCACAAACCCGTCTTAACCTGACACGCGATGTTAATGGTGCCACACAGGCGATGATTACTGCCGATAAACGTTTGCATGATCTGGCCGACCCGGATGTATTTAAAGTGCGCGAGAGGTTGGCAGAAGAAATTACCGCCTTAAAAATCCTTAACACACCGGATATCGATGGTAGCGCTTTGCGCTTATCGAGCATCGCCAACCGTTTAGGTTTATTACCTCAAGCCTTACACCCAGCGATTGATACGGTAGAGCCATTGCAACTGGATATCAAAGAGCCAGGTGAAGAACAACAGCTGCCGTTTTGGCAACACACTTGGCAAAATATGCTCAAGAAAATTGGCATTAGTCGTATTGATAGCCCGATAGGTGCCGCCGCTATTAAAACCGAGCTGTATTATATTGACCAGCTGATTCGCTTAGAAATAGAAGCCGCCCGTTATGCTTTGGTCAGACTGAATAAAGTTGAGTTTGATCGCCGCATTGTGAATGCGCGCGTGCTTATTGAAGATCACTATGATCGTAATCATGAGCAGGTTATTCGTATTAAAGCGGATTTAACAGCGCTGCTTGAAGCCAATTTATTTCCGGAGTTACCCGATATATCGGCTTCATTAATAGCACTGAGAAATCTGCAGGTAGAATATAAACCTGCAGACAATGTTGAAATAGAGTAACGAGGCGATCTGAATTAATATGAAGAAGTTATTGTTTGCCGGTATTCTGATTGCTATTTTTTTCGTAGCGCTGTTTATTGTGGCGGTATTAGATAGCGACTATGGCTATGTTAAAGTATTATTTGATGGCTGGAGTTACGAAGAGTCGCTAAGTAGCACGCTAGGCTTGTTACTGCTGATTTTTACTATTCTCTTTATTGTGTTTTACTTTAGCATACGCTTATTTCTACAACTCTATCGCCTGCCTAAATCTTTACGTCACAGACGCCAGCGCCGCAGTGCAGAGCGCTCACGTCGCAATATCATTACAGGATTGATTGAGCTATCAGAAGGCCACTGGGAAAAAGCCGAGACTATTTTGTTAAAGCATATCGACGGTAGTGATACGCCTTTATTAAATTACTTGTTAGCTGCCCGAGCAGCGCAACAACAAGATGCTGATGAACGGCGTGATGAATACTTAAAGCAAGCCCATGAAATAACACCTGAGGCCGATGTTGCCATTGGCTTAACCCAGGCTGAGTTACAACTGGCCCATGGTCAAACCGAAAGAGCACTGGCAACCTTAACACGCTTGCGCGATATTGCGCCTAAGCATGCTTATGTTCTGAAATTATTAAGCAAGCTTTATGTGCAATTAAACGAATGGGAAAAGCTGGCAGCCTTATTACCAGAAATACGCAAGCGTAAAATTGTCACCGGCGATAAGTTGCTGGAACTTGAGCGCATGACCTATACCCATTTTATTCGCTTTATCGCCAAATCCAGTGCGATTTTTGACCTCGAAGAACAATGGAAAATTTTACCTAAGCGCTACCGGGAAGATGCTGAAATTTTCCGTGTCTATGTAAGTTGTCTACTGGATAATAAAAAGTATGTGGCTGCTGAACGCCAATTACGCGGCTTTTTAAATAAACACTGGGATGAATCTTTAATTCAGCTCTATGCACATTTGCAGGTTAACGATATTAATAAGCTGTTAGATAATGCTGAGGCTTGGTTAAAAGATCACGGCCGCAGCCCGATGCTGTTATTAACACTGGCTCGATTATCACACCGCCTGCAACTCTGGGGCAAATCGCGCGTGTATTATGAAAGCAGCATTGCACTACATGCTTCGGTGGAAGCTTATGCTGAACTGGCCGAGTTGTTAGAGTCACTCGGAGAAACTGATTCCGCGCATGAAGCTTTCCGTAAGGGGCTGGCTTTATCAACCAGCCGCTCTCATACACGCCGTGCTTCTGATTATAATAAAGCTTATGGTTTATCATTTGCCAACAGTATCCCCTCAACACCACCTGCAGCAAATCAGATTGATAATCCGGCTACTGATAAAAAATTTGCTGCCATAAAGTAGTCATTAACATGAGGACACAAATTTTTATCGTTGGTTGTGGCGATATTGGTCTACGGGTTGGCAAACATTTTATCGATGCGCATACGGTCTATGGATTAATCAGTAGCACCAAACGCGCAGATGCTTTGCGTGAAAATAATATTACGCCATTGGTTTTTGATCTGGACAATGCTGATAGTGCAGCGTGCCTTCCTGCTGAGCTGCTTGACTATAGCTTGTTTTATTTCGCGCCACCGGGGCGTACTGGCGATGATGATCTGCGCCTGGCAACACTATTGTCCAAACTGGATATTAAACCAAAGCAAATTATTTATATTTCCACCAGTGGTGTTTATGGTGATCAACAAGGCCGCTGGGTTGATGAAGCTACGCCTTGCCAGCCTTTAACTGATCGTGCCAAACGCCGTATTGCCGCCGAGCAACGTTGTATAGCCTATGCGAAGGCACAAGATATTCCTTTGAGCATCTTACGTGTGCCGGGCATTTATGGCCCAAACCGTTTACCCCTTAAGCGCTTACAAGAAGGTGAGCCACTGATTGCCAGAGAGCAGGCACCGGTAACCAATTTTATCCACGCCGATGATCTCGCGACAGTTTGTGTAACAGCTCATCATTACAACAAAGATTTTTATAATACTGCCACCATTGAGATATTTAATGTCAGTGATGGCTCGCCCGTGAATGTCACTGATCATTACCTGCAAGTTGCGGCCTGTGCAGAACTGGACGTGCCGCCGATGGTATCACTGCAAACAGCACAGCAGATATTCAGCCCAATGCGGCTGAGCTTTATTAATGAATCACGTCGCCTGGATATTCGTAAAATGGAAACTATCTTAAAGCCCGCAATACGCTACCGAGAACGAGAAGCGGGTATTATGGCCTGCTTGCAAGGTTAATCAGCAATACTGTATAGCGTCAAAGCCTTGCTATCTTATACTAGTGACTTCTTTTGGATTTTATCCATTTAATCAGTGGCTGCCACTCTTCACGATCCACAGCAGTCGCGCCCGGCGCAAATTCAAAAATGCTTAAGCCACGTTCAACCGCCCGGATATAGTTTTGGCTTTCGCGTAATGCCGTAATATAAGGCACACCCCGATAGCCTGATAAAAACTCATCGAGTTGTAAAAAAATATTGGTGTTGCCACGAGCCCGATTGGCAACCAAACCAATCTTGGCTTCTTTACGTGTGATAGGGCCTGTGTCCTTAAGCTCTTTTATAAAGTTAACCGCTGCGCGCATATCAATGGGCGAGGGCAGGACAGGCACAATAAATGTTTGTGCTTTTTTAGCAAACTGCGTTAATTCTTTACCATGAATTGCCGCTGGTGCATCGATAATGACAACACTGGTATCACGTGTTGGCTTTAAGCCATCTTTATACGCGGCCACACCTTTTATGATAGGACGGCTTTTCGCACGTGCATTTAACCATCCTAGCGCTGACTCTTGCGGATCAAAATCGGCTAATAAAACCTTCTCGCCACTATTCGCAAAGTAGCCCGCTAAATTGGTAGAAATAGTACTCTTGCCAGAACCGCCTTTAGCGTTGATAACCATGATCGTTCGCATTGCACTCTCCCACTATGACCATTGCAGCTTGTGTTAGGCTATCAAAGCTTCTGCATCAAGGCTACTGATTAATCCCCAATTTATCCCAAATTTCATCAACCCGCGCTTTAACATCGGCGCGCATTGTGATGGGTTTACCCCACTCCCTTTGCGTTTCACCTTGCCACTTGTTAGTGGCATCCAGTCCCATTTTAGAACCCAAGCCCGCCACAGGCGAGGCAAAATCGAGATAATCAATCGGGGTATTATCAATCATGGTGGTATCGCGTTGTGGGTCCATGCGCGTAGTAATGGCCCAAATCACGTCTTGCCAATCACGCACATCAATGTCGTCATCCACCACAATCACAAATTTGGTATACATAAATTGCCGGAGAAAAGACCAAACCCCCAACATGACCCGTTTAGCATGCCCAGGATATTGCTTGCGCATGCTCACCACGGCCAGGCGATATGAGCAACCCTCTGGCGGCAAGTAAAAGTCGGTAATTTCCGGAAACTGTTTCTGCAATATAGGTACAAACACTTCGTTGAGTGCTAATCCCAGCATGGCTGGCTCATCCGGCGGACGGCCAGTATAGGTGCTGTGATAAATAGGGGCTTGGCGGTGACTAATCCGTTCGACGGTGAATACCGGAAACTGCTCAACTTCATTGTAATAACCAGTATGATCACCAAAAGGGCCCTCTGGAGCCATATCATCAGGGTGAATGACGCCTTCAAGCACATATTCAGCGGAGGCCGGGACTTGTAAATCACTTTGCGTGCAGCTTAACAGCTCGGTTTTAGCCCCCCGCAGCAGGCCAGCAAAAGCATATTCCGATAGGGTATCGGGTACTGGCGTCACCGCGGCTAACAAGGTGGCCGGATCAGCACCGAGCACAACGGCCACCGGGAAAGGTTCACCCGGGTGTGCTGCCTGCCATTCTTGAAAATCCAATGCACCACCACGGTGTGAGAGCCAGCGCATAATCAAGCGGTTGCGACCAATCTGCTGCTGCCGATAAATACCTAAGTTTTGCCGGGGCTTATGCGGACCACGCGTTACGGTCAGCCCCCAGGTTAACAGTGGGCCAGCATCTTCAGGCCAGCAGGTTTGTATTGGAATCGCATTGAGATCAACCGCATCTCCTTCTAACACGACCTCCTGAAAGGGCGCTTTGCTGACTTTTTTAGGCGCCATATCCAGCACTTTTTTAAAGACTGGTAACGATTGCCAGGCATCTTTGATGCCTTTGGGTGGCTCAGGCTGACGCAAATAGGCTAACAACTTACCCACTTCGCGTAATGTTTCGATGGACTCTTCACCCATGCCTAATGCCACACGTCTTGGGGTACCAAATAAGTTAGCCAACACCGGCACCTGACTGCCTTTGACATTTTCAAACAGCAGGGCAGGGCCACCTGCGCGTAGCACACGATCGCAAATCTCCGTGATCTCTAAGTTTCGATCCACTTCGATACTGATGCGTTTTAGCTCACCGAGATTTTCTAACTGCTCAATAAAGTCACGCAGGTCTTTATATTTCATAGCAAGGCATAAACTGATTAGAACAAAACCGGATTATACGTGATCCCAGTTTTTATAGGGGGTTTTTAGCAAATTCGAATTGTAGTAACGCTTATCGTGCGTCACTTCTGTTGCTACCCAGTCTGGTAATTCGACCACCTCATCTGCAGCCTGCAATTCGACTTCGGCCAGCTGTAAGCCTTGATTATCACCGGCAAAGATATCAATTTCCCAAAGGTGCTGGGCATGCTTGAGCGTATAACGGGTTTTTTCAATGATAGGCCCATGACAGAGTTTCTCGATCATCTCATTCGCATCCTGTAGCGGAATGGCATATTCAAACTCCGGACGACTTGCGCCTTGGTTTTCGCCTTTAATTGTTAAGTAGGCTTGTTCACCCATTAGCCTGATGCGCACCACGGTATTATCAATGGTCTCGATATAAGCCTGTTTAATTAACACCCCTGCAGCTAATGCGGGTAGCTTATTCGTATCGAGTAAAAACTTTCTTTCTATTTCAATGGCCATTGTTTTTCATCTTAATCAGGATAAATAACGTTTTATAAATATGTCATCACTTCTATTGTATACTCCCGCGCGGCAGCAAGTGAAACGCAAAAGCCATGCGAAAAACCTGTGGCAACCCTAGTGTTACCACTTATATCATTGCGTATTGTAGAGCTGTCCTCTTTATTAATAAGTTGTGGCTAAACCCGTTAAACCCAAATTGTTGACAGGCTTAAAACAAGCCTTGCTGTCAATAGAACGTTGACAGTGACTGCAGGGAGTATGCATAGATGACCGAACAAACCCAAAGAGCCCATAAAGTAAGCATCGTTATTCCTACTTATAATAGTGCAGACTACATCGTTGCCAGTGTTGAAAGTGCGCTTCAACAAAGTTACGAAAATATTGAAGTCATTGTTGTCGATGATGGCTCCACTGATAACACGCATGAGGTGCTACTACCTTATCTGAGCCAGATCCTCTATTTTAAACAAAAAAACGCAGGCCTTGCGGGTGCGCGCAACACCGGCCACCAACTAGCCACAGGTGATTATATCGCCTGGTTAGATGCTGATGATATTGCTCACCCTGAACGCATTGCCTTGCAGGTTGCTTACCTTGATGAACATAGCGATACCGTGCTGCTGTCATCAGACTTTGCGACATTCAATGCCTCAGGGCTACTTGCACCTTGCTATATCGATGAATATTACTCCAGAATAAAACAGCAGGCAGGTATACAAAATATTTATTCTCATAAACAAACAATGCAGCTCAATAATCAAAACTGCACGGTGTATAACGGCGACCTTAAAGAGCAGTTAATTTTAGGCAATATCGTTCATCCGCCAACAACGATGATACGTCGCAGTGCGATTAGGCAAGCTGGCTTATTGAATAATACCGTGCCATCCGCCGAAGACTGGCATTATTTTATTAAACTGGCTAACTATGGCACCTTTGCTTATATAGACAAACCATTGTTAAATTATCGTTTATCAGAGACGCAAATGACATCGATTAAAAATAACGGTAAACAGGTATTTGAAAGCATCTTAGGTGTTATTGATTTAATCGAAATAGAAGAGCCTACATTATTTGCACAATATAAAACGGCATTAAACAGTATGCGTGCTGACTTTAACGCCAGTGCCGCTGATGCACTATGTGATAAAGCCACCTACACCGCACTGAAATTTTTAGCATACAGCGTTAAATATAAACTTAATCTTATTCGGCAATTAAAAATCTTTATTAAGATTATAACGCCACAGTCGCTTAGCCATGCGATGCGTAATATAAAAAACCTGCTGGGCAAAAAACCTGTTTTTGATTTCTGATATTTTTTAGGTTTGCATGCTATTTTAAATTCGCATTTTTATTCGCAAGTCTTTGATTGCCACAGTTATTGTGTCACTTTCAACAAGTGCCACCGTTAGTGGCTTACCGGTTTTAGCATGCACAACAGCCAGCGGGGCCGGGTCGTCACGCAGCTGCTCATCGCCCCATTGCATCATAGCAATAATCACTGGCGCCAAACTTTGGCCTTTCGCGGTCAGGGTATAAGCATAGCGTTGGCGGCTGCCCGGTTCACGGTAGGGCTGCTTATCGAGCAGCCCAGTATCGACTAAGCGCTTTAAACGGCTTGTGAGTACTGCCCGTGGGATCTGCAAGTCCTGCTGAATATCATCAAAGCGGACCACCCCATAAAAAGCCTCCCGCAAAATTAATAAAACCCAACGATCACCGATCAAGTCGGCTGCCAGAAAGACACCGCAATCTTTTAGTGGGATAGGCGCTTTGCGACGGATATCTTCAGTTTTCATTAGCTAAGTTTGACATATGAACTCAGATTATGCAAAATCCACTAGAATTCATTTTATGAACTTAGCTAAATAATGACAATTAATCTGCTCGTTGTGCTGCTCGGCATCAAGATTATCGTTACCGCCATAGCTGTTTGCCTACCTTTTCTGGCTTTTTCACAGCAAATACTTTCCTCTTCACTACAAATAAGCACACAAAGCGCTTTGCTGTTTCGTCTTTACGGGGTTGCTATCTTAGCCTTGCTGGTCTGTTATAGCTTTGGCTTACAACAGGCATTGCTAGGCGAGTTTCCCTGGGCTATTGTCGCCACCGGTGTTGTTTCCAATGGCGGTGCCTCGGTTTTACTGATATCGCTCGGCCATGCTAAGCAACTGCGTATCGTGGGACTGTTTTTTGGGATAATCGCACTCTTGCTGCTGCTCTGTGCCTTACAGCCGACACTGGCTTTGGCGGCCATATAGCATCAGCTTGTCCACAGTAATGGCCTCATCATAATCACCGCAGCATTGTCTGCCTGTAATAAAACCTTTCTTTGTTTGACTGTCTAAGCTAAAAATTCATGTTTAACACGGATCAAAACACATGCTATGTTAATTAGGCCCGCAGCACCTTGCGATGCACAGGCAATCGAATACCTTGTGCAATCGCTATCTGCTTATTACTTACAAGATACTCATGCCAGTTTGCCCGCATGGTTTGCCGACACATTAACCATGCCTGCATTCGAGCAACGCCTCGCCAGTGCTGACTATAATAATTATGTCTGCTGTAAAGGTGATACGATAGTTGCTTACCTTGCATTAAAAAATGGTAACCATATTTATCACTTGTTTGTTGCTAAAGCACATCATGGACAAGGCATCGCACGCGCTTTATGGCAACATGTTCTTCAGCCACATCCTGCCAAACGTTATACCGTTAGGTCTTCTTTATTTGCAGTACCTATCTATCAACGCTTTGGTTTTATTGTTTGCGAGCCTGTAATAGTAAAAGATGGTATTGGCTATCAACCAATGCAGTTAACCGCTTAATCTTATTTGGAAAATATATTGTTATGCCTCACTGTAAAACACTACTGATCGGTGCCGGTGGCCAAATTGGCCAGTTATTAATACCACAATTGCAAACACAGGCAATCGATACTGTTGCCATGTTACGCAATCCTGATAAAGCCATAGCATTACAACAAGCGGGTATTAAAACAGTTATCGCAGACTTAGAAGACGATTTTGGTGCAGCCTATCAAGATTGTGAATACGTTATTTTTTCGGCTGGCTCTGGTGCCAACACCAGTGCTGAAAAAACACTGTTAATTGATTTATGGGCAGCCAGACGCGCCATTGATTATGCAAAAGAATATGCGATTAAACACTTTGTGATGGTGAGCTCACGCGGTGCTGACAATCCAGATAATGGCCCTGTTGCAATAAAACCCTATCTGGTCGCCAAACATTTTGCAGATGAATATTTAATAGCAAGTGGACTCAACTATACCATTCTGCGGCCAGGTCGTTTAATTGATGAAGCAGCGACAGGGCTGATTAAAACCAATCGCCCAACGGCAGCGACAGAACAAATTATTTCACGTGCCGATACTGCCACGGCAATTGCTTATTGTTTGAACAATACGTTTTGTATCAATAAAACTTATGAGCTATTCAGTGGTTCAATACCCATAGCAGAAGCTTTATGCTAGGCTTATAATTTCTACGCTATTGATAATACAATCTTATGTTATTTTCCAGATTTACCATAATACGGTTATATTGTATTGGCCTTATCGGCTTTGTTAGCGGACAGCCTATTGCGATCGGCCAAACACTTGATGTCGATTTTGATGAACCAGCGGATGATCGCTATGTTTATATTAGCTATGGAGAGGAAGGCTTACCCGACAGTGAAGTGTTTGAAATCTCCGTTGCCCAAAAAAGAGCCCACAGACGCATAGAAGATAGATTATCACTGACGGTACTCAAAACCGACCGCACAAACTATGGCTTTGATGCGGGTAGCCGTTATTATATTGGTAGAGCACTTAGCCTCTATGTTGGCTATGGTTTATTTGTGGGTGAATATAATGAGTGCGAAACGGTAGATGGCGAGGAAGAATGTGAAACTATCGATACAGCTGCAATCTATCCTGAGTTTGGTTATATGGTATCACTGGGCAAAGCCCGTGTAGTTTTTTTTAACCGGTATTATTATCAATTTACCGCTGAACACCCACGAAATAATATGATTGGTTTTAGTGTAGGTTATCAATTCTAATGCAAGCCCCTTGTTCAATTGCATCTGTGTTGATATAGGAACTTGGGTTATTTTTGCTCCTCTGCTGCAACTTACCATCACTCACCGGTCTAAGCTCTGGCTTGGCGTTAAAATTTATGCTTTAAATTTATACCTCGTAAACGATTAATACATTAACGACCGGTAACATCCAAAATATCAGCTCTATAAAAGGCACTTAATATGAAAAAATGCTTATTATTCATATCGTTATGTTTTACTGCGGTGTTGGTACAAGCTGCAGGCAACCATGATAAACAAGGCAGCGCTCTGACAGCGCATTTTACTGCTGCCGCAAACGGTGAGCACCGTAGTGCTGCTAATATTGCGCGTAATGTTTATCGCAATCCCGTCAAAACCTTGGATTTTTTCGGCATTAAACAAGGCATGACCGTCCTGGAAATCAGCCCAGGCGGTATGTGGTATACCGAGGTACTGGCACCCGCGCTAAGACATAGAGGCCAGCTGATTGTGGCGGGCTATGATGTCGCTGTAAAAGACCAGCCAGCTTATCGCTACCGTCAACAAAAAGCGATGGAAGCTCGCTTTCTCGAAGAGCCGAATATTTTTTCTGAAGTTGAAATCACAAAATTCTCCCCACCCGACAGCGTACAACTTGGCGCTAATAAAAGTGTTGATGCGGTACTGACCTTTCGCAACTTCCATGGCTGGATTCGTGATGGTGTTGCCCAAAGTAATCTGCACGCTTTTTTTGATGTGTTAAAGCCGGGCGGTATTCTGGGTATCGTGCAACACCGCAGTAATAACCCTAAGCCACAGGCATCCGGCAAAATCAGTGGTTATGTAAGCGAAAAGCAAATTATTAAACTTGCTAAAAAAGCCGGCTTTGTATTGGATGCTCGCTCCGAAATTAATGCTAACCCTAAAGATACGCACAACTATCCTAATGGTGTTTGGTCTTTGCCACCGGTATTGCGTGGTGGTGATGAAGATCGGCAGAAATATCTGGCTATCGGTGAAAGTGATCGTATGACTTTGCGTTTTAAAAAGCCTTAAGGCTTTATCATTTATTGGCTGCTATAACGGTTGGGTGTGTTTGCATATTATGCGTAATCGTCACGCCCAACCAGCCAAGAACCTGATTATATTTTTAATACTATTGATAACTAATTAACAGCCAGCCAGACCCAAACAATGGACCGACAGATATTATAATTCATGATATTACTGTAATAGCGTCGATGATAGTATCGAGTCTATTGCCAAATTTAAACCTATCTACTCTAAACCAGTACGTTAAACAAAATAAACACCATAGCCAGTATGCAATCATTATTAATGCTATAACTATGACTAAAAAATAGCCTTTTAAGTATTCAGTATCCCGAAAATAGGGAAATATTAGAATATGTTGCTATGAATATTGAAAAGCAGATTACTACCAACAAATAACGATAGGGTTTTAATACTATCGCTTTTTATTCAAAAAATTGAATTAGCTTTTTCAAAATAATCTTTTAATCTCAAATCAATCTTTTATACACACCCGGTTCGGAGTCTGGAATGGTGATGGCTCCGACAGCTTTTTGATAATAGCCCTCTGAGCTTACCCAGGGGATAATGCCATAGGCATAGCCTTCGTTATACATAGCCTCTAAAGCATGTACGATAAGTACTTTGGCAATACCTTGCTTGCGATGAGTTTCGGCAACACCTAATGGGCCAAAATAGCCTTTTGCAGAAGTATCGTAGCAGGCAAAACCAACGACTTGCTTATTGTGCACAGCAATAAAACAAGCAACGGGGTGGCGCTTGAGTGATAGCTCGCATTCATCAACCCAGCCAGCACATAAATCACTAAAGTGCTGATCAACGAACTGCAAAATCTTTTGTGTGTCGAGCGTTAAAGCCCGTTTGATTTGAATATCGTTAGCGTGTAATTGTTTTAGTTTTTGCTCGATATTGGGTAATTCATACAGTTTAACCAGCATATCAGGCATTGTGATTATCCTATTGTCGCGCTTTATCAAAACAGCATTTTTAAAATCTATGCACGCGATAATAGTCTAAAAAAAATAATACGCTACTGTTTTTTGTACTTATAACAAATTGCATGCCTGGACAGATAATTCCTTGCTGTATTGTTGTAACTTCTTGCGTTTTTATATTGGGGTTATTGCTTTGTATTAACAACTCACCTTCAGTAACTGTGAGTCGCACCCAACAATCTCGCTTATCAGCCATTACATCAACACAGCTTAAGTCTTCACTATTAAATACCGGGCTGGTCTCAACACAGAGCAAATTTTCCGGTAGCTCTAATCGATCACAACGTACACAATTGAGCTGCTCGCCTAGCATACTGTTACGACCCGCTTCACTTTGTGTCCAAGGACGATTGATAAAGGGTGGCTTATGTCGTACATGCTGGTTATGCCCACAATCTAATTGGGCAACCCAATGCTGTTCTTCATCGAGGTGAAAACCGGTGATTTGGCGCCGCATAATGATAAACTGCTGTGATTAATATAACGTATTGTTCTTATTCTTATAGCACATTGCCGCTGGAATTTAGCGAAATTCTGCAATTACCGGCGTATGATCTGAAGGTCTCTCCCAGCCACGCGGGACTTTATCAATACTCGCTGCATAACAGCATTGTGCTAATGCTTCGCTGGCCAGAATCAGGTCAATGCGTAAACCATTATTGCGCTGAAAGCCAGCGGCACGATAATCCCACCAGCTATAAAGCCCCTCTGCCTGTTCATGTAGGCGAAAAGTATCCTGCAAACCCAGATCTAACAGGGTTTGCAGTGCCTGTCTTTCAGGCGTGCTACACAGTATGCGTTCATGCCAGGATTTAGGGTTATAAACATCACGGTCTTCTGGTGCAATATTGAAATCACCTAACACAATCAATTGTTGATATGTCTTTAATTGGCTTTCAATATAATCACTTACCTTTGCTAACCAATGCAATTTATGTGCATATTTATCAGAGCCAACTTCCTGGCCATTCACAACATATAAGTTGATGACTCGCAACTCACCATAGCTTGCGGCTAATATTCGTCGTTGCGGGTCATCTAAATCCGGGATATCGCTAACAACATCCTGCGCTGCCTGCTTGCTAATAATAGCTACACCATTATAGGTTTTTTGGCCTGCAAAAATTGCGGTATAGCCAGCAGCCTCTATCTCAGCAAGTGGGAAGTTATCATCGGTTAATTTGGTTTCTTGTAAGGCCAATATATCTGCCGAAGAGTCATCTAGCCACTGCAATACCTGCGGTAGCCTGACTTTGAGTGAATTAACATTCCAGCTAGCAACTTTCATAGGAAGCTTGCGGCTTTACCAGACTTTTATACCATTAAAACGTTCTTTGACTTGCTTAGTCACTCTGCGCATACCCAAAAATACCCCAATGGCTAAACTGCACAACATCGCAGCGAGTATCCAAACAATCTTTACCAATGCATCACTGCTTTGTGATGTTTGTTCCACAGTATCGAGTTGTTGCTGTAAGGCGGTTGATTGCTCTTCAACGGTTATTAATTGTGCTTTGAGTGTTTCGATAACTTTTTCATTATTCGCTAATTGCTCTTCGGCATTAGCTAAAGCCTGGTTATCTTCTGCACTCGCATTGCTGGTATCTTTAGCTTGTTTGCGTAGCTTATTGATGGTGTTGTTAGCTTGCCTTAACTGACCTTGTACTTTTTTTAACTCAGTAGCACTTTTACCACTGTCTTGCTGCAAGGTGTTTAAGGTTTGTTGTAGCTTATCACGCTCAGTTGTAACCTGGCCCAATTGTAATGAGGCTGGCACTTTTTCACTGATAAAATCTGCTCGCGCCCAACCTTGCGTGCCATCGTTTAATTGTAGCAATACGGCTGTACCACTGTTTTGCAATACTTGTACTTCTGTACCGCTTGCCATCGACTTTATTGGGCTACCAGTAATAGTAGCATCAGCATATAAGCCAAGAAACAAGCGATCACTAACATAGCTTTTTTGTGCCATGGCATTTGAGCAGGCAAAGGTTAAACACGCTAAGCTGATTATTTGTTTGTAGTTCATGCGGCTAATCCAGTATGACGTAATAAAGCATCGATGGTGGGTTTACGGCCTCTAAAACGCTCAAACAATTCCATGGCTTTACTGGAACCACCTCGTTCCAGTATGCATTGCATAAATTCTTGTCCTGTTGTGCTATTAAATACACCTTGCTCTTCAAACTTTGCAAAGGCATCGGCGGAGAGCACTTCGGCCCATTTATAACTGTAATAGCCAGCAGCATAGCCACCTGCAAAAATATGCGAGAAGCTATTTTGAAAACGCACAAAATCAGGCCGGGGTACTACCGCAACCTGCTCACGAATCTCATCTAATAATTGTTGTGTTTTATGGCTTGCTTCTGGCTGGTATTCCAGGTGCAAGCGAAAATCAAATAAGCTGAACTCCATTTGACGTAACAATTGCATCGCTGCCTGGAAATTACGTGCGGCTTTTAATTTATCCACTAACTCAGCGGGTAGAGGTTCACCGCTTTGGTAATGACCGGTGATTAAATCCAGCGCGCTTTTTTCCCAACACCAGTTTTCCATAAATTGACTGGGTAACTCTACGGCATCCCATTCCACGCCATTAATACCGGCAACGGCCGGGTAATCTATCTGCGTTAGCATATGGTGCAAACCATGACCAAACTCATGGAAGAGGGTGACCACTTCGTCATGGGTAAATAGGGCAGGTTTATCCGCCACCGGTGGCGATAAATTACACGTCAGATAGGCAACCGGTGTTTGTACCTCTTTTGCTCTTTGAAAGCGGTTAACACATTCATCCATCCAGGCCCCGCCACGCTTATGTGGACGGGCGTATAAATCCAGGTAGAACTGGCCACGTAACTGGCCTTGTGCATCTTTTATGACATAAAAACTAACATCAGGATGCCAGACATCCGTATCTTGTTGCTGACTGATCTGTAAGCCATACAAACGCCCCACAATATCAAACAGGCCATTGATCACTTTTTCAGCAGGGAACCAGGGTTTAAGCTCTTCTTGTGACAGCTCATAGCGCTCGATGCGGAGCTTTTCAGCATAGTAGGCGACATCCCAGGCTTGCAGGGTTTCACCTTTCAAGTCACTGGCGGCAAACTCGGCCAGTTCGGCATATTCTGCCTCGGCTGCTGATTTGCCGCGATTGACCAGATCATTTAAGAAATTCAGGACATCATCTGTGGTTTCAGCCATTTTAGTGGCTAATGATTGCTCAGCATAATTGGCAAAGCCTAATAATTGCGCCTGCTCATGCCGTAATGCCAATATTTGCTCAATAATCTCACTATTATCCCATTCACCTGCATTAGGGCCCTGCTCAGAGGCCCGCGTATTATAGGCTGTATAAATGTCTCGCCGGAGCTCGCGGTTTTCAGCATAAGTGACTACCGCTATGTAACAAGGTATTTGCAAATTGAGCAACCAGCCATCCAGACTCTCTTGTTCAGCAGCCTGTTTGGCCATGGCCAATGCCGATTCGGGTAAACCCGCCAGTTTATCGGTATTCGGATGGTGCTGCTTCCAGGCTAAGGTTGCATCAAGCACGTTTTGTTCAAATTTGGAGTTTAGCGCTGTCAGTGATTCCTGAATCTCTTTGTAACGTTGTTTTTTATTATCAGGCAGATCGACACCACTCAAGTGAAAATCGAGCAACATATCGTCCAAAATTTTATGTTGTGTTGGGTTCAACGTTGCAGTCTGCGCATTTTTCAGCTGCTTAACCTTATTAAAAAGCTCCTCATTTAAACCTATTTCCGTGTAATACTGCGTCAGTTTTTGTAAACAACGCTCATGCACACTGCGCAACGCTTCACTATCCATCACTGAGTTTAAATGCCGCACAGGTGACCAGGCTTTGGACAAGCGATCACCTAACTCATCGAGTGGTGTTATAAAGTTTTCCCAACTTGGGGTAGCTTTTTCTTGTAGCAGTTCGGCCAATGCCTGGCGATTCTCTGCCAAAAGCTGATCAATCGCCGGTTCAATATGGTCTGTTTCAATTTGACTGAACAGAGGCAATGTAGAATGATTTAATAATGGATTACTCATAAACGCACTTTAACATAAATTAGAAATATCACTGGCATACCAGTGTCGCAAATCCCTTGAATCTGTAATAGACCTTAGGCTAAATCCAATCGCACATTGATGGCATATAAACAAAGCGATGTTAGCAGTACTGTTACTATCAACATAAAACGGCCACTCCACCGATATTTCTTGACCATTTTTTCTGGATCCTCGGCAGACAATAGATAAGGCCGCTTGTCCACCGGTTTTTGCAATACATGCATTGCGGGTAGCTCTGTTTGCTCACCACGTATTTTTATCACTTCCTGATGCGCAGCTTTACGTAAGGCCTCCCACTCATCCATATCGATTTTGCCATCTTTGTTATCATCAAACCTGGCCAGGATCTTAGGATCATTTTTCCACTTGGCAATAAGGTCTCGCGCTTCCTCGCCCAGTGTTTGTATATGCTCGTTACCACCACCGGTCGTTTTAAACCAGCCAATGGCATAGATATGATCGTATTCCTCCAAGCGCCACTCTGTATAGCGATAACGGCCGCTTGTTAAGAATTGTAAAACGCCTTTTTTCTCACCCTCACTACGCAGTGGTCTTGCCGTACTGCCAAACCATTGTTTTTTCTCGCGTACGGTAACATCAGCACCGTCAGGATCAATAACACAATGACCCGTATCATCTTTAAATAAAAAGATCGCATCGCTGCGACCTTTATCAATAGTGCGCCAATTCGTGTTCTTGCCTGAACGGCGGCGTTCTTCTATGCGGTATTTAAACCAGACACAGGGTAACCCTGTTAAGGGTGCGATGACCTTAGGCCCCTCCAACATTTCTGCATGGCCGATTAACTCAACATAACCTTGTGCTGCAGAACGTACTCTAGAGGTAGGGACATCTTCAATAAGGCGTGCTCGACGGCTATTACGAAAACCAAAAAACCAGAGCACAATCGCTACAACTAAGCCGAATATTGTCAGCTGCCAAAAGTCGCTGCTCGGCGCTGTCAAGATGTTGCGTTGCAGTTCAGCCAGCATCGATTATCAAGCACCATTGAGTATGCATGGCTGAAGCCTTATATAAGCTCAACTAAATAGGGCTTTTACATCAACATCCGCTGTCTCTGCCGCTGAAAACTCTAATAATTGCTTTTCTTTAAAATTCATCATGCGCGCGACTAGCACATCGGGAAATTGTTCGATGCGGACATTATTCAGGTTGACGCTTTCGTTATAAAATTCGCGGCGATCCGCAATTTGGTTTTCCAGACCGGAAATACGTGTTTGCAGGTGCTTAAAGTTATCATTGGCTTTTAAGTCTGGGTAGTTCTCTGCCAAAGCAAATAAATTACCTAAGCCCATTCTTAACATGCCTTCAGCAGCACCTAATGCCCCCATATTGCCACTCTCCTTGGCACTAAATACTTGTGACCGTGCCTGGATTACTTTTTCCAGGGTATCTTGCTCATACTGCATATACTGTTTGCAGACTTCAATTAACTTAGGCAACTCATCGTGACGTTGCTTGAGCAACACATCGATATTGGACCAAGCTTTATCAACAGCGTGCTTGAGTGTCACCAGATTGTTGTAAATCATTACCGCATACAGAAATACCGCAACGGCTATAACAATTATGATGTATCCGGACAGTTCCATAATGAACCCTCTTTATGCTGTCAAAAACAAACTAAGCTTATCGATTACACATCCAAGTTAGCGACCGCTAGTGCATTTGTTTCAATAAATTCGCGTCTCGGATCAACCTGATCTCCCATTAAGGTGGTGAACACTTCATCTGCACCCACGGCATCTTCGATACGCACTTTTAGTAAGCGGCGGGTATTTGGATCCATTGTGGTTTCAGCTAATTGTTCCGGGTTCATCTCACCCAGCCCTTTATAGCGCTGAATATCCAGACCGCGATTGGCTTCTTCAAACAGCCAGTCCATTACTTGCTTAAAGTTTTCTACCGCTGCAGACTTTTCACCCCGTTGGATAACAGCACCCTCACCAATCAAACCATCTAAGCGTGTGCCCAAGCTACCCAATAATTGATATTCCGCCGTTTGGAAAAACTCAGGCTCCAACACGAGTGTTGTCGGCACACTGTGTACACGACGAATAATTTCCACTGCCTGACCTAACTCACGTTTGAGTGTATTCACTTCATATTCGGTAGCAGCTGGTGCTTGCTGATCAAGGATCTTTTTAAACTGCTCAGCCCAACTTTGCATTTTATCTTCATCATTAAGGTCACTGTCTTCAAGACCACGAATGTTCAGCAATTGATCAACAGGTAAAATGTCATACTTGCGTTGTAATCGCTCGATAATGCTAACCGCACTGTTATAACTACTGGCCAATTCTTGTAACGCTGCTTCACTGATAGTGCCGCCATCGCCGCCGACGTTTAAGGCAGCATCGTTTAGTGCACGTGATAACAGATGAGCGTTTAATTCGAGATCATCTTTCAGGTATCGCTCTTGTTTACCTTTTTTCACTTTATACAACGGAGGTTGTGCGATATAAATATGGCCGTTTTCAATCAACTCTGGCATTTGTCGATAAAAGAACGTTAACAACAAGGTACGAATATGCGAGCCATCGACATCTGCATCTGTCATGATAATAATGTGGTGATAGCGTAATTTTTCTAAGTTGAATTCTTCACGGCCAATGCCACAACCCAAAGCCGTGATCAATGTGCCAACTTCAGCCGAAGATAACATTTTATCAAAGCGGGCTTTTTCAACATTTAAGATCTTACCCTTGAGTGGCAATATGGCCTGGGTACGTCGATCGCGCCCTTGCTTGGCTGAACCACCCGCAGAGTCACCCTCCACCAGGTAGAGTTCTGATAAGGCTGGGTCTTTTTCCTGACAATCCGCGAGTTTGCCAGGTAAACCAGCAACATCTAAAACGCCTTTGCGGCGGGTCATCTCCCGCGCTTTACGGGCTGCTTCGCGGGCACGAGCCGCATCAACAATTTTTGCGGTAATGCCTTTGGCCTCAGAAGGGCTTTCCATAAGAAACTCATTGAGCTTCTCTGACATTACCGACTCAACAGCTGATTTCGCCTCTGACGATACCAATTTATCTTTGGTTTGTGATGAAAACTTCGGATCAGGGACTTTTACCGACAATACCGCCGTTAACCCTTCCCGGGCATCATCACCACTCACCGCCACTTTGGCTTTTTTAGCGATACCTTCTTTTTCAATATACTGATTCAGGGTCCTGGTAAGTGCGCCACGGAAGCCCGCTAAATGTGTGCCGCCATCTTTTTGCGGAATATTATTGGTAAAACAGAAAATATTTTCCTGGTAGGTATCATTCCACTGCAGGGCAATCTCGACCCCTATGCCATCGCGATCATCGTTAAAGTGAAATACTGTCTGATGTAGTGGCGTTTTATTGGTATTGAGATGCTCAACAAAGGCACGAATACCGCCTTTGTATTCAAAAATATCTTCTTTATCGCTGCGTTCGTCTTTCAAAACAATACGCACACCGGAGTTTAGGAACGATAGCTCCCGCAGGCGCTTGGCGAGAATATCGTAATGAAACTCGATATTCGAAAAGTATTTATCGCTGGGCTTAAAGCTGATTTCAGTACCGGTTCTTTGGGTTTCACCGATAACCGTCAGCGCTTCAAGCGGGCGACTTTCTTCATAGTGCTGCCTGTGTATCTCGCCACTACGATAAATGGTCATTTTTACGGTTTCGGATAGGGCATTAACCACTGAGATACCCACACCGTGCAAACCACCTGAGACTTTGTAGGAGTTATCATCGAATTTACCGCCAGCATGCAGCACCGTCATAATAACTTCGGCGGCTGAGCGACCTTCTTCGGGGTGAATATCGGTTGGGATCCCACGACCATTATCTGCCACGGTAATTGACTCATCTCCGTGGATGGTGACGGTTATTTCATCACAATGGCCAGCTAAAGCTTCGTCGATAGAATTATCAACCACTTCAAAAACCATATGATGCAGGCCAGTACCATCATCGGTATCGCCAATATACATACCCGGGCGTTTTCTTACAGCATCCAGGCCCTTTAGGACCTTAATACTGGAAGAATCGTAATCTGAATTATCGCTCATAAAAGCCTCTTTTAACCCCTGACTCAGTATTTCCTAGGCATCATCAGCTGATCTTGCTAACAATGCGATAACTTAATCTTCCCTATCGCCATTTTTATCGAAAGTACCACCCTGCTTCGATCACTTATAGGCGAACTGCCTATTATACCACTTCCTTCACCTGACCATGTTCCACGTGAAACACTTTTGCATCCTGCCAAGTGCTGATATCCAGTGCTTCTTTACTGACAGCAGTAATAAAGACCTGTAAGGCCATTTTTTGCAAAATCGCCAATAACTTGCCGCGATGCACGTTATCCAGCTCAGCAGCAAGATCATCAAGCAAAATCACGCAGGATCGACCAGTTTGCTGGCTAAAAAGCTCTGCTTGGGCCAATGATAAGGCCATTACCAACATTTTCTGCTGCCCACGTGAGACTTGTGGCTTAGCACGCCGTTCATCCATGCGGAACACCAGGTCTGCCCGGTGTGGCCCCACAGAGGTAAAGCCGCGCTGCCGATCTTTCGCTAAATTTTCGAGTAATAAAGTACTCAGTGGCTGACTGGTATCCCAACCCGCCTGATAACCCAGTTGAAAGCCATGTTCACCCGATATGGCCTGGGTGAATCCAGGAAAAACCTCCAGCAGGGCCTCAACATATTTAAGCCGTAACGTATGAATGGCATCAGCCGCTTCATTAAGCGTTTTATCCCAGGCCATCACCGCTTTATTTGGTGACTGCGCTTTGAGCGCGGCATTGCGCTGTTTTAAGGCCTGGTCATAGCGACGCCAGACCTGAATAAAGGCATGTTCCACGTGGAACACACCCCAATCCAAAAACTGTCGCCGAAGCTTCGGTCCTCCACTGACCAGCTGGTGACTGTCTGGATGAATAATTTGTACTGGCAGCCAGGCCGCTAACGCTGAAACACGGGTAAGCTTTTCACCTGCAGCGCGCATATTGAGCACATCAGCACTTTTTTCAATACCGATAAAAGCGCTATCGCCAGCAGCCGATGTCACTTTTGCAGTCACTCTGACATTTTGTTCGCCATAACGGCGAATATCAGCCAAGTTCGCACTTCGGAACGATCTTGCGGTTGCTAATAAGTGAATACCTTCCAGAATACTGGTTTTGCCGGAAGCATTTTCACCATAAATCAGATTCAAACCAAGCGAAGGCTCTATGGAAGCCTCCGCTAAAATACGTAAATTACTGATATTGAGAGAAAGCAGGCTCACTTCAAGTCAAACTGTTTAGAAGCCGCCCTATAATCTCATTGGCATAATGACATAGCTACTCGCGCCGTCTTCGCTTTCACGGATTAAGCAGCTGCTATTTGGATCCTTGAGTGTGATATGAACTTGCTCATTACCAATCACATTAAGTACATCAAGAATATAATTCACATTGAAGGCGACTTCGATCAGATCCCCCTGATAATTAACCTCTAACTCTTCTTCGGCTTCTTCTTTATCCGGGTTTTGGGTCTGTATCTTCAGCTGGTTATCCAGTGCGACCAAACGTACCCCTCGAAACTTCTCATTGGAAAGAATTGAGGTACGCGTAAGCGACTGTTTGAGTGAAATCCGCTCAGCTAATAAAACTTTATCGCCATCAGCTGGCATAACACGCTCATAATCAGGGAAGCGGCCATCGATAAGCTTGGAAGTAAAGCGCAGGTTACCAAGGCTTACACGGATATGATTAGCGCTAAACGCTATTTTAGCCAGCTCATCACCTTCCACTAAGAGTCGCTGCAGTTCTAATGTGCCTTTGCGTGGCACAATCACCTGCTTACCTTCTGGAATGGCTTGCTCAATTTCAATATTGGACAACGCTAAACGATGACCATCGGTTGCCACTGTCCTGAGTGTATTGCCTTTACACTCAAATAACAGGCCATTGAGGTAATAGCGAACATCCTGCTGTGCCATCGCAAAACCCGTTTTATCAATCAGGCCTTTGAGTTGTGCGGCACTGACTTCAAAACGCGATTCAAACTCAATATCTTCCAATGCCGGGAAGTCATTGGCGGGTAGTGTCGCCAACACGAAGCGACTACGCCCTGAACTTAGGGTGACGCGATCCTTGCTAAAAGAAAACTTAACCGCAGCACCTTCAGGTAAGTTTTTACTGATATCCAGTAGCTTACGAGCAGGTACGGTGACTTCGGGCGCATCTTCAACAGCAATCTCGGTATTGGCTTGCAGCTCGATTTCTAAATCGGTTGCTGTCAATTGAAGCTTGCCACCAATTGCCCTGAAGAGAATGTTCGATAGGATAGGCATTGTCTGGCGCTTCTCGATAGCACCAATTACAGCTTGTAAGGGTTCTAGTAATTCTTCTCGGTTAAAGCTGAATTTCATAGCTGTTCTCTATTTTCTATTCACATGTTAGTGATTAATTAAATTATATATATTTAAAACTACTATTATTATTAGTGCGGCCATTTTTAGTGGATAACTCTGCTTTTCCTATAAATATCAATGGGTTATATCGAAAAAAACCCTCAATAACACGATGAATTAATCGTCATAATTGCTGTGCACCACTTGTGGATAAAAACAGCACCTTATGTTGTTCATCAGTTTGTCACATTTTATCCACATGTTAAGAACTTAATATCCGCTGCAAATTATTGTAGTCCTCACCGATCTTCAGATCTTCTTCACGAAGCTCTGCGACCTTACGGCAAGCGTGTAGTGCTGTCGTATGGTCTCGACCACCAAAGGCATCACCGATCTCAGGTAGGCTGTGATTGGTTAATTCTTTTGCAAGGCTCATGGCAATTTGTCTGGGTCGTGTTATGGAGCGACTACGACGGGTGGATAATAAATCCGCTACTCTGATTTTATAATAATCAGCAACTGTCTTTTGAATATTTTCGATGGTTATCAGCTTATCATGCAAAGCAATAAGGTCACGTAGCGCTTCTCGGGCAAAATCCAAGGTTATGGGCCGACCTGTGAAGTGTGAGTTGGCGATAACACGTCGCATGGCACCTTCGAGCTCGCGCACATTGGAGCGAATACGTTTGGCAATAAAGAAAGCCACTTCGCTAGGCATACTAACACCGGCCTGCTCTGCTTTACTTTGCAAAATAGCGACCCGCGTTTCTAGCTCAGGTGGCTCAATGGCAACGGTTAAACCCCAGCCAAAGCGCGACTTTAAGCGTTCTTCAAGACCGTCGATTTCCTTGGGAAAGCGATCACAGGTCAAAATGACCTGTTGCTGACCTTCAAGCAGCGCGTTGAAAGTATGAAAGAACTCTTCCTGTGAGCGTTCTTTGCCAGCAAAGAACTGAATATCATCGATCAATAAAGCATCTACCGAACGATATAAACGCTTGAATTCATTAATAGCATTGTGTTGCAACGCTTTTACCATATCACCGACAAAGCGTTCGGAGTGCAGGTACACAATGCGAGCTTCGGGCTTGGTTTGCAAAATCTCATTGCCAACGGCATGCATAAGATGGGTTTTACCCAGGCCAACACCACCATAAATAAATAGTGGGTTATAAGCACCACCAATATTTTGGCTGACCTGCATTGATGCAGCACGCGCCAGTTGATTGGATTTACCTTCAACAAAACTGTCGAAAGTGAAGTTGGTATTCAGATTATGGTTAACCGCAGGCATGGCCGGCTCAACATGTTGAGGTTGAGTCAGCGTAGAAGCCGGTATGGCACTAAGATCTATACCAATGTCATTACTACCTATTTCAATAGTAACCTGTTTGGCATCGATACTTTGTAATTGCTGAACTAACTGGTCAATGCGCTCAATAAAGTGCTCTTTGACCCAGTCCAGAACAAAGCGATTAGGTGCCAATAGTTTTAACGTTCCATTGTCGACCTGGGCTTGCAAAGGGCGAATCCAGGTGTTCAGTTGCTGCTCAGACAACTCACCTTCCAATTTTTCGAGACAACGAGACCATACCGTCGCAGACAACGCTACTCTCCCAAACAATAATGTTGTGGCTGGAAATAACTACAGGGAAGCAATTAGTCTAAACCTGTTGCCCAGACTTATCCACAAGAAAATAGGGTTTGTGGAAAAATATAATCACGGTGTTTGTCTTGACAAAAGGCTGAGTTAGGGGTATGTTCCGCGGTCTTTTTCCATCGCTATTGCACCCGATGTGCGGTAGTTATTAGTAATCGCCTCAGTATCAGGTTTAGAAGCATGAAAAGAACTTTCCAACCCAGTAATTTGCGCCGTAAACGTACTCATGGCTTTCGAGCTCGCATGAAAACCCGTGGTGGTCGTGCTGTATTAAAAGCCCGTCGTTCAAAAGGCCGTGCTAGACTGTCTGCTTAAAGCGGGTATTTGCTAGTTAATAAGTATTTGTGAGTGCGGCTTTTCCAAGAAAGGTAAGGCTAACTGACTCAAAGTCGTTTAAGGCCGTTTTTCAAGATGCTAAACGCATTGGTACGCCGCAGTTGCTTTTACTATATAGACCTAATGGCCTGGGATACTCTCGTGTAGGCCTCGCTATATCCAAAAAAAATGTGAAATCAGCGGTTAACCGGAATAGAGCTAAGCGGTTAATCAGAGAATTCTTTCGCCAACGGAATACATTAACAAAAAGTTGCGATATGGTGTTGTTATCCCGCTCAATGTTGGCAGAATCCAGCAATGAACAAATTCGGCAAAGCTTAGAAAAGCTATGGGCAAAGCTAAAGAAGCAATGCGCAGATTAATTATATTTTTAATCCAGATATATCGTTATGCCATCAGCCCGATGATGGCGCCGCATTGTCGCTTTACGCCGACATGCTCCGCCTATGCCATAGAAGCATTACAAAAACATGGCGTTGTTAAAGGTATATATTTAAGTGTTAAACGAATAGGCAAGTGTCACCCTTGGCATCCCGGTGGATATGATCCGGTACCTGAGAAGGAAAAGACTAAGGCAGAGACATGTTGCAATAATAGGTTGCATAAGCATGATTGATCAAAGAACCATCGGCTATATGGGTTTAGTCTTTATCTTGTTTCTAATATACGATGCTTGGCAAAAGGATTATGCGCCCAAGCAACCAGAAACAACATTAACTGAACAAACAACAAACGCAACAAGCCCGACATTCCCTGAACTGCCAGAGATAGAAGTTGGTAGTGAGATCAATACAGATTCTCAAGTGATCAATGCAACGAGTCCGAGTCCAACGGCTGCCACGACATTTGATGATGGCAGTAATCAGCAAACCATCACCAGTCTTGCCAAGACAATTACCCTTGAAACCGATGTACTGCGTTTAGAGGTTGATACTAAAGGGGGTAGTGTTGTTAAAGCTGAACTACTGGCCTACCCTATTGAACGAGACCAACCTGATGTTCCGGTAAGACTGCTTTCACCTGATATTGATACGTATTATGTTGCCCAGTCAGGCTTAGCTTCACAAGATCAAGCTGCGCCAGGTTTGTACGGGCAATATCAAAGTTCGCAGAACTATTATCAATTGAGCGAAGGTGCTGATGAATTACAAGTACCTTTGTATTGGGAAGATGCTTCGGGTATTAAAGTGACAAAAATATTCACTTTAAAGCGAGGCGAATACGCGATCAAAATAGACCATCAACTAGACAACAATAGTAATACTAACTGGCTAGGTGTGCAGCGTCGTCAACTACAACGTGTACACCAGGACGATGGTAACTCTTTCTTTATATACACTTATACCGGTGGTGTAATTTATAGCAAAGAGAAGCATTATGAAAAGGTCGACTTCGAAGAAATGGCGAAGAAGCCATTAAACAGAAATATCCAGGGTGGTTGGGCCGCTATCATCCAACATTATTTTTTAAGTGCCTGGGTGCCAGACGAAAATGAAAGTAATGTTTTCTTAAGTCAGGGTGTTAATACGAGCAGCGGTTATCGCTATGTATTGGCTATGCAATCACCGGCTTATCAAGTTGCGCCTCTGCAAAGCAAACAGTTTAGTAACACACTCTATGTTGGGCCAAAGTTGCAGCAACAACTAAGCTCAATTGCGACCGGGTTAGAATTAACAGCTGATTATGGCTTACTCACGATCATTTCCCAACCATTATACTGGTTGCTCAATAAAGTGAATGGTCTGGTCAATAACTGGGGTTGGTCAATCATTATTGTGACATTACTGATTAAGCTTATTTTTTATAAATTAGCTGAAACCAGTTATCGTTCAATGGCTAATATGCGTAAAGTCCAGCCGAAGATGTTGGCGATACGTGAACGCTATGCCGAAGACAGGCAGCGTCAAGGTCAAGCAATGATGGAACTCTATAAAAAAGAGAAAATCAATCCTGTCGCCGGTTGTTTGCCCATGCTGATTCAAATTCCGGTATTTATTGCTTTGTATTGGGTGTTGTTGGAAACCGTTGAATTACGCCAAGCACCGTTTATATTGTGGATTCAGGATCTTTCCAGCAAAGACCCCTTTTATGTGTTGCCGCTTATTATGGGCGTGACGATGTATATTCAGTTTAAGTTGAATCCGGCGCCGCCTGATCCAATACAAGCGAAAGTGTTTGCCACCATGCCTTTTATCTTTACCATTTTCTTTGCCTTCTTCCCGGCAGGTTTGGTGTTGTATTGGGTTGTGAATAATGTACTGACCATTGCTCAGCAATGGTATATTACTCGCCGTGTTTTGGCCGAAGATAAAAAATAAACTATTAAATGGTTGAAGGCAGCAGCCCGATACTGCCTTCAGGTGTTTTATCTGTTCGATAACAGTGGCAGGTCCTCTATGACAGCAGATACCATTGCAGCAATTGCAACCCCGCCAGGTAAAGGCGGTATTGGTATCGTGCGAGTATCCGGTGACGCTGTGCCACAGCTCATACAACAACTCTTTGGACAAGCGCTAAAGCCTCGTCAAGCAGAGTTATTACCTTTCAAGGATAAAGCTGGCCATATTATTGATCGTGGCATTGTACTTTATTTTTCTGCACCGCATTCTTATACCGGTGAACATGTATTGGAACTACAAGGTCACGGTGGTCCGGTAGTATTGGATATGTTATTGCAAAATATATTATCGCAGGGTGTTCGTCTGGCTAAAGCAGGCGAATTTACCGAAAGGGCGTTTTTAAATGAAAAAATGGATTTAGCTCAAGCTGAAGCGGTAATCGATTTAATTGAAAGTAGTTCGACACAGGCAGCGCTTGCCGCTGCTCGCAGTTTGGAAGGTAACTTCTCTAAAACTATCAATGCTTTATTAGACCGTTTAATTCAATTACGCTTATATATAGAAGCAGCATTGGATTTTCCTGAAGAAGAAATTGATTTTCTCTCTGATCAGCAACTACACCAGCGTCTAGCCGATTTACATACTGACTTAGATAATGTCTTTCACTCTGTTAAACAAGGCCGTCTACTTAAAGAAGGTTTAAATGTTGTTATTCTTGGTCAACCCAATGCCGGTAAAAGCTCTTTGCTAAATCAGCTTGCCGGTAAAAACAGTGCCATAGTCACTGATATTGCGGGTACAACCCGTGATGTACTGCGTGAACATATTCATATCGATGGTATGCCGCTGCATATTATTGATACGGCTGGTCTTAGAGAGAGCCCGGATGTGATTGAGCAAGAAGGTGTAAAACGTGCCTGGCAGGAAGTGGAACATGCCGATCGAGTATTATTGTTAGTGGATGTTGATAAAGGTTGGTCAACATTTGAAGAACAGGTTTTGGACTCAGTTCCGCAAAACTCGGTGGTTGATATTATCTATAATAAAATTGATAGCTTACATCAAGCGCCTTATATCGAAAAAAAGACGCCGCACAGTGCAAGTCACTCCGGTGTGAACATTGGCCTATCAGCCAAAACCGGTGAAGGTTTGGCATTGTTAACAGAGCATCTAAAACAAAGTGTTGGTTTTGAGCAAACGGGTGAGAATCAATTTTCGGCTAGGCGGCGGCATGTACTGATACTTGAGGCGTTGCGCGAGCATAGTCAAAATGCCAAACGGCAGTTACAGCAAGGTGCGGGTGAACTGGCAGCTGAAGAATTGCGCCTGGCACAAGATAAGCTAGCCAGTATTACTGGTGAATTTAGCAGTGATGACCTATTAGGTGAGATTTTTAGCAGCTTTTGTATTGGTAAATAAAAAAATTACTATATGCGATTATTTTCTCATATATGTCATTGAATTATTCCTTTTTTAGTCTACAATTCAGCTTGTGCCGTAATTGCTCGCAGTTAATAAAATAAATACACGACAGCACATTAAATAACCAATTTGAACTCCATGAACCAGGTCGCAAAACAACAAGCGATAGGTATTAGTGCTTGACCTGTTTCGCAGATTAATAAACTTCAGCTCAACATGGTGAATATAAAGCCTTAGACTAAAGTCAGAAATTATGAGTTGAAACCAGCTATTATTTGGTTTAGGAGAAGAAAATGAGTACCCGTATAACAAAATCGTTAATAACTAGCCTGCTCGCAGTTGTTACGCTGCTATCAGCACAAAGCGCCAGTGCTGAGTTTGGATATGACGATACAACCTTAGGGGAACACTATCGCAATGGCAGCACAATGCTTGAATACGAAATGTATGATGAAGGCATTGAGTCACTGCTAAAGGCAGATGCTGAGCATCCTAATAATGCAGATATCAATAACCTACTTGGTTTTGCACATCGCCAATTAGGTGAATACGAGAAAGCCAGACACTTTTACTTTAAAGCATTAAAAGCTAACCCTGAGCATAAAGGTGCTAATGAGTACTTGGGTGAGCTGTATTTACAAACGGGGCAATATGCTAAAGCCGAAAGGCAATTGGCGCGATTAGCCTCTATTTGTGGTAAATGCAAAGAATATAAAAAACTTAAAAAGTCGATGAAGCGTTACGCTAAGAGCTAAAAAAATATCGGCACATAATAAAAAAGCCGGGCGTTGCCGCCCGGCTAATTGTGTATGCAACAAAAAGGGGGGTCATTGCTGCATGCTAAACCGGAACTTCTTCAAACTCGCAACCCCAGCGCTATTATTACTAACTGCCATTGGGCTGTACTTAAAACGGCTGATTGCTTGCAAAGCGGCTTTTTCAAAATAACCAGCAGGATCTGACTCAATCACCCTCGGGTTGAGCACTTCACCATTACGGCTTATCGTAAACTCAACGACAACATAACCCTCAATTCCCTTTTGCAAAGCTTTATTGGGATAAATAGGTTTGATGGAGCGAATTAGGGTCGGCGTATTATTGTTTATTAACAAATCTTTTGATTCAAAAATGATTTGCTCATCATGTTTTATGATGGTGAACTCTTTTGATCCGGGTTGAGTAATTGCAGGGTTAAGTTCATGGATAACTGGCGGATCTTCAGCGGGGGTTATTGCTGGTGGTTGTTTCTTTATCGGCGTCTCATCACGCTTTTTTCGCCAGATATCAACCGTCAAAGGATTGACGCTTTCTAGAGAGGGTGCCTCATATTGCACAAGCAAAAAAGACATCATCAACAATAATGACGCTGTAATAACAGCTGAGGAGCAAAACGCAATTCCAAGACGCTTAACCATTATAAATTCCCTCCCGGCACAACTGCTTAATAGTGAGTATAGAAGGGAATATCTGGATTGCCAGAAAATTTGAGATATTCTTGTAAATAGGCTTAAAACTAAGAAAAACTACATAGACATGCTGTAAAAATTACAAATTTGTTAAATGATAGATGCTGTTAAATATTAATTGTAGATAACAAACAATGTTTAACAAATACTTTACAACGTATGCTGTGTATGGAATAAAAACCTTTGTCATAAGATTTTTCCAGGCGCTATAGTATTCAATGTAAAAATAAATATTAAAAATAACTTCGATAAGCTGGCTCGATTTCGTTTTGGTCTTCAACAGAAACATTAAGATCTTTGATAATGCCATTATTTAAATTATAGACCCAGCCATGTACCGCTAGATGTTGTCCTCTATCCCAAGCATCCATAACAATATCGCTATAACAAACATTACGAACTTGCTCGACAACATTTAACTCACAAAGCAAATTGAGCTTTTGTTTGTTTGAAACGATATCATCTAAGATATTTTTATGCTGTTGATAAACCTTTTTAATATTTAATATCCAGTTATCCATCTGGCCTAATTTGACATTATCCAATGCTGCTTGCACAGCACCGCAGCCATAGTGACCACAAACAATGATGTGCTCAACCTGTAGGTTTTCTACAGCATATTGTAAAACGGCCATACAATTACTATCAAAGTGATTAACCACATTGCCAACATTGCAGTGCACAAATAGCTCGCCCGGATCTAAGCCAACAATCTGGTTGGCAGGTACCCGTGAATCTGAGCTGCCAATCCACAAAAAACCAGGAGACTGTTGCGTCGCTAATTGGGAAAAAAAGTTGGGCTGCTTGTTTTCTATATCCTTAGCCCATTGACGATTATTATCAATCAGCTTGTCAATTGAAAAAGTCATGGGGAACCATTGATCCTTGGCAGTGATAGATGGCAGCAATATAACCGGTTTTCTATTGGAAATGGAAGTCTGAACAAGCGCAAAAGTATGCGCTTCTCAAACGTCATTCAACATCCCTGGATATCCTTGAACACCCCGCTGGGCAGTGCCCGGCGTAAAATCAATGGGCATGACAGGAATAGGAAAACACTGCAAAACCATAAATGGTTAAATGGCGTACAAAAAAGGCCTTTTTTCTGATCTGGTCACTGAAACGAGCGCCATTTTTCGCTAGAATCACTCGCTATGAGTGATGTATTAGGAAAATCAGCCCAATTTGATGTGATTGTTATCGGTGGTGGCCATGCTGGCACCGAGGCTGCCCTGGCAGCTGCCCGCAGTGGTGTGCGCACCTTGCTGCTAACGCATAATATCGAAACCTTGGGGCAAATGAGCTGTAACCCGGCCATTGGCGGGATTGGTAAGGGGCATTTGGTCAAAGAAGTCGACGCCCTGGGCGGTGCCATGGGGCATGCGGCAGATTTGGCAGGTATTCAATTTCGCATTCTCAATGCGCGTAAAGGGCCCGCTGTCAGAGCAACCCGTGCCCAGGCTGATCGGGCACTGTACAAGCAGGCGATTCGCAATATTTTAGAGAACCAGCCTCATTTAAGTATTTTTCAGCAAGCTGCCGATGATTTGATTGTTGAAGGTGAAACCATCAAAGGTGTGGTGACTCAAATGGGTCTGCGTTTTTATGCACCTGCGGTTGTTTTAACAACCGGCACGTTTCTGGGTGGCCGAATACATATTGGTTTACAAAATCATGCCGGTGGCCGGGCGGGCGACCCGCCATCGATTGCACTTGCTGAACGCTTAAGAGAGCTGCCCTTTCGGGTTGGCCGATTAAAAACGGGTACACCGCCACGTATTGATGCGCGCAGTATTGATTATTCGCAACTGCAGGAACAGCCCGGCGATACACCAACACCGGTATTTTCCTTTTTAGGTGACCGTCAACAACATCCGCAACAAGTTAGCTGTCATATCACCTATACCAATGAGAAAACGCATGACTTTATTCGTGCAGGTTTGGATGAGTCGCCCATGTATACCGGGGTTATCGATGGTGTAGGGCCACGCTACTGTCCATCGATCGAAGATAAGGTGCATCGTTTTGCTGATAAAGATCGACATCAGATTTTTATTGAGCCAGAGGGTTTAAACACACACGAAATATATCCTAACGGCATATCAACAAGTTTATCATTTGAAACACAATATCAATTTGTCCGGTCTATAAGTGGTTTTGAAAATGCGCATATCACTCGACCAGGCTATGCAATTGAATATGATTTTTTTGATCCAAGAGACTTATTTGCCACATTACAAACCAAGTTTATTAATGGTTTGTTTTTCGCGGGCCAGATTAATGGCACTACCGGTTATGAAGAAGCTGCTGCACAAGGCTTGCTTGCAGGCATTAATGCCAGTTTACAGGTTCAGCAAAAAGAGCCGCTGGCATTAGGTCGTGACCAAGGATATTTGGGTGTATTGGTGGATGATTTAATTACCCGTGGTACACAAGAACCTTATCGGATGTTCACCAGCCGAGCCGAACATCGCTTAATTTTGCGTGAAGATAATGCAGACTTACGTTTAACGGCGATTGGGCGTGAGATTGGCTTAGTTGATGATAATCGCTGGCAGGCTTTTTGTGAAAAACGCGAATCTATAGACGCAGAGTTGCAACGTTTAAAAACAACCTGGTTACACCCTAATACTAAAGCGTCTGAGCAAATCAAAGCGATAACAGGACATGCACTGTCGCGTGAATACAATGCCTTAGAATTGATTCGTCGGCCAGAACTTAATTATCAGAGTGTGGCGGCCTTAGAGGGTGTTGGTACTGCGGTTAACAATGAAGCCATACAAGAACAAGTTGAAATTCAAACCAAGTATGCCGGTTATGTTGAACGGCAACAGCAGGAAATTGAAAAAAATAAAGCTGTTGAAAATACAGCGCTACCTGTTGATATGAATTATGCTGCTGTGCAAGGTTTATCGAATGAGGTTATACAAAAACTAAATGACCATCGACCGGAAACCCTTGGCCAGGCAGGACGAATTTCAGGTATCACGCCAGCAGCGATTTCAATTTTACGTATTCATCTAAAGCGAAATAAATTGCTTAAAAAAACAGCCTAGTGATCAAAGCCTGCGGTAAAAAAATATTGTTTATTCGTTAGCAGGCTTTGATCTTCTCACATCACCCCTCCAATACCAAACTGCTGCTTATTGCCCAAATACATTTGCTGTATATATAGAGCATAGTTATAGCTGGGCTATCGTCAATTAAAAAATATAACGTTTTTATAAACAAATCTTGTTTATCAGTAAAAGTGAATATAAACATCGTATCTAACGTAATTCTTCGTAGAAGCTGCCTTAAAAGTACTTGCTTGGCTTGTTAATTTAATCACAGTTTGATCAGAAATAGCTGTTGTGCGGTATCTGAACAAAATCCACAGGCGTATAAATAACTGAAGCGAATGCAATGAAACATATTGAGGAGGCATCAATATGCGGTTAGGTAAATCTACAGTTATTCGTATTATGAGTGGGCTTGCATTGAGTTTGTTATTGAGTGCAAATGTACAAGCAAAAGCATCATATGCCTTGCAAATTGAAAAAGCCGATCATGGCAACAATATCGTTCTGGCGACATACCGACGATACAATAATAATTCATATTATGGATATGGTTACGGTCATCGTAAATATCATCGCCGGAATTATCATTATAAAAAATATTATCGATATGGCCATAACAAGCATCGTTATTATGGTAAACGTTATAAATATGGGCGGCGGTATTATACGCGCCAGCGGTCATTACGTAATTACTAATACTCTTTATTGCTAGAGTGCTTAGGTCAGTCCGTGGGGCAGCATAGGCGTATCAAGCAGTTGGTTTAGGTGGTGCGCCTATGCTTTTCTCAATATCACCTTAAAAAGATTTTTAATTTTATTGGCAGCGATAGCCGGTTTGCATTCTGAATAAAGCCGAGCTTTGATCAATATTAACTTCAGGCCACTCTTTATCGATAAAAGATTCAGCTTCTTCTATTGGTACCGGTTTAGAGAAAAAGTAACCCTGGGCGTAATCACAGTTAAGAGAGCAAAGCTGAATAAGCTGAGTCATATTTTCTACGCCTTCAGCAACAACCTTTAAGCCTAAACTGTGAGCCATAGAAATAATGGCCTGTGCGATTTCTGTGTTTTCACCATCGGCGCCGATATTACTAATAAAAGACCGGTCTATTTTTAGTGCGTCGATAGGAAATTTATGTAAATAGTTCAAAGATGAATAACCAGTGCCGAAATCATCAATAAATAACTCGACCCCCAGTGATTTGAGTTTATTGAGCTTATCAATTAACTCATGGCTCTGATTCATTAACATGCTTTCTGTTAATTCTAACTTAAAGTGGTTACTACTAATGGCTTTTTCGTCAATGACTGTATTTATAATATCGATTAAATCGTCTTGATCAAACTGCTTGCTTGATAAATTTATATTCAGTGTCAAATCAAAATCTGGATACTGTTTTTGCCAGGCTTGTAATTGTGTGCTTGCTTCTTGAATAACCCAGTTACCTAAAGGAATAATCAAACCGGACTCTTCTGCCAGAGGGATAAATTCAGCAGGGGGGACAATACTATCATCTGATTGCTGCCAGCGTATTAGTGCCTCAAAACCGTGGGTTCTACCTGTGTCGAGTGAAACAATGGGTTGATAAAATAACTTAAACTCGTGTTCTTTAATAGCATTACGTAAACTACCTTCGAGTTGCAGTAGTTTATGCGCTCGGGCATGCATTTGACTATCAAAAATTTCATGGCAAGCTTTGCCATTTGATTTTGCACGATATAATGCAATATCAGCATCACGCAACACATGGTCCGGGCGTTGATAGCTGCTATCGCCAACAGCAATACCAATGCTGGTTGTAATATAGATTTCCTGGCTATGAATAAAAAATGATTTACCTAACTCTTCTTGTATGCGATCTGATATATGTAAAACTTGTTTTAAGTCACGAGCATCTTCAATTAAAACTGTAAATTCATCACCACCTAAGCGAGCGATAGTGTCTGCGTTACGAACCAGCGACTTTAAACGGCGGCCAACTTCCACCAGCAGTTCATCACCAAATAAATGGCCTAAACTATCGTTAACGACTTTAAATCGATCAAGGTCCAAAAATAATACCGCGCATTGATAATCTAAATCGCGTTTGGCCTGATCCAGGCAATGCTCAAGTCGATCAATAAACAATGCCCGATTAGGTAAGCCGGTAAGCCGATCAAAAAAAGCTTGATGGCGTAACTGCTCTTCGATGAGTTTGCGTTCGGTAATATCAAATGCACTGCCAATACAGGTTAGCTTACCATTTAAATTAATAAAGCCTACTGTCAGATGTAAATAGCACTGTTGACCCTCTTTAGTATCAATCACAACCTCACGATTGATATAGTTAACACTTTGATCCAGCTCATGTACTAAGCGAAACTCAACATCATCAACCAGGGCTTTTTCGAAAATATCAGCTACGCGCATATTTAATAGTTCAGTCTTACTGTAGCCTGTGATAGCTCGCATACTAGGATTAACATAAAGAAACTTATCACGAAAAGTAAAAATAGCACTGCCTGAGGTTTCAGCTAATATTCTAAAGCGTTCTTCACTTTCCAATAATGCTCGCTGTGCTTTCTCGCGTTCATCGCTTTCACAAACACGACCTACCATATCCGCCATAGACACCGCATATTGCTGCTCATCAGTGGCCCATTTTCGGTTAAGGCCGATATGCTCATAGAAAATAACGCCGACATAATTACCGCTAATATAAATAGGTACCGCCAACAGAGCACTGATTTCCTGTGGCAGTAAATAACAGTCTAATAAGTCCTGTGTGCGAGAATCACTCTGTACATCAGTTGCAGCGATAGCCCGGCCTGCAGTCAGTCCCTGGAAAAAATTTGGATATTGTTCGGCATTGAGGTGTTGTTGATATTGTTCAGGCCCAGATGAAGCACTATAGCGACATGTGCAGTGCAGCACAGATTGAACATCATTAAAAAACCAGATACTGATGCTGGCAATATTCAGTGTATTAGCAGCTGTAATGGCAATTTCTTCAAAAGCGATGCTCAGATCACAGCGGTGCAAGGCCGGATTAATTGCGATATCAAATAATGATTGGTTCTGAATTTCCAAGCGCGTTTTGCTTTGTGAAGCATCTATTTCGCTTAACTTAATTTTAGTGATATCACGTAAAATTAATAGAATGTGGTTTTGTCCTAGCGGAATAGCACGGGTTTCGTAATAGACAATATCATTATTAACCATCGTGGAAAAGTCGATAGTGATTGGTATATCCTGCTCAGCAACCAGCGTTAACAGATCATTTAAAATATCAAATACATCATGCGGTAAAAATGTTGCTAATGGTTGCCCAATAACACTGTCTGTTGATAATTGCAGCTTAGTTTCTGTGCCAACCTTATAATTTTGTACAATGCCCTTGTTATCAACTCGAAAGAATACATCGGGCAAGACATCAAATATAGCGCGCATATCTGCATTAGCATTAAGTAGCTCACTAGAACTAATGTCTAATGATTTACCCAGCTGGTTAAGGCTCTCATCATATTCATGAAATGTCTTATTAATAACATTAATAAACTCGGTAAACTCATCATCGAGTTCACGACGTTTATTCATATGTTGTTTCAAATGACGTTTAAGCAAGCTGTGCTGTTTTTTCATAAAAGTGTGCAACTGTTATATAACACTAAAGATAATTAATCAGGTAAGCAGAACAGATGAGAGAAAAGAGTGTGTTGCCTGACAAGTGTTATTGATAAGGTTGCGCAAGAATTTGCAGCAAATTGCCTGGCTGTACGTATCACGTATTATTGTCCTTAACATTATCATCCACTGTGCTTACTATCGGTCGGCAACCCAAAATCTTTAGCGGTGATTGATATCCTATGCAAGACATAAACGCGATTAAAAACAGTTATTTAGACTAAATATTAGTGCGTAACAGCACTTAGTGGGCGTGCTAATATTGTCTTGGGCTTTGGGCGGTTGTGCGCATTAGTTGCTTTTTATCAGAGTGTAAACACCATGAATAATGACTGCTATCTGCAGGGCTGAACCCAGTAATAATATTACGATACCCTAAGCCATCAATCGTGCAAGATTGATAACAATCGCTGGATAGCGTTTGCTGTGAAAAAGTGTCACAGCATACGATAACTGTTATGAGTAGAATAGTTTACTGTGGCTAATAGCACTTGAGTCATTAAGCACTGGCCCTTAAAAAACGAGGATAAGAAGCAAGCATGCTCTACCAAAAAGCACGATTGCGATCAGTTGATGCGTCTGGTTCAATACCTTGAGTGTTATCTAAAAAGGCGAATAAAATATTAAAAGCTGAACTGCATATTAAGATCAACGGCATGCTAAAATAATAGTCATAAATTATTAACCTATACATCTTAATTATTCGCTATACATTACTGGGAGAATATCCACTGTGGTTTCGCAACATGCAGTACTGGGTAAAGGTTTGCAAGCACTCAACATTGACTGCAGTGATCAGCAGCTTGAGCAGCTACTCGCTTATGTTGCCTTACTGCAAAAGTGGAATCATGCTTATAACCTGACGGCGATTCGCGACCCGGAACAAATGTTGACGCATCATATTTTAGATAGCCTCAGTGTCAGTGCTCATGTGCAGGGTAAGCATATTCTTGATGCCGGTGCGGGTGCAGGTTTGCCGGGTATTCCCTTGGCGATTTTACAACAAGAAAAGCACTTTACCTTGCTCGATAGCAATGGCAAGAAAACCCGTTTTATGCAGCAGGCCGTTTTAGAGTTGCAATTAAAGAATGTGGAAGTGATTAAATTTCGCTTAGAAGAGTATCGTCCGGCGCGTAGCTTTGATACAGTAATGAGTAGAGCGTTTACCAGTATTAATGCGTTTATCCAACGTTCATCAAAAGTTTGTTCACAGGATACACACATCTTGTGCATGAAGGGGCAGTATCCAGCAGAGGAACTGCAGGCTTTTGCAGAAATGACGGATAAAAACGCCGAGCTACAGGCAGTACATAAGCTGCAGGTGCCAGGCATTGATGCTGAACGTCATTTAGTGTGTTTTAAATGGGTGTGCTTATGACCAAAATTATTGTTGTTGCAAATCAAAAAGGTGGTGTGGGTAAAACCACAACCAGTATCAACTTGGCTGCCTCATTGGCAACGACTAACCAAAAAGTATTGCTGATCGATATTGATCCTCAGGGCAATGCCACCATGGGTTGTGGCATTGACAAAAATGCCATTGAAGTGAGCACCTGTGAAGTGCTGCTGGGTGAGGCGAATATACGGGACAGCATCAGGGAGCTGGATGATGTAGGCTTTGACCTGCTGCCCGCCAATGGTGACCTGACAGCGGCTGAAGTAGCTCTGATGAGTGCTGATGCCCGTGAGCAGCGGCTGAAACGAGCCATTGCTGAGATTAGCGATGACTATCACTATATTATCATTGATTGCCCACCTTCTCTGAATATGCTGACGCTCAATGCCTTGGTAGCGGGCACGGGTGTCTTAATTCCAATGCAGTGTGAGTATTATGCCCTTGAAGGGCTCTCGGCTTTGATTCAAACCATTGAAAATGTCCGCAAAACTGTTAATCCTGCGCTACAGTTAGAAGGACTGTTGCGAACCATGTATGATCCTCGCAATAATCTGGCTTTAGATGTTTCTGATCAGCTACAGGGTCACTTTGAAGACCGCTTATATCGCACCATTATTCCACGCAATGTCCGCGTGGCCGAGGCGCCAAGTTTTGGCAAGCCGGTCATTCAATATGACAAAACCTCACGTGGTGCCCTGGCCTATATGGCGCTTGCTGGTGAGATTCTACGCAAAGATGCCAAACAACGCCGTGAACAGGCGGCGCTTACTCAATAGATAGCAGGAGCAGTACATGTCGACAAAGCGACGCGGCCTTGGCAAAGGCTTTGACGCACTCTTGGGCGATGCTGGCAGTAGCCTAGCTGATACCGCAGCGGTGGATTCGGCCGCTGATGGCGGTACGCAGCGGCAAGATAATGAGCTTAAGTACTTACCTATCGATAAAATAACTCGAGGCCCTTACCAGCCGCGCATGCATTTCGAGCAATCGGCACTCGAAGAGCTGGCCGACTCCATCCGTGCGCAAGGTGTATTGCAGCCGATTGTTGTTCGGCCTATTGGCAATGATTACGAACTGATTGCTGGCGAGCGGCGCTGGCGGGCAGCCCAACTGGCCGAGTTGCAGGAAATTCCAGCGGTTGTGCGTGATTTGCCAGATCAAACTGCAGCGGCAGTGGCTCTGATTGAGAATATTCAGCGTGAAGATCTCAACCCTTTAGAAGAAGCCAAAGCCCTGCAGCGCCTGATTGCTGAGTTTGATATGACACATCAGGAAGTGTCTGAATCGGTGGGGCGCTCGCGTGCCAGCGTGAGTAACTTGCTGCGCTTGTTGGATTTGGCCGATGAGGCGAAAACTTTGCTCGATAGTGGTCAGCTGGATATGGGGCATGCCCGCGCGCTGCTTGGCTTATCATCGGGCAAACAAGTCGAATTGGCCAAGCAAATTGCCGCCAAAGGCTTGTCAGTACGTGAAACGGAGCGACAGGTAAAGCAGTTACTACAAGCCTCATCTGTTGACAGCAAAAAAGCCGGTGATCCCGATATCAACCGCCTGGAACAAGAACTGTCGGACCAGATCGGTGCGAAAGTCCAAATTCAGCACAGTGGCTCGGGTAAAGGTAAGCTGATCATCAACTACAAAAGCAGCGATGAGCTAGAGGGCGTATTACAACGCCTGCGCTAAAGAAAGACACCGTTTCCCAATGAGGTCCATGTCATGCCCCACTCGATTGGGCCAGTGACAATACTTCAGCAAAACCCTGAAGCTGCAGCATTAAACAACCCCGGCTATTTAGCCGACTTAATCAGGTTTTTCAGTGCGGATTTAGCTTTACGGAGGTCCATGCTATTACGGATAGGGAGTTGCACAGTATCGGCATGTTTCTTATAAAACCGGTTAATAGCCCGTTTTTCGCCTTTGTTCAGGCGATCAAGGTCTAAAAAGCGACGGTTAATATTGCCTTTAAGCTTAATTGTACTATCGCCAAAGATCGCCAGGCGCTTTTGTGAGCCGGTAACGCTGACCTCACTCAATGGGATGCTAAAGGCGATAAGCGGGCAGGCTTTGTTGCGTTTGCCCTGTACGTTTTTAGCGCCATACTCGGTACATACCTGTTGTTGGTACTGCAGTGTTGTTGCGCTAATCTGTACATCTTCTGCATTGATGGCTGCTGCCAGATAGGTTGTCGGATCTTCCAGTGGTGCCTTGGCAATGGGTTTTGCCGACGCTGTAGCAGTGTCAGTATCAGGGCTAGACTCTGTTGTAACTTCGGGCTTGTCGGCTGTATTGACAGTTGCGCTATCAGTACAGATAGCCGTGATCTGAGTAGGGGTAAACCCTTTAGATAGGTAAAACTCAATGTCTTGCCGCTCGCAGGCAGCATAACTCGAGAGTGAAAAGCCACTGGATAGAAAAACCCAGGTGATACAACAGGATTTAAAATTTAGCATTACGGGATAAAGACCTTTTACTGCGGTAAATAAAAACTGCGCAAAACGCGATTGTGGACTAGATTATTGCTATCGACCAGCTATTTTCGTGACAAGTCGATTAAGTTACGGCCGTTCCATTGACCCTGGTATGAGTAACTATATATAATTGCGCGCGCCGTCAAACTGCTTCTTGGCTAGATTAGGGGTCAAGCTAATGGAAAGCAATTTGGCGCATGGCGACCTGTATGAATAATCGAGTTAAAACTGCATTTTTGGTTATCCTGGCCCAGGCCGCAGCTACCCTGATAATCAGTGTCATAATGTTTGCGACCGCTGATACGCATAGCGCGTTATCGGCGACGATGGGTGGCGTGGTCAGCTTGTTGGTAACCGGCATTTTCAGTGCCAGAGTGATGCTCGGTAAGATGGAATGGTCCCCAGAGCGGTTTATGCAGCGGCTGTACCGAGCCGAGATGCAAAAAATCATACTAGCAGCAGTTTTACTATTTGCCGCACTGAAGTGGCTGGCATTTGCCCCCTTGCCTCTGTTAGCAGCATTTTTGCTAACAATGATGGCCAGCTGGTTTGTGCTGCTAGCTAAGATTTAAGGTAAACACTGCCCCGAATTTTTAATAGACATTTAATTGGCGATTACAGCAGATTATGGCGAGTGAAAACGGTCTAACGTCCGGCGAATATATTAAGCATCACCTTAGCAACCTTACTTATGGTCGTCATCCTGATGGTCATTGGGGCTTTGCCCATAGCGCAGCAGAAGCCAAAGAAATGGGCTTCTGGGCTATCCACGTCGATTCGATGGTATGGTCAATTGGTTTAGGCGCACTATTCCTAATTGTCTTTGCCCGTATTGCCCGTAAGGCAAGCACAGCGACCCCAACGGGTTTCCATAATTTTGTTGAAATGCTGGTAGAGTTTGTCGACAACAGCGTTAAACAAACCTTTCATGGTAAAAATTCTCTGATCGCACCATTGGCTTTGACCGTCTTTGTCTGGGTATTCCTGATGAATACCATGGACTGGTTACCGATCGACTGGGTGCCGGAGCTGGCCAAGCTGATGGGCATTCACTACATGAAGATTGTACCCAGTACCGACCCTAATATCACCATGGCCTTGGCCTTGAGCGTCTTTATCCTGGTTATCTTCTTTAGTATTAAGGTAAAAGGCTTAGGCGGCTTTTTGGGCGAGCTGGCCTTCCAGCCATTTGGTAAGTGGATGTTACCGGTTAACTTTGTATTAGAAACGGTTGCCTTATTGGCTAAGCCGTTATCACTTGGTCTGCGGTTGTTCGGTAACCTGTATGCTGCTGAGTTGATCTTTATCCTGATTGCCATTATGTACAGCGGCGGCGTGGCCTTTGGCCTATTCGGCGGTGTGTTGCAGTTCTTCTGGGCAGTGTTTCACTTACTGGTGATACCGTTGCAGGCATTTATTTTTATGATGTTATCGATTGTGTACTTAAGTCAGGCACACGAACATCACTAATCGTTTTTGTATTTTTGTTAATTAAATTATTACTTCGTAGGAGAAGAGTATGGATCCCGTAATTGGTTTTGCAGCCATTGGTGTAGGTTTAATGCTTGGCTTGGCCGCTATTGGTGCTGCCATTGGTGTAGGTTTGATGGGTGGCCGCTTCTTAGAAGGTTGTGCACGTCAACCAGAAATGACACCAATGTTACAAACAAAAATGTTCTTGTTGGCGGGTTTGATCGATGCTGTGCCGATTATCTCGGTAGCGATGGGTTTATACGTTCTATTTGCTACGCCAATTTTCCAATTCTAATTGGTCTTGTAACGGGGAACCGCAGTGAATATTAACCTTACACTGATTGGTCAATCGATTTCGTTTTTCGTGTTTGTGTTCTTTTGCTGGAAGTTTGTCTGGCCGCCGATTATTACGGCCTTACATGAGCGGCAAAAGAAAATTGCTGATGGCTTAGCCGCTGCCGAACAAGGTGCGCATCGTAAGCAACAGGCTGAAGAAGAAGCTCAAAAAGTCATTCAAGAAGCCAAACAGCAGGCACAAGAGATTATTTCGCTGGCACAGAAGCGTGATACGCAAATGATCGAAGAAGCCAAAGAAACGGCACGTACCGAAGGTGATCGTATTAAGCAGGCGGCACAATCGGAAATTGAACAAGAAATTAACCGCGCAAAAGAAACACTGCGTGCACAAGTTGCTGCGATTGCAGTATCAGGTGCCGAGAAAATTTTGCAACGTGAAGTTGATGCAAGCTCTCATCAGGCAGTGCTTGATGAGCTGGTATCACAGGTTTAAGTAAACGGGATCGAATGTGAGCGACTTTATCACACTTGCCAGACCATACGCCCGGGCTGCTTTTGAGTATGCCCGTGAGCATGGCAAATTAGAGCATTGGTCAAAAAGCCTTGCCCTGTTGGCTGAGATTGCCAAAGACAAGCATATGGTTAAGTTGTTGCATGCGCCCAAACTTAGCCGTACCGAAAAAGCTAAGTTATTAATTCGAGTAGCCGGCGATGAGCTAGACAAGCATGGAGAAAACTTCGTGCACTTGTTGGCCGAAAACGGTCGCTTGCATATCTTAGCCGTTATTGCACAAGCCTATGAAGACTATCGTGCCACACTAGAAGGTTCGGTTGATGCCACTGTGGTATCAGCGCATGAAGTCAGTGATGAGCAAAAGCAAAGCATTATTGCTTCGCTAGAGAAGCGCTTGGGCAAAAAGGTTAGCCTGGACAGTAAAGTGGATCCATCATTGATTGGTGGAGCCATTATTAAAGCCGGTGACCTGGTGATAGATGGCAGCATCAAAAGCCGTTTGCAGAAGCTTGCTTCGGCCATGGCTCATTAATAGCTTGATGACAAAGCTGGCATAACTGCCAGATAAGTACAGATTTAAAAAGATTAAGGTTACGAGGAAACAACCATGCAACTGAATCCATCCGAAATCAGTGAGCTTATTAAAAAGCGCATTGAAAATTTCGATGCAGAAGCTGAGGCACGTACTGAAGGTACTATCGTTGCGTTAGGTGACGGTATTATTCGTGTACATGGCCTGGCCGACGTTATGGCAGGCGAGATGCTTGAGCTACCAGGCGACACCTACGCATTGGCACTGAATTTAGAACGCGATTCAGTCGGTGCGGTAGTACTCGGTGGTTATGGTCATCTTACAGAAGGTGACACCGTAAAATGTACAGGTCGTATTTTAGAAGTGCCTGTCGGTGAAGAGCTACTGGGTCGTGTTGTGAATGCACTGGGTACACCAATTGATGGTAAAGGCCCAATTGATGCCAAAGAAAGTTCACCGATTGAAAAAATTGCCCCCGGTGTTATTGAGCGTCAATCAGTATCACAGCCCGTACAAACAGGCTTGAAATCAATCGACTCAATGGTACCGATTGGTCGTGGTCAGCGTGAATTGATTATTGGTGACCGCCAAACAGGTAAAACAGCGGTGGCCGTTGATACGATCATCAACCAAAAGAGCACAGGCGTAAAATGTATTTATGTCGCGATTGGTCAGAAGCAATCCTCGATTGCAGCTGTTGTGCGTAAACTCGAAGAGCACGATGCGATGGGTCACACCATTGTGGTTGCCGCATCAGCGTCTGAATCATCGGTTATGCAGTTTATTTCAGCTTACTCTGGCTGTTCGATGGGTGAGTACTTCCGTGATATCGGTCAAGATGCACTGATCATCTATGATGACTTATCCAAGCAGGCGGTCGCGTATCGCCAGGTATCATTATTGCTACGTCGTCCGCCAGGTCGTGAAGCATTCCCGGGTGATGTTTTCTACTTGCATTCACGTCTGCTAGAGCGTGCAGCAAGGGTTAATGCTGAAGAGATTGAGCGCTTAACCGATGGCAAAGTAAAAGGCCAAACCGGTTCATTAACAGCCTTGCCAATTATTGAAACCCAAGCCGGTGACGTATCGGCTTTCGTACCGACCAACGTGATCTCTATTACCGATGGCCAGATCTTCTTGGAATCAAACCTGTTTAACTCAGGTTTCCGTCCTGCGATTAATGCCGGTATTTCAGTATCACGGGTAGGGGGTGCAGCCCAGACCAAGATTATTAAGAAGCTCGGTGGTGGTATTCGTCTGGCGCTAGCCCAGTACAATGAACTGGCTGCGTTCTCGCAGTTTGCCTCAGACCTTGATGAAGCCACACGTAAACAGCTTGACCGCGGTGAGCGTGTTATGGAGCTAATGAAGCAAGGTCAGTACGCACCATTAACCGTTGCTGATACGGCCATCTCATTGTATGCCGTTGATAAAGGCTTGATGGATGATGTTGAGATCAGCAACTTTGCGGATTGGGAAAAAGGCTTACATGGTCACTTCGAATCGACAGCCAGCGACTTGCGCAAGCAAATCAACGATAGCGGCGACTACAATGACGATATTGAAGCAGGTTTGAAGCGTGTTATCGAAGACTTCAAATCGAAGTCAGCAATTTAACTGGCGTGATAACAATAGGTAAAGGTTAACTATGGCTGCCGGAAAAGAGATACGCTCCAAGATCCAAAGCGTGAAAAATACGCAAAAGATCACCAAAGCGATGGAAATGGTTGCTGCCAGTAAGATGAAGCGCGCACAAGATCGCATGAAAGCCTCACGGCCTTATGCGGACAAGATTCGTAATATTATCGGGCATCTGGCCAATGGCCATCCTGAATACGAACATCCGTATATGAAAGCACGTGAAGAAATTAAGCGTGTAGGCTTTATTGTTGTATCAACCGATAAAGGCTTATGCGGTGGCTTAAACGTGAATGGCTTTAAGTGCGCCTTAAAAGAAATTCAGCAATGGCAGGAACAAAACGCTGAGATTGATCTGGCGATTGTCGGTCGTAAAGCGAGCGGTTTTTTTAAACGCGTTGGCGGCAATATTATCGCTCAAGTTGATAACTTAGGTGATAAGCCACGCCTTGAAGAATTGTTAGGTACGATTCAAGTGATGCTGAGTGCTTATGATGAAGGCCAGATTGATCGCTTGTATATCGTACAAAATAAGTTTGTGAACACCATGACGCAACAGCCTGAAGCGTTACAGCTGTTACCGTTATTGCCAAGCGAAGATGCTGAGCTGGATTATCATTGGGATTATATTTACGAGCCTGATGCAAAAGAAGTGCTCGATAGCTTATTAACGCGTTATATCGAATCGCAGGTTTATCAGGCCGTGGTTGAAAACGTCGCCTGTGAAATGGCCTCACGTATGATCGCGATGAAGAGCGCAACCGATAATGCTGGTGAGTTAATCAACGAGTTACAGTTGATTTACAACAAAGAGCGACAAGCGGCGATTACCCAAGAGCTATCAGAAATTGTGGCAGGTGCTGCAGCGGTTTAATGCGCTGATGTCATTCCCAACTTGACTGGGAATCCAGTAAACAAAAAACAGATTTTAAATTTATACAGATATAGACTGAGGAATATTGAGATGAGTACCGGAACTATTGTGCAAATCATTGGTGCGGTTGTAGACGTGGAATTCCCACGCGACGCAGTGCCAAAGATTTATGATGCATTAAAACTGGAAGACGACAGCCTCACCTTAGAAGTACAAACGCAAATGGGTGACGGTATTGTTAGAACCATTGCCATGGGCTCATCAGATGGTTTGCGCCGTGGTACAGCGGTTAAAAATACAGGCAACCCAATTTCAGTGCCGGTAGGTGAAGGTACACTTGGCCGCATCATGAATGTACTCGGTGATCCGGTTGATAATGCCGGTGAAGTAAAAACTGACGAGGCTTGGGCCATTCACCGTCAAGCACCAAGCTACGAAGAGCAATCAAGCTCAACCGAGTTACTTGAAACCGGTATTAAAGTTATCGACTTGCTATGTCCATTTGCCAAGGGTGGTAAGGTTGGTCTGTTCGGTGGTGCGGGTGTTGGTAAAACCGTTAACATGATGGAGCTGATCAACAACATTGCGAAAGAGCATAGTGGTTTATCAGTATTCGCCGGTGTAGGTGAGCGTACCCGTGAAGGTAATGACTTCTACCATGAAATGAACGACTCCAATGTATTGGATAAAGTTGCGATGGTATACGGTCAGATGAATGAGCCACCAGGTAACCGCCTGCGTGTTGCTTTGACAGGCTTGACCATGGCTGAACGTTTTCGTGATGACGGTCGTGATGTTTTATTATTCGTGGATAACATTTATCGTTATACACTGGCCGGTACTGAGGTATCAGCACTATTAGGTCGTATGCCATCAGCGGTAGGTTATCAGCCAACCTTGGCCGAAGAGATGGGTGTACTGCAAGAACGTATTACCTCAACCAAAAAAGGTTCGATCACATCGATCCAAGCGGTTTATGTCCCAGCCGATGATTTGACTGACCCATCACCAGCAACCACGTTTGCGCATTTAGATGCGACCGTTGTACTGTCTCGTCAGATTGCTTCACTGGGTATTTACCCGGCGGTAGATCCATTAGATTCCACCAGTCGTCAGCTAGACCCATTAATCATTGGTCAAGAGCACTATGACACAGCGCGTGCAGTACAGAACGTATTGCAGCGCTATAAAGAGCTACGCGATATTATTGCGATTCTGGGTATGGATGAACTCTCTGAAGAAGATAAGTTGATTGTGGCACGCGCCCGTAAAATTCAACGCTTCTTATCGCAGCCATTTCATGTGGCAGAAGTATTCACCGGCTCGCCTGGTAAATACGTGCCATTGAAAGAAACCATTCGTGGCTTTAAAGCGATTGTTGCCGGTGAATATGATCACCTGCCAGAACAGGCTTTCTACATGGTCGGCAGCATTGATGAAGCCGCCGAGCGTGCGGATAAAGTTTAAACTGGAGAGGTAAATCATCGTGGCCATGACCATGCATGTTGATATAGTTAGCGCGGAAGAAGAGCTGTTTTCAGGCGAAGCCGAAATGCTGGTTGCGCCGACCGTCAATGGTGAAGTGGGTATTATGCCCAAGCATAGCCAGTTGATTGCCACGCTAAAACCAGGTGAAGTGCGCTTAAGCATTCCTGATCAGGAAGAGACGCAATCTATCTATGTCTCAGGTGGCGTATTGGAAGTGCAGCCACATGTGGTGACGGTATTATCCGATACAGCGGTACGCGCTGCCGACTTAGACGAAGCGGCGGTTGTCGAAGCCAGAAAACGTGCCGAAGATGCCTTATCTGATCAAAAATCGGATATCGATATGGCACGTGCCCGCGCCGAGCTGGCCGAAACCCTGGCGCAGCTGGAAATTATTCGCAAACTGCGCAAGTAAACGTATTGCTAGAACCTATCTCAAAAACCCATTGAGATAGGTTCTAGGTTTTGCTTTCCATAAAGTCGTCATAGAACTGCCATAAAACCGGATAGGCAGTAGCAGCACGCCCACAGCGAAAGACATGTTTTAAGGACCCTGCCCAACACGCTGCATTCGGGCCACAAAGGAATCAGTTGTTAGCACTATGTCGCCATTATTTACAGCTGTAGTCTGTTCGCTGTTTTAGCAAAAAATTACGTGTTATTGCATATGATTCACAATCACGTAAATTGCTATCTGCTACTATTCGCGTTATTTTCAACGCTTAAATGATAACAGTATCCCCGATAACTCTCTGAGGACAATAAATAACCATGTCACTGGCAATTGTGATTCTGGCTGCGGGTAAAGGTACCCGCATGAAATCGAACAAATCCAAAGTCTTGCATGAACTGGCGGGGCAGTCTTTATTAGGCCATGTTGTAACGGTCGCAGAAGCATTGAGCCCCAGCAAGATCTGTATTGTGTATGGTCACCAAGGTGAACAGCTGCGCGCAGCCTTTGCTGATAAACCTGAGCTGGCCTGGGCTGAACAGTCGCCACAGCTGGGTACTGGCCACGCGGTGCAACAAGCCGTACCGTTTATAGCAGGCACTGAAAAAACCCTGATTCTCTATGGTGATGTGCCATTAACCCAACAGAGCACACTGGAAAACCTACTTGCCACAGTGGATGATGAAACATTGGCATTGTTGACCGCTTTTATCGATGACCCGAAAGGCTATGGCCGCATTATTCGCAACCATAATGGCGAAGCCGTGGCGATTGTTGAAGAAAAAGACGCCAGCGATGAACAAAAACAAATCAACGAAATCAACACCGGCATTATGGCGGTGCCATCGGCTAAACTAAATGACTGGTTAAGCCGCCTGGATAATAACAATGCCCAAGGCGAATACTATCTGACCGATGTAATCGCCTTAGCCGTGGCCGATGGCGCAAAAGTACTGCCACAACAGCCGAATAACTTTGAAGAAACCCTCGGCATAAACTCTCGCCAACAATTGGCTGAACTAGAGCGCTATGTGCAGCTGGAAAAAGCCAATCAATTTATGGCTGAAGGCGTGACCATTAAAGACCCGGCGCGCTTCGATGTGCGCGGCAATGTTAGCATGGGCAAAGATGTGACGATTGATGTGGGTGTAGTATTAAATGGCACCGTGACGATTGGTGATAATGTCACGATAGAACCTTTCTGTGTGATCAGCGATAGCGATATTGCTGCCGACACCATTGTTAAAGCACATTCTGTTATCGAAAACAGTCAGATTGGTGAAGCCTGTGATATAGGGCCATTTGCCCGCATCAGGCCCGAAACTGTATTAGCGAATAAAGCCAAAATTGGTAACTTTGTAGAAGTGAAGAAAAGTCATATCGGTGAAGGCAGCAAGGTCAACCACTTAAGCTATGTAGGCGATGCCGAAGTAGGTAATGCGGTGAATATTGGCGCGGGCACCATCACCTGTAATTACGATGGCGCGAATAAACATAAAACCATTATTGATGATGGTGCATTTATTGGCTCAGATACCCAATTAGTCGCACCAGTGCGTGTCGGTAAAAACACCACAATCGGTGCTGGCTCAACCATTACTAAAGATACACCTGAGGGTGGTTTGAGCTTATCACGCAGTAAACAAACACATTTAGACAACTGGCAGCGGCCGGTTAAAAATAAATGAGCAGCGAAATTAACAAACATAACAAGCGGCAGCATATAATAATGCGAAGCCCAAGCAACAACAGGAAACACTTATGTGTGGCATAGTAGGCGCAATTAGCGAACGTAATATCGGTGGCATACTCGTTGAAGGTCTCAAGCGACTGGAATACCGAGGTTATGACTCAGCCGGACTGGCAATGATTGATGCAGACGAGAAGCTCAATCGTGTGCGCACCTTAGGTAAAGTTGCCGAATTAGAGAAAGAGTATGTCAGCTCTGGTCTGCGTGGAGGCTGCGGTATTGCTCACACGCGGTGGGCGACGCATGGGCAGCCCTCTGTTGAAAATGCGCACCCGCATATCTCGGCTGACCGTGTTGCCGTGGTGCATAACGGCATTATTGAAAACTACGAAGAGTTACGTCAACAATTGACCAAAGAAGGCTATAGCTTTGTTTCCGAAACCGATACCGAAACCATTGCGCATCTGATTGATAAGCACTTAAAAGATAGCGATGACTTATTAGTAGCCGTACAAAAAGCCGTGAGTGAATTAGAAGGTGCTTATGGCCTGGCTGTGGTATCGCATAAAAACCCAGAGCAAATAGTCGCTTGTCGTAAAGGCAGCCCTTTAGTTTTAGGCTTAGGCTTTGAAGAAAACTTCTTGGCCTCTGATGTACATGCTTTATTACCCGTCACCCAGCGCTTTATCTTTTTAGCCGAAGACGATATTGCGGTTATCAACCGCGATACGATTAGCATTTTTGATGGCGAAGGCAATGCAGTCGAGCGTGAAGAAAAACGCTCAGAGCTCAGCAGCGATGCGGCACAAAAAGGTGAGTTCAAGCACTATATGCTCAAAGAAATTTATGAGCAGCCCGAAGCGGTTGCTAATACCTTAGAAGGCCGTATTGGTGATACCGGCGTGTTGCCAGGTATTTTTGGTGCACAAGAAGAAGAGATTTTTGAAAAAATCGAAGCGGTAAAAATCGTTGCCTGTGGTACCAGCTATCATGCCGGTGCGATTGCGCGCTACTGGATAGAAAAATTAGCGAATGTACCGTGTTCAGTCGAGATTGCCAGTGAGTTTCGTTATCGCCGGGTGATGGTGCAGGGTAATACCTTATTTGTCACCATCTCACAATCGGGCGAGACAGCCGACACCATGGCGGCATTGCAATATGCCAAGGAGCGCGGCTTTTTTGCCAGCTTAGCCATCTGTAATGTGCCGGAAAGCTCACTGGTGCGTGAGTCAGACTTATGCTTAATGACACGTGCTGGCCCAGAAATTGGTGTGGCCTCAACCAAAGCATTTACCACACAGTTGGTGGCTTTGTTTTTATTAACGTTAACCTTAGCGCGTATTAAAAACACCAACCCAGAATTAGAAAAGCAAGAAGTTGAAGCGCTCAAACACCTACCGGTGGTATTAGGTGAAACGTTAAAACTTGATGAAGAAATTAAAGTTATTGCAGAAGACTTTATCGATAAACACCATACGCTTTTCTTAGGCCGGGGTACTATCTATCCAGTCGCGTTGGAAGGTGCTTTAAAGCTCAAAGAGATTTCATATATCCATGCCGAGGGTTATCCTGCCGGTGAACTAAAGCATGGCCCACTGGCATTGGTAGATAACGATATGCCCGTCGTGACCGTTGCGCCCAACAATGAGCTCATGGATAAATTAAAATCTAACTTGCAAGAAGTGGCTGCGCGGGGTGGTCAGTTATATGTTTTTGCGGATAGAGAGTTTCATATTGAAGCTGAAGAAGGCATGAAAGTTATTGAAGTCCCTTCTTGCCCAACTGAAATGGCACCGATTGTCTTTACTTTACCGCTGCAATTATTGTCTTACCATGTAGCGGTATTACGAGGCACTGATGTGGATCAACCGCGTAATTTAGCCAAGTCAGTCACCGTGGAATAATCAACAGGAGTAGGGTGAAATGGCCTATAACATTGAAGTAAAACGTGGCAAAACCGATGGCGACTTAACCTTCACCAGTGGTAAGACCACCATTAGCACAAAATGCTACTGGGACCCATTGAAAAAAATACCTGCTGGTACATATAAAAACTGCTCGGCAACCACCATGGCACGTAAGAAAAACTCCAAAGGCCAGCCACGCGAAGCGGTGTTTATTCCAGGTGTCACCGGTTTTAGTGGTATTTTTATTCATATGGGCAAAAAACCCTTTGCAGACTGGTCAGATGGCTGTGTGGTGATAGAAGAGAGCAAAATGCTGGAAATTTATAAAGCCATCAAGCCTAAAGATGGGCGCAATGTCACGGTAAAAATCAGTGGCTAAGCACATGAAAGCCATAACACTTTTATTAGCCTTACCATTACTGTTTGCTTGTAGCACGACATCCGTTGCGCAAAAGCCTGCCGCACAAAGTGATTTGCAGCAGCTACTCGCCAGCTTATTAAATATTCAGCAAAGCCAATATGCATATAAAGATGATGCGGGTAATACACAAGTAGATGAGCTACAACAATTCAAAGCCCTAGAAGCACTCTATGGCAAATATGTTGATGCAGAGCCTACGCGTGAGAGCTTGAGTGTTGTGATGTTTTTTGCCTACTACGCACAGGCCAAAAATAATGCTGCATTGCAGGAGTATTTAGCCGAAGACTTAATAGGCGTATATCAAAAAAGTCCAACATTATTTTTACAAACACTCAACCAACTGCCTTTTTTAATTGCCGTTAATTGCGAGCGCTTAAATGCCAGTTTTGGTTTTGCGGGCAACAATAAAAAAGCGAAGCCAGGTTTTTTACAAAACAATAAAAGCTTATTTAAAAAGCACTTAAATGCTGATAATCGCAAAACCTGTTTGCAGCAGTTTAAGCTTTAGGAAAGCAAAGACTTGCTTTAAGCAAGCCTTATAAATAATAGTGTGCAACAGACTCTTTAATAGTATTAGTGTTAAACAAGCCATCCAAAGGGCTGATTACACCCTGGCCACCTTTATTCAGCACATGCGTATAAATCATCGTGGTTTGTACATTTGAGTGGCCTAACAACTCCTGTACTGTTCTTATATCGTAGCCTGATTCTAAAAGGTGTGTAGCAAAGCTGTGCCTCAATGTATGGCAAGTAATATATTTAGACATGCCTGCTGCCTTAACCGCGTTTTGAAAAGCGCGACCAATAGAGCGGCTATGTATATGGTGCCTGCCAGTATTTTGGCTTCGAGGATCTCGAGAAAGAGTAGCAGATGAAAAGATAAAGCGCCATCGAAAGTCTTTACCGGCATTTGGGTATTTTCGATTAAGCGCATTGGGTAGGCTGATAAAGTGAACACCTGACTGCATATCAATTAAAAAATATTGATGTGATTGCTCAATTGTTTTTTGCAAACCCATTACAGCCTGTTGCGGCAAAACAGTGCGCCGATCTTTATTATTCTTACTATTAAAAACGAAAATTTCACTACGCTGGAAATCAATATCCATCACACGCAAGCGCAACACCTCTGTTAGACGTAAACCTGCACCATACATTAATAAGCACATGGTTAAATAAGGCTCTTGTAAGTGTTGTAGTATTCTCGCAACCTCATCTTTAGTGAGAACACTTGGCAAGCGCTTAGGCTTAGTAGGGCGTACAATATTGGCAAGTGTGCCAATATCTATATCCAGAACCTCTCGGTATAAAAAGACCAAAGCATTCAATGCCTGGTTTTGAGTTGAGCTAGAAATGTTTTCATGTAGTGCCAGATGCGACAAAAAATCTGCAACCGCAGTCGCCCCCAGTTCGCGCGGATGCCGCTTGCCATGAAACACAATAAAACGCTTAGCCCAATAGCGATAAGCTCTCTCAGTTGAAAGAGAGTAATGCTTGTAGCGGCAACGCGCCACCAGCTGGTCGAGCAGTTTAGGTTTCATGTTAATAGCCCATATTAGAATACTGTATATTTATACAGTAAAAATAACACAATAACAGTACAGATAAGAAAAAATATTGGCGTGATATTGGCGAAAACGCTACAAGTATTTGAATTTAAAAGTAAAAAAGCTGTCCAGTTTTGATAAGAATTTATTGTTATCAGACATTGATAGATGTACTAAGATAAATAAGGGAATCTGATATTGAAAATAGCAAAGTGGACAGCTATGATATTGAGCAACAATACAGGGCTAATAAGGTAAATCTATGATTCCGTTGGAAAACCCCGACTTTTCCACAGTGACCGCTATAACATATTATCAGACAAGCTGTCTGCTATCCCTCTGTTAGATGCATGGATAGATATGAGTATTATCGAAGAAATAAAAAAACTTGAATCCGCAGAAGATTCTATATATGGAACCTCATATCGAGGTGCTGCGATTCTAAAAGATGGTACAGAGATTCCTTGCCTTATCTTCAAATCAAAAGAAAAAATCGTGAATCTTGCTAAGCGAAGAATCAAAGAAGAGCTAAGTGGAAATGGTTGTCTTGGCGGTGATGATCCTTTCGGCCAAATTGTCACTGTTTTCGCTGCTGGTGGGAATCGAGTCAATGACTATGATATATCCAAGGTAATCCCATCTAAATATGCCATCCCAGATTCACTTAGATCTAAGATTCGCGGAGAAACGTTTATGGGTTGGACTGGCTGGGTTTTCGAAATGAATGACGGAAAGCTTTTTCAATTCGGTTCGTCATTTTCGTTTGATTATTTCGATATGCCAGAAGGCTATGAATTCAGTGATGTAAAAACCGTTCACAATCATTCGTATCTTAATGGTGCTGGTGAGCTATGTAAGCTTCGCCAGGGGGCTTTCCCTCCAGAAGAATATAAGCGTGAAAATGTATACAGGGAGAAAGTTTCCTTTGAGTGTGCGATAGATGGCATCTAACAAACAGCTCAAACCGACCTCCACTGCGTTGCTCGTTTTGTGCTTTTCCGCTACGCTCGCACAAAACAATCAACTCCGTTCCGGCGGCTTAGCTGGGCGTTATGTTTCCTAGAGTCTGATGGATAGTAGATATATTGTAATATTTGATGGTGTCTGTAACTTCTGCAACGGAGCAGTAAACTTCATCATCAAAAGAGACCCCAAGGGAATGTTTGCATTTACTCCTATGCAGAGCGACCTAGCAAAAGAGCTGATGGAGAAGCATCAAATATATAATGTAGGGGTAGATACATTCTTATTAATAAAAAATGAGCAATGTTTTGTCTTCTCTAGCGCAGCACTAGAAATAGCCAAAGATTTAACTGGGCTCTGGTATATGTTCAACATATTTAAATTGGTGCCAGCTCTAGTCCGGGATTTTTTTTACAAGTTGTTTGCTCGCAATCGCTATGCACTATTTGGCAGGCAAGAACAATGCATGGTGCCAACAAATGAAGTTAGGTCGCGCTTTGTTGGTGTCTAAACATAACAAGTACTTTAACTTCAGCACTTGCATGCAAGTGCTCGGACTGTCGCCACTATGCGGTGCCAGCCCGTTAAGTGGGCGTTATAAGCCATGAAATATTTAGCAATTTTACTTTTAGGAATTTCGATTCAGGTCGCAGCCGATGAGCCTGCTTCTTGCAATGAAAATTATTCGAAAGATATTGCAGAGCAAATATCGGTTGCAGAGGGAAAAATCAAGATTAGTGTAATCGGAGACCCCTGTTATGAGGCCAAACTTAAAATCGACATATTTTCGGGTAAAAATCTAATTTACTCTTATGAAGAGCGGTTTAAGCCCCACGTAGCTATACATAGGGAGAGTGTCATTGAAAGGGATGCAAAGAATTTTATCATAAGGCAAATCGAAGACTATAATTTTATAAGTTGTAGTGATTTGCCAAAAATAGAGCAGAATGGTGACTTGCCTTACTATGATAAGCTTTTGGTGTCTGAAAAAGAGTATAAAGATTTCAAAAAATCAAACTGTAAAGCTTATATCCATACATATAAGTATTATGAAGGACGTCGAGTAATTGTGTTTCCTTCTGGAGAGGAGCATTCCGTTGTTGTTCGCTAAGGCTTATAACAAAAAGCCCCAAGCGACGGCTGCGCCATCGCTTGGGCTAAACGTTAGGCGGCTATAGAGTACGAGGTATTCATGACGAAAGTTGAAATTTCCGTAGAGAAAGATGAGGATAGTGAGAGGCCGATTCCTACTGCTTGGAGGTCAACTTTCTCAAAAATTGTAGATGCCTTTTCCAAAAAGGATTATTCATTATCCGGTGGTATCGTGGGTGTCTCTACAGTTTCAAATGAAACAGCGAACCATATTAAAGAGTACATCCAAGATTACGGCGAAGAATTAGTTCAGCTACCTGATGAAACTTGGGATTCTTCAGTATGTATTTGGATGGGAAACCATTGGGATGTTCTTATAGATCTATGGACTGCTGGTGAAGGGCGTAGCGATTTGGTACTTGGCGCTCAAGTCACAGAAGAAAATAATAGGTATATAATCGATATCGGCATGGTATATGTGCCATAAATATACAAAGGCGCCTAACAAGGCCATCTTGCATCGCCAGCAAGCTGGCTGGACAAATTTTCCGTGGTTCGTTTTGTGCTTTAACGCTACACTATCACAAAACGCTCCACTCCAAATTTGCCGCAAATGGCGGCGTTATGCATAAAGAGATAGTATGATTTTTATTATATCCTTTGGAGTATTCTTTGTTTGCCTGATAGGGGAAAGTGTTACATCATGGATTTTTATCCAAGGTAGTAAAAAGAAATACCCTATGCTTTGGAAGCATGCTGGCTCACCAACGTTAATGGGTAATGGAGATTTATTTAGCGCTTGGCCACTTGCAAAATATATCTTAAAAAAAAGATATTTAAAAATAGACTGCAAAGATTCAATTGTTTTTGCCGAGAAACTTCGGTTTCCATTTTTGGCAGGATATTTCTCTGCAATAGTTACAGTGATTTGGTGTTTTGTGGCATTACTTATTTTTGGAGTTCCAGAATAGATGCATAACAAAACTATCTACGCAAGTTGTCGGCTACGCCGCCAAGGACTCACCAAGCAAAGCTTGGTTCGCCCGTAATAGTGGCGTTAGGCAGCAAAGCTATGGATGATTACCAAAAAGAAGTCGAGCATATCGAACACCTATTTAATGAAGGTGATCTTGATGAATTAAAAAAGGTATTGCCTCGGTTGCTAGAAAAAAATATTCCTGCCGCAATCAGAATTAATAGTAGTTTTTTTGAGCCAGATACCCCAGAAGATGAAATGGATCGAGTTTATGTGGAAGGTATGTTCAAAGCTGCTGAATTGGGAGACTTAAAAGCCAAATATCAAGTCGGCATATTCTATGATCTTGGTGAGTACAATATAATTCAAGATAAGGAAAAAGCCTCACATATCTTTAAAGAACTATCTGACAAAGGCGATCCCCATTGTATGTGGATCCATGCATGTGAACTTATTTGGGGAAAAGGTTCATTCCCCATTTCCATTGAAGAGGGCCTTAAATTATTACAAAATGCTGCAGAGAAAGGCTCCGCAAATGCATGTATAACAATTGCGAGTTTTTACAATAAAGGTGAGTTTGGCTATCAAGTTAATCTTGAGCAACGAGATAAATATCGAAAGCTAGCCTTAGAATATGATGACACTACGTATGACCCATTTGCCTAACAAGCACATTAAAAATCGCCCACAAAAAACGTGGGCTGGACTCGCTATCGCTCGCTTTTTATGTGGTCGTTATAAGTTTTAAAATATGAATGAGAACGACTTGCCAATTCATAAAACTGATATTGCTGCGGCAGAGAGAATCGTAGATGCAGGGATGCCTTCGATCGAACCGATTCTAGGAGGAATACTGGAGTGGATGCAAGATTGTAACTGGCCAGTGGCGCATGTTCTTTACAAAGTTTTTGACGGTATGGGCGTAGAAGTTGTGCCTCATATTAAGCGTATTTTTAAGTCTAATGATGATATTTGGAAGTACTGGATGATTGTTAGTGTCGTACCACAACTATCTTCAGCTGCTAAATCTGAGTTGCACGAAGAAATTAAGCGAATTGCTGAGCATCCTACGAAGGGCGAAGTCACAGAAGAAGTGACTCTTGAGGCAAAGGAGTATCTAGAAAATGAAGAAAACTTATAACAATCAAATCATTCAGATCGCGCGCTATGCGCGCTCCCGAATATTAGAGCGTTATACCTCAAGGAGAATTAAGTGCCTATAACATGGGATGATCTAAGCGTAAATTTTGAACATTTAGATCGACAAGTATTAGTTGATGATTGGACTTGGCTCATAGGGACGTCATTACCAATTTTAATTACCTCGGTTGGAGACGCTTTTATCCAAGATGAGTCAGGAAAAATATATTGGCTTATAACCGGTAGCGCTGAATTAGAAGAAGTAGCAAATTCATATGAAGAGTTTCAAGAAAAACTTCAAGATAATGAGCTAGTTCATGATTGGTTCTTGGTTCCCGTAGTCGCTAAGCTAAAAGAACAAGGAATAGAGCTTTCACAAGGAAAGTTATTCGGTTTTAAGCAACTTCCTGTTTTAGGAGGTAAATACGAACCTGAAAACTTTGAACCTACAGATATCGAGGTTCATTTTGCCGTATCTGGCCAAATGAATTATAAAATTAAAGACTTACCTGATGGTACTCAGGTTACTTTTGAAGTTACTGAATAAAGGTATAACAATCAAAGTCAGCTGACAAGCAGCTGCTTTGGGCGTTAGGTGTATAAAAAAATGATAAGTGGAATTAAAATTACTCTTGTTAAGTGGCTAGCCTTAATAGCTACTGTACTTTTTGTTGTTTCATTTCCAGTCTTTGTATATCGATGGATACTTTTTGATATTAAAGACAACCTAAGCGAATTCTTTTTGATTATGGTGTTAGTCAGTGTGGTAGCCATTATCCCTGCCCAAAAAATATGTGCAAAAGAAGTAGTAAATGAGGGTGACGGCTGGTTTGGTGTTTTGGTTAGTCTGCCAATCGCCATTATTTTTGTTTTCCCTGTTATGCTTCTCTTGTTTTCGAGTATCGAAAAGATGTTGGGAATTAGCGGGGAATATATTGCGGTTTTTATATATTCCGTTCTAGGTGTACTTGGCGCAAAAGACTTAGTGTCAACCACAATAGAGGTTTTTAGGTATGAAGAAGCGTCAAAAAACACCTAACAAGGCGCCCAAAAAACGCCCGCAAGCGGGCTGGACTCGCGGCTACGCCGCTCGCCTTTTAGCGCAACGTTATGCATCATTGGAGAATTCATGCAGGAAGTAGATGACGAGTTTTATGAAAGAGCTGATGCTCATATCCATTTATCTAACGATCAGATAAATGAGAAGGCAACTCTTGGTAAAGTTAGTGCTTCAAATATGTATGCTACAGCTCGTTTCAATTCTTGGGTAAGTGCGTGCGGTTTTAATAATGCCGAAGAAATGGAGAGTGCTAAGCAAGAAACTCTGGATTACTTTGTAGCTCAATACCGTAAAATGTTGGAAGAAAATCTAGACGACTATATCGAAAATTTTAACTCTTACATGCTTAGGGGTGAGTAATGCATAACAAAGCAAGCCAAACTCGCGCCTTCGGCGCTGGACTCGCTAACGCTCGCCTTTGCTTGCGGCGTTATACCCAATCAACAGATTATCGAATTTCGAGGAAAATTAGGGCAAAATAAGCCATACTATTACAGCAAACATAGGGAGAAATAAATAATGTCGGCTGCAAAAAATCAAATAAAACAATTACTTAGCGAAATGCCGGATGACGCTTCATTCGAGGAAATTGTGCGGGAAATCGCATTTGCCAAAATGATCCACAATGGACTCGAAGATTCACGACAAAATAGAGTCATTTCAAATGAAGAGATGGAGCACCGAATACGCTCATGGCAGGGCTAAGGTGGACTACGGAAGCTCAAACTTGGCTTAAAGATATTTACGATTATATTGCTCAGGACAATCCGGTGGCCGCGGCAAATGTTGCAAATGGAATCTTTGAAAAAGCACAACTTTTGTTGGAGTTTCCTGAAATAGGGTACCGATACGAATCCTCAGATTTTGGCGATGTTCGGATACTACTTTACGGGCACTATCGTATAGCCTATGTGGTGAATAATGACGTTATAGATATCCTTGGAGTTTTTCATGGGGCTTTGGATATTGAAAAATATATATAAGATAGGCATAACAATCAAATCATTCGGATCGCGCGCTATGCGCGCTCCCGAATATTAGAACGTTATGCGCAATAGATTATGAGCGATTACCTCAAAATTACAGCAGATCTTGAAGGTGATGGAACAGTAGGTTTGACTGGTAAAGTTTTATCTGAAGGTTTTTCTGGCACAGGCGAGGCTTGGTTTAATATCTCTGAGGTGCAGGAATTTGTATCCCAATTGGAGCATTTCGCAATGACCACAGAAAACCCACCAGAAATATCTGGCGGCAATTGGGATGGTAAAGGCAATTTAATGCACAAGTTGTTCTCACTACGTTTTTACTCCTTTTCGAGTTTTCGTGCAGGTGTTCAAGTGGAATTGGCAAATCATCCATATACGGATTGTCGCCCCGAAGAAATAGCTACTGTAAAACTAGAGTTAAAGCCAGAAACTCAAGCAATTATAGAGTTTTGTGGGCAACTAAATGCTCTTTTATCAAACAATATTAGTGAGGCTAGCCTTGTTTGCTAGTCATCACATAACAAGCAAAGGCAGCATCGCCCTGCGGGCTGGACGCGCTAACGCGCGCCGCTGCTTTGGGCGTTAGGCGTCACGGCTAATCCTATGGACGAATACTACAGCGAGCGAATTCGTGTCATCGACTTGAGCCAGATGTCCTTGTTCGAAGTTGTCGAGCAGCTCAGAACTAAGCCGTTGATGTGGTTACCAGAACGTACCATAGTTTGTTTAGATGCATTTTTAACTGGTTGGGCTGCTGGAAAAAGTGATTGGGAACTGCTCAGTTCGTTTTCAAACTTTGTTGGTGACAACTATGGTATCGATGGTTCCAGTGGTTGGGCAAAAATCCTAATTGAATACGAGCAAGACGCAGCTTTGGACAGAGCGATGCAACTATTTGCTGAATATGAAAGTAGTGTACTTGCGAGAGACGCCTAACATGAAGTTGAAAGCGTTCCTCCGCCCTTCGGGCTCCGTCACTCGGACAAAGCACCTGCGGTTGAATTGTGAAATCACAATTCAATCCTCGCTGCTTTGCCGCTTAACTTGGTGTTAGGCAGGCAAGTCGGATCATCATTTAATTTCAAAAAATATGGCAAAAAAAGGTGAGACATTAACCTCAGAGACTAATTATCATTCGGGCTCAATTAGAGGCTAGCTCATGAATTGGGTAGATCGAATCAGTTTAGTTATTGAGTATATTGAAGAAAATATTGATGGTGAAATTTCGATTGAAAATGCAGCAAAAATAGCTTGCTGCTCGAAGTTTCATCTACATAGAATATTTTATTCTCGTTTCGATGTTACATTCTCTGAGTACGTGAGAAGGAGAAAGCTTACTTTAGCAGCGGCAGATATTGTGAGTACTCAAGAAACCATTTTGAATATTGCAATGAAGTATGGGTATAAGTCACCAAATGCATTTACGCGATCATTTCGTAAAGCCCACGGTGTGAACCCAAGTGAAGCTCGATCGACTAATGCTACTATTGCAACATACAGTAAGGCCTCTTTCTCTTTAGAACCCTCAGAGACAGAGAAAATGGAATATAAAATAGTTGAGAAAGCATCTTTCAATATCGTCGGAAAAAGCAAACAATTCGACTTTGACGAATTTACGAAAAACGGCAAGAAATTCTGGAAAGAGTATGTCGGCTCTGATAGTTACAAAAAACTTTGCGAGTTGACTGGCGGCAAGCCGGGACTGGTAACCGGATCTCCATTACTAACTGCGTACTTTCCCGAAGATAAAAATAAGCAAGATAAATTTTTAGATGTGCTTGGTGTAGAATATGAATTTGACAGAAATGTGAAAAGTTTTAAAGCTCATAACGTTCCAGCAGCAACTTACGCTGAGTTTAATTGTTCATATCGTGGTGCTATGAAAACAAACCGATACATTTACGGAGAATGGTTTTCTGCAACTGGCTATGAGAGAGACGGAAACAAACCTGACATCGTGGCATATTTTCCTATGCCTTGGAGACATTTTAGTGAAATGGAGATACGTTGGTGGGTTCCAGTTATCAAAAACAGGGAAAACGCCTAACAATTGCATGCCGTCGGACTGGTTTTCCGCTGCACTTCAAACCAGCTACAAATGCGGGCGTTATGACATTAACAGAACAATATTTATAACTTTGTTAGTAACACTGCTCTGGTTCGATTGCAGGATCTTTAGAAGATTAACTTGTAAAGAGAGTACGTAAATGTCCAAATGGCATGCCTTTAAGGAGGGTATTCGAGAGGAGTTTAAATCTCCATTTGAATATCTAAATCCGCCAGCTTCTAATGAGGCTATCCAATCTATCGAACAGCGCATAGCTTGTTCGATGCCCAAAGAATTTATTGAGCTATATAAAGATTGTGATGGCGAGAATGACAAAGGGTTAGGTATAGGCTTCGGTTTGCGACTGCTCTCAATCCAAGAAATTCACGCAGAGATGGATAATTGGGGTGAGATTATTGCTGGTGGTCTAGAAGATTTTAATGATAGATGTAAGTCAACTCCAAAGAACGCTATTCAACTTGTTTATGCTAATTGTAAATGGGTGCCTTTATTCTCAGATGGTGCCGGTAATTTTTTAGGAATGGATTTTGATCCAGGGCCTAAAGGCAAAGCTGGACAAATAATTAATTTTGGTAGAGACGAAGAAGAAAAGAAAGTTATATCTAAAACACTAGGCAGCTTATTTACCTTGATGTTAGGGCTTAGCAAAAAGGAGTACACAGGATTAAACGATGATGGCAGCTTCCATATTGCAGATATGTACTTTATAGATGCAGTCAAATCAGCGCAAAAATTAGACCAAATTGTAGCTAAGCGTTCTCCGGATTATGGATATTTTTCTATTTGGATGTGTCCAAAACCCTTGAGCTCTCTTCCTGAAAATTATTTTGAACAAAATGTGTCTGAGGAAATTAACTTTTATAACGATTTTAAGGTTTCTACTGAAGATGCATTTAGTATGAGTCGTTCTATGAGTGAAGATGGCAGCGTTGCTGACATTGAAGAACGGTTGAAATTTGAGATGTATATTGACAAGTATAAGCAGGACCTTCTTGGAGCATGTAAAGAAGCTAATATCTCACAGACTAGCGTAGTATGTACGATAAAGGATTATAACTATACTGCACGCTCTGAAATTGTTCGGGAATGTAATGGGGTTTTATTTGTGGGAGCATTTAAGGTTTATTAGAGGAGACTTGAATGATTAATTTAGGAATTAAAACCGGAAAAAGTTTGTTATGTAAGACCTGCTCTCCACACTTCGTGTTTCCACAATGGTCCATACAAATACAAATGATTAGATATATCGCACTAACAATAATTGTAATGTTTTCTGGCCAAGCGTTGGCTGAGACTAAAATTACACAACTTCATTCAAAGGTTTGTCCTCAAGGAATTCATGAGCAGCCAAATGGTAAGTTCGCTATCCATGTATTTTGCGACGACGCTTTAGGCACAAATATTACAGTCTTCCTTAACAAAATGGGTGCTCCAATTCACCAAGATTACAACCTGGGAAATAGATTTTGGCAAAACCAAGAATGGGCATTCGATGTTATGTCGTTTGCTTGGTTGCCAAACAATCAGTTGTTGATTTCAACGTCGGCTATTTATGGCAGTGGCTCAGTCTATTTACTAGACCCATCGCAAAAGCAATTTAAAGTACTCTTAAAAATCGAAGGCGCACTCATAGAGCTAGTGTCAGTTAAAGACAAACAAATTAATGTGCGCTATCAAGTAGAGTTCGAAAAATATGAATATAAAACTATCAGCATGTAACAAAGCGCATAAACACGCTATTACTCGTACTCGACAACGTGCTGCGCACTTCGCTGTCTAGCGTGGCATTAGGTTTTCCCGTTAAATTTGAGGTCAATAATATGGCTCAATTTGTGAGATTTTTATTTTTTATCTGTTTGCAATAGCAGGTCTTGGCGCGTTTGCCACACTTTCACTTGGGAAGGGTATTTCGCTAGGTATTGTGTTAGCGGTAGCAGGGATTGTGCTTGGGCAGATCGTATTTAAACGACTAGCCACACCTGAAGAGATCAAAGTAGATCTGAAACATCGCAACAAGCAAGGCGACTCAAACTTTATGCCTTAAAAAAGGCTATCTGTAAACGCTGAAACCTAACAAAGTAATGTTGTTACGCGCTTGGGACTGGTCTTACGTTGCGCCGCAGATCAGTTTCAAATTACGACGTTATGCAGAGGACGTATTGAATAAGTGAAACTAGTTGAACCATCAATTGAATATGAATTTTCATATATCGGAACAAGTTTGGAAGTTACATTGGCTATGAACATAATCATAATTATCATTATATTTGTTTTTATTTTTTTGCTGAGTTTTTTGCTACAAGCATTTATGTATAAGCGTCGAAAAGGTCTTTATAAGAAAGTTGGTGAAACTGATACAGCGCTTATGTTTAAAACAGACTTGGGAGGTTTTAGATTTGATAAAGTCAATAAGCGCTTAGTTATACTTTGTTCGAGCGGCAAATCGAAGAGTGTTAATTTTGATGAGCTATCGTGTATAAAATATAGATATAAAGAAAGTAGCGCTGTATTATTCGAATACATTAGAGGCTTTCAACTATGGGATATACTGCCAAATTATAGAGACTGCTTTAAATGGTACTATATAGTATTAACCACAATAGATGGCTCTGAAATTCCTGTTTTTTTGGTAGGGCAATATGAGCCAAGAGAGCCTATAATGTTAATTATTAATTATGAAAAAAAGCTCATGTCCTATTTTGGCATTTTTTCGGAAACAGATGATTATTCAAGAAAAATATATGAAAAAATTATTCATGATCTTGATTCCCTTGGTATTGATTTGAGAAGAAAATAAGTAATCATAAAAATATTGCCTTGTTGTTGACGGACGTCTCTCAAATATTTGAAAGTAAAAAAACTATCCGGCTTTAATAGGTTTTTTATGTTATCAGATATCCATAGATGTACTAAGATAAGCATACAAGTCTGTTATTGAAAATAGCAAAATGGATAGCTATGATATTGAGACATTATAAAGGGCTAATAAGGTAAACCTGTGATTTTATTGGAAAAACCGACTTTTTCACAGTGGCCGCTAATATATTATCAGGCAGGCTGTGATCACTATAGGGGCGAAGCTATATTTACCGCATCATTTAATACTTGTTACTTCAGTGATATTACTCTAATAAAAGTAAAAGGTGGTGGCATTAACGATAACAATTATAAATGTGAAGAAAGTGGTGAGTGCTATAGGGTAATGAAATTTGAAAAGTTGCAATAGACATAACCCAAAACATTTAACAAGCAAAGACAACATCTATTGCTACTTTGGGTGTTAAATTCAGTCACTTTCATAATTACTTATATCAATGAGGTTTATTTAATGAAAATGATTCTTCGACTGGTTCCCGTTTTACCCAATTCTATATTGTTTAATATGGCTGTGCTGGATTAGGCACTATGAAAGAAGTTTAATTTCAAAATGAAGTGAGTCCTGGTGTAGTTATTATTAATATCGTGTGCCGATCTGTATTAATGGGAGGTGCTGAAAAGAAGGAACATATAAATGAAAATAACTTTTAAAGAATTGATACTGATGTTTGTGGCAGTAATGGTAATAAACATGGCAGTGTTTGTAATATTAGCCGCAAGTAAAAGTGATTTATTGAAAGTGAATTCAGCTGCGAAGCAAGCATCGCTAGAAATAGAAAAAAAATTACCAGTAGAGCAAGTGCTTTATATAAGTAATGAAATATATTTTTACCAAAAACAAGTGGAGCATATTCTGCAAATAATTACTCTCATGTTTTCAGTTTTGGTTGCAGTCTGCTTGGCAAATATACGTGCATTACAGCAAAGAGTAAAAGAGTTAGAGCAGCAAAAATAAATGCAATGATGGAAATAAATGAGAGTTATACAGAAAAATTATGATTAAAGATACCGAGCTATATGAAGCGTCATATAGTGATTTAGCAGATCCAGGAATTCACTTTATTTAAAAAGAAGGTAAAAATTCCGACGATATCATTAAATGAAAATACGATTCAATGTGATTTTATTGATATTAATAATCAATATAGTGAAGAAGACATCGCTGAGCTGGTGTATATAGTGTTACTGCGAAATTTTTTGTGAAAACCATTATTGGGGTAAGGCAAAATTTGTAAGTTTCTTAAATGTTAAATCAAACAAGCAATGGCGTCTTCCTTATTTAGGTTAAGGCATAACAAATGTATTAACAAGCGCTGCTTACACCAATATGGGCTCGCAAGGCTTGATTTCGCCATCTATGAGTATAAATATATTAAGTGACAGCAAATATGAATACAAAAGACATAGTTTCAAAAATTAAAACACTACCGCTCAGCCTTTTATTTTTAGGTATTTATTACCTATTAACTGGTTTAGCTTCAATGTTCAATATAGTGATGGCAGATGGTGGTTTCCCTATAAAAGTAGTAATTGGAATGTCGTTTTCTGGGCTTCTATTAATTTTCATAGGTTATAGTGTAGTGGCCCGTAAAATTTATGGCCTTTGGGCATTAAAGCTACTTACTATTTTTTTGGGAATTGTCATCATAATTATTATTATTGGCATCCTATTTGATGCTGCTTCTACCCAAATTTGGCTTCATCATGAAGGCCAGAGCTCTAGGATAACAACTGTATTTGGCGTTCTTTTTCTATTAATGATTGGCGCTTTACATCTGCATGCGGCATATGGGAAAAAAACAAAGGCTTATTTTGATCAGGCCTGATAAATTTTTACAGCTTGATGTCAGCAATGCTTTCATCTCTTAATTTAGCAAGCCTTGGCAGGCTATAAAATAGAACTGAAGGTATAGTTATGAGTAGTGTGATTTTTTCAAATACTAAAAAATCAATTGTACTCGAGCCCTACTTGTTTCCGACGGACGCAGCAAGCTGCATCGGATATTGAGACGGTAGGCTGTCAAAGGAGATGCAATGACACCAGAAGCGTTATGGCATGAATATAGCAAAAGCTCAGAGCTTGATAATAAAAATGAAAGCTATAGGTCGTGGTATTTTTCTAATAACGAGAAAGATGCGAATGGCTTGCTTGATCTTGTTATAAAAGGTAGAAAACGAGCAACATCAAGTGCATTTGATGTTTATCCGCATATTGATGAAAATCTTCCTGAAGTAGGTGATTTAAGTGTGATTACAGATTGGGCCGGTAATGCGCATTGTATTATCGAGACTATAAATATAGAAATCATACCTTTCGATAAAGTAAGCGAAGATTTTGCAAAATTAGAAGGAGAAGGTGATTTATCACTTAGGCATTGGCGGAGTGTGCATCAAGAGTTTTTCACTAACAGTTTGTTTGAATTTGGAATAGCGTTCAATGGTAAATCTAAGGTTGTTTGTGAAACGTTTAAATTAATTTTTACTAACGGTAGTTAGTCTAACAACGCTTTCGATTTAGACGGTTCAAGGGAAAATAATTAATTACGAACAGCAACATTAAGAGGTAAATAACAAGGATCATTTATGGCTGAATTGACTTTTAACGAAGTATTTCGAAATAATTTGTATCTGTTAATATACATCTATACTCTAGCGGTATACGAGCGATATAATAAGCTTATTATAAGATATTAAAAGGTTGAGCTATGCAAGTAGCACTATTGTGGGCAGCAGCTATTATGAGTGTTGTTACCTTCGCTATTCATACTTTTATCGGTGGCGTAGTTGTTGCAAGACCATTGCTCAAAGACAATAATTTACCCAAAGCTTCAAAGTGGCTAAATTACTATTGCTGGCATATGACAACGATTTATACTTTTGCTATGGGCTGGGCGTACGCTTATGTGGCACTTCGCCCTGACAAAATTGAATTAATCGTATTTGTGAGTCTCATCAATGCTGCCTTTTCTGCCTTGAGTGCCGCTGTGGCTTTGAAAGGGGGCATAAATCCGCTGCGTTTTCCGTCTACATCTTTATTTGCTTCAGTCGCTATACTGGGCTTTGCGAGCTTGCTTGCAATGTAAGCTGTATCTCAGCCGATTTTTGCTATACGCTACTATACCTTGCTAAATGATAGATATTTTTATTGTGCTTTGGGTCAAGTAAAAAAACTACTTTACGTAAATAAGATTTCTGTATCAGCAGATCTTAAAATATCATCTTAAATAGAGATCCAGGGCTTATTTGTCATAATTTATAGGCATAATTATGCGAAAGGCGGAAAATAATAACATTTGCTAGAGGTATAAGTCGTTATGAGTGATGCTAATCAAAATGCACGCGATGTGTCGATCGATTATCTGCGCGCATCAATTATCGTTTTAGTCGTATTGCATCATGCCGCGCTTGCCTATACTTCATTTAGTGTTTTTATAAAAACCAGTTATGTAAGTTCTACGGCACCGGTTGTTGATTCAGCGCGTTGGCTTGTGCTTGATTTTTTTGTGGGGTTTAATGATGCTTTTTTTATGTCATTATTGTTTTTCGTGTCAGGTCTATTTGTTATGGCGAGCCTTAAAAAATCGGGCAGCTTAAGATTTTTTATATCCCGGCTTAAACGCTTAGGCATTCCCTTTGTGGTTGGTTCAATTATTCTTATTCCACTTTGTTATTGGCCATCACATAAACTTGCTGATGCCAGCACATTATTCTGGATATCATTTTATACAACAGATGGTTGGCCATCTGGGCCACTTTGGTTTCTTTGGGTTTTACTGGTCTATAGTGGCATTATTGCGTTGATTTATCGGTTTTTACCTGGGCTGCTGGACAAGCTTAGTCATGCTCCTTCTGTATTAATTATGTTAATGATAACGTTAATAGCCTATGTGCCCATTGGGTTTTTCGTAGATCCGTATACCTGGGGTTCATTGGGCGGGCCTTTTGATGTACAGCTGTCTCGTGTCGCCTTATATTTTATTTATTTTTTTATTGGTGTGGTTATTGGGTTTTCTCGAATTATCAGTATAGAAAGCTGGCCAAGAAAGTGGTTTATCTATTTTGTAGTAGGGCTATGCGCCTATTATGCGCATGGGCAGTTATTAGGTAGCTCCGCAAATTTTTCTTCAGAGGCCCTTTATAAGCTTTGTCTTAGTTTGGCATTTTCGGTCAGTTGTGTCGCCATCGGCTTTAGTGTATTTGCTGTATTTAGAAAATATATTAACAAGCCTCATCCTTTACTTAATAGTTTAAGCCAAAATGCTTTTGGTATATATTTACTGCATTATATTTTCGTTGTCTGGTCGCAGTATTTCTTGCTTGATATTAATATTGCAGTATGGCTAAAATTTGTAATTGTATCTTTTATATCATTGTTATTGAGCTGGTTAGCTTCAATTGGCTTAAGAAAAATACCCTATGTTGCCCATATTATTTAACACTATGGTAAGAAAGCTTTAGAAAAATCTCACTATGCTTGCGATAATTCTAGCCTTTAGCTAAGGCTGCTTATTTCATCATAAGCTGTAAAGTGACTATGAAAAGCCAAGCTTTTTTATGCTATAAAATACTAAGTTGAGCGTTTACTTTTATTCCTAAAATGTTAGTACCCCTTCGGATACTTTCTGTCGTGATTATTTTGAATATATGGGGCTTCAAGGTATGCAAGCGAATATAACAATATTAGCCTTGGTTCTGATTTTTTCTAATCATGCTTTGGCAGATGCTTATAAGTGTCAGGACAAACAGGGGGATATGGTATACAAAGTATCTTATATCCGCGCAGAGGGTTTTCCTGCGGCAGAAGTGCCAGGGTTTTCTCAGGGCGTGGTTGTGAATGTAAGGGTTTGTAAATAAAAAAATAAATATATTTAAATCAGCATTCATCGAGTATTTTATGCAATATCGTAAATTTAAACAGCAAGACGTTAAAAGAGTCTTTGACACTTACCCTAAAAAAATACGCCAGCATTTACTTGTTTTACGAGAGCTTATCTTTGATATTGCTGAGACGCATGCAGAGATTGGCGTTATTGATGAAGCCTTAAAATGGGATAGCCCTAGCTATTTAACCACTCAACCAAAAAGTGGTACAACAATCAGACTCTCAGCAATCAAAGGCGTTGTTGATAAAATTGCAATTTCTGTGCATTGCCAGACAAGCCTGATCGCAGAGTTTAAAGTGGTTTATCCCGACTTGGAGTATGATGCCAATAGAAGTATTATATTTCATGCATCGACCAGCTTGCCACTTGATGTGATAAAGCGCTTTATTTATCTGGCGCTAACATACCATTATCGAAAAAAGCACGGTATTGGCATATAAAAAATAGTATTGAGGAGAAAGTCATGCGTAGCCTAATGTTGGCCACCATTTGTTTTATTTTCTATTGTTTGCCTGCATTTGCAGATACTATTGAATATGAAACAAGAATGATTATTGTGCATGGCGCAATGTCGAAACTAATGGATGGTGATTCTTTTGCAAACTTTAACAAGCCTTTAAATTATAATGACAGACGGGTACTGCCTTTCTTTTTAAAAGCAGGTTGGAATATTCGTTCGGTGCATGTAAATGAAAAAAGTCGTGAAGATAATCTTTATGGTTATGTTGTGATAGAACGAAAAATAACAATTGATGATAAATAATCGGGTAATCGCATGACACAAATTAGTTGGTCAGATTTTCAAAAAGTTGAGCTAAGGGTAGGCACTATAGTTGATGCCGAAGACTTTCCAGAGGCAAGAAACCCTGCCTATAAACTCAAAATTGATTTTGGTGAAGAAATCGGTATTAAAAAATCGAGTGCCCAGCTTACAGCGCTATATAGTAAAGAAGCGTTGTTAGGTAAGCAGGTTATTGCCGTTATTAATTTTCCGCCAAAACAAATAGGCCCGATTATGTCGGAGTGTTTGGTCACAGGTTTTTACCGAGAAGATGGTGCTGTGGTTTTAGCGGTACCTGATACGGGTATAGGAAACGGTGCTCAGCTTGCATAAAGTAATCAATGGCAGCATTTAATAAAGCGTTATGGGTGAGCTAAGTAAGCTAAAAGGTCTAGGGCCAAAATCGGAACAACAGCTTAATGCGATTGGCATCAGTACTAAAGCGCAGCTTGCAGCATTGGGGCCTATCGCAGCGTTTATCAAGCTCAAAAAAGAAAGTAATAGCCAGCCTAGTTTGAATTTTTTATATGCTATGGTAGGTGCTTTGCAAGATGAGCATTGGACGCAAATCGCTAGAAAAGAGAAATTGCAATTAATTATGGCATTAGAAGGCTATGCAGAGTTAGAGAAAATTCTTCAAGCGGAGGGTGTTGAGCTTAAAATGTAAATAATATCACTGCTCTGTGAAACTTTGTATCAATATGATTGACACAGTTATAGTGTGTCATATTGTGTCTGAGATGAATATTTGAGGCTATGATGACTAAAGTAGAAATGGCAAAGAACTTCACTTTTTTAAATGGCTTGTCAAAAGAAGTTGCTACAAAGCTCGATAAAAATGTTAAACAATCGACGTTTAAAAAAGCCAAAACAATTATTCATAAAGGCCAAAAAGTAGGGGGCGTGTTTCTAGTACAGTCAGGGGTTCTGCGCGTTTATTCAATCGATGCCGACGGTAATGAGAAACCCATTTATACGCTTGGGGCAGGGGAGGTTTGCGTATTTTCCATCAATTGTGTTTTGCAACAAGTCGTATACCCTGCCTGGGTGTCAGTAGATTCTGCGACGGCTGAAGTGATTTCGATTCCTAATACAACATTCCGATATTTATATGAACAGGAGAATCGAGTACGCGATTATATAGTAGAAGCATTGTCACAACGTATATTTGATTTAATGTCAGTGATCGAAGAGACGAGTACTCTTAATTTGAGCGCAAGAATTAACAGTTTTTTAGTCCGAGCTTGTAATGATGAAAATAATATCATTACGATGAGTCATCAAGATATAGCGAGTCGTTTGGGTACTGCGCGAGAAGTTGTTTCAAGGCATTTAAAGGCATTAGAAAAACAAGGGTTTATTACATTATCGAGAATGAAAATACAGATTGTGTCGCCACAACAGCTTGCGAAGTTATCCATTGCAGAGTCTGCATGAGCTGAGTTACTTGCCTTGTGGCAGATATCTTATTAATAATATTACCCACGTGCTATATTATTAATGTGATAAGCAATATTGTTATTTAATTAATTGGGATAAATATATGGGGCTTTTAGAGTGGGTAATCATTCATAGCATTATAGTACTATTCTGGCTGTGGGTGCTCAAATGGGGTGGTGCCGAGTGGTTGGAAGGTTGGAAAACACTTTTTATCGTTGATTGGTTTGCTGCGGTATGGTCTGCCGAACAAATAAAGCTATATGCACTATGTGTTTTGATATTCCAATTAATTTGGTTTGTTATTGGTGTATTTTCGCCAGGCTTACGAATTCTTTGGTAATGAAAAAATGGATATTCAATACACGCTGGCTACACTGACTGATATCGAAGCTCTGGTTGAGTTGACAGGGCGATATCATGCTAACGAAAAAATTACATCTACCGCAGCCCAGCGCAAACCAGCTATTGAAGGTCTATTGTTAGATAGCACTCTAGGTTTTATATTGTTGGCGAGTAGCCAACAGCAAGCCATTGCTTATTTAGCAGTATGTTATAGTTACTCGATTGAGCTGGGCGGTAGAGATGCTTTTATTGATGAGTTATATGTCGACGCCATATGGCGTGGTAAAGGTGTCGGCTCTACGCTACTGACACAAGCCAAGCAATTGGCTATTGGTGATTCAATTAAAGTGTTGCATTTAGAAGTAACGTTGGATAATCACTTAGCCAGAGGCTTTTATCGGAAAAATCATTTTACTGCACGTGAGCAATATCACTTGATGTCTTGCGAGCTGATCTAATAATTTAGATAAAACGCTATTTAGTCAGTGATTTGAAACCAATTTGGCTTAAAAATATTTTACCCATTGCCACAAGCTCTTGTTCTGTGGTGTTCGATTTTGAAAAAACACTAAAACCATTCAAATAAGCCAGCAGCATGTTAGCTGTAACACCCGCTTGCGTCTCTGGCGGTAGTTCACCAAGTCGAATGGCTTGTTGGATTAAAACCAAAAATAGTTGCTTATATTGTTCATAAACTGAGCTGAGGTAATCACTGAGCTCGGTATCGCCACTCATTAGTTCATTCATACAGTTCACTGCCATGCAGCCGCGCTTATCAGGGTCTTGAGAATACATTTTAGCGGCATCCATAAAAACAGTGAGCAGTACTGGCCCGACTGCTTGGTCTGCGGCAATGTTTCTGAGTTTTTTATCAGGTGCAATTGAGAAGTATTGCTCCAGGGCTTCGGTGAACAGTGCCTCTTTAGTTTTGAAGGCATTATAGAGGCTAGCACGGGTCAAGCCGGTTTCCTGGGCAACTTCATTGAATGACATATCATGATAGCCCCGCTGCCAGAATAGGCCCATGACCTGGGCGAGCAGCATTTCCCGGTCAAATGCACTCGGTCGTCCTCTGGCGCGTTTAGTTGGTGTGGTCATGTGTCTGCCTCTGAAACTCGTTGTAATATGAATTATATATGTATTTTGTACATATCTGTATAAAAATGTTGATAAACTTAATTTTGTACAGTATTGTATAAAAAACTGACCATACGAGGGAAAGCAATGTCATCATTAAATCAACAAATTCAGCAAACCATACAGGTCTTCAGAGACACGCTACCGCCCGAGCTCAATGCTTTAATTGAGCAGGGGGCTGGTGAGATTAGTGCGCTTTCTATTGTTGAAAACGCGCTACAAGCCGGAGATAAGGCGCCTGAGTTCAATTTGCAAAACTACAGCGGTGAGAGCCGTAGCTTAGCTGATTACTTAAAGCAGGGGCCGCTGGTATTAACATTTTATCGAGGGTTATGGTGCCCTTACTGTAACTTGCAGCTCGCTGCCTATAACGCTCGTCTGAGTGATATCAAGCAAGCTGGTGCGAATCTGATTGCTGTCACGCCAGAGGGTTCGGATGGCTTTGAAGTAGTGCAAGCCTCTGAAATGCCGCAGGAAGCCAAAGACACTGTTATAAAAGCGCCTGAATTTGATGTGTTGCATGATGCTGGAGGCACTTTGGGTGAGCAGTTCGGCGTTAACTTTACCTTACCTGAATCGCATAAACAGCTGTTAGGCATGATGCAGGTGGATATTGAAAAAGCCAATGGTAATAACAAGTTTAGTTTTGCTGATCCGGCTACTTATATCATCGGCACAGATGGTGTTATTAAATGGGCTTTTATCCCGAATAACTATCGTAAGCGTGCGGAAGTTGAGCAAATTCTTGCACAACTAAAACAACTAAAACAACTATAAAAAACATCAATAGATAAGCCAGTATGAATTTAAATAATAAGAGGATATAAATATGGCTGCACTAGCAGTAGCATTAGTCAAACTTAAAGATGCTGAAAAAATGCAAGAATATGGTGGCCTTGCTGCACCAACGTTTGCTGAATACGGTGGTAAGCTGGTTGCTAGAGGCAAAGTGCAAGGTATCTTAACAGGGCAGAGTGATTTAAATATTGTTGCCGTAATGGAATTTGCTAGCCTGGATAAAATAGATCAATGGTATAACTCGCCAGCTTATCAAAAAGCGATTGCAGTCAGAGAAGAAGCTTGTGATATGACAATACTGAAAATTGAATTGCCGTCTGCGGCATAGTCTGTTGTGTTGTAGCAGGGCATGGCTTCTGTGTGCATGCCCTGTTTATTTTTTACCAAAAATACAATGAATGTTAACACTCTGTCAGATTTAGAATCATTATTATGTAGAGTAAAAAAAATGTAAGCGTCAACTTTTTGGCGTATATAAATTTTTCCCATCCCATAAATGTCGTTTAGTTTTAATATTGTTGTGTATCTTGCACATTGTTTACTCATTATTAAACAACGGAAGTTTTATCAATAGTTTTTTAAGAAATGTCAGTACTTGACAGCATAATGTGCAATCAAAGCCCATCGCATTGAGTATTTTTACCATCAATAGCAGGTGATAATACACGCAAAAATCCCAATAATTTACTTCTGCCTGCAAGGCTAAATTAAATGAGTTTACTCTCTGATAATAGGTAATGATTAAGGGGTATGGGGATGAGAGCATTTTTGACGTTGTACTTGGGTCGTTGCGGGGTGTCGGTATTTTTAACTGTTTTGTTATCTTTAACCACCACCTTTGCATATGCCCAATCAAATGAATATTTTTATATTGTACATAAACCAACGGGGTTGAAGCTATCGAGCTGTAGCGTACAAAATGGCGATCCAGTTTTGGTGGTGAATAATAATGATAGCAGTCGTTGCAGTCATTGGTATCGGGTTCCAAAAAGTGACGGCAAGCACTTTTATATTGTCAGCCGCCACTCGGATAAACATATTCGTCCAGAGACTAAAACCAATGGCTCAGAAATTGTCTTAAGGCCACGTTCATGGCGCGGCTCATGGACGCAGTGGCGGTACAATGAGCGAGAGGATGGCTTTGGGCATTTAGTCAACCGTCAAACGGGTAAGCATTTGCATACACCAGAAAATGGCGAAGATACCGAGGTACGTTTAAGACCTTCATACTGGCGAGGTGATTTTACACAGTGGGCCTTTGTGCCGGTACCGCCGATGGATCCCAATGCAGTGCCTTTACAAGTTAGTGCACAAAAAATTGAGTTAGATGAAGAGAGTGCTTGTGGTGCTGGCGTAGCAAATACATTCAGTGAAGTATCAGAACTGATTGGCTTAAGTTATGTACATAGCACTGAAGATAATATGTTTCAACAGTCCGGCGGTGTAGCCGCGGGTGATTTTGATAATGATAACTGGGTTGACCTATATGCAGTAGGTGGTAGTAATGCACCGAGTGTATTATTAAAAAATCAGGGTGATGGCTCATTTGTCGATGTGGCCGCAGACTTAGGTGTGGATTTTCAAGAGCGCAATTCCGGACCAGCCTTTGCCGATATTAATGGTGATGGTTACTTGGATCTATTTGTTGGTGCAGTCGGTGGTGTAGAGATATCAGATCGCAATGCAGAAAATCGTTTACTGATTAATATGGCGGGTGAAGGCTTTGCCGATGTGGCTGCAGATGCCGGTGTTTTTGTTAATGGTAATACGGTTTCAGCAAGCTTTGCCGATTATGACTATGATGATGACCTTGATATCTTTATGACACACTGGATTCGAGGTGTGCAATGGCGTGACCATCAGCATCTTTGGCAGAACAATGATGGCATTTTTAATGATGTGACTCAGGATGTTGGCATTCGTATTCGAGCAGTCTTTTCACCATCATCAGATTCCAGTTTCGCCAGCACATTCACAGATATTAATGGCGATAACCTTATCGATATATTAGTAGCCTCTGATAGCCTTGGCAGTCAAAGCTTTGAGAATAATGGCGATGGCAGCTTTACCGAAACAACCAACGGTGACAATGTCTTTAGTCAGTTCAATGACCAGTCGGGTATGGGTTCAGCTGTGGGTGATTATGATAATGATGGCGATATGGACTGGTTTGTTTCTGCAATCGATCAAATCATTGGCGTCGACCCGCAGTTTCATGGCAATCGTTTATATGAAAATGACGGCACTGGCTTATTCACAGACGTGACAGAAGCGGCAGGGGTTCGCGAAGGTTATTGGGGTTGGGGAGCTTGCTTTGCCGACTTCAATAATGATGGTTTGTTAGATATTTTTCATGTTAACGGTATGTATCCCGTTGAAGAGGACCAAAACTTCGATTGGGATCGTTATGATGATGATCCATCTCGTTTATTTATCAATAATGGCGATAAGTCTTTCACAGAAATGTCTGCCGATATGGGCATTGTCAACAGAAAGCAAGGTCGTGGTGTCAGTTGTTTGGATTATGATCGTGATGGTGATATGGATATAATGGTTGCCAACAATGGTCAGTCTCCCGACTTTTTCTGTAATCATGGCAATAACAATCACTCGGTGAATGTTCGTTTAAGACAGCCAGGTAAAAATGCTTTTGGTATTGGTGCCAAAATTTACGTAACGGCTGATGAAGTGCAGCAAATCAGAGAAATTCGTACTGGCAATAACTTTGTGTCACAAAACCCGTCTGAAGCACATTTTGGCTTAGGCAGTGCAACACATATTGATGAGATTAAAGTAATATGGCCAGATGGCAAGGAATCAGTTTTGCTTAACTTAGATGCTGATAAGCACTATATCATTACACGCACAGATAGCTAGACTGTTTTAGCCGTCTGTCTTAATCACAAAGCCCTTATCCAGTCATGCTGGTTAAGGGCTTTGTTATATCTGCATTAAGTTAATATATTAATACGTATGTAAAGCTTTGTACGAGTCGATGAATGTCAACAAGGTAAAACACTATTGTGGACGCGTTAAATATTCATTAGCATTGCCAATACCGTTATTAAACCTATTCAATAATAGGGGTAAACATATGAATACAAAACCGTGTATTGCCTGCCATGAAAATATACATATTGATGCTTTGAAGTGTCCGCATTGTCATCAGGTTCAATCCAAAGTCGCCAACCTGCCGAATAAGCCTTACTTTAATTATTTGATAATTGCGGTATTGTTATTTTTTGTGTTGTGGTTCACCTATTATATTGCGGTTTCCTTAATGCAAGACCCCTTAGAGCCTGTATTTGATATAGGCACAAGTAACTTAATAAATAGTGAATCTGCTGATGGATCAAGCATTCGTTGTGTTGCCGAGATCAAAAACCCCTCGCTGCGAAGGTGGGATAACTTTACCTTGCAAGCGGCTTTTTATAATGCTCAAGACCAGGTAATTGATGTGCACTATGCTGGGCTTGATGTAACACTCTATCCGCAGTTTCATTTTATAGGTATTGTTGCGGGTGTTGCCAGAGCTCAGCAAGATGCTTATGCCCGTTGTGAGATATCGGTTATTAATGCCAATGATTATTAATGCCAATGATTATTAATGCCGGTGATTGTTAATGTTGGCAACAAGATCACTTATAATCAGAGATGCACAAACCCAGGAAGCCGATAAGCTAAGTGCTTTAGCGATGCGCTCAAAAGCCTACTGGGGGTACTCACCTCAGTTTATGCAGCAGTGTCGACAAGAGTTAACCGTCGATGCATCGCAAATTCGTAATAGTCAATATGCATTTAAAGTAGCTGAGTTAGAGGGTGCATTAATTGGTTTTTATGCATTATTAAATCAATCCGAAAAAATAATAGCGTTAGAAGCTTTGTTTGTTGAGCCACAATATATTGGTCAAGGTGTAGGACGTGCTTTAATGGATGCTGCCAAGTCACAAGCTGCTCAACGCGGTGCTAAAAAAATAAAAGTGCAAAGTGACCCTTATGCAGAAGCATTCTATCGGGCGGCGGGGGGGATCGAAATAGCTTCTCAGGAGTCGGTAAGTGTTCCGGGACGATATTTAAAGGTTTATATTATAGAGTTGTAAATAAGAGCATGTTAGATTGTAGATAATTTATACAGAAGCCAAAATCATAGACATAAGCCATGCATAATCATGATGAACAGAGTATTGCGGTAATTAGACATTTTCTTACACTATTTTTTACTCAACCTGCACAATTAAAAGACTGTTGTGCATCGGGTGTTGTATTGTATTGGCGGGAAAAGCCGCTGGTTTCAGGTTTGGAAGCATTAACAAGCTTTGCTAGAGCGCAGCAGAGATGTTTTCCTGATATTGAATTTAAGCTGAAAGATTATATTGCGACAGCAGATAAAGTTGCAGTTCGTTTAGTGCAGTCAGGGTATTTACAGGCGGAGTGGGAAGGCTTAAACAATATAGGTGCGCCGTTTGCCGTCAGTGAAACAATGTTTTTTCATCTTAAACAATGCTTGATCACTCATATATGGCCAGTGCTTGATATAGAAGATAAACGTCAGCAAATTATGGCATATACAGACTGACATCAAAAAGATAGTTATATTTATATCAATATAAGCTGATAGCATATGATTTTGCCAATCACACAGCAGATATGACTGAGACAAAAATATTTACTAAATATGCGTCACCTTCAGAGTAATGGTATTTTTTATGCGATTCTTATTATATATTTTGTTACTAGCTGGGCCATGTAATACAACTTGGTCACACCCAAAGCAAGATAATGCATTAGTTTATGTGCCGGCTGGCTCATTTTTAATGGGCTGCTCTAAAGGTGACAAGCTGTGTGACCGTGATGAAGGGCCACAAGGAGGTGTGTCAGTTTTTGTGCCGTCATTTTATATTGATAAACATGAAGCATCTGTTGCTGAGTATCAACTATGTGTTGACCGTGGCGCTTGTGATAAGCCATTCGATTACAAAAGAACACATTACTGCAATTATGGCGCGCCAGGGCGTGGTGATTATCCAGTTAATTGTGTGAACTGGGTAATGGCCAAGCAATACTGTGAGTGGCGAGGTGCTCGTTTAGCTTATGAAGCTGAGTGGGAAAAAGCAGCGCGTGCTGGAACCGATACGGCTTATCCTTGGGGAATGATGCCTGCTGATTGCAAACGTGCTGTGATAGATCCAGGTAAGCCTGGTGAGCGTGATACAGAAACCGATGGTTGTTGGCGCGATTTAAGTTGGCCCAGAGGCAGCTTTCAAGCAAATGCTTGGGGCTTGTACGATATGATTGGTGGTACCAGTGAATGGGTCATGAATTGGTACCAACGGGATGCGTATGTAAGGTATTACGCCCAGGGCAATTTGACAGGGCCTGTTGAGGGTGATAAAAAAGTTATCAAAGGCGGTTCATGGGATGAGAAACATTGGGCGCAACGTGTCTCTAATCGATACTCAAAACCGATTAGAGGTAATCGAGATTTATATGGTTCGAATGGTATTCGATGTGTAAAGAGCGCTAAAGATAACAGCAAGAACCGCTAAAAAGGATAAATTATGGTCAGTGTTCTGTATGCAGCAATATTAGCAATATGGATGTGCAAGTTATCATTCAATGTTATTAAGGCCAGACAAAAAAATAAAGTGAGTTATGCCGATGGTGGTATAGAAGAGTTACAGGTTGCACGTGCTGCTCATTCAAATGCGGTTGATTATATACCTATTAGCTTACTGTTATTATTTGCGCTTGAGTATAACGGGGGCTATTTATGGCTGGTACATGGGCTTGGCATATTATTATTGTTAGCTCGTTTTATGCATGGATATGGTATTTTGGCAGGTGAGCATCAAAAGCGAGTGCTGGGTATGCAATTCACTTTTGCTGTTATTATTATTTTAGCGATAACCAATTTATGGTATTTGCCTTATGCTAAACTGATAGTGATTACATAATATTTAATAATAAGACATTAAATATTAATTCGATTTTTTCAATGTCGTTTTTATAATATGATTTTTTCGATATTGTTGTGGTGTTGTGTTTTCTAGCGTTTTAAAGACGCGGATACAAGTTTCAGCTGTGTCGAAACCTGATTCAAAAGCAATGGTTTTAACAGGGACTTTATAATATTGGGGGTTGCTTAGTTTTTGTTTGACATAGTTGATTCTATGAGTGTTAACAAATGCTTTGAAATTTGTATAGCCTAATGTTTCCCTAATATGGTTACGAATTTTATATTCAGGCATGTCGAACTCAGCTGCAATTTTTTTAATAGTTAAGCTGCTATCAAGAAAGTATTTCTTTTGAATAAATTGATGCTCAAACTCCTGCGCCAGGCTTTTATTATCTGTAATGTTTGCTTCTATATTACTAGTAAATAGTTGCTCTTTGCCTTTAATAGCCTCAGTAGAGGGAGTGTCTACCAGGTCAAAGTCTGTTGCTGGAATGGTTTGGTAGTCCGAATATGGCAGCTTGAAATTAAAAACATCTGACCAATCTCGGTTAAAACGTAAATAAGCCATATAGCCACCAGTAAAGGCAAAAGACCAGGAAAAAACATGCATAGCCATTGGCGTAGGTAAAATGCTAGAGGCAAACAATATCGAGCCAAATAAACAGAGAATGGTCATACCGATAATAGGCATAACACAATGTGCCATACTGCCTAGGGGTACTTTGTTGTGGCAAACAGTTTTATTTTTTTGCACATAAAAAATAAAAGCCATTGTTGCAATAAGTGTTGCAATAAAGTTCCATGTCGCTAATAGCCGATTGAAAACATATTCAGTGGCGGTCGGGTCGATAACGGTATTTCTTTGATAATCGAATATAAAAAAACAGGCGCTTTGTACAAAGGCTAATGTCAGAATGACGACGAATGCAATGAAATGAAAGCGGGTAGAGGTTTTTATAATGGAACTGATAATTAAAAAGAAGTAGCAGCTTGGTAGAGCATATAAAAAGAACAGGCCGATACCCGTTATAGCATCCGGTGCCGCGTCATGTGTATAGAATGGCAGCATAGCCAGTGATATTCCGCCAAGTAACAATAGTTGATAAAGTCTGCCAGCGGCAAAATGAGTCGTCATTGTGCCACTGATAAAAACCATGATGATAAAGCCTACGCCAATAAGGGAAAGTACTTCAGTTGCCATATTTAAAACCTATTAAAACTAAATAAAACGACCCGGATAACAACATATTCTATTTTTCTAGGTTATATGGCACAAAGAGTTAAGTGCAAAAACCAGAATGCTAATTTAGACCAAAATCGACAATTTATCTCAATAAATAACAGTTGACAGAGATTTTTTTTCGAAAATTTGTGAGAAGTATCTCGAAAATGTCTGCAAAATATCAATTTTTAACAGGATGTAGATAATATCAAGATGAGACTTATCAATGAGATATCTTGATAAAAAGTGAAAAAAAAATGAGAAAATACTGACACAATTAAGAATAATGTCACGTTATTAACACGTGGCCTTTCTAGACTAATAGCGGATAGCGATATCAAATGGCCGCTTAACAGTGATTGTGACTTTTGTTTTCGTTTAGATTAATAAACAACAAGTATGTAAAGGTTGGAAGTGAAAATATTATTTGATTTAGGCAATGTGGTCATTGACTGGAATGTTCAAAAAATAATGGCTGCTTTAGAACTCAGTGATAATAAGAAAATGATTATCCAGTCATCATTGTTTGAAAATGGAACTTGGGACAAATTAGACAAAGGCCTTTTCACAGAAAAGGAAGTTGCCGAAAACTTAGTCAATAACAGCGTGCTTGAGCATGAAGATATGCGGCTCGTTTTTCAGCAGACTAAAGTCTCTCTTGAGAATATCCAATCAACAATTAACCTGATGCATGAGTTATCAACAGCGGCTGTGCCAATGTATGCTTTGTCTAATATGTCTATTGAAACCTATTCTCATATCAAAGATCGTCAATTTTTTAATTTTTTTGAAGATTTCGTTATATCAGGCTATATAAAAATGGCTAAGCCGGAAGCGGCGATATTTGAATATACGCTGAATAAGTTTGGCCTTAATCCAGCAGAAACATTATTTATTGACGATAGCTACCCTAATATAGAAACTGCAGAAGCACTGGGAATACAGTGCTTGCATTTCAAACGATCAGATAGCTGCTATCAGAAAATTCGAGCTGCAGCTAAACTACCAATTAAATAAAGTTCATCGAAAAGGGGCTTAGCGCATGGAACAGTCATGGATAACAATGGCCAAACAATTACATGCTATTGCTAAAACGGGTTTAGAATTTACAGAAAATGAGTATGATGTTGAGCGTTATTCGGATATTGCGGCCATTGCGCTGAAAATGATGGCTAACTTGGCTAATGAGCCAATAGTTAAGATAGAGAATCTTATTTCGCCTAATGGCAAAGGCTATGTCACACCTAAAATAGATGTGCGTGGCGCTGTTTTCAAAGATAATGAGTTGTTGTTAGTGCAAGAAAAGTCAGATGGCTTATGGACTCTGCCAGGCGGCTATGCAGATGTTGGTCTGTCAGCCGCTGAAAATGTGGAAAAAGAAGTCATCGAAGAGGCTGGCATAAAAGTGCGAGCAAAAAGCCTTTATGCGTTGCGGCATAAGGCGAAAGGTAACTATGATCCTGATGTCAGAGATTTTTATAAGCTATTTTTTCTGTGCGAAGCGATTGATACCACAACAGTATCGCCTGGGGCAGAAACAAGTGCTGCAGCATATTTTTCTGAGCACAGTTTGCCGCCATTGTCGACGGGAAGAGTTAATCAGCGGGATTTGCTGGGCGCATGGAAATTTAAACAAACTCAAGCAGAGTTTACGGAGTTTGACTAATGCAACAGATACTGGTTTATTCTGATAGTTTAAGTTGGGGTATTATTCCTAATACGCGAAAGCGTTTGTCTTTTGATAAGCGTTGGCCAGGCGTTTTAGAAAATAAGCTGAATACTAAGTCGTTGAGTGTGCGTGTTATTGAAAACTGTCTAAATGGTCGTCGAACTGTGTGGCAAGATCCATTTAAGTCAGGCCGAGACGGCTCTCAAGGCTTAGCAGAAGTGATAGAAATGCATTCTCCGCTTAGGCTGGTTATTATTATGTTAGGCACAAATGATTTTCAGCTGATGCATAATAATAATGCATGGTTATCTGCACAAGGTGTTGGCAAACTGGTGAATATCATTCGGCAGGCCCCCATAGAACCTGATATGCCGGTACCGGAAATCTTGTTAGTGTCACCGCCTGATATTCGAGAAGTGCAAGCCAATGGGGTTGAGAAATTTGCTGGGGCGCATCAGCGCTGTGTCGGGTTGGCAGCGGAACTTAGGGAAATGTCATATACATTGGCAACACATTTTTTCGATGCTAATAGTATTATTAAGGCCAGTGATATTGATGGCATTCATATAGATGCAGATCAGCATATATTATTGGGTCAGGCGCTAGCTGATATGATATATGTCAATATGGCAATGCATTTAAAGTATACTTCAGCTTAGTTAAGCCTATTTCAGAAAAAGCATGGGGTATTGCTAAATAGTAGGACGGCAATACCCCAAAAAAGTTATCTAACGATTACTTATTAATCTTTCTCATAAAGCGATCGAAACGTTTACGCTCAACAATTTCCATAATGGCCATACGGTCAGTATCAAATGTTAGAGAGTTCAAAAACTCCACTAATTCATCTTCTTGTCTATCGCTTAGCGCTAGGAAGGCATCACGTGATTCCTGAGCTTCTGAACGCCAAGGGTCACCAACAGGTGGTGGATCATCTTCACCGTGTGCTGTGATGATTTCACTTAGTAATGTGTATTGGCCATCGTGACCCCATGGAAAGCTACCATGAATACCCCACAGTGGTGCTGTTAAGAATACACCGCGTGGCAATGGCTCAAAGCTTTCGCCTTCAGGTGGATTAGGCTTGGCGCTGCTGCCATTACGTTGTTCACGCAGTACGGCACCCATCTGGTGACGCTTCAAGTCACTATAAATGCGTACTTTACCGTCGCGCTTAATACGTGGAGCACTGACGTCGCTGCTCGCCAGATCAATCGTAACTGACTTACCAGGATTGATTTTACTTGGTACTTCAAGAACAGTGCTATCTAGCTCTAGTGTAGGAGTGTGGCAAGATGCGCAACCGATATCAGTAAAAATCTTACGCCCATTTTTTACTGCTTTGCGATTAGCATAAGTTGTTTTCTCGATTGGAATAGGGCGGGATAACTGGAAAAGTGCAATTGCTGTCATATCACCGAATGTCAATTCATCGGTAATGCCATCACCGTCTGGGTCAGTACCAATGCCATATTCTTCCTGAGTCGGTAAGCCGAAGTGAAAGTCGGTTGGGGCAAATGTTGTAAAGTTTCTGACAGTATCGTAAGACCCATTTAAACCAAAAGGTCTGACAATTAAATCAACGGGTTCGACACCTTCAACGCCGCTAGTGTCAACAGAGCCATCTGGTAATGCAGTAATGCTACCGAAGTTAACACCTTTTGTGTCTAGAGATAAAGTAACTGCTGAACCCTGCTGCGCAGCTTTAGCTATTGCTTTGTCGCGAATCGACTGTAAATCTTTAGACATTTCTTTACCGAGCTGCTCTTTAGCGCCACTACCAAATACATGGTTTGTATTACGGTAGTTGATTGCTCGATCAATCGTTGGAGGGTCTGTTAAGATAAAACCTGTATCTTCGTCCAGTAGATCTGGATTCATAGACATATTGTTTTCAGCATTTTTAGCTTTTGATAGAACATTAGCCTTGAAGTTACCTGCGCCACCAACAACAAAAATATTACGACCTTCGTCATCATTCACTTTTTGGTGACATTCAACACAAGCAGTAGTGTCTGGACCAAGTAACATGCTGAAATCAACCTCTTTACCGCCTGGGTCAAGTGGTAAACCACCAACACCGTCGCCACGTGCTTTAGCACCTGGAGAGCGATCACGACGAGGGTCACCCCAGCCATCTAATTTGTTGAAGTCAACTTCCATTAAAAAACGACCAAATAACTTAAGTTCTTGTAAAGAGTACTTTTTGTTATCAATAGCTGTTTGGTCCATATGCATCGGTAATGCAGGAGCTTCACCAATTATCTCTTTAGATGGCTTAGGTTTGATATATGAACCATAGCCGTCTGCTAAGAGTAAAGATGGTGATAATGCCAGTATACCGCAAGCAAAGAGCCTCAAGTGCGGTTTATTTTTCCATGTATATTTTTTACTCATTAAGCTTACCCTATTTTTATCAGTCTAAAAAAGCAGCATGCATCCGATAGCTCAGAAAATATTGAACGCAGATACAAATGCCGATAGCAACTAGATTCTTAGTTGCCATTAAGATAAACGAATGAAGAATTTATTTGATTTCACATGAGCAATGAATTTCATATAAAAAATGGAGAGAAACGTGCTTTATATTGAATGATCATTAAAAATAAAAGCTGAAAGAGAAAATGCGAGACATATAAGCCTAAAGTAATAAGATAATAGATAAGTTTGTTATGATATGAACCTGGGTAATAAGTTGGCAAGTGCTTTGCTATACGTTTCATATAAGCGAGAGAATATGATGGTGTGCTATAGATATTGGCCAATAAATGCGGCCAATAAATGCTCAGGAAAATTGCACTTGAGGCATAAAAAAACTGAATTTCCACGCAAGGATCATTTTGGCAATATACCTGCCATAGCAGGTGCCTGATTCCCTTTGCTGTCAGGAGCTTGCTATGCTGGGTTAATGCACAATAAAAAAATAAAGTGGCCTACTGTAAGCTGCTCGCTGCATATAACTATAATCCAGGCTACAACCCTAGCTTATCTCAAGCCCCATCATTGATGGGGCTTTATTTATTTTATATTGGCGTTTTATGAATATCTTGTAACGAAACGTTACATACGTATTTTAGATAAGTCATTATTATCAAAGCGTTGGCCTGAATAAGATAGTCCACAGCATATTACAAATATTAACAAAACCCTCCAAGAATCTAACAGCGCAATCACTATAGATTAAGCTCTCGTAAATTTAATGATAGAGGGGGCTAATGTATGTATTTCGGCATGAATAAGATATGCGTCTGTAGCATGCTGCTGGCGATAATTGTATTAATGTGTTCATCTGCTTTGGCTTGTGGCGGCTTTTTCTGTGAAATTTTGCCAATCAATCAGGCTGGCGAGCAAATCGTGTTTAGACAAGATGGCGAGCAAGTGACGGCAATGGTGCAAATCCAGTATGCGGGCAGTGCGGAAAACTTTGCTTGGGTGTTGCCAGTGCCTGATACGCCGATGCTCAGTTTGGGCAGTGATCAGATATTTCGAGAACTTGAACTGGCAAGCAGGCCACAGTTTAATTTAACACGCCTTGGTGAACGTTGCCCGATGCCGATTCAGAGTAGTGGCGGTGTCGATAATGGTGGTAGAGGAGATATTGGCTTGCCTGGAAGCGGGGACATTGTTATCGAGCAAACACTGGAAGTTGGGCCTTTTGATGCACAGATTATCAGTAGTGAAAACCCGGATGCTCTAGCGCAATGGTTATTTGATAATAGTTTTGATTTGGGTGAGCAGGGAGCAGCACTACTCAAGCCCTATACAGATGCTGAAATGAAGTTTGTTGTGCTTAAACTGCAAAGCAATCAGAGTGTCGGTGATATTCAACCACTTATTTTAAAATATCAAAGCGATAAGCCTATGATACCAATACGCTTAACGGCTATAGCAGCGCAGAGCAATATGGGTATATTGGTATGGTTATTAGGTGATAGTCGGGCAGTGCCAGAAAACTATTTGCATGTTATTCCTAACTATACACGATTAAATTGGTATTTTGGTACAACAGCAGCTTATGCGAGCTATCAAAATCTAATTACGGATGCAATGAATGAAGCAGGTGGGCAAGGCTTCGCTACAGACTATGCGGGCTTATTGCCGGGTTTGGCTGAGCAGTTGACAAAGCCGGCTGATATTTTAGGGCCTTTGAATACGCTTCTGCCACAAGACGCAGCTATCTATATTAGAGCTGTCTGGCGGGCATTAAATAATAACTCAATTATTAGAACTACATTGCAAGCAGCATTACCTTTGCCAGCAGGAAGTGATGACAGCATATATACTGATTTGGAATTATTACGTCTGCTCTATAGTAGTGAGATGCTCGATACAGCACGGGATACACTTGTAAATACCATACAAACTCGCATTAGAGAGCCTTTAAATAATGCTTTAGATATATTAGATGATGACTTGTATATAACACGTTTGTATACCACGCTTTCAGCAGATGAAATGTCAGTTGATCCAGTATTTGTTTTTAATCCTGATATGCCATCACAAGATTTGACACGCAATGCAACACTGGCAATGGCATGTCGTAATGGTCAAACAGACTGGAACTTAACATTGGGTGAGGGAACCGGACGTGCAGGTGAGGAAGTTCTACGAGGTCAGGGAGACCCACCGACTGTTGCCGGCGTACCAGCTGTTGCGCAAGAGGCTAGTTGGCAAATTGCTCAGACATTCGCTAGCGGTAGTCCGTCTATCAAAACTCAAAGGCAGTTTGATGTGAGCAGTGTAGATAATAGAACAGATAGTAGTGGTGGTGGGGCGTTAGCTTATTTAGCATTATTTTATCTGGCAGGTCTGCACTTGCTGTGTTGGCGGCACCGGCGCTAGGCATTGGCGAGAATGATGATAACGCGCTCAAATAGCAGTTGTTGTTTGGGCGCGTTTTTATGGCAAGCAGTGACACATAATTCATGCTATAAATACAAGGGATATAAAAGCAATAATGATAATTTAATAGCTTACAGGGAAACCCATATGAAAAAAATTAAAGATGAAAAGCAGTTGTTGAAAAAAGCTATTGCTGAGGGCGTCAAGTATGGTGAGAAGCGAGGTGTTGTAGAATTTGAACCTACCGATTCAGCTAATGAAAAGATCGAATATATATACCGTTTGTTAGTGCATGATAAAGTTATACAAGCCCTTCCGGAAGATCAAGTCTCGCAAAAAACCATGAAACATAAGCTGGCTATTTGGGCTTCGAAGTTAAAGTAATTAATATCTCCCTTCGGTTTTTAATATAAATTTGGTCGTGCTTGAAGCTCGACTTATTTAAATTCAAGCTATATCTCTATTTGCTGAAAAGCATATCAATACTATCTGACATTGGTGTTGGCAACGTTGTAATTGTCACGCATGCGGATAGGTTCTTTGGCATGAAAGATGCTCCTCTAACTATAAGATTTTGGTTCGTCGATATATTGGCTAAATCATGGCAATAAGTGCTTAAGAATCGCCAGTTGCTGTTGAAAAATAGTCATTGGCAAGGTGTTAAAACGAAAAGAGCAATTTTGTGTATAAGTGGTTAATTAGAATTTATCGACTATTTTGTCAAGAAGACCGACTCCAGGTGGATCCTTGGGTTTTAGCGGGCTTCTTTAAAGCACAACAAATAGTTGTGTTACTTACAACATGGACTGTGGGTAAATAGTGATGAATAGTTTTATTCCCTGCATATCAGTGAGGACCTTAGGTTTATTGTTTATTGCAATAGCCTGTCTGCTGCTGCTGAGTCGACTGATCTTATCAGAAGAGGTACTGCCTGTTACATCCGGCTCAGAAGTTAATGCAACACAAGATATGTCAATCAATAATAAGCAGAGATTAGAATAAAAGCGTTATTCGTTGTTATTGCGCTTTTGTGGTACTGATTAAATAACGTGAATCGAGTTTAAGTAGCCCATTCTTGGGCTTTGAGATATTTTTCGTAAAGCTCGGCTTCTGCTGAATCAGTATCAGGAGACCAAGCATATTTCCATTTTACTAGTGGTGGTAAAGACATCAGTATCGACTCTGTTCTGCCACCTGTCTGTAGGCCAAATAAAGTGCCTCGGTCATACACTAAATTAAATTCGACATAGCGACCCCGTCGATAAAGCTGAAAGTCACGCTGATGTTCATCATATTGCGTATTTTTGCGCTTTTCCAAAATGGGTGTGTAAGCCTGCAAATAGCTATCACCGACACTGCGCATAAAAGCAAAACTTTGTTCAAAGCCCCACTCGTTAAGGTCATCAAAAAACAAGCCGCCAATACCACGTGGTTCCTGGCGATGCTTCAGATAAAAGTAATCGTCACACCACTTTTTATACTTTGGGTAAACCTCGGCGCCAAATGGCTCACAGGCGGCTTTAGCGGTTTGGTGCCAGTGCTGGCAGTCTTCTTCAAAACCATAATAAGGTGTCAAATCATAGCCACCACCAAACCACCAGATAGGGTCTTCACCCGGTTTTTCGGCAATAAAAAAGCGTACATTTGCATGTGAGGTTGGTGCATAAGGGTTGCTTGGGTGTATAACTAGGGAAACACCTAGCGCATGAAAATTGCGGCCTGCAAGTTCTGGTCGATGAGCGGTTGCCGACGCTGGCATTTTATCACCATAGACTTTTGAAAAATTAACGCCGCCTTTTTCAATAACATTGCCTTGTATGACACGGCTACGGCCGCCGCCGCCCTCTGGCCGTTGCCAACTATCTTCTTCAAATGGATGACCACGATCAATATTTTCCAGGTGCTGGCAAATATTATTTTGTAAGTTGAGCAAGTATTGCTCGACCAAGGACATATCTGGTTTGCTCATAATATTTCTTTGATTCGGTTAGGCTGGGTACCAGTTTAACGCAACTGCTCTCCGCTTACAGCATCTCTTATTGTACTAACTTCCGCAAGCCCACTGGTTGGCCCATCAAGAATATAATCAATATATTTACCTAAGGCTAGTTTAACGTCATTAGCGGTTGCTGCCGGTGGTGTATTACTCAGATTAGCGCTGGTGGATACAATAGCGCCACCAAATAGTTGGCATAACTCCGCCGTTTGACGATGTGCAGTGACTCGCACAGCAAGGCTATGGTATTGGCCTTTAAGCCAAATTGGTGTATTCGTGTTGCAAGGCATAATCCAGGTATGAGGGCCAGGCCAACTCTCGAGTACATGTGGGTATTGCTCAAAATTTGCTGATGGTACATAAGCAGCGAGTTGCGCTACATTGCCAGCAATGAGAATCAGACCTTTTTCAATAGGGCGTTGCTTGATGGCAAGCAAACGCCGAACAGCTTGACCGTCTTTTGGGTTACAGCCAAGACCGAAAACGGCTTCCGTCGGATAAGCAATAATGCCACCTTCTTCTAACACCTTCGCGGCGTGTTGTAATGCATTCATTGTACTGTGGTATTGCTCTATCTATGCGGCACTATCTTCTTCTTTAGGCGCGAGCTCTTCGGCAGGCTCTGTAAAACTACAATCATCCTGCGGGCAAATACGTTCAGTGCCGCGACGCTTAGTGGTTTTTACCATGGTGATTGGCCAATCGCACTCGGGACAAGCTTTGTCTATAGGCATATTCCAAATGGCATATTTACAGTCAGGGTAGCGAGAGCAAGAGTAGAAGACTTTACCGCGCCGTGAGCGTCTTTCTAATATAGTCCCTTCTTTACACTCTGGGCAGGTGACTTCAGTGTCTGCGGGCTTTTGAAGAGGCTCTATATGTTTGCAATCTGGATAAGATGTGCAACCAATAAATTTACCGTAACGCCCCATTTTAATGATTAAATCACTGCCACATTCAGGGCATTTGCGATCTTCAATGATTTCTGGCTCAGCATCTTTATCATCGCCGATATTACGTGTGTAATCACAATCTGGGTAACCTGTGCAGCCAATAAACTTGCCACGGCGGCCGAGCTTGATTTCCAAGGTCTTCTCACATTTTGGACATACCTCATCAAGTTGCTCTGAGGTCACATCTTTACGTGAAACATCGGTTTCTGTTTTATCCACCAGTACTTTGAATGGAGACCAAAAGTCTTCCATCAACGGTACCCAGTCTTTTTCACCTCGGGCAATTTCATCCAGCTGATCCTCAAGCTGTGCGGTAAAATCGTAATCCACATACTTGGTGAAGTAGTTGGTGAGAAATTTATTAACAACTTCGCCGACATCTGTAGGTGTAAAGCGCTTTTTATCTAACTCAACATACTCACGCGCTTGTAGGGTAGAAATAATACTGGCATAGGTTGATGGTCTGCCAATACCAAACTCTTCCAAGCTTTTCACCAGGCTGGCTTCTGTATAGCGTGGTGGCGGTTCAGTAAAGTGCTGTTCTGCGCGAATGTCGTTGAGTTTGACTTTCTCGCCTTCTTTCATTGGCGGCAGAATCTTCTCATCATCTTCGCCTTTACTGTCGTCTAAACCTTCCTGGTAAATTGCCATAAAGCCCGGGTGTTTAATGGTTGAGCCATTAGCACGGAAAATATTACCTGCCGAGGCTTCCAAATCAATAGCAACGGTATCAAGTGTGGCATGTACCATTTGACAGGCGACAGTCCGTTTCCAAATCAAACTATATAACTTGAACTGGTCAGCACTCAGATGCTTTTTAATATCGTCCGGTACGTTTTTAGCAGATGTTGGGCGTACCGCTTCATGCGCCTCCTGCGCATTTTTTGACTTGTTTTTGTAAGCGCGCGGCTCTTTGGGCAAATTATCTTCGCCATAACGTTGCACAATCAGGTCTCTAATTTCAGTCAATGCATCCTGGGCTAAGGTGACAGAGTCAGTACGCATATAAGTAATCAGACCAACAGCACCATTACCAATGTCGACACCTTCATACAATTGTTGGGCAACACGCATAGTCCGCGAGGCAGAAAAGCCCAGTTTACGCACGGCTTCCTGTTGCAGAGTTGATGTCGTGAAAGGTGGAGACGGATTACGTTTGCGTTGTTTTTTCTCTATTTTGCTAACAGTCAGCTCGCCATTAGCATCTTTGAGTAATTTATCACGGGTTTTATGCGCGGTTTTTTCGTCAGTAATCGTGAACTGTTTGACTTTTTCATCGTCGAGTACACTTAACTTACCGTTAAACGCTTTGCGGCCTTTTTTTAGGTCGGACTCAATAGTCCAGTATTCTTGCGCTTCGAATTTGCGAATCTCATCTTCGCGCTCAACGATCAAGCGTAATGCCGGGCTTTGCACTCGCCCTGCGGATAAACCACGGCGAATTTTTTTCCAAAGCAGAGGCGATAGATTAAAACCAACCAAATAGTCTAAGGCCCGACGGGCTTGTTGCGCGTTAATCAGCTGGTTCGATAGCTCACGTGGGCTATCGATAGCATCATTGACCGCTTTTTTGGTGATTTCATGAAAGACCACACGATAGACTTGTTTGTTTTTGAGCAGCTTCGCATCGTCGAGTAATTCTTTTAAGTGCCAGGAAATAGCCTCGCCTTCGCGGTCCGGGTCAGTCGCCAGGTAAAGCGCTTCAGCTTTTTTCATTGCGGTTTTAATCGCATTAACATGCTTTTCATTTTTTTCGATGGCCTGATACTTCATGCGAAAGCTGTTACCGGTATCAACCGCGCCCTCTTTGGGAATGAGATCGCGCACATGGCCATAGGAGGCCATGACATCAAAACCCCGGCCCAGGTATTTTTTGATGGTTTTACATTTTGCGGGTGATTCCACAATGACTAAATTTTTACTCATAAGCTAAAGTAGCTCCGGTGTAACGATCGGTTCTTTCAGGGCTGCCAAGTCTATGGCGCCTATTAATTGCATAAAATAACGGCTGCAAGCAAATAGAAAATAAGGATTTGGACAAAAAATGTAGCTTTTTTTGCTAAGTTCAATGGTTTTCAGGCTTTTGTAAGGCTGCTTATTGTTCATAACGGCGACTATAACGACCATCGGCTTCACTGAAAACATGGCCTTGTAATTCTAAAATAAGTAGGGTGGAGGCTATGTCCCGAGCAGCGAGATCGCAGCGGTTAGAGAGTTCATCAATGGTGATAGCATCAAAACCCATAGCGTTGAGTATAGTCTGCTGTTCTGGTTCTAGCGATATTTCACTATTGGCACTCTGCTGTTCGCCCGGGCTTAGGCTTGTCTCTGTCAGTAGGTTCTGTAGTTGGGGTGCCAGCTCTTCCAGAATATCGCTGACAGACTCGACCAGTTTAGCGCCTTGTCGAATCAGCTGATGGCAACCACGTGCCATTGGGTTATGAATAGAGCCGGGAATAGCAAAGACTTCGCGGGCTTGTTCCATCGCGTGTTTGGCGGTAATCAATGAGCCACTGCGTGGGGCGGCCTCGACGACCAATGTACCCAAAGACAAGCCACTGATAATACGGTTCCGACGTGGAAACAAGCTGGCATGTGGCTTAGTACCCAATGGTGATTCGGTTAGCAATGTGCCGTCCGCTTCAAGAATGCTGTCAGCTAAATGGCGATTTTGTGCCGGATAACGTTGATCTGCGCCAGTTGCCATCACCGCAACGGTGGCTGTTTGTGCGGCTAAAGCACCTTGATGAGCGCAAGTGTCGATACCCAGTGCCAGCCCGCTGGTAATCAACAGACCGCTTTGTGCTAAGTCGCGGGCAAAAGCTAATGCGATTTCCGCACCATCCCGGCTGGGGTTACGGCTGCCAACAATACCGAGTTGTGGGTCATTGAGCAGCGTTTTATTACCCACAAGATATAGCACAGCGGGTGCGCCATGAATTCGGGCAAGTTGCTGAGGGTAATCAGCATCCTGATAAGTCAGAATATGCTGCTTGGGGGCGTTGGCCCAAGCCAGTTCAGCCTGAATGGCATCACTGATCGTGTCATCGAGCAGGTAATCAATCGCGGGTTTTGCCAGGCCTGCTTGTTGTAATGCAGCGCCGCTACTTGCGAAGATGTGCTCAATAGAGTTGTGTGTTTGTAAAAGCTGCTGTATGCCCACCGGACCCAGGCCAGGTGCATGATGAAGTTTTAACCAGCAGCTTAGTTCCGACACATTAGTCAGCCTATTGGCTTAACACATCCGCAGAAGGTGTTGGGTTGCTGATCAGGTCATTAACATGAATGGCCCGCGTCGAATCCATAATCAAGCCATAGCTGACATTATCAAACACTCTGAAAACCATTACCAAGCCTGCGCGTGTTTTGGGCATTGTTATATTGCGAAAGCGGGACTTTTTGGCAAAGGGGTCTCTGGCGCTTTCACCCGCCTGGTCAATCGCGAGCACCGTACCAATTTCAATGCCATGGCGGGTGCCGAGGTTCATCACAATAATTTGCCGCTGTGCTGTTTGGGAAATCGCATCAACCAGCGCAATGATTTCCCCATCCACCTGTGTTTCGGGTGGTCGTGGCACAAAGTTGTAGCTCAGCTTGCCTTTTTCTGCAGGCAAAATACGGTCACCATTGAGTGTTTCCCGCAGGCTGCGGGTGAGTACTAATGAGGCCGGGTCACCCGCCTGTGTCAGCTTGGCTTCACTGACTAAAATGGTTTCATAACCGAGAATCTCACGTGTTCTGGGGTCTCTAAAGACCCGTCCAGGACGAAAAATGTTGTAACGGACATCGCCAGTATCGACCAGGTTTCGAGCATAGACTGTGTTGCCCGTGGCACTAATCAGGTGTTTATCCAGGCTGCTGACAATATAAGGTGCGTTTTCCAGCTCCTCACGCGTGATGACCCTGGGTTGTAATAAAAAGGGTTCGATGCTGCTGACAGGAATGGTTGGGATGGCCTGACCAAGATTTTCGGTGCGAATCCGCGGGGACATCTTAATGGTTTTAATGCCGCCGGGTGCTGAAGGTTCTATCACTCGGGTAATCACTTGCCCATTGGCATCGGTGCCATTGGCTAGCCGTAGTACTGGTTTGCCGTCAATATAGACCAGCATTAGAATATCGCCAGGGTAGATCAGATGCGGGTTGTCAATCTGCGGGTTGAAGTACCAAATTTCCGGCCATAACCAGGGATCTTGCAGAAATAAGGAGGCTATGTCCCAAAGGGTATCACCTTTTTTGACGATATACTGGCTAGGTATGTCATCACGCAGAGCAATACGGACAGCTGGTTCCTCTTCGACTAGCGGTGGAGGCGGCTCTGAGAACTCCTCTTCGGCAACTGTGTCGAAGTTGTCATCAAAGCCGAAGTCCTCGCTGCTCTCGGTCTTTACGCTTTGGCTGGAACATGCGCTTAGCAAAAATGCTAAAATTAAGCCCAGCGCGGTAAATTTTGCAGTATGTGCATCTATATGCATTTGCAAGCCCCGTGTTAAATGGCGAACGTAACGGTATAAGGTTGATATCTGTGGTACATAGCTTAATACTATGATAGTAATAAATCTATTAGTATCATAGTCTTAGAGAACCTATTTGTAAAATTACACGAATATTATTTGAAAACGTATGGCAATTCTAGACATTTTGCACTTTCCAGACCCTCGATTACGTCAGGTTTGTGTCCCCGTGGCGCAGGTAAACGAGGAAATTCAGCAGCTCGTGGACGATATGTTCCAGACAATGTACGCCGCACCAGGCATTGGGCTGGCGGCTGCCCAGGTCAATGTCCAGCAGCGAGTCATTGTCGTGGATATCAGCGAAGAGGGCACCGAGCCACGTTGTTTTATTAATCCGGAAATCCTCAGCAAAGAGGGTGAGGAAGAAATGGCAGAAGGCTGCCTGTCTGTGCCTGGTTTTCAGGAAACAGTCAAACGCGCAGACCGGATTATCGTCAAAGCGCTGGATCGTGATGGCCAGCCTTTTGAGTTGGAGGCAGAGGGCTTGCTGGCTGTTTGTATTCAGCATGAGATTGACCACCTTGATGGCAAGCTGTTTGTGGACCATCTATCACCGCTTAAGCGCCAGCGTATTCGTAAGAAAATTGAGAAGCAAAAACGACATGAGCAGGCAGAGTCGTCTGCTGCTTTGTCATAACCTCGCATAGGCCGCTTGCAGTGTGCTGCTAGCAACACCACTCAACACCACCAGTAAGAGCCATAAGTAAAAATACAATGAAAAGAATTATTTATGCAGGCACCCCTGAGTTTGCGGTGCCTGCTTTAGCGGCCTTAATCAATACCGAGCATCAGCTTGTTGCTGTCTATACACAGCCAGACAGGCCGGCTGGACGGGGGCGCAAGTTAACGGCCAGCCCGGTAAAACAACTGGCCCTGCAGCACGATATCCCCGTTGAGCAGCCCGTCAGCTTGCGTGATGTGCAAGCGCAGCAACACCTTATCAGCTATCAGGCCGATCTTATGGTGGTCGCTGCCTATGGTTTGATTTTGCCCTCGGCGATATTAACCGCCCCTGCCTTAGGCTGCATCAATATCCATGCCTCACTACTGCCGCGTTGGCGTGGTGCAGCGCCAATACACCGGGCAATTCTTGCTGGTGATCAGCTAACGGGCATTACCTTAATGCAAATGGATCAGGGCTTGGATACCGGGGCCATGCTAGCCAGTAGCCGCATTCCGATTGATCCCGGGCAAACAGCAGCAACACTGCACGATAGCTTGGCAGTATTAGGCGCTGAGCTATTGATCGAGCACTTGCCAGGCATACTCCAAGGCGAATTACTTGCTGAGGCACAAGATGAGGCTTTGGTGACCTATGCTGCCAAGCTGGAAAAAGCCGAAGCGACTATTGATTGGCAACACTCAGCAGAACAGATACAACGACAAGTGTGTGCTTTTAACCCTTGGCCGGTAGCACAAACTCAAATGAATGATAAAGTCCTACGCATATGGCAAGCGCATGCTTTGCCCGATACTAATAGCACTGCGTCTGCGGGTGAAGTCATTGCATGTACTCCAGAGGGCGTTGATGTGGCGACGGGCGAAGGGGGCACTCTGCGTATTTTGCGTTTACAGTTGCCAGGGGGTAAACCATTGGCAGTGCGAGATTTTGTGAATGCACATAATTTACAGGGAACACAGCTGGGTCAGCCAGCGGATGCGACCTGATAACACCATATGAAAAACAACAATAAATCGCCTATCAAAAACCAGCGCTTAGCGGTTATACGGCTTGTCCAATGCGTAATCAATGAGGGGGCTTCACTGTCCACTTGCTTACCACGTATTGTAAAGCAACTCGCCAAGCCGCAAGATAAAGCGCAGGTGCAAGCTTTGAGCTATGGTGTCTTACGCTACTATATCCGTTTGCAGGCCTTATTATCGTTCTTAATAGATAAGCCTCTTAAGGGGCGTGATCAGGATATCGAGTTTTTACTGTTATTAGGACTCTATCAGCTGTCGGCTTCGGGCAAGCCTGAATATGCTGTGGTATCGGAAACCGTTAATACCGCTGCTGCGCTGGGTAAAGTTTGGGCCAAGCGGCTGGTCAATGGTGTCTTACGTCGCTATCTGCGGGAGCAAGCCGCCTTAAGTCAACGTTTGCAGCAGGATATTCAGGCGCATCATGCGTGTCCGGCCTGGTTGTTGGAACGTTTGCAGCAAGATTGGCCACAGGCTTGGGAGCAATTACTGGTCGCCAACAATCAGCAGGCACCGATGGTGTTGCGAGTGAATACAGCAAAAACCAGTCGAGATGATTATCTCGCGCACTTGCAAGCAGCTGAAATAATGGCCGAAGCCCTGCCTTACTCGACCACGGCTATTGAGTTGCAACAAGCCTGTGATGTGACAGCGCTACCGGCGTTTGATAAGGCTTGGGTATCGGTGCAGGATACGGCAGCGCAATATGCCGCACAGTTGTTGCAACCACAGGCAGGTGATCGAGTGTTAGATGCCTGTGCTGCGCCCGGCGGCAAAACGCTACATATATTAGAGCAACAACCCGCTTTAAAGCAGCTCATTGCGGTGGATATTGATGCGGGTCGTTTAAAGCGCGTTGAAGATAATTTGGCACGCCTTGATTACCAAGGGGAGTGTGATATTGTGCTGCAAGTCGCTGATATCAGCCAGGCAGAGCCGTGGTCGAATGGTAAATATTTCGATCGAATCTTGTTGGATGTGCCCTGCTCTGCCAGCGGTGTGATTCGTCGTCATCCTGATATCAAGTTATTGCGCAGACCGGAAGATATTACTGCATTAGTGCAATTGCAGGCCAAAATCCTCAAGCATTTATGGTCGTTGTTAGCGCCAGGCGGTTTCTTGCTATATTGCACTTGCTCAGTATTTAAGGCCGAGAATGAGCGTCAGATTGCCACGTTTTTGCAAGCACAAGAGGATGCTGAACAGGTTTCCCTGTCGTTGCCTTTAGGGCAGGCATGTGACTATGGCTGGCAGATATTAACAGGTGAGGCTGACGGCTTTTTTTACGCAGGGCTGCAAAAGCAATAAGGTGCTTTGCTGAGCTTTGTCGCTTAAGCGACTAGCTGGCCACGATAAACACGCTGCGCTGATTGAGAGCTATCATCTTTATGGCTGCGCCCACTGGCATCAGGGGTTAGCATGTCTTGTGGAGCAACAGTCACATTCAGCTCTTTGCCACGACCTATTCGTTTCATTGCGCTTTTAATGCGTTTCATACCGATTTCCTGACATAGCTTTTGCTGCAGCTCTTGCAGTTCGCTGTTATCAGGGTAGTCAGCCGCCGCAGATAACAATTGCAGTGCAGCATCATTACTGGAGAGACTGATGTAGATATCATGGCCTTTCAAAAGCCTCGACATTACAGTCATTAAATATATCGCTCTTCCTGAGAGAACTAAGCCCATTATCTTGTTACCTCAATACTAGTTTGTTAGTCTGACACAACAAGCTCTACATTCATCGCAAAAAACCGCGTGGAATGTCGTAGCTGCTTGGTTTTAGGGGCTGGCGCGACCTTTCTGACAGGGTCTCGCTGACGCATAATTGGTAGTACCAATTAATCTGCTGATTAAGCAGAACACATCCTTGTCATACAGCCAGATATTTTCATACCGTGTTTCACAGTGAGAGGCTCGTTACAAAGCTGGCAGCAACTGATTTAGCATCACTGAGGGTCATACTAGCAATGCTTTGTTAAGGATGTGTTATTTAAGCGGATTGTTTATGCAATCGTTGCTAGTATTAAATAACCACTGAGGCGCAGAATTTATTATAATCATTGCTTAGCGAATATGGTTAAATCGCCGTTTTCGTGTAGGACAATGCTGTAAGACACCAATGGAAAAACAGTTAAAGCATAGCCAACATATATGAAAATAATTGTCTTGGGCGCGGGTGCCGTAGGCTCCTCGGTCGCTAATATACTTTGTGATGAGGACAACGATGTCACCGTAGTTGATATCGATAATAATCGCTTGCGTGACTTACAAGATCGCCTGGATATCAAAACCGTTGCCGGTATTGCCTCTTTGCCTTCGGTATTACGCCAGGCAGGTGGGGAAGATGCCGATATGATGATTGCGGTCACCTCCAGTGATGAGACCAATATGGTTGCCTGTCAGGTGGCTTATACTTTGTTTCGGATCCCCATTAAGGTCGCCCGAATTCGGGCGACGGACTACCAGGCCGAGCCGAAGCTATTCGATAGCTTAGCTACGCCAATCGATGTACTGATTAGCCCGGAACAGCTGCTAACCGAGCATATTCAACGCTTGATTGAATATCAGGGAGCGTTGCAAGTACTGGATCTGGCCGATGGCAAATTACAGCTGGTGGGTGTGAAAACCTATCCCGGTGCGCCATTGGTTGGGCATATGCTCAGAACATTGAAGCAGCATATGCCAGGTATACGCACCAAGGTGGTTGCCATCTATCGCCAGGGTAAGGCCATTATGCCGACCGGTGATACTGTGATAGAGGTGGGTGATGAAGTTTTTTTTCTGGCGACTAAAAAAGATATACGCTCAGTATTGAGTGAGATGCGCCAGCTGGATAAGAGTGTTAAGCGTATTATGCTGGCCGGTGGTGGCAATATCGGGGCGCGCTTAGCCAAAGCCCTGGAGTCAAAATACCAGGTGAAACTGATAGAACGCGATAAAAGTAGAGTGCAGCAGCTCTCAGAAGAGCTGAACAAAACCATTGTATTGCATGGTGATGTTGCGGATGAAGAGCTACTGCATGAAGAGAATATCGATAAAATGGATATTTTCTGTGCCGTGACAAACAATGATGAGGCTAATATTCTGTCGTCTATGCTCGCCAAACGTATGGGGGCTGACAAAGTAATGTCAATTGTCACGCGACCTGCTTATGTAGACCTTATCGAAGGCGGCGATATTGATGTTGTCTTATCACCACGGCAGGTCACAATAGGCTCTTTATTAAGGCATGTACGTCGAGGGGATGTGGTTGCAGTGCATTCATTGCGCCGGGGGGCTGCAGAGTGTATTGAAGCGGTCGCACACGGTGATGCCAGTACTTCTAAAGTGGTAGGGCGCTTTATTGATGAAATCAGTCTACCGGCGAACAGTAATGTTGGTGCGGTTGTGCGTGGCGATAAAGTTATGATACTTGAGCGCGGTGTGGTTATTGAACCGGATGATCACGTCATTATGTTTTTAGCTGATAAAAAGTGTCTGCCAGAGATTGAGCGCTTATTCCAGGTAGATGTTGGGTTTATTTAGTTGTGGGGACAATTAGCTGGGATGGCATGCATAATAAGCAGCAGCAACGACAGTATAGCGGTGAGGTGAGCAGACGTGGAATTTAAAACGATTCAGCGTTTGTTCGGTATTTTATTGATTCTCTTTAGCATGGGCATGTTACCGCCTATGTTTATTTCGCTGATATATGCCGATGGCGCGATCTGGTCTTTTGTTTATGCGACCATTATTACCGTGTCCTGTGGTTTATTGCTTTGGTTGCCAGTACGCAGGCATAACAATGAATTGCGTTTGCGTGATGGCTTTCTGGTCGTAGTAGTCTTTTGGAGCTTGCTGGGATTGGTGGGCTCGGTGCCACTGTATCTCTCGGAGTATACCCACTTAAGTTTCACCGATGCTTTGTTTGAATCAATATCTGGGCTGACGACAACCGGGGCAACGGTTATTGTTGGTCTTGACCGTCTGCCAGAGTCAATCTTGTTTTATCGTCAGATGCTGCAATGGGTGGGTGGCATGGGCATTATCGTATTGGCCGTTGCGATTTTGCCGATGTTGGGTATCGGTGGCATGCAGCTTTACCGTGCTGAAACACCAGGTCCGGTTAAAGATTCAAAGTTAACACCGCGGATCAATGAAACGGCGAAGGCGCTTTGGTATATCTATCTTGGGCTGACCTTAGCGTGTGCGGTGGCATATTGGTTGGCAGGTATGGATGCATTCGATGCTGCCGGTCACGCATTTTCAACAGTCGCCATAGGTGGCTTTTCGACACATGATGCCAGTATTGGCTATTATGATAGCCCAATCATTGAAGCTATCTGTATTGTGTTTATGCTCGTTGCCGGTGTGAACTTTGGTTTGCATTTTATGGCAGTGCGCCGCATGAGTTTGCGAGTGTATTGGGCTGATGCTGAATTACGTGGCTACCTGACCATATTAGGGTTAACGGCGGTCGTGGCCGTGAGTTTCCTATGGGTGGCCGGCATTTCGGATACTGTCGGTGAAGCATTAAGGCATGGCATCTTTCAGGTTGTCTCAATTGGTACCACGACGGGCTTTACCACGACAGGCTATTATGACTGGCCTGGCTTTTTGCCTGTGCTGTTGATTTTTATCAGTTTTGTGGGTGGCTGTGCTGGCTCAACCGGCGGGGGTATGAAAGTGATTCGGGTCTTGCTCCTTATTAAGCAAGGCCTGCGCGAACTAAAACGTCTTTTGCATCCACGCGCGCAGTTGAATGTTAAAATTGGTAAAGTCCCATTGCCTGATAGAGTGATCGAAGCGGTCTGGGGTTTCTTTTCGGCGTATATCGCGATTTTTGTACTGATGCTGTTATTGCTTATGTTGGCCGGTATGGATCAGGTGTCCGCGTTTTCCGCCGTTGCTGCGTGTTTGAATAACCTTGGGCCAGGTTTGGGTGAGGTTGGCAGTAGCTATGCCACCGTGGATGATTTTTCTAAGTGGGTGCTTTGTTTGGCAATGTTACTTGGTCGTTTAGAAATTTTCACCATGCTGGTGTTATTTACGCCGGAATTTTGGCGAGCATAGATTTTAGCGCAAGCTGAGTTTAGGATTGGGTTAGCTGTTTAAGCTAACCCAATCACATTTAGCATAAGGCGCTTATAGCATACCAGCTGACCATACGACTTTGCCGATAATATCCAGGCCATCCCGCTCATTGTCAGGAATATGTTGTTCGCGATAAGCTGGGTTATCACTCACAAGGTATAAGCCTTTATCAACCGATTGCTGTAGTCGTTTGGCCACCAGGTTTTGCGGGTCCAAGCGAACGACGTAAATGGCATCACCATTGAACTTCTTCTGGCTAATATCCAGCATCAAAAGATCGCCATCTTTAATCGTCGGCGCCATTGCATCACCATGTGCCCGTAGTAAGCGTAAATTCTCCGGGTTCAAGCCAGCTTGCACCAGCCAGAAATGATTGAAGGTAAGCCGTCCCATACTACTTAATGGTTGGTTTTCGAGCTTATGGTCCTCCTCAGTGTACTCAGTGATCGGAATATACTCCTGACGACTGGAATATAAGCCTTGAAGATCGTTGATTTCTGATGAGATGCCAGTAGGGCCTTCGCCTAACACCAGCCAGTCCAAATGGACTTGGCCGGATCGAGCGATTGCTGCTAATGGTTCAACAGTAGGCTGACTATCACCACCGATATAGCGGTAGAGCTGGGATTCGGAAATACCAATTGCACGGGCAAGGTTTTTCTTGCCACCGACTAGGTCTGCAATTTTGGAAATTCGATCACCAAGGCCAGCTAATGCTTGTAGAAGGTCTTGTTTTTCTTGCGTATTCATAGAGTTGATTCTTGTATTTGTGGTTCACGGATTAAGGGTTTAGTTATTCATTTTTCCACCTAAGCACAAGATTTGCTGTCGATCCATGAGAGCATCTGCCCATCTTAAATCCCGTTAATTTGAGCGTGCATTAAATTTAAGCATAGCACTGACATGAAGGTCTTCAATGTAAAAGTTACAAGAAATAGCAGATAGGAGGGGTGGACATAGCGAAAAAGAGAGAGTTTTGGGACATAGTTAGCATTTACAGGGCATCAAGTTTAGTGGTAAAAAGCCCCGACGATAGTCTGTCGGGGCTTCCAAATAACCATCCTGGCTATTTAGGTGACGTTGAGCATCCTTAATTGCATCCTGCAAAGCTCATCCCTGGCTCATGCCTCGCATCCAGCAAGGCTCCTGGTTCATCCTTGAAACTAGTCTTCCATGTACTAAGTCCCTTTAGGTGCGACTAGAGTCTCACTTTGCATGCAGCAGCAATAGCTCATCAATCTGAAGAAAATGTAGGATTTGGATTACAAACTAAGTAGAGTTATGTAGGGTGATTAAAAAATGATATGTGTGTTTAATTATTGAATGATTAGTCATCAAATAGGGGGGAAAACATAGATATGAGAGTCATAAACAGGTCGAATATAAAAAGCCCCGGCAAGGAGATTACCGGGGCTTTATAAATAACCATCCTGGCTATTTAGGTGACGTTGAGCATCCTTTTGCTTCCTGCAAAGCTCATCCCTGGCTAATACCTTGTATCCATCAAGGTTCCTGGTTCTTCCTTAAATCAAACCATCCTTGAATTAAATCCCTTTAAGCTGCTATAGGATCTCACTTTATGGTTTTTGGCAATATCATTGAAAGCTGAAGAAAGTGTAGGATTTGTCCTACAAATTTCGCACTTGTCTGTAGGACTTTTATTTCTTGAAAAATAGGGCATGATAGTGCCTTAACTAAAGTGGACGGCTATGGCAACACAAACAACCCTATACCCAGCAATTCGGCCACATCGCCACTTCCATATGGATGCTGGCCAAGGGCATAAAATCTATGTAGAACAAGCAGGCAATGCTGATGGTATCCCCGTGCTATTTTTGCATGGTGGGCCTGGCGGTGGCATAAGCGCATATCACCGGCAGTTCTTTGACCCGAATAAATACCATATTATCTTATTTGACCAGCGTGGCTGCGGAAAATCAACACCGCATGCGACATTGGAACACAATACAACCGCTGATTTATTGGCTGATATTGAACAACTCAGGCAGCTGTTGGATATTGATCGCTGGGTTTTATTTGGCGGCTCTTGGGGCTCAACATTAGCCCTTATCTATGCACAGGCGTATCCAGAGCAGGTGCTGGGGTTAATTTTGCGGGGTATCTTTCTGTGTCGGCAGCAGGATATCAATTGGTTTTACCAATTTGGCGCTAGTGAGTTATATCCAGATGAATGGCAGCATTTTTTAAAGCCGTTGCCAGAAGCTAAAAGGCAGTCGATCGTGCAGGCTTATTATGACATTTTAACCGGCCAGGATGAAGTGATGCGTATGGCGGCAGCGAAAGCCTGGTCGGTATGGGAAGGTAGCACAGCAAGTCTGCAGCATGACCCGGATTTACGGGCTTACTTTGCGGACCCTTATGTTGCCTTGGCGATGGCACGCATAGAGTGTCACTACTTTATTCATAACTGCTTTATTGCTGAGAATCAGATTATTGAGCAAGCACAGCAACTGGCTGATATCCCGGGCATTATTGTACACGGGCGGCATGATGTGATTTGCCCATTGAGTCAGGCTTGGGCATTGCATAGCGCTTGGCCGCAAGCCGATTTCCGTATTATTGAGAATGCGGGCCATGCAGCCAGTGATCCGCCAATTACCGCCGCCTTAGTGCAGGCGACGCAGAAAATGTTGGATTTAATCAATTGATTGCCCTGTTGCAACGTGTGCGAGAAGCCACTGTGGATATTGACGGTGAAAGAGTGGCGCAGATTGGGCAGGGCTTATTGGTATTGCTTGGTGTTGAGCATGCAGATACTGAAGGTACAGCGCAACGTGCTGCAGAGCGTATAGTGGCTTACCGTGTGTTCAGTGATGCCGATGATAAAATGAACCTCAGCCTGCAGGATATTCAGGGTGGCTTGCTGCTGGTACCACAATTTACCCTGGCGGCAGATACCAAGAAAGGCTTGCGGCCCAGCTTCCACTCTGCGGCAGCACCATCGCAAGGCAGTGCTTTGTTTGATGCTGTTGTTGGACATGCGCGTGGCTTGGGGCTGGGCGCAGTAGAGACCGGTAGTTTCGGTGCTGATATGCAGGTTAGTTTGGTGAACGATGGTCCGGTAACATTTCATCTGCGTTTCTAATCAGGAAAGGCCTAACCCTGTACCAGGGTTGCGCCATTAAAGCGCGGAAAGACATTTTTTGCACCAACTTGGCGCTGTAAAAAAGACCATATTTGTGCAAATGCCCGATAGGCGGGGGTGTGATGAGTTTGGCATGGCAGTTGCTTTAACGCTACGGGAATGAAACTCAAGGATTAAGGAGCTTTGCCATAATGCGTTACCCAATTGCCCACGTTGCTGTATTTTTGTTATTCACAGTTGCACCCATGGCCGCCCAGGCTGATGAGGCGACATTAACTGTGTCATTAAATACGGTTTGGATAGCCACTGCTGCAGCATTAGTGTTTTTTATGCAAGCGGGGTTTGCTTTACTGGAAAGCGGCGCATCACGTAGCAAGAATGCCGTTAATGTCATTATGAAAAACTACACGGATGTCTGTGTCGGTAGCCTGGTTTTTTGGATGTTGGGTTATGGGCTGATGTTTGGCACAAACACATCAGGTTGGATTGGTGCTGACCACTTTTTTCTCAATACTGCCGAGAGTGGTGATTATCTCGTGTTGTTGTTTCAGACAATGTTTGCCGCGACAGCAGTCACTATTGCCAGTGGCGCGATGGCTGAACGAACAAGCTTTTTGGGTTATTTGTTGGGCGCTATTGGGATTACGGCTGTTATATACCCTGTTTATGGTAGCTGGGCCTGGGGCAGTGGTTATGAAGGTGCGGGCTGGTTAAAGCAATTAGGTTTTATCGATTTCGCGGGTTCTACTGTTGTGCACTCTATCGGTGGCTGGTGTGCATTGGCAGGCATTGTTGTGCTTGGTCCTCGTATGGGGCGCTTTTCAGATAAGGGTGAAGCACGTGAAATACCTGGTCATAATTTGATGTTTGTCGCTTTAGGTGGCTTTATTTTATGGGTCGGTTGGTTTGGCTTTAATGGCGGTAGTACCTTGATGGCCAGTGCTGATATCGGCCTGATCAATCTGAATACACAGCTGTCGGCTGCCGCGGGTGCTGTGAGTGTTGTCTTGCTGTCATTGATCTTAGGCAAGCCTGTGCTGGCGAGCAATACCATCAATGGTAGTTTGGCCGGTTTGGTGGGTATTACGGCGGGCTGTGCCAGCATGACACCATTGTATGCCGTTATTACGGGTTTGGGATCAGGCTTTGTCTTTGTTTTGGGGATCAATGCCTTGGAAAGCTTCAAGCTCGATGATGTGGTTAATGCCGTTTCGGTGCATGGTTTTTGTGGTGCCTGGGGAACGCTGGCAGCAGGTTTGTTCTTACAAGGCAATATGTTCAGCCCAACGCAAGTGGCAGTGCAATTGATTGGTATTGCTGCGGCTTTTATTTGGGCTGTACCTGTGGCTTTATTGATGTACTGGTTCATCGAGCAATTGGTGGGGCTGAGAGTGTCGTCCACCGATGAGCGTCGTGGCTTGGATTATACTGAGCATTACGAGCTAGGATACCCCGAGTTCCAGACGCAGAAGCTACATAACAAGTAAGGATAAAGACATTGTCAGAAAGGAAAAAAGATATGAGCAAAGCCAATATTAGGTTAGCACACCCTGTGTCCACAGAAAGCGACAATAAACCTTCTAAAGAGCTGCCAGAGAGCAAAGTATTTTGTGCTTTTATTGTGGGTATTTTTGCCAAAATGGAACTTGAGCATGCAGACTATCTTATGAAAGCAAGGATTCAGCTGCTGGATAAATTGATGGTTGATAATATGCCTAAAGACAATCGAGAGGCATTTCGCCGTTACTTGTTGAATAAAGAGCCTTTGGTGTTACATGAAAAAATCAGTGAGCCGCGGATGATTGAGATCTTGCAGTTTTTCTATGAATATTTATGTGAGCTGTTGGGGCCTATCGCGGCGGATGAGTGTATGGGCTATGGCTTGGATCAGGCACGCGGCATACCGGAATCAGGTCGGTTCTCACCGCAGCGTCTGTTGTAAAATACCTGCCAGCGATAAAACCTGCTTTTTCAAATGCGTCCGGCGGTGTATCCTATGCACCCTTTTTGAATGTTGTTGGAGCAGAATCAATGTCGGCACGCACGGCAGAAGTCAGCCGTAATACGAGCGAGACGCAAATTCAGGTCAAAGTTAACTTGGATGGGCAGGGCCAGAGTGACTTTAAGACAGGCTTGCCCTTTCTTGAGCATATGCTCGATCAAGTCAGTCGTCACGGTATGATGGATTTATTGGTGCACGCCAATGGAGACTTAGAGATTGATGCCCATCATACGGTTGAAGATATCGGTATTACCTTGGGGCAAGCCTTTACCCAGGCATTGACCGATAAGAAGGGCATTCGGCGTTATGGGCATGCCTATGTGCCATTGGACGAAGCCTTGTCGCGTGTTGTTATCGACTTTTCCGGTCGTCCTGGGCTGGAGTTTCGAGTGGATTTTCCGCGTGCGCGGGTCGGTGACTTTGATGTCGACCTTTTCTATGAGTTTTTTCAGGGCTTTGTGAATCATGCAAATGTCACACTACATATTGATAATTTGCAGGGCCGAAATGCGCATCATATTATCGAAACCGTGTTTAAAGCTTTTGGTCGGGCAGTACGTATGGCCTTAGAGCCTGATCCACGTATGTCGGGTATAATGCCATCGACGAAAGGTAGCTTGTAGAGATTGCTTTTTGTTGAAGATTTGCTAGTTATATCTATACAACAACAACTTTTGCTAAAACGCATGCTTACTCAAAGAAACGAACTGTCATGGAAACCATAGCACTGATTGATTATGGTATGGGCAATTTGCGCTCAGTGGCAAAAGCCCTGGAATGTGTTTCAGATAACCAGGCGCAAGTAAAACTCACATCTTCTGCCGCCACGATTCGTAATGCCGACCGTGTTGTATTTCCGGGTCAGGGTGCGGCTAAAGCCTGTATGCAGGCTGTTCAGGATCATAAGCTAGTAGAAATCCTAGTCGAAGCTGCTGCTAAAAAGCCTTTCCTTGGGATTTGCATGGGCTTACAAGTATTGCTGAGTCGTAGTGCTGAAAATGACAATACCGACTGTCTGGATATTTTTGCAGGTAGTGTGGACTATTTCGGTGACACATTGTCGGCGAATAAGACAACGTATAAGATTCCGCATATGGGATGGAATCAGGTTAAGCAGGCGTATTCCCATCCTTTATGGGCTGGGGTGCCGGATAATTCTCGCTTTTATTTTGTACACAGTTATTATGTAAACCCGATAGATAAACAACTAATAACAGGCGCAACAGATTACGGGGTGGACTTTGCCTCGGCAATTGGTCTTGACAACCTGTTTGCAGTGCAATTCCATCCTGAAAAAAGTGCCGATATGGGATTGCAGTTATTACGGAACTTTGTGAATTGGAACGGTCAAGTTTAACGGCTGTTAACTGAGGAACTGACTTAAAGAAGGGCGTTATTGTGTTAATCATTCCAGCGATTGATTTGAAAGAAGGTAAATGTGTCAGGCTACGTCAGGGGCGCATGGATGACAGTACAATATTTTCAGATAACCCGGTTGAAATGGTAGAGCGCTGGGTGACTGCGGGCGCGAAGCGCTTGCACGTCGTTGATCTCGATGGGGCATTAGCTGGTAAGCCGCGTAACTCGGATGTGATCCATGATATGGCGCAGGCATTTCCTGATTTAGAGATTCAGGTCGGTGGCGGCATTCGCGATGAAGATACTGTTCAGGAGTATCTCGATGCCGGTGTAAATTATGTCATTATCGGTACCAAAGCGGTCAGTGAGCCACATTTTGTGAATGACTTGTGCTTGTCATTTCCAGGGCATGTGATCGTCGGCCTGGACGCTAAAGATGGAAAAGTGGCCATCGATGGCTGGAGCAAACTTTCCAATCATGATGTGATTGATATGGCGCAGCATTTCGAACGTGATGGTGTGGATGCGATTGTTTATACCGATATTACCCGTGATGGCATGATGTCTGGTGTGAATGTTGAATCAACGATCACTTTAGCGCAGTCAATCCGTGTGCCAGTCATTGCCTCAGGTGGGGTCAGCAGTATGGATGACTTAAAAGCACTGGCTGACGCTGAGGAAGAAGGCGTGGCAGGTGTTATTATTGGCCGGGCTATTTATGAAGGCGATATTGATTTGGCCGAAGCGCTCAAGCAGTTTGGTTAAGCAGTCAACTTTCAATCATGTAATAGGTTTATTCTCGTGTTGTGCAAAACGTGGGCTACCCAGCTAGCCACGATAACAATAAGTTGTGAACTATGTCTTTAGCTAAACGAATCATTCCTTGTCTTGACGTTGATAAAGGCCGCGTTGTTAAGGGCGTTAACTTTGTTGATATTCGCGATGCGGGTGACCCGGTAGAAATCGCGCAGCGATATAATCAGGAAGGGGCTGACGAAATTACCTTTTTGGATATTACGGCCAGTTCTGATGGTCGTGACACCATGGTACATGTTGTTGAGCATGTGGCGGAGCAAGTTTTTATCCCGTTAACTGTCGGCGGTGGTATTCGAACATTCGATGACGTGCGCAAAATGCTAAATGCTGGCGCAGATAAAGTTGCGATCAATACGGCCGCTGTGCATAACCCTGATTTTGTACGTGAAGCCACCGATCGAGTCGGTTCACAGTGTATTGTTGTGGCGATTGATGCGAAGCAGGTGGGAGATCACTGGGAGGTGTTTACCCATGGTGGCCGTAAAGAAACCGGTATAGATGCCATTGCCTGGGCCAGGCAAATGACAGAATATGGTGCTGGCGAGATACTGTTGACCAGTATGGACCGCGATGGCACAAAAAAAGGCTTTGATCTGCCACTGACGCAGGCGGTATCCCGTGCGGTGAAGGTCCCTGTGATCGCCTCTGGCGGTGTAGGTAATTTACAGCATCTTGCCGAGGGTGTGCAGCAGGGAGAGGCTGATGCGGTATTGGCAGCCAGCATATTTCATTTTGGTGAATATACTGTGGGCCAGGCCAAAGAACATATGCAAGCAGCCGGTATTGAAGTCAGGCTGTGATAAAATAGACGCTGTTTACCTGAATATTGAATAAATTATGAGTGGTTCAACACAATCATCAGCCAGCACTGATGTGCTAACGGCAATCGCAGCTGTGCTAGAGACACGTAAAAATGCTGATCCAGATAGCTCTTATACTGCTAAGCTGTACCACAAGGGCTTGGATGCGATTTTGAAAAAGGTGGGTGAAGAAGCCACTGAGACGGTTATTGCCGCCAAAGACGGTGATGCTGACCAGCTCATATACGAGACGGCGGATTTATGGTTTCATACCTTGGTGATGCTGTCACATGAGGGCTTAGGACCTGAGGCAGTTTTAGCTGAATTGCAAAGGCGCTTTGGCGTATCAGGTATTGAAGAAAAGCAATCTCGCCAAACGGCGGATTGAAAGACTAATTAGGAGTCATAATTATGTTAAGCGGCATTGGTCCTGGGTCATTATTACTAATATTACTGATAGTTGTTGTGTTGTTTGGTACTAAAAAATTGCGCAATATAGGCGGCGATTTAGGCGGCGCAATCAAGAGCTTCCGTAAGGCAGCCAAAGATGATGACGCCGATTCCCTAGAGCAAAATGGTGGTAATGAGGTTCAACAGGATGTGATTCAAGGTGAAAGTAGTAAGCACAAAGACTAAGCTTTGTTGCCTACTGCGTACATTGAATAAACATGTTTGATATCAGTTTTCTTGAGCTAATGGTCATAGGCGTAATTGCCTTGTTGGTTATTGGTCCACAGCGTTTACCCAAAGTCGCTACCCAAGCTGGCCGATGGTTTGGAAAAGCACAACGCTTTATGCGCAAAATGCGTATGGATCTAGAAGATGAATTGCATCACCTGGAAATGCAGGAAATGATTAAAAATCAAGAACTGCAGGATGCCAAAGCGCTTATTGAAGATACTAGCAAGGATCTGCAGGACTCGATGCGTGAGCTAGATAAAACCGTAGCAGAGCAGGCTACAGAAGTCGTTAGCGACAATAAAGTAGTAGTGAGTGCGCCGAGCCAGCATGACTTGCCGTCAGGTAGTGATAAAAAATCATGAATGACAAAATCGAGAGCGATGTTGAAACAGGCGAGGAAGTTCATCAAGAACAAACGCTATTGTCGCACCTGATCGAATTGCGTGAGCGGCTGCTAAAAATGGTGCTGGCCGTAGCGCTAGTATTAATTGGCTTGGTACCTTTTGCTAATAAGTTATATGCACTATTAGCTCAGCCGCTAACGAGTCAGCTGCCGCAAGGCGCATCAATGATTGCTATTGATGTTGCAGCGCCTATATTAATCCCGTTTAAATTAGCTTTTTTCGTGGCCATATTTGTCACTGTACCCTATTTGTTGTATCACGTTTGGGCGTTTATCGCGCCTGGACTCTATAAACATGAAAAGCGCTTGGTTACGCCGCTGGTAATATCTAGCACTGTATTATTCTATCTGGGTGTTGCCTTTGCTTATTTTATTGTGTTTCCTGTGATGTTTGCTTTTATTATTAATATCGCGCCTGAAACCGTTGCGGTACAAACTGACATTGGCCGGTACTTGGATTTTGTTATTACCCTATTTTTAGCTTTTGGCGCGGCTTTTGAGATTCCAGTAGCAACAGTATTGTTAGTGGCCATTGGTGTGACAACGCCAGAAGCGTTGGCAGCCAAAAGGCCTTTTGTGATTGTTGGTGCTTTTATTATAGGGATGTTGTTAACACCACCAGATGTGATTTCACAGCTATTGTTGGCCATACCCATGTGGATTTTGTTTGAAGCGGGTATCATTGTTGCGCGTATGGTGCGTAAGCAGGATGAGCCGCAGGCCACTGATGAAGAGTCAAACCTGAGTCCCTAAGAAAGCCAAGAGATAAAGCGCATAGCAATACAAAGTCGTATTGCTTATAAGCATTTAAAACAGCATCACAGCTGAAAATGCTGGCACAGCCTGTGCCGCAGAAGCATACTGATTTGGTGTAGCTTCTTTAACATTTAACAGAGGAGAATAGCCATTTATAAGTTAGTATTAATTCGCCACGGCGAAAGCCAGTGGAACAAAGAGAACCGTTTTACAGGTTGGCATGATGTTGATTTGACAGAGAAAGGCTTAACAGAAGCGCGTGATGCAGGTCGACGATTGAAAGAAGAAGGTTATGAATTTGATATGGCCTTTACCTCTGTGCTCAAGCGGGCTATCCGAACGCTGTGGACGGTATTAGATGAAATGGATCAAATGTATATTCCTGTGAATCGCCACTGGCGTCTTAACGAACGTCACTATGGTGCTTTGCAAGGCTTAAACAAAGCGGAAACTGCCGCTGAACATGGTGAGGAGCAAGTGTTGATATGGCGTCGGAGTTTTGATGTGCCGCCACCAGCATTAGATAAGCACGATGAGCGCTTCCCGGCATTTGATGATCGCTATAAAGATCTGGATAAAGAAGTACTGCCCCAGTCCGAAAGCCTAAAAGATACGATTGCGCGTGTACTGCCTTTTTGGCATGACGCCATCGTGCCACAGATTCGTGCGGGTAAGCGCGTTGTGATTGCAGCGCACGGTAATAGCCTAAGAGCGTTGGTTAAATATCTGGATAACGTCTCAGAAGAGGCTATATTAAAGCTGAATATCCCAACCGGTATGCCATTGGTCTATGAATTAGATCAGGATCTACGCCCTATTAAGAGTGATTACTTAGGTGATCCTGAAGAAGTAAAAAAACTGATGGAAGCTGTTGCTAATCAGGGTAAAGCTGGTTAATACAACGAAAGTATTTGTTGTAACGCAGTAAATTGCGAACTGTTTAACGGAATAAGGGGAGAATACGGGCCTAGTATTAATACTGAAAACCCCCTTGATTCTATGGTTAGGTGAATCAATTGCCCCGTCACAGGTTGACGGGGCTTTTTTATGCAAAATCAATAACTTAAGCTGCTGCTTGGGTTTTAGTGCACGGTTGAGTCTGTTTCGTCCTGTCCGTCTTTAATATCTTCGATGTTTTCGCAAATAAGCTGTACGCCAGCTTGCAGGCGCTCAAAAGCGTTTGGAATACCTGACTGTAATTGGTCCAAGTGAGCAGCCTGTATTTCATTTTGCATCTCATGGATAATCGCGGAAGGGTTTTTAGGGTCTGCGTTTTCTAGCGTGCGTTGAAACTTATCAATGTTGGCCGATATTTCAGCAAATCCCTGTTGCAGTTGTGTCATGGCTTTTTTGATATCTTCAATGGGCATAGGCAGGCGGGCATTCAGCTCAGCTTCGCTTACATCTGAAGTTGTCGTGTTGTTGGTGAGGTTGTTATGGTCAGTCGCCATCGCCATTCTGTTGAGCGCACATTTGTGGCTCATCGCATGTGCCATTTGAATGATTTCTACATTATCAAAAGGTTTCTTCAAAATAAGCAAACGGTCACTGTTACCCAGCCGTTTGGAAATTTCAGACCAGGAGTGATCAGAATAAGCAGAGCAAATCACGATTTGTAGCTCAGGGTCTACTTCCCAGATATGTTCAATAGTTTGAATGCCATCCCAGCCAGGTGGCATACGCATATCAACAAAGGCGATAGAATAAGGTTGCTGGTTTTGTAGGGACTGATTGACCATTTCCAGCCCTTCCTTGCCTTGGTAAGCTGAGTCAATTTCAAAGTGGTTTTCGTCATTGGCTTTGATACTGCTACCAAATAAGTCGGCTTCAATATCACCAATATTATCGAGCGGTGTTTCAGGCGCAAGAATTTTGCGGAAGTCATCATGAATAGCACGATTATCATCGATGACCAATAAACGATATTTATGTGTTATGGCTTGTTCACTCATGCTGCAATATCCTTCTTATTATGCGGGGTTGGAGTGATCTGTTTGAAAGGTAACTCCAAAATAAAGTTTGTACCTTTGTTTTCACCTTCGCTTTCAAAAGCCAGTGAGCCACCCATTGTGAGTGCTGCATTAGAACTGGTATGCAATCCAAAACCATGGCCTGTTTCTTTGGTGGTAAAGCCAAACTGGAAAATATTGCGTTGAATATCTTTGGGAATGCCGCAGCCGGTATCCTGTACTTCCAGTCGTACTCGATTGTCATTGATAAGGCTTAAGCGAAAGATAATGGCTTTGTGTTCGTTATCAGAGTTACTCAATGCCTGTTTGGCATTGCCAACCAGGTTATTGATAATTTGCATGACATTATGTTTGTCCATACTAAATTTTGGAATATCATGAAAGTGGCGCTCTATCTGAATCATGGAGTGTTCTTGTAGGTCATTGATTTTAAGTGCGTCTTCAACGATATCCTGAATCGAGCCTTGTTCCATGACAGAGGTTGTACGTGCATAGTGTTGTTGGCGGCGTACAATATTTTTAATATGGTCGATATGTTCGCTGAGTGAATGTAGCTCTTTGAGTATCATTGATTGCTCTTTATTGAGATGCTCAGAGAGTTGGTTAATGTATTCAATCAGCTTGTCACCTTTGCTATCCTCAGAGAGAAAATGCGCTAAGTTGCTTTTGTTTTCATTGAGCAGATTAGCGACCTTGCCGACACCACTGATACTCGATTCGCCAACTTTTTCCATCGCTAGGGTGGCCGAAACAGTGACACTGTTGAGTACATTGCCGACATTATGTAATACGCCTGCGGCCACTTCAGCCATACCTGCCTGCCTGGATGTTTTGACCAGCTTGTCATTGAGCGTCTGTTTCTCAGCGGCTGCATTGAAGCGTTCGAAAACCCGCCCGAGTAAAACACCTAAATGCGCGGCGCTATCAAGAATGATTTCATCAGGTGCCTGATTGTCATTGGAAAAGAACTCCAATACGGCAACTACTTGCTCTGCGATCAGGATAGGGAAAGCAAACGCGCTCAACAGGCCAAGCTGCTGACCCAGGTCGAAGCGTTTGCTGTCTGAACGAATAGCATTGGCCCAGAGAGCCTCACCATCGCGATAGACAATACCGGGCAGGGCTTCACCAGGCGCTAAGTACATTGATTCAGTCAGGCTTTGGAAGGCTTCAAAGCCTTCAATGTCATTGCTTGTCCATAAACCTGAGGGCACAAGAAAAGGTTCATCTTCGACATATTCAACCAAAAATGCATGCCCTACAGGCCAGTTATTATCTCGGCATATACGCGTTAGCGCATGAATAATCACATCTTTGGGTTCGCTAGTATTGTTGGCCGCTTCAGCGATATCGTTAATTAGGCGCATTTGCCATAACTGATGCTCATAGCGTTCAACTTTCTGCAATAGCTGTGTATTTTCTTCAGTGAGGCTATTTAATGTGTCCTGTTCCATATCGGCCTGATTAATTGCATTTATCAATGAATACACTTGCATTAACAGGGATAGCATCGGCGCAGGGCATTGAAACTTAAAATTATTGTCCTCTCGGACGGTCATTATTATGGCTTGGCGAGTAGCCATAATCTTTAGACTAATGCAGGCTATAGAATCTTTTGATACAGCAGGTGCTGCTCTGGTAGTCTGTATTGGACACTATGTGTGCAGATAAGAGATAGTGCTGCTGGCCTGTCGGCCTGCGTTGATAGTTGGTTTATGCTTTAAAATCAGTAAACTAGACTATATGGCAGAGATAATGTGGCAGCTGACAAAAAGCTAGTATATATACTATGTTGCTGATGCCTAATGGTGCCAGATAATAGTACCAGACGAGAGGTAATGAAAAATACTGGTATGCGTATAGCCAGCGAAGATAAGGCTGGAAAAGCCCAGAGCTTACGTGGCAAGTGTGATGCGATATAACGACTTTTGCCAATTGACTGGCATACAATCGCATATAGAAAAAGCGAAATGCACAGGTTTAATCTGGACGGGTAAACGTTTGACCAAGTCTACGTTGATACCGTCGGGTGTTAATTGGGGGATATAGTGGTATGACACTAAAACGGGCGCTTATTGTGGATGACTCCAGAACAGCGCAGGTTCGTTTGCGAAAAATGCTGGACCGCTATGAATTGGGCGTTGATACCGCTAACTCGGCTGAAGAGGCCTTGAACTACCTATCTTATAAAGTCCCTTCTGTCATCTTTATGGACCATCTGATGACCGGTATGGATGGCTTTGAAGCATTAAAAATCATCAAGTCCAATGCCCGGACTGCGATGATTCCAATTATTATGTATACCTCAAAAAGCGGTGATGTCTATGTTGGTCAGGCCAGGGCATTAGGCGCTATCGATGTATTGTCAAAAGATGTTATCGAGGCGTCCAGCCTGGATAAAGTATTGCAAGGGGTTAATATCTCGCTGAAAGGCGAGGTTGATACTGAGGCCAGTGTCGCCAGTGCCAATGGTGCAGCCAGCGTGGCAGCAGCGCCAGCTGAACAGGATGTTGCAGCGACGCCAGCACCGAGCAGTGTGCCATCCGCAATTCGGTTTCAAGATAAGCCACAAGATGATCCTGATTCAGTGCGCCATCAAGTTGCGAAGTTATTAGAAATTAATATGTCTAAGATTCGCCATGAAATCGCAGAATATAATAAATTATTGATACGACGCATAAGCCGCGAAATCAGTGACTTGAAGCCGCGTAAAGAGCAGGCCGCTGCACCAGCGCCAACGCCAACAAAAGTTGTTGAGCCGCCACTGCAGATTCCGCCGCCAGTGATTGAACAAAGTGGTGGTAAATTACAATTAGGTTTAATTGTGGTTTTGCTGGCAGTCGTGCTAATTGCCAGTTTTAAGCTGTTTGACAATGGTAAAAAGCAGCAGGCACTCATTGAAAACTATGCGGAGCTGACAGCATTTGTGCAAGCTGAATACGATAGCGTGGTCAATGAAAATGAAAAGCTGGCAACTTCTCTGGAGGTTGAACTTGATCAGCTTAACCCTAATACTCTCTTGGAGGCGATTGCCTGGGGTATTAACCTGCAAGGCCAGTTTGAGTTTGGTGATCAAGCTTTAGGTGAAAAAAAGTTTGGCGTGCTCAATGAACTGGTCAATCGTTTGCATGCGGCTAATTTTGTTGGCACGGTGACACTCAATGTGCATTTTGGTAATTTTTGTATTGTCACTAATGCCAATGGTGAGTTTGTATTGCCCGAGGGTGGCAGCTCTATTTATGATTGCGAACTACTGAGTAATCAAGCACAAGGTTTTTCCTTGGAAAATCAGTTGTCTTTACCATTTATTAATTTTTTATCCAGCTCACCGCTGCTCAATGATGGCACGATTACTATTGAAATGGAATCGTACGGTATTGATCAGCCCGTATTGGATTATCCGCCGTTGAGTAGTTTTGAAAATGCCGGTGAATGGAATAGCTTGGCTGCGGTTAACAATCGTATTCAAGTAACGATAGTCGCTGCTGAGTAATCCTGAGCAAGGTGGTAAGCTTGAGTTCGCGCTATTAGTTTATAAGCGCTTGTTGTAGCGTGCGCCAAAGCTATCAAATCGTCTGTCAGGGCTGGTGCCATCATTTTCTGGGCTGCTACGCAGCTCATCGCCCAGGAAAAGCTCGAAGCTGTTGACGACTTGGAAAATAGAGTAGGTCACACTGCCATTATCGCTAAGATTAATGGCTATTGCATTGCTGCCATCCGCGGCTATCACGGCGCTACCCACCGTATATTCAACGTCGAAGAAAAATATGCCAGTCGTTAGTGATGGGTTGCAATCGACTGAGTCAAAATACTCAACAGAGCCAGTTGCTGTGCCGTTTTGATTGAAAGTGACCTCGGTGCGACTGGAGTCACCTGAGCGGGTGTTTGTGCCACCGCCATTGCCGCCGCCTGAGGGAGAGGTTACAGCAATAACACGGTTAGTCGTACTTGTGTTGCTGCCAGCGACACAGTCACTAATCCAGTCACCCAGTAATTCAGGTGCGGCAGTGTTATCGTTGCTTGGCTCATCTGAGCCGCCATCACCACCACTACAGCCTTTGAGTAACACCAGGGTAGCAATTGAGAGTGTTGAAGCCAGTTTGTTTTTGCGCAGTGATTTCGACATAAAGCGCATTCTAAGAGAGAGCGGCGGCCTACGTTGTGAGCGCGCTCACAAAATATAACAGGGCTTTATCAGCTTGACCTGTTCATGTAGGTGGATGCACACACAGGCTTGTATCAGCTGCGCCAGTGGTTCATAAAATTATAGCTTGGCCTGAGTATACTAGCGCCACGCTAGGGATAGGCTATGGGTATGCTTATGCTAAGGAGGCTGAGGATGAACTAGCAGTTAGCCTTAATGGCACTGAGAAAATTAATGCTCGTTGATGGCGTGCTGGTGGTACAATGCATTTATTTAGTCTGTTATTCAGTTGTAGAGATCATTGATGGATATTGACCCTTTTATTCTGGCGAGAATCCAATTCGCTGTTAATATTAGTTTTCACATTCTATTTCCTGCTATTTCAATAGGCCTTGCCTGGGTATTGCTGTACTTTCGGGTGCGCTATAGCCTGACCAAAAATAACGATTGGGAGTACGCCTATTATTTTTGGGTTAAGATTTTTGCGCTGACCTTTGCTATTGGTGTGGTTTCCGGTATTACCATGAGCTTCCAGTTTGGTACTAACTGGCCAGGGTTTATTGCTAAAACAGGCAATATCGCAGGACCGCTCTTAGGCTATGAAGTGCTAACGGCGTTTTTTATGGAAGCATCGTTTTTGGGCATCATGTTATTTGGTAAAAATAAGGTCTCCAATAGGATGCACTTAACAGCAACGGCCTTGGTTGCTATTGGCACAACTATTTCTGCATTTTGGATACTAAGCTTAAACTCTTGGATGCAAACGCCTGTGGGTTACACAATAGAAGACGGACAGTTTTTTGCACAAGATTGGTGGGCAATTATTTTTAACCCTTCATTTCCTTATCGTTTTGCGCATATGCTGGTTGCCTGTCTGTTGACCTCGGCTTTTTTGATTGCGGGCATTAGCGCTTGGCGAATTCGGCGCGCCGTTGATGGGCCTGCTACCTTACTCGTATTAAAAACAGGTATTGTGATGGCCACAATATTTGCGCCGCTACAGATTCTGATCGGTGATTTGCATGGTCTCAATACATTGGAGCACCAGCCTGCAAAGATTGCGGCGATGGAAGGTATCTGGCATACAGAGAAAGGTGCTGCCTTTACTATATTGGGCTGGCCGGATGAGTCAGCGCAAACCACGCACTTTGCCTTGGAAGTTCCTAAAGCGGCGAGCTTTATACTCACTCATGATTGGGATGGTGAGGTAAAAGGCCTCAATGAGTTTCCTGATCAACATCCGCCGGTAGCGATTGTATTTTGGTCCTTTAGAATCATGCTGGCCGTTGGTGGCTTGATGTTACTGGTTGCCTGGTGGGCTGCCTGGTCACTTTATCGCAAGCAACATACTAACCCGCGGTTGTTGCAAGCGTTGTCCTGGATGACTTTTTCAGGTTGGGTTGCGATGTTAGCAGGTTGGTATGTCACAGAGATTGGACGACAGCCTTATATTGTTTATGGCTTACTGCGTTCGAGCGAGGTTGTTGCAGAGCACCCTAGTGCAACACTATTTGGTACATTGTTTGGCTACATAGTGTTATACAGCGTATTGCTGGTATCTTATGTAGGCGCCTTGCGCTACTTAGCGAGCAAACCTTCTCGTTCATTACATGCAATGCATGAGTATCAAATATCTTCTAATTCCGCTAGCGAGGCTTAAGGCGAATGGACTATATGCTACCGGTTATCTTTATGTCCATCATGGGTTTAGCCATGCTGGTTTATGTGGTGCTCGATGGTTACGATTTGGGTATCGGTATTTTATTACCCTTGGCCGATAATGATGAAAAAGACATTATGATTGCTTCTATCGGGCCTTTTTGGGATGCCAATGAGACCTGGATTGTGCTGGGTGTTGGTGTGTTATTGATTGCCTTTCCGCAAGCACATGGTCTGGTGCTCACCTCATTGTATGTGCCGGTTACCATTATGCTGATGGGGCTGATACTCAGAGGCGTGGCCTTTGATTTTCGAGTAAAAGCCGGTGTCGACAAGCGCCAGCAGTGGGATAGGGCTTTTTTTGCAGGTTCATTGATCACTGCTGTTTGTCAGGGCTGGATGTTGGGAGCCTATGTTACAGGTCTGGTTCCTGGCTTATTAAATTCCTTGTTCTCTACGCTTATTGCGGCGACCTTGCCCGCTTTATACATTGTACTGGGTGTCGGATGGTTGCTGATTAAAACAGAGGGTGACTTGCAGAAAAAAGCGATGCACTGGGGGCGCAGGGCCATGATTCCAATGGGCTTAGCGTTATTATTCGTGTCGATTGCAACACCTATTGTCAGCACAACGATCGCTAATAAGTGGTTTGTACTGCCAAATGCGATTGGCTTAATGCCTATTCCGCTGAGCTGTATGATTGCCTACGGTGTGATCTTTTGGTTATTGCGCAAGCCGCAGATTCTAAATGCCGGTTATGCGTGGATGGTATTTGCAGGCACGGTGCTCATTTGCTTGATGGCAGCGCTGGGATTGGCTTACAGCCTATATCCCGATATTGTGATAGGCGAGCTGACTATTTGGGAGGCGGCGGCAGCGACTGCGTCATTACAGTTTGTCCTCTATGGTGTTGCACTGACATTACCCGCTATTGTCATTTATACAGTTTTTGTCTATCGGATTTTCAGCGGTAAGGCGACAGATCTACAATACGAATAAGTGCTATCAGTGCGCATAAAACGACAAATGGTTGATTTAGCCGTATAATAGAGCTATCAACAGCTTGGCTAGTCAGGCTTTTGCTTGAGAGGTCTGAGCTGCAACAAAGCGAATAAACCTATTCGGTGAAAATCTGCGGCTTCAAATGCTTATAAGTCTTGAAAATCACCGAATGTGTCGGGAAAATTCAGCTTTTGATATCTAATTGATGCAATCTGCGGGATCTATTTAAAGCGACTTTCACGTATAGTTAGGCTAAGAACAATGCAAATTAGCCTATTGAATACAGCATATCGGTGAATTTCTATACAAATGGTTGTCTACTGTGAATAGTATTCAGGGGCTCAGGCGGGCCAATAGGTCGCATGGTAATTTATTAGGCTTGTAACCAAAGAAGCATTAAAAGCTTACTCAATCTCATAATAAGCAGTCGATATAGATAGACAGGTATTGTAGAAAAATGCAGATGGAAAAACCGGGTAAGGGGGCAGTTGCCCATGGCTGCACAACGCCTAGTAATAACCAATATGCCTATGTTGCGCCAGGTATGCCACCGCTGGATATGTCAGGTAAACAGGTGTCTGTTTTTGAATTTTGGCCAAGCTGGGTAATGTATGCGCCCGTGGTGGTTTCCTGGTTTTTCCTGGCCTTGCGCTATCGTTCTCTATCGTTACCATTAATTGCCAATCCGCGCTTATTTCTGTCTGGCATGGTAGGTGCGCATAAGAGCGATGTTTTTTCTCAGGCGAGTGGTCGCTGTCAAGCAGCTATACTGCCCTGGGTGCAGCACATTGTCAGTTCAGCACCTGCTGCGGAGCAAGTCGCTGAATTGCTCGAGAGTATAGAGCAAAAAGGTCTGGATTTTCCGCTAGTGGCTAAGCCGGATATGGGCTGTCGTGGTGCAGGTGTTAAGTTGGTCAGTAATGCGACTGAGCTTGAATCATACCTTGATGGCTACCCACCTGGAGCGAGTTTGCTTGTGCAAAAGCTGGCCAGCTGGGAGCCAGAGGCAGGTGTATTTTATGTGCGCTACCCGAATGAAAAGCGGGGGCGCATAATATCACTCGGCTTAAAGTATAGCCCTTATGTTGTTGGCAACGGCCAAAGTACGCTAGCTGAGTTGATCGCAGCTGACCCAAGAGCCAGTGAGTTAAAGCATCTATACCATGGCCGGTTTCAAGCGCAATGGCATGATGTGATTGATGCAGGTCAGCCATTTAAATTGGTTTTTTCTGCTAGCCATTGCCGAGGTGCTATATTTCGTGATGGTACCCGCTATATCAGCAAGGCTTTAGTTGAAAAGCTCGACAGTGTATTGGCTGATGTGCCTGAGTTTCATTTTGGACGTCTGGATATCAAGTTTAAGTCACTTGAGTCTTTACAAAATGGTGAAGACTTTGAAATTGTTGAAATCAATGGTGCTAGCTCGGAATCTTTACATATCTGGGATCGGCACACACCATTGAAAGAAGCATTTACAGCACTGCTGTCTCAATACCGTTATCTGTTTGAGATTGGTCACCTCAACCGTCATAAGGGGTACAAACCACCTGGCGCTTTGGCATTGATCAAGGCATGGCAAAAAGAAAAGCAACTTACTCAATATTATCCTCAAAATGACTGAATCGACATTACAAAACCCTTTTGAGATTTCACTAAAAAATCGCTATCTGGCAAAGCTCATTGCCAGTGTTTTGGGAACAGACCGTTTAGCAGAGTATTACCGGCAACGCCCTGAAGATGCAGACCAGGATTCTTTTCTGCAATTCACATTATCTGTGCTGGGTATCACGTTATCGGTTGAAGGTGAAACCAATTTACAGGCTATTCCTAAAAAAGGGCCATTACTTATTGTGGCTAACCATCCACTGGGTGGTTTGGAAGGTGTTGCGCTGGCCAGTATTTTATTAACAGTGCGCCCCGATCTAAAGGTCTTAACCAACGAATTATTGCGGCGTATTCCTGAGTTAAAAGAATTGTTTATTGGTGTTGATATATTATCGGCAGGTGCTACCAAGAAAAATGCAGCCAGTGTTTTGCAGGCCCATCGGCATTTGGAACAGGGCGGGGCTTTATTGCTATTCCCGGCTGGTGTGGTCTCGGCGATTAATATTAAACGGCGCAGGATAGAAGACCAAAGCTGGAATCGACTGGCTGGCTCATTGCTCGTTAAGCATAAAGCCGCCTGTTTGCCTGTGTATATAAATGGGCAAAACAGCAAACTGTTTTATTGTCTGGGCCTGATCCACCCACGATTACGGACTCTGTCTTTAGCACGTGAACTTGCTAATAAACGCGGTATGACATTACCCATTATTATTGGTGAGCTAATCTCTGCCAGCGAGACAAAACAAGCCGGTGATGCTCAGGGTGTTACGCATTATTTGCGGATGAGCACAGAAATATTGGGCGCAAAAAGAAATAATAGCGTTAAAGAAGCCATCAACATTGATGATTTAACAATGCCTGCGGCTGACGGCCAGTTTCTGGATGAAGAAATTGCAGAAGTGCATGATTGCCTATTAATAGAGCATGAAGATTTACAAGTTTATTGTGTACCATATAATCGGTTACCAATAATAATGAAGCATATTGGTATAGCACGTGAAATTACTTTCCGTATGGCAGGTGAAGGCACAGGGCAGGATGTTGATATAGACCGCTTTGATCCACACTATTTGCATTTATTTATTTGGGATAAGCAAGCACGTTCAGTCGTTGGTGGTTACCGTATCGGTAAAGTTGACGAGATTGTATCGAAATACGGTCTGGATGCTTTATACAGTAGAAGTTTATATCGATTTGATCGAGCCTTTCTTCGGAGTGTCGGTCCAGCACTGGAGATAGGCCGCTCATTTGTGCATCCTGATTATCAGCGTCACCCCCTGGTGTTGGATTTGTTATGGCGTGGCATAGGGGCTTATGTGGCGAAAAACTTAAAGTACCACATATTATTTGGTGCAGTAAGTATATCGCGTGAGCATTCAGACTTGGCGCGAGAATTGATAGCAGAATGTATGTTGGAGAGCTTTTGTGCTGAGCAAAAACATCTGCAGCAAGTACGGCCAATTACACCGCTAAAAACATCCAAGCGTGTATGGACAGATGAAATGTTAACAGTGTTAAGCAATGTAAAAGTACTTAATAAGTTGATTGGACGTTGTGACCCTGGCAAGACAATACCACCTTTGTTAAGGCATTACTTATCGCTTAATGGGCGGTTTTTATGTTTTTCGTTGAATACAGGGTTTAATGATTCTTTAGATGGGCTAATGATAGTGGACTTAAGTAAAACACCTAGAAAATATGTGCAGCGTTATCTAGGCAAAGAAGCTGCACGAAAACTGTTAGATGAGCCAGAGGCATTAGTATGAAAGAGTTAGTAGAATCAAATATTGAAGTGTTACAGCAAGTGGAAAGCTTTCTACAAAGCTTAACGGCTGAGCAATATATAGAGATTAGTCATAATAATCAATTTGGTATTGGTAGGCATTTGCGGCATATACTTGATATGTATTCTGCGTTACAAGAAGGTGTGCTCGGCGGCATTGTCGATTATGATAAGCGTTCTCGCGGCAGCAAAATAGAAAGTGATATCATGGCGGCGGCTGAAGCGCTGCAAGCAATGATTGCTTGGATGCAACAAAGCTTTTCTGTTGATGCAACAATTAATATTAAAACCGAAATTAACACCAGCAAGACTAAAAGTACTACACTGGCATCGACGATTAGCCGCGAGCTTTGCTATCTTTCATCGCATACTGTACACCACTTAGCGTATATGGCGCTATTAGCTCGATCTTTAGGTGTTAAAACCGACCCTAGCCACGGCGTTGCCCCTGCAACTGCCAGCTATCAACGTAGCCAAGATTCACAAGCTCAAGATCCAGAAATTGACCCGGTTGTAACAAAAGTAGGTGTTGCGAGCGTAGGATAAAGTTTTGTGTACAGTGACAATAAAGCGTGATGCAGATTCAGTCTGTGTCACTATGAATCGTGACGAGCAGCGAGATAGGTCAGAAGCAGGCTTATCAAATACCATTCTCAATAATGTGGCTATGGCTTTCCCGCAGGATGGTCTTAGCAAAGGCACCTGGATTGGTGTTGGACAGCAAGGTGTAATCTTGTGTTTGATGAATCGTTACGATCAGGCTGCAGACCCTGCAGCCGAGAGCCGAGGCAATATTATTCCGGATGCGCTTGCTAAAGGTGATTTTACAGAAATTATTGCATGGCTTGAAGAAGGTTTAGCAGTAGCGACATATAACCCTTTCACATTATTCGTCATCAGCATGCAGCACAGTATCCGATTTGATTGGACTGGCCAGCACTGGCATGTTGAACAGCTTTCGAGTCAAGTCTGGTATATGGCAACATCATCTTCTGAAGACTCCCAGCAAGTCAGTGAGTATAGAGCGGCTCAGTTTGATCGGTGGTTGCGGACGAGGGAGAGTTATAACAATGACTTTCCGCTGTACCACTTTCAACATGATCATCAACTGCCTCGGCAGTCAGTACTGGTTAGTCGGCCTAAAGTGCATACGAAGAGTATTACGCAAGTTGTTATGACGTCGCAGCAGGCAGATATTAAATACTTGCCTGAAGATGCTTTAACACCTTACTTCACTGTAGCATCTGAAGCTCAAGCGCTTGTTGCTAACCGACATACCTTGCCAATTCTATAAGCCGTTTATCAAGTGCTAGCAATTGTTTTTAACGATTAGTGCAAAAAAAGGGGAAGCCTAAATAGGCTCCCCCTTATAACAACTTTGGTGTTAACTGTTATTAGTTAGAAATCACCACATTGCTTACAGTGGTTGTGTTATCAGCAGTACCATTGTCTTTATCATTAGCAATTACAAAGCCCATGCCATTGCCTGTGTAATAGTTACCAACAGGAATCGTGATGGACTGAGTTGCGCCATTGCCAGTGTAGTTAATATCTGAAATGCCCCAGCTTTGCGTGCCGCTTAATTTAAAGATGCGGTTACTGCTTGCGCCAGTATCACTATCAAAACCAACACCATGGATCTCGCCAGTACCATTTGCTGAGAAGTCAAACGTAATACTGGTGTTAGAGCCAATGTTATACGTAGCATTAGTTTGACGCCAGATATTACCATTCAAGCTGATTGAGCAGCCATTACCATTATGCGAACCCGTGTTATTGCCAGAGTATGCTTTGGTATTGCCTAGATCAATACAGTTGCCACCTGGAGGTGGTGGCGGTGGCGGTGGCGGCGGTGGCGGTGGCGGTGGCGGTGGCGGTGGCGGTGGCGGTGGCGGCGGTGGAGGCGGTGGTGGCGGTGGTGGCGGTGGTGGGTTGTTGCCACCTGAGCCTAGTACAACATTGCTTACTGTAACAGTGTTGTTGGCAGTGCCAGCATCCTTGTCATTGGCAACAACAAAACCCATACCATTGCCTGTATAGTAGTTACCAACAGGAATTGTAAAAGACTGTGTCGCACCATTGCCGGTGTAGCTGTAGTCTGTGATGCCCCAGCTTTGTGAACCAGTTAGTTTAAAGATACGGTTGCTGCTGGCACCTGTGTCACTATCAAAACCAACACCTTGAATTTCACCACTACCATCACTTGAGAAATCAAACGTGATGCTTGAATTTGAACTGATGTTGTAGGTGGCATTGGTTTGACGCCAAGTATTGCCATTGAGTGTAATTGAACAACCATTGGCATTATGTGTGCCAGGGTTTGAGCCACCATAAGCTCGCGTACTGTTTAAATCAATGCAGCCGCCAGCTGGTGGCGGTGGTGGCGGTGGTGGTGGCGGTGGTGGCGGTGGTGGCGGTGGTGGTGGTGGTGGTGGCGGTGGTGGCGGTGGTGGCGGTGGTGGCGGTGGTGGCGGTGGGTTGTTATTGCCGCTGCCACTGAATTGAACATAATCGATGTTAGCAGCAACATCACCGCCGCCTAAGTTAACGATTTGGACATTTGCGCCTGCCGGTATATTGATAGAAGCCGATGCAGATGTATAGCTACCTGTCCAAACACCATTAGAGCTGAAGTTAATGCTACCCACATCATTGCCATTGACGGTGACAGAAAGTGCACCAGAATTCTGTGATGCATACTGCATAGTAATCGTGCTTGAAGACGGTACGTTATTGAATTGAACGCCAGCATTAACTGTATCTAGGAAAGCAACACCTTGGCCGCCTGATGCAGCGCCATCGTTGAATACAGATGCATTACCTAAGACCTGACCGTTTTCAGCTTCAATCAGAGTACCTCCACCCGGCGGTGGCGGCGGCGGTGGCGGCGGCGGTGGTGGCGGTGGTGGCGGTGGTGGCGGTGGTGGCGGTGGTGGCGGTGGTGGCGGTGGTGGCGGTGGTGGCGGTGGTGGTGGTGGCGGTGGTGGCGGTGGTGGTGGCGGTGGTGGTGGTGGCGGTGGATTACCATTACAACCGCCGCGATATTCGCAATCTCTTGCATCGGTACCTGGTTGCCATGAACGGGTAAACTCAAGCATTGCTTGTCTGACAGAGTTATCTAAATCACCGGCATACTTATCAATAGCGCCATCGCCTAGATATAAGCCAACATAGGCTAGTACATCATCAGTTGATAAGCCGCAGCCGAAACGCGTATTCAGTGTTTGCTGTGGATCAGCACCTTTTGCCTGGCTTGCTTCGTTGCGGTCTAACCAGCCATCGCCGTTCAGGTTCAAGTCGTCGCCGAGCTGGTTACCTTCTTGAGTACCTAATAAGGCGCGAAAGTATGTTTTAGCATCAGCTAGTGTGATGCGAGGATTCAATGATGGTGGCACACCTTGGTAACCTGATTGAGCAATAAACTCATCATCGATATTGATACCTAAGTTGAATTCGATATCAATAATGGCCTCTCTAGCATTCGCAGGGTCACTACAAATACAGTCGCGGCTTACCATAATGCCTGCAGCGTTCAAACAGCCATCATTGCCATTACCGACTAATGTCACACAGTTAGTATCACAATCAGGTTGTGTTTCAGATGTGCGGCAACCTGACACAATTTGTCCAGGATTTGTGCCGCAGCCGCTACCACCACCAGGAGGAGGTGGCGGTGGTGGTGGTGGATTCGGGTTAGAGCCGCCACCAGTGTCACAGCCTGCAGATTGTGCTTGTGCAGCATCGACATAACAGTTTCCACCGCACTCAAAAGGGTGGCTTCCTTGACACATGGCGAGTACAGATGTGCTGTACATAAAATACAGCAATATGACTGAACCCAGTCGTTTAAATAGGTTTAAGAGCGTTAGTTTCATCAATTCCCCTCCGCTAATGCATAAGCGTTATCTTTAGTTCATTAAAGTTATTCGCAGCACGATCACTGTGCAGGCGATTGAGAGATGACTCAGAAGCACATTACCTTGAATGCAAAAATGACATATGTGGTCTGGCGATAGTCGCGTTTAATGCCTGATCTTCAAAATGGTTACTAGTAGGCAACAGGTGAACACTTTCGTCATTGTAATAAGCACAGATACCACACTCGCAGGCATTAACGGCTTATTCTCTCATGGCGAAAATTATACGGTGGGTCAGTATGAAGGCAACGTGCGAGTAAGAGCGTACAAAAGGGTGTATAGGTATATATACTTGCTGGTAAAGTATTACTATTTCTTGCGAAATTAACGTGAATACTGCCGGTTTATTGAAAATTACATAAAGATTTGTCAGGGACTGACAGTTTTAAAAATAATTTGTATAGCCAGGGTTATTATTAGTCATATGGTGATTCATTTACGGTTAATGTAATAGTTGTTGGGGTAGATAAAACAAGGGAAAACCAGCCTATAGGCTTTCCCTTGATAAGCGTTCAGTTGCTACTGATTATGATGATCAATAGTGAGCTGTTAAATTATCATTTTTTTTAAGTGTTATAGTGGGTTTAATTACAGCCACCTCGATATTCACAATCTCTTGCATCGGTACCTGGTTGCCAAGAACGGGTAAACTCGAGCATATTCTGCCTGACAGATTGGTCTAAATCACCCGCATACTTATCAATAGCACCATCACCCAGGTATAAACCAATGTAGGCTAAGACATCATCGGTTGACAAGCCACAGCCAAAGCGTGTGTTGAGTGTTTGCTGTGGATCTGCACCTTTTGCTTGGCTTGCTTCATTGCGGTCTAACCAAGCATCGCCGTTCAGGTTCAAGTCATCGCCGAGCTGGTTACCTTCTTGAGCACCTAACAGGGCACGAAAGTATGTTTTAGCATCAGCTAGTGTGATACGGGGGTTCAAAGATGGCGGTACACCTTGGTAACCTGATTGAGCAATAAACTCATCATCGATATCAATACCTAAATTAAATTCGATATCAATAATGGCTTCTTTGGCATTGTCCGGGTCACTACAAATGCAATCGCGGCTGACCATAATCCCTGCCGCATTTAAACAACCATCATTGCCATTACCGACTAATGTTACGCAATTAGTATCACAATCAGCTTGTGTTTCAGATGTGCGGCAGCCAGAAACGATTTGTCCCGAACCACCACCACAGCCATTATTACTATTCGGTGGTGGCGGTGGTGGTGGGTTTTGGTTGTTCGGTGGCGGCGGTGGCGGCGGTGGCGGTGGGTTTTGATTATTATTGCCATTTGAGCAGCCAGCAGATTGTGCTTGGGCTGCATCTACATAACAGGTGCCACCACATTCATAAGGATGGCTGCCGCCACAAGAACTATTGTTTGACGGTGGTGGCGGTGGTGGTGGGTTTTGATTATTATTGCCACCTGAGCAACCGCCAGACTGTGCCTGGGCTGCATCTACATAACAGTTACCGCCGCATTCATAAGGGTGACTGCCGCCGCACATTGCAAGTGCTGCTGAGTTATAGATAACTAGTAGTAGAATCGCTGAGCTTAATCGCTTAAAAAAACATAAAATTGTTGACTTCATTGATACCCCTCCGCTGCTTATTAAGCATTTTCAATTAATAATTACTTAACGCACATATTTTGTGCGCCTGATTGAGGTTGGGTAGTAAATGATTGCTATTGGCTAGCTAAGTTAACAGCAAGTCGCGATGCTCGTGTGTATTACCTAGCTAACATATCATGCATAGAAAAGTGAAATAGATATTGTTTGTTTGGCTAAACACACATTCACTTTATAGACATCATTGTTCTTCCCTCTCTCAAAAAAATTATACGGAGGGGAAAATTAATGACAATGTGCAAATAAACATGCACAAATCTGAAATAAATTACCTCGTTTATCGCTAAAGTATTATTATTGTTTGGCGGCAATGATATATCTCAGTTTAAATGATCAAAAAAAGGATAATAATAAGCGTATATATGCTAAGTATTGATAACTGCTAGAAAAGTAGCGCTAGTTATGGCTATTCAAACTTGAGTCAAGCAATCATTAAGGTTGGGCGGAGTGTTTATTGTTAATATTGTTAATACTATCCATATGTATAGGCACACTATTGCTATCTGAGCTTACAATTCTGTATTGGTCATGATCAGCATCGTATTCGCAGGTGTAGTGATAGATTTTACGACCCTCTGCGTTATCAACAATAAAGGCAAAAGATGCCATATATTCAAAAATATAACTTGCTGATGCACAGCCTTGAATTCCGTATTGTAATTCTTCGGCAGTTGCAAAACGAATGGGCGAGTTAGAAACGAGATGGTCATAAGAAGAACTGCCGGGGATAGTGACATCAACAACATAATTGCCGAGGTGATCTAAAATAACCTTATCATTTTTGGTTTGGATTAAACTTTCTAGTGGTGATATGTCGTTAGTATGACTTTTTGCATCAGTTGTCAGCTGAGTATTTGGCAAATCTTCAAAAGTTGTGTGCTGCGATAAGTCGGCAGTCTCATTAGCCAGGGTGTGATATGTTTGGGGTTCTGCAGTGATAAGTAGATCTGATGCAGGTTCTGTGGGTAAAGGGGGGTCAGTATTTACAATAGTCAATACCAATCCGAGCAATAAAGTGCATAAACAAGCGATAGCAATCAGTTGAATTTTCTTAGACATAATACTTAATTTGCTATAGTTATGAGGTGGGGGTGATCTGTTTTACTAAGTAGTCATGCAGCGGGGCGGCTATGGGTTTAAAGATAATTTCACTGATATGCTCTATCGCCAAAGGATAATAAACCCAGTTAACCTTGTAGCGTGCTTCGCCGCGTAAATGAAATAAGTGCAGCATCTTAAAAGTGACAGCGTCATCAATGTTTTTTGCTGTTATTGGGCAGTTAAATACAGCATCAATCGCCGCTGTTTCTGTCAGAATGGTTTTAATGCCTTTGATATCTGCGGCTGAATCATCGAGTATTTGTAAGAGGACTTGTTCATATAATGTGCCTGCGCCAAGTTGCCAGTTTGGCTCAGGTGGCTCTTTGCTGAAAAGTGTTGCTAAGGAAAATGCTTCGCTGGTATCCAGACCTAAAACGGCAAAAGCATCATCTAAGGTATGGCCAGAGCCACCATAAGATTTGATTTTAGTCTCAATGTGTTTTAATACGGCTGCATCAAGTTCTACCTGTTTCAATTTTTGCAGTCCAAGTAATAATAATTCTGCACGTAGTGCCCGGTAGCGTTTAGGGTGTTTTTGGGTTAAGCGGATAAAAGCGCCACGGCCTGTAGCAGAGCCCATAGCGATATTGGATAAGAACAGATCAGGGCCAAAAAAATGATTCGCTATCCAGCGCTTGCCACCTCGTATAAGTTTTTTATGGCTCCACATAAGAAAGTCAAACCGGTCAGAGTCGCCTTTGCCGCGCATAATCTCGCGTATTCGTAATAAATGTGTATCATCCAGTGCTTCACCCTGAGGGCCTGGTGCGATGTTGTCACCAAATGCGCCAGTCCATTCAAGGTTTGTACCCCAAACGGGTCGGGAATTTTTATCACCGTGGCATTCAATACAGGATTCATCATTCCGTTTGAGTTTTGGCTTTTTGCCAGAAAAATCGAAGACAGAAAACTCCCATTGACCTGTGTCTTCATGTAGTTCGGCAACATCAAGCAGGTCATACTTGGGGTCATCAGCTTTAGTGCCAATATTTAATAATAGTCGGCCATCTGAGCCAAACAGAACAATTCTTGGAAATTCCAAGTTAGACTGACCCGTTGCGCGTGTATGTTCGACTAAAGAAAAATTAGTACGATAGTGATCCGGGAAAGTATTGAGTAATGCTGTGATTGTTTTTATTTTATGTTTTTTTATAAAACGATGAAGGCCTTCAATAGTCATCTCAGGCTCACCCGGTTTAGGGGGTGGGTTCAGTGATTTGAGTGGTACAACCACATCATTGGGGGTTGTTGGGCAGACTGTTCTATTCATGCCTTTGCCGCCAGTGCTAATAAAGTCAATCTCTTCAGTCGTTTTTTTGGCGTGAGCCGCTTGCATTGTTAGTGCCAATAGGCAGCAAATGGAGAAGCTCCTGTAAAAATGCTTGTTGGCAGTTTGTAAGGTTTCAGGTAGTCGATCAGTATTAAGCAATGGCATAAACAAGTACTCTACTTGGCTAACAGCCGCCACTTGTAGGGCATGCCAACCAGTCAAAATAAATATGGTAATGGAATTATTTACGTGGGCGCAAGTCCGTTGTTTTTTAAGTAATTGCCGTAGGGGCTTGTGTTGTCAAGCTGGGTGTCTGCAAAAAAAAGATAAGCGCCTGCCCAGCGATAAAAGATAGTGTATTAGAAACAATGGCTTAAGTTTATTACAAATAGCTAGTGGTATTGCTTACTTATTAAAGCATTTTCCTGCAGTAAGCAAATAGGAATGTCAATAGTTGTTCAATACTTTATCTCAATAAGATTCAAGGCGATGAGTAGTTGCCTTATTTGACAGCTAGAATATGAAATTTTCTGGAAAAAATCAGTATTTACAGCTTTTTCTTACAAAAAAACAAGCGCTAAATAAATACTCAGACGGTGCATTTAGGGTATTTTATTTAATGCATGTTTATATGTACCTTCGTCTACTATATGTTAAGGGTACGAATTAAACTCACTGTATATGGTGTTAATTTCTTTTTGCTAGTCTTATCAGCTATAGAAGCTTACTGGCTAAGGAGTTTGTGACAGATGGACCTTGATATGTTTTTTGCATTATTAGAGAGCGATAGCATAAAAACTTTTTCTGAAGAGAATAAGGACGCAATTGGCGGTAATGCAAATGATGCTATAGAGCGATCAAAGAGGTATGTTGATAGTAATCACCAAATATTGATGAATATAACTTCTTATGACAAAACTACGCAAAAACCCAATGGGCAATGTAGTCGTCATAAACTGAGATGTCTGTCATATGAGCAACAGCATATCATTAAAATGCATTATGCGGATAATGCTGCTTTTTGCAATGTTGCTAAGGCTTGGCGATTGGCAGGTGAGTTAGACTATATGGCGCTGGTATGTGCTTTATCAATGGTTGTTGAGAGGCACGAAGTGTTACGTACCAGCTATAAAATAGGTGACACCACAAGCCTTGATGCCTGTGTTAGGCAGGATGCAAATATTTCTTTGCCAGTTAAAGACTTAGCTGTATTGCCAGATGTTTCTCAGCGAGAGGTAGTTCGCACCATAATAAGCGCTGAGCTCGAAGAGCCATTTGATTTGGCCGATAATTTGAAATTGCGAGGACGACTGCTTCGGCTTTCGGATAAAGTGCATGTGTTTGTATTGACAATGCACGGTATTGCGGTTGATGAAGCCTCTGAGTCGATTATCAATCATGAATTAAAAGTGTTGTACTCCGCTTTTTCTCAGTATAAGCCTAGCCCCTTAGCGATGATGACATATCAATATAATGATTTTGTACAAAAACAGCAGCAATCGACCTTCAATGAACGGTACAGTAAACACATTCGCTATTGGCAACAGCAGTTACAGTCAGCACCTAAAGTTCATGGGCTTAAGTTAGACTATGTTCGTCCAAGCAAACGTCACTATAAAAGTGCCTTGCTTAAAATGCATGTGGATGAAGAGAAAACAAGGCATCTAAAAGTTTATTGCCATATGCGAGGTGTGACAGTTTTTCTAGGGCTGCATACTGCTTTATCTGCATTACTCTATCAAGAGACTGGCCAAACGGATATTGTGATTGGTGGCTTACAAGCTAATCGGAATGAGATCGATATGCAGGGTGTAGTGGGTGCATTCAGTAACATTGTGCCACTCAGAAGTGATATTTCACAATGCTCAAGCTTTGAGCAGTTACTGCAACTCAATAGCAAAATTTATAACGAGGCCAGCTTGTATCAAGAGTTGCCTTTTTCGCAGCTTGTAGAGTTACTGCAACTTGATAATGACAGCAGTTATAACCCCTTGTTTCAAATAATGCTCATTCTAAAGCATACGCGTGATAATGAATTAACACTGCCAGGTCTTACAGTGACATCCTTGCATGCTCAGCAAAGTCATCCAATGCGTCAGGCTTGTGATCTGGTGTTGAGTGTTGAGGATAGCCAGGAGTTCGGACTATCGCTTAACTGGGAATACAATGCCGCTTTATTTAAGCAAGATACAATCAGTAAAATAGCCATTAATTTTATGGCCTTATTAGATAAAATGTTGTATCAATCAGCAGGTTTTATTGTGCGCTCGGAAGCTGCTTTGAATCTTGAAAAAGAGAGGGCAGGGCAGGACGTGTATGGTAGTAACAGTAATTACTGTTAGCTTTCGTTGATGCTGAAAAAATATGGCTAAATAGAGTATAGCGCTAACACTTTATATAAATCTTAAGGTGCTTACTTTTTTGTATGCTGTATATCATTTCTTGTTCATTGCTACGCTTTATTTAAAGCATTATTTAGGCAGTCCTATTTAGGGTTGGCGCATATCTTAGCTGTGCGTTCTAGTTACCCATGCGCGTTTATAATACAATCAGTATAAAATTAAATTAGCCCGAGCTGGAAAAGGGGGAGTGCTATGCCGAGCACAAGCTTATTAACCTTAATAGATGATATTGCTGCTATATTAGATGATGTAGCGGTCATGACAAAGGTGGCAGCAAAAAAAACAGCGGGTGTGCTGGGTGACGATTTGGCATTGAACGCTCAGCAGGTATCAGGAGTTAGAGCCGATCGTGAATTGCCGGTAGTTTGGGCAGTAGCTAAAGGTTCTGCACTCAACAAACTTATCCTGGTGCCCAGTGCATTATTAATATCTGCCTTTCTGCCTGTGCTTATTAAGCCATTGTTAATGATAGGTGGTGCATATTTATGCTTTGAAGGCTTTGAAAAAATTGTGCATAAGTTACTGCGCCCGGCTACAGAGTTAGCATCTGAGCATCAGCAAGTTTTGCAGGCATTGCAAGATGAGAGAGTTGATATGGTTGAGTTTGAGAAAAAAAAGATTAAAGGTGCTATTCGAACAGACTTTATTCTTTCTGCAGAAATTATTGTGATTGCACTAGGTTCTGCGCAAGATGCAAGTCTTGCTATGCAGGCAATGGTAGTATGTAGTATTGCTGTGTTAATGACTGTGGGGGTTTATGGTTTGGTGGCAGCAATTGTTAAGCTCGATGATGTCGGCTTGTATCTTATAAGTAAGGAATCTGCTGCAGATAACAGCTTAACTAGATTATTGGGGCGAGCGATACTTTGGTTTTCACCTGCGTTGATGCGCTTACTCTCTATCGTCGGTACAGCGGCAATGTTCTTGGTCGGTGGTGGTATCATTTTACATGGCTTGCCACATAGCCATGATGTGCTACATTATATAGAACACAGTATTGAGGGTCTCTCTTACATTGGAATAGTCTTCAGTGCAATACTACCAACAGTATTAAATGCTTTAGTGGGCCTGATGGTTGGTGGTGTATTGGTATTGTTGATAGTGCTTAAAAAAAGATTGCTGTAACGTCTAGATAATTAAGTGTTTTAGGGTACAACTTACACTACAATCGATTTTTATAAGCATTCGTTATTGTTAATGCTTGCCGTTCTTAATGCTTTCCGATTTAGCCGTCGTCATAAAAGCCTCATAGCCTTTTAATAAAAATATCATGCAGCCTTGTTTAACTTACATCAAAGTTAAATAAATTAAGGTTTTCCATCATGCCAGTTAATTTTACTGCTAGCCGACGACAATTTTTAAAAGGGATGGCCGCAACTGCCGGTGCCACGATGGCAGGCACATTGCTTAGTAGCTGTACGCCACAGGGATTTATGCATGGTGTTGCCAGTGGTGACCCCTTACATGACCGGGTAATTATCTGGACGCGTGCAACCCCACGTTTCCCCGGCTTTGTTTTGGTGCATTGGGAAGTTGCTAAAGATAAGCGCTTCCGCCATGTGGTAGCCTACGGTAAAACATTAACAGATGAAACATTAGATTATACCGTTAAGATTGATGTGACAGGTTTGCAAGCCGGCCAGCAATATTACTATCGCTTCTATGGTGCTGATGGAATACGCTCACCAATGGGTGTAACACGCACACTACCTTATGGTGCCATTGATGAAATTAGCTTGGCTGTATTTTCATGCTCGAACTATCCCGCCGGCTATTTCAATGTCTATCGCGAGGCAGCTAAACGTGCTGATGACATAGATTTTGCTTTGCACTTGGGAGATTATATCTATGAATATGAAAAAGATGGTTTCGCCTCAGAAGATGCTGAGGCATTAGGGCGTGTTGTTGAACCAGTAACAGAAATCATCAGCCTTGATGACTACCGTCGACGTTACGCGCAATATCGTGGTGATTTAGATTTGCAATTAGTGCATCAAAAATTACCTTTTATTGTCGTATGGGATGATCATGAGGTAACTAATGATACTTGGCGCGAAGGTGCAGAAAATCATAATGAGGGCGAAGGTGATTTCTTTGTGCGTAAGGCCAATGCCTTGCAAGCGTATTTTGAGTGGATGCCTATTCGGGAGACAGAAATAGGCAACCGTGAGAAGATTTTTCGAAGCTTTGACTTTGGCGATTTGTTCAGTTTGCATATGCTCGACACCCGGTTGATTGGCCGTGATCAACAGTTAGCCTATCCTGAATACTTTTTGCCGGACGGTAGCTTTGATGCAGCTAGGTTCAGCGCCGATTTGACTGATATAAATCGGCGTCTGCTGGGGGAGGATCAACTAACATGGCTTACCACGAGCTTGCAAAACTCAAATGCCACATGGCAGATTTTGGGGCAGCAAGTCTTGATGACGCCGATCCTGCTCCCAGCGCCATTGCTATTTCAGCAAATCAGTTTGACTGACTATCAAGCATTGCTTGTCAAAGCGCAAACAAACCCAGGTGATTTAACGCTTAACGAGCAAGCAATCCTTGCCGCACCTGTACTGCCATTTAACCTGGATGCCTGGGATGGTTATCCAGCAGCTCGTGAAAAAATATTACAAACTGCCATGGCACTAGGTAAGAATCTTATTTCATTAGCAGGTGATACGCATAATGCATGGGCTAGTAATTTAAGTAATGCAGGCGGTGTGAGAGTAGGTGTGGAATTTGCAACGCCAGCTGTCTCTTCACCTGGGCTTGAGAGCTTTTTGCCAGATATTAACCCTGATTTATTAGCAGGTTCTTTGGTGCAGTTATCAGAAGCGCTACAATATGTAAATACTGAACATCGGGGCTTCATGCAGTTGACATTGAGACATGATGAAGCGGTGGGTGAGTGGGTATTTATTGATACTGTCAAATCCGTCCAATACCATGTGTTGAATGAACGAAATAAGCGACTTAAAGTATTGCCAGGCGTAGGTAATCTGCAATTGATCGAGGTCTAATTTATTCTTATTTTGTAGTTGTTAGCAGTGCATCAAGTAAAGCATTGCTCTGCTGATGCACAAGTAGCCGTTCGATATCGTGTTGCTTGGCGAAGCCCTGATCAACAATGTGTTTTAAAAAAACGATTAGCTGAGCATAATAATTATCGATATTCAACAGGCCGCACGGTTTGTGATGAAGATCAAGTTGCTGCCAGGTTAATATTTCAAACAGCTCTTCTAATGTGCCTAAGCCGCCAGGCATTGCAATAAAAGCATCAGAAAGCTCGGCCATTTTTGCTTTGCGAGCGTGCATGCTATCGACAATAATTAATTGACTAAGCGCCTTATGCGCCAGCTCTCGTTCGACTAAGGACTGTGGAATAACACCTATCACTTCGCCGCCATGTTCCAAAACAGTATCGGCGATATCTCCCATCAGGCCAATACTGGCGCCACCATAAACCAAAGTGATTTTGCGTTGAGCCAATGACGTTGCTAATTGTTTAGCATGCTCGCGGTAGTTTGGCGATTTACCAAGGCTCGAGCCACAATAAATACAGATTTTTTTCATAGGAAAGTACGTCACTGAGTTGATATAAAATGACTAAGCAGCAATGAAATGCTAACTATAGCAAGAATAAGAGCAGCGGTTTTATTAATCAGTATTCTTATTTTATGTGTCTTAAAGAGAAGCATTGCTTTGTCTGTCACTAAAGCATAAGGTAGCTTTGCAAGTGTAATAGCTAGTGCGGCTGTTAAAATAAGCATGCCGCTTTGGACAATGTCGCTTGTAGATAAGTCCATAAATGCGGGTAGAAAGCCAAGATAGAAAACAATAGCTTTAAAATCTGCAAGTGTAATTAAAAGCCCGGCTAAAAAGCTCGAAAAAAGCGAGGCGCGGTTGATAGAATTAGTGCTGTCAGAAAAAGAGGCTGCACGCCATAGAGTGATCGCTAAATATATAAGGTATAAGGCGCCAATGTATTTAATAAACACAAATAAAGTAGTGTTTGTTTCAGCGAGAAATGATAAGCCATAAACAGCAATAATAATAAATACAATATCGCCGCATGTAATGCCTAGAATAGCCGCTATGCCGTGACTTAAGCCTGAGTGAGCTGATCTTGCAACGACAGTTAATACACTCATGCTAGGGATAAAAGCCAGCACAAACATAGTAAAAAATAATGCGATATGACTCTGTAGACTCACATTGCCTACCCCTTTAAGGTATTGATCGTTGAGATAAGCCTAGTGTATAAGCTAAGGGCCTGTTTGAACAGGTCTACAGGCCCTTAGTGTTTTCTATATTGCTTATTCAGTGCTAATCGTAAAAATGATATTCTAAGTCGACACTATTATAGGCTTCATAACCATAAATACTGATATACCAAGTGCCTGTTGATGGGGTATCAATGGTGCAGTTCTCAGTATTTCCTGTGAGCCATGGTCGGCAAGCATAGTTAGACAAGGTGGGCAGGGCATTATGGCGGACATATAAATCAGCATCGCCAGCACCGCCAGACATATTGACCTCTAAGCGAGAACTTCCTGCGGGAATAGTAATGCTAAAATTACGCCACTGACCTTGAGAGCCTGATAAATTGCTATGTGTATCACCACCCGCTGGGCCGCTTGAACTCCCTGTTGAGTAGTTTACATTTAAAGATAAGCCAGAAAAAGCCTCATAAGCCCTGACACCTATATGATATTCGCCAGCAGCTGGTGAGGCAAAGCTGCAGCTTTCATTACTGCCATTGAGGTATGGGCGGCAGTTATAGTCTGTCGTTGTAGGTTGGCTGGCTATTTGAGTATATAAATCAGCATCGCCATTACTGCCGCTGATTGAGATTTGTAAGTTTGAGGCGTTGCTGGGAATATTGATTTTGTAATATCGCCACTGGCCAGCAGCAGCAGAAATATTCGAAATAGTATCGCCGTTATTCAGTGTTGGTATGGCTGGCGTACTGCTACACTGATTTTGGTAAAGGCAGGCGACCCATTGAGGGTTGTCAATAAAAGGATTTCTATTCTCTTGAAAAGAGAAAACTATATCATTACGTGCTTGCTCAATGGCATCAACAGGATCATCGGCATGCCATTGGAGTAAGGTTGATAATAATCCCATGTAGGCTATAGAGCTATTGCCACCGGTAGTCGCAATCAGGTTGCTTGAGTTGGTGAGTCTAAGGTCAGGCTCATTAGCACCTGTTACGCCATGTGAGCCGCCTTCATATCGGATATCCATATAAAACATTGCTCTGGCAATATCGCCTTTGCGCTGCGACCAGACTTGCCAGCTATTGCTATCTGCCCAATTTGAATCACCACTGCCGCCACGACCATCATTGCTAACAGTTGTCTTTTCAGTGCAGCCTGAGTTGCAGTCGTCAAAGAATTTATTGCCACGAGAAGAGTTATAACTGCTATTGGCCAAAAATAGATGGTGAGCATCAGTATAGGGATAATTCGAGCTGTTATCATTTGGAAAGCCATATGACTTTGGCCAGCTATGTTCACGATTATATGAGTTATTGCCACCACCTTGTTTGGTATAGCTGCTGTTGCGATAGATTGCTGTTATATTCGATGAGTTTGTCTGGTCTTCATCGGCCATTTCCAATATGTCCCAGGTGTCAGTGTTCGATGATGTATAAGGGAAGCGAATATGATCATCAATAACAGCATGCAAGCTGTTGCGTAAAGCGGTAGCAGAGCTGCTGTCTACACTATTGTAGTAGTTTGCAGGTGCTGCAGCTAAAACAATGTTGCTGTAGAGGATAGATGTTATTGAAATAAAGAATGAAAATATAAGATTAAAAACACGACTGCGCTTAATCATCATGATTAATATATCCTTTGCTATTTAAAGAGAGATCCATTGAGGAGTGTTCGCAAAAAAACGATATCAATCTGGAATGACAGTTAAGTGAATAATCGAGTGTTTAAAGTATTGCGTAATGTTTGTTAGAACGTTGTATTTTTAAGTTTTGGCAGGAGTAATAAAATAAAAATTCTGATCATAGTTCAAACGTGAAAAGCAATGCTATTTACGATAGTATGCTGCAATAAGTTTGTCATGAAATATTAATTTAAGAGGTAGAGCTATGCCGTATGTGAATTTAAAATTAACGCCAGATGGATTAACTGCAGAAAAAAAGCAAAAAATAATAGCAGGTGTTACAGAATTGCTACAAAAAGAACTGGGTAAAAACCCTGCGACAACAATGGTGATTATCGATGAGGTGGAAACAGATAATTGGGGAATTGGTGGACAGAGTGTTACCGTTAGACGTCAACAACAAAGTGGATAAGCATTGTTTATATAAATAGATTGCCTATTGTTATTTGTCAGTACTGCTAAGCAACGTAGATATTGCTTCAAGCATTGCTGGCGTATGTGTTGGTGTTATATCATGCCCTAGCTTGTCTATATAGAGAGTAGCTGCATCAGAAATATGGTCAGCCATTTTCTTTGCATGCTCAATCGGGATGACCGGGTCTTTTTCGCCATGAATAATAAGTGTTGGCATGCCGAGCTGCTTTAATCCGGCATAACGTGCAGGTGAGCGTCCAATAGCGTAATCATGTTGTTGGCTGACATCAGGGTTAAAGCCTTTGCGGTAATGTATTTCCGTATAAGCCATATGTGCAACCCAGCGACTATCCGTTTTATAGCTGTCATCGCCTCTGAAGACATTAAAGATCGCTACTTGCTGTTTTATGGCTTGTGCGGTAGATAGCGGCTGGGCATTAAATAACTCGATGGCATTAGCAAAGTCTTTTGGGTAATTGGGATCGCCCGGATAGCCTGGTATTGAGTTATCTCTAATGTCACCACTTGAGCCAATCAGTGTTAAGCTTTCTACTCTTTGCGGATGGCTAATAGCTAACTGTTGTCCAATCATCCCGCCTGCCGAAAAGCCAATAATATGCGCCTGTTTGATATTAAGAGTATCTAGAATGGTAATGTTGTCATCTACCATGTCATGGATGCTATATGCATTTGCCTCTTGCCAATCATGCAACCAGTCCGACATTCCTAGGCCGCGGTGATCAGCACGAATAATCGTATAGCCTTGATCAATGAGTGGTTGAAAAAAATAAGGTGGCCAAGATAAAGCGGGTGCAGAGTGGCCCATAATAAGTAGAATGCTGCCTTTGCTCGAGGTTTTAGGCGCTAAAATTTCATACCAGAGCTTAACGCCTTTATTTTTCGCATAGCCAGTTTCACCTTCGACTAAACTCGCAGGCTCTTCCTCCAATAATGCTTCTACAATGTGACTAATTTTTTCTTTGCTAGGTAGTTGCTTAGCGTATGCTGCATATGAAGATAACAACAAAACAAATAAAGTGCTAGCTGCAAAAAGAAGGAAGTTTTGCTTTACCATCATGATACCTGTCGTAATGAATTGAAGCTATACAGCTTAGCCAGCAAGAAGTATAGTGTATTGTTATTATTCAACTTGTTAGGTGAAATTACAGTGAAGCCAGTTGGATAGGAGGAGTTCATAGCGAATGAAAGTTTGGATCGATGCTGATGCTTGTCCTGTGGTTGTCAAAGACATCTTATATAGAGCAGCTGAACGTAATAAACTGCAATTGATGTTAGTGTCTAATCAAGCATTAAATATACCAAAGTCTATTTATATCAGTAAGTTACAAGTTGCAGCGGGCTTTGATGAGGCCGACAAGGAAATTGTTAAGCGTATAGCTGCCGGTGATTTATTGATAACCGCTGATATTCCACTGGCAGCAGATGCGTTAGCTAAGCAAGCCCATGTATTAAGCCCAAGAGGCGAGTGCTTCTCGACGGATACTATTCGAGCGCGCTTGAGTTTGCGTGACTTTATGGAGACATTACGGGCAAGCGGTATTGATACTGGCGGCCCAAGCCCCTACAGCCATAGCGATCGTCAGGCATTTGCTAATCAGTTAGATAGAATAATAAGGCAATATAATTCAAAGCAAAGTGATTGATTTATTTTAGCAATGCAATATAAATGTTAAGTTTTTGTGGTATAGGTTTTAAGGCGGTGTAGAGATGTTGAGCACTTATAAGATGTAATGAAACAATAAGGGGTTAAGTATGACAGGAATAGTTAAAGGGCTCTTGTTATGCGGTGTTTTAGGTCTATCAGCATGTAGTATCAATGTTATTGTCACTGGGCGGGGTGAAGTTGTGTCTGACCCCAATATTATTAATTGCCGGAGTGATGCCGGGGTCTGTCGAGTCGAAGACTATAATGCGTTGGACCTTGCTATTGAAGATTCAATTACCACTTTTCGTGCGGTGCCGGATGAAGGGCATGTATTAGATCGTTGGGAAGGTGATTGTGATCAAACAATAGCCAATAAATGCCGAGCGTTACTGGGTGGAAATATTTATATTGAGGCGATATTCAAGCCTATTCCTTTAGTTGTTGGCAGCGGTGATATAGACAAAATAGTACGTTTTGTCGCAATAGGTGATACAGGTAAGGCGAACCTTGGGCAGTTTCAAGTAGCCGCTGCGATTGAGAAGTGGTGTGCAGAGCAGGGCTGCGATTTTGCTCTTGGTATGGGGGATAATTTTTATGATGGTACGCCCAGGCATATTCATGATGAACAGTTTGATACTAAGTTTGAAGCGCCATATAAAAATCTTCACTTTCCTTTCTATATGGTGCTCGGAAACCATGATACTGGCCTGCATGAAGATGGCGATGGTGGTAATCAAGCCTTAGGAGAAGTGCAGGTAGCTTATCATTATCGAGAAGACCGATTAAGTGATAAGTGGTATATGCCAGCAAGATATTATACCGTGACCTATCCCCAAGAGGATACACGTCCTCTGATTCAGTTATTTGGTTTGGATTCAGCACCTTTTGTCGGATTACTTGATCCTAATCCAGTTTATGAGCCTGAGCAATATGCACGCGAGCAAGGTGAATGGTTTAGGCAGCAGTCAAAAAACAGCCAGGCAAGTTGGAAGATTGCTTTCGCGCATCATCCGTATATCTCTAATGGCCGACATGGCAACGCCTCAAATTATGATAGCACTTTCCCAGGTAATCCTTTGCTCGATAAAGTCAGTGGCGGAATTTATCGAGAGTTTATGGACGAATATATCTGTGGTGATGTTGATTTGTTTTTATCGGGTCATGATCATAATTTACAGGCTTTAAAGCCTGCGGCAAGTTGCGGTTTGACAGAGTTTATTGTTTCAGGTGCTGCTGCCAGTGCCAATGACTTGGCCCGACCTAATGATAATTTAGTGCACTTTCAGAAAGGTGATACAGAAGGCTTTTTCTATATTAAAATACAGGGCAATAGCATGACTGTACAGTCGCTGGCGGCAAATTTAGAGACGGGTGATTATCAGTTATTGTTTACAAAAATATTTCAACGCAAACAGCTGATTCAATAAAGCTATTTTTTGTTCTGCTTAAGTAGCTTATCCAACGAATTGCGTAGCTGTTTTCTAATACGTTGATATTGCTTGGCATTTGCCAGGTTATGCCACTCATGTGGGTCGTGCCGATGATCGTAAAGTTCTTCGCCACCGGCTGCGGATAGAATATATCGATATCGCTTGGAGCGGATGCTGTGATGTTGTTGCTCGATATCGCCAGCTTGTCTCATCTGAAGTTTGTTGCTACTGGCAATGCTGGTTAGTGCCACCTCTGGGCCTGTCCAATGTTGTTCTGTGTTACTTTGCAGTAATGGCGCTAAACTATGCCCATCTAAGTTTTTTTGGTTGGTTTTAATATTGGGTGCTTGTGAAATATTAGCCCAGGCATTAAACGTGGGAAATAAGTCGACCAGTGTCACGGGCTGTTCTTGTTGGTAGCCTTTATCAATACCAGGACCTGCAATAATTAAAGGCACACGGGTTGACTCTTCCCAAGGTGAATTTTTAAATAGCATTTGTTTTTCGCCTATATGATAACCGTGGTCACTAGTAAAAACGACATAGGTATTGTCAGCATATTCACTGTTTTGTAATGCGGATAATATTTTATCCACTTGTTCATCAACAAAGTTTACGCTGGCTAAATAAGCTTGTAGCCATTTCTTAAGCATAACCTCACCATGCTCCATAACTTGTTGATATTTGTAATAGCCATAACCTTGTGTGCTAAAACTTGCATCTGCCGGAGTAAAGCCTTTGGCAAGATCGTGCAGATCATCGGCTTTATTAGGTGCTAATTGCAATGTGTCGAGTGGAAATTTATCCAGATATTCCTGTGGCACATACATAGGTGTATGCGGGCGGTTAAAACCGACCAGCATCAGAAAAGGTTTATTATGCTTTTTATTCAACTGCGCTATAACCCACTGGGCATTGAGCTCATCAGGTAATAAATCTCTATCATTTTCATTTTTATAATGAAATGGCTCAAAGAATAAACGCCAGCCCTGATATCCGGGAATATTTTCTGTGGGATTGGCTTTAACATTTGGGATATTTGCTAATGACGCAAAAGAGTTATCAATGCCAAAACCGGCAGGCATTGCCGGGTGCGCTAAGGTATTTCGCCAGGGACTTAAAGTGCCATGTTCGTAGGCGTCATCAGCAGTGCCATCCCATGGCCAAGGTCCCCAGCTTGGGGGTATGCCTTGCTGATACCATACTGAAACATCTTCTTGATTGTTATGGTATATCTTGCCCGTTAGCAAAACCTGATAACCATGGGCTCGAAAATGCTCAGGTATAGTGACGGCATGCTTGAGAACAGTATTATCACGCCAATGATCCTCGATGAAATTGTAGCCATAATAGCCGGTCGTACGTGGCTCTAAGCCAGTCAGTAGGCTGGCACGTGACGGGCCACAGATAGGTGAATTTACTTGAGCGTTATTAAAGAGTACACCTTGTTCAGCCAACGCATCGAGTGCAGGTGTGAGCGCCTGCGGATGGCCATTCATTATGCCAAGGCTGTCGTTTAGATCATCGGCGATCATAAAAATAATATTGGGTTTTGACTTGGCCAGCGCTGGGGAATTCAATATACCCAGAAAAAAAATGGGAGATAAAACAAGAAAATAAAGTGTTTTTGTCATGAATTTATTCCTTGATCTATGTCGTTCTGGATAGACTATATGATACACAGGTTAACTTTAGTAAAGGTAGCTGTACGCTATCTTATGAAGGATAGTTAAACACGGTTGATTAGTACACTTTTTGTTATCTAGTGTTTTATCTTTTGTTGCGGGAAACTTTAAAACAATGCAAATTACGACTATGTTATATAGATACAATTAAAGGCGGTCTAATCAATAAAGATTTATAGATGTAGAAACTTTCTGAGCTTGATATTGTTCGAGCACTTGCTTATAGTAAGTTTCCAGTTATTTACTTGATACTATGTATAACTAACATTGCAGATGTGGTATTAGATATACGAGTTATCAGTTAGTAATAAACATATTATATTAAAAATATTAAAAAGAAGGCTGTTTTATGAAAAAAACTATTCAACTTGGTATTTTTTTGTCAGTAATGAGTAGTTCAGTCGCATTTGCGGCAAATGATGGCAAAATTACTAGACTAGATTTCTCTGGGAGTAACAGTACTTGGGGAGGGGCGCACAACGATATTATTCAGCTACAAATAGAAGGTGGCTTTAGTGCGCCAAATTGCTCAAGTACTTATGCTGGTATTCGCAAGTCAGATGAGCATCTCACTGGTGCTGTTATGATGGCAATGGCTGCGGATAAAAGAGTTGTTGTTTACTTAAGTGATGCTGATACGTATATTAGTGGCCGTTGTATTATTACAGACTTATTTGTTTATAAGTAAGTACTAAATATTATTTTGGATTGTCTTAAAGCCGAGTGCCGCCTTAGCAGTACTCGGCTTTTTATATTTTTAAAAGTATCCTAATCTGCTTCTATTGTCGCAGTTAATGACATTCGGTTTTCTTGAGGTTTGGCAGCAAGTATTTCTATATCGCCTTGGAAAGGTATTTGTTTATCGCCTGAATAAACATAGCGCAAACTCAACTTGTCTTTGCTGGCTTTGGTTTTCAGGCCAGTACGAATATCTGTTAAGATTTTAGTGCTGGTAGAGGCGGTTAATTTTAATGAATCAAAGAACTGTTTATTGACTTCATGTTCGGTCTTTTGAAAAAGAGCATCATCGCCACCAATATCACGGATATCAATTAGTTGAGTTGGATCGGGATAGAAGGCTAGTTTTAAAGGATCTGTTTCAAACTCACCTTCATTATTGTCTTGAATGATTTCACCGCTACGGTGTACGCTCTTGCGATTTTCCTTGCCAGCTAAGCGATAATCAATCGCGACATCTAGTTGATAGCCGTCACCATATATTGAAGGTTTAATTGCATGGATGGAAAATTGTAATAACTCGCCATGAGAGTTTATGCGGTTATGCATTGATATATAGTCGTTAGCATTAGGTTCTTCGCTTTTAAATTCCATATTATAAATGGCCTGGCCGGTCATTTTTTCGCTGGCCAGTTGATCATCTTCTATAAAATAGGGCTCGAAATTAAGCATATTTTCTAGTGCTTCACCCTTAGCGTTCGGTTTAATGCCCTCTGATAAATCCGGCGCTACCCAAACCTCTTGGGATAAAGTGGCATTGAGTATAAACTCCCAATTGATAGTGGTCGTTGCCTTTGATTGTTCGTAAAAACGAGCTTTTTGCAATATTTCGAACTCAACAGTGAGTTTACCTTTGCGCCAGCCCTCATCGCTAGGGTTGAGGTCATAGCCTCCAGCTTCATCAGCATAATCCTCATCTGCCATATCCTCAGCCCAGCTTGTACTGTCGTCGAGATCTTCATCGCTGGAGCAGGCGGATAAATAAAAACAAATGGCAAGCAACGAGGCGTATAAGAATGTGTGATAAGAAAATTTAATTTTCATTAAGTATCTCTTCAGGCAAATTACAGTTATTGATATTTATGCAAGCTGATAGGGCAATACTAACTTTACAATAACAGTTATTGTAAAGGGTAGTAGGCAATTCACAATATTCGAAGTTTTGCTGAGAGATACGCTTATCTTGTTATAATAATTCGATCCAGGCTTATTGGGTCAACAGCAAATAACCCTAGAATAGCATCCGCTACGTAAAGCAGTTGTTTTTCATCATCTACGATAACAGCCTTGGGTAACACAAATCTTGGCCCTTGATCTATAGTACTATCTGCAATGATCTGTCGGTTACCATTGACTATATTAATAGCAAATAAGGCGTCTAGTTCTTCGTCATTAACAAAGAGCTGGTTATTCGGTTTGTCCAATGCGATTCGTGTTGGTCTGTCCAGGTTTAGGCCGTTGCCAGTGCTGCTATCGCTAATGATAGAGCGGGCGCCACTATCCAAATTGACAGCAACTATAGCATCCAGTTCAATATCAGTGACCAGTGCGCGGTTATTATCGCTGTCAAGCAATAGACCATCGGGGTCACTAAAGTTAGGACCGCTACCATTATTTATATCAGAAAGAATACTTCGATTGCCATTATTCAAGTCAACGGCAATTAAAGCATTTAGATTGGTATCAATCACTAAGGCGCGATTATTGGCTGCATCTAAGACAATATCTGTTGGAAAGCTGAACGTAACGCCACTACCATTATTAGTATCACTTAATATGCTGTGCTCAGCTGTAGTGAGATCAACAGCAAGTACACCTGTGGCAGGAAATAGATTGGTAACCAATAGTCTGTTGTTAACATTATCCAAGGCAAGGGCTTGTGCAAGACCAAACTCAGTGCCGCTGGTGACATTGCTATTATCCGCAATTACCTGATGACGACCATTACTCGTATTGACAGATAATATACTGGGCGTAATATCTAAAACCAGTAAGCGATTATTATCATTGTCCCAGATCATATCACTCGGGAAGTTAAGGCCAGGGCCGGTATCTGTCATGCTGCTGGCAAGAATGGATCTATTGCCATTGCTTAAGTCGACAGAGAGTACTAAATTACTGCCATTGTCCGTTAGTAAGATGCGGTTGTTGCCAAGGTCCAACACCATATCTGATGTGAAAACAAACTCAGGGCCGGTACCGGTATTATTATCTGAAATAATAGTGCGGTCGCCAGTATCTAAATCAATCGCCAATAGCGCATCTAAGTTTGTATCTGTCACGAGTGCGCGATTATGTGCGCTATCAATAGCCACAGATTCTGGCTCTTGTAGTTCAGGCCCAGCTCCTGTGACAGCGTTGGCAATGATACTGCGGTTGCCGTTACTTAAGTCAACCGCAAACAAAGCGTTATGAAAAGTATCAGTAACCAATGCAAGGTTATTGCTACTATCTAAAGCAATGCCTTTGGGGTTGCTAAAATTTGTTCCTACACCTGTAATATTATTAGAAATAAGACTGCGGTTACCATTGCGTAAATCAATCGAGAGTAGTTGGTCAGGGTTAGAGCTGATGAGTAGTACGCGATCATTTAAAGCGTCTAAAACAATATCTTCAGCAAATCGAAAACCGGGTCCGCTGCCAATAGTATCGTCAGCAATAATCTGGCGATCACCGCTGCTTAAACTAACAGCGATTAAAGCAGAATGATTTCGGTCAATCAGCAGTGCTCTATTGTTTTCACTATCTATAACGATATCTTGAACCGAGAGTAACTCAGGGCCGTTACCCAAATCGAAGCCCGAGAAAGTTGTGCGGGAGTTATCGTTCAAATCAATCGTTAATAACTGGCTGGGCCTCTCACTATTGGAAATTAAAAGTCGATTGTTAGTGCTATCTAATGCTATACCCGAAAGGAAATGTATTATAGGCGCATTCTCGATAGACAGTTCTGCCGCATTACTATTTTGATTAAGTACAATATCACCAGTCTCAACCAATAGATGGTTAATGCCTGTTACTAAAGGGATATTGGCAGACCAAGTGGCAAAGCCATCGTTTGTTATAGCATCAACACCATTAACGCGTACTGTTGTGATTTCACTGCCTTCAGGATCGGTGGCTGTACCTCTAACTGTGATCCGGCTCTGATTGCTCAGTGCTGCAGATGTGGGAAAAATAATAGTGGCTGTTGGTGCCTGATTATCTGCTGGGTCATTCGAGGTTGTTGAGCTATTCGAGATATTTAAATCACCGCCATTACCGCCATCATCAAGAGAAGTATTGCTGTTGCTGCAGGCGATCAGAATTAACGAGAGCACAGTAATAAAAAAAGAAACAGAATAGCTACGGTTCGACATCGTGACACACCTTTGACACTTGTTTTAAATCGCTAGTGAGTCTGCAGGCAAATAAAGCAGACACTTTTAAGACAATTAAAGCTTGTGTCATTTTAAGCAATCAAATTTTGTATAAGTATCAATTAAATAGACTTGTATGTTGCTATTTGCAATATGTTTATTATCGTTTAATTAATATTTATAGATATTGTCTAGAATTGATATTAATTGAAATTGCTCAAAAAATATATTGTCACTTGATATGGCAGACGAAAAAAGCAGGAAATAGTCCCAAATCAGCAATGGCTATAGCGTAATTGCGAATATTTGTAACAAGTGAAATAGTTTAAACTAGCTTGGACCAAAAGTGCTTATTGGGACTAAGTTGCTGATACGTTGTCAATAGCTCTTTGCTGTTAGTGCTGACAGGGGTTGGAATTAATCATCAGTTGCTAAAGTGCATATTAGTGTCTTTTTTTTGTCTGTATTTTGTCATGGCATTATGTGCCTAATAAAAAATACAGTGATTGATAGTTGCTTACACCGGCGAGAATTTTATGTCGCTTTTGAGTATTGTTCGCGTTTGCTTATCAGCTAATAAATAAGAAGTGATAACGCGAGTGCTGTCACCTTTCGTTATAAGAGTCACTAAGCCGTGAGGGTCTAGTTTTTTTATTCAAGATAATAAAATAAATAAAATCCAAATAAGGTTTTGTTACGTAGGAAAATAATAGACTGCAAATAGTATGAAAATAGTTTACTTAAAACCTATGGGCCCATTTAGTCTGTAAAACAGTGTTTTCGTAAGCTGCTTATCTAGTGAGAAGAGTCGTACTAGGCGGACTAAAGTATAAGTGTGAACTAACTATAGGTTTTTTTAGGAAGGGTGTAATGAAAGCTATTGGGCTATTTATGGAAGCGTATAAAATTAATCAAGTAACGCTAGCCTGTTTAAAAAAAGTATTACCAGACAATCTAAAAACTAAGCATTTTGTGATTCTATGTTTTTTGTATCTTTCAGATAAAGCAGTATCACCTGCGGCATTAGCTAAAGTGTTTCATTTATCCAGGCCAGTCATTAGCAGTGCTTTGCATCGTTTGGAAGATTATGATTATATTAAGTTGGTTTCGAGTCCTTATGATGGACGAGGTAAGTTTGTATCGATAAGCCATAGTGGCCGTGCAATTGTTGAAAATATCAATGACGACTTTCAGGATTTGTTCGATAACGCATATGAGTTATCTCATCTAAATATTCAGAAAACACCTTTATAAGGTAATGATTGAGATAAGTCAGTTCGCAGTGTTTTCACATTTGTTTGGGTAACGAAGCTATTTAATAAGATGCTGTATATAGCATCTATACTTACATATATACTTGTGTGTCTTAAGTAGAGCAGTATGAATCGGCTTAAATAGGTATATATTCATGAAAGAATGTAATCAATGTGGTAAATGCTGTATTAACTATAGCGACGGTGGCTTATCAGCCAGCGCGCGTGATATCGAAATGTGGCGTATTTTCCGACCTGATATTTATGAATATGTAGATGAGGGAGTTATCTGGGTAAACCCTAGTGACGGCAAGCAGTTAACTCGCTGTCCTTGGCTAACACAAGCGCCTGATACACAAAAATATACCTGCCAAATATACGATGACCGACCAGAAGATTGTCGCCATTATCCAGTCAGTGTTGCGCAAATGTACAAAGATGAATGTGAAATGCTCGAAGCGTGCGATATTGCTGAGCCAAAAAAAGCACAAATTAAACTGGATAAACTAATGTCAAATAGCCGCCCGCCTTTGGGGAAGAGGCGTTAATATCGGCTGCAGCGCAGGCAAGCATAGCCTTATATAAATAAAGGTCGGTATCAAGGGCATTAAATAACAATCTGCTTATCGTGTGATTAATGATTCAATTTTTAATGATCGATATTATTAGAAAATGATCATTTATTTTATGTCGCCCACCTTTTATTAAGAGACCGAGTTTTTTCTTTACCTTCTAAGTTACTGTGTTGCTTAGCATGATTCGTTAAGATGCTCAGCGCTAATGAAACGTTCTATGGGGGGAATATGAACAAGTGCAAGAGACAGGCTGATATGATGACAGGGCATAAGCTATTGTTTTTAGGGCTTATAGCCTACTTATTACCACTTTTATCGTATGCACAAACACCGGACCCGGATAAACCTAATATCATCGTTATTATGGTTGATGATATGGGGTATTCGGATCTCGGGATCATGGGCTCTGAAATTGAAACACCTAATTTAGACCAGCTTGCCAACGATGGGGCGCTGTTCACTCATTTTTATAATACATCACGTTGTTCACCATCGAGAGCCAGCTTGCTAACCGGTCGCCATGCTTTTCAGGCAGGTATAGGCCACTTAACTTCTGATAAAGATTATCCCGCCTACCGTGGCTTTCTTAATCGTTCTAGTGTCACGATTGCTGAAGCATTACAGCCCGCAGGTTATCGAACAATAGCGGTCGGTAAGTGGCATGTGGGGTCAGCCGTTGAAAACCGCCCGAATCGTCGTGGCTTTGATCGCTTTTATGGTATTCCACAAGGCGGCGGCGTCTATTTTTGGCCGCCACATCCTAATGTTGGTAATCGTGAAGTGTTTCTAAATGAAAATAAAGTGACGCCAAGTGGCAATTGGTATTCAACCGATGCGTTTACTGATCAGGCAATGGGTTTTATTGATGAAGCGCAAAGCGATAATGCACCATTTTTTCTCTATCTTGCTTATATTACACCGCATTTTCCTTTGCATGCGAAACAAGCAGATCTTAATAAATACCGTAATCGCTATAGAAACGGCTATCAGCAAACGCGGAATGCGCGTTTTAATCGCCAAGTGCAAAGTGGTATTGTGGCGCAAGGTACGCAGTTATCAGCAGCTGATTATAAAAATTGGAATAATGTTAATCAGAATACTGAAGATTTAAAAATGGCTGCTTATGCGGCACAAATCGATAACTTAGATCAAAATGTTGGTCGCTTGATTGATCACCTTAAAGCCTCAAATATTTATAATAATACGGCAATACTGTTTTTATCTGATAATGGTGCGCTCTCAGGTGGGCCAAACAATAATGCCTCGCAAGCAGGTTCAGCAAACTCTTATGCCGCCTATGGCAAGTCGTGGGCTAATGTGAGTAACACACCCTATAGAAAGTATAAGAGCATGGTGCATGAGGGTGGCATTATCACGCCAATGATCATGCATTGGCCTGCTGGGTTAAGTAACCCAGGATTAGTGACGCGCGAGCCAGCACATATCGTCGATATTATGCCAACAGTGTTAGAGCTGGCGGGGGCGAGTTATCCCAGTGAATATCAAGGCAATGCAATTGGGCCTGCCGAAGGCGAGAGTTTTATGCCTTTGCTCAGTAATACGCCAGCAAACCCAGAGCGTGCATTTTACTGGGAGCATGAAGGTAATGAGGCCATTCGTATTGGCGACTGGAAATTAGTACGCAGGCGCAACAAGGCTTGGGAGCTTTATAATATCAGTAACGACCCAACAGAGAGAAATAACCTCGCGAATAGCCAGCAGGCTAGAGTAAGTCAGTTACTGCAACAATATGAAAATTGGGCTGAGCGTATGCAGATAGAGCCTTGGCCGATAAGCAATCCTAAAAATATTCAGTTTGAAAACTTAGTCAGACATAACGATACAATTGGCGGCAGCATTACCACGATTTCAGATAATAATGCCAGTGGTGATGCTTTTGTAAAACTCAATGCCAATAGTCTGGGTGAGTATGTCGAATATATTTTGCCTATTCAGAGTGCTGGTCGATATGATATTCGTTTCCGCTATAAGCGGGCGGCATCACGTGGCATTGTGAGTTTGAGCATTGATGGTAACGCAATAGGCAATGATGTTGATCAATATGCCAGTGAGTCATTTCTGAATATTGATATGGGGCAATATAACCTGACTGCGGGCGAGCATATTATCCGTGTTGAACTGGTGGGAAGAAATGTGCAGAGTACAGGCTATACAGTTGCGTTAGATAAGCTGGCGATGGAATATATCGCGGATAGTGCTTTGCCACCACCACCACCGCCACCGCCGCCACCGCCGCCACCGCCACCACCGCCACCGCCACCGCCACCGCCACCGCCACCACCGCCACCGCCACCGCCACCACCGCCACCGCCACCGCCACCGCCACCGCCACCATCAGGCTGTATTGATTTCACTGATACCGTCGCTTATGGCAATAATAATCCGGGTAGTTTTACCAGCGACGGTTGCTCAATTAGCCTGAGTGGTAACGTCTGGCGGCAGACCAGCACGCGCTTTTCGATTAGTGCAGCGTCGAGCATCACGTTTGACTTTGTCGCTAACAGTACAGGTGAAGTGCATGGGGTTGGTTTTGATCAAGATAGCACGGCGAGCAGCAATAGAATTTTCAAGTTGGCCGGTACCCAAAGTTGGGGGCTAACAGACTTTACTTATACCGGTAATGGCGCCAGCCAATCAATAACGATCCCTGTTGGTCAATTTTATACAGGAGACAATATGGGGTTTGTTATTGCGAACGACAAAGATAGCGGCGTTGCTGATAACACAACCATGGTGAGTAATGTGATGTTAAGTGATGCTGTGCCACCACCGCCACCGCCACCGCCACCGCCACCAACAGCGTGCATTGATCTAAGCACAACAACAGCATTTGCTGATCAAGACGACAGTAATACTGGCAATATCTCTGTATCAACAGATGGCTGCTTAATGACACTCAATGGCAATCGCTGGCGTGCCACAACAGAAACATTTTCTATTCAAGCTAATACGACTGTGAGCTTCGACTTCTCCAGCAATATTCAAGGCGAAATTCATGGCTTAGGCTTTAGTGAAACAAACAGCACAAATACCGAGCGTGTATTCCAGGTATATGGCAGTCAGAGTTGGGGCATCAGTGGTTTTAGTTATAATGGTTTTGGTAACCAACGTTTTGTTATTCCGGTAGGTGATTTTTTTACTGGCAGCAATATGCGTCTGCTATTGGTTAATGACCATGACAACGGTGGGTTTGCTAATAGCGTTTTTGCAAACATACAAGTAGATGCTAACTAATCAAGCTACTATCTGTAGGCAACTTAGTAAGGCAGCTTGCCTGCAGTTGCTCTAGCTTGTAATAAAGCTAACTTAAGTATTTTGATGTATTGAAGATAATACTAAGGCAGTAAGTTAGAGAGAGCTTATTGCCTTAGCAGCTTTTCTTTTTTATAAGGCGGGTTAATATTGGTGCACGTGAATAGTGGTCTTTTCTGTATTATGCGCGATTGCTACTCTCCCCGGTTTTAACGGCAGCACCGATAAGATGAGCTAGCCTTAGTGCTTCAGGCACTTTACCCGTGTCGGTCAATTTAGCTAGCGCATCTGCTGCGGTGTTAACGTTGCAACCGGCAACCTGGAATACAAAGCCAGCCTGCTCATAGACCCTGCCTGCATTTGCCACCAGCTTGCGCCGAATATCGTAGTCAGAAAAATGTTGCAGTGCTTGGTCAATGGCATCGAAATCAGGTTGCTTGCGCATAACTGATAAGCAAGGTAGTTGCAGTACATCGTTTAAGTATGGTAGATCAACAATATTAAACCCACCAAGCGCGATACCATCTAATAACAGAATATGTAACTGGGCATAAAACTTACTCTGTTGCACGCAATCAATAATGGTTTGTGTAGCATCGTTACCATCTTGGGCTACCTAGCCCCAGAGCATGCCTTCGAAGCGAGTATTGGCACAGATTGTCGCAGCAAAGTTAACCGGAGAGCCTCGTTCCTTAACAAAAGGTGCATCATCAATTCCCATTGCACGTATTATTTTGTTTTGAGCGATGGCGTGTTCAAGTTTAGTCATTATTGTTATTGGCTTTTGTTTCTATAGGTTGTTAAAACAGATTAAGTCGCTGAAAATTTTTATTAAATAAACTTGTGTTAGGATAAACTGCGACTGCTACTTGATCAATACCAGTCACAGTTTATGCGATTTATCGGTAAGCGGGGTTAGCAAAATCAAAGCGACAACCTGCATCCCATTTTGAACGTTGATTGCCATGTGCTGGAATACCGCCAGCATCTTTGAGCAGGCGTGCCATGTGCATTAAATTCCAGGTCATGAAAGTGGTATTGCGATTGGTGAAATCATTTTCTGGCCCACCAGAGCCTGCATCAAGATAAGACGGGCCAGGACCGGCCTCGCCTAACCAGGCCGCATCAGCTTGTGGAGGAATGACATAACCTAAATGTTGTAAGGAATATAAAATATTCATTGCGCAATGTTTAGCGCCATCTTCATTGCCGGTAATTAAGCAGCCACCCACTTTGCCATAGTCAGCATACTGCCCCTGACTATTGAGTAGATGAGAGTTAGCGTATAAGCGCTCAATCAATTGCGTGCAGACAGATGTTTTTTCACCTAGCCAAATAGCGGTACCAATAATGACAATATCAGCAGCTTGTACTCTGGCATAGATTTGTGGCCAGTCATCTTTGTCCCAGCCATGTTCTGTCATATCGCCCCAAACACCAAAGGCAATATCATGATCGACTAAGCGAACCTCATCCACTTGAACGTTATTCTTTTCAAAAATGGTTTTACTGATTTGCCATAGGCCCTCGGTATGTGACTGCTCAGGTGATTTTTTCAGTGTGGTATTTAAAAAAATGGCTGTTATATCTGAAAAATCCCACTGGCTTGATGTACACATGGCTTCTTGCTTGTCATTGAGTTGCATACTGCTTTCTCCTTGAGGTGTATATGCCTATCTTGAATAAATACTACCCAGTGTAAACACTAATTTATATGAATTTGGTTAACAAAAAATTAACCTCAAAAGTTCGATCAGGTGGATTACATCATAAAATTTTTATGCGATGAACATCAATACATTATCGATATTCAGATAATTTGTTAAGCGCAAGGTAGCTTAACAAACCTGATATATACTGTTGTATGAAGATATCCCGTTTGCAGCGATGGCTTTCTTGAGCAGAGCGACGAAGGTGGGCGCCTGATTGGCTTATTTCACATGATAATTTCTTGTTGCTGCTGCAGGCATGAAGACAAGCCAGAGTAAATAACACATAAAATACTTTGATCGTCGAAATAATAAGCCTGTCATGCCCGACTCCGATCAGGCATCCAGTTGCAGTATTTAAACAATACAAAAAAGAGACAGCATAGGCCAAAGTCGCTATGCCAGACGAAAGTCATCCCAAAAGAAGGTGTTGCTATTCAGCCCGGTAGTTGCATTTATCTTTCGTATACGTTTCGTTTATATTAAAATTAATTTTTATTATTGCGTTGTGTGTTTGATGAAAGAGAAGGTGCTTTGCCGCTGCTTCCATCGTTTTTCACTTTGGCCCAGTTGGTTCTACCTAGTCGTTTTCGGGTTTCAGAGAGTTTTGCTTTAACTTTTTTCATCGTCTTCTCTTTTTTTGTTTGCGAACTCAAACTCTTCTAGCTGTGTTTCGTTTAATACCGGGTTGTCAGGATCTGAATCAGCTCGCCGCTTTATCTCCCGCGCTGACATGCTTTTAACCAGCTTTTCCCGACTTTTCCCTTTTTTCTTCAACGCCTCTGATAACTTCACTTTTTTTATCGTCATCATCAGTTTCCTAAAGAGAATGTTCTGTTTTGATATTTTTGTATTTCATGTGGTAAAGCCAACCTTGCAGAAATGACTCTGATTTCGCTATCTTCAAAATGCACTTTATCGGTATAGACAACCATCAGTACCCCTAGTCTGGAAGCCCCAATTGTTATCCAGCGATCTTCATCCTGTTTGCTGTGTTCGATGTCATATCTTTCCTGACGTAACGGATCATTCCAAATATATACCGCATCCCAGAAATCAATGCCATGCCTGAAAATGTTTTTATTGTTTTTATCTTCGTCCCATTCAAACTCAATATCTTCTGTTGCCATTATGCCTACCTTTTATAGATATATAAAGCTTCCAATTGCGAAGCTCGTTATATTAGCGGAACATTGTTAGTGTTATAAGTTGGCGATTGTACTTATTTGGGAGGGGGTACTACCGTAAGCACTATAGTTGATTTTGGTAGCTTTTTATTCTTGTGTTGAGTGTGTTTTAGTGCATGATCTAACGTTAGCAGAATGTCTGTTTTTAATATTAGAAATATTTATTTAAGCTTTTCTAGCCCTTTACTGGGGTTAACACTCAAACTTTCACAAAGCTTTACATATTCGTAAACATCCAGTCGCCTTTCCATTTGTTCGACTTTGCCGATCCAGGAGTGAGATACGCCAAGTTCATCAGCTAAGTCGCGCATACTAAAGCCTTTTCTTTCCCGGCACTCCTTTAGCCAAAGAATCAGTTCTTTGTATGCTGCATTATGTATAGTCTTTTCCATGTCCCCATTCTAGATACATGCTATAATGTACCCAAATTGGGTACGTATAAGGGCTGGATATGAGATATATTTTGTGGGTGATTGATTCTATTAGAGTTAACGCATTATTCATCGTCTTATGGCTGAAAGTTCTACGAATAATAAAGCGCAATCTGTGATTTTATCGCGTGTGATTGGGAAAAATATCCGGCGGCTACGGACCCAATTGCAAATGACGCAGGAGCAGGTTGCTGAGCGGGCAGAAATGTCAGTGCGGTATTTTCAGACACTGGAAGCGGGGCGGTGTATGCCGACGGTAAGGACGGTGTTTAAGGTGGCCAGGGCTTTAGGGGTAAGTTATGTGGTGGTGTTGGAAGAAGACTGGGAGGGCAATTGAGTTTTTGGAAGGGGGAGAGTTTTCTGCTATTGAATTAAAAAGTGTTACCAGCTATAGATTTCCAGATATATAAATGTTTACAGGTATTAAGTGGCCGTCTTGAATGCGTTCTGTAGACAGTTTCTTATCTATTGTTAATAGCCTTTCGAGTTGGTGGTACTGCTGGGGTGTGTTGAATAGCATGCTTTTATTTGTGCGTATTTTAATACGTGTTTCAATATTATGTTGTATCCATACAGAAGGTTCAGAGCTTTTAAGATGTCAAAAAGAAAAATTTATTTTCCTGCCGAGTTGGTAGGCCAGCTGGGAATAATCGTACAACAAGAGCAATATGTTGCATTAAACAAAGTATTTGCCAAGCATGGCCCTGGGGAAATGGAGTATTTAGAGCTTGATCAGAGTGATGCTCTCAATCTGCTAAAAATAGCTGATATTGAGATGCAAAAAGCTATTTTAAAATATCCTAATAATGAAGATGATATGCCTGATTATGACCCAGAGCATGAAGAGCAGTATGATGATGTTATGATGGGGGTTTATGAGAAAACGTATTATTATGTTAGGGCTGAGTTTCCTGATATTAAATTAAAAGAATAAAAATTACCTCAATTTCTCAAGTCCTTTACAAGGGTTAAGATTTAAGCTTTCGCAAAGCTTTATATATGGCTCTGCGAATAATTTTGTGTAGGTTTTAGGCAATTAAGGAGTATTAAAAGGCTTTGGTTGAGATGGGGTGTGTGGTTTATTAACTGCAACGTTTATTTTAGTTTGATTTAGAAAGTCAAGATAAGGGTTATTGTAAGCTTGATAATTTCTATAGCCATTGAACTACCACTCTGTTTGGAGAGAAGGTAGAATTAGGTCTTATTTTTTGCAGGCAATATCTAGTTTTCTATTTGTGGTATTAGGTTGTGCCTGCCCTGAGCTTGGGCGCGGCTAGAGAAAAAATATCAGTCCTGTTTTTCACCATTGATTAAACGGAAACATGATACGCACTTAAGCCACAATCAGGAACGTGCCACCTTGAAAGAGCGGTAAGCAAAGCAGCAAGCACAAGAAATACAGGAGAAGCAATCTCGATTTCGTAATGGCATGCTGGGTCTCTGAGATTGCTTGACCGGAAAGTGCGAGGCCATTAAGCTACGTAATCAAATTGAAGCCTATCAACCTTCAAAGCTTGCCCAAGAGGCACGCGATGACCTTATTTTTCAACAGCTTGTGCAGCGCCATTTACTACAAGATCGCCTGAATACTCTAGGCGCTGAGCAAGCCAAAGAAATAGGGCGGCCCCAAAAGGCTGTATTTTCAAAATTACCGGAGGAAAAGCTCAATCAGATTGAGCTAGGTTTTGACCGCTATATGGGTAGAGAGCGGCCAAGTTTCGATACTAGTTTAGAGATATGGCATAATAAAAAACAATAAATGTTGGGCTTTCTATTAAAAGATATAAACCTCATATTATTTTTTTGTGAACTTTTAATCCAATAAATAATAAACATATTGCTAGATATACAATTGACCAAAGCGGCAAAGGAATTTGAAAAGAGTTTGATTCCAAAAAAACATTAGAATATACAGTATCAGCTTGGGAAAAATTATATAGTCCAGGTCGGCCTGAAGTGATATTAATTGGGTAGTTGAATTCCTCTGAGCCGTTAACAAAGACCTGTAGGCGATTATTTTCAATTAATACATTAAAATCATAAACAGTATTTTGTTCCCAACCAATGCTACCAAGAGTGGAGCCAATAGCAAGCACTTCTACACCTCCATCAGGGTTTTCAATAAAATTATTATACGAACAAATTTCGTCATTCGATGGCGTTCCAGTTATTCTCAATAGATTCAATCCCATTGGACAGTTCGCCGTCGGGGTTAAATCATCAAGTAAATTCCCGGTGAAATTAAAAGGTTGTGTAACCTGTTTCCACGTCACGGCTATATAATTCGCATCAACACTACTGGTATCGCCAGGCATAAACCCTAGGACAAACCCAAAAGAGTCATCATCTTGAGCAGAGCTTGATACTGAAAAACTGAAAGTGCCTGATGAAAGAAGTTTATCAGAATAAAGAATTGATGCAGTGCCGTTATTTGTTTGTGTCACAGAATTAGTATTATTTATCTGCCAGTTGGCTGCGCCAAATCCAAACTCAGGATAAGATTCAATCATCCATTTTGATAAATCTTCAGCCAATAAGGAAGAGCTAAAAAAATAAAAGATGTAAATAAAAACATATGTTTTTCTGAATATATTAATCAATAGCTTCATAAATATTGTATCCATGATTATATTAAATTTTTCAAATTTTTATACATTGCCAAATAAGCGGAGAAGACTCAGGTCTCGGTACTAATCTGGGTATTTAATAAAATCAAAATAATATGCTGTTAATCGCTACTAGTTTAAGCTTTAATTTATATAGAAAATGTTCGATCCAGCAATCAACTATATATTTAATTTCGACATATTAATTTGTTTTAAAAATTAAAACTATCACGCGACCATTATAATTATCTGTTCTGCTATCATTAATTGAAATAAGCTCGGTTGCTAGTTTCGGTTAATTCTAGAGCGAACTACAAATGCAATGATGCAAAGCGATAAGAAAAATACAATAGTCCATTGGCTCGTTAATAATGGAATTTTTCTTGATGCTGTTCTTGATTGAGATATAAGTGATAGATTTGCTGAGAGGTTTAGCGTTGTTGTTGCTGAATTACAAAATCCTGGGCGATGCGAATAAATTTGTGCGACCCATCTAAACGGGTATTTTTGACCAGGCTCTAATATAACACTTTCATCTAGCAATTCGTCTGGTTCCCAATTTGTCTGAGTAACATTGCCCCACCCTCTAAAGATTAAATTATTTCTGGCAGGGACCGGAGAAAGAGCTACCACAACAGTATTGAAAATATTATTAGATGGCGTGTTAAAATCAAATTCAGATTCGACCCTTGCAATAGTTGGCTCTGTTACTTCAAAAGTAAGATTGTTTTCCCCATTAATAGGCAAGGTTGTGCCAGCAGCAGCATAACTATCAGCTGCGCAATTTCTATTGTTTGAGATCGCTATAAGCTCTATGTCGACTAATATACCATTTTCATTCAAGTTGGATTTTATATGGCTAATTGCTGTTCCTGTGCCATCAATTGATTCCACTGTGTCATTAAAGGTTCCTGTGTCTTCAAATGACTTAATAATCCAATCTTGGTCATGGTCCCGAGCGTTTCCATCCGCCACTATCTCTCGAGCACTAGGCGTTATAATAATAACTTCAGCAGTTGATATTAAAGGGTAAATTTGCATAATAAAAATTAAAAATAAAAAAATATAGTAATTCAATGATTTTCCTTATTGGATAAAAAGTAAAAAGTTTCGCACGATTAACACTGTATTAATAAACCTCGATTCAAAAATTAGGGTTGCTTGTTTTTCTTAAAAATCCTAAGTTGTACTTAATTCAGATATTAAGTGGCCTGCTAAAAGATATGCGAGTACCAAAATTGTCATTATTTTTATCAAATTTCGATGCTTATGATCATTTAACGCCGTCACTGAGTTGTTTTTTGCTTGTGGAAAAATCGATAGGTAGCTAGATCATTTCATGAATTGATTTATTTTTGGAAATTTCATAGTATTTCAGATCTTTAATCTCATAATATATAAATATTTATAATCATAAATATCCTAAGAACACAGGGTTTTACTAAATTTTCTGGGAATTGGTTAGTAAGATAAGACTGAGTATTATCATCACTTTTTATAAATTGTTTAATTGCCATCTCCTTATTCAGAGAGCTAGCTCTAGAGGAGTTTAGTTATAATGATTCTTGCATTTTTTATGCATGACATATATTCCAATAATACCAAGTACAATAAATAATGTTAAAAAGCCAAAATCACCAATTAAAGGTATTTTCTGAGAATTTAATATATTAGGTAGTAAGCTTTTTAAGTCAAAAAAATATGCTGAACCAGAATCTATTCCACTGTCGTCATCCCATCTAGCACCAACCACAAGATTGCTTCCTGATAAAGCTACAGTGTTGAAGCGATCTTGTAATGAACCATCAGCCGCTAATAACTTTTGCCTTTCGGTCCAGTTGCCATCAGTACCTTGCGTATAAATATAAGTAGCGCCTGCAGATACGCCATTCACATTATTGTCTTCTTTTGAGGAAATTGCGATAAAGTTACTATCAAGTGAAACACTATGTCCAAACTCATCATTTTGAGCAATATCTGAAGGGGTAAGTTTTTCAACAAAGTCCCATGTGCCGCTACGAGACCTATCATAAATGTAGGCAGCTCCAGAGTTATGCATAAACTCTTCATCCCGGGGTGCGCCTACGATAAGTATATTTTCGTGGAAATCTAAACTGGAACCAAAAAAATCACTTGGTGAAGTATCACCAACTTGAATAACTTGTAGTTGATTCCAATTTCCATTTACAAGCCGAAAGTAAATTACAGAGCCTGATGGTGGATTTAAAGAAGCACCTACTAACAAAGTATCAGCTGAAATTGCTAAGCTTTTTTTACCGCTAGAAAGGCCATTTACCCGTTGTTGAAACGTCCAATTATCATTTTGCTTTTCATAAACTTCGACGTAAATAATATTAGTCCCAACTGCTATTAAGTTGTTAGTAATGGCCACATCAAGCCCAAATTGACGCTCAATTGCTGGGGTTGAAGATAGTATCTTTTCTTGTTCTATCCACGAATTGTTTTCTCTTGTGAAAATATATGCTGAGCCAGAATTAGAACCGTTGTCATCATTGCCCGGAGCACCTACGACAATATTATCTTCAAAAATGGCAACGCTAGAACCAAACTTATCGTTTTCGGCAAGGTCACTAGAGACCAGCCTTTCTTGTTGTACCCAAATGCCATCCTCCAACGAGAATACATATACGGCACCAGAGTCTGTTCCATTAATATCATTTAATGCAGATCCAATAACAGCAGTGTTTCCTGAGATCGAAACTACATGCCCAAATTCATCTTTCTCATCACCATCATTCGCAAAAACTTTCTGGTGTGGATTTTCTATTTGGCTCGGATCACTAGTATCATCATTAATTCCCGTTCCAAACCGATATTCATCCAAATTACTCCAGCTATCACTGTCAAAATCGAGATTCGCATCTATTGGGTTGTTCGGATCTAATCCAAAGGCTATTTCTACATTATTAGGGATCCCATCATTATCCAGGTCGGCGGGAGCAGCTGACACTTGCATTGGTATAAGGTGTAATACGAAAAAGCAGATAGGAGTTGGAGTAAAATTTTTCACTTCCTATACCTCATTAATTAATGCAGTAATTAAAATTTACATTGCTTAGCTTGGGTGTTTTTTAATTGTGTTGTAGTAAAAAATACCATCTTCATATATGCTATAAAACCGTATGGCTACCTATTTCATTAAATCTTCATCTTAAAAAATTAGAGCAATCTTATATTGTTAAAGCTATGTTAATAATAGTTGGATAAAATTCACCCATAGGTATGTATATGGTTAGGAAGAGATAGCAAAGAAGACTTAAATAAAGATAATAACGAGCGCTTTTTATTCCTCGATTAAACCTCCATGATAATCTTCCATTAGGAAAATTTCTTGAAAAGAAACGTGCAGAGAAAGTTAAACGCGAAATGAATATGTTGTTGCCGCTTTTGGAGCAAGACAAGCAATATGCGCAGCTTTATTATGCTGTTCAGTAAACATTAACAAAAGCTTATAAAGCTATTGATTGTGCTTTGCTGATTACTCAAATACGCTTATTTGGAGCATACCTTGAATTGTATGACATTCGCAGCGATGCCGCATCTTTAGAAGATGGAACACGCATTTATCGCTCTGATGTATCTGGTAATACTTATGGCGAAGACGGCTATGAAATAAATCATAAAAACATTCATATTCCTGGAAATGCGCCTGGCTGGGAACGCTATAAACATGCTAGTAATAGTGTTGCTCGAATTGAGAAGTCATTGAGCGGTATTAAAAATTATCGTAATGATGTGTTAGATAGCGCTAATAAGCACATGCAGAATAGTGATGAGCCACCAAGCCTAAATGAGTTAGAAAGTTTCAAGGGCGATATTGAAACCAGCATCCCTAAATCAGTAAAACAATATTACACTTCTGGAGCACCTTTACAAAAGCTCCGCGCTTCGTGGTCGTGTGTTTATTCACAATCGCTCGAAATTCTCTGACCCAACGACAGAAGAGCAACACCTATTACAAGATAACTATGATCTGGTGGTTGTGCTGTTGGATGCGGGTGCACGCTACGGAGAAATTGAAAACATTAAGTGAGGCAGAATTAATTTTAAAGAAAAAACAATTAATCTTTGGCGAGATAAAGTTAGAAACGAATCAATAATTTATATGACTACTCATGTTTATTAAATATTAAAACGACGATACGAAAATAAAAAAATGATTACGTTATTTAATAATAACAAGGATGGACCAGGAGGGTATTTTGCTGGTGCTATCAAAAAAGCATTTAATCGGGCAGGATTAAAAGGTTTCAGAATACATGATTTAAGACATACTTACGCGAGTAGGATCATACAAAACGGCTTAGACACTATACAGTGTCAAAGAAATTTTAGACCATGTTGATATACAAACAACTCAACGATATGCACATTTGGAAAGAAAAGATGTGACTCGTAGGGCTAGAGACATAATGGAAGGTTTGGCTCCAAAGTAATTGATAGGTAGTAAAATTAAATTACAACAGGGAATTTGTTGTAGGTATAATACTGTACCAATATTTTATATGGTGATTATTTTGCCTATGAACGACGAGTTATTGAGCAGGCTTTATAACCATGAAGACGGTTTTGTTGAAAGAAAGCCTGAAAATTGTAATGACCGTGAACTTAGAAAAGAGTTTGTAGCGTTTGCAAACTCTGTGCCAGAGGGTTCATACGGTGTTATTTTTTTGGGTGTTGCAGATTCAGGTGAGCCATTGGGTGTGCAAAATCCAGATGAGCGCCAAAAACGTTTAAGGCGAGTAGCAGAAAATGATTGTTATCCGCCAATACCGATTCAAATGTACGTGTTAGAAAATGATGGTCATTACTTTATAGCCGTTGTAATTGAACACAGTGTAAATAAACCACATTTCGCTGGTCCTGCTTATGTAAGGACTGGCTCGGAGTGTGTTAATGCTACACCAGAACAATATGAAGCGCTTATTAATAGTAGAAACGACAAGTGTAGATTTATTGAAAATAATAAAGGGTTAATATTTACAGTTATTGTAATCAACAAAAAATTGGGCAGTACCAAGCAAGTTGGTCGATGTCGTGCATCCCATGAATGTAGTGTAGAAGAATGTAATCAGCACTTTATACGTTTACGTGATATAGGCTCGTGGCAAAGTTTTTCTGAACCGTTGGAAAACGTTGAAATATCTCGGGATGAAGAAAAGTATAGACCGATGTTGATTGTGCAAGCTAAATCATAGTGTTGCTAGATAAGAAATGGCATACAGAGACTCAGCATCGTTTGGCAAAAGGCAGGAATATGTTGTTATTGCTGAACTTTTAAAAAGAGGGTTTGATGTATATATCACTCTTGTCGATGATCAAGGTATCGATTGTATTATCAGGAAAGATGAAGATACTTATATTGATATCCAAATAAAAGCGCGATCAAAATCAGCGCAGCAATGGAATTTTTTTGCTGCAATGACGATTGAGCCAAGAAAGAATTATTATTTCATTTTTTATCTTGAAAAGAATGATACTTTTTGGGTTCTACCATCCACTGATGTAATAAAATTAGGTAGTACAAATAAAAGTGGAAAACATGCGGGTAAGCATCATCTCACTTTACCAAAATCTACAACGACTGATAAAGCAAATCGATTTTTAAAATATAAGGGGGATAATGGATTTGATACGTTGAATGAATATAAAGTAACCTAATTCGATTAATGGTGTAAATAATTAAATGTGGTTGTTCCAACCACATTTAGTTGTTTATACAACTTTGTGGTGTTGTAAACACCACAAAGTTACACAAAGACTGCTTTGTTTTTATTTAGTAATAATGCTATTAAATTTATCTCACGATTTTGGGGTTTTAAAAAACCCCAAGAATCGCGAGAATACATATATCACTTTGGGTGAATTTTTGTAGGAGTATAAGTGTAGTTGTTTTTTATATATAAAAAAAAGAAGATGTTAGCCCCGTTTCTAATCAAACTATTAGGGTGATATGGGGAATAAATTTTTTGAAATTAAAGTTCTGATATTTCTTTCATCGATTTTAAATGCTCACTATCAATATTTTCAATACACTTAAAAACATCTTCGACAATATTTGAACTCTCTGCCATTACGTGATCTGAGTAATCTTCATTCATTAAAGCTGGTAGAGAATGTGAGTATTTGTTGATATAAAAATAAACTTTATCTGATAGGGTTTTATCGTTAATCCCCTGCTCCATTTTTTTCTTTAGTGTAGATCGTTTGGATTTTTTTGGAAACTTAAAATCGAGAATGGATTCTAGTAATCTTCGTGATAAGTTAGCAGTTAAGTAATGCTCATCAATTGATGGGGTTTTGGAATCTTTTAATTGGTATAAACGACAAAATAGATAATGATACTCAGAATCGTATTTGACTAGGCTTTCGTGTGCTTTAACAATATTGGCGCTTCTGGGTGATGATGAGGTTGTTTCTATTGCATAGGGATTAAAGCACCCTTCGGGTTTTGTGTTTGAGTTTTCTTGAATGCGTTCTTCACCCATCCACTCTTTAACCATTTTAAAGAAGTTAAAATTATGTGTAAAAACAAAAACCTGTTTTGCTATTGAGCAATGTTGACGTAAGTATAACGAAGCATGTAACAAACAGTTTGAATCAAAACTGGAAACGGGATCATCAATGACAGCGATAGTATCATCGATTTTGTTTCCTTGTTCTTTTAGCTTGATAATAAAATATATAAAAGCAATCGCCGTTTTTTCACCTTGACTAAGGTATTTAGTATGATTGCCGGAGTTGTTTCTGATGATTTCATAACCACCTAAATCTTTATTAAAAACCAAAGATATGTCTTCTCGGCCTAAAAATTTATGAAGTGAATCATTGAATTCGTCGGCACCTATTGTTTCATTGGATAAAGAATCTTCTATTTTCTTTATCTCTGTTTCGAATGCCAGTATTTCTTTTGCCCTATTCGATGAATCTGCTTGGATTTTATCGAAAGTTTCGAGCTTGGTAAAATAATCATATTGATTAATTTGTGTTGTGGTGTAATGTAACTCCAAAATTTCTTTATTTGTTTTTGTTACTTCGGCAAAGTTGTCGCTTTTGTCGTTGTGGGATTTAATGATGGAGCCAAGTTTTTCGATTAACTTATTATGTGATGTTATTAATTCTTCATTAACATCGTTTATTAATAAATCGGTATTGAAAGGATTTTCAGTTTTTGATGTTAGGTTTTCATGCCAATTTTTTATAATTTGATTGATTTCATTAGTTGAATTAATTAACTTGGCTTTGTTAGCTAAATATTCTTCTCGTAATTCTTCATATAGTGAACTTTCGGTAGGTAAGTCGTTGTATTCTATATATCTGCCAGAAAGCCACTGATCTGCTTTTTGCAATTTTTCTTTGAACAACTCAAACTCATTACTAAAATGATTTTCGATTTCTTCTAGTCTTTCGTGGGAAATTGTGTTTCCACAAAATTCGCACTGGTCACTGTCGTGGGTTTTATGTAACTCTTTACCTGTTAACACCCAAGATTGGATATCTGGCTTATCCAGTAATCGTTGAATTGTTTTAGTGGTGATTTTGGTTTTTAATAAATCATCAAGACGGGATTTTGCTTCTATTAGTTTATCGGAATCAACGGGATTAAATTTAGTTTCAATCTTAGGGAGAAATAATGGTTTAGCTGCCTGTGTAACTTCTAGCCTTTTCTCTTCATTGAGTTCTGAATCAAGATTTTGTATATTGCTTTTGTTTTTGTTTATAAAGCTAAAGAGTTTGTCTCTGTTGTAATTAAAATAGTAAGTATCACTGGTATCCAGTGTTTGAAATTGGACTTTTATGTTTTTAGCAGCATTACTTAAAAATTTTTTATTTTCATTCAGAAGATTAGTTATCTGGCCTTTCTCGGTTTTCTGTATTTCGGCTAGTGTTTGGGATTCTGATTTTAATTTATTCAGTTTTTCGATATCCGCTATTTTTTCTTCGGATATTAATAAAATACTTTTTGCATATTCATCCCAGTTGATATGTGACTCAACAAAATCTTCGTCAAAGACTCGGACGTTATCAGTTATGTCTGATAGATTTTCATGTGTGATTAGTTGCCCATCAGTTAATGATATTTTGAATTCGGGGTTAGGGAATTTATCTGGATTCGGTAAGGTTTTGTCTTCTAATGAATGAAATAACGTGGCTAATGTGGTTTTGCCACTACCATTCCACCCGTATAACAGGTTGAATTTAGAAAAATCGGGGACATCGTCTTTTGAGTATTGACGGAATATCCCGAGGTTTTGAAGTTTTTCTATGTTTTTAATCAATAATTCTTCCCTGTAGTTAACTACACGAATTTCGTTACGACGTGGGAACACTGGAAGGACGTGGACTTTTTTACTTACATTACCCCCGATATAAAAGTTTATCCTAGTTTACTAGGTTGTAGGTGTCGACCAAATCGGTAAGACCTACAAAAACTCGAGTCAGTAACACCGTAACTGCTTGATTTTAGTGGGGATGGTGGGTCTGGTAGGACTTGAACCTACGACCAATCGATTATGAGTCGACTGCTCTAACCAACTGAGCTACAGACCCCCTTAGACTAACTTTTCCTATCTTACTACATGGCCCCGGTCATTATGAGTCGACTGCTCTAACCAGCTGAGCTACGGGCCCCTGAGGTTGCACGGAGTTTTAAAAAAGGCTGGGAGCCTTCCGCAAGCACTCCGCAGTGCTTTGTAAAAACGTTTTTTTATACTTCTGGATTCCCGCTTCGGGCATCCTGCTTCACGCTCGACTTTTTGTGCCTGACAAAGTCACCCTCGTTCATCTGTGAACTTGTACCTCCTGCATCCGGGGAATGACAGGGTGTGTGTGCCTTGGCTTGCTGCGGAAAACGGTGTACTTAAACCAAAAAGCGCTCCCCGTACGAGGAGCGCCATCATAATTGCACCAGTCCGCTTTGGCAATAATCCTTGTTTATTATTTGTGTTATTCGTTATCCAAGAAGCTGCGCAGGCGCTCAGAGCGCGATGGATGACGCAGTTTTCTTAAGGCTTTTGCTTCAATCTGGCGAATACGCTCACGAGTAACATCAAACTGCTTACCCACTTCTTCAAGTGTGTGGTCAGTATTCATATCAATACCAAAACGCATACGCAGGACTTTCGCTTCGCGTGGTGTTAAGCCAGAGAGGACTTCACGCGTCGCTTCAGATAAGCCTTCGCCAAGCGCGGAGTCGATCGGTGACATCACATTAATGTCTTCAATAAAGTCGCCAAGGTGTGAGTCTTCATCATCACCGATGGGTGTTTCCATGGAAATCGGCTCTTTGGCAATCTTCATGACTTTGCGAATCTTGTCTTCCGGCATTTCCATTTTTTCGGCGAGCTCTTCCGGTGTCGCTTCGCGGCCCATTTCCTGCAAAATTTGACGCGAGATACGGTTGAGCTTGTTGATGGTCTCAATCATATGGACCGGAATACGAATCGTTCTGGCTTGGTCGGCGATAGAGCGGGTAATCGCCTGACGAATCCACCAGGTCGCATAGGTAGAGAACTTATAACCACGACGATATTCAAACTTATCAACCGCTTTCATGAGGCCGATATTACCTTCTTGAATGAGATCAAGGAACTGCAGGCCACGGTTGGTGTATTTTTTCGCAATTGAGATCACCAAGCGTAAGTTTGCCTCAACCATTTCTTTCTTGGCGCGACGCGCTTTCGCTTCGCCAATAGACATCTGGCGATTGATCTCTTTAATATCACTGATTTTCAGGCTGGATTCCTGTTCGATTTCGATCAGCATTTTTTGCCAAGCTTCGATTTCGCCTTGGAATTTTTTCAGCGCTTCAGCATAGCTGCCGCCTGATTTAATTTGTTCTTTCAGCCAGCCCGCGTCGGTTTCTTTATTCGGGAAGCTATCAATAAAGGTTTTACGTGGCATTTTGCATTGCTTAACACAAATTGCCATGATCTCGCGCTCGTAGCTACGAATTCGGGCAACGACTTCGCGAAGCCTATAGGCAAGGCTGTCGATAAACGGTGCGGAGTAACGAAACTCCAAAAACTTCTCGCCCATTTGATCGCGGCTTTTCTGGTTATTGGTAAATAAGCCACGCTTACGCATAGACTTACTGTAGAGTGTGCGCAGCTCGTCAATTTTGGCTTTAACTTCTTCAGGATCTGGGCCGGTGTCGAGTACGGTTTCTTCTTCGTCATCGTCACCGTCTTCCGCATCTGCTTCATCGTCACTCTCAGATGAGTCGTTATCTGCTTCAATATTGGCCGGTGGTTGCGGTATCGGCGGATCGATTTCATCATCAGTGCGGGCAAAGCCTGAAATAAAGTCATTCAGACGTGCTTCGCCTTCTAGATAGCGGTCGAAGTTAGTCAATACAGTCGCGATTGACTGTGGAAACATCGATAAAGCTGCCAGGACCTGGTGTAAACCATCTTCGATACGCTTGGCAATTTCGATTTCGCCTTCGCGGGTCAGTAGCTCTACTGTACCCATTTCGCGCATATACATCCTGACCGGATCAGTGGTGCGGCCAAATTCGCTGTCAACTAAGGCCAGCGCAGCGGCGGCTTCTTCGGCGGCATCTTCATCGGTGGCGGTGTTGTCAGATAAAATCAGGCTGTCGGTATCCGGTGCAGTTTCCAGCACCTTGATACCTAAGTCGTTGATCATACTGATAATATCTTCAACCTGTTCAGTATTAACCAACTCGTCAGGTAGGTGATCGTTAACCTCGGCATAGGTCAAAAAACCTTGCTCTTTACCCTTGGCAATGAGTTGCTTAATCTGTGACTCTTGCGGTTTAATAATTGCTGCTTCGCTCATGTGTGTCTTGTTCGTCTTCTATCGTCGTCGTTAGTGGCGGACAAAATCCGGCTAGTATACCATGTTTTTGGTTTTGTTCAGGTTTATATGCGTACCTGGCTATCTTTATTGTATAAGATTTTACAACAAGGTATCTCAGCCCTTTATTTAGTTGTTTTTGAGTGATAATCAAGTATTAAGTTAAAATTTTGGGAGTAAGTTAATGGTTTTATTGGAAACACCTATTTGTGATTTTGGTTGGGCAGCCCCTGAGTTTAATTTGCCCGGGACAGATGGCCGGGATTGGTCTGTACAACAATGTATGGGCGAGAATGGGCTGTTGGTGATGTTTATTTGTAACCATTGCCCTTATGTAAAAGCTATCCAGGAGCGTTTAGTGCGTGATTGTCAGGCCTTACAAGACATTGGCATTAACAGTGTGGCTATTATGTCCAATGACCCGGCGGATTACCCTGAAGATAGCTTTGAGAATATGCGTGCAGTTGCGCAATCTTTTGCCTATCCTTTCCCTTATCTCTTCGATGAAACCCAAGCGGTTGCCAAGGCCTATAACGCGGTCTGCACGCCAGATTTCTTTGGGTTCAATAAAGACTTTGCCCTGCAGTATCGCGGTCGTCTGGATGCCAGTGGCCGAGAGCCTGCCGCGCCCGATGTGCGTCGCGACTTATATGAAGCGATGCAGCAGGTAGCGCAAACCGGTCAAGGGCCACAGGCACAAATACCTAGCATGGGCTGCTCTATTAAATGGCGTGAAGCCACTTAGTCTGTCTCGCGTTTAGCCGCTAATCGGTCGTTATTGCCTCGCTTTGCACCATTATGGGTGACTTGGCCAAGCGTGGCTGCGTTTTAGCGGCCTATCGTAATCAAGAGTTCACTTGCCCGCCCGCAGTATCTGCGCGACAATTGCGCGCTTTTCTCCCAGGCAAATCATGAAAGGGTGTTTGGTGTTGCCAGAAATTCAATTTTATTTATGGAAAAATAAAAAAGATGTCCGAGATGAGTGTCCAATTCAACCCCGAGATTCCATGGTCAGACCGAGAGCAGCTCAGTAAAGCACTGCGTGCACTGAGTATTGATATTGCTTTGGAAAATGCGGTATGTCTGCCGCAATACGCGTTATTGCCAGATGTGCTTGAAGTGCTCTGGAATGACTTTATCAAGCATAATCCAGCCAGTCCGGGTTGGGTGGACCGGGACCGGTTCGTGTTTTCAGCACAACATACCAGCCCCTTATTACATGCGCTGTTGCATCTGAGTGGCTATCCGGTTGCTATCGATGCATTGAAAAGCGCTGGCACATCGTCAGCCGCAGCTGTGCCGCAACAATGGCAAGTGCCTGGTGTGGAAGTGATACCCGGGCCGGCAGGCCAGGGTTTTGCTAATGCGATTGGCATGGCATTGGCAGAAGCGATGTTGGCAGCCGAGTTTAATCAAAACAACTTAGCGCTAGTGGATCATTGCACCTATGTGCTGGTCAGTGATGAGTGTCTATTAGCGGGTATTACCCATGAGGCCTGTGCGGTTGCAGGCGCCCTTGGCTTGGGTAAGCTGGTCGCATTCTATGAGGGCAGGCAGGGCATTAGCCAGAGGCATGAGGCGGGCTCAGGGGCGGATATTGCTAAGCGCTTTGAAAGTTATGGCTGGCAGGTTTTGACCATTAGCAGCAGTGATGATGCTGATATCAAAGAGACAATTGAAGCTGCGCTGTCGGCGGCAGATAAGCCAACCTTAGTGTGTTGTCAGGCTGCGACTGCCGCAAAAACGGTCTGGTCAGATGCAACAGATAGTGTAGATGGCCCGGCAGGGGCAGCTTATTTAATCCGCGCTCGGCAGCAGTTGGCTTGGCCTTATCCGCCATTTGAGGTGCCAGCTGAAGCTTATGAGGCTTGGTCAGTGCATGATTATGGGCGTCAGGTAGAACAGCAGTGGCACAACCAGTTTGATGTCTACGAGCTGAATCACCCTGAGTTGGCTGATGAGTTTAAACGGCGGATGCAAGGCCGCTTACCCAAAGGCTGGTCATCACAGGCGATGGCGCCCGACATATTAAAGGGCAGTACCACCGCTGAAGTCAGTGATAAAACGCTTGATCGTTACAATGCTGTCTTACCTGAGTTGGTGGGTAAAGCCGCCGACTTTGTGCGAACAGTATCGGCGTCTGCCTCGGTTTCAGCGTCGCTCTCTGGTCTGCCAGGCCAGCCGTTCAATACCTTGGCGCATGAGCTTGGCTTGTCCGCGATTATCAATGGTTTGGCCTTGCATGGTGGCTATATCCCTTATTGCCAAATGCAGTCTGGGCAAGCCAATAGTTTGCAGTTGGCCGCGGTAATGGGCTTACAAAATATTTATGTCTATAAAACGGAGCAGCAGCCTTTTTGCTCGGTGCAGCTGGCTGCTGAGTGGTTGGGTGGTTTGCAGTATATGCCCAATACTGTGATATGGCGGCCCTGTGATGCCGATGAGATGGCAGTGGCCTGGGAAGTGGCCATTGCACATAAAGGCCCATCTGTGCTGGTCACCTCGCAGAAAAGCCAGCTTGAGTTGCCACAGCAGATGCGAGGGCGCACCGAAATTGCGCGTGGTGGCTATGTTTTGTGGGAGCCCGGCTACCTGGCCGGGCAGTTGCCCGAGATTATTTTAATGGCTGCTGGCCCAGAAGTGGGCATAGCCCTACAGGCAGCACGGCTATTGGCGGCCCGAGATCGCAAAATTCGGCTGGTTTCAATGCCAGCAGCGACAATCTTTGCTGCTCAGGATACGAAATACCGCGAATTTGTGATACCCTCCACGGTCTCCAAGCGGGTAGCGGTCGAGGTTGGCGTGCCGGGGTACTGGCACAAGTATTTAGGCCCAGAAGGTAAAGTCGTCGATATTGACACATCTGGGGTTTCCGCAGCGTCATTTGAAACGTTTCGCTATTACGGTTTTACGGTAGACAACATTGTCGATACCGTTGAAGCGCTTTTCGCTGGAAATAATGCATAAGCAATGTAAAAGTAAATTTAGGAGATGAGAAAATGCCTATTAAAGTCGCAATCAATGGTTACGGACGTATCGGTCGTAATATCTTGCGCGCACTCTATGAGTCAGGCCGTACTGATGAAATTCAGATTGTGGCCATCAATGATCTGGGCGATGCCAATACCAATGCACACTTAACCAAATTCGATACAGTACACGGCCGTTTTCCTGGTGAAGTTTCGGTTGATGGCGATTACCTGGTTGTAAATGGTGATCGTATTCGTGTGCTTGCTGAAAGAGATCCAGCCAAACTGCCTTGGTCAGAACTTGGTGTTGAAGTGGTTCATGAAAGTACCGGTTTTTTTGCGAGCAAAGAAAAAGCGAGTGCGCATATTTCAGCTGGCGCTAAAAAAGTTATCATTTCAGCGCCAGGCGGGAATGATGTAGATGCTACAATTGTGTATGGTGTTAACCACAGCACATTAAAAGCGTCTGATGAAATCATTTCTAATGCCTCATGCACAACAAACTGCTTGGCACCATTGGTTAAGCCATTGAATGACACAATTGGTTTAGAAAGTGGCTTGATGACAACCATTCATGCTTATACGAATGACCAAGTATTAACAGACGTATTCCATAAAGATCTACGTCGTGCGCGTTCTGCCACGCAATCAATGATTCCTACTAGCACCGGTGCTGCTAAAGCGGTTGGTTTAGTGTTGCCTGAGTTGGCGGGTAAGTTGGATGGTTTCGCAATGCGTGTGCCAACAATCAATGTTTCAGTTGTTGATTTAAGCTTTATTGCCAAGCGTGACACTTCTAAAGAAGAAATCGATGGCATTTTGAAAGATGCAGCTGAAGGTGATCTGAAAGGCGTATTGGCCTATAGCGATGAGCCATTGGTATCAATGGACTACAACCACACGTCAGTATCATCAACATATGATGCTGCATTAACGAAAGTTATTGATGGTCGTTTGGTGAAAGTATTGTCTTGGTACGATAACGAGTGGGGCTTCTCTAACAGAATGCTCGACACGACTATCGCACTAGTCAACGCTAAGTAATAAATAACAACTAGCGTAAAATTTTTACGGCTAGTGATAAACATAAATGATTCGGTGTGTTTGCTGTGAGTTCGAAGTGCACTGTGTCACTCCCAGGTAGTACCTAGTAATAACTGGGTTAGCCAGGAGTAATAGTTTATCAAGGGGGGATGGCAAGTCTCAGATGTATCACTTGCAACAAGTGGCCATTTGAGACTTGCAACTTCAGATGTTTGTTTGATCGTTGCACCGTTCCGCGACGTTTTTGATTTTTATAGGTCTTAATACCATGTCTATATTGAAAATGACAGATCTTGATCTGGCAGGTAAACGCTTGTTTATCCGTCAGGATTTAAATGTGCCGGTAAAAGATGGCGTTGTCACTAGCGCTAAACGTATTGAAGCCAGTATCCCAACAATCAAGTTGGCCTTAGAAGCAGGTGCCAAAATACTGGTGGTCTCGCACTTAGGGCGCCCAACAGAGGGTGAATATAACGAAGAGTTTTCAATGAAGCCGGTGGCTGACTATTTGCAAAATGCACTCGATGCGCAAGTCCGCTTTGCTAAAGACTGGATTGATGGTGTTGAACTCGAGGCGGGTGTGGTCACTATCGCCGATAATGTGCGCTTCTTAAAAGGCGAGAAAAAGAATGATGAGGCACTGGCTAAAAAAATGGCTGCCTTATGCGATATCTTCGTGATGGACGCTTTCGGTACTGCGCATCGTGCGCAAGGTTCAACCTATGGTGTTGCACAGTTTGCGCCAACGGCTTGTGCAGGTCCATTGTTGGCAGGTGAGCTAGAAGCTTTGGATAAAGCACTGGCCAACCCGGCACGGCCATTAGTGGCTATTGTCGGCGGTTCAAAAGTATCAACCAAGCTGACAGTACTTGAGTCACTATCAAAGGTTGTTGATCAGCTGATTGTTGGTGGTGGTATCGCCAATACGTTTATGGCCGCTGTTGGCCATAATGTTGGGAAGTCTTTGTATGAAGCTGATTTGGTGGATACGGCCAAAGGTTTGATTGCAGCAGCACAAGCGCGTGGTGCTGATATTCCAATTCCAGCAGATGTTGTTTGCGGTAAAGAATTTTCCGAAAGTGCCGCTGCTGAAGCTAAGCCTGCTGAGGCCGTTGCCGATGATGATATGATTTTTGATATCGGCACAAAAACATCTGCGCAGCTTGCGGATATTATTAATAAAGCCGGCACGATTGTATGGAATGGACCTGTTGGCGTATTCGAGTTTGATCAGTTTGGTGAAGGTACTAAAGCTTTGTCATTAGCAATAGCTGAATCAAACGCGTTTTCAATTGCTGGTGGCGGTGATACCTTGGCCGCCGTAGATAAATACGATATCGTTGATAAAGTTTCCTATATCTCGACCGGTGGTGGCGCTTTTCTAGAGTTTTTAGAAGGCAAGAAATTACCCGCAGTTGAGATTCTTGAGCAACGAGCAGCAAAATAACCAAGACAGATAAACGAGAATATTATGCAAAGACGTACCAAAATTGTAGCAACTTTAGGTCCGGCGACGAACGACAAAGAAACCTTGCTGGGTGTTATTAGTGCCGGTGTTGATATCGTTCGCTTGAACTTTTCTCATGGTGTTGCCGAAGATCATATTAATCGTGCCAAGCTGGTACGTGAATGCTCAGCAGAGGTCGGTCGCCCGGTTGGTATCTTGGTGGATTTGCAAGGACCGAAAATTCGTATTGATAAGTTTGCAGACGGTCCGATCACGCTTAATGAAGGCGATAAATTTATTCTTGATGCGGGTATGGACCCTAATGCGGGTACTCAGGAACGTGTCGGGGTCACTTATAAAGTATTGCCAAAAGATGTTAAACCAGGTGATGATTTATTACTTGATGATGGCCGTTTGGAACTGCAGGTTGAAAAAGTTGAAGGTGATGAAATCTTCACTGTAGTAACAGTGCCTGGTATTTTGTCTAACAATAAGGGCATTAATCTGCGGGGTGGTGGTTTGTCAGCGCCAGCGATTACCGAAAAAGATAAGGCCGATATATTAACTGCAGCGAAAATTGACTGTGACTATTTGGCGATTTCTTTTCCTCGTGGCCCGGAAGATGTGCATCAGGCGCGTAAGCTAATGGAAGAGGCAGGTGGACAAGCAGGCATTATTTCTAAAGTAGAGCGTTTTGAAGCTTTGGAAGCGATTGATGAAGTGATTATTGCCTCAGATGGTGTGATGGTTGCACGTGGTGACTTAGGTGTTGAGATCGGTGATGCTGAACTACCCGCCGCACAGAAGAAAATGATCCGTCTGGCGCGTGATTACAATCGTGTTGTGATCACTGCGACGCAAATGATGGAGTCGATGATTGAAAACCCAATCCCGACACGTGCAGAAGTATTTGATGTTGCCAATGCTGTGCTCGATGGTACCGATGCTGTTATGTTGTCAGCGGAAACTGCGGCTGGTAAGCACCCTGTGAAGGTTATCGAAGCTGTTAATCGTATTTGTGTCAGTGCTGAGAAAAACCCAGAGGCAACAACCTCTAGTCATCGCCTTAATACCCGCTTTGAGCGTGTTGATGAGACGATTGCCATGTCGACGATGTATGCCGCTAACCACCTTAATGTAAAAGCGATTATTGCTTTGACGGAGTCTGGTTCTACAGCCTTGACCATGTCTCGTATTAGTTCTGCGATTCCTATTTATGCGCTAACACGTAATCCAAAAACGATTGGTCGAGCAGCGCTATTCAGAGGTGTTTTGCCTATCTTGCAGGAGCAGTTTTTTACCGATCATGCAACTGCGAATAAAATGGCAATTGCCGTCTTGGAAGAAGCAGGTGAAGTGCAAAATGGTGACCTGGTTATTATCACTAAAGGTGATTTGATGGGAAGTCATGGCAGCACTAATGCAATGAAAATCGTCAAGGTTGGTGAGCTGGTAGAGCCAGGTGCGAGTGCCTAAGCTGTAAGGTATTTGTTGGCAGATGCCAGTTTGATTCTGCCAGTTTGATTCTGCAGGTCTGATTGTAAAAAAAACGGGGTAAGCATTTTGCTTAACCCCGTTTTTTTTAGGCTGGGTGACGAAGGAAATTAAACCATATTTTACGTTGGCGCATCGCTCAGTGGTATTCGTAAGGCTAGGATAGTACCTTGTTTAGTGCTCGGGGCAATTTTTATATTGCCGCCAAAGGCTTCTGCACGTTCGCGCATCCCTGTTAAACCCAATGAGTCAACATTAGAAACTTTTTCCTGGCTAATGCCGATGCCATTGTCTTCTACGCTGAGTAGTAGCTGCTTTTGACTGAAAGAAATTGTCACTGTTACCTGTGAGGCATAGCTATGACGGGCGACATTCGATAGTGCTTCCTGAAATATTCGGAATATGGCAATTTCTAAATCGCGATCCAGTGTCTGTTCTTCATTGCCATCAATGGTGTGTCGGCAGATAAGGCCTGTGCGTTCCTCAAATTTTTGCAGCTGCCAGCGGATAGCCGACCATAATCCTAAATCATCCAACAGTTTTGGTCGAAGCTCGGTGGCTAATTGCCATACTCTACCCATCGTGTGCTCTACGATGCCGGACATTTCCTGGATGCGAGTATGCAAATTTTCATCTTCAGGGGGGAGTTTGCGCTGTACCCATTCTAAATCCAGTTTTAATGCAGTCAGTGTTTGGGCAAATTCATCATGCAGTTCTCTGGCGATTAAAGCACGTTCTTCCTCGCGGGCCGCTTGCAGGCGGCTGGCTAGGGTTCGGCTATGTTCTTTGGAGTTACGACGGAAGTTGTTATGGCCAATATAATTTAATCCATCCATGATAAGGCAGTCCCGCTGATTTATTGTGTGACTAGCGTGTTTATGTCAATAAAGTGTAGAACATAAATGCGTCTTTGTTGCAGGGAAAAGACTATGTAAACGGAAATTTACTATCTTAACAGGGGTAAAATGTCCATTAATACCATTGCAGGTGCATAAGCCTGTTTATCAAGTGCTGGGATACTGATAACGGGAATATCAAGGCGCTGCTCCAGGTCATCGTGATTGTAAATTGATTCAGTATTATTGCCGTTATTCAGAACGACGGCCAATGTTGCCAGCCCGGCATCTTTAATCGCTTTCAGGCTGAGTAAGATATGATTTTGGCAACCGAGTTTATCTTCAGCAACCAGTATCACCGGCCATTGTAAGCGCTGTGCAAGGTCAGCGTTAAGACCATCAAACGCCAGTGGTGAATAAAAGCCACCCGCACCTTCGGCAATAATTAGTTCACTCTGTTCGGTGTCAGCCAATACGGCATGTTCCAGTTGGTCTAGATAAAACGTTTTGCCGACTAACTGCGCTGCTCTGACCGGGGACAGTGCATGTTGTAAACGATGTTGCGGTGGAGTAATTGTATTTAGTGCTGCACTGTTGTTGATAGCATCGGCATAACATTGGCCATCAGCAGGCCATAATAGATCGCCACGCTGTTGGCAGCCTGATTCAATGGGTTTGCGTGGTGTTACCGTTAGCCCTTGCTGGTGTAAGGCAGCTGTGATACCCGCGCCGATAAATGTTTTGCCGGCATTGGTATCTGTGGCCGTAATGAAAACACCTCTACGAAGGGCTGACATGGCTAAGAGGACGATGCCGTGGTTAGGCGGCTTAGCGCTTCCTGGTATTTTTCAGCTGTTTTCCGAGCAACCTCGTCAGGCAGACTGGGGCCTGGGTGTGTTTTATCCCAGTCTAGTGTTTCCAGGTAATCCCGTACGTATTGCTTATCAAAGCTGGGTGGGCTTATGCCGGTCTGATATTCTGATACCGGCCAGAAACGCGAAGAGTCGGGTGTGAGCGCCTCGTCAATAAGCACCAGGCGATTATCTTTATCCAGACCAAACTCAAATTTGGTATCGGCAATAATGATGCCGCGCTGCAATGCAAACTTGGCCGCTTCATTATAGAGTGCCAAGCTGACAGTTTTTATCTGTGTCGCAAGTTTAGGGCCAATCAACTCAACAACATCATCAAAAGCAATATTTTCGTCATGGTCACCAACAGCGGCTTTGGTGGCGGGCGTGAAAATAGCTTCGGGCAATTGCTCTGCTTGTTGTAGATTTTGTGGTAAAGCCAGACCGCAAACTTCGCCGCTTGCCTGGTAATCTTTCCAGCCTGAACCAATTAAGTAGCCGCGCACAACAGCCTCAACAGGTAGCGCTTTTAACGATTTGACCAGCATGCCGCGACCATCGAGCTGATGAATTTCCGCATCATTGAGTATATTGGATAAAGGCGTGCCAGCCATGTGATTGGGGACGATATGTTTGAGGTGATTAAACCAAAAGCTGGAAACCTGGGTCAACACCTTGCCTTTGCCTGGGATAGGGTCAGGCAAAATCACATCAAAAGCTGATAGCCTGTCAGTTGTGACGATCAGCATATGCTCATCATCGACTTTATAAAGATCGCGTACTTTGCCACGACCAATCAGTTCCAGGCTTTCTAAATGGCTTTCATATAATGCAGACATAATATAGTAATCTTACTGGTCAGAGAAAAAACACGCGACTTTACCATGATTTACTATAATCCTGCAGTGTTTAGTTGCGAAACTGAGCGCTGGTAAACAGGCAAAACGGCATATCATGTGGATGATTCCAGTCTTTGTCAAAAAATTGCCGTTGCTTGCATTCCGGGCGTATTAATGGAACTCTATACGCCTTGTTGAACTTAAGGATAATGAAAATATTACTATGTCAGCCGTGTTAATGCACTCAATTAGGTCGCTAGTCCTTGTCGTCTTAGCTTTTGCATCTTGTGCCGTGTTAGCCGCAGCAGAAGATTTTCCCCGGCCAAAAGCATTGGAACCCGATATCCGTTTTTGGACACGTATCTATACTGAGGTGAGCTCTGAGCAGGGCTTTATTCATGATGATCGCTACCTGAATATTGTGTATGAGACGGTCAACCTTGAGCCGGATATGAGTCGGAAGGCGCGTAACAAGTATGTTAAGAAAATTAAAGCGCGCTACAAAAGCACCTTATTAAAATTGTCACGTGAGAGCCATAAGGGGCTCTCAGCAGAGGAGCAACGTGTTCTGGACTTGTGGCCAAAAAATGTCACTCGTAAACAATTACGAGAAGCACATAAGTACTTACGGTTTCAATTAGGGCAGTCTGATAAATTTAAGGAAGGATTGGTACGTTCTGGCCGTTGGACACCGTATATTGAAAAAACATTGCGTGATATGGAATTGCCGGCAGAAATTATTGCCTTGCCGCATGTTGAGTCTTCTTTTAACCCGATGGCTTATTCCTTTGTAGGGGCTGCAGGCATGTGGCAGTTCACTCGCTCGACTGGACGGCGCTTTATGCGGGTTGATCATGTTATTGATGAACGACTTGACCCATTTATTGCTTCTGTATCAGCTGCCCGACTATTACAACATAACTATAAAACGACCAATGCTTGGCCGTTGGCAATCACTGCGTATAACCACGGTGTATCTGGCATGCGACGTGCGGCTAAAAAAATGGGCGGGACGGATATTGTTAAAATTTTACGCAAGTATAAAAGTCGCACATTTAAATTTGCTTCACGAAACTTCTATGTGGCGTTTTTGGCGGCCGTAGATGTTCGGCAAAACGCCGAAAAATATTTTGGTACCGTGCTAATGGATCCGGAGGATGATAATCCGGTTGTTGAAATTAACAATTTTGTGGCAATGAAAACATTGCTGCAAACATTGGAGTTGCAAGAGAGCGATATAAAATCACTCAATCTTGCTTTAAGACCATCGATATGGCGTGGCGAGAAATATGTTCCAAAGGGTTATAAGTTACGCGTACCTAAAGAGAAATTTGCTGATGCCGGCCAAGCTAAAAACGCTTTGGCCTCTATTGCTAAAGGGAAATGGCACTCACGTCAGTTACGCGATTTAACCTATCGCGTTCGACGTGGCGATTCCTTATCTGCAATCGCTGATAGATATCGTGTCAGCGTTAGGGGTCTGATGGCAATGAATAACCTGCGTAATCGGCATTTTATTCGTGTTGGTCAGGTACTCAAGCTACCGCAAAAAGCGGCAGTGCGTACGCGTGAGAGAAAGTTGGTTGATGGCCAATATACTGTGCAGGCAGGAGATAGTCTGTCTATTGTTGCGGCTAATTTTGGTATTAGCGAAAATAAATTAATTGCGCTAAACAATATTAAAAATCGCAATCAGTTAGCGGTAGGTCAGCGTTTACGTATTAGTGGTGAGCCAGTGGTCATGGTGTCCGCTGTGAATAAAGATCAAGTGAAAAATAACGCGGTGCCGAAAGATCAAGTAATACTGGCGGCTGCCAATAAAGCTTCCAGCGAGGCTGAAATATCCAATGAGGCTGGGTCAGCTTCAACTTCAATAAGGCCGGCTGATAAACCTGCTGAATCTGTAAAGTCTTCCAGGGTAGCGCTGCAAGATTCGCAATCAGCAGCGGTTGCTGAGCGACCCGCAGTATCAGCCGCAGAGATGACTATTTCAACAGTGGATAAACTTGAAGAAGCGGAACCCACTAGTCAAGCTGAAGCCGATGCTATAGGTCCAGCGCAGCCAGCAGCGCTGCATCCAGTGCTTGAAGCAGATCCCAGTAACTATGCTGTCAGTGGTAAAAACACAATCATTGTTTTGGCAGGTGAAACGCTGGGGCATTATGCTGATTGGTTGGGATTGTTGTCAGCAGATTTACGTCGCCTCAATAAGATGAAATATAAGCGCCCTGTTATCATTGGTAAGTCGCTTAAGCTGGACTTTAGCAGAGTCAATAAAGCAGTGTTTGAGCAACGCCGAATTGACTATCACAAACGTTTGCAGGAAGCGTATTTTTCTCAATACAGAATTGTGGGAACAACGGAACATACGATTAAACGTGGTGACTCGATTTGGGTGCTCACGCAGCAGCGCTATAACATTCCTTTGTGGCTACTGCTGCAATACAACCCTGATATTAATATTAATAAAATACGTCCAGGCACTAAGTTGGTGTTTCCAGAAATTAAAACACGGGTGGAAAGCTAGCGTCTAATGGTAGTGCAAGGCAGGCGGGCTTCAATTTCTAAGCCGCCATCAGGTGCATTGCGGGCGGTAATTGTTCCATCATGTAGCTTGATTGCTCGGGCTGCGATTGCTAGCCCCAGGCCATGACCGCCACTGGCGCGATCCCTGGCTTCATCAATCCGGAAAAAAGGCTCGAAGATTTTTTGTAATTGATCTTCGGGCACTCCCGGGCCGTGATCTCGGATATAAGTAACCAAATGCATATTCTGATAGTCGCCGTTACAAATAATTTCAACAGTGCTGCCTTCTGCTGTGTGTTTAACGGCATTGCGAATAAAGTTTTCAAAGGCACTATCAAGTAAGTCCCGGTCGCCAATCAGCTCAGCGCCGTCATGAACAGTTAATTGCACATCTTTGTTTTGTTGTTGGGCTTCAAAGTTAGCGTTTTCTACAACTGCGCTCAATAGCTTTCGCATACAAACGCGGCTGGTCATTGTTTTAATACCGCGTGTATCTAAGCGAACAATAGCCAATATTTGAGAAATCAGGCTATCGATCCGTTCTGCTTCCAGCTCAATACGATCATGGGCAACTTTTGATTTTTCTGAAGACAGCTTGCGTGCCAGCTCCAATGCAACAAGTTGTCGTGCCAACGGGGAACGCAGCTCATGAGAGATATCTCGCAGCATACGTTGTTGACTGTTAATTAAGGATTCGAGCTTTTCAGCCATGCTGTCAAAGTCTCGGCCAAGTTCGCCAATTTCATCCTGTCGTTGGCTGACTAATGTACCAGTGCGTGCATTAAACTGACCTTGAGCAATTTTTTTGGTAGTAAAACTGAGCTGACGTAAGGGTTTGATGTTGTAGCGCAGCAAGAAAAAGCTGAGTATGCCCGTGATAAGCGTTGTAATAAGGATGAGCTTGCCGAAATCCTGAGCGCTTAAACTATTGGTCAGCTTACGGCTCGGCAGTTTAGAAAAGCCGATAACAAACTGGCTATTGTCATAGCCTGTCAGGGAAATAAATTTATAACGCGATTTGCTGGGCGTTTTACCTTGTTCAAGAAAAAAATGCAGGTCTGAGGAGAAGCTAGCCGGATAAGAGCGGCCTAGTAGATCGTTGTTGTTATTGTCCAGCCAGAAGTGAGAGCCGTTATGCGACTCTGCTAGCCAGCGCTGCAGGCCGGGAAGTCCTGCGATTTCATAAAGTAGCAAACCTGTAGCGCTATATTTTTCGGCATCGATATCATATTGTTGTTTTTCCTTAGCTGAAAAAATAATATCAGGGATAAGTGTTGCAACAGTTAATGAGATAATGAGTGCCAGCCATAAGGCAACAAACAGCTTCCAGTATATGCTGTGTGGTCTGAGCCATTGCTGGCGGTCTGTTGTTGGCAACAAGCTAAGCATCGAAATATTTTCTAGCCGCTAACATTATTGTCATTATTATCAATATACATAAACCCAATTCCGCGTACCGTTTTGATAGGGATATTACTGTCTAAGTATTTGCCAAATTTCTTGCGGATATTGCTAAGGTGCATGTCAATGCTCCGATCATAGGCTGAGAGCTTACGGTCTAATACCTGCTCGCATAACTGGCTTTTACTAATCACAGTGCCAGCATTGCGCATAAGCATTTCAAGCAGATTAAATTCGGTACTGGTAAGGTCAAGATTATTGCCTTCGTGGCTGACAATACGGGTAGCATGATCAAGCGTAATACTGCCCAGTGTGATACTGTTATTGGGGTGCTGTGTGTTCTGCGTACGTCTTAATACGGCGCGCATGCGGGCAACAAGCTCACGGGGGTTAAAAGGTTTGGGCATATAATCATCTGCCCCCATTTCCAAACCAACGATGCGGTCCACATCTTCACCCCTGGCGGTTAGCATAAGAATAGGTACAGCAGATTGTTGGCGAATATGCTTGAGCGCATCAAAACCATTCATTTTGGGCATCATGACATCAAGGACAATGATATCGTAATCATTGCTAAGTGCTTTTTGTGAGGCGCTTTCGCCGTCATGGGCGGTATCGATTTCAAAGCCTTCTGGCTCCATATACTCTTTTAATAAAGAGATCAGCTCGATATCGTCATCTGTAATAAGAACTTTATTCATAGAGTTTGGTTGATATTGAGAAAACATAAGTAACGCTTTTTAATTTTTATAACAGGGAATAATGGTTAGTACAAACTTTCTGTGATAACCAATAGGTAGGGTATAAAGTAGGACTTGGTGTTTGCCGCTAGTGTGTTTACTAGTACCTAACTAGCCGGCAAAGTGCGAGATAATGTTTATTCTGTTCGAGTGCCGTTTGTCCATGTAGAGATCTGGATTAACCCGGAAGGCGAAAGTCCATTTTTACCCTAAAAATTGCCAAATTAGCCAATTTACATCATTTGGTGATTGGTGCCTATTTTGGGCTATTTGCCCGGCGCATAGCAAGCTGTATCTCAACAAAGCCAATAACAATACCCAAAACCAAGCCTGCCGTATGATTTATGTTGGCAATATTAATATTAAACAGGTATTTCAGAAGGCCTGACCAACAGATAATAAACCAGGCAATCATAAAGTAAGTGATGTGTTTGGAGATAATTAGCCCGGCGGTTGGGCGGTAATAGCTCTGTAGTGCAATATATCCAAACAGGCCGTAGACCAGACCAGATAAGCCACCAAAATAAGGCCCGCTGCTAGCAAAATAAAAATGGGCCAGATTTGCGCCTATGGCAATACTGAGCACAAGCAAAAGTACCAGGCCACGGGGTTTGTGGCTTTCAATATTGCCGCATAACAGCCAGACCCACAGCGCATTAAATACCAGGTGGATAAGGCTAAAATGCAAAAAAACGGGTGTGATCAGGCGCCATAATTGACCGCTTTTCAGTTCAGGAAAACCAAATTGGATGGGGTAGTTAGAGATAAATAGCAGCTGATTAATAGCCCGTACGCTGCCAAAGTTGCTGAGCATCGATACAACTACGCTGAGTAAAACAAGACTGCTGCTGATATAGAGTTCTTTATAACGGCTATAGTGAATGGCCTGCATAGCGTGATCTGCCGACTACTCAGTTAAAAGCCGGTTTAGTTCATCTTCAAAAGATGTTGCTTTAGGTTGTTGTTCTGGCTCTGGTTGCCCTGGCGGTGCGGCCTGTTGTTGCTCTGTTGGTGCGGTGGGTTGCCTGGTCGGAGGCTTGGGTGGCGGCAGCAAATAGCTGTTAGCGGCTGGCTGCGATAATATGTCTTTGATGAGCAAGGTTTGATTAAGCTCTGGATTACCACGGAAGACTGTTTTGCCAGAGACATACTCCACAATAATGCTGTCGATGCCAGTGTGTTGTTTCAAGCTGAAGGTGACCGCATGACTTTGGTCTGCAGCAAGGCCTTCATGGTTTACTAAATAGCGTGTGTAGTCTGTGCCATCATTGGTGGCAAGCATGATTTTTGCACCAATAGCGGCTGCGGTATCATCGATAATGACTTTGATATACTGTTGACTGCCACCATTATTGATAAAAGCTTTGGCAGGGCCATTGAGGTTGCTATAAATAATATCGGGATAACCGTCATCATTAATATCAACAACCAAGGGTGTTACGCCAAAGTGGCGATTGGATAAAAAGGCCAGTTTTTCAGCGGGTGCAAAAGTGCCATTGGGTTCCTGAATCAGTAGCCTCCCAGCGCTTCGCAATAACCAGTGAGCTGGAAAATGAATATCATTACCCGTGGTAACAATATCCATCAAGCCATCAAGGTTAAAGTCTTCAAATACTGCGCCATGGGCCAGTTCATAATCGGCTAGCAGGACCTCGTCGGCAATATCAGTAAATTGAAAGTTGCCATCATTGCGTAACAAAACCCACTTGGTGTCAACAGTCTGGCCTTCTTTGATGCCAAGTTGCAAGAATATATCTGGGATAGTGTTGCCAGTGTTGGTGAAAAATAAATCCAGGCGGCCATCTTGGTTAACATCGCTTGCGGCAATACTCATTGGGTTACTAACGGTGTTGCTCGTGGGGTTTTCAATATCTTGAAATTTACTGCCTTGCAGGTTTTTGTATGTTTTAACATTACCGTTGCTATAAGCGACAACTAAGTCTAGCCATTGGTCATCGTCTAGATTGGCAAACAGGGCAGTAAAAGCATTGTTGTTGTAGCTTAAATTAGCGGATTCGGTGATATCAATAAACTGATGCTTGCCATTATTGAGTAATAACAGGCTGCTGGCATGCGTTGTGTTGCCATTGAGTAAAGTGCTTTGCACAATACCCGCTTTGGCCATGCAGCTAACAAATAAATCAACAAAACCATCATTGTTAATATCACCTAATGCTATTGATAGCGGTACAGAGTTGGCGGGCAACGTTATATTCAAGGCTTCTTTGACTAAGAAACCGTTATTGTTTTTATAAAGGTAAAGGCCGCTATCACGTGCAACAAATAAGTCGGTATAACCGTTGTAATCAATATCAATGGTTGCTGCGCCATAGGTGCTATCATTATGGTCTTTGCCTAAACCAGATTCGGCACTGATATCAGTAAAGTGCCCGGAATCATAGCGTAGCAGGCTGTCGCGTTGCAGGTGACCTCCGCCAAGAAAAATCTCAGGTTTATTATCATTATCGAGATCGATAACGGCCGAGCCTAAAAAAGGCAAGGCATGCTGTTGCTTATATTCGTGAGTAAAATTGATAGGGACTTCAGTAAATGTTGGTACAGACGTCAGAGCGATATCAGCGTCGTAAGGCTGGTACATAAACTTATACGTAAAATAAGCGCCAAGACTAATCAGTAGTAAGAGTAAAAATAATAATAATTTTTTCATTGCGCTATTTAAATACCATTAATTGTAAAGAGGCTGTTAATCTCGAAAGTTATCGTATTGTAGTGGTAGGTCTATATCGGCTTGTTTGAGCAAAGCAATAGCGGCTTGTAAGTCATCCCTCTTTTTGCCGTTGATACGCACCTTTTCGCCTTGAATGGATGCTTGTACTTTCAGTTTACTTGCTTTTATGGTTTTCACAATTTTTTTACATAAAGGGGCATCCAGCCCATGTCGCAGTATCACGGGCTGTCGGGCTTCATGAATAGCAAGCTGCGGTTCTTCAGCCTGCATGCAAGCGACATCAATACTGCGTTTAGCTAACTTGATCGAAAGAATATCCAGCATTTGCTGCAGCTGAAATTCGGATGGGGCCTTGAGGGTGACAATATGTTGTTCTAATTCAAATGTGGCGTTGGTGCCTTTAAAGTCAAAGCGCATAGCAAGCTCTTTGTTGGCCTGGTCAACGGCATTGGTGACTTCATGCATATCCAGCTCAGAGACAACGTCGAAAGAAGGCATATTTGTTAAGGTCCTCTACGATTTGGCCCGGTAAGGGTTTTCTGCAGGCTAGAGACTGTATTTTAAACTATTTTTACTGCAGGGTCTGTATAAAGGCCGTGGATATGGCGTGGAGAAAGTGGTTAGCCGCAGATTGAAAAATGATATAATCCTTGGGCTGAAAATAAGTAAACAAAGTCGAGGATAATATGAGAAGAATTCAGTATTTTGCTTTGTTATTGGCACTAACAGCAGGTAATGCGGTTGCCGGTGATGTGGCAAAAGGTGAGAAGTTGTACATGGGTAAAGGTTGTATTGGTTGCCATGGTCCGGCTGGTAAAAGCCCCAATCCAGCAACTTTTCCATCCACAGCAGGTCTGGAAGCCGCTTATACCATTGAGCAGCTCAAAGCGTTTAAGTCGGGTGAGCGAAAAAATGCCATGATGTCACCTATGGTGGCGACGTTAAATGAAGATGATATGCAGCATATAGCGGCGTATCTGGCCGCTCAGAAATAATTGAGAAGCTAATCCTGTGAAGATCGGTAAGTTAAGGCTTGCGTATGAGTGATTATAAAATTGCACCATCAATACTGGCAGCTGACTTTGCCCGCCTCGGCGAAGAAGTGGATGCTGTATTGGCAGCGGGTGCAGATATGGTGCATTTTGATGTGATGGACAATCATTATGTGCCGAATCTGAGCTTTGGACCGATTATTTGCGAGGCTTTGCGTAAACATGGGGTTACCGCAGATATTGATGTGCACTTAATGGTCAGCCCGGTTGATCGCTTGATTGTGGACTTTGCCAAAGCAGGTGCAAGCTATATCACTTTTCATCCTGAAGCCTCTGCGCATGTTGACCGTAGCTTGCAGCTTATTCGTGATCAGGGTTGTAAGGCTGGCTTGGTGTTTAACCCGGCTACGCCACTATCTTATCTTGAGCATGTATGGGATAAGCTGGATATGATTTTGTTGATGTCGGTTAACCCGGGGTTTGGTGGTCAGGCATTTATTGCCTCGGCTTACGATAAGCTCAGGCAAGCTCGTGCTTTGATTGATGCTTCAGGTTGTGATGTGCGTTTGGAAGTGGACGGAGGGGTAAAAGTCGATAATATTCAAGCGATTGCAGCAGCGGGTGCTGATACCTTTGTCTCAGGCTCGGCCATCTTTGCCGCAGATGATTATCAGGCTGTCATCGCTAATATGCGGGCTGAATTAACAAAAGTAAAATAGAAACCCCGCATAATTGGCCAAACTATCAGTTGTTATCTTAACGGTAGCTAGTGGGCACATGCAGGCTTAATAAAAGTAAGAAACCAACATGGATAACTACAAAACAATTGCGATTGATCTGGATGGTACGCTGATTGACAGTGTGCATGATATAGCACATTGCCTAGATGCTATTATGCAGTCATTGGGGCGGCCAGCCCGAGGTGTTGATGCAATACGTCATTATGTTGGTAATGGCATTGAGCGTTCAATCAAACGGGCATTAACAGGTGAGATGTGGGCAGAACCGGCTGTGGCTGAGTTTGAGCAGGCCTTGTCGTTATTTGTTGACACCTTTGCTGACTATAATGGCCAACATAGTTATTGCTTTCCGGGGGTTGTTGAAGCACTTGAGCAAATGCGAGCGCAAGATTTAAAGCTGGCTTGTGTGACCAATAAGAAGCGCCAGTTTACCGGGCCGTTATTGGATAAGCTGGGGGTGTTGAGCTTTTTTGACACGCTGGTTTGTGGTGATGATTTGCCGGTTAACAAGCCTGACCCTCTACCCTTGCTACATGCTATTGAGCAGCTGGGCGGGTCGCCGGCCACCAGTTTGATGGTGGGTGACTCGGTGACAGATGTAAAAACAGCCAAGGCTGCTGGGGTCAAAGTGGTTGCGGTAAGCTATGGTTATAACCATGGTCAAGACATTCGCCTGACAGAACCGGATTGGGTCGTTGATTCCATGGCGCAAATTTGTACAATACTCACCCAGGCGGCATAAGTAAAAACTGTCTGTTGAGATAAGATAAGACAACCGAGTTTACGCGAAAATATTATGAAGCATATGAATAGACCGAGGTTTGCAATTAAGTGCGGTTGGCGATGGCCGATCTAGCGAATTAGATTAGGCTGGGTTGCTTGCTGCGCCCGTAATGATTAGCAACATTTTTATTCGGATTATTCATTCATGAAAAAACAGGTTTTTGATTCATTAGCGGCTGAGGGTTACAGCCGTATACCCGTCGTACGCGAAGTGCTGGCGGACCTCGATACACCACTTGGCGTTTATCTTAAATTGGCCGATGGGCCTTATAGTTACTTTTTTGAGTCGGTGCAGGGTGGTGAAAAGTGGGGGCGATATTCTTTCATTGGCTTGCCTTGCCGTGAAATTATCAAGGTTTCTGCGGATACAGTAACCGTTGAGCGTGATGGCCAGCTTATACAACAAGAGCAGGTTACAGACCCTCTGGCTTGGGTTGCAGACTATCAAGCCGCATTTAATGTGCCGCAACGGGATGACTTGCCTCGGTTTACCGGTGGTCTGGTAGGCTATTTTGGGCATGATACGGCGCGATATATTGAGCCAAGATTAGGTGCTTGTCCAAACCCAGATGAGTTGGGAACGCCTGATATATTGTTAATGGTCTCCGAGGAATTGGTCGTCTTTGATAATCTGGCTGGCAAGTTGCAACTGATTGTACATGCGGCACCAGACGATGCGGCATATGAGCAGGCACAGCAGCGGCTTGATGAATTGCAGGCTCAGCTAAGTGCGTCACTGAGTTTGGCGACTGAGGTGCCACCACAGCAGGTGCAAGAGAGCGACTTTGTTTCTGGGTTTACCGAAGAAGGCTATAAAGCAGCCGTAAGGCGGGCTCGGCAGTATATTATTGATGGTGATGTCATGCAGGTTGTTTTATCACAACGCTTGTCGTTGCCATTTGATACGCAACCCTTGAGTCTTTACCGTGCTTTACGTGGTATGAACCCGTCGCCTTATATGTACTTCCTTAATCTGGGCGATTTTTATGTGGTTGGCTCGTCGCCCGAAATATTGGTGCGCTTAGAAGACGGCGAAGTCACGGTGCGGCCAATTGCGGGTACACGGCCGCGAGGTCAGACCGATGCGCAGGATAAAGCCTTGGAAGCAGAGTTATTGGCAGATCCTAAAGAGCTTGCCGAGCATTTGATGTTGATTGATTTGGGGCGTAACGATGTCGGCCGGGTTAGTCAAACCGGAACTGTGACACTAACTGATAAAATGATAGTTGAACACTATTCCCACGTTATGCATATAGTATCGAATGTGGTTGGTCGTCTGAATCCAGGCTTGGGACCGATTGATGTATTAAAAGCAACATTTCCTGCTGGTACACTATCCGGTGCCCCCAAAGTCAGAGCGTTGGAAATCATTGATGAGTTGGAGCCGGTTAAACGAGGTGTCTATGGTGGTGCAGTTGGCTATATAGATTGGTCTGGTAATATGGATACTGCCATAGCAATTCGTACTGCCGTTATCAAAGATAATACGCTGTATACACAGGCTGGTGCGGGTATTGTGTATGATTCAGTACCTGAGATGGAATGGGAAGAGACGCTGAATAAAAGCCGTGCCATTTTTCGCGCTGCTGCTAAGGCAGCGTCAGGTTTGAGTTAAAGTATAAAGTTTGATGTTTAATGTTAAAAATAGGGTTTAAATTTTTTTACTACAAAGTCCAATAATTAGGGAGTGTATAAAATGCTAGTGATGATCGATAATTATGATTCTTTTACGTATAACCTTGTGCAGTACTTAAACGAGCTGGGCGAGGAAGTTATTGTGCATCGCAATGACCAGATCAGTGTTGCAGAAGTCGAGGCGTTAAATCCAGAACGAGTAATGATTTCGCCAGGGCCATGTACGCCGAATGATGCAGGCATTTCTATGGATACCATTAAAGCGTTTGCTGGCAGAGTGCCTTTGTTGGGCGTTTGTTTGGGGCACCAAAGTATTGGCCAGGTATTTGGCGGAGATATTATTCATGCTAAAGATATTATGCATGGTAAAACTTCCATGGTTCATCATAAAAATGTAGGCGTCTTTAAAGGTATCGAAAACCCATTTGAGGCCACTCGCTATCACTCGTTAGTGATTGATAAAAATACCTTGCCGGATTGCCTGGAGATTACCGCTTGGACGGAAACCCCTGATGGTGAGTTTGATGAAATCATGGGTGTGCGTCATAAAGAGTTAAATATTGAAGGTGTGCAATTTCATCCTGAGTCTATTTTGACAGGTAAAGGGCATGACTTATTGCAGAATTTTCTAAACGCTTAACGCCGCAAAAAACCTTCAAGGTGTACTCGCGGCACTAAAGGTAGGTTTATGGATATACAAGCAGCAATTAAAGCAGTGACTGCCAGGCAGGATCTTGAGCAGTCGGAGATGACAGCCGTTATGCGGCAAATCATGACAGGGGAAGCCACTGATGCGCAAATCGGTGGCTTTCTTATTGGTTTGCGCATGAAGGGCGAGACGGTTGCTGAAATAAGTGCTGCCGCTGAGGTGATGCGTGAGCTATCCGCAAAAGTCAGTGTTGATAAGGCGCATCTGGTAGATACCTGTGGTACCGGCGGTGATGCCAGCGGCACGTTTAATATCTCAACAGCCAGTGCCATAGTAGCAGCGGCTGCAGGTGCTCGCGTTGCCAAGCACGGCAACCGTTCGGTGACCAGTAAATCAGGTGCTGCTGATGTACTGGAAACAGCAGGTGTTAAAATAGATTTGAATCACGAGCAGGTAGCCGCCTGCATTGAGCAATGTCAGGTTGGTTTTATGTTTGCGCCAATGCACCATAGTGCCATGAAGCATGCGATTGGCCCACGTAAAGAAATGGCAGTGCGTACAATTTTTAATGTCTTGGGACCTTTGACCAATCCTGCTGGCGCGCCTAATCAGGTGCTGGGGGTTTTTAGTGCGGAACTGGTTGAACCATTGGCGCAGGTATTACAGCAGTTGGGCAGTGAACATGTCTTGGTAGTGCATGCCCTTGATGGTCTTGATGAATTGAGTATCGCCGACGCAAGTATGGTGGCAGAACTCAAAGATGGTAATATCAGCAGTTATCAAGTTGTGCCAGAAGACTTTGGCTTACAGCGAGCGTCACTCGAGTCGATCAAAGTCGCTGACTCTGCGGCTAGCTTGGCCATGATTAATGCAGTATTTGATGGTCAGGCAGGGGCTGCCAGTGATATTGTTGCCTTAAATGCAGGCGCTGCAATCTACGCCAGTGGTATTACAGATAGTCTGGCGGCCGGTGTTGCCAAGGCGCAGGCGGTGATTGCAGATGGCTCAGCCAAAGCGACATTTGCGGCATTGGTGAATGTATCTAAACAGGTTTAAAGTATTTAAGTGACACAAGATAAAGATATTCTGCGAACCATCTTGCAACGCAAGGTGGAAGAAATTACAGAGCGTGCTGCCCGCGAAAGCATTCGTGCTTTAAGTCAACGTGCCGAAGCCGCTGCCGCGCCGCGTGGCTTTCAAGCTGCTTTAGCAACAAAGATTGCGGCTGGCCAGGCAGCTGTTATTGCTGAAATAAAAAAAGCTTCGCCGAGTAAGGGTGTTATTCGTGAGCACTTTGTGCCTGCAGCTATAGCGCAGAGCTATGCGCAGGGCGGAGCCGCCTGTTTGTCAGTGTTAACCGATAGTGATTTTTTCCAAGGCGCAGAAGCGTATTTACAAGAAGCTAAGGCGGCTTGTGAGCTGCCGGTTATTCGAAAAGATTTTATTATTGACCCCTATCAAGTGTATGAGGCGCGAGCGATCGGAGCGGATTGCATTTTGTTGATTGTCGCGGCGCTGGGAGATGCAATGCTGGCCGAGCTATTAGGCTTAGCGCAACACCTTGAGATGGATGTGCTGGTCGAGGTGCATGATGCGCAAGAGATGGAACGAGCGCTAGCGGTTAATGCGAAGCTGGTTGGTGTGAATAATCGTAATCTGCGCAATTTCGAAACGAATTTGCAAACCACGCTCGATTTGCAAAAAATGGTTCCGGATGATGTCTTGCTGGTGACTGAAAGCGGCATTCATACGCAGGCTGATGTGCAGTGGATGCGTGATAATGCGATTGATGCTTTTCTGGTAGGTGAAGCATTTATGCGGGCTGATGAGCCAGGTGCAAAACTGGCGGAGCTGTTTCAAACCGCTTAATATACATAGCTGGTGGCATCTGTGATGCAGTGTGAATCTGCAGTATGCCTGTCACACTTTGCTAGCTGTGTTAGCGTTAGCAGAGCATTTTAAGACAGCGCCCGGCTTGCTGGCGTTGCCGGATAGGGGTTTTTATGTCAAATAAACCGTCCACACAGTCCCTCTCGGGGACGGAATCCCAGCTGCCATTAGATGGCGCGCAAGACTTGCCCATGATTGCCGAGTTTCTATCCGATGCTTATTGGGGCAAGGGTATACCCATTCAAATTGTGCAAAAACCCTTGGAAGATGCGCTGTGCTTTACCGTGCTAAAAAAAGAGCAGCAGATTGGTTTTGCCAGAGTCACTACGGATTACGTCAGTTTTGCCTGCCTGGGAGATATTTTTATTCTGCCAGAATACCGAGGGCTAGCTTTAGAGAAGCGTTTGATTGAATGTATCAGAGCCCATCCCCGCTTGCAGGGCTTGCGTCGTTGGTTGGTGGCTACCCGTGATACTAAGGGGCTATACGCACAATACGGCTTCGAGCCGCTGAGTCAGGGGGATGTAATGAGTGAGCGCTAACCTTAGCGAGTACCAAATACCACAATAGTTTTGCCTTTAGCGGTAATTAGGCCTTCTTCTTCCAGATCTTTTAATACGCGACCAACCATTTCACGAGAGCAACCGACAATACGGGCAATTTCCTGTCGGGTAATACGTATTTGCATGCCGTCCGGGTGCGTCATGGCATCAGGTTCTTGTGCCAGTTCAAGCAAAGTATGGGCGACGCGGCCAGTCACATCCAGGAATGCCAAGTCGCTGACTTTGCGGCTGGTTTTACGTAAGCGCGTTGCCATTTGTGCTGCGAGTTTGAAGATAATTGCGGCATCGTCCATGGCCAGGTTTTTAAACTGGTCATAATTGATTTCAGCCATTTCGCAGGCTGTTCTGGCCACTACCCAGGCGCTGCGAGAGATATCTTCTTCAAACAGGCCCATTTCACCAAAGAAGTCGCCAGGGTTAAGATAGGCAAGTACAATCTCACGGCCGTCATCGTCTTCGATCAATACGCTAACAGAGCCGTCGATGATATAGTACAGCGTATCCGGGATGTCGCCTTCATGAATGATGGTCGTGCGTGTGGGGTAGTGCTTTCTATGACAATGCTGTAAAAAGCGTTGTAATGTTGGGTCGTCTCTATCCTTTAACGGAATTGCCATAGTGGTTGTTGTCCCGATTTGAAGCTGTTTAGCTTTAGTAAAAGTTAGGTTTAAATCCTGTCAATAAATACATTCTAAGTGTATTTTTGCCGATACACAATTTTCTATGAAAAGTAATACTTTAAAATAGCAGCTAATTTCAATATATCTTTAGGAGTATTCATGAAAGCGCGAATTAAATGGCTTGACCATATGAGCTTTGTTGGTGAAACCGGCAGTGGTCACTCCGTTGTAATGGACAGCTCGCCAGATGATGGTGGCCGTAATCTTGGTGTGCGACCAATGGAGACTGTGCTATTGGGGCTGGGAGGGTGTACCGCTATTGATGTCATGCTGATTTTGCAAAAAGCCCGCCAGCCTGTCGAAGATTGCATTATTGAAATCAGTGCAGAGCGTGCGGCCGAGCCGCCTAAAGTATTTACCAAAATTCATGTGCACTACATTATCAAGGGCAAGGATTTATCGGAGAAACATGTAAGCCGGGCGGTCGCCTTATCGGCGGAAAAATATTGCTCTGTTTCAAAAATGCTGGAAAAAGCGGCCGAGTTAAGCCATGACTATGAGCTGGTGACAGGCTGATGACAGCGTTAACACGACCAGGAAAAACAGCGGGACTCAGGCATGTTGCGCTTTATGTAGAGGACCTTGCTGCTTGTGAAAATTTCTATGTTGAATTGTTGGGGATGGCGGTAGAATGGCGCCCCGATGCTGATAACGTCTACCTTTGCAGTGGTAACGATAATTTGGCATTGCACCGTCGGCAGACAGGTCTATCGGATACCCAGCGGCTTGATCACATCGGCTTTATCATTGATCAAATAGAGCAGGTTGATCAGTGGTATGCTTTTTTGCAGGCGCAAGGGGTCGATATTGCGGCAGCGCCTCGCACACATCGCGATGGTGCCAGAAGCTTTTATGCCAAAGACCCTGATGGAACAACAGTACAACTGATATATCATCCGCCTATTTCGGCGGGTTAGTGTAGCTTGAAGTAAGCGCTTGCGTATGTGGGTGTGAGTATTTGAGAGGAAAGGCGGCTTTGAGTCAGAATGCGCGTAATAAAATTAAGCTGCATGGCTTTAATAATTTAACGAAAACATTAAGCTTCAATATCTATGATATTTGCTATGCCAAGAGTAAGCAGGGCCAGCAGGAATACATAGAGTATATTGACGAGGTTTATAATGCTGAGCGCTTAACCACGGTGCTAAAAGAGGTGGCCGGTATTATAGGGGCCAATATTCTCAATATTGCCCGGCAGGATTATGAGCCACAAGGTGCCAGTGTCACCATGTTGATTTCTGAAGAGCCTGTGCAAGACCGGGAGTTAACCGATACAGAAAAGCCAGGGCCATTACCGGATTCTGTGGTGGCTCATCTGGATAAAAGCCATCTGACTGTGCATACCTATCCTGAGTCACACCCGGAAGAAAGTATTAGTACTTTTCGTGCGGATATTGATGTCTCAACCTGTGGCGAGGTGTCACCACTCAAAGCACTGAATTACCTAATCCATAGTTTTGACTCGGATATTGTCACAGTTGATTATCGAGTACGTGGCTTCACGCGGGATGTATCCGGTAAAAAGCTGTTTATCGATCACGATATCAGTTCGATTCAAAATTACTTTGCAGAAGATACGCTAAACAGCTATCAGATGATTGATGTGAATGTTTATCAAGAGAATATTTTCCATACCAAAATGATGCTCAAGGAGTCTGAGCTGGGCAGTTACTTGTTTGGGGGCGGGGTTGAAGACTATAACGCCGCAGAACTCAAACGTATCGAGCAGAGCCTGCGCCATGAAATGGAAGAAATATTTTATGGCAAAAACTTGCCGCAGCGTCGCTGAGCAAGCCTGCGAACTATTGGCCTGGCTGGGCTAAAACGATTAAAAGCGAAAGCTCACGGTTTTCATGATATCAGCCACCTTGGACATGACTTTTTTTACACCTTCTGGGAGCGGTTCCGCCCCGGCCTGACGTGCGGCTTCGGCGTGTTCAGCCTCATCATGGCGCATTTGTTGCAAAATGGCATGGCTGCGACGGTCAGCAGCAGGCAAGCGTTCTAAATGGCTGTCCAGATGCGCTGAAACCTGTTCTTCGGTTTCCTCCACAAAGCCTAAGCTCCAGCGATCACCGGCCGCCGCTGCGGCGACCCCAATAGCAAAAGAGCCCGCATACCAAAAGAGGGCAAATTGACTGCTATTTCCCCCAAGTTCATCGAGCCGCTGCTGGCACCAGGCTAAGTGATCTTGCTCTTCATTGGCCGCATCGAGCAGGGCTTGCCGTTGTTGTTCGTCCTGTGCCAGTAATGCCTGGCCGCGATACAGTGCCTGTGCGGCGATCTCGCCGCTATGGTTAACCCGCATCAGGCCCTCGGTGAGTTGCTGCTGCTCCTCATCCAGTGAGGCTTCGGGCTCGGCCTCGGCGGGTGAGGGGCGTTTGGCAGGGCCTGGATTGGCTAAACTGCAGCGTAAAGCGTGGTCAACTTCAGCGAGTACACGGTCCAAAAGTGAGTAATGTCGGCGCATAGGCGTTGATTGGGTTCCAAAGCGATAAAAAAGCCCATTTTAACGCATATTTCGCTTGTTTGTGACCGGCGCTTTCAGTAATATTACCGCCCTTCTGCGGGCCATGCCTTTTCCCGGGATAAGTCTTGGGAAGGTATTTTTGGGTAGACGAGATCTCAGATCCGATACGAAGGCTCCGCGAATTTAATAGGATAACGGCAGAAAGACGTATTATGAAAACATTTAGCGCCAAAAATGAAGAAGTTCGACGCGACTGGCTATTAATTGACGCCGAAGGTAAAACCCTGGGGCGCTTGGCTTCAGAAATTGCCCGCCGTCTGCGTGGCAAGCATAAGCCTGAATATACTCCGCATGTTGATACCGGTGACTATATCGTCGTGGTAAATGCGGATAAAGTGGCGGTGACAGGTAATAAAGCAAAAAATAAGCTTTATCAACACCATACAGGCTATATCGGTAATCTAAAAACCATTAGTTTTGAAAAGCTTTTGGCGAAAAAACCGGAAAAAATCATAGAAACAGCTGTAAAAGGCATGTTGCCAAAGAACCCACTGGGTCGGGCAATGTTTCGCAAGTTGAAAGTGTATGCTGGCCCGAATCATAACCACAGCGCCCAGCAACCAAAACCTTTAGAGATTTAAGAGACGACCATGGCAGACACACAATATTACGGAACCGGCCGCCGCAAAACTTCAAGTGCACGCGTATTTTTGCGTCCAGGTGGTTCAGGCGCTATTACAATCAATAAATTGCCGATTGATAAGTATTTCGGCCGTGAAACAGCGCGCATGGTTGTTCGTCAGCCTTTAGTGATGGCAGAGCTGGCTGATAAATTTGATATCCACGTGACCGTGAATGGCGGTGGCAGCAGTGGTCAGGCTGGCGCGATTCGCCATGGCATTACCCGTGCTTTGATGCAGTATGATGAAGCATTACGTAGTCCATTCCGCAAAGCGGGTTATGTAACACGTGACGCACGTGAGGTAGAACGTAAGAAAGTGGGCTTGCGCAAAGCACGTCGCGCAACTCAGTTCTCGAAACGTTAAGCTTGCACTGAGCAGTTTGGTTTTCAACAACGCCCCTTTTCAGGGGCGTTTTTGTTTTTGGGGCTGGCTTATGGAGAGTCATCGGGTGTAGCATATTCAATAGCGTTCTTACTAACGTTATTTTTGACAATCGGTTTTGGACAGGGAGAAACCTATGAGCTTAGAAGGCATACCAAAAACATTTTGGCACGCAGCCAGCTTTGCCTTGATTGCGTTTACAGTGGGGTTTTTATTTATCTCGTATAAATATGGTGATCTGACAGTAAAGTTTAATCAGCTGGAAGTGCGCACCAGTAATACCATTGCATTGGAAGAGAGTCTGAGTGCGCAAGAATCTAATCTGCAACAACAGGAAGATATCATCAAGCAGCGGGAAGAAAAAATATCAGAGTTAGAAGGCCTGTTGAAAGAAAAAGCCGAAGAGTTGCAAGGTTTGCGACAAGAGCTTGCCAGCTTGCAGCAACAATCATCGCCTGCTACTAAAACTATTGCTGAGAGAATTGCCAAAGTTGCCGAAGATCCGGAGTTTACGCAAGCGTATAAGCTCAAAAAAGATTCATTATCGACGCTGCAAAAACAACAGCAGCAACAACAACAGACCTATCAAAGTCAGCGGCAAGTTTTTGAGCAGCAACAAATTCAGCAGCAAAAGTGGGTGAAGTAAATATTACGATATCTATTTCAATTATCTAAGGTAGGTTAATGAGAATTCTGACCAATATTTGTTCTGATGATTTAGAGAGTAGTAAACGCTTTTATGTTGAGCTGCTTGGTTTGAATATTAAGTATGATAGCGATTGGTATATCCAACTGTCAGTGCCTGGTAATCCGGAAATGGAATATGGCATTATTCAGCGCAAGCATGAATTAGTGCCTGATGAGTTTCAGCAAAACCCTAATGGTATGTATGTGACGTTTGTCGTTGATGATGTTGATGCGACGTACCAAAAAGCGCTGCAGATGCAAGTGCCTGTTTTGCAGGAGCCACGTAATGAGTTTTATGGCCAGCGGCGCTTTTTATGCAAAGACCCGGCTGGTTGCCTGATAGATATTTGCTCGCCTTATTAGAGCCTGCGAAGTGAGTAAAAAAGCCCTGTGGTATCGCAGGGCTTTTTTACGGCTGGGGCTTTATATAAGTATTATATGCGCTTAATAAATGCTGTTGCCATAAAAGATAGGCTTAACAATAATGTCAGCATAGCCCAAAATGGCATCGGTATCGCAAATGCTGTTGGGTTTGTGGGTGCAGCGATACCGCATTGTTCACCCCAGATCGGCAAGACAAATTCAGGGTGGTCGATAAAAGGGTTACGGTTGCCTTGCCACTGGTAGATAATATCGTTGCGTTGTAATTCGGCGCTCGATACTGGGTCGTCCAAATGCCAGTTAACCAGGTCGCATAGCCTGCCCATTTCATTATCACCAACAGAGGTCAAGCTATCAACCAGCTCAAGGTCTGATACACCCGAGTCATCATTGCCTTCATAGCGGGTTGCCATATAAAACATAATTCTGGCGGTATCACCTTTGATTTCATCAGGTGGCTCCCAGGTGCCAGCGCCTTGATTACACAGAGTACATTCTGAATGTGGCGAACCACCTTCGGCAAAATCATCATTGCCTCTGTCGGCATTGACGGACTTATCAGCGGCACGCAATTGATGCGCGTCTCGATAGGCGTGTTGATTCCGGCTTGGAAAGCCATGGCTATTTGGCCAGACATGTTCGCGGTTCCAATAATCTGGCGTATTACCGCCCTGGTCGCGATCAGTTTTCAAGATAGCGCGGCGTGTATAAAAAGCGATTACGCTATTAGCATCATTGGGGTGTTCATCGGCAATCGCTAAAATTGTCCACATGCAGGGCGAATAGGAATAGTCCTGATGGTCTTTGATGATCAAATTGAGTGCTTGTTTTAAGTCAGTACCCGTTAAGCCGCTGGTTGACTGATAATAACTATTCGCCTCATAACTGGCTTGCGGGATTTGTGTGCAGCCAAAGGCAATATTGGTGAAGCATGACAGTACCGATAATAGCAAAAAAGCAATAAGATATTTCATAGCCAACCCTTAAAAAACGAAGGGCGTATATTAATAGGCAAATATGGATATTTTGTTAACTTTTTTTGAAGGCGCGATGCCGCTTGCTTGATATCGCAGGCCTTAAGTGGCTGATTAAAGCCATTTAAGGCCTATGTTTGAGGCAATAATTATTTGATACCAACAATAGGCAGTAATTTTGCACGGCCACGAATACACAAATAAAGGCAACTGCACCAAACCCCGATTGCCATAAAAAACAAAGCATATTCTTGTGGGCAGCCTGCTTGTAAGCAACTCAAGTCTGTGTAGGGAAAGAGTCCCAGTGGTGTGAATATATGAAAAAACAAGGCGCCTGTTATAACACTCAAGCCGAGTAAAGCGCCGTATTCGCGAGTGCTGGCACGTAAAATTAAAATGCTGGCAATCAGCTCAATAATACCAATAACAATTTCACCATAAGCAGCAAATGCTGTGGCTAGGGGGCTAAGGCCAATATCACTCATCCACTGGGCAACTGTTGAAAAAATATAGGTGGTAATATCTGCGGGTTTGCCAAATAAACCGGCAAACTTAAAAAATAATGACTGAATAAAAACAAAAGCCACAAAAATTGCCAATATTAACGGTATCTGCTTTTTCATTGCTGTTGTCTTCCCTTGGTGTTATTTAATGATTCTAAGTTGTGTTGTGATATTGCGTGCTCTGAAAATAAACGCATAATGCTTTTCCCAATAATTAATGCTGGCCAGTTTGGTAATGTATTTACCGATTTGATTTCTAAAACTACTGGAAAACTTAATGTTTGTGCTCAGGTGATCAAAGTCAGGTGTACGTTCCGTGAGGTAGCTTTCGGTAAAGGTTTTATACCAATTGCACGCTAAGTGCCAGCGATGTGTTGGGTCTTCCCAGGAGTCTAATGATGAGAAGTGCGGTGTAATAATTTCAACAATTGCATCAGCACTTGCGATGCGATGAATCTCGTTCATAAACTTAGGGATATCAGCAATATGTTCAATGACATGTCGGGCATAAATTTTATGATAACGATTGCTGTCCAATGGCCAAGGGTATTGATCCATATCAAATGTTTGGTCAACACCTTCATATTGATAAATGTCCACGCCGTAAGCGCCAGGAATCTTTCGAGGGCCGCAGCCAAGGTCGATTGTTGTGTTATTGTCCATAATGATGTCTGCTAAGGAAGTTAAGAGTGAGAAAGTTGTTCGATAAGCTCATAGTTGTATCTTTCAGAGGTATTTAATGACTAAACTCTGGCATAAAAGGGATGTCTGTGGAGCCAATATCAATATCGAGTTGGCTTAAGAGCGTTGTTACCTGACCGCGATGGTGTGTTTGATGGTTAAACATATGTTGTATAAAAATCCATTTTGGTCCACTACGCTTTTGTTGGTCAATACTGCTGGTGAATTCAAAAGGCTGGCTTAACAGCGTATCGTCCAGTGTTGCCGTCCAGTTGGCGATTTCCTGATCTAATTGTAGCCGCCTATCTTTCAGTGCATGCCATTGAGGGTAAAGTATCATACCAATTTTTCGGGGGGTGAAGACACCATCTCGCAGGCGTTCAAGCCAGATAGTATCGCCAAAGACGATATGATCTAAGGTGCGGTGTATCGAACCAAAAAAAGCTCCCTTATCCTGTTCACGAATGTCATCGCTGAGTTGATCGCAGGCGTGATAAATCTTGTCATTCATCCACTGGTTATAGCGGGCTAGTAAAGCAAATTGTTGTTTTAAGTTCATGCTGTCATGCTCTATTACGAAGTGTTAGACTCAATGTCATAGGGGCTATGGCAGAATAGCTTGTTGTATAAGCTGAGCGTTTGCCATTATAGTCGGCATCTTAACATAATGATAGCAACGAGCAGCTTGATCTTCAGGGTTAGCATATGCGAGAAACTATACAGCGTATTCAATGGCCATTTTTATTGTTATTGATTATGTGGCTTATTCAATTTGTGAATTTTAGTCAGCAGCAGGCCTTAAACCGCTTCGGAATTATGCCAAGAGATACATCTGCGCTTAGCGGCGTTTTGTTTTCTCCCTGGTTGCATGGTAGCTTTCAGCACTTGGTGATGAATTCAGCCCCGTTCTTATTACTATCATTGTTAATTTGTCTGAAGAGCGTCAGAGTCTACGTGACCACAACATTGTTTATTATGCTGGCTGCCGGACTGGCTGTCTGGTTGTTAGCCAGGCCTGGCTTTCATGTCGGTGCCAGTGGTTTGATTTTTGGTTACTTTGGTTTCTTGCTGGCAGATGCGTTTGTGCAAAAAACCTTAAAGTCTTTTTTGTTGGCTGTTATTACCTTATTGCTATATGGCGGCTTTTTTTTGGCGTTATGGCCTGCTCATCAGCAAATTTCATGGGAGGCGCACTTATTTGGGTTTTTGGCAGGCCTAGCCTGTGCATTTTTAGCTAAGCCAAGAAGAGCGGGTTAATACCTTACTGCATTTGAGTGGCGTGATAAATAAATTGCCAGTGTCAGTAATAAGAGCCACGTTAAGCTGCCACCACCTTCATCATTGCTCGGCTCCGAATTAACAGCGCTGGCGACTCGAGTTTGACCGGTGATGTCAAATTCGTAGAGTTTGAAAATTGCATCAATATCGCCATCACTGAGTGCAGTTCGCTGGCCGATGTTTTGGTTCCTCTGTAGCGGCAAAATTGTCGGTAGGCCATTCACAGAATAGAAGTATGAGCCATAATGCATGATAGAACTATAATCATATTCACCATAGTCAATGGTGGAGGACAGTGACTGCTGGAAATTATGTTCTTTGCCACTTTGAATATTTTCCCAAACAATTTGAATATAACTATCTCGGTCATGCCGCATATGCTCATGGTGAAGTCCCAGTGCATGTCCAAGTTCGTGAATGACATTACCAGTACTGCAATTTGCATTAAGCCAGATAGACTGTCTGCCGCCTTGTCGGCCGAGATAAGAGGCGCAGCCCGAGCCATGTTCAAACTCAACGTAATCAGGATAACTGCTGGCATTGACAGTGGTGCGCTCTACGATAACGATGGGAGTAAATGTATTCCAATGGTTAACAGCACTTTGAATACGGCTGCGTAATACGCTGTCGATGCTGCTATCGATTTGATAAGCTAATGTGCCTTCTGGCCAAAGCCCGCCTAAATAGTTGATAGCTAGGCCTTGGGCAGTCATTCGATCATTATGCTGTACATCGTTATGGGGGAGCGTGGTTTTATCAGGGAAAGTGGCAAGTACGATATCACCCTCAATAACGGCACGGTTTTCTTGCTTTTCATACGTTACCCAGCCTTGGTTGAAGCGGGGATTATCAAGATAAAGCCAGCCAGTATCTTCAATAGCAACAGCGATAGGATGCAAGCAAAGCATGAGGCAGCCGAGTATGAGTCGGGAAGGCAAAGCAGCTTGTTGATGTTGCGTAGTGTTTGGCATTGATTCGCAATAAAGTCATTGTCTCAATACCAATATCGGGCTTACGGAGAAATACTTAAGTTTTATGACAGCTTATTATCGTGCTGTCAGCTAGCATTTATCGTTTAGCAGTGAAGTATTATCGAATACACCAGTATTGGATATCCTCTTCATCAAGAAAACGCTCACAAGCAGCACCTTGCAACATTGCCAAGGTCGCAAGCATACCCGCTTCAGTGCAGGTAGCTGCAGCCACGGTGACCGACCGTGGTGCTTGTTCAACAGGCCAACCGGTTTTAGGGTTAAGGATGTGACCATAACGCACACCCTCTTTTAAGAGATAGCGGCGCACATCGCCACTGGTAGCTATTGCCCCTTTTTTGAGTTGTATGGCCTCTTGAGCAACTTTACGCGTGTCTTCTGTCGATTCTATACCGACAAGCCAAGGCGTCTGTTGTTGGCGTGCGCGCGTAACAGCCAGGTCGCCACCGAAGTTAATCAGACAGGCTGCATCACTGACCTGTTGTACTTTTTGTATGCAGCGGTCAACAGCATATTCTTTGCCAATACCGCCGAAGTCAATTTGCATATGATGCATCAGGGTGAGGTGTGGCGGCTGCCAGCTCAGTTTTTGCCAGCCGACATGCGTTAAGATGTTTTGAATGTCTTTGTGATCAGGTACAAGGTCACTGCCATCGAATGTCCAAGCACGCCGCAACACACCAGAGGTAATATCAAATAAGCCGTTACTGAGTTGATAAAGTTGCTCTGCAAAATTTAATAACTGAGCTGTTTCGGTATCAACTTCAACCGCTTGTTCAGGGTTGTTGTTAATTTGATACACAATATTATCATCACGGTAGCGGCTGAATTTTTGTTCTATCCGCCAGGCTTCTGTTGACACAATGCTAAGCAACTGCTGTGCGAGTGTTTTGTCAGTTGTTTCTACAATCACTTCGCAGGGGCTGGCCATTGCCGTAAATTGGCCGACCCAGCAATTATCTTTTTTGGTGAGTTGAGGTTTTTGCACTTATGGGTATTAACCTATCTGAGCTCACAACAAGTAATTAAATTGTAAGATAATGGCGCGCGTATCATCAATAATCTCCCGCCCTGATAAAAAGCCAATTTGGCTGCCGCGGCTGGCGGTGTTGTCTTGTTGCATGTATTCAAAGCGGACCTCGAAAGGTTTGCCGTTTTTACGATGGCGAGTATATTTCATGCCTAAGGTATAACTACTCAGCTCACCTAAGCGGTAATCAGCACTGAGTAACTGTGGTGTCACTTCATCATTACGAATGTTAGTGCGATAAAAATCGGCGGCACTTTGCTGATACCAGCGGAAATGAGGTTGCCACTGATGGCGACTGGTATTGCGTGGCATAAATGTATAACGCAAATCGATAGTATGTGAAGTAATGCCCCAATCATCATCCATCAAGCGATAGGAAAAGCCTACTATATCCTGTGTGAGGTGGCGCTTGAGTTGCCAGAAAATATTACTTTTACTGCGTTTATCCGGACGATTCTCAAAAATATTATCCAACGGTTCGCCCAAGTTAGCTGGGTTAGTGACATCTATTAAGGTGATAAATTTAAATGGATCAGTGTGATAGCCGGAAGAACGGCTGTGACCAAGGTTAAGTTGCATGATCGTGCGGCGGTTTAACACTTGTGTCCAGCCCAAGAGTAACTCCACCTGTTGCCGGTCTTCTTGTGAGGCGCGCCGATTTTGTGGCTGGCCAGCAGGAATCATGGCGCTGGCCAGCTCAATGGGAACACCGCCCTCGGGATCTATTTCACTGCTTTCAAAAGCAAGGCCTGCACTGAGAGTGGTATTTTTTTGGTTAAGGTCACGCGCTAATGTGGTACGCGCTGAGAGAGTGCTGAAGTCATATTCAATCGAAAAGCTGCCACCATAAATGGCACGCAGCTTATCGTTTATCGAGGTCTCCCAATCAACGGCTACTTCTAGCCGGTTATCCTGAAAAGTATCATCAACCGGGATAACGCCAGGTGCAATATTATAGCGACCAGTACCGGATGGTCGCGTAAATGTTTGTACGCGGCTGCTAGGCATAGCGCCAGTCGGAGAGGCGCCGGTAATCACATCCAGCACAAACTTAAGATTGAGTTTGTCACCATTGCTTAGCTCTTTTTTCGCGCTAACAATAGGTTCGAATGTTTCAGTACGATCGCCATCTTCCGCGTAAACTAATAATGCGGCGTCTAATTGCCAGAGGTGATCTTTGGTTTCTGCTGTCGCTGTCTGACTTAATAAGGCACAAGAAGCCAGCGATAAGGCTTGCTTAATGGAAGATTCGCTCATCAGTTACAACCACAGCCACCCGCTGCAAAGCCCTGGCCGCCGCTGGAGGCTTCTTTGCTAAAATAAATATGGCCATCAGAAGCTGTATCAAAAGGGTGGTTAAGCTGCATTTCGGGTTTGGCCAGTAAGTCTTTCTCCCAAGGCTGTACGCCAGTGCTTGCCTGTTTGGCAGTATGACTACAAGCATTAAGCAAAATAATAAAACAGCATGAAAAACAAAAACTTATAAAAATTCGCATCACAACAAGCCTAATAAAACAGTTAGAGCGCCTTTGTATTATATTGTGCGGCTGCGTGCAAGGCTGTTTTGGGTGTCTTGTGTCATCTTTGGCTATTTGGCGCGGATAAACGCTGAACAGTTGAATGGCAGGTGCTAGATAGGGGTTGCGCTTGAGCTTCGGATATTGGCTCAAGCGCTAAATGAAGAAAACTTAAAAGGGCGAGGTTGTTTGACCGGTGACTTCGCTGGCAGACAAGGCTTCGAGCAAAGCAGGGCTGTTGACCTGTTGCTCTGCCGTATTAAGTGATGCGTCAGTAATAAAAGCCTGTACATGATTGTTAAACTCTGTCGCTGGCATATAGCCTACAACACGAAAGTTGCGCAGTTCTGTGCTGTCAGGGGTATAAAATAAAATTGCCGGTGGGCCAAATAAGCCAAGTGACTTCAGTAAAGCCTGGTCCAGTTCATCATTGGGTGTGACATCTGCCTGGATAAGCTTGAAGTTGGCAAGGGATGCTTGTACTGCTTTGTCAGTGAAGGTGAATGCTTCCATTTCTTTACAGGAAACACACCAGTCGGCATAAAAATCCAGCATGACAGCTTGGTTGCTTTGCTCGGCGCTTGCCAGCGCTGCTTCTAGGCCATCGAGCCCTTTTATTTGTTCAAAGCTTAAATGCTTGGTATTGCTATGTGAGCCGTTACCTTGTTGTACAAACTGAATAGGTTGCAGCAAGCTGCCACTGCCGCTGGCAGCACCAATTAATAGCAATATGCCATAAATTAAGATAATAATACCTAAGCCTTTCCAAAGCTTTTGCCAGCCTGTCTGGGCGGCTTCCAGAGCACCCATGTAGATAGCTGAGGTAATCAGTAAAATAGCAAACAACGCCATTGTAGCTGCGATAGGTAGCACACGTTCCAAGAGCCATATAGCAACACCAATTAACATGACACCAAAGACGGCTTTAACTGCATCCATCCAAGCGCCAGCACGTGGCAGTAGCTTGCCTGCAGAGGTACCAATTAACACTAATGGTGTGCCCATGCCCATGCTTAAAGAAAATAATGCAATACCACCTAATAGCATATCACCGGTATCAGCAATATAGATTAAAGCGCCGATTAAAGGTGCCGTGACGCAAGGGCCCACAATCAGTGCTGATAAAAAGCCCATAATGGCAGCGCCAATTAAAGTGCCGCCCTCTTGTTTATTACTAATACTGGTTAACTTACTTTGAATAGCGTTTGGCATCTGTAGCTCATAAAAGCCAAACATGGATAAGGACAGCAGAACAAAAATGGCAGCAAAGGAACCTAGTACCCAGGGGTTTTGAAAAATCGCTTGAATGTTTTCACCGGAGGCGCCGACGATTACGCCAACAATGGTATAGGTTAACGCCATTGCCAAAACATAGACCACTGATAATACAAAGGCTTTTTGCGTGGTAATGTTGCTGCCCTGACCAGCGATAATGCCGGATAAAATCGGAATCATTGGGAATACGCAGGGTGTGAAAGCTAATAGTAAACCAAAGCCAAAAAAGCTAAGGATGGTTAGCCAGGTTTTACCTTGCGCTAAGGTATTGGCTATTTGGTCTTGCTCGGAGACTTTACTGCTTGGGCTACTTGTTGTATCTGTATTATCTGGTGTGGCTGCAGCTTCGGTGATTTCGACAATTGTGTTTGATAATAATGAGGCATTAAGTGCTACTGGTACCTCAGCGACTTGCGGTGGGTAGCACACACCAACATCAGCACAGCCTTGCAGGCCGGCGTTTAGCAGCATTTCCTGTAAATCAGGATTGTCGCTGGAGAAAGGGAGTTTGACGGTCAGTGAATGACGATAAATCTCGACTTCGCCAAACCAGTCATCAATTTTTTTCTTGCCGGCAGGAATGCTCGCATCGGCTAAGTTGACGCCAAGCGTATCTGATTGATAGTTGAGGCGGTGTCTATATAAATAGTAGCCTTCAGCAATATTATAAGTGATCTGCAATATGCCGGTTTCATTATGATCGGCGAATACAGTAAAAGCCTGGGTAGGGTCCAGTAACTCATCTTCTGAAACCGCGAAGGCGGCGCTGCTCACAATACAGCTACTAACAAACAATAGCTTTATGATAAGTGATTGATAATTATCGAGTTTGTCAGCGAGTTTTGCTGCAATAGTGGCGAACATGGCTATCCTCCAGTGGTGCCATCAGGGTTAATAACGCTGCGAAAAAGCAAGAGCAGAGTATAACTGCGTTAGTGCCTTGTACAATGCTTTGGTTCACAGCTTTCAGAATGCTTATTGTGTGACTGGCGGTGAATTCACCGGCTAAAAGCCAGAATTAACCATCGATCACTGCGCTGTGACAGTTTTTGGGCCTGTGCTGGTGCCGAGAATAAGCACATCGGCTGGACGTAATGCAAACAGCCCAACAGTGACCACACCGGCAATATTATTAATGGTTTGCTCCAGTTTGAGCGCTTCCATGATTTGTAGGTTATGTACATCGAGGATGACATTGCCATTATCGGTTGTAACACCTTCACGCAGTGCTGGGTTGCCACCGAGTTTCAGCAGTTGGCGTGCAACATAGCTGCGGGCCATTGGGATGACTTCTACGGGTAGTGGAAAATTGCCCAAAATATCGACTTGTTTAGATTCATCAGCAATACAAACAAATCGTTTGCTGGCAGCGGCAACAATTTTTTCACGGGTGAGTGCCCCCCCACCCCCTTTGATCAACTGTAGGTGGGCATTGGCCTCATCGGCGCCATCAACATAAAGCGCTAAATCACCACTGCTATTGAGATCAAATACTTCGATACCATGCTGGCGTAGCCGTGCAGCACTGGCCTCCGAACTGGCAACAGTGCCTTCAATACGGTTTTTCATGTCAGCTAATAAGTCTATAAAGTGGTTTGCAGTGGAGCCGGTACCAATGCCAATAGTCATGCCGTCTTCAACATATTCTAGGGCGGCCTCGGCAGCGGCGCGTTTTAAAGCATCAGTACTCATTACAATATCCTCATAAAATCGATAGTCCGGGCGCGTATTTTACATTTTTTGCAACAAAGTCATTAATGCATTTATCGCTTATGGCACAATTAGCCGTTAAATTTCTATGAATATTGCATGATGAGTAAAGGTTATTTAGAGAAAATTCTTAATGCGCGTGTGTATGATGTCGCTATCCAGAGCCCCTTGCAGCTTGCGGTAAAGCTTTCCAAGCGTTTGGGCAACCGGGTAATGCTCAAGCGTGAAGACCTGCAACCGGTGTTTTCGTTTAAGTTACGCGGTGCTTACAACAAGATATATCGCTTGCAACAGCAGCGCACACTAAGCCAGGTTATCGCTGCATCAGCGGGTAATCATGCGCAAGGGGTTGCGCTAGCTGCTCAGCGACTTGGGGTCAAAGCACTCATTATCATGCCAAAAACCACCCCGGCAATTAAAGTGGATGCAGTAAGGCATTTAGGTGCGAAGGCTGTGCTCTATGGTGATACCTATGATGAAGCTTACGAACATGCACAGCAATTAGCTGCAAAAGACGATATTCCCTTGATTCACCCTTACGATGACCTGGATATTATTGCCGGACAAGGCACCGTGGCTGTTGAATTACTGCAACAACATCAGGATACGCTTGATGCTGTTTTTATTCCGGTAGGTGGTGGTGGTTTATTAGCCGGTATGGCTGCTTACATCAAAGCGATCCGGCCGGGTACGCAAGTCATTGCTGTTGAGCCACAAGAAGCGGCCTGTTTGGCCGCTGCGCTCAAAGCGGGTCGTCGTGTGTCTTTGTCTCAAGTAGGAATATTTGCTGACGGTGTTGCCGTCAAACAAATTGGTAAAGTGCCGTATCAAATTGCTAAAGATTTGGTTGATGATGTGGTCCTGGTGGATACAGACGAGATTTGTGCAGCCATTAAAGATATTTTTGAAGATACGCGCTCTATTGCCGAGCCCGCTGGGGCTTTAGCGTTAGCGGGCATGAAAAAATATCTAATAAAGCATGCCATTCAAGATAAAACAGTCGCAACTGTCGTGACAGGTGCCAATATGAACTTTGATCGCTTACGACATGTATCTGAACGTGCTGAGTTAGGTGAACATCGAGAAATGCTAATGGCTGTTGAGGTACCCGAGGAGCCCGGTAGTTTCAGAACGTTTTGTCGGGCGCTGGGTAAACGTAGTATTACTGAGTTTAACTATCGTTATGCAGACAAGCAGGTAGCACATATTTTTGCAGGTGTAGAAGTCAGTGGTGATGCAGAGCGGCAGACGCTATTGAGTAAACTCGGTGCGAAAGGCTTTAATGTGGTTGATATGTCGAATAATGAGATGGCAAAGCTGCATATTCGTTACATGGTGGGTGGTCATATGAATGACGCCATAGATGAATACCTGCTGAGATTAGAGTTTCCAGAAAAGCCCGGGGCATTAATGAAGTTTTTAGATTACCTTGCACCCGCTTGGAATATTAGCTTATTCCATTACCGTAATCATGGTGCAGCTTATGGGCGGGTGCTTGTTGGTTTGCAAATACCGAGCGAAGATAAGCATGCTCTAAGACAATCATTGGATGATTTGGGCTATCTGTACTGGGATGAGACAAAAAACCCGGCCTATCGGTTTTTTCTACAGTAGTTTTGCTTGGTTTTTTGTATTTTTGCATAAAAAAGACCCGCATTAGCGGGTCTTTTAACGTTTTTAAGAGAGAAACTCTTAAAATTCGCTTAGAAAGGCTAAGTTTTACTTCTTCTTAGCAGCTTTCTTTTTGGTAGCTTTCTTCTTAGCAACCTTTTTCTTCGCTACTTTCTTCTTAGCAACCTTTTTCTTGGCCGCTTTCTTCTTAGTAGCTTTCTTCTTCGCTACTTTCTTCTTAGTAGCTTTTTTCTTCGCTACTTTCTTCTTAGCAGCCTTTTTCTTGGTTGCTTTCTTCTTAGTAGCTTTTTTCTTGGTTGCTTTCTTTTTAGTAGCTTTTTTCTTGGTTGCTTTCTTTTTAGTAGCCTTTTTCTTGGCTACTTTCTTCTTAGCTACCTTCTTCTTAGTAGCTTTCTTCTTGGCAGTGGCTTTTTTACGCTTAGCTGCTGCCTTCTTCTTGGTTGTTGCCTTTTTCTTAGCAACGGTTCTTTTCTTTTTTAAGGCCATTACTTTTTTCCTCCGGAGAGTAAATTACCCGCGAGTGAGTATAAACAAGAATCAAAAAAATTCTAGTAAAAATGCAAAAAAAGCCGTTTTTGGTTAGAAATTTTTGAATTTTTGTTATGCAAACACTCAATTTTTAAAAGTCCGAACTTAGAAAATGCTAATCAAAAGAAAAAATTTAATGTGTGAACAGTAAATTTTTAATGCTGACTCGCATTAAACGCTCATTAGCGTCACTAAAAAACATCGATAACATGATTTAGTGCGTCAATAATTGCGTTCTTATCGACTAGTGTAGTAAAAAATTTTAATTTTTTGTGTTTTATCGAGTTATAGATACGTTTTTTATTCTTAAAAGAGAGTTTTTTTATAAAAACATGCGATTGTTTTTGGTTTTTATGTTGAGTAAGCATGGTGGTGCGCAAAAAAAGATTAAAAAAAGTAGCCTGAACAATAAAATTGATGTGTTTTATGTGTTTTGTAATGAAAATTTGTTCACAAATTGCATCGCAAACCATGTTTTATTCCAAAGAAAGAATGTATTTCCACTGTTTTTCACTAATTTGCATTATCGAAAGCCTGTTTCCACGTCTTACTAATGGCAAATCATCGAGTTGTGCATCAGTTTTTAGTTCTTGTAGGGTGATAACACGCTTCAATTTACGTTTGTACTTAACATCAACCATAAACCAGCGAGGTGTATCCTTGCTGCTTTTGGGGTCGTAGTACTTACAGTTAGGATCTAGTGCTGTGTGGTCAGGGTATGCAGCACTGTTAACTGTCATAACACCAACAATTCCAGGCTCTTTACAGTTTGAGTGATAGAAAAATGCTAAATCACCTTTTTGCATTTCATCCCTAATCATATTGCGTACTTGGTAATTGCGAATACCATCCCATGGTTCGGTTTTAACACTTTTTAAGTCATCTATGCCAAATACGTCGGGTTCGGATTTCATGATCCAGTAATTCATAAACGCGCCTTTTGTTTCAGTTTTTATAAGTGGTGTGAGTAAATATTATCGCTTATAACAACCTTTGTCGGTAATAACCCAGTCCATCGGGATATCCCATGGTTGATTGACGATACTATTTACACATTGAAAGTCATAAGCAAAGCCGATTTTAATAGGGTGGTGACTCGGGCAATTTGCAAAGGTTCTGTCATAATAGCCACCGCCCATACCAATTCGATGGCAGTTTTTGTTGAAAGCAACCAGTGGTGTAATGACCAGGTCGAGTGAACAGGCATTCAAACCATTCGTTGCGTTACTTTGCGGTTCAGGAATACCAAACTTATTTTTCAGCATAACTGTGTCAGCTTGGAAAGGTACAAACAATAAAGTACTGTCAGCCTGGATTAAGGGTAAATAGACAGCTTTATTCTTTTGCCAGGCGGACTTGATCAGCATATCAGTATCCATTTCACCGTTAATGGGGATATAACAAGCAATGGACGAGGCTTGTTGAAATTCAGTCAGCGCTATGAGTTGTTGGCTTGCTTGCTGGGCTGCCTGTTTTGCGGCAATGTTGCTAAGAGATTTGCGTTGTGCGCGAAGTGTATTGCGTAGCTGCTTGGTGTTGTCCACGGTCGTTGAGTGATCTTGGTAAGCGATTGGATGATAGGAAGAGCACCCTCCGCCTGTACCGTAACAGGTCATCGACCTTGAACCAAAGGTTCAGGTGGGGCGCCGATTCCAAGTCTTTAGGCTTCCCGATCGTAACGGGCTTGCACACCAACTGGAAACAAACTCCCCGGGGTAAGATATTAGGCTCAAGGATTTACCCAACCTATCCTCGAATACCGCAGAGGGTGCTCTGTAACTTGTAAATTTAGCGTTGCAAACTCTATATTACACCGTCGGTGTTAAGAGAGTGTTTAAATCAGTTTTGCTGGCGGTGTATTACCAGCAATAGCGGCTGAAATGGTTTTTTTTAGAGCACTTATGCGCTCTACAACCGACTCATGTTCAGCTTGCAATGGTTTTAGTTCTAGATATTCATGTGCAATATTGAGTGCTGCCATGACAGCGATACGATCAATACCTATGACGTTACCCCGGTTGCGTATTTCGCGCATTTTGTTATCCAGATAAATGGCTGAGTCTCTGACCGAGGCTTCTTCGGCTGCATTAGCGCAGGCAATTTGGTATTCACGGTCCAAAATAGTGACTGTAACAGCGATTGGACTATTGCTCATTGTGAGTTTTCCATGGCTTTTAAGCGGGTTATCATGGCTTCAACACGGGTACGGGCCTGCTCATTTTTTTCGATAAGCTTGGCCTTATCGGCTACCAGAGACTCTTGTTGGTCTCTGAGCGAACTGTTTTCATCCCTCAGGCGCTCACATAAGACCAGCAACTCTTCAAGTTGGGCTTCTAATGAGGCAAGCTCTTCTGATGTTTTAGGGTTTTGTTCACTCATGAGTAAATAGTATGCGCCGGAATACCAGGGGTCAACCTTGAGTTTTCGGATTTGTGCCTGATTCTGCGTTTATGTTGGCCCAGAACAGTATAGTTCAAGCTTGCTCTAAAGGTTGAGAATGCTAGGATACGCTCCTACTAGAAGTTTAACAGTCAAGATTTATGAATTACAAAACATTTCAATCAGAGTTGGCGCAAAGTTTGCCAGATGAATATGCAGCGGCGGAGTGGCACGGGGTCTTATGTGGCCTTATTTGTGCTGGTCGGCCAACGTCTATCGACACCTGGTATGGCTTAGCGGCCGACACTAAAGGTATTTCGACACCCCCATCAGAACCGCTGCTGACCGCACTTACGCAAGTCTACTCCAGCACTCAAGAGCAGCTCAACAGCGCTAGCATGGCCTTTGCCTTAATGCTACCTGACGATGATGCAGCGTTAAGCATGCGCACAGCCGCTTTAGGCGTGTGGTGTGATGGGTTTCTTTATGGCTTATCTGCCGGTGGTATTAACCGGGAGTCCGCGCTTCCCGAACATTCTGCTGAGTTATTAGCTGATATGGCAGAAATCACGCAAGTGAGTTTTACACAAGACAGTGCGACCGCAGAGGATGAGTACGATTACAATGAGTTGGCGGAGTATATTCGTGTTGGCATCATGCTGATTAACGATGAGTTAAACCCGATCAAGCCAAATAATAATAGTTTGCATTGAGTCTATTTATGAAACTAACAGAGTTTGCCAAACGACGTAAGCATTTAATGCGTGCCATGGAAGTTGATTCGGTTGCTGTCATTCCGGCAGCGCCTGAGAGTGTTCGAAACCGCGATGTTTATTACCCCTATCGCCAAGACAGTGATTTTTTGTATCTGACAGGCTTTGTTGAGCCGCAGGCTGTCATTGTATTGGTGCCTGGCCGAGAGCAGGGCGAGTATATTCTATTTTGTCGAGAGAAAGATGAGGAGCAAGAGATTTGGCATGGTCGACGTGCGGGTCAAGAGGGTGCTGTTGACAACTTTGAAGCCGATGATTCTTTCCCTATTACCGATATTGATGACATTTTGCCAGGTTTGTTAGAAAACAAAGACAAAGTGTTCTACACCATGGGGCGTTCACCTGAGTTTGATCAGCGTATGATGTCCTGGGTGAATCGGGTGAAGCAAAATAGTCGTTCAGGGGTTAAGGCGCCCACTGAATTTGTATCGTTGGAATTTTTGTTGCATGAAATGCGTTTGTTTAAAACGCAGCCGGAACAGCGTTTAATGCGTAAAGCGGCAAAGATTGCGGCCAAAGCACATAAAAGAGCCATGCAAGTTTGCCAACCTGGTAAAACAGAGTACCAAATTGAAGCTGAATTTTTGCATGAGTTTAAACTAAGTAATGCCGAGCCTGCGTATCCAAGTATTGTTGGGGGAGGTGCTAATGCCTGTATTCTGCACTATGTTGATAATTGTGATGTATTAAACGATGGAGACTTATTGCTAATCGATGCAGGTGCAGAATATGAAGGTTATGCATCTGATATCACACGTACTTTTCCGGTGAATGGCAGTTTTACCAGTGTGCAACAAGAAGTTTATGAAGTCGTGCTAGAGGCGCAACTTGCAGCAATCGATGTCGCGATCGCTGGCAATCACTGGAACGACCCGCATGATGAAGCTGTTAAAGTGCTGACGCGGGGAATGATTGATATCGGTTTATTAAAAGGTTCCCGCGCCAAACTCATTAAAGAAGGGGCTTATCGGCAGTTTTATATGCACCGCACGGGGCACTGGCTGGGTATCGATGTACATGATGTCGGTGATTATAAAATCGATGACGAGTGGCGTTTATTGGAGCCAGGTATGTGTTTGACGATTGAGCCAGGTATATACATCTCACCTGCGAGAGGCGTACCGAAGGCATTACATAATATTGGTGTGCGTATTGAGGATGATGTACTGATTACCCGAGGCAGTAACGATGTATTGTCCAAGGATGCACCAAAGACTGTGCAGGAAATAGAAAAGGCAATGGCGGCAGCCACTGAATGATTTGGTACTTATATGGTGGTTTTGTTGAGTACATTTTATCAGTTTGGGTCGGCCTGGCTCGTTGAACAAATTGGCTGAATACGGCTATGCAGAATGAGTATGATATTGTAATTATTGGCGGTGGCATGGTTGGCGCAACGCTGGCTGTTGCTCTGAAAGATAGCCACTATCGGGTGGCTGTTATCGAGTCTCACCCTTTAGGTAGTGTCGCTCAGCCCAGTTATGATGATCGCAGTGTGGCCTTGTCTTACGGTTCGAGTAAAATCTTACAGCAAATTCAGCTTTGGCCTGCATTAGAACAGCGCGTTGCTAAAATAAACCGGATCCATGTATCTGATCGTGGGCATTTTGGTGTAACGCGGATTGATGCCCACAAAGAAGGCGTTGCAGCGTTAGGTTATGTTGTTGAAAACCGTGTATTTGGCGAGGCACTGTTTGCGCAACTGGCTGCAAGTGCTAGTGTGGATGTGATTAGTCCAGCTACCTTAGCGCTATTGGAATATAAGCATGATGCTGTGCTTGCAACAGTCGTCAATAATGGTCAGCGTCAGCAGTTACGTTGCCGTTTGTTAGTCGCCGCTGATGGTGCGACATCGGCAGTACGTCGGCTGCTTAATATTGAGCAAACACAAACAGCGTATAAGCAGACCGCTATTATTGGCAATATCACACCGCAGCAAGCTCATCAGGGTGTTGCTTATGAGCGTTTTACCGAAACCGGGCCTTTGGCTATGTTGCCTATGTTACCGCATAGCGATGGCTCGCCGCGTTGTACATTTGTTTGGACTTTGGCAGCGGCACAGGCCGCTGAGGTAGAGGCATTGGATGAGCAGGTGTTTTTACAGCGCTTGCAGCAACGTTTTGGTTATCGTTTGGGGCGATTGCTAAAGGTGGGTAAACGCAGCGCGTTCCCTCTGTCCTTGGTGCAAAGTGCGACGCGCATCGCTGAGCGTACTGTGTTTATTGGCAATGCCGCACAAACATTACACCCTGTTGCTGGCCAGGGTTTTAATTTGGCTTTGCGAGACTTAGCGACCTTGCTGCAGTGTTTATTACCGGTCAATAGGCCTGACGATTTAGCCGCTATTGACCCAGGTTCAGCAGAGTTGTTGGCAGAATATGCTGACTTAAGGCGCACCGACCAGCAACGAGTGATTACATTTACTGATCAGTTGGTCAAAATTTTTTCGAATGCCTTCCCGCCATTAGCGCATGCCCGTGCTTTGGCTTTATCAGCACTAGACATTATGCCGGTATGCCGACGGCAATTAGCTAAACATAGCATGGGCTTGGCATTGCCATTGGCAAAAATTGCTTTACCCAAGCACAAAGAGTAATAGCAAATGACTCAACAACATGATTCAGCAGATGTGCTTATTGTCGGTGGTGGCATGGTGGGGCTGAGTTTGGCCGCTTTATTAGGGCAAGCAGGTTTAAAAGTGACTGTGCTTGAGCACAGTGAAATTAGTCGTTTTGATCCGCAGGCAGATTATGCCTTACGTGTATCAGCGCTGAGCTTGGCCTCCTGTGATTTACTCGATAAGCTCGGTGCCTGGGCAGGTATCGCTACTGAGCGGCACTGCGCCTATCAGGAAATGTTTGTATGGGATGCCGCAGGTGATGGCGAAATTCATTTTGATAGCGCGACGATACAAGCTGAGCAGCTGGGCTACATTGTTGAAAATAAGCTGATTCAAACCGCGTTGCTCGATACTGTGGTTAAACTGGATAATGTTGAGTTGCTCAGTCCGGTAAATATCTGCGAGTTTAAACAGCGTCTCGACAGCGTGGCTGTACTGCTCGATGACGGCCGCTGCTTACAGGCATCTTTATTGGTGGGGGCCGATGGTGCGCAATCTGCTGTGCGTCAATGGGCGAATATTAGTACGCGTGAATGGGATTATTTGCAGTGTGGTGTTGTGGCAGTTGTAAAAGCTGAGCAATCTCATCAATGCACTGCTTGGCAGCGCTTCTTAAGCAATGGTCCATTAGCCTTATTACCATTGGATGATGGCCGTTGCTCTATTGTCTGGTCAACCACGCCAGCGCATGCCGACGAGCTCTTAGCATTATCTGAGCAGGCATTTTGTGCGGCCGTTGCAGAAGCATCAGCTTACAAACTAGGTAATATTGTGGCTGCCAGCCCGGCGGCGGCATTTCCATTACGTTATTTGCATGCGGATCGATATACACAGTCACGTGTCGCGTTGATCGGTGATGCGGCGCATGTTGTGCACCCATTAGCAGGGCAGGGCGTTAATCTGGGTTTGGCCGATGCTGCAGCGCTGGCACAGTCTATCATACAAGCGCAGCAGGCAAGACGTGATCTTGGTGGTATCAGCATGTTGCGGCGCTACGAACGAGCACGCAAGGGAGAGAATTATGCGATGTCATTGGCACTAGATGGTATAAAACGCCTATTTAGCAATGATGCACCATACTTGGTGGGCGCACGTAATATTGGTTTGAGCATCGCTAATAACAACCCTTTAATAAAACATTTCTTTATGCGTCAGGCGATGGGTAAACGTTAAGTAATAGCTGGTGGCTTTTACTGAACGCGTATGACACTATTGCCTGTCTAATACGCGATAGCTAATGGCTTCACTCATATGTTTGCTTTGGATGGTATTTTGCTGGTCTAAATCAGCAATGGTGCGCGCGACTTTAAGAATGCGGTGATAAGCACGTGCGGAAAGGTTGAGCTTTTCCATTGCGTTGTCTAATAAAACCAGTGCGGCTTCTTCACAGTGGCAATCAGTTTGTATCTGCTGATTGTTTAATAAGGCATTGATAGTATTGCTGCGTTGTAGTTGTCGCTCTCGACAGGCGCTTACACGCGCTCTGATTGTGGCGCTCTGTTCGCCGGACTGTGATGTGCGTAATGCTTTATGTGATAATGAGGCAACTGTGATATGCAGATCAATACGATCGAGTATTGGTCCTGAAATTTTATTGCGATATCGTTGTACTTGTTCAGCAGTACAGCGGCAAGCTGTTTGAGTATCGCCAGAGTAGCCACAGGGGCATGGATTCATTGCAGCAATCAATTGAAAGCGTGCAGGAAACTCGGCTTGGCGTGCAGCACGGGAAATAATAATATGACCTTTTTCCATTGGCTCTCGTAATACTTCCAGTACATGCCGGTTGAACTCAGGCAGCTCATCTAAAAAAAGCACTCCATGATGCGCCAAACTGACTTCACCTGGGCGCGGTGTGGAGCCACCCCCGACCAAGGCCACGGCTGAAGCAGTATGATGTGGTGCACGAAAGTGTCGTTGCCCCCAGTTTTCTAGATTAAACGTTGATGTACTAATTGAATGTACTGCGGCTGTTTCCAAGGCCTCATGGGTTTGCATGGCGGGCAAGATACTGGGCAGACGGCTGGCCAGCATCGTTTTACCGGTGCCAGGTGGCCCTGATATAAGCAGGTTATGGCCGCCAGCAGCAGCAATTTCTAATGCTCTTTTCGCATGTTGTTGTCCTTTGACATCGGCCATATCAGCAGTATAACGTGTGGTCTTTCTTGCGGTGGTTTGGCTGTGGTAACTCGGTAGTGCTTGTTGTTGGCTAAGGTGTTGGCAAACCGCCAGTAAATTGTCTGCAGCAAGCACGGTTGTATCTTGCGATAAAGCTGCCTCAGCGGCATTGCAGGTCGGCACGATCAAGGTACGTTTGGCTTGTTGGCAATGTAAAGCGGCTGGCAAACTGCCATTGATAGCGCGTAACTGGCCGCTCAGAGAAAGCTCACCTAAGAACTCATAAGTACTTAAGTCTTCTTGCGGTAGTTGTTTAGAGGCGACCAGAATACCAATTGCAATCGCTAAATCAAATCGACTGCCTTCTTTGGGCAAATCAGCGGGGGCTAAATTCACGGTGATACGCCGCATTGGGAACTCAAATAAGGCGTTAACAATGGCGGCTCTGACCCGGTCTTTACTCTCTTTGACAGCAAGTTCTGGCAGGCCGACAATCGATAATGCCGGTAGGCCATTACTAACATGTACTTCAACGCTAACCAATGGCGCATTAATACCCGCTAATGCGCGACTGTAAATCGTGGCGAGTGACATAAGCCACTTCCTTTTTGTTTGCTTTCTTTATTTGTTTTAAATTGCTAATCGTTGTGGTTTGATCAGCAAAGCCCATGACAATAGTAACGTTAATTGATGGTGTTAAGTGAATAATTTTTAAGCTAATTTAAGTTAAAGAGAAAAATATTGTTAGTTGTAGATAGGTAGATCAAGGCAGGCGATTACCCCCATATGGGGGTGCTGCGTAAAGACAAAACCCTATACATTAATAGTAATAAAAATATTTTTCAGTCAAATGGCTGATTGGGCAAGGAAAATCAAGAATCAATGTTGAATCGGGTGTAGTCATGTTCAGATAGAAGTCGCCAGTAAAAGGTAATGAGGCCGTCTATGGCAGTCGGCGTAGCGGCACTGGTATCAATTTAAAGCAAAAAATGTTGTAATGAATACTGATTCAAGTACCCCTTCTAGGTTTGGCGCATTGAGCATGTGTGGCCAGCAAACGGGATCAACCCATAGCATAACGAGAACAGCATTAGTGAACGAAGACGAGCCAATGATCCAGGAAGATCAATATGAGATCTTTGCAGATATTCTGGATACAGCATTGGATCCAGGGGCTTGGGATCGTGTGTTGGAAACATTAGGCCGCAAGTTTAATTCACCGTTTGTCCGTATTTCATTTTGGAGTGATCACGAGTCAGCATCCAAAGTGCGCATGGCATCGGTGACAGGCATGTCCAAAAATGAACTCGACTGGAAGTCCATCGAAGAAGACTACTCGCTTTCCCGGCGTCTGGCGCCGCATCAGATGCAAGCGCTCACAAAAGAACCAGGCAAAGTGGGTGCCGATGAGGTATTTAAATATGTTATCCGGCCAGGTGATATTTTATCGAATGATGAAATTAACCAAATGATGGGCAATGCGGCGAGCCTGGAAAACAGCGATTTTTATCAAAACTGGATGAACCCTTTAGGCTATCATAATATTTTGCGCATGAATTTGGCTTCGGGCGATAAAGAAAATGTCAATCTGACATTAGCCCGTTCTAAAGAGGCGGGTAAATACACCAAACTGGAAAAAGGTCTATGTCGTTTGCTGTGGCCATCATTGATGCGTGCAGTAAAAATTTCCGAATGGCGTAAGTTGGTAGAATATAAAATTCAGATATTTGAATCGTTTATCGATAAACTCAGTGCTGGCATTATCCTGGCTGATCGTAATCGGCGTATTCTATACAGTAATCGCTTTGCCAAAGAGATACTTGCACAAGCGAATGGTTTGTGGGAGCGTGATGATATTCTTTATGGTTCTGGCAAGTCAGCAAGTGCAGAGCAAAGCTTTGATGAGTTGGTAGAGATGACTGCGCAAATGCGCATGGATGACTTTAAATTTGATGTGTTCCCTTATCACTTTATCGATCTGGATGCGCGAGGGGATAAGCAGCCACTAAAAATTGTTGTCGCGCCTGCACAAAACACTGACAAGCTACTCTCTTATTTGTCGGGCATGTCATTGATTGTGATTTCCACCAAAGACAGGAAAATTTCATTAGGACGGCATTATTGGCGACATGCCTATGATTTAACCTACCGAGAAGCCGATTTGGTTGAAGAGCTTATCAATTGTGGCGAGCTGGCGCAGGCGGCTGAGAATATTGGTGTGAAAGTCGATACTGCGAGAAAGTACCTAAAAACCATCTTCCAAAAGACCGATGTGCATGGGCAGTCACAACTGATTCGTAAAATGTTGTTTGATATCCCAAAATTCATCAACGACTTCAGTCAATAAAGCCCCGCTGGTTTGAATAAAGCTTAACCAAGCCCTAACTTACCCCCAAATGGGGGCAGCCGCTTTGTCAGTGCATGGCTACAATATAGCCTCATGGTTCGAAATTGGTGTTGAGGTTGCGAGGGTTTCCCCACGCAACCTTTTTTTTATTTAAGCGAGCAAGGCTGGCTATTGTTTGTTTTCCAGGTCTGCTAAACGCTTTTCGAGCGCTTCGAGCTTTTCACGGGTGCGTAATAAAACAGCTTGCTGTACATCAAACTCTTCACGCGTCACCAAATCCAGCTTCTGAAACGTGTTTTGCAGCGTTGCCCGTACATTTTTCTCAATATCCTCTTTGAGCACACTCACATCGCCTGGCAACAGGCGGCTGATTTTTGCGGAAAGCTCATTGAGTGTATTTGCATCAATCATAGGCCAATCTCTTTTGATAATTATCTTAGGTGATTGTAGCGCATTGGGCTGCAGTGATGTAGTACAGGCTCTCGCCGCACCAAGATAGTAATGATCGCACTGTTTTGGTGCGCAAAAATGGTGCAAGATGGCCCTCCCACGGTGTTCTACTAGCCTTTAGATTGCTAAGTCATTGTTCTGTAACATAAAACAGTAATTGGCATGATGGCTGCAATGGAACAAATGTTTATAATTATTTCGACGAGTAGGAGTCACAGTAATGTTTACATCAATTAAAAAAGTGGCAATGGCTTCAGCGTTGCTAGCAACAGCAACAGTAAGCACATCTGCCATGGCTGAGCTGACCGGTAATTTTGGTTTTACTTCGAACTATATCGTTCGTGGTATTAACTTCGGTGAGAGCGGTGCGTATGGGGGTATCGATTATTCTTCAGACATGTTTTATGCCGGTATCTGGGTGATTGACGATGGTGCCAATGGCGTAGATGGTCTGGAAACCGATTTTTATGTAGGTGTTGCTGGCGAGTCTGGCGACTTCTCATGGGATGTTGCTTTAATCCGTTATGAGTATACCTATACAACAACGGCTGAAACTGAAATTGCAGCAAGCTTTGGCTTCAGCGACTGGTTCGGTTTAACTATTGCGCAAGGTAACGACGATGACGGTACTGTTGATAGCGATTACACATACTTTGAAGTGAGTTTCAGTGGTGAAGTCGCTGGCGGTAATGTCACTTTCAAATACGGTGATACTGATCTTGATGAAGATGACTTGTTTGCTAATGGCGCAGGCTTTTTCTTCCCTGACACAACTTACCTTGAGTTAGGTTTCAGCGGTGAAGTTGCTGGCTTTGATTGGGCTGTTGGTGTAGGTGAGCAAATTGATGAGCCAGCCGGTGTTGGCGATATTGATGCTTACATGTTTATTGACATCAGCAAAACATTCGACCTTTAAGGGCTTCAGAAAATAGCGCAGTAAGCTGCCCTATTTTCAACAGAATAAAGCAATGATAAATATGATCTCTTCAGGCGAGACTGACTTGCCTGAAGAGGTCTTGAAAGAGGAAATGATTTATGAAATTGGTAACAGCAGTCATTAAACCTTTTAAGCTCGATGACGTTCGCGAGTCTTTGTCTGAAATTGGTGTTCAGGGTGTGACCGTCACCGAGGTTAAAGGGTTTGGTCGACAAAAAGGTCATACCGAATTATATCGTGGTGCTGAGTATGTAGTGGATTTCTTACCGAAAGTGAAATTGGAAGTTGCTGTTGATGATGGCATGGTCGACAAGGTGATCGAGGCTATCAGCAAATCGGCGCAAACCGGCAAAATTGGTGATGGCAAAATTTTTGTCTCAACCTTAGAACAAGCGATTCGTATTCGCACAGGTGAAACAGGCGCAGATGCGCTTTAATTTCAAGATTTAACTTCCAACTGTAACTTAAGAGGTTATTGTGATGGACTCAGTATTAGAACTTAGATATGCACTCGATACATTTTATTTCCTGATATCAGGTGCATTGGTAATGTGGATGGCGGCAGGTTTTGCCATGCTTGAAGCCGGTTTGGTAAGAGCGAAAAACACTGCAGAAATTTTAACAAAAAATATTGCGCTATATGCTGTAGCTTGCATCATGTACATGGTGATGGGCTATAACATTATGTATGGCGATGGTAGCGGCTGGATTCCGGGCTTCGACATCTTTTTAGGTGCAGATAATGATCCGGCTGAAGTATTAAAAACAGGTGCAGATGAGTGGTACGATGGTAGCTACTATTCAGGTCGTTCTGACTTCTTCTTCCAGGTTGTATTCGTTGCAACAGCCATGTCTATCGTGTCAGGTGCTGTAGCTGAGCGTATGAAACTTTGGTCGTTCTTGCTATTTGCTGTTGTTATGACAGGCTTTATCTACCCTGTACAAGGTTTCTGGAAATGGGGCGGCGGTGCATTAGATGCAGCTGGCTTCTCTGACTTCGCTGGCTCTGGTGTTGTGCATCTATGTGGTGCCTCAGCTGCACTTGTCGGTGTATTACTGTTAGGTGCGCGTAAGGGTAAATATGGCCCTAATGGCACTGTGAATGCGATTCCAGGTGCAAACTTGCCTTTAGCAACATTAGGTACATTCATTCTATGGTTAGGCTGGTTTGGTTTTAACGGTGGCTCTGAGCTGATCGTTTCAAACATTGCTGAAGCTAACGCGGTTGCAGCAGTATTCGTTAACACCAATGCGGCGGCTGCCGGTGGTGTGGTTGCGGCATTGATCATTGCACGTTTATTGTTTGGTAAAGCAGATTTAACCATGGCCTTAAATGGTGCGATTGCCGGTTTAGTGGCAATTACCGCTGAGCCATTAACACCATCTCCGGAAGCAGCGACATTGATCGGTGCGGTCGGTGGTATCGTTGTTGTGTTCTCAATCATACTTCTCGACAAACTGAAAATCGACGATCCAGTGGGTGCGATCTCTGCGCATGGTACCGTCGGTATCTGGGGCTTGATTGCTGTGCCATTCACTAATGGCGATGCGAGCATTGGTCCACAGTTAATGGGTGTTGTTGTGATCTTTTTATGGACTGCCATCGTTAGTGGTATCTTCTGGATGCTGATTAAAGTAACTATGGGTATCCGTGTCTCTGAAGAAGAAGAGTACAACGGTGTCGACTTGAGCGAATGTGGCTTGGAAGCCTACCCTGAGTTCACGTCTAACAACTAATTAGTACGCTTCATGAGTGTGTAGACCTCACCAATTATTAGCGGATTCCCCCTTCCGCGAGGTCTCATCTTAGCCCCCTGCTGCAAAGCTAGGGGGCTTTTTTTTGTGCTATGGTATATCTTTTGGCAGTACAAAGATTAAGTGAGGCGGGTGAGAGCCAGTGTGGAGCGCCTGTGGAACGCTGGAATGGAGAACTGAGGTGATTGCAAAAAACACAAAGAATGTCGTCAGCGGTTTAAGTGTAGGCTTGTTGCTGCTGTTTGTGACATCCACATCTTTGGTGCAGGCTGAAATATTCAAATGGGTTGATGCGGATGGTAATGTGCATTATGGCGATAAGCCGACAGGCGCTTCGAGCGAGGCTGATAATGCCGAGCAAGTAGACTTGCCTAAGCAGCAAACAGTACCAATGACCTCACCAGAACGCCAGCGCCGTCAACAGAAATACTTGCAAAGTTTCACAGAGGAACGTGAGCGAAAAGAGAAAGCTAAGCAAGCAGCCGCAGCGGCAGCAGCGAAAACCAAAAAGAAATGCGAAGCAGCACGTAAAAAGCTGCATCGCTATCAGCATGCTCGTTATCTCTATCGGAAAGATGAGCAAGGTAACAAAGTTGTAGCCGATGATGCCGAGCATGCCAGAGTGATGGCCAATGCCGAAGCGGCAGTGAAAAAGCATTGTGGCAAGCAACGCCAGTGAGAGGCTTTTGGGCGTGCTTAACTGAGTGGCTTAGCGAGGCTGTGCTTGTGCGCGCTGAAAAAAAGGTGGTGCGGTAAAGGCCGCTTTATGCATGGCGGCAGAGTAATAGTCTGTTACAAAATGTGCCGCCTTAGCCTCTGCCTCACGTTGAAAAAGCAGATTTTGTTTACCTGCCAAAGTAGCAGACCACCAGCCGGTAGGATACACCGGTAGTGGGAAAAAAGCTGTTTGCACATCTTGAAACCTAGCGTTTTGCATAGCCTGTTGCATGGGTAGAATAATGTTGTCCAGATGCACCAGTGGTGACTCACTTTGTTGAACTAAAATACCCGCTGAACTTAGCGCCTTATAGCAGGCTCGGTAAAAGGGTTCCTGAAACAAGCCTGCAGCAGGACCGACAGGGTCAGTGCTGTCAACAATAATAATATCCACACTGCCAGCTGGTGCATTATTAACCCAGGCTATGCCGTCATCAAACAATAGCGTTGCTCTAGGGTCATTGTTGGACTCGCAAAGCTCAGGGAAGAACTGCTCAGCATTACGAGTGACCCGCTCGTCGATTTCAACCTGGGTCGCTTGTTGCACGCAGTCATGCTTGAGTACTTCGCGCAGTGTGCCGCAATCACCGCCACCGATAATGACAACGTTTTTGGGGTCAGGGTGAGAGAACAGAGCGGGGTGAGTGATCATTTCATGGTAAATAAAATTGTCACGTTGACTTAACATGATAAAGCCATCGAGTACCATTAGCTTGCCAAACTGGCGTGTCTGGTAGATTTCTAATAGCTGGTACTTGGTTTGTTCCTCGTGTAGCTTGGCGCTGATGCTCAGCGAAAAGGCTGTGCCAACGTCATTGGCTTTCTCGGTAAACCATGCTGTTTTATCTAAACTCATAAGGACACTCACATAAATACTGAATCAGACGGATATCACATGATGGCTATTCTAGCGCATAAGGCGCTATTTTATGAAGCCTGCTATGATCAGCTACGCATCAGTTAATTTTTTTCGTACAATGCCGGTCCCATAATGAATATAGACACTGTTATGTCCAAATGGTCAAGCCAAGATGCCCGTGCAGCTTTTAATGTGGCGTATTGGAGTCAGCAATATTTTGATATCAATGCAGCGGGCGAAGTTGTTTGTCGGCCAGTGCCCGCACGTCAGATAGAGATTGCTTTGCCAGGCTTGGTGCAGGAAATCGAGGCTAGCGGTATATCTTTGCCTGTTTTGATTCGTTTTCAGGATGTGCTGGCTGATCGGGTCAAGCAATTATGTGCCGCTTTTGACAAGGCCTTTGCGCAATATGCATACACTGCCGCGCATACCGTTGTCTACCCCATTAAAGTCAATCAACAGCGTTGCGTTGTTGAGGAAATAGCGCAAGCCATGCCCGGACGGGTTGGTTTGGAGGCGGGTAGTAAGCCTGAGTTAATGGCAATTTTGGCGCAGACATTTTACAAAAATACCGTTGATGATCATGAGACGATTATTTGTAATGGATACAAAGATGCAGAATATGTCAGGTTGGCGTTAATCGGTGGTGAGTTAGGCAAGTGTGTCTATATCGTGATAGAGCAGCCGGATGAGTTGGCCTTGGTGTTAGCACAGGCTGAGGCCTTGGGGGTTAAACCGAAGCTTGGTTTGCGTGTGCGTTTATCATCGATTGCCAAGGGCAAATGGCAAAATTCGGGTGGTGAAAAAAGTAAATTTGGCTTGACCGCAACGCAAGTACTGCATTTGCTGAAGTCTTTACAGGCTGCTGGGCAGTTAGCATGTTTGCAGCTATTGCATTTTCATATGGGCTCTCAGGTTGCCGATATTGATGATATAGAGGCTAGTGCTCAGGAAGTGGCTCGTTATTACCAAGAGTTACGGCAATATGGCGCGCCGATCGATACCATTGATTTGGGTGGAGGGATTAGCATTGATTATGAGGGCTGTCATTCAAATGATGAGTTTTCCTGTAATTATCAATTTGAGGACTATGCGCAAACAATCGTATCGATAATGGCTCGCTGTAGTCAGGCAGCGGGCTTGCCTCAACCGCGATTAATTACCGAGTCAGGGCGGGCATTAACCGCACATCATGCGGTATTAATTGCTGCTGTTGTTGATGTCGAGAGTACCGATGTGGCAGTGCAGTCTGATGCGGTCACCGCATTGGCGCAAGGGCCTTTTAAGACACAGTTTGAAAAGTTGCTGATAGCGGCTGAGAACGTGAATACAGTCGATCAGGCAACAACACTTGTGCAGGATTGTGATGCTGTGTTGCGGGCTGCGCAGCAAGCTTATATCCGTGCAGAGCTTGATATACATGACCGTTCTGCCGCTGAGCAATTAACCTTGCAATGTTATCGTCTGTTGCAGCAGGCGGTGCGTAATTTCACAGACAGCACATCATTATCAGCCATGCTCGATGAAAAACTGGCAGATAAGTACTTTTGTAATTTCTCTCTATTTCAGTCCTTGCCAGATGTTTGGGGGATTGGGCAAACCTTCCCTATCATGCCAATAGCACGTTTGAATGAGCCGCTTACCCATAGCGCAATTTTACATGACTTAACCTGTGATTCGGATGGTCAAATCGGGCAATATGTGCAGCAAGGTGGCGTAAAGTCAACGATGCCAGTGCATGCGATCAGCGAGCAAGAGCGTTATCTGCTCGGTTTTTTTCTTATAGGGGCATACCAAGAAATTTTGGGCGATATGCACAATCTGTTTGGCGATACCAATTCCATTAATGTTGTTCTACATGGAGATGGCTATCGTTTAGAAGCGCCAGAATCGGGTGATCGCATCGATGAACTGTTGAGCTACTTACATTATGATACCAATACATTATTGGCGCAGTACCGTTTGAAGTTGGAGCGTACAACATTGAGTAAAGCCGCTAAACAACAATACTATAGTGAGCTTGCTGCGGGTTTATCAGGCTATTCCTATCTTGAGTATTAATTTTTAGGAGTGGCATCGTGCGTATAGTGGCAGATAAAAATATACCATTGGTGGCCGAGGCTTTTGCAGTATTCGGCGAGGTGGTGTTATGTGATGGACGTAGTTTGACAGCTCGGGATTTGCAGCAGGCAGATGTGTTGCTGGTACGCTCAGTCACAGCCGTTAATGCCACGCTACTCGATAATACGCCGGTTAAGTTTGTGGGGTCGGCAACGATTGGCGTTGACCATATTGATCAGGATTATTTAAAGCTCAATGGTATCGAGTTTTGTCATACTCCTGGTAGTAATGCGCACGCAGTGGTTGAATATATTTTGGTCGCCTTATTGCACTTGGCCGTGACTGAAGGCTGCGCTTTAGGGGATAAAACCGTTGGCATTATTGGCTATGGCAATATCGGCAAAAGGTTGGCGGCAGCATTAGATCTGCTGGGTGTGCAATACCTGCTGAATGATCCGCCACTGGCCATGCAGGATAAGCAGTTTGCCCGACACCATGTTGATCTTGAAGCCATACAACACTGCGATATTATCAGCTTACATGTACCGCTAACGCAAGGTGGTGCGCATCCGAGTTATCACCTGGTGGATGCTGCATTTATTGCCGCTTTATCCTCAGCGGCAGTCCTGATTAATACTTCAAGGGGCGCTGTGGTTGATAACCTGGCTTTGGCTCGGTATTTGGCTAAGCCGCAATGTACTTTGCGAACCATTATTGACGTTTGGGAGCAGGAGCCGGCTATTAATACCGCCTTGCTTGCCCAGGCAACCTTAGCAACGCCGCATATTGCAGGCTATGGCCTGGAAGCGCGTTTGAATGCGACTCAACAGCTTTATAATGCCGTATGCGACTACTTTAGCTATTCGCCAGTTTGGCAATACCGCGTCGATTCGCCGTTGAACCCGTGCTTACAGTTGCCTGCTATGGCAATAGCTGGCGCAATAAGTGATGCCGGTGGCTCAGTTGCGACAACATTGCTTGAACAGCGTTGCTTACAGCAACTATTCATGCAGGTTTACGATATTGAGCAAGATGATCAGCGTCTGCGGCGACTCTTAAAGTTGAGTCCGGCGGAGCAGGGGGCCTACTTTGATGGTTTACGCAAGAATTACACTAATCGGCATGCTTTTTCAGCGTATTCCTGCCCAATAAGTGGGCATGCTAAGATTGACACTCTCATGCTGGGTTTGGGCTTTCAGCCTACATAGTTTTTTTGGCGGTCTTTTTTTTTACTTTTTTTGCTGGAGCGTCATGCTTTTGCGGCAATATGCGCAGTGTTGATGGAAAGTCATAGATTCCTTGGCAATTAAACTGCATAATCGCCGCCTTTGTTCAACACCCTAGTAAATAGAAGTAATTATGACAAACAAGCTACGCAATATCGCTATTATCGCCCACGTTGACCACGGCAAAACCACACTGGTCGATCAGTTACTCAAACAATCTGGCACTTTAGATCAACGCTCAGCCATGCCTGAGCGGGTGATGGACTCAAATGATCTGGAGCGTGAGCGTGGTATCACGATTCTTTCTAAAAATACGGCGATTAACTGGCAAGACTATCGTATCAATATCGTTGATACCCCAGGGCATGCCGACTTTGGTGGGGAGGTTGAGCGTATATTATCAATGGTCGATTCTGTACTGCTGCTGGTGGATGCCGTTGATGGACCAATGCCACAGACGCGCTTTGTAACGCAAAAAGCGTTTGCGCGTGGTATTCGGCCGATTGTGGTGATTAATAAAATTGACCGGCCAGGAGGGCGTCCGGATTGGGTGCTCGATCAAACGTTTGATTTATTTGACCGTTTAGGTGCAAATGACGAGCAATTAGACTTCCCTGTCGTGTATGCATCCGCCTTGCAAGGTTATGCCAGTAACGATGCGACTGTGCGAGAGGGTGATATGACACCGCTGTTTGAGGCGATTGTGGAGCATGTTGCGCCACCGCAGGTTGATGCTGATGGCCCTTTGCAGCTGCAAGTGAGTAGCTTGGATTACGATAGCTATATGGGTCTTATGGGTATCGGACGTATTACCCGAGGGCATGTGGCTTCTAATACCGCTGTCACCATTGTCAATAGTGACGGTAAAACGCGCAATGGCCGTATGTTACAGATCTTTGGCTTTAAGGGCTTGGAGCGAGTGGAAACGCCGAAAGCCAGCGCAGGCGATATTATTGTGTTCACAGGTATCAATGATTTAAAAATATCAGATACCTTATGTGACCCTAATTCAGTCGAAGCGCTTACGCCATTAACGGTTGATGAGCCGACGGTCAGTATGACGTTTCAGGTAAACACCTCACCGTTTGCTGGCCGTGAAGGTAAATATCTGACAAGTCGCCAGATTGATGAGCGCTTACAGCAGGAATTGCTGCACAATGTTGCCTTGCGGGTGGAGCAGCTTGATGACCCTGATAAGTTTAGAGTCTCAGGACGAGGTGAATTGCACCTGGGTATCTTAATCGAAAATATGCGCCGCGAAGGCTACGAGTTGGCGGTGTCGCGTCCTGAGGTGATTGTCAAAGAAATCGATGGTGAGCCCTGTGAGCCTTATGAGCAGTTAACCGTTGATGTTGAAGAAGAAACCCAGGGTGCTGTGATGGAGCGTTTGGGTACTCGCAAAGGCGAGCTTAAAAATATGGTGCCAGATGGTAAAGGTCGTGTGCGACTCGATTATATTATTCCATCTAGAGGCTTGATTGGCTTTCAGACGGAGTTTATGACCGCTACATCAGGCACAGGTTTGATTTACCATGTATTTGACCACTATGGGCCACAGGTGCAAGGTACCATCGCCAGCCGCAATAATGGTGTTTTGATTGCCAATGCCACGGGTAAGGCACTGGCGTATGCCTTGTTTAATTTACAAGAGCGAGGCCGTTTGTTTACCGAGCATGGTGAAGAGGTGTATGAAGGTATGGTGGTCGGTATTCATAGCCGGGATAATGATCTGGTGGTTAATCCCTTAAAGGCGAAGCAGCTGACCAATATACGCGCGGCGGGTTCAGATGAGAACCTGATATTGACGCCTGCGTTAAAAATGACCCTGGAACAGGCGCTGGAGTTTATCGATGATGATGAGCTGGTAGAAATAACACCGAATGCGATACGTATACGTAAAAAACTGCTGCTAGAGCATGAGCGTAAGCGGGCTTCACGCAGTCAGTAGTGTTTCATCCAGAAAAAAAGTGGTTGGCCGCTAATACTTATAGGTAAATACGTGCTATCAATGCAAGCGTGGGCTAAAATTAGAGTTTATTTTATCTTGATTCGCTCTATACTAGTCAGATCAAGGGTATATCAAACACCTAGAGCCATGATATAGCTATTTGGGCCGTCGGGGGAATACATGACTGATAAACCTCGTTTGCTTATTGCGGATGATTCTGAAGTTGTTAGAAAAGAATTGTTTGACATACTCGAGGATGAGTTTGAACTGATTGAGGCCGAAAACGGAGAGCAGGCCTGGACAGTATTGAACGCTGATAAAGAGATCAAGATGGTGTTTACCGATCTCACCATGCCTAATGTTGATGGCTTGGCATTGCTCAAGCGTATCCGTGCCGATGAGGACCAAACTGTAAGGTCATTGCCTGTAGTTATGATGACCGAAGCGGCCGATGATCTTAATACCGTCAAAGAATCACTGGCATCAGGCGTCACTGATCTGGTGCGCAAGCCTTTCATACCTGAATTATTAAAAGCGCGTGCTGCGGCTAATATACGGCCGGGCGACGATGGCCAGCATGTCGTGACTGCGACGGTAGACCCGTTGACTCAGTTGGCCAATGAGCCTTATTTCATGTTGCGCGGTACCAATAATCTATCGTATGCCATTCGGCATAATGAGGGTTTTGGTGTTTTGCTGGTTTCAGTGGATCACTTTGAAGAGTTGGTCAAGCAATATGAAGCCTACGTTATTGAAAGTCTGCAGGTAAAGATTGGCTCTTACATTTCTTCTGTTGTCCGTGCTGAGGATACCGTTGCGCGCCTCAGTGAGGGCGCTTATGGCGTGTTATTAGTTGGTGTCAGTCCGCGAGGTGTTTTAGATACAGCTGAGCGTATTGCACAGAAAATTAAGAAAAAAGTAATTCGCTATTATGAAGAACGGTTTTCTGTTACTGTCAGTATGGGTGCTGCAGCACCAGTGTTAAAGCCGCATACCTCATTTGAGTTGATTTTGCGGCAGGCGCGCTCTGAATTAAATAAAGCAGTGAGTGCAGGTGGAGACCGGCTGATAGCCGACAGCGTTTATAAGAGTATTGCTGGACAAGGCGAAGATTCTGCTTATGTGCCTTCTCTCGATGAAGCACTCGACATGTTAAATAATAACCAGGGAAAACTACTCGAGCATTGCAGTGAGGAATTATTTTCCAAACTATTACCATTGCTGATTTTTTGTGATGAAAAAATGCAGTTAAATATGGTGCAGCAGATACAACAAAGAATTAAATCTCGTCCAGGCTCAGGGGAAACCTCCCTGTAATTGGATTGGTAGTCAGACTGAGGTTGAGGTATATGGATGACTGAAAAATTACGGATTTTAGTGGCCGATGACTCACGGGTTATCCGTAAGGCCTTTAGCAAAATCCTAAGTGATGTTTATGACTTGGTCGAAGCCGAAGATGGTGAAGCTGCTTGGGATTTGCTCAATGAAGACGATGAGATTTGTGCTGTATTTACCGATCTGAATATGCCACATTTAAGCGGCTATGGTTTGTTGGAGCGTATCCGTACCTCTGATGATGAAGAAATTAAAGCCTTGCCTGTCATATTGGTCACTGCCGCTGATGGTGATGAAGAAAAAACCAAAAATGCTTTAACTGCTGGCGCGACAGACTATGTGCTCAAACCATTTGATTCAGTTTTTCTTAAGTCTAAGGCGCAAGCACATGTTAAACCACGTGATAAAGCGCTGGGTGATGATAAGTTAGCCACATTGGATCCACTAACCCGGCTGGCAAATAGGGCTTACTTTCTTGAGCGAGGCGACCAGGAAATGTCGGCTGCTAATCGGCGTAAGTCAGAACTTGCATTGCTAATGGTTAGCATTGATAACTTTGCTAAATTGTTGGCGGGCACTGAAAATAAGCTTGTCAAAGGGTTGATCCGTAAACTAGGCACCTACATGTCAACAGAAGTACGCTTGGAAGATACCGTGGCGCGCGTTGATAAAGACCAGTTTGCGATTTTATTGGTTGAGGCTGACTTGCCCAATGCCAAACGTTTGGCTGAGCGCTTATGTGAAAGAATTGGGCAAAAAACAATTCGGCATAAAGAGACAACATTTAGTGTCAGTGTTAGTGTTGGTGTTTCTGCGCTGCCACCAGATATTAAACGTACCTTCAATATGATGTTGATGGACGCAGAAAGAAACTTAAAAACGGCTCAAGAGCAAGGGGGTAACTGTGTTGTGCCAGGTAGCAAGCAGGTTGAGCCAGTGCAGGAGGCAGTAGCTGTGACCACTGATGATATTGTTACGGCGAATATTCCATCGATTGATGAAGCTTTAGCCATGTTGTCCAGGCGTGAATCAAAGTTAACACCAGAGCAGGCAGATGAGGCTTTTAAACATTTACTGCCACTATTGGATTATTGTGATCGTGTATTAAAACTGGGCTTGGCTGAAAAGCTAACAGTATTGAAAGACCGTTACCCTGGCGAAGAAAAAGAATAAAGTATCAGTGCTTATTGGGTGAGGCTGAATTATTTAGCACAGATGTTTTTTGGATAGATATTCTTCTGATTGCATTTCAATAAGGCGGCTGCTGGCGCGTTCGAACTCAAATGCCAATCGCTTACCGGTATAAATATTCTCTATCGCTGTATCAGCAGATATAATAAGTTTAACCTGATGATCATAGAAAACATCGAGTAAATTCAGGAAGCGCCTAGCTGCATCGTTGTTTAAATCATCCATTGCCGGTAAACCTGATAAAAATACACTATGATGCTCACAGGCAATTTCAATGTAATCGTTTTGTGAGCGTGGCGATTCACATAAGGCTTTAAATGTGAACCAAATAGCACCCTCGGCGTGACCTTTGGTTGGAATCTGTCTGCCGTTAACCTCAATATAGCTTTTGGTGAGAGTGTCTTGGTTGGTGAGTGTTGTAAAAGCCATTTGCATATGCGATTCGATACCTTCACTTAATGGATAATGGTATGTGCCATCTTTTCGTAAGGTGCGCAGCCGATAATCTATATTGTTATCTAAGTTGATAACATGTGTATGTGTTTTGAGTAACTCAATAGCTGGAATAAAACGTGATCGTTGTAAGCCGTCTTTATATAAGTCATCAGGTGGCCTATTAGACGTTGTAAAAAGGCTAATGCCTGCCGCAAATAGGTTTTCGAGTAGCCCTGCCATTAGCATCGCATCTGTTATATCATTAATATGGAACTCATCCAGGCAGAGAACTTTTATCTCTCTAGCGGTGTTGTCAGCAATGATTTTAAGCGGGTTACTTTGCTGTTCAAGCTGCTTAAGTTGTATATGAATATCGTTGATGAAGTGATGGAAGTGCAGTCGGCGTTTGGCACTAAAAGGCAGGCTCTCAAAAAAGATATCCATTAGCATGGTTTTGCCCCGGCCAACACCACCCCATAAATACATGCCTTTCACTGCGGATTGCTTATGCTGGCCAAGCAGTTTGCTAAAAAAAGAAGGCTGTGCATTAACATACTTGCACAAGTCTTGGTTAAGTTGATCCAGCTGCATAACAAGTGCCTGTTGTTGTGCATCAACTGTCAAGTTTTGCGCTTGGCAGCGCAGCTGATAAAGCTTGCTGGGTAACACCTTGGCTGATAATCCTGTATAGGCGAGTATAATTGTAAAAAGTTGCTAAGCAAAAGCCAGCTAAGGAGCCTCTGGTTTAAGTTGATGCGTCTTTGCCTCGCCTCAACCGCATGCGCTATTAAATCAGAAGTTTGGTAATTATAAAGTATTAAGCGTTGTCAGGCGTAAACATTTTTTCGGCAACTATAAGGCAAAATAAAGTACAATCATTTAGAGTGATTTGATAGCCTTAACCGAGGAGCTGCTCGCTGTGTTTGCAGCTAGACTAGGTTAGTGTGATAAGGTAATCGCAAAGATGCAAGAACAAGAGAAGTCTGCTTATGGTTGTGAGTGAAAAAGACGTTATTGGTCCAGAGCAAGTTAGCACTTTAACCGCCTTGTTCCGGGAAAGGGTTGCGCTGAGTCCGGATGCAGTGGCTTACAAACACTACGACTCAGCCAGTCAGCGTTGGGTGGATACGCGTTGGCGTGAGATGTCGCGAGAGCTTGGCCGTTGGCAGGCCGCACTGCAGCGAGCCAACCTTCAAGCGGGTGATAGAGTGGCGTTAATGCTGAAAAATAGTCGCGAATGGATATTGTTTGATCAAGCGGCGCTGGGCTTGGGTCTAGTGACAGTACCTATCTATATAGAAGATAGGGCAGATAATGCGGCTTATATATTGCAAGATGCCAATGTTAAGCTCATTATTGTTGAAGGCAAAACGCAATGGCAGGGGTTGTTAGCGGTTAAAGAAGGCTTGCCTACCGTAGAACATATTCTAAGCGTGGCAACAATTGAGCCAGCAGATAAGCCCAGTGACCCTCGTTTGGCTAGCATAAGTGACTGGCTGTTCGGTGTTGAGGGAGAAGTCATTGCGCAGGAGTCTGATGGCGATTCACTGGCCAGTATTGTCTACACGTCCGGTACTACCGGTCATCCTAAAGGTGTCATGCTGTCACATCGAAATATGCTATACAACGCGTGGTATGCCAATTGCTCTGTCTCGGTTGGTCATTCCGAGTTGTTTCTATCATTCTTACCATTATCACATACCCTGGAGCGAACGGTTGGTTATTACCTGCCAATTATGATTTGTGCGCAAGTAGCATTTAATCGAGCGATTGATCTATTAGCTGAAGACCTAGTGTCACTGCGGCCAACTGTGTTGGTTTCAGTACCTCGTATATATGAGCGTGTTTATAACCGTATTACGGCAAATGTTGCCAGTCAGTCTATCATTACCCGAACATTATTTGCGTTAACACAAAAGGTAGGTTGGCGCCGTTTTGAATATATGCAAAAAAGCAAAGGCTGGTCACCACTTTTATTGCTTTGGCCGTTGTTAAATAAGCTGGTCGCAAGCAAAATAATTTCTCGTTTAGGTGGGCGTATCAAGGTGGCTATTTGTGGTGGTGCAGCGCTGCCGCCGACTGTTGCCAAGTTATTTAATAGTTTGGGGCTGAACTTAATGCAAGGTTATGGCTTAACAGAGTCAAGTCCTGTCATCAGTGTCAATCGTATTAAAAATAATAAGATCTCCAGTATTGGTTTGCCTTTACCGCACGTCGAGGTGCGTATTGCTGATAATGGTGAACTACAGTCAAAAAGCCTGTGCGTTATGATGGGGTATTGGAATAATGCAGCGGCCACACAGAGTGTTATGACTGACGATGGCTGGTTGAAAACAGGTGATAAAGCCAGCATAGATGAGGATGGCTATTTATACATAACCGGTCGACTCAAGGAAATTATTGTTTTAAGCACAGGTGAAAAAGTTCCGCCAGGTGATATGGAAATGGCTGTGTTAATGGACCCTTTGTTTGAGCAGGTATTACTTATTGGGGAAGCAAGATCTTATTTGTCTGCGCTGATTGTTATTAATGAGGAAGCCTGGCGTGATGTTGCTATAGAATATGGCGTTGACCCCAGTGATGACTCAGTTTTTGAGCGTGCTGAAGTTCTGCAGCGTATGCTTGAGCGAGTCAGTGCATTGCTTAAAGCATTTCCAGGTTATGCCCAGGTGCGGGCAGTTAAGTTAATGCGGGAAGCCTGGACAGTTGATAATGGCTTGTTGACAGCAACACTAAAAATGAAAAGACAGACTATTCAAGACAGATATGCTGAAAAGATAGAAAGTATGTATAGCCGATAAGCGCAAACGTATGCCGGCTAAATAATAATTTATAAGACGGGTGGGTTGCTTAAGAAAATATCAGCTTGTTCGGTGCTAAGTGGCTTGGAAATATAGTAGCCCTGAGCATAATGGCAGCCCATACGGCCTAAAATTTGGAATTGCCCCTGAGACTCAACACCTTCTGCAATAACTTCCATATCAAGATCATGTGCTAAATCGATAACGGCGCGGGTGATATTTAAACTGCTGCTATCGACAATCATCGATTGCACAAAGCCACGGTCAATTTTTAACATATCAACCGGTAGTTTAGTTAAGCGGCTCAATGATGAATAGCCAACACCAAAGTCATCAATACTAATGTGTACGCCCAATTGATTGAGCACATTGAAAATTTCGGCCGAGCGGCTGGTGTTCTCCATCACAACACCCTCAGTTAGCTCTAAGCGTATACTGTCATGTGGTAATTGGTTATCGTTTAAGGCATTACCGATAGCAGCCAGAATGGCGGTGCTGCTAAAATGTATCGCAGACAGGTTGATATTCATTTTGAGATCTTTTGCGCCGGGGAATTTTTTACGCCAGACTTTCAGTTGCTTGGATGCTGTGCTAAGAACCCAGTGGTCAATTTCCCGGATGATGCTCATTTCTTCTGCGAGCGTAATGAAGTCTTGTGGTTCCAAAAAGCCTTTTTGTGGATGTTGCCAGCGGACCAGCGCCTCAAAACCGGCAATACATTTTTCCGTGATAGAGTAGATAGGCTGATAATACAAGCTCATTTCTTCGTTTTTTAGCGCGTTTCTTAAATCCGTTTCTAGCCGAAGTACGTGTACCATTTCTTCATGCATGCGCGCATCAAAAACAGCATGTTGCGCTTTGCCTGCTTGTTTGGCGCTATACATTGCAATATCAGCGTCACGCAGAATATCTTCTGGATTAGTGTAGCCTCGGTTGCTCAGTGCGATACCGATACTTGCACTGGTAAATGTTTCATGCTTATCTAACATGATAGGCTTGGATAAAATTTGTTGAATGCGATTGGTGATGTTGGTAGCTTCTTGGTCATCAGTGACGGCATCGAGCAAAATGGCAAACTCATCACCACCAAAGCGTGCAATATGGTCACCGGGTCGCAAGCAATGATTTAATAATTGTGCTACTTTTTCTAAAAATTTATCGCCGTAAGCATGGCCTAAAGAGTCATTAATATATTTGAAGCGGTCAAGGTCAAGAAATAAAACAGCAAATGTATAATCGTTACGTCGAGTTGCGCGTTCTATAGCATGGCTTAACAGCTTGTTGAAGAACTTGCGATTGGGTAGGCCAGTTAATGGGTCATGAAAGGCATCCTTGCGTAACTGATCTTCAACCTGACGATATTGAGTCATATCAATTGCATACATATGAACTCTATCGAGATCGCTTTGTAGATAATAATTCCATTGGAAAGTGTATGCATTAATGGATAGCTCGACTGAAACCAGTTCGCCATCACTATTAATACATTCTTTTACCAGAGACTTGTGGTTCTCAGGTAGCAAACCCTGAATGTCCGACAGCTGTAATGATTTGACCAGTTTCTCGCAAGCAGGGTTGCTAAAAATAATTCGGCCATTTAGATCGGCCGTCATAATCATATTCGGGTTTTCAAGCGCAATACGAGCAAGGATCTGGTTGTCAGACTCCATGCGTTGTCGCTCCATTTCAACACCGGCTCGGGCTGCAAAAATTTTCAGGATTTGCAATTCGCGTGCATCAGCATCCAAGTGTTTGGTGCTCATAACAGCAATATGGCCTAAGATTTGTTTATTGTTATCAAGAATGGGAATTGCTAAATAACCTTCAATATTTTTTTCTTTAAGCCATTGGTTTTCTGGAAATGCTTTATAGACTTTATGCGGGTAATGGATGATTTGTTCATCTCTCTCTGGGTCAAAGTCCGCATCTTGTTGTCGGTATTCGAAAGGTTGTAAAAACTCAGTTTTATGTAAAGCGGTATGTACTTTAAAGTGATTATGATCAACTACTTCTGCAATAAGACAATAGTCGGCCTCAAAAACACTGGATAAATGCTTAAGCAAAGAGCGGAAATAATCTTTACCTGTCTTACTGACCGTGCCTTCGAGTACCGCTTGTAGTGCTGCTTCATTTTGTTTGCGTTCGAGAACACTGGCGATGGAGTTGGCGGCAATACGTAGCGCGTCTACTTCAGCAGTAGACCAGACCCGTGATTCATTGCAAGTATCAAAGCCTAGGAATCCCCACCACTTAGCATCAACGAAAACAGGAACAATTGCGGTTGACTGTACCTCAAGTTTCTTATAGAAGCGTTGTTCGCTTTCAGTGAAGTCGGTGATTTGTCCAACAATAATACCGCCATTGCTGAGTGTTTCTTTAAAGCGTTCGAGGCCTGCATTTTGTAAAGAAAGACTTTTGAATTCTGATTGCTTGATGTAAGGGCTGATGTTTGTATTTACCCATTCAAACAGCAAGCTTGATAATTGGTCGCCTGCCAGATCGGTATGGTTGTTAAATAGATAAGCATGACTAACGTTGGCGGCTTGGCCAAGCTCGGCTAGTACCTCTTGCATGACATCTTGCCAATTCGCTGCATCAATTAAGGTTTTGGTTGCTTTAGAGGTAGCCGACAGAATCATATCGCGGCTGCGTAGCTCTTTGGCGGTTTTAACAATGACGCTTATATCATCATCATCGTTGTTATTAGTGTCGATCGAAGATAGAACTTCTTTGCCGTGTTGCTGGGTTTGTTCCAGCAATACTTCACGAGTATTCTTTAAGCGGAACTCAGTGGATTGCCTGCCCCAGAGGGAGGCTAGCATTGTGGCAATCGCCTGGATAAAGTCAACGCTGTTTGCCAGGGAGGTATTGCTTTCGTTTTGGTAAACCGCTAATACGCCGAGTTGTTTGTCACCTGCAATAATAGGAGCACAAATACCGTTATCGACTTTATTTTTGCGTAAGTGAGACGATGGTTTAAAGCGCTTCTCTTTACGCAGATCAGCTATATAGACCGCTTGTCCTTGTTTTAACGCAAAGCTAAGTTCATTGTTTTTGTTTAGTGGTAATGTCAATTGGCCTATTTGAGTCGATTCTATACCCATGCCGGCATTTAGCAGTGCTTCTTTATCATTATGCACAACGAATACTTCGCAGAGCCAGGCTTCCAGTGTTTGAGTAATGAGTAAAGATGCTTGTTTTAAAAGCTGCTCGATATCAGATTCTGTTGTGGCATATTGGCTGAGTTTGGCGATAACCTGCTGTTGCTTCTGGCTGCTGGCTAAATCCTGACGTAAACGTTCACGGTCGCTGACATTCCAGCAGCTACCCATGATGCTGGTGACACGTTTTTCTTTTTCATCCCACTGCGGTTGCCCAAAGCTTTCCAGCCAGATCATGTCACCTTTTTTCGAGGTTACACTATAGGTAACTGAGGCTGTCTGGTTGTTATTTAGTTCGTCTAGAAACTGCTTGATAGCGGCTTTATCACTGTTGTTAATAAATGAAATCCAACCGCCTTTTTTATTAACATCATCAATCGAGTAGCCTGTAACCAGTTTAAAAGAGTCTGAAACCCAGTCGGTGACCATATTGCCGTCTTTATCGATATTAGCCAGATAAATATACGCACGAGGTAGCGCACCATAAGTCGCAACTTGTTGCTGACTACGGCCAAAGTCATGGTTAAGTGCGGCATACTTATAGAGGGCTGTCATAAGACTGTTAAGGCCGGTTTCATCGAGTTCATCAATAATGAAACTGTGAAGTGCATTAAAATGCTGTGCTTGTTTCAGTTGATCTGCCTGACCCTGATGGGCAAAGCTGATAACCGGAATATGCGGTTGTGTTTTACTCAGCTCAATAAGCTGGTCAAGGCAGCGCTTACCCAGTAATTGATGATCACAGATAATCAGGTCGTATTCTGGGCTGCGTAATGCTTTAGCAAGGTCATTCGCCGTTCTGGGGTTGATGGTCTCAATGTTTAAGTCATGCTGAGATTGTAGCGAGCCAAATAGGTCATGATTAGCCGCCTGGCTTTTGACGGCGAGTAGCAGCTTCACCTGTTTTTTAGTCGTGTTGTTATTTTTCATAAAGCCGCAATTGTAAGTGTCAGCCGCATTGTGCTTGCTAGTCTTTGCGTAGAGTATCATCTACGGCAATCGGTGTTGGGTAGCGCATAACGATATAGTATGACGATACAATAAACGTTAATAAAGTTGCTGCCTGAATCAGGTATGAAGCCCTCGCTGAAATCAAGCTGGCCTCAACAGCAACAACGGCAATTAGCAGAGAAAATTCACTAATTTGACCTAAACGTACCCCTGTTTGGTTCGATATTTCTTTTTTCTCGCCCTCTATAATAAGGATTTTTCGGAAAATAAACGGCTTTAATAGTAGCATGCTGACGCCAATTGTCAGCGCTGGTAAGAGTAACTCGTGTAAAATTGTAATATTAAATGTCGCGCCTAAGGTAAAGAAAAACATAATCAGAAAAAAGTCGCGTAAAGGCTTGAGGTGCTCGGTAATAAAGCGAGCAATTGGGCTAATGGCCAGGCTAACACCACCGATAAATGCGCCGATTTCGTGGCTTAACCCTAAAAAATGTCCTAGTTCAGCGACACCCAGGCACCAGCCAATGGTGACCAGGAAAATATACTCTTGAATACGGTCAAAGCGGGCTAACAAGGCTTGCAGAACATAGCGAGAGACGAGGAATGCGCTACCGGCTAAAAAGGGCAGGGCAATAATGGCTTTGGTGATATTAAACAGTGGGCCTTGCTCACCCGTGGCAGCAAAGCCCTGGATAAAAAGTAGGCCAATAATCGCCAGAATATCCTGTAGTAGCAGAATACTCACAATTATTTCACCCATACGTAGATGATGCAGCGTGGTCGTGGGCAGCAACTTCAGGCCAATAATTGTGCTGGAAAACATCATGGCAATGCCAATCACCACAGCATCGACCCAATTGAAGCCAAAAAGCAGGCTCAAAGAGCAACCTACTGTGAAAAATACAGTTGAGCTGGCGATAGTGACAATCAGCGTCTCTTTGAACAGCCGGGCTAAATCCTGTGGTTCGAGGCTCATGCCGAGCAAAAAGAGCAGAAAGATGATGCCAACATGTGAGATTTGTGAGATTAAGGCGACATCTGTTACTAAGTGTAGCCCCCAGGGGCCGGCAAGTATGCCAACCAGAATATAGGCCAATAGCATCGATTGGCGAGCAAACAGGGCTAATGTGGCGAATACAGCCGCGCCAAAAAATATTAAGAAAATGGAATAAATTATGCTTGACTCAGTCATGGTGCAGTATTCTTTCTCGGGCTTTTTTCGTTATTATTGCATGTAAGAAAAGCAGCATATTGGGTTCGGAACAGTTCTGATCTGATATATCCATGCTTTGTTATTTTTTTATAGCTCAAATTGGACAAGCTTATGAAACAAAATGATACCCCAAAAACGGTTTACTTAAAGGATTATAAGCGCCCCGTTTTCTTAATTGATACAGTTGACCTCGAATTTGATCTGGAGCCTGAAAAAACACGTGTTAAATCAACATTAAAGCTTCGTCGTAATCCAGATTATAACCCTAATAATAGCCGGGGTTCGTTAGAAACTTTAGTGCTCGATGGTGAAGAGCTGGATTTGTTGGGGGTTTGCCTGGATGGTGTGGCATTGAGCCCTGAACAATATGAGCAAGCAGCAACACAGTTATCCATTTTTTCTGTACCAAATGAATGTATTGTACAGATTGAAAATGAAATAAAGCCGATTAATAACACCTCATTGGAAGGTCTCTATGTGTCCAGTGGCAATTTTTGTACACAGTGTGAGGCACAAGGGTTTCGAAAAATCACCTACTATTTGGATCGTCCCGATGTGATGGCACGTTTTAGTGCAACAATACGTGCGAGGAAAGCCGAATACCCCGTATTACTCTGTAATGGTAATCAGATAGATGCTGGCGAGCTGACAGAGGGGCGGCACTGGGTTCGCTGGGAAGACCCTTTTCCAAAGCCCTGCTATTTATTTGCTTTAGTGGCTGGTGATTTAGTGGCAGTTCAGGACACATTCATTACACAATCAGGACAAGAGGTCGCTTTGAGTATTTATGTGCAGGCGCATAATCAGGATAAATGTGCCCATGCCATGCGTTCTTTGAAAAACGCTATGCGTTGGGATGAGGAGCAATATGGTCTTAGTTATGATCTGGACAACTATATGATCGTTGCGGTCGACGATTTCAATATGGGGGCCATGGAGAATAAAGGCTTAAATATATTTAACTCTAAATATGTATTGGCCAAGCCGGATACTGCAACCGATATTGATTACCAGCATATTGAAGGCATTATTGGGCATGAATATTTCCATAACTGGACAGGCAATCGCGTCACCTGTCGTGACTGGTTCCAGCTAAGTCTCAAGGAAGGTTTGACGGTATTTCGAGATCAAGAGTTTAGCGCTGATATGAGTGCGCGTGCCGTTAAGCGGATAGAGGATGTGCGTTTGTTGCGCACTATACAGTTTGCCGAAGATGCAGGGCCTATGGCGCATCCAATCAGGCCCGATTCTTATATTGAGATCAATAACTTTTATACCGTTACCGTCTATGAAAAAGGCGCTGAAGTGATTCGTATGCAGCACACTTTGTTAGGCGAAGCTGGGTTTCGAAAGGGTATGGATTTATATTTTCAGCGACATGATGGTCAGGCAGTGACCACTGAAGATTTTGTCAGTGCAATGGAAGATGCTAATAATGCAGACTTGCAGCAATTTAGGTATTGGTATGCTCAGGCGGGTACACCGTTGCTCACTGTTGAAAGTCAATATGATGCAGCTTCGCAGCGTTATACTTTGCATATGCAGCAAAGCTGCCCGGCCACACCTGGGCAGGCAGATAAACATGCCATGCATATTCCCATCTCGCTTGGCTTGCTCGACCCAGCAGGGCAAGCGTTGCCTTTGCAAACCAGTGATGGTCAACAGGCAGAGGATACATTGGTCTTGAGCCTGACAGAAGCACAGCAGACATTTGTATTTGAAGGTCTCAGTGTTGAGCCAGTGCCTTCATTGCTTCGCGGCTTTTCAGCACCGGTCAGATTACATTATGCTTATAGCAATAGCGATCTGCGCTTATTGATGGCGCATGATAGCGATAGCTTTGTGCGTTGGGATGCGAGCCAGCAATATGCAATGCGTATTTTGGAGGGTTTGATAGCCAATCATCAAAACCAGCAGCCTTTAGTTGTAGAAGCTGAGTTTATTGAAGCTTGTCATGATTTGCTTGATGCTGAGCATCAAGATCAAGCGTTGATTGCCGAAGCGCTCACTCTGCCAAGTGAACGGTATATTGCTGAGCAGGTTGAGCGTGTCGATGCTGAAGCCATTCATGTTGCACGTGAGTTCTTAATGTCGAGTATTGGTCAGGCGCTCAAACCGGTATTGCGGTTACGTTATGAAGAGTTGCTTGATGATTCCCCTTATCAGGCAAGCCCTGTTGCCATAGGGCAACGGCGATTAAAAAACTTATGTCTGACATACCTTATGCAATCCGCTGATACGACCAATATAGAGTTGGTTGTGCGGCAATATCGGCAAGCCAATAATATGACAGATAAGATTATCGCCTTATCTTTGCTGGTCGAAGTAGGCGGCGAGCTAGCCAATGATGTTTTGGCGGATTTTTACAAGCAATATCGGGATGACACGCTTGTGCTTGATAAATGGTTTGCTATTCAGGCAACATCCAAGCGCCCGGATACCTTATCTCAGGTTAAACGCTTAATGCAGCACCCAGCATTTTCACTAAAGAACCCGAATAAGGTGCGCGCTTTATTAGGCGCATTTTGTATGTCTAACCAGAGTCGTTTTCATGCCCGCTCCGGTGAAGGTTATACTTTCCTGGCAGACTGCGTATTACAGCTAGATAGCTTGAACCCGCAAGTAGCGGCACGCATGATCAGTGCATTCAATGTCTGGCGGCGCTATGCTGAGCCTCAGCAAGGCTTAATGCGGGCGCAACTACAGCGTATTGAGCAGCATAAGGGCTTGTCTCCTGATGTTTACGAAATTGTGAGTAAAAGTTTGCAATGATGTTTTTTATGAACGATGTGGCTGATAAGCGGTCAGATCTACACTAAAATTAAGACCAGATAGCAAAAAAGAATATCTAATATGCCAATGATTAAACAATATAATAATGGTTGTGCGCATGGTTAAAAAAGCGGAGTGTGATGAAGCGGTAGTGCAAAAGCAGAGAACGCATGCGCCTGCGGCACAATTTGTGGAGTTGCCTGGTGACTATGGTAGTGCTGAATTTGTTTTGCGGCGCGGTGGGCGTTTAAAAAATGTATCTATTGCCTATGAATGTTGGGGCGAGCTGAGTTTAAATCAAGATAATGCGATATTGATTTTTACCGGTTTATCCGCAAGCACCCATGCTTGCTCATCAGAGCAGGATGCAAGCCCGGGCTGGTGGGAATACATGATAGGGCCGGGTAAGCCGATAGATACGGACCGGTTTTTTGTTATTTGTGTTAATTCATTAGGCGGTTGTTTTGGTTCTACTGGACCGGCATCTATTAATCCAGATACCTGTAAGCCGTATGGTTTGGATTTCCCAGAAGTCACAATTGAAGATATTGCTAAAGCAGGTCACCACGCTTTGGAAGAACTGGGGGTTGATCATTTACACGCAGTTGTCGGCGCTTCTATGGGCGGCATGACGTCCTTAGCCTATGCCTTACAGTATCCTGATGAAGTTGATTATCTTATTTCTATTTCGGCAGCGGCTAGAGCCTTGCCATTTACTATTGCTGTGCGTTCATTGCAGCGGGAAATAGTGCGTAGCGACCCTGCTTGGCAGGGAGGGTATTATCAATCAGATGCTGAACCGGTTGAAGGTATGTTGATTGCGCGTAAACTAGGCTTGATGTCTTATCGCGCAGCTGAGGAGTGGCGACAACGCTTTAGCCGGGCGCGTGTTAGTGCCGAGCGCAGATCGCAAGAGCCGTTTGGCATTGAGTTCGAAGTTGAGTCTTATCTAGATCACAATGCGCGTAAATTTGCTGAGTTATTTGATGCCAATAGTTATATGTATTTATCACGGGCAATGGACATATTTGATGTGGCTGAACATGGTGGCTCTGTGAATGCGGGCTTAGCTAAAATACGCGTTAAGCGAGCACTCATTATTGGTGTTGAAACTGATATTTTATTTCCAGTAGAGCAGCAGATTGAATTGGCTGAGGGCTTGAAAAAAACCGGTACAGCCGTTGAGTTTCATTGCCTGGACTCTATTAAAGGTCATGATGCTTTTTTAGTTGATAGAGAAAAGTTTTCTGTTGTGCTCGAAGCATTTTTCTCAAACACGCGTATCTCATTGCAAGCAAAGGCGGCAGAGCCTTATGCTAATTAGCTATCTTAATGTGTTGCGCTGATGTTGTTGTTAATAATGGCCACTTAAGCGTGGCTATTATTTTGCGTATTGAACAAGAGAGTACGTGCTGATGAGTCTGCCAGATTATGAGATGCTCGACTGGGGTATTACTGTTATTGATAGTGGCCTATCTCGCCAGGGGCTGGCCGCTTGTTATTTGCTTGAACATAACAGGCATTATGCGTTTATTGATGCAGGCACTGCCCGAACAGTACCTATGCTGTTGGATTTGTTGGCAGCCAAAAATATTGATTTAGAAAAAGTATCTTATGTTATACCAACGCATGTTCATTTAGATCATGCTGGTGGCGCTGGCCTGTTAATGCAGCACTTGCCAAATGCCAAAATGATTATTCACCCACGTGGTGCCAGGCATATGATTGATCCACAGAAGTTACAGGCCGGAGCGCTTGCTGTTTATGGTGGGCAGGCTTTTGCACAGCTGTTTGGCAATTTGGTACCCGTTATAGCGTCGAGAGTCATTATTGCTGAAGATGGCTATCAGTTAGATTTTTATGGGCGGCAGCTACAGTTTGTTGATACGCCAGGTCATGCGAGGCATCACTTTTGTGTTTGGGACCCTGTGTCTTCAGGTTTTTTTACAGGTGATGCTTTTGGGTTATCTTACAAAGAGTTGGATACAGACAAAGGTGCTTTTCTTATGCCGACCAGCTCGCCTGTGCAGTTTGACCCGCAGCAATGGCTGATTACCATAGATAAATTATTGGCATTTAAGCCGCAGCGATTATTTTTGACGCATTATGGTAAAGTTGAGCCAGTGCCCGCGGTTGCTGCGATGTTGCGTGAAGGACTGCATGACTATATGCATTTGGCGAGGGCAAATGCACAAGCACAAGATCGTGTCAGTGTGTTGCAGGCGTGCTTATTAGAATTGACTATTGCTAAATTAAGACAGCATGCTTGTATGTTATCAGATGCAGAAATAGCTGATTTGTTAGCCATGGATATTAAGTTGAATGCGCAAGGTATCGATGTTTGGCTAAATAAGAGCGCAGTATAACATTTTGAGGAACTGATCATTGCTAAGAGCCTGGTTGAAACAGTGCTTCGCGCGTCCCTTGGGCTTTAAATTGATAATGGCTTTTTGGCCGCCTTATTGGGGGGCTGGCGTTCGTGTTGAATCAGTCAGTGATGACTTCCGGCAAATCACCGTATCGATGAAATTTGGTTTGTTAAACCGTAACTATGTAGGCAGTCATTTTGGTGGCAGCCTGTTTTCAATGGTCGACCCTTTTTATATGCTCATGTTGTTAAGAGCGCTAGGGCAGCAATATTATGTGTGGGACAAATCAGCGAAAATAGAGTTTATTAAACCAGGTTTAAATAAAGTTATCGCAAAATTTGCGATTGATGATGTATTACTAGAAGACATCAAAAAACAAACAGAGCAAGGTGATAAATACTTTATTGATCTGAACGTTGATATAGTTGATACGGCAGGCGAATTGATCGCAACCGTTGAGCGCAAACTGTATATTCGCAAAAAACCAGCGTATCGCTAAGCTGTAGCAGGTTTAACTTTCTTTAGTGGTCTGCGCTTGTTCCGTGTTGGGCGACTGCGGTGATGGTTTAGGTTCAGGGCTTTCGGTATTGGCTGATTCAGGTTCAGCAGGCACTGCCTGTTCGGGGCCTAACACTATTGCGAGCCAGCGCGTATCATCACGGCTATCCAAGGCAATTTTGATGGTCATGGTCAAAGGTACAGATAACAACATGCCGACTGGCCCTAACACCCAACCCCAGAATAGCAAAGATAAGAAAACCACCAGCGTCGATAAGCCCAGCCCTCTGCCCATAAACCGAGGCTCAACACCATTGCCAATGCCGATATTGACCGCAACATAACCGGCACCTGTAAGCAGGGCAGGGCCAACACCCAGTTGCACCAAAGCCAGCAGAATAGCCGGGATAGCTGCCAGGATGGAGCCAATAGTGGGTACATAGTTAAGCAAGAATGCCAGAATTCCCCATAGCAAGGCATAATCCACACCAATAAAGAACAGCCAAACCCAAACCAAGCCGCCTGTTATCAGGCTGATAATGGTTTTGATTTCAATATAGGTTTTCATATTGTTCAGGAAAACCTGGAAGCTACCCAATGAGTGCTGAGGACCTAATATAGCGCGTAGTTTGCTGGGGAAGCTGGACGCTTCAGCGAGAATAAAAATGACAGTCAATATGATCAAGAAAGCATCTGATAATACATTAGCCAGATTTCGTAATAAGCCAGAGGCTAGTTGCATGGCTTTGCCTGGGTCAATGTAATTAAGTAACTCCTGGCTATTAATTTGCACACCTTTGTTATTGAGCCAGGCAATTAAACCGACAATTTTGCTTTGTAGTTTGTCCTGGTACTCCGGCATTTGCTGGGTAAAGTCATTTAAGGAAGTGCCTATCAACGTAGCAATAAGCAGTGTGAAACCGGCAATCACCGTTATGACAATAATAATGGCTAACGGTGTAGGTATCTTGCGTTGCTCGAGCCAAAACATGGGGGGAGCAGCCATAATGGCAATAAAGCCAGACAAAAGAAAGGGGACTAAAATTGAGTCAGCTGCCCGCATGCCTGCGATGATGATAACAAATGCCGCTAGGCTGGTTAATGTGCTCAGTGAGGCTGAACGGTTATCAGAGCTTGCCATTGGCTAACCTTGCATATTAGTCGTGTAGGCTATGATACCGTAGTTAATGACAAAGCATAAGCGCTTCGCTTTGGGAAATAGGCTAAGCAGTGCTGAGAAGCCACAATTTTCTCCGATGGCAGTATTATGGCCAGAATGATGCTTTGGCTGTTAAAAAAATTATCAATACTGTTGGGAAAGTGGTCCATTTTTTTTACACATCAGACATGGTATTGTAAGGTGTTATGCTTATTACGGTCGGGTTTATGGCTGTACGGTATGTCAATCATACGAAAGCATGATGGGTTCATGGAACATTTTGTATTAGAGTGTTGGGTGTTGCTGTGTTGTCGACTTATTGACCATAGCTAATGGGAAAGCATGAAGAATATAAGGGATGCAACATAGTAAATGTAATGTATTTGTAAGGTTTTTGCAGGGTTTAGCCAGCTAACAAAGATAAGAAAAAGTAAATCAGCGATTAAAAGCAGCTTCTTATAATGAAAATACCGGCTGCTGATAAAAAATATCGTGCAAAATGTGCGGTAATAAGCTTGCTGACCTGGGATAGGGTTCAATAAAGACTTTTGTCCAGAAACTGAATATAAGATGAGCTAGCCGCATATGAGGAAGGTTGCTCAATAAAGTATTTTTGTTGAGCGATCGCTCAACAAAAATACTTTATTGCAGCTATTCCGAATAGTGTCTAAAGATAATGGCGGCTTAAGAGAAGTGGGTGTTTTTGCAGGCAACAAAAGAGTGTGCTCTTTGTGGCTTAATGAAATGCTGTTACAAGATAAAATTATTAAACATTGGGTGAAATAAATTGACCCAAATTTGGGAATTTCCTGGGAAAGTTACTTATGTCTAGGCCTATTGAGTTTGATCGTCAGCAAGTACTGCAAAGTGCTAAGTTGGTTTTTTGGCAGCAGGGCTACGGCTCTACTTCGATTACAGATTTAGTGAAAGCGACTGGCCTGCAGCCAGGCAGTTTATACGCAGCATTTAAAAATAAGAAAAGCTTATTTTTAGAAGTCTTGGAAACCTATTCGAACGAAATGATTACTGAAATGCAGGCCTTGTTTGCTCGGCATGATTCAGCGATAGGTGCGATTGAAGCATTTTATACGAATGCTGCCAAAGAAATGGCGAATGATGAATCGAACAAAGGTTGTTTGATTGTCAATAGTATGTTGGAGCTATCACGCCAGGATCACGAGATAAAAGATCGTTTAAATATGAAGTGTGACTATATCAAAGACTTTGTAAAAAACGCGTTGATTTATGCACAACAGCATAAAGAATTAAGTAAAGATAAAGACCCTGAAGAGCTGGCTTCTTTTTTAATGAGTGTTTTGTGGGGTTTGAAATCCTATGGACCGCAGCTTTCGCTGGATGAATTGTTGGCGATTGTGAGAAATGGCTTACAAATTTTACGTTAGTTATTTATACCAAGGTTAAGTGCTTGGCTAAAAGTGATGTTTAAAATGTAAGCACACAATGTGGCCAGCCATAACCCCAACGCCAGGCGAATGGTGTACAGGGTCTCCCGCCAAGCCGAACTGCATCAAACATGACTTTGGCGATTGTCTCAAACAAACCATCGAGCTGTTGTTCGTTTAAGTGGAAACGCTTTTGCAGCTCTGGTTTCATGATATGGCCGGTTTCAATCACGCATTGTTGTAATTGTTTGTCGGCCTCTAGGCGCTTATTGAAACCTTCTTCAGTGCTACCCTGCCAATAAGCTCTATCGTGTTTTGTGCAGCAATGCAGCCAGGGAGGTTGTTTGCCAAATTCGAGTTTAAAGTCTTCGAGTGCAGACGCTAATAACTGCCAGCCTGCTGACAAGCCACCGCTACAGCCATCTGAAGTGAATGCATTAATTGTGGCGCCTTGCTTAGTTTTAGCTAGATGCATCATGCGAGTACTTTCAAGTTTATATTCTATGTCACTCAGCCAGCGTTTATATTCATCTGAGTGGGCATAGGTGCTAGTTAAGAGTAACAAGCAACTGAGTAACAATAGGTTGGGTGTATATTTAATCAAGCAAGTCGGGCTGTTGGCTGATTATAAAATCATAAAGGGGTTGGAAGCTGTACCAGGCTGAGTGGTCAGATGCAATATAGTTACGCGTTTTCAAAGCGATATCGTGTGGAATAAGCTTTGCTTGACCTGCAGACTCGGCCAGTAGCTGTGATTGGCAACAGCGCTCCATAGCTAAAAATAAGTAAGCGGCAGCATCTATCGATTTGCCGACAGTCAGTAAGCCATGGTTTTGTAAAATAATGGCTTTGTTATCGCCGAGGCAGTCTGCAATGCGGTTGCCAACGTCAGTATCCACAACAACACCGGTAAACTCAGCAAATAGGCTGTGGTTTTGGTAAAAGGCGCAAGCATCTTGATTAATAGGAGCAAGCAATTTACCAAGTGTTGCCCAAGTTTTGCCGTAGATTGAATGTGCATGTGCTGCCGCAATAATGCTAGGTTTAGCAGCGTGAATGCGCGAATGAATCGCAAAAGCAGCGCCGTTAACAGCTCGTTTGCCTTCGATCAGTTGCCCTGCATGATTAACCAGGACTAAGTCGGAGGTTTTTATCTGTGAGAAGTGTATACCAAAAGGGTTTACCCAGAAATGATCTTTGTGTTCGGGATCACGTGCAGTAATGTGGCCGGCAACACCTTCATCAAAGCCATAGTGGGAGAATAAACGGAAAGCAGCGGCTAATCTTTGTTTGAGATGAGTGCGTGCTTGCTCGAAAGACTCAAAGTGTGGCTCTACTGGTAGGCCGCCAGTGCGATCATTGCCAACAGTTTTTCGGGTAACATGGCTTGTCATGATTGCTTGCTTGTCTAGGTGTTTATATGTTGCTGTTTGCAGCGATGCAGTTCGCGTTGGTATTCAATATTACTAATGATTGCATTGAGTAGTAACAAAGTCCGTTTATGTAATTCATGGTTAATCCGGTAATCGGCTTTAGCAATAAAATCTACTCGGCTAGCATCAAGTAGTTGACGACAGGTTTGTTTTTGCTTCTCATTGCGGTCATTAAATACCGCAATGGCGTGTCCACCATATTTTTTGACAACAGCCATACTGGGCACATCGGTTAGGCCATCTCCTATATAAATCATATTGCTAAATGGAATAGGGCGATCTAGCTCGTTCATATGTTCATTGATGCTGTCGCTGGTGTCTTCAATGCCTTTGTTGATACGAAATAAATACTGTGTCTTGGTCGTATCTGTTATCACTAACTTTGGAAAATCAGCGACACCCTGATCATTAAAGTGATATTCAGAAGCATAAATACGGTTAAAACTATTTTTAATACTAGCACCATCGAGAATTTCTCGCATACCGGCCGAAATGACATAGTGTTTAACTTTAATGCCTTTGCTATGTATTTTTATATAGTCGTTGATAAGATTAAACCAGCGTTCAACGCCAGGGTAATAGCGTAACTTATTGGCAAGAGCACGATAATCTTTGCGTTTGATTTGTATGTTTTTTGCTTGTGCTTTTTCAAGTAATAAGCGCATATAAACCAGCATATTCTCAGCGCCAGTATCTCGTACTTCTTGTTGTACTTCTGCCCAGAAGTCATCCTCTTTAATGCCGAGTGTTGGCAGCAAAGTGTAATCTTGCATTGATTTAGGGGAGAGTGTGCCATCAAAGTCATAAATCATGGCAATCGTGTTTTGTGAAAAGCTATTGTTACTTGTCGATGCAGGCATATTGATATTGCAACCTCATTAATAGCTTGTGGAAATTAACTTTTAACTTTCAGGGTTATCGCTTTTATATTGTTTTGTTGTAATTGGCGGCGTGTGCTGTTGAGCGATGAGCGGTCTTTAAAAGGGCCTATGCGAACACGGTGCCAGGCTGTTGTATCCACAGTGACTTTTTGAATGCTTGCCTCAACCCCCAGCAGTGCTAGAGTGGCTTTGAGTTTGTCGGCTTCGGCGTGACTCTTGAAAGAGCCAACCTGCAGGATATAGTTACTCTCACTGTCGAGCTTTATTGGTTCTTGTGTTGTCACCTGCGGAGGTGGAGGCGTCGGGTTGCTTGTATCAGCGTTATTGTTTTGCACTATATTGTCGGGAATGACAACTTCAAGCTCGGGTAGAATTTTATAGAAGTCGAACTTGGGTTCGCTTGCTTTTGGTTTGACCGTCTTATTGCCATTATCTGCTTGCGGTTGATCCTTATCGGGGTTTGGTAGATTCTGCAGGTAAACAATAAAAGCAATAAATAAGCCCATCACCAAACCGGCTAACATATAAGCCCAACCCGGGTATTGTGAAGAACTCATTGCCTTATATTGACCTCATCTTTGTTTCGTATAGTGAGTTTACATGCTATCGGGTGCAGAGACACCAATAATAGCCAATGCATTACGAAGTACTTGCCGAACAGCAGTGATTAATGTCAATCGCGCATCACGCAAAGCAGCGTCATCAACGATAAACTGTTGCGCATTGTAGTAGCTGTGGAAGTCATTGGCCAAGTCACGCAGGTAATAAGTCAATTGATGTGGCTCATAGTTATTGGCTGCGCTTTCGACGGTTTCCGGATAACGGCTCAGTGTTTTGATCAGTTTTAGTTCATGCTCTGCATCGAGTTTATCAAGGTTTGCCTGGCCTTGTTTATCGTCATGCGTCAGTGACTTTTCACTGAGTTGGCGGAAGACGCTGGCAATGCGCGCATGCGCATATTGAACATAGTACACCGGATTATCGTTAGATTGTGACTTGGCCAACTCTAAGTCAAAATCCATATGTTGTTCACAACGTCGCATAATGTAGAAAAAACGCGCAGCATCAGTGCCTACTTCATCGCGTAATTCTCGCAAGGTGACAAAAGAGCCTGAGCGAGTCGACATTTGCACTTTTTCTGCGCCACGATACAGTACGGCAAATTGTACCAGTAGCACTTTAAATTTATCCGCAGCCGCACCCATGGCCTGTAGTGACGCCTTAACACGCGCAACATAGCCGTGGTGGTCTGCACCCCAGATATCGATGATTTGATCAAAGCCGCGTGTTAACTTGTTTAGATGATAAGCTATATCTGAGGCAAAATAGGTGGCCTGGCCATTTTCACGTTGCACAACACGGTCTTTTTCATCACCAAAGTCGGTACTTTTAAACCAGAGGGCGCCGTTTTTCTCGTAGATGTGTTGGGTCTGTTGTAACTGGTTGATGCACTTGTTGACTTCGCCGCTATTGACCAGTTCGCGCTCAGAAAACCAGGTTTCGAAGTCAACGCGAAACTCATGTAAGTCATCACGAATATCGGCCTGTATGGTATTTAAGCCTGCATCGAAGACAATATTATAATCATCGGCCAGCAAAGATTTGCACCGCATAATCATGGCATCGATATAAGCTTCTTTATCGCCGCCATCAGGCTCATCGGCTGGCAAGTCGGCAAATACGGTAGACAGTGGCTGGGTAAAGCGTGTTTGATGTGCCTGTTGAAGTGCTGCAGCAATATCCCGCACATACTGCCCCTGATAGCCGTTGGTAGGAAAGGTTAATTCGCCTTCGGTGCTTTCCAGGTAGCGTAGCCAGACACTGCAGGCCAGAATATCCATTTGTCTGCCTGCGTCGTTTACATAATATTCACGCGAGACATTAAAGCCAGCAGCGGCCAACAGGTCAGCCAGTGCTTCGCCATAAGCAGCGCCACGGCCGTGGCCAACATGCAGCGGGCCTGTTGGGTTGGCCGAGACAAACTCAATCAAGACCTTTTGGTTTTGGCCAATATTGCTCCGACCGAAGTCTTCGGCTTCGCGCAAGATGCGTTCAACAATGCTGTTGGCAGCGGCTTGTCTTAAATAAAAGTTGATAAAGCCAGGGCCTGCAATCTCGACCTTTTCGATCGTGGATGCTGCCGGGAGTGCCGCAATGATGCGTTCTGCCAGCTCGCGAGGCGGGCATTTAGCCTGCTTGGCCAGCATCATGGCAATATTACTGGCAAAATCGCCATGTTTGCTATCTTTGCTGCGAGTCACCTGAATATTGGGACCCAAATCATTCGGCAAATGATCATCTGCGATTAAAGTGCTAATGGCGCTTGCAATAAGTTGTTCTAGATCTGCTTTCAATGGTGTCATGCCTGCATAAAACGAGGACGAATTCTAGCATGGCTTGAGGCTATGTCATAAGCCGCAGGACTGGCTAGGATCTATTTCAGCATTGATCCGTTGGCGGATATATCGTTCAAGGCACACTCAAATGCTGTCAGGGGGGGATATAACTGCTGAGTGGGGCTGGCGTGAAAAAAACCAGTATCACGATAGCGATCCCAAAATTGGGGGGCTTTGAAATGGCGTATCGTGATACTGTGATGTGGAACCCGGCACCAGTTGTATCCCTAAACTGTAACTGGTAAAAAAAGGGCCACTGAATGTGAAGGCTGCTCGCACATTCCCTAAGCCAATTCACGGGAGACATCATGCCGAAGGCTGTTGTTTCAGACAATTAGCAATAAGTATGAGGCAGCAATGTCATTGGCGGGACAAGCTTAGATAAGCCATATTGTAATGACTAGACATTGCATAGGATCTTGTGATCTAAGTATTTGATCTGCAATCATTAAACATTAAGCAAGCGTGAAAAGTACGTATAGCTCAAGATAAATCAGGCGCTGTCGCCGACTTTTTGTCAGTAAATGTAAAAAGTGTTTCAGACATTGTGCCATGCTCATGTAGAATCCTGCACAGAACGATACCACAAGAACGACAGCGGAACGGGACAAGGTTATGAAGATCCTGATTATCGAAGACCATCAGTTATTTGTCGAAGGCTTAAGTATTATTTTAGGGGATTTGGTAGAGAACCCTGAAATTTTGTGTGCCAATACCGCTAAGCAGGCACTGAATATATTAAGCAAAAGTGAGGATATTAAATTAATACTGATGGATATAGGTTTGCCTGATATAGATGGTCGGGCATTATTGAAAATTATTCGTTCTCAAGGATATGAGCAACCTTTGCTGGTAGTTTCTGGCTCAGAAAGTGTGCAGGTCGCACAAGAAATGATGGCGGCTGATGCCCAGGGCTATGTGATGAAGTCCAGTGCGCTCGTCGAGTTGCGTAAGGCGCTGCAAAAGGTGATGCAGGGTGAGCAATATTTGCCAGAAGATTGGCAGGGCTTAGTCGATGCTGGGGGCAGCGGTGACCCACGTGTAATCGCCAAAAGCTTAAAAATCACGGAAAGACAGCTGGATGTGTTGTATTTATTGGCACAGGGCCATCCTAATAAAATCATCGCTGATTGGTTGGGTGTGACTGAGCATACTGTCAAATCGCATATTCAAGCACTATTTGATGCTTTGGGTGTGCATAATAGAACAGCGTGTGTGCGTGAGGCAGAGCGCCTGGGGCTTATTAATCAAACCTAGCTGCTGTTGTTGTTCGCTTTTTTCCTATCCACCGGCGTTATTAATAGTGTTATCGTGCAGTTAAGCTTGTTGCAATGCCATTTCGGGTTCATCAGCCAGTAGTGCTTGTAAGATATTATATAACTCGGCAGGCTTGATGGGTTTATGTAGCAGTAAATGACCACTGGTCTGTGCTTCGCGAATTCTTTCTGGTGCGGTATCGCCTGTAACAATCACGCCCGGGATACGCTTGTTGAGCGCCAATTGCACGGAGCTGATAACATTTGGGCCTTTCTCGTGGCCCCTTAGGCGGTAGTCGCAAATAATCAACTCAGGCTTGGCATTGCTTTGAGCAATCATTTGCAATGCTTCTTCTCCTGAGGCGGCTGTTAAAACCTCACACTTCCAGGCTTGTAGTACGGCGCGCATGGCGTCGAGAATCTCTTTTTCGTCATCAACCACCATAATCACGCGACTTTCGAGTTGTAGTGTCGGTGGAAAAATACGCACAGTCGTTTCAGCATAACTGGGTTCAGCTTGTGGTAAATGGATGCGGAAAACTGAGCCTTTACCATGCACTGAGTTCATACTGAGGTCGTGTTTGAGCAGCTGGCACAGACGTTGGCAGATCGCCAGGCCAAGCCCTAAACCTTTGTTTCTATCACGCTCAGGATTGTTCAACTGATAGAACTCGTTAAAAATTTTGTCTTTTTCTTCTTCTGGAATGCCCAGGCCAGTATCCCAGACTTCGATAATGGCATTCTTGCCGCGCTTACGGCAGCCAACCAGAATGCCGCCAGCATCCGTGTAACGAAAAGCATTACTGACAAAGTTGCGCAACAAGTTCGTTAATAAAACCGGATCAGAGCGCACGGATAAATCACTGTCGCACACTTGAAAGCGAATGCTTTTATTAATTGCCTGATTATGGAATTCACTGCGTATTTTGCTAAGGATAGGGTCCAGTCGGATATCAGACGCTTTGACTTTGACAACGCCGGCATCGAGCTTAGAGATATCCAGTAGTGAGGAGAGCAGGTCATCGATAGACTCAATCGACTTGGTCAGGTTGGTCATAATATTCTGCCCCTTAGGGCTGCTCACCTCGTATTTGAGTGCATCTGCAAACAATGCGAGTGCATGTACGGGCTGGCGTAGATCATGACTGGCTGAAGCAAGGAACTGCGTTTTGGAGTGGTTAGCGTATTCAGCACGATTTTTTTGTTCGCGTAATTGCTCGATCAGATCCAGATTTTTAAACTTTAGGCTGATCCCTTGAATGGCAGCTTTATGTGAGGTGAAACCGAGGCGCAGTAAAAACAGTAAAAAGACCATCGTCAGCAGGCCTAGACTGACCCACTCGGAGGAGCCTTTCATTAGCATGCCAGCGATGATGATGCCAACAGACGGTATCACATAGGCCAGGAAACATGGCAGCCAATAAGTGATCACCGCGAGTGAACCCGCTGCCAAGCCAAGTACAACTGTCAGGATAAAGACTTGATGAGCAATAGAGTCAGGAATCAGAAAAATGATGCCAGTAATACCGAGTAGGCTGCCCCACAAAACGGAGGTGAGCGCAAAATAAGCGCCCCATTTGTAGGCTTCGCTATCGGGTGGATTAAGTCGTTTATACGCGAATACCAGGGCAAAGCGTAGGCCTGTGATCAAATACGCGGCAGCCCCCCAACTCAGTAGTAAAGTATGGCTAATATGTGGCCAAAAGATCATAACAACCACTGCAGGAAAAACACTTAGGCTAAGCAAAATCGTTGTGAGATTGTTATAGATAAAGCGCACCGCCTCACCCGCTATGCGATCATCATAGGGTTTTCTTTGCAGTCCTAGTTTTTCCAAAACGGCTAGCATTTAGCAGCTCCGATAGGTAGCCCAAGATGCAACATATTGCCTGAGTTTGTAGAGCTTCGAAAGCGGCAGGAGCTTAAAATTTCTCATACTTTAGTATGAAACAATAAGGAAAAGAGGTTGAACCTAAAAATGTTGGAGTTGTGAACAGGCATTCTTGCACCTGGGTGTTGCACGTATTAAAGCATGTCGTTGGGGTCAACATCGATGGACCAACGGACTTTGCGAGATAATGGTAGTGCTTTAGCGGCCACTTTCAACTCGTTCAGCAGGGTTTGCAAAGGGCCTCTTTGTGGGCTTTCCAGCAGTAGTTGGGCGCGGAAACGGCCTGCGCGCTTTTCCATGGGCGCAGGTATCGGGCCGAGCAGCATAACGGCTGTTGGTTGTTGTGGCAGGCTATCCCGTAAGTGCTGCAAAAAATCTAAGGCAGTATTGCTGCTAGTGGCTTCCGCCCTCAGTAATGCTAGGTGTTTGAAGGGTGGCAAGTGGGCGGCCTGACGCTCAACCAGCGCGGTTTGGGCAAACTGCGGGTAGCCTTGTTTTATCAAGCAATGCAACAGTGGATGGTCGGGTTGATGCGTTTCGAGAATCACCTCGCCGGCTTGTTCAGCCCGGCCGGCCCGGCCAGCGACCTGGGTAATGGTTTGTGCCATAAACTCAGGCCCACGAAAGTCTGCACTAAACAGCCCTTGGTCAACACCAAGAATACCGACCAGTGTCACATTGGGAAAGTGGTGTCCCTTAGCCAGCATTTGCGTGCCGATTAAAATATCAGCTTGCCCCGATTTGATTTTTTCCAGGCTTTCGGCCAGAGCGCCCTGTTTACGCGTTGCGTCTTTGTCAATTCGGATGATGTTGTAATCGGGAAAACGTTGCTGTAACTCTTGTTCTAAGCGTTCAGTACCTTTGCCAACAGCTTGCAACTTTGAGCTTTGGCAATCAGGACACTGTTGTGGCAGTGCTCTCTCACTCCCACAGTGGTGGCAGCGTAAGATGTTTTGTTGTTTGTGTACGGTCATATGCGCATCGCAACGATGGCATTTGGATGCCCAGCCGCAGTCATAGCACATAAGCACGGGTGAGTAGCCACGACGATTCAAAAAAATCAGGACTTGTTGACCCTGGCTTAAATGGGTTTGCATACGTTCGGCGAGTGTTGGGCTGATAATTTGCCCCGGCGGCGTCTGGCGGCTATCAATAACAGCCAGCCTTGGCAGTTTGGCATTGCCTGCTCGTTTCGATAAGCGGAGCCAGCCATAGCGCGCTTGACGAGCGTTTTGCAGGCTTTCTAAAGAAGGGGTCGCTGAGCCCAATATAATAGGGATATCAAGCTGTTTGGCGCGCATAATTGCCAGATCGCGTGCATGATAGCGCAAGCTATCCTGTTGTTTAAAAGAGCCGTCGTGCTCTTCATCGATAATGATAAGCCCAGGCGTCGGCAATGGCGTAAATACCGCTGAGCGTGTGCCAATGATTAAGTTGGCTTGGCCTGCTTTGGCACTTAGCCAAGCATTCAGGCGTTGCTTATCACTCAAGCCGGAATGTAGCACGACCATTTCGCAGGCAAGACGTTGGCGAAAGCGTTCTAGCAATTGAGGGGTTAAGCCAATTTCTGGTACCAGCAATAATACTTGCTGCTGAGATTGTAAAGCCTGTTCAATAAGTTGCAAATACACCTCAGTTTTGCCGCTACCTGTTACACCGTCAAGCAGCCATGTTTTATAGTGATGCCGCTCGGCACTGATCTGCGCAATCGCATGTGCCTGTTCTTCTGTCAATACCGGCTTGTCCTGGGAGATGGACCCACGGATTGTTACAGTAGTGGTTTGGCTTTGTTTAGTGACCAGCCCTTTATCACATAAGGCTTTGACAGGGCTATGCCAATGCGAGAAGTGCCCACTTATCTGCTCACTGGTTAAGCCGTCAGGATTATTGCGTAACAGGGCGAGTATTGCAGCCTGTTTAGGTGCGCGCTTTAAGCTATCGCTGCTGTCCTGTGTTGCCATGTCTGTTAACTGCCAAATATCCTCGCTACTGGGTGCTTGTGGGTGATCGCCACGGAGCAGAGTGGGCAACATATGATGCAGGACTTCGCCCAGTGGGTAATGATAATACTGGCTCGTCCAGTGCCCGAGCATTAACAGGTCTTCAGGTAGGCAGGGAGTACTATCTAATACTCTGTGGATGCTGCGTAAGCGTTTAATGTCTATTTCGCTGTGCTCTCGGGCTTCCAACAATATGCCGGTTTTGTCAGTATGGCCAAATGGGATGCGCACGCGCATACCGGGCAGCAGTGTTGCAGCCTGTGGTTTAGTGATCAGGTAGTCAAAGCCACCGTCCAGTGGTGTCGGTACAGCAATGTGTAAGATGCGTGGAGATGTTTTGTGTTGTTCAATAATATCGGTGCTCATAAGCGTTTCTTTATACGGGCTTTCGAGCGGGTTTTAAATAAGCTATGGCATAATTTGTTACATGATTTGGGTTGTTAGGTTCTTTTGTTGCTGTAGTAATTACAAAAAGACGCGTTAGTGTTGCAGCATACCCTTAACTTATCGCTAAAGAACCTGCAAGTTTATATTTGTAGAAACTTTGGGCAAACTTAATGAAGCTCTGCTTTAAAATGTTGCCTGTATCAGGGCTTACTGAGTGCTTTTTTTCAGCGCTACTTTAGCGCGATCTATTGAAGTTAATTCTGGTCAGAAATTCATAACTGATTGTCCTGCTTAGAGAAATCACGTTATCCACAAAATCTGTGGATAACTTTGTGGATAGTGCGGGCATGGAGGGCTTGATCCCCGGGGTTTATTACAAATTTATTAAATTGGTCACTAAGTGATCAATGGCGTAAAGTTCTTATAAATCAAATAGTTACCTTGATGGGGCGGTATGTCTTTGGTGGAGTTTCACACTCGGCTGGTATATTCAGCTTTTATCGAATTGTTGTGTATAAAACGAAATAAATTGCTTTGTAAAGTCTTGTTAACAAAAAAAAACTGTGTTAAGGCTCAAGCTTATCCAGTGTTTTTGGCTGAGAAAATTGTGTGAGTGTCGCGTATGCGCCAATTAATTGACGCGTGTTTTTAAATTGCTGCTGCCTGTAAGCTCAAAAAAGCATTGATAGAAATAGTGGTTGATTGAGTCTGTTTATCGGTCGCAGCCAACAAGACATCCAACGTCACAGAGCGCTAGCTTGATAACAAGGCTTTGTTACTTTTGTTGTTAGGGCAGTGAGCTCTGCTAAGCATCAAAAACAGTAAGCATTGTATGGCGGTTGTTTCATCGCGCGTTATGCTTGAGACTTGCTTATGCAAACTTCAATGCTTAATTGCGCAATACACTGTTATTCAACTGTCATGTTAAGCCTGTATTAGTTAGGAATAAGCATTAAACATGTAAAAAACAGTGAATTTAACAAAGGGTTTTGTTGTCCAAACAACATAATTCCTATAACCTTACTCAGCGACATAAAGCTGATTTGAATGGTGTAATAATGCTCCAACTCAATCAACAAGTGTTGCGGACAGATGCCTCAGGTATGCCGCTAGAGTGGATCGGTTACCGCGATGCTGTAAAACTATATTATACCGGCCAGGTAGCCTATAGCTGTGGTGAGCTGCTTTTTCGTATTCGAGGTGGGTATAATGCTGCCAGCCGGCGTCGTAGCCAAATCGATATTAACTCCATTATTGCAACCTTTGGCCATAATAAAACTCTGCACGATGCCTATGTGCCGCCACTGAGTAATAGCACATTATTCAACCGTGATGCGCATATCTGTCTTTATTGCGGCGGGCACTTTCGCCATTCTGATTTATCTCGCGACCACATCACACCAATCAGTCAAGGCGGTCAGGATGACTGGGTTAATGTTGTTACTGCTTGTAAGCGTTGCAACAACCATAAAGCCGATCGTACGCCTGAGCAGGCCGGCATGGAGTTATTGGCAGTGCCTTTTGCACCGACACATGCAGAGTACGTTTTTTTAAAAGGCCGTCGTGTATTAGCTGATCAGATGGAGTTTTTAAGAGCACACTTTCCTCGCTCCAGTCCCTTGCATGACAGGCTTTAATAGATAGGCTTTACTCGATAGCCGTGCGACAGCGGGTGCAAGGCTCGCGAGTGAGTGGTACAGTTAGCGTTTTGTTAATGTGGCAACGCAATGAGTCGTTTTATAGGGCAGGCAAACTATCAACATGATCGGTCACGTGCTACCGGTATCTTAATAACCAATCTGGGAACCCCCGATGCACCAACAGCAAAAGCGTTGCGACGTTATTTAGCGGAGTTTTTGGCTGACCCTCGGGTCGTAGAAATACCCAGGTTGATTTGGATGCTGATCTTGCATGGGATTATTCTGCGCACCAGACCAGCTCGATCGGCAAAAGCTTATAAGGAAGTTTGGCGTGAACAAGGTTCGCCACTATTAATTTATTCCCGGCAGCAACTAGAAGCGATAAAAGCGGCTTTGGAACCTCATTTTGAAGGCCCGGTTGAATTTGCTTTAGGTATGCGTTACGGCAAGCCATCGATTCCCGACGCACTTGCTCAATTACAGCAGGCCAATGTTGGGCGATTGTTGGTATTGCCTTTATATCCACAGTATTCAGGCTCAACCGGTGGTTCAACCTTTGATAAGGTTGCGCAAACATTGCAAACATGGCGCTATGTGCCAGAGCTGCGCTTTATTAATCATTACCACGATGATCCAGGCTATATTAATGCCATGGCAGAGCACATAAAGCGTTATTGGCGTGAACACGGTCGTGGGGACAAACTCCTGCTTTCTTTTCACGGTGTGCCAAAGTTTTATCTGCTCAAGGGCGACCCTTACCATTGTGAATGTCATAAAACGGCACGATTGTTGGCACAGTCTTTAGGTTTGCAAGCGGATGAATGGTTAATCACTTTTCAATCTAGGTTTGGTAAAGCAGAGTGGCTGAAACCTTATACCGATGAGACGATAAAGCAATTGCCTGCTAAAGGTGTTAAGCACTTACAAGTATTTTGCCCTGGCTTTTCTGCGGATTGTTTGGAGACGTTGGAAGAAATCGCTGGAGAAAATAAAGAATATTTTATAGAGGCTGGTGGCTTACGGTTTGATTATATTAGCGCCTTGAATGCAGAGCTGGCGCATATTCAGGCCTTAACTGATCTCATTAAAGCCAATACCCAAGGTTGGCAGGGTGCTGTTGCCTCGACAGCTGACTTGGCTCAAGCAAAACAGGATGCGATGGCATTGGGCGCAGAGCAGTGAAAATTGGCTTGTTAATTGTTGGTGATGAAATACTCAGTGGCCGACGTCAGGACAAACATTTACAGGCGGTTATTGATTTGCTGACTGAGCGACAGTTGCTGCTCTCTTGGGTGCAAATCCTCGGTGATGATTTTCAGCAGTTAGTCAATACGTTTGAGCAAACTCTGCAAAGCCAGTCAGTGGTGTTTAGTACCGGAGGGATTGGTGGGACACCGGATGATTTGACGCGTCAGGCGCTGGCAGCAGCGGCGGGGGTGGAGTTGCTGCCGCATCCGCAAGGCATGCAAATTTTGCGCGATAAATTTAAAGATGAGTTAACGCCACTGCGACAGCGAATGGTTGAGTTTCCGCAGGGCGCTGAATTAATCCCCAACCCTGTTAACCAAATTCCAGGTTTTAGCTTTAAGCGGCATCATTGTGTACCGGGCTTTCCTAAAATGGCTCAGCCAATGATGCGTTGGGTGCTTGATGAGTATTACAGGCAAGCAGCAAATATACTACTATTAGAGCTAGCTGTTAAAGTGATCAATACGCCGGAGAGCCGCCTTATTCCAATCATGGAACAGTTGTTGCAAAGCTACCCGGAGCTTAAGGTATTTAGTTTGCCAAATATAGATGCCGAACCTCATTTTGTAGAGTTGGGCGTTAAAGCGGTACCCACCATAGCGAAAGCGGCTATGCAGGATATTAAAGAGACACTGGATAAGGAGAATATACCCTGGGAGCGTGTTGTTTGATAAAGCCCATATTCAAGTAGTGTGTTGCCCAATGTGTTAAAGAAAATTTATACCCTGTTTAAGATGGTTTAATTATTAATGGTTATTCTGGCTAGGCTCTGTAAAGTGCAATATTGCCTTCTTGTAAGATAAATTGCATTTATGAGCATATGTGTATTACCTGGGAGTGCTTACCGTAATTATGGTGATTTTAGGAGATAAATATGAGTAAACACAATGACCCAAGACGGCGTTTTTTAGTACAAATGTTAGCTGCAGGAAGCGGCGCTACCTTACCTGGCTTGCTGCTTGCCAAGCAGAAGCAAATTAGTCTATTGGAAGGTGATGTGTTAGTGAATGGTCGGCGCATTGATGCCTCGTCCACTATCAAATCAGGCGATGTTATTGAAACAGGCGAGAGCAGTAAATTAATTTTTGTTATGGATGAAGATGCTGTGCTTTTGCGAGGAAATACGCGTATAAGCATTGCGCGGAATGGCTTGCTAAATAGTTTTCGAGTGCTTACGGGTAAAATGCTAGCGGTATTTAGCCCGGGAGCACGTAAAGTTTATACGCCAACTGTGACTGCGGGCATACGTGGTACAGGTGTATATATTGAAGCTGACGCTGAGCGTAGTTATTTTTGCACTTGCTATGGCGAAGTTGAGCTGGTATCGACAGTCAATGAGGCTGTGCGTGAGATCGTGAAGCCAGATGAACAGAGCGGTTTTCATATTGCACGGTATTATTATGCGGCTGGCAGCGACAAGAAGGTCAGTGAGGTTGCGCCGATGATTGGCCATAAAGATGCAGAGTTGGCTTTATGTGAGTCTTTGGTGGGGCGTACCGCACCTTTTTAGTTGGCGTCTGTTGTGATGCCGTGCTGTTGCAGCGCCCAGCTAACATGTTCGCGGACTAAAGCTGAAGCATGTGCTTGTCTTTTTAGTAAAGCCTCAATGATGGCAGGGCTGCGCTTAGCATTGCCTAGGGCGACAGCAATATTGCGTAGCCAACACTCGTAACCTGTGCGCCGAATGGGTGAGCCTGCCGTCTTTGTGAGGAATTCAGCTTCACTCCATAAAAATAAAGTACACAGCTCAATATCATCGAGTTGGTGTCGTGGCTGGAAGTCGTCTTCTTCACTGTGTTCGGCAAATTTTGTCCAGGGGCAAAAAATTTGGCAGTCATCGCAGCCAAAGATACGGTTTCCCATCAGTGGGCGCAGTGCCAGTGGGATACTGCCTTTATATTCAATATTTAAATACGAGATGCACTTTCGCGCATCGAGTACCCAAGGTTTGGTAAATGCTTTAGTAGGACAGACATCCATGCAGGCAGTGCAGCTGCCACAGTGCTGTGTTGCGCCTGCTGAGTCATAAGGCAGGATAAGATCGGTGAAAATTTCGCCCAGTAAAAACCAGCTGCCGGCATGCTCATTGAGTAATAAAGTATTTTTGCCAATCCAGCCCATGCCGCTTTTTTCGGCAAGCTGCCGCTCTAACACAGGTGCGCTATCAACATAAGCACGGTAACCATAGTCGCCGATTTTGTCTTGTAAGCGCTGAGCTAATTGATTCAGTCGTTTGCGCATAACTTTGTGATAATCACGGCCTAAGGCGTAGCGAGCGATATAGGCTTTATTGTCCTGCTTGAGTAAATCGGTGGTTTCAACAGTTAGGGGCAAATAGTTCATGCGCACACAAATTATAGAGCGTGTGCCAGGTAATAGTTTTTCTGGGTAATAACGCAAGGCCTGATTTTTTTCAAGATAACGCATTTCACCGTGTAGCCCTGCGTCGATACAAGCCTTATGTTGCTCACGATACTGTGTCAAATCAGTGTCAGTAATGCGTAACTCAGCAAAGCCTAGCGATTTGCTCCAGCTTTTTAAATCGACACAGAGTTGTTGTAAGTCGAGTGTTGTCACAGTGAGCTATTTCTACACCATTGAAAGCTGCATCATACACTGGCTGGAGAATTTTTTATTGCTAAAGTTAGGGCTGGTAGATTTTGCTGCTGGGGTGGAACGCCAGCCAAGCAAAAGCAAAGTGTACCCCAAGGTCAATTTGCTGTAGCTGCTGACCTGCTAAAGGGCCATTGATCGCCTGACCGAAGCTATTCCATTCTGACTGGCTTTGCTGATCAATAATTTTATCCGATTCAATACTGAAACTTAGTGTCTGGCCGTCAAGTTGCCGCCGATAGGCAGCCGCAGTAGGAATAAGGCGCGAATGTTTAATCTTAGCCGTGTCCAGGGCTGAGTTCATCATGCGATGACTAAAAATCACGATGTGTTCGTCGTGAATAATGGCTTGGCGTTGTAAAACAGAAAAGGGGTAGAGCCGAAAATTATTGTTGTATTGGATGGCGAGGACCCGCTCCATGGGGGGTAAGCGTGGGTCGGCTGGTTTGTTGAATAAAAAGGGGCTGCTATTGATATCGTCATAACCACGATAAGGGTTGTTGCCATAAGGTCTGCGATGGCCTGTTTTTCTGGAGAGTACTTTGCCTTGTGGGTAGCTACGAGTAAATAGTTCAAAGGCAATAATCTGGCTGGGCAGGCGCTGCAATTGTTGTCCAGTTAATGTGCCAACAATACCCTTGCCAGTGAACTGCTGCCACCATGATTGTGTCTGTCGGTCATACATAATCATATCACTGTTGCGTAGCAGGCCAGTGGTGCCGAAATCCAATTGCTGTTGGTCGAGTTGCCGCTTAAATACGATTGCGGCATTACATAATGGGCAAAAGGTGATACTGACAGCTTGACCGCCGACGATGTCATTGACGATCTCGTGGTACATCATTATCTGCAAAGGGTAAGCGCGATGATCACCGTTGATGCCAAGTGCAATAACAGGTTCGCTTGCTTTGAGCCATTTTGCTTTTTGTGGGGTGATGAAATGGGGGGTATCAATTGCCGGAATGCCGTCTTTGGGAATACCGCCTGAAGTCACCTCGGCTAGATTAATATTGAATTGAGAAAAGTCAGTGTGCTGCCAGGATGTTTCAAAGGATGGGTGGCGTGCAGAATAACTATAGTAGGAATAAATGCTGGCAGCAATTAAGCCGATGACTAATAAGCTAAGGCGAAGTTTGTGTAATGTCGTCATGCATTTATGTCCTGCTTAAAGCTTGCCGCTTAAACCTTCGGTGCAGCTGGCATACAAAATTATACGGTTATCCTGTGTATTTAGATTTAATGTGGTCGCAGTATGCTCCTTTAGCCCAGTTCTGCCAAAAGTTGCTCAATGGTGTTGATCGCTTGTGGTAAATAGCTCGGTCCGAACAGGTTTAAGTGGTTAAGAATATGGTACAGGTTGTAGAGGGGTTTGCGCTGTCGGTAGCCAGCATCGAGTGGCCAAGCGTTATTATAAGCGGCATAAAAATCGGTGGTAAAACCACCGAATAGTTCTGTTAAGGCCAAATCGGTTTCGCGGTCGCCATAGTAAGAGGCTGGGTCATAAATCACTGGCGTGCCATCGGCAAGTGCGGCGGCATTGCCAGACCAGAGGTCGCCATGCAGTAAAGAGGCTTTGGGCTGGTAACTGGTAAAAAATGCGCTCAGTTTATCGAGCAGCTTTTCACCAGGCCCTAGTAGTAGCTTGCCGTATCCCTGGTTTGCGGCAAGTTGCAGCTGTGGTGCGAGGCGCAAGTCACGCCAGAAATCAGGCCAAGACTCATTTGGGGTATTGTCTTGTGGGGTGGTGCCGATGCTATTATCGCGCCACCAGCCGAACTGACGGTTTGTTTTGCTATGGAGTTTAGCAAGTTGCTGGCCAAGTAGACGACTGTTAATGGCGCCTTTAAGTGGCATATACTCGAGTACAAGGTAAGCAAAGTGACCGTGGTTGCCATAACAAATAGGTTTTGGGCTTAGAATGGTATTGCTGGCAGATAGTTCTTTTAATGCGGCAGATTCTGCGACGAACATCTCAATTTGCTCAGCTTTATTAAGCTTCACAAAGAATTGACTATACTTATTGTATAAGCACCAGGTTTGGTTTATACAGCCGCCACTAATGGCTGTCTGGCCGTGACTACTAAAGTTAAGGCCCAAGCTGGCGCTAATATGTTTATCGATTGAGGACCAGTCGTTCATAGTTCTAGGAGTAGGCGTTCCGCAGAGTATATTGAATGAGGAGTATAGCGTGGCACATATATTAATAGTTGATGACTCAGAGACGCAAATCACGCCGATAGTGCAGGTCCTGGAAAAACACCATCATAGCGTGAAAACCGTGGAAAGTGGCGAGGCGGGTGTGCAATATGCTAAGTCAGAAAAGCCTGACCTGATTTTTATGGATATTGTAATGCCTGGTTTGAATGGTTTTCAGGCAACCCGGCAGATAACATCAAACCCTTCGACAAGCGATATCCCTGTTGTTTTGATATCGACCAAGGATCAAGAAACCGATAAGGTTTGGGGAACCCGACAAGGGGCCAAAGGTTATCTGGTGAAGCCAATTAGCGAATCTGCGTTATTGAGTGCGATTAACGAGTTTTTGAATTAGTTGAGAGTTGTTTTCATACCACGCTCAGCGTCCGGCTGAGCGTAGTCTGCGCCTATTGATAACCCCATGCCTGTCCATTGCTGTCGCGGAGCAGTCTTTATTGGCTTATGGTTGTTGCATAATAAAAAGCCGCGCCGGTGCTCACTTTACGGGAGGTTCGTCCTTGAAAGGTGGAAGGGGCCGACGCGGTGGGTGAATTGGGAAAGGGCATAGCTCATATACCTCAATCTTGTAGTGCTGTTGAACAAAAATATTTAAACAGTCTAAGTCCGTTTGTTGGCTGAGTTGGCCTTGTAAGTCGTATTGGGCTAACCATCGCATTAGAAAATCGGTGTCGTGCTCGCCGGTGTGCAATAAATAAAACACAACAGGAATAGCGGATGGCCTGGGGGAGCGTTGCCAAAATGCGGTAATATAGGTATTCATTATCAATGCTTTTTCCCCGACGATTTATTATTACTATTTATTCTGTGGTTTAACACGTTGTTGATGCTGTTGACATCAATCGCAATAATAATAACCAGTAAACTGATGAGTACATATTCCATTGTTCTATTCCTGTTTGTCAGTATCTGCCGTGTTCATGCTTGCCAGCCATAGATCCCAAACAGGTTGAATAACCTGCTCAGGATCAATTTCCAATGCCCGCGACAATTTGAAAAGAGTTAAAATTGTAGGGTAAGCGTTACCCGCCTCTATCGTTTGTAAATAACGATAAGAAAGATTCGCTTTTCTTGCTGTTTGTTCCTGGGTAAGCTGCTTTAGCAATCGTAATGATCGCAGCTTTTCTCCCAGCATTGTTTTTATGTCCATAGTGTTTGGTTAAGACTCAAAGCCCAACTTTTGGTAAGCATATCTTTCTGCTTGCTTGTCTGTCCACGAGTCTTAATACGTGCGCATGTTTATGGTTTGTTATGCCTTACAAAATTAGCGAACACGATGCATAGTGCGCTGTACGTTTTAGTTGCTTGTTAGGTCAATAATAAAAGCTTGAGAGAGCGTTGCGATCTTGCAACTTGTCGTACCTATGTGATTTGATTGAGTATGAAGCTTGTCTTTTTGGGAGTAGATTTTTTGAAAGCGACTTTGCGGGTTTAGAGTGGGTCGGTAATCAGGTAAGAAGATATCTTGTATAGCATGGCGCTTGCTGATCAGGCAGGTGAATGAAAACGGTTACTTTTCAAAAAGTGTTTGTTGGTAGGCGAGTGTATTGATAATTGAGTGTTATAATTGGCTTTGTTTGTCAGGCGCAATTTAATGTGATACTCCGGGCTGATTATGCTCTTGTTTTTAGGCAGATGCTTTAGGTAGGTGTATGCAGAATATACTTGTATATGGCGATTCAATCAGTTGGGGGGCAATGCCCGGCACCTATGGGCGGTTTCCCTTTGCTGTACGTTGGCCAGGTGTTATGGAGCAATTGCTGTTAGCACAGCAATTACCTGTGAAGGTTTATGAGAGCTGTTTGTGTGGTCGTCGCAGTGCTTGGGATGATCCATTGACCGCTGGACGTAATGGTTTAAATGATATTGCGCAGGCGATAGAGATGCACTCGCCATTATCTTTGTTGATAGTGTTATTAGGCAATAATGATTTGCAATATGTGCATGGTGTTGATGCCTCAATGTCGGGTGAAGGTGTTTATCGGGTAATAGAAAAAGCTCGAGAGGCGGCGCGTTCAGCTGGTGTGTTGATACCAACGGCGTTGCTGGTTCTGCCGCCAGCTTTGCAAGAACCTCAGGGTTTAATGCGACCGATGTTTATTGATGCACTGGCAAAGCAGCAGGGAATGGCTGCAGCTTTTCAAGCGGCAGCAAAAGCGCTGCAGTGCCACTATATGGATACTCGCACTATTACTGCATGCAGCCCAATTGATGGCGTTCACTTAGATGAAAAGCAACACCTGCTGTTGGGGCAGGCAATGGCCATAAAGGCAGCAGAGATATTGTTAGAACAGCCCTATTAATGGTGATGATGATGGTGATGCGTTTCGCCAGAGAGTTTCTTGACGGTAAAAGTGATGTCGTAAGCTTGGCCAGCCTGGTCTACTAGCATAACGTCGATGGTGTCACCCGCTATAGGGCGTTTCCCCGGGTTGATTAACATTAAGTGGATACCGCCAGGTTTGAGAGTAACACTGGATTTGGCGGGGATGCGGAGTGCTTTTAGTTGAACCATTTTGGCAAGTGAGTCAACGATTTTGCTTTCGTGCATTTCAACACTGTCAAAAGCTTTGCTGCAGGCTTTGTCAATAATGATGTCTTGTTCACCATTATTACTCAGCGTGACATAGCCGGCCAACATCTTCATCATGGGTGGCATTTCTGGAATGTAAGCATTATTAAAGCTAAAATCTTCAGCCGCTAAAACGGGTTTGCTGCTGAATATAAAAAGCGATAGCGTGATAAATAGTGTAATAAGTCGTTTGAAGTTATGCATCTTTATGAGCTTTAATGATTTCAAGTGCGATTTGTTCAGGGTTGTGTGGTGGTGCAAACTTATGGTTAATCTTGCCTTTAGGGTCGACAAGGTACACATAGGCGCTATGGCCCATCTTATATTTGCCAGGGTTGAAATAATCAAAGCCTCTCTCATAAGAAACGCCTAAAGTGTCGTTGAGTAGCTTTAAATACTTTTCGGCACCGGAAACACCAATAAAGTCACTATTAAAATAACTGACATAATCTTTTAAGACATCTGGTGTATCGCGATATGGGTCAACAGAGATAAAAACCACTTGAATATCGTTAGCAGCAGGCTTGTCTGCCAGTTTTTGCATGGTTTGTTGCATGTGCAACATGGTCATTGGGCATACATCCGGGCAATGTGTGTAGCCAAAGAACAATAAACTATGCTTCCCAATAAGGTTGTCTTTGGTGAATGGCTGCTTGTTATGGTCTTGTAATTCAAAATCAGGCAGCATGGGTAAGTCAGCGTCAGAGGCGGCAGTTTGTACAGTTGTCGTTGGCGTGCTGCTAGTGGCTGTTTCTGAAGATAGGGTTTTGCTAACATATACGCCCATCAGCAAGGCTGATAGCCCTAGAACAGAAATAGTCGCTTTACCGATAATATCTTTGTATAGCGTTTTTTTCATGAGATGCTCCCTTGATAATGCGCGCGTATAATGTCAGTGGCTAGGTTGGATTGCAATGGTGAAAAAAGTTCAAACTTTGTCTGTTTCATTGGTGTGAGCATAGGTTTATCTGAGATATATCGGTGCAACATATTGTTTGCTAAAGAAAATTTAATTGGACATATACAATGATGACATTTTTAAAAAAAATCATAATTATGACGATTTTGCTGTCTTTAAGTATTTCATCGTATGCGGTGGATCTGGCAGCAGCAAAAAAGAAATCGATTGTGTGTGTTGCCTGTCATGGTGCGAATGGTATTGGTACTGCTGAGAATTACCCCAATTTGGCGGGCCAAAAGGCACCTTATTTGTTTAAACAATTGCAAGATTTTAAAAGTGGTGTCAGAAAAGACACCCTTATGAATGCTATGGTGCAAAATCTTAGTGAAGATGATATGCGTGGCCTGGCAAGCTATTATAGCGCGATGTGAGGTGAGCATAAGCTTATCGTTTAACGGGTCTTTTTTGTAATTTGCGCTGCAGAGTACGGCGATGCATACCAAGGCTGCGTGCTGTTGCTGAGATGTTGCCATTATTCTCCATCAGAACTTTTTGAATATGCTCCCATTCCAGGCGGTCAACAGACGGACGATCATTACTAAGTTCGGTGTGAGGGTTGCCGTCATAGGTTGAGTTAAATGCATTGAGTATTTCTTCAGTATCGGCGGGTTTGCATAAATAGTTCTTTGCCCCCAGCTTGATTGCCTCGACTGCGGTTGGAATGCTGGAGTAGCCGGTAAGGATAATAATTTCCATGTCCGAATTATTGTTCTTCAACGCCGGGATAAGCGTCAGCCCTGATTCTTGATCAATCTTTAGATCTATCACGGCCCTGTCAAAGGTAAGCTGGGTTATCAAAGCTTGTGCCTGTTCGGTGGTGTAGGCTGTATGTACAGCGTAATCCCGATTGCGCATTGCCCTCGATAGAACGTCTGCAAATGTTTGGTCATCATCAACAATTAGCATACTCGTTTTACTGATTTGGGCAGAGGTCATGGTGACTCCGTTACCTGATGGCGACGTGGGATCGTGATTTCAGTTAATGTGCCACCTTCTTCATGGTTAAACATTTTAATATTACCACCGTAACGACTGATAGTAGCATGTGTTAGAAACAGTCCAAGTCCTAAGCCTTTGCCTTTGGTGGTTACGAAAGGTTTGCCCAGTTGGTCAGCGATTTCCATGCTAATGCCGGGGCCGTAATCTTTGATGGCAAGTAACCAAGTCTGATCATCCCAGTCTAAACGAATTTCAACATTTTCCGGGTTGGCATCAGCAGCATTATTCAATACGTTATGTATCGCCTGGCTCAAGGTCTGATCAACCTCAATGGTAGGCGCTTCATCGGGGTTGCTAATTTCCAATGAATAACGTGTTTCAGGGCGCACAACACGCCACTGATCAATCAATGACTGAATGTATTTGTGTAAGGACTGAGGTTCGCTGGCCCCTGAACGATGTCGCTCGGCAGTATCTACTAGCTTGCGTAAAGCGTTTTTGCAAATGTCGAGCTGCTCTTTTAAAACAATAACGTCACCGTGAATGTTTTTATTATCTTTGTGTTCGCGTTCTAGCTCGCTGATTAATACGGACATGGTCGACATTGGGGTGCCTAGTTCATGTGCGGTGCCAGCGGCCAATGTTGCAATGCCGAGTAGTTGTTCGCTTTTTAAGTTATGTTCGCGTGTCTCATGTAGATCTTCTTCCTGGTCACGCAGTGTTTTTGACATGCGTACGACAAAGTAGGTGATGAGAACCGCGCTGACCAGGAAGTTAAACCACATTCCTAAAATGTGTAGATTGTGCGAGTCGCTATGATGGCCATGGTGTGGCTCTAGTGGTTGTAGCGGGATATAAAAATAAAGCATCAGGCTATAAGCCAACAGCGATAAGGCTGTGATAGCCCAGGTGTAGCGCCAGGGCAGCGTTGCAGCAGAAATTGTTAGCGGCACCAAGTAATAAGACACAAATGGGTTGCTGGCGCCACCTGTAAAATAGAGTAGGCCTGATAAACCGAGAATATCAATCAGTAAATGGCTAAAAAACTCGGGCTCGGTAACTGGCCACTGTAATTTCAATCGGACAAAAGTGCATGCTGTTAGTAAGCCGACAATGACGATGATGCCGCTGATATTCATGATGGCATCTGTTGATAAATAAGCGGCATCTGCCAGATAAGCATACAGGCTGGCACAGCTTAAGCAGCTGAGCACAATGCAGCGAATAATACAAAGCCGGCGTAGGTTAAGCGCAGGTGCTGCCAGGCTGAGAGGGCTGCTGGAAGGAAAGATATGGTTATTCATTTGTCTTGCTTGGGTTTATCGGCTGCGATACAAGGTGGGTTATTATAACCTGTTAACAGGAGTTTGAGGCTAAGCCGCTCAGCTAAATCCAATTGCTGCGACAATATGTCGCATTTCATTTGGCGGATGCAATTGCTAGTATTATTAAAAGAAAGTGACGATGTGTTTCTTTAACTCATTGATTTTTAAAGAATTTCTATTAAATGCGTGGCCGTTAAATGAATGTATTCGGCACGGCATTTTTACACTCTACGGTTTAAGCGCCTCTCTGATTGTTTTAGAGAGGCGTTTTTTTATTGTGCTTTAAGCTCCCTTTTCAATCGCATAGTGCCACAGGCTAGGCTGTTTGCTGATGCAGGCTTTGCTTAAATTAATAATAAAATTGAATACTCACTTTATAGGCAGATGTGGCACACTACTCATTAAATAAGTATTAAAACCATACTCAATGCCGCAATGGCAAACAGCAAAACAGGTGATATATGGAGCGCGATTTTCGCTTGGACTCTATAAGAGGGTTGTTATTGGTTATTATTACGATAGACCATATGGGAGGGGTAATTACGAAGCTTACCTGGCAGACATTTGGCTTTGTATCGGCTGCTGAAGGTTTTATATTTATGTCGGGGTTTGTGTTTGCCCTGTTTTGTTATAAGCATGCCCAGCAACCGAAATTAATCATGGTCAAATCTTTAAGCCGGGCATTAGAGATTTATCTTTATCATCTTGCTGTTTTATTTGGTATCGCGCTGATTGCATTTGTCTTGCCGCCTTTTGTGGGTTGGTGGAAAGGCTGGTTGGTGACTTTTTATGATCAACCGTTGGACTATTTTCTGTTTGGCGTTTTGCTTTTGCATCATCCTCTGTATATGAGCATATTATCGATGTATTCGATTTTGCTATTGTTATCACCGCTTGTTATTCGTCAGCTCAATGCCGGGCGCTACCTGATAGTGATTGTTATTAGTCTGGCTTTGTGGGCGCTAGGGCAGTTTGTTGATCCGCTAAAATGGCTAACGCATACTCTCTCGCCTGAAAGTCGTCCCGGGTTCTTTAATATACTCTCATGGCAGCTGTTATTTTTTCTGGGGCTGAGTGTCAGTCATTACAATTTATGTAATCCGCAAAAAAAATTAAAAGCACTGCCGTTACTGTTAGTGGTCATTATGTTGTTTGCGTTGCTTGTACTATTCTTAGTGCGGCATGATGGGCTGGTGTTGCCACTTAATATTGATGTGGCCACTGATATCAGTAATCTTGCCTGGCTGCGTTTGCTGAACACACTAGTATTGTTTAGTGTTGTGGCCTTGCTATTGACGAAAATACCCAAGATCTACCATGTGCCATGGTTATCATTTCTTGGCAAGCATTCCTTGCAGGTGTTTGCTTTTCATGTGGTGCTATTTTATGTGGCGTCACCAGTCGGCTGGAAACTACAGCAGCGTTTTGGTGATGTAGTGCATGTTAGCTTTGTCTTGCTATGTGTTGCTAGTCTGACGATACCGGCTTATATACATCATAAACTGGCGGCGCGAAAGCGTGCTTAAATAATGTGAGATGTTTTGCGTTGTTTTAAAAGAGTTTTTGTGTCTGCTGCATTTGCGAGTGACAGTTGTGCTATAGTTTATAGGAAAGGTTGTTTTGCTTGTTAATAAGGCGCTATGAACATAAAAGCTATTATTAAATCTCCATTCAAGAAGTTCTATTATATTCCCTTTATACAAACACGCATTATACAAAGTGTATCTTTGTTTAAACCGCCGGTATATCGCCGTGATAACATGGAATTTGATCATGGTTTATGGGGTGGTGTTTCAGCACTGCATTGTGTTGATGGTCGGCAATTAGGTGAAAGCAATACCTCGCCTCGTTTTTATAGAGAGAACTTGCCAACACGCTTGCATAAAGGCGGCTTGGATGGTTCACGGCAAGGTTATGCAATTAACCTAACAACATTACAAATTGTTATGCGTCATTGGGATGATGCCTTAGCAGTCATTCAATTTATTCGTAAACATTATATTCAGCATTTTGATGTGCAAACTCAGCGCTTGGCAATGCTGGATTTGTATTTGCTCTCGAAAGCCTGTGTGGCACTGCCGGCTTTTCTTACACGTCGTGTGAATAATCGCGTAGTTGATGGTGACTTGCCTGCGGCCATTGCCAGTCAATACAAAATCATTGCAGGCATTTTCATGATTGTGCAAAAAATGATTGAGCGGGGTGAGGTGAGTTTATTGCAGGGAAATGGTGTGAGCGCTCAAGAACTGTATGACTATGCTGAAAAGCATGCCATTTTTATTTCACCCAATGGTATGGCCTGTGGTGGCAGTAAGCGGAAAATTTTAGAGTTAATGGAGTTTGCTATTGCGGGTCCTCCGCTGGAGGGTGAGCTAGACCTTGCATCTGAGCAGCGTGCATTTATCGGTGATCCGAAGCCTATTTTGAATTACATGAAACATGCTGTTGAGATGGAGCTTGTTATTCTGTTGGCGAGAGCAAAAATTGCGAAACAATTCCTGGCGATTAATGCAGATAGTCTTATAAACTACCCAGTTATGCATGCGGCATGGGAGAGGTTGTTGAATAGAATCAAGCAGAGTTCGCCTGATGACCCAAGTGTTGAGGGACGAATAGATGCTTTAACTGAGATGATATACGCTGTACTTGCGAAGTTGGATGTAACGAATGTAGAACAGCTTGAGTCAGCTTTGCATGTAGAGCATGCTGGTGTAAAACAGCATCTGGCAGCGATAAAGCCCTCGCTTGATTTGCCGATAAGTTTTGTCGCAGCGTTAAGTCAGGCCTGTGCATACTATCAGCATGTTGCTGATACAGTTTTACACTATTGTGGTGAGCGACAGTTAGCTGTAAACGAGGTGTTGGCTTGGTCGTCTGCCCAATCGTTATCTGCAGCTAATGTCAAAAAGCGTTTAAACAATATACCCAGCTTTATCTTGCGACGTGATTTTAAAATAGAGCTTTGACTCAGTTTAAGCGTTACTAGGAGTAGCAGTTTGTTTTTCTCCTGGTTTCATTTAGCTTCACCCGGTTTGACCCAATTTCACCCGGCTGCGCTGGGAATGGATTGAGAAAGTACCATGTATGGTTAGGTGGTTTTAGAGGCCAAAGAATATAAGCATGGAATTAAATAAAAAAAATGATGTCTTCAGATCAGCCCCAAACTCAATCCCAGAACCAACTTCAGACTCGAGCCAGTTGTGACAATACTGATTCCTTGATTGTTGAGGTGTATCATTCCATTGCAGAGCTCAGTGAAGAGGTTTTGCAACGCTGGCGGGCATTGTGCGATGCGAGCCTCGATTGTAATGTGTTCTTAACGCCTGAGTTTGTCATACCGGCGCTCAACCACCTGCCAGCAGGGCAAGATATCGTGATTATCGTGGTCGATAAAGCCTTAGCTGATGGACGGCAGACAGTTGCACTCGGTATTTTTGAAGCTGTTATGCTAAGCCGGTTTATGCCTTGCCGAATGTTGCGTTCGTATCGTTCGCAGCATTCCTTTCTGAGTGGTTTATTATTGCATCGTGAGCATGCACATGCTGGAGCATATGCTATGTTTGAGCATATTAAATATACTGGCAAGTGGCATGGTGTCGAGTTAATCGATTGCCCAACAGAAACGGCGATAGGTGCAGCAATCAGTCATGCGGCAAATGCTTGTAATGCTCGCTGGCGTAAATTAGTGCACACAGATAGACGTATGCTTTACATAAACAACAGTGGTGAAGATTACTTAAAGCGTACACTATCCAAGCGAACGTTAAAGTCCTTAAATCGGAAAAAAAGACGTTTGCAGGATATGGGGGAGCTGCAGTGGCGCTGTGTAACAGGAGATGCAATTAATCAACAAACGATAGACAATTTTTTGGTCTTAGAAAATCAAGGTTGGAAGCAAAAAAATAATAGTGCCTTAGAGGCCGATGCTAAGCAAAAAACATTCTTTGTTGATATGATAAAAAGGTTTGCTGCACGAGAGCAGGTCTTTTTTACAGAAGTTCGTCTCAATGATAAAGTGATTGCATCCACCGTTAATTTGATTGCTGGCCGCACCGGTTTTGCATTCAAATTAGGCTGGGATGTAAGTTATCATAAGTACAGTATCGGTTTGCTCAATGAAGTAGAGCTTATCCGTCATGCGCCTGAGTTAGCACTGCAGTTAAGCAGTATCGATAGCGGGGCAATGCCTGGTTCTTTTATTGAGAAAATCTGGAAAGATGAACGGCCATTGTTGTCTGGTGTGTATGCTTTGCACAGTGCCGTATTATTGTATTTAAATGTGCGCCATTGTTTGTGCTTTCTAAAAGGTTGTTTAAAACCATCCTTGCGTTCTACTGCCAAGCAATCAGGTGAGATGGGAAAACTATCTTGAAGTCAATTCGCGCCATTCGCCTGGCATTAAATCATCGATTGTCCATTGGCCTATCGCATAGCGAATAAGACGTAGTGTTGGATGATTGACTGCTGCTGTCATGCGTCTAACTTGTCGATTGCGACCTTCGGTTAAGCGAATTTCTAACCAGCTATCGCTAACTGTCTTGCGACTTCTTATTGGAGGGTTGCGCGGCCACAACTGATTAGGTTCTGGTATCGCTGTAACTTGCGCGGTGCGTGTTTTGCCGTCTTTTAGTATAACGCCTTGCCGTAGTTGTTGTATGGCAGCATTGTCGGGTATGTGTTCAACTTGCACCCAGTAGGTTTTGGGTAGTTTGTGTTTCGGTTCGGTAATACGATGTTGTAATCTACCATCGTCAGTGAGAACAACTAAGCCTTCGCTATCTTTGTCCAGGCGGCCAGCAGCATAAACATTTTTAACAGGGATAAAGTCAGCCAGTGTTGGGCGGTGTTCGTCATCAGTAAACTGGCAAAGTACGCCATAAGGTTTATTAAAAAGGATAACCTTACTCATTAACGATTAATTTTCTGAGAGAACTGAGTGCCAGCGTTCTCGGCGATATTGCCCAAAACCTAGCTGTTCAAAAAGATCTTCTAGTGCATTCTGATCGTAGCTTTGTCTTAACAACGTATCACTGTTCTCTGGTAGGTTTTGATCAAACGCAATAGTGGTGAGTTTCTTTGATAGACGGGCAGCATCTTGGTGTTCTTGAAGTAGCTGTTGCGTACGTTTGGCGCCACGAAATTTCATATCGGCAATAGCATCAATATTATCCAGTGCTTCTTCTAATGTGGGGTATTTGTTTAAAATGCGTGCGGCTGTTTTGGGGCCAATTCCCGGCACGCCTGGAATATTATCAACAGCATCGCCAGCGAGCGCCAGCATGTCTGCGATTTGCTCTGGGTGTACACCAAACTGTTTATAAACACCTTTATAATCCAGACGTTTATCTTTGCCATATTCCCACCACAAATCACCTTCGTGAATGAGTTGGGCCAGGTCCTTGTCACCACTGATAATATAGTTTTGAAAGCCTTGTCGGCGCATGTGCTGAGATAGTGTGCCAATAATATCATCTGCTTCATAACGGTCGCTGGCAAACTCTGCAATGCCTGCGGTACGTACCAGGCTGCGGCAATACTGGAATTGCTTTTCCAGTTCCGGCGGCGCTGGATCACGGTTGGCTTTGTATTCAGGATAAAGCTCGTTACGGTATGAGCTGCTTAGACTCTCATCAAATGCGCAAGCAATATGGCTTGGCTTTTCATTCTCTAAGAGTTTGAGTAGGAAGTCGGCGAAACCATATAAGGCGTTAACCGGGTTGCCTGCTTGGTCGATAAGGTCTTCTGGCATGGTAAACCATGCTCTGAATACATAAATACTGGAGTCAATTAAGTATGCGCGTTTGCGATTTGTCATAATCAAAAAGTGTCACTGTTATTGAACGAGCTTAATTATTTGGCCAGCAGTGGGTTCACCGCTGGGGTATTGGCCATTTAACAGGCGTAATCTTGCTTCGGCAGAATCGGTGAAAGAGGTTTTGCCTGCTAGAGATGCGTATTTGTCTCCTGGTTTTACTTTGTATAAAACAATTTTATGTGCTGTGGCTAACTGCTGTTCTTGCCGAGTCATTTTATGCAGACTTTTGGCAGTATTGAGAAAAGTGCTGTCGAACTGCTTAAATAAGTCTTCGCTTGCAGCGGTAGCTGTAAATAAATAGGCAAACTGATTTTTGAGGACCACAGTATGCCGCATTAAGCGTTGCCCTTGTTCGATGTTTATACGGCTAACTTGTGTGGATGCAGGTAACTGGTTGACGGTAAATGATTGTACGGCAATTGCAGGGCTGTCTTTGAGTAGCTGTGCGAGGTATTGGCGTGCAGTGAGATTGCCCTGCACGGGCTGGGCGGTCAGTTGTATCATGGCATTTTGTTGGCTATTCACGAGTAGCAGGCGTTGGGCTTGGTTGTCGCTTTGCCAGCCCTGTGGAAGCTTAATCGCAATATCCAGGCCAGGATGATAGAAATGATTGTTGCGAATAATGCCTTGCTGTGGGCTGTCACCGAATGTCATATTGTTGATTTTTTGCAAGTAACGGCTTGTGGCGTCACCACGCGAGTTATTGCTACGATATTGTTCGGCGGCTTTAATGACTTCTTGTAAGCGGGTATCATTGCGTGGGTGTGTCGAAAATAAGCCATGATAACCCGTTGTTTGGCGACCTTGTTGCTTAGCACTGTCAGCAGCAAATGTTTCCTGATCTTTTAGCACACCGATAACCTTGATCATATTGGCCGTGTTATAACCGAGTTGTGCAAGGTACTCGGCGCCAAGGCCATCAGCTTGTAGTTCGTGCGAGCGGCCATAGCCACTGACCAGCGCGCCACCAAAGGTATTGCTTAAGTCGCCGAGCATTTTAGAGTTAGTGGTTTGTGCAATAACAGTTGAAAATACACTACTGACAGTGCTGGCTGATTGTTGCCTGACACCATGGCGTGCAGTGACATGTCCTATTTCATGCCCGAGTACCCCGGCCAGTTCTGCTTCCGAACCCAGATAAGCCATGATGCCTCGAGTGATATAGATATAGCCACCGGGCAATGCAAAGGCGTTAATCTGTGGGCTGTCGAGAACTGTAAAGTGGAAGTCTAAATGTTTGCGGTGACTGTGGGCTGCCAACTCTTGTCCAATTTGGTTAACGTAACCTTGTAAAGCAGCATCATCATAAAAGCCATATTGCTGCACAATCTGTGGGTGATAGTTACGCCCTAAAGCCACTTCCTGGCTTTCTGTCATTAACACAAAATCGAGCTTGCCTGTTACCGGGTTCACAGCGCAGCCTGATAGTAGCAGGCTCAGTAATAATAAGGAGGCAAGGTAATATTTGGTGATCGATATCATATGTGATGTTCTGTCAGTCAGCAGGATAAATAACAGTTTTTATTATGGCTCGATAATTTGCAAGTTGTTCGAGTGATGTAAACGCATAAAAAACTGTTGCTGGTTGTAATGTAGCCAGCCACGCACCTCTACCTGTTTATGCTTAATGTGCTCAAGAAAACCGCTAGGGAAACTGGCGCGGTCTTGGGCTGTGATTTTTACCCGTAGAGAACCTGTCGATGCTTTGCGGCCCTGGCTTTGTAGGCGGAAATAATGGGCTTTGCTGGTTGACCAGCTATCAACGACTTGGCCATGGATAACGCGGTAACTGTTATTGGCTGACGCATTGAGCTGGCCGACGGTCATAGCCTGGTATTGCTGATGTGACCAGATACCCTGTCTTGTCGAGCGTGCAGCGCGCTCAGCTTGATGGTAGCAATCCGCCTGCCAGGTATTGGGTGGTATGGTCAGACTGGTTGCCAGGCCTTCGCTGAGCAGCGTCTGGCTGATGCTGCGGCCATTGGGTAAAAAGGCATGGGCAAGGGTGCGTTTATAATGATCTTGTTTATTGCGGTCATAGCGGAGTAGCAAGGCCTTTTCGTGGCTCAGTAAATCAGTCAGGCGTTGCTGTGCTTGACGGGCAAAAGGCTGGCTGGCCTCGCCATTGCGGCCTATTTCGGGTGTATTGATGCCGATGAGCCTGAGCTTACGTCCATCACTCAGCTTGACGGTGTCACCATCATAGATATGTTTCACCGCAATACGGGCATCGGCATGGTCAAGTGAGCAATGGTTATTGTCGCTTTGAGTGAGGGTATTAGAGTTGGCCTGCTCACTGGTACAAGCCTGTGATAGCAACAGGGCTGACAATAAACAAAAAAATTGCCAGAAATGCGCTGCTGAGAGGAGGTTAAACATAAAAAATGGTGCCTTTGGCACCATTTTTATAGCCAATTGCTTGTAATAGCTGTTTTGGATTAACCGCGACCGTAACGGCGGCGGAATTTATCCACCTGACCAGCTGTATCAACAATTTTCTGTTGGCCGGTAAAAAATGGATGGCAGCTAGCGCAAACTTCAACGCTCAGGTCTTTTCCGGTCGTTGAACGCGTTTCAAAAGTGCTACCGCAACTGCAAGTTACCTTGATCGCGTTATAGTCTGGATGGATACCCTGTTTCATGGATGATCTCTAAATCTGTAAAAAAATGGGCGCAAATGATAATAGTTTAAGCGGCTCTCAGCAAGCGCTAATTTGTTAATTCGGCAGATAAATAGTACGGTAATATACTTGTGGATAACTTTGTGGATGAAGTTGGGCGAAACTGGCCAGGGATTGGCAGATGCTGAAGGGGGGGGGAATATTATCATCGCTTAAAATGTAAAATTTTTTATAAAACAACAGCTTACGGGTTCGCTGGGTTGATTTAAGGCTGTTTGTATTGTATTCAAGCGTTGTCGCGTTGTAATTTTTAGCTGTGCATAAATAAAGTCTATGGTTTTTGCAAGTAATGACCGATAATATTTATGACATTCTAAGGTGCGCGGGAGAGCGGCTATGATGCGTCTGGTCTTAAAAATGATAATGATGTCAGTGATAATGGTTGGCTTAGCAAGTTACGCGGGTTACTTAATGACCGGCCAGTTGCCGTTCAGTTTGGATAGCTTGTCAGGCTTTTCCAAGCCAGATTTATCCAAAACCATTGACAGTGTTACCCCAGATATTGTAACCCCCTCCAAGTTACAGCGTGCTTATAAATGGCAGGATGCTGACGGTGTATGGCACTACACTAATACACCGCCCCCTGAGGGCATCGCAGCCAAGGAAATGAAAATTAACCCGAATACGAATGTGATTGCAGGCACTAAAATTCCGCCGGAAGTCCTGGAAGAGCCCGCAGAGGAGCAGCCTAAAAGTAAAATTATTGGCAAGTCTAAAAAAGACAAGGAAGATGAGGTTAAGAACCCTTACTCGCCGGAGGGCATCAAGGACTTGATGGAACAGGCAAGAGGCGTCCAAGAGATGATGAACGAGCGGGCCGAGGCGCAGGAAAAAGCGTTCGAGCAGCTAGGGCGTTAGTACCTTACTTTCAATAATACGGTCCAGGCGAATTACCCGGTACTGCCCCAACTGATTATGGCCCAGGAGATATTCTGAGTGCCAACGGGTTTTTAAGTTGTTTGGCCAAAGCTTTTCAATATGGCATTGTTGTTTAGTGCCGCGCCAGTAAATCCGCAAAGCACTACCTTGTAATATGGCTTGTTCATAATGCGCATAGGTTGAGCAGTCAACAGGGGTGTACTTCATTGTCTCAGTGAAAGGATATTGCTTATTCATCTTCTCTCCTTACAAAGACTTCTGGGGTGAGTGAGTCAAAGTCAACACTGATATCAAATACAATAGGTGCACAGCAGATTTGACAATCTTCAATGTAGTTTTGTTGCAATGTCGAGGTATCCACAGTGGTGGAAAACATTGCATTGCAATAAGGGCAGTTAATATTAACGTTATGCAATAAATTTAAAATAGTCATTCACTTATGGCATAAAAATCATGAGTAACTCGTTTAAAAAGCGTCTACCTTTTTCGCTAGGTTTGATTGCGGTTGCTGACCAGTCAATCAATTGCTGTTGTTCCGCAGTGGTGAGTTGAGCTTTTATACTGTTTATTGCTAAACCAGTATGCTGCTGAAAAAGCGTGCTATCGAAGCCGTTATTTAAGCGCAGCGCGTTTAACATAAATTCAAACACAACTGATTGTTCATTGACCGTTTCTTCGCCTTCGATATGTTGCAATGTTTCAGTGGCCGTCATGTAGCGATTAGGTATTCGCTGCTTCCAGCGACGCTGAATACATTGAGTTTGTAACAATGTTAGTTTCTGGTGCGCGCCAGCGCCAATACCAAGATAGTCGCCAAACTGCCAATAATTTAAATTGTGTTGGCAACGCTTACCTTGCTGGGCATAAGCGGACACCTCATATTGATTATAGCCTGCATTTGCAAGATTGCTTTGGCATTCGATTTGCATTTCCCAAATGTGATCATCGTCAGGTAATACCGGTGGCCGATGGTGAAATGCAGTATTGGGTTCGATGGTTAATTGATAATGTGAAATATGCTGAGGTTGTAATGCTATAGCAGTGTTAATGTCATGCAATGTATCAGCCAGTGATTGCTGTGGTAGGCCATACATTAAGTCGATATTAATGTTATCAAAGCCTGCTTGCTGTGCGACTTCAATTGCATGACAGGCTTCTTTCTCGTCGTGAATGCGCCCGAGGCTTTTCAGGCGTTGTGCCTGAAAACTTTGTACGCCGACCGATAAACGATTGATGCCGCAAGCTTTGAATTCGTTAAAGCGGCCTTGCTCAACAGTGCCCGGATTGGCTTCCATAGTGATTTCGATGTTGGGCGCAAGGTGTAAGCGGCCACGTAACAGGCTCAGTAAGGTATCAATACTCTGTGGTGTAAACAGACTGGGAGTGCCGCCACCGATAAAGACGCTGATGATTTCGCGTCCCCAAACATTGGGTAACTCATGGTCTAAATCCGCAATAAGTGCATCGATGTAAGCTTGTTCGGGTAAGCCAGTATTGGATGTGTGTGAATTGAAATCGCAATAAGGGCACTTTTTGGCACACCATGGAATATGTATGTATAAAGATAATGGCGGAAGCTGTGTGTAAGTTAACATAGCAGACATTGTCACATGATATGCTAGGTGGCGCTATCTTTTCCGCCTTTTTTACTTTTTCTGAAGGGCAGCATAGTGCTAGCCTAATTCATTGCTCGGTGCTTTATGTTCTGTGTGTTGTTTGTTGTGATTAGGTAGTAAAGCGTCGCTTAAGCGTTGTTGGTCAAAAAGCTTAACACAGTTGCGCCCGTTATTCTTAGCGGCGTATAAAGCATGGTCAGCTTGTGCAAGTAATATTAACGAAGAGGTGTGTGCTGTTGCTAGTGTTGTAGCAACACCGATACTGACAGTCACTACCTTTGCAGCCAGAGAGGCCGGGTGCGTAATACCAAGTTGCTCTACCGCTGAACGAATGCGCTTGGCGACTGTTACAGCACCTTCATGTTTTGTGGTGGGTAACAGGACGGCAAATTCTTCGCCACCATAGCGTGCGGCAAAGTCAGCGGGGCGATGAGTTGCTGCCTGAATAGCCATGCCGATGCGTTTTAAGCAAGTATCTCCTGCGATATGACCATGTGTGTCGTTATAAGCTTTGAAAAAATCGATATCGATTAAAATCACTGATAAAGGGACTTTGTCACGCGAAGCGCGCTTCCATTCGTGGTTGATGTTTTGATCTAAAGCATGTCTATTGGGTAGAGAGGTAACAGCATCGAACAGTGCCAGCCGCTGCAGTTCATAAATTTCTTTGCCGGTTTGATAGAGGTGTTTTTCATTTGTATGCTGTTGCAATTCGAGTAGTCTGCTGGGAGTATCAAGTTTAGTAATGCAGCGTAGCAGAATAAGTGGTTGTTTTTGTACGGCTGTTGTTGGAATGCGGCAGCCTTCTGTGTAAGTTTCGATGGTTTTATTAGCCGGGCAGCGCAAAGTAATATCAGCAAATACGAACTCATGAGAGGAGATACATGTTTTAAAAAATCTCACAATGATTTCTTTGCTGCTGGTACTTAAAGAAAAAAAATCAAGAGTCTTACTATTGTCAGCAGGCAAAAAAAGTTTTTGTTGGGCTGCACTGTTCGCAGCAATAATTAAACCTTGTGGATCTATAAGTAGCATGATCTCAGGTAACAGGTTGGCGAACTCAAGGAAGTTGTTGCGTGTCATAATGTTAATGCTATTGCTGATATGTAAAATGGCAAAAAAAGTTGACTCCGCTATGACCTGGTCGATGATGTCATTGCGCAGTGTATAAAACACATTATCTGTTTTTTGTTACAAATCAATTAGGGTTTAGCTCAAGCCCAGTCAGTTAAGTGATTCAGCTAAATAAAATGTCTTAAGGGTCTTGTTAGGTCAAGCAGTTTGCTGCTTGACCTGGTAGATGTGCTTATTTGATGCGGGTCATTAAATAAGGATATAGAGTTTATTGGCAGTCAGTCTGAGAAGTGTTGATAAAGTGCTTGCATTGCCTGACCACGATGGCTGATTTGATTTTTCTCAGCGGCGGGTAATTCTGCTGATGTACACTGGCGTTCAGGCAAATAGAAAAAAGGATCATAACCGAAGCCACCTTCACCTTTAGCTTCATCTGTAATAATACCTTCCCAGCTACGGTGGCAAATCAAAGGGGTTGCGTCATTAGCGTTGCGTAAAAATACGATAACGCATTGAAAGCGAGCTGTTCTCTCGGCCGGCGGTATGTTTTGCAGGGCCACTAATAACTTGCGGTTATTATCAGCATCACTTGCGTCAGCGCCTGCATAACGTGCGGAATAAATACCGGGTGCGCCTTGCAAGGCATCGACTTCCAGTCCTGAGTCGTCGGCTAAGGCCGGTAGCCCGCTATGTCTGGCTGCATTGCGGGCTTTAAGAATAGCATTCTCAACAAAACTGAGTCCTGTCTCTTCCACATCAGGAATATTAAATTCAGACTGTGGTATGACTGTAATGCCGGTATGTTGTAGCAAGGCTTGAAATTCGCGCAGTTTGCCAGGGTTGCCAGAAGCTAAAACGAGTTTGGGAGGCTTGTGCATAATAAAATACTATTTTATAACTTTTGGTATAACAATGAGTTTAGTGTTCAAGTGCTGCTTTCTGAGCTGTAATTAATTCCGCAATGCCTTTTTCCGCTAGTGCCAACATACTTTGTAATTCATCCATACGGAATGCATGACCTTCTGCCGTACCCTGAACTTCAATGAAGGCACCAGCATCATTCATGACAACATTCATGTCAGTTTCTGCTTGTGAGTCTTCAGCATAATCTAAGTCGAGCACGGGTGTGCCATTGTAAATACCCACAGAAATCGATGCGACCATGCCAAATAGCGGGTTGTTATTAAGGTTTTTGTTGTTCAGCAAGTAGTTGATAGCGTCATGCATTGCCACATAAGCACCTGTGATGGATGCGGTGCGGGTGCCGCCATCGGCTTGAATAACATCACAATCGACGGTAATAGAGCGTTCACCAAGGGCATTAAGGTCAACAGCTGCACGCAATGAGCGACCAATTAAGCGTTGAATTTCCTGGGTGCGGCCGGTTTGCTTGCCGCGAGCAGCTTCCCTTAGCGTACGGCTGCCTGTGGAGCGTGGCAACATACCGTATTCTGCTGTCACCCAGCCACTGCCTTTACCCTTTAAAAAGTTAGGGACTTTTTCTTCAATCGTCGCGTTACACAGCACTTTCGTGTCGCCGTATTCGATGAGTACGGAGCCTTCCGCATGTTTTGTGTAGTGACGGCTGATTTTAATAGCTCTGGTTTCATTGTTTTGGCGGCCGCTGGGCCGTATTGTTTCTGTCATAAAGTGTCTCCATGGCGTGGGCAGATATTATAGCCGGAATAATTATTGATAGTCCGCTATTCTGTAGACGAATTTGGTATGATGGCACTTTGCAGCTTAAGTCTAATAGAGAGTAATAATGTTAAAAAGCATGACGGCATTTGCCCGTGTTGAAGCAAAAGATGAATTTGGTAGTTTGGTTTGGGAGATTCGTTCGGTAAATCACCGCTATCTGGATACCAGTATACGCTTACCTGAAGACTTGCGGGGTCTTGAGCAAAAGATCAGGGAAGCGGTTGCCGGCTACCTCAAACGGGGTAAGGTTGATTGCACGTTAAAATATAAGGCCGAAGCGAGTACTGTTTCAACAATCAATGTGAACTTACAATACGCACAAGATGTGATTGGTGCATGTGAACAAATTAATGGTCTATTGAATAATGCATCGGCAACGCGTGCGGTTGATATTTTACGCTGGCCTGGGGTTGTTAAAGAGCCTGAAAGAGACCAAAGCCCAGTAGAGCAGTTGGCCATGCAACAATTGACACAAGCGATACAAGAGTTGATCGCTACACGCGAGCGCGAAGGTGCGCGTATATTGGAAATGTTGCAACAACGTTGCGGCGCTATTAGCCAGTTGGTGCAGCAGGTACGTGAACGTAGGCCACAAGTATTGCAGGCAATCAGAACCAAACTGGAAACAAAAGTGGCTGATTTACAAGCAAAAGTTGATCAGGACCGGCTCGAGCAAGAGTTGGTTATTATTGCCCAACGTATGGATGTGGATGAAGAGCTTGATCGCCTTGATACCCATATTACTGAAGTTGAAAGCGTGCTTGGTAAAAAAGAGCCGGTGGGCAGACGCTTGGATTTTCTGATGCAGGAGCTTAACCGCGAAGCGAATACATTGAGCTCAAAGTCAGCTGATAGTGAAACCACTCAAGTAGCGGTAGACCTTAAAGTGTTGATTGAGCAAATGCGTGAACAAATTCAAAATGTTGAATAGTTAAGCAAGGAGGGAATGACCGTGGCTGCAAAAATACTCGCATTAAATGGTAGTTTAAGAACTGATTCCTGGAATTATAAGTTGGTACGGGCAGCCGGTGCATTCGCAGAAGCGGCGGGTGCTGAATTAACGTATTTGCATTTGAAAGAAATTCCTTTACCGGTGTTTGATGAGGATCTGGAAGCATCAGCCGGTATGCCGGACAATGGACGCCGATTTAAAGATTTATTATTAGCACATGATGGTCTGTTGATAGCTTCACCTGAGTATAATGGCTCGATCAGTGCTGCCTTAAAAAATGCACTTGATTGGGCTTCGCGCAAGGAAGGTGATGAAGCACCCTTAGCCTGTTTCCATAACAAAGTGGCTGCCATTATGGGCGCTTCGCCAGGCGGCTTGGGTGGTTTACGTGGACTGGTTCACCTGCGTGCAATCTTAGGTAACCTGGGTGTTTTGGTGTTGGCTGAACAGCACGCTGTTGGCAATGTTTTTAATCAATTCAATGATGATGGCCTATTGCAGGATTTGGCAACGGCTAACCGCATAGAAAAAGTTGCGCATAAATTAGTGAGTGTTTGCAATAAATTGCAGTAGTCGTTTTTTATGCTCTCCTCCATGTTTTAGTTAGCAAGGCGTATTATGTCAATCTGGCAAGAACTGCTGTTACTGGTGGTTGGCCTGCTAGCAGGTTATATCAATGTCATGGCAGGCGGTGGCTCACTGCTGACAATACCGGCAATGCTATTTATGGGGCTACCTGCACCGGTCGCCAATGGCACTAATCGTATTGCGATTATTGCTCAGTCTATTGCATCTTCCTGGGTGTTTTTCCGTAAAGGCTTAACTGAGTTACGTTTGAGTTGTACGCTGGCTTTGTTTACCTTGCCAGGAGCGTTGGCTGGCGCTTTGCTGGGCGTGCGCTTTGAAGGGCCATGGTTTAACCGCGTATTAGCCTTGATTATGTTACTGCTTATGTTGGCCATGGCATGGGGTAAACCCAGCGCTAAGACATCTACCACGCAAAACAGCGATACTGATTTGTCACTATCAGCACGCCGCTTTTGGTTGGCACACTTGTTAATGATTCCTGTAGGGTTTTATGCCGGCCTAATACAAGTCGGTATTGGCTTTGTTATTATGTTTGTTTTGCACCGTGTAATGGGTTTGGATTTGTTGCGGGTGAATATGCATAAAGTTTTTTTAGTATTGCCGTTTACCGTGGTGAGCCTGGCAGTATTTGCTTCGTATGTGGATATCTATTGGCGTGCAGGATTGTTTTTGGCGGTGGGTAACGCCATGGGCGGCTGGCTGGCTACGCATATGATGATACGCAAAGGCGAAAAAATTATTAAAGTTGTTTTTAATGGGGTGTTATTTATGTTAATTATCAAACTACTGTTTTTCTAATTGCATCATCTCCACTCATTATTAGTGTATGCATCATTATTAAAAATTGGCGCGCCAGAGCCATCGAGTATTGGGTGGCGCGCTCATCTGATCGACTTAAGTAGGGTAGTCACTTTGTTAGTCCAATAGGACACGTCAAAAGTTCCCAAGAACTTTTGATAAAAAGTTTGGGTCACAGTGTGTGTCTTGGAAAAATTTGAATACTGGTAATATTATGAAAAAAAATATAATCACTTTTTTATTGCTATGTGTTGCGTCACTGAGTGTTTTTGCTGCCCTACCAATAGCTGCTGATGATAAACCATTACCGAGCTTGGCGCCGATGTTGGATACAACCACGCCCGGTGTCGTGAATATCGCCACCAGAGGCAGTGTCGCAGTGCGTAGTAATCCCTTATTTGATGACCCATTTTTTCGACAGTTTTTTGATCGTCCGCAGCGTCCACAGCAGCGGCGCAAAACCAACAGCTTAGGCTCCGGTGTAATTGTCGATGCCGAACGTGGCTACATCATTACCAATAGCCATGTCATTAAGAATGCTGAAGAAATTATCGTTACCTTGCGCGATGGTCGACAGTTAGATGCAGCCTTGATTGGTGCCGATGCTGATTCGGATGTGGCGGTTATTCAAGTCAAAGCGGATGACTTAACGGAAGTGGCTTGGGGTGATTCAGATCGTTTGCGTGTCGGCGATTTTGTGGTGGCGATTGGTAACCCCTTTGGTTTAGGACATTCTGTTACTTCCGGTATTGTCAGCGGTTTAGGGCGTTCTGGTCTGGGTATTGAAGTCTATGAGGATTTTATTCAAACCGATGCTTCGATTAACCCGGGTAATTCAGGGGGAGCTTTGGTCGACTTACGTGGTCATCTGATTGGCATTAACACCGCGATATATGGGGCAAATGGCGGCAATATTGGTATTGGCTTCGCCATACCGGCAGTCATGGCCAAGCAGATTATGGAGCAGCTGATTGAGCATGGTGAAGTCAGCCGTGGCCGTCTAGGTGTTGGGATTCAAAATTTGGACCCTCAGCTGGCGAAAGCGTTTGGGCTGGAAAAACAGAAAAAAGGTGCCGTTATTACGCTGGTTGAAAAAGGCACGCCGGCAGATGCGGCGGATTTAAGGCCAGGTGATATTGTGATTTCTGTGAATGGTCGTAAGGTTAATAATGCATCGGATATGCGTAACTATGTTGGCTTACAGCGGGTTGGCCAAGCGTTGGAAATGGAAATTATCCGCGAAGGTGAAACTAAAAAAATCACCGCCAATATTGCTGCGCCAAAAGTGAGTAATGTGAATGGCAAGAGCTTACATCCGCGCCTGGCTGGTGCCACGTTGAGTGATGCCGATAGCGATGATGATGGCCGCAAGATAGAAGGTTTGTTAGTGGTCGATGTGGCTGCGTTTAGCGCGGCTGCCGAGTCAGGTTTGCGTAAAGGTGATGTGATTACCTCAATTAATCGTAAGGCGGTGAAGAGTATCTCTGAGGCACGCCGTCTGGCGCAACGCAGTAAACGCGCATTGGTGCTCAATATTCAGCGTGGTGACAGCGCGCAATTTTTAGTATTACGCTAAACGAATCTAACGCTATATGAATTTACCCGGTGGGCTGGTGTTACTGCGCACAAGCAGGCAACGCTGGCCCCAAGGTGCTGGCTACTTGGGTTGCTTGGAGCTTTGAAAGTGCGTGCTAAGATTGGTAGACAATCTGGCTTAAACGGCAGTAATTACGATGCTTAGCACCCTGCCAAATGGCGGTGCTGTCGCCATAGAGCATCACCTTATTACCGAGTTGGAAGGCTGTCAGTGCCATATGGGCATGGGCTTTGGCACGGCTATCGGCAGGGTCAATCCAGAAGCCATCACGACACAGGCCATTCTGGTCGGCCACTTTTAGCAAAATATCGCCGGAGAACACATCAGGCTGACGACCGCTTTGGGTAGCGAGGGCGGTATAGCCCTCAATTTCGGTGATCATGGTGCTAATTGTGCTGACTTGTACGGCAATAACAGTGCTGCCGAGCAGGCAGAACAACATGATCAATTCTTGTGTAAAACGCTTCATACCAGGCTAACCGCTTATTATTGTTGATATAAGTAAATATACTTATATTGAGTATCTGGTATTTAGGTGTTGTTTGCAACCCAGGCTGTCGAATTTGTGCGCTGTTCCTTCTTCCAGAAGGGCGCTTCCGATTTCAGCGTTTCGATCAAGTAGCGGCAAGCTTCAAAAGCGGCCTGGCGATGGGCTGCCCAGGCGGCCGTTACAACGATATTCTCGCCTGGCAGAATATGCCCAACACGGTGTACCAGCAGCGCATCAAGAATATCCCATTGCGCTAAAGCGTGGTTGGCAATGCGGCTGAGTTGTTTTTCCGTCATGCCAGGATAATGTTCTAGAAACATACCATCGACCTGATGATCCAGGTTGAAATCACGCATGGTGCCGACAAAGTGGCAGCTGGCGCCAAACTGACCTTTGGGCAATTGTTGTTCAAATTCGGCCAGTAGCGGGTAAGGGCTAAAGCTGTGATCCAGCAGTTGTACCTGCATTCACTTAACCTCCTGTGACCCGTGGGAAAAAAGCCACTTCGTCACCGTCTTTGACAGGGTCAGCGAAGTTGGCATGTTCATGGTTGATCGCGCAAAAGATATCATCGGGTAATTCCGATCGGCCTGAGGCGCTATGCCAGGCATCCTGCACTGTCGCTGGCAGAGGTGCCGCGAGGCGGCTGCTGTCTTTGCCCAACTCTTCCCGCAAGCGGGCGAAAAATTTTACCGTTATAGTCATATCACGTTATGCTGTACCAACAAACTTTTATAGTAACAGATTCAAACTGAAGAATTGATTGTTCAATAGGACTGGGTTGATCACAAAATGGCCGAATTCAATCACTTTAATAAGCAAGGACAGGCCCATATGGTGGATGTGGGCGATAAACAAAGCAGTCATCGCATTGCTGTGGCAGAGGGCAAGATTTTTATGCAGGCACAGACCTTGCAGCGCATCGCGGCAGGCGATCATAAAAAAGGTGATGTGCTGGGTATTGCGCGTATTGCCGGTATTATGGCGACTAAACGGACAGCAGAGCTTGTACCTTTATGCCATCCCATTCCATTAACGCATGTTGATATTGAATTCAGTCTGGATCATGAGCAGTCCAGCATTTGCTGTCAGGCCCGCACAGAAACACGGGATCGCACAGGGGTAGAAATTGAAGCGCTCTGTGCTGTGCAGCTTAGTCTGTTAACGATTTATGATATGTGCAAAGCGGTTGATCGCGGTATGCGTATTGACGCAGTGCAGCTGCTGCATAAATCCGGCGGGCAATCGGGCCGCTATGATATCGCCCAGGGAAATAGCCCGGCAAAGTAGCCCAGAAACATCACCCAGAGAAGTGCCCGGCAACATCACAGGATAAAACAGGTGAACAACCAAGCCAGCCTTAAACGTTACGCATCGCTGGCTTGGTTTGCAGACGTTTAACCTTGTGCCAACAGATTACGTAAATCAATTACAGCTGCGTTGGCACGTGAGATATACGATGCCAATGTCAGAGAGTGATTAGCCACAAAGCCAAAGCCGCTGCCATTGAGGATCACCGGGCTCCAAATGGTGCCTTGGGTGGCTTCCAGTTCTCGGATAATTTGGCGTAGGCTTACCGTAGCATTCTTTTTCGCTAACACTTGGGCAAAGTCAATCTCGGCGGCTTTCATAAAATGGATCAGTGCCCAGCTTGTGCCCCTGGCTTCGTAAAAAACATCATCAATCTCATACCAAGGGGTTTTTAACATGAGTCTGCCAGGTGTTGCCGTGGACTGTGTTGCTTCGGTGTCTCCGGATAAATCCGTATTGATCCGTTCTTGTCCAACACTGGCTGAGAGTCGCTGGGAAAGTGAGCCTAAACGTACTTCTACCAGCTTCAACCATTCGCTCAGATTATCGGCGCGTGCATAAAACTGTGCCTGTTGCTGGCTTGGATCAGATAAGCGTTGTAGATAACCTTCGAGAGCATGAATGCCTTCTTCATATTCAGACTCTGTGGAAGGGAAAATCCAAGAGGCATTATCAAAACTGAATTGTGGGTCTGCGACTTCAAGGTCAGGGTCAGCGGTTGACTGACTTTGTGAACGGCTCATATCATTGCGCATCACGCGAGCCAGATCACGGATTTGTACAACCACACCGAACTCCCAATTTTTGATATTGTCGATAACTAAACCTGGCGGGAACACATCATTGCTGATATAGCCGCCTGGCTTATTGAGCAGTGTCTCAGCAACGTCAATCAATGTTGCTGTAGTGGTCGAGCCAGTCACCACGGGTAAATTGGCTTCGGTAGCGCGCGCTTCGACCCGTGTTTGAACATCATAGACATCTGGCTCGAAGCTAAAAAACCAGCCAAGTGCGGTGAGGATAATGAGAATACCCGCAGCCAGTGCTGCAGCAATACGAACCAGGTTATTAGTGTCGCCCATGGAGTGCTCCGAATACGATAACAAAGGTATTATGCCAGAAGTGACGATAAAGCAGTGAATGCTGAATCAATTGACCATCAGCGCTGATAAATGTTCAGCATAATGGTAAGGTTATCAACCACTTCAGTAAGGTAAACGGTTAGCCTGTGACCAAGATCAATCAGCTTGATTAAGCGTGAAGGACTTCATGATGAAACTATTCAAAAATCTGATACTCGTTGGCGGTGTCGTACTCTTTTTGATTGCGATCGCGCTGGTCAGCGTCACGATTCTCGTTGATCCCAATGATTACAAACCCGAAATTGAATCTGTCGCTAAACAGCTCACAGGCAGGGACTTGTTGATAAAAGGCGATATTGATTTGTCAGTGTTTCCCTGGCTGGGCCTGGAACTGGGTGAAACCCATATTGCCAATGCCGATGGCTTTGCTGAAAAGTACTTTATTAGTGTAGACAACATTAATATTAAGGTCAGTCTGCGGCATTTATGGTTGTTGCAAACCAAAGTAGGTGTTGTGCAACTGGTGGGTATGGATGTCAACCTGCAACAAAAAGCGGATGGCTCGACCAATTGGCAGGACTTGTTGGCCGAGACAAATACGGCAGGTGAAGTTGCGCCGGAGCCAGTGCCATCAGGTTCTGCAGACTCATCGAGCTCATCAGCAGCCACTGCTGCCATCAATGATGCCAGCACCGCAGTATTATCAGACATCTATATCGGTGGCATCGATGTGCGCAAAGCCAATGTGCGTTGGCGCGATGATATTAACGGTGTGCAGTCCCATCTGGAAAATTTCAGTTTTAAAACCGGCCGCATTCGCAGTGGGGAGTCAACCGCTTTCTCTGCCGCTATGGCATTGCGGCACAGTGAACCGAAGCTTATCGCCAGTGTGACTGCTGAGGGTAAGCTGCTGTTGGATTTAGTCGCGCAACAATACGGTATATCCGATGTACAGCTTAATATAAAAGCCAGTGGCACACCGGTGCCAGGCAATGAGCAGCGTGTGAATATCACTGTTGCAGCAATACAAGCGGACTTACAAGCGCAAACTGCAGCGATTGAGCAAGCGGTGCTAAAAGTTGCGAGCCTTACAGCAAAGGTCGGTATTCAGCTAACCGCCCTGGACAGCGATTCACCGCAAGTGACAGGTGATGTGCAGTTGGATATTCCATCGATTCGACAGCTCATGCAAAATTTGCAGCTGCCAGTGCCCGAGACGGCTGACCCGAGTGTGTTAGGTGCCTTGTCATTCGCGGCAACACTACAGGCGGATAGCCAGCAGGCAGCATTAAATGCGATGCAATTGCAATTTGACCAAAGTCAGCTCACAGGGCAGCTGGCTATCAAAGATTTTGCCACTAGCGCGATTGAAGCCAGCTTGGTCATGGATAAATTTGATGCCGATCGCTATTTACCGCCCGTGCCAGAACAGAGCGAAGCGGCAGCTGCGCAAAGTGCGGCTGACCAAGACCCCTTAATTGAATTACCGTTGGATCTGATCAGCGGCCTGAATACCAAGCTTGAGATAAAAATTGCGGATTTACGCATGATGCAATTGCAGACCAATAATGTGGCCACCACCCTGCAAACGAACAACGGTATTGTGAACCTAAACCCCGTCAGTATTGATTTGTACGATGGCCATTTTGACGGTAGTGCACAGCTCGATATCAATGCAGATAAACCCCATTACAAAGCAGTGCTGGACCTGAAAAATGTTAACTCTGGCCCTTTGTTAAAAGATTATGTGGGTGAGCAATGGATTGATGGTAAAGCGAATATGCAGGCTGATATCACGACCCAGGGTGAACGGGTGAGCGAGTTAATGCGCCAATTAAATGGTGATATGCAATTGGCTTTTCTGGATGGCGCTTTGAGTATGGATATGCGGCAATCTGTGCGTGCTGCCATGGCAAGGTTTAATAAGCGCAAATATCAAGGTGAAGCTAAACAGCCGACGAAGTTCTCCTCCATTAAAGCCAACTCCATTATTAAAAATGGTGTGGTGATCAATGACGATCTGGAGATGCGTGCCCGGTATTTGTTAGTGACAGGTAAAGGCCAGTATGATTTACCCAAAGAGTATGTGGATTATATAATGACCGTGGTATATGCCAAGGGCGGCACGGCCTTGCAAGGCAGTCAATTGGCGAAACTCTCAGATACACCCATTAACTTCCACTTTAAAGGCGTATTGGGCGAACTCGATTATTTGGAAATCGGCAGAAAGGCCATTTCTGAGGCTGTGTTTGGGCGTAAAAAAGCTGAGCTGGATGCTAAGAAAGCTGCTGCCGAAACTGCGCTGGCTGAGAAAAAACGGCAAGCCGCTGAAAAGCTTAAAGCGGAAAAGGCTGCTGCGAGGGCTGCTGCGGAGCAACGTCAGCGTGAGTTAAAAGAAAAGCAACGACAAAAGCTCGAAGCCGAAAAGGCTAAGCTAGAAGCGAAGAAACAAGAAAAGAAAGATAAATTAAAAAATAAACTCAAAGACTTATTTTAATGCGGGGCCTGCCAGATAAGGGGCCAGGTTAGACGATGTTGAAAACACAGCAAAAAAACGCTTTTGTAAAGCGTGTACTGAACTGGTATCGCGAACACGGGCGTAAAGATTTACCCTGGCAGCAAAACCGCACACGCTATCGAGTATGGGTGTCAGAAATTATGTTGCAACAAACACAAGTGGCAACGGTGATCCCTTATTTCGAACGGTTTATGCAAAGCTTTCCCGATATATTGAGTTTAGCGAATGCGGATATCGACCAAGTGTTGCATCACTGGTCAGGCTTAGGCTATTACGCGCGGGCTCGTAATTTACATAAGGCAGCGCAGCAGGTGCGTGATGAGCATGGCGGTCATTTCCCAGCAGCATTCGATGCAGTATTAGCGCTGCCAGGTATCGGTCGCTCAACAGCCGGTGCGATACTGGCACAAGCCGATAATCAACCACATGCCATACTCGATGGGAATGTTAAGCGTGTGTTGGCGCGTTACTTTGCTGTTGAGGGTTGGCCCGGCAATACCGCCGTCGCCGAGCAGTTGTGGCAATATGCCGAACAGCTAACACCACAACAACACGTAACCGATTATACGCAAGCCATGATGGATTTAGGCGCAACGCAGTGCACGCGCAGTAAACCACATTGTGTAAGCTGCCCGCTGGTTAAACAGTGCAAGGCCTATGCGCAACAGCGTATGCATGAATACCCTGGCCGTAAGCCGAAGCGTGAGCTGCCGGTTAAAACAGTAATGATGTTATTACTGCGTGATGCACAAGGGCAATGCTTGTTAGAGCGACGCCCGCCAACGGGCATCTGGGGTGGCTTGCTCAGTTTTCCTGAGTTAGCACTCGATGCTGATCCGGTCGCCTGGGCGGCAGTGCATATTGGCGAGATTGAGCTGGAAGCACAGTGGACTGTGCAGCGCCACACCTTTAGTCATTTTCACTTGGATATTACCCCGGTGCTGGCACGCTTGCAGACGCCTTTGGCAGCCGTGGCGGATGATACGCGTTGGTGTTGGTTTGCCTATGGTCATTCGGTGGGTGGCTTGGCAGCGCCAGTGAATAAATTGCTGGCGCTTATGCAGCAAGGCCAATTGGGCTTGCTGAGTGAAACAGCCTAGTGCGGCAAAGTTGGTTTTCGTCGCTATTCTTGGTATAAAGCGGCACAGAAAAGAAAAGCACTATTACGATAAGAGGTAAACAACATGGCGCGCATGGTGCATTGTGTAAAACTCGATGAGCAAGCCGAAGGTCTGGACCGTCCCACATACCCGGGTGATCTGGGTAAGCGTATCTACGATAATGTTTCAAAAACGGCTTGGCAAGAATGGTTGGCCCACCAAACCATGCTAATTAACGAGTATCGCCTGACCCCGGTGGACCCAAAAGCCCGCAAGTTTCTTGAAGAAGAGATGGAAAAGTTCTTTTTTGGTGGGGGCTCATCCCTGCCAGATGAGTTTGTAAAGCCAGAATAAGCTTATTGCCTTGATTTTGCTGAATATTTAGCCCATTTAGCGCAAATGGGCTTGACTCTCAGCGGCGCAAAGGCTTTAATACGCAGCCTTTCGGCAATGGTCCTATTGGTTGTCTTTTGATCAATTGTTGGAGGCGTTTTGTTCCAATGCCCAGGTAGCTCAGTCGGTAGAGCAGGGGACTGAAAATCCCCGTGTCGGCAGTTCGATTCTGTCCCTGGGCACCATCCCCTAAAAACACTTCAACTTTTTCCAATAATTTTACGTGTTAAGTATCGTGAACCTAACACGGGACAGAATCGATTTATTTATACGCAGGGCTGCGCCCAGCGCCCTGGGCACCATTCCCTAAAAACACTTCAACTTTTTCCAATAATTTTACGTGTTAAGTATCGTGAACCTAACACGGGACAGGATCGATTTATTTATACGCAGGGCTGCGCTCAGCGCCCTGGGCACCATTCTTTCATTAGTAGTTAAAAGGTCATTTAAAGGCTTGGGCTATAAAGGGAAATATATGATCTATGCATCGTGTTTATAGAGTAATCTTTTGCTAGCCTTCTTACACAAGAATGAATTGTCTAAGTTGTTCACTTCATCATATCTTAACTGCGCGACTTTGCTTTCTGAGGATAATAGCGCCGCATAAATAAGATGTTGCAAAAAATTAGGATTGGCTTTGCGCTTATTTATATGCAAGCTGAGCTTTGTACTGCAAAGCCAATCTTACAGTCTTTTTTGAGTACAAAGAGGTTGGTAAGGGGAACCCGTTACGTGTCTTCCGGCTATGGTTTATGACATGGCGTCGGGCCGTACATAAAATAGAAAAGTGTATCGTTGCAAAACTTGATTGTAGGACAAAAGCAACTATGAATTATTCGTGGTGTGTTTAAGCGATTACGGTCTTCAAATGGTTGATTTTGTTCCTGTTTCGATGGTTCACCCATTGAATCACCGTTAGATAAGTTATTTGGGGTAGGCACTCTCGTTGCAAGCTCTTTAAACATTTTAGCTTAAGCTGAAGGTGTGAAAAGATACACTTAATTGAGCTTTCACACAGCCTGAACCCAGATCGAATATTTGTAGCTCTTGAGCAAGTAAGCTGATTGAAGGCTTCACCCAAATAGTCCTAGAAAGTAGAATCAGGTAAAATTAAGGTTGCTTTACACCTAATTGGCTTGGTTAGTGGTATGGGGTTGTTCAACGTCAGCAGACAATATAGTCCTAGTTACAAAAGCATTGTTGATCTATACAGTTTTATGCTCTAACTTAATTTCAATCCAATCAGGCTTCGTTTAGAATCTAGGTCATGGGTTTACCGTTAATTAAAATGAGTTAGTTTTTCATGAAAGCAATTGAAATATGTGCAGGTGCAGGAGGGCAGGCTCTAGGGCTCCATCAAGCTGGCTTTTCGCATGAGATGCTAATTGAGATCGATGAACATGCTTGCGCGACTCTTGAGCATAACAATGAAAAGTTGGGTCTAAATTGGGGAGAAATTGTAAGAGGAGACCTGAAATGCTTCTCAAAAAATAAAGCTCGCCTGTACAGAGGAAAAGTTGACCTTGTTGCCGGTGGAGTTCCATGTCCACCATTTAGCAAGGCTGGTCAGCAGCGAGGCAACGAAGATGAGCGTGACTTGTTCCCAACCGCTCTAGATATTGTACGAGATATTCGTCCTACTGCTGTTATGCTGGAGAATGTGCCGGGGCTGAATGAAGCCAAATTTGAAGACTACAGAAATAAAATTTCTTCAAGGTTACAAAGGCTTGGCTATAAAAGTGAGTGGCGCCTGCTACAAGCGAGTGATTTCGGTGTGTCTCAATTGAGACCACGTATTGTTCTTGTTGCCATTAAGAAAGACTTCTTTCACCTTTTTGATTGGCCTGAAATTAAAGACTCACCACCACCGACAGTGGGTGAATGCCTTTTCGATCTCATGTCATCAAAAGGATGGAAAGGTGCTAGAGATTGGGCTAATAAAGCTAATGAAATTGCTCCGACACTTGTAGGAGGGTCAAAAAAACATGGGGGGCCAGACCTGGGGCCAACTAGAGCTAAAAAACAATGGCAAAATTTATTCGTAAATGCCCATAGAGTGGGTGACTATGACGAAATTCCTTCACGGGAGTTCAAAGGTGTGTTGCTTAAAGACGGAAGTATTCGAGCTGGTTTCGAAGGTATGCCCCTGTTAAATGTTCGAATGGCAGCGAGATTACAAGGTTTTCCAGATTGCTGGGAGTTTATTGGTAAGAAAACACACGCTTATAGGCAGGTTGGTAACGCGTTTCCGCCTCCAGTAGCTTATGCCATAGGGCAAGAAATATATAGAGCTTTAGAGAAAATTTCTAACAGGGATAGAGTGGCGGCATGAGTAACGGACTGATATCAGAGGAGAGAAAAAGATTTCATAAATCTTTAATTACTAGCGAAACTCTTACTGCAAGTCCATTTAAAAAATTTGGGCATTCAGAAATTTTAAGTAACGCTGATTCTGGTCAGAAGTTAAGTGTTGCAATTGCAAATGACCTTGCTGAAAGAATTTCTATTCAGGCTGGCGCAAAACTAATACTTCGTAACAAGAAGAAAGAGGGGCAAACTCTTGGAAATGAGTTTGAAAATCATTGTAAGGAATTTATTAGTAACACTTTCCTAAAGCTTGGTCATCTTCGTCCGGGGAAATGGATTATCGAACGAGTAGGTTCAAGAGCCGATGGAATTATAGGAAAATATGCTCAATATTCACATCTTGCCGAATTAAGCCGATTAGCAAAAGAAAATAAAGAGCTGAGAAGCTGTCTCGGAGAGGGCTATACGATAGCTCCTGATGTTGTTGTTGCAAGATTGCCGGAAAGCGATGATGAAATCAACGATGCTTTAGAAATTGTTGATTCAGCTTCCTGTGATCGAGCGATTCTACGCTGTGCAAATCATGACGATCCTGATAACCCATTAGAAATTATACACGCAAGTATATCCTGCAAGTTTACAATGAGGACGGATAGAGCTCAAAATACTCGAACGGAGGCTCTAAATCTTATTCGAAATAGGAAGGGGCGGCTGCCACACGTTGTATCTGTTACTGCGGAGCCTGTTCCTTCTCGTCTTGCTTCATTAGCCCTTGGCACAGGTGATCTAGACTGCGTTTATCACTTTGCTTTGTATGAATTAATCGCAACGCTAAATAAGCTAGAAAAAGAAGATGCGGTTGATTTGCTGCATACGATGATTGAAGGTAAAAGGCTGAAAGATATCAGTGACTTGCCTCTGGATCTTGCTGTTTAAAAGGTTGCTGATTACGAGTTAGAACCTCCATCTTTAAATGGAGTCTCCAAGGGGAAGTCGGCATAACAGCTATGAATAATAGATGGAGTTTTATAACAGATAAAACGCCTTTGACAGATATATTAGAAAACCTCTTTTGGGATAAAAGCCTCTCATTCTACTTTCGATAGCTTCCTGTTCAAGCATATCGTTCTCCTAAAAAAACATCTTTATTTAAGTAAGTCTAAGCTATTCGGGTTCATGAACCTAACACGGGACAGAATTGATCTGTTTATACGCAGGGTTGTACCCAGCGCTATAAAGAAACCTAGGTCATTCGGCTTTATGAATTAAATACAAGACAGGGTTAATCCGTTTGCAATAAGCAGTTCCATTCTGGATGGAAGTAAAACACTTTGGGAATAATATTAGTGTATAGCTCTTCTGACGTAACAACGAGGCAAACAGTACCATCCTGCCTGCCTCGCCGATATCAATATGAATTAACGCTGAGGCTTAATAACCAAAGCCAATTCGATAAGCAACAACGGCATCACTGGTTAAGTTTGTGTCGCCATTGCTGGCAAACGGAATAACCACTAAACGTTGTGAAGGCACATATGTTAAGTCGGCTGGGTCACCGGCTAACATGGTTGAAGTAATTACTTCACCGCGTCGGTTAAGCAACTGTAGTAAGAAGTCAGTTTTGTTGGTGACTAACCAAGTGCGAAAACGAAAAGCGGTAATGCCATCTAATAAACCAAGTGGCGTTGAATTATTTAAGTTAGTGATTTCTTTGCTGCGCACATCAACTTTCTTAGGGAAGCCTAATGGGTTATCAAAATCATATACGCCAGTATCAGGGTCGCTTAATAAACCAAAAGAAGCAACATAGACATTACGGCTGTCAACAAACAGGCCATTCGGGTCTTGTAAGCCAAGGCTTTCTAACCAGGGTTGAAAAGTGCCATTTTGCAAACGGTAAATGGCGTTGCCGCCTAAGTCGCTCACGTAAACATTGCCATGTGGTCCTACAGCAGTGTCATTGAGTAAATGTGCGCCAGGGGCTGGAATCTCGGCAACGATAGCACCTGTTTCAATATCAATTGCAACGACTTGTGATGTTAAGTCTTGCAGGCCATTATCACCCAGTGCAGCACCTGAGGTTAAGCTGGCAACAAATAAGGTGTCACCACGAATAGCCAAGCCTTTTGGTGCATTTAAGCCTGTCACCCAGTTTTTGTTGATTAGTTCTCCATTGCCAGAGATTAAGCTGATAAAGCCTTGACCATCGCCAGATAGGCCATCACCTGCCATATTTGAAACAAAGTACTGATCTCTTACCCAGTCATAAGTAACAGACTCTGGGTTGCTCAAGCCATCGACCTGCCATACAGATGTTAATTGCAGCTCAGCCATTGCGTTGAATGAAGTCAATAAAATTAAAAGCCCGGTTGTTTTTAATATCATTTTGCGGAAAGAGAATAACTGCATTGAAAGCTCCTTTTAAAGGTTGTTAAGTATGCAAAGATTGCGCGTTTTTTTAGACTAAGCGGTTTTACGGTTTCACGGCAGACGGTATTACACTTAGTTGCGGACAAAAAATAATAAAAACGTGGTACATCTTGATTAAAGTGTTAACTAGCTAACATAAAATCTTTGTTGTGAAAAAATAAAAGACTCATAACAAGAGGCACAAAGCCTGTTTTGTTAAGGCTAATGCCAAACAAGTATTATTCAGTTTGTGCAATAATTGAGTAGGATGATTTAAAATAGCAGCGTTGCAGGAGAGTTCGCACGAGTTATCTATTAATTAAAACGTATGAGCTTACGTTAATAGCGTATTCGGTCTTAGTAAAAGTTTATAAACTACCTTTGAACAAATTTTCATATTGATAAAATATGATCTCAATATGAAAAATTATAAAAAGTTTATAAATTATTAAGGCGTTTCAATGCAGTAATATCGATCGTTATAGATAGAGCTTAAGGTTGCGTGCGAGTCGTCAATAAGCATTTGCTTATTTGTGTGTAGTTCGCAGTTTGTTGTGAGTTATTTAAATATCCATCAAGAAAAAGCCTATGTATGTTTATATTGATGAGTAAAAAACATGGGTAAAAAATAATGGTGCAGAAAAATAGCAGAGTATAAAAATACTTAATAAGCGATTGATGCCTAGTGTGTTGATACCGGTTTCACAGCAGGTATATTGCTTGGGCCTTAGGTGTGCTTTGCTATTGCTGCTAACACACCGATAAAGTACCGCGCAAAGTAGAGCTGTCAGTGTTTTAACAGTGCTCACTGTCAGTAAAAGGTAAAGCGCAGATCTGTATTGAGCTAGCGCTTCTGCTTATATCGTGCCTAACCGTTGCTTAAATACTTCATTCGCGCAGCTCCTTTTTTTTAAATAAAAACTATTTTAATTTCAGTGGGTTACCTGACTTTTCTTTATTGTTGGGCGATATTGGGGGTTTAATGGTTGACATGTAAATGAGAATCATTATCATTGGTGTCTGTGGGTTATGTTTTCAATGAGTAATAATGATGGGTTACAGATGAACAGGAATAGCGAAACGCAAAGCAAGGTTCAAGCGAGCAAAGAGCCTATGAAGCGCTTATGTACAAAGGATTTGTTGCAAGATGCCAATACACTGATTATTGAGCACAATGGTAATGACTATACCCTGCGTGTTACACGCAATGACAAATTGATACTGACTAAATAATAATATAAACCAAGCCAGTTTGGGCATATCTCAGTGATGCCCGGCCAGCCAGGTTCTTTTGTTGGATAATAAGAGAATCTGCAATGCTAAAAGATCTATTCAAATACTTACCTATATATGAAGCACTGATTGCGATCATTGTTTTTGTGCTTATTCCTTTTCCAGAAGCAAGAGCCAGTTCTTCAGAAGAGACAGGCTTGACTAAGCTTGATGCTGTGGTTGTGTCAGCCAGTAAAACAGCAAGGCCTGCTTTCGAAAGACCTGACTCTGTTTCCGCTGTTGATGCTGCTGTATTAGATCAACCTCAGGCGAGTGATATTGGTGAAAGCTTAGACGGTTTAGCGAATGTTGAAATCAGTGCAGGTCCTCGTTCTGTTGGCGAGGATGTCAACATTCGCGGTTTATCTAATGAGCGAGTGCTATTTTTAGTTGATGGGGCTCGCCGCAACTTTTCGCCTGCCCATAAAGGACCCTTTTTTCTAGATCCTGAATTATTAAAAAATATAGAAGTCTTGCGTGAGCCTGGCTCAGCGCTTTGGGGTAGTGGCGCCTTGGCCGGGGTGGTCAGTGTTAGCTATTAAAGACTCGAGTGATTTATTAACAGACGATAATAAGAGTATGGGTACCATGCAAACAGTGCAAGGGTATGAATTGTTAGATGTTTATCTGTCGTGGCAGCCAGTCAATCAGCTTGATTGGCAGGGTGTTGAGCTCAGGTTGGTAATAGGAAATGTGATGGGTGAAGCATATCGCCGTCACCTGGCTTTAATTGAAGAAGTGGAGCGCAATGTGAAATTGAGCTTGCCTATATTTTTTAACGGGTCCTCGACGTGTGGCCGCTGATAATAACAAAAGCTTACCCAAAACCCCACTTAAGGGAATGCATAATGGTTTCTATTGTATTCCACGTAGTGTTGTTATCGGTGGTCACACACTTTAAATATAGTCTTCAGGGATTTAACGTTCGTAGCGAAAGTATAAAGCTTACTGAAGAGTATCGATCTCTTATACATATACTTCCTGTATGTGAATACTCGTCGTAATAAAATTGGACTGCGACAATTTGTCGCATTGCCAGTCAGCTGAGCGCTAATTAAGCTAGCCATCCGGAATATTACGACTAAAAAAGTGTGAACTCATGGATAAACTAATAATAATACTTGTCAGCCTTGGCTTGCTGTCAGGTAGTGCTGTTGCAGGGCATGGCGATAAAAACTTGGAAGAGATCGTTGTTGAGGGCAAGATCGAAGGCTTTTCTGAAACACAGTTTGGCCCAGAGCGCCGTATCTCGCATGCAGATGCCGCACAACTGATGGCACAAGTGCCCGGTGGTGCTGCGAATAACAATGGGCCTTTAACTGGGCAGCTACAGTATCGTGGTATGTTTGGGCCGCGGCTCAATGTGCGTATTGATGGCATGTTAATCAATGGTGGTGGTCCAAACTGGATGGCGCCGCCATTGCATCATATTCCCTCTGGTTTGATGGAAGCATTGACAGTAGAGCAGGGTATTGCTGCAATCACTACCGGTGGTGGTATTGGTGGTGCTGTGACAGCGCAATGGAAGCGACCAGCCTATAATGATGAGTCGGTCTGGCAGGCCACTGGTGACGCTGAGTTATCTTTAGGGTCAGTGGACGATGGGACAAGTGTAGCGCTGATGGCAGGCATGGTTAACGAAAATCATCGTGTTTATTTATTAGGTAGCCGCGATGAAGGTGATGATTATGAGTCTGGTCGTGGCACAGTGGCTGCCACTGAGTACGAGCGTGATGCTAGTGGTATTGGCTATGGCTTTCGCAATGATAAGCATTATCTAGACGTGGACTTCCGCAAAATAGAAACAGGCGAAACAGGCACGCCAAGTTTGCCAATGGATATTGAATTTTTTGATAGTGATCTCTGGAGCCTGCGTTACGGCATTGCTTTTGATAAAGCACAATTAGATGTTCAGGTTTATGGCTCTGATATAGATCACCGTATGAATAATTATCGCTTACGTATGGCGCCTGATTTTTCTAGCTTAATGTTGCCACCTTTTGTTGATGATGACCGCCGCTTTGTTAATACAAGCAGTGAGGAGACGGGTTATAAAATTGCATTAAGTCTGCCCATGGCTTCGGGCAAGCTCACAGTGGGACTTGATGGTCATGATGCAGAGCATGAGGCAACCGTCTTTGACCCTGACTTCGCAATGTTCTTTGTGAATAATTTCGTCGATACTGAAGAAGAGAAGCAAGGTATATTTTTACAATGGGATACTGTTTACAACGAAAACTGGTATTTTGAAGCAGGCTTACGTTCAGAAACAGTGGATATGAGCACAGCAGAAATTGATGCTTTTCCTGCGCGACTGGTTGATATGAATCCCGCTGCCTGGCCAATGGGTACACCGCCTCGTGCTGTGTTTATGCTAAGAGAAGCATTTAATGCTGCAGATAGAAACATTAGTGACGATAATATCGACTGGGTATTGAAAACACGTTATCAGGCTAGCGAAAATTTGATATATGAAATCGCTTTAGCGCAAAAAACGCGCTCGCCGATTTATCAAGAGCGCTTTATGTGGATACCATTGGAAGTGAATGCAGGTCTCGGTGATGGTAATAACTATGTCGGTAATCTTGATCTGAAGCCAGAGGAGTCAACACAAATTGAGCTTGGCTTAGATTGGCGCACAGAAACAGCAAATTTTTCACCACGGATTTATTTGCGAGAAGTTGATGATTATATTCAAGGTGTGCCGGCGGCTAACCCATTGGTTGTTGCTGTCAGTGCAAATGCTAATGGTGACCCAACACCATTGATGTTTGATAATGTTGAAGCGACGATCACAGGTTTGGATTTAGATTTTGGTTTTAAACTCAATGATGCATTTGAAATCAATGGCATATATTCTTATGTGCGCGGTGAACGTGATGATACCGATGATAACCTCTACCGCATTGCGCCACAGCATTTAAGAATTGGTTTGGATTGGCATGGCAGCGATGCTTGGGATTTGCGTGTAGAGCAAGTTCTTGTGGATCGTCAGGATAAGTTATCAGCAAGTAACACATTAGATGTCGCTAGCGCACGCAATAGTTTTGCAGAAACACCTGGGTATGGTCTGACAAACCTGTATTTTGTATACCAGGTGAGTGATGGTTTGGTGTTAACCACAGGCATTGAGAACGTATTTGATAAAGCCTATACAGATCACCTGACTGGCTTTAATCGTGTGGCGAATAGTATTGTGCCGATTGGTAGTCGTTTAGATGGGCCTGGCAGAAATATTTTTGCACGTGTTCGTTATCAATGGTGATTGCCTAGTACTAGTACCAGTTAAATAATAATTAATTAGCCCTTGCATGTGTTACGGTTGTTGTAACATGTGTAAGGGCTTTTTTGTATCATGTCAGTGATGAATTTCACCATATTGCAGCTGCTTTTTTAAAAAATCGTTATGCTTCCCATTCAGTTTTGACGTTATATTGAACCTTCGTTTGGCTGACAAGTACTGAGTTGCAGGACCAGCTTTTTTGTTGGCGCTTGCTTTAATCGCATAAGTCATTAAAAGAGAAAACTGGGAACCTTTTCCGAGGCTGCTGCATCTTGTCTACAGGAGAGACAGTTTTATTGTGATTTCCTATGCGTGATATCCGATATAAAAGGTGGGGTTTTGAAATCAATAGGTATTAATCATCCGTCGTTTAACGAGTTTAGTGATCGAGAGGTTGTAGATGCTGTTTTAGCGGGCAATAAACAGTTATTTGAGCTTTTAATGAGGCGTTACAACCAACACTTTTATCGTTTGGCGCGTGGCATAGTCAACAATGGCGCAGAAGCAGAAGATGTTTTGCAGGAAGCGTATATTAAAGCATATGCTAATTTGCGACAGTGTAAAACAGCTAAGGTTAAGTCCTGGTTAGGTAAAATTGTTATTAACGAAGCTTTAATGCGGTTACGTCAAGAAAAACGGTTTCGCTCTTTAGATGAAGTAGCTGATATAGAGCCGTTGTTAATGGCATTAAATGAAAATAATAATCACAAGTCTTTGCAAGCTGACCCAGAGTACATTGCTGTTTCGCATGAGTTGTTATGGTTGATTGAGGCGGCAGTTGCGCGTTTGCCTGTTGAGTATCGAATTGTCTATGTGCTCAGAGCATTAGAGCAATTTAGCACGGATGAAACCGCCGAATATCTGGGTATTAAGTCAGCGACTGTTAAAACCCGATATCATCGAGCTAAAGCGCTTTTACAGGATAAGTTTAATCGCTATACCGAAGAAGCGATAGCCGATATTTTTCAATTCGGTGGAGAACATTGTGATCGTATTGTCTCCTCTGTGCTTGAGCGTATTTAGTTGAATAAATCGAGTAGCTTGAATTAACAGTGGCCTCATTATTTCTTTAGAGAGGACAGAATGTTTATATTAAAAGCAAAAGCACTCATAAGGCGTAAGTTGCATCCACGATTGTTGATCTATTCAATCGCGTTTGCTGGCTTATGGTTTAATCATGCCTATGCTGGCCAGCACCCTTATGCAGTGGAGTTTAATGCATTGGATATGGTGCAAAAGGGACGGCAGATTTTCCGTTATGATAACTTTGGTAACACAGATTTTTGGGGTGGCCAACTTCGTTTACATGAAGCAATAGCTGGTGAAGCCAATGGTGGTGTAGGGCCGGGGGTAAGTCCAGCCACAGCACTGGCTGTTGGGTTAAAAGTAGATGTAAGAGCTTTGCCGCGCAGTGTCAGGCGGGCAATTAGGTCAGGCGATGTTGATTTAAATGATCCGGCAACCACAGTAACTTTATTGCGCTTAAATTCAGTTGTTGGTGTCACCGCAGAGTTTGATAATGCTGATCAAATCAGCGGTATCGGTATTACGTGTGCATTATGTCATAGCACTGTCGATGATGTGTTGGCGCCTAGTATTGGTCGGCGTTTGGATGGTTGGGCGAATCGTGATCTGAATGTGGGCGCTATTGTAGCCTTGTCACCCAGCGTTGCGCCTTTTGCTGCTTTGTTAGGTGTAGATGAGGATACAGTACGGTCAGTGTTGAACAGCTGGGGGCCTGGTAAATATGACGCCTCGCTTTTTCTCGATGGCAAGGCGTTTCAAGAAGATGGACGTTCAGCTTCAGTGTTAATTCCGCCAGCTTATGGTTTAGCGGGTGTTAATTTACACACCTGGACAGGTTGGGGAGCTGTGTCTCACTGGAATGCTTTAGTTGCGACGCTCGAAATGCAGGGCAAGGGAACGTTCTATGACCCTCGCTTGAATGATGCTGAAAAGTTCCCTGTTGCGGCCGCCAATGGTTTTGCGAATGTGCGCAATAGTCCTGATTTAGTGACATCTAAATTGGGGGCGTTGCAAATTTATCAATTAGTACTCGAGCCGCCTAAGCCTCCGCGCGGCAGCTTCGATTCTCGTGCTGCCAAGCGGGGTAAGCTGCTGTTTAATGATAAAGCGCAGTGTGCTACCTGCCATGTTCCTCCCTTATATACTGAGCCAGGTTGGAATGTGCATACAGCTGAAGAGATTGGTATTGATGACTTTCAGGCAAAACGAGGCCCTGAAAACCGCTATCGTACGGCGCCATTAAGAGGATTATGGGCGCATAGCGTAGGCGGCTTTTATCATGATGGTCGCTTTAGCACGCTGGACGATGTTGTGAATCATTATGATAATTTCTTTGCGCTGCAGCTCAGTGCTAGAGAGAAGAATGATCTGATAGAGTTTTTAAAGTCACTGTAGTTTAGTTATTTTGTTTATGCAGGCTTAGGTGCTTACCTTAGCCTGCATTTTTTTTCTCGATTGGCTGCTTTGAAGACAGAAAGTGCGAGTTTGGCTTATATTGTTCTTTTTTTGGCAACAAAAAGTTGATGCCTGTATTGTTTATTCTTTTTTTGAGAAAATATAAGCTAGTACCCCGATATTCCTGAAGGTATTAAGCTTTTAAGAGAGGTCAGCTATGAATAAACAGGTACCGGCAAGGCGTGCTGTCGCCGCAGTCCATCAAGGTATACCCGCATCAGATGGCGCAGGGGTCAAACTCAGCCGTATCATGGGCAGCCCGAGTTTTAACCAATTAGACCCTTTTTTGTTGTTAGATGTATTTCGTTCTGATGAGTCAGCTGATTATATTGCGGGCTTCCCGCCGCATCCACATCGAGGTTTTGAAACAGTGACCTATATGTTCGCAGGGAAAATGCAACATCAGGATAGTGCTGGGCACACAGGGATGATTGGGCCTGGCGGTGTGCAGTGGATGACAGCGGCCCGTGGTATTGTGCATTCGGAGATGCCGCAGCAAGAGCAAGGCCTGATGTGGGGTGTCCAGCTGTGGGTGAATCTACCCGCAGATCTGAAGATGAGTGAGCCTGCTTACCGTGAATACAGTGAGGCTGCAATTCCAACAGAGCAACGGGAAGATGGTGTGCGCTTGAAGGTGATTGCAGGTCAAACAGCGAAGGGGACAATAGGGCCGGTCAAAGGAGTTGTCACAGAACCGATGTATTTCGATGTTACATTGGCAGCGGATCGTGAATATACTGAGCAGGTACCCGATAGTCATAGCATTATAGTATTGGTTGTTGAGGGCGCTATCACAATTGCGGGCAATGACAGTCGTGTGATTAGCGCCGGGGAACTTGCAGAGTTTGAAACGGTCAATGAAGATGGCTTAAGTCATCAAGTGCTAATTTCCTCGCAGGCAGAAGAAAGTCGGGTGCTACTGATTGCAGCTAAGCGATTAAAAGAGCCTGTAGCACGTGGCGGTCCCTTTGTGATGAATACTAAGCAGGAAATCCTACAAGCGTTTCAGGATTATAATGCAGGAAAATTCTAGCCGTATATTCAATATAAACTATCGCGGTAATGGCGAGCGCTATGGCCGATAGTTTATGAGCGTATTAAAGCTCACAAATGTTGCTGTAAAAAAACATCGAAAAGTACTTGAAATTTTTTGTGAAAAGAGTATGGTCCGCTCCATGAAAATTAATCAGCCCAAAAACCAGATTCTGACAATGCAGGCTACAGCCACAATGTGGCGTGTAGCGTTGTCACAGTCGTCTATGGGTCGATGTGTGAGCGCCCATACAGCGCAATAGACTTTCCAAAATTTAAACTGGAAGGTCTGCTTAAGATACCTTCCAGTACGATTAAAAACCCTGGCAGGTATTGAAAGCTTGCCAGGGTTTTTTTATGCCTCAACATAAGTATATGTTGTTGAATAGTTGTGGAGACAATATGCAACAGATCAGTCGAACAGCTTTGATGATGTCGTGTATGACTCGGTTGAGCAAGGGTCATAGGTGCTAGATAAGCCTTTTGAGTAGTATTGCGCAAAAGGCTGAGCGGGATAAGCTAGCAGCCTTTTGAGGAAAAACCTCGATAGGCAGCAGGCTATCGAGGTTTTTTTATGCAAGAGCAGCTTGTATAGAAACCATAAGCGATTGATAGAAGCTGGATAGATTGGGTGAGCATAATGCTGAATGAATTACACACTGTAAAACCATATAAGAATGAAGGCGTATGGGTTTTTGATGATGATTCAAAAGGGTTGCGAAAAGAACCTATTATTAATAAGCAAGATGTTATGTTAGATAAGTTGGTAATAGGCATAAATGATGCGGAACAAGGCTTCTGTCTGTTGTTTTCTGATACTGTTTTTTGCGGTTATCAGGTGCGTTTAATATGGCAGTGCGTAGATGATCTTGGCCATTGGTATACCGCTAAAGGGCTTTGTGAAGATGCATGGTTTTATCCAGGTTTTTTGCAGTATTTTCGCACGCTGCCTGGAGAAATTTTTATCCGCTGTTGTCCATAGTTAAATTTTTTACATAGAAAGGAAAAGGAAATGAAGTATGAAAAAGTTGCAGAAAACCTAAGGGTATTCTTAAATAAAATATGCAAGTTGGTAATTGTTTTTTTGGAGAAAGATTATGTATGGTTTACTGAAGTTGATTGCGAGGATTGTAAATAATGCAAGTGATAATAAGTAAATCAATACAGGTATGGCCTAGCCACCTGTTATGTATAGGTGGCTAGTATTGAAGTTCTGAGTTAAGAGTGCATTGTATGAGTGTTTTCTTAACTGAGATATTTCAAGTGATATGGTAATGACGGGTCTTATTTATGTTTTATAATATAGCCGGTGCAGTCAATGCGCTGTTTGTCGCTATGAGCTTGCTCGGTGTATTGTCTCAAATATTGAAAGTGTGGCAGCGTAAATCAGATATTTCAATTAAAGAAAATACCGAGTTATTGTCATTAAATCAATTTACGGTGAGTTATTTTGCCTACTTTGTCGTATTTGTTTATGGGTATTTCATAGAGCCTTTTAATCATTATGTTGTATGGTCGCGATTAATTGCCTGCCTGCTCGTATTAATAATTTTATATGAAATATGGCGTGATCGAGATACGCGAGCAGCATTGTTGGCATTTGCCATAGCATTATTAGCGTTATTGATTGGTCTGGCTGGTTTATATTGGGGAGCACAAATACCCGATGAAGGTTTATATATTTCTTCAGCAATGATTGTGTTGATTAGTATTTTTATCGCGCAAGGTGGTTTGCATCAGATAAAGCTGATTATTCAATCAGGCAGTACCGGTGCAGTGGATCTGCGTATGCAATATTTTGTTTTGGCATTGCATATGTCTACAATCGTATTTGCTTTTGCGATGGGGTTGACGAATGGCTGGCCGTTATTATGCCTGGCGGTTACCGGTGCACTGATTAGATTAGTGATGATATATCTTTTCCGTTGGGTGCGAGTAAGTGCCAGTGCCCAATACCGTCGGGCATTATACGAAGCAAGTTAGCCATGGCTGATCGCTGATCACGATTTATGGTTGATTGTCTGCAAAATAATGATAAAAATGGTTGATTCTGTGTCTGCTCTTGCGATTAATTGCTGCCAGTGACTGGCGATTAGGCTGGGCGAGCTATATGATAGTCCCCCCACGTAAAGTAGGTAGCACAGCTGCTCACTGAATTAATTCAGAGTGTTTTCAGGGCAGGGAACCTTGTCTGGGGTTGTCTGTCTGAGGCTCTGTCAACATAGGAAAACAGTATGCGCAAAAATACATTATGGTCCACCTTATTATCTGTTTTTTTGGTCAGTTTTATGGCTGTTGCTTATGCAGAGCCTGCACCTGATTGGGTACTCAAAGATAGTGAAGGCAAAGAAATCAGTTCGGCAGACTATAAAGGTAAGCCTTTGATTTTACATTTTTGGGGGACATGGTGCCCATATTGTAAAAAATTGCAGCCAGGCCTGGATAAAATTTACAGCAAATACAAAGAAGATGGTTTAACACTACTGGCGATAAGCTTTGCAGAAAAAAAAGATGCTGATCCTCAGAAATCATTAGAAGAGCGTGGCCACAGCTTTATAACATTGGTGAATGGTGAAGAGGTCGTGAAAAAGTTTTCTGTTAGAGGGACGCCGACTACCTTTTTTATCGATAAAAAAGGGGAAGTTATCTGGATGACCAATACCTCTGATCCAGAAAATCCGGCTTTAGAGCAAGCGGCGCAATTTATTCTTAATGAAGATGCTTAAGGTGTAAAGCTGATAAACATCTGAAGAGTGGGCCCGCTCTGCTGCGACGACTGCTCTGGCTTATTAGCTTATTGATTGACAGCGGTTATTTGGGCTTTATTGTAACTAAGCAGTAATGTGGTGATTTCTTCCGCGCTGATAGGCTTGGATAATAAATAGCCCTGAATAATATCACACTCATTTTGCAGTAAAAACTCGCTCTGTGAGGAGCTTTCCACGCCTTCAGCAATAACTTTCAAGTCTAAGGCATGAGCCATGACGATAATGGCTTGTATGATAGCCACATCATTAGGGTCGGATCTTATATCTTTGATAAAAGATTTGTCTATTTTTAAAGCATCTAAAGGAAATTGTTTTAAGTAACTCAATGATGAATAGCCAGTACCAAAGTCATCAATAGCAAGACTACAGCCAAGGTTTTTAATTTTTTGTAGTGTTTCGATTGTGTTGTTAGAGTTATCCATGATGACGCTCTCGGTAAGCTCTAATTCGATTAAATGAGTGGGTGTTTCGTAATAATCAAAAATATTTTCCAATTGTTCAACTAAGTCGTTCTGCATAAACTGAATGCCGCTTAAGTTGATGGAAATTTTAATATTTTCAATACCCTCATTATGCCATTTTGTGATTTGTCGGCAAGCTTGATGTATAACCCATTTGCCTAACTCCATAATTAAGCCAGTTTCTTCCGCCACCGGAATAAAGCGTACAGGTGATACCATTCCGAGCTTAGGGCTAAACCATCGTAACAATGCTTCCACGGCAATGATTTTATCATCGTGTAAGTCGAGTTGTGGTTGGTAATATACTTCTAATTCATTACGCTCGATGGCTTTACGTAGATGCTCTTCAAGTTGTAATCTTTCTGCCGCTTTTTCATTCATCTGAGAAGCGTAAAACTGATAATTATTGCGGCCACCTGTTTTGGCGTTATACATAGCAATATCAGCGTTTTGTAGTAATGTCTCAGCATCCTCTCCGTCATTTGGGTAAACTGCAATACCTATGCTAGGTGTTACCAGAACCTCATTTTCTTTAAGCGTTAACGGTTTGGAAACATTGTCGATGATTCTTTGCGAGACTGTAGCAATATCACGATTGCGCTCTATGTCTGTTAGTAAGATAACAAACTCATCGCCGCCTAGTCGTGCTAGATTATGCTCTTTGTACTCTCTTCCAGCTCGGCTTAAACGGTCGCTGCGGCGCAGACTTTGTTTGAGCCTAAATGAGATGGATTCTAATAATTGGTCGCCCACAGTATGACCTAATGTGTCATTTATTCGCTTGAAGTTGTCAAGGTCTATGAAAAGTAAAGCGAAAATTCGATTGTGCCGCTTGGCTAATTCTAGATTATCTTCCAGCGTATCTAAAAATAATTGCCGATTAGGTAAGCCTGTCAAACCATCAAAATAGGCTAGAGAAGCGATTTTGTTTTCTGCTTCCTTGCGGCTAGTTATGTCCTGAAAGGTGCCTGCAATAAATACCGGGATGTTTTTATGGTTAAATTCTGCTTTACCTTGAGCAGCTATTATGCGACGTTGATTGCCAGCAAAGTTAACAGTGTATTCAAGCTCATAACTCAAGCAAGAGTTGATTGCATTATTGAAAGTTTTTAGTGTTGCTTCTTTATCATCAATATGCACGTTTTGTAAGAGTACATCAATATCATTGATTTCTTGCTCTTCTAAGCCGTGTAGTCGAAATACTTCATTAGAAACGGTGAAAAAGTCGCTTTGATAATCCCAAGACCAATCGCCAAGATTAGAAATTCGTTGAGCGCGCGCAAGCCTATTTTTATTACGTTGCAATTTTCTATAAGCATTGCTTGAACGTAGCATATATTTAATTCTTTGATGTAGTATTAGCCAGTTAATGGGGGTGGTGATGAAATCTGTAGCGCCAGCTTCATAGGCAAGTTGGATAGCATCGATATCATTGTGCTGGGTAATAATAAATATAGGAGGGTATGCGTCATTGCTAAGTTGACGAAGCTTGGCGCACAAGGCATAACCATCTTCATTAGGTATATGTATATTAAGTATTATTAGGTCTGGTTGATACTCTCTAGAGTACTCAATTGCTTGCTGACTATTATAGGCTTCTATAACAGAAAGATTATTCTTTCTTAGTGTTTCTCTGGCGATGAGTTGGGTTTTTTCATTGTTTTCGATGATAAGAACTCGGTTATTTTCAATGTCTTCTTCATGCGTATTGCTAATCGTAGACTCATCGTTGGCTTCATTTTTCTCAAAGAAGAATGGAAACTTTCTTCTAATGATGTTATGGGTCTGACTGAACTCTATATGTATATTTTTTTGAGTGGCGGCTATTTTTTTGGGGTTTTTATCGACGTCTTTTATCAGCTTATTACAATGTTGCTTGAGCTTAACCGCATTTATTTCACTGCTTATTTCTGCAAGAGATTTGGCCGATTTTTTAATAGCAGGTATATCATTGTTGATAATGGCATTGTCAAGTTTGTCGAGCAAATCCTTAGCGTGATGTATAAACTGGACTGATGTTTCATAATGCGAAATACCGGCGTCATTATTATGAAATAATAAGGCGTTGTTCTTATTTGAGCCCGCATTTATTACTCTGGAGTAGTATAAAGTGAGTAAGAGCTGTAAATATACGGCTAGCAAGTAAAGGCAAATTGCAATAAAAATGCTCTTTTTAATATTTTTATACGTTGCCTTGAAATCTGCATGAACCCATAATGTTTGGGGAGGCTTTCCTGAGTGACTCAATGGTGTTTTGAGAATTAAAGTGTTGCCAGAAAAGGCATAGTTAATACCATTGGTTTGATGTAAAAAGGGTCTGTCCGAGTATGTTTTCGAATATAGTTTGGGCAAGCCGTTGTTATTGCTTGGGTCGCTAGCTTGGCTATCGTCAGTGATAAAAGCTGCATGAATATCGGTTTGCGTACTTAAAACGTATAACAGTTTATTATTGAATAGTGTTGGGTCTTCATAAGAGGCAGGGCGGCTATCTAATGCCGTAATTTGAATCATGCTTGATATTTTTTGTACAAAGCCATGTTTCATGCTATTCATGTACATTGTAATAAATATAACCAAGCCTGATGATAAGAACAGTAGACTTGTCAGGAAAGCAACTCTAAATGGTTTGTTTTTTAAGGCCGCTATTGAAAAAAAATCAAGCATATTTATTACCGTTATTAGGTGTAAGTTGTTGGCTTTATCGGAAGTTAGTTAATTAACGCCTTGTCAAAGAAAGGCTCGTTACTAGCTCGACAACTCCAGAAATAATTCATTGTTTAAAACCCAGCAGCTATACTGCGATGAATTAAACCTATGCTGGCAATAGAAGATATCGGCCATCCGGCCTGATTAATTAGAAGGATTTGGTAGAACACAGATGTGCCGCCCCAGCTTATGCAGTATTGGATGAACTGGGAGTATCCTGCTAAGCCAGGGCGGCAGAAGTCAAGAAGATGAAGTTATTCAGCTTTTTCCAGTATTAATGTCATATCGTCTTTAGCATCAATAATCTTAATGGTTTCACCTACATTTAACGATTCTTCGCTTTGCACTTTCCAAAAGGTGTCACCGATTTGCAGTTTGTCATCGATGCCATTGAGTGGTTGCTCTAGCATAAGCTTGCGACCAATGAGTTGTGCAGCCCTGTTATTGAGGTTGTGATGGTCGTCGCGGTAGTTATTAAATGAGCGAAACTTACGCCAGTAAATAAAAGAAAAAATACCAGTGCTAATGGCAAAAATAATCAGCTGGCTATGCCAATGTAGATCAAAAATTAACATAATGCAGCACACCAACAGTGCGCCAATGCCAGCGCCCAATAAAAAACCAGCCGTGCCTAGCGCTTCTAATGTGAGTAAGCCAATGCCCAGTACTAGCCAATGCCAGTATTCTAAGGTGTGTAACCATTCATAATTCATGGCCGTTTCTCCCTTGTTGATTGAGCGCCGCAAGCGGCGCTCTGAGGATAGAAATAAATGTTGTGTATAGTGTTATGCGTTTTGTGCTGATTTAATCAGCTCAGCGACGCCTGATACAGAGCCAATCACATCCGATGCTTCCAGTGGCATCAATATCACTTTATTGTTATCGGCCGCCGCTAATTGACCTAAGGCATCGACATATTTTTGTGCCACAAAGTAGTTGATCGCTTGTGGATTACCCTCAGCAATCGCTTTTGATACCACATGAGTGGCTTTTGCTTCTGCCAGTGCTTCACGTTCGCGTGCTTCGGCTTCCCGGAAAGCGGCCTCTTTCTCACCTTCGGCTCGCAGTATTTGTGCCTGTTTGTCACCTTCGGCGACGGCAATAGCTGCTTCACGTTCACCTTCGGCAGTTAATACAGCAGCACGCTTATGTCGCTCAGCTTTCATTTGGTGAGCCATCGCATCGACTAGATCACGTGGTGGCGAGATATCCTTAATTTCTACCCGAGTTACTTTAACACCCCAAGGGTCGGTTGCATCATCGACTTTGCTAAGCAGGTTAGCGTTAATTTCATCTCGGTTAGATAGCATTTGGTCTAGCTCCATCGAACCCAAGACTGCACGGATATTGGTCATAATCAGGTTTTGCATCGCGCGTGGTAAGTCGTTGACTTCATAAGAGGCTTTCACCGCATCGGTTACTTGATAGAAGCAAACAGCATCGGTGGTTACCATCGCATTGTCAGAACTAATGACTTCCTGCGGCTGAATATCCAGCACTTGTTCCATCATATTCTGTTTATTGCCAATGCCATCGATAATAGGAATGATGATATTTAAGCCAGGTTTTAGCGTTTTGGTGTACCGGCCAAAGCGTTCCACTGTCCAATCATAGCCCTGTGGCACCATTTTGGCGGCATGAATAATGATTACCAGCAATAAAACGCCGATAACGATAACAGAAAAATCAATACCAAACATAGTCTTACTCCTCTGTGTGCGGGTCAATATATCGCATATTTTAACAGCGCTTAAAAATGATAAATCTTTAATTACCTTATTAATCAATGACTTATAAGTTTCTTGCGGTTAATCCATGCATCTAGCCCTTATTTGTTAATAATGCTAGACAAATGATAAACATTTTTCTTGAAAAGTCAACATTTGTTAAATATAATTGACAAAAATTAAATATTGGGAAGGGTTATGTCTATGAAATTGCTTGAATCACCCACGATGGCTATCACATTAAAGCGCCTATTGCGCTCGCAGATGGTTGCCAAAGGTGTGGAGTACAGGGACTTAGCATTAAGGCTAAAAGAGTTAGGGGTTGAACAAAAGGAAGGTACACTGAGAACGAAAGTGAATACCGGTACCATGGGCGCACAGCTGTTTCTTTATATACAGTTGGCACTTGGTGTTAAGCAATTAACTGCCGCGCAAATTGAAGAGATCCTCAATGACGTTGCCACCGAGCAGCAACAGCAACAGCAGCAAAAAACTGCTTAAGTTGTAAAGATGAAGTCTGTTGTTTTAATTATAAGTTATGTTTATGTAGCAGCCGGGTTACTCGTGGCAAGCCTAATAAAGCCAGCCAGATCACTAATAATGTTGCGAGATTAAAGCTGCCGCCCCCACCACCGCCTAGGTTGAGTGTGTCGGGGTTTTCTTCGGTGGTTACGGTAAAAGTGTCACTCACACCACCAATGGTAATAGTCGCGCTAGCGCTTGCTGAAAAGTTGGCTGAGGCATTGACTCTTAGCGTGACTGTTTGGCCGTTAGTAATAATGCCTTCCTGGTTGGTGAAGGTGCCTGAGTCAATGGCATATTCGCCACTACTAATGCTGATCAAGCTCGGTAGATCAATGCCATTGACTGTGATGGTATTTGAGGTGACATTGGCTGTGCCTGTTTCCACGCCAGTTTGATCAGTAAAACTAAACGCATCTGGTGTTGAGTCGGAGTTGCCATTAACGGTTGAGACTGCAGCTTGTACATCCAGTATACCTGCGCCACAGTTAGTCGTGTTGCAGTCACGAAAGCTATCGCTGGTGCCGGTCGGAAATGCTCTGGCGGTATGCTTTAAAACAACTTCAATATCTTCCGGGCTAAGGTTGGGGCTAACCGCTTTCATTAAGGCGATGGCGCCACTCACCAGGGGGGTAGAAAAACTGGTGCCAGCCGCGAAAGCGAATGAGTTGGTGGCAGGATTGGGGCTTGAGGTGCCTATATTAATTGTTGAGAACAAAGCGTCACCGGCTGTGCCACTGCAAGGGGGGGTATTGCCATTGCCGCCGGGGGCACTAATATCAATCGCAGCACCTACATTGGTATAACAGGTTTCACCGCCTTGTCGCGTGGAGGCGGCAACCGTGATGACATTATCGCAGTTAGCCGGTGAGGAGTTACTCACCGCTGTGCCTTCATTACCGGCGGCAACCACAACCGGCACGCCTCTGGTAACAGCGGCATTAATCGCATTTTGTTCTGTGCTAGAGCAGTTGCCAGCACCACCAAAGCTCAGGTTAATGACATCAGCGATATTGCTGTTATTGGGTACGCCGCTGATACTTTCGCCCGCCGCCCAGCGGATCGCATCAGCAATATCTGAGGTAAAGCCGCCGCATTTGCCTAACACCCGTACCGGCAGCACTTGGCCCATATGGTCCATGCCAGCCATGCTGGGGACCCGGGCATCGTTGATGTCTGCAATCAGTAAGCCGTTGATAATGGTGCCATGCCAGGAGCTGTTCGCGGCTTCCGAGCCACTACCGCACTCGTCAGCGAGCACACTATCGCCTGCATCTGCCGGGTCATTATCTCGTCCATCTCCATCGTTGGCCGTGAAAAAGTTGCCTGGCGCATCTTCTGAAATAAAATCAAAGCCACTACTTAACACGCGGCTAAGGTCATCATGTGGCAGTGTGCCTGTATCGAGTACTGCAATTACAGTGCTGCTGTTACCGCGGGTGATATCCCAGGCGGTTTGGATATTGATACTGCCGTCAGGCTCAGCGTCTAAAAAATACCATTGGTCACCGAAGTTATTATCGCTGGGTGTAAATTTGGGAAAGCGGCGTGCATCAGGCTCGGCAAAAGCGATATTGCTTTGCTGCATCAGTGCTGCAGCAATTTGTTTGGCTTCAGTCAATGAGTAGTTTTTGTCGAGTGCATACACATCGCGCCCGCCTGACATGCCGCGTTTATGCTTTAAGTTCAAACCATTGTGAGTATGCAACTGTTGAGGGCGAACTTGAGTAGTGCTGCTGGTGTTTGCGGTAGACGTTTTATCCTGGAACTCGATAATAATGCGATTGGTATAGTTGCTGAGCGCTGGCTCAGGTAGAGCGTTGCTGCCGAGCTTTTGTGCTAAGCCTGTGTTCGATAGCAGTAAGCCAGTACTGGTCAGGAAAAATGTAAAAAGTGTTTTTAAAGACATAGTTGAGCTGCCTCGAAGGTTTTGCTTATTGCGGTTTGCGCCGGTAATCAAGTTCGGCGTAGACGACATCGCTGCGTTCGCCTAAAGCATTGAGCTTATTGGCCAGCTCATCTGCACTCAAAGCGCTTGTGCATACATAAAGATGTGTTTGTCCTGAACCGGTTCTTAAGTAACTTAGTTTGGCGTCGAGAGCCTGCTCCAGGGATTGGGTTAAGCGCTCATCTTTGGGGTTAATGGATTCAGCGAAGCGGATGATGATGCGCTGCTGTTGAGCGTTGCTCTGATTTTGTTTATTAGGGGTGCTTTGTGCAGTCGTTTTTTGTGTATCGTGGTTTTGGCCATTATTTGTACAAGCGGTACCGCCCAACAGGAGGAGTGACATGATGGTAGTAAGTACAATATGTCTTGGCATGGTAATTCCTTCGCGCAACGCTACTGTTGGTTTATTCTAAAGTGCTTATTGTTTCTTTGGTTTGATGTAGCTAACACTCTTTGCAAAAAGTAACAGACTAAAGTAAAGCAATAGTCCCAGGATTGCACCGCCACCCCCATCGTTATCGTTGTTGTTGGTATTGGTGTTGCTGGTTGTTGATGAGGCACAACTGGCAACATCGCTACCATTGCGAGAAACAATAGTAACGGTTGTGCTCATAGGCTCACCTATAACGGCGTTAACAGAGCTGAGTGAGAGCTGTGCTCGGAAAAACTCTGAGCCTTCCACGACATCATCATCGTTAATGCCAATACTGATTGTGCGACTATTAGTGTCACCATCGGCCCAGGTTAAAATATTTTGAGTTTCCTGATAATCCAGGCCAGCGGTTGCTGAGATATCCTGGGTTTCAATGCTGGCAGAAATAATACCGTTACCACCGATGCGATTGACGGTAAGGTTAACAAAAGCGGTACCTTCAGTGACGCACAGGTTGGCTTGCCCCATTCGAATAAAGCCATCACCCTGACCGCCTAGCGCATTATTACTGGCAGCCTCAACGGCCGCTGCAGTATCCAGTAATCCTACACCGCAGCGATCGGTTGTACAGTCGCTAAAGCCATCATTGGTGCCCGTCGGAAAGACGCGGCTGCTGGTTTGCAGTGTAAAGCTAACTTGTTCTGGGCTTAGCAGAGGGTTTGCTGCAAGCACTAATGCGGCTGCACCGGACACCATGGGGGCAGCAAAGCTTGTGCCGGAGGTAAAGCCAAATATAGCATCGACTGGTGCGGTTAAACCGCTGTTAGTGGTTGTGTATATACCGTCGGTTGCTGGACCTGCGCAAAAGCCACTGCTGTCATTACCGCCAGGCGCACTAATATCAATGCTGTTACCAAAGTTTGTATAGCAGGTTTCTCCGCCTTGGCGGCTGGAGGCGGCGACGTTGATGACATTCTCGCAGTTGCCTGGTGAGAAACCACTGGCATCTGTGGCATCATTGCCAGCGGCAGTAATAACCAGCACATTATTGGCGATGGCCGCATTAATGGCTTCTTGTTCAGTTTGTGAGCACTCACCACTGGCACCAAAGCTAAGGTTTAAAATTTGTGCCGGGCTGGCAGGTCCGGGAGGCAGGCCTGCCTCGTTAATGCCTGCAGCCCAACGAATAGCATCGGCAATATCAGAGACAAAACCGCCACACTTGCCGAGCACTCGAACCGGCAAAATCATCGCGCGATGGTCAATACCGGCAATGCCTGTATTGTTATCTGTATTAGCGGCGATAATCCCTGAAATTAATGTGCCATGCCAGGAGCTGTTGCTTGCAATTGCGCCAGGGCCACACTCATCCGCTGCGGCAGCATCACCCGGGTCGCTTGGGTCAAAGTCCCTGCCATCACCATCGTTAGCCGCATCAATATCGGCAATAAAGTCATAGCCTCCAAGAATACGGCCGCTTAATTCAGGGTGTATGGTGATGCCTGTATCAAGCACTGCGACAACAGTGTTTGCGTCGCCAATCGTGGTGTCCCAGGCATTGTCAGCGTTGATACCGCCACCTGCCTCAAATAAATACCATTGGTTATTGAAGTCGCTATCATTTGGCGTTAAAGCAGGAAAACGGCGTAAATCTGGCTCGGCGCTTTCAATCGTGGTGATTGTGGCCAGTCTGTTGCTCAATGTTTTGGCAGTGGCTGTGCTGACTGGCGTTGCCAGGCGGATAATTTGCCGTTTGGCGCTACTGCGGCGTACATGAGTAACGGTTTGCCCCAAAACATTGGAGAGCGTTGCTAAATCGCTCGCGGATAATTGCTGTTGCTGGGCAATGCTGTTATCACTGAATTTGACAATCAGCCTGTCGGTTAGCCCGGCATTGGCCAGTCCTACAACAGGTAAGTAGAGTGTCAGAACCCCTATTATTGCAGGTTTAATAGCTTGTATAGCCCTTGTAAACAAAGATTGTGTCCCCAAATTGAACTATATAAGTGACTTTGGTGACCAAGTGTATAGCGGCTGGTATTAATAAGCCAGTAGACGCGATAAAAATGCCTAATTTCTGGTGGGTGAAAATGATGAAACAGATCGCTGGGTTTAATGTTGGAGAGATTGTATTGCATGCCAAATTTGGTTACCGCGGTGTTATTGTTGATGTTGATCCAGAGTTTTCAGGTACTCAGCAATGGTATGATGAGGTGGCCGTTTCCCGTCCTGCAAAGGATCAGCCTTGGTATCATATCTTGGTCGATGAGAGTGATAATCAGACGACCTATGTGGCTGAGCAAAATTTGCGGCATGACATTTCGAGCAAGCCCATAGAGCACTCTTATTTGAATATGTTTTTCTCAGATTTTGAGCGTGACCGTTATAGGCACAAGCAGACGATAAATTAATCATTATTATGCTTGCTAAAATACAAGCCTTGTTTTCCGGGCCTGATGAGCCTGTTGCTAAATCGCATGGATTAGAGTTGGCAGCCGCAGCCTTGCTTGTTGAAGTATCAGCGGCTGATTTTGAATTGCAGGCAGCTGAGGCCAAAACGATTGTCTCAGCTTTGCAAAAGGTATTTGATTTAGATGTTGCCGAAGCAGATGAGTTGATGGCTTTAGCGGCCGATACTGCTGAGGCGGCGACCTCAATGTATGAGTTTACCAAAGTGCTCAATGAGCATTGTTCCCATTTAGAAAAAAACTACCTACTGGAACAGCTGTGGCGTGTCGCTTTTGCGGATGGTCATATAGATAAGTATGAGGATCATAGAATTCGCCGTATTGCGGATTTATTGTATTTATCGCATGGTGACTTTATACGGGCTAAGTTGCGAGCAGAAGAGCAGCGTTGACTATTCAGAAAAACAGACTGGGTTTGCTATATAAAAAAAGGGCTTGGGATAAATTCCCAAGCCCTTTTAGTAATATCACACTGTAAAAGATTGCCCTTGATTAAGGCATATCTTTTAGACCTTTCAGTGGCAGTACTTTAACAACTTTTCTAGCTGGCTTAGCTTTAAAAGTTGTCTCTTCGCCAGTAAAAGGATTAATACCTTTGCGGGCTTTGGTTGCTGGCTTTTTAACGACTTTGATCTTAAGCAAACCTGGCAGGTTAAAGAAGCCTGGGCCTCTAGGCTTAAGGTTCTTTTCTATCAAGCCAGTCAATGAATCGAATACGGCCGCGATCTCTTTGCGGCTTAACTCTGTTTCTTCTGAAATATGTGCAAAGATTTCAGACTTCGTTGGTGGCTTTTGCACAGTCTGTTTCTTTTTAGCAGCCATTAATAACTCCTAAACAAAATTGATGGGAATATAGAAAACGAAGATAACACATTTTCTAAAAATGCCATATAAAAAATTAAGAAAAACGCCATTTTTATAGTGTTTTTCGAAGTTTTTTACATAATTTGGCAAGTCGATAATAAGCGCTTTAGGTTATTGTGCATTTTTTACCGTGTTCAATAGGTATATGTTAGTTATGAATGTGATTGTTGTAGTGACCTTTTTGATTGGCGTTATTATTTCATATGCCATTATGCGGTGAGCTATAAAAAGCACTTAGCATACTGTTTAGCTACGTGTGATTCCGTAGGGCTATGCTGTAAAGCTATTGTTTGGCGAAACGATAGAGTGCAATTTCTGCAAGCAGGTTTGGCGCGAGATCAATGAGCCATTTTGATTCTAGACTGTAATCAACAGCAGCTCGTTGCAGGATGCGTATCTCTTGATTGGTGCAGAGTTGTTGAAAGTCTTGTAAGGTGCACAGATGGATATTAGGTGTATCGTACCAGTTATTGTCTAGCGCCTTGGTTATTGGCATATGACCGCCAACAGCAAATTGCCAACGGCATTTCCAGTGACCCATATTTGGGAACGATACAATACCTTGGTGTCCCACACGTAACATTTCTTTGAGCAAACGGTCTGGAAAGTGCATGGCTTGCAAAGACTGTGTCATCACAACATAGTCAAATGAGTTGTCGTCAAAATCAGATAAGCCCGCGTCCAGGTCAGTTTGGATAACGTTAATGCCTTTTTCAATGCATTGCAGAATATGTTTAGGGTCAATTTCGATGCCATAGCCTGTCACAGACTTTTCCTGTTGCAGGTGGGCAAGCAAAGTGCCATCTCCACAGGCTAAATCCAGCACTCGACTGCCAGGCTCAATCCAGTTGCTAATCAGTGATAAGTCAACGCGCATCGCTATTTACCTGTTGAGAGACGGTTGTTGTGTTGATGCGTTTTAAGTAGTTGCTGAGAACTGCTATATACTGAGGGTTTTTTAATAAAAAAGCATCGTGACCTTGCTGTGCCTCAATTTCAGCATAGCTGACATCGCGATCGGCATCGAGCAGCGCTTTAACAATTTCACGCGAACGTGCCGGCGAAAAGCGCCAGTCGGTAGTGAACGAAATCACCAAGAACTGACAGCTGGACTGCCGAAGCGCTTTAGCGAGGTTGTTTTGATAGTTGGCCGCAGGGTCAAAATAGTCCAGTGCTTTAGTCATTAATAAATAAGTGTTGGCGTCAAAGCGATCAACGAAAGACTGGCCTTGATGATGTAAATAGCTCTCAACCTGAAACTCAACTTCGTAAGAGTAGTTGAACTTGTCTTCTCTGAGCTCTCGGCCAAACTTATCGCCCATTGAATCATCAGATTGGTATGTTATGTGAGCTAACATTCTGGCTAAGCGCAAGCCTCTCGCAGGCACGACATTATGTTCATAATATCGACCATTGTGAAACTCTGGGTCAGACAAGATGGCGGCACGCGCAATTTCATTGAACGCAATGTTTTGCGCATTAACTTTAGGCGCGGCAGCAATGATCAGGGCGTGTTGTAGCTTGTCAGGGTAGTCTATGCTCCATTGTAATGTTTGCATACCGCCAAGACTGCCACCAATAACCGCAGCCCACTGTGGAATATTCAAATGTTGCATGAGACGATGCTGGCAATTAACCCAGTCTTTAACGGTGACAATTGGGAAGTCTTGGCCATAAGGTTTATTGGTGGCTGGGTTAATGGATGCAGGCCCTGTGGAGCCACTGCAGCCACCCAGATTATTGATGCTGACGACAAAGAACTTATTGGTGTCAATCGGCTTGCCTGGCCCAATGGCATTCTCCCACCAGCCGGGCTTGCTTTGTCCTTCATGATAGCCTGCCGCGTGGTGATCGCCGGAGAGGGCATGGCAGATCAGGACAGCATTTGAACAGTCAGTATTCAGGGTGCCATACGTTTCCATGATGATATCGTACTCAGGGAGTACTTTGCCGCTTTGTAGGGCTAGCGGTTCGGTAAAGTGTACAGTGCTTGGTCTGACCAGGCCAACTGAGTCCGCTGGGAAATCGTTAGGCATTAATAATCCATAATAAAATTGTAGGCTGAAGTCTAATAGGGCCAGATGTTGCTTGCAATAGAGTGTTATTCTTTTGCGGCAAGCCAATGTGGTATTTTTTGAGGTTCATTGATTTGCAGTCTTTTTCTGCGTGAATTATTGCCACTAATCAGTGTGACTGCGCTTTTGGAAACACCAAATAGCCTAGCGAGATAGTGGCACAAATGTATATTCGCTTTACCATCCACTGGCGGTGCGGTAATCCTGATTTTAAAGCTGTCACCGTGAAGTCCAACATACTCATCGCTTGCAGCTTTGGGCTGTAAGTAAACATTGATAATGAGTGTTTTGCCGCTCCAGTGATAAGCGATGCGTTTGCTCCTCTTTGCCTGATTTATCCGGTGTTGGTTTTTTGATTAAAAAGCCATGTATTCTAATGGCCTTATCAGCATCATTTTAGTTACGTAAATCAGCATCATAACCGCCATTGGTGATAAGTCTAAGCCGCCCATAGGCGGAATTAAGCGCCGCGCTGGTTTGAGCAAGGGGTCGGTTAACTGATAGAGCAACATGGTTATTGGGTTGTACTGATTAGGAGCAACCCAGCTCAATATGACTTGAATAAGAATGCTGAATAAAAAGATATTCAAGAATAGATCAAGCATGCTGGCAATAGACAGTATTGAAATGGTCGGGAAGGCGACAATGGCAGAGACCCCTTTGAGCATAAAGACAATGGCATGCTTGATCCAGGCTAGCACAAAAAGCAGTACCAGTGAGGCGAAGTCTACGCCACCAAAGCCAGGTAAGATGCGACGCAAGGGTATTAATGGTGGGTTGGTAATTTTTACCAGTGCCTGTGATAGTTGATTGTAGAAGTCCGCTCTTACCCATTGCAGCAGGAAGCGCAAGGCGACAGCCAACATATACAAATCAATAAGTGTGGTAAGTATGAATTCAATCGGGTCGGTAAAATAAGAGCTTCCCATCGCAATACCTATTTAGTCTGTATCAAGTTCTAGTGCTAATTCTTGCGAGCGCGTGTAAGCGGCCGTTGTGGCTGCTTGGAATAGTGCAGGCAAGTCGCCGTCAAGAAACGTCGCTATGGCACGCTCTGTTGTGCCGCCTTTGGATGTAACACGTTGTCGTAGAACGCTAGCAGGTTCTGAGTCAGCTTGTGCCATGCGGCTGGCGCCAACAGCTGTTTGAATGCTGAGCAAACGACTTTGTTCTGGGCTAAGTCCGAGTTTTTCCCCGGCGGCCTGTAATGCTTCGATAACAAGGAAAAAATAAGCCGGGCCACTGCCTGATATTGCAGTTACGGCATCCATTTCCGATTCTTGCTCTAGCCATAAGGTGATGCCAGCGGTTGCTAGGATCGACTCAGCCAGTGCTTTTTGTTGGTCGCTTGTTTGGGTGTTTGCAAACAGTGCTGTGGCACCGAGTTGAATTAATGCCGGGGTATTTGGCATGCAGCGAACAATCGCATGATCATTGCCTAGCCAGCGTGCCAGAGTGTGTTCTTGAATGCCTGCGGCAATCGAAATAAACAGCGGCTTATGTGCTGCGAGTGAATCTCGAAAGTCGTTAATAACAGCTTGCATAATTTGTGGTTTGACAGCAAGCACAATGCAATCGCAGTGCTGGATGATTTGGCTGGCGTGGGCAGCGAGCTGAATGCCAAAATTTTCAGCTAGCGTTTGCTGCTGTGCTGTGTTGGGTTCAGCAACATAGATTTGCTCAGCTGCCTGGCCCCCTTGTAGCAGGCCGCCAATTAAACTGCTGGCCATATTGCCGCCACCAATAAAGCCGATGGTCGCATTGTTCGCTTTACTCATGCATATCTCTTAATTTATCTATGGTTATTGGAGTTTGATATGTGGATTATTATACCTGTTTCAAGCGTTGCCAGGCTTGAGTTTTCACTGTTTCGCCTTTTGATTCAGTATTTTTTTAGGTGTCTTCTGTAACAGCGGTTCTGGGGCCAAACAAGGCAGTGCCTATGCGTATAATGGTCGCGCCTGCGGCAATGGCGGCTTCCAGGTCACGGCTCATGCCTATTGATAATGTATCCAGATAAATACCTTGGTTTTGTAAGGCTTGCTGCGCTTGCTGCAGCTGCCGAAAAGTCTCCAATTGTGCAGAAAAGTCATTTCTGGCTTTAGGGATTGCCATTAAACCGCGTAATTTGATATGTGGCAGTGATTGTATTTCTGCGGCAGCCGCTGGCAGATCCTGTAAACAGAACCCACTTTTATTGCTTTGATGATCTATATTTATCTGCAGGCAGATATTTAAAGGTTCAAGTGTTGTTGGCCGTTGTTCACTAAGGCGTTTGGCGATTTTCACACGGTCTACGCTATGGACCCAGTTGAATAATTGGGCGACTGTGCGGGTTTTATTGGTTTGAATATGGCCAATAAAGTGCCAATTAATGCTCAAGTGTTGTAATTGCTGAATTTTTTGTTGGGCTTCCTGCAAGTAATTTTCACCAAAGTTACGCAGGCCCAAAGTATATGCGGCGCTGATTTGTGCAACAGTTTGTGTTTTGCTGACAGCTAGCAGTTGTACCGATCCTGGATTGCGATTAAATTCAGACTCAGCAATATGAATACGATTGCGAACTTGTGATAGTCTGTCTTCTAGAGTTTGCATAAAGCGGGTGATCGCAGTAAGTTTGGTAAGTGATTATCTTAATGTATAGTGACTGTTTTGGTAAATATATCTAGCTAATACGTTCAAGCGGGGAATTTCATGGATATCGCTCAATTGCTAGCCTTCGGTGTAAAAAATGGTGCTTCGGATTTGCATTTATCTGCAGGTTTGCCACCTATGATTCGGGTTGATGGGGATGTGCGCCGTATTAATGTCGACCCAATGGACCACAAAGCGGTGCATGCCATGGTGTATGACATCATGAATGATAAGCAGCGTAAAGACTATGAGGAATTTTGGGAAACTGATTTTTCATTCGAAATCCCCGGTCTGGCGCGCTTTCGCGTTAATGCATTTAATCATCAGCGGGGGGCTGGAGCGGTTTTTCGAACCATTCCGTCAAAGATTTTGACGCTGGAAGATTTAGGCGCGCCAGCGATCTTCCAAAGTATTTCTAAATACCCTCGCGGCATTGTGCTCGTCACCGGACCTACTGGTTCAGGTAAGTCAACGACATTGGCGGGCATGATTAATCACAAGAACGAAACTGAGCATGGCCATATTTTAACGGTTGAAGATCCTATTGAGTTTGTGCATGAAAGTAAAAAGTCACTAGTCAATCAGCGTGAGGTACATCGCGATACAATGGGCTTTAATGAGGCCTTGCGCTCAGCATTGCGAGAAGATCCCGATACCATCCTGGTGGGTGAAATGCGCGATTTGGAAACTATTCGTTTGGCGTTAACCGCCGCTGAAACAGGTCACTTGGTGTTTGGTACTTTGCATACCAGTTCAGCAGCGAAGACGATTGATCGGGTTGTGGATGTTTTTCCGGCGGCGGAAAAGCCGATGGTGCGCTCTATGTTGTCTGAGTCATTAAAAGCGGTGATCTCACAAACCCTAATGAAGAAAAATGGCGGTGGTCGTGTGGCGGCGCATGAAATTATGATAGGTACACCGGCTATTCGTAACCTGATTCGGGAAGATAAAGTGGCACAGATGTATTCGGCCATTCAAACCGGACAGGCTTTTGGTATGCAGACATTAGATCAAAATTTAAAAGATCTGCTGGAAAAAGGTATTGTTAATAAAGCAGAAGCGCAGACAAAAGCCAGTAACCCTGATACATTGTAATGCGCTGATAATACGAGGTTAGTTATGGATCGCGATAAGGCCATTAAATTCATGCACGATTTATTGCGCATGATAAAAACCAAAAATGGATCAGATTTGTATATTACTGCTGGTGCGCCTCCTTCAATGAAAATCGATGGCAAGCTAACAGCAGTGTCCAAGCAAAAATTAATGCCCGAGCATACCCAGGAACTTGCCCGTGGCATAATGAATGATAAGCAAATTGCAGAATTTGAAGCAACCAATGAATGTAATTTTGCCATCAGTCTGACAGGGGTATCGCGTTATCGTGTGAATGCGTTCGTGCAGCGCGGTAGCATTGGTATGGTGATTCGGATTATCACGGCTGATATCCCAGATTTCGAGGCGTTAAGACTGCCACCCTCCCTAAAAGATATTGCCATGACTAAGCGAGGATTGGTTGTATTTGTGGGTGGTACCGGTTCAGGTAAATCAACGTCATTGGCCGCTTTGATTGACTATCGAAATACCAACACCTTTGGGCATATCATTACTATCGAAGACCCGATTGAGTTTGTGCATCATCATAAAGGCTGTATTGTTACCCAGCGGGAAATTGGCACGGATACTGAAGATTGGGAAGTTGCGCTGAAAAATACTTTGCGGCAAGCGCCTGATGTTATTTTGATTGGTGAGGTGCGTGACCGCGAAACAATGGAGCATGCGATTGTTTTTGCTGAAACAGGGCATTTATGTTTATGTACCTTGCATGCTAATAGCACCAATCAGGCGATGGATCGTATTATTAACTTCTTTCCAGAAGATCGGCGTGAACAGTTGTTTATGGATTTGTCTCTAAATATGAAATCAGTTGTGTCGCAGCGTTTGGTGCGTACGGTTGATGGTAAAGGTCGTCGTGCTGCTGTTGAGGTGCTTATCAATACGCCATTAATGGCTGATCTGATTCTCAAGGGCGAAGTGCATGAGATGAAAACATTAATGTCTAAATCGAAAGAGCATGGTATGCAGACATTTGATATGGCTTTATTTGACTTGATCGAAGAAGGTGCTATCAGTGTTGATGAAGGTTTACGTAATGCAGATTCGGTGAATGATTTGCGGTTGCGCCTGAAGCTAGAGGGCCGACGCGCCAAAGAAACTGATTTGATGGATGAAGTTAAAGAACTCAAAATTCAATAATCAGTAATCAATACTACGGATAGACAAGACAAACGGTAGGTTTATGAGCGCACTTGACCCTTATATGAAGTTGATGGCCGAGAAGGAAGCTTCTGACTTATTCTTTACCACGGGCGCGCCGCCCAGTATCAAAATACAAGGTGTGATCAAGCCGGTGAGTAAAGCGCCTCTAGAGCCAGGTATGGTGAAGAAGCTGGCTTATAGCTTGATGAATGCGCGTCAAAAAGAGGACTTTGAAGATAACCTTGAGCTTAACTTAGGTGTGAGTAAGCCGGGTATGGGCCGCTTTCGCGTAAATATTTATACGCAGCGCGGTGAAGTCTCAATGGTTATCCGCTATATCAAATCTCGTATTGCACAGGTCGATGAATTGGGTTTGCCGCCGGTGCTCAAAGAGATTGTGATGGAGAAAAATGGCTTGATCCTAATGGTTGGCTCTACCGGTTCGGGTAAGTCCACCACATTGGCTGCGATGATTGATCACCGTAACAATACTGCACCGGGTCATATTCTTACGATTGAAGATCCTATTGAGTTTGTCTATGAACATAAAAAGTGCATTGTTGGTCAACGGGAAATTGGCCTGGATACACACTCTTACGAAAATGCATTGCGTGAAGCGATGCGTGAAGCGCCCGATGTAATTTTAATCGGTGAGGTACGCGATCTGGAAACGATGGAAGCTGCGATTACCTATGCGGATACGGGGCATTTGTGTCTAAGTACGCTGCATGCGGTGAATGCTAACCAGGCATTGGATCGAATTATTAATTTGTTTCCACCAGAGCAGAAAAATCAAATCCTAATGGACTTATCGATGAATCTGCGTGCGATTATTTCACAGCGTCTGGTGCCCGCAAAGGGCGGTGGTCGGGTCGCTGCTGTCGAGGTCATGATTAATACCCCTTATATTTCTGAATTAATTCGCAAGTCAGAAATGGGTGAAATTAAAGAGATTATGGAAAAGGCGGGTAAGTCTGGCATGCAGACGTTTGATCAAGGCTTATTTGCGTTGTTCCAGGAAGGTAAGATTGAGCTGGAGTCAGCCCTGAGTTATGCAGATTCACGCACCAACCTAGAGTGGAAAATTAATTTCGGTGGTGGTGCTAAGAATATTGATCAGTCAGACACTTCGGCAGGGTCTTCAGCCTTAGAGTCGCTAGAGGATCTGGATACTGATTAGTTGGTAATAAAAGTGATATAGCGCGCAATGTGTTGCTATTAATTATTTTTATAAAAAGTATCTCGTCTGCCTGTAGCGCAGATATAAATGCCGCTGTTAATACTGTGGTTTCGGTAATCGCGCAGCGCTCATTGCAATATTATAACTGCCTGCTACCTGATTCGCTTGTTGAATAAATGTATCAGAGCCACAACACAGCAACTGAGTGTTGTGTTGTGCCGAAGAGCTAAGGCTTTGCCAGTAATCGCGCAATAGCTCAACAGCAGTACCTTCGAAGTAACCCGCAGGACAGGGGCCGTCTCTATCGGCATAACATAAACGTGAAGCGATATGCCAGTCTTCTAGTAAGGGCAGGCAGGCTAACACGTGGCTCGGACAAGCAGGTAGTAAAATCTGGGAGGGTCTTGTCACAAAAGGGCTGGGTTGATTGAACTGCAGAAAAGCGGTTATGCGATTGTGTTGTTGGCGCAACTGGGCAGCGCAGGCGATTAAGCTGGCCATGGCATAGTCTTGAGAAAGTAAAATATAGGCTGACTTATCGTGATCGATATTAAGTGCAGTGCCATGCAGGCTGGCTGTGATAGGCCTTGCTGGATTGACTAAGTGTTGTAGGTCTGGCCCTTGGTATAGACATTCCAAGTGTTCAGCAGTATCGCGCATGATAATCACATGTGCTTTGTCAGTGGGGCCCAGCTGCAGTGTAAGGTAGTGCCCTGCTGCCCAGTCGTTTGAAGCCGTCTTGAGTTGCAGCAGCTGATAGTCTGCTGTCAATATTTGCTGTTGAGTAATATAAACTTGTTGTTTTGCTGTTGGCACAGCGACCTTAACGGATGGTTTGTCCGGCAATCAATGTTTGTACTGTTTTACCTTGTAAAGGCCAGCCTTCGAAAGCTGAATTAAGCCCAGCGCTATACCAGCTATTTGCCTGTACCTGCCATTCTTGTTTGGGGTCAAAGATGCAAACATCGGCCGTTTGTCCCACTTGTAAGCTGCCTGTTGGTAATCCTAATATATTGGCTGGTGTATTGCTCAAGGCCGCAATGGCTGTGGCCATTGATATTTTGTTTTCATTGCACAGTTGCAGTGTTAATGGCAGTAGTGTGTCAAGACCAGCACTGCCTGCTTCAGTGGCTGAAAAAGGTTTGAGTTTGGCATCGCGTTCATGTGGTTGATGGTCAGAACAGATCGCTTGTATGGTGCCATCAGCGACAGCGTTGATCAGGGCTGTACGATCAGCATCTGATCTTAGCGGTGGAATAATATGTGCGCTACTGTTGAAGTTGATTAAATCAAGCTCGGACAAATAGAGATGGTGAATGGCAACATCGGCTGTAACAGGTAGCCCTTTTTGTCGTGCCTCAGCTAGTAAAGTCACTGCGGCGGCAGACGATAAGCGGCCAAAATGTAACTGTACGCCAGTATCTTCAACCAGGGCCAAGTATTGTGCAATGGCCACCGTCTCAGCGGAAACAGGTATGCCAGGCAGGCCTAAGCGGGTAGCAATCGCGCCTTCATGGGCAACGCCTTGTTGCGCTAGTTGTTTATGTAAAGGTGTGATATGGACTGTTAGCTTATGGGTTGCAGCATATTGCATCGCGCGTCTTAGTACGCATAAATCATCAATCGCTCGCATGCCATTGCTGACACCGACGCAACCGGCTGCTTTGAGTGCGGCCAGCTCACTCAATTGTGTGCCGCCTAAACCAACGGTTAGCGCGCCTAAAGTGACAACATGCGCGCCGCTGGCTTGTTGCGCGCGCTTTTGGATAAGTTCGACAACCGCTGGCTCATCGATAACCGGGTCAGTATCAGGAGGCATGCAAACTGTCGTGATACCGGATAGCGCCGCCGCCCGCATCTCGCTGGCAATAGTGGCTTTGTGTTCCAGGCCGGGTTCGCGTAGCCGGGCGCTTAGGTCAACCACTCCCGGGCATACCAGCAGCCCTTCGGCATCGATAGTTTGATCGGCGGTGAAGTCTTCGCGTGCATTGTCACCGGCGGCAATAATTTTGCCATCAGCAATGTGTAGATCGCCGATTTGGTCGAGCTGTTGAGCCGGGTCAAGCAGGTGGCCAGCGCGGATACATATTTTGTCAGTACTCATAGCGGGCTTACCTGGCGGTTTTTCAGTGCCATGGACATAACCGCCATCCTAACAGCAATGCCTGTTGTGACCTGTTCAAGAATAACCGACTGTGGGCCGTCGGCAACGTCAGATTCAATTTCAACGCCTCGGTTAGCAGGGCCTGGGTGCATGACAATAGCATCTTGCTGCGCCAGTTTTAAACGTTCGCGTGTCAGGCCATACAACTGAAAGTACTCTTGCTCGCTGGGCAATAAAGCGCCTTGCATGCGCTCTTTTTGCAAGCGCAACATGATGATGACATCCGCATCACGGATGCCTTCATCCATATTATGGTATACCTTGACGCCCATGCTTGTTACGTCGGCCGGTAGCAGTGTTTTGGGGGCAACCACTCGTACATCAGCCGTCATTAATAAGTTCAAAGCATGAATCTGTGAGCGGGCTACGCGGGAGTGCAAAATATCCCCAACAATCGCGACAGTGAGCTTGCTAAAGTCGCGCTTATGGCGGCGAATCGTAAACATATCGAGTAAGGCTTGGGTCGGGTGAGCGTGTCGGCCATCACCCGCATTGATGACACTCACATGTGGTGCCACATGCTGTGCCAGAAAGTAGGCTGCACCACTGTTTTCATGTCGGATAACAAACATATCGCACTGCATTGCCTCAAGGTTTTTCACTGTGTCCAGTAAAGACTCGCCTTTCGCAGTGGCTGAAGTGCTGATATTGATATTGAGTACATCAGCCGAGAGGCGTTTAGCCGCTAACTCAAATGTGGTGCGTGTGCGAGTGCTGGCTTCAAAGAAAATATTGGCAACGGTTTTGCCTTGTAGATTCGGGACTTTTTTTACAGCTCGGTCGTTAATGTCAACAAAGGTCTCTGTGGTATCGAGAATAGTGGTAATTAACGACTGGTTGAGACCTTCAATATCCAATAGATGCTGAAGCTGTCCTCGGTGGTTCAGCTGCAGATTGCCAGCTTGGGTAAGCGTACTCGTCATGGGGGGGTATTATAGCGGGGCGGCCCGGATAATTCTGCAATTTTATTACGTTGTTATTGGGGCTTGTGCTTAGTGGGACTGGTGATAAGTTGATAGTAGCCAGCTCTCCAGGATAAATGAGGCAGCCAGTTTATCAATATCTTGCTTGTGGTTTTTTTGTGAACGTAAGCCTTGTTGGTGTTGTTCGCGAATGAGGCTCTTAGCTGATGAGGAAGTCAGACTTTCATCGTGCATGTAAACAGGTAAAGCAAAGCGCTGTTGTAGTTCTTTGGCGAATTTACGAGCGGCTTTGGTGCTTGGGCTGTCGCTGCCATCTTTATGTAGTGGTAAGCCAACTACAATGGCATCAGGCTTCCATTCGCGTATTAAATCAGTGAGTGCTGCCCAGTTAACACCGTTATTGTTGTTTTCGATTGTGGTGAGCGGGCTTGCGGTGCCCGTTATTGGTTGACCAATGGCAACGCCAATACGTCGTTGGCCAAAATCAAAGCCGATAATCGTGGTATAAGGCGCTTGTTGATTAACGTAGTTAATAGTCGTTCTCTTTGTGTTAGGCGTGGCCGGCTTCACCGGATATCAGGCATAAGTCAATGCCCATTGCATTGGCGACCGCATGCCACAGTTGCTCTGCGGCTGTGTTGAACAGGATGTCTTCATCAGCAGGGTGAGTGAGCCAAATATTATCCGCAATTTCATTTTCAAGCTGTCCACCGTCCCAACCGGCATAGCCCAGGGTAATAATGGCATCCTGGGGGGCTTGCTCATTGGCAATAGCGTTGAGGATGTCAGCCGAGGTGGTCAGGCCAACATTGTCTGTCACCGATATTGTGGAATCCCAATTGCCGATAGGTCGGTGTAAGATAAAGCCGCTGTCAGTCGCTACCGGCCCGCCTGCCAGAATCATTTTATTGCGCAGTTCGGGTTGGATGCTGTGGATTTGCATTTGCTGCATCAGCTCGGAAAAACAAAAATCTGTTGTGCGGGTGAGTACCAGGCCCATGGCACGTTGTTCATTGTGCTCACAGATATAAGTTACCGTCCGATAAAAATTAGGGTCGGTTAAATTTGGCATGGCAATCAAGAAGTGATTGGTCAGATTTGCAGTCATTGTTATCTTCAGTTTTATGGGTGCACAGTCAGGACGTTATTTAATAAGGCCGACATGCAGGATGCCGGTTTATATATACTTATGACCTTAATACCGAAAGATAATTGCATATCGGCGTATACAGATGCGCTAAAAAAGTATCGCGAGCAATTATAGTGTAGTTTCTTTGAACGCTTTATGCACGATTTTTGGTCAATTTAACAACACCAAAGGTGGAATCTGTGCAGGCCAGCACAACAGTGGCGGCGCGATTTTCTGTTTGTCAGTGTTTGTTAGTGGGTATTGAGTCCGTCCCCGCTGAATTGCCAGGTACGTACAATTTCCAAGTGGTCAGCCAGCTGACGTAAGTCTGAAGGGAAAGGGGTAAATGGCGAAGAAAGCTCAACAATCCGTTTGGCTGCCTCATCTAAAACAGTGGATCCGGAGGACTTTATCAGATTCACTTCGATAATGCTGCCGTCCCACTTAAGCTCAACCTCTAACATCAACGAACCTTCAATTTCATTTTTTAGTGCCTGATCCGGGTAATTGAGGTTGCCGATACGCTCGACCTTTTCGACCCAGGTATGCATATATTGAGCGGGCGCGTACTCATGCGTACTTGCCGTTAGTACCAGCTTTTTGGGGCGTTTGGCGTAAGCCTGTTTTTTCATATTTAACTCAGCGGCCAAGCGGGCAATTTCCAGGTCGTAGTCCAATATTTCGTCTGTTTGAGTGTTTTGGGATTCAGAGGCTTGTTTTTTCTCAACCTCAACGGTTTTGTTCTCAGCGTATAACTGGGTAATCAGGCGTTGGCTCATGTCCTGATGTTGCAGTGGGTTACCCCCTTGAACAGGCTGTGGCGCAATGCCTGCTTCCTGGCTGAGTTCGGGAGACGTGAACAGTTCGCTTGGGCGATTACGCTGATCGCTTTCGCCACCACCGTCTTGCGCTGCTTGAGCGAGGTAGTCAGCTTTTTCTGGTGTCTTGTCGCTGTGCTTTTGTACCAGAATAATTTCCAGTGCTGCAGGTGGGTCAAGGTCGGCTAGGTCTTCCGGTGCGAAGCCGAAGCCCAGAATAAATACCGCATGTACAGAGGCGGCTAAAAAAACCGTTAAGCTGAGCCTGTCTGATGCGCTAATCGGTGGAGCGTTTTTTGATGGGTATGCAGGCGCCAGTGTCGCAGTCATGTTATTGCCGGATCACAATATTCATCATATTGCTGCATTGTAACCATAACTTGTGATCGAAGTGAAATATTCTAATAGGCTATTGGTTTTGCTTGAGTGCGATAGTAATCTGGTCCATGAGTTGGTCGGCGATATCCAGTGAATACAAGGCGTCGAGCTCGCGAATGCATGTTGGGCTGGTAACATTGATTTCTGTCAGGTAGTCGCCTATGACATCAAGTCCGGCGAACATAATACCCATATCACGAATAACTGGACCCACTTTGTGGCAGATTTCCAAATCGCGTTCGCTAAGCGGTCGGCCTTCGCCCTGACCGCCGGCGGCCAAATTGCCACGAGACTCCCCATGGGCAGGGATGCGCGCCAGCGCGTAGGGGATAGCTTCACCGTTAATCAGTAATATCCGCTTATCACCAGCGCTAATCTCGGGAATATAACGTTGTGCCATGATGGTGGCACGGTCGCCTTGCGTCATGGTTTCCAATATAACGCTGGTGTTTGGATCGCCTTGTTGAATGCGAAAAATAGATTGGCCGCCCATGCCATCGAGTGGTTTGAGGATAATATCCTGATGCGTAGCAAGAAAAGCTCTTAGCTGAGCCTGTTGTGAGGAGACCAGCGTTGCTGTGCAGAGTTCGCTAAACCAGGCAATGAATAGCTTTTCATTGATCAAGCGCAGGCTAGCGGGGTTATTGACAACCTTAACACCGCTTGCTTGGGCGCGTTCGAGCAAATAAGTTGTATAGATGTACTCCATGTTATAGGGAGGATCTACTCGCATTAGCACGACATCTAAGGTGTTCAGTGCCTGCGTTTGTGTCTCGCCCAGCGTAAACCATCGGTCCTGTTGCCCAAAGACCTGTAGAGGGCGCATATTGGCATAACAGTCGCCATCACTGAGGTAGAGATCGCTTTGCTCAATATAATACAGTGACCAGTCGCGTGCCTGAGCGGCAAGCAGCATCGCCAGCGTTGAGTCTTTTTTAGGGTTGATAGACCCGATGGGGTCCATCACTACACCAAGTTTTATGGTCATTGTCGTGCTTTAGGTATTGGCTTGCGTAATTGATGTATCTTGAGCGGTTTCTTGTGCAATTTCTCTGGCAGCAGCCAGTAAGGCCAAGCGGGCAATTACCCCGTAAGCATAAAAACGGTTAGGCTCATCGTCTGGTTGGCAATTATGGTCAGGAGAGCTGCAAGACTCGGCAAAAGCCAGCGGTTCAAAGTGCATGCCGGGCGAGTTAAGGCTGGCAGCATGGTCTTTATCAGTGTGCACGCGATAAAAGCCGCCGACAACAAAACGGTCCACCATGTAGACAACAGGTTCGGCAACATCACCTGTGCTTAGCTTCTCACTGGTATAAACCCCTTCCTGAATAATGACCTTTTCAACTTTCTGGCCTTCCTTGGTTGAGTCCATACGGCTGCGTTGTTTGCGGTTCAGTTTGCCGATTTCGTCAACGCTACTTACTGTCATAACCCCCATACCGTACGAGCCAGCATCAGCCTTGATGAAAACGTAAGGCTTTTTATCAATGCCATATTCATCATACTTTTTCTGAATGGCTTCCAGTAACTCGCCAACATGTTTTTCCAGGCAGGCATAGCCCTCGCGTTTCATAAAGTCAATGTGACCACAGTTACGCATTAAAGGGTCTATTAACCAGGGATCGAGATTGATTAATGTTGAAAACTCATTTGCAACTTCTCGGTAGACTGAAAAATGTTCAGACTTTAGTCTATTGCTCCAGCCTACACTCAAAGGTGGTATGATTTGCTGGTCGAGATTTTCCAGTATTGCCGGGCGGCCACTACTCAGATCATTATTAAGTAAAATAACGCAGGGCTTAAAGCCTTCTAAATAGAGTTTATTATCTTCGCGTGTAATGGGCTCTAAAGTGAGCTGCTTGCCTGAGGGTAGTTCAATAGTCTGGCTAGCCTCAAGGTTTGTCAGTAAAGAGCCGATGCGGGTATTGTAGCCAGCTTGGTTAAGGATGTATTGGAGTGTGGCAACACTTTCCAGATAGAATAAGTTACGCGTGTGATTTTCGGGGATAATGAGAATATTGCCCGCATTTGGACAGTGCTGCTGTAGCGCGGATTGCACCGCATGATAGGTCAAAGGCAATAATGTTGGGTTAAGATTATTAAAACCTGCAGGGAACAGGTTAGTATCCACAGGCGCCAGTTTAAATCGAGCGTTACGTAGATCTACTGACGCATAAAAAGGCGGTGGGGTGGCCTGCCATTGATCGCGAAACCAAGACTCAATACGAGTTTGGTGCTCGAGCAATAAAGACTCTAATGTGTGTATAGGGCCATTATCGGCTGTAATTAAATGCGGAACCAAAGGGAGTGCTTGCACGGTCATTGCATACCTTAGTTGTGAGGTGGTTAATTTAGCAGCTTTGTCCCTCAGATGGTGGGTAAAGTTCGCTGATTTTTTCCTGTGTTTTCAGAATATAGGGCGGTTTGCCGCTATTTCAACTGTAAAATAGCAAAGCCCATATTTTACTAGCGACTTAAAGAATATGAGCTAAGTGCTCTTTTTGTAAGGATTTTGATTGATTAAAGCTGGTAGTTAAGCTAAATTTCAAAGTGCCTTATTCTAAATAAGGACAATATTAATTAGTGTGTGAGTGGGTGTCGATTTTTCGGCACTTAGGTGTTTCAAATTAGGCAAATAATTGCACAAAGCTTATGACGGACGATATTTCAGGTCTTAAGGTCATGGTCATCGATGATAGCAAGACAATTCGGCGAACTGCCGAGAGCTTGCTCAAGAAGGCAGGCTGTGATGTTATAACAGCCAGTGATGGCTTTGAGGCGCTTGCCAAAATCACCGAACACAAGCCCGATATTATCTTTGTCGATATCCTAATGCCCCGCCTGGATGGCTATCAAACCTGTGCCTTGATAAAAAATAACAGTATTTTCAAGCGTACACCGGTAATTATGCTATCGAGTAAAGATAGCATCTTTGATCGAGCCAGAGGCCGTATTGTTGGCTCAGAGCAATATCTTACCAAGCCGTTTACCAAAGAAGATTTGCTTGGCGCCATCAAGCAACATGTTGGTAAAGCGGCCTAGTGGGGGGCAAATGATGTGTACAGTAACAACAAAAGAGTTTAAACGAACGAAAATACAGACGTTGAGTAGCTTGATATGAAAGTATTGATTATTGACGACTCACCTACCGAGGCCCATGTTGTTACTGGGTACTTATCGAAGCACAGCATGGAGGTGATAGTTGCACATGATGCCGAGGAAGGTATCAAAATGGCCAAACAAGAGTTGCCAGATGCCATTTTAATGGATGTTGTTATGCCAGGGATGAACGGTTTTCAGGCGACTCGTCATCTGACCAAAGACCCCGTAACCGCCAATATTCCCATTATTATTTTGACCACTAAAGGGGCCGAAACAGATAGAGTCTGGGGGATGCGTCAAGGAGCGATGGATTACCTCGTTAAACCAGTTGAAGAAGCCGATCTGATTGGCCGATTGAACTCACTGTTAGCAAGATGAATTTATGACCGCGACTTCGCCAATAGAGCAGTTACTGGAAATTGAGAGCAAGGTGCTCTCACACAAAGAGAATCTGCCTCAGGTTGCTGAGGCGGTAGCTGAGTGGCGTGGTGTGGGTTTCAAAATAGGTAATGCTGAGCTGGTTGTTTCTATGCTGGATGTTGTCGAGGTATTGGACCCGGTAACGTGTACGAGAATACCTTCCAGCAAAATATGGTTTGAAGGCATAGCCAATATTCGCGGCCAGTTAGTGCCAATTACCAACTTATATGGTTTTTTGCATAGTGAAGTACCTGCTGCAACGATGCAGGAGCGAGTTATTATATTTCGGTTTGCAAACTCAATTACGGGGCTGTTGGTCAGTGCTGTGACTGGGATACGGAGTTTTAGAGCGGATAGTATGACGCAAAATACACAAGCGTTAGATGAGCCTCTATCCAGCTACATCATGGGTGCCTTCCCGCGTATTGGTGATGATGAGGTGCCTGTATTTGACTTTATGAAGCTGGCTAATAGTGAGCAGTTTCTAAGTATATCTGAGTTATCAGGGTTAACAGCTGGGTAAAGGGGTATCCATGTTTTTACTATCAGGGAATAACTGCGACATGATCATGAGTGGGGAGTAAACACTATGAAGCTCAAAGGTCCAAAGTTTTCTGGCTTTAAGTTCAAACGGCCAACGAACCTTACTTTGCCATTACTGGTATTATTGTTCTTCGTTTTGATAATAGGCTCGGGTTTTATCTTTTTCTACGTCTATTTACAGAATAAGTGGAATGCAGAGTATCTGGGGTATATTGCGGAACAAAAGCTGCTCTCACAGCGAATTGCCACCAGTGCATTAGAGGCAGCCAGTGGTAAAGATGATGCATTTGCTAATCTGGAGCTGTTCAGGTCTCAATACCAGCGTAGCCTTGATTTGGTCAGAAGCGGTAATCCAAATACACAGCTGCCAGCATTGAGTGTTGATTATTCAGATCAGGTCGGTGATTTGAGTGATACTTGGGAAGAGTACAAGCTGAATGTCGACTCGATCATTAATCAGCGTGCACTGGTTGCAGACATTGCGCGTTATGTAAGAAATGTATCGGCTGTACTAAAACCACTCGAGCGCTTATCAGAAGATATTGCGGTTGAGTTATCAAGTACCGATGTTGATAATCAGACGCTTTATGTTGCCAGTAGGCAATCATTATTCGTCGAGCGGACCCAAAACAACTTAAACCAGATATTAAGCGGTGCTGAAGGTGCCTCTACGGCGGTGGATCAGTTTAAACGCGACTTTGATTTCTACGGCCGTGTTGTTGATAGTCTGATTAACGGTAGTCGTGAATTAGAAATTCAGCAGGCGACCTCGGTCGATGCACAAAATATGTTGGTGCGTTCACAAGAAGCTTATGGGCGTGTGCAAACCAGTGTCGCGGGTATTCAAGAGAGCGCCCCGTCGCTATTTGAAGTGAAAGATGCTGCCGCTGCAATTCAGGTGATCAGTCCTGATGTTTTAAGTTTCAGTGTTCGTCTGGAAAACTCAATTGTTAATTCGAATGACAAAAACGTACAGTTTGTTTTCATTGCCGGTACGGCATTTGGTCTGGCGATTATTCTCGGTATCATTATTGCTTATGTCTTACTGAAAGATGCACGTCGTCGTGCGTCTGATTCGGTTGCGATCAACCAGAAGAACCAGGAAGCGATTTTGCGCTTGCTCGATGAAATGACGGCTTTGGCCGAAGGTGATTTAACCGCGCACGCCACAGTGACTGAGGATATTACGGGTGCGATCGCGGACTCCGTAAACTTCTCAATTGACGCCCTGCGTTCACTGGTAGAAGCGATTAACAACACGGTGGTACGAGTATCGCAATCATCTGAACATACCCAGTCAATTGCGAACCGTCTGGCTGATGCAAGTAGCCAGCAGGCGACAGAAATTGCCAGTGCCACCGATGCGATTTCCAGCATGGCGCAGACCATGGAAAAAGTATCACAAAACGCCATGACCTCGGCAGATGTTGCACTAAAGTCGGTAGAGATTGCGCATAAAGGTGCCGAGACGGTGCGTAGAAATATTGAGGGTATGGACTCGATTCGTGAAACGATTCAAGAGACTTCCAAACGTATCAAACGGCTGGGTGAGAGCTCGCAGCAAATTGGTGAGATTGTATCACTGATTACCGATATTGCGGATCGTACCAATATTCTGGCACTTAACGCTGCTATTCAGGCTTCATCGGCCGGTGAAGCGGGGCGTGGTTTTGCGGTAGTAGCCGATGAGGTACAGCGTCTGGCGGAACGGGCAGGTAATGCGACTAAGCAGATCTCTGCGCTAGTAGAAACGATTCAAACAGATACCAATGAAGCGGTGAGCTCAATGGAGCAAAGTACTGCGGGTGTGGTCACTGGGGCCAAGCTGGCAGAGGATGCGGGTAACGCGCTAAACGAAATTGAAACGGTATCGAAAGAGTTGGCGGATTTGATTCAAGGTATTTCTGTTGACGCTCGGGAACAAGCCACGACGGCTGTTAGTATTTCAGAGTCAATGAATGTTATTCAGCGGATTACTCTGGAAACATCAGAAGGTACCAACGAAACTGCTAAGTCGATTGGTAACCTGACTGAATTAGCGAATGAGCTGAGAACATCAGTTGCTGGCTTTAAGTTGCCAGAATCAGATGAAATCAGAGTTGCGGTTAATCAATAATGATATGAGGGCAAACGTCGGAAAGGTCGACGATAATCAGGTGAAATATGCAGCTGGGAAATACTGTCCATTTCAACTCGTTTAAGTGGGTCAAGGAAGAACTACGGCAGTTGCTCGTTGATATTCAGCGGCAGCTCGAGTTCTATATTAATGCCCCTGAAGATGTTGAAAAACTGGATGATATCATTGCGGCGCTGCGGCAAGTGCGAGGCACATTGTCGCTGGTGGAGATATATGGTGCTGCTTTATTAAGTGAAGAAATGGAGATGGTCGCACGGGCATTAAAAGCTGATGAAATTCCAAATCGCGATAATGCTTATGAGACGCTGCTTAATGCATCACTAAGGTTGCCCGACTACTTAGATGGTCTTGCTGTTGGTAACAAAGATGTGCCAATGGTGTTATTGCCATTACTTAATGATTTGCGTGCCTGTCGCAATGCCAGCTTGTTGTCTGAGAATGTATTATTCTTCCCAGATGTAAGTGTCGCCGCTGGTAGTAATGAGTTGCGCGAAGAGCTAGATGGGGCCAAGACAACAGGAGAGGATGTTGCCGAATTAGCGCGAAAAATTCGTCATCAATACCAGCTTGGTCTGCTGGGCTGGTTTAAAGATAAAAACGTCGAAAAGTCTTTTGCAAAAATGCACGATGTGATCAATCGCTTACGTGCAGCTTCTGGTAGCGATAAAGGCCGTCGCTTGTGGTGGGTATCGACCGCAATCGTTGAGTCTTTACAACATACAGCCATTGATTCCAGTGTGGCGCTTAAATCATTAATGGGGAAGGTCGACCGGCAAATCAAGCGTCTTGCAGATCTTGATGAGCAAGAGTTTTCTAAAACATTGCCCGATGATTTAACCAAAAACCTACTTTACTATGTAGCCAACTCAGGCGAAGCAACGGAAACCATTGCCAAAGTTAAAAGTGCTTTTAATCTTGAGAAATACTTGCCAGGGCAAGATGATCTGGCTGATGCTGAACGCCGCTTAGGTGGTCCAAATCAAGAGTTGCTGGATAAAGTTTCGGAAGCGTTGCAGGAAGAGATTAATCAGGCTAAAGACGCTTTGGAAGTCTTCACGCATAGCGCTGAGAAAGATAAGACACAACTTGAAAAGCTGGTGCCACTTTATTCTAAAATTGCTGATACTCTAGGCATGCTAGGCTTAGGGCGAGCTAGGCAGAATATTATTCACGAGAAAGAAGAGCTGGATCATATGTTGTCAGGTCCAGGTGTGCCAAGTGAAGAAGCGCTTATGTCTTCAGCGGGTGTACTGCTGACTATTGAAGGTGAGCTCGAAGCTTATGTCACCCGCCGGGTAGACTCAAACTTTTTCAATGAAACCGAAGAAGATGAAAGTGTTGATTACGACACCAAAGCAGCAGCTGAGAATCAGCGTGTTGTAAATAGCTTGGTCAATGAGTCATTAAAAAATATTGCATTGGTCAAAGATGTCTTTTTGACCTATATCGATCACCCTGAAAATGTCGAAGGCATACAATCAATTCCTAGTATTCTTAAAGAGCTAGCTGGCGCCATGTTCGTTGCGCCACTTGATGCCGTTGTGCCTGTTATTGAAAAACAACACAGTTACTTTGCAACACTGATTGAATCAGCCTATAAACCCAGGGCACAAGAGCAGGATGCTGTTGCTGATGTGGTTACCAATATTGAGTGTTTTCTAGAAGCAGTTGCAGAAAATCGTGTTGATAGTGAGTTGTATGTTGCTGCCGCTAACGATGCAGTTGATCGGCTTAATGATATCAGTCGTGGTCAGCCTGGAGCTGAAAAGCTTCCTCAAGAAACAGATGAGGAGGTGTTGCATGATGATGACGTCATACTGGTAGATGATTTAAAGGCTGAGCCGGTTAGCGAAAAGGATATCGCGCCGGCAGTAACTAGCGAATCAGCAAAACCAGCAGCTGTTAAAAAAGCAGCAGAGCCACCGCCGCCACCAATACCACAGAGAGATTACAGTGATTTAAGACCAATCGGTGACGATGCCGATGAAGAGATTATTGATATCTTCATAGAAGAGTCTCTTGAAGAGCTGCAAAAGGTCAGTAGCTTATATCCGGTGTGGAGCAATAATGCGAATGATAGAGAGTCTTTGACGACGATACGGCGGTCGTTTCATACCCTCAAAGGCAGTGGTCGCTTAGTAGGGGCAACGATCATTGGTGAGTTTGCCTGGTCAATTGAGAATATGTTAAACCGACTGATTGATGGCGCTATTACCGAATCACCTGCTTTGTTTGGCGTTATTGAGGAAGCGATTGGTGTTTTACCGCAGTTAATTGAGCAAATACGTGGTAATAATCCAGAGCCAGTTGAAAACGTTTATGGCTTGATGCATCGGGCGGAGTTGTTAGCTGCAGGTCATCCTGTTGAAGAAACACCTGCGATTGAAAGCTCGAATAAAGTCGATATCCAACCCGCGTTTGATACTGCTGTGCAAGCAGATGCACCTGTCGATTTGCCGGATGAAACCCCTGTGATTGAGGCTGACGATGACCTGGCGATTGTGGAAATTGAAGAAGTTGCTATTGATGATGTTATTGATTCAATAGACACTGGCGTGGATACTCCATCAGGCAGTATGCAAGCTGATGGAACAAACCAGGAAGAAATTCAGGCTGATGCTGAAGGCCAGGTTGACAGTGAGGCTGATAGCGAAGTCATTCTGACTTCGGACTATGATGAAATCAGTGCCTTGGATGACGCTGACCAAGTTATCGAGTCATTCGATGCTGATGCTGCGGTTGTTGATGCTGATGCCATTGTGATTGACGATGTGCAGGATGCCAATGATACATCCCTGCCGGATATTATTGATCCTAATATCGTTACGCCTGATATAACGGTTGCTGGAGAACCGCCTGCAGCAGCGAATGTTGGTGAGGGAACTACAGGTAAAACGGCGATCGATTATACCGATGAATATCTGAGTATTCATGTTGATCCAGCGTTATTGGATATTTTTTCTGATGAGGCGGAGACACATCTTACAGAAATTTCCCGCATTGGTGAGAAGGCTAGAGAAGGTACGATTAGTGCGCGGCAAAAAGAGGCTATGATCAGAGCTATGCATACTCTGCATGGCAGTGCGCGTACAGCCAAGTTTATGTTGATTGCTGAAAAAGCTAAGCTGTTAGAGCAGCATGCTAATAATCTAGCTGAGTTAGGCGTGCCTTGGTCACCACAAGAATTGGATTTGCTTGATAATACCGTTGACTATGTGCGTAACTGTATAGCGCATTTGAAAGAGCATACTGCTGAGCTGGTTGATGATGTTGATTTGAACCGAGCTTTAGAGCAGTGTGTAGATAGAAGCAGTAAGGCGTTGGAGCTTGAACGTCAAACGCGATTGGAGAAAACCGGTTTTGTTGAAGAAGTTGAGATCGATGCAGAATTGATTGAAATCTTCATGGAAGAAGCGCCTGATCTGGTTGATACAATTGAGCATGAGCTGCAGTCATGGAAAGAGTCGGATTATCGAGGTGATCAAATTGCTGAGATAATGCGTCAGTTGCATACCTTAAAAGGTTCGGCGCGTATGGCTAGCTTGTCGGACTTTGGCGATTTAAGTCATACATTGGAGTCTTTGTTTATTTCAGTGTCATCTGGCAATCTGTCCGTTACGCCTGGATTGGAAGTTGCATTGACCGGTGCTGTTGACCGCTTGTTAAGTATGCTTGATGTGATGGCGCAAGGGCGTCAGCCATCTGTGCCTGAATCTTATTTGCAGCAGTTAGATGATATTCGTTTAGGTAAGTTAGATCCTGATGACCTGACAAAAACCATTTCAGTTGAAGTGCCACCAGATGAGGCTGTTAAGCTAGAACCTGTGGTCGATGATGAAGTATTGGTAGATGTTGAAGAGCCACCAGCGGCTGAAAGTTATGAAGCAGCTGCTGATGAACCGCTTGAACCGCTTGAACCGCTGATGAACCGCTTGAGCCGCTTGAGGCAGAAAGTGATGCTGAGTCTGCAATGTCTATTAAACACACAGAGATATTGCCAAGTTCTCAAAGCTCACAAGCCGCTCAAGAAATTGAACTTAAGCCTGTTGCAGAAGCGCCGACAGTTGTTGAAGGTGCTGAGCAAGCAGCAGCTGCGGGTACACAGCAAGATCAAATTCGTGTACGTGCCGATAAGCTGGATGTTTTGGTTAACCATGCCGGTGAGGTAAATATTTATCATTCACGCTTAGGTCAACATATTAATGATTTAACATTTAACTTAAGTGAGCTTGAGCAGACAGTCAGTCGTTTACAGCGTCAGTTGCGTGAAATGGAAATGGAAACCGAAGCGCAAATTGCTTTCCGTTATGAACAGCAGCAAGAAGAGGATGAAGATTTTGATCCTCTAGAAATGGATCGCTATTCTCATATGCAGCAGCTGTCTCGTTCAATGGCCGAGAGTGCGAGTGACCTTGATAGTATTAAAGATATTCTTGCTGACTTGGTGCGCAGTTCAGAATTTGTATTGCAGCAGCAAAGCCGAGTAAGTACAGAGCTGCAAGAAGAGTTAATGCAAACACGAATGATTAAGTTCCAGGGCTTAGCATCGCGTTTGCGGCGTATCGTCAGGCAAACTGCCGTTCAGCTAAACAAGAAAGTGGAGCTGAATATTATTGGTGTTGAGAACGAAATCGACCGCAGTGTGCAAGAGCGTATGATTGCACCGCTGGAGCATATGCTACGTAATGCGGTCTTTCATGGTATAGAGCCCAGCGAAGAACGTGTTGCTGCGGGCAAACCTGAATCTGGTACGATACGTATAGATATTGATCGTGATGGGTCTTATGTCATTCTAAATGTGGCCGATGATGGTAGAGGTATCGATGCGGCGGCTGTGCGTCGCAAGGCGATACAAAAAGGCTTGTTAGACCCTGATGATGAAAAAAGCGACCATGAAGTTATTCATTTAATTTTACATGAAGGTTTTAGTACCGCTGATAATGTATCGCAAATTGCGGGTAGAGGCGTAGGTCTGGATGTTGTTGATAGTGAAATCAAACTTCTTGGCGGTAGTTTGGCAATTAGTTCTGAACCGGGCAGAGGTACTTTATTTAATATACGCTTACCATTAACCCTTGCGATTAACCAGGCCTTGCTGGTTCAAGTGAATGAGGATGTTTATGCAGTGCCGCTTGCCGCGATTGAAGGTGTGGCATTGTTAGGATCAAGTGAGGTTAGTGAGAACTTAAGTGGTAATCGTAAAGATTATGAATATGCTGGGCAGAACTATGATATGCATTATCTGGGGCAGTTGCTTGGCGTAGGTATGCCATCATCATTATCGCCAGATGTCCGCTATCCTTTATTGCTTATTCGTGCAGGACAGCGTCGTATAGGTGTGCATGTTGATATGATGTTAGGTCGGCGCGAGATTGTTGTGAAGCCTGTTGGGCCGCAGATATCCGGTGTACAAGGTATCTCAGGTGCTACCATCTTAGCGGATGGTCGTGTTGCACTGATTCTTGATATGCCTGGCCTGGTGCAGCAAGAGACATCTGATTTAACGCTAAGTCGTGAACCAACGACAACGATGTTGCCGTTTGAAAAGCCAAATGAAGAATTAACGGTCATGGTGGTTGATGATTCAATTACCATTCGCAAGGTGACTGCGCGGATATTAGGGCGTCATCGCTTACGTGTTGTGACAGCAAAAGATGGTTTGGATGCGGTTTCGCAATTGCAGGAAACTGTGCCTGATTTATTTTTAATGGATATTGAAATGCCGCGTATGGATGGCTTTGAACTTGCTACTCATGTGCGTTCTGATTCGCGCTTGCAAGGAATCCCTATTATTATGATTACCTCACGAACAGGTGAGAAGCACCGTGAACGTGCGCGTAAGATTGGGGTCGATCGCTATTTAGGTAAGCCGTTCCAGGAAAATGAACTGATGAGTGAAATTAATGAATTGCTGGAACGTCCAGCAAACGCTTAAGGTTGATGAAGATAGCTCATGACAGATAATCGCGAAATCGAGTGTGTCATCTTGCCACAGTTTGCCAGCAATATTTTATTGCCACGGGCAAGCGTTGTTGATGTGATTGATGGCGAAAATATGGATATTGTTGTTGATTTGCAGGGTGGTGTTATTGGCAAGGTTAATTGGCGAGGCTGGACGGTTCCGCTAATCTCATTTGAATCGGCAATATCGGGTGAAATACCCAAATTTAATAATCATACACAAACGGTGATTATTCATGCTTTGACAGATGATTTGGCACGGCCGTATATTGGTCTTACTGCGCAAGGCAACCCTAAAGCAATGCCGTTAAATGATGATCATCTGCATTTGCTTGATACGATGGATGATAATGATTTTGTAAAAAGCAAAGTTTGGATTAATTCAGAAATTGAAGCACTTATTCCTGATTTGCCTGTATTAGTTTCCTATTCTAGTCAATTCATATAAGCAGCATCAGCAGTTATTCTTCCGGGTTTCTTATTAGTGCCTGTGAGGGTGATTTACTGTTATAGGGGTAGACTTAAGTCACCTATGCTAGCTTGTATTGCAGCAATAGCAGCTATGCCCGCAGTTTCGGTGCGTAAAATACGCGGGCCTAAATAAAGTCTCTGATGGCCTTTATTCGATGCGGTTAATAGTTCTTCATCAGTAAAGCCACCTTCCGGTCCAATAATAAGACTAATTTTTTTGTTCGAATGCTGAATATGATTTAAGCCGAATGATGCGCCAGGATCAAGAATAAAGCTATTAACGATATCATCCTGTATAGACTGAGATTCAAGCCAGTTATTGAATGTTGTCGGTGCGTCGAGTTGCGGTAAGACGCAACGCCCGGACTGTTCGCAAGCGCTGATTAAAATACCTTGCCAATGATTTAGACGTTTTTGTTGGCGTTTTTCATCGAGTTTGCTAACGCTGCGCTGAGTAAAAACCGGTGTGATTTGTTTAACGCCCAACTCAACCGCTTTTTGTATAGCGAAGTCCATACGGTCGCCACGAGCAATACCTTGGATTAACTGAATAGTGAGGGGAGACTCAGGGTTAGATTCTGTAATAGCTTCTATAATGACTTCAGCTTGTTTGCCTGCTTTTGATAGCGTAGCCTGATATTCGTTGCCGGTGCCATTAAATAGTATGAGTTTTGCGCCTTGTTTGAGGCGTAATACATTAACTGTATGATGTTTGGCACGCTCATCCAATAATACTGAGCTGCCTGGCTCAAGTGGCAATGGTAAATATATCCGAGGTGCTGTCACGTTAATTTACACTTAAAGGTTATTGTGTAGCAATGTCAATGCCTGCGGCAGCGACATTAATCATTCGCTCTATTTCATCGGCTGTGATGATATAAGGCGGCATAAAATACACTACGTTACCTAATGGTCTTAATAGCATTTCATTTTTGAGTGCATGTTGATAGACTTTAAGGCCGCGACGCTCTTGCCAGTCATAAGGTGTCTTATTGGTTTTATCTTTAATCATTTCGATAGCCATGATCATGCCATGCTGGCGCACCTCGGCAACATGTGGGTGATCGTTTAAATGCGCACTGAGTTGCTGCATATGATTAGCCAATATAGCATTGCTTTCTAAGATATTATCGGTTTGAAAGATATTTAATGAAGCTAATGCAACACTGCAGGCTAACGCATTACCGGTATAGCTATGTGAATGCAAGAATGCTTTTAATGTTGCATAGTCATCATAAAAAGCATCATAGATCTTCGTGTGTGTCACTATAACTGATAGTGGTAAATAACCACCGGTGATGCCTTTAGATAAGCATAAAAAATCTGGCGAAATACCCGCATGTTCGCAGGCAAACATACGGCCGGTGCGGCCAAAGCCAACAGCAATTTCATCAGCGATAATATGGATGTTCAGTTTATCGCATAATGCGCGTAAGCGTTGTAAGTAAACAGGGTGGTACATGCGCATATAACCTGCACATTGCACCAATGGTTCAAGGATTACCGCACAGATTTCCTCATGTTGAGCTTCCAGAGTTGTTTGCATTTCGGCAAACTTGCGAACCGAGTAATCATGCCAACTCTCACCAGGCTCGCGATGAAAGCAGTCTGGTGATTCAACAGTAATTACATCCATGAGTAATGGTGCATAGGTCTCTTTATATAAGGCAACGTCCCCCACAGCGAGTGCGCCTAATGTTTCGCCATGATAGCTATTGCTTAATGTTACAAATTTTTGCTTCTTATCTTGCCCACAATTTTTCCAATAATGGAAACTCATTTTGATTGCGGCTTCAACGGCTGCTGAGCCATTATCTACAAAAAAACATCTATCGAGTCCTGGTGGTGTGAGCTGGACTAGTTTCTCTGCTAGCTCAATAACAGCCTCATGGCTAAAGCCTGCGAGTAGCACATGCTCTAGCTTTTCAGATTGTTGCTGCAGTGCTTTATTGAGGCGTGGATTACTGTGTCCAAATAAATTAACCCACCAGGAGCTAACCGCATCAAGATAGCGATTGCCTTCAAAATCTTCCAGCCAGACACCTTTGCCACGCTTGATCGGAACCAGGGGTAACCACTCATGATCTTTCATTTGGGTGCATGGATGCCATAGAACATTTAAATCGCGCTCAATAATTGACTGATTATTCATAGTTTGCTCTGTGGTGAATATTTCATGCTCTAGCATACACTACTCATTAAGGTGAATGGAATGGTTTGCTGCCGATAGCCGTTTTTATAATCGCTGGGTAAGGTAAGAGAGTGATATGGAGTTGTAAGCCCGAAGGCCTGTCGGGTACCCCTGACATTGCGGTATCAGGGGTACGAGAGTTTGTTTACAGCTCTGAGAGTTTTAGGTTGTTCCAAATGGTGGTCGTAGGCTCAACCTGGTTCATTGTATAGAAGTGTAAGCCAGGGCAGCCCGCTGCCAATAGTTTGTCACAGAGGCTTGTGACAACATCAATGCCAAATGCTCTTATCGAGTCGCTATCATCACCATAGGCTTCGAGCTGCTTACGAATCCAGCGTGGTATTTCAGCGCCGCAAGCATCAGAAAAGCGTGCTAAATTAGCATAGTTGGTGATTGGCATAATGCCGGGCACAACAGGTATTTTTAAACCCGCTTGTTCGCAGCGCTCGATAAAATGAAAATAGGCATCAATATTATAAAAATATTGAGTGATGGCGCTGTTAGCACCGCTATCTACTTTACGAATAAAATTTTGAATATCTGCTTCGGCGTCAGTGGCTTGTGGATGGTATTCTGGATAGGCAGCAACTTCAATAAAAAAATGATCGCCGGTAGCTTCACGAATAAAACTGACTAAATCGTTAGCATAACTAAATTCGCCTTTTTCATAAGTGCCTGATGGCATATCACCGCGTAATGCAACCAGATGACGAATGCCAGCCTCTTGATAGGTGCTTAATAGCTGTTTAATTTCTGCTTTGCTCGAAGCAATGCAAGATATATGTGGTGCTGCAGCACTACCTGCTCGTTGAATATCCAGCACGGTTTCCAGGGTGCGGTCACGCGTAGAACCGCCAGCACCAAAAGTAACAGAGAAAAAGCGTGGCTTAAGGCTGGCAAGTTGCTGGTGTACGCTATTTAGTTTTTCCTTGCCGTTAGGTGTTTTGGGCGGGAAAAACTCAAAGCTAAAAGTGCGGCTATGTTGCTTTTGTGATTGCATGTGTTTAGGCCCAATTAATAATGTTGCTAAGCTCACAACAACTAAACGAGAGTTGTCGGCAATAAGTTTAAGTGTGACTATTGCCAGGAGGCAGTGGTTGACTGCCTCCTGGTATTAGCCATTGGCTTAGTAACGATAGTGGTCCGGCTTGTAAGGGCCATCTACAGCAACACCAATATAGTCAGCTTGCTCTTGTGAAAGTTCGGTCAATTTAGCCCCGATCTTTTGTAAGTGCAGTTTGGCAACTTTTTCATCAAGTTTTTTAGGTAATACATACACTTTATTCTCGTAAGCATCGCCATTACTCCAAAGCTCAATTTGTGCTAACACTTGGTTGGTGAAAGAGTTAGACATTACAAAGCTTGGATGACCCGTTGCACAGCCTAAGTTTACTAGGCGACCTTCGGCTAGCATGATGATGCGCTTACCGTCAGGGAAGATGATGTGATCAACTTGTGGTTTAATGTTTTCCCATTGGTATTGTTTCATGCTGGCAACATCAATTTCATTATCAAAGTGACCGATGTTACAAACAATGGCTTGGTCTTTCATAGCCAGCATGTGATCATGTGTGATAACCATATAGTTACCTGTCGCAGTAACAAAGATATCTACCTGGCTGGCAGCATCGTCCATTGTTACTACTTTAAAGCCTTCCATTGCAGCTTGCAGAGCGTTAATTGGATCAATTTCTGTAACCCAAACAGTTGCACCTAAGCCGCGCAATGATTGTGCGCAGCCTTTACCAACGTCGCCATATCCACAAACTAATGCCGTCTTGCCGGCAATCATCACATCAGTTGCGCGCTTAATGCCGTCAACTAAAGACTCGCGACAACCATAGAGGTTATCAAACTTAGATTTTGTAACTGAGTCGTTAACGTTGATTGCAGGGAAATTTAAGCCGCCGTCTTTTTCCATTTGGTAAAGACGTAAAACACCAGTTGTCGTTTCTTCGGTTACGCCTTGGATGCTGGCCAGGTTACGTGAGTACCAACCTGGGTGTGACTTTAGGCGAGCACGGATAGCGTTAAATAAAGCCACTTCTTCTTCGCTACCTGGGTTTTCTAATACTGAAGGGTCTTTTTCCGCTTTGCTGCCCAGCACGATCAATAATGTAGCATCGCCACCGTCGTCCAAGATCATGTTAGGTGTGCCGCCATCATGCCAGTCAAAAATATTGTGAGCATATTCCCAATACTCTTCCAATGTTTCGCCTTTATAAGCATAAACCGGGATACTCGCCGCAGCGATGGCCGCAGCAGCGTGGTCTTGTGTTGAGAAAATATTACATGATGCCCAGCGCACTTCCGCACCGAGTGCCACCAAGGTTTCGATTAATACTGCCGTTTGGATAGTCATATGCAGACTACCGGCAATTTTTGCACCTTGTAATGGCTTTTGCTCACCGTATTCTGCGCGCAAAGCCATTAGGCCCGGCATTTCAGTTTCGGCAATTAGGATTTCCTTGCGACCCCAGTCAGCAAGATTAATATCAGCAACACGACAGTCTTCAAAAACAGAATTGGCAATAGCACTCATTCGCTGTTCCTCTAGCTAAATGAGCGCCGTTGTTAAGTGAATCAACGCCATATGTTTGAGCCTGACAGGGATAAAACCTGCTGCAACGCCCCTCAAACTGACGTAGGTACCGAGTTATACAGAGAGTTTATACCAAGAACTCGGTTCCATTATAAAAAAACCGGCCCAATTATAATAAATCTGGGCCGGTTTTCTAGCGTTATTTTTTAGCCTGAACGCAAAATTGTGAGAAAGTGCGCTTATAGGCGAAAAATAATAACGGGCAAATTAGCTGATAGCCGCTTTTAAATCAGCCGCTTTATTGGTTTTTTCCCAGCTAAAGCTGCTTTCTTCGCGACCAAAGTGGCCATAAGCAGCGGTTGGTAGATAGATAGGCTGTAGTAAATCTAGCATTGAGTGGATACCGTAAGGGCGCAGGTCAAAGTGCTCACGAGCCAGTTTTACGATATCTTCATCGGCCATTTTGCCAGTACCAAAGGTTTCGATAGCAATTGAGGTTGGCTCGGCAACACCAATAGCATAGGAGATTTGGATTTCACAGCGCTCAGCTAAGCCTGCAGCAACAATATTTTTGGCAACATAACGGCCAGCATAAGCTGCAGAACGATCCACCTTAGACGGGTCTTTGCCTGAGAAAGCGCCGCCGCCATGGCGAGCTTTGCCGCCGTAAGTATCAACAATAATTTTGCGTCCTGTGAGGCCGCAATCACCGACTGGGCCACCGATAATAAATTGGCCTGTTGGGTTAATATGAATTTTAGTATCGCTGGTTAATAGCTCAGCTGGAATAATCGGTTTGATGATCATCTCGCGCACGGCTTCTTGTAAGTCAGCTTGGCTGACATCGGGGCTGTGTTGGGTCGAGAGTACAATCGCATCAGCAGCGACGGGTTTGCCATCTTTGTAGTGTAAAGAGACTTGGCTTTTTGCGTCAGGACGCAACCAGGATAGCTCGCCATTTTTGCGTAACTCGGCTTGGCGCTTGACCAGTAAATGTGAGTAGGTAATAGGAGCAGGCATCAATACATCTGTTTCATTGGTTGCATAGCCAAACATAAGGCCCTGATCACCTGCGCCTTGCTCTTCAGGTTTGCTGCGATCAACGCCTTGCGCGATATCCGGCGACTGCTTGCCGAGTGCATTAATGACAGCACAGGTCTCCCAATCAAAGCCCATTTCGGTGCCTTCATAACCGATGGACTTGATAGTTTGGCGGACAACCTCTTCATATTCAATATTGGCGGTTGTTGTGATCTCGCCTGCTAGAATTACCATGCCGGTTTTCACCAGTGTTTCACAAGCAACCCGCGCATGCTTATCCTGACTTAGTATGGCATCCAGTATGGCGTCTGAGATCTGGTCACACATTTTGTCTGGGTGGCCTTCTGAGACAGATTCAGAGGTGAAAACAAATTCATCAGTCATATTTTTTTCCTAAAACTTTAAGTATAAATTAAAACCCTTTTCTGCAGACCCAAACTCCAGTGTCAGTTCAGCCCAAGCGTAGGGCGGCAATTATAGCCCATAAAAAGCCCAATTAGTCAATGGCGACGATATTGTTGCAGCTCTTGCCGTTCTTTTTCCGTAAATTGTTTGGGGTTATTGTTAAGCTTTTGTAGCAATTCAATAAATCGCTGCTCGTGATACTTTTTCAGGATTTGCTGAATGCTGTCGGTGAATATCGTTTGAAACTGCTGAGGCTGCTCATTGTCGATGTGAAAGTCATGACTGGCTAAGCGAGCAAGTACTTTGCTGTTTGGGGTGTCACGATAGCGTTCCAATAGGGCTTGTGATGTAATTCCTGGCTCTTCACTAATAAGCGCAATCAGCTCAAGTAACAATGGTATTCCTGGGCTGTTGTAATTTTTTAAAGTTGCTATATCAATTTCTAGTGATAATGCTAGGGCTGGCTTATTCAATAAAGCGGCAATAGCTTTACGTAAATCAGTCATTTCCAGTGATGAACCACGTTTGTTGGCGCGGCGGAGGCGAGGCGTGGGGGCACTTGTTTGCTGCTCTGGTATGTCCGCATAGTGTGGTGCAGCTATGTTGTTTTCATTGCCCACTGGTATAAGCTTGTCGGCACTCAGCCCTACAATATCAGCCAGTTTGCCAATAATCAGTTCGCGTAATACACTGGTTTGCATACGTTTAATTAAAGGTTTAGCGGCTTCGGCGAGCTGCGCGCGACCATCTAAGCTCAGTGTGTCATATTGGCTTTTTAGTTCATCCAATAAGTATTCTGATAAAGGCAGGGCTTGTGCAAGATTGTCTAAAAAAGCCTGCTTACCAATTTTATTTACCTGGCTGTCAGGGTCTTCACCTTCTGGTAAAAACAAAAAACGAACTTGATGACGGTCACTCAGTACGGTTAATGCTGTTTCCAGCGCACGCCAAGCGGCTTGCCGACCTGCGCGATCCCCGTCAAAGCAAAAAATAATATCCTGGCTCAGTTTAAATAAATTTTTTAAGTTGTCACTGGTTGTGGCTGTGCCGAGTGTTGCCACACAATTGTTGATGTCATGCTGGGCTAGCATAACAGTGTCCATATATCCCTCGACAACTAATAAACTATCCGTGTTGGCTTTTTGCTGTCGCAGCTCATATTGAGCATATAACGTTTGGCTTTTATTAAAAACAACCGTTTCGGGTGAGTTTAAATATTTAGGGTTGTCTTCTGGGTTAAGTATTCTACCGCCAAACGCAATCGTACGACCACGACGATCCCGAATAGGGAACATGATGCGATTGCGAAAGCGATCGTAGTAACGCCCTTTATCTTTGTCTTTCTCAATAATTAAGCCTGCTTGCAACAGAGTTTTTTTCTGAGCTTCATCTTGCCCAAAGCGTTGCAAAATATTATCCCAGCCAGCGGGCGCATAACCTATGGCAAAATCAGCTGCAATTTTTCCACTTAAACCACGTGCTTTTAAATAATCAATGGCAGCTTGATGCTGTCTTAACTGCTTTTGGTAATATTGTGAGATTTTATCGAGTACAGCATAGACTTCTTCATACGTTTTTACAGGTGTGCTATGGCCGCCTTCGCGGGGAACCTCTAGGCCCATTGATTGCGCGAGCGTTTCTACGGCTTCTGGAAACGATTGGTTTTCATATTCCATGACAAAGCTAATGGCTGTGCCGTGAGCGCCGCAGCCAAAGCAGTGATAAAATTGTTTGTCAGGGCTTACAGTAAAAGAGGGTGTTTTTTCATTATGGAAAGGGCAGCAGGCAACATAGTTGCTGCCTGCTTTTTTGAGTGGTAGGCGAGAGTCAATGACCTCCACAACATCGACGCGGGCTAATAGGTCGTCGATAAATTGTTTTGGAATGAGTCCTGCCATTATAAAGCACGAAAAATAGAAGCTGTTATATCGTTATGGCCCAGTGATGAGCGTACTATTAATAATGCTAACAGCTTATTTCTCATATTGTTTATGCTGCTTTACGCAAAGCATCCAGTAAAGAGCCAATTTCAGCTGCTTTTGGCTTAACTAACCAGAACTTGTGCAACATGTTAAAGAAATTATCAACAATGCTTTGGGCCCAGGCACTGTTCGTTTCGTTGACATGTTCACGAATCATATCAAGCAGAAAGTGCTGGTAAGCTTCCATCTCTTCGGTGTTGATACGGTGAATATCAATGAGTTCATGATTAAAGCAGTCAACAAAGCTATTGTCCTCATCCAGTACGAAGGCCAAGCCGCCGGTCATGCCGGCACCAAAGTTAACGCCTGTTGGGCCGAGTACTGCAATCGCCCCGCCAGTCATATATTCACAACCATGATCACCAATGCCTTCTATGACAGCATACGCGCCTGAGTTGCGCACGGCAAAGCGTTCACCGCCCATGCCAGCCGCAAATAGCTTACCGCCCGTTGCGCCGTATAAGCAGGTGTTGCCAATAATAGTGGTTTCATTGCTGGCAAAGTCAGAGCCTGTCGGAGGGGCAATAACCAGCTTGCCGGCAGCCATGCCTTTGCCCACATAGTCATTTGCGTCACCTGACAAATACATATGTAAACCACCTGCATTCCAAACACCAAAGCTTTGGCCTGCTGTGCCACTTAAGCGCAACACTATTGGGTTGGCTTCCATATCAAGGTTGCCATAACGAGCTGCGATTTCACCAGAGATGCGTGCGCCAATTGAACGGTTTAAGTTGCTAACCTCATAACTAAATTCACCGCCGGTACCCGCTTCAATGGTTGGCAGAATATCCAGTACCATTTTTTCAGCAAGCTCACCCCGGTCAAACGGTGTATTATGCGGCTCAACGCAGTGTGTCGGTAAGTCTTTTGCTAAACCGCCATCAGACAAAATAGGCGACAAATCCAACTTGTTTTGTTTGGTTGTCTCACCAGGTAATGTTTCCAGTAAGTCAGTACGACCAATTAAGTCTGTTAACTTACGAACACCAAGCTGCGCCATCAGTTCACGAACTTCCTGTGCGATAAAGCGGAAGTAATTCATGACTTTTTCTGGGTTGCCTTTGAAGTGGCGTAAACGCAAAACATTGTTTTGTGTGGCAACACCGGTCGCACAATTATTTAAATGGCATATGCGCAGATATTTACAGCCTAATGCGACCATTGGCACAGTACCGAAACCAAATGTTTCTGCGCCAAGAATAGCAGCTTTGATGACATCTAGACCTGTTTTTAAACCACCATCGCCTTGCAGTCGAACTTTGTCGCGCAGGTCATTGGCACGTAGCGTTTGGTGTGTTTCACTCAAACCTAATTCCCAAGGAGAGCCTGCATAGCGTACAGACGTTAATGGGCTAGCGCCGGTACCGCCATCATAGCCTGAGATAGTAATCAAATCTGCATAGGCTTTAGCAACGCCCGTTGCAATCGTGCCTACGCCAGGCTCGGATACCAGTTTGACTGAAACCAGCGCTTTGGGGTTAATTTGTTTTAAATCGAAAATTAACTGCGCCAGATCTTCGATAGAATAGATATCATGATGTGGCGGTGGCGATATTAAGGCAACGCCTGGGTTAGAGTAGCGCAGGCGGGCAATCATTTTATTGACCTTATGGCCTGGTAGCTGGCCGCCTTCACCTGGCTTGGCGCCCTGTGCAATTTTAATTTGGATCACTTCGGCATTAACCAAGTAATGCGGTGTTACGCCAAAGCGACCGGAAGCCACTTGCTTGATTTTTGACATGCGCTCAGTGCCATAACGCTCTGGATCTTCACCGCCTTCACCAGAGTTAGAGCGACCCCCAAGCCGATGCATGGCAACCGCTAAGTCCTCGTGTGCTTCAGGAGATAATGCGCCTAGTGACATACCTGCTGTGTCAAAACGTTTGAAAAGCGCTTCAGCCGGTTCGACTTCATCAATAGAAATAGCCGTTACATCATCACGCAGTTTTAATAAATCACGAAATACCATGGGTTGGCGATTGTTAACCAGATCAGCAAAAACCTGATAGTCAGCGTAGTCACCGGACTCAACCGCTTTTTGAATTGAGGCGACAACGTCTGGGTTAAAGGCGTGGTACTCGCCGCCGTGAATATATTTTAAGAGGCCGCCTTGATCAGGCAGTTTGCGTGGATTCCAGGCTTGTTGTTGCAAGGCAATCTGATCGGCTTCCAAGTCGCTGAACGATGAGCCTTTCACACGATTCGTGGTGCCGGTAAAGCAAAGCTCAACGACTTCATTAGCCAAACCAACGGCCTCAAACAGTTGCGCGCCACGGTAGCTGGCGATGGTTGAGATACCCATTTTTGACATGATTTTGTAGAGGCCTTTATCAATGCCTTTACGGAAGTGTTTGGCCAAAACCATAAGATCGCTATCAACAATCTCACCGGTGTTGATCATGCCATTGAGTGACTCATAAGCCAGGTAAGGGTAGATAGCCGTTGCACCATAACCTAATAAAACAGCAAAGTGATGTGGGTCTCTGGCAGTGGCTGTTTCAACAATGATATTAGAATCGCAACGTAGGCCCTGATTAATCAGGTGATGATGAATGGCACCGGTGGCTAATGCTGCATGTGCTGGCAAAGTGTTATCGCTGATATTGCGATCAGACAAAATAATAAGCGTCTTGCCGTTGTTAATTGCATTAGCAGCCTGCTCACAAAAACCATTGATAGCAGCTTCTAGGCCTGTCGCAGGATCATAATTAAGATCGATGATCTCATGAGCATAATCCGTATCATCCAAGTTAAGGATTTTGCGAAATTTGATTTCAGACAGAATGGGTGAGCGCAATACCAAGCGTTTGGCATGCTCCTCGCCTTCCTCAAACAGATTCTTTTCTCGTCCAAGGCAGGTTTCCAGTGACATCACAATGCTTTCACGCAAGGGGTCAATAGGCGGGTTTGTCACTTGCGCAAACTGCTGTCGGAAATAGTCGTAAGGTGAGCGTTCTAGCTTTGACAGTACAGGCAATGGCGTATCATCACCCATAGAGCCGATGGCTTCCTGGCCGTTTTCAGCTAATACACGCAAGACCTGATCGCGTTCTTCGAAGGTCACTAAAAACAACTTTTCGTAGACCTGTAAGCGTTCGGATGTCAGTGGGTTTTGGCAAAGGCTGCGGTCTTCCAAGCGCGACTCTAAGCGATTAATATGTTGATACCACTTAGAATATGGCTGTCGCTTTTTGAGTAAGTTGTCGATATCAGCAGACAAGAGTAACTCGCCGGTTTCTGTATCGGCAGCAATCATCTGTCCCGGGCTTAAGCGGCCTTTAACGTCAACGTCTTCTGGCTTGTAGTCGTACACACCGATTTCTGAGGCCAGCGTAATGTGCCGGTCTTTCGTGATGACATAACGTGCTGGACGTAAGCCGTTCCGGTCCAGCGCACAGCCTGCATAACGGCCATCGGTGAGTACAATACCGGCTGGGCCATCCCAGGGTTCCATATGCATGGAGTTAAACTCATAGAAAGCTCGGAGTTCTGGGTCAATCTTGGGCTGGTTTTGCCAGGCGGGTGGTACCAATAAGCGCATAGCCCGAAAAATATCCATGCCGCCGGCGAGCAGGGTTTCGAGCATATTATCCATGGAGCTGGAATCTGAGCCTTGCATGGAGACCAAAGGCTGTATTTTATCGATTTCAGGTAATAGTTCTGTTTGAAATTTGGAACCGCGGGCTTTTGCCCAATTACGGTTACCCTGCACAGTGTTAATTTCACCGTTATGTGCTAATAGGCGAAAAGGTTGTGCCAAGCGCCATTGAGGCCAGGTATTGGTTGAGAAGCGTTGGTGGAAAACGCAAAGTGAAGAAGCGAGTGCTTCGTTTTGCAGGTCCTCATAGAATACTGGCAGATTCGAAGGCATCACCAAGCCTTTATATGAAATCAGCTTCGAGCTTAGGCTGGGAATATAATAATACTCATCATTGTTGCCTAGCTGCTTTTCAGTCAGGCGTCTGGCTGTGAACAAGATACGGTTAAACTGAGCCTCATCCATACTGTCTGTGGCATTCACAAAAATTTGTTCAATATGTGGCAATGACTTAAGTGCTTCGGTACCACAGGCTTCGGGGTTGGTGGGGACTACACGCCAACCAGCGACCTTCAACCCCCGTTGCTCTAGCTCACTTGTCAGCAATTGTTTTGCTGTATTAGCGAGTTGTTGGTCTGGGTTTAGAAAGACCATACCTGTGGCATACAATGGCGCTAAGCTGAAACCCGCCTGTGTGGCATAGTCTCTTAAAAAGGCATCAGGTTTTTTGAGTAACAAGCCGCAACCATCACCGGTTTTACCATCGGCGGCTACAGCGCCCCGGTGGGTAAGCCGGGCCAGTGCTTCGATAGCCGTTTTTACAAGCCAGTGGCTAGGTTTATTATCCATATGAGCGATAAGACCAAAGCCGCAGCTGTCGCGCTCAAATTCCGGGCGGTAAAGCCCATTAATAGGTTGTCTCGTATTTGTCATAATAAAACCGTTCCAGTCTATACTTTTACTTCATGTTTTTAAGCGGTTTGTCCTGCATTGTGGGCGGCCTGCCTGTTTAATTACATTAATGACAGCCTGGTTAATTACCAACCAGCCTACCAAGCAACTCCAATGAAATTTAAGGTCAGCAGCGTTTGTGTTAGCGCGCAGTTTCCCTTGGCCATGTCATAAAGGCCTGAATAGGAGTTATTTGGTACTGTGCCTGCCAGAGTGAATCGCTACGAATCGGTATGAATCAGTACGAATCTAATTGTGGGCAGGGACAACCGAACCCCCAGATTTATCATAAATCGCCTCTGCTGGCTAGTTTTATCAGAGGGTATATTTTAAGTATTTGATTTTAAAGGTGTTTATTGAGGGAGCGAATCTTGCGAATCCAAGGTTTATTGGCTTGAATTTCTTCTGGCAAGCTGCTAATCGCAGCATTTGCAGCTTCAAAGTTCGGAAAAGGTCCATATAAAAGGACATGCCATTGCTGTGTATTGCGGGTGGTTTGGTGGTAAATCAGCTGTTCTGGCAGCTCAAGCGTTGCGCTGTAAGCTTGTAGGCTGTCCATATTCCATGCGCCGACGAGTTGAATCACATAGTGGTCGGCAGGCTGTTGGTGCAGCCATTGTGTGAGTTTAGGCTCAGAGGCAGTGGCCGCTATGCTGCTGCCTGAGGCTAGCTCGCTATGGCTAGCGTTGGTCGTTTCGACCTTATTGGCAACGTTTGTTGCCCGTGTAAATTCGTGCTGGTCGCTAAGACTATCCGTGTCTTGTATGACAATAGCTTGGCTCTCAGCAATATCAGGTTCACTTGTTGTATTAAGCTCACTCTCTATTTGTAGTGCTGTATCAGCGATATCCCCGCTATTGGTAAAAGTGACTTCATTCTGCAATGGATTGTTCGTGGCGACTGTTGTAGGACTGACATCTTGCGTCTTGGCAACGTCAGTGTCGGCGCTAGCATCTATTGATTTATTATTAGGCGTCGGCAGCGTGTCTGCAGAGGCCGTTAATGGCAGATGTGTATCAGCAGCGGCAGGCGCTTGTTGGCTTGTTGCTTGTATCGCAGGTGTTGCGGGTGGAGAGGCGTGTTGAGGTAAAAACTGATAGCCAATAAATCCTGCTATGGCAATACTAACGCCGGCAATGATGGCGGTGCGTGGGTTTAAGCTGCCCAGCGATTTATGATTGAGCAGCTCGCCGCTGAGTTGATCAATTTTATACGGTAAGCCTCCAGACCGCTCTTGAATAAAACTAAGTTGCTTATTTTTGAGTTTAACGGCTTTGCCTTGGTTAGTGCTGGGGCTGCTGCTAGCAAGGCGAAAATTAATATAGTCATTAATTTCGTTGCGATTGAGAGGGCGTAACAGCGTGGAGTAGATTTTATCTTGGTTTAGCAACGTGGTATCAAGCTGTGCAAGCTTTTGGTCAATGCCGCGCTCTGCAAGTAATACCAGGCTTATATGCCCAAAGCCCTGTTTACTGATGGCCTGTAGATAGCGTAATAAGGCGCTTAATGTGTCACTAGGTAATTCATGGGCATCATCGAGTACGAATATCGGTTGTTGTTGATTACGTAACTGTCTTAACAGATAGTTGGCCGCAGTAACGGCCAGCGTCTGTGGGTCATCTCCTTGCAAGCTGGCATTTGGCAACAGTTGCTTGAGTAATTCTCCAATGTTGCTGTCATGTGTGCTTTGTGCCAGGTAGACGGTCGAGTCATTGCGGGTTTCATAAAACAGCCGTTTGGCAAGGCAGGTCTTGCCGATACCATATTCGCCTTTGATAACTTGTATGTGGTCAGCTTTGTGAGATTGTTGAAAAGTGCTGTTAACCAGCATATCTAGGCTGGTGCTATGAAATAATTCTTCGGCGTGGCTAGGCTCGTTCAAGTCTAACAAGCCTTGCTGTGCCATATGATTGGCAGAGGATGAATGGCTGTTATGGTGTTGATGCAGCATTAGATTGACAGACTGTTCGTGCGAGGATTAAAGAGTCTTTCATGTTCGGCGATTGCATAGCGGTCAGTCATGCCAGCAATATAATCAGCAACAATACGCGCTTGCCGCTCTTGTGTCATATGGCGTTCTTGTAAAAGAATATAATGCTCATCTGGCAATAATCGTGGATCTTGGAAATACACGTCAAACATATCAGTAATGACTCTTTTCGCTTTTGATGTCATACGGTGTACGCGATGGTGTCGATAAAGCTTATCACGTAAAAAGCGTTTCAATTCTAAATGTAGGGCCTGCATATCTGTGCTAAATTGAATCAGTGGCTTGTCGAGTTTGCGTACAGCGTCAATAGACGTCGGTGCAGACGCGACAATATTATGCCAGCTGGTTTCTACTAAGTCAGTGACCTGGCGGTTAATCATGCGCCGGACAATCTCATGAATTTGTCGCCGCTCGTTCAAGTCAGGATGCTTGTTGTTGACGGTTGTATATTCCTGTCGAAAAATTTCAATTTCATTGAGCTGGGCGACTGTAATTAAGCCTGAGCGTAAGCCATCATCAACATCATGATTATTGTAAGCTATTTCATCGCAAATATTGGCCAGTTGTGCTTCCAGGCTGGGTTGCTGTTTGTTAAGAAAGCGTTCACCCAGTTCGCCTATTTGAGCGGCTACGGTTTTAGAGCAATGTTTTAGAATGCCTTCGCGTGTTTCAAACATCAGATTGAGCCCATCAAACTCGGCATATTTTTCTTCAAGTAAGTCCACTACGCGCAGAGATTGTAGGTTATGTTCAAACCCGCCAAAGTCGCGCATACAGTGATTTAAAGCGTCTTGTCCTGCGTGACCAAAAGGCGTATGGCCCAAGTCGTGTGCTAAGGATATGGCTTCAACCAGGTCTTCGTGCAGCTGTAGGGTGCGTGCCACCGAGCGTGCGAGTTGTGCGACTTCAAGTGAGTGAGTTAAGCGTGTACGGAATAAATCGCCTTCATGATTAACAAACACTTGTGTTTTATATTCCAGTCGGCGAAAGGCGACTGAATGAATGATGCGGTCCCGGTCACGTTGGTATTCGGTGCGGTAATTAGGCTCGGCTTCATAATGTTTGCGTCCTTTGGATAGTGCTGGCTTGGCAGCATAGGCGGCAAGTGGAGCGACAGGGCTATCGGGTCGTAGGCGATGACCTTCCGGCTTAGGTTTGCGTTTGTTGTTGGCCCCGTTGCTATCCATAGTGGTCGGTGTTCCTTAACGTTAGCTGTTAGCTCTAGGATTAGTAAATAAGGCTAGTGTTTCTGAGAGAGCTGAATTGTCAAAGTCACTGCTGACAACAGCGTTACCAATACTTTGCAATAAAACCAATCTCAGTGTGCCATCGAGCACTTTTTTGTCCCGTGCCATTAAAGCAATAAAGTCGTCACTTGTCATATTGTTAGGCACAGCGGTGGGTAGTTTGGCTTGTTCGATAAGCTGTTTGGCGCGCGCGACATCATCTGCGTTTAACCAGCCCAATAACTGAGACATATGAGCAGCCATTAACATGCCTGTGCCGACAGCTTCACCATGTAACCAGCCTTGATAAGCGACAAATGTTTCAATAGCATGACCAAAAGTATGGCCCAGGTTTAGCAAGGCTCTCTGGCCTTTTTCATGTTCGTCGTCAGCAACGATATCAGCTTTGGTCTGACAGGATACAGCAATAGCATGAATTAGCGCATCAGTGTCCCTTTGCATGAGTACTGTGAGGTTTTGCTCCAGCCAGGCAAAAAAATCAGGGTCACGTATCAGGCCGTATTTAATGACCTCAGCCAGGCCTGCGCTTAACTCATTGTCGGGTAGGGTGTTTAGCGTTTGTGTGTCAGCCAGCACGCAGCGTGGCTGATAAAAAGCGCCAATCATGTTTTTACCTAAAGCATGATTGACCGCCGTTTTGCCGCCAACCGAAGAATCTACCTGGGACAGTAAGGTGGTCGGTATTTGGATAAAATGTATACCGCGTTGGTAACTGGCTGCTGCAAAGCCGCTAATGTCGCCGATGACCCCGCCACCTAAGGCGATCAGCGTGCTATTGCGGTCATAACGGTTTTCCAATAAAAAAGTAAATATTTGATTCAGCGAGTCTAGGGTTTTGTATTTTTCGCCATCGGGCAGGGCGAGCGTTTGGAAGTCTCGTCCAGCCAAGGCTTGTTCAATAGCGTCGCGGTAGAGTGGTAAAATAGTCTCATTGCTGACCACCAGCACTTTTTTACCGGGTATGTGCTGTTGTAATAAATCAGCTTGAGTCAGTAAGCCTGGTCCAATGTATATGGGGTAACTTCTTTCACCAAGCTCAACATTTAAAGTGTGCATCTTTTATTTAATCTTCCAGCTTCGTTAAATTGGCAATGATACTATTAACCAGGGCATCAATGCTTCCGGAATTTGAGGGTAATATAATATCGGCAGTTTCTTCGTATAGAGGGGCTTTTTGGTGCATGAGTTCCGTCAGTTTTTGCAGAGGGTTGTCTGTGTGCAATAAAGGGCGTTTGTTGTTTTTATGTAGCTGGGTGCGCCGTAATTGCTCTTCAACCGGAATATACAGGTAGACAACCGTGCCCCTGCCTTTTAAATGCTGGCGATTATCAGGGTCTAGGACAACGCCGCCGCCAGTGGCCAGAATAACGTTTTGTAAGCTGGTTAATTGTTCCAGGACTTTTTTCTCTCTGTCCCGAAAGCCAGGCTCGCCTTCAAAATCAAAAATAGTAGGAATATCAACGCCAGTATTGGCTTCAATTTCTTGGTCAGAGTCATAAAAGGGGCGTTGTAGCGCTTTGGCGAGTTGTTTGCCAATAGTGGTTTTGCCAGCACCCATTGGGCCAATAAGAAAGATATTGTTGTTTTTGCCCACCACGATATTCAGCGTTTAAGGCCGCTCATAAAAATAACAGTCTTTATGGTAACAGAGATTACAGAATTTAGAAGAGCAAAGGGGTGCCAGTGGCACCCCATGATATCTTGCTTTTGGCTATTAGGGGTGAGTGGCTTAATCAACACCAATACTGTCTTTCACAATCTTCGGTGTCACGAAGATCAGCAGTTCAGATTTATCATCTTCTTCGATGGTACGGCGGAATAGTCGGCCAATGCCGGGTAAGTCGCCAAAGAATGGGATTTTGTCAACTTCATCGCGCTTAACCTGCTCGAAGATGCCGCCGAGTACAATGGTTTCACCGTTGCTGACCAACACCTGTGTTTCGACTTCACGAGTATCGATACTTGGAACCTCACCAAAAATCTCACCAACCGTGTCATTGTTGACTGTCAGGTCCATAATAATACGGTCATCTGGTGTGATCTGTGGCGTAACTTTCAAACTTAGCACCGCTTTTTTGAAAACAATCGAGGTTGCGCCACTGGAGGTTGATTGCTCATAAGGAATTTCAACACCCTGTTCAATAAAAGCTTCTTTTTGATTAGCGGTAATTACCCGAGGGCTTGAAATAACTTCACCGCGATCTTCAGCCTGCATGGCAGATAATTCGAGCTCAAGTAATGTGCCGATTGGCAAGCGAGCCAATGCTAATGCTAAGCGGCCACCACTTGAACCGGTTGGCAGGTTAACATTAAAGCGATCTTCAACGTCATCGCCATTGATGATATCCGTTGTCGCGTTGTTGCTACCGGAGATGATAGTGCCTTCACGGTTAGCGGCTGCCGGATCAGAGGTGTCGCGAGTAATACCAAAGCGAATCCCCAGCTCTTTATTAAAGTCGTCATTGGCAATCACGATGCGAGATTCGATCAGTACTTGCTTAACGGGGATATCCAGGCGGTTAACCAGAGAGCGTACTTCTTCTAGTTTCTCAGCAGTATCTTGTACCAGCAGTGTGTTAGTCCGCTCATCAATTGTGACTCGGCCACGGTCAGATAATAATGAACCGCTTTCGCCGCCACCGAGTAGCTCGGCCAAGTCGCTGGCTTTAGCGTAGTTAATTTGAATATATTCAGAGCGTAGCGGTGCCAACTCCTGTACCTGCTGTAACGCTTCTAGCTCTAACTTTTCGCGTGTAGCAATTTCTTCGGTAGGCGCGATCAGTAATACATTGCCCGACTTGCGCTGTGCCAGACCTTTAGAGTCAAGAATAATATCCAGCGCCTGATCCCAAGGAACATTTTTTAATCGTAGCGTCAGTTTGCCAGTGACAGTATCACTGACAACCACGTTAAGGTTGGTAAAGTCAGCAATCAGCTGCAGTACTGAGCGTACTTCAATATCTTGGAAGTTCAGTGATAAGCGCTCACCGGTATAACCAAACTTCTCTTTAATTTGTTGCTCGCGCACTTCTTTGGCGATGGGCTTGATTTCCAAAGTGAAAGTTTCATCAGACTGATAAGCTAAATGCTCGAAGTTAATATCAACAGGTGTAATACGTAAGCGTGTATTATTGCCGTTGGTAAAGGCATCAATGGTTTTAACTGGTGTGGCAAAGTCGATAACATCAATACGGTTGGCTAGACGTTCGGGTAATTCTGTGCCGACAAAGTCCACCAGCAGTTTGCCGCCTTCTTCATTGACATCCACAGGAATATTGGCATCAGTTAGTTTGATAATAACACGACCTTCACCTTTAGGGCCGCGACGAAAATCTATCTCGGTAACGCCTCGCTCATAGCGCGGTACATTACTAACGCGATTGGCCAGTGAAGAAATACCGCCGCTGTTTTCTGCGGGGCTTGCTTTGGCGGTTTCATTTTCCAGTGTTAAGTAAACCAGATTACCATCAATTTGAGTTTTGTAAGGTACCAGTTGTGCCAGATTGAGTACCACCCGTGTTTTGCCTTTGGCTTCTGCTGTACTAATTGAGCGGGCTAAACCTAAGCCAATAGGTAATACACGCTTGGCAAGGTTGTTTTTGGTATCATTCAAATCCAGTGCAATACGTGCTGGGTTATTGATAGTAAAGCTCAAAGGCTCAGGGGCAGGCTCACTTAGGCGCATGGCAATTTGTAGACGATTACCAGGCAAGGTATTAAATGTGATCTCCTCTAAGGAGTTGGCTGCTTGTGCTGAAGGGCTGATTGCCAATGTCGCTAATATGAGCAGCATTATCGTGAAGCCCAGAAAGTGCCTAGCCATATGATTGTCCGATAAATGTAATGTAGTTAAGGAGAATCGTTGTTTGTTGATCATTACCTATGTCTCCGCCTTGCAGGCTTTTACTCTTCACCTATGGAGAGGGATACCTCACGTTCTATCCAGGCTCCCAGGCCGTCGGGTATGATTTCTAATAAGCTAATACCATCTTCACCAATCTTGGTAATCTCGCCATAATTTTCGCCAGCGTGATTGCCGGGTTGCACACGATGGATTGTACCTTCTGGGTCTCGTACCAAGCCCCAGATTTCACCTTTTTGTTCCAAGGTGCCAACCATTTTTAACGAATCCAATGGAAAGAACTCCAAGGGTTCTTTGCGACGCTCAGCATCGGGTGTGGGGCCGCTACTGCCAGCTTGTTCCACAGGCTGTTGCGAGGCTGGCTCTTGAAAAGGGTCTCGAAAGTCAAAGCCGTTATAGTTGTAACTTTGGTAAGGCTGGAAGTTAGGCAGCTCATCTACTCTGCCTTGGTATTTGCCTTTCGTGGTTTCAATGTATTGGCGTAAGTCGCTCATATCACCGGTGCACGCTGCCAGACCGAGTAACAGTACTGCGCTAGCCATTGTGCGGCAGCAATGCTGAAACAGGACTTGCAAGCGGGTTTTATGTAGTTGTTCAAACATGATTTACGCTATTGGTCTTCGTCAATATATCGATATGTTCGGGCAGTCATTTCCATAATCAACTCGATGGTTGCATCAGGGTCGACGGGTTTCATGGAAATATCATGCAAGGTAACAATGCGCGGCAGAGCAGCGACATCACTCACAAACTTTGCCAGCTCATGGTATTTGCCAAAGACCCGTAATTTGATTGGGTATTCGGCATAGAATTCTTTAGCAATTTCACTGCCAGGTTTGAAATAATCAACTTTCAAACTATTGGCAGCACTGGTTTGCGAGAGGTCAACCAGTAAGCTTTCAACTTCTGTTTTATCGGGTAGCTGACGTAACATCGCGCCAAAGGAGCGTTTCATTTCGTCAAGCTGTTCCTGGTAAGCTTCCAGGTTGGCCGCTTTACGTTGTTGGCGGTCAAAATCATCGCGTAAGGCTTTTTCTTCGCCTTCAAGTCTGTCAATTTCTGTTAATTGTGGGCTGATAATTTGCCACCAGCCAATGGCTAGAATAATCACAATAATCAGCACTATCGCACCGATGCGAATCGGTAAAGGTGCAATACCGATTTTCTTGATACTGTCGGGATCGCTGAGAAAATTTTGTAGTTCTTCAAGAGTCATGCGCGCTTAACCTTCCTCTTCTTCGTCATCTTCAGTTGCCAGCGGTGACTCCTGATAAAGATTTAATTTAAAGCGAGCGATACGAGAGTTATCATTACCTGATTCAATGACTTCCAGAATAGGGTTTTTGAGCCACTCAGACGCATCTAAGTTACGCATATAAGCTGATACTCGGGCATTGGATTCGGCGCTGCCTTCGATTTTTAAAGATTTACCAGCTTGTGTGATCGAAGAAAGCCAAACGCCTTCAGGAATGGTTTTTACCATCTCTTCGAATAAGTGCACAATTTCAGGACGGCTACGTTGCAGCTCCTGAATAATATTCATCCGAGCTAGCAGATTTTCTTTAGTGGACTCTAAGTCTTTAATTTCCTGTAGCTTGGTGTTGAGAATATCAATTTCATTTTGCAGGTAGGTATTGCGGGCTTTTTGGTGGTCGACCAGTGTGCCTACATGCACGCGAGCAGCGGAGACCACCAGTGCGGCACCAATGGCAACCATCACGGCCAATACGGCAAAATTCACCGTCTTTTGCCGTCGTTTTTCCTCTCGCCAAGGTAGTAAATTAATTTGTGCCATGATTGCCTTACTTCATTGCTTCGCGCATCGCTAAGCCGCAAGCAATCATCAATGAAGGTGCGTCGTTTGCGATACGCTGTTTAGCGACTCGGTTAGAAATCTGGACACTGCTGAAAGGGTTTGCAATGCCCGTCGAAATACCCAGGTTGGACTCTACCAACTCAGCAACACCAGGAATGGATGCACAGCCGCCAGCGAGTGCAATGTAGTCAACATGCTCATGCTCACTGGAAGAATAGAAAAACTGTAAAAAGCGACCGACTTGCTGTGCCATGGTTTCTTTAAAAGGGTGCAGCACTTCCGGTTCATAGTTTTCAGGCAGGCCGCCTTCTTTCTTAACTCGGCCAGCATCTTCATACGATAAGCCGTAACGGCGCATAATGTCTTCGGTAAGTTGTTTGCCACCAAAGGGTTGTTCCCGGGTGTAGGCCAGTTTGCCATCCTCAATAACATTTAGGCTGGTCATGGTGGCACCGATATCGATAATGGCTGTGGTTTTATCAACGCCATAATCAGGGATCTGATCAGTGATCAGCTGATAGGCGTTCTCAATGGTGTAGGCTTCGATATCAATAATTTCAGTCGTCAGCCCAGCCAGTTCGGCAACGGCCGTGCGGGCACCGACGTTTTCGCTGCGTGACGCAGCCAGTAGTACCTCAATCGAGTCAGGGTTGTCCTCCACCTCGCCTAAGACTTCAAAATCTAAATAGACTTCTTCTAAAGGATAGGGGATATACTGATCTGCTTCGAGTTGAATTTGGCTTTCCAGCTCCTCCTCGTTCAGATTGGAGGGCATAATAATTTTCTTGGTAATCACAGCAGAACCGGCGACTGCCAAAGAGGCATGTTTGGCGCGGGTACCGGATTTTTTCACTGCGCGGCGTAATGACTCGCCCACAGCCTCAATATCTTGAATGGTTTTTTCTGTAACGGCATTGGCCGGCAAGGGTTCTACCGCATAACTCTCTACGCGGTAATTATCTTTGGATTTGCTCAGCTCCAGGACTTTTACTGAAGTTGAGCTGACATCAATGCCCACCATCGGTTTGTTTTTCGCTCGCAGAAGCACAAATTTTTCCTGGTTCGTTATAGAGTTACATAGCCTACATGATTTTATGGTTTAAATACTAGTACTAAGTCTATAAAAATACTAGCTAAAATTGCCAGAATCGCTAGTTGCGACGGAAATCCTTATAATTCGTAAGCTTAGAATCCATAGCCAGGCAAATTTATGTCTTCAAGACGCAAAATCATCATTAATATTGGTATTTTAGCCAGTTTTTTGACTCTTATAGGGGCAGCAATTGGGATTTCTGTGATCTGTGCCGTCTTTTTATACATTTCTCCGCAATTACCGTCGGTTGATCGTTTAAAAGATGTCCAATTACAGGAACCATTACGTGTTTATAGCCGAGATAACAAACTTTTGGCCGAGTTCGGTGAAAAGCGGCGCATTCCTTTGAGTATCGACAATATCCCTCAACAAGTTAAGCAGGCTTTTCTGGCGGCTGAGGATGACCGTTTTGAAGAACATCCGGGGGTTGACTATCAGGGCTTACTGCGAGCGGTGATCAACCAGGTTCTCAAAGGTGACCGGGCGCAAGGCGGTAGTACTATTACGATGCAGGTGGCACGAAACTTCTTTTTAAGCCGTGAAAAAACCTATATTCGTAAAATCAATGAAATCTTCCTGGCATTAAAGATTGAGGAAGAGCTATCGAAAGGCAAGATTCTTGAGTTGTATCTCAATAAAATTTACCTGGGTAAGCGGGCCTATGGGGTCGAGGCAGCGGCCAGAGTCTATTACGGTAAAACCATAGATGAGTTGAGCCTGCCGCAAGTTGCAATGATCGCCGGGTTGCCAAAAGCGCCATCGACATATAACCCGGTTGCCAATCCGCAGCGTGCACTAATACGCCGTAATTATGTACTGAGCCGCATGCGTGATTTACAAATGATTGAGCAGTCTGAGTATGATGCTGCGATTGCCGTGCCAGTGACCGCATCGACTCATGAGGTCCAAGTCGATGTGCAAGCACCTTATGTTGCTGAGATGGTACGGGCGGATGTATTGGAGCGTTATGGTGAGGAAATCTACAGCACGGGTATGAAGATTTATACCACCATCGATGCAGAGTTGCAGCGGGCGGCGAATAAAGCTCTGCAAAATGGCTTGCTCGATTATGAGGCTCGGCATGGCTATCGTGGACCTATCCAGCGCTGGGAAATACCGGAGGCAATACAACAGACCTTAGAACAGATTGTTGTTATGCCTGCTGTGGATGAGTCTGTTATGGCCGCAGAAGAGCAAGTTAGTCAGACGCCTGATGAAACCCCTGGTGCCGCCATTGATAGCGATACAACGGCCAGCGTGGCAGCGGAAGGTGAGTCAGGTAAGGTGGTCTCAGTCGATACTGAGACAATACCTGATGATGAGGTAGCAGCAGAAGCCGCCAAAGCTGCGGCTTTGGCAGAAGGTCGCTTGTTGGAAGTGACGGCTGAAGAAGTGCAGGCAGTATTGGATGGTATCGGTTATTTCGGCAATATCTATCCCGCACTGGTAACCCGTTTAGGGGTAGAAGAGACGCCAGCCGACGCCGCAGAAAAAAGTGATGAAGCCGAGTCATTAGAATATGCTGAGATTTATACGAGTATTGATGGTGAGGCGCAGTCGGGTGAGCTGGCAAGATTGTATTTGCGAGACCTGGCTTGGGCGAAGCCCTTTATCACCTTGGATCAGCAAGGACCAGAACCGACCGCCATATCGGATGTGGTTAAAGCGGGTGATCTGGTCTGGCTACGTCGCCAGCAAGATCCTAAAACAAAAGTAGTACGCTGGGCCTTGGCGGAGCTGCCAAAAGTAGAAGGGGCGTTGGTCGCTTTAGACCCGGCGGATGGCTCTATTGTTGCCTTGGTCGGCGGCTATGACTATTTTAAGAGTAAGTTTAACCGTGCCGTGCAAGCCAAACGCCAGGCAGGTTCTGGCTTCAAACCGTTTTTATATACGGCTGCGCTAGAAAATGGCTTTACTGCGGCCAGTATCATTAATGATGCGCCTGTGGTATTTGATGACCCTGCATTAGAAGGTAAATGGCGTCCTGAAAACTACAGCGGCAAATTCTTTGGGCCAACGCGTTTGCGTGAAGGCTTGGTGAAGTCGCGTAATCTGGTCTCTATTCGCCTGTTGATTGAGTTGGGTATTAATAGAGTAAGACGCTTTGCCAATCAATTTGGATTTGAGTTGGATCAATTGCCTAAGGACTTATCATTAGCTTTAGGCAGTGGCACTGTCACGCCACTGGATATGGTTGCCGGTTTTGCTGTGTTTGCCAATGGCGGCTATCGAGTGCAGCCATACTATACAGATCGTATTGAAGATGGTCAGGGTAAGGTGCTATGGATGGCTGACTATCAGCTTGCTTGTCTGCAGTGTTTTGTGGATCAGCTCAGTACGAATGCTCTACCGCAATATGAAATAGAGTGGCCACCGGCACCGGAAACAGAGTTGCCGCAAGAGCAGTCAGATCCAGTATTACAAGCAACACAAGCCAATATAGGTGATGATGTTGTTGCTGTGCATGCAGAGGATGCTTTTGCGACGCAAAGTGATACACAGAGTGCGGCTACAAATACCGATACGACTGATAGTGTCGAGCCAGCTGAGTCGGTCCAGGCTAATACTGAAGATGCCAATGTTGAAAATGCCAATACTGAAAATGCCAATACTGAAAATGCCAATACTGAAAATGAAGTAATAGCCGATGCCTTGGCCAGTAGTGCTGAAGAGCTTGTTGAGCTACCTTTAAGGCGACGACTAACACAGGCTGAGCAAGTCTTGCAGCCAGATACCCATTATATTGCCAGTAGTATGTTGCGGGATGTTGTGCGCCGAGGTACAGGTCGACGCGCCTTATCGATTGGCCGCAATGATCTGGCAGGTAAAACAGGCACAACTAATGACCAGCACGACGCCTGGTTTAACGGTTTTAATCACCGCTATGTTGCGACAGCGTGGGTAGGTTATGACTCACATATTCCATTAGGTGCTAGAGAGGCAGGTGCCCGGGCGGCTTTGCCTATATGGATTGATTTTATGCGTGCTGCCCTGCAAGGTGTGCCTGAAGAGTCACTGATTCAGCCGGATAACATTGCTACCTTGCGTATAGACCCTGAGAGTGGCTTATTGGCATCCGCCACAACCTTAGATGCTGTGCTGGAAGTTTTTAAGATGGGCACTGAACCAACCGAAGAAGCTGACAGTCAAAGCATAGAAGATTTTATCTACGAGGGTGAAGATGGGACTGTTAGTGCTGAACCGGAAGATTTGTTTTAAATGTTGTCATACAATGTTAACACTCGCTGAATTACGCTACAAGACCCGAGAGATTAAGCTATATAAGTAGTATTTGGTGGAAAGTGAGATAAACAAAAAATAAAAATAGTGAGCAAAATGAGCGATGAAATCTAAACGTCATATCACCGCCCAAAATCAACAGCGATGGCGTGATTCTATTGCGCAGGAAGCAGCGCGTATTATGAATGAAGAAATGATACGTGATTACCATCAGGCAAAACTGAAAGCCAGTGAGCGCCTCGGTTGCTTTGACCGAGCGGCAATGCCGAGTAATAAAGAAGTGCAAGTGGCATTGCAAACCTATATCGCACTTTTTAAAAGCGATACGCAACCCAAGCTATTAAAAAAGCTCAGGCAGACCGCGTTGCATGCGATGGATTTTTTGCAGGATTTTTCACCGCGCCTGGTTGGCTCGGTGCTCAATGGCACCTGTGATGAAGAAGCCGCGGTGCATTTGCATGTGTTTGCTGAAACCGAAGAAGAAGTTTTGCAGTTTTTAATGGCAGAGTCTATTCCTTATGAGATCGAACAGCGCAATGTAAACTATAGTAGTAAATTGGCCGGTGAGGTTTTGCTATGCCGCTTTGTGGCCGATGATGTGGCCATTGAGTTGAGTGTGTTTCCGGTTAAAGGTTTGCGTCAAGCGCCATTAAGTCCGGTCGATGGCAAGCCAATGCAGCGTGCTACCCGTAAGGACATTGAGGGACTGTTGTAAAATGCTGCTAATACCAGTTTTTGGTCATTAGATGTAACGCTATTTATTGAGTACATCAACCCACGCTTCGCTTACACCATGTTTGCCAATAATATCGTTGGCAAACGTTCTAGCCTCCGCTGTGGAGGTAAAACCAGGCACACCAATGCGGTAGCGTTGTTTACCATTAATCATCACTTCAAATACTTCAGAGGCATAGCCTTTGTCGTTAAGTGCCTGGCTGGCTTTTTTAGCCGCTTTGGGGTATTGCACGGAGTAGAGGTAGACAACGTATTGTTTTTCAGTCGGCTTGTCAGTGTTGGCTGTTGGCGATAATTTGGCTACTTCATTCGCTGCTTGATCAGAGGCTAGTTGAGACAAGGCGTCTGCTGCTGGGTTTGTTTCTGAGACAGTCTTTACCTCGGTAGCAGAGACAAGGACAGCTTCTATCATCGGTAACGCTTGAGCAACAGATTCTACGGCTGGATGAATGCCGAGTTCATGTTCAGCTAATGGTATATCAGTTTCAGCGACATCTATCGCGCTTGGACCGCTTTGTGTGTCAATATCGGGTATTGCTGCTATGTTGGTATCATCGCGACTCGCATTGGACTCGGCTTGGCTAAGCTGCTGCTTGTTAGGAGGCTTGATAAAATGCACTTCTATATCAGGCAGGCTAACTAATGCGGTAAGTGACTTGTTATTATCAGTATCAGCGATCGTGTCAACCGACTCATCAAGTGCTACTGCGGTTGGTATAGCTTTGTCATTAATGACTTCCCCTGTCGTGGCAACGTCTGCTGCTGTTATGGCCTGGGTAGTAGTAGATGTGCTGGGCAAGGCGAGTGCTTGATTTGTCTGAGCGATTGATAACCGACTTTCATCTGCTTCGCTGATTTGTGTTTTGCCCTGGATGGAGAGCAGTTCGGTTTTGCCATTGGCATAAACTTGATAACGTGAGCCAGCTTCGCCCAAGAATAAAGTGCCGCCATCAATATGGTTCTCCAGTTGTACCGAGCCCCAACGCAAGCGTAAGGCCGCAAGTTCTTCGTTTTGTTCAAAGCATACATTGGCATTTTGTAGCTTTGCCTGGAAGAAGTCATACAGTTGGACGGCGATTTCTGCCTTTTCCGTTGGGCTGGTGACGACATTGACACAAACACCGCCACGCAATAACGCAACTGACAGATACTGTTGATTAGGTTGGTGTGTTAATACGTGGAGTTCTGTGCCTGGTTGCAGCTGTAATTTACCCAAGGGAAGTTGAACGTCAACCATGCCGGTTTCGCCTGTCACAAAGCGATCATCTTTGTTTAAGTCAATATGCTGGTCTACGGGTAAATCCTGGCCTTGGCGTTTGAGCCAAGCGGGTTTATATAAAACTTCGGTTTTTACGGTCGAAGCAATAATAGCAGAAGGCGTAAGCAGTAGTGCTAGCGAAGAGGCAATAAAGAAAGGTAACAGCAAGCGTCTGGAATGCATATCAGTTTGTTGATGCCTCAAGGTGCTAATACTGGGAGTATAGTAGAATATTAGATAAGTAATATGTTAACTAATTTGTGCGGAACACTCCAGTGAGTAACGTCATATCATGTTAAGCGAAAAAGCATAACATTTAACAGAAAACGATGTTTGCTTCGATGGTTGTGAAGTAAGAAGATGTGCTATGTAATGCTAGAGGCTTAGGTGCCTATAGCGCATATTTAATAGCTTTAGACAGTATAGGTTAGTGAAAGTAGTAATTTTAGAGATTTAATTAAGGCGTTGGTATTGCAAGCAATCTGCGTAAAACTAAAAATCCTATGCCTGCTTTTTGCGAGATTGATGATAAGAGATAAAATAATTTATAGATGTTAAAAAATTATAAATGAATGATGCCTTTTGAAATAGCCTTGGCAATAGCATGGCTGCTGTTGCGTACTTTGAGTTTATCGCGAATATTTTTCAAATGTTTGTTAACGGTATTCTCAGAAATATTGAGTCTGTCGCCAATGCCTGCGGGGTTAATGCCGTTAGCCAGCCACAATAGTACATCTTGTTCCCGGCAAGAGAGTATTGTATCTTGTGTATCAAGCTGATTAATGCGTATAAAAGCTTCGTATATATGAGCAGATAAAGAAAATAAAGCTGAATTTTCGGTTGCTGTTAGTTTTCTGTAAGTATTTGGTTTTGTATTCTCCGGGATATTAATAAACCGAATCACTCCAAAGTCACCACTGCTACCTCTGAAGGGTAGGTTAAAGCTTCTGCGGAGGCCAAATTCATTTGCCCAACTCAGCATATTTGTCTCTTGCGAGGCAAAACTGTAGCGCCTATTTAGTTTTTCATAAATATCTAGAGAGAATGTAAAAGGTGTAACCTGTTTAAAAGCAATGCGTATCGAAGGGTCTTGGCTAAGAAGGTTGTTTTTATAGTAGAAGTCTGTCCATTCATTGTTGCACTCTCTTAAAATAATAGAGATGGGATTGCCCTCTAAGCGCATAAGGCGCGTAAATGCAGTATAAAACTGAAAATCATACTTGTGACAAATATCCAAGCAAACTTGATGAATGCTTTCAACCTTGGTGGCTGTCGATAATCGATATACTAGCTCATCATCTCGATAAGTTTTACGTACGTATGAACTCCCCCATCGTTCTCCTGAAAACTCGTGCACATTGGATATGTCAATAGTGGCGCCCATTGTTATTAACCCCTGCTAAATTTTTCGACACATACTAGTTGATGGCTTGTGCCAGGAAGATCATGTTATTCGTGTAGATATACACTTCTATTGTTGTACGAGATTTTTCTATATTTGGACGCTCACCATGGGTTCTTCTATAGATAATCTGATGAGGTCCGGGTTTGTTCATGGTGGAAATTATATAAAGTTAGTAAAGGCTTTTGCCTGACCGTTAGCTCATTTGAGCAGTGATCTATTTTGTCATCCGACAGTATATCAATTTGGGTGAGTAAAAAAGTTCGTATAATAATAATTTTACATAGTCGTCTATAAAGACATCGGTTGAGAGAGGTTGTACTGACAGGGTGTTAAATTATTTGACAGAGCTGGTTAAAAGCGGCAAATGCTTTGAACGCGAAGTTGTTTATCTGTAAGGAAGCCCTGCATGTTGAAGGCAATCCTAAGCAAAAAGGAAATTAGCAAGGCGTAGCGTTATTAGGATTTGTTTAGTGATTTTTTTATTTAACCTTTTTTATCAGCTGTCTATCATGGTTTTGTAATGGTTTTGTCTGTTGGTGCTTTACGAGCAACCTGCACGATTATGATGGTTCTTTAGTTATCTTTTGTGTATATGTTATTGTTATAGCATTAATACGATTTTTTATATCTGCCAATAGTGATCTATTCGTCGCAGTTAGCTTTTTGCCGTTGTATTTCAATTTTTGTCATTAGATTTGATTTGCTGATATCCCGTGTCAGTTTAGACTTAAAAATCTAATTGAATAAACAAAACCCATTTTTTTCAAAAAAGAGTTTTTGATAAAGCATCAAATGGCTTTTTATCCAAAGCATGAGATTTCTGTATAGGTGATAAATTATGAAATGCAATTTTTGCAGTAGTAGCTTGCTCATGAGTGTTTTTTTTAAAATGAGTGGGTTATTAGCAGTTTCTTTTTTTTACAAATAGCTATGCGGGCTTGGAAGATTTTTATGATTGGTACTCTGTAGGTGTTAATCAGAATGAGCGTATGGAAAACGTATACTATGAAAACGGTATGTTATGTGCTGAAGCCTGGACAGGCGAAGTGAATCAGCGTTGGGACCAGCGAATTCATACAAAAAACCCGATTATTCCACTCGAGCCCGATACCGCTTATCGATTACGATTTGATGTTTTTGGCGATGCGCCAGTAGGATTGCAAAGTTTTCCAGTTGTACCTGCTTTTAAGAATGATAATGGTTGGAATATCGGTTGGAATGAGCGACGTGTGTGGGATGGTCAAAAAACATCTCATAGTGTCGATTTTGTCAGTGATAGTAGTGGTAATAATGCGCGTTTATATTTCTGGTTTGGGCATAATAGTTATGGCGAAAAAGCACCGCATACTTTATGTATTGACAATGTACAGATAGTAAAAAAATGATTGTGAAGATGAGCCGGTTATTAGTGTTCAATATAATGCGCAAAACTGCCGTTATGAGTTGCAAGCTAGTTATCAAAATCAAGCATTTAGTTTTCATGCTAATTGGACAGAGCCAGAGCCTAATCCAATTGATGAAAATGGTGAAGGCTCGCCAATCTCGCCATTCCTATCTGTGCCTAATAATAATCCGAATACAGTAAATGTATGTGCAACGGGTAATACAATAATGGGTGGGCGTTCATGTACGACATGTGATGATGTCGTTTTGCAACCACGCGAGTTTATCGATTTAACCCAAGGCGCTTTTTCAACTAACCGGCAAACACCAACACCTTTTATTACATGGGACGTTAATTTTCAGCCTCCAGCTAACCCCTTTTTCCCTTTTAATGCGCAGTATCAATGGGATATAACATCTCCTTCAGGCGCTCAGGTGCAGCCATTAGATAATGGCTTTGCATTGCCTCATGGCACACATGAGATCTGTGTGAGACCGCCAGCAACGTTTACCGGAGACTATAAGCCAGCATGCGGTATTGTAAATGTGTCGCAATTGGCAGCGGTTGTACAAGATGTTGGTGATTGTAGCGAGATTTGTGGTCTTACCTGTGGTTCGCAATAAGCCTGATATTTGTTGCTGGGCTCGATAGCCTTGCAAGGCTTTTGGATTGAGCGCCTATTACAATGGATACGGTAATAGGCGTATAACTTTCCTTAATTGTAAGCTGGCTTTTATCAGAAGCACGGCGGTTTCTCTGGTTTGGTCTTCTTTAACATCTGCTTGAAAGTGTTGCTGTGTGCTCGCTTATGTCCATTGGGTCATCTTAATGGGTATTATGACTGGGCAGGCTGAAAGCAGGCGTTACAAACATGAGCATTTTCATTTGTGACAGGGTGTTTTAATTTGTGCGTGTAAACCTTGGTGTAATATTAAACTTTTATCCTGCTCTATAGTCAATCAATGTTAATATTGCCGACGTAGCTTGATAGTGGGCTATATATAGGGTAGTTTTCCCTGTTAATAATATGTGAGTAATAACTATTCAATTGGGCTCTTTGTGTATTCACTTATGATTTGATCGGCGTCACTTTTTCTTGTTGTAGTATTCTTTAGAATAGTGCCAGATTGCCTGTCAAGTAAGCTGTCAGGGGTCAATTAACACGAAACCCAATAAGTTGAGTCTCAGGTCGATGCACCTGATTGATGCAGATTTATGTATTGTTATGGCGAAGGCGTGTTGATAGCAGGCTTAAATTAGAAAATGTAAACGTATACATTTGCCCCGAAAGTTGTAGTCTGGAAGGTCTGTTGTCAATCAAAGTTGTGCAGGGTAAAGCGCTCACTCCTTTTAAATAGCAAGTTTAGAAGTTGCTTTGAGTGCCATATTATGGCCTCCAGATTTATGCCTTAGTACAGACCGAGTTTGTTTGGTGTAGGGCGAAAAGAGAGCTGGGGAAGGTTTGTGAGTTCGATCAATACAGCCTCTCACTGTGAGATAGTCTCAGAAGATTGAGTCTCAGTATTTGCTAGTGGAAACAAAACTAATAAAAAGTGTAATGAATAAAAATTTATTATCGTATTTTGTATTAAGTGATTTCATACCGCCAGCTTTGAAGAATACAGTTGGTTTTGCTGCTGTTTGCGGCGTAGCTGTATTAACGCTTGGCCTAAGCGCATGCGGTATTGAAGGTACTGGTGGTCCTGGGCCTATTGTCAATGGTGGTGCTGAAGATGATGCGCCTATTGCCTCACGTCGGGTAATTGCAGCAGGGCCGATTGATGGTATTAGCAGTGTGATTGTTAATGGTGTGCGCTATGCTACCGATGAGGCTGAAATCAATATCTCTGGTGCTGCAGGGCTTGAAGATGCATTGGCATTAGGCCAGGTGGTGTTGGTAAGCGGTACTATTAATGCAGACAATGCCACTGGAACGGCTGAGCAGGTTGATTTCATACCAAACTTACGAGGTCCGGTTGCTAGCATAAACGCATTAACCAACACCTTGATTGTGTTAGATCAAGTGATTGCGCTGAGTAATGAGACGCAGCTTGGTGCGGGTATCGAATTTGATAACCTGGATCAATTGCCACTCGATACGCTGGTGGAGGTGAGTGGTTTACCAACGGCTTCTGGTGCTGTCATAGCAACGCGTATAGATATTATAGAGTCGGGTACTGATGTGTTCTCGATTACAGGCACGCTAGAAAACCTAAATGAGCTGGACCTGCAGTTTAATATTAATAACCTGATTGTTGATTACAGCAATGCAGACATCACCGGTGATACAACGCAGTTATCAAATGATCAGCATGTCTTTATTGATGGTGTCTTGACGAATGATATTTTGGTGGCAAGCAGTATCCGCATTGCGACGTTGATTCCACCGTTAACGCCTGATCTGCAAGTTGATATTGAGGCGTTGATATCCTCGTTTAACTCAATCACAGACTTTGAGCTAGCCGGTGTTAGTATCACGACCACTGATGAAACAACATTTATTGGTGGCACGATCAATGATTTAAAACTCAATAGTTCAATTAATGTGAAGGGCGCGATTAATGATGACAATGTTTTGGTGGCTACGCAGATTGAGTTTATACCCATTAGTCTAGACTTTCTGGTAACAGCTAATGTGCAGGCTGTGCAGGTGAATGTGAATAACAGCTTTGATGGTTCATTGCATGTCTTGGGTTTAGAGCTGTTGGTCAGTGGTGATACGGTTTATCGAGATTTGAGTGGTCTGGGCACCAGTTTTGTTGGGCTGGCCGATGTTCAATTAGCAGATAAGCTGGATATTCGTGCCATTTTTGATGGCGATAATATTATTACAACGCGTATCACTCGACTTGATGATACTGATGACAGGATTCGCTTGCGTAGTACTGTTAATACAGTTTCCAGCTCTTTATTAATTATTCATGGTATCACTACGACGTTTGATGCGCGTATTGTCTTTGTGGATATTGATGGGCGGGAAATTGATGAAGCAACCTTTATGCAGCAGGTTTCAGAGCAATCAGTATTGGTAGAAGGTGAATATATTGATCAATCTATTCTGGCTGACCGTATACAGTTAATTGCTAATGCCGATGTCAATATTGGCACTGATTCACGCGACACATTGATTGGCACTGAAGAAGCGGATCAAATTTTTGGTGGTGATGACGCTGATTTTATTATTGGCGGCGGCGGTAATGATGAATTACACGGCGAGAACGGTAATGACACTATATATAACGATGCCGGTGATGATATGGTGTTTGGTGGCGCTGGTAACGATATTCTATTTGGTGGCAGTGGCGCCGATATGATTGACGGTGGTACAGGCAGTAGTGACCTTGTTGACTATATTGATTCTCCGGCTGCGGTTAATGTGACGCTTGGCTTAACCGGTATGGGGGGATTCGCTGAAGGTGATACGCTGCTAAATGTAGAAAACCTGCGAGGTTCAATCTTTAATGATGTATTAAGTGGCGATGCTTTAGAAAATACCATTAACGGTGATATGGGTGATGATGAGATATTTGGTCTTGATGGTGCTGATACCCTAAGGGGAGACCAGGGGAATGATCGTCTGCATGGAGGGAATGGTCAGGATAGAATCGAAGGCGGTGAAGGCGAAGATGAGTTGTTTGGTAATGCGGGTAATGACTTTTTAGCGTCAGGGCCAGGGGCTGACCTTATTGATGGTGGCGCAGGAAATGACTTTGCGCTTTATACGCAGTCGCCAGTCGGCATTCGTATAGCATTGGATGGTATGCCGGGTACAGGTGGCTATGCTGAGGGTGATGTGCTTGTGAATATTGAAAACATCAGAGGAGGTCGATTCCAGGACGTGCTAACGGGCGATGATAGTGACAATATTCTGCAAGCCGGAGACGGTGTGGATCAATTGTTCGGTCTAGGTGGTCAGGATCAGCTAGAGGGTGGTCAAGGTAATGATCTGATGCATGGTGGTGATGATGATGACATTGTGCATGGTGGTGATGGCAATGACTTCATCACTGGGGGTAATGGCGATGATATTGTTTACCCAGGTCGTAATCGTGATAACGCATCTGGAGGCTCCCACATCCTTGGCGATACAGTATCTTATCGGTTCTCGGCAAGTGGTGTGCAGATAAGCTTGGATGGCTCGGCCGGTACAGGCGGTGAAGCGGACCAAGATACAGTATTTGGGTTTGAAATATTAGAAGGGTCTAGTTTTAATGATGTGCTGCTAGGAGATGAGTTAGCCAATACCCTGCTAGGGCATGAAGGCAATGATATATTAGCAGGGCGGCAAGGCAACGATATTCTTAGAGGCCATGTAGGCAGCGATACTTATCTGTTTGATCCAGGTGGTGGCGTTGATGTGGTTGACGAAGCCTTAGTGGAATTTACCGATAGTGTTGATATATTGCGATTCGGGTTTGGTATTGATGAGCGGAGCTTGTGGTTTAGCGAAGATAATGGTGATTTGCTTATCTTTGTTATTGGTAGTTCAGACTCAGTGAGAGTAAGCCAATGGTTTGCTAACGATGTGCATGTCGAGCGTATAGAAGTTGTCGCGAATGGCAATGATAGTATGGTGCTTTTGTCAAGTGATGTGTTTGCTCTGGTCGTTGCAATGGGGTTTGTCGAGCCAGTCTTGGAGGGCGAAGTGTTTACCGTGACTGACGCAGAGTTTAATCAGGTGGTTAATGAGATTAATACCCGTTGGTCACCGTTATAAAGCTAGAGTGTTTTGTTGTTTTTCATTGAGACAACGTTTCATTGTTTGTAAGATGAATAAGGCCTGCGGCGTATTATGCGCGTAGCGATTGTTGGTGCCGGTATTGGTGGGTTGACAGCGGCACTGTTTCTGAAAAAAAACAATATTGATGTGCAGCTGTATGAACAGGCTGATGTTATAAAGCCAGTAGGGGCCGGTATTACTTTGGCGCATAACGCTATGCAGGTCTATAAGATGCTGGGCTTGGATAAAGCAATATTATCTGCAGGCAGTCAGCTTGATGCTATAAATATCACTACACCTGACTTAAAGTGTCTTTCTAAAACCGATACAGCCATTTTTGATAAACGGTATGGAGTGCATGCCGTTGCGATACAGCGTGGCCGCTTGCAAACAATATTGATGGATGCTTTGCCGATGGGTGTAGTTCAGCTAGGTAAAAAATGCCAGCAAGTATTGGAAGCAGAAAAGTTGTCATTATTATTTGCCGATGGTAGTCAAGCTGAATGTGCAACAGTTATTGCTGCTGATGGTATTAACTCTAAGATACGCAGTCTTGTCTTTCCGCAGAGTGAGATTCGACATGCTCAGCAGCTATGTTGGCGGGGCATTGCGGTGATGAGTTTGCCAGAGCAATGGCAGTATATATTAAATGAAGCGTGGGGGCGAGGTAGTCGATTTGGGTTTGTGCCAATATCGCCAACCGAAGTCTATTGGTATGCTTTGTGTAATAAGAGCGCTGATATTGTTGTGCAAGGTAAAACGGAGTTAATAAAGTTATTTGCAGCTTATCATCCGATTGTCAACGAGATTATCTTGCATACGCCACCTGAGCAAATAATAAAAGCAGACATTCAGGATTTAAAACCGCTTAAGTCATGGTATAAAGGGCGCGTTTGTCTGATAGGTGACGCCGCGCATGCAACAACACCTAATATGGGGCAAGGTGCTTGTCAGGCAATAGAAGATGCTTATGTGTTGGCCGATTGCTTGCAACGTTATTCTTTTAATAGCGCGTTTGCAATATATCAACGTCTTAGAATAAAAAAAGCGCAAGAGGTTGTAAATACTAGTTGGGTATTGGGTAAGGTGGCGCAGCTACAGAATCCAGTGTTAGCAGCTATGCGTGACGTCAGTATGCGTTTAATGCCTGCGTCAATTAATAGAAGTCGTTTGGGAAAGCTTTATACATTGCGTTAAGTTGAACATGTCTGTCGCCGTTGCTTAATTTATCAGGCGCTATAAGGTGTTAGAGGTATTATTTAAATAGTAACCGTTTAATAAGGTGTTGAGGTCTTATGACTGATTTTTTATTGCTGGCCTTTGTTTTTCTATGTGCGGGTGTTATAGCAGTGCCTATTGCTTCGCGTCTCGGTTTGGGTTCTGTGCTGGGTTATTTGATAGCTGGAATTGTCATAAGCCCGGTATTGGCTTTATTGAAGGTTGACGTTGTGGCTATTCAGCACTTTGCTGAGTTTGGCGTAGTGATGATGTTATTTCTTGTAGGTTTGGAGCTGGAGCCTAAATTATTGTGGCAGATGCGCACGCGGTTAATGGGTTTAGGTGGTGGCCAGGTATTGCTAACAACACTATTAATAATGCTGGTGGCCATGTTGTTAGGGCAACCATGGCGTATTGCTTTGGCGGTTGGTTTGGTTCTGGCTTTGTCGTCGACGGCGATTGTTTTGCAAACGCTTAATGAAAAAGGCTTAATGAAGTCTGATGCAGGTCAGGCTGGCTTTTCAGTGCTCTTGTTTCAGGATATTGCTGTTATTCCGATGTTGGCGTTTATTCCCTTGTTAGCTATGCCTGAGCTTATTGAGCCGGTCAGTGTTGTGGTGGAGCATCATGCCGGAGAGGATGATTCGCATGGCCATGATTTAAGTTTAGTGGCGGGTTTGAATGCTTGGCAGACAGCAATGGTGACGTTAGGTGCTATTGCCGCAGTTGTTTTGGCGGGTAGCTATTTAACTCGGCCTGTATTCCGGTTTATTGCAATGGCAGGTCTTCGCGAGCTGTTTACTGCAGCGGCATTAATGATGGTGATCGGTATTGCCTTGCTAATGTTATTGGTAGGCTTGTCGCCCGCTTTGGGTACCTTTCTCGCTGGAGTGGTGTTGGCTAATAGTGAGTACCGACATGAATTAGAGGCAGACATCGATCCATTTAAAGGCTTATTGCTAGGATTATTTTTTATAACCGTTGGAGCCAGTATTGATTTTAGTTTGTTGTCAGATAATTTTCTACTGATCTCGGTATTAACATTAGGTTTGATATTTATTAAGGCAGCCGTATTGTTTATGTTAAGTAAGCTATTTCATTTGCGTGGTGCAGATGGTTACTTGTTTTCTTTAGGCTTGGCGCAGGCTGGTGAGTTTGGCTTTGTTTTGTTGTCGTTTACAGTAATGAATAACGTTATTCCGACGGCGTTAGCCGATCAGCTATTGCTTGTGGTGGCATTGTCGATGTTGCTAACACCGGCACTATTTATATTGTATGATCAGCTGATTGCGCCTATATATGATAAGAGCCCGCAGCGAGAAGCGGATGACATTGCAGAGTCACACGATATTATTATTGCAGGTCATGGTCGAGTGGGTGGTATTGTCGACCGTATGTTAGGTGCGGCAGGTTTTCAGACGACAGTGATCGATTATAGTTCGCGACAATTAGAAGTACTGCGTAAGTTTGGGGTACAGGTGCATTATGGCGATGCTACCCGGCCAGACTTGTTACATGCTGCCGGAATCGCTAAAGCTAAATTGTTGGTGGTTGCCATTGATGAGCAAGAGCAAATTAATGCGCTCGTTCACTATGCGCTAAAAACCTACCCTGATTTGCATGTAGTTGCTCGAGCTGTTGATCGCAATCATGTCTATGAGCTATGGGCGATGGGGTGTCGAGATATTATTCGGGAAAGCTATGATAGTTCGTTAAGGATGGGGCGTTCTGCTTACGAGGCTTTAGGCTTGTCGCGTGTTGCAGCGGACAAGATGCTCGATGTTTTTGATGAGGTTGATCGACAAGCTATGCGCGAGGCAGCCGATGCTTACGATATTGATATACCGCCTGAAGAAAATAAAGCCTATATCGCTAAAATTCATGAATTGCGAGAAGAGTTGTTTACAGGGCTCAATAGTCGCTTGCAAGAAATTATTCGGCAGGATAAGTAAGTGTTTGCAAGTTGCTTCGTTGATTGTAAGTTAAGTGTTTTGAAGTCGAAAATTAACTTGTTGTTATGCCGGGTTTTTCTTTGCGTGCAGCGATTTTTTAGGGGCTTAAATATTGGGCGTGTGTAAGTTGCTGCTATGATTATAGGGATGGTTTAACAGAAGGCCTGCTTGGTGTGACGAGCAGGCTTTTTTGTTTGGGTTGATATGAGTCGTGTTGCTTTTCTTTGTTGTGATGTGAGTTTATGCAGTGTGTATATTATGCCCTTATCACGAAAATTTTTTATAAATTTATAAATATATAAATATAAAATCACATTGTTATTTTTTATTTTTAGCAATTTTTAAATTTTTTGATGGGGATATAAGATGGAATTTTCCCTTAAGTAAAAAATATTTTTTTTATGGGTATATCTATAAGTAAGCCTATTTTTGATTGTTAGGTTCATACTAAAGTGGGATGCTTTCTTTCAGCTCTTCTCTAAACTACCGCGCTAGTTAAATGGCAAGTATATTTATTTGCTGAAGAAAGGCTTTGGTTTAATTTAGTGTTTGCTATTTTCTAAGTGTTGTACGATTGTTGTGGTCATGATATTGGCATGGCTGCATATTTATGGAAATGTATAAATGGACTAAATGTTTAATAAAATAATTTGATAATGATAGATAAAGGGTAAGAGAATGAAGAAAATTTTAGGGGCTTTTATATTGTTGCTGATGACTGTTTCTGTTAATGCAGAAAACTATTCTTATTTTGAACTAGGTGTCGGTAAAGCGGAATATGAAACCAGTATACGTGCTTTGGGCGTGGAGCTGGAGTTTGTTGAAGATGATTCAGGGAGTCTTGGCTTTCGATATGCGTTTGGTTTTAATGAAAACTGGGCTTTAGAGTTAGGCTATGCTGATTTAGACGAAGTAAGGCGTTCTATTGGCGGACAGTTTACGACAGTAGCAGAAGCCAGAGCGATTACCATTGGTGCTGCTGGCTCATGGGATATAAACGAGCGCTTTGATATTTTTGCGCGCGTAGGTATTGCTAGCTGGGAAATTGATGCCAAGGTAAGAGCTGATTTAAGTAGTGTAGGAGTTAATATTGCCGGGTTGCCTGCGAATGGCGATTTTGGCTTAGGTGCTGATGGGGAAGATGCTTATCTTGGGTTTGGTATTCGCTATGCTTTGAATGAGCAATCTTATGCGGGCCTGTCATACACAGTATATGCCTTCGAAGGTGACTTGTCAGAGGGGGTAGATGCTGAGTATGACATTGAAGAGCTGGCATTTATTGTAGGACGTCGCTTCTGAGTCGCATAAGGTATTAGGTGTTGTCTGCCTAATGTGTGCAGCGCCTATAGATATTAAGTTACATAACTGCAAGTATGCTAACTATTTGTGAATAATCATGAGTATGTTCTTGAGGCTAGTGCAAATAGCACTAGCCTCAAGCTTGTTTTTTGTGAGACTTGAAGCCAGTCATAGTCATGCTATGGTTGCTTTATTTGACTAAGTGACTTGTTGCTATTTGTATTGAGGGCTTAGCGCTTGCACAGCTTCTACGAGTGCAGCAACATGTTCAGGGTTGATGTGTTGGTGAATGCCGTGACCTAAGTTAAACACATGGCCGTGTCCATGCCCGTAGCTGGCAAGCACTTTCGCCACTTCGTTGCGAATGACTTCAGGCGAAGCATATAAGGTAGATGGATCAAGGTTACCTTGCAGTGTTACTTTGTCTTGAGTTAGTGTGCGTGCATCAGCTAATGGCGTTGTCCAGTCAACTCCCAATGCGTTGCAGCCGGTGGCGGCCATTTTGTCTAGCCATTGCCCGCCATTTTTAGTAAACAAGGTTACTGGGATGGTTTGGCCTTCATGCTCGCGATTGAGTCCTTGTACGATTTGTTGCATGTACGCAAGAGAAAATGATTGATAATTTTCAGGTGATAACACACCGCCCCAAGTATCGAAAATCATGACAGCTTGTGCGCCAGCAGCAATTTGCGCATTGAGATAGTCAGTTACCGCAACGGCATTTTTGTGCAGTAATTTATGCATGACATCAGGTGTGTCGAACAGCATTTTTTTGATTTGACCAAAATCTTTGCTGGAGCCGCCCTCTACCATGTAGGTGGCTAATGTCCAGGGGCTGCCAGAGAAACCTATTAAAGGTACTTTGCCGTCAAGCTCTTTGCGAATCAAGCGCACTGCATCCATCACATAGCGCAGCTCACCTTCTGGGTCAGGGTTGGGTAATGCGTCGACGGCTTTGGCATCTGTGATTGGGTTGGTAAAACGTGGTCCTTCGCCTTGGCTGAAGTAAAGCCCTAAGCCCATCGCATCAGGTATCGTCAGAATATCCGAGAATAAAATGGCGGCGTCTAAGGCATAACGGCGTAGCGGTTGCATGGTTACTTCACAGGCCAGCTCTGGGTTGGTGCAAAGATCCATAAAACTGCCTGCTTTGGCGCGTGTCTCGCGGTATTCAGGTAAATAGCGACCGGCTTGTCGCATGATCCAAATGGGCGTGCGATCAACGGGTTGTTGTAATAGCGCACGAATAAAGCGGTCGTTTTTTAATGCGGTCATTGTTTTTTGCACAAAGAAATAGCTTGATGTTTCTTTGTGTTCCTTGTTAATTAAGATTAAACGCCCAGGTAATCCAATATGCCCTGGCCTGCTTCGCGGCCCTCAAAGACAGCTGTAACCACTAAATCGGAGCCGCGCACCATATCGCCACCTGCAAATATTTTAGGGTTGGCTGTTTGGAATCGGTGTTGTTGTTGATTAGCAATCACGCGACCACTGTTATCTGTTTCGATATTAAAGTCTGCAAACCAGTTTGATGGACTAGGGCGGAAGCCGAAAGCAATAATCACCCGGTCAGCCGGTATGATTTCCTCTGTGCCAGGTACTGGCTCAGGGCTGCGACGACCACGTGCATCGGGCTTGCCTAATTGCGTCGTGACCACTTTGACGCCTTCGACTTTACCGTTGCCAACAACTTCTATTGGTTGTCGGTTCCATAGGAACTGCACGCCTTCTTCTTTGGCATTTTGCACTTCGCGGCGAGAGCCAGGCATGTTTTCTTCATCGCGGCGATATAAGCAGCTGACACTGGCAGCTTGTTGGCGAATTGATGTGCGATTACAGTCCATTGCAGTATCGCCACCGCCCAATACAACAACGCGTTGGCCTTGCATGTCAATAAAGTCCGCTGCGTTTTGTTCCAGGCCCATCACGCGATTAATATTTGAAATCAGAAAAGGCAGTGCTTCATAAACGCCAGGCAGGTCTTCGCCAGGGAAGCCACCTTTCATGTAAGTGTATGTGCCCATGCCTAGGAAAACGGCATCGTACTCATCAAGTAACTGCTGGAATGGAATGTCTTTGCCGATGTCGGTGTTGAGGCGGAACTCAACGCCCATCTCTTCCATAAGATTGCGGCGAACTTTTACGACATCTTTTTCGAGTTTGAATGGTGGAATGCCAAAGGTCAGTAAACCGCCAATTTCTGGGTAGCGATCGAATACGACAGCTTGCACGCCATTGCGCACCAGAATATCAGCACAACCCAGGCCAGCAGGACCAGCGCCAACAATAGCAACGCGCTTATCCGTTTTAACGACACCAGACATATCAGGGCGCCAGCCCTGTTTTAAAGCTTCATCTGTAATATATTTTTCAATTGAACCGATGGTAACGGCACCGAAGCCGTCGTTAAGCGTGCAAGCACCCTCGCAAAGGCGGTCTTGCGGGCAGACCCGGCCGCAAATTTCCGGCAAAGTATTGGTTTTATGCGACATCTCTGCGGCTTCAAACAAATTACCTTCGGCAATCAGTTTAAGCCAGTTAGGGATGTAGTTATGAACGGGGCATTTCCATTCGCAGTAAGGGTTGCCGCAAGCAAGGCAGCGATCAGCCTGCTGGCTGGCCGACTCAGGGTCGAATTGGCCATAAATCTCATTAAATTCTTGGATGCGGACCGTGGCTTCGGTTTTGGCGGGATCCTGGCGCGCAACCTCAAGAAACTGTAGGACATTTGATTTGTGTTTGCTCATCCAACTTTAACTCTTCTGCTTTGGCGGCCTGTTTTTGGCAGGCAAAACAACCCCCCCGGCCTAGTATTCGGGATGATTGTTAAAAGTTAACAAAACGGCGATATCGCTGTCACTTGGGTGCTTCTAATATCAATTTGGCCCCAGACTTTATGAGATTGGGACAACAAACCGGGTTTAAGCGTTCAGTCGGGCCTTTATGTCACCGCTGACCTTGCCCATATCAGCTCTGCCTTGTAATTTGGGCTTTAGCAGGCCCATCACTTTGCCCATATCTTTGATGGACTCCGCGCCACTAGCCTCTATGGCTTCATTTATCAGTGCTTGAATCTCATCGCCGCTCAATGCTTGCGGCAGGTATCGTTGAATGACTTCTAGTTCGCTGCTTTCTTTGGCAACTAAGTCGTCGCGTTGAGCTTGTTGGTATTGCTCGATGGACTCTTTGCGTTGTTTGACCATCTTATCCAGCACAGCAATGATTTGTGCGTCATCAAGTGAAATACGCTCATCCACTTCGCGTTGCTTAATCGCCGCCATAACCAGACGCAGGGTTGCCAAGTCGGCTTTGTTGCCGGATTTCATGGCGGTCTTTACGTCACTCTGTAGGCGCTCTTTTAGCTCACTGCTTGTTTCTGTCATTGGAAACCCGTCCAGGCCTATTAGTAAAGGCGTGTTCTACGGGAGATGTCTTTAGACAAACGTTTCTGATGGCGCTTGACCGCTGCGGCTAATTTGCGTTTGCGAGCTGTTGTCGGCTTTTCATAGAACTCACGTCGACGCGTTTCTGTTAATACACCGGCTTTTTCGCAAGTTCTTTTAAAGCGTCGAATCGCAGATTCGAACGGCTCGTTCTCTTTTACACGTACACTAGGCATTAAAATTTGCTCATTTAGAAAAATGGGTCGCGAATTATAATGGTCTAGGGGGCAATATGCCAGCAATTCAGCATGAATTAGCAATGAAATACCTGAAAGCCGTCGAATATGAAATAATGGCCGCCTTTTGTTACCAAATGACCCAAAGAGTATGCTTATATTAGGTATAGAAACGTCTTGCGATGAGACCGGCTTAGCGCTGTATGACGACCAGCGGGGGTTGCTGGGGCATGTGTTACATAGCCAGGTGGACCTGCATGCAACCTATGGTGGTGTTGTGCCGGAGTTGGCATCACGCGATCATATTCGTCGTTTAACGCCCTTGTTGCGTCGTTTGCTTGAGGAAAATACTTGTAATCTCAATGACTTAAGCGCAGTGGCCTATACAGCAGGCCCTGGTTTGCTGGGTGCTTTGCTAACCGGAGCAGCCTTTGGGCGCAGCCTGGCCTGGGGCTTAGGTATACCATCTATACCCGTCAATCATATGGAAGGTCATTTATTAGCGCCAATGTTGGAAGAAAATGCACCGCAATGCCCGTTTATTGCCTTGTTGGTGTCTGGTGGGCATACCCAGCTGGTGAGGGTGGCTGGGATTGGTGAATATGAATTATTAGGTGAGAGTCTCGATGATGCGGCAGGAGAGGCTTTCGACAAAACGGCGCAGTTGTTGGGGTTAGGGTACCCGGGTGGTCCCGCATTGGCCAAACTGGCGGAAAAAGGCCAAGCGGGTCGATTTCGCTTTCCCAGACCAATGGTTGATAGGCCTGGCTTGGATTTCAGTTTTAGTGGGCTAAAAACTTTCGCACTCAATACTATTAATAAAGAGGCTGATGATGAGCAGACGCGCGCCGATATCGCGCATGCCTTTGAAGAGGCTGTTGTTGATGTATTGAGTATTAAGTGCCGCCGAGCTCTGCAGCAAACGGGTTTATCTACCCTGATTATGGCGGGTGGTGTGAGCGCCAATAAGCGTTTGCGTGCCCGTATGGCGGAAGTCACGGCCGCAATGTCGGCTCAGGTATGCTATCCGCGTTTTGAGTTTTGTACGGATAATGGCGCTATGATTGCCTATGCTGGCTATGTACGTTGGCAGCAGGCTCAGCAAGAGGCCGAGATAGCCGGAGCAGGCGGTGTTACGGGATTAGCCGAGGCATTGCCGCTGGCGATTAAGGCGCAGGCACGCTGGCCAATTTATTCATTGGGTGCCAATGATTAAGGCTTATTACCTATTTTATCTTCCTGCCCTTGCAGGAGCCGCTGAATATTACTGCGATGCCGCCAGAAAATCAGCACGGTCATAAAAGTGATAAGCGCGGTGATGATGGTGGACTGTAACCACCAGGCAGTAAATAAAGGCGTGAGGGCAAAGGCGATCAAGGCTGCCAAGCCTGAGATTTTAAAGCCAAATGCCATTAGCAGCCAGGTACCTGCTGTCATTAGGCCAATAGGCCATGCAATACCGAATAAAGCGCCCAAGGCAGTGGCAACCCCTTTGCCACCTTTAAAGTCGAAAAAAACGGGGTAGAGATGGCCTAGAAAAGCAGCCAGGCCGGTTATAGTGGGTAACAAGCTGATGCTGCGGCTGTGCTCAATAAGATCGCTATTCAAAGAGTGTTGTACAATAAGGCTGCAGATAAGAACCGGAATGAAGCCTTTCAGGCCATCGCCTAGCAAGGTGATAATAGCGGCTTTTTTGCCGCCGAAACGCAATACATTCGTTGCGCCTGGGTTGCCTGAGCCTTCACTACGTGGGTCAGGTAAGCCCATTAGCTGGCAAGTAATAATGGCAGTTGAAATAGAGCCGAGTAAGTAGCCGAAAGCCACAAAAAGCAAATAGTGTAATAAGAGTGCAGAGTCCATAAGGCGCTCATTGTTCCGCTAAACCGACATAGTAACCAAAAGCAAGCTGACAGAGAACCTTAAAGAGCAGTGGTTTTGAAAGAGCAAGCAGTGAACAATAATTTATCGGTGGACATCAGTGGTCAGGGTCCGGACTTGGTATTACTGCATGGTTGGGGGATGCACAGTGAGGTGTGGCAGCCATTATTACCCTTTTTAGAGGCGTCTTACACAATTTATCGTGTGGATTTGCCAGGACATGGTAATAGTCGGTGTATGCCAGTGGCAACAACGGATGAACAGCAAGCAAATTTAACGTTGTGGTTGCAGGCATTATTAGCGGTTACCCCGTCGCATGCTATTTGGCTGGGTTGGTCGCTCGGCGGCCTGTTGGCGCTTGCTATGGCACAGCACTATGCTGTGCGGGTGAATAAACTTATATTGCTGGCTAGCTCTGCTAAATTTGTGGCTGGTGAGGCTTGGCCGCATGCCATGCCAGTAGCGGATATGCAGCAGTTTAGGCAGCGCCTCGCGGATGATCCGCTTGCGACGCTGGAGTATTTTATTCGTCTGCAAACACTGGGTGGGCAGCAGTCGCGCCCACAGTTACGCACGCTTAAGCATTTGTTGGCCACCCGAGCTGTGGCAAATGAGCAGGCTTTGCGCACGGGCTTACAGTTACTGCAGGGGCTGGATTTGCGTGCAGCGCTGGCGGCTGTCGAATGTCCAAGCTTGCTGCTGCTCGGTGAGCATGACCCGCTAGTACCTGCCGCTGTGGCGGCCGATATGGCGGTTATTAATCCTCAGTTGCAGTCCTATACTTTGCCTGATTGCGGTCATTTGCCGCAACTTGGCCAGCCGGCAGCACTGGCTGAGCAAATAAATACTTGGTGTAAGAGGCGGTAAAAACAGGTGGCAGAGCACACAGTAAGGCGCGCCTTTTCATTGGCGGCAAAGACCTATAGCGATGCAGCTGCTTTGCAGCGTGAAGTCAATGAACGGCTGTTCGAGCGCTTGGATCTATTGAAAATAGCGCCAGAAGCTGTGCTTGATGCAGGGGCAGGCATCGGTTTTGGTTATCGCTCATTGCTAAAACGATATAAAAAAGCGCATATTGTTGCTTTGGACTTTGCTTTGCCCATGTTGCGGGAGTTGCGTGGCCAGAGCCAGTTCTGGCGGCGTCCAAGTTGTGTTTGTGCTGATATTGCAGCATTGCCGTTTGCGGATAACAGCTTTGATCTGCTGTACTCGAGTCTGGCGTTGCAGTGGTGTGAGGATTTGTCGCCGGTGTTTAGTGAGGCTTTGCGGGTGCTAAAGCCAGGCGGGGCATTGCTATTTTCCAGCTTGGGGCCAGATACGCTTTATGAGCTGCGGCAAAGTTGGGCCGCAGTCGACCAGATGCCGCATGTCAATGTTTTTTTGGATATGCACTTGGTAGGCGATGCGATGTTGCAGGCGGGTTTGCAGGATCCTGTTGTTGATGTTGAACGGCTAGTGTTAACGTATAAAGCCCCTTTAGACTTATTGCGGGAATTAAAGCACCTTGGTGCGCAAAGTGTGCCGGGTCGAGCAAATCGTTTGACGGGTAAGCGCCGTTTAGGTGCTATGCAGGAGGCTTATGCCGCTCATCGCACTGAACAGGGGCTTTATCCTGCGACTTACGAGGTCATTTATGGTTTGGCGTGGAAGCCTAATGGTAAGCCGACTGGTCAAAGTGACATGGCGATGTCAGAGCAGCCTTTGCATTTCAAGCCACATATCCCGAATAAAAACTGATGAGTGCTGCCAAATAAAAAAAAGTCACTTATTCGAAAAAAAATATCGCAAAGTCATCTCATTAATCGCCAAATTATATATAATCGCGACCTCGTAATAATTACTGCCGTAAACGACAAATCACAGGAATAATGAGTTTGGCCGATAGGGTAATCAGCTGGCATGGCTGTGTTGTTACAAAGGCTGGTAGGCGTCAAACAATTGGCGTTTGTCGAAAAATGTTCTGGTTTTGTAAGCGCATGTTTAATGCCATAAGCGCATTCAATGAAGCATACAAACCATAAAATCGGTTACAATAGCCGAAGTTTGCAGATCGAGTTGAGGAGATAACTAAATGCTGAAGCCCAGAGCCGTATTGGCCCTTCTGAGCAGTGGCTTTTTGTGCTTGCTATCATTGCCTGTCGTTGCCGACTGGGCCGTGAATATGCCAGAAGGTGTGACCGCTATCAGCCGAGAAGTATATCAGTTGCACATGATCATTTTTTGGATCTGTGTTGTTATTGGTATTGGCGTATTTGGTGTTATGTTTTGGTCAATTATGCACCACCGTAAATCGAAAGGTGCCCAAGCCGCTAATTTCCATGAGAGCCATACCGTGGAAATTATATGGACGATTATCCCTTTCATCATTTTAATCGTTATGGCAGTCCCTGCCGCCAAAACCCTGATAAAAATGGAAGATACTTCCAATGCTGACTTAACCTTGAAAGTCACCGGCTATCAGTGGATGTGGCGTTACGACTACCTGGAAGACGGTGTATCCTTCTATAGCAAGCTGGATGCGGAGAGTAATGCGGCACGACAATTAAACTCTGGTATTGATCCCAATACAGTGCCTAACTACCTGCTGAATGTGGATAAGCCTGTGGTATTGCCTATCAATAAAAAAATAAGGATTTTATTGACCGCCAGCGACGTGATTCATGCCTGGTGGGTGCCTGAGTTAGCTGTGAAAAAAGACGCTATTCCGGGTTTTGTCAATGAAATGTGGACCAAGATTGATGAGCCAGGTATTTACCGTGGCCAGTGTGCGGAGCTATGCGGCAAGGATCATGGCTTTATGCCGATTGTCGTCAAAGCAGTAACCGAAGAAGAATATGAAGCGTGGGTGGCTGAACAGACTGGTAGTGCCACCGCCACGGCTTCTCTATAGACGCATTGAGGAATACAAGATGAGTACTACAGCTGACCACGTACACGATCATCACGATGAGCACCACCCAAAAGGGTTGGCGCGCTGGCTAACCACGACGAACCATAAAGATATCGGTACACTCTATCTTTGGTTTAGTTTTGTCATGTTTTTTGTTGGCGGCATTATGGCGCTGATTATTCGGGCTGAGCTGTTCCAGCCAGGCTTACAAGTCGTTGACCCGCAGTTTTTTAATTCTATGACAACAATGCATGCGCTGATTATGATTTTTGGCGCGGTGATGCCAGCGTTTGTTGGGCTGGCGAACTGGTTGATTCCTATGATGATCGGCGCACCTGATATGGCGCTGCCGCGTATGAACAACTGGAGCTTCTGGATTTTACCTTTCGCATTTGCCTTGTTGTTAGGTACCTTATTTATGGAGGGTGGCGCGCCCGCCAGCGGGTGGACCATGTATGCACCGTTGGTATTACAAACCGGCGATGCTTTCCCGTTCTTGATCTTTAGTGTGCATATAATGGGTGTTTCCTCAGTGATGGGGGCGATCAATATCATTGTAACCATCCTCAATATGCGTGCACCGGGTATGACTTTATTGCGCATGCCGTTATTTGTCTGGACGTGGTTGATCACCGCGTACTTATTAGTTGCAGTAATCCCGGTATTGGCGGGTGCGGTGACTATGTTGTTAACAGATAAGTTCTTTGGCACTAGCTTTTTTAATGCCGCCGGTGGTGGTGACCCTGTTATGTTCCAGCATATATTCTGGTTCTTCGGTCATCCTGAAGTGTATATTTTGATTTTGCCTGCATTTGGTGTGATGTCGCAGATTATTCCAACATTCGCGCGTAAACGTTTGTTTGGTTATGCGTCGATGGTATATGCAAGTGCTTCAATTGCTTTTCTGTCATTCATCGTTTGGGCGCATCATATGTTTACCGTAGGCATGCCGTTAGCAGGTGAGCTGTTTTTTATGTTTGCAACGATGCTGATTGCGATACCAACGGGTGTAAAAGTGTTTAACTGGGTGGCGACTATGTGGCGTGGTGCCATGACCTTTGAAACACCAATGTTGTTTGCGCTGTCGTTTGTTGTATTGTTCACTATTGGCGGATTTTCAGGATTGATGCTGGCGATTACGCCTGCTGATTTTCAGTACCATGATAGCTACTTTGTTGTAGCGCACTTTCATTATGTATTAGTGCCAGGTGCGATTTTTGCGATTATTGCGGGTGTTTATTACTGGTTACCAAAGTGGACAGGTAATATGTATCACGAAGGCCTTGGTAAGTTGCACTTCTGGACTTCAATGATCTTTATGAATGTCACATTCTTCCCAATGCATTTCGTTGGTCTAGCGGGTATGCCGCGACGCATTCCTGACTATGCTGTGCAATTTGCTGACTTTAATATGATTGCCACAATAGGTGCCTTTGGTTTTGGTATATCGCAGTTGTTATTTCTCTATATTGTTATTAAAGCGATTAAGAGTGGTGATAAGGCGACTGATCAAGTGTGGGAAGGTGCGAAAGGCTTGGAGTGGACGCTACCATCACCTGCGCCATACCATACATTTGACACACCACCGAGTGAGGAAGTGATTGTTCAGCAGCAGGCTTGATAATCGTTTGTTATGTCTGAGTTTGAGCAAAAGACACAAGATGTAAACGCTAGCAATAAGCGAGTAACTTTTCGCTTATTGCTGGTAGTTGTTGGTATGTTTGGTTTTGGTTATGCTTTAGTGCCGTTATACGACATTATTTGTGAAGTAACGGGCTTAAACGGTAAAACCGGTCAGGTAACAGCTGCTGAGGTTAGTGGCCCTGATTTAAGTCGTACGGTGACAGTGAAGTTTACGGCTAGTGTGAATGAGTTTGCTCCTTGGGATTTTGAACCTAATGAAGTCACTATGGAAGTTCACCCGGGCGGACTTTATAACACGAGTTATAAGGCGCGTAATAAGACGCAAAAAGCTTTGATAGGGCAGGCTGCGCCAAGTGTTACGCCGCGAGAAGCGTCTTTGTATTTTAATAAGACAGAATGTTTTTGCTTTATCAAACAAGCCTTTGAAGCGGGCGAGGCGCGCGATATGCCGGTGCAATTTGTGGTTGATCGTGAGTTGCCTGCGCATATTGAAACGCTTGTGCTGTCTTACACAATGTTTGATGTAACAGATAAAAGTTAGAGAATTAATTGGAGAATATCCATGGCTAATAGCGATTACTATGTTCCACACAGCACCAGTTGGTGGCCAATTGTTGGCTCTGTCGGTTTAACGACCATGGCTGTGGGCGGCTCTTCATTGCTCAATGGTTCAGCAAGTATGGGACAGCTAGTATTACTAGCGGGTGTTGCCATTACTATTTTTATGATGTTTGGCTGGTTTGGTTTGGTGATTAAAGAAAGCCAGGCCGGTACTTACAACAAAGCTGTCGATAGCTCGTTTCGCTGGAGCATGGGCTGGTTTATTTTTTCTGAGGTGATGTTTTTTGCGGCTTTCTTTGGTGCTTTATATTATGCGCGTGTCTTCTCCTTGCCGTGGTTAGGTGGTGAAGGCTCAGGCATCTCAACCAATGAGGTCTTGTGGCCATTGTTTGAAATGGAGTGGCCTTCCAATGGTCCGGGTGATATCGGTGGGCACTTTGACCCAATGGGGCCTTGGGGCTTGCCAGCGATTAATACCTTGATTTTATTGACCAGTGGTGTGACTTGTACTTGGGCGCATCACGCATTGAAAGCTAACCACCGTGGGCAGTTAATTGCAGGCTTGGGGCTTACCGTATTACTTGGCGCGATATTCGTGGTCTTGCAGGCTGAAGAATATATGGAAGCCTATGGCCATTTAAACCTGACATTAAATTCAGGTATCTATGGCTCGACATTTTTTATGCTAACCGGCTTTCATGGTTTTCATGTATCGATGGGCGCGATTATGTTGCTGGTTGTGTTGATTCGTTGTATTAAGGGGCACTTCACGCCGGAAAATCACTTTGCTTTTGAAGCTGCTGCCTGGTATTGGCACTTTGTTGATGTAGTATGGCTGGGCCTGTTTATTTTTGTCTATTGGCTATAAGCATTACAGTTTGCTGAGAAGCGCTACTCTTCGGTAAGAGTGGCGCTTTTTTGCGTTTGGGCCGCTGCCTTATCAGGGTTAGGTAATACCCCATGTGGCTGAATAAGGCCAAGTCCATGAGCCACAAAAAGCAGTATAAAAGCCAGCAATGATAAGCCTATCCGCCATGTAAGAGCATGTGCTGTTCTTTTGCTTTTTCCATGGTCTTTAATCATAAAGACCAAGGCTGACCCCAGGCTTATGAGAATGAGCGCAAACACAGTCAGAATAATGATTTTTGCTAGCATAGATTTCACTCACCAAAAAATATGCTGCATAGTGTAAACTGATTTGCAGTCTGAGCAAAATAGCGTATGAGTACAATAAATAAGCCGATCAGCAGGCCTAGATTGCTGAGTTTTGCCGCACTGGTACTGGTACTTGTTTTTATTATGCTGTGGGCAGGGTTCTGGCAGCTCGATAGAGCCAAACAGAAAGTGGCTTGGCAGCAGCAGTATGAGCAAGCCTATCAGCAGCCCGCTAAAATGCTATCAGGTAAGCTGCCTGAGCCGGAAAAGCTGCGGTTTTCATCCGTTATTGTGGCTGGACGCTATCTTAACGAGCAGCAGTTTTTGCTGGATAATCGTATTAACGGTGAAACAGAAGCTGATAAGCGAGTCGGCTTTGATGTAATAACGCCGCTGTTAACGGATGCTGGTGAAGTGGTTTTAGTTAACCGGGGTTGGTTGCCTGCGAACCTATCGAGGCAGGACTTGCCGGAAGTCGCCATTGCTCAGGGAGAGGTATTGCTGTCAGGTATAATGCATATTCCAGGGCAAGGCTATCGTTTAGGCGCAATGGATGCGGATTTGCATTGGCCCCGTGTGATACAGTTTATTGACTATGCAGTAATCGCTGAGCGTTTGGGTAAGCCAGTATATCCAGCGCTATTAATGCTGAGCCAAACGCAGACGAATGGGTATTTGCGTAACTGGCGGCCAGTGCTTGAGGGACCGGCTAAGCATTATAGTTATGCGGTGCAATGGTTTCTAATGGCCTTGGCCAGCATTGTACTGTTTGGTTTTTTTTGCAGACAACAGCGTAAACAAAGTAATGATGAATAGTAATAGTGATAATAAGCAGCCACAACCGCCAGTGAATATGAGTCAGAATCAAGTTCCTAATCAGACACGAGGCCGAATTATATTTCTCAGTGTCGTCGCGTTATTTGCAGTGCCACTACTTGCGGCAGTGTGGCTTTATAAAAATACGCAAACGGGTAATCCTTGGGCGACGAGCAATAAAGGTGTTTTGATCACGCCTGCAACACCGCTAGAGTCGTTTGCTTTAATGCCATTGCATGTTAATGCAGCAGAAGTTGAGTCAATTGAGCAAGCTTATACATTAGAGAGCTTAAAAACGCATTGGACTATGATTTATATAGCACCGCAGCAATGTGGTGAGGCATGCAAGAAAAATATTTATCATATGCGTCAGGTTTGGGCAGGCCTTGGCCGCGAAGCATATCGTGTGCAGCGATTACTATTAGTTGATAGTGAGCAACAGTTTGCTGAGCTGCAGCCTTTCTTGCAACATTATCCAGAGCAGTTAATAGCTATCAGCCATCCAGGTTTTGCTGGGCAGTTTAATAATAAGGATAAAATATCACCTGCTCCTATTTATCTGGTGGACCCCTTGGGTAATTTAATGATGTACTTTCCGGTAGATCTGGATCCACGCAGTATGCTCAAGGACATTAAGAAACTATTAAAGATTTCCAAAATAGGTTAGTGGGTGATTGATAGTAATGAATACGCCTAATCCATTGTTATTCCGCCTTGGTCTGTTTGCCACAATCCTGGCATTATGTGTTGTTGTGCTAGGGGCTTATGTGCGCTTATCTCATGCGGGGCTAGGTTGTCCAGACTGGCCGGGCTGCTATGGCCACCTTGATGTGCCTCAGTCGCAACAAGAAGTCGACCAGGCAAATCAGGCATACCCAGAGCGACCAGTGGAGCAAGCCAAAGCGTGGAAAGAAATGCTGCATCGCTATGTGGCTGGTGTGTTAGGCTTATTGATTTTAGCGATAACAATCATTGCCTGGCGTCAGCGACAACAAGGTGTGGCCGTCGGCTTGCCTTCTTTATTGCTAGGGCTGGTTATTTTTCAGGCTTTGTTGGGTATGTGGACCGTTACACTTTTATTAAAGCCTTTTATAGTCACGGCACATTTGGCGGGTGGTATGACAACATTAGCGTTACTTTGGTGGCTGACACTCACACATAGTCGTTGGTGCGATGTTATGCCGATTGATGCGCAAGCGATCACCACAGGCATTCGTAAACTGGCTATTATTTGCTTGCTGTTATTAGCATTGCAAATTTTGCTAGGGGGGTGGACCAGTACTAACTATGCCGCCTTGGCGTGCTATGGTTTTCCGCAGTGTAGCCAGCAATGGTGGCCTGCAATGAATTTCAAAGAAGCATTTGTCTTGTGGCGTGGCTTAGGTATAGATTATGAAGGTGGTATTTTAGATCATCCGGCGCGCACAGCAATACATATGACGCATCGTTTGGGGGCTGTTGTTGTGTTGGCCGCTTTTGCTGTATTGATTATACGGTTATGGCGTATACGTAAGTTGGTGGTGATACGGCGCTTGGCATTACTGCTGCTTGTACTATTATTAATGCAACTGGGTTTAGGTATTGCAAATGTGACTCAAGGGTTGCCACTAGTTGTTGCAAGCGCGCATAATGCGGGTGCCGCATTATTGTTGCTTTGTTTATTGAGTGTCTTTTATTTTTTATTGCCTTCGAGGCTAGGTAAGGTTTTATGAGTGAAAAGGCATTAGATGTTGAAGCTGTGTCAGCTGCCTCATGGCGAGACTACTATGAGCTAACCAAGCCGCGTGTGGTAGCTTTGATTGTGTTTACAGCGATTGTTGGTATGTTGCTGTCATCGCCGGGCTTGATTCCATGGAAGGCATTTGTGTTTGGTAGTTTAGGTATTTGGTTGGCATCGGCATCAGCTGCCGCATTAAACCATCTGATTGATCGTCGTGCCGATGCGGTAATGGCGCGCACTCGTAATCGACCAATTGCCAAAGGCAATATAGACGTTATACCGGCGTTGGTTTTTGCTTTTGTGTTGGCCGCACTATCAATGTTGTTTTTGATCGTTTTTGTGAATGCCTTAACGGCCGTTTTAACATTCTTGTCCATGATTGGTTATGCCGTTATTTATACGATGTATTTAAAGCGTGCCACGCCACAGAATATTGTTATCGGTGGTGCGGCAGGTGCGATGCCGCCTGTATTAGGTTGGATTGCAGTTACTGGTGAGTTGCACCCACATGCTTTATTGTTATTTTTAATTATTTTTATTTGGACGCCACCACATTTTTGGGCGTTAGCAGTACACCGTCGCAAAGATTATGCAGATGTTAATATTCCCATGTTGCCCGTTACTCATGGTGCAGAGTTCACTCGCTTACATATAACGCTTTATACGATATTGTTATTAATTGTGACTTTGCTACCTTATCTGACTGGCATGAGTGGCTGGTTGTACTTACTTGGTGTGTTGTTATTAAATGTGCGCTTTGTCTATATGGCAATCAAACTACAAGTTACTCGCAGCGATACATTGGCCATGCGTATGTTTGTGTATTCGATTACCTATCTAATGATATTATTTGCTGCGCTGTTACTGGATCATTACCTTATTGCAGTTTAGCGTATTATGCCATTGCATCTGTCATTGTAATCTATTGGCATACCTAACTTCTAGGCACTAAAAAAGGCGCTTTGCAAAGCGCCTTTTTGGTTTTTCTATATGTGAATAGTTTAGTTGCTTTTAATCGTGCATCGCATTACGTAGTTTCTTGATCGCATTGCTCTCAAGCTGGCGAATACGCTCGGCAGATACACTATACTCGGCAGCCAACTCATGCAATGTGGCTTTGTTGTCATCATCCAGCCAGCGGCGCTGTAAAATATCACGGCTGCGGTCATCCAGCGCGGCTAACGCATGATTTAAGCGATCAATATTAGTGTTTGTCCAATTATCATGTTCCAGTAATCGTGCCGGATCTGCGTTATTGGCGGCGAGGTACTGTGATGGTGCGTAGTGGCCGTTATCGTCATCATTATCATCGTCAGACTCAAACGTGATGTCCTGGCCGCTCAGCCGTGCTTCCATTTCCATGACTGTTTTAGGCTCGACACCTAAGTCCTTGGCAACGGTCGCGACTTCTTCCTGATTTAACCAGGCCAGACGGCGTTTGGCGCCACGCAGTTTGAAAAACAGTTTGCGCTGTGACTTGGTTGTAGCCACTTTAACAATGCGCCAGTTACGAATAATAAACTCATGGATTTCAGCGCGAATCCAGTGCACTGCAAAGGATACTAGGCGTACGCCGACTTCAGGGTCAAAGCGTTTGACTGCCTTCATCAGGCCTATATTACCTTCCTGTACCAGGTCGGATAATGGTAGGCCGTAGCCAGTATAGCCACGTGCTATATGCACAACAAAACGCAGGTGAGAAAGAATCAGTTTACGGGCAGCTGCAAGGTCGCCTTGATCACGTAATTGTTTAGCGAGTTCACGCTCTTCCTCTGTACTCAGTACCGGGATATGGCTAACCTGGCCCATATACGCATCAAGGCTGTCCGCAGACACCGCGATAGGCAGGCTATTATCTTGTATTGCAGCTGTTGTCATATCGATTCCTTTTTCCTGTAACGGGAGTATAACAAAGATTGCTCGACTTAGCACTCAAAGGCTTCGAGTGCTAATAGCGACAAAAGTTCAGCAAACTTTAAAAGAGTGGAGCTAAGGAGTAGCTTAAGTATTTGATTTTAAAGGCTAGCCTGGTTCGATATCGCGTAAATGGCGGCCGACAGCCAGCCAGGATCCCAGGTAGCCCAGGCTGACAGCCAGCGCGAGCAAAACCAGGCTGCTGCTAATAGTCATGCTGAGTAAGGCGAAGTTGCTGTCATAGAGACCGGCGAGCTGTTGGGCAGGGCCGCGTAGCAGGCCAAAGCCGCTAGTGACCAGAAACCAGGCCAGAATGCCGCCCAGTAAACCATACCAAAAGCCGGTATAGAGGAATGGACGCCGGATAAAGGCATTGGTGGCACCAATGAGTTTATTGACTTCGATTTCTGTGCGGCGGCTTTGAATATCCAGACGGATAGTGTTGCCAATCACTAAGATCACAGCAATGCCCAGCATGGCGGCGATAATCAATAAGCCGCGTTGTACCAGGTGCATAATGGTGTAAAGGCGTTTGACCCATTGTAGGTCCAGTTGGGCACTCTCGACAGCGGGCTCTTGTTTGGCGGCATCCAGCAGAGCTTCAACAGTTTGTGGGTTTTCCGGGTCGATGCTCGGCGTAATCACAATGACGGTAGGCAAGGGGTTTTCGTCTAAAGCGTCCAGAGCAGCATCAAAACCAGAGAGCGCTTTAAACTCCTCAAGGGCTTGTTCCCGGCTGACGAGTCTGAGCTTTTCAACATTTTTCAGCAGTTGCAGGCGCTTGGCGAGTGCGCTGGCTTCGGTTTCGCTGGTGTCTTTGCTCAGATATAAAGAAATCCGTGCTGCGCCATCCCAGCCGCCACTGAGTTGCTGGGCATTTTTAAGCAGAATATAAAAGCCAGTGGGTAAGGCTAAAGCAATTGCAATAACAGAGACTGTCATCAGGCTGGCAAAAGGTGCGCGCCAAATGCGTCCCAGGCTGCTGAGCAGGACCTGTAAGTGGTTGATTAAATAAGCGCTAAACCTGACTTTAAAGCTGGGCTTGCTAGTTTGTTGTTGAGTTTCTGCCATAGTGTTTTAGCTTAGGTATTATTGGCAAAGCCGTCATGCGCTAAGCGGCCATTGTTGAGTGTAATTTGTGGGTATGGCAGCTTATTGATTAAATCAATATCGTGCGTGGCGATCAGCACAGTCACCCCAACTTGATTAAAGGCTTCAAACAGTGCCATGATTTCTCGTGAGAGTTCGGGGTCAAGGTTACCCGTAGGCTCATCGGCGAGTAATAATGGTGGCTTGTTAACAACGGCGCGGGCAATACCGACACGTTGCTGTTCACCGCCAGATAAAGTGATAGGGTAAACACGCTCTTTATGTAATAGGTTGACTTTATCCAGCGCGGCGCGCACGCGGCGGCCAATCTCGCGGTGGCGGTAACCTGCAATAATCAATGGCAAGGCCACATTGTCAAATACAGTGCGGTCGTGTAATAGCTGGTGATCCTGGAAGATCATGCCGATATTACGGCGTAAATAAGGAATACGCCAACTGCGAATCTGCGAGACATTAACGCCGTTGACAATCAGCTGACCACGGCTGCTGCGTTCTATAGCGGTTATCAGCTTAAGAAAAGTGCTTTTGCCTGCGCCTGAGTGGCCTGTTAAAAAAGCCAGGCTGCCGTCAGGCATATGAAAGCTGATATCAGACAGTGCTTCCTGACCGCCCGGGTAACGTTTAAAAATATTGGTAAACTGCAGCATGGTTTTTCCAATATAGCTTATTGTTTAGTCTAATGTTAACAAGGCATGCACAAATTCGGCTGCATCAAATGGACGCAAGTCGTCTATTCCCTCACCAACCCCAATGAATCGTACAGGAATATCGAGCTGTTGTTGTATGGCGAATACAATGCCGCCTTTTGCTGTGCCATCGAGCTTGGTTAATACCAGTCCGGTAATGCCAATCGCTTCATGGAACTGTTTAGCCTGTTGTAGAGCATTCTGGCCGATACTGGCATCCAGTACAAGTAAGGTTTCATTAGGCGCATCGGGGTCCAGCTTGGCCAGTACGCGTTTGACCTTTTTAAGTTCGTCCATTAAGCCGCTTTGTGTATGCAAGCGGCCTGCTGTATCGGCCAGTAATACATCAATTTGCTTGGCCTGGGCTGATTGCAGGGCGTCAAAAACAACTGCGGCTGAGTCGGCGCCCGAGCCTTGTGCAATAACTGGCACTTTATTACGTTCGCCCCAGGTTTGCAGCTGTTCTACAGCCGCTGCCCGGAAAGTGTCACCGGCAGCTAACATCACTGACATGCCGGCTTGCTGGAAATGCTTACTGAGTTTACCGATAGTTGTGGTTTTGCCACTGCCATTGACACCGACAACCAGAATACTGTGGGGGGCTTGTTGTTCTTGAGTGTCTTGTTGAGGCTCGCTGGCCGTTGGCAGGTGCTTTATAAGGATCTCAGCTAATTGCTTGAGCAAAGCATCAACATCTTCGATTTCGCCATAAGAGATGCGTTTGCGCAAATCGTCCAGGATTTGCTCGCTGGCTTCGATGCCAACATCAGCTGTTAAAAGGCGTGTTTCGAGCTCATCGAGAACATCATCGTCGATTTTTTTGCGGCCGCTAAACAAGTCCCCCAGGTCAGCGGTTAGTATTTGTCGGGTTTTGCGTAGCCCGGCAAAAATAGAGTTTGATTTGCCCTTGGGCTTTTCTTGGGGTTTGTTGCGCTTTAATTTATCGAATAAGCCCATAATTGTGATTTGTGGCTGTGAATTAAGACGCGGTATCGTATCATTTGCCGACAGGTGGGTTAAGTGCCGATTAGTGTTTTCCAGTGATTGGCGCATTTATTTTAATAGCTTGCGATATGGAGCAAATAATGCAACAAACAGGCGGGGACTGGTTTTGAAAGCCAAGCATACTGTGCGCATCATCGCAGGGCAATGGCGTGGCAGGCGTTTGCCTGTTGCGAATATGCCAGGCTTGCGGCCTAGCAAAGACTATGTGAGAGAAACGGCGTTTAATTGGTTGCAGGCTATTATCCCCGGCAGCCGCTGTCTGGACTTATTTGCCGGTAGCGGCGCGTTCGCCTTTGAAGCTGCATCACGCGGTGCGGCTGAGGTTGTTATGGTAGAGGCAGCTGCCTCGGTTGCGCAAATATTGCAGCAGCAGATCCAGCAATTAGCAGCAGACAATATGTGCTTACAACAAATGACGGCTGCCAACTATTTGCAGCAAGTGAGCGGGCAGTTTGACATTGTTTTTTTAGACCCGCCTTTCGCTGAGAATATGTTGGCAGAGACCTGTCAGCAATTACAAACGTCGGGTTGTTTGCGTAGTAATGCTCGTCTTTATTTTGAGGTTGCCCGTCAGCAGCGTGACTGGGCGCTACCCCAGGGTTGGCAAATACACCGCCAAAAAGTATCAGGCGACGTCTGCTATGGCTTGGTTCACATTTAAACAGTTTGGCGATCAGCAAGTAATAGACTTGCCAGCATTGCGAAGTTACGGCACTCTTAGCTTATGAGTACAATAGCCATCTATCCTGGGACTTTTGATCCTGTGACCAACGGTCATGTCGATTTAGTGCGGCGTGCCAGTGGTATGTTTGACCGTATTATTGTTGCTGTCGCGGCAAGTGAGCGTAAGCAGCCGCTGTTTTCCTTGGAGCAGCGAGTGGCGTTGGCCCAGCAGGTATTATCTGACTTTCCGCAGGTTCAAGTTAAACCTTTTACCGGATTAATGGTCAACATGGCAGCAGCTGAGGGTGCCAAGGTGATTATTCGGGGCTTGCGGGCAGTTTCTGACTTTGATTACGAGGTCCAGTTGGCCAGTATGAACCGCAGCTTGCAGCCGGATATAGAAACTGTCTATTTAAGTCCAGATGTTAAATATACCTTTGTCTCCTCATCATTGATTAAAGACGTTGTCGGGCATGGGGGTGATGCATCGCAGTATATACACCCCTTGGTACAGGCAGCCTTAAAGGAAAAAATTAAGTAAGCATGATGACTTTTTTAAAGCAAAAAATCAGTGTGCTGCTCATATTGCTGAGCAGCAGCATCAACATCGTCGCTGCAAATGCTGAAGATGTTGCGGCGCAAGCTGCAGCAATTGCCAGTGCCCATCCCTTGGCGACCCAGGCCGGGCATACGGTATTGCATCAAGGAGGGAATGCCTTTGATGCCGCAGTCGCAGTAGCTGCTGCACTGGCAGTGGTTGAGCCTTATGGTTCAGGTTTAGGGGGAGGCGGTTTTTTCCTGCTACGCCGGCAGGATGACGGTTTTGAAACCATGATCGATGCGCGTGAGGTTGCACCGGCAGCTGCAAGTGCTGATATGTATCTGGATAAAAAAGGTAATGCCATTAGTGATTTATCGCGAAATGGACCATTAGCGGCAGGCATACCCGGTTTGCCTGCGGCACTTGTGTATATGGCCAGAGAGTACGGTGAGTTGCCATTAACTGTCAGTTTAGCACCAGCGATTACCTATGCGCGAGAAGGCTTTGAAGTTTCCGAGATTTATCGAAAGTTGGTGGGGTATCGCTTGGCTTTGTTGCAAAAGTACCCGGCAAGTGCAGCAACTTTTCTAGATAAAGGTAAGTTGCCAGAAGTGGGTTATAAAATTGTGCAAGTAGCACTGGCGAATACTTTAGAGCAAATAGCCAATAAAGGTTTTAAAGGCTTTTACAAAGGTAAGGTGGCTGCCAGCCTGGTTTCATCGGTCCGTGCTGCGGGAGGAATCTGGACTAAGAAAGATTTAAGTGCTTATCGCGTTATTGAGCGTGAGCCTATGCGTGGTGAGTATAAAGGCATGCGTATTACTTCTGCTGCGTTGCCTTCGTCTGGTGGTTTGGTGATGATTAGTGCGCTGAATATGCTGGCGAATTATGACTTGCAACGTTTGCCGGAGTCGCAGCAAATACATCTTATCGTAGAAGCCATGCGTCGCGCTTATCGAGATCGCGCGGAATATATGGGGGATAGTGATTATGTTGACGTTCCCATAGCGCGTTTGCTCAATACTTACTATGCTGCTGGTTTAGCTGCCAGTATTCGTACAGATCGTGCAACGCCGAGTGCCAGCTTGCCTGGAGCAGTTGGTGTTCAACAGGGTGATAATACCACGCACTTTTCGATTCAAGATAAACAGGGTAATCGTGTTGCGGCAACCTTGTCTATTAATTTCCCTTTTGGCTCAGGTTTTATGGATGCTAAAAGTGGCATACTGCTAAACAATGAAATGGATGACTTTGCCGCTAAAGCAGGTGTGCCGAATGGTTACGGTCTGGTGGCTGGTAAAACTAATCCGAATGCAGTGCAGCCTGGAAAGCGAATGTTATCCAGTATGACACCAACTTTTTTAGAAACTGATAAGCGCTTAGCCATTATCGGTACGCCTGGTGGCAGCCGTATCATTACAATGGTGCTATTGTCAGCATTAGACTTTTATGCGGGTGGTACTGCTGAGTCTATGGTGGCTTTGCCGCGTTTTCATCACCAATTCTTACCTGATGTCATTAGTTTTGAAGAAGATGCCTTAAGTCGCGATGAGCAGCTTGAGTTGCAGCTACTCGGCCATCAGCTTCAGCCTATGACGCGTCGTTATGGTAATATGCAAGTTGTGATTTGGGATAAAGAAAATAAAGTGTTAACCGCAGCTTCGGATCCACGTGGTGAGGGGTTGGCAGAAGTTCGCTAGCTTTTTTTGTTTGCCTGCTCGGTGCGGTATTTGGTGGGTGTTACACCAACATGCTTTTTGAAAAGTAAGTTAAAAGTTGACTTGCTGTTAAAGCCTGCCTGTTCATAAATTTCCATAATTGTTTTCTGTTGGTTGGTAGGGTCAGAGAGTAATGTTTTGGCTGTTTCAACACGATAGCTATTAATGAATTCATAAAAATTCATTTTGTAGTGCCGGTTGATCAAATTGGATAACGTTTTGGTGGGGATGCTGAGCTTGTTAGCTAAGTTGTCTAAAGTGATATTGTTAATTAAGTAAATTTTGTCATTCTGCATAGCCTCTTCCAAGCGGCGTATGTCTTCGTCCTTTATCTTGCGTTTGGTATTGTTTTGATAGAGCTCAGCCATTTTGATGGTTGGGCCGGAATAAATCAGGCTGTAGAAGATTAGAATAACGATAATAGCAAGTCCATAAAAGCCATAAAAATGGGATATGGGCTCATGTATATTATCCGGCATGCCTAAACCAGGTGCTAATTGAACGCACAGGCGTAATAACCAGTCAGTAAAAAACATTAGTGCCAACATACGTAGCCAGCCATAGTCAATATTATCCAGGGATGAAAAAGCATTTTCGAGTGTGGTTTTATATTGTTCAATATAGACGATACTAAAGCCGCCATAGATAGCGGTAACGACGGAGCCTGCAATAAAAAACCATAAGCTGCGATATATGCTGTAAGTTGTCTCAGGGGCTGGAAAGAAAACAGTGGGTGTTGGCAACAAAAGGCAAATAAGATAAATGGCAACTGGTAAAAAGTCTTTTAAGGTAAAAGAAAAGTCACTGTCTGTGAGAGACTTTATATACCAAAAGAGTAGAGGGCCTTCTAAAAAGAACAGAGGGCTCGGAATTTGGTAGACAGACTTAGAATAATGTGAAAGGACCAAGGCCTTGACTGGTTCGTTAAACGCCCAGAAAAAGTAAAAAATTATTAAACAGCGTGTTAGCATGAAAGCAGGTAATAAATAATGTATCGTCTGCTTGCCTTTGATCGTTCTCAGATGTATGAGTGCTGCGAAAACAAATAGCAATGCGGTGCTGCTAAACAGCACAAAATCCATGATATTGAATACTCTGACGGTTATCGCCGTTTCTATTGCATTAACAAAGCCCATTTTTAGACCGCTCTTAGTATGCTGTTATTACTAAGCTGATGTTGAGTTGTTAGAGAAAGATCGTAATGCATTATGGTAGAACAGAGCTAAATTTTATTGGGTGTTGAATAGCAAGATCAAGTGCTTTTATGACAAGCGGTTGTTGTTTTTGGAGAAAATGTGTGGCCTGTCGGTATTTTTGCCGATTGCGGCTACTTTTGGCATTTGCGGCAGTAATACGTGTTACGTTGACCGATAACCATTGATTCTATTGTGGAGTTGCATATTGTGCAAGGTTCATCTGCCCGCTCATAAACACGCAGCTGTTGTTTAAAATAACCCGGGTTGCCATTGCCATTTATAAAGTCACGTAAGGTCGTGCCGCCTGCTTGTATCGCATGTGATAAAACTTCTTTGATGGCACTGACCAGGCGTTGATAGCGTAAGTACGAAATTTTATTAGCTGCTTTATTCGGATGTATGCCTGCCAGGAATAGAGATTCACTTGCATAGATATTACCAACGCCAACAACAATATGTGCGTTCATAATAAGATTTTTGATCGCAACGGTGCGATTGCGACTGCATTCGTACAGATAGTCGGCATTAAAATCGCTTTCAAGTGGTTCGGGGCCTAATTTTTTCAACAGTTTGTGCTCGTTTGGAGGAAGCTTGGTCCAATGCACAGAGCCAAAGCGGCGTGGGTCGTGAAAGCGTAATACTTTGTTGTTGCTGAGCTGCCACTCTATATGATCGTGTTTGCGAACCTCTTCATCTGCCCGAGCAATACGCAAGCTGCCTGACATACCTAGGTGAATTATCATATGATGGTTGCCAACATCAAAAATCAGATACTTGGCACGGCGATATAATTGGCTAATCGTTTGTGCTTGGGCTTGTTGTGCAAGCCTGCTGGATACTGGCCAGCGTAGCTGTCGTTGTCTAACCTTAATGTGTGAGATTTTTTGGTTAACAACATGCGGTATTAAGCCTTGGCAGGTGGTTTCTACTTCAGGTAATTCGGGCATAGCTTAATCGATAAAAGTTGGGTTGAGGAGTTTTTGAAATGCAGCTTTGTCGAAATAGTACTGTAAATTAAAAGCTGGGTTATATAACGTATACTCATGATCACTTTGTGTGTCGAAAAGCTGTAGTGTGTCCAGGTTGTCGACTTGAATAACGACTTTGTTTTTCGTGCTATAGCTTGATTGTGCTATTTTAATATGCTTTACATAATTAGCCTGGCTCTGTGACCAGTGCTTTAGCCAGCTTTTGAGATTGCTCTCGGATAAGTCTGGGTATGTTGTGCTTGATTGCCAATGTTCACCAATCAGTTGTGCATTTATATCAGCTAGTTGGATGGCCGTGATTGTGTTGTGTTCAGGTAATAAACGAGTGCTGGCAAAGCTGTTGATGCCGCTGCTGATAATAGGGAAGTGAGTGTCGTTGAGCATATGGATTTTGCTTTGATAGAGAGCATAGCGCTGATGGTTGACTGGGTTGCTATTGCCAAAGGCAATACTGGCTCTTATGTCATCACCTAAGAAAGTGATGCGCGCTAATGGTTTGTCTAGATGGAGCTGGTCAAGTTCGGCGGCGCTGATATCGTATTGCTGATAACTATGGCTATTTAATAAATTGAGTAAATTTTGTATACGTGTCTGATGAGTGGGTATAACCTCTGGTGCTTGAATTTGCCAGTGTTGTTGTATTTTGAGTATACGGATATCAGGTTTGTTGTTGAGTTGGATAATAATGCTGTTGATCGCATTTTTATCAATAGCTGTTAATTGGCCGCTATTAGTTTGCCTGGTGTGTTGCTCAAATATAATAGCGGCAAGCAGAAAAGCACTCAAGCCAATAAGCAGTTTGTTGAGTAATGTGCGGCGTTCGATGGCTCCCATGAATTATTTTCTCCGACGCTTTAGCCAGATGGTCGTAGCCGCAATACACAGTGATAAAGGTAATGCAAAAATAAATAGCATTGCAATGCTAATGATTTGCCAGTCATGCAGTGCTAGTTGGCGATCAGCTGCTTCAATGGGCCTGATCTGGATGAGTTGGTCGTCATGCGTAAGCCAGTTGATGATGTTAAGGCCTAGCTCAAGGTTGCCGCCATTGCCTATAAATGTATTGCTAAGAAAATCGCTATCGCCAATAACAATGATACGTTGTTGTTGCTGAGCTGTGGCTGCTGCTTTAGTGAGTGCTATGCCATAGTTAAAAGGCCCAAGCTGCTCTTCACTATTGGCATTGTATTTGATGTGGCCTTTGAAAGGGCCTGTTTCTGTCCAGCTGCTATCTAAGCTCTTTAAAAAAGGTGATGCTTGGAATTGTTTGTTGTGGCCGTATTTAATGGCAGCCACTTGTGGAAACACAGTAAACTGAGAAAAGTTATCGGTGAGACTGCCTGATGGGTAGCTGTTTGCGACAACAAAATCAACTTGCTCTATGCCAAACTTTTGTGTGTTGGCATCTATGATATGACCAGGTAATACTGTAATGTCAAGATGTTCGGCAACTGATTCTAATCCATGTAAGCTGCCAGGATCGAGTAACCACAAAATATTACCGCCTTTATTCAGGAAGTTGTGAATGGCTTTGGTTTCCGTGGCGCTAAAATCGTTTTGTGGGCTGGCAATAATAAAAACGGTCGTATTGTCGGGAATAGTTGTTTGGTTGTCGAGAGAGAGTGTCTGGATGCGTAGTCCTTTGTTATTCAGGCGTTGGGTAAACTCGCTATAGTTATAGTCTTGTTCATTGTGAGGTGAGCGTTCGCCATGACCGCTGCTAAATACCAGCCAGTGATCGTTACTGCGGGCAAGCCGTAGTAAAGCATTGCTGAGTGTTTGTTCGTTGATTTGTTGTAACCGTTCTTGGCGACCTTGGTAGTTGATGAGTAGTTCGCCGTTGCTGCTGATGCCTAATGCGCGTGCCTGCTCTGGATCCGTATCAGGGTTGGTGAATTGTAAGTGGATATTATTTTTATGTTGTTGATAGCGGCTGATCAGTATTTGAATGGCTTTGCGTAAACGTGAGTTATTGTTGATAAATACGATGATCTCAATATCATCTTCAAGTTGCTTGAGTATCTTGATGCTCGCTTCATTTAAGCTATTGCGCTGGTAGGCGGATAAATCCAATTGCCAGCGGTACTGTTGCGTGAGCCAGGCGCTAGTCAATAACAGTGTTAGCAATAGAATGATATGGATCAAATTTTGCTGGCGTAACTTTCGACGGGTTTGAGAGTTGAGTTGCATTGTTATCGGTCTTGTAAGCGCTCATTGTCTAGCCGACGAATGCTCAGGGTAATAAACAAGATAGTGAAAATAATATAATAGCTAATATCAGCACTGTCTAGTAGGCCGCGATAAAAGCTTTCTTGGTGTTGTGTGCTTGAGAGCCATGCAAGTATTGCCGATGATTGCAAGCTATGAGTGTTCCCCGCATTAAGTGTCCATAAAATGAAAAAAACACCAAATGTTATGATTGCTGCAGTAGCTGGATTGCTGTTTAAGCAAGAGATGTAGATGCCGATAGCCGCAAACATGGTTAGCAATAAGCTGATGCCTAGCAGGCTGCTAAAAATTTTGCCGAAATCAAGTGCTGTTGCATGACTGATCGTTATGATCATAATGGTGTTGAGCGATAGACAAATCAACATAAACATCAATACTGATAATAATTTACCTAAAATAATAGCATGACTAGTGATTGGAGATGCTAGTAATAAGGCAAGCGTTTTGTTGCGCCGCTCTTCACTGATCAGCCGCATGGTAATCAAGGGGGTAATAGACATTAACAGAAAACTCATCATTGCTAACAACGGTGTGACAACAATATCTGTTGCACCAATCGTGCTTGAAGTTTGCCTTAGTTGCCCTTGGACATTTATAAAATGTTCTATATTGGCTAAGAACTTATAAGCAAGTATAAATTGTACGATTGCTAATATTGCCCAGGCTAACGGTGATAAAAATAAACTACGAAATTCTTTGTATGCAACCGTGAAAATCATAAATCGTTCTCAACCTGTGCGGGTAGTGTTTCTATATTGATTAGTTGAGTGAAGACCTGTTCTAAAGAAGCAGCTTGAGGAGTGAGTTCATATAAACCCCAGTTATGCGCTACGCTAAGTTGTACAATATGCTCGGTTGGGTCGTGGCTAGGTTGGTAAGTGAATAAAAAGCGATGTCTTGTTTGACTGCTAACCTGATCAATGCCTTTGATGCTATTGAGTTCTGTCAATGCAGGGGGGCGTTGAAAGCTGGCAATTAATTGTTTGCTGTTTTCGGCATGGATTAGTGTGTCGGTGTTACCATTATAGACTAGTTGGCCTTGGCGAATAATTTGTACTCGATTACAGGTGCTTTGAATTTCCGGTAATATATGGCTTGATAGAATCACACTATGCTCCTCGCCGATTGTACGAATAAGTGTGCGAATTGCTTGTATTTGTATAGGGTCCAGACCAACTGTCGGTTCGTCTAAAATAACAAGCCTGGGGTTATGTATGATAGCTTGGGCAATGCCTACCCGTTGCTGATAACCTTTAGATAGATTGGCAAGCAGGCGCTTGCCGCAGTCAGTTAGGTCGCAACGTTGTTTGCACTCATCTATGGCTTTGCCAATCAGCTTTTTATTGAGCTTGTGTAGTTTTGCGCAATACCGCAAATACTCGTCAACCGTTAACTCCAGGTACAGTGGGGGGTGCTCGGGTAAGTAGCCGATGTATTGTTTCGCATGCTGTGGTTCATCCAGCAAGCTTATGCCGTTAATGCTGATGCCGCCGCTACTCGGTGCCAGTACGCCACTAATAAGTTGCATTGTTGTGGATTTGCCCGCGCCATTTGGGCCAAGGAAGCCAAGAACTTCGCCTTTTTGCAGCGAGAAGTTCAAGTCTTTCACTGCATGCAACTGGCCGTAGTAACGGTTGAGTGATGTGACGGCTAATAGCGTATCTGGAGGCAAGTCGGCCATGTTATGTTATTCTAATACCTGTAAGCTATTTAGGGTAGTCATCAAATTGGCGCTGATAATATCGCTAGCTTATACAGATAGCGCCGTGAGTAATGATAATGCAGTCAGTGAAAAAAACAAACATATTGCAAAAGGCGATAGCAAATGCAGTTACTCGGCGTTGATACCGGCGGTACTTTCACCGACTTTGTCTATTTTGATGGTGCTCACTTAAAAATACATAAGGTGCTATCGACACCTGCCAGCCCTGAGCAGGCTATCTTGCAGGGAATTCACGAGATGGGCTTGGCGATAGAAGAGCTACTGATCGTGCATGGCTCAACAGTGGCAACCAATGCGCTGTTAGAAGGCAAAGCCGTTACCACAGCCTATATTACCAACCGTGGTTTGGCGGATGTGCTGACCATTGGGCGGCAGGCGAGAGCGGAGTTGTATAGTTTGACGCCAGTAGGTGTAGCGCCACCGGTGCCTGCAGCGCTTTGTTTTGAGCTCGATGGTCGGCTGTCTGCCGATGGGGCAGAGCTTGAACCGCTGAACCTGCAACAGCTTGATGCATTGCTTGGCAAGCTACAGCAGGCCGGTGTGGAAGCTGTTGCTATTAATATGTTGTTTTCTTACCTGAATCCAGCTCAAGAGCAAGCGCTTGCCGCCCGTCTGCCAGCTGAGCTATTTGTGTCTTGCTCGGCCGATGTTTTATCTGAAGCCGGGGAGTATGAGCGGGGTATTGCCACCTGGATTAATGCCAGTCTAGGCCCCCTGATGCGTCGTTATCTACAGCGTTTGCAGGCTGTACTACAGTCGTCTGCGGCAGCGCCTGCCAATAATATTGCGGTAATGCAAAGTAGTGGCGGCACAATTGATATAGATCAAGCGGCTGCTCACACAGTGCATTTACTCTTATCCGGCCCGGCAGGTGGCCTGATGGCAGCCCGGGCAATTGGCCAATTGGCAGCAATAGATAAAATGTTGACCTTCGATATGGGGGGGACATCAACTGATGTTGCCCTGATTGAGGGAGATGTTCAGCTGACGAGTGAAGGCCGGATTGGTCGCTACCCAATTGCGGTACCAATGGTTGATATGCATACCATTGGTGCAGGGGGTGGTTCGCTGGCGACGGCTGATGCAGGCGGCCTATTGCAAGTTGGGCCGGCGTCAGCGGGCGCTGCACCGGGACCGGCTTGTTATGGCAACGGTGGTCAGCAACCCACCGTGACCGATGCGAATGTCGTGCTGGGGCGCTTGCCACTGCTTGCCGCACTGGGGGGCAGTTTGCAACTGGATGCTGTTGCAGCCCGCGAAGCGTTAGGCAGCTTGGCCGAGAAGCTGCAATTATCGGTAGAACAGGCGGCGGCTGGCGTGATTCGGTTAGCCAACGAGCATATGGCGCAGGCCTTGCGGCTTATTTCGGTACAGCGAGGCATTGATGTGCAAGATCATACCTTGGTATCTTTTGGTGGTGCTGGCGCTTTGCATGTTTGTGCATTAGCTGAGTTGATGCATATGCGCAAAGCGCTGGTACCTTTAAATAGCGGTGTTTTGTCAGCATTTGGGATGTTGGTTGCACCGCGACAGCGCCTGTTTTCACAAGCTATGAGCGGCTTGCTTTTGCAGGTTCCGCTTGCAGAAATTACCCAGGGCTTTGAGCGTTTGGCGCTGCAGGGCAGGCAAGCGCTGGGCAAAGAAGGTTTGCAGGCAGCGCAGCTCAGTGAGCAGTATTCAGTAGATTTACGCTATCTTGGGCAGTCTTATGCACTAACGCTGCCATGGCAGGGAAAAGATGCAGTATTGGCGTCTTTTCATCAGGCGCATATCAAGCGCTATGGTCATCGTATGGAGTTGCCTGTTGAGCTGGTCAATTTGCGAGTGAATGTCACCGGACCTGCCGTAGACTTGCATTTGCCGCCAGTCCCCATGCGCCCCAAACCAAGCCCGCAGCGGGTTGAGGTCTATGGTTATGAGGCGACAGTTGCCTGTTACCAGCGGGACAGTTTATCCGTGGAGGATGTTATTCAGGGGCCAGCGATTGTAATTGAGTCAATTGCCACTACGTTTATTGAGCCTGATTGGCAAGGTCAGCTGGATAATACGGGTAACCTGATACTGATATATAATAAAAGTTAAGGAAAAATTTACTATTTATAACAATTTGGTTGGACGTGGCTATCTGTATATACCTATAATGCAGCCGAGTTAATGTTATAGATTCAATGTTTTTGGCAGCTAACAACAAAGAGATAATTCAGCATTTGGTGGTAATATGAATATATTGAGTAGTGGTATCCTAGATTTACCGTGGTGGGGCTATGTCCTCATAACACTAGTATTTGCACAAATAACAATTGCTGCAGTGACTTTATATTTGCACCGCTGCCAAGCGCATTTAGCTGTAGAGTTAAGCCCGGTGTTGAGTCATTTTTTTCGTTTTTGGCTGTGGATAACAACAGGCATGTCAACCCGTGAATGGGTAGCTATTCATCGTAAGCACCATGCTAAATGTGAGACGGTAGATGATCCGCATAGCCCGCGTATATTAGGTATAAAAAAGGTATTGCTGGAAGGTTCAGAGCTTTATCGTGCTGAAGCCAAGAATCAAGAAACGTTGGATAAATACAGTCATGGTACACCAGATGATTGGTTAGAGAATGATGTCTATCAAGGACGCTTTTCCAATGTGGGTATTTATCTGATGATGGCGATAAACCTAATCTTATTTGGCCCCATTGGTTTAACGATATGGGCAGTACAAATGATATGGATCCCCATTCATGCGGCAGGTGGTATTAATGGTGCCGGCCATTACTGGGGATATCGTAATTATGAAACAACCGATGATGCAACCAATCTGATTCCATGGGCATTTTGGATTGGTGGTGAAGAGTTACATAATAATCATCATGCTTATCCGAGTTCAGCGAAATTCTCAATCAAGCCGTGGGAGTTTGATATTGGTTGGATGTATATTTGTATCCTACGTGCTTTTGGTATGGCGAAAGTGAAAAAAGTTGCGCCACACCCTGTCGTTGACAATGATAAACAACATATTGATATGGATACGGTCAAAGCGGTAATACGCAGTAAAATGCATGTGATGGCTGACTACGCCAATACTGTGATTAAGCCTGTGTGGAAAGAAGAGTGTGCTAAGGCTGATAATATGACCAGCTCGCTTTTGAAAAAGGCAAAAAATGCTTTGATACTGGATAACTCTAGAATGAGTGAGCAGCGTAAGGAGCAGTTACACCAGGCGCTAGATAGCAGCAGCCAAGTGAAAGTCGTTTATCAATTTCGTCAGCAGCTATTGGAAATTTGGGAAAGTACTTATGCTAGCCAAGAAAAACTGCTACAGGCATTAAAAGAGTGGTGTTTGCGCGCAGAGCAGTCAGGTATACAAGCGTTGCAAGAGTTTGCGGCTGCGTTGAAAGGATATCGCTTAAACGTTGCTTAAATAAATAGTTTATTATTTATTAATAACAATAAAAAGCCTCATCATTTGATGGGGCTTTTTTTATGGGTGAGTCTAATTCGAGATGTTTAATGTGATATGTTTCAGCTGCTTGCGTTGTCTATAACCCTTCGCTTTTTATTTATCTTGATTGTTATCGCGGGTTTAGGTCTGTTGTCTGGAATACATTTTTTATCAAAAAATATAAGCAGGGTGTTAATGAGCTAAGAGCCTTGTGTTTGATGATTAGTGTTGATTTAAATATCGAAGTGCACAGGTATTTTGCATGAAATAATATAATAGAGTGTGGAGTCTATGCTGAGGTTTAGACTGCTTGTGTCGAGCGATAAGCTTTACTTATTGGGCTTGGGTGGCCTTGTGAAGGGCGGTTAATATTTTGCTGGGCTTGTTATATGTGAAGTGTCAGTATTAAATGGATCTTGTATTCATTCTAATCTTATTTCTTTAAGGCGCCATGAAAATCTCAGTTTCTACATATATTAAATTACAAATGTTAACAAAATATCGGCAGCTATTTTTTGACTAAATTGATTTAATATTATTAGCAAAGGATGATCTTGGGAGAGGTCAGTCAATTTTAATAATTGCATGGCCGTGTGTTGTCCTCAAACAATATACTGGCATACTCCGATAAACCTATCGAAGGTAATATTGATTCTAATAATCAACGAGATCATTTGCTTAATATATTTTGTTTTATATACCAAGATCAATTACATGTTGAATGGGATTATAGTAGCCGCTTATATAAGACTGAAATGATTAATGTGTTGTGTGATGAGATGAAAGAGGAGTTATTAAAAGTGGTAAGGTTCTTGACTTAGCGCTGATTGTATTGTGAGACTGTATAAAGTGACCTCATAGGCAAAATATCTATTAAGAAAATATTTAAACAACAGTGCTTATTGTTGTCTTTGATTGTAAAACCTTAAAACCGGCTCGCGAATACTAGACGAAATGTATTGCTTAGACCTTTATCTTCATTTGCATATTGGGTGTACTGAGCACTAAAGTTGAGCTTTTTGAATTGATAGCCTAATGAAGCCTGAATATAGGCACCACTATCAATATCAATGTCTTCTTCGCGGCAATCTGAGCAATTGCCAATACTTCTTTCTGATTGCAATATATTGCTCAGTCCGGCATGTGCTTTAAAGTAAGCATTACTTTTGTTGCCAAAAAAAAATTGTGGCCCCAGCCCAGCATAAATTTGTATAGCGTTTGCAGAAGAGTCAGCGGTTTCTATATCGCCATCGTCTATGCCGCCGACAACCTGGACTGTTTCAGTAAAACTTTCTTCATCGTCATAAATGATTATCGAGCTTCCTAAAGAAGCTGAAAGGTATTGGTTGATGATATAGTCGGCCGAAAAGCCAATAGCATATGCAGTATCATCGACGCCTTCAGAGCGCGCTTTATTGTTATCAATATTAACTTGTTCAAGATAACCGCCGATTGCCCAATCAGCATGTGCTGACGAGTAGAGAGAGAGGTAAGCTATTGTTATTGCTAATGTTAAGCGATTCTTTTGCATTTTATGTTAGCCCTTTTTAATTGTGTATTTGATTATTAGTATGATTTAAATACCAGAGTGTACAAATATTTTACATGAAACAATATAATAAGTCGTAAAGTCCATACTGAGGTATAGGCTATTTGAGTAGAGCGACAGCTTATGTTTGAGTCGTTTTTACTTGTTAAACTTGAAGATCCTGCAAAAGGTGGAGTGGTATTTTACGAAGCTTGTTATATACGAAGTGTCAATATTAAACGGACCTTGTGTCAGGTCTAATGTTGTTGCCTCAGGCGCTTCATGGACGGCTCAGTCTCTAAATATACTAAATGTCAAATGCTTATAAAATATCGGTAGCTATTTTTCGACTAAATTGATTTAATGTTATTAGCAAGGGGTGATCTTGGGAGAGGTCAATCAACATTAATAATTCTATAGTAAGGTGGAGTTTGGCAATCGGTTGCCTTAAATGATAATAAAATTGGGCATGTTTTTATATTTGCCTATGGCAGTCCTAAGCATTTAGTGTTGGCAAACGATTATTCTCTTTAGTGTTTCTATCACGCGATAAATCCCAAAAATCGCATTGCATTAGCCAGCGATAATGCGCGTTTTTTCTGTGTGTATAGAAATACTAGTGAAATATTACGTTATTGACTTGCCTGATTTCATTTTAATAAGTAAAGAGTCCGGGTGGTATAGTAAAGCCTGGTATAAGCAAGGGTGAAGGGGATGAATGACAAGCTTAAGGCATTGGCTGACAAGAAAGTATTGTTGCGCAAGTTATTGGAGAAACAGCAGTCTAATTTAGAAAAAAATGATTCATCTGATGAAGTTGTTTTACAGCCAGTCAGTCGAGACCAGTTAATACCATTATCATATTCTCAGCGCCGTCTATGGCTGTATGAAGAAAAAAACAGTGCTGGCTTGCCAACCTACAATATGCCTGTGGCGTTGCAGCTTGAAGGTGAGCTTGATGTCGAGGCATTAGCGCAGGCATTTACCTATATATTAAAGCGTCATGAAAGCTTGCGTACACGTTTTCCCGCTGCCCCAGGTGAGCAACTGGCTCAGCAAGAAGTTTTACCTGCCGAACCTTATGCCTTGTCTTGCCATACAATTACCAAACAAGCTTTATCCGATGCTATAGCACAGCATGCGCAAGCACCTTTTGATTTGCAGCAGGGGCCTTTGCTTAAAACGCGCTTATTACGTTTGGCGGATAAAGAGTATGTCTTGCTGTTTAATCAGCATCATATTATTACCGATGGTTGGTCCCAAGGAATACTGCTTCGAGAGTTAATGCAGGCTTACCATAGCTATAGTCAATCACAAGCTCCTGTATTACCTGCTTTAAAAATTCAATATGCTGACTATGCCTATTGGCAGAATCAACAAGATAGTCGTATCGCTGAGCAATATTGGAAAGAGTGTTTGCAAGACTATAAGCCCGATATTAGCTTGCCGGTAGATAAAGTTGGGCAGGCAACACAATCAACGGCTTGCGTTTATAAACAACAATACCCATCAGCGCTGAGTACGGTATTGAGTCAATTTTGTCAAAAACACAATGTGTCATTGTTTATGGGGCTGCTAACAGCAATGAGTGTTGTGTTGCAACGTTATAGTCAGAACAATGATATTTGTATTGGTACAACGACAGCAGGTCGACAGCATTCCGAGCTTGAGGGTTTAATTGGTTTTTTTATTAACATCGTTGCCTTGCGTATTGAGATAGGTTCGCGGCAAAGTGGTTTATCACTCTTGCAGCAAATTAAAAAGCTTACATTGGAGGCCTACGAGCATGGAGCATTACCATTTGAAGATGTGCTCAGCATTAGTGGCCAACAAGGCGATGCATTGTTGCCAGTTATTATCCGGCATCAAAACTTTCCAGATGTTGCATTAGGTTCAGTGGGTGGCGAACTAAAGATACGACAACTACAGCAAACGGTTAAACAACGCGCCAAGTGTGCATTAGATTTTGGTTTTTATGGGCAAGGGGACGATCTATCCGTTGTGGTCGAGTATGCGGGTGACTTATTTAATGCCTCAACAATAGAACGGCTGATTGAGCATCATCAGCAAATCCTTCGGGCGTTAGTGAGTTCACCTGATCAGTTAATGATAAATTACGAGCTGCTTACCCAGCAAGAGCAGCGACAGCTATTACCCGCAGCACCGGCCCGCATATTAGTACTGAGTGAACAACCTTCGGTTTTGTCACACTTCGCGCAACAAGTCCAAGCCCAGCCGCAGGCCATAGCGGTTTATACCGAAGATGGTCAGGCACTCGACTATGTGAGCCTCAATAGGCAGGCCAATCGTTTGGCTGCGTATTTACAGGATCAAGGGATCAATATCGGTGACCGGGTGGCCCTATGCCTGCCACGTTCGGCAGACTATTTAAGTGCGCTGTTGGCGATCTGGCGAGTGGGTGCGGTGTATGTACCATTAGACCCAGATTACCCCTCACATTACTTACAGCTGCTTATCGACGATGCTCAGCCGACACTGGTTTTAAGTTGTAGCGATGTGGCAGGCTGTGTCGAGTTCGGCGATATCATTTATCTTGATCAGCTGACACTAGTTGATGCAGAGTACACGCCTGTGGTGATCAACGCATCATATATCGCGTATATCATGTACACCTCGGGCTCGACAGGTCGCCCGAAAGGAGTGATGGTGCCGCATCAACAACTGCAGAACTGGTTGCAGTCGCTGTATCAGCAATTACCCTTTGCACCTGACGAAGTGGTTGCGCAAAAAACCACGGCGGCCTTTGCGGTCTCGATGAAAGAAATGCTGGCAGGTTTATTAGCCGGTTGCCCGCAAGTGATCGTGAGTAATGCCACGGCGAAAGACAGTCAGGCTTTCTTAAAGGTATTGCAAGATTATAAAGTGACGCGGTTAAATATTGTACCGTCGCATCTGCAGGCCTTGTTGTGGGAATTAAAAGACAATGCCGCACTGAGCTTGGCGACACTGCGTTACTGCATTACCGCCGGAGAACCATTAACGCAAGCCTTACTGGGCGAAGCGCAGCAGCAATTGCCGCAAGTTGAGCTGTGGAATAACTACGGTTGTACCGAGATCAATGATATCAGTTACTACCGTGCAGACCAGACAGTGGCCGATCAAGTGTTTGTGCCGATTGGTGAGGCGATCGCCAATAGTCGTGTGTATGTGTTAGATAAACACTATCGCCCCGTACCGACGGGTGTGGTTGGGCAAGTGTATGTGGATAGTGCGAGTGTGTCTTACGGTTACTGGCAACGGGCGAGTTTAACGGCAGAGAGTTATATTCCGCATTTATACAGTGATACCCCAGGTGCGCGATTGTATGCGACGGGTGATATGGCGCGCTATTTGGCCGACGGTTCATTGGAGTATATGAGCCGTGAAGACTTTCAGATCAAGATCCGGGGTAACCGGATAGATGTGAGACAGGTTGAGAAAGTCTTAACCGAAATAGAGGGTGTGCAACAAGGTGTGGTGGCCGCGTGGTCGGCAGGCGATGAGCCAGCTCAGTTGGTGGCGTATTATGTTTTGGCAGAAGCAGAAGCAGAAGCAGAAGCAGAAGCAGAAGCAGAAGCAGAAGCAGAAGCAGGCATTAGTGTTGCCTCATTACGGCAAGCCTTGCAGGCGGCGTTACCGGATTTTATGGTACCGAGTTTATATACCGAACTGCCGAGCTTACCGCGCTTAGCCAATGGTAAATTAGATCGATTAAGTCTGCCGGTGCCTGATCTGCAGCGAGATGCGCAAGCCTATGTTGCCCCCGAAACTGAAACCGAACAGCAATTACTGGCCTTATGTGAGACATTATTATCTGCTGAACGCATCAGTATAATGGATAACTTTCTCACGTTAGGCGGACATTCCCTGTTGGCCACACGTTTAGTGTCGCAATTGCGTGCACAGCAGAATGTTGATATCAGCTTACGCGATGTATTTGAGGCCGAGAGCTTCCGCGAATTAGCCCAGCGTATTGAGCATGCGGCCAGCAGTGCCAGTTTGATTCCTTTGCTGCCCATTGACCGTGATCAACAAATACCGCTATCGTATTCACAACGGCGCCTATGGTTGTTTGAACAAAACAATGAGCAACAACTCATTAGCTATAATATGCCTGTTGTCTTAAGTGTGCAGGGCAATGTGTCAGCGGTTACCATGCAGTCTGCCTTAGATTATCTGTCTGAACGACATGAAGTGCTACGCACCGTATTCAGTATTGATACAACTGTTGATGAAGGTGTTGTGCAGCGTATCCTACCAACACCGGTAGTAGTGTTGGAGGAAGATGATGTTTCAGATATCACCGCAGAAGACTTGCAGATAGCCGTCTTGCGGGCGCGGGCCAGTGAACATGCCAGTCGCTACTTTGATATTACGCAGGGGCCTTTAATGAGTGTCTGCCTGATTAAAACCGGTGCACAAGAGTCGGTATTATTATTTAATCAACATCATATTATCTCGGATGGCTGGTCAGTCGGCGTTTTATTAAGAGAGTTATTGCAAGCCTATGATGCGTTTATACAGGGTAATGCGCCCAGCTTGCCAGACTTGCCGATTCAATATGCCGACTATGCGCATTGGCAACATCAACATGACTTAAGCGTACAGCGTGACTATTGGCAAAGCCAACTCAAGGATGTTGAGCCTGGGCTGAGCCTGCCATATGACCGCCTGCTGCAACCAGGGCAGGTGAGTAAAGCTAAGTGGTTATATGTGCCTTATGCGGCAGATCTGGGCGCAGGCATTGCGCGCTTAAATCAGCGCTATGGGACATCCTTGTTTATGGTGCTGTTAGCAGCGATGAGTATTGTCTTACAACGCTATACTCAAAAAACCGATATCTGTATTGGTACCACCACCGCCGGTCGTGACCGGGCAGAGCTTGAAGGTGTACTGGGCTTTTTTGTGAATATTATGGCGCTAAGGCTGGATATGAAATCGGCCCGCAGTGGTGCCGAGCTTTTACAGCAAGCCAGGCAGGTGGCGTTGCAGGCATTCGAACATGCATTTATTCCTTTTGAAGACGTATTGGCAGGCATTGAACAGCGGGGTGATGCGCTGGTACCGGTAATGTTGCGGCATCAAAACTACCCGGATGCAACCGCTGATGTGGAAAGTGAATACCTGACGGTTAACGCGGTTACGGTTAGGCAAGCTATTGCCAAGCAACAACAAACGGTTGTCGAGCAAGAAGCCAAAGCAAAATGTGAGCTGGACTTTGCCTTCTATGGCGAAGGTGAGTCATTGTATGTAGTGGTTGAGTATGCGAGTGATTTGTTTGATGAGGCGACGGTTGCCCGTATGGTGGCTCATCATGGGCAAGCCTTGGGTGAATTGATCGATAATATCGAAGCACCCATACAGCGATACAATATCTTAAGTGCCCAAGAGCGGCAGCAATTACTGCCAGAAAAAATTCAGGGTGAAATCGCGCTTGCTAAAGAGCCTTCCGTGCTGGATCGGTTTACACTGCAGCTAGCGCAGCAGAGTGATAAGATCGCCTGCTATGAAGAGAATGGGCGTAAGGTCAGTTATGCCGATTTAGATCGCCATGTGAATCAACTAGCGCATTACTTTGTGGCGCAAGGCGTGCAAGAAGCTGACCGTATCGCGTTGTGTCTACCGCGCTCGATTGATTATCTTGCAGGCCTGTTGGCGATCTGGAAACTCGGGGCGGTTTATATCCCCTTGGATCCTGATTATCCGGCGCAGTATCTGCGCTTGATTATCGATGATGCGCAGCCGACGCTGGTGTTAACCACCGCGCAATACCAGACGGCATTGCAGGCTGAATCAGTGCAGGCGTCTGTTAAGTGTTGCTTGTTAGAGCAAATCACGCTGGCGGATTATACAGCGACATTCACAGCCCAGCCGATAAACCCAGAGCGGCTTGCTTATATCATGTATACCTCGGGTTCTACCGGCAGGCCGAAAGGTGTGATGGTGCCACATCGGCAGTTACAGAACTGGCTCTATACCTTATATAAGCGCTTGCCATTTGAGGAAGATGAAGTGGTTGCGCAAAAAACCACGGCGGCCTTTGCGGTCTCGATGAAAGAAATGCTGGCAGGTTTATTAGCCGGCTTGCCCGCAAGTGATCGTGAGTAATGCCACGGCGAAAGACAGTCAGGCTTTCTTAAAGGTATTGCAAGATTATAAAGTGACGCGGTTAAATATTGTACCGTCGCATCTGCAGGCCTTGTTGTGGGAATTAAAAGACAATGCCGCACTGAGCTTGGCGACACTGCGTTACTGCATTACCGCCGGAGAACCATTAACGCAAGCCTTACTGGGTGAAGCACAGCAGCAATTGCCGCAAGTTGAGCTATGGAATAACTACGGTTGTACCGAGATCAATGATATCAGTTACTACCGTGCAGACCAGACAGTGGCCGATCAAGTGTTTGTGCCGATTGGTGAGGCGATTGCCAATAGCCGCGTGTATGTGCTGGATGTGGCCTTGCGGGCAGTGCCAGTGGGTGTGGTAGGAACAATTTATGTCGATAGTGGCAGTCTCTCGCACGGCTATTGGCAGCAGCCGGGGATGACAGCTGAGCATTATATACCGCATCCCTATAGTGATAAGCCTGGCGCGCGCTTATACAATACCGGTGATATGGCACGCTATTTAGCGGATGGTTCATTAGAGTATATGAACCGTGAAGATTTTCAAATTAAGGTCCGCGGTAACCGGATTGATGTGCGGCAAGTAGAAAGAGTATTAGCTGATATTGACGGTGTTAAGCAAGGTGTTGTTGCTGCCTGGTCGGCTGACGCAGAGCCTGCGCAATTAGTGGCCTATTATGTGTTAACAGAAGAGGCATCACTGAATGTAGAGTCCCTGCGTGAATCACTACAAGCTGTATTACCGGATTTTATGGTGCCGAGCTTGTATACCGAACTGCCGAGCTTACCGCAATTAGCCAATGGTAAGTTGGACCGGCTTAACTTGCCGGTACCTGAAGGGCAGTCATTATTCGGTCATTATCAAGCCCCGGTGACAGTAACAGAGAAAACCCTGGTGACTTTTTGTGAAGACTTGCTATCGCAAGATAAAGTGAGTGTCAGTGCTAACTTTTTTCATATTGGTGGGCATTCCCTGCTAGCTACGCGATTGGTCTCCCAGATTCGCAGCCACTTTCAAGTGGATATTGCATTACGAGACATATTTGATTTGCCAGACTTGCGCAGCCTGGCCAAACAAATAGAGCGAGCAGGTCAAAGTGAGATACCGGCTTTATTGCCGGCAGAAGAATATACTGGCGTTTTGTCGTATGCCCAGCAGCGCTTGTGGGTAGTCGATCAAATTGAGCAAGGCAGTCCGCAATATAATATGCCCGCCGCGTTGATGCTTACCGGTGATTTAGATGTGGCTGCTTTGCAGGCAACTTTGGAAAAGATTGTTGAGCGACACAGTGTGCTGCGTAGTGTATTTGTGGCTGAGTCGGGTGAGGCTAAACAAGTGGTTAAGCCAGTAACGTTATTTCATCTCGAGCAAGGTGAGATTGAGGTACAGCAGCCCGAACAGGAACGACAAGCCATACAGGCAGCTGCATACACCGAGGCGCAGCAGCCATTTGATTTAAGCCAAGACTGTATGTTGCGCGCCAGATTATTACGTTGTGCTTTGAGTAGTGAACATAATGAAGTGCGTCATGCTCTGTTATTAACCATGCATCATATTGCAGGTGATGGCTGGTCACTGGGTTTGATCGTGCAAGAAATGAGTGTGTTATACGAAGCTTATAGTTTAGCGAAAGCTTGTCCATTATCGCCGTTGCCGGTGCAATACAGTGATTATGCGCAATGGCAACGCAGCTGGTTGCAAGGCGATAAACTGGCGGGTGAACTGCAATACTGGCAGGCAACATTAGCCGGTATTCCGCAGGTGCATGCCTTACCGCTCGACTACCCAAGGCCTGCAAGGCAAAGTTATAAAGGTGCTTTGGTTGAACAAAGTATCGATAGTCAGTTGCTCAAAAAGCTTAAAATCCTGGCTCAGGATGCAGGCGTGACCTTATTTATGTTGTTGCAGTCAGCTTATGCGGTATTGATGCACCGTTATAGTGGTCAGGGCGATATCGTGATTGGCACTCCTATTGCTAACCGTGAGCAAGCAGAAGTAGAGCCGTTAATCGGCTTTTTTGTGAATAACTTAGTGTTGCGCAGTGATATCAGTGATAACCCAACATTTTTACAATTATTGCAGCGTAACAAGGAGACCATATTATCGGCTTATGCGCATCAACAAGTACCTTTTGAGAGCATTGTTGAAGCATTACAGCCTGAGCGTGATATGAGTTATAGCCCAGTATTTCAATTAGTATTTGCGCTGCAAAATAATGAAATTGGGGCAATGCATTTGGGTGATTTGCAACTATCGCCATTAACGGAAAGTAACCCGGTTGCCAAATATGACTTAAGCCTGGACATCTATGAGGAGCAGGCAGGGCTACTGTTACGCTGGATATACGCAGTTGATTTATTTAACGGCATGACCATACAGCAATGGGGGCGTCACTTTGAAACCTTGTTGCAAAATATTGTGACTGCACCTACAACAGCTGTCAGTCAACTGGCGCTATTGCAAGCAGATGAGCAAGCGCAACTGCTTGCCCGTGAGGCAGATATTGTCGAGTCCTATCCGGTATGTTGCATTCATGAGATGTTCGAAGCGCAAGTCGCAGCGCATCCTGCAGCGACGGCCTTGCGTTATGTCGATGACAGTATCAGCTATGCAGAACTCAATATTCGCAGTAACCGTTTGGCACATTATTTATTGTCTCAAGGTGTGCGGCCAGATCAATTGATTGGTTTATGCTTTGAAAGATCTGTCGATATGTTGGTAGCTGTATTGGCGGTACTCAAAGCAGGTGGGGCTTATGTGCCATTAGATCCAGCCTATCCGAAAGACCGCTTGCAGTTTATTGTGGATGATACGGCCTTAGCAATACTATTAACCCAAACAGCATTGCAAACAGTGTTGGACTTTGATGTTGAGCAAATATGTTGTTTAGATGATGCCGCGTTTACAACAGCACTGCTATTACATAGTGATGATAACCCACAAGCTACCGCACATGGCTTAACGCCAGCACATTTAGCGTATGTGATTTATACCTCTGGTTCAACCGGTAAACCGAAAGGTGTTTTGGTCGAACATCGGCATGTGAGTCGTCTGTTACGGTCAACAGAAAGCCTGATGGGCTTTAATGAGCAGGATGTTTGGAGTTTGTTCCATTCCTATGCGTTTGACTTCTCGGTATGGGAAATTTGGGGTGCGCTTTGTTATGGTGGGTGTTTAGTGATCGTGCCAAAAACAGTGGCGCAGTCATCGGCCGAATTCTATCGTTTATTACATACCGAAAAAGTGACGATACTGAATCAAACGCCAACTGCATTTAATCAATTAATCATGCAGGATGGTGAACAACAGTTAGCCTTGCATTTAAAGAAAATTATATTTGGTGGTGAGGCGCTGAACTTAAGTGCGCTCTCGCCGTGGGTAGCGCGGCATAGTGATGAGCAGGTGGCGCTGATTAATATGTATGGTATTACTGAAACCACCGTGCATGTTACCTATCGGCGCATCAGGCGCAAAGATATCGATGCCATGAGTGGTAGTGTTATCGGTGAGCCATTGCCAGACTTGCGCTTGTATCTGCTGGACCCCTATTTAATGCCCGTGCCGAATGGTATGGCCGGTGAGTTGTTTGTGGGTGGCGCTGGTGTGACGCGTGGTTATCTGAATCGAGCTGATTTAACAGCAGAACGATTCATTGAAAACCCATATAAGCCAGGTGAGTTGCTCTATCGCAGTGGTGATTTGGCGCGGCGTATGAATAACGGTGAGTTGGAATATCAAGGACGCATAGATCACCAGGTGAAAATTCGTGGCTTTAGAATTGAGCTAGGAGAAATAGAAGCTGCCTTGCTGGGGCTGCCGGGTATACAGGAAGTTGCGGTAGTTGATCGAGATAATGCGATGCTGGGTAAGCAGCTGGTGGCGTATATCGTTGCAGAAGAAGATCAGCAGGAAAATTGGCGAGCCGCCTTAAAGTCAGTTTTGCCTGACTATATGGTGCCGTCGGCATTTATGCTAGTCGATCAAATCCCGTTGACGACAAACGGTAAATTGGACCGTAAGGCATTACCAGCTCCGGATTTTTCGGTCTCAACACAGACGTATATTGCACCTGAAACTGCAGTTGAAAAAGCGATAGTCTTATTTTGTGAAGAACTTCTGGAACAAGATTCGATCAGTGTCTTGGCCAATTTTTTCCATATCGGCGGGCATTCATTGTTAGCGACACGCCTTGTGGCGCGCATAAATGCCCAATGGTCAATTGCGATGAGCTTGGTGCTTGTTTTTGAAGTAGAAACATTAAGAGAGTTAGCGCAACAAGTCGAAATGCTTCTAGAAGAAGAGGGGGCAAGGCCTGCAACATTGGCATTGCAAGCAGTGAGTCGAGCGCAAGCCTTACCATTGTCATTCTCGCAACGACGTTTGTGGCTATTTGAGCAAGGCAATAGTCAAAAGGCGACCAGCTACAATATGGCATTTGCTGTACGCTTGCACGGCGCGCTGTCGTATAAAGCATTAAATCAAGCCTTTACCTATATGTTAGGGCGGCATGAGACGCTACGAACGTATATCGCAGAAGATGCGATGAATAAAGAACCTACGCAAGTCGTTATGTCACCGTTTGAAATGTCGCTGCCTTGTTTGACGATAAATGAGCAAGACTTGGAAGAACACGTGCAAGCGCATGGGCGTATATATTTTGATATTAACCAGGGGCCGCTATTTTCCGCTCGACTGTTGCAGTTAAATGCCGAAGAGCATGTGTTGGTGTTTAATCATCATCATATCATTTCAGATGGTTGGTCAATCAGTATACTCTTGAGAGAGTTGATGCTGTCTTATGATGCATTTGTTGAACAGCGCCGCCCAGCGTTACCCGCACTGAGTGTGCAATATGCTGATTATGCTTTTTGGCAACACCAGCAGGATCTGGGTATTGAAAAAAATTACTGGCAAACACAGCTTGCGGATTATGAGGCTGGCTTATCGCTGCCATATGATCGAGCGCTTGTCTCTGCAGCGCAGCGGCAAGCTAAATGGTTGGAAGTTCGTTATGCGCCTGAGCTGAGTGAAGCGATCACACGCTTAAGCCGTCAGCAGCAGTGCTCTATCTTTATGACGTTGCTGGCTGCAATGGTTATCGTACTACAGCGTTATACTGATAGAGATGACTTGTGTTTAGGGACAACCACGGCAGGTCGGTCGCAAGCTGAGCTGGAAGGCTTGATAGGATTTTTTATTAACGTATTAGCGTTAAGATTTCAAACAGATGCTGATATGACGGGCAAAGATTTTCTAAAATATGTTAAGAAAATCGCTTTGCAAGCATTTGAAAAATCATTGTTGCCTTTCGAGGATGTGTTAAGCGATATTGGGCAGCGTGGTAATGAGTTTGTGCCTGTGATGATTCGGCATCAAAACTTCCCAGATATTATGACCGAAGATGCCAGTGAGTATTTACAGCTCACCTCACTACAGGCTGTCGGTGAAAAGCAACAGGCGAAATGTGACCTAGACTTTGCCTTTTATGGTGAAGGCGATGGTATCTATGTCATTGTTGAGTATGATAGTGGCCTGTTTGATGAAGCTACCATCGCGCGCTTAGTCGATCATCACAAACAAGTATTGGCAGCGCTTATTGAATACCCTGAAAAAGCCATTGCCGACTACGATATATTAAGCAAGGCTGAATACGCACGCCTATTGCCTGCCCAAGCGGCCAAGTCAATCGACCTATCACAGCAGCCAGATATCCTGTCACGCTTCGCACAACAAGTCCAAGCCCAGCCGCAGGCCATTGCAGTTTATGCCGAAGATGGTCAGGCACTCGACTATGCGAGCCTCAATAGGCAGGCCAATCGTTTGGCTGCGTATTTACAGGATCAAGGGATCAATATCGGTGACCGGGTGGCCCTATGCCTGCCACGTTCGGCAGACTATTTAAGTGCGCTGTTGGCGATCTGGCGAGTGGGTGCGGTGTATGTGCCATTAGACCCAGATTACCCCTCACATTACTTACAGCTGATAATCGATGATGCGCAGCCAACATTGATCTTAAGCCATAGCGATGTGGCCGATTGTATTGAGTTTGGTGATATTGCCTACCTCGATCAGCTCCCGCTAGCAAATGATGTTGCGGATATCCCTATCCCAATCAGTGCAGCCCATGTGGCGTATATCATGTACACCTCGGGCTCGACAGGTCGCCCGAAAGGAGTGATGGTGCCGCATCAACAACTGCAGAACTGGTTGCAGTCGCTGTATCAGCAATTACCCTTTGCACCTGACGAAGTGGTTGCGCAAAAAACCACGGCGGCCTTTGCGGTCTCGATGAAAGAAATGCTGGCAGGTTTATTAGCCGGTTGCCCGCAAGTGATCGTGAGTAATGCCACGGCGAAAGACAGTCAGGCTTTCTTAAAGGTATTGCAAGATTATAAAGTGACGCGGTTAAATATTGTACCGTCGCATCTGCAGGCCTTGTTGTGGGAATTAAAAGACAATGCCGCACTGAGCTTGGCGACACTGCGTTACTGCATTACCGCCGGAGAACCATTAACGCAAGCCTTACTGGGCGAAGCGCAGCAGCAATTGCCGCAAGTTGAGCTATGGAATAACTACGGTTGTACCGAGATCAATGATATCAGTTACTACCGTGCAGACCAGACAGTGGCCGATCAAGTGTTTGTGCCGATTGGTGAGGCGATCGCCAATAGTCGTGTGTATGTGTTAGATAAACACTATCGCCCCGTACCGACGGGTGTGGTTGGGCAAGTGTATGTGGATAGTGCGAGTGTGTCTTACGGTTACTGGCAACGGGCGAGTTTAACGGCAGAGAGTTATATTCCGCATTTATACAGTGATACCCCAGGTGCGCGATTGTATGCGACGGGTGATATGGCGCGCTATTTGGCCGACGGTTCATTGGAGTATATGAGCCGTGAAGACTTTCAGATCAAGATCCGGGGTAACCGGATAGATGTGAGACAGGTTGAGAAAGTCTTAACCGAAATAGAGGGTGTGCAACAAGGTGTGGTGGCCGCGTGGTCGGCAGGCGATGAGCCAGCTCAGTTGGTGGCGTATTATGTTTTGGCAGAAGCAGAAGCAGAAGCAGAAGCAGAAGCAGGCATTAGTGTTGCCTCATTACGGCAAGCCTTGCAGGCGGCGTTACCGGATTTTATGGTACCGAGTTTATATACCGAACTGCCGAGCTTACCGCGCTTAGCCAATGGTAAATTAGATCGATTAAGTCTGCCGGTGCCTGAGGGGCAGCCGTTATTTGATCACTATGCAGCGCCAGTGACACTGACAGAGAAAGCCTTGGTGGCTTTTTGTGAAGACTTGTTATCGCTGGATAAAGTCAGCATCAGCGCCAACTTTTTTCATATTGGTGGCCACTCCTTGTTAGCGACGCGATTGATCTCACAGATTCGTAGCCATTTTCAAGTCGATATTGCGCTACGCGATATGTTTGATTTACCAGACTTACGCAGTTTAGCCAAACAAATAGAATTAGCCGATCAAAATGATATACCGCCTTTATTAGCAGCGGAAGAATATACCGGTGTTTTGTCATATGCCCAACAGCGCTTATGGGTGTTGGATCAGATAGAGCAAGGTAGTCCACAGTATAATATGCCCGTGGCGCTGATGCTTACCGGTGACCTAGATGTGGCCGCTTTGCAAGCAGCATTTAGTACCATTGTTGATAGGCATAGTGTTTTACGTAGCATATTCATCCGGCAGGCTGATGAAGCAAAACAGCAGGTTCGACCTGTAAAACTATTTAAGTTTGAACAGGGTGAGATAAAAGCAGATAACATTGCCGGTGAGACGGCAGAGATAAAAGCCACAGCGTATACCGAAGCGCAACGCCCATTTGATTTAAGTCAAGACTGTATGCTGCGCGTTAAGTTATTACGTTGTGGTTTGTTAAGTAATGATAATGAGTCTCGTTATTTACTATTGATTACTATGCATCATATCGCCAGTGATGGCTGGTCCCTGGGCATGATGGTTAAAGAGTTAGAAACTTTATATGCCGCCTATGCTGATAGCGCAGAAAACGCATTGCCGGATTTGCCGGATTTGACAGTGCAATACAGTGATTATGCGCAATGGCAACGTAGTTGGTTACAAGGTGATGTGTTAGCCAATAAATTAGCTTATTGGCGAAAGCAGCTGTCAGGTTTGCCGGATGTGCATAACTTGCCATTAGATAAGCCTAGGCCTGCTCGCCAAAGCTACGCTGGTGGCTTGGTTGTTGAATTAATATCAACATCGATATTGAATAAGTTAAATGCGTTAGCAAAACAAGAAAACGTCACGTTGTTTATGCTTTTGCAAACAGCGTTCTCGGTGTTAATGCATCGCTATAGCGGTGAGGCTGATATTGTTGTTGGTACACCGATTGCTAACCGCGAGCAAGTTGAGCTTGAATCGTTGATTGGCTTTTTTATGAATAATCTCGTACTGCGCAGCACTGTGGATGCGCAGCAAGCATTCACTGCCTTATTGCAGCATAATAAAGCAATGATATTGGCCGCTTATGCCAATCAGCAAGTCTCCTTTGAAAGTGTTGTGAATGAATTACAGCCTGAACGTAGTTTAAGTTACAGTCCCTTATTTCAGGTTTTATTTACGCTGCATAACACAGGGCAATTAAGGTTGGATATGCCTGGTGTGCAAGTTGCTGCCTTAGAAGGCTCAAGTCAAGCCGTGAAGTATGATCTGGCGCTTGATATTTTTGAAGTGAGCGAAGGGGTGCGCTTGGAGTGGAGTTATGCTAGCAGCCTTTTTCATGTTGAGACGGTTGCACGTTTAGCTAAAAACTATATAACCTTGCTGCAGAACATTGTCGCGAGTCCGGCAATGAAAGTAGGTGAGTTATCGCTGTTAAGCCAGACGGAAAAAGCGCACTTGCTTGCAGAGTTTAATCAAACCCAGCAAGCTTACCCGCAAACGCTGTGCTTACATCAGTTGATTGAACAGAGTGCTTTAAAATATGCAGCAGATTGTGCGCTGGTCGCACAAGGCCAAGCCTTAAGCTATCGTGAACTCAATACACGAGCTAATCAGCTGGCACATTATCTGATAAATGAACGACAGGTCGTGCCTGATACCTTAGTGGGTATTTGCTTACCGCGTACAGCCGATATGGTTATCGCCGTATTGGCGGTGATGAAAGCAGGTGGTGCTTATGTACCGTTAGATCCGAGTTATCCAGCATCGCGCTTGGCCCATATGCTCGATGATGCGGGTTTGCAGACAGTGATTACAGAGCATGCGCTATTAGCCAGTATGCCATTTAACGCTGAGCAAGCGTTATGTTTAGATGAGGCAGCGCTGCAGCAAGCCATAGCCGAGAATGCTGTTGAGAATCCTTCTGTTGAAGGTCTTAGTCAGAATAATCTGGCTTATGTGATCTACACCTCTGGTTCTACTGGTAAGCCAAAGGGTGTTATGATCGAGCACCGTAATGCAGTAAACTTTTTGTTATCAATGCAAGCCGAACCCGGTCTGCAAGCTGATGACTGCTTATTAGCCGTCACCACACTCTCGTTTGATATTCATGTGCTTGAACTTTATCTGCCATTGATCAGTGGTGCGCAATTAATTATTGCAAGCCAGGAAGAGAGCCATGATCCTGTCGCTTTAATTAACTTATTAGACGCACATGCAATAACAATCATGCAGGCCACACCAGCGACCTGGCAGATGTTATGCAATAGTGATTGGCAAGTGACACAACCTTTGAAGGTGTTGTGTGGTGGTGAAGCATTAAGTGAACAGTTAAAAACACGGCTATTAAGCCAGCCGCATATTAGCTTGTGGAATATGTACGGCCCAACAGAAACCACGGTGTGGTCATCAGTATCGAAATTAACGCCGAATGCACCTACGGTGGTTGGTGGACCGATTGCCAATACGACATTTTATGTGCTCGATAGACATCATCAAGTAGTGCCTATGGGTGTGGCCGGTGAGTTATATATTGGTGGCCACGGTGTGGCACGTGGTTATTTAAACAGGTCACCATTGACCGCTGAGAAGTTTGTCAGTGATCCTTTTGCCGCTGATACGAGTGCACGACTCTATCGCACGGGTGATCTGGTGAGTTGGTTGCCCGATGGCACGTTAAAGTTCTTGGGCCGGATAGATCATCAGGTGAAAATCCGAGGCTTCCGTATTGAGCTGGGTGAAATAGAAACAGCGCTATTAGCCTTAGCCTCTATCAGTGAAGCGGTTGTGATTGACTGGGATGATGGGTCTGGTAGTAAGCAACTGGTGGCGTATTGCGTCGCGCGGGAGGGTGGCGAGTTAAATATTGATGCGACCCGTCAGGCCTTACGTGAGCGTTTGCCAGAGTATATGGTGCCGACTTTGTTTATGGCGCTGGAGACATTACCCAAGCATCCAAATGGCAAGCTAAACCGCAAAGCATTGCCGACGCCAGATAGACAGGCAACCGTTGAGGTGTATATTGCGCCAGAGAGTGATGTTGAGAAAAAATTGATTACGATTTGCGAGTCCTTGCTTGCGGTCGAAAATATTAGCATAGCAACTGACTTTTTTACTTTAGGTGGTCATTCCTTATTGGCAACGCGATTAGTCTCACAAATACGTAGCCAGTTTAATGTCGATATTGTGCTGCGAGATGTATTTGAAGCAAGCAGTTTTCGTGAGTTAGCGCAACGTATTGAGAGTGCCGGAGATAAAGTTGATCAGGTGCCACTTGTGCAAGTAGATCGACAACAGAAAGTACCACTCTCTTACGCGCAGCGGCGTTTATGGCTATTTGAACAAAATAACGAAGCGCGACTGACCAGTTATAATATGCCAACAGCCTTAAGTATTGAGGGTGATTTGTCTGTGCAGGTTTTGCAGCAAGCACTGGATTGTTTGGTGAGGCGACATGAAATTTTGCGTACAACGTTCTGTGTGGATCACAGTCTGAATGAAGGTGTTATGCAAGTGATCAGTCCAGCATCATCCCTGGCTTTGGAGGTTGAAGACTTTTCATTGTTAATGGCCGAAGATGAGTTGCTAGCAGCACTGCGTGAGAGAGCTCGTCAGCATGCTGCTCAGTACTTTGATATTGAGGCTGGCCCGTTGTTAAGTTTATGTTTAATAAAAACATCAAAGCCATATTCAGTCTTATTATTTAATCAGCATCATATTATTTCTGATGGTTGGTCAGTACGTATTATGTTAAGTGAGTTAATGCAGGCTTATGATGCCCTCTATGAGGAACGGCAGCCCGAGTTAGTCCCAATATCAATACAGTATGCGGATTATGCGCATTGGCAACATGCACATGATCTAACAGTGCAAAGCGAATATTGGCAAAAACAATTAAGTGAGTATGAGGCCGGTATTAGTCTGCCTTATGATCGTCCGGCGACTGCTGATGGCTTGGGTGCAGCAAAATGGCTGTATGTAGAGTACCCGGCGACCTTAGGTAAAGGGATGGCTCAACTTAACAAGCATTATGGTACCTCTCTGTTTATGGTGTTGTTAACCGCTATGACGATTGTTTTGCAGCGTTATACACAAAAGACAGATATTTGTGTGGGGACTACCAGTGCGGGGCGTGAACATGCAGAGTTAGAAAAGATATTGGGCTTTTTTATTAATATACTGCCCTTGCGTATATTGCCTAGTGACGCGTTCAGTGGTACTGATTTATTGCGGCAGGTCAGGCAAGTAGCTTTGGCCGCTTTTGAAAATGCATTGCTGCCTTTTGAAGATACTTTGGCAGCAACGGGTCATCGAGGTGATCAACTAGTGCCGGTAATGCTACGTCATCAAAACTATCCTGATGCCGCCGATGAAGGCTTAAGTGAATATCTAAAGCTTAATACGATTAATCAAGCATTGGCAGAGCAGCAGGCTAAATGTGAGATAGACTTTGCTTTCTACGGTGAAGGTAAGGACTTGTATGTTGTGGTTGAATATGCGGGTGATTTGTTTGATGAGGCTACGATCAGGCGTATGGTGGCTCACCATCAACAGGTATTAAGCAGGCTTATAAGCGATATTGATGTGCCGTTGAATGATATTGATATTCTAACATCAGCCGAGCAAGAACAGTTGTTACCTGTTAAACCATCGTTAACAAAAGCGTTATTTGAAGAGTGTTCTGTAATACAGCGCTTTGCTGAGCAGGTACTTGAGAAAAATGATGCGGTTGCGTGTTATGAGGTCGATGGTAAACAGATTAGCTATACAGCATTAGATCGCTACTCAAATCAATTGGCTAATTATTTTTCTGAACAAGGTGTGCAAGTTGGAGACCATATCGCTTTATGTATACCGCGTTCGATTGATTATATTGCCAGCTTGCTCGCTATCTGGAAGCTTGGTGCTGTTTATATTCCATTAGATCCAGATTATCCAGCACAGTATCTACAATTGATTATTGCAGATGCTCAACCGAAGTTAGTACTAATAACGGCAGAGAGTCCTGCAGAATTACAGGCAGAGATGGCAAACAATGTTTCTGCTTGTATGCTCAGTGATATTGATTTCAATGTATATGCTTCAACATTAAATGCGCAGCCAATAAACCCCGAGCAGCTTGCTTATATTATGTATACCTCAGGTTCTACCGGTAAGCCTAAGGGGGTTATGGTGCCACACCGCCAACTGCTTAACTGGCTATATACCTTGCAGACACGTTTGCCATTTTCGGCAGATGAGGTTGTGGCACAGAAAACGACAGCAGCGTTTGCCGTTTCAGTAAAAGAATTATTGGCAGGCTTGTTGGCGGGCTGTGCGCAAGTGATTATTAGTAATCAAATTGTTAAAGATAGTCAGGCGCTGCTTAAAGTAATCGCGCAATACAAGGTGACACGTATCAACCTTGTGCCATCGCATTTGCAAGCATTGTTATGGGAGTTAAAAGAAGGTGAAGCGCAAGCGAAAGATTTGCAGTCATTGCGTTATTGTATTACAGCTGGTGAGCCGCTGACGCAGGCCTTAGTTGAACAAGTCTATGCCAGCATGCCTTGGTTAAAGGTTTTGAATAATTATGGTTGCACAGAATTGAATGATATTAGTTATCATACGGTAGAGGCTGTTGATTTAAGTAAAGTTTTCGTGCCTATTGGTAAACCTATTGAAAATAGTCGTGTGTATATACTTGATCGCGTACTGCGAGCAGTACCTTTAGGTGTGGTTGGTAATATTTATGTCGATAGTGCCAGTATATCGCATGGTTATTGGCAACGCTCAAGTTTAACAGCAGAGCATTATATTCCTCATCCTTATAGCGATGAGCCTGGCGCGCGTTTATATAATACGGGTGATATGGCACGCTATTTAGCAGATGGCTCCTTGGAGTATATGAGTCGAGAAGATTTTCAGATTAAAATTCGGGGTAACCGCATTGATGTGCGGCAGGTAGAAAAAGTACTCAATGATGTAGCAGGGATTCAGCAAGCAGTTGTCTCTGCGCAGTCAATGGCGAGTGGGCCGGCACAGTTAGTCGCTTATTATACCGAAGCTGAGTTGGACTTAATCGATGTGAATGAGCTGAGGACTTTACTACAGATGCAGTTGCCTGATTTTATGGTGCCTGGTTTATATATGGCCTTAAAGGTATTGCCGAAGTTGCCTAATGGCAAGCTGGATCGCCGTAGTTTGCCGACGCCAGATACATTGCTATCACAAAATAACTATGTAGCGCCTAATGGCGCAACAGAACAAGCATTGGCGAAAATCTGGCAGCATTTACTATCCTTAGAGCAAGTGAGCGCCAATGCAAACTTTTTTAATATTGGTGGTCATTCATTGATGGCATCCCGCCTAATTACTGAGGTGCGTGAGCACTGGCAGATGGATGTGGATTTTAAAGCAGTGTTTGACTACCCGGTGTTAAGTGAATTTGCAGTTTACCTGGATAAAGTATTGCAGTCTGGTGAAGCGAGCACCTTCGTTGACCAAAGTGCCTATGTTGGCCCAATCCATATGACCAATGGTCAGCGCTGGTTTTTTGATATGCAATACAGTAATCACCATCACTGGAATGTTTGTTCGATCTTTGAGTGCTTGCAAAGTATGGATTCGGACTCTATAGAGCAGGCATTGCTGGTGGTGGCAAACCATCATGATATTTTACGCAGTCAATATACTTTTGAAGACGGTGAGTGGCATGCGGAAATTCAACCGTTGAATTGTACTGATGCAGAATTTTCACAGGTTGAATTAGCAGGTACTAGCTTAGAAGCGGCTAATGCCAGTACTGATGAGTTGATAGCAGTGCTGCAAGGTAGCTTGAATATAGAAGATGGACCGTCTTGGCGTATCGTATTAATGAAATACCCAGGCGTGCAAGTAGATAATCGTCCTGCAGAGCGTTTATTCTTCTTGTTTCATCATCTTTTGTGTGATGTTAGCTCGATGATGATTATTATCAATGATTTTGTCAGCGCGTATTTGCACTTTAAAGATGGGCAAGCGCTTCGTCTACCACGTAAGACAGCTTCAGTGCAGGCAATCGGCCAGCAGTTTTATGACTATCAACATTCAGATGCGCTTTGGCAGGAGTATCTGAATTATTGGTTGCCGCTAGTTAATAGTGGCCGTATAGCGAAGCTGCCTATCGATTTTGATCGGCCTTTGGAACAAAATATTGAGACAGGACGTAGCGTTGAGCTGATTTTGTCGGAGGCAGAGACAGAAAAATTACGGACTGTGTTGCCGAGTCAAACAGATGCGCAGCTATTTGATGTGTTGCTCTTTGCGTTAACGAATACAATTTGTGCTTGGGCAAACTCTGACCTGTGCCATATAAAAGTATTGAACTCTATTCGGGGTAGTGGTGCCCCAATGTTAGGCGGTCTTGATATTACACGCAGTGTGACTTGGCTGGCAATGACGCAACAAATGCTATTGTCGCCTGAGTATGATAAAGATGTATTAAATGCTTTGGCGGCCCTCAAGCAGCAAGTGCTAGAATTACCCGGAGAGGCTTATGGCGCAAGCTTTTTGCAGCTAGGTGGTAAAGATAAGAATACTGGTTTGCCAATAGAAAGCTTTTTAAGAGATTATTTAATGATTAACTATTTGGGCGAGATAGACTTCAGTGTTGTTTCTTTGCAAGACGTATTAACGTTTTCTAGAAAATCTGTCGATGGCAATATGAATCCTGATAATCAGCGCGGTGATGTATTAACAGTAACTTGTTTAATATTAGCAGGGCGGCTGCACATTATTTGGGATTACAGTGAACAATTGCATAAAGAACAAACAATTAAACAGTTAAAAGATACCATGTACGCTATTTTGCAAAGTGTTTTAGCGCGCTTATCATAAGGTCAGCATCGCATTGGTTAATGCGGTGCTGTATTTTATTGTTCGGTATTAAGTGGTAATGCCAGTGTTTGTTGCCACTGATTTAAGGCTGCTCGTGGTTGTAGGCTTGCATCATATAAGCCCGTGTCTCGCCATAGGCGAGATAAGTCGTCTTGTCCCAATAAGGTGTTCCAGAGCGTATCGTAGTCAACAACCGTAAACCAAACAATAAAAGTGGCATTAAGCGTGTTGGCTTGAGTAAATAATAAATTCAGATAGTTGTTTTGGTTTTCTGGGCTGCTGCTTTCATTCAAGCCGAAGGCGCTAATATTGATATCTTCAGCTATCCAACCCGTTTCTGTGATCGCGATAGTTTTGTTTGGTGCAATCGTTTGTATCTGCCTTAGCCAATTAAAGGGTAAGGTGTTAGGGTTGCCTTTATCGCTATGGCTAAAGAAAGCGTAGGGGTACACGCTGACACCAACAATATCGATAAAATCACTGACCTGTGAAAAGCGACTAGCGACAGTATTCATTTCAGTAGAGCCAGGTGATTTTAAATCAATCGATAGCATTAGCGGTAAGTTTGGGTGGCTGGCTTTAATATTGTTATAGACCTGCTGGGCAAAAACAGCGAAGTCATTAAACACTTGTGGATCAGCTGCATTAGCAATGTTTGTTATTTCAGAGGCATAGCTAAAATAGTCTGGGTTAAAGCGGTTGATCAAGTCCAGCGCAAAGTTGGTATAAGCGGTAATCACCTCAGCATCAGCAAAACTGCGACTATCCCAAGGCGATGGTAATGCTTCATTGCTTGCATTGCCCCAGTTAAGCGCTAAGCCGTCGCGGCTTCCATTGAGAGAGTCAATGGCCAAGTAAATACGTTTGTCACTTTGTGTCAAGGCAACGCGGGTATTGAGTTCATTTTCTACTGCAGTCGGATATGCCTGCGCAGTAAAAGCGGCTTGCCAGGGAATGCCAGCGATCAAATGGTGTGCGACTAAATCGCCATTATCTTGAATTTTGTTGTAAGTATCTGTTTGTGCGCTGAGGGTGGCAGCATATTGCCAGGGGGTGAAGCCCATGGCGAATGACCTGCTGTTATTGTTGCCCGAGCTGTCGACATCTTCACCATTGCTATTATCGTTACTGTTGTTGCTGCTGGAGCTGCAGGCGATTGGGCCTATAGCGATTGTGGCTAGCAGGAGTAAAATAGTGCGATATGTTGTCATAAACTCATTATGCTTAATTGTTGGCTACCTACCGTGTGATTATAGCGGTAAAGGCTATATTTAGCGTGTTTAAGCTCACATCATCAAGGAGCAAATCAATGGCAGAGACAGTGGTTATTGCGGGTGCAGCAAGAACCCCGATTGGGGATTTTATGGGTGAGTTGGCACCACTATCAGCACCACAACTGGGGACAGCAGCAATTCAGGCGGCATTGGCCCAGGCAGGGCTACCGCCAGAGCAGATACAGGCTGTGAATATGGGTTGTGTGCTCAGTGCTGGATTAGGTCAGGCACCCGCACGACAGGCGGCACTGGCAGCAGGCTTGGATAAGGCGACCCATTGCCTGACATTGAATAAAATGTGCGGTTCAGGTTTGCAAGCGGTGATTTTAGCGCATGATGCCATTGTCGCCGGAACGTATCAGCGGGTTATTGCTGGCGGTATGGAAAGTATGAGTAATGCGCCTTACTTATTGGAAAAGGCCCGCGCAGGCTATCGTATGGGGCATGCTGAGATGTTTGATCATATGCTCTATGATGGCCTGGAGGACGTCTATACCCGGCAGGCAATGGGGGTGTATGCAGAGGCTACCGCCGAAAAGTATGGTTTTAGTCGCGAGCAACAGGATGCCTTTGCCTTAACCTCCTTGCAGCGTGCGCGGCAGGCGACGGCAGCGGGGCTGTTTGCCGCAGAGCTTACGCCAATCACCGTGCCTGGCCGCAAGACATCATTGGTCGTGGAGAATGATCAGCATCCGCGTGTTGTGAATGCCGACAAGATCCCACAGCTGAGGCCAGCTTTTGTGCAGAATGGGACAGTTACCGCCGCCAATGCCAGCTCGATTGCCGATGGCGCAGCAGCGCTGGTGTTGCTTTGTGCTGACGAAGCTGAGCGCCAGGGCTTGACGCCTTTGACGCGGATAGTCGGGCATGCCAGTCACTCACAGGCGCCTGAGTGGTTTACCACAGCGCCAGTAGCAGCGATTGAGTCCTTGTTAAGGCGTATTGGCTGGACGGTAGACCAAGTGGACCTGTTTGAAGTGAATGAGGCGTTTGCGGCAGTAGCAATGGCAGCGATGACTGATTTATCGATTCCATATGACAAGCTCAATGTAAACGGTGGAGCCTGTGCGCTGGGGCATCCTATTGGTGCCTCAGGTGCACGCATTTTAGTGAGCTTGCAGGCGGCTTTGCTAAGCCAAGGCTTGCAGCGTGGTGTGGCGGCGCTGTGTATCGGGGGAGGTGAAGCTGTTGCGGTAGCGGTTGAGCGCTTATAGGTCAGTCAGACAAATAAAGCCGACGGAGAGTCGGCTTTATTTGGTAATACTGCAGGTAATCTAAGTAGCTGATCTTAAAAAGATTTATTCAAAAGCTTATTTGATCTTAGCTTCTTTGTACATCACATGTTTGCGGGCGACTGGGTCAAATTTTTTGAACTCCAGCTTATCGGGCGTATTACGCTTATTTTTATCAGTGGTGTAAAAGTGACCAGTTCCAGCGCTGGACACAAGCTTGATTTTATCGCGTGCTGATTTTGCCATGATTTTTCCCGCCTTAATTAAATAACGCCGTTCAAACGCGCTCTTTTCAGCGCGGCATCAATGCCGATTTTATCAATAATACGCATACCTTTAGAAGAGACACGTAATTTCACCCAACGGCTTTCGCTATCCACCCAAAAGCGGTGAGTATGCAGATTTGGTAGAAAACGACGCTTGGTTTTGTTGTTGGCATGCGACACATTATTGCCAGTCATTGGGCGCTTGCCGGTAATTTGACAGACTTTAGACATAACTGCTAATCCGTATTCGTTTCACTTAAACGTTTAATCACATTAAAAATAACCCAGCAGGGCTATTTAAGAACTACACTTTGCACTTTTTCGTGCAAGGCGGCGGATAATACCGAAAAAATGTCCCTAGAACAAGCCATCGGGCAACAAATCCTGCCGGATTTTGCTTGGTTTAGGGCTGGGCTGAGCAAATGGCTATGCCTTTTTAGGTATTCCCTTTATAATCAATAACCTATGAAGATAGCATGGTTGGTAGTGAGTATAGCGGCGTGATGGATAAAATTTTTATTGAAGACCTGTGTATCGATACTGTCATCGGAATTTATGACTGGGAGCGCGAGATTCGCCAGGTGATTAGCCTGGATATCGAGATGCAGGCGGATATACGCCGGGCGGCGCAAACAGACTGTGTTGCCGATACGGTTAATTATAAATCAGTTGCCAAGCGCTTGATCCAATATGTCAGGCAGAGCGAATTTCAGTTGATTGAGACCCTGGCTGAACGTGTGATTGAAATCATCCTATACGAATTTGCCGTTGAGCAGGTCAGCTTGAAACTGAGCAAGCCCGGCGCAGTACGGCACTCCAAAAATGTGGGTTTGCAGATCCAGCGACAGCGGCAGGCAGGTCAGCAGGAGCAGGTTTACCTGAGCATCGGCAGCAATGTCGAGCCGCAAAAACACATTCAAAAAGCGTTGCTGATGCTGCAAAACGAATTTAATGATTTGCAGTTATCGACTGTTTACCGTAATCCAGCTGTGGGCTTTGCCGGTGACGATTTTTATAATCTGGTCGTTGGTTTCCAGTCTGCTTTACCGCCTGAGATGATTGTGCAGCGCCTAAATACCATTGAACAGGCCTGTGGTCGTCATCGGGCAATAGAGAAATATGCACCGCGGACACTGGATTTAGATCTGCTGCTCTATGGGGATCATATTATTGAACAAGCTGAACTAAAGTTGCCGCGTAAAGACATTACAGAATATGCCTTTGTCTTGAAGCCTCTGGTAGAGCTGGCCGCTGAGCGTTTGCACCCGGTGTTACAACAAAGCTATGCGGCTTTATGGCAGGCTTTTCCACACAAGCAGGCGTTAACAGCGGTTGAGCTGTAATATTGTTTCTCGTCTTACATATATAGGCTGCGGCCGCCATCAATTGCGATAATCTGGCCGGTGACATAGTGTGCGTCTTGCAGTAAATATTTTACCGCACTCGCAATATCTGTTGGCTCCCCAGGACGTTGCAGGGCAACACGCTCAAGAATAGCTTGCTTGGTAGCGCCATCCATTTCTTCTTCAGGCCACAAAATAGCCCCTGGTGCTATAGCATTGACACGAATCTCAGGTGCCAGATCACGTGCTAATGAACGTGTTAAAGCTGCCAGGCCTGCTTTGGCAATAGAGTACACAGTATGTTTGCGCATAGGGCGTTGTGCATGGATATCCACGATATTCACAATGCTGCCATGCTGGCGTCGTAAGTGTGGGATAGCCGCCTGCGCCAGAAACAATGGCGCTTTTAAGTTAGTACCGATCAGGTCGGCCCAGTGATCTTCGGTGATACTGCCAGCCAATGTTGGGTAAAACGTAGAGGCGTTATTAATTAACGCATCCAGTCTGCCCCATACTGCAGCGCTTTCATTGATCAGTGGTTCAAGTGCATCGCTGTTGAGCAGGTCAGCTTGTAGTCTGACAGCGGAGTCTGCGCGTTGATTATTTAACTGTTCGACAAGTTGATCGGCAGCCTGTGATGAGCGGTTGTGGTGAATCACAACATTGAAACCATGGGCATGTAAATGTGTTGCAATACTGGCGCCAATCCGTCGGGCCGCCCCGGTGATAAGAACAACGCCAGGTTGTGTGTGTTGCATAAGTCTGACCTTATTGGTTAGAAATTGAATGTCTGTTTTAAGCAATCATCAATCAATGATCCCTGCTATTATCTTGTAGTTTAGCGTATATTGTTATGAGTAAAAAATATCCTATAAAGGACTGGTGTGAATAAAGGTGCTGTAGAGAGTGTTGCTTATCAGCTAGAGAATGATATTCGTCAGCGAATAATCAGTTCAGGTCCGCTGCCATTTAGTGAGTTTATGCAACAGGCTTTGTATGCGCCAGAGTATGGCTACTATATGGCCGAGCGCGAAACTTTCGGTGAGCACGGTGACTTTGTGACGGCACCAGAAATATCGACTTTATTCTCCCACTGTCTGGCTCGGCAATGTCAGGAAATAAATGCCAGCTTACAGGGTAGCATTTTAGAGTTAGGGGCTGGCAGCGGCGTGATGGCTGCTGATATTCTGGCTTACTTAACAACTGTGGATGCCTTGCCGCAGCAATACTATATTCTTGAGATTAGCCCCCGATTGCGTGTGCGTCAAAAACAGACGATTGCTGAAAAAGCTCCGCAGGCCTTAGCGAGAGTGCAGTGGGTAAACGATGTGCCAGCAGTGTTTAAGGGGGTGGTATTGGCTAATGAATTGCTCGATGCTATGCCGGTAGAACGTTTTGTGATAGCTGAAAAAAGTATTCAGCGCTTGTGTGTGGACTTTTCTGAGGCGCAAGGCTTTTATTGGTCGCAACAAATTGCATCGGCGGCATTCATTGAGGCAGTGCAATATATACAGTCAACATTGCCTGCACCGCTACCTGTGCATTATTGCTCAGAGTTTAATCCAGGCCTCAATAGGCTATTTGCTGAGCTTGCGCAGAATACGCAAGCGGTAGTGGCATTGTTTATTGACTATGGTTATCCGAGGCGGGAATATTATTTGCCGGAGCGGACCGAGGGAACATTGTTATGTCATTATCAGCATCGCGCACATGATGACCCTTTACGCTATATTGGTCAGCAAGATATCACAGCAAATGTGGATTTTACGGCAGTTGCTGAAGCCGCAAGTCGGCAAGGTTTTGATATTGTTGGCTATGCTTCACAAGCCGACTTCTTGTTGGGTTGTGGTATTGAGCAGCTTTACTCAGTAGTCACCGCAGGTAAAAATCAGCCGGAGGCATTGTTACAATGGTCACAACAATTAAAAACTTTGATGTTACCCTCAGAAATGGGCGAGCGATTTAACGTTATCGCGATCAGCAAAGGGTATAATGTGGCTTTGTCTGGTTTTGAATATCGTGATAGTCGGCAGCGCCTGTAAACTAAAGTAAATAAGTCGAGCAAATACGTTGTCAAAAAAATTTACAAAATAATAATAACACTGAGGAATATTCGTGGATGTATTGCAAATCATAGTGCTTGCGGTGGTGCAAGGGCTAACCGAGTTTTTACCCGTGTCGAGTTCAGCGCATCTTATTTTGGTGCCGATTCTTACTGATTGGCAGGATCAAGGGTTAAGCTTTGACTTGGCAGTACATGTTGGCTCGCTAGGCGCGGTTGTCGTTTATTTTAAAAAAGAATTGCAGCTGATGATACAAGACTGGTTGACATCATTGTTCTGGGGTAAAAAAACTGCAAATAGTCGTCTGGCCTGGGCTGTTATTATTGGTACTTTGCCAGCAGGCATTATTGGTCTGCTGGGAAAAGACTTAATAGAAACTCACCTGCGTTCACCATTGGTTATAGCGACGACGTTTATTATTTTTGGTGTCTTGCTGGGCTATAGTTATGCGGTAGGGCGGCGTAATAAAAGTGAGTATGAGTTGTTGTGGGTTGATGTTGTTATTATTGGTTTTGCGCAGGCAGTTGCCTTGATTCCTGGCACATCACGTTCTGGCATAACAATAACAGCAGCTTTATTTCGCGGTTTAACCGGGGCGGCGGCATCACGCTTTTCTTTCCTGTTATCCATACCTATTATTACCGCAGGTGGGTTGTTGTTATGTAAAGACGTGATCGAGCAACCCCAGCAATTACAGTGGTCGAGCCTGTTACTGGGTGCTATCTTATCGGGTTTAAGCGCCTATCTTTGCATTCATTACTTTTTAAAGTTATTAGATCGAATCGGCATGCTGCCTTTCGTCGTATATCGTATTGCATTAGGTGTTGTTTTATTGTTTATTTTCTGGTGATCGGGTATGCAATCATTTTTTCAACTTGATCAGCGTTTGGCTTATCGCAAGCTATGGTTGTTTGTTGCGGTAATGTTGCTTGTGCTTATCTTATACTTGTCGATGACATCCAAGCCCTATCTACCAACGCCAGGGCACAGTGACAAGTTATACCATTTCCTGGCGTATATGGTGCTAATGGGGTGGTGGCTGCAATTGTTTCAGCAGCGTATAAGCAGACTCATACTGGCTTTGGTGTTTATTGCTATGGGCGTTGGTATCGAAGTGATGCAAAGTTACCATCCACTACGCTATTTTGATGTCTGGGATATGTTAGCGAATACCTCAGGTGTCGTACTGGCCTGGTTACTTGGGTTTACTGTCTTTGATCAGGCGCTATATTTTGTCGAGCGGCGTTGCCTGGTTTGGCTAAGGTAGTTGTGTCCTTAGTTGAACTTCGCCCAGCGATAAGTTCGTTTCACTTTGCTGATGACAGCGCGTCGGTGTATATCGAGTTCGTCTGCTAATGCTTTGCCTTCTAAGCGCACTTTTGTCAGGTCTCTGGCGCTAATTGCGTTAGAGTGGGTGAATGCGGTATGCAGATATTCCCGTTGTGGATGTGGCCAGTGGCCTTTTTCCGGGTTAGCACAAGCGATAGCCTCAGCGGCCAATAAAAAACTCTCAAAACGCTCAGGACGGCGATAGGCATCCAGGCTTTTTAGTCCTTCGAGCACATCGGGTGGCGGCAGTTGGGTGCTTTGCTCAAAGAAGACATGGTGCTGGCTAACCAGAATGGCTAATGCTGTATGCTCGTTGGGAGTACGCAAATCTTTGCCCAGTTGCTCAATAGTGCCAGAGCTCAGTGCGCCAGCCCAGGCAGCAAAGCGGGTTGCACTATTGTTGGTTAATGTGCAGGCATGTTTTAAGGCGCTTTGGTTCAGCGCAATATCTGTTTCCGCTAGACTGGGTATAAGCCGTGCCAATGCGCCGCAATCAGATAAAACTGTAAAGAAAAGTTCAGGATTGTCTGTTGACAGCGCCTTTTCTAGCTCTTGCCAAACACGTTCAGCAACCAAATTATCAACCTCGCCACTCTGTACCATTTGGGTCATTAACTTATGTGTTTCTGGTGCAATCGTAAAGCCCAATTTTGCAAAACGTGCCATAAAACGTGCAACGCGTAACAGTCTGACGGGGTCTTCAGTAAAGGCAGAGGAGACATGGCGTAAAATACGCTGGTTTAAGTCAGATTGGCCATTATAGGGGTCAATAATCTGACCATCGGCTGTTTCTGCGATAGCATTGATCGTCAGGTCGCGGCGCTGTAAATCGTCCTCCAGGCTGACGTCAGCAGCATGATAAGTACTAAAGCCGGTATAGCCAGGCCCGGTTTTTTGTTCGGTACGCGCCAAGGCATACTCTTCATGGCTTTCAGGGTGTAAAAAAACAGGGAAGCTCTTGCCGACTTGTTGATAGCCCTGCGCCAGTAGCTCATCTGCTGTCGCACCGACAACCAGCCAGTCCTTTTCTTTGATGTCCAGCCCCAGTAGCTTATCGCGGACAGCGCCGCCAACCAGGTAAATTTGCATTAGCTATTGCATCCCTCGTTTGTTATGGTTCTTGCCAGTAATTTATACTAGCTCGGTGCTAGCATACTGTCGATCAGAAAATGGATAAATCGTTGCATGTCTCGCAAACTCTATCATAGTTTTATCTTATTGACTTTGCTGATGCTCAATGGCTGCTCAACATTGTCATATTATAGCCATGTGGCTCGAGGCCATATGGATGTCATGTCAAAGCGCACTTCAGTAAATAAGGTATTGGCTGACGAGGAGGCTGATGCCAAGCTGAAAGAAAAGCTGCAGTTTGTGTTGCAAGTGCGTGAGTTTGCTGTAGAGAATATGCATCTGCCCGATAACCGCAGTTACCAAGTATATGCTGATATTGGTAGGCCGTATATTACCTGGAATGTTGTTGCTACACCGGCCTATTCTCTACGGCCAGAGCAATGGTGTTTTTTATTTGCAGGTTGTGTTGTGTATCGTGGCTTCTTTGCCGAGCAAAAAGCAGAGGCCTTTGCACAACCTTTAAGGGATGAGGGTAAAGATGTTGTTGTGTATGGTGCAACAGCTTACTCAACCTTGGGTTGGTTTGCCGATCCTATTTTAAATACAATGTTGCGTCAAAATAAGCTGAGCTTGGCCGCTGTCATTATCCATGAATTGGCGCACCAACAACTTTATATTAAAGATGACTCGCGTTTTAATGAGGCATTTGCAACAGCTGTGCAATATATTGGTTTGGAGCGCTGGTTAGCCTTATATGGTACAGAAGAGGAAAAGGGATTTTATCAGCGAGCGTTACAGAAGCGTGCAATGTTTAATGACTTGGTGAAAGCCTCGCGTGCTAAACTGGAGCTATTGTATAGCTCCTCGCTGCCTGAAGCAGAAAAAGCTGAGCGAAAAGCGGCAATCTATGCCGAGCTTAAAGCCAGCCATGCTGAGATGCAGGCACGTTTTGGGGGTAAGACAGGGTATGAGCGCTGGTTCTCTGAGTCTTTAAATAATGCCAAGCTAGTGACTGTAGCAACCTACTATGATTTGGTACCTTTTTTTCGGCACATGTTTACCCAGGAAAAAACGCTGCCTGCATTTTATGAAGCTGTCAAAGCATTGGGCAAGCAAAAGCCTGCTGACAGGCAACGCTTGATAGACCAGTTTTTTGCCAGTCAAAGTAAGCAGGACTAACCCTTTTATTTGGTGCTATACATCATCTCTATGTGCCAGTTGTCTGTACTCACTATAGCGACTGCGTTGATCTTTATGTCCAAGGTATAAAGGCACAATGGTTTTTATGCTGGTTGAACCAGTGAGTGTTTTGTTTGCAGCACCATCGCAAATGCTATCGACTTTCAAAGAGTCATAGTTATCCAAAGAAAAAGGTTTGGTTGGAATCAAGTAGTCCATAAAGAAAGCTTGAATTAAGGCTAAAAAGTTGGGTATGCCAATAATAGCGCGCTTTATTTTTAGGGTGCTCGCAGTATATTTTACCAACTCTTGCAGAGTATAAATCTCTGGTCCACAAAGGTTGAGGCGGCAACCGAAAGTTTCAGTTGCGTTAATCGCATCAATAAACTGCTTGACCAGGTCACCGATATAAATGGGGGCAAAGCGTGCATTTGGGCAGGCTAGCGGTAGGCAGGGAGCAAATTTAAGCAGTTGTGCAAAGCGGTTGAAGAAGCTATCTCCTGGGCCAAATATGACTGAAGGGCGAAAGCTGGTAACGGCAATTTCCCGGCTAAAAGTATGGATATAATCCTCAGCTTCACCTTTGGTGCGTAAGTAAAAACTGGGGCCGTGGGCGGCATCCGCATTCAAGGCGCTCATATGCAGTAAACGCTTAACGCCGCTTTTCTGGCAGGCATCCATAACCTTGCGTGTCAGCTCAACATGCGCCTGACGAAACCCATGGCCGTCGTGCCCTGACTCATTAAGAATGCCGACTAGGTTGATCACAACATCACAACCATTGAAGTGCTGCTGCAAAGACTGGCTATTGTAAATATCGGCTTCCAATAGCGTTACTTGTGGCAGAACCTGTAGCTGGCGATGCTTTTCACGGTTGCGTGTGAGAATAATAATGTCGGCATGGCGTTCTTGTAGTGCCGCAGCGAGGTGCTGCCCAACAAAGCCAGTACCTCCGAGTATACACACCTTATTTGCATTCATGCTGTTTCCTTATCCGGTTCAGTATTGGAGGACATCCTGTAGTACCTATAAGCTTAGCGCAGTATAAAAGTTCTTGACAGTCTCTGTAGGAAGTATATTCTTCGCGCTATGAACAAACATCAAGTCAAACCCGCAATTCTATGGCGCTGTAACGACAGCGGCATTGCTTATGGGCGTCTGATGTAGATATTAAAGTTCAACAGATTAAGCAAAAAAGCCGCATAAGCAAATGTTTATGCGGCTTTTTTGTTTTTGGGGTAGTCATAAACAGGTTAAGTGCAGGAGATAACAGCCATGCAGGTATTAATGGCTTATATAGGTGTGATTTTAATTTGGAGTACAACACCATTGGCGATCCAGTGGAGCAGTATTGGTGTTGGCTTTGTCTTTGCGATAACGGTTCGTATGTTAATTGGTGCTGTATTGTCTTATGCCTGGATGCGTTTTGAGGGGCAGCGCTTATCCTTTTCGCGTTCAGCGCTACAACTGTATATGGCTTCAGTGATGGGAGCTTTTGGTGCCATGATGGCAACTTATTGGGCATCTCAGTATATTCCGTCAGGACTTATGTCGGTGCTATTTGGCTTATCGCCGATGTTTGCCGGTGTATTTTCCTATTTTTTATTGGGTGAGCGTTTAATGGTTGTAAATAAGCTGTTGGGTACCGCAATTGGCTTGCTAGGACTATTAGTCATTTTTCGTGATGATTTATACCTTGGTGATAAGGGCATGCTCGGCATTATGGGCATGTTGCTGGCGGTTACTCTCTACAGTGTGAGTACGGTATTGATCAAGCGTATTGGTACTGCTTTGCCTGCTGTTGTGATGAATACAGGCGGGTTGCTTGCGACATTACCGTTTTTTCTATTAGCCTGGTTGGTTTCAGGGCAAGCCTGGCCCGTAGAAATACCAGCTCGATCGTTGATGTCGATAGTATATTTGGGTGTATTTGGTTCCTTTGCGGGCTTTGTGATGTATTTTTATGTGCTCAAACACTTGCCAGCGGGTAGTGTTATGTTAATAACATTAGTCACACCAGTGTTGGCATTGATGCTTGGTGCATGGTTAAATGCAGAAGTGTTATCGAGTAGTGTATGGATGGGTGCGGTATTGGTATTACTTGGTGTGCTGTCCTATGAATGGTCAGCAATATCGCAGTTTATTTATACGCAATGGAAAAAATAAAATAGCAAACCGTTATAAAGAGTCACAGGGCGTGGGATATGCTAAAGCATACCGTTAAAAAACTGATTTTATTGCAAATAGTATTACTGGTCACCGCTTGTGCAAATAGAGCTATTGAGCTGGATTTGCCAAATGATAACGTTGTTAATGCGGATGATTTAGTGAATGTTGCCCGTATTGCCAGTGAAGATATGGCACCGATCAACCGTAAGAGTCAGCCTATTGATTTTGCCGAGCTGTTAATGTTTGCGCGTCTGGCTAATGCCAGTTATGACAGAGATGTTACACAGATTGAGCAAGTGACCGGCCATCAAGCGCAGCTGCTACAAGGCGGTGAGCTGAGTAAGTATAAGTTGCAGGTGTTGCTAAGCGAAGATTTCAATGGTGAAGCGCAGTATCTGGCGATTCGTGGTACGCAGAACCTGAAAAACGCTGTGCTCAATACACAGTTAAATCATCGGCATAGTCCGCTATTAAATATAAAACTGCATGCGGGTTTTAAACAGGCTGCCGATGCTGTGTTTGTCAGTGTTATAAGTCAGCTGGCGCGCGACAAGCCGATATTTTTAACTGGACATAGTTTAGGTGGGGCTATCGCGGCTATTTTGGATAATTATTTACGTATTGCAGGCTTTGATGTACGTCGAGTCGTAACGTTTGGTCAGCCAAGGGTAACGGATAGTTTTGGGGCCTCGGTATTAGAGCTTGGTGCCTATGACTTTCGCGTGCTGCGCGTGGTGCATTATGAAGATGCTGTAACCTTATTGCCCATTTTAGGTTATCGGCATTTTGCACCCGAACTCGTGCTAAAAGATAATGGCGAATATTGTGTATGGCCTGGTCGTAAGAGTAATAAGGTGATCGGTAGCACAGAAGACCATATTATGGATGATTATGTAGCTGTTTTGCAGAAACTCAGTGCAATGCCAATACCAGCCAGCATCGATAAGCCGGTAGGTACTTTTTGGGGTTGTAATACCTTAAGCGCTGAGCAATTACATGTGGAGCCCGCTTATCAATATGATTTTCATTAATGATCAGTAGTCTGCGCTCATGCTAAGTTATCGTCATGCCTATCATGCAGGCAATTATGCTGATGTTTTAAAACATTTGGTATTGAGCTATACACTGAGCTATCTAACAAAAAAGCCCGCGGCAATTCGATACATCGATACTCATGCTGGAGCAGGTGGTTATAGTCTGCAGAGTGAACAGGCGCTTAAAACAGATGAATACAAGCAGGGTATTGCCAGGCTTTGGCAATCCACAAGTTTGCCTGACGTTCTGCAGTGTTATATTGATCTGGTGACAGAATACAATCAACATAAGCCACTAAGCCGATATCCTGGCTCGCCTTGGTTTGCTCAGCAACTGCTTAGAGAGCAGGATAAACTGGAGCTATGCGAGCTGCACTCATCTGACTTTCCGCGCTTACAAAAAAGCTTTCGGCAAGACAAGCGGGTACGCTGCTATCATGAAGATGGCTTTCAGCGAAGCTTGGCCTTAGTGCCACCCATTGAGCGTAGAGGCGTGGTGCTGATCGATCCGGCGTATGAAGTAAAACAGGATTACCAAACGGTTGTTAGCCATACCCAAGCGCTTTACAAACGTTTTGCGACAGGCGTTTACCTGTTATGGTATCCGGTGATTGAATGGCATCGTATTGAAAAACTACAACGGGCTTTTATGCAAACAGGTATTCGGCGGATACAGCTTTATGAGTTGTCTTTGACCTCAGATCATGCTGCCCCAGGTATGACGGGTAGTGGTATGCTAGTTATTAACCCGCCCTGGACACTGCAGCGAAATATGCAAACTGCTTTAGCCGCGATAGCACCACTGTTCAGTGATGATGGCCATGCTTATTATCGTGTGGAAGAGCTGGTTGGTGAGTAACACAAGGTGTGCTACCTGATGGCATATTGGCTACGCGGTCTTGGCGCGGGCATTTTAGTATTCAGTGTATTTCTTGGCGCTACCACGTACCTGTTCTGCAGGGTAGCGTTGTTCGTTTTTCTGCGCTTTCTTATTCACGGCAGTCATAATATCAATGCCAAGCTGGTCTGCCAGTCGAACCAGGTAAAGCTGCACATCGGCTATTTCTTCGGCCGCTTTTTCCAGCGTAGCTGCGTCTAATTGCTCGGATTGAGGTTCACTGAGCCACTGAAAAATTTCCTGAAGTTCGGCTGCTTCTACTGTCAGTGCCATTGCCAGATTTTTAGGTGAGTGATATTGTTGCCACTCTCGTGCTTTGGCAAACTCGCGTAAATAAAGTTTAATGTCATAGAGGTTTTCCATAATAAACGAGCATAACTGAATTCATGTGAGTGTGCTATGGATGAATAAAAATATGGGGCAGCAAAACAGGCGTGTTCGAGTATTGCACATACTGCAAAACCTGCATTACGGTGGTATGGAGCGTGTCATTAATGAAATTGTTAAGCATGTTGATGCTCAACGCATTGAAAGCCATGTCATGGGGCTGCAATACCTGGGGCGCTTTGCCGATGATCTGGCTGGTAAGGCGAGTTTGCATACAGGGGGGAAATCATGGCGAGGTTGGTCAATGTTGTGGCCTCGCAGTTTAATCAAGCAAATATCGCAAATACAACCTGATGTGGTGCATTCACATAGTGGTGTTTGGTATAAAGCATCGCTGGCAGCGTATTATGCTGGCGTGCCTAAAATTATTCATACAGATCATGGGCGAACTTTTCCGGTATCGCGCTTAACTCGCTTCACCGATGCTTTGGCTATTAAACGGACACAGCATTTTGTTGCCGTATCTGAGGCGCTGGCGGCACAGTTACTCGAGGTAAATAAAAACTTTGCGGCAATTCAGCAGGTGATCATCAATGGTGTGGATACGCGTCGTTATCAGCCTGCTGATAATGCTGCAGCGCAGCGAAGTGCATTAGGCATACCTGCTGAGAACATGGTGATTGGCAGCATTGGTCGCCTTGAACATGTCAAGGGCTATGACACTGTGTTAGATGCCTATGCTTTGTTGCTAAAGCAGTGGCCTGTGGAGCAACCCATACCCTACTTATTGATTGCAGGTGATGGGGCTGCACGCGCAACACTCGAGGCGCAAATAGTGGCGCTCGGCTTGCAGAGTACAGTGCGGCTGTTGGGGTGGCGTGATGATATACAAGCATTGTTAGCGAGTTTTGATGTATATACTATGGGCTCTCGCAGTGAAGGGACATCGGTTTCTTTATTAGAAGCGATGTGCTGTGGTTTATGTCCTGTGGTAACCGACGTCGGGGGGAACTCGGCTGTTATGGGCGAGCTGTTAAAGCACTGTCTGGTACCTGCTGAAGACCCTCAAGCTCTCTCTCGGGCATGGCATCAACTGCTTACTGATGAGAATAGGCGATACCAAGATGGGCTAACAGCAAGAAAAATTGTGCTAGAGCAATATAGCGTGCAAAAAATGGTTGATGCTTATCAGTGCTTATATTTATCGTGAAGTAGCATTAGCTGACTTTGTCGGCAATCGCTTTGCTTAAATCGGCGATACAATTAAAAACATGGTCTAGCTCTTCTGCATTAAATTGTATCTTATAACTCGCTTCTGTATGAGCGAGTAACTCAACAAAACCCATAGAATCAAATACTTCTTCTTCTGCTAGGTTGGTCTCAAGCTCGACTTGTCGATCAGTTTTTTGCAGGACATAGGCGATTAGATCTGCTTGTATTGTCGTTATGTTCATAATAGAGGTGGTTTGTAAAAGTAATTATAAGAACCAGGGTTTTTCTGTGCTGCCTTTCTTGTAAGAAAAGATGTACAGTTTTGGCATATTAGGTAAGCAAATATCGAAGTCAGGGCCGTTATAGCTGATAAAAATAGTGTCTTGGTAGTAATTGGCAAATGCTTCTGCTTCGACTAGGCAGGCAGCAAGATAGTTGCGTGCGCCTTGTTCTTTGGGTTCTGCTCTAAAGTGCTTATGTGCCTGATCAATAAGCTTGTTGCACATTTCAGCGTCGAGCGTATTCCAGATGTCGATAAAAGGTGTGTCATTAACGCTGGCGAGCACTTTATCAATATCTAATTCACATGCCTGCCAAATTTCAGATTGATAAACAACATTAAATCCGAGTGAGCGGGCATATTCAGCAATTTGTCCGTAATAGCATTGATAATGTTCGATGGGCACGCAATTAACTGTTGAGTGCATATCGTTAAGCATGATCGTTAAGCGGCATGGCACCTCTTCGAGCAGGCTGGCATTCTCAAGCATTTCTTTGAGTTTTAAAAGTGCTGCCTTATCAACGTCAGCAATGCTGTCACGTTTGCCACAGCCCCAGTAAGTGAGCAAGTTAATGGGTTGGCCATTGATTGCTGACTTATGAATGATTTGCTGTAGTGCAGCAGGGTCTGATGGTTGCGCGCGTCGATACTTGCGTAAACTAAGGCGTTTCTGAATGTCTTGCTCAAATTCGCCCGTTAAAATCTTTTTGAGTTCTTTGATGCGAACTTTGCCTGTAGGACCTTTGGGCAAATAATGCATAAATACGATATTGTCTGGGCAGTAAAAAGTTGACTTGCTATCACGTACCCATTGCTTTATTTGTTGTTTGTCGGGTGGTGTTTGATCGTTCAGTGGGACGCAGACTGTTGTGATTGATTCACCACTTAAGCTGTCTTCAAGGCCGACTGTTTTGCATTCGGCGATTTCAGCGAGTTGTCTGACACAATCATCCACTTCGATAGGGTTAATGTTAATGCCGTTGCGAATGATAATTTCCTTGCGCCGTCCACTAATATGCAGTTCGCCATCCTCATCGAAGTAACCCAGGTCGCCACTCTTTAGGTAGCCATTTTTGAACATGCCTTCAGTTAATTTGGTTTGTTTATAGTAGCCCTGCATGACAGTGGGAGCCTTGATCAATATTTCCCCCTCAGTTACCTGTTGAGTGTCATCGGTATCAGTAAGGCTGTTTTTGTTAAGTGGCTCGAGCTTAATATTGCTACCCAAGGGAACACCAACACTGTCATATCGATGTTTACTGTTATAAGGGGTGCAAGTAACCCAGGTTGTTGTTTCTGTGAGGCCATAACCTTGAAAAACAGGGAAGCCAAAACGCGCTTCAAAGTCTTGCCAGATATCAGCCGGTAGTGGTGCTGTGCCGCAGAATGCGTGCCTGACGGTTTGCGAATCATCGCCCGCACCTTCAGGGAAAAGACGTAACAACATCGCCATTACCGAAGGTACTAAACTGCAGATGGTTATTTTGTGCTGTGCTACTGTCTGCCAATAAAATTTAGCATTTTTAAAGCTAAAGATATCAGCTAATAAGGTTTGCGCGCCAGCCACTAAAGGTAACAAGCCTGTCATCATAATGCCATTCATATGATGTATTGGGAGTATGCAGATAAAGCGATCAGTACTTTTAATGTCGTAGAAGTTACAAAACAATTGCGCCATGCTGAGTAGATTGTTCTCGCTCAGCATAACACCTTTGCCAACGCCTGTGGTACCAGACGTGTATACAATAAGAACAGTATCTTCTCGTACAGCAGTTGCTGTGTTAGTGGTGATCTCGAGTGCTTTGGCTGATTGCAATACCTCAGCAATATTGAGTTGAGGCGTATTCTTAAAGCGATTCTCGTTAATCGCTGCTTGCTCGTAAATAATTAATTTGGCAGCAGCATCTTCAAGAATAAAAATGATTTCATCCCGGTGTAGCTCGGGATTAACAGGCACTAAGACCAGATTTTGTGCTGCGCAGGCAAGCAACAAAGGATGGAAGACCCAGTGATTGGTGCTAAGTAATACGATCCGGTCACCTGCTTGCAGGGACTGTTGTAACAAATAAGTCTGTAATTGCCTGCTTAATACTGCTAGCTCGCGATAAAGTAATATGTGGCCTGTCGCGTTATGTGTTGAGAAAACAGCTTCTGGCGTTGTTTCGGCAAAGCTATCAGCAATTTTTTGAAAACTCATGGTTAACCAGCCCGGCTATTGAGTGTTAATTGGTCATATGCTTACATTAACGCTAGATCATTTAGAAGTAAATAGTATCTCCTTGGTAATGACTAATGTAAGTATTATGAGAATTTATTGTCTGGCTGGTAGCAGCGTCTGTGAGAAAATATTCACGGTTTTCACTGATGTTGACCTGTAGTAAGCCTAACTTTTTTAAATCACAGGAGATTGCGTGGTTAAAGTGAGGGATGAGCAATAAATCAAAAGCATGTTGTTTAGCATATTGTGTTGCCAGTAGTATCAGTGACTGTAAGATTTTACGACTCTCATTATTGTCATCTCTTAACCATATATCAATACATTCGAGCTTATCAGAACGGCTGTCTTTTCTGGCGCAAAAAATAGCGAAACCCATTAGACGCTCTGCCTTATAACAGGCAAATAGTTGCATCTTTTGAGTATTAACACCTGAGCAAAACCAGTTAATACTGATAGCATCTCGTACGGTTGTATTTGCATAGCGCTTAGATGAGGACTGCCATAATTCATCAAATGATGTGTCTGCTGTTTTGAGTTGCTTGCAGACATAATCCTGAGAGAGGTGAAGTTTTAATTTGAGTTTTTGAACCAGCGTCAGTATCGGCGCGAACAGTGGTAATAAAATATGCAAAATTTTTTGATTGCGTAAGCGGTGCTTAAGCAGCTTCTGGCTGTTTAAAATAACAATACTATTGCGGTTGTGTTCAACAGTATCGGAGGGGACTTTTTTAAAGTGCAGCTTTTCCAGTATTGGTACAACATGAGGTATGGGCGAGGTATTAAATAAGATACCTTGACGAGACAGAGAGATGATTTTTAACAATAACTTGATGCTATGCGAGCGATACTCTGGTTTGACTCGCCAGGTAGTCGCATTAAAGGCCGTAATTTCTTTATCTTGCAGTTGAAAGCGGCTGGGTATCACACCAATAAAGCCGACAATGGCCATGTTGTCGGTAAGCAGCCAGCCGTATACCTGCGTTTTATCTGCAGCTGGGTTGTGTTGCCACCACATAGAGAAGCAAGCCAACCAACGATCGGCAGATTCTGCATCGTCATTGAAACCAGCCAAGAAATTTGCCAGTTCAGGGTAATGCTCAGCAGATAGGTCGATAATCTCTATCATAAGTATTTAGCCCAGCGGTATCAGCTTGAGTAGCACGGCATTAAGGCAGTCGCCGATATATTTAATAATGACTCTGGCTAAAATATACACTATTTGCCGAGCTATTCGCGATAGTTATATTAAGGCTGCGATTTTTTATGACTACGATATCTATATCGTATGTTTGAACAATGTGAATGGCTATTCTGGCTGGGGGGCAAAGCCCTGGAGAAGTACTAGCCGCCAGTGACTGACATAAAGCGTAATACTTGCTCGGGTTTTTCAGTAAACTCATGCCGTTCAGGTTTTTGGGCAATAGTTTGATTAATCGCCTGTTTGAGTTGCGCTTGGTCAGCACCATTGCGCAATTGGTCGCGTAGAGAAACAGCATCGTTCTGCCCTAGGCAAGGGTATAAGCTGCCTTCAACTGACAGTCTGACGCGATTGCACTGCTCACAAAAATGCTCAGAGATTGGCGTGATAAAGCCTACTTTGGCATTCGTGCCTGCGATTTGCATATAGCGGGCTGGGCCCAAACCTGCTTGGTCGCGGCCGACTTGGTCGCCTTGATGAATTTCCTGGACCAATTCATAGTGTTGCATCAATCGCTGCTTAACAGTTTGCAGGCTGAGATATTGTTCACTAGCCTGTTGCCCAGTGCTACCCATGGGCATTGTTTCTATGTAGCGCAAAGTGAAGTCATTTTCGATACAGAATGACAGCATTGACTCTATTTCATCGTCGTTAACATTGCGCATAACAACCATATTAATTTTGATATTCTGCAATCCGGCATCTTTTGCAGCTTGTAGGCCGGAGAGTGTTTTATCCAGCTTGCCCTTGGTAATGTCTTTAAACTTTTCTGGCTTAAGTGTGTCCAGGCTCACATTGATGCGGTTCAATCCGGCCTGTTGCAGCGGCTTGGCGAGCTTGGTTAGACGAGTTGCATTGGTGCTTAGTGATAAATCACTCAAACCTTCGATTGCAGTCAAACGTTTCACTAAGTCTGTCAGGTTTTTACGCAGCAATGGTTCGCCACCGGTCAGGCGAATGCCGTGTACACCAAGTTCAACAAAACAGCGTGCAATGCGCTCGATTTCGTCAAATGTTAACCAGTGTGACGGCGTTTGAAAATCGCTAAACCCCTGAGGCATGCAGTAATTGCAGCGCAAGTCACAGCGATCAGTGACAGAGAGCCGCAAATAACGAATTCGGCGTTGAAATGCATCAGTTAGCGTAGACATAAGCTGATTATTACATACTCCCAGCTTGTAGTACCCTGGTAAATTAACCTATAAAGGATGCTCGTTATAGCAATATTTATACTTGATAAAATTCACGATACCACTTTACAAAGTTTTCGACGCCAATTTCAACCGGTGTAGCTGGCTGGTAATCAACGTCTTGCACCAAAGCACCCACATCGGCATAAGTATCAGGCACATCGCCTGGTTGCATCGGCAGCAGGTTTTTCTCAGCCGTTAACCCCGTTGCTTTCTCAATGGCGGCAATATAATCAAGTAGTTGCACAGGCTGGTTGTTACCAATATTGTAAATTCGGTAAGGCGCTTTACTGCTGGCTGAGTCTGGGTTATCACCCGACCAGTCAGGGTTGGCAGCCGGTACTTTATCTAAGGTGCGTGTGACCCCTTCTACAATATCATCAATATAGGTGAAGTCGCGGCTATGTTTGCCGTAATTAAATACATCGATAGGTTCGCCAGCAAGAATACGCTTAGTAAATAAAAATAATGCCATATCAGGTCGGCCCCATGGTCCATAAACGGTAAAAAAACGTAGACCAACAGTGGGAACCTGGAACAGGTGGCTGTAAGTGTGTGCCATCAGCTCATTGGCTTTTTTAGTCGCAGCATACAAGCTAACAGGGTGATCAACATTATCATGCACAGAAAAAGGTAACTTGGTGTTAGCACCATACACCGAGCTGCTTGAGGCATATACGAGGTTCTCAACGTTATTATGTCTGCAAGCTTCTAATATATTGGTGAAACCAACAATATTACTGTCGATATAAGCATGCGGGTTTTCCAGTGAATACCGCACACCGGCTTGAGCTGCCAAGTTGACCACACGTTGTGGTTGATGCTGTTTAAAAGCTTGTTCGATGCTGTCACGGTCTTCCAGAGAGCATTCGACATGGGTATAGCCATCATAGGCTTGATTTCTTTTTAAGCGGGCTTCTTTTAAGCTGACATCATAATAGTCATTTAGGTTATCAATACCGATCACTTCATCGCCACGTGCTAACAGCTTAAGTGCCAGTGATGAACCTATAAAGCCTGCGGAACCAGTAATGAGGATTTTCATATTCGTATCTTGTTGGTAGGCGTTATTGAAAGTTATTTATAAACGAGCATCTGTTGTGTCAGCTGGCAACATATATTTAACATCAAATATAATGCTTTGTGGTTTGCCATAGGCACGAATTTTATCAGCGCCCATTTCTTGAAACTGTTTGTGAGCGACGGCAATCAAAATAGCGTCATAGCTGCCAGCTTGTGGATTGCTTTCAAGTTCAATGTCATATTCTTTACGGGCCTCATCATGGTCGGCCCAAGGGTCATAAACATCGATCTCGGCATGGTAGCGCTGTAACTCATGAACAACATCGACGACTTTAGTATTGCGAATGTCTGGGCAGTTTTCCTTAAAGGTTAAGCCCATGACTAAGATTCTAGCACCAACCACATGGATTTTATTTTTTGTTAGGAGCTTAATAATATTTTCGGCAACATAGATGCCCATTTCGTCATTGATACGGCGGCCCGCCAAAATAACCTCCGGATGGTATCCTAGTTCCTGTGCCTTATGTGTCAGGTAATAGGGATCTACGCCGATGCAGTGGCCGCCAACCAGGCCAGGGCGGAAAGGTAAAAAGTTCCACTTGGTGCCAGCGGCTTTGAGTACCGCTTCAGTATCAATATTTAAGCGTTTAAAAATCAGCGCAAGCTCGTTAACCAGTGCGATATTAAGGTCGCGTTGGGTGTTTTCAATGACTTTAGCGGCTTCAGCAACTTTAATACTGCTGGCTTTGTGTGTGCCTGCCGTAATGATTTTTGCGTAAAGCTGGTCGACAAATTCGGCAACCTCTGCTGTCGAACCAGAGGTGACTTTGATGATGCTGGCAACAGTATGCGTTTTATCGCCGGGGTTAATGCGTTCCGGGCTGTAGCCAGCATAAAAATCCTGATTGAATACCAAACCAGATTCGCGTTCCAAAATTGGTACACAAACTTCTTCAGTTGCACCTGGAAAAACAGTTGATTCGTAGATAACAACATCGTCTTTTTTCAGTGCCTGGCCAACAGTATGGCTGGCAGACTCCAGGGGGGTCAGATTAGGGCGTTTGTGCTGGTCAATAGGTGTAGGCACAGTGACGATGAAAACATTGCAGCTTTTCAGTTCGTCAATGCTGGCGGCAAAGCAAAGCTGTGAGCTTGCGGTAATTTGCGCTTTGCTGACTTCCAGTGTGCTATCGATACCAGCATTGAGCTCTTTAATGCGATTGCTGTTAATATCGTAGCCGATGGTTGCAATTGTTTTTCCAAACTCGACGGCTAAGGGCAGGCCAACATAGCCTAATCCAATGATGCCAATTTTTATATTGTTGATATTGGGCATGTATATAAACTCTTAAAAAACGATCTTCTATTCTGAAGGAATTTAAAGTGTAGTGGCAAGATGTTGCTGATTAATTGTCACTGTTAGATTATCAGACACTTTTATCATTCATTTTCCTATTGCGCCGACTATACCATCGTTATCGCTGTTCTGGTGTGAAAACAGGGTAGGAATTTTACATCAATCAACTCACAAGTCATGCTTGTAATGGCTTGTAATGGCTTGTAATCAATAGTGTCTGATTTCTTGTCATTTTCTTAACGTTGTACTCATACCTTTGGGGGATGTAAAAGCCAGTAAAGTTTGTAATTCGATCACAAAACTGTCATAGGGGGAGAACAGTAATAAACTAGCATAGTAACTGTAAATAAAAGTAAAAAGGCTTTATTTTTCAATGTGTTAACGCTAGTATACACCCTTCTGTCGGGCCCTTTTACAATACATCGCATACGCATTAGTCTTATCGCAACGCCCTCATTCCATTGGGGGATGGTGTGTACTCATCAAGGATGCTGAAATAGCCTTCACGCTAGAGCCAGTGCTTGCCTGTGATTTTTGTTTGTTTCTGATAAGTGATCTGCAGGCAAATGACGAATTGTCGTCAAGCCACTGTTAGCGGTTCGTCGAAGCAGTTGAATTTTCGTCTTCGGTTAATACTTATGCTGATGGTGAGAGAAAACTAAATTCTCTTTTAAAAACAATAGCTTGCTTAGGTATCGGTTTTTTTTACAAAGCCTGGCACGGTATCTGCTCTACAGGTAGTCGTTGCAAGGGCAAACACAAGCTCGGCAGTTTTTTAAGTAAGTAATAATAAGTTAAAAAATATCAGGTGTTTCAGTTAGCAATGAACCTGGCTGGCTGAGATAAGAATAACTCTAAAATGACCTGGTAGAAAATGATAACTGTAGGAGCAAGCAGCATAAGCCCGCTACAGCTAATTTTAATAAATATTTTGGGAAGCTTTGGAGATTGAAATGAGTGTCCGCCTCTTTAATCATTATTTTAATTTGCCTTTCTTATTGTTAGGTTTGGGCGAGGCTATTGTTTTTATATCGTCTGTTTATATGGCGATGACTTTTTGTCTGGTGAGTGATCTATGTGCGACGCAAGGCCAGTTTTATGAAGTAATGCCATACGCGTTTATCTTTAGCGGCATTATGTTACTCAGTATGCTGGCGATGGGTTTGTATCAGGTTCGTTTAGAAGGCTACAGCTATGTGATGGCTCGCATTGTGATGGGCTTTGTGTTTGGTGGTGTCGCTTTAATGGCGATTGCGTTTATGTTTACTACCTTGCAAATTGATATGACCTCGACGCTGTCAATATTCCTGATGTCATTTATTGCTGTTTGTATTATTCGCCTTATTTTTCTAAGCACCGTTGATACAACATTTTTGAAACGCCGCATTCTTATTTACGGTGCAGGCCGTAAAGCGGATAGCGTATTAGAGCGTTTTCAAAACAAAATTGATCAACGTGGATTTGTCATTGTCGGCTGTGTGCATACTCACGGTGATCCTGATGTCAGCTCAATTAAACGTGTGTTACGGCCAAATAAGCCATTGTGTGAGTTTGCGCGTGAGCTGGGTGTTGATGAAATTGTTGATGCAGTAGATGATCGTCGTAGCAAGCTGCCTTTAAAAGAACTGCTTGATTGTAAAGCTTCAGGCATCAACGTTATTAACCTATTGACATTTTTTGAGCGTGAATCTGGCTATGTCAATGTGAATCTGCTTGATCCGAGCTGGATTATTTTCTCGGATGGCTTTAAGCAAACAACATTAAAAGCGGTATTTAAGCGTTCGCTGGATATGGTCGCAAGCTTGACCTTATTAATGTTGGCTTGGCCAATCATGCTGATCACTGCTTTGGCTATCTGGCTAGAGAGCAATTTCAATGGCCCAATTTTTTACACACAAGAACGTGTAGGAGAAAAGGGCGAGTTATTCAAGATTTATAAGTTCCGCAGTATGCGCACTGATGCAGAGCAAAATGGTGCTGTATGGGCGCGTAAGAATGATGATCGTATTACTCGAGTCGGTGGGTTTATTCGTAAGACGCGTATCGATGAGTTGCCGCAGATATTTAATGTTTTCAAAGGCGATATGAGCTTTGTTGGTCCACGTCCTGAGCGCCCTGAATTCGATAATATGCTCAAAGAAAAAATTGCGTACTATGAGCAACGCAATCAAATCAAGCCTGGTATTACGGGTTGGGCCCAACTATGTTATCCATACGGTGCTTCAGATAAAGATGCGCTTGAGAAGTTGCAATATGACTTGTATTACGTCAAAAACCAAAGCTTCTTTCTGGACTTGATTATTTTGTTCAGAACATTTGAGGTGGTGGTTTTTGGTAAAGGTGCAAGGTAGTCACGAACGCTAATACCTTTGCGGGCCTTGCTGGTGTTGTTGATAGTGAGGCCGCAAAGGGGTTTTGTAGTGTTGGGTGCGCTAAAGCTTATCAATAAGCGGTTTCATTAAGAACTCCTGAGAGCATATTGTGTCATTATGAGCGAGTCATGGGTAAATAATATTGGTGTGTTTAGTTATGCAGCAGGTGCAGTGTTGTATGCTATTTTCGCCCTGTTGTTATTAACTAGCTGGCGCGGTAAGCGGCAGGGTGGTTTGTTTGTCGGGGTTGTCGTATTTAGCGCAATATGGTGTGGCTTGCTGGCGATCAATAACTACGGTCAGCCTTTTTCATTAGGTGCAATCTTTGTTTTAGAGGCAGGCCGCTACTTAGGGTGGCAGCTGTTTCTTGTTTCATTGCTCAGTGGTCAAGCATCGTTATTGGCAATGCGTGAACAAACATTGCCGCGTTTCGTATTGTTTAATGCAGTGGCTGCTGTTTTGGTGGCAGTGTTGTTGTTAGCTGGCATGTTGAATAATGCTGAAGGGCAACCGCAGACCGTGGTGCCTTTTACAGTATTGTTAATAATGACGTTAGCAGGCTTGGTACTGGTTGAACAAATATATCGAAATACGCCCGATACGCAGCGCTGGTCAATTAAGTTTTTGTGTATAGGTGTCGGCGCTTTATTTGCCTATGATTTATATCAATACTCGCACGGCTTACTGTTTCGGCGTCTTGGCTTGGATATTTGGAATGCGCGCGGAGTTGTTAATGCGCTAACAATACCGTTGATTGCTGTTGCGGTAGCGCGTAATCCACAGTGGTCGTTAAATATATTTGTTTCAAGGCAGGTTGTGTTTTACTCAACCACGTTGATTGGTGCTGGGGTTTATTTACTGGCAATGGCGCTAAGCGGTTACTATATTCGGCTTTATGGTGGTGATTGGGGTGCGGTTGCGCAAATAATATTCTTGTTCGGTGCCGCTATCGTATTGGCTTTGATTATGTTCTCCTCACAAGCTAAAACAACCTTGCGGGTGTTTTTGGCGAAGCATTTCTTTAGTAATAAATATGACTATCGTGTGGAATGGTTGCGCTTGATCGATATTTTGTCAACGCCAACCGATAATATGAGTTTGCAGCAGCGAGCCATCAAAGGTCTAGTGCGAATTTGTAATGCGCGCGGCGGTGGTATCTGGCAATTAAACGATATGGGTAAGTATGAAGTTGTCAGTGACTGGAATATGCAGCGTCCACACCATGCGGGTGTGACTGCGGATGATCCTTTTATTAAGTTTATGACGGAAAAAAAATGGATTGTCAATGTGCTGGAGGACTGTCAAGAGGGCTGTGCCTTGCCTGAGTGGTTTGAACAGTTCGAATCTGCCTGGCTAATTGTGCCGCTGATTCATGAAGAGTCTTTGTTTGGCTTTATGGTGCTTGAGCATGCTGGTAATCCGCGAAAAATTACCTGGGAAGATACCGATTTGCTGAAGACGGTTGGTCGTCAGGTTGCTAGTTATTTAGCTTTTGATAATGCGGCAGAGCAGTTGTTACAAGGTAAGCAGTTTGATGCTTACAATAAGCTGGCTGCATTTGTGATACATGATATTAAAAATTTAGTGTCACAGTTGTCATTGGTTACTCAAAACGCTGTGCAGCATATGAATAATCCTTTGTTTGTCAAAGATGCAATGCAGACGATTGATAATTGCGTCAATAAGATGAATGATTTGTTGCGGCAGCTGCAAAAAAACAGTCAGGGCTTGATCGCTAAAGAAACTGTCATTTTCGATGAGTTTGTTGAGCAAATTGCTGCTGAATGTGCTGGCCGTTCGCCGGTTCCTGATGTTAAGTTGGGTTGTAAAAGTGTTGAGTTGTTAGCAGAAAAAGATCGCTTGGGTATGATGTTGCGGCACTTAATTTCGAATGCGCAGGATGCGACGCCGCCTGATGGTGAAATTATTGTGACGACCAGCTTTACTCAAGGCAAGGTTTCACTGTTAGTGAAAGATAATGGTTGTGGTATGTCGGAAGAGTTTGTGCAGAAACGCCTGTTTCGTCCTTTTGATTCAACAAAAGAGAATAAAGGGATGGGTGTTGGTGCGTTTGAAGTGAAAGAATATATTCATTCTATCGGTGGTGCTATTGCTGTGAATAGCAAATTAGGAGACGGTACGGAGTTTTTAATAAGCCTGCCGTTAGAGCAAAAACATTTATTGGAAAAATCTACGGAAAAAATTGAGGTGGCACATGTCAGTTAAAAATCCCAAGTTGCTAGTAGTTGAGGACGATCAGGGCTTGCAGAAGCAATTGCGCTGGGGGTTTGATGGGTTTGATGTAGTAACAGCAGGTGATAGAGAGTCAGCACTTGCTTGCGTCAAAGCGCATAACCCAGCTGTTGTGACCTTGGATTTGGGTTTGCCTCCTGACCCGGATGGCAGCAGTGAAGGTCTGGCGACATTGCAAGAAATTATCAAGTTATCGCCATATACAAAAGTAATCATGGTGACAGGCAATGATGAGCGTGAACATGCAGTAAATGCTATTGCTATGGGTGCGTATGACTTTTTTATGAAGCCTATTGATATGGATGCATTAAAACTCATTGTGAGTCGGGCATATAATCTTTATCAGCTGGAACGTGAAAACCGGCAATTGCAAAAAAGTCGGATGATGACGCCTTTGCCTGGGTTAATTGCCAGCAGTCAGCGTATGCTGAAGGTTTGTCGTGATATTGAAAAGGTTGCGCCATCTGATGTGACGGTGCTGTTGCAGGGTGAAAGTGGTACAGGTAAAGAGTTACTGGCCAAAGCGGTGCATGAATTAAGCGCGAGAGAAGGCAATAATTTTATTGCAATTAATTGTGCAGCCATTCCCGAGGCCTTGCTTGAGAGCGAGTTGTTTGGGTATGAAAAAGGTGCCTTCACCGGTGCTTATCAACGCACGATAGGTAAAATTGAGCGTGCCCAGAGTGGTACCTTGTTTCTCGACGAGATTGGTGATTTGCCAATGTCTTTGCAGGCCAAGCTGTTGCGATTCTTGCAAGAGAAGTCAATCGAGCGTTTAGGTGGTCAGAAAGAAATTGCGGTTGATGTCAGAATTGTGGCGGCAACACACCAGGATTTAAAAGAGCTTATCAAGGCGGGTAAGTTTAGAGAAGATTTGTATTATCGCTTGTCGCAAGTCAGTTTGGATGTGCCGCCATTGCGTAGTCGTCCTGGTGATGCAGCAGCAATTGCTAACGCGCTTTTCAAAAATTATGCGGATGAGTTTGCTAAGCCAGGTTTGAAGTTAACCAGCGATGCTTTGTTGGCCATTGAAAACTACATGTGGCCAGGTAATATTCGCGAGCTGGAAAATCGTCTTAAGCAAGTTGCTATTATGTCAGATAAAAAGCATATCTCACCTGAGGACTTGGGGCTGCCGACGAACTATTCTGAGGCGGAAGCTTTTTCCTTGGCTTTATACCGCGAGCGTGCTGAACGTCAGGCGCTTGAGCGTGCTCTAGGGGCAAATAGTGGTAATATTTCACGTGCGGCTAAAATGTTAAACATTAGTCGCCCAACGTTATATGACTTGATGAATAAACATAATTTTAAGTGCTAATAATTTATGAATGAAAGGTCTTTACAGGACTTAAAGCATTCGCCGGTGTTAGCCGGCATTGTTTTTTTAGGCGTATTAGCATTTATTTACCATCAAACGGTTTTGCAGCTGTTTGCTTTATGGTTTGGTGATAATAGTCATTCTTATTCGCATGGTTCGCTATTGTTGCTGGTGAGCTGTTACTTGCTTTATAAAAAGATCAAAGACCATAACTTGAGTATTAGTAATCAAGTAAGCTCCTTGCTACTTATGTTGTCTCTGGGTGGAAGCTTGTTATGGTTTTTGGCCGGTTTGGGGCAGGTACAGATAGTGCAATATATTGCCCTGGTATTGTTGGTTTTTTTTGCGCTATCGGCAGTATATGGCTCTAATAGTTTTAAGTTGTTTGCTTTGCCGGTTTTTTTATTGTTGTTTGCGCTGCCGATGTGGGAGTTTTTTACCGAAGTGCTGCGCTGGATCACCATTCGCAATGTGGGATTTATATTAAATAATACCGGGATTTCTATTCTTGTTGAAGGTATGAATATTCATGTGCCTTCGGGGGTGTTTGCTGTTGAGCCTGAGTGCAGCGGCTTGGGGCAGTTTATTGTCGCCTTGGCGGTGGCTGTGGTTTATGTCGATATCAGTGGTCTGTCGTTGCGCAATAGCTTATTGGTGATTGCGTTGGCTGCTCTGGTTGCCATTGTAAGTAATACTGTCAGGATTTATGTGGTGGTATTGGTTGGTCACTTTACTGATATGCAACACCCAATGGTGGCTGACCATGCCAATGTTGGGCGTGTGATCTTTGCTATTATCATTTTTGCGTTTTTCTTTGTGTTAAACCGCTATGTAGTGCAGGCGCCCGAGCAAGAAACATCCCAGTCGTCACCGTCGCCAGTAGCGGATACGACAGTTTCCGTGGTAGGCGGTAAATCGGCAAGCCCAGCGCGTGGCTTTTTAGGTTTGTCTAATCTTTTAGGGGTATTGGCTGCAGTGGTTGTTGGTCCTGTTTTACTGCTGCTGTACTCAGTGCCGAATAGTCATGATATGCCTTTGGCTGAATTGCCCGAAGCGATGCAGGGTTGGGATAGCACTTATCAGCAAGGGCGGCCCTGGCAGCCACGCATTGCGGCACACGACTATTTTGTTGCAGGTAATTATACAGATGCCAAAGGCGATCTGGTAGAATTACGGATCTATCAGTTCTTTGCAGGCGAGCAAGGCAGGGAAGCTGTTAATGATAATAATAGTATGGCTGATAAAGTTAACTGGCATTTATCCTCCGCGAGCAAGCTATCGCGACCTATTCACGACTTGGCTACATTCAATGATGTAGAAGAGTCGCTGATCAATAAACATAATGGTGTAGAAAAATTGGTTTGGCACTGGTACCAGATAGGAGATTCTGGTACTAGTAATAAATCGCTGGCCAAGTTGCTGGGTATATGGGGCAGGCTGTCAGGCATGAATGAGGAGCGGCTTATTGTGGTGTCGACTGATATCAATAGTGATGAGGCTCAAGCCCGGCAGAGACTAGAGCGTTTTGTTGCCACCTGGGCAACATACGGAAATAAGTGGAATGATTAGAAGGTGGGAGAAAAATATGTGGACTGATGTATCGAAAAGAGCAGTGAAAGCTGGTGTGTTAGTTGCCTGTATTAGCTTATTTGCTGGTTGTGATACTTTCGTTTCAGATGAAAGCCGTATGGAAAAGGCGCAGTCTTTAGCGGCGGAACAACAGTTTAGAGCGGCGAGCTTGGAACTTAAAAGGTTGCTGCAAAAAAATGCAGAGCATAAAGATGCTCGCTTATTGCTTGGTAATGTGTTACTCAATTTAGGTGATTTTGCCGCTGCCGAAGAGCATTTGCGCAAAGCGTTGAAAGCAGGTGTTGCTATGGACGCTGTCGCGCCGGGTTTAGCGCAGGCTCACCTTGGTCAAGGTAAGTTTGATGAGGCTGTGCGAGTGGCTTCTAAAGTGCAGTCGCAAGATGCGAATACTCAAAAAAAATTACTGGTCATCATGGGTGATGCAAGTCTTGGGGCCAGGAATTTTGCAACGGCTGATAAGTATTATCAGCGCGCAATGGCTTTAGATGGCAGTTTTGTGCCTGCTTTGTTGGGTATGGCCAGGTCCGCGTTTGCACAAAAAGCCTTTGATCGGGCCGGTAGTATCTTAGGAACAATATTGCAGTCTGAACCTGAGCAGGGAGATGCGCTGCTATTGCGTGGGCAGTTGCATGCATTAAATAAAGAATACACGGATGCTGAACAGGTATTCAGCAATATTGTTAAGTCATCTAATGAAGCTATTAAGCCTGCAACTAAGTTTACTGCCAGTGTTAGTCTGGTAGAAATGCTCTACCAGCAACAAAAACTGGATGAGGCGAGAGTTGCGGTAGATGCATTGAATAAAAACTTTGCTAATCAACCGCATGGTTTATACCTTAGTGCCTTGATTGAATATACCAAGGGTGATTATGAGCAGGCGCTAATAACGCTGCAAAAGCTTAGCTCGATGACCTCCGAGTATAAGCCAAGCCTGTTCTTGTCAGGTGCAACTAATTACGCGTTAAATAATATGGAGCAGGCCAGTCGTTTTTTACGAGCTGCTTTGCAGCATGAGCCGAATAATGTGCAGGCAGCTAAGCTATTAGCAGCGACACATATGCGGCTTAACCAACCTGAAGAGGCCTCTTCACTGATCAAGGCTGTGCTGGATGAAAATCAGGGCGCAGAAGACAGTAGTTTATTGGTGATGCTAGGCAAGGCTAATTTGCAAGCAGGGCAGACGCAAGCAGGTATTGAGTATATTAAAAAAAGTGCGGCTGCGAATCCGGATAATGACGCCATTATGTTTGACTTAGCCACAGCTTATATGGCTGCAGGTGATTACGATAAAGGTATGGAGGTGCTCAATAGCCTGCCTGCCACAGGTGATGATGGTTTCCGCCGAGACCTGTTGTTGGTTATGGCGAATATGCGCAAGAAAGATACTGCGGCGGCAATTAAAGAAGCTGAGGCTGCTATTAAGCGCCACCCAGACAATATAAGTGCTTTATTGTTAGCCGGCAATGTACATCTTGCGGCAACCAATTTTAATATGGCGCAGAAATACTTCAATCAGGCCGTTAAACGTGAGCCTGATAATGTCAGTCCGCATTTAAACCTGGGGCGCTTATATGTCGCGCAAGGAAATTTTCCGGCAGCGACGGCGAAGTTCAAGCATATTCTGACGCTGCAGGCAGGGCATCAATATGCGCTTATTACATTGGCTAAACTTGCAGTGAATGAAGATAAGCCTGAGGAGGCGGTCGATTGGTATAAGCAGGCTATCGCAGCCAACCCGGATAGTTTGCAGCCAAGGTTACAATTATTAAAGTATGAGCTGGTGCGTAAGAATTATGCATCGGCAGAAAAAGTTGCCAGTGAAGGCTTGCTTGCCTTGCCGCACCAGCTGAACCTAATTAGTGGTTTAGCTGCTGCGTTGTTAGGTCAAGGGAAAAATACGGCTGCAGAAGCCGCGTTGCGTCGAGAGTTGGCGGCTAACCCCGATGCGTCGTTGCTCTACTATAACTTAGCCAGAGTCAAAATGGTTGATCAGAAAATGTCTGCTGCTAAAAGCCTGCTGCAGCAAGCATTGAGCAAAGAGCCTGGCAATGTATTAGCCTTATATGATTTGGCGATTATTGAAGAGAGTGAGGAAAACATCGAAGCGGCTGTTAAGCATTTGCAGAGCATACAAGCATTGACGCCGAATGCAGCTAAGCCGTTTATGTTGGAAGGTGATGTTTGGGTCAGGCAAAAACAATACCAAAAAGCGATTGGTCTTTATAAAGTAGCACAAGGCAAGGAAAATACAGGTCAGCTGTTGTTGAAACTCTTCGCAGCAAAACGGCGTGCTGGTGAAAAAGTTGATGAACAGCCATTGCTGGCGTGGTTGGCGCGTAAGCCGCAAGACCATAAAGTGCGGCTATTTCTAGCTGAGCACTATCAGAATACTAAGCGCAATACCTCAGCGATTAAAGAGTATGAGCAGCTGCTAAAAGTAGCTTCAGATAATATTATTGTGCTCAATAACCTGGCTTGGCTATATGATCTGGAAAATAACCCTAAGGCTGCAGATGTAGCGAAAAAAGCCTATGAGATTAACCCAGAGGTCGGTGCTATCGTAGACACCTATGGCTGGATTTTGGTAAGAAAGGGCGCGCTTGATGAAGGTGTTGAACTGTTGCGGCAGGCGCATAAGCTTTCTCCAAAAATCCCTGATATTGAATTTCATTTGGCTTTTGGTTTGTCAAAAGCCGGTAGTAAGAAAGAGGCTCAAGAGATACTTGCCCGCATATTGGCAAATGATGCTGTTTTTCCGGAGCGAAAAGCGGCTGAGTCACTTTACCAGGAGCTAAAATCAGCTAACACATAATGTGGTGGCTTACGATTAACGAAAACATATGATGGATAAAATCATGAATAGTCATCCTTTATATAAAGGCGCGCAATGGTTGTTACTGGTAATGGTTCCAGTGTTAATGCTGGGCTGTGCTTCGAATGGAGTACAGTTAACACCAGAGCAGCAGTCTGCTTCAAGTTCAGTGGCGCGTGCTAGCTCAAAAGATTATTTGATTGGCCCTGGCGATACACTGCAGGTTTTTGTGTGGCGCAACCCAGACGTGTCTGTCACCGTGCCCGTTCGCCCTGAGGGTAAAATTTCTACGCCGCTGGTTGAAGATATGGTTGCGGCTGGCAAAACGCCAACACGGTTAGCGCGTGATATCGAAAGGGTGTTGGCAAAATATATCAAGTCGCCAGTTGTGACGGTTATCGTGACAGGTTTTGTCGGTACCTTTAATAAGCAGATTCGTGTTGTTGGGCAAGCCGCTAATCCGAGCGCTTTGTCTTATCGACGTGATATGACATTGTTGGATGTCATGATTGAAGTTGGCGGTTTGACAGAATTTGCAGCGGGTAACAAAGCTAAAATTATCAGGCGTAGCGGTGGTGAAGAAATACAAATTGCCGCCAGAATCGAAGATTTGTTACAAAAAGGCGATATAAAAGCTAATGTGAAAATGGTGCCTGGGGATATTTTGATTATTCCTGAGTCTTGGTTCTAACCGAAAGCAATAAGAAAGTAAGTTATATATTATGCATGATTTATTGGTAAAGGTGCTAACGACAGTCCGTGGTATGTGGCGTTTCCGCTGGTGGACGTTGGTAACCGCGTGGATTCTGTTTTTGTCAGGTTCTGTTGTCATTCTTATGATGCCAGATGTATACAAATCCAGTGCCAAAATTTTTATTGATACGCAATCAGTATTAAAGCCGCTATTGAAAGGCTTGGCTGTTGATACCGATATGCAAAATAAAGTCTATATGTTGACACGAGTTGTATCGAGTCGGCCTAATCTGGAAAAAGTAATTCGTGAAACAGACCTTGATCTGCAAGCAAATACGCCCAGAGAGTTAGAAAACTTAATTATTGGTGTGCAAAGCCGGGTTAAGGTTTCAGTGCTTAACCAGAAGAAAAAGAATTTATATGCGATTACTTATTCGGATAAAGATCCGAATATTGCATATAAGGTTGTACAAACCTTGCTTGACTCGCTTGTTGAAGAGACGCTCGGTTCAAGCCGGGCTGATACCATGACGGCACAGAAGTTTCTTAAGCAGCAATTAGATGAATATGAAAAGCGTCTAGTTGAGGCTGAACAAAAACTGGCAGAGTTTAAGAAAAATAATGTTGGCTTGATGCCGAGTGAGGGCGGTAGTTACTATAAGCGTTTGCAGGCAGATATAGATTTGCTACAGCAAAAGCAGTTTCAACTGCGTCAGGCTAGCAATCGTCGCAATGAATTGGCAAAGCAGCTGCAAGGTGAAAGTCAAAGTATTGGTACTTCAGAATTTGATGCCAGAATTCAGGAGCGCCAGGTAGAACTAAATGCATTGTTGCTGCGTTTTACAGAGGAGCACCCGGATGTAATCGCCATTCAAGAAACTATCGCTCAGTTAGAGAAGCGTAAACAGGCAGCGCAAGGCTTGCCTGATGATGCTGCCGCGCAAGATGGTTTGGGATTAAACCCTGTCTATCAATCCATTAAGATTGCGATGAGTGAAGTGGATGTAGAAATTGCGACGCTCAAAGCTGATATCGCAGAGCAGCAAAGACGCATTAATGAACTTAAAGGTTTGGTTGATACAGTGCCAGAAGTGGAGGCCAAGTTGTCTCGCTTAACTCGCGATTATAGTGTTAACAAAATGCAGTATGAGGAATTGCTGCAACGTTATGAGTCGGCCAAACTATCGCAGGGTGCAGACCAGAGTAATGATGAAATTAAGTTTCGCATTATTAATCCGCCTATTGTGCCGTTTAACCCGTCTGGGCCTAATAGAAAGTTGTTTTTAGCTGCTTTGTTGCTTGTTAGTTTAGGTGCAGGTGTTGGTGTTGCTTATTTGTTAAATGAAGTTAAGTCGGTCTATTGTTCGGCTTTGGATTTGAGCGAATCAACTGGTTTGCCAGTATTAGGTGCGGTCAGTATTAAATGGGAAACAGACGAGCGCAAGAAGGTTTATGCTGATGTTACCAAACTGGTAGTCGGCTTTGGTGGGCTTTTCTTGGTCTTTGTGGGCATGGAAGTTTTTCAAATTGTTATGGCTTAATCAGCTTAAGTTTCCATAAGGTTTAGTATGAGTATTATAGAAAAAGCTATCGGTAAGTTTAGTAACCTGGATGCGCCAGAGAAAACAACACGGATAGATAAAGTTAAGGAGCTGCCGCCACGCAAAATTAATGTGGAGGAAGCAGAGCGTCCACAGGAAACATATATTGGGCATTATAAGCTGGAAGAAAGTTATACGCATTATATGAAGCAAGCCGGATATTTAGCGCCTGATGATCAGTTGCAGCGAACAGTTGATGAGTATCGCCGTATTAAACATCCTTTGTTGGCAAATGCTTTTGGCAAGCAAAAAAGTTTAGTGGAGAATGGTCGCCTGATGGCGATCACTAGCTCAATACCAGATGAAGGTAAAACGTTCACAGCGGTCAATCTGGCATTAAGTTTGTCAAGAGAGCGTAACCGCTCTGTGCTGCTTATTGATGCGGATATGATTAAAGCTGATACCAGTAAAACTTTTGAGTTGCAAGAGCGTGCTGGCTTAATGGATATGTTGTTGGATGAAGATATGCCGATCAATGATGTGATGGTCAGCACTGATTTTCCTAACCTGTCAATCATCCCAGCTGGTCAACAGACAGAGCAATCTGTTGAATTGTTAACCAGTAATCGCATGCAGACGCTTTTGGAAAATCTGCTGCTGGAAGATGAGAATCGTATTGTATTATTTGATATACCACCGGTATTGGCCAGGCCAGAAGCGCATGTTGTTTGTTCTTTAGTAGGTCAGGTCATTGTGGTTGTAGAGGCAGTAACAACGCCAAGGAATCTGCTTGGGCAGGCATTAAAAAATCTGGATAGGAATAAAGCGATTAGTTTATTGCTGAATAAAAACCATCGATCGTTGGGGTTTGATTATTCAGGTGATTACTTTGGTTACTACTAAACAGTCGGCTAAATGTTTTTCGAATATTGCGACCAGAGTGCTGTTAACGGTAAGCCTGGTTTCAATGTCTAGTGTTATGGCGCAAGGTTGGCGCTTTGAACCTGGCGTTTCACTGAGTGAAATCTATACGGATAATGTGGACTTGCGCCCTGATGACCAGGCAGAGGATGACCTTATTACTGAATTGTCACCAACCATTGCGATTGCTTATGATAGCCAAAGATTGCAATCTACGTTGGATTATCGCATACAGGCGCTTGCTTATAGTGACCAAAGCGAGCGAGATAACAGTTTTCAGCAGTTCGATGGGACATTTTTAGCGAGCTTGCCAGCAAGTTTTTTTGTTGAGCTCAGTGCCAGTCAAACGCAACAAATCACTGACCCTCAACAGGCCAATGCTTTTAGCAATGTGCCAGTAGGCGGCGGTCAAACAGACGTACAGACAAGCAGCATTAGTCCTTATTGGCAGCAGCGATTTAGTTCGGGGTTGCAGGCGCAATTGAGAGTCTCGCAAAGCCATGTTGATTATGATGATGATTCGCGAGCAACTGTTGTCGATAGTGAGATGGATAGCGCAACCTTTACTTTAAGTCAGCAGCAGGCTGGACAAAATTACTTATGGTCATTTAGCTATTATAAACAAGAGGTAACATTCTTAGATAGTGAGTCAGTTGTGATAGTGAACCAGGCGCCAGTGGTCATTGTGCGTGACTTGGAAGATGTGTTTGAGCGTGTGGATGCAGAGTTTGGCCTAGTATTAAGCAATAAGCTAACGCTGCTGTTAACTGCCGGTGATGAGGATAATGATTTTGGCTTAAGTGCGGCCGACGGTGAGGATCCTGCAGGTTCTTCATGGACAGTAGGGTTGCGCTGGACAGCGGCTAGAGACTTTTTTGAGATTAAGGCGGGTGAACGGTTTTTTGGTGATACTGCCAGCATGTCCTGGGAGCATCGTGGTCTGTATTTCAATATCAATGCCAGTTATGCTGAGGATCTATTTACGGATACTCAAACACAGCTGGATAATGATGTGTTTAGTGAAGCCGATGGCTTCTCTGAGACAAGTCTGAACCGGCCAACGTCGAATGTTTTTTTGCGAAAACGAGCAGATTTGTCCGTTAACTACAATAAAGCTAAAACGCAGCTAGGGTTGAGCATGTATAATGAGGTGCGCGACTTTCAGGATAGCCTGGGTGAGGAGACAACGCGCTTTTTGGCGGTAAATTGGCTGTGGAATATGAGTCCCAGAATGAGCCTGTTTGTCAATGTAGATGCTCGAATGGACGAGTTTCGGGAGCTGGAGCGTGAAGACCTTTTGCAACAGTTGCGGGTGGGTGTGCGCCGTAGCCCAGGTCCGAGAACCTCCTTAGAGCTATATATTCAACAAGCTGAGCTGGATTCTGATACAGCAGCTGTATCAACCACAGATCAAAACCAAGTGGCTGCGCCTGATGTGAGTTATCAGGAAAGTTCACTGGGTTTTACTTTTTCGAGAGCTTTTTGAAATGTATTTGAAATACTTTAAATTAGAAGATAATCCGTTTCGCTTGACGCCTGATCCGCGCTACCTGTTTTTGAGTAAGGCGCATAGTCGGGCGAAAGCGTATATGGATTTTTCCTTGTGGAAGCATGATAGTTTTGTTGTGATAACCGGTGATATTGGCTCGGGTAAGACCACGCTTATCGAAAGCCTGATTGCCAGCATGAAAGATAATGTTGTTGTTGCCCGTATACACCAAACTCAACTTGATGAAAATGAGTTGTTGCAGGCGATACTCGTTGAATTTGGTTTTAAACCTTTTTCTGCAGGTAAGGTGGAGTTATTGGATATGCTGAATAACTTCCTTATGAAACAATACAAAAAAGACAATATTGTGCTTTTGATTATTGATGAGGCGCAGAATTTAACACCAAGAGTATTGGAAGAGATACGATTATTATCCGGTTTGGAAACGCATACTGAAAAAATGCTCAACGTCCTTCTGGTCGGGCAGCCTGAGCTGAATGAGGTGTTGGACTCAATGGGCTTAGAGCAGCTTGTGCAGCGTGTTCGACTGCGATTTCATGTTGGTCCGCTAAGTGAAGCAGAGACAGGCGATTATATACAGCATCGCTTAACAGTCGCTGGTGCTGAGAATGCCGAAATGTTTTCTCCTGAAACGGTAGCTGAGATTTACAAGTATACCGGTGGCACGCCGCGCTTGATTAATATTCTGTGCGATACGATATTGATGGGCGCTTTTGTAGAAAGCGCTGAACTTATCAGCAAGCAAGAAGTGGATATGGCGATAGATGAGTTGCAATGGTTACCATTTGTCGACCGTGTATCACGCAAGGTCTTATCCGAGCCCTATGCTATTCGACCCAATCTGGGGATCCCGCCGAAATTGATTGTGACCAATGAAGGGCGCAAGCTGGGTGAATATTATTTGGATAAGCAAACTATTATGATCGGTCGTGGGCCAAATAACGATATTCAGCTTAATGACCCTAAAGTGAGTAGTTCGCATGCGCAAATCGTCACAACGCGGCGTAACTCCTACCTAATTGATTTAGGTAGCAAGAACGGCACTTATATTAACAATCGCTCGGTCAAAAAATACAAATTAAAAGCAGGTGATGTTTTTTCGATTACCAGTAAATACATATTAGAGTATGTGCGTGGCGAAGAAGAGGAAGATCAATTATATCTGCAGGAATCAGCAGATGACACGATAAATAATGCAGATGAAACAGTCGTGTTTCAGGCTGCGGATGATACAGAGTTTAAATAAGACGTTAGAGCATGACGAATATGATAAAAAATGCCATATCAATTGATGTAGAAGACTATTACCAGGTTTCGGCGTTTGCTAAATCAATTGATTATAAAGATTGGGATCAAAAAGAGTCTCGAGTTGAGAAGAATACTTATGCTCTATTAGAACTTTTTGAAGAGACCCAGGTGAAATGCACCTTCTTTGTTTTGGGTTGGGTGGCTGAGCGGTATCCTGCATTGATTGCAGATATTGCTAAAGCGGGCCATGAAGTGGCCAGTCATGGTTATAGCCATCAGCTTATCTATAAGCAAACACAAGAAGTGTTTAAGCAGGAAACCATTAAGTCAAAAGCAATTATTGAAGATATCGTGCAGTATGAAATCCAAGGGTATCGTGCTGCGAGTTTTTCAATTATTAAAGAGTCGCAGTGGGCTTTGGATGTTTTGTATGAAGCAGGGTTTCGTTATGACTCCAGTATTTTCCCAGTAAAGCATGATCGTTATGGAATGCCGGGTGTGCAAGGGCAGCCGCATAAGTTGAATACGCCGAGTGGTAATAAATTAGTGGAATTTCCCATGACGGCAAAAAAGATGTTGGGTTATCAATTGCCTGTCTCTGGCGGTGGTTATTTTCGCTTATATCCTTATTGGTTCACCAAGTATGCATTAAAAAGCTATGCTAAAGAAAAACAAATGCCTTTTATGTTTTATTTGCACCCTTGGGAAATTGATCCAAGTCAGCCGAAGATTGATGCGAGTTGGTTCTCGCGTTTCAGGCACTATAATAATTTGCGAAAGTGTAAGCAGCGTTTAACAAATCTTTTGTCGGATTTTGAATTTACAACAGTCGCTGATGTGCTGCAAAAGCAGGGCTTGCTTACATAGGATGTAATAAAACGTATGACAATAACAAAAGAAAACTTTGGTAAGGTTGTAGCATTGCAGGCAGATAACACACAAGCCTGGGATGCTTATGTTGAGCAGCATGAGCGAGGTTCAATTTATCATTTGTCGAAGTGGCAAGCGTTAATAGAGAAAGTGTTTGGGCACGAAACTTATTATTTTTTTTCGGTTGATGGGCAAGGTAACATCGACGGTGTGTTGCCATTGGTTCGCCTGCGTAGTCGCTTGTTTGGCGATTACATGGTCTCGGTACCCTTTTTTAATTATGGCGGTGCAATAGCAGTCTCTGCAGAGGTTGAAAAAAAGCTGATGACGCATGCGGTAAGCGTGGCTGAACAGAAAAAGATTAGCCACATAGAATACCGTGATAGCATTGAACGCGATACTGCCTGGGAAGCACGTACAGATAAAGTGGTTATGGTGCTGGATTTACCGAAAGAAGAAGATGAATTGTGGAAAGCGTTGGGCTCCAAGCGTCGCTCGCAGATTAAACGCCCATTACGTGAAAGCCCAGAAGTTGTGCATGGAGGAATAGAGCTGCTGGATGAGTTTTATCGAGTGTTTTCGATTAATATGCGTGATTTAGGTACGCCAGTTTATTCAAAAGCATTTTTTAAAGCGATTTTGGAGCAGTTTTCAGAGGCGGTGACGCTGCTTATTATACGGTTAAAAGGTAAGCCTGTAGGTGCGGCTTTTCTGATTCAATATAAAGGCATGATGGAAATTCCTTGGGCGTCGACATTGCGTGAAGTGAACTCAATTAGTATTAATATGTTGATGTATTGGGAAGTTTTAAAGCTTGCGATAAATAAGGGTTGTCAACAGTTTGATTTTGGCAGGTCTTCCGTTGATAGCGGTACATACCGTTTCAAGAAGCAATGGGGGGCTGAGCCGAAACAACTATATTGGTATTATTGGTTAGGTGAAGATCAAGAGTTGCCGGGGTTGACGCCGAATAACCCTAAATACAAATTGGCTATTTCTATGTGGCAAAAAATGCCGGTTTTTGCGACACAGATTTTAGGGCCGATGATTGTGAAAAACTTGCCTTAATCCAGAGAGCGTTGTTTTAAGGCTGTACTATTATCTGTCAATAGGGTACGGACACCCATGTGAATGGTGTTTGCCGATGAATAAGAGATTTGTTAAAGATAGTATTTATGCGCTTGGCCTCGATAAGCCTTTATTTTTAGCGCAGTCAATGCTTAGCGATAACATCCCCATGTTGGCCTACCATCGAATTTTGGATGTGCCAAATCGAGATAGTTACCCATTTGACTTGCATCTAGTGAATGCATCTATTGATCAATTTAGGCAGCAAATGCGCTTGGTAAAAAAATACTATACACCAATCACCTACCAAATGCTTGCGGATCACTTGTTTGAGAATGAGCCTTTACCGAGTAATCCACTGATTGTGACCTTTGATGATGGCTTTGATGATTTCTATCATAATGCGGCACCTATATTTGATGAGTTAAATATACCGGCAACTATATTTGTAGCCACTGACTATATCGATGATGAAAATACTTTTTGGTATGAATACCTTGCTGTGTTGTTTTACAATCAAAAAAGTAAAGTGCTGCATTTGGAAAGCTTGCATTATGATGTTGAATTGCGTGATGGTTATGAGCATCGATTTTCTGCTTATGAGCAGTTCATTAACCTAATTAAAAAGCTCGATAATGAAGGTCGGCTGCAGGTGATGCAGGAGGTTGAAGCTAAGTATGGCGATTTATATTATGGTTTGGATGAACAAACCAAGTCGCTCAGCCGAGTTATGACATGGGATCAGCTCCGAGAGTTGTCGGCAAATGATATAGAGATCCAGTCGCATACTAAAAGCCATCCGATATTAACATCCATTGGCGAGGCTTCATTGTATGAAGAGCTTAAATTGTCCAAGGATAAGATTGAACTCGAGTTAGGCAATAAAGTGATTGCCATTGCTTATCCTAATGGTACTTCGCATGACTATAGTGAGGCAACAATTAAGGTGGCCAGGGAGCTCGGTTATCTTTTTGGCATCACCCATATAAGGGGTGGCAATAAACTAAAACAACTGGAAATGTTTGATATGAAAAGGACATGGTTTGATAATCCAGAACGCATCAATTTAATGCCTCTATTGGTGCCGGATCGTTTTTAAGTTGTGACTTCCTTTGGTGAATATATAAGCCGTTGGCTGATGCCTATCGGCTGTATTGTTATTAGTTGAATAAAAAGAATAGAGTTAAGTGGAAACCTCAAAAGTAAAAGATAAACTGGTCGCAGGCTTTGCCTGGGAAGGTATCGCTAGGATTATTACCCAGGTGGCGACCTGGGTTAGTACCCTATGGGTGGCACGGATCTTAAGCCCTGATGATTATGGTATTGTCGGGATCTCAGGGATCTATATCGGTTTGTTAGCGATCATTAGCGATATGGGCTTTGGTTCTGGCTTGGTAAATCGCAAGGAGATTACTGAGGAAGATCAGGATACTATTTTTTGGCTAAGTTTCTTGATTGGCCTTGGTTTATATGCCGTGACTTATCTAGGCGCGCCTTTTATAGAGCTGTTTTATGCCAAAGTAGTAGAGAAGCCGGTTGATGGTCTGGCTCAAATTATTCAAGTATCCGGGCTTATTATTGTTATTGGTAGTATTAAAACAGTCTCCATGGCCTTGGCGATGCGCGAGTTGCGTTATAAATATCGGGCAATGCTCGGGATGTTTGGCCGCTTATCCAATGCGGTTGTCTGTATTGTGATGGCTCTTATGGGGTATGGCCCCTGGGCGCTGGTTATATCAGTGTTGGTTAATCATACCATTGTAACGATTGGCTTTTTGTTGATTATGAAACGTATGCCTGCTCTGGTTATGCGTTTGCGGCAGGTATATCCCATCATTAGTTATGGCACTAAGCTAATGGCTTCGCGAATATTTGAATATTTCTCCATGCGCTCAGCGGTTATTGTGATTAGCGTGTTTCTTGGGCAGACGGCTGTGGGTTTCTACTCTTTTGCTAATCAATTGGCCATGATTCCACTGGATAAGGTGGGGGCGCTATTTAACAGTGTTGCGTTTCCGGCATTATCTCGCTTGCAGGAGGATGAAGAAGGCTTTAAGCGGGTGTTTATGGGTATGCATAAATACTTGCTTATGCTGAGTTTTCCGGTATTGATTTTGATGATTATGTGCGCAGAGCCCATCATTATTGTCTTGTTAACTGAAAAGTGGTTGCCAGCCAAGCCTATTCTGCAGATATTATGTGCCGTTAACTTATTGAAAATTAGTGGCATGCTAATACCGCATGTCTTAGCCGCCTTAGGTAAAGCGGGTAAAGTGTTAATCTATGAAGTAATCAGTGGCCTTTTATTGACGATAGGTTTTGTTGTCGGGGCCTACTGGGGCGGCACAGAGGCGCATGTGGCATTAGCCTGGGTATTTGTCTACCCCGTTATTTATATTCTGCTTTGGTGGATGCTGCTTTCAGGTTTACCTATTAAGCCCTTGGAAATTTGGCACTCGATTAAGGCCACGGTAATAGCCAGTTTGGTGATGGTGCTGCTGGTGTACTTGGTGAGCTTTATCGCCACAGAAAATGACTTATTTTCGCTTATATTGTTGTGTGGTTCCGCCGGGCTTGGCTATATTGCGGTATATTTCCTGCTTTTCCGGGAAGAGATCACCAATATGAAAAATGGTATTCGAAGTTTGAGGTCATCCAAGTAGCGTTATGGTTTATGCGGCGGCCAAAAAAGAAAAGGTATTGGACGGTGCTTTTTATGTCATCGCTGCTTATCTGTTCTTTGAATTTGTGCGTCCGCAAGATCTTTATGGTTTTTTGGGTATTTTCAAAATACCAATGCTGCTTATTTTGTCGATGTTGTTTCTATTTGTAAAAGGTGACAAGAGCTTTTTTAAAGACAAAATGTCAAAGCTGTTATTCATGTTTTTGGTTGCTATCGTGTTTAGTATGATAAAAGCCATTAACCACTACTCTGTTTATAAGTCTTTTGAGACCATTGCGATTTTCCTATTCGCCTTTTGCTATCCCTTTGTACAATATATCAATACCAAAGAAAAAGTTTTTGCGCTGTTTCGTATTTGGGTATATATCAATATCATTTTTGGCCTTGTTGTGATTTCCAATGGTGGGGTAGGTTCTGGTAGCTTTAATCATGATGAAAATGATGCGGCAATGATACTCAATATGGGTATCCCATTTGCTTTTTATCTGGCATTTTCAAAAATGATTGGCAAAAAAACCAAAATTATATTTTTGGCCGGTGCGGTGGTGATGACGATAGCCATGATAGCTACCGCCTCTCGAGGGGGGTTCCTTGGGTTTATCGCTATTGCAGGCTTTGTCTGGTACCAATCTGAAAAACGAGTGCAATATGCGGTTTATGGCGCTGTTGCCGGTTTATTGTTGTCCGGTGCTGTGTTACAGATGTTACCTGAAGAATATGTGGCTGATATGCAGACTATCAGTGACGATGGAGATGCGACCCGGAATGAGCGGATATACTCCTGGGATATCGGCTGGCAAATGTTTATTCGCAATCCTTTATTAGGCGTAGGCGCGAATAACTATCAATGGTTGGTGCCACATTATGCGCATTACAGCTCCATGTACACGCCTGAAGGTAAGTCTTTAGGGGGGCGCAAGTCTCATTCTTTGTATTTTACGCTCATACCTGAGCTAGGTTTATTTGGTATAATAGTCTACTTTTGGTTGATCAAGTTGATTTACAGCCGCTGTATTGAGCTCAAGAAAGGTCAAGTCGATGACGGGCTTGAAGATGATGAAAAATATGAGTATGCCTTGTTAGGTAAAGCCTGTCTTTGTTCCATGATTACGTTTTTGGTGACAGGTACCTTTATTACCGTTTTGTATTATCCGCCTTTTTGGTTTTTATGTGCGTTTGTTATAGCGATTTATAGAACGGCACAACCAGCTGAAGAATCGAAACCAAGGGAATTTGGAAGAGTAACATGAAGAAAATCTTAATTATCAATCCGGGACCTAAATACAATGTGGTCTATCAGTTTCAGGAGCGGCTTGAAACATTGTCTGCAGAGTTTGCTGGCACATTGGTGACAACCAGCGACGAAAGTGTAGATAGTATGGTAGGGCATTTTAGAGTGCGGGCGTTTAAGATTCATTACCCCATTAAACAGCTCAATAATATACTGTATTACGTTGCTATTTTAGCGTTTCTGCTAAAAGAGCGCCTCAAGGGGCAAGCATACGATTTAGTTATCACCTATGATCCGCTCAAAACAGGTTTGATGGGCGTCGTTGCTAAATATATTTTTAGCGCGAAGTTTGCCCCAGAAGTTAACGGGGATTATGCGTCCGAAGAAAACTATGCTGATACCGCCAGTAAGTTCCAGCGCGCATTTAAGTTTAAACTCTTCAAAACCGTTATGGGTATTGTGCTTAAGCGAGCCAATGGTGTGAAGTTATTATTTCCATCGCAAATTGACTACTACAAGTCTCGATTAAAGATTGCTGATAAGATTGTTCGCGTTATTCCAAGTTATATCAAGGTGGAAAAATTCGAAAACCATGGGGATCAGAACATAATCTTATTTACCGGCTTCCCAATGTACCGTAAGGGCTTGGATATACTTATTAAAGCATTTGCTCAGGTTGCGGGTCAGCACCCCGATTGGCAATTGAAAATTTTAGGCTGGTACCCCGATCAGGAAAGTCTGGATAATATGATCAATGGCCACCCGCAAATTTTTCACCACGGCGCTGTTATGCATGATGAAATGCCAACCCATATTGGCCAGTGCGGCGTTTTTGTATTGCCTTCACGCAGTGAAGCAATGGGGCGTGTCTTGATCGAAGCGATGGCGGCAGGCAAAGCCAGAATCGGTGCTAATGTTGGCGGTATCCCCACGGTAATCAATGATGGTGTTGATGGCCTGTTATTTGAAAGCGAAAATGTAGAGCAGTTGGCCAGTTTGCTGGATAAGGTGATGGGGGATGCGGAATTACGTCGTGCTTTGGGGGATAAAGGGTATGCCCGAGCCAGAGAAGAGTTTCAAATTAATGCGATTAATAAGCGATTTATGCAGTTTTATCACGATATTTTACAGGCTTAAAGCCCGCTCGCTTGGCAGGGCCGTGTAGCTGGTTTGCTGGTCCTGTGTAGCTTGCTATAGTAATTGTTATAAAAATCAAGTGTTTAAGCAGTCGTTGATTACTTGTCAGTTGGCTGTTACCAAGAAAAAGCGCTCTTATCCGTTTTTTACTCTCGTTTATCTGGTTTTAGTTTCGATTTGTTATTGAAAAGTTTAACTTCTGTCACAAACTTGCCTTCCCACTTTTGTATGATATGCGTTAACGCATATCTTGTGTATTATTGGAAGAAAATCATGTATAAGGGCTCGAATTGTGAGGGTATCTGTAAATGAATAATTCAAAGTCTATCGCCAAAGTCGGCTTTTCACTATTGTTACTACTTTTGTTACAAGCTTGTTCCAGTGGTGACGATGAGCTTGGTGGTGAAGAAGAAGGTGGTGAAGGTGGTGATTTGGGCTCGATTGAGTTGCCGACGGTCAATTTTTCGGCCAATTTGCTCTTTGGTGCACAAGGTATTGAGCCGGGTAACCCGGAAGACTGTGACGCAATACCGCCGGCACGCTGTTATTGGGTAGACGCAGATGCGGGCGAAGGTGGCGATGGCTCCTTTGCCAATCCATATAACAGCTTTGAGAATGTCGTTGGTTATCGTACCAAGGACAGTAGCTATGTGACTGGTGAGCTACGCGGTGGCGATCATCTCTATCTTAGAGGTGAGTTTGATATGAATGATCATGATGATACGCGTGATGGCGGCAAGGTGATTCGCTTATTCTTTGGTGACCCGGCACAAGGCGGTACAACCAGCAGCCCAACGGTAATTAAAAGTTATAAAGGTGAGCCAAGAGCGGTATTCAATGGCCAGCACCGACAAATATCAACAATGGATACTGAGCCTGCTGGGTTGATCCATATCCGTACCTCATTTCCGCAAGATATTGATAATATTGTTTTTCAAAATATCGAAGTGAAAAACGCGATTGGCCTTGGTATATCGTTTACCGATGGTGTGGCAGGGGCCGAAGTGATTAGCGTGGTTGTCACTGATACTTCATTGCGTGATGGTGATAGTAGCCGGGGCGGCATACACTTTAAGTTTGCCGAAGGCAGCCCGCAATTTACCGTTCGCAACAGCTTCTTTTCACGTAATTATCTAGCAGAAGGTGGTGCCTCAGGTGTATTTACCGGTACCAGTAACAATATCGGTGGTGTGAATATTCTACTTGATGATGATATGCAGCCTGGTGCTAAAATTACCGTCAGAGATAATATTTTTCTGGATGAGTTTTATGCGATACGCCATAAGAAATATGGCAATGTGGAAACAGAAGCTTTCGGTAACCTAATTATTGATGCCAATGTCGGCTTTTTTATTCGCGGTGAGACCAATGACTTCCATCATAATGTGATTTACGATGCGGATATCGGCATCTATCTGGAAGCCGAAAATCAAAATGGCGATATGCTGGCGAATATTTTTAATAACACCTTTGTGGCGAGTCAGCGCTTAATTGATACAGGCTTTGAAGACACCGCTGGCCGCGCTCGTGTTGCGAATGTATTTAATAATATTTTCTCTAGCACGACGGATCGTTTTCCAATCGCATTGTCGAAAGACCCTAGTGACGATGACTATGATATAAACCAATTCACCAGTAGCAATAATTTATTTAATATTGCCAGTGGTACTCTGGTGAAGAACAAGGGCACAGAGTTTAACTTTGCTGATAGTTTGTCTCTAATAAGCGATACAACCTCAGCCCAGGGTGACCCGCTATTTATCAATGACTCTGGTGATGTGAATACTTCTGACTTTGATCTGGCCGATGGTTCGCCTGCAGATAATGCGGGCACTGATGGCAGAGACCTAGGTGCTATTCAAGATAATTAATAGTTGTTAGCCTGGGTGTTAAGCCAACTAAATATCTCCGTTATATTTACCTGATATATTTGAGAAAACGCTGACTGGTTCAGCGTTTTCTCGGGTGTGTTATGGGACACTCCTGTAATACTAGTCTCGTCTTTGAGGTGGGTTAGTAACATTCCTTTTGATGTTTCTTATAGGTATACGGGCAGGTATATCTTTAATAAATTTGTTAACTAAATATTAATAGAGCTATGTTTAATGATTATATGTTCATGGGTGACAAGGCTGTGCTGCGTACTGTTGGTAGCCAGCTTGATGCAGGGTTGTTCAAGCAGTGAAAAAACAACAGCTCAAGACGATGTCTTGGCTGGAATTGCCAGTGAGGCGGCAAATAATAGGGATGAAATTGTTGCTGATATTGGGCCACGTGCAGGGGATAACGATGATGATGTCGGTAATGATAATAGCAGTCAGCTTGCCCCAGATGGAAAAGGTGGAAAAGATGAAATTATCCCAGGAAATCAGGGATCCACAGAGCCATTAAATGATATTCAAATACCCAGTGTTAATTTTTCAGCGGGGTTATTGTTTGGGCCAGAAGGTATAGAGCCAGGACGGCCGGATGCGTGTGAGGCGGCACCCTCTTCGCGATGCTACTGGGTTGATGCGGCTGCGCCTGATGGTGGTGATGGATCCTTCGCCAGTCCTTACAACAGCTTTGAAGCGGTTGTAGGGTATCGCACAACGAATAATGCTTATGTGACAGGCGTTTTGCGCGGTGGCGATCACCTTTATCTTAAAGGTGAGTTTGATATGAATGAGCATGTTGAAAATGGTGGTAAAACCATTCGCTTATTCATCGGTGATCCTGCACAAGGTGGAACAGCAACTAATCCTACTGTTATTAAAACATATAAGGGGGAGCCAAGATCAGTGTTTAATGGTCGACATCGACAGGTGGCTAGCATGGACACAGAGCCAGCTGGTTTGATTCATATAAGGACTTCCTTTTCTCGTCAAATTGAGAATATTGTTTTTCAAAATATTGAAATCAAAAATGCGGTTGGCTTAGGTATGTCATTTACAGATGGCGTGGCATCTGCAGAGGTTGTGAGCGTCGTGATAAGTGATACCTCGCTGCGCGATGGTGATAGTAGTCGTGGTGGAGTGCACTTTAAATTTGATCGTGGTCGACCGCAGTTTGTTGTGAGAAATAGTTTTTTTACGCGTAACTATTTAGCTGAGGGAGGTAACGCTGGGCTTTTTAGAGGGACAAGTAATAATATTGGTGGCGTGAATATATTGTTGGCGTCTGATATGCAGCCGGGTGCGAAAATAACGGTGAGAGATAATATATTTCTCGATGAGTTTTATGCCATCAGGCACAAGAAATACGGTAATGTTGAAACCGAAATCTTTGGCAATATGATTGCGAATGCTAAAGTTGGCTACTTTATTCGAGGGCAGGCAAATAATTTTCATCACAATATATTGCAAGATGTAGATTTAGGCGTCTACCTTGAAGCCGAAAATCAACATGGTGATATGCAGGCTAATATCATGAATAATACTTTTGTTGATGGTCAGCGACTGATCGATTCTGGTTTTGAAAATACCAGTGGCAGAGCACGGCTTGCGAATGTGTTTAATAACATCTTTTCCAGTCAGCGTGAGCGCTTTCCCATTGCATTGTCCAAGGATCCCAGTGATGATGATTATGATATAAGTCAGTTTACTGGCCATCATAACCTTTTCAATATTGCTGGAAGCACTATTTTTAAAAACAAAGGGACTGAGTATAACTTTGCCGAAGGCATGGCACTGCTCAATGACGCTAGTTCGCGTCAGGGTGTACCGGGTTTTGTCAATGAATCCGACGATATTAATACAGCAGACTATCGCCTGCGACCTGACTCTGTCGCTAAAAACGCGGGGAGCGATGGCAGAGATTTAGGTGCTCTGCAAAACAACTAGTCAGCAGTACTTATATTTCGATAAAAAACGATAAAAGCCTCTATTTTCTATAGGGGCTTTTCTGTATCATCGTCAAAAAAACACGCGAAGATAAAGAAGATGACCGACGTCTACTTTTATATATCAAAAGAATACTGGAAAGATGACTTCCCAGCTGCTGATGATTTTACCTGGGAAGGCTATGGCTTTGGCGTATACTGCTGGGTACTGCAGACCTATAATAAGCTTAAAAATGCAGGCCACAATAATTACCATTTGTGCAATGAAATACCTGACGAAGGTATTATTATTTCTCATCGAGGGGCTTTAGAAGATAGTTTTAAGCCAAATAGCAAGCAACTGTTGTTTTGCATGCAGGCTGATTGGGGGCGTCATCCTTATGCTCAGGCCCACTCAGTGCAGAATAATAAGCAGACTTTTAAAGAAGGTACGCCAACGATTAATCGATACCTGCAACCCGGCCCATCATATTACACGCGCCTTTGGCCGCAACCTGGTCTGCAAGGGCGCGATAATACTCGAGGCGATTCTTTTGAGAACGTGGCTTATTTAGGTAATCCAGAAAATCTGGCCGCAGGTTTAAGGTCTGCCGAATGGAAAGCTTCATTAGACGCTTTGGGCGTTAATTGGCTAATTGAGACTGAAGTCGAAAAGTGGATTGATTATAGCAACGTTGATTGTATGGTTGCAGTGCGCTCATTTGATTATGCTGAGCATTTAGTGAAGCCTGCTAACAAACTTTATAATGCTTGGTTAGCAGGTATACCGGCAATTCTTGGGCATGAAAGCGCTTATCAGTATGAGCGCAAAAGCGAGTACGATTACTTGGAAGTCGTCAGTGTAGAAGACGCTTACGAGGCAGTTAAAAAACTCAAGCAAGATGCAGACTATCGTAACAAAATGATTGCTAATGGCCAGCAACGCGCAGCTGAGATTCAAGATTCGAAGCTTGTTGATAGTTGGGTAGCGCTTATAGAAGATAAGCTTAAAGCTGACTATGAGCGGTGGCGAAGCTGTGGTGCGCTAAAACGGCAATGGTTTTTTATGAATCGCCATCTGGCGAGATTTGCGCGGAAAATAAAACCCAGTTAATCGCGTAATCGACGTTGTCTTATTGCGTTCCGTGCGTTGTGCGCTAAGCGGATTAGCTCAGAAAAGTTAGCTAGGCGAAAAAATTTCTTTTAGGCGAGCTTGCATCTGTGCTGCGGGTTTGGCGTTTTGCAGATAATACTGCTGGGCATGATATTGCATTTGCGCAACTTTTTCAGGGTTAGCCAGTAGCTCGCTGCAAAGCTTGACGCATTCTGAAGGAGAGCGATAATACGCAATATCCCGGCCTGCCACTAAGTCCTTAGGCAAATTGTAAACTAAGGGTTCACTGATAATGCATTTGCTGGCAGCGAGGTATTCCGGCAATTTAGCCCCTATTGAACCGTGCAAGCCTGTGGAAGCTATACAAATATCGGCATTCTGCATAATTTTCAAGTAGTTGGCGCGAGTGCATAACCTATGTTCAATAACATATTCTGGATGATGCTGTAAAGAGTAAGCGTCCTCCATAATGCCGCCTAAAAATTTATCACCAAGCAAGCGGCGTAACTCATCTACCAGTTGTAAACGGCTATTATTCAGTGCGATTACACCTTCACGATAATCTTCGGGGATTTCTGCAGGATCCCAGATTCGCGTGAAGAAAATTATTTTGCCATCAAAGTTTTGCTTTGGCGGGCTTTCATAATGTTCGGGATTTATCAGATAAGAATAGGTTTTAGATAAGCCTAAACGAAACAGTGTGCTCTTAAACGGGCCTTTATAATGCTCAATGATATTTTTTATCCGTGCAGGGCTTGTCGGTAATAATTGGCCGTTTAAGTGAAGGTATTGACGGCGATAAGTGTACTCGCCGAATTGTGATAAGCTTTTACAAGCAAAATACAAACCATAAGGTTTAATTTTCCCTCTGAGCCTGGGATCAATAACGCGATCGAGGTGCTCGGCCGAAAAGCTACGCTTGAAATAAATATCGCACTTTTCCAAGCCGTCTAAGGAGGCAACGTCAGGCCAATCTACCATGTCAATACAGGCTGTTTTTGTTTGTTGAGTATCAGTATCAAATACCTCTAACCAGAGCGTGCCGCCAGTGTGTTGTCGGTAAGGTTTGCGTAGCTTAGTCTTGCTGTTTACCTTTATAACGTTTTTAGCGGCCAAGTCATATAAGCCAGCAATCGGATGTGATGTGTGGCGTTCAATACTGTCGGGTAAAATGGAGACTTCAAGCATGGTTATTGATCCAGCATGGATTTTATAAGTCGTATTTTGCCAGATTTCTCTCGTTTTATATGGCTTACATAGTTAAAAGTATATTTAAATTCGTGTTGTAGCTTATCATTCATTCTTTGTTGTAGTTCGCTTTCGATTGCTGTTTGCAAGCTGACCTGGTTTTGCATAACAAGATTAATTGTAAAGCTGTCAATAGCAGTTTGTACAACTTGGAACTGTTTAATATCGTCGTGTTTTTCTTTTAGTTCTTCAAAGATATACATAACAATCTCTGGATGAGCTTTAGAACCATCAGGTTTACATACTAGGTCGTAAGCGCGGCCATGAATTTTTTCAATGATAGGTAGATTGCAACCGCAGTCGCAGTTGCCTTGGCGACGTGTGGCATAATCGGCTAATTTATACCGAATGAGTGGCATCGCATAGTTATGCAGATCAGTGACGACGATCTCACCTGTTTCACTTGGCTGATCATTTTCATCCAAAATTTCAACAATAAGGTTGTCTGACATGATATGCATATTGCCTTTTTTGCATTCGTGCGCAATGGAGCCAACTTCGCCGCAACCATATTCATTGTATATTTTTAAACCGGTATAACCCTCGATAAAGTGACGACTGCTATCGGTCAATACCTCCGAGGTGGTGATAATAGAGCGTACTGAGCCAGGTAACTTTAAGTCATTTTCTTTTAAGTGGCGAATAAATGTCTCTATAACCGATACATAGCCATATAAGTATTTTGGTTTTAATTTTAGAAGCTCTTGGTGATAGTGGTTGAATTGGTCATGGTTGATAGTGAAAGCAGAAAGCCTTTTGCGGTTGGATACAAAGTCAATCAGTTGATACTTAAATCGATTTTTGGCGGTTATCGGTACTCCCCAAAAACGCGCTTGCGCATCACCAATGCTTACATCAGCCCATTCGTAAGCGCGCCAGGTTGCAGCGCGTTCGCGTGCCAGTGCAGTTACATTTTTCCAAATGGTCACGGCTTGTCCGGTAGAGCCGCCGGTAGTCTTGGCTGTTTTTCTAAAAAAAGGTAAGCCTGTTTGGATTTGTTCAGTATTTGCATTTAGATCAGCTTTGCTAAGGCAAGGAATTTTCTGCAGGTCGGCTAAACTATTAATGCTATCAGGCTGTATATTGTGTTTGGTAAACAACATCTGATAGTAAGGGCTTTTTTGAGCTGCATAACGCAATAGCTTCTTTAAATGTTTTAATTGATAGGCTTCAATATCTGCAGGTTTGCCAAACTGAAATTGACGATATTTTTTAAGATAGAGAAAAACATGCTCGCCTTTAAGCGTGGTAACAGGAAAGTAAAATAAAAATTTAGAGAGTATTGTATTCATATGGCTTTAGAGCGTTGTTATCTTGTCGGCATAAGCCTTGCCTATTGCGCTGTAGCCATATTTTGCTTCAGCAAGGCGGCGGCCATTGGTGGATAGCTTTTCTTGTAAATCAGGTGAATCAAGTAAGCGGCATATGGCATCAATAAATTCGGTACCAGTCTTTGCATAGAGTACTGATTCGCCATCAACGACATCAATGCCTTCACAGCTGGCTGGGTGAGCGACAATCGGAAAAGCCATTGCCAGCGCATCGAGAATTTTGAGTTTGGTGCCGCCACCATCCATGATAGTGCAGACATAAATATTGCTACGGTTCATCACTGTGCGAATATCGTCAACAAAACCATGTGCAATAAATTGTGGATCCTGCTCTGCAAGCGCTAACAAATCCTGACTAGGGTTTTTGCCAACCATATTCATAACGACATTATTGCGCTTTTGTTTTAGGCCTGGCCATATTTCACGAGTGAAAAAGCGCATGGCAGCAAGGTTGGGGTACCAGTCCAGGCCACCTGCAAAGATTAAACTGCCAGCTTGTACCTGGCTACGGTCAGGAGTAAAAAAATCTAAGTCTACGCCATTAGGCACATCAATGACGTTAAGGCTGGGGTCCACTGCATGTAAGCGTTCTATGTCCAGCGTAGAGCAGGTGATATTTAAATCATAATTAGCACAATATTGTTTTTCATAGCGTGTTAATTTATGGCCTTCAATAGAGAAATAAATGCGTTTGAGTAAGCTTTTCTCATTGGATGCTCGGCGTAACATCATATGTGATTCAATATTGTGGTGGTTGAGTACTTTTTTAGGGCCTGAAAAGATTTCAGCGAAAGGTACCAGGCTAATAGTATCAGCATGAATGGCGTCGAAAGTATACTGGCTTTGCCATTGTTTGGTGGCTTGCATCATTAAATCTGATTTTAGCCAGTTGATAGTATAGGGCTTCGTTGAAAATAAACTGCTAAGTGCTAAATTGCGTTTGCCATTTGGTGTTAACTCACAGGGTATTGGGAGGAATTTAACATCTTTGCAAAATTTGCGTAATTCAGCTTCAGCTTCTTCGAGTCCGGCTTCGAGTGAAGGGAACATGGACTTGAGCATTTTGCTTTGAATAAATGACAGCAAATAAACTTCATGATATTTGGCTAGCTCTTTTAATAGGTTATGACTTCTTTGTAGTACGCCACCTTTAGGTGGGTAGGGAACTAAATGCGATAGCCAAAGTATTTTCATTGATTAAACCTTATATTATCGATTAGCTGAGCGAGTGGTAAGCGGAGAGATACTTTTGCATGCAGTCATCGTATGCAAAATTACGTTGGTATAAATCAAGCGACTGAGTGGAAAACTGCTGGCGTAGTGTACTCTCGTTTAAGAGTGTGGCTATTTTATGGCTGAGTGCCTGGCTATTATCCGCTGGTACAAGGTAGCCATTTTCTTGATCGCTGACAAGCTCCGCATTACTGCCCACATCAGTGACAACGCAGGGTAAGCTGTGAGCCAGTGCTTCGAGTATACTCATCGACAGCCCTTCAGTGTCAGAGCACTGAATAAAGATATCACTGATCTGTAATAAGTGATTAACATCATTGCGCATACCGGTAAAAATAACACTGTTATCCAGTGCCAATGAGGTGCATAGCTGTTGAGTGCTCTCTAACTCGGGTCCATCGCCAACAATAAGTAGCTTGTAGTCTTTGTTACTATCAGGTAATTGCTGTAAAGCCTTTAGTAATAGGTCATGACGTTTTAACTTTACCAGGCGGCCCACGCAGATTAATACCGGAATGCCGGGCTCAATATTTAAGCTGTGCTTGAGTTGTGCATGATTTTCTTGAGTCAGCCTGTTGGCAGGCTTAACGGTGTTATAAATCGTCGATAAGCTTGCTTGGCTAAAATAGGCTCTTTCTCGATACCAGCTTTGCATGGATTGTGAGACAGTAAACAATTTGGTGCCAAGCAGTGTTGCTATTTGTAATAAGCGGATGCGAGCTGGGCTTTCCTCAATCATATGGATATCGTGCAAAGTGCCAATATGTGCTTTGCCCGCCAGAAAGGCGCCAGCTGCAGCACCCGTAATGGGGCCAAATAAATGCGAGTGCAGCACATCAATTTTTTGCTCGAGCAGCGTTTTACGTAAGCTGATGGCAAAACGCCATAAGGTTTTATAAGACTTAAAGTGCTCTCGACCTGGCATGCTGGCTTCTTGGATACCCATTTGTGGGCACTTTTCTTTAAAATAAGGATGGTCAAAGTGTAATACCAATGAGTCGATATTATGTTGGTTGCTGTAAGCGCAAATATCCAGCAGCAGTTTCTCTGCGCCACCAGGGACTTCGGTTTCAATAAAGTGAGCTACTTTCACGTTAGAGCTGCTCATGTTTGACACATCCAATTGCTGAGCTGCTGGTAGAGGCTTATATAAGCTTGTACGCTTTTGTTAATTGAGTAGTGGTTTGATACACGTTCAAAAGCATTGCTTGCAAATGTTTGTAGCTCGTCACGATTGTTTAGCATTTTTAAAATAGCGTCTTGGTAGCCTGTAACGCTATGGTTATTAACGAGTAAACCGCAGGTGCCATTATCGAGTAGTTGAGGAATGCCGCCAACGGCATGCGCAATAATAGGGATGTTTAATGACATTGCTTCGAGTAAGGTCATTGGTAAGCCTTCCTGGTCAGATGGCATAACAAGTACATCCATTTGTGATAAGTGCGGATAAATAGGGCTGATGCTTCCAGGTAGGCTGATTGACGCTGATAAGTTAAGCTGTACGACTTTATCTTTAATCGCATTGAACTGCGGGCCATTGCCAAAAAGGTAAAGGTGTAATTTTTGTCTTGTAGTATCGTCCAGCATTGCTAATACATCTACCAGTAAGCTTTGCTGTTTTAGTGGCACAAAGCGACCAATACAGGCAATTTTAAATTTATCTGCCGGGTATTCAGGCTGCTGCTGTAATGCGATACGTTTTACTTCTTCTATATTGATTGCGTTTTCAAACAAAGCAACTTTATCTTTGCCTAAACGTGCGATAAATTTTTCTGCGAGTGGTTCTGAAACTGCGATCAGTTTGTTGATAGTGCAACGTGTTATAAACCTGTCGAGAAAATTAATAGCGAGCTTGTGTGGCTTTAAAATGCTGGCTTTGGTTTCGGTGTCGCCATGTGCGGTTCTGACCATGGCAATATCAGATATAGCTGTTTTAGCCAAAGCCGCTAATACATACTCTTTGTAACCATGCGCGTGAATAACATTAGGTGAGATAATACGGATGGTTTTGCGTAGCTGTGACAGCATTCTTTGTGCTGCAAGCTGATTTTCATCGATGGTAATAACAGTAATGTGAAGCGCCGCTAATTTATCTGCCAAAGTACCTTTGTTAAATAATACGACAGTCACATCGACGCCAGCATGATGGAGTGCTTGTGCGAGATTAAATAACTGTACTTCAGCACCTGCCCATAAGTCGCCAGATGATACATGCATGACAGAAAGTTGTTGGCTGTTATTGTCCATATTATCGACAGTGACTATATCCAGCCGCTTATTTTAGCAAGAAAAGCGGTGCGCGTGTTTGTCATTGCCTCATGGATCGAGAAGCGTTTAATTAAATGTAGGTTGCTATTACTAAAATTAATGCCGCGCGCAGTTGTACAGGCTCCCATATAATGTTTAGCAACCAGATCCAGTGCTGGCTCGGTAACATCGCCATTAGGGTAACAAAACGTTTTTATTTCAGTGGCAAAGCGGCTAGTAAGCTTGGTTTGAGAGGCGACGACTTCCTGTTGCATTACATCGGCCGACATATTAGGCAGCATGCGGATATGATTTGAGGTATGCGAGCCAATATCGATAATGCCAGAGATAAGCATTTCATTAATTTCATCGTGGTTTAACAATACTCGATTACCACGAGAGATATCTAATTGTAAGCTTTGGCAACAGTCATCAATGCGTTGGTGCATTTCCTGGTCAGAGTATTGCTTGCAAGCCAGAATAATTTCATTGAGTTGGTAAGTGTCTGGTGGCGTTGAGCCGAATGAGAAGTTCGGGGCTAGCGCTCTGAGCCAGTCCAATTGCGGGTCTGGCCAGCGCTGAGGCTGTGTCTGGCTAATCGCAAAAATTAATTTGGCTAAGCGACCTGGCCAGAAATCAGAGTCGCTATTGATCATATTCTCTACGACAAAGATTGTTGCCGGTACTTGCGCTGCTTTTAGCGCAGGAAAGGCAAATTCATAGTTATCCAGCCAGCCGTCATCAAAGGTAATCGCGCAAGCGTGTTTAGGTAAGGCTTGCTGGTGCTGAGCTGCGCTTAACCAGTCGCTCAATCGCATGATACTAAAGTGCTCCTGCAGCCATTGCAGGTGCTGTTTGAAGGTTGCCGGTGTGACATACATGCCGGGTTGTTCATACTGTACTCTGTCGTCATTTAACGGCAAAATACGGTGATACGTGAGCACTGTAAGGCTAGCCTTACGAGTCATTCCAGGCAAGCCATTGAGCTTGCGTTTAGGTAAAGCGCTGGCGGCGATTTGCCGGATTTTTTTGATAGCTTGTTTCATATTATTATCTTGGGTCAATCGTCAAAAACCGCGCGTTTGGCGCTGGTTTTCGTGGGTAAGTCGTTATAAACTCTGCGGCTTTGTAGCCGAGTATTGCCTAGTATTTTTTGGGCCATTTTTGGGAGCTACTTTGGGGGTTGGCAAGTTACTGATACCCCTGGTTTGTTACACACTTGCTCGTACTTACTGGCAGTTTAGCAGTAGTCTGGCAGTATTTTTCAGCATATTTTATATCATGCTTTTGTTAATCGCGCTTTATATTAATCGTGCCGTATCACAATCATAATAGGGAGCAAGGGTAATGTTTGAGATCCTGTTCTGGGTTTTTCTTTTTGCAACAGCATATAGCTACTTTATTTACCCTTTGATTCTATGGCTGATGCCCAAAAGAGAGGTATTGACCCAGGCAGATGGCGAACTGCCAAGTTTAACCCTGATTATTACAGCCCATAATGAAGAAGGCAGAATACGCGATAAGCTCGTCAATACGCTGGAAATTGACTACCCAGCGGAGAAGCTGGAAGTTTTGGTTGCATCTGATTGTTGTACCGACAAAACAGAAGATATTGTCGCCGAGTATGCTGATCGAGGTGTCAAAGTGGTTCGGGCCACTGAGCGCAAGGGCAAAGAGCATGCGCAAGGCTTGGCAATTCAAGCGGCCACTGGCGATATTCTGGTATTTTCTGATGTGGCCACCAAAATTCCCTCTGAGAGCGCGAAAATACTGGCTGGCAAATTCTCCGACGCAAAGGTTGGCGCTGTCTCCAGCGAAGACCGCTTCTTGTCCGAAGATGGCTCCATTGTTGGTGAGGGGCTTTATGTTAAGTATGAAATGTGGCTGAGGCGGCAAGAGTCAGCGGTCAATAGCTTAGTTGGGCTGAGTGGGTCATTTTTTGCTGCTCGTAAGCAAGTCTGTGAGCTGTGGGATATTTTATCGCCAAGTGACTTTAATACTGCGTTGAACTGTGCCCGTCAGGGCTTTGTGGCGGTCACTGCGCCAGATGTTCTCGGCTACTATAAAGATGTTAAAGACTCATCAAAAGAGTACCAGCGCAAACACCGTACAGTAATACGGGGTATTACCGCAGTGTTTCGTTCACCGGAGATCTTGAATATCGGTAAGTACGGCTTTTTTGCGGTGCAGGTTTGGAGTCATAAGATTATGCGCTGGCTAGTGCCCTGGTTTATGTTGGCACTGTTTATGATTAACCTAATTGTGCTGCATTTGGGCGGCATTTATACGCTGGCATTATTGGCGCAGCTGGCATTTTATATCTGTGCCATCTCTGGTTTTGCCTCAGAGGGGGCGCGTAAGCATGTATTTGTCAAAATCCCTTACTTTTTTGTACAAGCCAATGTTGCCTTGGCACATGCTACTGTCGCTTATTTGGGCGGTAAGCGGATGTATGTTTGGACTCCTTCCAAGCGTTAACCCGGCACTATGTTTAGAGAGTTACGCCCAGTGGGTGAAGCTGTCTCACTGGCCATTCAGGCAGCGGGTGGCGACCAATCCAATCAGTTTAGTCAGCCTACCCAGTTCTATCATTCAGGTACGGCCAGCTTAGCGGCAGCGTTATTAGCCGCAAAAAAACGTGCTGCATCAGCTCGGCCTAATGTACTTATGCCAGCTTATGTTTGCCCTGACTTGGTGAGTGCAGCGGTTTATGCCGGTGTCAGTCCGAAGCTAGTAGACTTTGAACCAAGCCGCCCCTGGATGAATCTGGCTGCCTTGGCGCAGCAGCTCGATCACAATACAGTGGCCGTGGTGGCGGTGAATTTTCTGGGAATAGCTGAACGCTTGGTAGAGATAAAGGCCTTGCTGGCCAATAAGCCGATTACGCTGATAGAAGATTCCGCCCAGTCATTTCGATGTCATGTAACAACGCCAGCCGATTATACCGTCATTAGCTTTGGGCGTGGCAAGCCAGTCAGCCTACTGGGAGGCGGAGCTGTAATAGCTGCTAATCAGGCATTGTTAGATGATTTGCCTATTGCGGAGCCCTCATCTGAGACAGCTGAACAGCCTCAGCTGAGCTATCGTATTAAAGCCATGTTGTATAACGTCCTGATTGAGCCACGTATTTATTGGCTGTTGGCCTATGCGCCATTTATTAGTTTGGGTGAGACTGTGTATAAAACCTTAACGGATCTGGCAGGCTTGCCAGCCTGGAAGGTATCACTGCTTGCGGAGAATATTGCGCGCTATTATCAACAGCCCCGTTTAGCACAGTCCCAGTTAATTGAACGCCTGAGCGGCATGCTTGCTGCTGAAAGTCATAATACTGCACTGGTGGATTTGCCAGCGGCTTGTGGTCTGCCGACCGAGGAAATCATGTTGCGATATCCGCTGCTGTTGCCCGATGCCAATAGCAAGCAGCAGTGCTACACAAGCTTTAGCGCAGCAGGTTTAGGGGCTTCCAGGCTTTATCCTGCAGTGCTGCCCGATATTCCTGGGGTTGCCAAACATATCGAAAACATCACGACATACCCGCATGCTGCTGATTTTTGTGCTAGGCTTCTTACATTACCTGTGCATTCGCATGTTAGTATTAGAGATGCCAATAATATGCTCGACCTTATAAAGCAGCACATATAGAGCTTGCATGCTGGTAATACTCAGATTCTGATATGGCTATTCAATAGCATTTAACCTAACAACAGTAGGCTAAACCAAACCGTTTATCTGTATGAAAATCAATATAAAGCGGATAAGCCAACAGGAGTTTGGTGAGCTTAAACCGGCATGGAGCGCCTTGCTAAGTGAGTCAACAGCAAATCCTTTGTTTCTCAGCTGGGAGTGGCTGTATAGTTGGTGGGAAACTTGGGGGGAGCAAGCCCACCTGGAGTTATTTTTATTATTAGCCCATGATGAGCAGGACGAGCAGGAACGCTTGTTAGGCATTGCGCCACTTTATAGAGTACAACAAAAAATTAAAGGTGTGCTCAATGCAAAGCGCTTGCAGTTTATCGGTAATTATTGGCGCGGTAGCCAGGATGTTATGCGCACAGAGTTTACCGACTTTATTATCCATAAAGACCATCATGCTGCTGTATTCGACGCACTGTGGCGGTATATCAACCTTCATATCGACTATTCAGAATTTGTTATTGTTGATATCAGTAAAGACTCTGCCAGCTATAAACGTTTTTGTCCCCAGGGTGATTGTCAGGAATCGCAAAACTGCACGCTAGGGGAAAATTTATTGATTCGCGAACAGGAAGTTGATAGCGGTTATGCGATTGATACCAGCGGTCAGTTTGCTGATTATCTAAAGCAGTTAAGTGGCAATACTCGTCGGCAGTTTTATAACAAGCGCAATCATATGCAGAAAATGGGGGACGTCTCGATTGAGTATATGCAGCTTGCTGAGCTTGAACAGTTCTGGAATGTTTTTGATCGCCTGCGCAGTAGTCGATGGGAAGGCGAGTTTTTTAATAAAGATTTTAAATTACATTTGCAAGCAGTGGCAGAGCGATTGGAAGGTGAGGCAGTACCGCGTTTTTCAATAATGCGCGTAGGGCCGCGTGCAGTATCTGCTTTATGTAATTATCGGGTTGCCAGTGTTGAATATAATATTAATGCCAGTTTTGATAATGACTTTAGTGATAAGCTATCTCCCGGTTTATTGCATTTGAGTTACAACATCGAAGCTGCTTTTGCTGACAAAGTGCAAGCTTTTGATTTGTTGGCTGGTGAAGGCAAAAATACCAATTATAAGAAAAAGATAGCGGCGATGAATTCTGTGCTATGTACTTTGCAAATTGTAAAAAGGCGACGCTTTAAGTTTGTCTATCGCTTATATGATGTGCTACGGGTTATCAAACACACAATACTGCGACGTTAGTTAACTGCCTGATAAGAAACTAGCAACCAATGCGAGAGGTTGCAATTACGAAGTTATCATAGTATCGGCTTTGTTGCTTAGGTGAGCCGCCATTCCAATAAGTATCTAACATAACCTCGTTAAAATTTTCGCCGCTATTGCCACTGAGATTGAAATCAGTGCGCTCTAAGATCAGCTGATCGTCCGCCCAGAAACGAACAATCCCATCATTATTGCCAGCAGAATTATTTTTAACCTGCATCTCGTGGCAGACCCAACGACCGATATTACCAGCATCAGAGTAGAGGAAAGTGCTGACAGTGATAGGCAGCCAGTTACCACCATTGGTGTCTGGGCTGTTAGGTGCAAATATATCAGCGACTAAAGGTAACTGGTTGCCGCTATCAAGGTCTACCCAAAAATGCACAGCCGTGCTTCTATTAAAGCCGGCCTCAAGGCGGCGTAGCCTAGCCATTTTGGGCGGCATGCCTTCAAAGCCTGGTTCAAACTTATGATACCAGCGCATAAAAATTTCATTGTGACTGGGGCCATGATTACCGCCAAGGGCATCGCCATAAAACCAGCTGATCCAACCTGCATCGACCTGATTGGGCATATATTGTTGGCGTAAAGACTGTTGTCCGCTAAAACTGTCGGTAGTGCTAACATCAAAGCCACCTGCAGCAGCGCTTTGCACGTCCTGGTAACGGCTGCTCAAACTACTGCTTGCTTCAAAACCATCACACCATAGCCAGCTTGGCTGTTGGTTTTGCCAGTCATCGCATTCAGTGGCATTGGCAGGGCTGTTATTGTTGCTTGTATCAGTCGGTGTGCTATTACCTTCACTATCGCTTTGACTATCTGTGCTGCCAGTGGCGCTACTGCTGTTGTTGCTATCAGCATCTTCGGCATCATCACTGCCACCCGTAGAGCAGGCTGTTAATAAGCTTATGTTTAATAAAACTATCATCAAAACAGTGTAGGACGGCATAGGCAGCTAAGCTCGGGTTTTATAAAATGAGGTCTGATTATTCGAATATTTGCGGTATTTGTCCGTGAAATAGTGCATAAAATCTTATGTTCAGTAAAGTGAATATACGAAGTGAGCAAGTAAAAATACTTGTGTTAGTAAAACGGGTATAATAGCGACCCTAACATCAAATGGTTGTTTTAGGTAATAGACTGTAAGGAAAAGATTATGCTGGCGTCGCAGGAAAGTTTGAGCTTTTTTGAGCGTACTGATGAATTAGAGGCAATACAGACTGAGCATTTGCTGGAGAATATTCTCAAGAATAATCAAGCATGTGCCTATGGTAGGCGATACGATTTTGCCAATATTAGCAGTCTACAGCAATACCAGGCGAATGTGCCTTTGATAACCTTCGAAGATATTCGTGAGTATGCCGAGCGCATGGCAGCAGGTGAGAGCAACCTGCTCACCTCAGAGAGGGTGCTGGCTTTTTTCAAAACCAGCGGTTCACTGGCGTCACCTAAGCTCATACCTGTAACACCGTCTTTTGTACGCGAGAAAGCCCGTGCTTTTGGTGTGTATTGGCAAGAAGTCTATAAAATGCATCCTGGCTTAAAAAATGGTCGCATGATAGCCAACTTTACCGACTCTGGTGAAGTAGAGCGCTGTGAAGGTGGTCAAGAAGTATTATCAGAAGCGACATTTTGGGGGCGGCGCACACATGGCTTGCACTCAAAATCACGTTGGCCTATTCCTAAAGAGTTGCGCTTAGTTAAAACATCCAAGCATCGTTATTATGCCGCAGCGCGGCTAGTGTTGCAGGGAGAACTGCACGGTATGATGGTGCTAAATCCAAGTACTCTGCTAATGTTTTGTCGTGAGATGGAGGCCTGGATAAAGCCATTAATCGATGGCCTGGAAAAGGGTGATTGGGGGCGTAATGATCAGGCGTTTCTTGATGATATGCCCGCCGGGATTGAGACTTATTTAGCAGCTGACCCGGAACGGGCATCGATATTGCGAGAACGCTTGGCGGGTAGTGAACAGTTGGACTTGAGTTACCTCTGGCCAGAGTTGGAACAGTTTATCTGTTGGCGTTCACAAATTGTGCAGCCTTACTTTCGTCAGCTACAACCTTATTTGTCAAACGTTGCTGGGCGTGACTATATTACGCAGTCCAGTGAGTGCATTATGGCAATACCGATAGAAGATCAAGCAAGTGGTGGTGTGCTTGCGTATCAGTCACATTTTTATGAATTTATTCCAGAGTCTCAAGTTGACAGTGATAAGCCACAACCACTATTTGCCTGGCAATTAGAGCAAGGGCAGGTCTACGAGCTGGTTGTAACCACCGGCGGTGGCTTATATCGCTATCGCATGGGTGATTGCATGCGGGTTAAAGGGTTTTATCAGGGGGTCCCCATTATTGAGTTTTTGTATCGTGCGGGTAAAACGTCTAGCATGACAGGTGAAAAACTAACAGAATATCAGGTGATGGAGGCGGCACAACGTGCTGTGCAGCAATATGGTCAAGGGCCACGCGAAATGGTGTGCTTTCCGCGTTCGGGTGATAACCCGCATTACGGTATTTTAATTAATTGGGATAATGAGCAAGCCAGTTCAGCAGCAATAGAGAAAAATGTGGCGGACTGGCTGAGTATTTTCGATCAACAGCTCGGCGCAATTAATACTGAGTATGGTGATAAGTGTGCGTCTGGCCGCTTAGGTTCGGCAATTGCAATATTAATTGGTGCTGCCGGTTTTGATGCTTATCGACAGCTGCGTAAGGCGGCCAAAGTCAGTGAGTCGCAACAAAAAAATGATGTGTTAACTGCGCGCCTGGATATCGATCAGCAGCTAACGCGTTTGAGCGAAATCCATGCAGCTTAAAAAAATAGCGCTATTGCGTTTAAAGACACCCTTTAAACATAGCTTTGGTCATGCACTATCTGAACGCACGTACTCAGATAAAATTTTGGTGATACTCAGTGATGAACAAGGCAGGCAAGGTTATGGCGAAGTGCTGGCGCGTGCTTATGTCTCGGGCGAGACTAATGATGATGTTTTTGCCAATACTGGACCGGCTTTAGCAAAGTCTCTGCTGGGGCAACACTTTGAATCTTTAGCCGCATTGCAGTCTTATTTAACAGATACCTTGCGTAGTGAGCAATGGGGCACGGCAGTCTTTGGGGGATATGAATTAGCGTTATTGAATTTATTTGGGCTAAGTCATGGCATTTCGCAGCATGAAACGACGGCCTTGTTAGGACCCGAGCGGTACAGTGCAACGGGCAGCTGTATGACAATCGGTTTTGAGTGTAAAGATGAGCATATCAGGCGCTATGCTATTCAGGCGCGCTTATCGGGTGCAACAGCGGTCAAAATGAAAATAGGCCTGGATAACGATGCAAGTCGTTTGCAGCAGCTCAATACAGCATTCAAAGGTAAGATGCCTATAAGGCTCGATGCCAATGGCAGTATGTCGTTAACACAAATGAGTGACTTGTTATTAGCGTGTAAAGATTTGCCCATACACTCAGTAGAGCAGCCATTTGCGGCTAATGATCCTGAGTTGGAGCAAAAACTGGTAGCCCTGTACGCCAGCACAAAAATACCATTGATGGCAGATGAGTCATTATGCACCTTGTCAGATGCAAGGCGTTGGATAGACAATAAAGCCTATCAGGTATTTAATATTCGTATTGGTAAGTGTGGTGGCTTGCTAGGCGCTATCCAAATCAGAGATATGGCGCAAGCTGCGGGTGTTGATATTGTTGCTGGGACCATGGTAGGTGAATCGGGAGTACTGAATCATGCTTCAGCGCTGTTCTTGCAGCATACTGAACAATTAAATTACGTGGAAGGCTTGGGGCAAAATAGCTCTTTTTTGCAGCATGATCCTGTGACATTGCAGAGCAATAAGCTTAACCCGCTGGCTGCACAATTCGCCATGACTGAAGCAGCAATGGCAGAGCAATTGCTTGAGCAACAGGTTTTTGAGGCTTGAGATTAGCTGTCGGTAGTATTTACGTTAGGTAATATCGGTTTTTGGCTGTAACTTTTTGAAAAATAAAAGGTTTTCGGCTTTGCAAGCGACTGACGATAAAGCTTACACTTATCGCGCGTGCTGACCGAGTCTTATGCTAAGCTATTGAAAAGCATAAAAAAATTAGTTGGCATGCTGCATGCTTTGACTAGGTGTTAGTCGCCTTATATATCGTGCTCTATATTAAAGGCATGTAACATGCGGGTATTAAGTGCCAGGCTCGCCTTGCAGCAGTCAGTTTGGCGCGTCAAAATACGGCCTGTGCATTTAGCGGCAAACAGCCACGGAGTTTTCATGCAGGCAGGGCGTATGCGCAATCAAGCAAGCTGTCCATATATACAAGATAACGAAAAGTCACTGAGAGTAGATAATAATGAGTAAAGTACAAGAGATATTAGATTTCATTAAAACCTTGAATCCAGAGGCGGCCAACGGTGTAGAGCCAAGCCAAAACTTATTGGAATCAGGTTTGTTAGACAGTGTTGCGATGATGGAATTAGTTGTTTGGTGTGAAGAGCATTTCGAGATCACGATTGATACAGATGATTTAACACCAGAGAACTTCTCAACATTAGACGCAATTGCTGAATATGTTGAGAAAATTGCTTCCTAATTAAGCCGACATAATGCGTCTACCTGAGGCGTTGCAGCAGGCGGCTCTGCAGCACCCGAATAAAACAGCATTAAGTTATAAAGCGGCTAGCATAAACTTTCAGGATTTATATCGGCAAAGTGACTGGCTGGCTGCGCATATTTGCGCGCAAGGCGTAAAGCCAGGTGAGTGTGTTGGTGTGTTGGCTGACCCCGGTATTGAAGCGGTGCTTATCTTTTGGGCGGTGCTAAAAGCGGGTGCGATTGTGGTTAACCTCAATGAACATTTGCAGCCGCAAGGCTTAGCGGATATTTTGCGCGATTGTGGCTTAAAGCGGGTGTTCAGCAGTGAGAAGTATGCCGATGAACGCTTAGCGATTACTGATTTGCCGCTAACGGTTAATATTATCGAAAATGATTTGGCAGCAATGCTGCAGCCAGCAGATACTGCTGTGCTACCCACAGAACAAAGCCTGTCGGAGCGTGATATAGCGGCCATTGTTTACACTTCCGGTAGCACAGGTAAGCCTAAGGGTGTGTGTTTGTCTCATAGTGGTTTGCTGTTGGCAGCTCAAGCTGATAGCGAGCAAATGCAAATCACCGATAAAGACAGTTACTTAATGTTAGTGCCTTTGCATTATGTGCATGGTTTACTAGAGCTGATTATTCATCAAATCAACGCAGCAACATTATACTTTGCAGGTAGTTTTTTATTTCCTCGTACTATCATCAAGCAACTACAACAAACAGCTGTCACTGGTTTTTCTGGCGTGCCTTTTCATTTTATTGCGCTGCTCGATAGAGCCGGGTTTGCTGAGGCTGAGCTACCACACTTGCGCTGGTGTGCAGTAACCGGTGGTCGTTTTCCTGTTGAGCGTATAGAACAGATTTGTGCCGCTAAACCCGGGTTGGATGTCTACATCACTTATGGTCAGACTGAGTGCTCACCACGTATCACTTTATTGGATGCGAGAAAGCTGACACAAAAGCCGGGGTCTGTCGGTGCGCCGCCGGCAGGTATTGCTGTGGCTATCGTCAGTGATACAGGTGAAACGTTAGCGCAAGGTGAAACAGGTGAGGTGGTAGTGAAGGGTGATAATGTCATGTTGGGGTATTGGCGCGACCCAGAGGCTACCGCAAAGGTCATTGACCAAAATGGCTGGCTGCATACAGGTGACCTTGGTTACTTTGATGCGGAGGGTGATTTGTTTTTGGTTGGCCGTAAACAGGCGATGATCAAGTCAGCGGGTGAACGTATTTTTCCAGAGGAAATTGAGCAGGTGATTTTAAGTCACCCACAAGTGGCCGAAGCTGCTGTGATTGGCTTGCCCGATTCTTTGTATGGACAACGTATTGAAGCCTATATTGAGTTAACGCCAGCGAGTCAGTCAACAACTGATTTTGCCGATGAAATCCGCAGCCATTGTTTGGCGCGTATGCCTTTTGCGCGTGCCCCCAAGGCTTATCATGTGCTAGCCAGTTTGCCACGTAAAGCGAATGGTAAAGTCGATAAGCAGGCTTTGCTGACAGCATCGCCAGCCTGTGTAAAGCAGAGTGTAAAGCAGGGTACAAGTAAGTAAACCACAAGATGGTATCGTATGAGTCAAGATGATCTCCGTTCTTTTTTAGAAGCAGTACGCACACAAAGTCCGCGAGATTATCTTGTGGTAGAAGATAAGGTCTCGCCTGTATTAGAAGTTGCTGCGACTGTCGCTAAGCTTGCAAGCAAAATGCGCATGCCTATTTTAGAGTTTCAGCAGGTGCAGGGTAGTACCATGCCTGTGATAACCAATGTCTGCGCGTCTTTGCCTCGTATTGCTAAAGGCGTAGGGATAAGTCCTGCTGAACTGGATGCGCGACTATTGCAGGCCTATGAGCAACCCATTGCGCCTCGATTATGTGCAGCCGAAACTGCACCCGTGCGAGAGCATGTTTACACCGGCGAAGAGATCGACCTCTATCGTTTGCCGCAAATGCGATCCACTGTGCAGGAAGAGGCACCTTATTTATCAGCGGCCGCTGTTATCGCACGAGACCCCGATAGCGGTGTTAGTAATATCAGTTATCATCGTTGTATGTTGCTTGACCGTAAGCGTGCGGCAATTTTTATGACCTCTGAAGGGCATTTAGATCGTATATATCAGGCAAACCTTACCAGGCAACAATCAACAGCCGTTGCCGTTTTTATCGGTGCGCACCCTTTATGGGCTTTAGGCAGTTTGGCCGCAGGTGGTATGGATGTTGATGAGTTAGCTGTGATTGGTGGTTTGCTGGGATATCCGCTTGCCGTGACGCCATCGCTGGTTGATGCTGCATTGCAAGTGCCTGCACGTGCAGAGATTGTGCTTGAGGGTGTGATTCGGCATGATCAGCAGGCAGAAGAAGGGCCTTATGGTGAGGCATTGGGTTATGTTTCAACGCGTGAGCAACGGCCGGTATTAGAAGTGCAGTATATGAGTACTCGTAAACAGCCTTTATTTCAAGAAATCATTGCCGGGCATATTGAACACTTAAATATGACAGGCACTGCTGTGCGCATTCATTTACAGCGGGATATTGTGCATAAATACCCGATGATTGCCGAGATTTATCAGGCTGGGCCGATGATTTTATATTTGCGCTTGGCTGAAGCGCTCGGTAATCAGGATAAGTCTGATGTGCCGGAATTAATGCGGGCAATACTCAGCTCACAGCGTTATGTTAAACAGCTTATTGTTTTTGATAATGATGTTGAAATTAAAAATGCACAACAGACACAATGGGCTATAGCAACCATGGTGCAGGCAGATAGAGATATTATATTACTGCCTGATCAGGCAGGTAATGGTATAGACCCCTCAGAAAGGTATGGTAAGACAACTAAGTGGGGGGTTGATGCTACGGCTAAAGCAGATGCGGCCGGAGCCAGAGCGCCCGAGAAAAATCATATACCGCAAGATGAGTTGGACAAGATTGATTTGAATAAACTACTAAAGCGTAAATAGTGTATGGATATTATTAATATAATAGGCTTGATTGCCGGGTGTTTTACGACAATTGCTTTTTTCCCGCAAGTTATTAAAACCTGGAAGACGCGCTCAGCAGATGACCTGTCTTTAGGTATGTTTTCGATTTTTAGTACAGGTGTGGCACTGTGGGTGGCTTATGGCATTATGGTAGCTGCCTGGCCAATTATCATATCGAACAGTATTATTTTATTGGCATGCTTGCTGCTTTTGTATTTTAAATTTAGTTTTGGTAATGGCCGTTAATATAGCTGGCTAGTCTTAAAAAGGACTGCAAAAGCTAGAAGCTTTTGCAGTCATGAGATGCTCATTATTTAAGTAAGAGTTTACATCTACATCAGTGCTTGCCCGGCAACTTGCCGCGGTATTAGCATCGCAAAAAATAAAAGCAAAGTGCTATAAATTAGGATGGGCGGTAATTAGCCCTTACAAGCGGTGTGGGCAAAGGGTGAGTGGCGAGCGGATTATCGTGTGTTTTCGGGTTTTTGGCCGTTATTGGTGTCAGAAACGGCTTATTTGGAATACTTCTCTGCTGAGAGGTTGTTAGCATTGCATTGGGCTAGGCAACATTACTATACTAAGCCCTGCAGAATGACCCTAGATAACCGGAGCCCGCTTTGTCGCATATCAAAATTTCCGCCTGTATTATTACACTCAATGAAGCTGACCGCATTGCTGACTGTATCAAGTCTTTAGATTTTTGCGATGAAGTGCTGGTCGTCGATTCGCACTCAGTCGATAAAACACGCGAAATAGCGATTGAATGTGGCGCGAGAGTTATTGAGCGTGACTGGCCCGGCTGCATCAAACAGCGCGAATACTCCATCGCCGAGGCCAAGCATGATTGGGTGTTATGTATGGATGCTGATGAGCGTGTTAGCCCTGAACTGCGTGAAGAAATTATGCGCCTGCGCGATGCGGGTTTCCCAGGGTTTCAGGGTTGGAAGCTTTTGCGTGTTTCTTTTTATATGGGGCGTTGGATAAGGCATGGTACCTGGTATCCTGATTATGTGATGCGGTTATTTGATCGCCGAGTGGCACAAGTAAAAGGCAATGAGCCGCATGATCGTATCGAAGTTGATGGCAAGACGAGTAAGCTGAAGTCCGAACTTATGCATTATCCTTACCGGAGTTTAGCAGAGCATTTACAAAGAATGGATAAATACACAACGGTGATGGCGCATACTTTAAACAGTCAGGGTAAAAAAGCCAGCTTGTTTAATGTGGTTATTAACCCTTGGACACGTTTTGTTAAATATTATTTTCTAAGGGCAGGTTTTTTGGATGGTTGGCGAGGCCTGGTAATGGCTTATTTGGCTTCGCAATATGTCAGGACAAAATATATAAAACTGATGGTCATGCAACGGGTTGGACATAAAACAGATTGATAATATAAAAAGGCGAAATAAATTTCGCTTTTTTTGTATGGGTTTATAGTATTTTTGTGTCGAGTGCTTTTCGGTTTTTGCAATAAGTCATTTATATGTAAAGCTATGTAAATAGTTTCATTCTTTAGTGTTAGTTAGCATTTACCCCCTTTCTTTTTAAAAAACAAATTAAACCTTATGTTGGTTTTTGGTTCATCGCGTGCACCTGATCAAAGCTAATATGGTTTTTTGCTGAGCAATATTAGGGCAAATAAAAAAGAAAATCGCTTTTTTCTTGATGATTGGCAGGTGAACTTACATATTAGTCATTAGTTAAAAAATGTTGTTTTGATAAAGTGGTAGAGTTTAAGTCATGATGGCGTTTATGTGATGTGTTTAAAAAATATTAAGTTAATGAGCAAACCTGTATAGTTGAACGTAATAAACAAGTGCTGTTACATATTGCGACGAAAAAATAGATGGTTATATAGTAGTGCCTACGAAATGCAGCGTTAGCAACGTCGAATTTAAATGCAAGGATGCGTGGCTTTTTTGGATATTTTGAAAAATATAAGCAACATGGCTTTTTGTAAAACCAATGTTACTTTTTAAAGAGAATGGTTTTATCGTTAACGATATTGTTTGTTAACAATATATAAATAAAAGCCGAGTATCTTTTAGACTGAAGATACTTAAGTAAACTTAGAATAAAAATTACAATAAAAAATAATCACAAAAAAGAATTATAGCTTACCGGTAAACTGGCGATAAGTGCTCGTCTAATAGTTGGTAGGCGATGATTATGCATGAAAAAAGCACACAAAAAAGGACTTGGTTAAAACGATATGGATATAGAGCGTGTTATTGCTATAACGCCTTTTGAGCGACCCGATGTGAATTGCATGATGTCGTTACTGCAGGCTGACTGTTTGCCTGTTTTGCATTTAGGTTATGAATTAAATCTTGCGCAGTCAGTTTTGTTATCTCTTTGTCAAAAAACAGATAAACGTTTCGCTGTTGCAGTTATGGATGAACGCATGCTGGCCTGTAAGTTGCCAGAGCAGATAGACACACTTGTTTTATCCGCAGGAATTGAAATTGCGGCTGATGACCTTCGGCGTCTTTGTGTGCATCACCGGCTGATATGGCAGGTGACATCTGTTGAACAGGTATCGCATCTGCTTGCCCACGGGGTGAGCCATATTATTGCTAAAGGTGCAGAGTCTGGAGGTTTGGTTGGAGAGGACTCGGCATTCATTTTGTTTCAGCGCATTAAAGCTGATTTTCCTGAAGTTAATATCTGGGTTCAAGGGGGAATGGGAGTTCATACAGCACCTGCGGTGTTTGCTGCAGGGGCTAAAGGCATTGTTGTTGATAACCAATTAGCACTATTTCCACAGATCAAATACAGTGTTCACCTTGGGCAAGTGCTGGCACGTTTAAATGGCACGGAAACCAAAATATTAGCGGGGCACCGTTGTTTGGTAGGAAAAGCAGCACCGCTTGATAAGACAGTGGTGGATGACTTTGCTATTTTGCAGCCATATATCAATCACCCGGATATCGATAAAGCCGTTTTGTTAGTTGGCCAAGAAATTGGTTTAGCAAATACCTATGTTGAGCGATATCGCTCATTAAAGAAATTTTTATCTGTGTTAAATCAAGCAATATTGCGTCGGCCTGCTCAAGCGCAGGCTTTGCAGGCTATTGCGCCCAATTCATCTTTTGCACGTAAATATGCTGTGACTTACCCCATTGTTCAAGGGCCTATGACACGGGTAAGTGATGTTGCAAGCTTTGCCCAGCAAGTGGCTGATGCAGGTGCATTACCGTTTGTGGCTCTGTCGCTAATGCAGGGTGAGCCGCTCAAACAGCTGCTAGAGAGAACTAAGGCGATGATGGCAGGCAAACCATGGGGGGTTGGCGTACTAGGATTTGCTTCAAAAGCATTACGTCAAGAACAGCTGGCTTATATTCAGGCGATACAACCAAGTGCTGTGATAATTGCCGGTGGTCGTCCATCGCAAGCGATAGCGTTAGAGCAGCAAGGTATTAAAACGTTTTTGCATGTGCCGAGTCCGGGTTTGTTAGAGATGTTCCTCAAGGAGGGAGCCAGACGCTTTGTCTTCGAAGGGCGTGAATGTGGTGGGCATGTAGGGCCTGCCAGTAGTTTTATATTGTGGGAGCAACAAATACACAAGCTACTGCAAATAGATGATGTGCATAATTTGGATATACTATTTGCTGGAGGTATACATGATGCATGTTCAGCGGCAATCGTATCGGTTACTGCTGCACAGTTAGCCGCGCGCGGTGCGAGTGTGGCGGTATTAATGGGAACGGCTTATTTATATACCGAAGAAGTCGTTTCAAGTGGCGCGATTTTAGCTGATTTTCAACAGCAAGTTCTGCAGCATCAGAGCACCGTATTATTAGAAACAGCACCGGGTCATGAAACCCGCTGTTTAAACACAGATTATGTTGAGCGTTTTAAGACAAACAAAGCGCAACTGCAGCAGCAGGGGGTGGAAGATAAGGCGATTTGGGATCAGTTGGAAGCGTTGAATGTGGGGCGCTTAAGAATAGCCGCCAAAGGCCTTAAGCGAGAAGATGATAACCTGGTGCCAGTACCTAAGGCAGAACGTTTGCGTGATGGTATGTATATGGTAGGGCAGGTTACTGCGCTTTGTAAAAAAATTAAAACTTTAAAGCAATTGCATCATGATGTTGCAGCAGGTGCTAAAGCTTTGCTGGATAGCGTTGATTATGCTGATTCTCAGGTGAGTGACAATATTGCTGATAATGCTTTAGATATTGCTATTGTGGGTATGTCCTGCGTTTTTGCTGGTGCGAGCAACGTGGATGAGTATTGGCGCAACATTATTACAGCTAGGAATGAAATTACTGAAGTGGCTGACACTCGTTGGAATAAAGCAACATATTATCAGTCGCAAGCGCTTAATGTTAAACAATCAACTTCAAAATGGGGTGGCTTTATTCCGCCCGTAGAGTTTGATCCACTTGAATTTGGGATACCACCAAAGTCGTTGCCGTCCATTGATGCCGCTCAATTATTAAGCTTATTGCTGGCAAAGCGTGCTTTGCAGGATGCTGGCTTGCAACCTGGCGAGTTTGATAGTGAAGATGTATCAGTTATTTTCGGTGTGGAGGCAGGACATGATTTGCAGATTGCTTATTTTGTTCGTGCATATTTGCCACAGCTGATGGGTGAAATTCCTGATGCTATCGATAAGCTTCTACCTGAGTTAACGGAAGACTCTTTTCCGGGAGTGTTGGCCAATGTGGTTTCAGGTCGAATTGCGAACCGGCTAGACTTAGGTGGACGTAATTTCACAGTAGATGCTGCATGTGCATCATCCCTGGCAGCCATAGAATCTGCTTGCCAAGAGTTGGTGTTAAATAAAAGTGATATGGTTATCGCAGGTGGTGTTGATCTGCATAACTCAATAGTTGACTACCTAATGTTTACCAGTACCCAGGCTTTATCACCTTCAGGTCAGTGTCGAACATTTGATGCATCAGCAGATGGTATCAGCCTTGGTGAAGGAGGGGCTGCAGTAATACTTAAGCGCTTAGATGATGCGAGACGTGACGGTGATAAAGTGTATGCGGTTATTAAAGGCGTGGGGGCATCCAGTGATGGTAAATCACTGGGGCTAACCGCGCCGCGCAAGCGTGGGCAACTGCGGGCACTTGAGAGAGCCTACCATCAGGCCGCTATTGCACCTGCTGAGATAGGTTTGCTTGAGGCGCATGGTACTGGCACAGTGGTTGGTGATAAAACAGAACTGAGCGCCTTATCTGATATCTTTATAGACTCAGGCGCGCTACCAAAAAGTACTCACCTTGGTTCAGTAAAAACGCAGATCGGGCATACCAAGTGTGCAGCAGGCATGGCAGGACTGATTAAAGCAGCTCTATCAATTTATCATGGTGTACAACCGCCGACGCTCAATATAGAGCAGCCTAATGCTTTTCATCAGCAAGACCTTAGTCCATTTGTTTTTACTAATAAGACAGGACTCTGGTTAACAGCGCAACGTAAGGCAGGCGTCAGTGCATTTGGCTTTGGCGGCACAAACTACCATGCTGTGCTCGGCCAAGGTGATAGCAATGAAACCCATGCTGTCTTGCAAGAGTGGCCAGTAGAGTTAATCGTACTGCGAGGACATGATCTGTCAGCGGTTAAACAACTAATTGAAACAGTACAAGCTTATTTGGCCGATCACCCAGCATGCTCTTTAAAAGATATTGCCTATACCTTATTGCAGATCAATGATTCACCAATATATTGTGGTTTTATTGTTAGCGACATTACTATGCTGCAAGAGAAACTAGCAGCAATCATTGCAGGACGTTTAAGTGAAGATATTGCTGTTACCCGAAAGATTAGTGGCAAAGTAGCCTTTCTTTTTCCAGGTCAAGGTAGCCAGCGTTTGGATATGGCAAGGGATTTATTGGTTTTATTCCCGCAGCTGAGACCGTGCTTATTAGCAGACCCGAAGTTGGCGGCAATTCTGTTACCTGACCAATGTTTTGATAAAGAAAAGCGTCAACAGCAAATAGAAGCAGTCAATGATACACGGGTAGCTCAACCACTGTTGGGTGCGGTAAGCGTGGCTATCGCTGACTTATTGGTGCAGTGGGGCGTGCAGTGCGATATGGTGGCTGGCCATAGTTATGGTGAAGTATCGGCATTAACCTTTGCTGGTGTGATTGCGCGCAGTGATTTGTTGGCAATATCTCGAATGCGGGCAGAAGCCTGCTTGGCCGCGATTGCAGGCAGTTCTAATGAAACTGATTCTGGCGCAATGCTGGCAGTGCAATGTCAACAAGATGAGTTATCGGAACTGATCGATAATCAGGATATTTGGCCGGTGAACCATAACGCATTAGAGCAGTGGGTGTTGGCCGGTAAATCTGCTGCGATTACCCAACTGCATCAGCGTTTGATGGATGCTGGGCGCCATGCTGTACGCTTAGCTGTATCTTGTGCGTTTCATAGCCCTTTGCTGGCCGGTGCCGAACAACATTTTGCTGATGCATTACACAAATTTAATTTTGCGGTAGCACGATTACCGGTATGGTCAAATACCACTGCAATGCCATACCCTGATACATCAGAGGCTATCAAGCGGCGTTTAGCAGAGCATCTTGTGCAGCCAGTATTGTTTTACGATGAGCTTAACAACCTATATGCTGATGGAGCCAGAGTATTTATAGAGACTGGCCCGGGTAATGTTTTGAGTCGTCTGGCCCAGAAAACATTACCTGAGTCGAATACAGTCTTGCTGCATACCGAAGACAAATCGCACGCGGGTCTTGAAGTATTGTTACGCGCTTTGCTGCGATATATAGCCACAGGGCGAGAGTTAGACTGGTCGGCATTCTTTGCAGGACGTACTGTGCAACAATTGGACTTGGCTGCGCGCAGACCGACTTCGCTCTGGCAGATAGATGGTTATCGTGCCACACCAATAGCCGGTGAGGTGTCTGAGCAGGGGCTAAAACTTATTCAGCAGCCATCACCGCTGAATCAACAAAGCAATAAGCCGATAGCCGCTGCCGCAGCGCAAGAAGATGCCACTGTTAATGATTATTTGAATAACATGCAGGCGCTGATTCAAGCTCAGCGTGATGTAATGTTAGCGTATTTGGATCAGCCCGCGCGCCTTGCATCTGGTGCGGCGGTCAATGCGTCTGAGGAAGCAGCTGCCGCAGTATCATTGGCGCCCGCCAAATCAACAGTGCCTATACAGAATGAAATAGCTATCGAAGCGCTATTGCTTGATATCGTGAGCCAGAAAACCGGTTATCCCAAAGATATGTTGGGTCTGGACTTGGATATTGAGGCTGATTTAAGTATAGACTCGATCAAACGCGTAGAAATTGTTGGGGCTTTGCGCGAGTCATTAACTGTCTTGCAGTCTGATAAAAATCAAGAGATATTATTGGATGAGTTAGCCTCAATAAAAACATTGAGAGAGCTACTGTCTTGGTTAAGCGTGGTGATATCAGATCGGCAGCCTGACATTAAAGCTGATAAATCACCCAGCTATTTTGATGTTGAAAGAATAGTTTTAGCTGTCGTCAGTGAAAAAACCGGCTATCCACAAGCAATGCTGGATAAGGAATTGGATTTGGAGGCCGATTTGAGTATCGACTCAATCAAGCGCACTGAGATAATGGGTGTGTTGCGAGAGGCTTTTCCTCAGTTATTGGCAGTACAGCAGCAGGATGATGAAGCTGTCATTGAAGCTTTGTCGGCAATAAAAAGTCTACAGGGCTTGATCGACTGGATTTCTGCGCGGCTTTCTTTATTGGCGGGAAAAACGTCTGTCAATAGCAATAGGGATGATGAGTTGGCGAGCAATCATGCATTTGTGCTGCGATATATGAGGCAATACCAGGTACATGAAATGCCAGCGATATCTGGGAGTAATGCTGGCTCAATATTGCAGCAAAAACGTATTGCTGTTGTTGGTTTGAGTGCCTTGCAGTTGTCATTGCTCAATACCAAACTGCATGCATTCTCGGCAGTGGCTGAGAATGTGAGTCAGCGGACAGACTTGTCAAACTATGCAGGCTTGCTGTACTTTGATTTGCTGAGCGCGAAATCCACGGCATCTATTTATGATTTTTATGCTTGTGTTCAAGCGCTGGATCATAAAAACGTTGGGTTTGTTTATGTGATTAGTCAAATATCAGCAGGGCAGGAAACGCATCCTGATAAGTATCAGGGATTTCCTGGGTTTATCAATAGCTTGGATAAAGAATGGCTGAGTGTTGTATGTCGTTCTATCACTCTATCAAATGATATAACAGACAAACATTGGCCAGAGTTGATTGTGAAAGAGATTTTGGATCAGTCAGCTGTTACTGAAATAAGTTATGTGCAGCATCAACGACTCAGTCCTGTATTAAAAAAATCACCGATAGACTTTTCTAAAGTCGCGTTAAGCTTAGATCAAGAGTCGGTCGTCTTGGTGCTTGGTGGAGCGCAAGGTATCACAGCAGAAATTTTGTCTCGTATGGCACTGGAGTATCCCTGCCGTTATATCTTGCTGGGACGTTCACCGCATCCTAATGATGTCTCAGTAGAGAGAGGTGTTACGGTTAATAAGCAGCATGACGATATGCTGAATGTGAACGCAATACGAAAGACACTTGCTGCAACACAGCGATATAAAACCCCAGCTGAATTAGAGACGGCTGTGCAGCAGTTATATAAGGCCAATAGTATTAATGATACCTTGCTTAGATTGCGAAAAAATGGTGCTAAAGTTGAGTATTACAGCATTGATATTCGTGATCAAACCGCATTATCAGTTTATATTGACTCTATATATAGTCGTTATAAAAGACTCGATGGAGTGATTCATGCTGCTGGTCTGCTGGATGATAAGTTTTTTCATAAAAAAACCAAAGCGTCATTTGAGTTAGTGTACTCAACAAAAGTACGGCCAGTTCAAACCTGTATTCAAAGCTTACGTGATGATGTTAAATTCTTTGCGATGTTTTCCAGTATCGCTTCGGTTATTGGTAATCGAGGTCAGGTAGATTATGCAGCTGCCAATAATGTTTTGGATCACGTTGCTTGTGTATTAAATCCGCTATGGCAGGGGCGGGTATTTGTTGTTAATTGGGGGCCATGGAAAGGCAAGGGGATGATATCGCAAGCGCTGGAAAAAGACTTGCAGCGTCGCGGTATTGCATCGATCTCTATTGATGAGGGTAGCAGCGCATTTATTAATGAACTGAAATACGGTTGTGAAAGCCAGGTAGTGTTGGCGGCTGAGTTTCCTTCGCTTGAGTTAGGTGAAAAATCGTCACCGAGTTCAGCGGTTAAATCCGAGAATAAAGCTGAAGGTTCGGTATGCGCATGAATACTGTCGCTATGCATGACGACTGTTTTATCTATGCGCGTAATACCCCGCAAGCACTTATACAGGCGATAGAGAATAAAGAGCGAGATATTGGTGCAGGTGGATATCGTTTGGCGGTCTTTAAACCTACTGCAGATCGCTTAACAAAAGCGGTAAAAATTATACAGCATGGTAAGCGTTGGTCAGGACGACAAGATATATGGTTTAGCCCCAGGCCTTTATTAGACAAGACGGCGAAGTTAGCTTTTTTGTTCCCTGGTCTGGACGGCAGCCGTTTGCAGAGTGTGCATACCTTGCGAGATTTTTTAGGTTTTAATGTATATGCTGACTTTGGTGCTGTTGTGGATTCTCAGATGCAGTATGAGAATAATAAAAAGCTACACAAAAGCTGGAGCATTTTTGAGGCAAGCTATTTAGCGGATCAGGTATTGAAGCGTATAGGCATTAAGCCTGATATTGTTGCAGGACATAGTTTTGGCGAATGGGTTGCTGGTTATACTGCAAAAATGGCGCAAGCACATAACCTTGATGCGCATGGTTATGCCTGGTTGCAAGCCTGGTCTTTTGATGAGTCTGATAAGCTTTATTTGGCGATAGGCTTAGGCTATGAAAGTGTTTTAGGCTATTTGCGCTCTTATCCCGATATATTATTAGCCAATGATAATTGTCCAAGTCAATGTGTGGTATGTGGCCCGGAAAGTAGCGTGCAAAAGCTGCGTGAGCAATTGCTGTCGAAACAAGTGTTTAATCAAATACTGCCCTTTCAATCAGCGTTTCATACCTCGTACGGTCGTGTGCATAAAACGCGCTTACAACAGGCAATGCAAACCTTGCGTTTTCAAAAAAGTGAGGTGCCAGTATGGTCGGCGACAACACTATCGGCTTTTCCAGAGCAGCCGGAAGCAATCGCAGCGTTATATATTGAGCACTTGCTTAAACCTGTTCGCTTTAGAGAAATGATACAGGCGCTTTATGCAGAAAATAATGTTAAAGCATTTGTGCAGGTAGGTGATGGCAGTTTACAAGGTTTTGTTAACGATACATTAAAGCAAAAAGATTGTCTGGTTGTCTCTGCAGGTAGTGCTGATAAACCCTGGATGAGTCAAATTAAGCGTGTATTGGCAGCGCTGTATGTCGAGGGCAAAGAGCTGTCATTAGATTTTTTAACATCAGTAAATCAAGTTGAGCAGCAAGTCATGTCTGCTTTGCAGCAAAACGTAAATGATATTAAGCATCCTGTCTTACAAAAGTTCCAAGATGTAGCGAATGCTCTGGAGTCAGCGCGTGTTGATGTTTTTAAGCAGTACAGTAAACGTCTGGCGCAGAGAACAGATGCGCCAGTCATTGGTCGGGCTTTTTCTATGCCATTGCCTATTTCAATTGAGCAATATCCTGAGTTGCTCGATCACGCACTGATGCGACAAGCAAAGGGCTGGCAGAGTATCGAAGATAAAGTGCCTGTAGTGCCTTTAACGATGATGGTGGCGTTGTTATCAGATACAGCAAAAAAAATAGTGCCTGCCCGAGAGATAAGGCAAATACAAAATGTGCATGTTATGCAATGGATGTATGTGGCACAGCCATTATCTTTATTTGTTGACTGCGTCTGGTCAGATGCAGACATATTATCAATGAAAATTGAACACTATGTGCAGGCGACTATTTGTTTCGTGGGAAATACAAATGTGCAGCATACAGTAAAAGAATTGCGTTCACGTGAAGGTCAAAGAATGTCAAAACCTTTTGATGACCGAGGAATTTATACTTTTCCCATGTTTCATGGTGCGCAATACCAAGGTATTAATGAAGTAATAAGTTTTTCTGATAATAACTTGACGGCCAAGCTGAATATAATACCTGCAAAAGGCGCGTTTTTGGATAACGTCGGGCAGCTGTTGGGCTTATGGGTTTATTATTCAACACAAAACAATCGAATTGCCTTCCCCAGTAAAATAGCGGCCATACACTTTTACAATGCCCTTCCTTTGCATGGTGTGGTGACATGCCGTTGTTATATCGTAGACCTTAAGCAAACCAGTGTAACAGCAGATATAGAGTTGTTTTCGGGTGGGGAAACATTACTTGTTATTAAAGGCTGGCTTGCAAGCCGCTTAGAAATTGATGAGCTGTTATGGCGTAGCTGTCTGCAAGCTCAGCAATATATGCTCTCTAAAAAAATAGCAGAAAACGTTTTGGTATTCGACATTGCTTCCTATCGCAGAGTAAGTAGTTGGGATTTTATTATGTTGCGTTATTTGAATGCTGAAGAGAAGAAATCTTACAAGAAAATAGATGCGCGTCAGCAGAGAGCATGGCTGGCTGCCAGGATTGTTGTTAAAGACACGGTAAGAGATTTTCTGCAGACTGCTGATGGGCTGTGGCCTTACCCGGCACAGATAATGGTTAATCGAAAATCAAACGGGTTATTCATAGTCGATGTTTGCAATGATGCTCAAGAAGTATCTTTGCCAGTTTCATTGAATGATAGTGATGGACGATTTGAGGCGCGTATTATGCTCGATCAACATGATACCGAAAACGCCGAAAATATAAGTTTGTTATTCAATAACAATGAAAAAAGTCAATTATAAAAAAGAGGACTGATATATGCAGTTGGAAGATGTTTTGCCTAAATTAAAAAAAATGATTGTAGATATAGTTGGAGAACAGTTTATATCAGAGGAGGAAATTAAACCTGGAGATAATATTCATTCAGATTTGGAAATGGATAGTATTGAAATTGTTCAACTGGCAGATGCTATAAAAGTTTGTTATGGGACGCAGGTAGATGTAGCTAACTGGCTTTCTAATATGGAAATTGAAGATATTATAGCTTTGGATGTGAAAAGCTTAGGTGGGTATATACTACAGTGCCAATAGTAAAAGTTAATAATATTAATATCCATTATCAAAGTGCTAATGACGAGTGTGAAGAGTCTATTATTGCTTTGACAGGTATGTTTGGTAATGTGGCACTGTATTACATTACTTATGCGCCGGTGCTCTCGAAAAAGTATCGTGTGATATTGGTTGATTACAAAAGCCATGGTTTGAGTGAGCGATGCGACTCTGGCTATGACCTAGAAACAATGGCAGATGATATCGTGGCTTTCCAGAAGGCTTTGGGGCTTGCGAAGTCCAGTTTTATTGGCTACAGCTATGGCACTTTAATAGCATTAAAAATAGCTGCTAAATATCCTGCAGTGACCGATAAGTTAGCGCTGATCGATCCTCCACCTGTTGAATTGGCTGATGGTAATCATTGGATACTCAATAACTTTGATCGAACTGTGTTTAATGAATATATCTCCTCAATTAACTGTGATGTCGGTGAGCGATTACGCAGCAAGAAAAGAATGTTTGAGCGCTACTATGATAATTTAAATTATCTTTGTCATTCGACAACCATGAAAGGTGATCTTAAGGCTAATCATGATTTTACCGATGGTGAATTAAAAAGCATAAGAAGTGAAGTTTTTATGTTGTGTGGCACTAAATCCGAGTGTAAGCCCATGGGAGCGCGCCTTAATAAGTTAATAAAAATGTCTTGGATTGAATGGTTCCAGGGGCGAGACCACTTGACAATTATCGATCCGCCGTTTGTGCTGGTAGACCCTTTATGTGAGTTCTTTTCGGTTATTGATCAGAGACGCTTAGGTTAGAGTGGTATTGAGTATGACAAAAATAATAGAGGTTGTCGGTGTAAGAAAGCAATACTCAGATATCGTGGCAGTTGATGATATTAGCTTTACTGTTGCTCAAGGAGAGTCTGTTGCTTTATTAGGACATAATGGCGCGGGTAAAACAACATTGATGGAAATGATCGGTGGCCTGCGAGTGCCTGATTCGGGCTATGTGCGGTTGTTTGGCAAGTCTTGGCAGTGTAGTGCTAGTGAAATCTATCAGGATATAGGCGTGGCGTTTCAAGAGACACACTTTACTGAAAAGCTCACTGTGTGGGAGACACTTTGTATGTTTGCAAGCTTTTATAGGCTTGATAAAGAAAGAGTTAGAGACACGTTAAAAACGGTTAAGCTTGAAAAATTTGCCAATGAATATGTTGTACTGTTGTCTGGTGGTCAGCGTCAACGCATGGTTTTAGGCCTGGCATTATTGCATCAGCCACGTTTGCTGGTGTTAGATGAGCCTTCCACAGGGTTGGATCCCATGTCGAGAAGAGAGTTGTGGGATATCTTATTAGAGCTAAAAGCATCAAACAGCATTAGTTTGGTTATGACGTCACACTATATGGAAGAAGCATCTGTGTTATGCGAGAGAATTATCATTATGGAGCAGGGTCGTGTTATTGCAGAGGGTACATTGGATTCTTTGCAGCGCAGTTTTCTGCCAGATGGAGTAATCGACTTTACCTTGTCCAAGCCATTTTTGGATTTTTATAAAAGTAATCTGAGCGGTGTGCTGCGAGTGGTTAATGAAAAGAATAAAACTCGTTTAGTTGTGCGTGATGTGGCGGAGTCATTACCCGAGTTGTTACGTTTGGTAGAAGTTAATAATGCAACGTTTCAATCTTTAGAGTGCAAAAAGGCGACATTAGATGACCTTTATGTATCGATCACTTCAGAGAGAAGTAGTCATTATGCAAGCTAGCATCATCAAACAAATGCTGCAACTCACCTTAGTTCGTGTAAAGGAATACTATCGCAACCCAGGGCTAGTATTTTTGACGCTTTTCTTTCCGTCGTTGTTATTAATTGTATTGGGCTTTGCTTATTCGCCATCTAATAATATGCAATATCATGTGGCGGTGGTAAAAAATGCAGCAAAGTCAATACATGATTTTGAGCCTTTGATCAGTAATGATCATGTGATTACCCTAGAAAAATCTGAAGATTCGCTGAAATTCCGTATTGCTAATAACAGGCTTGGTGATATTGATTATAACATGCGCTGGGTTGATTCAGTGCAGGCAATGATTTTATTGGCGGCAGGGCGAGTTGATTTTGTGTTATATGAGCAAGATGGTCAATTACATTATAAGCTAGATCCTGCTGTTGAGCAGTCTAAAATCGCCTATTGGCTATTCTTGTCAGCTTTAAAAAGTAGTGTTGTTTATAGCGATATACAGCGGCTGGAAACGTTGGATAACATCACTATGCGGTACGTTGACTTTTTATTACCTGGTTTAATTGCTGTTATTGTGATGAATACATTTTTGTGGGGGGTCGGCTTTACTTTGGCTGATATGCGTTCTCGAAAGCTGCTCAGGCGTATGATTGTGTCACCAATGAATAAAACTGCGTTTTTTATATCTTTCTATTTCGCGCGTTGCTTAATGGGTGCTTTGGAAATAGCTGTTGTTTGTGGCATAGCTATGATGTTTTTTGGTTTTGTGATTAAGGGCAGTATAGGGTCTTTTCTACTCGTTTTTTTGATTGGCGGTCTAAGCTTTTGGGGGATATCAATTTTACTCATGTCAAAAGTTATGGAAGTTAAATCAGCAAATCTTATGATTAATGTTTTTAGTCTGATTTTGATGCTGGTGTCGGGTATTTTTTATGACTACCATGATCTGCCGCAGCAATTTCAATGGCTGGTGCAATGGTTGCCATTGACGGTTTTTGCCGAAAGTTTACGAGTGGTTATGAATGGCACTGCAGTGTTCAGTGCAACTGTGATGCCGTTGTTGTCAATGCTTATTGTAGGTTTTCTGTGTTACCTGTTTGGTTACAGAATGTTTAAGTGGCACTGATTATATAGGGCATTGTTATATAGGAATGGCATAGAAGGAACTAATATGGCTAAATATATTATCGTTGTGCCGCCCTTTCTAGGGCATATTAACCCTACCTTAAGCATCGGGATAGAACTGCTTGCAAGAGGGCATGCTGTAAAGTGGCTGTGTGCAATTGCAATAGACAAAAAATATTTTCCCAGAGAAATTGATTTTATTTGTCCAGATGAAGCTTTGAACAATCGGCATGATATCCAAGCACGTCTGCAGCATGCACGTATAGCTGGGCATCGATCGCAGGCAGAAATCTTTAAAGTGCATTTGCAGGATACGCTAATTCCGATTAGTCAAATGCTGGCTCCAGGTTTAGAGCAGTTGATAGCAAAATTCGAACCTGATGTCATTATTAATGATGGTTATGCTTTTGTGGGAGGAATAATAGCGTATAAGTTCGATATACCCTATGTCAGCTCTTGGGTTGAATATCCGGATACTTTAGAGCATCACCGTGGCTCTCGTGTGTATGCATGGCAGTGTGAGCAGTTGATGAACTTGCAGAAAAGCTTAGGCGTTGATGCGAGTAAACTGGTGTGTGCCTCTGAGCAGTATAATTTTAGCTATACATCAGATTTTTTTGCGCCGCAAGATTTATCACGTCCTTATGAATATGTAGGGCCAGTAGTGAAACATCGCAGTTTATCTATTGAGTTTTCCTGGGAGAAGATCTATCAAACTGATTTGCCCAAGGTGCTTATATCAGTTGGTACCTTGGCAGATGCCAGCGGTTCATTTTATGAAAAAGTTGTTGCAGCTTTCGCTGGCTTGTCAATTCAATTTATTGTTTCAGCTAAGCCTGATTTGCTAGACCAATGGCCAGAAAATTTTCTGGTAAGCCCCTATGTTCCGCAAGTTGATTTGCTACCACACTTGTCGGCTGTTATTTATCATGGCGGTTTTAATACAACATGTGAGTCTTTGCTGTATGGTTTGCCATTGTTAGTTATGCCGTTGAGCTTGGATCAATTTAATGTATCGCAACTTGTTACTGAACATGGTTGTGGCTTGTCAATTAAATTCCGTCGTTTAACGCCGAAAATTCTACGTGATGCTTTGCAAGAAATTATAGTCAATCCGCAATATCGACATGCTGCCGAAGCTATTCAGACAACATTAATTCACGCTGGCGGTACAGAGCGTGCGGCTGATATTCTGATTGAGTTTGCTAAGCAGCAGCAAGCGGTGGGGTGAATAATATGGCTAATATTTTATTTGTTGTACCGCCTCAGCATGGGCATTTTAATACAACACTGAGTATGGGTGTTGAATTAACTTTGCGTGGTCATGCAGCGTCCTGGTTGTCGACAGGTAAAATACCCGCGCACTTGCTGCCAGCGCATAGTCAAATGCTGTTGCCAGAAAATACCTTGGCGCAACATAGTGACAGAATGGCTTGGTGCAACAGTAAGTCTGACTGGATAAGAGATGCGAATAAAGTCGATATCACCACGCTTATTCAAGATGAAATGCTGCACCCGGTAAGTTATCAGTTGTTTGAAGAATATAAGGATATTATGTGTCATTTGCGGCCTGATATTGTTGTCGCCGATGCAATAACAGGCGCATGGAATATGGGGGGAATGGCGGCTTATGCGAATAATATTCCCTATATTACTCTGTGGTCAACACCATTTGACTATCTGCGTCAGGAGCATGGTTCGCAGGTATATCGGCAATGGTTTAATAGCTTGTTAATTAAGTTTCAACGGCAGGTCGGTATAAGCGCACAGCGCCGGGTAGATCATTCAGCAATTCAGCACTTGATATTGAGTAGTGCGGCACTGTTGAATTATGAGAAGTTGCCGGATACCCATAAACTGGTAGGACCCGCAATACTACACAGGCATAACGATCAGCAGGATTTTGCCTGGGGTAAGTTGCATGATATGCCAGCGCCAAAGATTCTTGTGTCATTGGGCACGTTGCTGGCTGATGAGGCCAAGGCTTTTTTTAATAAAGTGATTACAGCCTTTGGTAATAAACCTGTCACGGTTGTAGTTAGTGCTAAGCCTGACCTGTTCGACAGGTGGCCAGATAATTTTATTGTGTCATCGTATGTACCACAGCTCGAACTAATGCCTTATCTTGACGCCGTGATTTGTCATGCTGGCTATAACACAACGGTGGAAGCGCTCTGCCATAGCTGCCCTTTAATTGTTATTCCTAGAGCGCATGATCAATTCAGTGTCGCGGGTCGTATTGTCGAGAGCGATTGTGGTATCAAATTAAAATATGGTCGATTGACTGCTGAACATTTGCAGCGTGCTCTGGGTGAGGTTTTGCATAATGTACGTTATCGGCGGGCTGCTAATCGTATGGGAACAACATTGCTTGCTGCTGGTGGCACGAAAAAAGCTGTCGATCATATATTAATGGTAGTCAAAAATGTGCAGACGAGATTGGCGGGTTAATGCCTTTATTATGTTGTACTCAGTATATCGCACATACATTTACTAAGAGTGGATAAATGAGGTGGTTTTATGGACTTAAAAATGTTGTTAAAGGCTCCGCCGAAGACTCATGTGCGTAACGGAGAAACACATAGTGCTTGGCGGCTGGCTAATGGTGAGTTGCGGTTTATTGATGCGCATGTCAGTGCAGGTATGAAAACCTTGGAAACCGGTTGCGGTGTGAGTACCGTGCTATTTGGCATTAAAAATACGCGGCATATCTGTATAGCGCCATTACACGAAGAGACAACAAGGATTAAGGATTACTGTGATCAGCATTCGGTATCCTATGAAAATATAGACTTTGTTAATGAAGTCTCAGAGAAAGCATTGCCCGAGATTAAGGAAGGTGGCTTTGACTTAGTGTTGTTGGATGGTCGGCATGGCTTTCCTCAGCCATTTTTTGACTGGTATTACGTAGCGGGACTGATGAAGGTAGGCGGCTACTTGATTATTGATGATCTGCATATATGGACATGCGAAACGTTAAAGCAGTTTTTGTTAGATGATGACAGCTGGGAGTTTGTGCAAGAAAATTTTAGGGCTGCTGTTTTCATTAAGACAGGGGAAGGGTCGCAAGATAAAGAATGGGTCTATCAACGTTACCAGATCAAGCATAGTAAACATACCTCGGCACTTGCCAATATATCGCATTTTTTTCAAGTTTTACGTCGAGGAAAATTGAAATTATTTTTTACTTATCCATGGCCATGGATTGTGATTGCGCCGTTTATGAGGATTTTTAAAAAACTATAGATGAAGTGGTGATATATATGACCGTATAAAATAAGGGGATAGAGATGAGTGGGCAAAAGGATAAAATTAACAAAATACTATTTGTTGTTCCGCCTTTTTATGGGCATTTTAATGCAAGTCTAAGTATTGGGGCAAGCCTTGCAGAACATGGATATGCAATAACCTGGCTGTCTACGGTTGAAATTCCTGGAGATCTGTTGCCTGCAGGCAGTGGCATGTTGTTGCCGGAAAAATCGCTACAGCAACATGCCGAGAGAATACAATGGTATAACCATAAGTCGGACTGGATTAAAGATGCGTCTTTAGATGAGCATATGGCATTGACGGAAGATGAGATGCTACATGAGGCGACAATAACGCTAATCAATGAATATAGAGAAATTATTCGTTGTTACCAGCCTGAGGTTGTCGTGGTCGATGCAATTACCTGTGCTTGTAATGTTGGAGGTTTTGCAGCCTTTGCTGAGGGTAGGCCATATATTACCTTGTGGGCAACGCCATTGGAGTATGCGCGTTATGCCTATGATAGTAAGCATCTACAAAAGTGGCGTAAATGGTATTGCGAATTGCTTGTCAAAGTGCAACAGACTGCAGGTATTGAAAGCGACTCCCGTGTTGACTTGTCGACTGAAATGCACTTGATGTTATCAATAGAGTCTTTTCTCGGTGTTTCTCATTTTCCTGATTATTATCATCTGATTGGTCCAGCCATACAGCATCGCCGAAATGAGCGTGAGTTTGATTGGTCGCGACTACACAACTCAACAAAGCCCAGAGTGCTAGTATCACTAGGCACTTTGTTGGATGAGGAAGCAGCAAGCTTTTATAAAAAAATTATTGATGCGTATGCTGACCAAGCACTAACCGTAGTAGTGAGTGCGGAAGAGCGGTTATTTGATCAATGGCCTGAGAATTTTATTGTATCCAAATACTTGCCTCAGGTTGAGTTGATGCCTTATATGGATGCGGTGGTTTGTCATGGTGGCTATAACACAACAGTTGAGGCGCTTTGCTACGGCTTGCCATTAGTTGTTATACCAAGAGCGCATGATCAGTTTGTGTCTGCGCTAAGAGTTGTGGTTTGTGGTTGTGGTTTACGCTTGAAGTATGAAAGATTTACTGTGGAACAATTGGTTAGCAGCACTCAAGAAATATTGCATATGCCTAAATACAAGCAAGCCTCACAGATGCTAGGTCGGGCGATGCTGGATGCTGGTGGGGCCGATAAAGCAGTCGATTTGATCTCGCAATATATTGAACAGTGTCAATCGCCATCGTCTTCAGCTGTGGCGGCTACAGCATAGGCAGCTAACGCCTTATGATATTGCTGCAGCTTGATCCAGATAAAATGCCTTATAAGAAATAAGGGGGAAGCAAGTGGTGATTATGATGAAAAATATGTTGGAGTCCGTAGGGCAGTTAATAAGATGTTCCTATTTAATTAAACATTCCAGTCTTGATGATGGTGTCAAGAGTAAAATTAAGTCGGCCTACTATAAAGCGATATTTAAGCAGGATATAAATCAGTGTGGGCGCTCAGTCAATGTTGCTGATTACAAAGTGCAGTTTTGTCATTACAAAGACTTTGTGCATCTGTTTAATGAAATTTGTGTTAATAATGAATATTATTTTATTGCCGATAATGACCGGCCTAATATTATTGATTGTGGTAGCAATATTGGCATGTCAGTTCTCTATTTTAAGATGCTGTATCCTAAAGCAAAAATAAAGGCATTTGAGCCTGGAATAGAGGCTTTTGAGTGTTTAAAGGCAAATGTTGAAGAAAATGCCTTAGAGGATGTGGAGTTGCATAATATTGCATTATCAGACAAAAATGGCATTGTCGATTTTTATTGTGAATCAGGTAATGCGGGCTCATTGCGAATGAGTACAAAAAAAAACAGGGTCGTGAAATCTGAAAAACGCTCGGTTGTTGTTTCAGTGTTGTCGCACTACATTGTTGTAGAGGTGGACCTGTTAAAAATCGATGTGGAAGGTGCTGAAATGGAAATTATGTGTGAGCTTGTGAGTAGCCATAAGCTTAAGCATGTAAAACAAATTGTCATTGAGTATCATCATCATCTTACAAACGATCACGATAACCTTTCAAGTATGTTGTCGCTGTTAGAGTCAGCAGGTTTTGGTTATCAAATAGGTGGAGATTTGCGTCGTCCGCTACTGAAAAATCAATTCCAAGATATTATTATTTATGCATACCAAAAAAATATTAAGCATTAATAATGGTTGCATCGATTGAGCGAAATAAGCTTCGCCCTCTATTGACACTGGAGCGCTTGATGTTGAACGTTGAGCGTGCTTTTGCTAATAACTTAATCTTTCCATGTAATGTCAAAGGCACGTTTGAACATGCTGCATTAGTAGCGGCGGTTGAATCTGCTGTGATGACTTATCCTCTTATGCGGGCTAATGTGTGTCGTGATACTAATGGTGAAGAAAGCTTCTGTTTTTTTGAAGAACGCAAAGTGCCAATAACGGTTGTTGAGCGCCGAGATGCCTTGCAGTGGTCATCAATCGTCAAGACAGAATTTTATAAACAGTTTGACCTTGAGCGTGATGCTTTGCTGAAAGTGATATGGCTCCGTGCTGAGAGTGAGTCGGAGTTAATATTTATTTGTTCGCATACGATTGCTGATGGCAGGTCACTGATTTTTTTTATTGATACTGTGTTTCGGCTTTTATCTGCTGAACAATCCTCAACGATACCTCAGTGTGCTGATGATATTGTGTTTGATGAAGAGCAGCCTGTTGCGATAAAACAAAGTTTGCCGGAGAAAATTAAACATGAAAGTTTATTTTTTCTATTGCGCTCTGCGCAGAATATTTTGAGTGTCTTTCGGCAAAAATTTGATTTGAATGATATTGGCATGCTGCACCTGCAATTCTCTGAAAAGCAATCTAAGGCACTTGTTCGTCAGGCGCGTCAAAACAATACAACCGTTAATGCGCTATTGTTGGCGTTGTTTATTTCATCGGTTGAAGTAATAGATGGGAAAAATAAAAGGCGCGTTATGGTGCCTGTGGATTATCGCAAGGCATTTGACTTAAAAATGCAAGATGCTTTACGTTTAATGTCATATAGTGTTGAATTTTTGCAATGCCAAAATCATGATAATTTTTGGAGCTTTGCAAGAAGCATAAAATTAAAAACAGATGCTTTGACAAGTGATAGTGAAGTTAAAGCAAGTCTGGCAGCCCTATCGAGTAATCAGCGTGTAATGGCATTATTAACACCTGCTTTTTTAAAAAAGCAGCAACACTATAATAAGCGTAATAGCGTATTATTTTTAACTAACCTAGGTGTTTTGCCACTTCAGAAGAAATATAAAGCATTAACGATTGATGTTTTATTTCTGCCTGTGATGCATGTTGGTAGTCTATATGGTGTAAGTGCGTACTCTTTTGCGGGACGCTTGTCTATTTCTCTAACGTGGTTTAGTAATGTATATCCAAAGGAAACAATACAGAGTCTACTTAATGATGTTAGAAGTAAAGCTTTGAGGTTGATCGAATGACAGTATGACAGCCCAAGGTATTAGTGTTGTATATACAGTTATGAGTTAAACATTTACTGTTCAATGCCATTACTATAGTGTTAAGTACGGGGTATTTCAGTGAGTGAAGTGTGATAAGTCAAGCTATATAGATGCTGGAAAGTTATTGTTGAAACCTTTAAAAAGCTATCGTGTTAACAAAAGTTCATGGCTTAAGATTATAGAATTCTATATAATTCGTGTTGCATCGTGCTCTCTGGGCGAGATTTATATTGATATGGAATTAAAGAGATGTGCGTTCGATGTAAAAAAACTTTAATTTTAAAGCCTGCTAAAACTGCATAGCGCTACTGTTGTAGTGTTTGCTATGGAGATTTTTATGGGTGATATTGTTGATCAAAAATACAAACATGTAGGTGGCAGTAATGGGATATGCATTTCGTAAAAGAATATTAGTGACGGGCGGGGCAGGCTTTCTTGGATCACATCTGTGCGAGCGTTTGCTAAATGAGGGCAATGAAGTATTGTGTGTTGACAGTTTCTATACAGGGACTAAGGATAATATCGCCCACCTTATGAGTAATCCGCATTTTGAAGTAATGCGTCATAATGTTACTCATCCTTTATTTGTCGAAGTCGATGAAATTTATAACCTGGCTTGTCCGGCTTCGCCAGTACACTATCAACATGACCCTGTAGCTACGGTCAAGACTAGTGTTCATGGGGCAATTAATTTACTCGGTTTGGCTAAGCGTCAAGGTGCGAGAATTTTTCAGGCATCTACCAGTGAAGTTTATGGAGACCCTGTGGTACATCCTCAGTCTGAATCGTATTGGGGGAATGTGAACCCAATCGGTATTCGGTCTTGCTATGATGAAGGTAAGCGTTGTGCAGAGACATTGTTCTTTGATTACCATCGTCAACATGGGGTAGACATTAAGGTCGGTCGTATCTTTAATACATATGGGCCGAGAATGCACCCGAATGATGGCCGTGTCGTATCAAACTTTATTGTGCAGGCACTTAAAGGTGAGTCTATTACTGTCTATGGTGATGGTGACCAAACTCGCTCTTTCTGTTATGTAGATGACTTGGTTGAAGTGATTATTCGGCTGATGTCGAGTGAGCCAGGTGTGACTGGGCCGGTTAATATTGGTAATCCAGGTGAATTTACTATTTTGGAACTCGCGCAAAAAGTCATTGAGTTCACCGGCTCATCATCAAAAATCATTCATAAGCCATTGCCATCAGATGATCCAATGCAGCGTAAGCCTGATATCACTGTGGCAAGAGAGAAGCTTGACTGGGAGCCAAGAATCAAGCTTGATGAAGGTTTGCCAAGAACCGTTGAATATTTTGCCAACCTATTAAAAACATTAGGCCAAATATAATCATTGCTATACAGCGCTACCGCTGCTTGCGGTAGCGCTTCTTTTTTATACTTTTTGTCTATGCCCTGGTATATGGGGCCGCACTTATCTATTGTGCTTTGCTTGCATCGCGATATATTATCTATGCCAGTAAGCGTTGGATAATAAGCTGCTAAAGCAGGGCTGGTTTTTGCCTCTGCTCATAACGGTTTTGCACTGAAAAGCAGCATAAGATAGGCATGCATTCAAAATACTCTATTTGCTAATCTTGCAGCATATCCGCGATTGCTGATGACGGCTGTCACAAAATCAGAAAGTTATGTTTAACTTTGTGTGGCAGGTGATAGGAAAACCATGATCGGATAAAATATTATATAGATACTCTCTCTCAAGTAGAGATGGAAAGTGGGGGGTAGTTTTTCACTTTAAGGATAGTTTGTCTCTTGGGAGATTTATATCTATGTTGCGCCAATGGCCTATTGTGCTTGTTTTATTGGTATGTAGCTTGTCAACTTTTCTATACTTTCTGGTGCCGGGGGCGGCGCCTGAATCGACGGCGGGGCTGCCATTATCACTCGTTAAGGATGATCCCTTGCAGGCTGTGCAGCAAGGCTATCAAGTGCTGCAAAGACAGTTTGTAAAGCCTGCTACTTCGCCACAAAAACCAATAAAAGAATATGGTGAGCCGCGAGTGACTCAAGCAGCGCAGGTGAGCAGTTGTATTGCCTGTCATCAGCAGCCAGGTTACCTGTTAAATGTATCAAGCCAGGAGCCTGTCCAAACAGCCGGTGCGATGTCTTTATATGGGCTTGGCATTATTGAGCAACTGGCAGATGAAATGACGGCCGAATTACGCATTATTCGTGACCATGTGGTGACGCAGGCACGAGCCAGTGGTAGCCGCATAACATTGCCCTTATTGGCTAAGCGTGTGAGCTTCGGTCATATTAGTGCTGAGCCGAATGGGCAAGTTGATCTCAGTGGTGTTGAAGGGGTTGAGGCCGATCTACGGATTAGGCCTTTTTCATATCACAGTCAGGTCAGCAGCATTCGTGAGCTGATTGTTGCCGCATTCAGTGATGCGATGGGGGTTGAAGTGTTTGACCCTTTATTATGTGCGGCGACTGATCCGGTAAGCCCTGTGCCTGTACAAACGCC